>NZ_FCOT01000012.1 GCF_900046455.1 Cellulomonas timonensis
CAGAAAGAGCCACCCCATAGGGGTGGCTCTTTCTGAATGATGTTCCGGCGGCGACCTACTCTCCCACACCCTGGCGAGTGCAGTACCATCGGCGCAGAGGGGCTTAGCTTCCGGGTTCGGAATGGGACCGGGCGTTTCCCCCTCGCTATGACCGCCGTAACTCTATGGAGATATGAATCTCGGGATGATTCCCGTTCGTATCTCGGGAACCGCACAGTGGAC
Source organism: Cellulomonas timonensis (assembly GCF_900046455.1). GTDB lineage: Bacteria > Actinomycetota > Actinomycetes > Actinomycetales > Cellulomonadaceae > Cellulomonas_A > Cellulomonas_A timonensis. The sequence goes on from NZ_FCOT01000012.1 coordinate 223, forward strand.
GCGTAGCAATGTAGTGTGGTGAAGTCATCGGCTTATTAGTACCGGTCAGCTCCAGCAGTCTTTCGTCCTGCCTTCCACATCCGGCCTATCTACCCAGTGGTCTAGCTGGGAGCCTCTCGGGGCACTAGTCCCCATGGAAACCTCATCTTGAAGCAGGCTTCCCGCTTAGATGCTTTCAGCGGTTATCCCTTCCGAACGTAGCCAACCAGCCGTGCTCCTGGCGGAACAACTGGCACACCAGAGGTTCGTCCGTCCCGGTCCTCTCGTACTAGGGACAGCCCTTCTCAAGTTTCCTGCGCGCGCAGCGGATAGGGACCGAACTGTCTCACGACGTTCTAAACCCAGCTCGCGTACCGCTTTAATGGGCGAACAGCCCAACCCTTGGGACCTACTCCAGCCCCAGGATGCGACGAGCCGACATCGAGGTGCCAAACCATGCCGTCGATATGGACTCTTGGGCAAGATCAGCCTGTTATCCCCGGGGTACCTTTTATCCGTTGAGCGACGGCGCTTCCACAAGCCACCGCCGGATCACTAGTTCCGACTTTCGTCCCTGCTCGACCTGTCAGTCTCACAGTCAAGCTCCCTTGTGCACTTGCACTCGACACCTGATTGCCAACCAGGCTGAGGGAACCTTTGAGCGCCTCCGTTACATTTTAGGAGGCAACCGCCCCAGTTAAACTACCCACCAGGCACTGTCCCTGGTCCGGATGACGGACCGAGGTTAGATATCCAGAGCGACCAGAGTGGTATTTCAACGTTGACTCCACCGACACTGGCGTGCCGGCTTCACAGTCTCCCACCTATCCTACACAAGCCGCACCGAACACCAATACCAAGCTATAGTAAAGGTCCCGGGGTCTTTCCGTCCTGCTGCGCGTAACGAGCATCTTTACTCGTAGTGCAATTTCGCCGAGTTCGCGGTTGAGACAGCGGGAAAGTCGTTACGCCATTCGTGCAGGTCGGAACTTACCCGACAAGGAATTTCGCTACCTTAGGATGGTTATAGTTACCACCGCCGTTTACTGGGGCTTAAATTCTGAGCTTCGCCTTGCGGCTGACCCGTCCTCTTAACCTTCCAGCACCGGGCAGGCGTCAGTCCGTATACATCGTCTTGCGACTTCGCACGGACCTGTGTTTTTAGTAAACAGTCGCTTTCCCCTGGTCTCTGCGGCCGTCCACGCTCCCCCAGCAAGTGGGATCACGCTTCGGGCCCCCCTTCTCCCGAAGTTACGGGGGCATTTTGCCGAGTTCCTTAACCACGATTCTCTCGATCGCCTTAGTATTCTCTACCTGACCACCTGAGTCGGTTTAGGGTACGGGCGGCTAGAACCTCGCGCCGAGGCTTTTCTTGGCAGCATAGGATCACCCAATCATCCCGCATTCGCGGTCACCATCAGTTCTCAGGCTATGTGAGAGGCGGATTTGCCTACCTCTCGCCCTACAACCTTGGACGTGGACTACCATCGCCACGCTGGGCTACCTTCCTGCGTCACCCCTGTTAATGCGCTTACCTACTGCCGGCTCGGGTCGCGCGCTCCCCCGCCCGGTGTCCCCGAAGGGACGATGGACGGCTTCGGGCGCTTAGCATCACCGGGGTCGGTATGGGCGGTTCTTCGCCGGTACGGGAATATCAACCCGTTGTCCATCGACTACGCCTGTCGGCCTCGCCTTAGGTCCCGACTTACCCAGGGCGGATTAGCCTGGCCCTGGAACCCTTGGTCATTCGGCGGACGGGTTTCTCACCCGTCTTTCGCTACTCATGCCTGCATTCTCACTCGTGTGGCGTCCACCGCTGGGTCACCCCGCGACTTCACTCGCCACACGACGCTCCCCTACCCATCCACACGCCTGAACCCCACAAGGGGGCTGAGCTATTGTGTGAATGCCACAGCTTCGGCGGTATGCTTGAGCCCCGCTACATTGTCGGCGCGGAATCACTTGACCAGTGAGCTATTACGCACTCTTTCAAGGGTGGCTGCTTCTAAGCCAACCTCCTGGTTGTCTGTGCAACTCCACATCCTTTCCCACTTAGCATACGCTTAGGGGCCTTAGCTGGTGGTCTGGGCTGTTTCCCTCTCGACTACGGAGCTTATCCCCCGCAGTCTCACTGCCACGCTCTCACTTACCGGCATTCGGAGTTTGGCTAACGTCAGTAACCTTGTGGGGCCCATCGGCTATCCAGTAGCTCTACCTCCGGTAAGAAACACGTGACGCTGCACCTAAATGCATTTCGGGGAGAACCAGCTATCACGAAGTTTGATTGGCCTTTCACCCCTAACCACAGGTCATCCCCTCGGTTTTCAACCCAAGTGGGTTCGGTCCTCCACGCGGTCTTACCCGCGCTTCAACCTGCCCATGGCTAGATCACTTCGCTTCGGGTCTAGAGCACGCGACTGAATCGCCCTATTCGGACTCGCTTTCGCTACGGCTTCCCCACACGGGTTAACCTCGCCACGTACCACTAACTCGCAGGCTCATTCTTCAAAAGGCACGCTGTCACCCCTGCTAGGGAGGCTCCAACGGATTGTAGGCACACGGTTTCAGGTACTATTTCACTCCCCTCCCGGGGTACTTTTCACCTTTCCCTCACGGTACTTGTCCGCTATCGGTCACTAGGTAGTATTTAGGCTTAGCAAGTGGTCTTGCCGGATTCACACGGGATTTCTCGGGCCCCGTGCTACTTGGGATCCCCTTCGGGAGGCCGCGTCATTTCGTCTACGGGGGTCACACCCTCTGTGCCGGGCCTTTCAATGCCCTTCGACTATAACGCGGCTTTCTGACTCCCTGCTGATTCGGCAGAACCAGCTGAAAGGTCCCACAACCCCGCACACGCAACGCCTGCCGGCTATCACACGCATACGGTTTGGCCTGATCCGCTTTCGCTCGCCACTACTCACGGAATATCTCTTCCTGTCGGTACTGAGATGTTTCACTTCCCGACGTTCCCTCCACACACCCTATATATTCAGGTGCGGGTCACTGGACATGACTCCAGCGGGGTTTCCCCATTCGGAGATCCTCGGATCACGGTTCGTTTGCCAACTCCCCGAGGCTTATCGCAGGCTACTACGTCCTTCATCGGCTCCTAGTGCCAAGGCATCCACCCTGTGCCCTTAAAAACTTGACCACAATAATTTCTACAAAGATGCTCGCGTCCACTGTGCAGTTCTCAAGCTACGAACGATCCCCGTGCTGACACCGGCGCCTGCCCAAGAACACCTGGGCGGTTCGACCGATCACACGGACCCGTATCCAGCCACCCCACCGCAACCCATCCGAAGACGAGCCAGCGGGGCAACCCGAGACAACAACCTTCCGGCTGTTCCCTCAGGACCCAACAGTGCGCCAAGCCCACCCCTCACACGACCCCCCGCGTTCCAGAACCGGGCAAGCCCGGGACGTACTAGAAGGAGGCCGCATCGCGGCCGGCCATAGTCGATGTTCCACCCTTGAGCTCCACCCCCGGCTCGTTCGGCCAGGGACATGGGCCTGGACCCGGCCCCCGAAGAGACCTGGCCAGATGCTCCTTAGAAAGGAGGTGATCCAGCCGCACCTTCCGGTACGGCTACCTTGTTACGACTTAGTCCCAATCGCCAGTCCCACCTTCGACGGCTCCCCCTCTTGCGAGTTGGGCCACCGGCTTCGGGTGTTACCGACTTTCGTGACTTGACGGGCGGTGTGTACAAGGCCCGGGAACGTATTCACCGCAGCGTTGCTGATCTGCGATTACTAGCGACTCCGACTTCATGGGGTCGAGTTGCAGACCCCAATCCGAACTGAGACCGGCTTTTTGGGATTCGCTCCACCTCGCGGTATCGCAGCCCTTTGTACCGGCCATTGTAGCATGCGTGAAGCCCAAGACATAAGGGGCATGATGATTTGACGTCATCCCCACCTTCCTCCGAGTTGACCCCGGCAGTCTCCTATGAGTCCCCGGCATGACCCGCTGGCAACATAGGACGAGGGTTGCGCTCGTTGCGGGACTTAACCCAACATCTCACGACACGAGCTGACGACAACCATGCACCACCTGTACACCGACCTTGCGGGGAGCACATCTCTGCACTTTTCCGGTGTATGTCAAGCCTTGGTAAGGTTCTTCGCGTTGCATCGAATTAATCCGCATGCTCCGCCGCTTGTGCGGGCCCCCGTCAATTTCTTTGAGTTTTAGCCTTGCGGCCGTACTCCCCAGGCGGGGCACTTAATGCGTTTGCTGCGGCACGGAACTCGTGGAATGAGCCCCACACCTAGTGCCCAACGTTTACGGCATGGACTACCAGGGTATCTAATCCTGTTCGCTCCCCATGCTTTCGCTCCTCAGCGTCAGTTGCGGCCCAGTGACCTGCCTTCGCCATCGGTGTTCCTCCTGATATCTGCGCATTCCACCGCTACACCAGGAATTCCAGTCACCCCTACCGCACTCTAGTCTGCCCGTACCCACTGCAAGCCCGAGGTTGAGCCTCAGGTTTTCACAGCAGACGCGACAAACCGCCTACGAGCTCTTTACGCCCACTAATTCCGGCCAACGCTTGCGCCCTACGTATTACCGCGGCTGCTGGCACGTAGTTAGCCGGCGCTTCTTCTGCAGGTACCGTCACTTTCGCTTCTTCCCTGCTGAAAGAGGTTTACAACCCGAACGCCGTCATCCCTCCCGCGGCGTCGCTGCATCAGGCCTCCGCCCACTGTGCAATATTCCCCACTGCTGCCTCCCGTAGGAGTCTGGGCCGTATCTCAGTCCCAGTGTGGCCGGTCGCCCTCTCAGGCCGGCTACCCGTCGTCGCCTTGGTAGGCCTTCACCCCACCAACAAGCTGATAGGCCGCGAGCCCATCCTTGACCGATAAATCTTTCCAGACGCTACAGATGCCTGTGCGTCTCGTATCCGGTATTAGCCGCCGTTTCCCGCGGTTATTCCAGAGTCAAGGGCAGGTTACTCACGTGTTACTCACCCGTTCGCCACTGATCAGACAAGGCAAGCCCTGTCATCACCGTTCGACTTGCATGTGTTAAGCACGCCGCCAGCGTTCGTCCTGAGCCAGAATCAAACTCTCCGTAGATGTCTCATGGCACCCTGCCACCGAAGCGGCAAGGAAACCGACACACGAAACAGCCCCACTCGAAAGCAGGACCAGTTAATTCGGCTGATTCGAGCATGCCACCCACGGGGTGGACGACACACTCAGTCAACCAAGACTCACCAACCAGCAACCCCCCACCGAAAAGCGGGGAACCACCAGACGATGAACCATCTTGGCATCGACTACTTGGCACACTGTTGAGTTCTCAAGGAACAGACGCGCATCCTGCAGGCCTCGCAACCTGCCCGGAGGCAACCGTTCTAACCTACCGGAGATGCTTCCCTCAGTCAAGTCCCTCATTCGAGGCACCGAACTGGAGGAGCTCCTCCGTTCCCAGCGCGACACTCTCACAGCGGCGAGACCGCTGCGATCGTGGTGTGTGGGTGGCTGCTCCGGCGATCGGCCGCCGAGGTCCTTCCCTCGGTGTCCGCTGCTCGCTCGGAGGCAACCGTTCAAACTTAGCCGAGCCGCTTCCCTCCGTCAAACCCGCCGCTTCCGGCTGATCCTCGGGGTGAGACCGCGTCTCTGACCGGGCATCGTTCCGAGACCACGACATGGTCGCGATCTCGATGACACCTGGGTGGCCGCTCCGCGGGACCGGCCTCCGAGGATCTCTCCTCGTGTCCGTTCCTCCCTGCCGGGCGACATCCAGAACATTACGAGTGGGTCGCGCCGAGCGTCAAGCGAGCAAGCCGTGATCTGAGTCACGGGCGCATCCAGGTCGTTGAGCAGCCGGAACGTCGAAGGGCCGGCGCTGGACGCGTAGATCGCGCGGGCGCCGGCCCCTCCACCACGTCGGCCCGCACAGGGCCGCGCGCTCAGTACAACGCGTTCGCGAGCGCTCGCCGGGCCGCCACCACCCGGGGGTCGTCCCCGCCGGCGACCTCGAACAGGTCGACGAGTCGCTGCCGCACGGCCTCGCGCTCGTCGCCCGCGGTGACCCGGACGACGTCGATCAGGCGCGCGAAGGCGTCCTCGACCTTCCCACCCAGCACATCGAGGTCGGCGACCAGGAGCTGGGCGGCGACATCGGACTGGTTCGCGGCAGCGGCGGCGCGGGCAGCGGCCAGGTCGGCGTCACGGGTCCGCTCGAGCAGGCCGACCTGGGCGAGGCCAGCCCGCGCCATGTCGTCGCGCGGGTTCTCCTGGAGCGCCTGCGTGTACGCCTCTTGGGCTGCAGCGAGGTCGTCGCGCTCGATCGCGTCGAAGGCGGCCTGGTGCAGCGGGGGAAGCGGCGGCTCCTCCTCTTCGGCCGGCACGTCGGCCGGGGCGGCCTGGTCGGCCAGCGGCGCGACCCCGGTGATCCCGTTTGCCGCGGCGGCGGCGAGGACCTGGTCGAGCACCCCGCGGACCTGGTCCATCGGGAGGGCGCCCTGGAACAGCGGGAGCGGCTGACCGGCGAGCACCGCGACGACCATCGGCACCGACTGCGCCTGGAAGGCCTGTGCCACCTGCGGGTTGGCCTCGACATCGATGCGCGCGAGCAGGAACCTGCCGTCATGCTCGGCGGCGAGGGCCCCCAGGTCGCGGGCCAGCGCCGTGCTCACCTCGCTCCACGCCGCCCAGAGCAGCACCACGACCGGGTATTGCGTCGAGGACTGGACGAGCGCGGGGAAGCTGGCCTCGTCGACGTCCACCGTGTACGGACCCGGGGCGGGCGGGCCGCCCGGGGCGCCCGGCGGCGGCGTGGACGGGCGCGCGAGACCCGAGAGGTCGATCGCGCCCCGGACATCGAGGGGCGGCTGCTGGCTCGGCGGCTGGCTCATCGTCAGTTCTCCTGCGTGGGCGTGTGGCTCACTCGCCGGTGACGGCGGTGAGGGAGTGCTCGGCGGCGAGCACCTGGACCTGTGTCGTCACCGAGCCTGTGGGCGGCACGTAGAAGACGATGACGTCCGACCACGTCCTGGAGAGATTGTTCCCGACACTGGCCTTGCCAGCCAACGCCACCTCGAACGGGTCGGTGAGCGTGAGACTCCCCCGCGTGATCGCCAGGGTCGTCACCGTGCTCATCTCGGCCACCACGAGCGCTCCCCCGTCGGCCGTGGACAGCGCGATGACATCGCCCACCGGGGTGTACGTCTCGGTGGCCGTGCCGACGGCCTCCACGCTCGCCTGCGACTCCGCGCGCCGACCCTCGATCGTCGTGCGGAAGAAGTCCGAGGCGAACGTCGCGGCATGCGGCGACGCGTCACCGTTCGTCAGCACGTCGACATACTGCGCGACCAGGTCTGCCGGCTTCACGACGAGCGTCTCGTCGTCGAGCGCCACCGGGTTGCTGCCGATCTCGATGTCTGCCGTGCGCGGCATCTGCACGCCGCCGCCCAACCGCGCCCAGCCCCACAACTTGTAGGGCTCGCGAGGCGACGCCTGCTGCAGCACCAGGATGCGCGGCGCCTGCAGGTCCTCGGGCTGCTCCGTCACGACGAGCTGGGTGCGCGGCCACGTGGTGGTGTCCGGCACGATGCTCGACTGCGCCGCGACGGGCAGCACGGTGGGCAACTTGGCCCCCGCGGTCGCGGTGGCCCGGACGTACTCAGCCGTGCGGGCGGCCAGCGCCGGTCCCGTGACCCGCTCGGCGAGCAGGGCCGGGTCGAGCGCGGCGTCCGCCTCGGCCAAGACCTCGCCCAGACGAGTGAGGACATTCTCGGACTGCGCGGCGGTCAGCACCGGAGGCGCCACGGCCTGGGCCGCCTCCGGCTGCGGCTGCGGGAGCGGGCTCGAGCACGCCCCCAGGGCGAGGCAGCCCGCGAGGACCACGGCCCCGGCGCGGGCGCGGCGGATCCGGGAGGTCATCTGTGCTCACTCTCCTCCGGGTCGCGGCCCGGCTCGTCGTCGGCGGGGGTGATGCCCCCGGGGATGCCCCAGGCCCGGCGCCAGGCGTCGCCCCGGGGCGCGGCGCCCTCGGGGTCGCCGACGTGGGACCAGCTGGGCTGGGCGGCGGACGGGGTCGAGCCGGCCGGGCCACCGGGGCCGCGGGTGTCGGCGGCGTCGGGACGGCTGCCCGTCGGGGGCACGGCGCCCCAGGCGGGTCCGGCGGACACGCCCCGCGGCTCGGCTGCCGGCCGGGGGCCGTCGACTCCTGCCCGACGGAGCTCGGCGCGCGACAGCGGGCGGGTCGTCCCGCCGGGCTGGCCCGGCTCCGAGGGCTCGGGCACCGGCGACGAGGGCCGGGCGCCGCGGGAGACCCAACGGCTGCCCAGCGTCGGCATCTCGCGTCGACGGCGCGGGTCGGGCGTGGCGTCGTCCAGGGCGGACGGGCTCCCGGCAGGGACGTCAGGGCCTGCCGGCCGCGCGGACGGGGCCGCCGCCCCGCTCACATGGGAAGGCAGCGGCACGGCCGCCGCGGCAGGAGCCTCGTCGGCCGGGCGGCCGAGCAGCCACGACGGCCGACGCGACGCGGGCCGGTCGTCCGAAGCAGCGGTGGGTGACGGCGCAGCGGGTGACGGCGCGGCGGGTGACGCTGGTGAGGGCGTGGCCGCCGACGGCGCCGGGCTCTGCGCGCGATGGCCTGTGGTAGTCGCATCGGCGCGATCGGGCCCACGCCGAGAGAGCCACGACGGTGTCGCGGGGCCGGGCACGTGGGCTGGGCCGGGCCCCGTGGGATTCGCGTCGAGGCGGCCCGCTGGAGCCTGACCGTCGTGGCCGGCGGAAGCGGGGCGTGCAGGTCCCGCCGAGGTCGCGCCGGCGACGGATGCGGCGTCGGCGGGCGCGCCGGATGTCGCGCGCGCGGGGGTCGCAGCCGGAGAGCTGGGCGCCGACGGGGCCGATATGGGCGACCTGTCGGACGTCGGGGCCTCCGCGGCAGTGGAGTCGGCGTCATGAGCGCGGTCGGCGCCCTGGCGGCTGGGAGCCGCTGCGGCGCCAGCGGAGCTGAGCTCGCGGAGCTGTCGCCGCGTGAGCCCGGCGGTGGATCCGCGCGAGCCCACGGTGCCCGTGATGGCGGGGATGGCGCCGGTCAAGACGGGGTGCCACTCGGGCTCGGCCTGGCCGCGGCGGGCGCGCCGCCACTGCCGCACGCCAAGGAAGAGGCCAGCGGCGATCAGGAGGCCGCCGACGACCAGTGCCGGCACGAGCCACGGCGTGGTCACGGCGCGCGGCCACGACAGCGTCAGGGTGGGGGCGTCAGAGCCGACGCTCGCCACGAGCAGGCTCCAGCGCCCCGGCTGGTCCTCCCAGGTGAGCGTGGCCGTGCCGTTCCCCGTCGCCTCCGCCACCCACAGGTCGGAGCCACGGGGGTCGGCGGCCGTCACGGCCTCGTCGGCGCCCTCGGCCGCGGCGTCGCCCTCGGGCACAGCGCCGTCCTCGGGCACGGCGCCGTCTTCGGTCGCGCCGTCTTCAGGCGCGGTGCTCTCCTCAGGCGCGGTGCTCTCCTCAGGCGCGGTGCTCTCCTCAGGCGCGGTGCCCTCGTCAGTCGCCGTGTCATCGGCGGCGCCCGTGCCTGCCACGTCCTCAGTGCGGAGCTGGTCCCAGCTGGACAGGCCGGTGACGCGCACGTGCGCGTCTTCCCCCACCCAGCCCGACACATCGGTGTCGCGGCCGACGGCGATGGCCACCGGCGTGTCGCCCGGGGCCTCGACCGTCACGGTGACCGGATCCGCAAGATCGAGCACGCCGGGGTCGGCCACGAGCAGATGGGCGTCCCCCTGGGGGGTGGCCGAGGCCACGAGCACGTCGTCGCCCCGCCACACCGTCGCGGACGCGACGCCGAGGCCGATGACGAGCAGGCCGAGGGCGCTGAGAATGGCGGCAGTAAGTCGATGGAGCACGCAGGATCCTCCCGAACGTCGACCGCCAGGGTAGACGAGGGCGCTGGATGCTTCCGGACGAACCCGTCACCCCCGGAACCGGCTCGCCGCCCGGCGATGTGGAGGACTCCCCCGTAACCGGCCAGTATCCTGGCGCCGGACTACCGGCCGACCGTGCCGAGCCTTGATCGAGGCCGTCCCGGACCGGCGCTCAAGCGCCCAGGAGGATCCCCCGTGGCAGAGGACCGTTCACCCTTCCCCGTCGTCAACTTCCGTGGCTACGAACGAGCCCCGGTCGATGCCCGGATCGAGGCGCTGGAGAAGGCGTTGGCGGACGCTCGCGCGCAGGTCGAGTCATTGGACTCCCGCACCATGCAGGTCGCCGGGGAGCTCTCGGAGGCGCACCGCCAGCTCCGTGAGGCGGAGCGTCCCACCTACTCCGGCCTGGGCTCGCGCATCGAGCACCTGCTGCGCTCGGCCGAGGAGCAGTCCTCCGACGTGGTCCAGCAGGCCAACGCGCAGGCCTCGGACGCCCTGGCGCGGGCCAAGCTCGCCGCGGGCCAGCTCCGCGCCCGTGCCGAGAACGAGGTCGCCGAGCTGCTCGGGACGGCCCGCCGGGAGGCGGAGGAGGTCCGCAGCACCGCCAACGCCGAGGCGGAGAGCGCGCTCGCCGCCGCCCAGCGCCGCGCCGAGGAGCTCGTCGGCTCCGCCGAGCGCGAGGCCGCGCGCATCCAGAGCGCGATCACCACCGAGGAGAGCGAGCGCCGGAGCACGCTCGAGCGCGAGCTCGGGACGTTGCGGGCCACCGTCGAGCGCGAGGCCACCGAGCTGCGCATCTCCACCGAGCGCGCCGCCACCGAGCTGCGCACCCGCACCGAGGCCGAGACGAGCGCCGAGCGCGCCGAGGCCGAGCGGTACGCCCAGGACCTGCGGCAGGGGGCCGAGGCCGACACCACAGCGCTGCGGCAGCGCGCGGACGCCGAGATCGCCGCGATGCGCGCCGACGCCGAGCGGTTCGCGGCGATGCAGCGCTCGGTCGCCGCCACCGAGGTCGCCGAGGCGCGCCAGGCCATCGCCGCCGAGGTCACGTCGCTGCGCGCCGAGGCGCACGAGTACGCCGACAACGTCCGCTCCAAGGCCGAGCGCGAGACCGCCGCCCTGGAGCAGCGCGTCGCCGCCGAGGTCACCGCGCTGCGCGCCGAGGCCGAGCAGTACGCCGGCTACGTGCGGGCCAGCGCCGAGCGGGAGACTGGCGAGCTGCGCGCCGCGACGGCCGACGAGGTCGCCGCCGCCCGGTCGGAGGCCGAGCAGTCCATCACCTCGATGCGCCTGGAGGCCGAGCACTACTCGGTGGAGGTCCGCGCCCAGGCCGAGCGGGAGACCGCCGAGCTGCGCGAGCGTGCCGAGCACGAGACGCAGCACCTGCGCGCCGCCGCCGAGCGCGAGACCACCGAGCTGCGGGACACCGCGCAGCGCGAGGTCGCGGAGCTGCGCGAGCAGGCCGAGCGGGAGACCGCCGAGCTGCGCGAGAGCACCCGTGTCGAGGTGGAGCGCCAGCTCACCGAGACGCACCGCACTGTCGCCGAGATGACGGCGACGGCCAAGGCCAGCGCCGACGCGCTGGTCCGGCAGACGGAGGAGGCGCTGACCGACGCCGAGCTGTCCATCGCGGCACGCCGCGAGGCAGCCGAGCGCGCCGACGCCGAGCGGCACGAGGCGGCGCGCCGGGAGACCGAGCGCCTGGTCGGGGACGCCGAGGCGCACGCCAGCGAGGCCGAGCAGCGCGTGGCGAAGGCGCTCCAGCAGGCGGAGAAGGTCCGCACCGACTCCGAGGCCCACGCGAAGGAGCTGCTCAGCAACGCGCGCCGCAACGCGGACCGCGTGGTCGCCGAGGCGCGTGAGCACGCCGAGAAGCAGCTCACCGAGGCGATGACGGAGGCCGAGCGCGAGCGCACGTCGGCCCAGCGCCAGGTCGAGGACCTCAACCGCCAGCGCGAGTCGATCACGTCCTACCTGGACGAGCTGCGGAACCTGCTGGGGAACGACCCCGTCCCCACTCGTCAGACCCTGGAGCAGGCCGAGAAGGCCGAGGCCCAGTTCGCCGCGGCGCAGAGTGACCGCCCCGCCGCGACGCGGACCGAGCAGCCCACCCCGCCCGCGAGCACGGGGACGCTGCGGTCCGTGCGCCCCGTGGGCAAGGTGCGTCCGGCGCCCGTCTCGGCGGCCTCGACGGCGTCCCAGCCCGCAGTCGCCCAGCCTGCAGTGGCTCGCGACGCGAAGCCGGCGGGCAAGGCCTCGGACAACGGCACGCGGAAGGCGGCCGACAAGCCGTCTGACAGCGCCAAGCCTGCCGACAGCGCGAAGACTGCTGGTGGCGCCAAGTCCATGCCGGCAGAGAGCAGCAAGCCGGCAGAGAGCAGCAAGCCGGCTGAGAGCAGCAAGGCCGCGGACGGCGCCAAGCCCTCGGACGGCTGATCCCGGCACGGCGAGGAGGTCCACGGATGAGCACTCCGGACGCGGCGAGCTGGCGTGAGCAGCGCAGCGAGGCCGCCGCAGTGCATGCCGAGGCGCTCGAGCGGCGCCGGGTGGCCGAGTCCGACCGTGCCCGCACGCTGATCGCCGCGTTCGTGCGCCAGGCGCGCGAACGCGGCGTCGAGCCGGCGCCGCTGCGTGCCCGCAGCTATGACGGGCGCCACCGGTACCGCACCCACCTGCGCGGGTGGTACTTGCGCCGGGACGAGAGCGTCGCCGTCGGCGTCGACGGCGAGTTCTACGTGCTGAGCGTCCCGGCGTCGCTGCAGGCGGCACTGCGCGGCGCGTCGGTGCCGCCGCGGGACCCGCCGCTGGTGATCGGCGCGGGCGGCAAGGACGGCGAGTCGCTCGCCCTGCCGATCGCGCTGGCCCGCGCGCTGGGCGACGGCCCGGGTCGCTGAGCGTCAGCCGAGGTGTCGGGCGGGCAGGATCAGGCGTCGGCCGCGTCCACGCGCTGGGCCAGGTCGCCCAGTCCCGCCGCGACTGCGGCGGGGTCCTCGACGGCGGTCATATGCCCGCTGCGCACCACCACCACGAGTTGCGCGGCGGGCAGCGCCGCCGCCATCGGCTCGGCCACCGAGGCGGGCGTGACCTGGTCCTCGTCGCCGACCAGCACCATCGCGGGCCCCTCGAAGGCGCGCAGCAGGTGGCTGCGGTCCGGCCGCGCCGCCATGGCGCGCTGGGACCAGGCGACGCCGGTCGGCTGCTGGTCCTCGATCCACGCGGTCAGGGTCGCGGCGAGCGTCGGGCGGGCGGCACGGGTGGACTCGCCGAGCAGGGCTGTCCCCATCGGCAGCACCTCGGCGACCGAGCCCGTCTCCTCCACGGCGTCGGCGATCCGGAGCCGGTTCACCCGCGCGTCGTCGTCGTCGGCCGTGGCCTTGGTGTCGAGCAGCCCGAGCCCGGCCACCAGGGCGGGGTGGCGCTCCAGCAGCGCGAGGGCGACATAGCCGCCCATCGACAGGCCTGCCACGACAGCACGGTCGATGCCCCGCTCGGCGAGGGCCAGCGCGACCGCGTCGGCGGCGGCCTCGAGCGCGGGCGGGGTGGGCAGGTCGACATCGGCCGAGCCGCCGAGGCCGGGGAGGTCGACGCCCAGCACAGTCCGGTCGCCGGGGAGCTGGGCCACAGTGGACTCCCACATGCGCGAGTCCACCGGGAAGCCGTGCAGCAGCACCAGCGGCGTGGAGCCGGCCGTGCCGCCGCGCAGCTCGCGGACCGCGAGCGCGGGGATGGGCGCGTCGCCTGGGGTGGCGGTCATACGGTCTCCTCGGTGTCGGACGCCGGGCCGGCCGCGGCGTCGGGCTCGGCGCCGATGACGGGGCCGGACCAGGTGTGGGCAGCGTCGACGAGCCTATCCGCGCCGGGCGAGGCCTTCGAGTGCGGCCTCGAGCTGCCGGGCGACCCCGTCGTCATCGTTCGAGGCGCAGGTCCGCGACGCCGCGGCGCGCACTGCCGGGTAGGCATTCGCCACCGCGAAGGACTCCCCCGCCCACGCGAGCATCGGCAGGTCGTTGGGCGCGTCGCCGAACGCCCACACGTCCGCCGCCTCGATGCCGTGGCCGGCGGCCCAGTGCGCGAGGGTCGAGGCCTTCGTGACCCCGGGGCCGGTGATCTCCGCGAGGCCCTGGGCGCCCGAGTCGGCGACGATCGCGCGCTCGGCCAGTGCCGCGTGGACGTGCTCGAGCAGCTCGACGGGCCCGAGCGCCGTGGAGCGCAGGAGCAGCTTGAGCGTCGAGCCGGCGAGGGCGTGGGTCACGTCGACGGTGTGCGCGGCGTCCCACGGCGGGGCGGCGTTGGCGCCGAAGCCCGGCTCGGCGGCGAGGCCGTGGATGCTCTCGACGGCGAACGACGCCCCCGCGACGGCCCGCCGCAGGTCGTCGACGAGCTCGGCGACCAGCTCGGGGCCCATGCCGCGGTCCACCAGCACGCTGCGCTCGTGCACGTCGTAGACGGCCGAGCCGTTGGCGCAGATCGCGGCCCCGTGCCCGCCCACGGCGGCGCGCAGCTCGTCCACCCAGCGCGGCGGACGCGCGGTGACGAAGACGACGCCGATCCCGGCGTCCTCGACGGCGCGCAACGCGTCGCGGGTACGGGCCGAGAGGGCGCCGTCCGACCGCAGCAAAGTGCCGTCGAGGTCGGTGGCGATGAGGCGGGGGACGCGGGGGTGCACCTGGCCGACCCTAGCCGCCACGGCGCGGCCGGACCGGGGACCCTCCGCTCAGCGGCGGGTGGCTCAGCGGCGTGGCCCGCGACGGCCTCGAGCGGCCCAGCACGCGTTGTGCCAGTGCCGGCGGTCGTCGAGCGCGGCCTCGGCCCCGAACATCCCGTCGGCGGCCCAGGCGACGACGTGCGCGGTGCCGGGCGCGATGAGCTGATCGCAGCCGGGGCAGCGGTAGGGACGGTCAGAGCCGCGCACGTCCTGCACCGTCCACTCCCCGTCCGACCCGGCCTCGGTGCGGCGGCCGCCCCGCAGGCGGTCGGGGTCGAGCGGGACGTGCTCGGTCCCGTAGGGCCGTTTGGTCGATCGACGTCCGCTGGGCACGGGTCCATCCTCTCTCAGTCCCGCGCATGCGAACGGCCGCCCGCCCTGTCGGCGGGACAGGGTGGGCGGCCGTGGCGCTCGGGGTCAGCCCAGGCGGGGCGCCGACTCCACGGTCGGGATCTTGCCGGTGCGGACGAGCTCGCCGTACCAGTACGAGGAGTCCTTGCGGGTCCGCTCGAGAGTGTCGTAGTCCACGCGCACGATGCCGAACCGGCGGTCGTACCCGTAGGCCCACTCGAAGTTGTCGAGCAGCGACCACACGAAGTAGCCGCGCACGTCGACGCCCTTGTCCATGGCCGCGCCGACGGCGTCGATGTGGTCGTGCAGGTAGCTGACGCGGCGCTCGTCGTGCACGCGGCCGTCTGCGGAGAGCTCGTCGTCGAACGCGGCGCCGTTCTCGGTGATGGCCAGCGGCAGGCCCGGGTAGGCGTCGTGCAGGTCGAGCAGCAGCTCGGTGAGGCCGTCGGGGTCGATGTTCCAGCCCATCGAGGTGTGCGGGCCGGGCATGGCCATCCACTCGATGTCGTCGGTGGCGGGCCACGGGCTCAGCGGCGAGGACTTGTGGCCATCCGGGCCGGGGCTGCCGTCGCCCGGCACGCGGGGGGCGTCGGACTTGCGGACCATTCCGGTCGAGTAGTAGTTGACGCCGAGCACGTCGACCCCGCTGTTGATGATCTCCAGGTCGCCGTCCTGCACGAAGGACCAGTCGGTGACCGACGCGGTGTCCTGGAGCACATCGGCCGGGTAGGCGCCGTCGAGCAGCGGGCCGAGGAACACGCCGTTGGCCAGGCCGTCGATGCGCCGCTTGGCGTCGACGTCCTCGGGGGCGGTGCTGGCGGCGCGGGTGACGTGCAGGTTGAGAGTGATGGAGATCTGCGCGTCGGCGCCGACGATCTCGCGGACCGCGCGCCCGCCCAGGCCGTGGGCCAGGTTGAGGTGGTGCACGGCGGCGAGGGAGTCGGCGTGGTTCTCCCGGCCCGGCGCGTGCACGCCCGAGGCGTAGCCCAAGTAGGCGGAGCACCACGGCTCGTTGAGGGTGGTCCAGATCTTCACGCGGTCGCCCAGCGCCCCGGCGACCACTGCCGCGTAGTCGGCGAACCGGTAGGCCGTGTCGCGGGCGGGCCAGCCGCCGGCGTCCTCGAGGGCCTGCGGCAGGTCCCAGTGGTACAGCGTGACGACGGGGTCGATGCCGGCCTCGACGAGCTGGTCGACGAGCCGCGAGTAGAAGTCGAGGCCCTTCTGGTTCACGGCGCCGGAGCCGGTGGGCTGGATGCGCGGCCAGGCGACGGAGAACCGGTAGGCGTCGAGCCCGTGCGCCTTCATCAGCGCGACGTCCTCGGCGGTGCGGTGGTAGTGGCCCACGGCCACGTCGCCGGTGTCGCCGTTGAGCACCTTGCCGGGCGTCTGGGAGAACGTGTCCCAGATCGACGGGCCGCGGCCGTCTTCGGTGGTCGCCCCCTCGATCTGGTAGGAGGCGGTGGCGGAGCCCCAGAGGAAGTCGGCGGGGAACTGCCGACCGGACGGGCGCGAGGTGGTCATCGTCGATCCTTCGTGGAGGGGCGTCCGGCGCCGTCGCTGGCGCCTCTCAACCGGCAGGCCAGGCTACCGATCGAATCGTTACGATACAACAGTGGGAGCGTGACCGCGAGGTCTGCGGGAGCGTTTCCATCGCTCCGCGCAGACCCCGTCGGCGCCCTGGCCTCACAGGCGCAGCTCGACCACCCCGACTCCAGCGGGCGCCTCGCCGCGCGGGCCGCCCACGACCTGCACGGACCATGGCAGGCCTGCGCCCGTGGCCTCGACGCGCACCAGGCCGCCGAGGCGCGTCACGGTGAACGTGGCGCCGCCCGTGCCGCCGAGCCCCGGCACCCAGGTGGTCGAGCGGTGGCCGTCCTCCACCTCGAACAGGTGCAGCGTCACACCGTCGGCATAGTCGTAGTCCGGCCGGTCGGAGCGCGCGCCGACCGGCAGCACCGTCCCGGGCCGCACCAGCAGGGGGAGCGAGTCGAAGCCGTGCCGCTGGCGCACCCAGCGCGGGCCCGTGACCTGATCGCCCGTCAGCAGGTCGGTCCAGACGCCCTCCGGCACGTACAGCTCCACGTCGCCCTCGGCGTTGAACACGGGGGCGACCAGCAGCGCGTCGCCCAGCATGTACTGCGTGTCGATGGCCGCCGTGCCGCGGTCCTCGGGGAACTCGAGCGCCATCGGGCGCATCACCGGCACGCCCTCCTCATGCGCCTGCGCGCCGATGCGCGCCAGATACGGCATGAGGGAGAGCTTGAGCCGGGTGAACCGGCGGGTAACGTCCACCGCCTCCTCGTCGAACGCCCACGGCACCCGGTAGGAGTCCGAGCCGTGCAGCCGGCTGTGCGAGGACAGCAGCCCGAACGCGAGCCAGCGCTTGAACACCGCCGGGTCCGGGGTGCCCTCGAAGCCGCCGATGTCGTGGCTCCAGAACCCGAAGCCCGACATCGCCAGCGACAAGCCCCCGCGCAGCGACTCCGCCATCGACACGAAGGTCGACTCGCAGTCCCCGCCCCAGTGCACCGGGAACTGCTGCCCGCCCGCGGTGGCCGAGCGCGCGAACAACACCGCCTCCCCCGCGCCCTTCTCCTCCTCGAGCAGCTCGAAGACCGCCTTGTTGTAGAGGTGCGTGTAGTAGTTGTGCATCCCGGCCGGGTCGGAGCCGTCATGCCAGACGACGTCGGTGGGGATGCGCTCGCCGAAGTCCGTCTTGAACGCGTCGACGCCCATGTCCAGCAGCGCCCGCAGCTTGCCCTGGTACCAGGCCGTGGCCTCGGGGTTCGTGAAGTCGACGAGCGCCATGCCCGCCTGCCACAGGTTCCACTGCCACACCGAGCCGTCCGGGTTCGTCACCAGGTACCCGCGCTCGCGCCCCTCCGCGAACAGCGCCGAGCGCTGCGCGATGTACGGGTTGATCCACACGCAGATCTTCAGGCCCTTGGCCTTGAGCCGCGCGAGCATGCCCGCCGGGTCGGGGAACGTGGCCGGGTCCCACACGAAGTCGCACCAGTGGAACTGGCGCATCCAGAAGCAGTCGAAGTGGAAGACCGACAACGGCAGGTCCCGCTCGGCCATGCCGTCGATGAAGCTGGTGACAGTCGCCTCGTCGTAGCTCGTGGTGAAGGACGTGGAGAGCCACAGCCCGTACGACCACTCGGGCACCCGCGCCGGGCGGCCCGTGAGCGCCGTGAGTTTGCGCAGGATGTCCTTGGGCGTGGGCCCGTAGATCACGTAGTACCGCAGCGACTGGCCCTCGACGCTGAACTGCGCGCGCGAGACGACCTCGGTGCCCACCTCGAACGAGACGCGCTCGGGCTGGTCGACGAAGACCCCATAGCCGGCGTCGGTCAGGTAGAAGGGCACGTTCTTGTAGGCCTGGTCGGAGGCGGTGCCGCCGTCGGCGTTCCAGATGTCGACGGTCTGGCCGTTCTTGACCAGCGCGCCGAACCGCTCGCCCAGCCCGTAGACATGCTCGCCGACGCCGAGCGTGAGCTGCTCGCGGACGAAGTGGCGGCCCTCTGCGTCAGTGATCACTCCGACGCTGCGCGGCGTCGACGTGGTCAGCGTGCGCCCGTCGGCCTGGAAGTCGACGGTCCACTCCCCCTCGGTCGCGACCCGCGCCGTCAGCCCCCCCGAGCGGAACGTCGCCACCGGCTCGCCGGTCAGCTCCGGCCCGGCGACCTTGACGTCGGCCACCGCGCTCGCGAGCTCGAACCTGGGGCCGCGCTCGACGCCGCCCTGGAAGTGCTCGATGGTCACCCCCACCACGTCGTCCATCGGCGTGTGGAAGGACACGGTGATGAGCGGGCGGTTGAGCGTGTCGCCTCGCGTGGCGAGCGGGCCCGTCGCCGCGTACAGCGTCAACGTGTCGGCGCCGGCGACCACGTCGTCGACCGCCTGCGGCCGCAGGATGCTCACGCCCGGCAGGACCTGCCAATAGCCATCGGTGAACTTCATGAGGTCCTCTCGATCAAGGCGACGACGCCCTCGGGTGGGAGATGCGCCGTGCCAGCGTGGTGGGCGCCGGTCAGCAGGTCGTGGAACGAGCCCGGGAGCACGACCTTGCGCTCCTCGGAGCCCGCGTTGAACAGGAACAGCACGGGGCCGCGGCGCACGGCCTCGACACCGTCGGGCGGGTGGTCCAGCACGCCGCGCACCCCGGCCGCCTCGGCGCACTGCCGCACGACCTCGTCGAGCACCTGCTGCGGCGGCGTGGCGGCCACGTACCAGGCCTCGCCGCCCGACGAGTGGGGGTGGCGGACAATCGCGGGGCAGCCCTCGAGGTCGGCGCCCATGAACTCGGCCACCGCCTCGCCGCCCTCCAGGCGCAGGCGCTCGGCCCACATGTGCGCGGTGAAGTCCCAGATGGCGTCCGATGCCACCGGGGCGCCAGAGTCCGGCAGCGGGCACTGCTCCTCGCCGGACGCGCCGACCAAGTCGGCGAACGGCACGGGGAACCGCCCCTGGCGGACGTGCCCGTCGCGGTCCGCGACAGCGGAGAACGGCCCGAGCAGCAGCACGCCGCCGCGCTCGACGACGCCCCGCAGGTTCTGCGCATCTGGGTCCTCGAGGAGGTAGAGCTGCGGGACGACGACCAGGTCGTAGCCGGACAGGTCGGAGCCAGGATGCACGACGTCGACGGCGACGCCCGCCTGCCACAGCGGCCGGTAGTAGGCCCGCACCTGGTCCATCACGCGCAGCCGGTCGGAGGGCTGGGCGGGCTCCTCGGCGGCCCACCAGCTCGACCAGTCGAACGCGATCGCCACGCGCGCCTCCACGCGCTCCCCCACCACCGACGCCAGCAGGCGGAGCTCCGCGCCGTGCGCGCGCACCGCCCGGTGCAGGCGCGTGTCGGGCCCGGCATGGGGCAGCAGCGCCGAGTGGAACCGCTCGGCGCCGAAGGCCGAGGCCCGCCACTGGAAGAAGCAGGAGCCGTCGGCGCCGCGGGCGATGGCGCGCAGCGAGTCCAGGCGCATCCGCGCGGGGGACTTGGGCACGTTGTGGGCGCGCCAGTTCACGGCGCCGGCGGCCTGCTCCATGACCATCCACGGGCCCCCGCCCGCCAGCGAGCGCATCAGGTCGTGGGTCAGCGCCAGCATCGCCGGCGATTGCGCGTCCGCCGGGTCGCCGTAGACGTCGTCGGCGACGACGTCGACGTGGGGCGCCCAGCGCCAGTAGTCGGTGGCGCGGTGGAAGCCCATGAGATTGGTGGTGACGGGGACTCCGGGCGCGAGCTGCCGCACCAGGTCGCGCTGCTCCAGGTAGAGCGCCAGGAGCTGGTCGGAGACGAACCGCTGGTGGTCAAGCACCTGCGAGGGGTTGAGCAGGTAGGGGGCGGCGCGCGGCGGGACGATCTCGCCCCAGTCGTCGTAGCGCTGGCTCCAGAACGACGTGCCCCACGCCCGGTTGAGCTCGGCGATGGTCCCGTGGCGGCGACGCAGCCAGGCCTGCAGCTCGGCCCCGCACAGGTCGCAGTGGCACACCTGGCCGTACTCGTTGCCGATGTGCCACATGCGCACGGCCGGGTGGGCGCCGTAGCGCTCGACGAGCGCCCGGGCGATGGCGAGCGACCGCTCGCGGTAGACCGGGGACGACGGGCAGAAGTGGTTGCGCGAGCCATGGCTGAGCCGCACCCCGTCCCTCGTCACCGCGCGGGCCTCGGGCCACCGGAGCCCGAGCCACGGGGGCGGCGAGGCGGTGGGCGTGGCCAGGTCGACGGCGATGCCGGCCGCGTGCAGCAGCCCCAGCACCTCATCGAGCCAGTCGAAGTCGTAGTCGCCGGGCCGCGGCTCGAGGCGGGCCCAGCTGAAGACGCCGAGCGTCACGAGGTTGACCCCGGCCTCGCGCATGAGCGCCACATCCTCGCGCCACACCTCGCGCGGCCACTGCTCGGGGTTGTAGTCGCCGCCGTACAGGATCCCGAGGTCGCGGGTCAGGGCGTCGAGGCCCGGCCGGGCTCCCGCTGGCCCTGGCGCCGCTGCGCCCATCCGGCCCTGCGTGGTGATGTCCACGTTGCCCCCGTCGTCACCAGTGTCCGTCGCGTTCGGCGAATCATCGAAGCGGTTCAACACGCTAACCCCCGAAAGTGAGCGCGTCCAGCAGGTATCCCCCGCATCCATGGACTGAACGGGTGGTAATTCATCGTCGAAGCGCTTGCTTCACTCGTCCGGGCCGAGGCACCACCGTCGACTCCCCGCGCCCCGCTAAAGTGTCCGCAGCCGGGACGCAGCGACCCCGGCCGACCACTCGCCGTCAGGGCGAGACTCGTCGTCAGGGCGAGATCAGAAGGGGGCGCCCCATGGCGACCATCGACGACGTGGCACGAGCGGCAGGAGTCTCCACGTCGACCGTGTCCTACGTGCTCTCCGGCAAGCGGCCCATCTCCGCGCCCACCCGCCAGCGGGTCGAGCGCAGCATTCGCGACCTCGGCTACCGGCCCCACGCCGGCGCCCGGGCGCTCGCGTCGAGCCGCACCCAGGTGCTCGCCCTGATGGCGCCGCTGCGCGCGGACGTCAACGTGAACGTGATCATGCAGTTCGTCACCGGGGTGGTCACCAGCGCGCGGGCCTTCGAGCACGACGTGCTGCTGCTGACCCAGGACGACACGACAGGCCTCGAGCGGGTGGCCGACGGCTCGATGGTGGACGCGCTGATCATGATGGACGTCGAGGCCGACGACCCCCGCGTGCCCGTGCTGGTGGGGCTGCGCCAGCCCACCGTCCTCATCGGCCTGCCCCAGGACCCCGCAGGGCTCTCCTGCGTCGACCTGGACTTCGAGGCCGCAGGTCGCGTCGCGGTGCGCCACCTCGCCGAGCTCGGACACCGCCACGTCGCCCTGATCGGCTCCCCGCGCGCCGTGCTCGAGCGGCACACCTCCTACGCCGACCGGATGCTGCGCGGCTTCACCCTCGAGGCCGCCGCGCTCGGGCTGACCAGCACCGTCCAGTCGTGCGAGTCCTCGCACAACGGCGCCGTCGAGGCCGTCGACGCCGTGCTGGCGAGGATGCCCGCCGTGACCGGCGTCGTCGTGCACAACGAGGTGGCGCTGCCAGCCGTGGTCGCCACCCTCCGCGAGCGTGGGCGCAGCGTGCCCGACGACGTCTCCGTCGTCGCCATCTGCCCCCAGGACGTCGCCATCGGGCAGCCGACGCCGCTGACCTCCGTCGACATCCCCGCCCACACGATCGGCCGCGTGGCCGTGGAGATGGCGATGGCCCGCGTCGAGGGCGAGCAGCCCGCGGAGACCCGGCTGCTCGCGCCCGTGCTCACGGCCCGCGCCACCAGCGCGCCCGCCCCGGCAGGTCAGGGCCAACTCAGCCCTTGATGGCGCCGAAGATGACGCCCTTGGTGAAGTGCCGCTGCACGAACGGGTAGACCAGCAGGATTGGCACCACGGCCAGCACCATCACAGCCATCTGCACTGGCAGCCCAGTGACGACGCCCGTCGCCACGTCCACAGTGCCGGTGCCGCCGCCCGGCAGCGAGACGCCCTGCAGCACGTATGAGCGCAGCACCATCTGGATGGGCCACTTCTCGTTGTCGTTGATGTAGAGCATCGCGTTGAAGAACGCGTTCCAGTAGCCGACCCCGTAGAACAACGCGACGACGGCGATCGCGGCCTTCGACATGGGCAGGACGATCGCGCGCAGGATGCGCCAGTCCCCCGCGCCGTCGATGCGCGCCGCGTCGAGGATCGCCGGCTCCACGCCCATGAAGAAGTTGCGCAGGATCAGCACGTTGAACGCGGACACCGCCCCCGGCAGGATCAGCGCCCAGTACGAGTTGATCAGGCCGAGGCCGCTCACCAGCAGATACGTCGGG
The DNA here is from genome assembly GCF_900046455.1 of Cellulomonas timonensis. GTDB lineage: Bacteria > Actinomycetota > Actinomycetes > Actinomycetales > Cellulomonadaceae > Cellulomonas_A > Cellulomonas_A timonensis. Next base: position 22,969 of record NZ_FCOT01000012.1, read on the forward strand.
ATGAGCCCGGCGCCGAAGAACATGGTGATGAGGAAGACGAACAGGATGGGCCGGTGCATGAACGAGCCCGGCCGGGACAGCCCATACGCCGCGAGCACTGACACCACCGTGGACAGCACCGTGCCGACGGCCGTGATGCCGACGCTGACCAGCGCGGCCCGCGTCACCACCCCGCCGGACAGGATCTGCGTGTACGCGTTGAGGGTCATCTCGCCCGGGATGGTGACGAGCCCGCCGGCGCGGATCGTCTCCGCCTGCGTCGACACGCTGGTGAGCACCACCGTGTAGAGCGGGAACACCACGGTCAGCACCACGACGGCCAGGATCACGAACTTCGAGACGGCGCCGGCCTTCGAGGGCGGCTCCTCCCAGGCCGGCCGGTGCGTGGGGCGCCTCGGCCGTGGCCGGGCCGGGCGCTCTGACCCGAAGGGCACGACGGGGGGCGTGGGCGCCGCTCCCGGCGTGAGCTGTGAGACCTGTCCGCTCATGCGCGTTTGTACACTCCCGACTCGCCGAAGACGTGCGCCAGCTTGTTCGCCCCCAGGACGAGCGCGAGGCTGACGACCCCCTTGACCAGGCCCGCCGCCGCGGCGAAGCTCCAGTCGCCGTACACCACGCCCTGGTAGTAGACGAAGGTGTCGATGACATCCGAGACGCCCACCCCCACGGCGGCGCGCTGCAGGATGAGCTGCTCGAACCCGACGGTGAGCGAGTCGCCCAGGCGCAGGATGAGCAGCAGGATGACCACGGGCCGCAGCGCGGGCAGCGTGATGTGCCACATCCGCCGCCACCGATTCGCGCCGTCCACCGCCGCCGCCTCGTACAGCTCCGGCGAGACGGTGCTCAGGGCCGCGAGGAAGATGATGATGCCCCAGCCCGCGTCCTTCCAGACCGACTGCATGGTGATGAGCACCAGGAACGTGTCCGGGTTCGTCATCAGGTCGAAGCCCTCGTACCCGTGCTGTCGCAGGTTCTGGCTCAGCAGCCCGGCGCCGCCGAACATCTGCTGGAAGAGGGTCACCACCAGCACCCACGAGAAGAAGTGCGGCAGATAGACGATCGACTGGATCGTCGTGCGGATGCGCGGGGACAGCACGCTGTTGAGCAGCAGCGCCAGGAAGATCGGCACCGGGAAGAAGAACACGAGCTGGAAGGCCGTGATGGCCAGGGTGTTGCCGACCGCGTTGAGGAACAGCGGGTTGCTGAACACCCGCTCGAAGTTCTCCCAGCCGATCCACGGGCTCCCGAAGAAGCCCTGGTAGGGCGAGTAGGACGACCACGCCATGATGTTGCCGAACATCGGCACGTAGGCGAACACCGCCAGCAGCACGACGGCGGGCAGCACCATGATCAGCAGCGAGCGGTCGCGGGCGATCTGCGCACGCCTGCTGAGGCGGCGGGGCTGCCCCGACGGCGCGGTGGCAGCCGCGCCGTCGGGACGTTCGGCGTCCGACGCCTTGGGGCGCCGGCGATGCAGCAGCGGGACCGTCACTCCTTGTCCAGGATGTCCTGGTAGAAGGCGCGGAGCTCGTCACCGCCCGAGGACTTCCAGGTCTGCACGGCGTCCTCGAGGTCGTCCAGGGACTTGCGGCCGCGCGAGATGTCCTTCTCGAGATCCTGGAACGGCTGCCCGATCGACGCGTACTGCTGCGGCTCGGCGATCTGCCGGCCGAAGAACAGTGGGTCGGTGAGGTACTGGGCGGCGTCGGCCTGCCAGGCGGAGGCCGCCTCGACGTAGCCGGGGTACTGCACCTTGGCGTTCGCGATGGGACCGCCGACCAGGAACATGTACGTCGGCTGCACCTCGGTGGCCGCCAGGTCTGTGGGCACGGGCAGGCCGTCGGCGTCCTTGGTGTAGTGCACGCCCTCGACGCCGTAGTTGACCAGGTCGAACTCGGTGGTGCCGAAGGGTCCCGCGAGCACGTTCGCCAGCGCGAGGAGCTCCTTGATGCGGTCCTCGTCGTCGGACTTCTTGAGGAACGAGTAGATGTTGGCGGGGTTGCCCTTGAACAGCACGGGCGTGCCGCCGTCGCCGGCGAACGGCGCGAAGGGCTGCTGCCAGAACGCGGGGTTGGCGCCGAGGTTGTCGCGCAGTGCCTCGTTCCAGCTCCCCAAGCCGTCGGCCATGATCAGCGACTTGCCGGACTGGAACCGCTGCTTCGCGTCGCCGTCCTGTCCGGCGACCGCGTCGGGGTGCACGGCGCCGGAGGCGAAGAGCTTCGCGTTCCAGGCGAGGGCCGCGCGGTACTCCTCGGTCTCGATCCGGTGCACGAGCTTGTCGCCGTCGAGACGCCACTTGGGCGGCACCGCGTGGATGATCGCGGCGGTGGTCCACAGGTCCTCGGCGCCCCAGCGGCCCGAGCCCGTGTCGGTGAGCTCGAGGGCGAGGGCGATGAGGTCCTCGCCGTTCTTGACGTCCGGGGAGATACCGAGCTGCTCGAGCACGTCCTGCCGGTAGAAGGTCGCGTCCGTGAGCACCTCGCCGGGCATCGGCAGTCCGTACAGGCGGCCGTTGAACACGCAGAACTTCCACACGTCGGAGGGGATGTTCGCGAGGTTCGGGTAGTCCTTGACCTTGTCGCCCGCGAGGAACGGCGTGAGGTCCTGGAAGACGTTGCCGACGATCTCGGAGGCGAAGCGGGGTGGGAGGTTCCAGTTCGGCACGCACACCCAGTCGGGCACGTCCTTGGACGAGGCGAGCACGGTGGCGAGCTTGTCGCCGTAGGTGTTGCCGTCGGCGATCTGGAATTGGACCGTGGAGCCGAGCGCCTCGTTGACCGCCTCGTAGTACTTGTTGCCCTTGGTGGGTGGGATCGTCCCCCACAGCGGGGTCATCGCGACGAAGGTCGCGCCGCTCCCGGGCGGTGCTGACACCGACTGCACCAGCGCGTCGGGCAGGCTCGCGAATCCAGGGGTGGAGCCGTTGACGCTCGGGAAGTCCGGCTCGACGTACTCCTGCGGGATGTACGAGGGGATCGCGTCCTCGAGCTTGACCCCGGCCGCCTCCCCACCCTGGGGCGCGTCCGAGCTCCCGCAGCCGGTCAGCAGCGCGGGGACGCCGACGACTGCCGCGCCCGCGGCGACCATCCCGAGGAAGGACCTCCGCTCGACGGGGACGTCCGCGACCCGGCTGGCCTTGCGGAGGTGTGTGGTGGTGTTCATCAGCGCCCTTCACTCCCTTGTGGAAACGCACGACTGCGAGGAGACCGCCGTGCGCGGGGGCACGCCGGCGTGGTGCTCCGGAGCCGATCAGCAGTGATCAGACGACCGGGTGGCTCGGATGAACGCTTCGACGAATCAACATCGAAGCGGTTCGACGGGCCGACTCTAGGGCAGCCGTTTCGGTCCCGCAACACCCCGGTCGCGCCGTGACCAAGTTGTCATCTTCCTGGCAGTTGCTCCCTTTCAGCGGTCCGAAAGAGCCGACTTCGCGTACGGTGTGCGGAGGCCGCCAGCAGAACTCATCGTCGAAACGGTTCGACCACAGGGTCGCCACTGGCGCCGAGAACATCCGACCATCAGCGCACCGAAGCCGAGGACCAGCGTGGCCGACGACGACGTCCAGCCCGACCAGCACGACCTGGCGGCCGACTCCCCCACCGACCCCGCGGCCATCGGTGCCGCACGCGCCGCACGCGCCCGCGCGCTGCTCGCCGAGCTCGCCCTCGACGAGAAGATCGCCCTGCTGCACCAGCACGCCCCCGCCGTCGAGCGGCTCGGGCTGCGCGCCTTCCACACGGGCGCCGAGGCGCTGCACGGCGTGGCGTGGCTCGGGACCGCCACCGTGTTCCCCCAGCCCGTGGGCCTCGCGGCGACCTGGTCCACCGAGCTGCTCACCCGGGTGGGCGAGGTCGTGGGCGTCGAGCTCCGCGCCAAGCACGCCGCCGACCCGGCCGTCAGCCTCAACGCCTGGGCGCCCGTGGTGAACCCCCTGCGTCATCCGCTCTGGGGGCGCAACGAGGAGGGCTACTCCGAGGACCCGCACCTCACCGCCGAGCTCGCCACCGCCTACGCGCGCGGGCTGCGCGGCGACCACCCGGTGTTCTGGCGCACGGTCCCCACCCTCAAGCACTTCCTCGCCTACAACAACGAGACCGATCGCGCGCTGACCAGCTCGCGCCTGCGGCCCCGCGTGCTGCGCGAGTACGAGCTCCCCGCCTACCGCGGCCCCATCGAGGCGGGTGTCGTCGGCGCCGTCATGCCCTCGTACAACCTCGTCAACGGAAGGCCCAACCACGTCGCCCGCGAGCTGCTCGACGAGTTGCGAAGCTGGTCGCCCGCCTCGCTGCTCGTCGTCTCCGACGCCGCCGCGCCCGGCAACCTTGTCACCTTCGAGCGGTTCTACCCCGACCACGTCACCGGCCACGCCGCGATGCTGCGCGCCGGTGTCGACTCGTTCACCGACAACGACGCCGACGCGGGGCCCACCACCACCCGGATCGCCGCCGCGCTCGAGCGCGGCCTGATCACCGAGGCGGACATCGACCAGGCCGCGCTGCGCCACCTCGAGCTGCGCCTCGCCACCGGCGAGCTGGACCCTGAGCTCGACCCCTACGCCGGGATCGGCCCCGACCAGATCGACCTGCCCGAGCACCGCGCACTCGCCCGCGAGGCCGTCGCCCGGTCCGTGGTGCTCCTCGCCAACGACGGCGTGCTCCCCCTGGCCACCGGCCAGCGGATCGCCGTGGTCGGGCCGCATGCCGACCGGGTGCTGCACGACTGGTATTCGGGGCCGCCCCCGTATCTGGCGGGCATCGCCAGCGCGCTCGCCGCGCGGTTCCCCGGCGCGGTGCGGACAGCCGACGGCGCCGATCGCATCGCGCTGCGCTCCACCAGCACCGGCGGATACCTGCGCCCGGGCGTCGATGGCGCCCCCCTCGCCGACGGGCCCGCCGCCGGCCCCGAGGCCCAGACCGACGTCACCGCCGGGGGCGAGGGCATCGTGACGCTGCGCGCGGTGGCCACTGGCCTGCTGTGGTCGGGCGGCGGCTGGGTGATCCGCGCCGCCGCCGGGCGGGTGGGCGGCTGGGTCGCGCAGGAGAGCTTCCGCCTGCACCGCCACGACGACGGCGCCTGGTCGCTGCGGCACCTGGGCAGCGGGCGATGGCTCCGCGTGCAGCACGGCCAGGGGCTGCTCGCCGCCGACGCCGCCGAGCTCGCCGACGCCGAGCGGTTCACGCTGCGCACCGTGCGCCACGGGCACGCGCACGTCGCCGAGGTGTCCGCCGCCGCGGACGTCGTGCTGGTCGCCGTCGGCAACGACCCCCACCTGCTGGGCCGTGAGACCGAGGACAGGCCCCACCTCCGGCTCCCCCACGAGCAGGCCGAGCTGTGGCGCGCCGCGCGCGAGGCCAACCCGCGGGCCGTGCTCACCGTCGTGTCGTCCTACCCGTACGTGCTCGGCGATATCGCCGACCACGCCGCCGCAGTGGTGTGGACCTCGCACGGGGGCCAGGAGCTCGGGAACGGGCTGGCCGACGTGCTCGCCGGCGACGTCGAGCCCAGCGGCCGGCTTGCGCAGGGCTGGCCCGCCGACGAGTCGCATGTGGGCGACTTGCTCGACTACGACGTCATCGAGGCCAAGTCGACCTACTGGTACGCCGAGCACCCAGCCCTGTACGCCTTCGGCCACGGGCTGTCCTACACCGACGTGGAGTACACGGCCCTCACCCTGGACACCACGGACGTGGACCCCGACGGGCAGGTCCACGCGCACGTCACCGTCGCCAACCGCGGCGCCCGCGCGGTCGACGAGCTCGTCCAGGTGTACGCCGCGTCACCCGGCCACCGGCTGCCCGTCCCCCGCCGACGGCTCGTCGCGCACACCCGGGCGACGCTCGCCCCCGGCGAGATCCGCACCGTCGAGCTCATCGTGCGGATGGAGCAGCTCGCCATCTGGGATGTGAGCCGCGACCAGCACGTGGTGGAGCCCGGCCGACACGAGCTGCACGCCGGACCGTCCAGCGCCGAGCAGCCGCTGCGCGCTGAACTGCGCGTCAGCGGCGAGCCCGTGCCGCCCCGCGCCGCCCTCGGCGCCGTGCTCCGGCTGGCCGACTACGACGAGCAGGACGCGACGACCCTCGCCGAGCGCACCCGGGAGGCCGGTGACGCGGTGCAGCCCGCCCCTGGCCGCCGTAGCGGCTGGGTGCTGTTGCGGTCCGTGGACGCGCAAGGGGCACAGGGCATGCGGGTGACGCTGGCGCGCACCGGGCCGGGCCCAGCACACGCCCGGGTCGAGGTGCGCGAGAGCACCGACTCCCCTCGGCTGGCGTCGGAGGACGACACGGCCTGGCAGCTCGCCGGCACGGCCGAGGCGCCCACCAAGGGCGGCCGCTACGACTGGTCGGCTGAGCCCGTGGCCGCCGGGCTCGGCTGGGAGACGCTGGCCGGCAAAGTGGTCGACGTGCGCGTCGTGCTCACCGGGCCGGTCCGCGCGGGTGAGCTGTCCGTGACGCCCTGAACGACCCGTCCCGCACGTCGCACCCGCACCGGGCGCAGGTCGTCATCCACGACCAGCACGTCGGCGCGCCTGCCTGCCTCCAAGGCGCCGAGGTCCGGGCGTCCGAGCACCTCCGCCGGGGTGGTCGCGGCGGCGAGCACCGCGTCGACGAGCCGCACGCCGCCGAGCACCGTCGCGCGCACCACGTCCAGCAGATGCGCGGTGCCCCCGGCGATGGCCCCGCCGCCGTCCCCGTCGACGCCGTCGGGCGAGGCCAGCCGCGCGACGCCGCCCTGGACGCGCACCGCCAGCGCGCCGAGCTCGTAGTCCCCGTCCGGCATGCCGGTGGCGGCCATCGCGTCGGTCACCAGGGCCACGGCGCCCGGGCCCACCAGGTCGAACACCGCGCGCACCGTGGCCGCGTCCAAGTGGACGCCATCCGCGACGAGCTCGACCACCAGCTCGCCCCGCGCGGCCGCCGCGAGGCAGGCGGCCACGGGGCCCGCGTCCCGATGGTGCGGCGGGCGCATCCCGTTGAACAAGTGCGTCGCCGTCGGCCGCGCCGACAGCGCCCCCACGTGCCCCGCGAGCAGTGCCCGCGCCCGGACCACGCCCGCGTCCACCTGCTCGGCACTCGCGTCGGTGTGGCCGAACGATGGCAGCGCACCGGCGCGCACCAGTGCGGCCACCGCGTCGTCACCGCCGTCCACCACGCCCGGCGCCTCGGGCGCCACCGTCATCGTGGCCAACCCGCCGCGCGCGGCGACCGCCACCTCACGGACGAGCCCCGCGTCCCCGGGCGTCATCGCGCCCGGGTCCTGCGCGCCGCACCTCCGCGCCGAGAGGAACGGGCCCTCGAGGTGGATGCCGATGATCTCACCCTCGTCCACCAGATCCGCCAGCAGGCCCGTGCGGGCCAGCAGCACGTCGCGCGGGGCCGTGACCAGCGAGGCGACGACACTCGTGGTGCCATGCCGCAGATGCTCACGCGCCGCGCGCCGGGCCTCATCCACCGTGGTGGCATCCGGGAAGCCGACGCCGCCCCCGCCGTGGTTGTGGAGGTCCACGAGCCCCGGCAGGACGCTCCGGCCGGGGACGACCACCGTCGCCGCGACCGCGTCCGCCCACCTGGGGGGCGCCTCAGCGGCATCGCCCACCCACACGATCCGCTCACCGTCGATCACCACGGCGCCGTCCGCGATCACACCGCGCGGGCTGACAACCTGGCCACGCTCGACCACGACCGGCTGGGCATCGGCGGGCTGGGCGTCGGCGGGCTGGGCGTCGGCAGGCTCAGCGCCGCGGGGAGTGCTCATCGGGCCATCTTGCCGCGACGGAGCCGTGGCTGTCCGGCAACCGGCCGAGGAAGCGTCACCACGTCGAGCGGAGCCGGTCAGAACAGGCGCGAGTCCACGTCGTCGACTCCGCGCATCGCGTCATAGTCGAGGACGAGGCAGCCGATCCCGCGATCCTGGGCCAGCACGCGCGCCTGCGGCTTGATCTCCTGCGCGGCGAACACCCCGCGCACTGGGGCGATCAGCGGGTCCCGGTTCAGCAGCTCGAGGTAGCGCGTGAGCTGCTCGACCCCGTCGATGTCCCCGCGCCGCTTGATCTCGACGGCCACGGTGCCGCCGCTGGCGTCCCGCGCCAGGATGTCGACGGGCCCGATCGCCGTCGGGAACTCCCGTCGGACCAGGGTCAGGCCGGCGCCGAGCAGGTCGATCTGCGCCGCCAGCATCTCCTGCAGGTGCGCCTCGACGCCGTCCTTGACCAGGCCGGGGTCGATGCCCAGGTCGTGCGCCGAGTCGTGCAGCACCTCGAACAACTCGATCTCGAGCCGGTCGTCGCTCTTGGTGTGCTGGACGTGCCACACCTCGGTCACGCCGCGCTCACGCGCCGCATCGTCCACCTTGCGCACCGCGAGGACGCATGGGGGGCTCATCCAGTTCAGCGGCTTGTACGAGCCGCCGTCGGAGTGCAGCAGCACGCTGCCGTCGGCCTTGACCACCAGCAGGCGCGTCGCCTCAGGCAGGTGCGCGTTCAACCGGCCGCTATACCGCGCGGCACAGCGTGCGACGACAAGTCGCAACTCAGATCACCCTGCCCACTGCGGCCGGAGCCGCCTCGATCCATGAGGTGAGGCCGGCGTAGGCCTCGCGTGACATCGTCAGCTCGAACGACTCGTCACCCGCCTGGCAGGTGACGAGCACCCGCCCGGGCTCGTCCATCGGCTCACGCGACACGATCACCAGTGCGGTGCGAGACCAGCACTGCGACGGCCGTAGCGCGAGCGACCAGGACCGCCACCAGTAGAGGCGCTCAGCGCCGTACTGGCCGATCCCGGCCTTCCAACCAGCGGGCAGGTCCTTGTTCATGCGGGAACCGCACTCGAAGGACCCCACCCGTCCTGACAGCGTGCGCATCCGGGAGGTCCAGACTACGGCCACCACGAACGCGGCGAGCAGCAGCCCGCCGAGGATCAGGCCGAGCCACAGCCCCATCCTCGCCTGCCGTCAGTGCGAGGTCGGGGCGGAGGGGCCGCCCGAGACCTGCTCGACGGAGTCGACGACGACCGTCACATTGTCGGCGTCCACAGAGAGGAACCCACCCTCGACGATCCAGCGCTTGGGCGCGCCGCCGGCGCCCGCGACCCGCAGCTCCCCGCGCCGCAGCACGGAGAGCAACGGGGTGTGGCCCACACGGATGCCGATCTCGCCGTCGGCGGCAGGCGCACTGACCTGCTGCGCCGTGCCCGACCAGATCTTGCCGTCGGGGGCGACGATGTCGACCTCGAGCTCTGCCACGCTCACTCCTTCACAGGTGGGGGGACGGGGGAAGGCGACGTCCTCAGACGCCGTACTCCTTCTGGATCCGCGCCCAGTTGCGCTCGAGGTCCTCGAGGCCGCCGATGTTGAAGAACGCCTGCTCGGCCACGTGGTCGAACTCGCCGTCCGCGATCTTCGAGAACGCCTCGACGGTCTCCGCGACCGGCACCGTCGAGCCGACGACGCCCGTGAACTTCTCGGCCATGTACGTGTTCTGCGAGAGGAACTGCTCGATCCGGCGCGCACGCGCCACAACCGTCTTGTCCTCCTCGGAGAGCTCGTCGACGCCGAGGATCGCGATGATGTCCTGGAGCTCCTTGTTGCGCTGCAGGATCGACTTCACGCGGGTGGCCGTGTCGTAGTGCGCCTGGCCCACGTAGCGCGGGTCGAGGATGCGGCTGGTGGAGGCCAGCGGGTCGACGGCCGGGTACAGGCCACGCGAGGCGATCACACGGCTGAGCTCGGTCGTGGCGTCGAGGTGCGCGAACGTCGTGGCCGGGGCCGGGTCGGTGTAGTCGTCAGCCGGCACGTAGATGGCCTGCAGCGACGTGATGGAGTGCCCACGCGTCGAGGTGATGCGCTCCTGAAGCATGCCCATCTCGTCGGCGAGGTTCGGCTGGTAGCCGACCGCGGACGGCATGCGGCCGAGCAGCGTGGAGACCTCGGAGCCGGCCTGCGTGAACCGGAAGATGTTGTCGATGAAGAGCAGCACGTCCTGGTTCTGCACGTCGCGGAAGTACTCCGCCATCGTGAGCGCGGACAGGGCCACGCGCAGACGCGTGCCCGGCGGCTCGTCCATCTGGCCGAAGACGAGGGCGGTCTTGTCGAAGACGCCCGCCTCCTCCATCTCGACGATGAGGTCGTTGCCCTCACGGGTGCGCTCACCGACGCCGGCGAACACCGACACGCCGCCGTGGTCCTGCGCGACGCGCTGGATCATCTCCTGGATGAGGACCGTCTTGCCGACGCCCGCGCCGCCGAACAGGCCGATCTTCCCGCCCAGCACGTACGGCGTGAGCAGGTCGATGACCTTGATGCCGGTCTCGAACATCTGCGTCTTCGACTCGAGCTGGTCGAAGGCCGGGGGCTTGCGGTGGATGGGCCAGCGCTCGGTGACCTCGAACTTCTCGCCCGGGGCCAGGTTGAGCACCTCGCCGGTCACGTTGAACACGTGGCCCTTGGTGATCTCGCCGACGGGGACGCTGATCGGGGCGCCCGTGTCGGTGACCAGGGCGCCGCGCACCAGGCCGTCGGTGGGCTTGAGGGCGATCGCACGGACGAGCGAGTCACCCAGGTGCTGGGCGACCTCGAGCGTCATCGTGAAGGCGCCCTCGCCCTCGCCCTGGGCGGACAGGTCGATGTCGACCGTGAGGGCGTTGTACATCTCGGGGATCTGGTCCGACGGGAACTCGATGTCCACGACGGGGCCGATCACGCGGGCGACCCTGCCCACTCCGGGCGCGCCGGAGTCGGTCGCCGTGGCGTCGACGGTGGTGGCGGTCATGTCTGGCCTCGCTTCGCTCGACCGGAGCATGCTCCGGCGTGGGAATGGTGGTGCAGTCTGTTCAGGAGGCGAGTGCGTCGGCTCCCGACACGATCTCGCTGATCTCCTGGGTGATCTCGGCCTGGCGCGCCTGGTTGGCCAGCCTCGTGTACATGCGGATGAGGTCTTCGGCGTTCTCGGTGGCGGTGTGCATCGCCCGCTGCCGGGAGGCCAGCTCCGACGCAGCCGCCTGGAGGAGGCAGCTGTAGATCCGGCTGCGCACGTACCGCGGCAGCAACGCGTCCAGCACCTCTTCAGGGCTGGGCTCGAAGTCGTACAGCGGCAGCACCTCGTTGGCGCCGGGCTCTGCCACACCCTCGACAACCTCGAGCGGCAGCATCCGGATGACCCGGGGGCGCTGCGTGACCATGTTGACGAACTGCGTGTAGACCACGTGCAGCTCGCCGACGCCGCCCTCGTCCGCGTCGGCCTCGAACGCGCTGAGCAGCGTGTTCGCGATCTCGTCGGCGACCTCGGACGTCGGGGCGTCCGAGTTGCCAACCCACGACCCGCCCAGCGCGCGACCACGGAACGTGTAGTACGACACCGCGCGACGGCCGGTCGCGAACAGCACGACCTCCTTGCCCGCCTTCTCGAGCCGCTCCACCACGCGCTCGGTCTCGCGGATGACGCTCGCCGAGTAGGCGCCCGCCATGCCGCGGTCCGAGGTGATCACGAGCACCGCGACCCGGTTGGTGTCAGTGCGCTCGCTGAGCAGCGGGTGCGACACCGTCGAGTGGGTCGCGAGCGCCGAGACGGCGCGCGTGATGGCCCGCGCGTACGGCGTCGCCGCCGTGACGCGCTCACGTGCCCGGCCGATGCGCGAGGCCGCGATGAGCTCCATCGCCCGGAAGATCTTCTTCAGCGACTGCGTCGACCGGATGCGCTGCCGGTAGACCCGCTGGCTGCCGGCCACTCTCAGCCCTTCTTCTGTCGGACGATCTGCTCCTGCTCGACGGGCGCGGCCTCGTCAGCGGCCTCGCCCCCGATGAGCGGGGTGCCGTCACCCTTGAGGAAGCCGGCGCGGAAGTCGTCGATCGCCGTGGCGAGCTCCTTCTCCACGTCGTCGTCGAGCTTGCCGGTCGCGGCGATCGTGCTCAGCACGCTCGTGTTGCGACGCAGGCTCTCGAGCAGCTCGGCCTCGAAGCGGCGCACGTCGTCGATCGGCACGTCGTCGAGCTTGCCCTTGGTGCCGGCCCAGATCGACGCGACCTGGTCCTCGACCGGGTACGGGCTGTACTGGCCCTGCTTGAGCAGCTCCATGAGGCGCGCGCCACGGGTGAGCTGGCCACGGGAGGCCGCGTCCAGGTCGGAGGCGAACATCGCGAAGGCCTCGAGCGAGCGGAACTGCGCGAGGTCGATCTTCAGCGTGCCGGAGACCTTCTTCATCGCCTTGACCTGTGCGGCGCCACCGACGCGGGACACCGAGATGCCGACGTCGACGGCGGGGCGCTGGTCCGCGTTGAAGAGGTCCGACTGGAGGAAGATCTGGCCGTCGGTGATCGAGATGACGTTCGTCGGGATGTAGGCCGAGACGTCGTTGGCCTTCGTCTCGATGATCGGCAGGCCCGTCATCGAGCCGCCGCCCAGCTCGTCCGAGAGCTTGGCACAACGCTCGAGCAGACGGGAGTGCAGGTAGAAGACGTCACCGGGGTACGCCTCGCGGCCCGGCGGGCGCCGCAGCAGCAGCGACACGGCACGGTAGGCCTCGGCCTGCTTCGACAGGTCGTCGAAGACGATGAGGACGTGCTTGCCGCCGTACATCCAGTGCTGGCCGATGGCCGAGCCGGTGTAGGGGGCCAGGTACTTGAAGCCGGCCGGGTCGGACGCGGGGGCCGCGACGATCGTCGTGTACTCGAGCGCGCCGGACTCCTCGAGCGCGCTGCGCACAGCGGCGATCGTCGAGCCCTTCTGGCCGATGGCGACGTAGATGCAGCGGACCTGCTTGGTCGGGTCGCCCGTCTCCCAGTTGGCCTTCTGGTTGATGATCGTGTCGACCGCGATGGCCGTCTTGCCGGTCTGGCGGTCGCCGATGATGAGCTGGCGCTGGCCGCGGCCGATCGGGATCATCGCGTCGATGGCCTTGAGGCCGGTCTGCAGCGGCTCGTGCACGCTCTTGCGGTCCATGACGCCGGGGGCCTGCAGCTCCAGTGCGCGGCGTCCCTCCGTCGCGAGCTCGCCCAGGCCGTCGATGGGCTGGCCGAGCGGGTCGACCACGCGGCCGAGGTAGCCATCGCCGACCGCCACCGAGAGCACCTCGCCGGTGCGGCGGACCTCCTGGCCCTCCTCGATGCCGGTGAACTCGCCGAGCACGACGACGCCGATCTCGCGGACGTCGAGGCTGAGCGCCAGGCCGAGCGTGCCGTCCTCGAAGCGGAGCAGCTCGTTGGCCATCGCGCCGGGCAGACCCGAGACCTGCGCGATGCCGTCGCCTGCCAGCGTGACGCGCCCGACCTCTTCGGTCACCGCGCCGCTCGGCTCGTAGGACTTCACGAAGCTGTCCAGAGCGGACCGGATGTCCTCCGGCCGGATCGTCAGCTCAGCCATTGCTCTTCTCCTGTCATGACTGCACGTTGCGTGCGGTCGAACACGTTCTCGGGACGGCGCGTCGGACGGACGCGGGCGTCAGCTGGCAAGTCGTCGTCGGGCATCGGCAAGCCGGGACAGGACCGTCGCGTCGACGACCTCGGGACCCACCTGGACCCGCAGCCCGCCGATGACGTTCGGGTCCTCGATCACGTTGAGCTGCATCGCATGCCCGTAGGCCTGCTCAAGGATCTGGGTCAGCCGCGCGCGCTGGGCGTCGCTGAGCCCCGCCGCCGTGGTGACCGTGGCGACCTGGCGGTTGCGGCGGTCGGCGATGAGGTCGGAGAGGTGGTTCAGCGTGGCCACGTAGCGCCGGCCCCGGGGGGCTGTCGCGGCGCGCCGCGCCAGGATCTCGGTCGCCGGGGCGCCCTGGCCGCCGAGCAGCTCGTCGACCACGGCGCCGCGTCCAGCGGCGCCGATCTTCTCCTCGAAGAGCGCCCGGCGCAGCTCCCGCTGCCCGGCGAGCGCCTTGCCGAGTGTGAACAGCTCCTCCTCGACGCGCTCCAGGCCGCCGGGAGAGGCCTGCGCCGAGGCGAGCACCGCGTGGAACGCGAGGTGCTCGACCGCCTCGGCCAGGTCGGCGTCGGCGGACCAGCGCGAGCGGACGAGGCCGCTGACGGCCTCGACCGTGCGCGGGTCCGCGTCAGCGAGGAGCTGACCGGCCAGCCGGGCCTTGGCGTCGCCGTCAATCGACGGGTCGGCCAACGTCCGCCGGAGCGAGCCGGATGAGTCCAGCGCGTCCACCAGGGCGAACAGCTGCTCGCCCAACGTCGACGCCTGGGCGCCAGCGGCGCGCAGCACCGGCTCGAACCGGGCCTCCGCGGCGTCCAGCGACACCTGACTCGTCCCGCGCATCAGTTCCCCTTACCGGCGTTCGCCGTGGTGCTGGCCTCGAGGTCGTCGAGGAAGCGGTCGACGACGCGCGACCGGCGCGCCTCGTCCTCGAGCGACTCGCCGACGATCTTCGACGCGAGCTGCGTCGCGAGCGAGCCGACGTCGGCCCGCAGCGACACGGACGCCTGCTGGCGCTCCGCCTCGATCTGCTTATGCGCGGTCTCGACCAGGCGGGCTGCCTCGTCGTTCCCCTTCGCACGGAGCTCGGCCACGATCTGTCCGCCCTCGGCGCGCGCCTCCTCGCGGATGCGTGCCGCCTCGGCGCGGGCGTCCTGCAGCTGCTGCTTGTACTCAGCGAGCACCGCGTCGGCCTCAGCCTGCGCGGTCTCCGCCTGCGCGATCCCGCCCTCGATCAAGGCCGTGCGCTCGTCGAGCACCGCGTTGAACTTCGGCAGCACGTACTTGTAGAACGCGAGCGCGAGGACAACCAGGACGACCGTCGACCACAGGATGTCGTAGGGGGCAGGCAGCAGGAGCTCGATGCCCTCCGGCTCCCCCGTCGTCTCCGCGGCCGTCAGGACAGCCGCGGACAGTGCCGCGACAGACATCAGAACAGGAACCCGGTGATGAGGCCGAGCAGACCGAGGACCTCGACGAAGCCGATGCCGATGAACATGGTGGTGCGCAGCTGGCCGGCGACCTCGGGCTGGCGCGCGATGCCCTCGACGGTCTTGCCGATGAGGATGCCGAGGCCGATGCCCGGGCCGAGCACCGCGAGGCCGTAGCCGACGGTCGCGATGTTGCCCTGCAGCTCGGCGAGGACGGTGGTGGTTTCCGCAAGTGCCACGGTTGCTCGTTCCTTCCGTTGGGCGCCCGGCCAGATGGCCGAGCGCTCATTCAGTGGTGGGGATCGCCCGGATCCCCGGCGGGTCAGCGAGAGATCAGTGCTCGTCCTCGATCGACAGGCTGATGTACACAGCCGCGAGGATGACGAAGATGTAGGCCTGCAGCGCTGCGACGAAGAGCTCGAACAGCGTGATGGCAAACCCTCCCACGAGGGTGAGGGCGCCGAACGCCTTCATCCCGGGAGCGGCCTCGAAGAGGAAGTACTGCGTGGCCGAGAAGCAGAGCACGAGCATCAAGTGCCCGGCGACCATGTTGGCCATGAGTCGGATGGCCAGCGTCGCGGGCCGCAGGACGAACACCGTCAGGAATTCGACGGGCGTCAGCAGCACGTACAAGAAAGGGGGCACCCCGGGTGGGAAGAGGCTGTTCTTGAGGAAGCCGCCCACGCCGTGCGCCTTGACGCCGGCGCCGAGGTACATGACGTACACCCACAGCGCGAGCACGATCGGCAGGCCGATCAGCGACGTCCCGGCGATGTTCAGCCCGGGGATCACGCCCGTGAGGTTGAACGCGAGGATCGCGCAGAAGATCGTCGTGAGAAGCGCCGTGTACTTCGGCGCCTTCTCCTTGCCGAGGATGTCCTCGGCGACGTTGACCTTCACGAAGTTCAGGATGAACTCGATGGCGTTCTGGAATCGCCCCGGGACGACCTTCGCGCGACGGGCCGCGACCACGAAGATGATGATGAGCGCCAGCGCCGCCACGACGCGCACCAGCTGCAGGCGGTTGAACTCGAAGATCGTGCCCTCGAAGAAGATCGGGGCGGGGAAGAAGTCCACGATCGAGGGCGCGTGGAAACCGCTGTCGCCCTCAGCCGAGGCGAGGCGGAGAATCGTCGCTACGTTGGACAGGGCGCTCTCCCGGTGCTCGACGGTGCCGGCCAACCGCGTCGATGCGGGCACGCCGTCGGCACCAGGCCGTCATGGATGATTGAAGCCTAACCTATGCCTGACTGTTGTCTGAACGTCCGTCTTGCTGCGAGACGGGCTCCACGTAGGGCACTCGCCCGTTGGCCACGGCGCGGTAGTCGAGCAGCGCGGAGCCGATCACGCCGACCGCCACGACGATGGCCAGGACGCCCCGGCTGTAGAAGTCCATGTCCCGCAGGATCGCCAGGACGACGATCACCACGACGATCTTGCCGAGCCATGCGCCCATCACCACGGCGGCCATGGTCGCCGGGCTGGACCCGGATGTGCGCAGCATCGACAGGACGGTGGTGCCGGAGAAGACGAGCACCAGGGCGACCCCGATCAGCGCGCCCCACACGCCGGGCGTGCCGGCGACGAGCGCGCCGATGCCGACGCCCAGCACCGTGACGAGGGCGAGCAGGACGAGCATGCCGCGCAGCGCGGCGCGGAACACGTCATCCGCCGCGGTGCGCTCGCTCCGCGGTGTGAGGGGCTGGGACTGGGGTGTGGTGGTCACGCGTGGTCTCCCGAGCTGACGGGCGCGGCACGCTTGCCGCGCAGGGGGCCGAGGGTGAGCAGGACGGCGACGACGACGCCGATGCCGAGCGCCCACAGGGCCATGGTCGTGGACACGACCACCAGGGCGGCGCCGCCGAACGCGAAGACGGCCGTCCAGATGTACATGATGCCCACCGCGCGGCGGTGCGAGTGGCCGATGCCCAACAGCCGGTGGTGCAGGTGCATGCGGTCCGGGTGGAACGGCGAGTTGCCCTTGCCGACCCGGCGGATGATGGCCAGGCCCATGTCGAGCAGCGGGAGCATCAGCACCGCGACAGGCAGCAGGATGGGCAGGAACGCGGGGAAGAACTGCCGGGTGGACACCACTGACGGGTCGATCTGGCCGGTGACCCGGATGGCGGCGGCCGCGAAGACGAGGCCGAGCAGCATCGAGCCCGAGTCCCCCATGAAGATCCGCGCGGGGTACACGTTGTGCGGCAGGAACCCCAGGCAGATGCCGACCAGCACCGCCATCACCAGCGTCGCCAGGCTCGAGTAGTCCATCGAGCCGGCCGTGACGGTCAACAGGTACGAGTAGAGGAAGAACGCCGTGCCGCCGATGGCGATGACGCCGGCCGCGAGCCCGTCGAGGCCGTCCACGAAGTTCACCGCGTTCATCGCGACCACGACGGTCAGCACCGACAGCAGGAATGTGGTGCGCCCGGAGTAGACCATCACCCCGGCGATCGGCAGCTGGTAGAGCTGGACGCCGCTCCAGGCGACGATGCCGCCCGCGAGGATCTGGCCCATCAGCTTGGTGAGCCAGTCGAGGTCCCAGATGTCGTCAGCGACCCCGAGCAGGCACACGAGCGCCGCCCCGCCGACGATGCCGAGCAACGGCGCCGGGTCGGCGTACACGTCGGAGAGGAACGGCAGGCGGCTGGCCATCATGAACGCCACCACCAGCCCGATGAGCATGGCCAGGCCGCCCAGACGCGGGGTCGGGATCGCGTGGACATCGCGGTCGCGGACCGCAGTGATGGCCCCCCAGCGCAGCGCGCACCATCGGGCGAGCGGCGTCATGAGGTACGTCACCGCCGCCGCGACGATCAGCACCAGGAGGTAGGCCCTCACCTCTCGCGCTCACCCTCCGCGGAGTCGGCGGCTTCGGGGGCCGCGGCGTCGGGGGCCACAGTGTCGGGGGCCGCACTGTTCGGGGCTGCGTCGTCGGGCGTCGCCTCGGACGGGTCCTCGACGGCGGCCACCTCGCGCAGCTGCGCGAGGCTCAGCGCGCCCGCGCGCACGATCCGCAGCGTCGGGCCTGTCGCGTCGATGATCGTCGAGGCCACCTGCCCCGGCGCCTGCCCGCCGTCGAGGAAGACCGGCACCACGGCGCCGAGCTGCTTGTACGCGTCCTCGACGGTGACGGCGGCCGGGCGGCCGGTCAGGTTGGCGCTGGAGACGGCGAGCGGCCCCGTGCGCCGCAGCACCGCCAGGGCGACGGGGTGGTCGGGCACGCGCAGCGCGACGGTGCCGTGCGTCTCGCCCAGGTCCCAGGCCAGCGACGGCTGCGCCCGCAGGATCAGGGTCAGGCCACCGGGCCAGAACGCCTCGGCCAGATCCCGGGCCCCGTCGGGAATGTCGATGGCGAGGCCGTCGAGGGTGCGCACATCGGGGATGAGCACGGGTGGCGGCGCCTGCCGCCCACGGCCCTTGGCGTCGAGCAGCGCCTGCACGGCCTCGGGGGTGAACGCGTCGGCGCCCACGCCGTAGACGGTGTCGGTGGGCATCACGATGAGCTCGCCACGCGAGATGGTGTGCACTGCCTCGTCGATGGCAGGTCCCCATGTGCTGGGGTCGGTCGCGTCCTTGATGCGGATCAGACTCACGGCTGCGAGTCTCCCATGCCGACGGACCCCGCAGCACCGTCGACCCGGCGGCGGGCCACCACCATGCGCGCGCGGCCCGTGAGGTCCACGTCGGTCCGGATGCCGTCGAAGGCTCCGGTCGCGGCGACCATGGCGCGCGCGGCGGTGTCCTGCACCTCGGCGTGCTCCATGACGAGCAGCCCGCCCGGACGCAGCAGGCGCACGGCAGCCGCGGTGATCCCGCGCGGCACCTCCAGGCCGTCGGCGCCCAACCCGTACAGCGCCACGGCCGGATCGTGCTCGGCGACCTCGGGATCCACCGGCACAGCGCCCGGCGGCACATACGGCGGGTTCGACACGACCACGTCGACAGTCCCGTCGAGCTCGCGCAGCGCGGTGCGGGCGTCGCCGCGCAGCAGCCGGACCCCGGGCGCGACGGCCGCCACGTTGCGGGCCGCCCAGGCGTGCGCTGCGGCGTCGAGCTCCACGGCGTGCACCTCGGCGCCGGGCGCCTCATGGGCCACGGCCAGCGCGATGGCGCCGGACCCCGTGCACAGGTCGACGACCCGGGCTGCGCCGCCTCCCGCCAGCAGGGCCAGCGCCTCGGCGACCGCATGCTCGGCGACCGGCTCGGTCTCGGGACGCGGCACGAACACCCCGGGGCCGACGGCGAGCTCGAGCCCGCGGAACGCCGCCGTGCCCACCAGGTGCTGCAGCGGCTCGCGCGCGGCCCGGCGTGCGATGAGCTCCGAGAGCCCCGCCGGGGTGGCGCGGCCGAGGATCGCCGCCGACTGCACCTCGCCGCGGCTCATCGCCCGGCCGGCCTCCAGGCCGAGCAGGTGCGCGGCCAGCAGCTCGGCGTCGGCCCGGGGGCTCGGCACCCCCGCGGCGGCCAGCGACTTCTCGGCCACGCGCAACGCGTCGGGCAACAGGTCGGGCAGCGCGTCCGGCAGCGGCTCCATGCTCAGTGCCCCGCGGCTTCGAGCTGCGCCGCCTCGTCGGCCTCGATAGCCGAGCGGACCACCGGCTCCAAGTCGCCGTCGAGCACCGCGTCGAGGTTGTAGGCCTTGTACCCGGTGCGGTGGTCGGCGATGCGGTTCTCGGGGTAGTTGTACGTGCGGATCCGCTCGGAGCGGTCGACGGTGCGCACCTGCGAGCGGCGCGCCTCGCTGGCCGCGGCGGCGGCCTCCTCCTGCTGCGCGGCGAGCAGCCGGGCCCGCAGCACCCGCATCGCCTGCTCGCGGTTCTGCAGCTGCGACTTCTCGTTCTGCATCGAGACGACGATGCCGGTGGGCACGTGCGTGATCCGCACCGCGGAGTCGGTGGTGTTGACGGACTGCCCACCCGGGCCCGACGAGCGGAACACGTCGATGCGCAGGTCATGGGCGTCGATCTCGACCTCGCCGGCGTCCTCCGCCTCAGGCAGCACCAACACGCCGGCGGCCGAGGTGTGGATGCGCCCCTGCGACTCGGTCACGGGCACCCGCTGCACGCGGTGCACCCCGCCCTCGTATTTCAGGCTCGCCCAGACGCCCTGGGCGGGGTCGGTGACCCCGCGCGCCTTCACGGCGACCTGCACGTCCTTGTACCCGCCCAGGTCGGACTCGGTGCTCTCGAGGATCTCGGTGCGCCAGCCGCGCCGCTCCGCGTAGCGGAGGTACATGCGCAGCAGGTCGCCGGCGAACAGCGCGGACTCCTCGCCGCCCTCCCCCGCCTTGATCTCGAGGATCACATCGCGCGCGTCGTCCGGGTCACGCGGGATGAGCACCCGGCGCAGGCGCTCGGCGGCGGCGTCGGCCGCGGCCTGCAGCTCGGGCAGCTCAGCGGCGAACGCGTCGTCGGTCTCCGCGAGCTCGGTGGCGTCCGCGAGGTCGTCGGCGGCGGCGCGCCAGGTGCGGTACGCGGCCACGACCTGGCCGAGCTCGGCGTACCTGCGGCCCAGCGTCCGCGCCCGCCCGGCGTCGGCATGCACATCCGGGTCGGCCATCTGCCGTTCGATCTGCGCGTGCTCCTCGAGAAGGGTCTCAGCGGCCCCGAACTGCTCCGTCATCGCCGGTCTCCTCTCGTCCGTGCCCTCGCGCCCACCGGTCGGCAGGCACGACAACGCCGGTGGGACAGGACTCGTCGTGACGAGAACCGTCCCACCGGCGCAGGAGGACTAGTTGGCCTTCTTGCCGTAGCGCGCCTCGAAGCGGGCGACGCGGCCGCCGGTGTCGAGGATCTTCTGCTTGCCCGTGTAGAACGGGTGGCAGGCGCTGCACACGTCGGCGCGGATCTGGCCGGAGGGCTCGGTCGAGCGCGTCGTGAACGAGTTGCCGCACGTGCAGGTCACCTCTGTGACCACGTATGCGGGGTGGATGTCAGACTTCACAGGGATTCTCCTTGACTGGGATGCCTCCGGGTCGGCAAGCGCATGTGCGCCCCCGTGAACCGCAGACCGAGGGGTCATTCTGCCAGAACTGCGCCAGGCCCCGAAATCTTCCGGCTGACCTGGGCCGGAGCGTGCCCCGCCGCGCACGACGGGGCACGCTCGACGGCTCACGTGTCGTTCGGGCCGCCCATGCCGGGCGTCGTCTTCTGCACCTGGAGCAGGAACTCGACGTTCGACTTGGTCTCGCGCAACTTGCCGAGCAGCAGCTCGATGGCCTGCTGCTGGTCGAGGGCGCCCATCACGCGGCGGAGCTTCCAGACGATCTTGAGCTCGTCCGGCGACATGAGGATCTCCTCGCGGCGCGTGCCCGAGGCGTTGACGTCCACCGCCGGGAAGATGCGCTTGTCCGCGAGCGAGCGGGTGAGCCGAAGCTCCATGTTCCCGGTGCCCTTGAACTCCTCGAAGATGACCTCGTCCATCTTGGACCCAGTCTCCACGAGCGCCGAGGCGAGGATCGTGAGCGATCCGCCGTGCTCGATGTTGCGCGCCGCGCCGAAGAACCGCTTGGGCGGGTACAGCGCCGAGGCGTCGACACCACCCGAGAGGATGCGCCCCGAGGCCGGGGCCGCGAGGTTGTAGGCCCGCGACAGGCGGGTCAGCGAGTCGAGCAGCACGACGACGTCCTGGCCCAGCTCGACCAGGCGCTTGGCGCGCTCGATCGCGAGCTCGGCGACGATCGTGTGGTCGGAGGCGGGGCGGTCGAACGTCGAGGCGATGACCTCGCCCTTGACCGTCCGCTCCATGTCGGTGACCTCTTCAGGCCGCTCGTCCACGAGCACCACCATGAGGTGGACCTCAGGGTTGTTGGTCGTGATGGCGTTGGCGATCTGCTGCATGATGATCGTCTTGCCGGCCTTCGGCGGCGACACGATGAGGCCACGCTGGCCCTTGCCGATCGGCGCGACGATGTCGATCACGCGCGGGGTGACCTGGCTCGGGTCGTGCTCCAGGCGCAGGCGCTCCTGCGGGTAGAGCGGCGTGAGCTTCGAGAAGTCGGGGCGCTGGCGCGCCTCCTCGGGCGACATGCCGTTGACCGTGTCCAGGCGGACCAGCGCGTTGAACTTCGAGCGCGCGCTGTTGCCCTGCGGCTGCGGGTCGCCCTCGCGAGGCTGGCGGACGGCGCCGGTGATCGCGTCGCCGCGGCGCAGGCCGGCCTTCTTGACCTGGCCGAGCGACACGTACACGTCGTTGGCGCCCGGCAGGTAGCCGCTGGTGCGCACGAATGCGTAGCTGTCGAGGATGTCGAGGATGCCCGCGACGGGCAGCAGCACGTCGTCCGCGCTGACCTCGACCTCTTCGTAGCCGGCGAGGTCGCCGCCGGGGCCACGGCCGCCACGCGTGCGGCCCTTGTTGCGGTCGCGGTCGCGGTAACGGTCACGCGAGCGGCGACGACGGCCGCCGCGCTCGTCGTCATCCTGCGAGCCGTGCTCGCGCTGCTGGCCGTTCTGCGCCTGCTGGGCATCGCGCTGCTGGCCCTGCTGGCTGTCACGCGACTGGCCGTCACGCGACTGCCCATCACGCTGCTGGCCCTCACGCTGCTGGCCCTCACGCTGCTGGCCCTCACGCTGCTGGCGCTGGCCCTGGCCGCCCTCGCGGTGCTGCCCGGCCTGCTCCGCGCGCTCGGCGCCGCGCTGGTGGCCGGCCTCGGCCTGCTCGGCTGCGTCCTGGCGCGGGGCGGCGTCGACCGCTGCCTCGCCGGCCTCGACGCGCGGGGCGCCGGCGCCTCGGCCCGAGCGCCGCGAGCGGCGCTCTCCGGTCACGGAGCCCACCGCGTCGGCGGCGCGCGCGGCACGGTCGTCGCGGGTCTCGCCGGCGGCGATGCGCTGGTCGAGTGTGCGCTCGACGGCCTGCAGCTCGGCGGCGATGTCGGGGCGGCGTGCGGGGGCGTCGGCGGACGACGTGGTGCGCGGGGCGCGCGCCTGCTCGACGTCCACGCGGATCTCGGGCACGGCCGGGGTCTGGGGCGACTCGACGGGCTCGGCGCGGCGCGCCGCGGACTTCGGCGCGGAGCCACCGCGCTTGGCCTTGATGGCCTCGACGAGATCGCTCTTGCGCATCTTCGACGTGCCGGTGACCCCGAGCTCGGCGGCGAGCGCCTGGAGCTGGGGCAGGCGCAGTGCGGAGATCGCGCCAGTGGTGCTGGGTCCGTCGGAGTTCTTGCTCACGGCGGCCTCGATGGTGTCAGTCACGAAGGACCCTTCCCCCTCGTCGGTGGCGGCGCCTCTGGCGCGGCCTACGCCCGGCCGTTGCAGCCGGATCGGTGTGGAGATGCAGCACGTGCGTACGACGACGTCTGAGCACGTGGGCTGGATCGTTCCCGACTCGTCAGTTCTCAACAGAACTGTGCGGCTGAACGCGCGTGGCGTGGCCATGGCGTGAAGGCACGAGGCCAGGGAACTCGATCATCGTAACACCGCGCCGAATCCCGAAGACCGCACAAACACCGTTCACCCGAAGGGCTGAACGGGCGCCGTTGTCAGGCGCCCGATCGCGTCTGCGCGCCGCCGGAGTCCACACCCGGTCGGAGCATCCGCCAGGAGTCGGTGCGCGCGGCGGCCACCCCGGCGAGCGCCTCGTCGGCGTCGGTGCCCCCGCCCGCTCGACGGGTCAGCGCCAGCACCGTCGGGCCCGCGCCCGACACGACTGCGGCCACGCCGAGCGCACGCAACTCGTCGACCAGCGCGAGGGACTCCGGCATGACCTCGCGGCGGTGCTCCTGGTGCAGGCGGTCCTCGGTGGCGGGCAGCAGCAGGTCGGGGCGGCGGCTCAGCGCCTCCACGAGCAGGGCCGCGCGGCCGGCCTGGAACGCCGCGTCGCGGTGGGCCACCACAGCGGGCAGGACGCTGCGCGCGTGCTGCGTGGAGAGCCGCGCCTCGGGCACCAGGACGACGGGGACGATGTCGGGGTGCACCGGGTAGGACGCCGCGTGGGCCTGGCGGGAGCCGTGGGCGTCCTCGATCCAGGCGATCGTCGCGTCGCCCAGCAACGCGGGCGCCGCGTTGTCCGGGTGGCCCTCGAGCCGGGTGGCCAGGGCCAGCACGGTGTCGTCGTCCAGTGCCGCGGGGTCGGCCAGCAGGGCGCGCGCGAGCAGCAGCCCGCCCACGGCAGCCGCCGCGGAGGAGCCGAGGCCCCGGCCGTGCGGGATGCGGTTCACGCAGGTCAGCGCCAGCCCGGGCTGCTCGGCGCCCACGTGGTCGAGTGCCATCCGCAGCGCGCGCAGCACCAGGTGGCTCTCGCCGTCGGGCACCTCGCCGGCGCCCTCCCCGGTCACCTGCACCCGCACCCCGGCGGGCTGGACCCGCACCTCGAGGTCGTCGTGCAGCGCGAGGGCCAGGCCGAGCGAGTCGAAGCCGGGGCCCAGGTTCGCGCTGGTCGCCGGGACGCGCACCCGCGCCTGGTCGTGGCCGAGGATCATGGGCTGCTCAGCCGAGCTCGAGCGCGTCGGCGATCGACATGACGTCGGCCGTCACCCGCTGCGGCGTCACGTCGGAGCCGTCGGCGTTGCGCAGGGCCCACTGCGGGTCCTTGAGGCCGTGGCCGGTCACCGTCACCACGATGCGCGCGCCAGCCGGCACCCGGCCCTGCTCCGCGAGCATGAGGATGCCGGCCACACCCGCCGCCGAGGCGGGCTCGACGAAGACGCCGACCTCGCTCGACAGAATGCGGTGCGCCGCGAGGATCTGCTCGTCGGTGACGGCCTCGATGAGCCCGCCCGAGGCGTCCCGGGCCTGCTCGGCCTGCTGCCACGAGGCCGGGTTGCCGATCCGGATGGCCGTCGCGATGGTCTCGGGATGCGTGATCGGGTGGCCCGCGACGATCGGCGCGGAGCCCGCCGCCTGGAAGCCCCACATCGCGGGGGTGCGCGTCGCGACGGCGGGCAGGTCGCTGCCCGCGTCCAGGCCAGCGTACTCGCGGAAGCCCTTCCAGTACGCGGTGATGTTGCCCGCGTTGCCCACCGGCAGCGCGTGGATGTCCGGGGCGTCGCCGAGCGCGTCGACGATCTCGAAGGCCCCGGTCTTCTGGCCCTCGATACGGTCCGGGTTGACGGAGTTCACGAGCTCCACCGGGTAGACCTCGGCGAGCTTGCGGGCCGCCACCAGGCAGTCGTCGAAGTTGCCGTCGACCTGCAGCAGCTTGGCGCCGTGCGCGATGGCCTGGCTGAGCTTGCCCATCGCGATCTTGCCGTCCGGCACCAGCACCACGCAGAGCATGCCCGCCGCCGTGGCGTATGCGGCGGCCGAGGCGGACGTGTTGCCCGTCGAGGCGCACACCACGGCCTTGGCGCCGCGGCCCGCGGCCGACGAGATCGCCGTGGTCATCCCGCGGTCCTTGAAGGAGCCCGTGGGGTTCATGCCCTCGACCTTGACGAACACCTCGGCGCCCGTGCGCTCCGAGAGGGCCGGCGCGGCGACGAGCGGCGTGCCGCCCTCCCCCAGGGTCACCACCCGCTCCTTGAGGTGGGCGGGCAGGCGGTCGGCGTACTCGGCGATGATCCCTCGCCACTGGTGTGCCATCGGGCTCAGGCTCCTTCGACTCGCAGCACGGAGATGACGCGGCGCACCGCGTCGAGGCCGGCGACCGCCGCCACAGTGGCGGCGAGCGCCTCCTCCGACGCCTGGTGCGTCGTGAGGATCAGGCGGGCGAACCCGACGCCGTCGGGGCCGAGCGGGGCGGGCGCCTGGCGCATCGCCTCGATCGAGACGCCATGGGTGGCGAAGACCGCCGCGACGGTGGCCAGCACGCCCGGCCGGTCGTCCACGTCGATGCGGACCTGGTACCGGGTGCGGGCCGCCGAGGCGGGCAGCACCGCGAGCGCCGCGTATGACGACTCCACGGGGCCCTTGCCGCCGAGGACCCGGTGGCGGGCCACCGAGACGACGTCGCCGAGCACCGCCGACGCGGTGGGGGCGCCACCGGCGCCACGGCCGTAGAACATGAGCTCGCCGGCGGCCTCGGCCTCGACGAACACCGCGTTGTAGGCGCCCCGCACACCGGCCAGCGGGTGGGTCAGCGGCACCAGCGCGGGATGCACCCGCACCTGGACGCCCTCGTCGCTGCGCTCGGCGATGGCCAGCAGCTTGATCGCGTAGCCCGTGCGCTCGGCCCAGACCACGTCGTCGGCTGTGATGCCGCTGATGCCCTCGCGGTCGACGTCGTCAATCGAGACGCGGGTGTGGAAGGCAAGGGACGCCAAGATCGCGGCCTTCGCGGCGGCGTCATATCCCTCGACGTCGGCCGTCGGGTCGGCCTCCGCGTAGCCCAGCGCCTGCGCCTCCTTGACGGCGGCGTCCGGGTCGAGGCCCTCGGTGGACATCTTGTCCAGCACGTAGTTCGTGGTGCCGTTGACGATGCCGAGCACGCGCTGCACCCGGTCGCCCACCAGGGACTCGCGGACGGGGCGGACGATCGGGATGGCGCCCGCGACGGCGGCCTCGAAGTACAGGTCCACACCGGCGGCGTCGGCGGCCGCGTACAGCGTGGGGCCGTCCTGGGCGAGCAGCGCCTTGTTGGCCGTGACGACGGCGGCGCCGTGCTCGATGGCGCGCAGCAGCAGCGTCCGGGCGGGCTCGATGCCGCCCATGACCTCGACGACCACGTCGGCCCGCTCGACGAGCCCCTCGGCGTCGTCCGTGAGCAGCGCGCGGTCCACCACGGCGTCGCGCTCGACGGACGTGTCGCGCACCGCGATGCCCACCAGCTCGAGCGGGGCGCCCACCCGGGCCGCGAGGTCGCTCGACTGCGTGGTGAGGAGCCGGACGACCTCGGTGCCGACGACACCGCAGCCGAGCACGGCCACGCGCAGCGCCCGGCCCGTCTCGGTGGACGTCGACGTCGACGTCGACGCGACGGAATCAGGTTGGGGCTGCTGGGGCACTGCCACGGTCAGGCGCCTCCTTCGGGGGCCGGTCCAGGACCGGAGGGGTCGGAAGCGAGCGAGGTCGTCGCTCGGCGACCTCAGGGTAGTGCGCCGCCCCCGGCACCCGGACGCGGGTCCGGGTACTGGGCGCGGCGGCCGTCGAGCGCGTCAGCCCAGGTCGAGCGCGAGCAGGTCCGCCTCGGTCTCGCGCCGCACGATCACCCGCGCCGCGCCGTCGCGCACCGCGATGACGGGCGGGCGCGGCACGTGGTTGTAGTTCGACGCCATGGACCGCCCGTAGGCGCCCGTGGCGGGCACGGCCAGCAGGTCCCCGGTGCGGACGTCGCCCGGCAGGCGCACCTCGTGCACCACGATGTCGCCGCTCTCGCAGTGCTTGCCCACCACGCGCGCGAGCACCGGGGCCTCGTCGCCCATGCGCGACGCGAGCTCGGCGTGGTACTGCGCGCCGTACAGCGCAGGCCGCAGGTTGTCGCTCATCCCGCCGTCCACGGACACGTAGCGCCGCGTGAACGGCTCGGGCCCGTCGCCGACCGTCACGTCCTTGACGGTGCCGACCGTGTACAGCGTGAGCGTGCTGGCGCCGACGATCGCGCGGCCCGGCTCGATCGAGATCCGCGGCAGCGGGGTGCCGTGCTCGCCGCAGGCGCCCTGGACGGCGGAGGCGAGGTCCTTCGCGACCCGCACGGGGTCGAGCGGCACGTCCTGCGGAAGGTAGGCGATGCCGAAGCCGCCACCCAGGTCCACCTCGGGCACCAGGACGCCGGTCTGCGCGGCGAGCTCCGCGCGCAGGCCCATGACCTTGTGCGCGGCGACCTCGAAGCCCGACGGGTCGAGGATCTGCGAGCCGATGTGCGAGTGGATGCCCAGCAGGCGCAGCTCGGGGTGGTCGAGCACCAGGCGCAACGCGGTGAGCGCGGGGCTCGCCGCGCCGTCATGGGCCGCGGCCATCGACAGGCCGAACTTCTGGTCCTCACGCGCCGTGGAGATGTACTCGTGGCCGCCCGCGTGCACGCCGGTGGTCACCCGCACCATCACGGGCGCCGGCTCGCCGCCCCGGGAGCGCACCGCCGCGGCGATGCGCTCCACCTCGCCGAGGGAGTCGATGATGATCCGCCCGACCCCCGCCTCCAGGGCGCGGTCGATCTCCGCGTCGGACTTGCTGTTGCCGTGCAGCCCGATGTCCGCGCCGGGGATCCCGGCGCGGAGGGCCACCGCGAGCTCGCCGCCGGTGGCGGTGTCGACCCGCAGGCCCTCCTCATGCGCCCAGCGGGCCACCGCCACGGACAGGAACGCCTTGCCGGCGTAATACACGTCGACACCCGTGCCGATCGCGGCGAACGCGTGCTCGAAGGCCTCGCGGTAGCCGCGCGCCCGGGAGCGGAAGTCCGCCTCGTCGAGCACGTAGGCGGGGGTGCCGTGCTCCGCGGCGAGGGCGCGCAGGTCGAGACCCGCCACGCTGAGCGCGCCGTCGGGCGTGCGCGTGGCGCCGCTGGACCAGGGCTGGCCCAGGGCGGTCCCGGCAGCCGCCGCAGCAGGCGTGCTCACATCCGCTCCGGAGCGCTGACACCCAGCAGGTCCAGGCCGTTGGCGAGGACCTGGCGCGTCGCGTCGTTGAGCCACAGCCGCGTGCGGTGCACGTCCGTGACCTCCTCGTCACCGAAGGGCATGACGCGGCGCTGGTCGTACCACTTGTGGTAGCTGCCCGCGAGCTCCTCGAGGTAGCGGGCCACGCGGTGCGGCTCACGCAGCTCGGCCGCCTGGGCGATGATGCGCGGGAACTCCGCGAGCGAGCCCAGCAACACCGTCTCCGACGGGTGGTCGAGCAGCGCGGCGTCGAAGCCGTCCTCGCGCCGGACGCCGGAGTCGGCGGCGTTGCGCGCCACGTTGACCGTGCGGGCGTGCGCGTACTGCACGTAGTAGACGGGGTTGTCGTTCGAGGCGGTGACCAGCAGGTCCAGGTCGATGTCCAGGCTGGAGTTGGCGGCCGAGCGGGCCAGCGAGTACCGGGCCGCGTCGACGCCCACCGCGTCCACCAGGTCGTCGATGGTGACGATCGTGCCCGCGCGCTTGGACATCCGCACCGGCTCGCCGTTGCGCATCAGGTTGACCATCTGGCCGATCAGGATCTCCAGGTTGACCCACGGGGTGTCCCCGAAGGCCGCGACCATGGCCATCATGCGGCCGATGTACCCGTGGTGGTCCGCGCCGAGCATGATGATCGCCCGGTCGAAGCCGCGCTCGCGCTTGTCCAGGTAGTACGCGAGGTCGCCGGAGATGTAGGCGCCCTCGCCATCGGACTTGATGATGACGCGGTCCTTGTCGTCACCGAAGTCCGTGGTCCGCAGCCACAGCGCGCCATCGGCCTCGAAGATGTGGCCGAGCTCGCGCAGCCGCTCGACGGCACGCTCCACGGCGCCGGACTCGTGCAGCGAGTCCTCGTGGAAGTACACGTCGAAGTCGACGCGGAAGTCATGCAGCTTGGCCTTGATCTCGCCGAACATGAGCTCGACGCCGCGGCTGCGGAAGACCTCCTGCGCCTCGGGCTCGGGCAGCGTGCGCGGGTCCGGGTCGCCGGCGGCGATCGCCTGCGCGATGACGGCGTCGGCGATGTCGCCGATGTACTGGCCGCCGTAGCCGTCCTCCGGGGCGGGCCGGCCGAGCGCGCGGGCCAGCAGCGACTGCGCGAAGCGGTCGATCTGCGACCCGTGGTCGTTGAAGTAGTACTCGCGGGTCACGTCCGCGCCCGCGGCCTGCAACACCCGGGCCAGGCTGTCGCCCACGGCCGCCCAGCGCACCCCGCCGATGTGGATGGGGCCCGTCGGGTTCGCGGAGACGAACTCGAGGTTGATCTTCTCGCCCGCGAGCGCCTCGGAGCGCCCGTAG
Source organism: Cellulomonas timonensis (assembly GCF_900046455.1). Taxonomy (GTDB): domain Bacteria; phylum Actinomycetota; class Actinomycetes; order Actinomycetales; family Cellulomonadaceae; genus Cellulomonas_A; species Cellulomonas_A timonensis. The sequence goes on from NZ_FCOT01000012.1 coordinate 52,571, forward strand.
GCCGGTCCCGCGTCGACGATGCCGCGCGCGAGCTCGCCCGCAGCAGCGGTGTCGAGGGTGATGTTGAGGAAGCCGGGGCCCGCGACGTCGACCTTCGCGACGCCGGGCGCGGCCTTGAGGCGGGTGGCCAGCTCCTCCGCGAACGCGCGCGGGTTCGTGCCCGCCTTCTTGCCGAGCTGCATCGCGACGTTCGTCGCCCAGTCGCCGTGCTCGCGCTGCCGGGGTCGCTCCACGTGCACGGTGGTGGGGATGTCGGCGGGGTCGAGGGCGAAGGCGCCGTCGGCGACCGCCGCCACGAGGGCGTCACGGAGGGCAGCAGAGAGCTCAGCAGGGGTCACGACACCAGGGTAGCGAGGCCTGCCTGGTGCCCCGCACAGATATCCGCCGCACGCGATGCCGCCTTTGCGCCCCTGTGTGCCGCGCCTCACGTGGCCGGGCCTGCGCAGACATGGGACGTTGGTCTGGCGGCCGACGGCGTCGGCGGTGTTGACTGCTCCGACCACGTGCCGACAACGACGTCCGCACAGCGGTCGCCCCGGTCAGGGCGACGATGAGGGAGGACTCCACACATGCGGCGACGCACTGGACTGATCGACACCGCTGTCGATGGGATCCGCGAGCGCATCACCTCGGGACGGTGGCCCGTCGGCACCCGTATCCCGCCCGAGCCGGCCCTCGCCGAACTGCTGGGCGTGGGCCGCAACACCGTGCGCGAGGCGGTGCAGTCGCTCGTGCACGCTGGGCTCCTCGCCCGACGCCAGGGCTCCGGCACGTATGTGCTGTCCACGTCCGAGCTCGCCGTGACGATGGGCCGTCAGATCGCCGACGCGCACCAGCGCGACGTGGTCGAGGTCCGGCGCAGCCTCGAGGTGGAGGCCGCCCGGCTCGCCGCCCGCCGCCGCACCACCGCCGACGTCGCGGCGCTCGAGCAGCTCCGCGACCAGCGGGCCACCGCCTACTCGCTGGGCGACTTGGACGCGATGGTGGCCTCCGACCTGGCCCTGCACCTCGCGATCGCGCGCGCCGCGCACAACCCCGTGCTGCTCTCGCTCTACGAGAGCCTGCTCGACGCGATCACCGAGAACATCCGCTTCAACTTCGAGCGCCCGGTCGACGACGACCCCGGCCACGACGACCTCGTCGCGGCCATCACCGCCGGCGACGACGTCGCGGCCATGACCGAGGTCGACACCTACCTCTCACGCCTCATCGACGTCTCCTGACGGAGCCGGCTGGCGGTCGAGGCCGTGGTTGCTGGTAGTCTCGGGACCTGCGCCAGCAACTTGCGCACGCCCGCGTAGCTCAGTGGATAGAGCGTCTGCCTCCGGAGCAGAAGGTCGAAGGTTCGAGTCCTTTCGCGGGCACCACAGGCAAGGCCCGGCCCCCTCGGGGACCGGGCCTTCGTCGTGCCTGCCGTCCCCCTCGGACGCGCACTCTCGACCCGCGCGTCCGCCACCGCTATCTTGCGGCGCATGAGCGCGATCCGCCGCCGTGTCGCCACCCAGTCCTGTGCTGTCGTCGTGCTGTGCTCGGCCGCGTGCGCGTCGGGGCCGGCCGCCGGCACCGGGCCCACCGAGGAGCCCTCACCCTCGCCCGGCCAGGCCGTCGAGTGCCCGATGCAGCCGGCGGACCCGGTTGCCCCCGAGCACGCGGCCGCATGTGTGTACCAGGCGTGGATCACCGATGACGAGGCGTTGGAGCGCGCGCACGGCGCCGAGGGGGTGACCGACGGGCTGCCGACCGTCATGGCTGAGCCTGTGATGACGTTCAACGGTTGCGCGGAGGGCAGCGGGACGGTGCTGACAGGGCTCGTCTGCACGTGGACCGGTGAGAACATCCAGCCCGACGTGACCCTGGAGATGGCGCTCACCGGCAGCGCTGCCGAGGGATACCGGGTCACCGAGATCGACGAAGTGCTCGAGGGCGTCGTCCTCGAGGGCTGACTGCGCGGGCTCGATGAGAATCGCCTCACACTCCACCAGCGGCCGTGATCCTCCTGTTACTTTCGGCGAGCCGCTGGGAAAGCCCTTGCCTGACCGACTGCCCCACCGCCCCACTGCCCCACCGGCGACGTCCACCGAGCACAGGCGCTCGGCCACGCCGGACAGGAGCCCCCGATGGACACGAGCACCCCGCCCCGCGCCTCCCGCTCGCAGATCCGCCGCCGTGTGCGGCAAGCCCGCCAGGCACGCCGACTGCGCCGCGGCAGGGTCACCGCAATGCTCGTCGCCGCGTCCGTGACGCTCGTGGGGGCGGGGGTGGCCGGCGCCACGCTCGCGTCCGCGGCCGTGCGGTGCGCCGTCGACTTCTCGACCACCGCGCAGTGGAACACCGGGCACACCAGCTCCACCGTCATCCGCAACACGGGTGACCGCCTGGACGGCTGGACCCTGACGTGGCGGTTCGCCTCGGGCGAGCGGCTCACCCAGGGGTGGCTCGGCGACTTCACCTCCAGCGGCGCGCAGGTGACGGTGACGCAGCCGTCCTGGGCGCGCGTCATCGAGGCCGGGGGCTCCGCCACGATCGGCTGGAACGCCACCCATACCGGCGCGGTGTCGACGCCCGCCGACGTGCGCCTCAACGGGGTCGCCTGCACGGTGAACGGCGTCGCCCCCGGCACGACGACGCCCAGCGCGACACCCACGACCGCCGGGCCCAGCGCCACCCCGACGCGCACGCCGACCCCGTCGGCCTCGCCGACGCCGACGCCCACGCCGTCCCCGACGCCTTCCCCGACGCCGAGCCCGAGCACGTCGCCCACCACCACTCCCACGACGACGCCCACCCCGACGCCGACCTCCGCCCCCTGGTCGCCGCCGGCCAGCATGTCCCAGGCCCTGGACCAGGTCTGGGCCCATCAGGAGCAGACCTACAACAACGGCAACCTCTACGCCTTCAAGAACTACGGCTGGGACCAGGTCATGGCCAACGGGGGCTACCTGAACATCTGCGTGCGCTGGGACTCCGACCAGCCGGTCAGCGCCGCCTTGCGCGACCAGATCCACGCGAAGTACGCCGAGCAGTACGCCAAGTGGTTCGACACGCTGCGTGAGAACGGCCAGCGCTGGAACGGCTGGCCCTACGACCAGGTGAAGATCACCGTGGTCGGCTGGGCGGTGCGTGACCGCAGCCTGCTGCAGTGGACCGACAACAGCGTCGACATCTACGTCAACGACATCCGCGAGAACGCGCCGCAGTGCGCCGAGAGCCGCGGCCGGTTCTTCCACCAGGACGGCGTCTACCCCGGCGGCGCGGAACGGCACTACGACCAGTCGCTGTGGCTGACCAAGGGCATGGGCGGCGGCGCCGGCGGCGACTGGGGCCAGCGCATGGGCAGCGAGTACTTCGTCGGTGCCCTGGGCAGCCCGGACGTGACGATCCTCCAGCACGAGATCGGGCACACGTTCGGCCTGGACGACTTCTATGACTGGACGCCGACGGGGCAGAACAGCTTCGTGATGCTGGCCGGCTCCTCACCCCGCATCACGCAGTTCGACGCGTGGATGCTCCGCGACTGGTGGCGGCACCTCAAGCCGCGCTACGGGCTGTGAGGCGGTGAGGCGGCGGCCGTCGGCCTAGGGTGCCGGTGTGCCCCACCCCCCGCGCCGCCGCACGGCGTTCCTCCTCCTCGTGCCCGTCGTCGTCGCGGCAGGCCTCGTCGTCACCCGTGCCGTCGAGGGCCTGCCCGGGGACCTGCTCGGCGGCGTGCTGTACGCGGCGCTCGTGTACGTCCTCCTCGGCGCGGCGCGCCCGTCATGGCGGGTCCCGGTCCTGGCCGGTGTGGCGCTCGGCGTGTGCGCCGTCGTCGAGCTCGCGCAGCTCACGGGCGTGCCCGCGCTGGTGGTCGACGTGTTCGAGCCGGCCCGGTACGTGCTCGGCACCACGTTCACCGCCCATGACCTGCCCGCCTACGCGGTGGGCGCGCTGCTCGCCGGGGCCGCCGACACGTGGGCCCTGCGTCGCGCGGCCGCCAGCGGTACTTTGCGGACATGACGAAGACGTCGGACGACGCGTCCACCGCCGCGCAGCAGACCCGGGCGAAGAGGTCTGGCAAGAAGGCCAAGGGCGCGGCCGCGCGCCCGGCGAAGATCCCCAACGCCGTCTACGAGGCCGAGTTGTTCCGCCTCCAGGCCGAGCTGGTGAAGCTGCAGCTCTGGGCGCAGGCGACAGGGGCGCGCGTCGTCGTGATCTTCGAGGGGCGGGACGCGGCCGGCAAGGGCGGCACCATCAAGCGGATCACCGAGTACCTCAGCCCCCGGGTCGCGCGGATCGCGGCGCTGCCCACGCCCACCGAGCGCGAGCGCACGCAGTGGTACTACCAGCGGTACATCGAGCACCTGCCGGCTGCCGGGGAGATCGTGCTGTTCGACAGGTCCTGGTACAACCGGGCGGGCGTCGAGCGGGTCATGGGGTTCTGCACCCCGCAGGAGTACGCGCAGTTCATGCGCCAGACCCCGATCTTCGAGCAGATGCTCGTCGAGGACGGCATCCTGCTGCGCAAGTACTGGTTCTCGGTGTCCGACGACGAGCAGCTCAAGCGGTTCCGCTCACGCCTCGGCGACCCGGTGCGGCAGTGGAAGTTGAGCCCGATGGACCTGGAGTCCATCCACCGCTGGGAGGACTACTCGCGGGCGAAGGACGAGATGCTCGTGCACACCGACGTGCCCGCGAGCCCGTGGTACATCGTCGAGTCGGACATCAAGAAGCACGCCCGGCTCAACATGATCGCCCACCTGCTCTCCACGATCCCGTACACCGACGTGCCACACGAGAAGGTGGTGCTGCCGGAGCGCCCCGCCGCGTCCAGCGGGTACGTGCGCCCACCCCGGGAGATGTCCACGTACGTCACGGACCACGTGGCCGAGCTGATGGGCGACCCGGAGCGGTACGCCTGACGCGCTCTCCCACGAGGGGTCAGGCCAGCGGCGCGAGCCCCACGTGGGCGGTCATCTGGTGGCCCTCGCCGGGCGCCAGCCGCACCGCGTCGACGCCCACGTTGCCGGTCTCGACGCAGAGCATCCCCGTCCACTCGTCGTCGCCGAAGTCGGGCATGGCGGCGGCCTTGGCGGCCCACGGGTTCCACACCACCGTGGACGCGGAGCCGGACTTGGCCACCGTCACCGCCCGCGCGCGGGACGGGTCCTCGACGAGGGCTGTCGCGCGCGTCCCGAGGTAGACGCGATCGGTCTCGGCGGTGAACCGGATCGGGCCGTCCTGTGCGACCAGCTCCGGCGCCGCGAGCTTGTCGATGTACCACGCGCCCTCCAGCCCAGTGACACGCGCCTCGCGCACATCGCCGACGGAGAGGTACGTGTGCAGCGCCTCCTCGACCACCACGTCCCGGTCGTCACGGTTGACGACGTCGAGCGTCACCGACAACCAGGGCCCGATCGTCACGGTGCAGGTGGCCTCGAACCGGTGCGGCCACGCTCCCGCGCGCGTCGCCGCGGAGTCGTGCAGCCCGAACCGGACCCGCATGTCGTCACCGTCCTCCTCGGCGCCCAGCAGGTCCCACGCGGTGCGGCGCGCGAACCCGTGCGCGGGGGCGGCGGGATCGGCGGCGTGCGCCCCGAACCACGGGAAGCACAGCGGGATGCCTCCGCGCAGCGGCTGCCCCGGCGAGTACCCGCTCGCGGCGCTCATCCACAGCACGTCGCCCTGGCCGTCCGGGCGCCAGGACGTGACGTGCGCCCCGTTGAGGTAGATCTCGCCCGATGCGGCGGGCCCGGCCACGCGCACGCGCGGGAGGCCCCCACGTCCCGGCGAGACGGTCACCGACTGCGGCAGGGAGGACATCTCGCTCAGTAGTCCCGCAGCTCGCGGCGGCTGGACCGTCGCTCAGAGGTGTCGAACACCTGCGTCTCGGCGGCTCCCGCGTCGGCGTCGCGGGGCGCCTCGTCGTACAGGTGCGCGACCTGTGCCGGGTCGAGCACCTGGGTCTGGTCGACTCCGGCCCCTCCCCCGGTCCAGGGCCCTGACGGCGGGGCCGTGGGCGTGCGCCGCGCGAGCGTGGGCACTGCCTGGTCCTCGAGGAAGGCCGGCAGCGCCTGTGCGGGCGGAGGCGTCTGCGGCATGGCGCTGCGCCGCTCGGGCAGGCGTGCCGCTCCGTGATCACGTGGCGGCTCCGCGGCGCGCACCGGCTCAGCGGCCCGCACTGGCTCCGCTGCTCGCACCGGCTCCGCCGCGCGCTGGGGCTCGGCGCCGCGCGTCGGCGTGGCGATCGCGGCAGCGGTCTGCCGCCACGCGCTCGACGCCGCCGCGCCGCTGGCACCCGACCAGGCGCCGGACCGGCCGGCCACCGCAGAGGTCGCCTGGACGCCGAGCAGCCAGCCCACGAGCTCCTCGCGCAGATGCTCGCGGAGCTCGAGCAGCGTCGCCGCCTCGGAGGCGCTGGCCGCAGCCAGGACCCGCACGTGGGAGCCCACGACCCCTGTCACCTGGAGGTGTCCCACGCGCCCGTCCCACAGTCGCGTCCCGTCGAGCACGTGCTGCAGCGCGGCGCGCAGGTCGGCCAGGTCGATCCCGCTGTCGACGTCGAGCTCGACGGTTCCCACCACGGCGTCGGCGGCTCCCCGGGTGCGGTTCTCGAACCGTCCGGTGGCCACCTGCGCGGCGGGCAGCGCCACCCGGCGCCCGTCGGCCAGGCGCACCGTCACGGTGGTGAGCGTGACGGCCTCGACCAGCCCCCAGGCGCCGTCGACGACCACGACGTCCTCGACGCGCACGGAGTCGGTGTAGGCGATGCGCACCCCGGCGATGACGTCGGCCAGGAGCTCCCGGGCGGCGAGGCCCAGCACCACACCGGTGACGGCCACGAGCGCGAGCAGCCCCACGCCGACGGGTCGCATGATCGGGAAGACGAGGAGCGCTGAGCCCACGCCCAGGCACCAGAACAGGGCGCGGGTCGCGCCCCGCAGCAGCGAGCGCACCCGCGTCTGGAGCGCGAGGGCGTCCGGGTCGGAGCCGTCCCGGTCCTGCTCGCGCGCAAGGGCGGCGCGGGCCTGGTGGTGGGCCAGCGCAGCGTCCTCCAAGCGGAGCGCGACGGCGCCGAGCAGCCAGGCGACAGCGAGGACGACGGTGACGAGCAGCGCGGTCTCCAGCGCATGGATCGCGGGGGTGGCCTCGGTTGTCACGCCGAGCGCGATCCACGCGGCTGCTGCCCCGAGCACGGCCTTCAGCGGGCGGCGGCTCACGGCGATGACGGCGAGTGCGAGCGGCGCGCGGCGCGCGGCGCGGTGGGCGAACGTGGCGACGAAGATCTCCGCGACGAAGGCCACGATGACGGCGATGAGGACGCTCAGGACGGGGGGCACGCGGACCAGGGTAGACACTCGCGCCCGATTCGTCCGAAGCCAGCACGTTGACGATGGGCGCCGACCTCGCGTCGTGGCGCCCTCACCGGCCCGGCGCCACGGGCTCCCTGCCTGCTCTCGGCGAGGTCACAGGCTCGCGCCCTACCGTCGTCTCGACTTCCCGGGTCGATCGAGAGGCTGATGTGGATGCACGTGATCGAGATCTTCGCGCTCGTGGCGGGCGCAGTGCTCATCACGGCACTGTGCCGCCGGCAGGGTTGGCCGGCGCCGCTGGTCCTCGTGGCCGCGGGGCTCGTCGCCTCGTTCGTCCCCGGGGTTCCGCGGTTCGAGGTCGACCCTGAGCTGATCCTCGACTTCGTGCTCCCGCCGCTGCTCTTCTCCGCGGCGCTGGCGACGTCGTACCAGGACTTCCGCCGCTCGCTGAACTCCATCACCCGGCTGGGCGTCGGGCTCGTGCTGGTCTCGGCGCTCGCCGTCGCTGTCGCCGCATGGCTGCTGGCCCCCGCTCTCCCCTTCGCCGCGGCCCTCGTCCTCGGCGCCGTCGTCGCGCCCCCCGACGCTGTGGCCGCGGCTGCGGTGGGCCGCCGGCTCGGGCTGCCGCGACGGGTCATGACCTTGCTGACGGGCGAGAGCCTGATCAACGACGCCACGTCGCTGACGCTCTACAAGGTCGCGCTCGCGGGCGTGGCCACGGGCGTGTGGTCGTTCAGCGAGGGCCTGCAGGTGTTCGCCGTGGCCGTGGTCGCAGGGGTCGGTGTGGGGCTCGTGCTGGGGTGGTTGCTGCACCAGTTGCGCCTCCGGCTCGACGACCCCGTCGTGGCCTCGGCCATCGGGGTGCTGACCCCGTTCGCGGCGTACTGGGGCGCCGAGGCGATCGGTGGCTCTGGTGTGCTCGCGGTCGTCGCGGCGGGCCTGCTCCTTGCCTCCACGTCACCCCGTGCCGGGTACGCGACGCGGCTCTACCAGGAGCCCGTGTGGTCCACTGTCGACCTGCTGCTCGAGGCGTTCACGTTCGCGCTGATCGGCATCCAGCTCAAGTGGCTCATCGCCGACGTCAACGCCTCCGACCAGGGGCTCGGCCAGGCGGCGCTCCTCGCGGTGGTGGTCCTCGCGGTGGCGATGCTGGTGCGCCCGGCCTATGTGCTGGCGACCGCCGGGATGGACCGGGTGCGCATGCGCGGGAGCCACCGCACCGCTGACGACGCGTTGACCCGCAGGGAGTCCCTCGTGGTCTCGTGGGCGGGGATGCGCGGGGTGGTCACGCTCGCCGCCGCCGCGGCGATCCCCACGACACTGGCGGGCGAGGCCTTCCCACAGCGCGCGACGCTGCAGCTCGTCGCGTACGCCGTCGCGATCGGCACACTGCTGTTGCAGGGCCTCACCCTGCCCGGGGTCATCCGGCGCCTCGACGTGGGCTCCGGATCGGAGCGGCGGCAGGACGCGATCCAGGAGGCCCAGGTGCGCGTGGCCACAGCCGAGGCCGCGCAGCAGGTCATCGCGCGACGACGGCCGGAGATCGCCGCGCAGCTGGGCGATGAGCGGGCGGACCGGGTCATCTCCACCGTGGTCGCCGCCCTGAACGCGCGCGGGCGCGCCGCGGCCGAGCTGCTGGACCCGGACCGGGCCGTCGAGGGCGCCTCGCGCTGGCCTGGACGGCGCGCGCAGGCGCTGCGCCGCGAGGTCATCGCCGCGCAGCGCGAGGTGCTCGTGGAGCGCCGCGACTCGGGTGAGCTGGACGAGGCGGTGATGCAGCGGGTGCTGCGCGAGCTCGACCTCGAGGAAGGGCGGATGTCCGCCTCGTGGGTCACCCGGCTCTGAGCCCGCGCCTGCTGGGGCCACGCCGCTCGCCGTGCGCGAACACGGCGAAGTCCGCGTAAAAATCAGGACCTTGGGCACAGGTCCCATGACTTTTCGCCTCCTAACGTGTGAACCGAGGTCAACGGCGACTTCTCACACTCACCGCGACCCGAGGGAGAACCTCCCGTGAGCACAACTGCCCGCCCCGACGCCAGCATCGGCGGCGCCATCGACGGACTCGTCGCCAACGCCGCGAAGGCCCTCGCGGAGTACGCGCGATTCACTCAGGAAGACGTCGACCACCTGGTCAAGAAGGCGGCCGTCGCCGCGCTCGACCAGCACGGCGAGCTGGCACGCCACGCCGTGGAGGAGACCGGCCGCGGGGTGTTCGAGGACAAGGCCGTGAAGAACATCTTCGCGTGCGAGCACGTCACGAACTCCATGCGCTCGCTCAAGACCGTCGGCGTGATCAGCCGCGACGACCTGAGCGGGATCACCGAGATCGCCGAGCCCGTGGGCGTCATCTGCGCGATGACCCCGGTGACGAACCCGACGTCGACGGCGATCTTCAAGGCGCTCATCGCGCTGAAGACCCGCAACCCGATCATCTTCGCGTTCCACCCGAGCGCGCAGGCGTCCTCGGTGGCCGCCGCCAAGGTCGTGCGCGACGCGGCCGTGGCCGCTGGCGCCCCGGAGCACTGCGTCCAGTGGGTCGAGCAGCCGTCGATGGAGGCCACCGGCCTGCTGATGAACCACCCGGGCGTCGCCCTCATCCTCGCCACCGGCGGGAACGCGATGGTCCGCGCCGCCTACTCGTGTGGCAAGCCCGCCCTCGGCGTCGGCGCGGGAAACGTCCCCGCTTACATCGAGAAGTCCGCGAAGCTCAAGCGCGCGGTCAATGACGTGGTGCTGTCCAAGGCCTTCGACAACGGCATGATCTGCGCCTCGGAGCAGGCCGTGATCCTGGACGACGAGATCTACGACGCCGCGATGGCCGAGTTCGCCACGCTGCACGCGTACCGGGTGAACGCCAAGGAGAAGGCGCTCCTCGAGAAGTTCATCTTCGGGGTGCAGGCGCAGGGCAAGAACTGCGGCGAGGCCAAGCTCAACGCCTCGGTCGTGGGCCAGTCGCCCGCCTGGATCGCCGAGCACGCCGGCTTCACAGTCCCCGCCGAGACGTCGATCATCCTGGCCGAGGTCAGCGGTGTCGGCCCGCAGGAGCCCCTCACCCGCGAGAAGCTCTGCCCCGTCCTCGCCGTGCTGCGCGCCGGCTCGACCGAGCAGGGCATCTCGTACGCCGAGCAGATGGTGGAGTTCGACGGGCTGGGCCACAGCGCCGCGATCCACACGCAGGACGAGAAGCTGACCGAGGTCTACGGCAGCCGCGTCAAGGCGATCCGCGTCATTGCCAACGCGCCGTCCTCCCTGGGCGGGATCGGAGACATCTACAACGCCTTCATCCCGTCCCTGACGCTCGGCTGCGGCTCGTACGGCCACAACTCGGTCTCCAACAACGTCTCGGCGGTCAACCTGGTGAACATCAAGCGCATCGGCCGCCGGAACAACAACCTGCAGTGGCTCAAGGTCCCGGCCAAGACGTACTTCGAGCCGAACGCGATCCGCTACCTCGCGGACATGGCGGACGTCGAGCGCGTGACCATCGTGACCGACTCGACCATGACGACCCTCGGCTTCGTCGACCGCATTATCGAGGTCCTCAACCGCCGCCCCAACAAGGTCGCGCTGCAGATCATCGACCAGGTCGAGCCCGAGCCGAGCGTGCGCACCGTCCAGGCGGGCGCCGCGCAGATGCGCCACTTCCGCCCCGACACGATCATCGCGCTGGGCGGCGGCTCGCCCATGGACGCCGCGAAGGTCATGTGGCTGCTGTACGAGCACCCGGAGATCGTCTTCTCCGACCTCAAGCAGAAGTTCTTCGACGTCCGCAAGCGCGCGTTCAAGTTCCCGGTGCTGGGAGAGCTCGCCAAGCTCGTGTGCATCCCGACCACGTCCGGCACGGGCGCCGAGGTCACGCCGTTCGCCGTCATCTCGGACCCTGACGCGGGCAAGAAGTACCCGCTGGCCGACTACGCGCTCACGCCGACCGTCGCGATCATCGACCCGGTGCTGACCGCGAAGATGCCCCGCTCGCTCGCCGCCGACTCCGGCTTCGACGCCCTGACGCACGCCACCGAGGCCTACGTCAGCGTCTACGCGAACGACTTCACGGACGGCATGGCCCTGCAGGCCATCCGGCTCATCTTCGACAACCTGGCCGCCAGCGTGAACGGCGAGCCGGGCGCCCCGGACACGGCCGACGCCCGCGAGAAGATGCACAACGCGGGCACGATCGCCGGCATGGCGTTCGGCAACGCGTTCCTGGGCATCGTCCACGCCATGGCGCACGTGGTGGGCTCCACGTTCCACCTGGTGCACGGCCGCACGAACGCGACCCTGCTGCCGCACGTGATCCGCTACAACGGCACCATCCCGACCAAGCTCACGAGCTGGCCGAAGTACGAGCACTACGTCGCCCCGGAGCGGTTCCAGCAGATCGCCCAGACGCTGGGCCTGCCGGCCGAGACGCCGGAACAGGGCGTGGAGTCGTACGCGCTGGCCGTCGAGTCGCTGCGGGCGAAGGTCGGCATCCCGGCCTCGTTCCAGGCGCAGGGCGTGGACGAGCAGGAGTTCATCGGCCGCCTCGACGAGGTCGCGATGGGCGCCTACGAGGACCAGTGCGCCCCGGCGAACCCGCGGATGCCGATGCTCGCCGACATGAAGGACATCATGGCGGCGGCGTACTACGGCACCTCGCTGGAGGAGGTCCGCAGCCGACGCGAGCCGGTGGCGGCGCCCGCGAAGGCGTCGTCCGCGAAGGCAGCGGCAGCGGACGCGGCAGCCGAGGAGCCCGCGGCGGAGGCCGCAGCCGACAACGCGCCGGCCGCCTCCTGACCACGCGCCACTGACCGGCCCGCCCGGTCACCCTCACAGCGCCCCGCCCGCGTGTCGCACGCGGCGGGGCGCTGTGCCTGTCTCCTATATCCATCTGACGCTGCCGACGTCCTCACGCGCGCGATTCATCCATGTAGTCGTCTCACGCACCAAATACAGACACCAGTAGTTGCCGTTCGACTTGTCATAATTCGTAATCAAAGCTATAGGAGACTCTCTCATTGTTTAGCATGACATTGTTATCCGCCCGCTCGCGGCCGCCGCCGCTGCTGTCCTCGCCCTCGCCCTCGCGGGCTGCGCCGAGGCCTCGACCACCATCGACGAGGCGCGAGACGGCGCCCAGACCGCCGTCGAGGAGGCGAAGGGCGCCGTCGACGAGGTGCGCGCCGCTGTCGACTCCGCGCGTGACGGCCTCGCCAAGGCGCGCACGGCCGCCGAGGACGCCCGCGCCGAGCTCGAGCAGCTCGACGCGAGCGCCCGCGACTCCGCACAGGACGCGGTGGCGCGTGCGAGCTCGGCGATGGACGACGCGTCCGCCGCGCTCGACGAGGCGGCGACTGACGGCTCCGCGACGGCGAAGGAGCAGCTCGCCGCGGCCGAGACGGCACTGGAGGACGCCCGCGCTGACGTCGAGAAGGCCGCCGGGGCTGCCGACGGCACGGCGCGCGCGGCGCTGGACGAGTTGTCCGCACGGGTCGACGAGCTACGCCAGAAGGTCGAGCAGGCGAGCGCCCAGTAGCCCGAGCACCCAGAGCACAACCGCGCAGTGGCCGCAGTGGACGTCCGCCCGCGGCGGATTCACCCAGACGCGTGCACGCTCATGCGGCCCGAAGTGTCACGGAAGCGCCCTCGCCTGCCGATCAGAGGGCATGGGAGTCCCTCGGGCTGAGCGCGTCGCACGACGGCGCCACGTCGACTGGTGGGTGCTCAGCGCCTGGCTGTCGCTCGGCCTGCTGGTCCTGGGCGGCCTGACCGCCGCGGCGGGCGTGGGCGTCTAGCGCCCACGCCCGTGAGCACGTGGCGTTGCTCGTCGCGGCTCAGGAGCCGTCGCGCAGGTCGCCGAGCCGCGCCTGGGTGAACGCCACCTGGTCGAAGGCGATGGCGCACCCGTCGCCGGTGGGCGACTGCGCCTCGAAGCCGAGCTGCAGCGCGCCAGCCGGGTCGTCGAGCGCGAAGAAGCGGATCAGCCGCCATACCTCCCCGTCGAGGGACGCGTGGTAGGCGAAGGCCTGGTCGATCCGGGAGACGCGCAGCCACACCGACCGCCCGTCCACCACGAACCCGTTCGCGTCGTCGGCCACATCGCGGCACACCACGGAGACGACCATCGGCTCGGCGTCGGGCGAGTACTCGAAGCAGAACTTGGCCCAGTGCCGCTCGTCGACCCAGAGCAGCAGGACGCCGGCGTCGAAGGTGGCGGCGAAGTCGACGCTCACGCGCGCGCTGAGCTGGAAGTCGCCGGCGGGCGGCGCGCCCAGGAGCGTGACGGCGTTGAGCATCGACTCCGCGTTCAGCGCGGACCCGGAGCCGGGGTCGACGAAGATGTCGCTGTGCGGCAGGGCAGTCACCCGCACCGTGCCGGCCGCGTTGTCCACGGCCCAGGACGAGCCCGCCGAGGGCGTCAGCGGGAAAGGCAGGCCGGGGACGTGCTGCGCTGTGGTCATGGGGTCACTCTCACGTGGTGTCGGGGACCGCACGACGGCGCCGCGCGGGAGGTTCCTAGGTGGTCCAGCCGCCCGAGCGGTAGGCCGGCGTGGCGAGCACGAGCACGAGCAGCGCCACGGCCGCGGAGCCGGCCATGACGATCGCCATCGCGAGGGTGTCGCCGCCGAGCACGCCCACCAGCGGGCTGACGGTGCCGGACACACCGGCCTGCGTCGCGCCGATGAACGCCGCCGCGGTGCCCGCGATCGCCCCGTGCCGGCCCAGGGCGAGCGCGGACGCATTGGGCGGGGTGAAGTTGACCAGCGCGAGCAGCATCCACAGCACGACGAGCAGCGCGGGCAGCCCGCCGGCGCCGGTGAGCGCGAGCACGAGCAGCAGGACGGTCAGCCCGAACGACATGGGCAGCACGATCCGGATGATGCGGATCGGCGCGTACTTGCGCACGAGTGACGCGTTGACCTGGGCGCCGAGCACGAGCCCGACGCCATTGACGGCGAAGACGAGCGCGAACTGGTTCGCGCTGAGGCCGTAGCCCTCGCGCAGCACGAACGGCGAGCCGACCACGTAGCTCATGAGCACCGCGGCGCCGAGGCCCGGGAGCACCGCGAGCGCCACGAAGTGCCGATCGCGCAGCAGCGTCGCGTAACCGGCGATCGCGGCCCGCAGCCCGCCGTCCCGGCGTCGCTCGACGGGCAGCGACTCCGGCATCCGCCGCCAGACCACCACCCAGAGCGCCGCCCCGAACACCGCCAGTGCGACGAACACCCCTCGCCAGCCGGCGAATCCGGCGATGAGGCCGCCGATCGTCGGGGCGAACAGGGGCGCCACGCCGATGACCAGCATGAGGCGGGACAGCAGCCGGGACGCGTCCGACCCGACGAAGCGGTCGCGGATGAGCGCCATCGCGACGACGGAGGCCGACGCGTTGAAGAACCCCTGCAGGACGCGCAGCGCGATGAGCGGCACGATGCCGGGCGCGATGGCGCACAGCAGGGAGGTGACCCCGTGCAGCGCGACGCCGATGAGCACCGGGAGCCTGCGGCCGAGCCGGTCGGAGGCGGGGCCGATGACGAGCTGGCCGACGGCGCCGCCGAGCAGCATGCCGGTCATGGTGAGCTGGGCGCCGGTGGCGGTGGCGCCGAGGTCGCGTGCGACGTCGGGCAGCGACGGCAGGTAGAGGTCGGTGGACACGGCCGGCAGCGCGCACATCGCGCCGAGCAGGGGCACGTACTTGGCGTTGGGGACGTAGGCGGGTGCGCCGGGCGCGCCTCCGGGCGCCGCGGGCGCGCCGGTGGGCTCAGGGGGCAGGGCAGGGGTGGAGCGGCTGGTCATCGCGGCCATGCTCTCATCGACGGCCGACCTCTTGCGAATCGATTCGCCCGCTCGTGTCGGAGCCATCCGCCACACTGGGGTGATGTGTGGTCGATATGCCTCCTTCCGCCGGGTCCAAGCGCTGGAAGACGCGTTCCGCATCGCCGAGGTGGCACAGGACGCGCGCCTGCTCCCCGAGTCCTGGAACGTCGCGCCCACCGATCCGGTGCGCATGGTCGTCGAGCGCGCGGACCGCGAGACAGGCGAGATCAGCCGCCAACTCCAGGCGGCGCGGTGGGGGCTCGTGCCGTCCTGGGCGAAGGATCCCTCGATCGGCAACCGGATGATCAACGCGCGCGCCGAGACCCTGCTGGACAAGGGCTCCTACCGCAAGGCCTTCGCGCAGCGCCGCGCGCTGCTGCCCGCCGACGGGTACTACGAGTGGCAGCGTCCAGGGCCGGGCGCGCTGACCAAGGCCAAGCAGCCGTTCTACATCCACCCCGCCGAGGATGAGCCGCTCGCCCTCGCCGGCCTCTACGAGTTCTGGCGCGACCCCGCCAAGGCCCCCGACGACCCGAGCCGCTGGCTCGTGACCACCACCGTCATCACCACCGACGCCAGCGAGCCGCTCGCGCACATCCACGACCGGCAGCCGCTCATGCTGCGCCCCGAGGCGTGGGACGCGTGGCTCGACCCGGCGGTGGGCGCCGACGACGCGGCCGACCTGCTGCGGGCCCCCGCCCCGACACTCGTGGCGACGGAGGTCTCCACACGCGTCAACAAGGTGGGCAACAACGGGCCCGAGCTGATCGAGCCCGAGGAGCCGTCCGCCACGCAGGGCTGACCGACGGTCGCGCGCTCAGCCTCGCGTTCAAGCCTCGCGCGCTCAGGCCTCGCGCAGCAGCACCGGCGCGATCGGCCCGATGCCCGCGAGGTCCCGGGTCGGCTGCTGCTCCGCCGCGAACCGCGGGTCGGAGGCCAGCAGCGCGGCCGTCGAGCCGTCAGTGAGCACCGTGCTCGGCTCCGCGATGTCCGTGAGCCGCGCCGCGAGGTTCACCGACGGCCCGAACACATCGCCGAACCGGGACAGCACCCGCCCCCACACGAACCCGACGCGCACCGGCGTCACCCCGCGCGCCCCCTCGGCCAGCCCGCCGGCGCCCTTCTCCCGCTCGACGTCGAGGTCCCCGCCCAGCACCCGGGCCAGGCCCAAGGCCACCCGCGCGCCCGTCTGCACGTCGTCCGCGACGAACAGCACCGCGTCGCCGATGGTCTTCACCACCCGGCCGCCCGCGTTGGTGACCACGTCCCGCGCGACCGTCTCGAAGCGCTGCACGAACTCGCTCAGGTCGGTGGAGCCCAGGCCCGCGGTGCGCCGCGTGAACGACACCATGTCGGCGAACCCGACGGCACGGGCCAGCGGCAGCGCCGCCGGGTCGGGGCGCTCGTCGCGCTGGTGGGCGAACTCCGCGGACAGCCGCCCGGCGATCGCCGCGAGCTGCCGGCGCCATGAGTGCACGAGCTGCGACTCGAGCAGCGGCGCGATGTCGGCGAGCTGGTCCAGCACGAGCAGCCGCGCCGAGATGTCGTCGAGGCTGTGCCGTCGGGCGAGGTCCTCCACGAGCGCCTCGACCTGCCACAGCGCCAGGCGGTCGCTCGTGTGGCCCAGCGCGCGGGTCAGGGAGATCGCGGTGCGCCTGTCCACCCCGTGCAAGCGCTGCAGATCGGCCCACCGGCCCACGGCCGCCGCGTCCTGCTGGGTGAAGACCACCTCATCCGCCGACGGGTGCGGCAGGCCCAGCGTCTGCCAGTACAGCCGCACGAGGTCCAGGTCGATGCCGACCTGCTCGGCGAGGTCCCGCAGCGTCAGCGTGCGCGGGCCGCCGAGCAGCTCGTCGTCCAGCTCGTCCAGCGTCGACGGACGCCCCGGCTCTCCCACTGCGTCGTGCTCGACTCTTTCACCCGCCACGAGGTCGAGAGTAGATCACCCGCCTGCGCGCACGTGACGCACGTCACCGGCCAGCACCTGGTGCTCGGCCCCGTTGTCGTCCACCACCACCAGCGCGCCCTCGTGATCGAGGCGGCGGGCCACACCGAGCACCTCGCGGCCGCCCGGCAGCTCGACCCGCACCCGGTCGCCGAGCGTCGCGCACACCGCGGCGACCTCCTCGGCGAGCCCCGAGGCCTCCGCGTCGCCGCCGTGCGAGCGCCACCTGTCGAGCGTGTCCGCGAGCGAGGACACCAGCGCCACCAGCAGCAGCTCGCGGTCCTGCTCGCCGCCGCCCGCCACCCGCAGGGACGTCGCGCTCGGCACCACCAGCTCATCAGCGGCCTGCGAGACGTTGATGCCGATGCCCAGCACGATCACGTCGCCCTCGGGCGTGCGCACCAGCTCGGTGAGCACCCCGCCGAGCTTGCGCAGCGTCCCCCAGCCCGGCACCTCGCTGCCATCCGCCGCATGCACCATCACGTCATTCGGCCACTTGAGCGCCGCTGCCACCCCGGCGGTGGCGCGCAGCGCGTGCACGGCGCCGAGCCCGGCGACCAGCGGGATCCACCCGTAGCTCGTGGGGGGGCCGCTGGGGCGCAGCGCGAACGACGCCGTCAGCGCCGCGCGCGGCGGGGTCTCCCAGGTGCGGCCGGCGCGGCCCCGGCCGTGCTCCTGGTGGTCGGCCACGAGGAGGCTGCCGTCAGGCCATGCGGCGGGGTCGGCGCGGACCGCCGCGACCAGGTCGGTGTTGGTCGACCCGGTGCGCTCCACCACCTCCACGCGGCGCAGCGGGCCCGCGGGGGCCAGCAGCAGGTCGCGTAGGACGGAGGCGCGCAGCGGCCGGCGCTCAGTCTGTTCAGCCATGGGGCCATCATGTCTCGCCGGGCAGCGGGCGCCCAGACGGCGCTTGTGGGAACCCGACGACACGACGCGCACATCCCCGTGACCGGACTGCACGTGCCGGACACGCGCGGACATCTAGTCTCGGTCGGGTGACGCAGACCGATCCGACCTCGCCTGGCGCAACGACCGACCAGGTCCCCGGCTCCACCGCCGCCCGCCTCGCCGACCTCGAGCAGCGCCGGCAGGCAGGTGACGACGCCGCGCGGGCCGCCGCGGAGAAGCAGCACGCCCGCGGCAAGAAGTCCGCCCGCGAGCGCGTCGAGGCGCTGCTGGACCCGGGCTCGTTCACCGAGATGGACGCGCTCGTGCGGCACCGCTCGTCGAACTTCGGCCTCGACAAGCGGCGCATCGCCGGCGACGGCGTAGTGGTGGGCCACGGCACGATCGACGGCCGGCCGGTCGCGGTGTACTCCCAGGACTTCACGGTCTTCGGCGGCAGCCTGGGCGAGGTGCACGGCCAGAAGATCACCAAGGTGATGGACCTGGCGCTGCGCACCGGCGTGCCGCTGATCGGCATCAGCGACGGCGGCGGCGCGCGCATCCAGGAGGGCGTCGCGGCCCTGACCCAGTTCGCGGAGATCTTCCGGCGGAACGTCGCCGCCTCGGGCGTCATCCCGCAGATCTCCCTGATCCTGGGCCCGAGCGCGGGCGGCGCGGTGTACTCCCCCGCGCTCACCGACTTCATCGTGATGGCGGACGGCACCTCCAACATGTTCATCACCGGGCCGGACGTGATCCGCGCGGTCACCGGCGAGGAGGTGGGCCTCGAGGAGCTCGGCGGCGCCACCACGCACAACACCCGCTCCGGGGTGGCGCACTACCTGGCCGCCGACGAGGACGACGCGCTGGACTACGTGCGCTCGCTGCTGTCCTACCTACCGCAGAACAACCTCACCGACCCGCCGTCGTTCCCGCATGAGACGGAGGTGTCCGTCACCGCGGAGGACCTCGAGCTCGACACGCTCATCCCCGACTCGGACGCCCAGCCCTATGACATGCGCACCGTCGTCGAGCACGTGCTGGACGACGGCGTGCTGCTCGAGGTGCAGCCGCTGTACGCGCAGAACGTGCTCATCGGCTTCGGCCACGTCGAGGGGCGCCCGGTGGGCGTGGTCGCCAACCAGCCGCTGTCCATGGCCGGCACCCTGGACATCAACGCCGCCGAGAAGGCCGCCCGGTTCGTGCGGACCTGCGACGCGTTCAACATCCCCGTCGTGACGTTCGTGGACGTGCCCGGGTTCCTGCCCGGCGCCGACCAGGAGTGGAACGGCATCATCCGGCGCGGCGCGAAGCTCATCTACGCGTATGCCGAGGCCACAGTCCCCCTCGTGACCGTCATCACCCGCAAGGCGTACGGTGGCGCGTACATCGTCATGGGGTCCAAGCAGCTCGGCGCGGACGTGAACCTGGCGTGGCCGACGGCGCAGATCGCGGTCATGGGGGCGGGTGGCGCGGTGAACATCCTGCAACGCGGCGCCCTCAAGGCAGTGGCGGACGCGGGCGGCGACGTCGAGGCGGAGCGCGCCCGGCTGACCCACGAGTACGAGGAGGCGATCGTGAACCCGTGGGACGCCGCCGATCGCGGCTACGTGGACGCGGTGATCGCGCCCGCGCAGACCCGCAGCGAGATCACCAAGGCCCTGCGGCTGCTGCGCTCCAAGCGCGCGAGCCTGCCGCCCAAGAAGCATGGGAACATCCCCCTGTGAGCGGCAACGAGGGACATGAGCACGACCACCCGGCGCATGGCAGCGACCCGCTGACGGGCGTCGACCCGAGCGAGCTGCGGGCCGTGGTCGACGACTTGGGCGCCGCGTTGCGCGACTACGTGGACACGGCCGTGGGCGTGCGCGCCGAGTTCGGGGCGCATGAGGCCGATGAGGACCCGCGCATCCTCGCCCTCGAGTCGCGCGTGGCGGGCCTCAACGCCGCGTTGTACGACCTGCTGCACGAGCGCCTCGGGCTGCACTCCGACCTCACCGGCATGACGTGGGACGACGACGAGGAGCCCGCGCCGCACACCCGCACCGACACGTTCCACCTCGGCTTCGTGGTGGGCCCGCCGCAGGGCACCAGCGACCTGTCGATGGACTCGGTGCTCGGCATCGTCGACGACGCGGGCGAGGAGATCGCCCAGCGCCTGATCGGCAGCGGCTTCGACGTCAGCGAGTGGGGCACCTCGCGCGGCGTGCCCGTGGTCTTCGACCTGGACGAGGACGACGAGGGCGACGACGCGTGAGCCCTGCCCTGCCCGACGGGCTGCCCTCGGTGCTGCCCTCCGTGCTGCCCGAGGCCACGCTCGTCCTCTCGGCGCCGCATGTGCACGTGGTGCGCGGCGAGCCGGACGAGTCCGAGCTGGCCGCGCTCGTCGCGGGGCTCGCCGCCGCGCGGTCGCAGGACGCCCACGACGAGCACGCGGGCGTGGGCCCGGCCGTCTCCGCCTGGGCCGACCGCTCCCGCACGCTACGGGGCGCGGGGCGGGGATCGGCGCCCGGCGCCGACGCCTGGCGCTGGAGCCTGCACCCCTGAGCTGAGCCGGCTGCGCGATAAGGTGCCGCGGTGACCATGACCTCCTCGCTCAACGGACAGCAGGGTCATCGCGACCCGTCTCCCATCGACGCCATCGCGGACGCGCACGTCGCGCTCGGCGCCCAGCTCGACCCCCTCAGCGCCACGTCCATGGGCATCTCCGGCCACGACCATGAGATGACCGACCTGTCCCCCGCCGGCCACGAGGCCCGCGCCGAGGCGGCCCGGGCGACGCTGGTGGCCCTCGACGCGCACGCCCCCTCGGACGCCGTGGACGAGGTGACGGTCGCCGCGATGCGCGAGCGCCTGGGCCTCGACCTCGAGCTGCACGACGCCGGGGAGCTCCTCGCCGACCTCAACAACATCGCCTCCCCGGTCCAGGGCCTGCGCGACGTCTTCGACCTCATGCCCACGGGCGACCCGGAGGCGTGGGAGAACATCGCCGCGCGACTGAACGCCCTGCCCGGCGCCGTCGACGGCTACGTGGCGTCGCTGCGCGAGGCCGCCAGCCGGGGCCAGGTCGCCGCGGTGCGCCAGGTGCGCGAGGCCGTCGCCCAGGCCGCCGAGCTCGCCGACCCGTCCACGTCCTTCTTCACGAGCTTCGTCCAGGGGCAGGCGGTCGACGCGGCGCTGGACGGCTCGGCGGCGTGCCAGGCCATCCGCGGCGAGCTCGAGCTCGGCGCGCAGGCCGCCCGCCAGGCCTACGCCACGCTCACGTCCTTCCTCGCCGACGAGCTCGCGCCGCAGGCCCCCGTGGCCGACGCGGCTGGCCGCGAGCGCTACTCGCTGTGGTCGCGCTACTTCCTGGGCTCCACGGTGGACCTCGAGGAGACCTACCAGTGGGGCCTCGAGGAGCTCGCCCGGGTGGTGGACGAGCAGGAGCGCGTCGCCGCGCAGATCGCGGGCCCCGAGGCCACCGTCGAGCAGGCTGTGGCCGTCCTCGACGCCGACCCGTCGCGGCGGCTCAACGGCACGCAGGCGCTCCAGGCCTGGATGCAGGAGACGTCCGACGCGGCCATCGCGGCGCTCGACGGGGTCCACTTCGACATCCCGGCGCCGGTGCGCACGCTCGAGTGCATGATCGCCCCCACCCAGAACGGTGGCATCTACTACACCGGCCCCAGCGACGACTTCACGCGCCCGGGCCGCATGTGGTGGTCCGTGCCGCCCGAGGTCACCACGTTCAACACGTGGCGCGAGAAGACCACCGTCTTCCACGAGGGCGTCCCGGGCCACCACCTGCAGGTCGGCCAGGCCGTGCACCAGCGGGCGACGCTGAACTCGTGGCGCCGGCTGAGCTGCTGGGTCTCGGGCCACGGCGAGGGCTGGGCGCTGTACGCCGAGCGCCTCATGGCCGACCTCGGCTTCATGTACGACCCGGGCGACCGCCTCGGCATGCTTGACGGCCAGCGCATGCGCGCCGCCCGCGTCGTGCTCGACATCGGCGTGCACCTGGGCCTGCAGGCCCCCGAGCGCTGGGGCGGCGGCACGTGGGACGCCGACAAGGCGTGGGAGTTCCTCAAGGCCAACGTCAACATGCCCGAGCAGTTCGTGCGCTTCGAGCTCAACCGCTACCTGGGCTGGCCGGGCCAGGCGCCGTCGTACAAGATCGGCCAGCGGCTCTGGGAGCAGGCCCGCGATGACTCCGCGAAGGCGGCCACCGGGCGCGGCGAGGTCTTCGACCTGCGCGAGTTCCACGCCCGGGCGCTGGGCCTGGGGGCACTGCCGCTCGACGTGCTGCGCTCCGCCCTCGTCTGACACTCCCAGCGCACACAGCAGCGCCCGGCCCCGCACAGGGACCGGGCGCTGCTGTCATGCGGGCCGGGGAGGGCGGCCCGTCAGGCGAACAGCGCGGCGCCGTACTTGAGCAGCACCAGCGCCACCAGCACCACCAGCCAGGCGGCCACGACGATCACGTCGTTGTCGCTGTCCACGAACTCCCTGGCGCTGCGCTGCAGGCGCGGCGGGAGGAAGAGGTTGTTCTCCCGGATGTTGTAGTGCGTCAACGTGGAGAACACGAGCGTGGTGGACAGCGTCACCAGCAGGCACCACGGGCACAGCGAGCCGATCACCATCATCGACTGCTGGAACAGCCAGTACGCGAACACCAGGCCGATCGTGTAGACGATCTGCGCCGAGAACATGAACCAGCGCGGGAACCTCACGCCGCCGAGGCTGGCCACGGCGATGGTGATCACCACGGACTCCGCGATGAGCCCGAGGAACGCGTTGGGGAACCCGAGCAGGCTGGCCTGCCAGGACAGCCCGACCGCCCCGCAACTCACCACCGAGTTGATGTCGCAGGACAGCTCCGCGCCCGGGTCGGCGGCCAGGGCGATCGCGTCGACGGAGAGCACGAACGACGCGGTCAGGCTGATCAGGGCGGAGAACAGCATCGTGCCGAAGATCCAGCCACGGGAGTGGCGCAGCGCTCGCAGCCGGTTCACCGGCCGCGCTTCGGCCTCCATCAGGTCGCTCATGTCGTCGAGGTCCTCGGGGTCGGGGCGGGATGGCACGGCTCTCTCCGATGATTGTGGTGTTCCGGCGGCCAGAACGGGGACGTACGTCCCCATCTCGACCGCGGGCCGGCCCCCAGACGATAACGATGGGGCCTGTGCTCCACCATGACCCCGCGACGGCGGTGGGCGCAGGCGGGGCGGCTAGGCTCCCAGGCCGTGACCCGACTGCTGCTCGCCTCCGCCTCCCCCGCCCGTCTCGCGACCCTGACCGCCGCCGGGATCGACCCGATCGTCCGCGTCTCCGGGGTTGACGAGCACGCGGTGCTCACGGCGGCGCGTGAGCGGTTCGGGGACCTGGAGCCGGCGGATGCGGTCCTCGTGCTCGCGCAGGCCAAGGCGGAGGACGTCGCCCGGGCGCTCGCCGACGACGGCGCAGCCGATGACGACGCGACCGGCGGCCTGCTCGTGCTGGGCTGCGACTCGCTGCTCGAAGTCGACGGCGAGGTGCTCGGCAAGCCGCGCGACGCGCAGGACGCGGTGGAGCGGTGGCGGTCGATGCGCGGGCGCGCCGGCGAGCTGCACACGGGCCACTGGCTGATCGACGAGCGCACGCCGCAGTCCGAGGGCGGGGATGGCACCGGCGGGACGCTCGGGGCGGTCTCGTCGACGGTCGTGCACTTCGCGGACCTGTCGGATGCCGAGATCGACCAGTACATCGCCACCGGGGAGCCGCTCGCGGTGGCCGGCGCGTTCACCCTCGACGGCCTGGGCGGCCCGTTCGTCACGGCGGTGGAGGGCGACCACCACGGGGTCGTGGGGCTGAGCCTGCCGCTGCTGCGCGAGCTGCTGGCCGAGGTCGGCGTGACCATCCCGTCGCTGTGGCGGGCGGGCACGATCCCGGCCTGAGCCACCGGGGGCCTGCCTGAGCCGGGCGTTTGTCCGCATCTGACAATCCGCACCCGACGGAGCGGACACCGCGCCCATGTCCTCGTGGGATCCCTACAACTGCCCCGTGGCCTGGCTGGGCAGTTCCCCAATCTTCCGCCGGGATGCGTGGCACGGCAGAGATGCCAGGGCCGCGCGCGTTACGGTGAGCCGTGCCCGCCATCTCAAAGGTCCTCATCGCCAACCGCGGTGAGATCGCCGTGCGCATCGCCCGGGCCTGCCGGGACGCCCGCATCGGCTCCGTCGCCGTCTACGCCGACCCGGACCGGGAGTCGCTGCACGTCCGCGTCGCCGACGAGGCCTTCGCGCTCGACGGCTCCCGCGCCCAGGAGACCTACCTCGACATCGGCAAGCTCCTCGACGTGGCACGCCGCTCCGGCGCCGACGCGGTGCACCCCGGCTACGGCTTCCTCGCCGAGAACGCCGACTTCGCGCGGGCGGTGATCGACGCCGGGCTGGTGTGGATCGGCCCGCCGCCCACCGCCATCGAGCAGCTCGGCGACAAGGTCAGCGCCCGCCACATCGCGCTGCGCGCCGGCGCCCCGCTGGTGCCGGGAACCCCCGACCCGGTGGCCGACGTCAGCGAGATCCACGCGTTCGCGCAGCAGCACGGCCTGCCCGTCGCGATCAAGGCGGCCTTCGGCGGCGGCGGCCGCGGCCTCAAGGTCGCGCGCCACGCCTCGGAGATCGACGAGATGTTCGAGTCCGCCGTGCGTGAGGCCACCGCGGCGTTCGGCCGTGGCGAGTGCTTCGTCGAGCGCTACCTCGACTCCCCCCGGCACGTGGAGACCCAGTGCCTCGCGGACGAGCACGGGACCGTCGTGGTGGTCTCGACGCGCGACTGCTCGTTGCAGCGCCGCCACCAGAAGCTCGTCGAAGAGGCGCCCGCGCCGTTCCTCACCGCTGAGCAGCGCGAGCAGCTCGTGACCTCCTCCGTCGCGATCCTGCGTGAGGCGGGCTACGTGGGCGCCGGCACCTGCGAGTTCCTCGTGGGCGCCGACGGGACCGTGTCGTTCCTGGAGGTCAACACCCGACTGCAGGTCGAGCACCCGGTCACCGAGGAGATCAGCGGCGTCGACCTGGTGCGCGAGCAGCTCCGCATCGCGGCGGGCGAGCCGCTCGGCTACGACCACGTCGAGACCCGTGGGCACTCGATCGAGTTCCGGATCAACGGCGAGGACCCGTCCGCCGGGTTCCTGCCGGCGCCGGGACGCCTGTCCACACTCCGCTTCCCGTCGGGCCCGGGCGTGCGGGTCGACTCCGGGGTGGTCGAGGGCGACACCGTCTCCGGGGCCTTCGACTCGATGATCGCCAAGCTCATCGTCACGGGCGCCACGCGGGTGCAGGCCATTGAGCGGGCCCGCCGCGCGCTCGCCGAGCTCGAGATCGTCGGCATCCCCACAGTGGTCCCGTTCCACCGCGCGGTGCTCGAGGAGGAGGCGTTCGCGCCCGCCGCCCCGTCCACGCCGTTCCAGGTGCACACCCGCTGGATCGAGACGGAGTTCGCCGACCGGCTGCCCGGCCTCGTCGGGCAGCGCCCCGCCGCGTCCAACGGCTCCCCGCAGGAGGACGGCGACGAGGCAGTCGCGCTGGAGCGCGTGGTCGTCGAGGTCGGCGGCAAGCGGCTCGAGGTCGTCATCCCGGCGTCGCTGGCGCGCAGCGTCGGGCGCCCGTCCACCGCGAGCCGGCGCCCGGTGCGGCGCACGGCCGCCCGCGCGACCGGCTCCAATGGCGTGACGCTGGCGTCGCCGATGCAGGGCACGATCGTCAAGGTCGCGGTGGCCGACGGCGCCGAGGTCGCCGCGGGCGATCTGGTGGTGGTGCTCGAGGCGATGAAGATGGAGCAGCCGCTGCTGGCCCACCGGGCCGGACGGGTCACCGGGTTGTCCGCCGGCGTCGGGTCGAGCGTCAGCGCCGGCACCGCGATCTGCGACATCGTCGGCTGATCGCATGAGGTCCGACGACCTCAGGAGGCCGCACCACCCGCAGCCTGGCGATGGGTGGGTCGAGTGCGCCTGCGGCCGTCGGCACTGGGGGCTGCACGGCGCGGCCGGCTTGCTGCTCGCACGCCGGGGCCCTGACGGCCTGGCGACGGACGTGGTGCTGCAGCATCGGGCCGTCTGGAGCCACCAGGGCGGCACCTGGGGGGTGCCGGGCGGCGCCCGGATGCCCGATGAGACGGCCGTCGAGGCCGCGCTGCGCGAGGCGCAGGAGGAGGCGGGCATCGACCCGGCCTCGGTGCGGGTGCTCGACGAGCACGTGCTCGACCATGGCCCGTGGAGCTACACCACCGTCCTGGCGACGGCCGTCGGCCCTGTCGAGCCGCGCCCCACGGACTCCGAGAGCCTCGAGGTCGGCTGGACGCCCGTGGACGATGTCACCCTGCTGCCGCTGCTCCCGGAGTTCGCCCGCGCGTGGCCCTCGCTGCGCCGCCGCCTCGACGGCTGACACGGAGCTCGCGCCATCGTCCGGGGCGGCGCTCCGCGCGGCTGACCAGGGACGGCGCAGCGTGGCGGGAGCCAATGGCGAGGGCTGCGGGCATGACGCCCAGGCGTGAGGAGAGTCGAGGCCCACCCCGCGTCGCGGGGTACCGTGGCGGCCGTGACGACCCCCGACCGCACCAGCCCGCCCGACGTCGGGACGCCCACCCGGGTCGTCCTGATCGCCCTGCTGTCCACTCTGACGATCGAGGCGGTGCGCGCCAGCGGCCCGTTGCTCGACCGCGCGTTCGCCTCGGGCGTGGTCACTGCCGGCGTCACCGCGCTGACCACCTACGCCGCCGTCGGCCTGGTCGTCGCGGCACTGCTGCTCGCGACCCGGCGTTTCACCTCCGGCTCCCCCTCCGGCCGCACGGTGCTGGCGGGCACGCTCGTGCTGGCCGTGGCCCGGCTCGCCGCGCAGGCCCTCGACGGCGGCGCCCGGTTCGCCGTCGGCCTGGCCACCGCGGCAGTGGCCGTCGCCGTCCTCATGCTCGCCGTGGCGTTCGTCGCCGGGCGCCCGCACGGGGCGCGCGCGGCGGCGGTGGCGCTGGCCGTCGGCACGGGCTTCGCCTCGGGACTGCAGCTCGTGCTCGGCACGTGGGACGTGTACTGGAGGCACGGCCTGCTGGGCTGGCTGATCACGATCGCGCTGGTGGGCGGGGCCGTCGCCGTGGCCCGCGTCGTGCGCCGTGACGTTGTGGAGGCGCGCCCCCGACGGCTGTGGGTGCTGGGCCCCTTCCTGGCGATCGCGGTCATGGTGCTGGCGAACCCCGCGTTCGCGGCATCTCAGTCGGGCGCCCGACTCGACGTCGCCGGCCTCGTGGTCGTCGGCGCCTCGACCGTCGCGGTGTGGATGATGCTCGACCCGCAGCGGCTCAACGGCGAGACCCGGGTGCTGGCCGCCGTCACCGTGCCACTCGCCCTGGTCGCGGCGTTCCTCACCCAGGGCACGGGCACGCTCGTGGCCATCGGGGCCCTCGGCGTCGCGGCCCCGGTGACGCTGGTGACAGCGCTCAGCGTGCGCCGGCCCGCCCCGCGCGGCGGCCTGCGGGTCAGCCTCGCGGCCTCCCTCGTCGGGCTCGGGCTGATCATCCCGCTCGCGCTGTACCTCGTCGACTATGACGTGCCGCTGGGCTTCGACAACGCCTGGGTGATCGTGGCCGCCGGGGTGGCGCTGGCCTGCGGCGGGCTACGCCGTCGGATGCCCCCGCTGCCGGGCACCGACCCTGAGACCGCCGCGCCCGAGCCCGCTGCCCCCCGCGCCAACCCCGTGCGGGCGAACGCCGTCCGCCTGCTCGTGATCCCGGCAGTGCTGCTCGCCCTCGTCGGCTGGGCCGTCTCCAGCCCGGCGTCCGCCAGCCAAGACCGCGCGCGCTCCGACGAGCTCGTGCTGCTGAGCTGGAACCTGCACTACGGCGTCGAGCCGGCCACGGCCGTGGACCTCGAGCGCATCGCCTCCGTGATCGAAGAGCACGACCCCGACGTCGTGGCCCTCCAGGAGGTCTCCCGGGGGTGGGTGCTGGGCGGGGGCGTCGACATGGCCACCTGGCTGTCGCACCGGCTCGGCATGGAGTTCGTCTACTCGCCGGCCGCCGACGCCCAGATGGGCAATGCGCTGCTGTCGCGCTCGGCGTTGACGGACCGGCAGGTCACCGAGCTGCCCATCGGCGCCGGGCCGCAGCAGCGTTCCGCCGCCACGGCCACCGTGACGCTGGCCGACGGCTCGCCGATCCGGGTGACGTCGGTGCACCTGCAGCACCGCGACGAGAACACCCCCACCCGCATCGATCAGCTCGAGGCGTTGCTGGCCGCGGAGCCGCATGGCGACGAGCCCGCGGTGATCGCCGGCGACCTCAATGCGGAGCCGGGCTGGCCGGAGATCGAGCTGCTCGCGGCAGACGGCTGGACCAGCGCCGTGGACTCCGCAGGCGACCCCGACGCGCTGACCTTCCCCAGCGACGACCCGCAGGTGCGCATCGACTGGGTGCTGGGCGCGGGCGTCGAGTTCAGCGACGTGCGGGTGCTCACCGGCGAGGGGTCCTCCGACCACCTGCCGATCGTGGCGCGCGTCCGGGCCGCCGGCTGAGGCCCTCGAACGCCCCCTAGCCCTCCTGCACGTGATGCAGCATGCGGGCGACCTCGGCGATCGACCCGGTGATCGAGGGGTACACCGTGAACGCGCTGGCCACGTCGTCGACCGTGAGCCGGTGCGACACGGCCAGCGTGATCGGGAAGATCAGCTCGCTGGCGCGGGGCGCGACGACCACCCCGCCGAGCACCTGCCCGGTGGGGTGGGCGAAGAGCTTCACGAAGCCGTCCTTGAGGCCGAGCATCTTGGCGCGCGGGTTGCGGGTCAGCGGCAGCATGCTCGTCACGTAGGGCGTGCCGCTCGCCTGCAGCCCTGCCTCGCTGGACCCGACCGTCGCGATCTCGGGCGCGGTGAAGATGTTCGCCGCGACGCCGCGCAGCGCGAGCGGGACCACGGCGTCGCCAAGCGCATGGGACATGGCGATGCGCCCCTGCATGGCCGCCACCGAGGCCAGCGGCAGCACCCCCGTCACATCACCGGCGGCGTACACGCCCCGCGCCGACGTCCGCGAGACCTTGTCGACCTCGATGTGCCCGCTGGGCGTGAGCCGCACGCCGGCCTCCTCGAGCCCGAGCCCGGTGGTGCTGGGCGTCGACCCGACAGCCATCAGAGCATGCGACCCCTCGACCGTCCTGCCGTCGGCCAGCGTGACGAGCACGCCGTCGGCGGTGCGCCGGACGGACTGCGCGCGCGAGCGGGACATGACCGTCATGCCGCGGCTGCGGAACACCTCCTCGATGAGCGCGGCGGCGTCGGCGTCCTCCCCCGGGAGCACCCGGTCCCGGCTGGAGACCAGCACCACGTCGGAGCCCAGCGAGACGTACGCGCCGGCGAACTCGGCCCCGGTGACGCCGGAGCCGACCACCACGAGTTGCTCTGGCAGCGACTTCAGGTCGTAGAGCTGCGTCCACGTGAGGATGCGCTCCCCGTCCGGCCGCGCCTCCGGCAGCACGCGGGGTGTGGCGCCGGTGGCCACCAGCACCACGTCCGCCTCGAAGGCGTGCTCCCCGCCGCCGTCCTCCTGCGCGACGACGCGCTGCGGCCCGTCCAGTCGCGCGCTGCCGATCACCACCCGGACGCCCTCGCGGTCGAGCCGGGCGCGGATGTCCTGCGACTGCGCGGCGGCGAGCGCGAGGACGCGGGCGTTGACCTCGTCCAGGTCGACGCGGTGGCGCTCCGACTCCTTCGGGCCGTCTGCCGCCGCGCCCGAGGCGCCGGGCACGTCGAGCCGGATGCCCAGGTCGGGCGCGCGGTCCGCGATCGTCATCCACTCGGCGGTGGCGATCAGCGTCTTCGACGGGACCGCGTCGGTGAGCACCGCGGCGCCGCCGAGCCCGGTCCGCTCCACGACCGTGACCTGCGCGCCCAGCCGCCGCGCGACGAGCGCCGCCTCGTAACCGCCCGGGCCCCCTCCCACGACGACGACGCGGCTGGCCTGCAGGTCATGAATGGGGGTGTTCACGCCCCCATTGTGCCGCTCTGGCCCATCCACGCAGGTCGGGTGGCGCCCACGCCGCGTCGCTGACGGGAAGCCGCCGGACGGCCACTAGCCTCGACACATGTCTGAACTCGACGATCCCCGCACCGACCCCTTCGACGTGGCCCGCCTCGCGGCCGAGCACCTGGCACGGGTGACCGGCGTCGAGCGCCATGACATCGCGCTCGTCCTCGGCTCCGGCTGGGGCGGCGCCGCCGACCTCCTGGGCGAGACAGTGGCCGAGGTCCCCAGCCACGAGATCCCCGGCTTCTCCGCCCCCGCGGTGCCCGGCCACGTCGGCACCACCCGCTCCATCCGGGTCGCCGGGGAGGACGGGGCACCGGACCGCCACGTCCTGGTCATCGGCTCCCGCACGCACCTGTACGAGGGACGCGGGGTGCGCCGCGTGGTGCACGGCGTCCGCACGGCCGCCGCCGCGGGCGCGCACACCATCGTCCTGACCAACGGCTGCGGGGGCCTGAACCCCGACTGGGCGCCCGGCACCCCCGTGCTCATCCGCGACCACATCAACCTCACGGCCACGTCGCCGCTCGAGGGCGCGACGTTCGTCGACCTCACCGACCTGTACGCGGAGCGCCTGCGCGACCTCGCCCGCACTGTCGACCCGAGCCTCGACGAGGGCGTCTACGTCCAGTTCCGCGGGCCGCACTACGAGACCCCCGCCGAGGTGACGATGGCCGGCCGCATGGGCGGCGACCTGGTGGGCATGTCCACCACCCTCGAGGCCATCGCCGCCCGCCAGGCCGGCATGGAGGTGCTGGGGCTCTCCCTCGTGACGAACCTCGCCGCCGGCATCAGCCCGGTGCCGCTGTCCCACGCGGAGGTCATCGAGGCCGGCCAGGCCGCGGGCCCGCGCATCAGCGCGCTCCTCGCCTCGATCGTGCGACGCCTGGACGACGCGTCGGCGACGCCGTCGGTAGATTGAGCGACATGGCGACCGCCGACGCATGGCCCCAGGTGCAGGACAGGGTGCGAGCCTGGATCGCTGACGATCCGGACCCCACCACCGCCGCCGAGCTCGCGGAGCTGCTCGCGACCGCCGGCCGCTCCCTTGAGGAGGTCGAGGCCGGGCGAGTCCCCGGCAGCGACCTCCCGCCCGAGCAGGAACAGCTCGTGAGCGAGGTCGAGCGCGCCCGCGCCGAGCTCGAGGACCGGTTCGCGGGCACCCTGCAGTTCGGCACCGCCGGCCTGCGGGGCGCCATCGCGGGCGGCCCCAACCGGATGAACCGCGCCGTCGTGATCCGGGCCGCCGCCGGCCTCGCCGGCTACCTGCGCGCCCAGCTCCCCGCCGCCCGGCCCGCGCCGCGCGTCGTGATCGGCTACGACGCGCGGCACCGCCCCGCCGCCTTCGCCCGGGACCCCGCCGCCGTCATGCCGGCCGCGGGCATCGAGGCACTGCTGCCCCCGGCGCCGCTGCCGCCCCCTGTGCGGGCCTTCGCGGCCCGCCCCCGGGGCGCCGACGCCGGCGTCATGGGCACGGCGACCCACACCCCGCCGCAGGACAACGGCTACAAGGTGTACCTCGGCGGCCGGGTCGCCGCCGGCGGCGCGCAGGGCTCGCAGATCGTGCCGCCCGCCGACGCGGAGATCGCCGCCGAGATCGCCCGGGTCGCGTCCGTCGCGTCGGTGCCGCGCGCCGACTCGGGCTGGACGGTGCTAGGGCCCGAGGTGCTCGACGCGTACGTCGCGGCAGTGCTGACGCTCGCCGACTCGAGCGAGCAGGCCCGCACCCGCGCGAGCGACCTCAAGGTCGTGCTGACGCCGCTACACGGCGTGGGCGGGGCCGTCGCCCACCGGGTGCTGGCCGCCGCCGGGTTCAGCGACGTCACGCTGGTGCCCGAGCAGGCCGATCCCGACCCCGACTTCCCCACCGTCGCGTTCCCCAACCCCGAGGAGGCGGGAGCGATGGACTACGCGCTCGGCCTCGCGCGGGACCGGGACGCGGATCTGGTGCTGGCCCTCGACCCGGACGCCGACAGGTGCGCGGTGGCCGTCGACGATCCCGGCTCACGGACCTACCGGGGGCCGGGCACGGCCGCGGCGGACGGCTGGCGGATGCTGCGGGGCGATGAGGTGGGGGCGCTGCTGGGCGCGCTCGCCGCGGGCGCCATCGGCGGCTCCGGCACGTTCGTGGCCGGCACGCCGGACGACCGCGAGCTCGTCTTCGCCAACTCGATCGTCTCCTCGCGGCTGCTCGCGCAGATCGCGCAGGCCGCCGGGGCACGTCATGAGGAGACCCTCACGGGCTTCAAGTGGATCTCCCGTGTCGACGGCCTGTCCTACGGGTACGAGGAGGCGCTCGGCTACTGCGTCGACCCGGCGCATGTGCGGGACAAGGACGGCATCTCCGCCGCCCTGGTCATCGCGCAGCTCGCCGCGACGCTCAAGGCCGACGGCCGCACCCTGATCGGCGTGCTGGACGACCTGGCCCGCGACCACGGCCTCTACGTCACCGACCAGCTCTCGGCGCGCTTCACGGACCTCGCGCAGATCCCCGCGACGATGGCCCGGCTGCGGGACAACCCCCCGGCCACGCTGGGCGGATCTCCCGTGACGAAGGTCGTCGACCTGGAGGCGGGCACCGACGCCGAGCGCGGCGGGCTCCCCCCGACGGTCGGGCTGCGGCTCCTCGCCGAGGACGGCACCCGGGCGATCGTGCGGCCCAGCGGCACGGAGCCGAAGGTGAAGTGCTACCTCGAGGCGATCGTCGAGGTCGGCGAGCATGCCGGCGAGGCGAAGATGATGAGCGCGCGCCAGCACGCGCGCGAGCGGCTCGACGCGGTGCGCCGCGACCTCGAGGCCGCCCTCGGGCTCTGACAGGCCATCTCCGCGCCAGGGCGTGACGTGAGAAGCCGGCGGTCCCCCGCGATGGGGGCCGCCGGCTTTCGCGTGTGCGTCGTGCCGCCGGCTCAGTAGCCGGAGTCGGCCTCCAGGCCGGCCAGCACGGCGGCGGTCCCCGACAGGCCCAGGCGCGTCGCGCCCGCCTCGATCATCGCGAGCGCGTCGGCGCTGGTGCGGACCCCGCCCGACGCCTTGATGCCGAGCCGGCCGCCCACTGTCGCGTGCATCAGCTCGATGGCGTGCACGGTGGCGCCCCCGGCCGGGTGGAAGCCCGTGGACGTCTTGACGAAGTCCGCGCCCGCGGCCTCGGCGGCCTGGCACACCGCGACGATCTCCTCATCGCTCAGCGCCGCCGACTCGATGATGACCTTCAGCACCACAGGCGCCGGGGCGGCCGCGCGCACGGCGGCGATGTCCGCCTGCACCGACGCGAACTGCCCGGCCTTCGCCGCGCCCACGTCGATGACCATGTCCACCTCGTCGGCGCCGTCCGCCACCGCACGGGCGGCCTCGGCGGCCTTGACCTCGCTGTGGTGCTTGCCGGACGGGAACCCGCACACCGTCGCGACCTTCAAGTCGCCCGCGTCGAGCGGCAGGAACGACGGCGAGACGCACACGGAGTACACGCCCAGGCGCTGCCCCTCGGCGACGAGCGCCGCGACGTCGTCAGCGGTGGCCTCCGGCTTGAGAAGCGTGTGGTCGACGTACTGGGCCAGGGTCGTCGGGTCGATGTTCGTGGTCATGCGCGGTGCCTCCCGCTGCCGTTCTGCGAATAGGCCGGGAGGATCACCCGGTCGATCAAGTCGCGCCGCTCGGGCAACGCGAGGAAAGAGCTCTGGGCGGCGGTGACCGTCACGTCACGCATGTCGTCGAGGGTCCAGCCCGCCTCCGCTGCCAGCAGGGCGAACTCGCGCGTGAGCGACGTGCCGGACTGCAGGCGGTTGTCGGTGCTCACCGTGACCGCGAAGCCCAAGGAGCGCAGGATCGTCACCGGGTGCTCCGCGATCGACGTCGCGGCGCCGGTCTGGAGGTTCGACGAGGGGCACAGCTCGAGCGGGATCTGCCGGTCGAGCACCCACTGCGCCAGCCGGCCCAGCCGGGCGTCGGGAGCGCCGTCCGGGCCCGTCGTCACCGTGATGTCGTCCATCAGCCGCACACCGTGCCCGAGCCGCTGCGCTCCGGCGACGTGCACCGCCTCGGCGATGGACTGCAGGCCGTCCGCCTCGCCGGCATGCACCGTGACGGGAAAGTTGGCCGCGCGCAGAGAGCCGAACGCGGACGCCTGGCGCGAGGGCGGGAAGCCCTTCTCGGCGCCGGCGATGTCGAAGCCGACCACGCCGCTGTCGCGGTTCGCCAGCGCGAGCGCCGCGATCTCGTCACCGCGGTCGGCGTGCCGCATCGCTGTCAGCAGCGTGCCGACGCGGATCTCGCGGCCGTCCTCGGCGGCGAGCGCGACGCCCTCGGCGAAGCCCTCCTGCACGGCGTCGACGACCTCTTGCAGGCTCAGGCCGCCCTGTTGGTGCTGCTCGGGGGCGTACCGCTGCTCCGCGTAGACCACCCCGTCGGCGGCCAGGTCGAGCACGGCCTCGCGGGCCACGCGCCGCAGGTTGTCCGCCGTCTGCATGACGGCGACGGTGTGCGCGAACGTCTCCAGGTAGCGCTCCAGCGAGCCCGAGTCGGCAGCCTCGCCGAACCAGCGCGCGAGGGCGTCGGGGTCGGTGGCCGGCAGCTCGTGGCCGGCCTCGTGGGCCAGCTCCACGATCGTCGCGGCGCGCAGCCCGCCGTCGAGGTGGTCGTGCAGCAGCACCTTGGGCAGCACGGCGATCTGGTCGGCGGCGAGGGTCATGGTCCCACCGTAGTGGTCGGTGGGGACTACTCCGATCAGGGGTAGTCGTCGCGCTCGTCGGGCGGGACCTCGCGGGCCTGCTCGGTCACGTCCGCCACGTTCGCCTTGTCCTCGAGGTCGGGCCGCGGGGCGTCGGGGCGGTACTCCTCGACGACGCCGGCGGCCGGGTCGACGACAGTCACGTCGGTGCCCGCCTCGTCGTCGCGCAGTTCCTCGGCGGCCTCCGCGTCGTCGAGCTCGTCGAGCTCGAACGGCGACGGGTCCGCCTCGGTGGTGTCCTGCAACTTGGGCTGCGTCAGGCCTGCGTCACGCCAGGAGTCCTGGCCGGGCACGGTGCTCATGGTTCCTCCCGGGGGATGAGGACGGCTCGTGCGCTTCCATCGTGGACCGCCCCGGAGCCCTGTGCCAACAGGACAGAGTGGGCATTCCCGGCGGAACGCGCACGTAGCGCCCTCAGGCGCGCCGCACGGGCAGCAGCGCCCAGCACACGTGCGACCAGCCGCCGTAGGCCGCGCGCGGCGTCCCCCCGGCGAGCACAGCGTCCTCGGCCACCACGTGCTCCTGGCCGGTCGACGGCTCATAGACCCGCAGGCTGGTGGCATCCGCACCGGTGACGAGCACGACGTGACGGGGCACGGCGGCGGCCAGCCCGGATGAGGCGTCGCCCCCGGTGTACAGCGGCACGGGAACCCCGTGCGCGAGCGCGCGCCGGATGCGGGCCAGCACGGCGCGCACCTCGTCGTGCCGGGTGTCGTCGAGCATCACCGACCGATAGGCGATCCCCGTCCCTCCGACGCCGTGCACAGCGCCGACCCCGGAGCACAGCTCGGTGGCGACGCGCGCGGCCCCCCACGGCGGGGTGCCGAGGGCTGTCGGCCAGGGCAGGGCCCCCAGCACCGCGCGCCGCGTGCTGCGCACATGCAGCGCGGCCTGCAGGCCCGCCAGGCGCCCGGCCGGCCCGGAGGCGGGCGCGACGCCGTCCAGCGCCGAAGGCGTCTCGCCGATGTGCTCACCCGTGACCAGCCACAGCGCCACAGCCGGGTTCCCGTGGGCGGCGAGCATCGCCAGCACCGCCGCGCCGCAGGACGTCTCGTCGACCTGGCGGGCGGCGGCCGTGCCGAACCGCAGCACGCTGGCGCCGCGTGCGGGGCGCCGCGGGTCGACGACCTGCCACGCCTCCCGGTCGGAGAGCCGCTCGACGCGCGCGACCAGCTCCACGGCGTCGTCCTCTGCGAGCCCGGCGCCGACGGCGCGGGCGCGCACGAGGTCGGCGCCCGGACGGCGCGGCCGACGCGGCGCTGGGACGGCGGCCGGATCCTGGCCAGCCGCCGCCGGCTCGAGCGGGACCGTGCGCCCACGCACCGCGCGCAGCACGCTCGTGAGCTGCATGCTCGTGGGCGTCACTCGCCGATGCGGTCGATGAGCAGCGGGCGCACGGCCACCTCGGCGCCGTCGGCCTCGATGCGCACGGCGCCCTCAAGCGCCTCGCGGGCCCGGCCGAAGCGCTCCGGGGTGTCGGTGTGCAGCGTCAGCAGCGGCTGCCCCGCGCGCACCCGGTCGCCCGGCTTCGCGTGCAGCTCGACGCCTGCGGCAGCCTGCACCGGGTCCTCCTTGCGGGCCCGGCCCGCGCCGAGCCGCCACGCCGCGACGCCCACGGCGTAGGCGTCGAGGCCGGTCAGCACGCCGTCGGAGGCCGCGAGGACCTGCTCGGTGTCCCGCGCGACAGGCAGCGGCGCGTCCACGTCGCCACCCTGCGCCGCGATCATGCGCCGCCACACGTCCATCGCGCGCCCATCGGCGAGCGCGGCCGCCGGGTCGGCGTCCGGCTGCCCGGCGGCGGTGAGCATCTCGCGGGCCAGCGCCACGGTGAGCTCCACGACGTCCGCGGGGCCTCCCCCAGCCAACACCTCGACCGACTCGCGCACCTCGAGGCCGTTGCCCGCGGTGAGCCCCAGCGGGGTCTCCATGTCGGTGATCAGCGCGACGGTCCGCACCCCGGCGTCCACGCCCAGCTCCACCATGGTGCGGGCGAGCTCACGCGCCCGGTCGAGGTCCTTCATGAAGGCGCCCGAGCCGACCTTCACGTCGAGCACCAGCGAGCCGGTGCCCTCGGCGATCTTCTTGCTCATGATCGAGCTGGCGATCAGGGGGATGGCCTCGACGGTGCCGGTGACGTCGCGCAGCGCGTACAGCTTGCGGTCGGCGGGGGCCAGCCCGGATCCGGCCTGGCAGATGACGGCGCCCACGTCCTCGAGCTGCCGCATCATCTCGTCGTTGCTGAGCGCGGCGCGCCAGCCGGGGATGGCCTCGAGCTTGTCCAGCGTGCCGCCGGTGTGCCCCAGGCCGCGGCCCGAGAGCTGCGGCACCGCGACGCCGAACACGGCGACGAGCGGCGCCAGCGGCAGCGTGATCTTGTCGCCGACCCCACCCGTGGAGTGCTTGTCCGCGGTCGGGCGGGACAGGCCGGAGAAGTCCATCCGCTCGCCGCTCGCGATCATCGCGGCCGTCCAGCGGGAGATCTCCGCGCGGTCCATGCCGTTGAGCAGGATGGCCATCGCGAGGGCCGACATCTGCTCCTCGGCCACGGCGCCGCGGGTGTACGCGTCGATGACCCAGTCGATCTGCCCCTCGCTCAGCCGACCGTGGTCGCGCTTGGTGCGAATGACGTCGACGGCGTCGAACTGCTCGCTCATCGGGCTGCCCTCTCCACGAGGTCGTCCGGCCCGAACGCGTCGGGCAGCACCTCGGTCATCGGCTTGATGCCGCTGACGGTGTCCACCAGCAGCGACGGGCCGCCGTGCTCCCAAAGGAGCTGTCGGCAGCGGCCGCAGGGCATCAGCGCGTTGCCGTGCTGGTCCACGCACGCGAAGGCCACGAGGCGCCCGCCGCCGCTGACGTGCAGGCCGGAGACGAGCGCGCACTCGGCGCACAGCGTCAGGCCCAGCGACGCGTTCTCCACGTTGCAGCCCACCACGATGCGGCCGTCGTCGACCAGGGCCGCGACGCCCACGGGGAACTTCGAGTAGGGCACGTAGGCCCGGGTCATGACGTCGCGCGCGGCATCGCGCAGGGCGTCCCAGTCGATCGGGGGGGTCTGGCTCATGTCACTCACTCCACTGTCGCTCACTTGACGTACGGGATGCCCTCGGCGGCCGGGGCGCGGACGCGTCCCACGAGGCCGGCGACGGCGAAGATGGTCACCACGTACGGGGTCATCAGCATGATCTGGCTCGGGATCGGGGTGCCGATGATGCCGAGCACCACCTGCAGGTTGTCCGCGAAGCCGAACAACAGCGCCGCCGCGAGGGCGCCCGTCGGGCTCCACCGGCCCAGGATCATGGCGGCCAACGCGATGAAGCCCTTGCCGCCCGTCATCTCCTTGCCGAACGCGAGCCCGGCGGCCACGGTGAAGAACGCCCCGCCCAGCCCGGCGACCGCGCCGCCCAGCATCGTCGCGCGGACCCGGGTGCGGTTGACCTTGATGCCGACGGTGTCCGCGGCCTTCGGGTGCTCGCCCACCGCGCGCAGGCGCAGGCCCCAGCGGCTGCGGAACACCATCACCTGCAGCAGCGCCACAACCACGTACATGACGTAGACGAGCGCCGTCTGCCGGAACAGCACCGGGCCGATCACGGGGATCTGCGAGAGCAGCGGGATCTCGATGGTCGGCAGCTTCGGCGGGGAGTTCCACGTCGCGGCGTTCACCTTGAGCACAGTGGAGAACAGGTAGCTCGTGACGCCGACGACGAGCACGTTGAGCACCACGCCGACGATGATCTGGTTGACCAGGTACTTCACCGAGAAGTACACGAGGATCAGGCCGACCAGCGCGCCGGCGATGGGCGCGGCGATCAGGCCCGCGTACGCGCTGTGGGTCAGCGAGGCGATGACCGCCGCCGCGAAGGCGCCGGCGAGCAGCTGGCCCTCGATCGCGACGTTGATGATGCCCGAGCGCTCGCACAGCACACCCGCCAGCGAGCCGAACACCAGCGGGATGGCCAGGAACAGCGAGCCCTGCAGCAGCCCGGTGATCGGCAGCGGCTGCGCCTTGCCCGCGACGGCCCAGGTGAGGAACGCGAGGATGACCACCACGCCGAACAGCGCGGGCAGCCACACCCCCGTCTTGCGGCGGCTGCGGGGGAGCCACAGGGACACCCCCGCGAGGGCGAGCCCGATCAGCGAGAGCACGATCGCCGTGGACTTCGACGGCACCGTCAGCGGCTCGATCTGGAAGAAGTCCTTCGACGTCGCGAACGTGAACGTCGTCGTCCGGCCACTGGCGGGCAGCAGCCCGAAGAGGACCAGCGCGACCAGGGCCGTCACGCCATAGCCGATCGGCGCCTTCCAGTTGATCGGCGGCAGCGGCTTGCCCACGGGGGCGGGGCTCGCGGCGGGCCGCGAGGGGGCGGTCACGGCGCTCACGCTGCGGCCTCCTTGGTGGCGAGGACGCCGGGTCTGACGGCGCCTGGGGAGGGCAGCCGGAACACGGCCCGGACGAGCGGCGGCGCCGCGATGAACAGCACGATCAGCGACTGCACGACGAGCACGATGTCGATGGGCGTGCCCGTGCGGGCCTGCATCGAGTACCCGCCCGCGCGCAGCGCCCCGAAGAGCAGCCCCGCGAACACGGTGCCCAACGGCTTGGAGCGGCCGAGCAGCGCGACGGTGATCGCATCGAAGCCGAAGCTGGCGGCGACGCCGGCGGTGAGCACCTTCTCGGTGCCCAGCACCTGGGCTGATCCGCCCAGCCCGGCCAGCGCCCCCGCGATCACCATGACCCACACGTAGCTGGCCTCGACGGACATGCCGGCGGTGCGGGCGGCGTGCGGGTTGGAGCCCACGGCGCGGAACTGGAACCCGATCGTCGACCGGTTCATCAGCCACCACACGCCCACGGCCGCGGCGAGCGCGAGCAGGAACCCGGCGTGCAGACGGAAGCCCGTGCCGAGCAGCAGCGGGTACACCGCGCTGGACTCGACCGGCGGCGAGATCGGGTTGTTGCTGTTCCCGCGCTGGAACGCCGACGTGGTGAGCAGGTAGCCCACCAGGTAGATCGCGATGTTGTTGAGCATGATCGTGACGATCACCTCGTTGGCGCCCGTGCGCGCCTTGAGCACACCGGCGATGCCCGCCCAGATGGCCCCGCCCAGCGCCGAGCCGATCACGGCGAGGAGCAGGTGCAGCCCCACGGGCAGCTCGAAGGTGAAGCCGATGTAGCCGCCCAGGACGGCGCCCATGATGATCTGCCCCTGGGCGCCGATGTTGAACAGGCCGGCGCGGAAGCCGATGCCCAGCCCGAGGCCCGCGAAGATCAGCGGCACGGACACCGTCATGGTCTCCGTCAGCGGGCGCACGGCCCGGGCGAGCGTCGTGGCGCCCGGGTCGACGATGGCGCCCTGGAACAGCGCGGTGTACGCCTGGGACACCGCCGTCCACGCGGCGGTGAGCAGGTCCATCGGCCGTGCGAAGAAGTAGCTGGCGGCGGCCTGCACCTCGGCGTCGGCCGCCGCGATGAGCACCGCGCTGA
Source organism: Cellulomonas timonensis (assembly GCF_900046455.1). Taxonomy (GTDB): domain Bacteria; phylum Actinomycetota; class Actinomycetes; order Actinomycetales; family Cellulomonadaceae; genus Cellulomonas_A; species Cellulomonas_A timonensis. The sequence goes on from NZ_FCOT01000012.1 coordinate 92,713, forward strand.
TCACCAGCGCGAGCACGATCGCCAGCACAGTGACGAGCCAGCTGCTCTCGAGCATCTCGCGGAGGGCGTTCTGGCCACGGGACGGGGGCCGCTCGACCCCGGTGTCTCCCGGGACCGGGACGGCCGCGTCCCGCAGCGGAGCGGACTCGCTCACGTGAGGTCCTCCTCGGAGGGGTCGGTGTCAGCCGCGGCGTCCGCCTGGCCGAGTGTGGTGTGGTGTGTCGCGACCTGCGCCTGCGCCTCGTCGAGCGGCACGCCCGCCATCATCAGGCCGAGCACGTCGCGGTCGGCGCCGCCCGGGACGATCCCGACGATGGAGCCGCGGTACATCACGACGATGCGGTCGGCCAGCGCCAGGACCTCGTCGAGCTCCGTGGAGACGATGATCACCGGCGTGCCGAGGTCGCGCTCGGCGACAACTCGGCTGTGCACGAACTCGATCGAGCCGACGTCGAGGCCGCGGGTGGGCTGCGAGGCGATCAGCAGGCGCAGCGGACGCGACATCTCGCGCGCGAGCACGACCTTCTGCTGGTTGCCGCCGGAGAGCGTGCCCGCGAACGCGTCCACCGACGGCGTGCGGACGTCGAACTCGACGACCCGCTCACGCGCGCTGGCGGCCACCTTCGCGGGGTCGAACGCGATGCCCCGCGCGTAGGGCGCCTGGTCGAACAGGTCGAGGACGAGGTTCTCCGCGACGGAGAAGTCGGCGATCACCCCGTCGGCGGTGCGGTCCTCCGGCACGTAGCCGACGCCGGCGCGCAGCACCTCGCGGACCGGGCGGCCCACGAGCTCCGCGCCGTCCAGCAGCACCGAGCCAGCCACGGGCTCGAGCAGCCCCATGAGCACCTCGGTGAGCTCGGTCTGCCCGTTGCCCTGCACCCCGGCCACGGCGAGGATCTCCCCGCGGTGGACGTCGAAGCTGACGTCGTCGACCTGGCGCACGCCCGCCACGTCGATCACCGTGACGTCTTTCACCTGCAAGGCGACCTCGCCTGGCGTGGCCGGGGCCTTGGCGACCCCGAGGTCCACCGAGCGGCCGACCATGAGCGCGGCGAGCTCGGGCTCGGAGGCCGTCGGGGCCGCGCTGCCCACGACGGCGCCGCGCCGGATGACGGTGATGCGGTCCGCGACGGCGCGCACCTCGCGCAGCTTGTGGGTGATGAAGACGATGGAGGTGCCGGCGGCCTTGAGCTGCCGCATGATCTCGATGAGCTCGTCGGTCTCCTGCGGCGTGAGCACGGCTGTGGGCTCGTCGAGGATCAGCACGTGGGCGTCGCGGGACAGCGCCTTGATGATCTCGACGCGCTGCTGGGCGCCGACGGGCAGGTCCTCGACGAGCGCGTCGGGGTCCAGGTCGAAGCCGAACCGGTCGGAGATCTCGCGGACCCGCCGACGGGCCTCGGCGAGGTCGATGATCCCGGCGCCGCGCACGGGCTCATGCCCGAGGGCCACGTTCTCCGCGACGGTGAACACGGGCACAAGCATGAAGTGCTGGTGCACCATGCCGATCCCGGCGGCCATCGCGTCGCCGGGGCCGGTGAAGGTCACCGGGGCGTCGTCGACGAGGATCTCGCCGCCGTCGGGCTCGTAGAACCCGTAGAGGACGTTCATCAGCGTGCTCTTGCCGGCGCCGTTCTCGCCCAGCAGGGCGTGGATCTCGCCGGGCTCGACCACCAGGTCGATGTGGTCATTGGCCACCAGGCTGCCGAAGCGCTTGGTGATCCCTCGCAGTTCCAGCTTCACGTGCCCCGGCTCCTTCAAAGTTCGTGGTGGTCGACACTAGCGACCAGTGCGGGTGCGTGCCGGGTGGTCAGGCCGATGGCCCGGGCGTTGTCCGCCCGGGCCATCGGTGGGTGGTGATGCCGTCAGCTGTTGGCGGACGGCGAGTCGACCGACAGGTCGCCCGCGATGATCTCCGCCTTCAGGGCCTCGATCGCGTCCGCGAGCTCGCTCGGCACCTTGGCCTCGAAGTCGTGGAACGGCGCCAGGCCGATGCCGCCGTTGGCCAGCGTGCCGACATAGGCCTCGGAGGTGTACTCCCCGGCGACGGCCTGGTCGACAGTGTCGAAGACCGCCTGGCCGATCTCCTTGATGACCGAGGTCAGGATGATCGACGAGTAGTCGGGCGCCGTCTCGAACCAGTCGGCGTCGACGCCGATGATCAGGACGTCACCGGCCTCCTTGGCCGCCGCGGCCGCGCCGAGGCCGACCGGGCCGGCCACGGGCATGATCACGTCGACGCCCTGGTCGATGAAGCCCTTGGCGAGGTTCTGGCCGTTGGCCTGGTTCGAGAAGTCACCGGTGAACGAGCCGGTCTGCGCGGCCTTGTCCCAGCCGAAGACCTCCACGGCGGTGCCGTTGTCCTCGTTGTACTTGGCGACGCCGTCGACGTAGCCGTCCATGAAGATCGTGACCGAGGGGAGCGCGATGCCGCCGAAGGTCGCGACCTTGCCCGTGGTGGACATGCCTGCCGCGGCGTAGCCCGCGAGGTAGGCCGCCTCCTGCGTGTCGAAGAGGAGCGGCTTGGCGTTGTCGTACGTCACCGGGTTGAAGTCGGCGTCGCTGAAGCCGGAGTCGACGAGCGCGAACTCGATGTCGGGGTTGGCGACTGCCGCCTCCTCGATCGCGTCCTCGAGCATGAACCCGACGCCGATCACGAGGTTGCAGCCCTGGGTCACCAGGTTTGTGACATTGGGGCCGAAGTCCGTCACGTCCTGCGACTCGACGAGCGCGGTGGTGATGCCGAGCTCCTCCTTGGCCCGCTCGAGGCCCTCCGCGCCGGACTGGTTGAAGGACTTGTCGTCGAACCCGCCCTCGTCGGAGACCATGCAGGCCTTGAAGTCGGCGTTCTCCGCGCCGGCGGACGCGGTCGAGTCGTCCTCCGGCGCGCTGCCACATGCCGCGAGAGTGAGGGCGAGCGCCCCACCGAGCGCAGCCACACGGATGATCTTCTTCACGCGACACTCCTGTTGTTGGGTCGAGATGCTGCTGGCCGTGACTTCACCGCCCTGCGACCTACTCGTCTGCGAGGGGGGCGGGCACGCCGTTGACACCCGCACGCGCATTCTACGGAGGTTGTCTTTCCGGCACGTTACCGAGAGGTAGGCAACCAGGTTCCGTTACGGAGTTGGGATCAAGCGCCGCGATGCGGGACGCCTCGTCCCAGCGGGCGGGCAGGGTGCGGCAATTCGCGCGTCAGTCGCCCGCCGCGGACAGCGCGGTGCGGGCCAGCAGCAGCACGCCGGAGTCCAGCGCGCGCTCGTCCACCCGGAAGTCCCCCTGGTGCAGGTCGAAGGACCGGCCGCCCGGAGTCCGCGTCCCGAGCCGCGCCATCGCCCCCGGGACCTTGGTGAGGTACCAGGCGAAGTCCTCGCCGCCCAGCGACTGCTCCGTCAGCTGCACGGCGTCCTCGCCCAGCACGTCGCGCGCGGCCGCCTCGAGGACCGCCACGCTGTGCTCGTCGTTCTCGACCGGCGGCACCCCCCGGAGGTGGCGCACCTCGGCCTCGACGCCGTACGGCGCGACGACCTGCTGCACCGCCTCCTGGAACACCGCCGACGCCTGCTCCCAGGCCCGCACGTCGAGGCAGCGGAGCGTGCCGCGCGCCGTGCCCGTCGCCGGGATCGCGTTCGGCGCGGAGCCCGCCTGCACCGCCCCCCACGTGAGGTTCACCCCCGAGCGCGGGTCGAGCCGCCGCCCCAGCACGGCCGGGACCTGCGTGATGACCTGGCCCAGCGCGAAGACGACGTCGCCGGTCCGGTGCGGGCGCGAGGTGTGGCCGCCCGCGCCGCGCAGCGTCACGGTGACCTCGTCGGAGGCGGACGTGATGGGGCCGATGCGGGTGCCGATCCGCCCGACGTCCACGCGCGGGTCGCAGTGCACGGCGTACACGCGGCTGACGCCGTCCAGCACGCCCTCGGCGATCGCGTCGAGGGCGCCGCCGGGCTGCACCTCCTCGGCCGACTGGAACAGCAGCCGCACCCCGCGGCTGAGCTGCCCGGCCGCCGCCAGCTCGGCGAGCACCAGGCCGGCGCCCAGCACGACGGTGGTGTGCACGTCATGGCCGCAGGCGTGCGCCACATGCGGCACGATCGACGCCCACTCGACGCCCGAGGTGTCCATCACCGGCAGCGCGTCCAAGTCGGCGCGCAGCACCACGCGGCGCCGGTCGCCCTCGGCGAGCCCTGGCCCGATGTCGCAGATCAGCCCGGTGCCCGGCAGGAGCTTCGGCGTGAGCCCCGCGAGGCGCAGGCGCTCGGCGACCTTGGCGGTGGTGCGCTGCTCGAGTCGCGACAGCTCGGGGTGGGCGTGCAGGTCACGCCGGAACTCGACGAGCTCGGAGCGCAGGGCGGCGACACGGTCAGCGAGGTGGAAAGCGTCTTCGGGCACGCCGTGAGGGTAGTCCGCCTGGCTGGGACCCCGCCTTGCGAGCCGACGACGACACTGCTCAGAGCAGGTCGTCGCGCCCCCGCTCGCGCCATCCGTCGACGCCGGCCTTGACCTGCTGCGCCCGCTCCAGAGTCGTGACGAGCAGCGCGTCCGGGGTGTCGACGACGACCGCGCCCGGAACGCCGATCACCGTGACGGCGCGGCCGGAGGACGGCACCACCAGCGTGCCGTCGGCGTCGATGCGCAGCACCAGCGACTCCTCGCCCAGCGTGCGGCCGGACGCGTCGGACTGGGCGGGCAGCAGCTCGGCGAGCGACGCGAAGTCGCCCACGTCGTCCCAGGTGAAGTCGCCCGGCACCACTGCCACCCCGCCGGCGGCGGCGACGGGCTCGGCGATCGCGTGGTCGATGGCGATCCGGGTGAGCGTGGGCCACACCCGGTCGAGGACCTCGTCGCGCTGCGGGGTGTCCCACACCGCGGCGATCTCGCGGAGGCCGTCGTGCAGTGTGGGGAGCTGCGTCGCGAGGTGGTCGAGCAGCGTGCGCGCCCGGACGATGAACATGCCCGCGTTCCAGCGGTACTCCCCCGTGGCGAGGTACTCCGCGGCGGTCTCGGCGTCGGGCTTCTCCGTGAACCCCTGGGCGTGGCGGACGCCCGGCGCCCCCTCGACGCCCAGCGGGGCGCCTGAGCGGACATAGCCGAACGCCGTGGACGGTCCCGTCGCCGCGATGCCGACGGTCACGACGTACCCCGCGCGGGCGGCCTCGACGCCCTCGCGCACGGCCCTGCCGAACTCCTGCGCGCCGTCGATCACCTGGTCGGCCGCGAACGACCCCAGGACGACATCGCCGTGCCGCTGCTCGAGCACGGCCGCGGCCAGGCCGATCGCGGCCATGGAGTCGCGGGGCGACGGCTCGGCGAGCACGTCCTGCGGGCGCACCTCCGGGAGCTGCGCCTGCACCGCGGCCCGGTGCCGGGCGCCCGTGACGACCATGACGCCGCCGTCTCCGGTGAGCGGCAGCAGCCGGTCGACGGTGCCCTGCAGCAGGGTGCGCCCGGTGCCCGTCAGGTCGTGCAGGAACTTGGGCGCGCCCGCGCGCGAGAGGGGCCACAGCCGGGTGCCGGCGCCACCCGCCGGGACAACGGCGTGGAAGCCGGGGATCACGTCAGTCATCGGGTCAGGGTAGCCATGACCAGCGGCGCGACGGCCGCGCCCGGGTCGCTGTGGATTTGATCACATTGCGTCACAACCCCCTGCGCCACGGCCCGCACACGCCCGACCGGCGACGTCGTGTCACTAGAGTGGACAGCGAAAAGGACAGTGCTGTCCCTCATCCGACTGCCAGGAGGCTCTCCACGTGCCCACCGCACCGGCCGGCACGCTCTACCGAGGGCGTGAAGGCATGTGGTCGTGGGTCGCGCACCGCGTGACCGGCGTCCTCATCTTCTTCTTCCTGCTCGTGCACGTGCTCGACACGGCCCTGGTGCGCGTCTCCCCGGAGGCGTACAACGCGGTCATCGGCACGTACAAAAACCCCATCATGGGCCTCGGCGAGGCCGGCCTCGTCGCCGCCATCGTCTTCCACGCCTTCAACGGTGTGCGGATCATGCTCGTCGACTTCTGGGTCAAGGGACCGAAGTACCAGCGGGTCATGCTGTACGTCGTGCTAGGGCTGTTCCTCGTGACCATGGCCGGCTTCCTGCCGCGCCACCTGGGCCACGTCTTCGGGGGTGCCTGATGACCACCATCGCCGAGCCGCGGTCCCCGCGGGTTCGCCGGAGCGGGCGCACCAGCACCCGCGGCAACTTCGAGCTGTACGGCTGGATCTTCATGCGGGTGTCAGGCGTCGTCCTGATCGTCCTCATCTTCGGGCACCTGTTCGTCAACCTGGTGCAGGGCGAGGGCATCAACGCCGTCGACTTCGGCTTCGTCGCCGGCAAGTGGGCGTCGCCGCTGTGGCAGATCTGGGACCTGCTCATGCTGTGGCTCGCGATGATCCACGGCGCCAACGGGGTGCGCACCATCATCAACGACTACGCCGAACGGGATGGTGTGCGCCTCGCGCTCAAGGCCGCCCTGGTCGCGTCGCTCGTCGTCGTGGTGGTGCTCGGCACCCTCGTCATCTTCACGTTCGACCCGTGCCCGCCCGAGAGCCCGGCGAACCTGCTCCCCTCGTTCTGCTCCGCCTGACCGCCGGCGCCGCCCGCCCCTCGCGGCGGGCGGCGCCGGCGCGTCTCGCACCGAACCGCCACAGGAGGCATCGACACCGATGCAGACCCATCAGTACGACGTCGTGATCGTGGGCGCAGGTGGCGCGGGGATGCGCGCCGCCCTCGAGTCCTCCGGCCGCACCCGCACAGCCGTCATCTCCAAGCTCTACCCGACGCGCTCCCACACGGGCGCCGCGCAGGGCGGCATGTGCGCCGCCCTCGCGAACGTCGAGGAGGACAACTGGGAGTGGCACACGTTCGACACGGTCAAGGGCGGTGACTACCTCGTCGACCAGGACGCCGCCGAGGTCATGGCCAAGGAGGCCATCGACGCGGTGCTCGACCTGGAGAAGATGGGCCTGCCGTTCAACCGCACGCCCGAGGGCAAGATCGACCAGCGCCGGTTCGGCGGCCACACCCGCAACCACGGCGAGAGCGCCGTGCGCCGCTCGTGCTACGCGGCGGACCGCACCGGCCACATGATCCTGCAGACGCTGTACCAGCAGTGCGTCAAGCAGGATGTGGAGTTCTTCAACGAGTTCTACGTGCTCGACCTGCTGCTCTCCCACGACCTCGTCGACGGCGACGTTCCCGAGGGCGAGGAGGTGGCCGTCAGCGGCGTCATCGCCTATGAGCTGGCCACCGGGGAGATCCACCTGTTCCGCGCGAAGTCCGTGGTCCTGGCCACTGGCGGCGCGGGGAAGATCTACAAGACGACCTCCAACGCGCACACCCTCACCGGTGACGGCATGGCGCTCGCCTACCGCCGCGGCCTGCCGCTCGAGGACATGGAGTTCTTCCAGTTCCACCCGACAGGCCTGGCCGGGCTGGGCATCCTGCTCTCCGAGGCCGCGCGCGGCGAGGGCGGCATCCTGCGCAACTCGGATGGCGAGCGCTTCATGGAGCGCTACGCCCCCACCATCAAGGACCTCGCGCCCCGCGACATCGTCGCCCGGTCGATGGCCCTGGAGGTCCGCGAGGGCCGCGGCGCCGGGCCGAACAAGGACTACGTGCTGCTCGACCTGACGCACCTGGAGCCCGCGCACATCGACGCGAAGCTCCCGGACATCACCGAGTTCGCGCGCACCTACCTGGGCATCGAGCCGTACACCGAGCCCATCCCCGTCTACCCGACGGCGCACTACGCGATGGGCGGGGTGCCGACCAACATCACCGCCGAGGTGCTGCGCAACAACACCGACGTGGTCAAGGGCCTGTACGCCGCCGGCGAGGTCGCCTGCGTGTCCGTGCACGGCTCCAACCGGCTGGGCACCAACTCGCTGCTGGACATCAACGTGTTCGGCAAGCGGGCCGGCATCGCCGCCGCCCAGTACGCCGCAACCGCCGACTGGGTCGAGGTCCCCGACGACCCCGAGAGCGGTGTGGTCGCCGAGCTCCTGGAGATGCGCGAGCGCCCGTCCGGCGAGCGCGTGGCCGACGTGCGGCGCGACCTGCAGCAGACCATGGACACCAACGCGCAGGTGTTCCGCACCGAGGAGTCGCTGCTCCAGGCGCTGGCCGACGTCCGCGAGCTGCAGGAGCGGTACACGAACGTCTCGGTGCAGGACAAGAGCAGCACCTTCAACACCGACCTCCTTGAGGCGCTCGAGCTGGGCTTCCTGCTCGACATCGCGGAGGTCGTGGTCGTGGGCGCCCTCAACCGCAACGAGTCCCGCGGCGGCCACTTCCGCGAGGACTACCCGAAGCGCGACGACGCCGGCTACATGAAGCACACGATGGCCTACCGCCGTCGCCCCGGCGTCCTCGCCCCGTCCGAGCCGGTGGCCGTCGCCATCGCCGCCGCGTCCACGCCCGCCGCCGAGGGCGCCGTGCTGACCGCCGACCAGGGCGGCGAGCTCGTCGACATCCTCAGCGGGCCCGGATCGGCCGCGCCCGGCGCCTTCGACGTCAGCCTCGGGTACAAGCCCGTGGTCATGACCCGGTACCAGCCGATGGAGCGTAAGTACTGATGACTGCCACCCTCGACGCCGCGGTCTCCGAGACCACCGAGATCGGCGCGGTCCCCAGCTTCGACGTGACGCTGCGCATCCGCCGGTTCCTGCCCGACACCCACGGGGACGACGCCTACTGGGAGGAGTTCACGGTCACGGCCCACGGCACGGACCGCCTCCTGGACGCCCTGCACAAGGTGAAGTGGGAGCACGACGGGTCACTCACGTTCCGCCGGTCCTGCGCCCACGGCGTGTGCGGCTCGGACGCGATGCGCATCAACGGCCGCAACCGGCTCGCGTGCAAGGCCCTGCTCAAGGACCTCAACCCCGGCAAGCCGATCATCGTCGAGCCCATCAAGGGCCTGCCCGTGATCAAGGACCTCGTGGTGGACATGGAGCCGTTCTTCGCCTCCTACCGCGAGATCATGCCGTTCCTCATCACCGAGGGGAACGCGCCGACCAAGGAGCGCCTGCAGTCCGCCGCCCAGCGCGAGCGGTTCGACGACACCACCAAGTGCATCCTCTGCGCGGCGTGCACGTCCTCCTGCCCGGTGTTCTGGACCGACGGGCAGTACTTCGGCCCGGCCGCGATCGTCAACGCGCACCGGTTCATCTTCGACAGCCGCGACGAGGGCGGGGCCCAGCGCCTGGAGATCCTCAACGACAAGGAGGGCGTGTGGCGCTGCCGCACCACCTTCAACTGCACCGAGGCGTGCCCGCGCGGCATCGAGGTCACCAAGGCGATCCAGGAGGTCAAGCGGGCGATGATCACCCGCGCCTTCTGACCTGCGCCTTCTGACGACGAGAGCGCCGTCCCACGGGGGTCGCGCTCTCGTCGTCTTCAGGGCCAGCCGCGTGGGAGGGCTCAGGCCGAGACCGCGGCGGCCCCGTCGTCATCGTCGGCTGGCGTGGCCAGGGCCGGAGGGTCGGCCGTCCACGCGGCCGCCAGCAGCACGATGCGCGACATCAGGTTGACCCACACCAGCAACGTCACCACGGCGGCGAACGAGGCCAACAGGGCGTTCCGGTCCGCTCCCCTGGCCACCAGCGACGTTCCAGCGACGCGCATCGCCCCCAGCCCGACGGCGGCGATCAGCGCCCCGCCCAGCAGGTCACGGAACGGCGGCCGCTGGCCGGCGAGCACCCAGACGATCAGCATGAACGTGCCGACATCCACCACGAAGCCCGCCGCGACGACGAGCACCTGCACGACGGCGCCGGCGCCCTCCGTCACCCCGAAGAACCGCAGCACGCTGTCGGCCAGGGACGACGCGGCCACGCTGAGCACCGCGGAGAGCAGCACCGCCAAAGCCAGGCCCACGAAGCCGGCCAGGTCGCGCGCCTTGCCGAGCAAGGCGTTCTCCGGCATCTTCCCGGCGTCGAACATGGCCCGCACGGCGGTGCGCAGCGAGGACAGGGCCGACGTCGCGCTGACCAGCAGCACCACGGCGGCGATGATCCCGGTGAGGTTCAGCCCGGTGCTGAGCTGCAGGGAGTCCGGCTCCAGCAGCCCGGAGCCCGAGCCGGTGTCCACCAGGCCCGGCAGGTTCGCCGCCACCGCGTCCAGCACGTCCTCGCGCAGCACGTCGTTGTTGCCCAGCACGGCCATGAACACGGTGTAGCCGATGGTCAGCCCCGCGAAGACGGAGAACAGCGTGGAGTAGGCGATCCCGCCCGTCAGCACGCCGCCGCCGGCCGCGCCGAAGCGCGCGTTCGCACGCGCCGCACGCGTCTGGTTCCACCACGCGATCACCCGGGCGACCCAGGCCGTCAGGGCTGCCACCCGACCGCGCAAACCCCGTGCGGGGCCCTCCGCCGAGGCCTTCGACAGTTCGGTGGCGGACGCCTTGACATGCGCCTGACCTGCACCGATCGGCGCATGGGGGTCAGACTGCGCGATCATCCCCCGACCCTAGGAGTCGATGGGCTGCGGGGCATCCTGAGAGTGGGCGGGCCGGGTTGCCTCGGCGGGCGCAGTCGAGGCGTCGGGGGTCGTCGACGCGGCGGGGGTGAGGGCGCCGGTCAACGGGAAGCCCCGCACCGGCCGCCAAACCTCGTCGTCGCCGTGCTCATAGGAGTGGAACGCGCTCACCACGAACGACGCCTCGAAGTCGACGAGCTCGGCGAACGCGCGGTCGAGGTCGGGCTCGGCGACGTCGTGGGCCACCGTCACGTGCGGGTGGTAGTAGAAGCTCAGGTCCTGGGCGAGCGGGCCCGTGCGGATCTCCCGCTCCAGCGCCTCGCAGCTCGCGATCCCATCCACCACCTGGATGAACACCACCGGTGACACGGGTCGGAACGTCCCCGTCCCCCGCAGGTGCACCACGAACGGCCGGTGCCGTGACGCGGCCTCGGTGAGGTGCCGCTCGACGTTGGGGAGCTCGCCGGGCTCCACCACCGTCGGCCCCAGCAGCGTGATGTGCGGCGGGATGAACGGCGCCGCGGGATCCCCGAACCGGCCGCGGGCGGCCTGCAGCAGCGACCCGTACGGCTCCGGGATCGTGATCGCGACGCCGATGCGCACCTGGTCGCCGCTGCGAGCCGGCAACCTCATGCCCGGCCCCGCTGAGGCAGCAGTCCCATCCGGTCGTGGACCCGGTCGAGCACGCCGCGCGCGATCTCCCGCGCCCGCTCGGCCCCGTCCGCCAGGACGTCGTCCAACGCCGCCGGATCCGCCAGATACGTGTGCACGCGCTCCTGGAACGGGGTGAGGAACTCCACGACCACCTCGGCGAGGTCCTTCTTCAGGTCGCCGTAGCCCTTGCCCTGGTAGTCGGCCTCGATCGCGAGGACGTCGCGGCCCGTGAGCGCCGCGTAGATGGTCAGCAGGTTCGCGATGCCCGGCTTGGCCTCCGGGTCGTACCGGATCTCCCGCTCGGCGTCGGTGACAGCGGAGCGGATGCGCTTCGCGACCACCTTCGGGTCGTCAAGCAGCTCGATGATCCCGTTCGGGCTGGCCGCGGACTTGCTCATCTTCGCGGTCGGGTCCTGCAGGTCGTAGATCTTGGCCGTCGCCTTGACGATGTGCGCGTCCGGCACGACGGCGGTGCCCTTGCCGAAGCGCGTGTTGAGCCGCTGGGCCAGGTCGCGCGTCAGCTCGAGGTGCTGGCGCTGGTCCTCGCCCACCGGCACGAGCGCCGTGTCGTAGAGCAGGATGTCCGCCGCCATGAGGACGGGGTAAGTGAACAGCCCGACCGTCGTGCCCTCCTGGCCGAACCGAGCCGACTTGTCCTTGAACTGCGTCATCCGGCTGGCCTCGCCGAACCCCGTCTGGCACGACAGCAACCAGGCGAGCTCCGCGTGCTCGGACACGTGCGACTGCACGAAGAGGATCGACCGGGCGGGGTCCACTCCCGCCGCCAGGTACTGGGCCGCCGTGCGGCGGGTGCGCTCGCGCAGCACCGCCGGGTCGGGGGCCACGGTCAGCGCGTGCAGGTCGACGACGCAGTACACGGCGTCGTAGGAGTCCTGCAGCGCGACCCACTGGGTCAGGGCGCCCAGGTAGTTGCCGAGGTGGAGCGAGTCCGAGGTGGGCTGCATTCCGGAGAAGATGCGGGGGCGCTGCGTCGCGGGTGCCATTCGACCGGTTCTCTCTTTCACAGACATGCCAGGGGAAGGGTGAGCTGGGGGTCTGACCCGGTCAGGTCGCCTCGTCGTCGAACGGAGTGGATGCTCCTGCGGCGGGGACGGCCGGGTCGCGCGTCGACGCCTGCCAGGAGGTGCCGGCGGCCGCGACCGGCGCCGCAGAGGCCCGCACCCGCGTGCTCGCGGGCTTGGCCGGCGGCGGGTCGTCGAGCAGCGCCTCGCGCACGATGCGGCGCGGGTCGTAGCGACGCGGGTCGAGGGCCGCCCAGTCGACGTCCTTGAGATCGTCACCGAGCTCAGTGTCGACGCGCGACTTCGTGTCCTGCACGAACCCGCGTGCCTGGCGCGCCCACTGGCCGAGCTGCTCCGCGTACTTCGGCAGGCGCTCGGGGCCGATCACCAGGACAGCCACGACGAGCAGGAGGATGAACTCACCGCCGTTGATGTCTAGCACGAGGCTAGGCTACCCGCCGCTTCAGGAGCCCGAGGACTCGTCGAGCACGACACGGACGTCGCGCTCGTCGTCGCCCGTGCGGACCCTCAGCACCACGGTGTCCCCAGGAGTCTTCGCGCGGATCGCCACGATGAGCTCGTCGGGGTCCGTGACCGGGCGCCCGTCGATGGCCAGGATCACGTCGCCGCTGCGGATCCCCGCCTTGTCCGCGGGCCCACGCGGCGTCACGGGGGCGGTCCCGCCCTGCGCGTCTGCGGCGACCTGGACCCCCTCGCCCACATACCGCTGGTCGAGCAGCACCCCGATGATCGGGTAGGTCGCCGTCCCCGTCTCGATCAGCTGCTCGGCGGTGCGCCGGGCCTGGTTCGAGGGGATCGCGAACCCGAGCCCGATGCTCCCGCTCGCGCCGCTGAACGAGCCCGGCGGCTGCGCGATCGCCGAGTTCACGCCGATCACCTCGCCCGCGGCGTTGACGAGCGGCCCGCCGGAGTTGCCGGGGTTGATCGCCGCGTCCGTCTGGATCGCGTTGATGAAGGCCGTGTCCGTGTCGCTCCCGCCAGCGGAGACCGGGCGGTTCAGCGCGCTGACGATGCCGGTGGTCACGGTGCCCTCAAGGCCCAGCGGCGCGCCGACGGCGATGACCGGGTCGCCCACGACGGCGAGGTCGGAGTCGCCGAGCGCGAGCGGCACCAGGCCGGTGCGCTCCACCTTGAGCACGGCGATGTCGTAGTCGGCGGTCTGCCCGACGATCGTCGCGGGCTCCTCGGTGCCGTCCCCGAACAGCACCACCGTCGTGGCCCCGGCCGCTGTCGCGTCGGCGACGACGTGGTGGTTGGTCAGCACGTACCCGTCCTGGCGCAGCACGAACCCGGAGCCGGTCGACGTCCCGTTCGGGCCGACCACCTGGATGGACACCACGCTCGGCAGCACCACTGCGGCGATGCCCGCGACACTCTCGGGCGCGCGGTCCCCGGCGCCTGTCGACACCGTGACGGGCAGCCCCGCGTCGGCGAGGCGGCCGTCTCCGAGCAGCTGGCTGCTGACGACGCCGCCGGTGGCGCCGGCCACGAGCGCGATCACCATCAGCAGGACGACCCAGCCCAGCGGCAGCCCGTTGCGGCGCGTCCGAGCCGGCTTGGACGGGGGCGGCGGCGTCGGGGCGCCGTGGTCCCAGCCGTCCCCGGGCCAGCGCGCGCCGCCGTCGAGCGATGGCATGTGCTCGGGCTCGGGCGCCGGAGCCGCGGGAGCCGATGGCGGAGGGGGCCCGTACGGCGCCGTGACGTGCGAGGGCGCGGCGAACGGGTTGGGGGGCGCCGGGGGCGCCGCGAATCGCACAGGCGTGGGCGCCGCGAACGGCTCAGGCGCCGGAGCGGGCGGCGTGTGGCCCGCGAAGGGCTGCTCGGGGTGGGTCATCGCTGCTGCAACGCCTGGGTCACGGTGTCCCATCCTCGGCTGATCCTGGCCTGCAGGCCGTCGTCGAAACGTCCACCGGGGAACCCGGCCACCACAGACTGCACCGTCTCCGAGTCGGAGGCGGCCACCACCTCGACCACGAGGTCGCCAGCCTGCCACGCAGCGTGCCAGGGCTGCTCGGAGAGCACGTACAGCGTCCGGTCACCGAGAACGATCTGCGTCACGCCGTCGAGCGCCTGGACGTCGAGCCGCCCCGGCTGCTCGGTGAGGACCGCGCTGACCCCGGGCCCGGACAGGTCCACCTCCAGGCGGGAGCCGTCCTCGCTGGTCTGCACGGCGGTGACCGTCCAGCCGTCGGGCAGCGTGACCGGGCACTGCCACCCGTCGGCGCGCAGGGAGGCCAGCACGTCGTCCGCCGCGACCCCGTCGGCCAGCGACGTCGCGCCGGCGGCGCCCGCGGCGAGGGCCGCGAGGCTCGTGGCGCGCTCACTCGACTCATGGCCGAGCAGCATCAACGCCTGGGCGGGGTGGCTCGACGGGAGCACCGAGGGCTGGTCGCCCAACAGGAACAGCCCGCCGCAGGCGACGCCCACGCCGGCGACGGCCGCGACGACGATCCGCACCGGCCCACGCCGCGCCAAGTCGCCGGTGATCGCGTGCGGAGCGGTGTACGCCGCCGCCCTGGCGTCGGCGCCCAACGAGGCCGGCGAGGCGAACGGGTCACGACGTGGCGGCGGGTCGGCGGGCTGCCCGGCGGCCAGGGAGAGCAACCGGTCCGTGAGGTCGGGCGCCGGGCGCACGTCACGAGCCTGCGCCAGCGCGCTGCGCGCCGTGCGTGCCGCGGCGAGCTCGGCGGCGCACTCCGGGCACACCGCGACGTGGGCCAGCGCGCGCTCGGTCGCGCCGGGCGGCAACTGGCCGTCGACGAGCGCCGAGATCCGGGTCCCCAGGTGCGTGGTCATCGGGCCACCGCCTCGTCGAACACGTCGGGGCCGAGCACCGGCTGATCGAGGTCGCCCTCCGACCGGCCCGGCGCGCGGTGCTCGAGCGACACCCGCAGCCGTGCCCGCGCCCGGTGGATGCGCGAGCGCACCGTCCCGAGCTTGATGCCGAGCGTCACCGCGATCTCCTCGTAGGACAGCCCCTCGATGTCGCACAGCACCACGGCGGCGCGGTACTCGGGGGGCAGCGCGTCGAGCGCGCGCTGCACGTCATGGTCGAGGTTGTCGTGCTCATACGCCCGCTCCGGCGAGTGGCGCCCCTCGGCGGCGGGGTAGCGGTCGCTGTCCTCGCCCATCGCGTCCATGCGGATGCGCTGCTTGCGCCGCATCTGGTCGAGGAAGAGGTTGGTGGTGATGCGGTGCAGCCACCCCTCGAAGGTCCCCGGGGTGTACGTCGACAACGAGCGGAAGACACGCACGAAGACCTCCTGCGTGAGGTCCTCCGCGTCGTGCTGGTTGCCGGTGAGGCGGTAGGCGAGCCGGTACACCCGCGCGGAGTGGTCCCGGACGATCTGCTCCCATGACGGCGCCTGCCACGGCTGCTCGGTCGTGGAGCCTGTCATCGAGGTCCCTCCTGGTCGTCACACCTGGGCGGCGTGCGAGGACCCCTAGTGTCCCAGGCTCGCGCCAAAACATCGAATGTCGGGGCCACGCGTCCGGGGGCGCCTCCCGCTCCCCCGTCGACGCGGCACTAGGCTGGCGCTCGACTGCGATCACCACCGAGCATCGCCAACGAGCCCTGGGAGGCTGCCATCTCGACCGACAAGGCCCAGAGCTGGGTGTACTCCGAGGGCTTCCTGACCGAGGACGACACCCTGCTGCGCGCCCGCGAGCGGGCGGGCCAGCTCGGCTGCACGCCCGTGCTGCCGGGATCGGGCGCAGTCCTGCGGCTGCTCGCGGCGGCGGCGCAGGCCAGGGCGGTCGTGGAGATCGGCACGGGCGCGGGCGTCGGCTCGCTGTACCTGCTCCGTGGCATGCCCGAGGAGGGCGTGCTCACCACGATCGACGTCGAGATCGAGCACCAGCGCGCCGCGAAGGAGGCCTTCAGCGAGGAGGGCCTGCGCAGCACCCGCACCCGCACGATCTCCGGCCGCGCGCTCGACGTGCTCCCCCGGCTCACCGATGGCGGCTACGACCTGGTCTTCGTCGACGCGGACAAGGAGTCCTACCCGGCCTACGTCGAGCAGGCCCTGCGCCTGCTGCGCCCGGGCGGCGTGCTCGCGATCGACAACGCGCTCTGGCACGACCGGGTGGCCGACCCGGCCCGCCGCGACGAGGTGACCACGGTGATCCGCGAGGTCGGCCGCATGGTGCGCGACGATGCGCGACTGCTGCCCGCGATGATCCCCAGCGGCGACGGGCTGCTCACCGCCGTCAAGCGCTGACCCGCGGAGCGGCCTGACCGCCCGCGCCTCAGCACTGCACCGACCAGCGCAGCTCAGCACTGCACCGACCAGCGCTGCGCTGCTCAGCGCTGCGCTGCTCAGCGCAGAGCGGCCAGGTACCGCAGCAGCAGACGCGCGCCGTAACCGGTGGCGCCCTCGGTGACCTCGTGCTTGTCGGATGTGGAGCGCGCCGGGCCCGCGATGTCGAGGTGCGCCCAGGTGCGCTTCCCCACGAACTCGCGCAGGAACAGCGCCGCGGTGATGGACCCGCCGCCGAACTCCGAGCCGTCGATCGGCACGTGCCGCAGGTCCGCGACGTGCGAGCGCACCGCGGGCAGGTACTCCTCGACGAGGGGCATGTGCCAGACGGCCTCGCCCGACTCCGCCGCAGCGGCCTCGAGCGCGCTGATCAGCCGCTCGTCGGCCGAGTACAGCGCGGCGTGCTGGCGGCCCAGCCCGAGGCTCGCGGCGCCCGTGAGCGTGGCCACGTCGATGAGCACGTCGGGGTCGAGCTCGGCGTCGGCCCAGGCCAGCGCGTCGCCCAGGACGAGCCGCCCCTCCGCGTCCGTGTTCGCGATCTCGACGGTGCGCCCGCCGTACAGCCGCAGCACATCGCCCGGACGGTACGAGGCTCCACCGAAGTGGTTCTCGGCGAGCGGCAGCACAGCGGTCACGCGGTGCTGGCTCCCGGCAGCGGCGGCGCCGAGCACGGTGGCCAACGCCACGGCGGCGCCCGCCATGTCGGTCTTCATCGGGACCATCGCCTCGCGCGGCTTGATCGACAGCCCACCCGTGTCGTACGTGATCCCCTTGCCGACCACGACCACGTGGCGGCGGCCGCGCGCGGGCGCGTCCCCCGACGGGGTGTAGTCGACGGTGACCAGCCGCGGCGGTGACGCCGAGCCGGCGCCAACGGCCAGAATGCCGCCGAAGCCCTCGGCGGCGAGCTCCTTCGGCCCGCGGACCTGCACGGTCAGCCCTGCCTCGGAGCCGAGCCGGACGGCCTGCTCGGCCAGCCAGGCCGGGTTCTTGGTGCTGGACGGCGTGTTCGCCAGATCGCGCACCAGCCACGTGGCGGCGGCGTCGCGGACGGCGTCCTCGACAGCGTTCGCGACTCGGACACCGTGGCGGCCGAGCAGCACGAGCTCCCGCGCCGGGCGCCGCCTCGCCGTCGCCTCGTCGGTGGAGGACGCGGACGTGGGCACGTCATATGCGGCGAGCAGGTACCCCTCGACGAGCGCACGGACGGCGCTCGGCGCGCCGGGGCCGCCCTCGGAGGCCATCGAGGTCACCACGCGATCGAGCCCACGGGTCGCGCGGGCCAGGGCGGCGCCTGCTCGGCGCAACTCGTCAGGAGTGCCGGAGCCGACGCCCACGAGCACCACATGGTTGGGGAGCCCCGCCCATGGCAGGTCCGTCCCGCGTCCGATGGGGCGCGGGAGCTGCAGGGTGTAGGCCTCGCCAGCCGCGCCGCTCAGCCGCGCGCGCTCGGCCACCTCGGCGAGGTCGAGCCCGTAGCGGGCCGCCGCGTCGGCAGTGCCGGCGCGCGGCTGCAAGTCGGTCTCGTCAGGAGCCGCCGGGGCCACCGGCAGGGCGAGCGCGTCGACCCGGGGGTCGTTCAGCAGCTCCGTGCTCGCCACCGCACCGGTGGCGAGCACGACAGCAGGAAGTTCACGCCCGGGCGTCATACCGGCGCCCGGGGATTCTCGGCGGACCAACGTCAGCTGACGACCGAGGTCAGCGCCTCACCCAGCTCCTGGGCCTCGGTCGCATTCAGCTCGACGACCAGCCGGCCACCGCCCTCGAGGGGAACTCGCATGACGATGCCACGACCCTCCTTGGTCACCTCGAGCGGGCCGTCACCTGTCCTCGGCTTCATCGCGGCCATTCGGGCTCTCCTTCGCGTCGTTCCTGACCGACCGAACATCGTCGCGCGAGTGCCGAAGCACGCGCCGCTGCGAGCTGCGGGGCCGGATGTCCGCGATCATTCTAGGTCACCCGGCTCGACACACGGGCAGGTCAGCGCGCCGAGTGTGCGGAACCGGTCACGGGGGCCACCCTGACGGCGGTGTGAACCGCCACATCGAGTCGATCCACACCACCTGCAGCACCAGCATCAGGAGCACCACGGCGACAAGCCAGGCCCGCCGGGCGAGCGTCGGCCGGCGCACCACGCCCGCCGTGACGGCGCCCAGCGGGAACGCCAGCAGCAGGAACCGGGCCAGGCTCGACCCCGGCTCGATGGCGGCCGCGAGGTACAGCGGATAGGCCGCCGACCAGACGTGCAGCTCATTGCCCAGCCGCCACGCGGCCGGGACCAGCAGGCACGCCGCCAACAGGCCGAAGCCGCCGATCAGCACCCACGGCGCGGCGTCGCCGAACCAGAACCGCGAGACGTATCCCCACGGCTCGAACGGCACGATCTCCCGGACCCCCCGCCACGAGCCCTGCGTCAACAGGTAGCCGTCCGGCTCGCCCGTGACCCAGCCGCAGATGAGCGGCCAGGCGACGCCGGAGATCGCGGCCGTCGCGCCCAGCACCCCCAGGCCCACCACATCCCGCACGCCCAGGTGGTCCTCGCCGCGCCGGCTCGCCCGCCAGCGCACCAGCGCGTGCACCACGACGACAGCGGCCATCGGGAGCGCGACCGCCCGTGTGAAGCCCAGTGCGAGCACCGCGACGGAAGCCCAGGCGTACCGGCGCTCCACCACCAGGAGCAGCGTCGTCGCGACGAGCAGCACCGCGAGCGACTCGGTGTAGGCGATCTGCATGACCACGGCGGTCGGGAACACCGCGAAGAGCGTGACGGCGGCCAGCGGCAGCCCGGGGCGGGCAGCCACCGCGCGGGGGGCGCCGCGCTCCACGAGCCGGCGGACCACCACCGCGGCGACCGCGCCGAGCACGAGCGCGAGCAGCGGGGCGACCACGAACCACTCGGCCCCGGTGAGCCGCATGAGCCCGCGGGCCAGGTACGGGAACAGCGGGAAGAACGCCCAGGGGTTCTGTTGGACGAGCCCGTCCTCACCGCGCGGCAGCTCGGCGGGGTACCCGGTCTCGGCGATCTGGCGGTACCAGCCGGCATCCCACATCAGGCCGGTGAACCGCAGGTACGAGGGGTTGGCGGGGGTCCAGTAGTTCTCGACCTGGCCGCGCGCCACGACGATGAGCGCCACCGCGGAGAACGCGCGGGCGGCGAGGTAGATGCCGAGCGCCTGTGCCCAGCCGGGCCAGCGCCGCGGATCGGCCAGGGCTCGGCGCCGTGGTGTGGCCGCCGAGTCCTCGTCGGCCACGCGTCCGGGACTCTGTGCTGTCAGGTCTGCGCTCATCCAGCCTCTCCGCTCGTGCGCGCCAGTCGTCCGCTCATGCCAGCCCTCGCACGGCGTGCGCGGGCGCGAGGTCGCCCCGGATCGCCGCGACCATGTCGAGCACGCGCCGGGTGGCCAGCACGTCATGCGCCCGGAACACCCGGGCGCCCAGCCACGCGGCCACCGAGGTCGCCGCGAGCGTCCCCTCGAGCCGCTCCTCCACCGGCAGCCCCAGGGCCTCCCCCACGAAGTCCTTGCGCGAGAACGCCATCAGGGTCGGGTAGCCGAGGGCCACCACCGCCTCGGTGCGACGGACCAGGTGCAACGAGTGCCACGTGTTCTTGCCGAAGTCGTGCGTCGGGTCGACCAGCACCGACGCGGGGTCGACGCCGAGGGCCACGGCGCGGGCCGCCGACGCCCGCAGCGTCGCGACCACGTCGTCCACCACGCCGTCCAGCGGGTCGTCGCTCGGGTCCGCGCCCGCCGACGGGCCGTACGCGACCCGCAGCGGGTCGGTGCGTGGCGCCGCTCCCCCGGTGTGCGAGCACACGACACCCAGGCCATGCTCGGCCGCGACCTCCACGAGGGCGGGATCGTGTCCGGCCCAGGTGTCGTTGATCAGGTCGGCGCCCGCCCGCGCGGCGGCCTGCGCGACATCCGCGCGCCAGGTGTCCACGCTCACCAGCAGGTCCGGGTGGCGGGCGCGCACCCGCTCGACCAGGGGTATGACGCGGGCGATCTCCTCGTCGGCGCCCACCCGCGGCCCGCGGCCGGCGCGGACCCCGCCGAGGTCGACGAGGTCCGCGCCCTCCTCGACGGCCCGTTCCACCGCGGCGTCGGCGCCCGCATCGTCGAACCGGGCAGCGGCGTAGAACGAGTCGGGCGTGCGGTTGACCACCGCCATCACCAGCGGGTGGCCCGGGCCGAACGTCCGATCGCGCAGCCGCAGATCAGCCCCGGCGCCGGGCACACCCGCCAGGGTCATGACACCGAGCTCTCGGAGGCCTCCCGCTCGGCGCGGGTCGTCTGCTCGACGGCCGCGAGCTCGGCGGCGCGCAGCTCGGCGCCTCGCTCGCAGACGATCCGGACGGCCTCGTCGGCGTCGTCCACCACGTTGATCAGGTCGAGGTCGGCGGCAGCGATCATCCCGCGCTCGCGCACCGGCCCCCGCAGCCACTCGAGCAGGCCAGACCAGTAGTCGGTGCCGATCAGGACGATCGGGAACTCGGTGACCTTGTGGGTCTGCACCAGCGTGAGCGCCTCGAACAGCTCGTCGAACGTGCCGAAGCCGCCGGGCAGCACCACGAAGCCCTCGGCGTACTTCACGAACATCGTCTTGCGGGCGAAGAAGTAGCGGAAGTTGACCCCGAGGTCCACCCACTGGTTCATGCCCTGCTCGAACGGGAGCTCGATGCCGAGGCCCACGGAGAGGCCGCCCGCCTCGCTGGCGCCCTTGTTCGCGGCCTCCATGATCCCGGGACCGCCGCCCGTGATGACGCCGTAGCCGGCCTCCGCGAGCCCACGTCCCACGGCCTCGCCGATCACGTAGTCCGGCGACCCGGCCGGCACCCGGGCGGAGCCGAAGACGCTCACCGCGGGCCCGACCTCGGCCAACGCGCCGAAGCCCTCGACGAACTCACTCTGGATCCGCATCACCCGCCACGGGTCGCCGTGCAGCCAGCCGGCGCCGTCGGCGCCGGAGAGCAGCCGCTCATCCGAGGTGGTGGCGGGGATCTGGTCGCGGCGCAGCTGGAGCGGGCCCTTGCGGTAGACGGAGCCATTGGCTCCGCGGTCGTGACTTCTCATGGTCTCGACTCTAGGAGGTCTGCCGGGGGATGCGGAGGCCTCCGGCAGACCAGCCGCTCAGCTGAGCCAGGCGCCCAGCGCGTCGTGGCATGCCTGGAGCTGCCAGGCGGGGCAGCGCTCGTCGTCCTTATGCGCGAGCAGCGGGTCCCCGGGGCCGAAATTGACGGCCGGCATGCCCAGCGAGGCGAAGCGCGCGACGTCGGTCCAGCCGTACTTCGGGGCGGGGGCGCCGCCGGTCTGCGCGAGCACGGCCTCCACGAAGTCGGCGGCAGTCGGGTCGTCCAGGCCGGGCCGGGCGCCGGCGGCGGCGTCAGTGACCGTCACCTCGTAACCCGCGAAGACCTCGCGGACATGCTCCTCGGCCTCGGCCAGGCTCCGGGACGGGGCGAAGCGGTAGTTGACGGTGACGACGCACTCGTCCGGGATGACGTTCGTCGCGATGCCGCCGCGGATGCCGACGGCGTTCAGGCCCTCGCGGTACACCAGCCCGTCCACCTCGACGGCGGCGGGCTCGTACGCCTCCAAGCGCCGCAGCGCCTCGCCTGCGCCGTGGATCGCATTCGTCCCCGTCCAGGACCGCGCCGAGTGCGCCGCGACGCCGGGCACCCGCACCTCGACGCGCAGCGTCCCATTGCAGCCGCCCTCGATGCCCGCCGAGGTGGGCTCGCACAGCACCGCGAAGTCGCCGTCCAGCCACTCGGGGTGCGAGCGGGCCACCCGGCCCAGCCCGTTCAGGTCGGCGGCGACCTCCTCGTGGTCGTAGAACACCCAGGTGACGTCGCGCGCCGGCTCCGCGAGCCGCGCCGCGAGGGCGAGTTGGACGGCGACGCCGCCCTTCATGTCGACAGTCCCACGGCCCCAGATCTCCGCGTGCAGACCTTCGCCCATGAGCCGCGTCGGCAGGTTGTCCGCCACCGGAACCGTGTCGATGTGCCCTGCCACGACCACCCGGGCAGGGCGGCCGAGCCGCGTCCGCGCCACGATGGCGTCGCCGTCGCGCAGCACCTCCAGGTGCGGGACGGCCGTCAGCGCCACCTCGATCGCGTCCGCCAGCGGCCGCTCCTGCCCGCTGGGCGAGGGCATGTCGCACAGCGCGCGGGTGAGGGTGACCAGGTCGGCGTGCAGGTCCAGAGATGGCACAGGCACCGCCGCGGAGGCCGTCGAGGGCTGGTCGGGGCTCGGGTGGGTCAGGTCACGCGCTGGCTCGGTCACAGCACGAACCCTAGCGAGGCTCCGTCTACGCTGGTGTGATGAGCACGCGCACGGCCTGGGGGTTCGGCCTGTCCACTGTGACCGATGACGGCATGACCTTGGACGTCTGGTACCCGTCACCGCAACTCGGCCCGGTGGATGAGGCGGCCGAGGCGCCCGAGGAGCTCGTGGCCGCCGAGGGCGACGACCCCGCCCGCAAGGTCAGCACGCAGGTGGTGCGCACGATCGTCGACCTCGACGCCCCGCCCGCCACCACCGCTGACGCCTACCTGCGCCTGCACCTGCTCTCCCACCGGCTCGTGCCGCCGCACGGCCAGAACCTCGACGGCATCTTCGCCGTCCTGCCGAACGTCGTGTGGACGGACCGCGGCCCGTGCTCGCCCGAGGGCTTCGAGGCCACTCGCGCGCGGCTGCGGGCGGCGCACCGCGTCCCCGTCACGGTGTACGGCGTGGACAAGTTCCCGCGCATGGTCGACTACGTCCTGCCGACCGGCGTGCGGATCGCCGACGCCGACCGGGTGCGCCTCGGCGCCTACCTGGCTCCCGGCACGACGGTCATGCACGAGGGCTTCGTGAACTTCAACGCGGGCACCCTCGGCACCTCGATGGTCGAGGGGCGGATCTCCGCCGGCGTCACCGTCGGCGACGGCAGCGACATCGGTGGCGGCGCGTCGATCATGGGCACGCTGTCCGGCGGCGGCCGCGAGACGGTCTCGATCGGCCGCCGCACACTGCTGGGCGCCAACGCCGGGCTCGGCATCCCGTTGGGCGACGACTGCGTGGTCGAGGCGGGCCTCTACCTGACGGCCGGGACCAAGCTCGTGGTGGTGGGCGGCGAGGAGGGCGCGCCCCCGGTGGTCAAGGCCCGCGAGCTGGCCGGGGCCGACAACATCCTGTTCCGGCGCAACTCGCTCACCGGCGCCGTCGAGGCCGTCGCGCGCACAGGCGCCGGGGTCCGGCTCAACACCGCGCTGCACGCCAACTGACCGATGGCGAGGCGACACCGGCACCGCTGGGGGCAACGCCTCGCCCGAGGCGTGGGCGCCGGGCTCGCCCTGCTCGCGGTGCTCGCGGCCGGGATCGTCGTCGTGGTGCTGGTGCTGGTGCGCTCGGAGGCCCCCGAGGTCACCGCTGAGCGGTGCGCTGTCGAGATCGACGGCGCGACGTGGGTCCTCAGCCCCGAGCAGGCGGGCAACGCGGCGCTGCTCTCCGCCACAGCCATCCGCCGCGGGCTGCCCGCACGCGCCGTGACGATCGCCATCGCCACGGCCCTGCAGGAGTCGCGCCTGATCAACATCGACTACGGCGACCGCGACTCGGTGGGCCTGTTCCAGCAGCGCCCGTCACAGGGCTGGGGCACCGTCGAGCAGATCATGGACCCGGTGTACTCGACGAACGCCTTCTACGACGGCCTGGTCAAGGTGCAGGGGTACGAGCAGCTCCCCATCACCGAGGCCGCCCAGGCGGTACAGCGCTCCGGCTTCCCCGACGCGTACGCCCAGCACGAGGGCCGCTCACGGGCGTGGGCCTCGGCGCTCACCGGGTTCTCCCCCGGCACGCTGACCTGCACCCTGCGCGCGCCCAGCGGACCGGGATCGGCGGAGTCCTTCACCGCACGGGTGGAGCGCGACTACGGCGCCCTGCCCGCGTCATCGTCAGTGGGCGACGACGGGTCCACCACAGTGGTCGTCGACACGACCCCGCTCGCCCAGGGCGCCGAGGCCGAGCAGGAGCGTTTCGCGTGGGCCTTCGCCCAATGGTCCGTGGCCGTCGCCGCCGAGCAGCAGGTCACCCGCGTGTCCGTGAATGCCGAGACCTGGTCGCGGGACAGCGGGACCTGGGCGCCGTCGGGCCGGGCGCTGCCCACCGGCGAGGTCCGCGTGACCCTCGCCGGTGACGGCTGACCTCAGCGGGCGTCGGGCCCCACGTAGTCGCGGACGGTGGCGCCGGTGTAGATCTGGCGCGGACGGCCGATCTTGGTCTGCGGGTCGTTCATCATCTCGCGCCACTGCGCGATCCAGCCGGGCATCCGGCCCAGCGCGAACAGCGGCGTGAACATCGAGTCCGAGAAGCCCATCGCCTTGTAGATCAGGCCCGTGTAGAAGTCCACATTCGGGTAGAGCTTGCGCGAGATGAAGTACTCGTCGCTCAGCGCGATCTCCTCAAGCCTGCGGGCGATGTCCAGCAGCTCGTCGTTCTTGCCCAGCGCCGCGAGCACCGCGTCGGCGCTCTCCTTGACGATGGCCGCGCGCGGGTCGTAGTTCTTGTAGACCCGGTGGCCGAAGCCCATGAGGCGGACGCCGTCCTCCTTGTTCTTCACCCGGGTCATGAAGTCGGTGGCGTCGCCGCCGTTGGCCTGGATCTCGCCGAGCATCTTCAGCACGGCCTCGTTGGCGCCGCCGTGCAGCGGGCCGGAGAGCGCGTTGATGCCCGCCGCGACGGAGGCGTACAGGTTGGCGTGGCTGGACCCGACGATCCGCACCGTCGACGTGGAGCAGTTCTGCTCGTGGTCGGCGTGCAGGATGAGCAGCTTGTCGAGCGCGTTGACCACGACCGGGTCCGCCTCGTACTGCTGGTAAGGCACCGCGAACGTCATGCGCAGGAAGTCCTCGACGTAGCCGCGCGAGTAGTCCGGGTACAGCAGCGGCTCGCCGTGCGAGGTGCGGTGCAGGTACGACGTGATCGTGCGCGTCTTGGCCAGGATGAGCACCGTGGCCAGCTCGACCGTGTCGGGGTCGAACGGGTCGAGGCTCTCCGGGTAGAAGGTCGCCAACGCGTTGATGGCCGACGACATCACGGCCATCGGGTGCGCGTTGCGCGGGAACGTCCCCATGAACGTGCGGAAGTCCTCATGCACCAGGGTGTGGCGGTTGACCCGCTCGACGAACGCGTCGAGCTCGGTGGGCGTCGGCAGCTCGCCGTGCACCAGCAGGTACGCCACCTCGAGGAACGTGGACTTCTCCGCGAGCTGCTCGATCGGGTAGCCGCGATACCTCAGGATCCCGGCGTCGCCGTCGATGTAGGTGATCTGGGACTCGCACGAGGCGGTGTTCATGAAGCCCGGGTCGACGGTCACCAGGCCGGTGTCGCGCAGCAGCGACGAGACCACGATGCCGTCGTTGCCCTCGCTCGCAGGGACCACGGGAAGCTCGTGGCTCGTGTCGGCCACGGTCAGGTGGACGGGCGATGCACCGGCGTCAGGCATGGGGTTCCTTCCTGCGACGACAGGTGACGCCGGGCGGGCGTACCGAGTCATCGTTGATCGCGACCGCTCGGGCCGGCTGTTCGACCGTCATTGGCCAGCCACGACGGTACCTGCGCCGTGCTCGTGCTGACCAATCTAGGCGGGCATTTGGTCCCAGGTGTGAGCACCATCACAGTCGTGGGTCACACTGGGAAAGACCGCAGGTGACGGGCCTGTCACCCCTCCGCCAGGCGGCGAGCCGCCTCCGCGACGTGCTCGTCCGACGCGGTGAGCGCGATGCGGACGTGCCCTGACGCGGCCGGGCCGTAGAACGCGCCCGGCGCCACCAGGATGCCCCGGTCGGCGAATGCCGAGACTGTCGTCCAGCAGTCCTGCGGGCCGCCCTGCGGCCGGGTCCACAGGTAGAGCCCCGCCTGGGAGCCGTCCACCACATGGCCCGATGCCTCGAGCGCCCCGCGCAGCACCGTGCGCCGGGCCCAGTACCGCTCGCGCTGCTCCGCGACGTGCTCGTCGTCGCGCAACGCCGCGGCTATCGCGGCCTGCACCGGCCCGGGGACGATCATCCCGGCGTGCTTGCGCAGCTCCAGCAACGGCGCGATGAGCGCGCGGTCGCCCGCCACGAACGCCGCCCGGTACCCCGCCAGGTTCGACTGCTTGGACAGCGAGTACACCGCCAGCAGGCCGGTCAGGTCGCCTCCGGTGACACGCGGGTCCAGGATGCTCGGCACGCCCTCAGACGCCCAGGGCTCATCCCAGGCGAGCTCGGCGTAGCACTCATCCGAGGCGACCACCACGGGCTTGCCCGTCCGCGCCTGCGCGGCGCGGGCGGCGGCGACCACCGCGGCCAGCTCCTCGACGCCGAGCACCGAGCCGTCCGGGTTGCCGGGCGAGTTGAGCCACACGAGCCGGACGTCGTCCGCGCCCGGGGCGCCGGGCGCCAGCCGTGCCACAACGTCGTCCACCGCGACGGGCCGAGCGCCGGCGAGGCGCGCGCCCACGTCATAGGTCGGATAGGCGGTGGCAGGGTGCAGCACCACGTCGCCGGCGCCCAGCCCGAGCTGGGAGGGCAGCCACGCGACGAGCTCCTTGGAGCCGACCGTCGGGAGCACCGCTGCCGGGTCCAGGCCGGCGACCCCGCGACGGCGCGCGAACCACTCGACGACGGCGGCCCGCAGGTCTGCCGTGCCGTGCGTGGTCGGGTATCCCGGGGAGTCGGAGGCCGCTGCCAGGGCATCCCGCACGACCTTCGGGGTCGGGTCCACGGGGGTGCCCACCGAGAGGTCGACGATCCCGCGCGGATGCGCGCGCGCCGACTCGGCGTAGGGCCCCAGTGCGTCCCAGGGAAAGTCCGGCAACGCGCCGATGACCAGGCCCACAGCTTCAGTCCGTGTGGATCTGGAGCGGCAGCGTCGCGATGATGGGGTGGTCCTTGTCGATCTCGCCCATCTTCGCCGCGCCACCAGGCGAGCCCAGGTCGTCGAAGAACTCGACGTTGGCCTTGTAGTACTCAGACCACTGCTCGGGGACGTCGTCCTCGTAGTAGATGGCCTCCACCGGGCACACCGGCTCGCAGGCGCCGCAGTCGACGCACTCGTCAGGGTGGATGTACAGCGACCGCTTGCCCTCGTAGATGCAGTCCACGGGACATTCCTCGATGCACGCCTTGTCCTTGACGTCAACGCAAGGCTGGGCGATCACATACGTCACGGCTGTCCTCCACGGACCGAGCAGGGTCGACGGGTGTGGCAGTCAGGCCTCGGGCGGCGCCCTGCGCACCGCCCGACCTAGTATCCCCCAGGTGAGCAACCAGACGAAGCGCCGTCCGCTGTGTGAGGCACGGGCATGAGCCCCATCGAGCCGGCGCCCGTGCCCGCGTGGCGCGCGTGGACGCCCGGCGTGCGCGTCGTGGTGCGGCGACCGCTGCCCGCAGGCGACGCGCGGCGCTGGACCGACGTGCTCGGCGCCCTGGTGGCCGTCGACGACGAGGGGGTGAGCGTTCCCCCCCGCCACGGCACGGTGCGGGTGCCCGCCGACGAGATCGCGCTCACCAAGATCGTCCCCCCGGCGCCCCCACGCCGCCCACGCGCCCGCTGACCACGCCCGCCCACGCCGTTGACTGGCGTGGGCGGGCGGGACGGCGTCACTCCACCGGAGCGGCGCCGCAGATCACCTTGTTCTGGGCCTTGTAGCTGGTGGTGTCGGACTCGGTGTCCTTGAGCACCCCGTCCAGGTAGAGCTTGCGCGTGACCGTCACGGTGAAGCCCGCGTTGCCCGCCGACTGCGGCTCACACGTCGGCGACGTGCTGTAGCTGGTGCCCACCGGCTTGACGTTGGTGCGCCCGCCCGTGACCGTCTCGACGGTCCAGTACTTCGTGCTCCACGCCTTGACGTGCACGCGGCCGTCGCCCACCCACGCCTGCAGCACCACGCCGTAGGGCGTGTTGTTCTGCCACTTCATGTCCAGGGTCGGGGTGAAGAGCGTGGCCTCACGGCCCTCCGGGTAGCGCGAGATCCACTCGGAGTGCGGGTGGTGCTCCACGTCCACGAAGCCGGCGAGGTGGCCGACGTTGAAGGTCGTCGTCGCGAGCTGCGACAGGCCGCCGCCCATGCCGTCCACGTGCTCGCCGTTCTTGATCACGCCCGCGGCGATGTACCCGTTGGCGGCGGTGACCGGCCCGACCGTCTCCGCGAGGCTGAACGTCTCCCCCGGGAGCACGACCGTCCCGTTGACCCGCTGCGCGCCCAGCGTGATGTTCTTGGTGCGCTTCGGCTCCGAGTTCAACGGGGTCCAGAACTCCGCGATGACCTCCTTGACGCCCAGCGCCTCCAGCTTCGCGGTGGACTGCGCCGGGTCGGACGTGACGAGTTCCACGGTGGCCGAGCGGACATCGGCGACCGCGGCCGCCGCGACAGCTGTCGCCACAGCCTGCGGGTCCAGCGTGGTCCCCGGCTCGCCCGGCACCACCGTGGGCGCACCGTCCACGAACTCGAAGTGGGCGTCCGCCGACTCGGTGAGCAGGTCCGTCGTCTGCTTGAGGACCTCCTCGACCAAGACGGCGCCGTCCATCTGCAGCACCAGCCCCGAGCCGCTCGGCGCCATCGTCGACGCCGCCGCGAGGGTCTCCGGCGCGAGGTTCACCACCTGGTCCTCAACCTGCAGCGACACCGGCGCCGCCACGACGCGCCGCGCGATCGTCTGCAACGCGGCGTCGGTCTCCTCCTGCGTGATCTCGGGCGCGACGACGGTTGTGGGCAGCACCAGCGGGCGCGGCGCGGTCAGCCACTCACCGCGCAGCATCTCCGCGGCGGCCTCAGTGTCCAGCGCGAGCCCGCCCCCCGCGTCAGGGGCATGGGCGTCCCCGTCGACGAACACGACCGCGCCGCCCCCCGGGTCGAGCGCCACGGCGTCCGCCAGGCCCTCGACTGCCGTGTCGAACGCCGCCTCGTCGACCGCCGTGACCGGCTGCTGCTCCCCCACGCCCGCGATGTGCTGCCACATGCGCGCGGGCGACAGGTCCACACCGGTCAGGGCGTCGACAGTGGCCTCGACGTCGAAGCCCAGCCCGCCCTCCACAGGGTCGAGGGTCGCGCTCTTCCCCCCGGCGGCCACGGGGAGAGCCGACGTCGCCAGATCAGCCGGGCCCGCCGTCAGCGCGGCCTCAGCGGCATTGGCGTCCAGCCCGCCGACCTCGACGCCCGCGACCGTGGCGCCGCGAGGCACCCGGCCGCCCAGCGCATAGGCGGACCCCACGTACGCGCCGCCGAGCACCACGGCGACGAGGCCCGACACGAGCAGCACCCTGGGCCAGCGTCGAGGCCGCTCGTCGGACGTGAAGCCGTCCAGCGGCGAGCCCGAGCCCTTGCCCGGGCCGCCGTCGGCGGTCTTCGTGGCGGGCGCGGGGGGGGTGCGGCTGGGTCTTCTTTTACTCTCCTCTGCCCCCAAACACAGTCGCCCTTCTTTTGGCGCTTTTTCTCTCTACTAAATAATTATTTTTCCTTTTTGGTTGGTTGTATTGCTTAAGTGGCGCCACCCGGGGCCGATGCAGGCGATCCCGCGACCGGGCTGGTCACCGGAGGCGCGGCGGGCTCGGCGGCTGTCGGAGCGGGCGCGTGGGGTGCCATGACCTCGGGCTCGTGCGCCGGAGTCGACGGCCAGCCCTGCCATCCGCCGGCTGCAGCGATCCCCGGCTCGGCGGGGGTCGGGCGCGGCGGGACGACGGCGGTCCGCTGCGGGAGGTCGGCGACAGCAGCCGGGGGCACAGGCGCCGGCAGCACCTGGGTCACGGCGGCCGCAGCCACAGCGACGGGCGGCGCGCTCGGCGCGCTCGGCGTGGTCGGAGCCGGGGCAGGCGCGTCCGGCTCCGACGGGGCGTCTGCGGCGGCCTGCGTGGGTGCGACGGCCTCAGGGACTTCGGCGGTCTCCGAGGGCTGCTGTGCGGGCATCGACGCGGGCGCGGGCGCGGATGCGGACTCTTGGACGGGCGCATCCCCCTCGGGCGCTGGAACGGCGTCCTCTGCCGGCGCGGGCTTATCAGCCACGGCGACCTCGGCATTCGCCAAGCGGTCGACCTCGCCGTCAGTGGGCGCCGTGTCGACGGACGGCGCCGCTGCCTCCTGCGCGGCGTCGACTGCGGGAGCAGTGGCCTCGTCGGGAGTAGCGGGGGCGGCCCCAGCGTCGGGGGCGACCTCGGCCTCGGGGACAGCCTCGGCTTCGGGCGCGGTGTCTGCAGCGAGCACTGCGTCGGGTGCGGTGGGCTCGTCCTCGACCGGCTGGGCCTCGTCGTCGGGCACCGGCTCGTCATCGAGCACCGCCGTGTCCTCACTCGCCGGGCTCACGTCATCGGTGGTGTGGTCGACCGCGGCGTCGTCGCTAGCGACGTCTTCGATCGCGGGGTCGTCGGCTATGCCCGCGGTGTCGGCTTCTTCGAGCTCGCGCTCTGTCGTGTCAGGAGTCTCCGAGGCGCCGTTCGGCGTGTGTTCGTCGACCTGTTCGTTCGTGCCCATCGTTGACTCCCCCTGCGACATGGCGGTGCGGGTGATACAGGCGCAGATTGTACGGGCGCCATCTGCCCACACCCCTCAACTCGGGGCGAGTCACGCGGTCGGCGCCCACGGCGCGCACGACTCGAGCCCTCAGCGGATCCCGTGCATACGTCCGCGCAGGTGGACCAGTCCCCCGGCGTCAGCGGCGCCCTGCTGCGCGCCGAGGACCTCGCCCACGATGATGTCGTGGTCGCCCGCCGGGTGGATGGCGGCGGTGCGGCAGTCGAACCAGGCGGCGGCGCCGTCAATCCATGCGGCGCCGGACAGTGGCGCGGTGCGATGCGCGACACGGGCGAGCTGCCCGACGGCGGGACGGCCGGGTGACGCGAGCCAGTCGGCGACGGGTCCGGAATCGTCGGAGAGCACGCTCACGGCCCACCGGTCCACGTCGTCGAGGGCGTCGCGGAGCCGCGAGTCCTGGTGCACGCAGAACAGCAGCATCGCCGGCTCGAGGGAGACGGACGCCAACGAGCTGACAGTCGTGGCGTGGTCGGTGCCGCGCCAGCGCAGGGAGACGACGCCAACCCCGGAGGGCAGGCGGCCGATGGCGGCGCGGTAGACGACGGGGTCGACGGGCTGGGGGTCGGCGGCGCCGCTCATGGCGCGTCCGGGCCCGTCCCGCCGCGTCGGCCATGGCGCACGCGGCGCTCGCGGGGCTCGTCGCTGAACAGGCGGCGAGGGGCGAAGGCCGCGGCGGCGAGGGCCAAGCCGGAGCCGATGATCCACCACCAGCCCAGCGAGTCCCCCGCCGGGACGAGCACGTCGCCGCCGGGGCCGGTCTGGGCGAAGAGCTGGACGATGAAGTACAGGCCGCCGGCGTAGCCGATGAAGGTGATCCAGCCGGACCAGGCGCGCACCGCGACACCCGTGGACAGCACGAGGGCGAGGGCGA
This sequence comes from Cellulomonas timonensis, assembly GCF_900046455.1. Lineage (GTDB taxonomy): Bacteria > Actinomycetota > Actinomycetes > Actinomycetales > Cellulomonadaceae > Cellulomonas_A > Cellulomonas_A timonensis. The sequence goes on from NZ_FCOT01000012.1 coordinate 124,566, forward strand.
GCACCATGCCCCAGGGCGCCTCGGAACGGTGCATGACCGTGCCGGCGGCGCCCACGACGGCGCCGAGGAGGAGGGCTGCCACGCCACGGAGGATCGAGGCGCCGGTCAGTGGTTGCACGGCTTCAGGCTACCCGTCGGACCCCGGTGGGCCAGGTCACGGCATCAGGCCGGGATCCAGGCGCCAGGCGGTAGCCCTCGGCGGACAGCAGGGGGGCGAGGACGTCGTTGCTCAGCGCGTACTGGCCCAACACCACGGGGTCGGCGCCGGGCGACACCCGCGCGAGGGCGTGCACCTGCGTCGCGTGGGCGCGCAGGGCTCCCACGACGGCGGGCAGGACGGGCGCGACGTCGACCACCAGGTCGACCTCCTCGTCGGGCACGGCGACAGACGGCAGCGGGCCGTCAGGGTCGGGCACGGCGAGCGCCGGCTGGGCGCTGTGCTGGCCCGGCTCCGCGGGCTCGGCGGCCAGTGCGGCGTAGGCCTGTCGCAGCGCGGACTCGCCCTGCGCGGCCCAGAGCACGACGGGCGTGGTGTGCGGCGCCCCGGCCTCGGGCTCCCAGGCGGGGTCCGCCGCGAGCCGCACGGCTTCCGTGGCGACCTCATGGGCGCGGACATGGTCGGGGTGCCCGTAGCCGCCGCCGGGCTCGTAGGTGGCCACGACGGCGGGACGACGGGTGCGGAGCAGGCGGGCGAGCCGTCCGGCGGGCTCGGCCAGCGGCGCCGCGACGAACGCGTCCGGCGTGAGGTCCGCGAGGCGGCCAGCTCGGCCGACGCCTGCCCAGGCCATCCCCGAGTCCGCGTAGCGGGCGTCAGAGCCGCCGGGGCCGGGCACGGCGTCGAGGAACACCTGGTCCCGCACGCCGAGCCGGGCCAGGGCCGCCGTGAGCTCGCCGGTGCGGTGCGCGGCGAGCGCCGGGCCGTCGCCCTCGAGGTGCGCGAGGGCGGAGCCGATGACCTCGCCGCGCTCGCCGCGCGTGCACGTGACGACGGTGACGGGCGCGCCGGAGGCCGCCCATGTGGCCAGCAACGCCCCGGTGGCCAGGGTCTCGTCGTCAGGGTGCGCATGCACCGCGACGAGCGGGCCCACGGCCACCGGGGTCGTCACGGGCGTCTCAGGCGCGCTTGGTGCGGGCGAACGCGCGGGCGCGCTCGGTCTGGTCGAGGATCACCTTGCGGATCCGCACGACCTCGGGGGTCACCTCGACGCACTCGTCCTCGCGGGCGAACTCGAGCGACTCCTCGAGCGTGAGGTGACGCGGAGGGGTGAGGTTCTCGAACGTGTCGCTGGAGGCAGCGCGCATGTTCGTGAGCTTCTTCTCCTTGGTGATGTTGACGTCCATGTCCTCGTTGCGCGAGTTCTCGCCGACGATCATGCCCTCGTAGACCTCCTGCGTGGGGTCGACGAAGAACGAGCCGCGCTCCTGCAGGTTGATCATCGCGAACGGCGTGACCACGCCTGCGCGGTCGGCGACGAGCGAGCCGTTGACACGGGTCTCGATCGGGCCGGCCCACGGCTCGTAGCCCTCGGCGATCGAGGACGCGATGCCGGTGCCGCGCGTGTCCGTCAAGAAACGGGTGCGGAAGCCGATGAGGCCACGGGCGGGGACGACGAACTCCATGCGGACCCAGCCGGTGCCGTGGTTCGACATGGTCTCCATGCGGCCCTTGCGCTGCGCGAGGAGCTGGGTCACCGAGCCGAGGTACTCCTCGGGCACGTCGATGGTCATGCGCTCCATCGGCTCGTGGCGCTTGCCGTCGATCACGCGCGTGACGACCTGCGGCTTGCCGACGGTGAGCTCGAAGCCCTCGCGGCGCATCTGCTCGACGAGGATCGCCAGCGCGAGCTCGCCACGGCCCTGGACCTCCCAGGCGTCGGGGCGCTCGGTGGGCAGGACGCGCAACGACACGTTGCCGATGAGCTCCTTGTCCAGGCGGTCCTTGACCTGGCGGGCCGTGACCTTGTGGCCCTTGCCGCCGCGTCCCGCGAGCGGGGACGTGTTGATGCCGATGGTCATCGAGATCGCCGGGTCGTCGACCTTGATGAGGGGCAGCGGACGCGGGTCGTCGGGGTCGGTCAGCGTCTCGCCGATGGTGATGTCCTCGATGCCGGCGACGGCGACGATGTCACCGGGGCCCGCCGAGTCGGTGGGCACGCGGTCCAGCGCCTTGGTCTCGAGCAGCTCGGTGATCTTCACGTTCTGCAGGGTGCCGTTGGCACGGGCCCACGCGACCGTCTGGCCCTTGCGGAGCGTGCCGTTGAAGATGCGCAGCAGCGCGAGGCGGCCCAGGAACGGCGACGCGTCGAGGTTGGTGACGTGCGCCTGGAGCGGCGCGCCCTCCTCGTACGTGGGGGCCGGGATCTTCTCGATGATGGTGGCGAACAGCGGCTCGAGGGAGTCGCTGTCGGCGGGGAGGGTGCCGTCGGGCGGCTGGATCGTCGAGGCGCGGCCCGCCTTGGCGGCGGCGTACACGACCGGCACGTCGAGGATCGCGTCCAGGTCGAGGTCCGGGACGTCCTCGTGCAGGTCGCTCGCGAGGCCGAGCAGCAGGTCGGTCGCCTCGACGACGACCTCGGAGATGCGCGAGTCGGGCCGGTCGACCTTGTTGACGACGATGATGACGGGCAGCTTGGCCTCGAGGGCCTTGCGCAGCACGAAGCGCGTCTGGGGCAGCGGGCCCTCGGACGCGTCGACCAGCAGCACCACGCCGTCGACCATCGACAGGCCGCGCTCGACCTCGCCGCCGAAGTCGGCGTGGCCGGGGGTGTCGATCACGTTGATGGTGATGCCGTCCGGCTCACCAGCCGCCGCCGCCGCGGGACCCGTGTAACGGATCGCCGTGTTCTTGGCGAGGATGGTGATGCCCTTCTCGCGTTCGAGGTCACCCGAGTCCATCGCCCGTTCGTCGACGTGGGCGTGGTCACCGAAGGACCCCGCCTGCCACAGCATGGCGTCGACGAGAGTGGTCTTGCCGTGGTCGACGTGGGCGACGATCGCGACGTTGCGCAGGTCGGAGCGCACAGACATGGGGAACTCATTTCGCATGATGGGGAGCGCACCCGTCAGCGGGCGCCCGAGAATCCTACCTGCCCTGACTAGTCGGGCTTTCCAGGGAGCCTGTCAAGGGGCCTTCGTCAGGCGCGGATTCCCTGGTCAGAACCACCGAAGATATTCAGCGCGGCGCCCGGGATCGCGGCCAGCAGGTCGCGGGTGTACTGCTCCCGCGGGTTGTCGAAGACCTCGTCGGTGACCGCCGCCTCCACGATCTTGCCGCTCTTCATGACGCACACCTCGTCGGCGATCTGGCGGACCACCGCCAGGTCGTGCGTGATGAACAGGTAGCTGAGCCCGAGTTCAGCCTGCAGGTCGTTGAGCAGCGTGAGGATCTGCGCCTGCACGAGCACGTCGAGGGCCGAGACGGCCTCGTCGCACACGATGACCTCGGGGCCCAGCGCCAGGGCGCGCGCGATGGCGATGCGCTGGCGCTGCCCGCCGGACAGCTCGTTGGGGTACCGGCGCATGGTGGAGGCCGGCAGCGCGACGAGGTCCAGCAACTCGCGGACCCTGGCCTCGCGCGACTTCTGGTCGCCGATCTTGTGGGTGCGCAGCGGCTCCTCGATCGTGCGGTAGATCGAGTACATCGGGTCGAGCGAGCCGTACGGGTTCTGGAAGATCGGCTGCACGCGGCGGCGGAAGTCGAAGAGCTGGGCGCGGTTGAGCGTGCTCAGGTCCGTTCCGTCGAACAGGATGCGGCCGCTGGTGGGGTCGAGCAGGTTGAGCACGATGTTCGCCACGGTGGACTTGCCCGAGCCCGACTCCCCCACCAGCGCCATCGTGGTGCCGCGCTTGATCGCGAACGACACGTCGTCGACGGCGGTGAACTCCTTCTGCTTGCCCGGCCGGCCGCCGCGCAGCTTGAAGGTGCGCGTCAGGTTCTCCACGGCCACGACGTCGTCGCGGGTCGCGTTCACGCCGTCGCCGCCCGTGGGGGCGAGCAGCTCCGTGGTCGTGACGCCCCGCTCCTTGGCGCTCTGGATGCGCTGCGACGCGAGCGAGGGCGCGGACGCGACGAGGCGCTGCGTGTACGGATGCCTCGGCGCGCTGAGGATGTCGCGCGCGGGGCCCGACTCGACGACCTTGCCGCGGTACATCACCACGAGGTGCTCGGCGCGCTCGGCGGCCAGGCCCAGGTCGTGCGTGATGAACAGCACGGCGGTGCCGAGCTCCTCGGTGAGGCCCTGCAGGTGGTCCAGGATCGTGCGCTGCACCGTGACGTCCAGGGCGGACGTCGGCTCGTCGGCGATGAGCAGCTTGGGGCGAGCCGCGAGGCCGATGGCGATCAGCGCGCGCTGGCGCATACCGCCCGAGTACTCGTGCGGGTACTGCTTCGCCCGGCGCGCGGCGTCCGGAAGGCCGGCCTCGGTGAGCAGCTCCGCGACGCGCTTGTCCGCCGCCGCGCCGCGTGCCACGCCATTGGCCTTGAGGGCCTCCTTGACCTGGAACCCGACGGACCACACCGGGTTGAGGTTCGACATCGGGTCCTGCGGGACCAGGCCGATCTCTTTGCCGCGCACCGCGACCATCTCGCGGCGGCTCAGCGCCGCCAGGTCCCGGCCCTCGAACATGATCGAGCCGCCCGTGACCTTCCCGGTGCCCGGCAGCAGGTCGATGATCGCGTGCGCGGTCGTCGACTTGCCGGACCCCGACTCGCCCACGATGGCGACCGTCTGGCCGGGGTAGACCGTGAGGTCCACGCCGCGCACGGCGGGCACGACGCCCGCCGCGGTGGTGAAGGAGACCTCGAGGTCGCGGATCGCGAGCAGCGGCTGCTGGTCGCTCGGGCGCGCGGCGGCGCCTGTCGATGTCGGCTGGCTCATCGCTTGCGTGCCTTCGGGTCGAGGGCGTCGCGCACGGCGTCGCCCATCATGATGAAGCTGAGCACGGTCAGGGCGAGCGCCCCGGCCGGGTAGAAGAGCACCGACGGCTGGCTGCGCAGCGACGTCTGGGCCTTCGAGATGTCGGCGCCCCACGAGGTGACCTCGGGCGGGAGCCCAATGCCCAGGAAGGACAGCGTCGCCTCGGCCACGATGAACGTGCCCAGCGCGACCGTCGCGTAGACGATGACCGGCGCCGCGGCGTTCGGGATGACGTGGCGCAGCAGTGTCTTCACGCGGGAGGCGCCGAGCGACTTCGCGGCGGTGACGAAGTCCGCGTTCTTGACGCTCATCACCGCGCCGCGCATCACGCGGGCGAGCTGTGGCCAGCCGAAGATGCCGAGCACCACCACCACGGTGAGGATGTTGCGGCTCTCCTTGAACATCTGCATGACGACGATCGCGGCGAGCACCAGCGGGATCGCGAAGAAGATGTCCGTGACGCGGGACAGCACGGCGTCGAACCAGCCGCCGAAGAAGCCCGCGACAGCGCCGATCAGGCCGCCGACGAGGACCACGACGATGGTGGTGAGCACGCCGACGAGCACCGAGGCCCGGGCGCCGTAGATGGTGCGCGCGTAGATGTCGCACCCCTGCCGGTCGAAGCCGAACGGGTGGCCGGCGCTGGGGCCGTCCAGGCTGTTCTTCAGCTCGCAGAACCGGGGGTCCGTCGACGTGAACAGGCCGGGGAAGGCAGCGACGGCCACGACCAGCAGGATCAGCGCCGCGGAGATCCAGAACAGCGGGCGGCGGCGCAGGCTGTGCCAGGCGTCGGCCCACAGGCTCGCGGGGGCAGCGCCCTCGTCGATCGAGTCCACGACTTCCAGCGGGGCCTGGTCCAGGTTGGCGAAGAAGTGCGCCTGGTGCGGACGGGTGGTGGCGTCAGGCATAACGGATCCTCGGGTCGAGTGCCGCGTAGAGGAGGTCGACGAGCAGGTTCGCGACGATGTAGACGATGACGAGCACGGTGGTCACTGACACGACGGTCGTGGACTGCCCCTGCTGGATCGCGCGGAACAGCGTCCCGCCGACGCCGTTGATGTTGAAGATGCCCTCGGTGATGATCGCGCCACCCATCAGGGCGCCGAGGTCGGCGCCGAGGAACGTCACCACGGGGATCAGGGAGTTGCGCAGCACGTGCACGCTGACCACGCGCGGCCGGGACAGCCCCTTGGCCGTGGCGGTGCGGACATGGTCGGCCGTGAGGTTCTCGGCGACGGAGTTGCGGGTCAGCCGGAGCACATAGGCGAAGGAGACCGCGCCGAGCACGATCGCGGGCATGATCAGCGACGTGAAGCTCACGTCGCTGCCCACGGCGGTCGGCAGCCAGCGCAGCTTCACCCCGACGACGAACTGCATCACGAAGCCGATGACGAACGTCGGCACCGCGACGACCAGCAGGCTGAGGACGAGCACGGTGGCGTCGAAGGCCTTGCCCTTGCGGAGACCGGCGATCACGCCGGCGGCGATGCCGAAGACGGCCTCGAAGGCCAGCGCCATCACCGCGAGCTGGAACGTGACGGGGAACGCGTCGGCCATGACGTCCGTGACGGGCCGGCCCGAGAACGTCGTGCCCAGGTCGAAGGTGAAGATGCCCTGCAGGTAGAGCAGGTACTGGACGAGGAAGGGCTTGTCCAGGTTGTACTCCGCGCGGATCTGCGCTGCCACCGCGGGGTTCAGCCCCCGCTCGCCACCCAGGGCGGCGACGGGGTCCCCGGGGAGCAGGAACACCATCGCGTAGATCAGCAGCGTTGCCCCGAGGAACACCGGGATCATCTGCAAGAGCCTGCGCCCGACATACCAGGCCATCAGGTCTCCTCCTCGTGTGGTTCCGCGCGCCTCTCGGGCACGCGGACAGACAGTGGGAGCCCGCTCCGGACCTCCCGGGCGGGCGAGCCCTGGGGGTGGGGCCGGCGTGGCTCCACCCCCAGGGCGTCAGGCGAGGTCAGTTCTTGGTGACCTCGTAGAGCAGCGGGACGCTGTTCCAGCCGAACTCGACGTTCGAGACGGTGTCAGCGGAGCCGCCCGTGACGTTCTGGTACCAGAGCGGGATCGCCGGGAGGTCCTGGAACAGGACCTCCTGCGCCTGCGTGAAGTACTCGTTGGCCTCGTCGACGGACGTGGCCGCGGAGCCCTGCGCGAGCAGCGAGTCGAACTCGGCGTTCGAGTAGCCGGCGTCGTTCGAGCCCGCCCCGGTGCCGTACAGCGGGCCGAGGAAGTTGTAGAGGCCCGGGTAGTCGGCCTGCCAGCCGGAGCGGAACGCCCCGGAGATGGCGCCGTTCGTGACGTCCTCGCGGAGGTCCTTGAACGCGGGGTACGGGTTGCCCTCGGCGGAGATGCCCAGGGTGTTGCGCAGGCTGTTGGCCACAGCGTCGACCCAGGCCTGGTGGCCGCCGTCGCTGTTGTAGCCAATCGTGAACGTGCCGGTGTACGGCGAGATCGCGTCAGCCTGGGCCCACAGCTCCTTGGCCTTGGCCGCGTTGTAGTCGAGCACCTCGGAGCCCGTCACGTCGTCGGACCAGCCGTCGATCACGGGCGACGTGAAGTCGTCCGCCGGCGTGCGCGTGCCCTCGAAGATCGCCTCGGTGATCTCCTCGCGGTTGATCGCCATGGAGATCGCCTGGCGGCGGAGCTGGCCCTCGGCGCCGGTGAAGTGCTCGAGGTCCATCGGGATGATGAGCGTCTGGATCATCGCCGCGGGCTGGTTGACCGCACGGTCGCCCAGCTCGTCCTCGAGGGTGCTGAACGCGCTGTCCGGCACCTGGTCGAGCACGTCGAGCTGGCCGGCGAGCAGGTCGTTGTAGGCGCCGTCGAGGGTCTCGTAGAACTTGACGGTCACCCCGCCGTTCTGCGCCTCGCGGTCGCCGGAGTAGTCCTCGTTCGGCGCCAGGGCGATCTCGACGTTGTGCTGCCAGGCGTCCTCGGAGGCGACCTTGTACGGGCCGTTGCCGATCGGGTGCTCGCCGAAGGCGTCCATGTCCTCGAACGCCACCTGCGGCAGCGGGAAGTACGCGGAGTAGCCGAGCCGCAGCGGGAAGTCGGCCTCGGGCTGCTTGAGCTTCACGGTGAAGGTCGTGTCATCGACGATCTGGAGCCCGGTGAGCTCGGAGTCCTCGTCCCACGAGAAGCCCTCGATGCCCTCGAAGAAGTAGCTCGACAGCTGGGCGTTGCTCAGCTGGGCGCCGTAGTTCCAGGCGTCGACGAAGCTCTCGGACGTGACGGGCTCGCCGTTGGTGAACGTCCAGCCCTCGTTGAGCGTGATCGTGTAGGTCTGCGCGTCCTCGGTCTCGATGGACTTGGCGACCTCGTTGTGCGCGGCGCCGTCGGCGTCGTAGTAGACCAGGCCCGAGAAGACGAGGTCGATGATCTTCCCGCCGCCGACCTCGTTGGTGTTGGTGGGGATGAGCGGGTTCTGCGGCTCGCTGCCCCAGGCGGTCACGATGCCGCCCGAGCTGTCAGCCGTGGACCCGCCGCCGTCCGTGCCCGCGCTGGCGCACGAGGTCAGGGCAAGCGCGCCCACCGCGATGGTGGCCGCGAAGCCGGCGAAACGCCTGATCTTCATTGTTCCTCCAGTGGAATCCGGACAGGCCCGGAATTCGGTGACCGCGGTCGGCTCGACAGGCCGCGGTCGAGCAGCAACGGGGGCGCGGCATGCCAGCCGGGTGGCAGGCGTGACCGTCACCGTGCGCGATCGATCCCGAGTGGCTGGAACGGGTGGCACAGGCCGAACAACCCCCTGCGCTCGAGCACCGAGCGGCGGGCGAGTCGATCCGCCGACTGGACGGTCGATTCATCCCATAGGGTTAATTTGGACCAAAGCCATCACCTTGCAGCCGCGCACATGGTATACGCCGAATCAGGGAGCGATGGACACACGTCCAATGTGCGGTCACCCACCCCGCCGCGGACCCCGGGCACACGACAGGCAGGGCCGGCGCGGAAGTCCGCGCCGGCCCTGCCTGTCGTGTGGTGCCGTGTGGTGAGACGCGCTCAGAGCGCGTTCGGCGGCACCCTGTCCTCGCCGATCCCGTCGAGCCGGGCGGCCGCCGCGCGCGCCAGCGCAGCCTGCTCGATCGCATCCTGCTCATGTGCGGCCTCGGCCAGCAACGCCGCGCGGGCCTCGCGCCGGCTGCGCTGCTCCACCGGGTCCGGCACCGGCACGGCCGCGAGCAGCCGCTGCGTGTACGCGTGCTGCGGCGCGTGCACCACCTGCTCCGTGGCCCCGTGCTCCACGAGCTTGCCCTGGTGCATCACCGCGACCCGGCTGGAGAGGATCTCCACCACCGCCAGGTCGTGCGAGATGAACAGGCAGGCGAACCCGTGCTCGCGCTGCAGCTCCTGGAACAGCTCCAGCACGCGCGCCTGCACCGACACGTCGAGCGCTGACGTCGGCTCATCCGCCACCAGCAGCTTCGGCTCCAGCGACAGCGCCCGGGCGATGCCGACCCGCTGGCGCTGCCCGCCCGAGAGCTCATGCGGGTAGCGGTTGCGCATGGCACGCGGCAGGTGGACCTGGTCCAGCAGCTCCTCGACCCGACGGCTCAGCTCGGCGCCCTTGATGCCGGTGTGCAGCATCATCGGCTCGCCGATGGACTCGCCGATCGGCAGGCGCGGGTTCAGCGAGGAGCCCGGGTCCTGGAAGACGATCCCGACCTGCCGGCGCAACGGCGCCAGGGTCTTGCGGGACGCGCCGACCATGTCCACCCCGGCCACCCGCAGCGTGCCCGCCGAGACGGGCAGCAGGCCCACGACCGCGCGGCCGATGGTGGTCTTGCCCGAGCCGGACTCCCCCACCAGGCCCACGACCTCGCCCTGGTGCAGGGTCAGGTCCACGCCGTCGACCGCACGGAAGCCGGGCGTGCGCCCACGCCCGGGGTACTCGATGACCATGCCCTGCGCGTCGAGCACCACGGGGCGCTCATCCGCAGGCGCCGGAGCGGGCTCGCGGTCCGGCTCGGTGACGACGGCCGTCGCCGGGCGGGACGCGCCCAGGTGGGGCACCGCGGCCAGCAGCGAGCGGGTGTAGGGGTGCTGCGGGTTGGAGAAGATCTGCTCCGCCGTCCCCTGCTCGACGACGCGGCCGTCCTTCATCACCAGGATCGAGTCGGCCAGGTCCGCCACCACGCCCATGTCATGGGTGATGAGCACGATCCCCGAGTCGATGCGGGTGCGCAGGTCGCGCATGAGCTGCAGGATCTCCGCCTGCACCGTGACGTCCAGCGCCGTGGTCGGCTCGTCGGCGATGAGCAGCCGGGGGTCGCAGGCCAGCGCCTGGGCGATCATGGCGCGCTGCCGCTGCCCACCCGAGAGCTGGTGCGGGTAGGAGTCGAACCGGCGCTCCGGCTCGGGGATCTCCACCATGGTCAGCAGCTCGATGGCGCGGGCCTTGGCCTCCTTGGGGCCCATCGGGAAGTGCGTGCGCAGCGTCTCCACGATCTGGAAGCCCACGGTGTAGACGGGGTTCAGGGCCGTCATCGGCTCCTGGAAGATGACCGCGACCTCCTTGCCCCGCACATGGCGCAGCCGCCCGGGCGACATGCCCAGCAGTTCGCGGCCGTCGAGCATGGCGCTGCCATATGCGCGCCCGTTCGGGGGCAGCAGCCCGATCAGCGACATCGACGACTGCGTCTTGCCGGAGCCCGACTCGCCGACGATCGCGAGCACCTCGCCCGGGCGCACGTCATAGCTGACGTCCACGGCGGCGGGGAACCACTCGCCATCCACGTAGAAGTTGACGCTCAGGTCGCGGACGGTGAGGACCGGCTCGGCGCGCTCGCGCGCGGGCGCCTCGACTGCGGTTTCAGTGGCCACGGGTGATCTGGTCCTTCCGGGGGGTCCTGCTCGCGCCCGCAGGCGTGACAGGCGTGCTCATCGTGTCTGGGAGCATGTGCGCATGGGTGCTGCGCGGGTGTTCAGGTCGATGCCGGGTCGTGTGCTGACGGTCGCGACCGCGTTCGCCGGGCTGGTCTGCCTGGTGGCGATGGCCGCCGGCGGCGGCCGGGAGCTGCTGCGGTACGGGGCTGTGCCGCTGCTCGTGGTGCTGCTCGTGTGGGCCATGTTCTGGCGCCCACGGGTGGAGGTCTCCGACGGCGGCATCGAGCTGCGCAATGTGCTGCGCACCGTGCACGTGCCGTGGCCCGCCTACCGGGGTGCCGACACCCGCCTCGCCCTGAAGATCGAGACCACCGGCGGCGACTACACCGCATGGGCGACCCCCGCGCGCAGCGGGGCGCCCGCCCGTCGCGACCTGGCCAAGCCGGTGGACGCCCGACGCACGGCCAACGGCGCCAGCGCCGACGTGGCCGCCCTGGAGATCGCCGCGCGCCATGAGGCGCTGCGCAAGGCCGGGCACCTCGACCGGGTCCCCGTGCAGGGAGCCCCCGTCCCGACTGTCCGCTGGCACTGGGATGTGGTGGCCGGCTGCGCGGTGCTGTCCGTGCTGGTGGCGCTCGGCGCCGCCGCAGGCTGACCGGGCCGCCTGCGAGGGCCTGTGCAGGCCCGTCATCAGAGTCCCGGTTCCGCGGCGGCTGCGGTCGACCGCGCGGTCCGGGCCGCGGCGCGGTCCATCTTGCGCTGAGACGGGATGCGCTTCTGCCGCGGGTCGAACGCGTCCCGCATGCCATCGCCGATGAAGTTCACCGTCAGCGCGATCGTGACGATCAGCATGCCCGGCCACCAGAACAGCCACGGTCGCGTCGCGAACGCCTCCTGGTACTGGTTGATGAGCTGGCCCAGCGACACGTTGGGGTAGCGGATGCCCATCCCCACGAAGCTGAGGGCCGTCTCCAGCAGGATCGCCGAGCTCATCAGCAGCGTCTGGTTGACGATGATCACGCCGATCGAGTTCGGCAGCATGTGCTTGAAGATGATCCGCCGGTCGCTGGCGCCGGCCACGCGGGCCGCGTCGACGAACTCCCGCTCGCGCAGCGAGAGGAACTCACCGCGCACGAGCCGGGCCAGCGTGGTCCACGACGCCAGGCCGAGGAAGATCGCCAGCAGGTACGCGCCACCGGCGCCCGCCGCGAGGCTGCCCAGGATCGCGCCGAGCACGAGCACGGGGATGGTGATGACCAGGTCCGTGAACCGCATCAGCCAGCTGTCCAGCGCGCCACGGTAGTAGCCCGCCAGCGCGCCGACGAGGATGCCGACCATCGAGGCCACCAGGCCCACGATGCCCATCACGGTGAGCGACGTCTGCGTGCCGCGCATGACGCGTGCGAACACGTCACGCCCAGCCTCGTCCTGTCCGAACGGGTGCTCCCCGATCGCCAGGCCGGTGCCGCCCAGCCACGTGGGCAGGCTCATCGTGGGCGAGCCGCTCGGGTTGGCCAACGCGCCCGTCTGGTTGGGCGAGAACTTCCACCAGCCCGGGATCGGGCCGACGCCGATCGAGGTGAAGGCCAGCAGCACGATGCCGATGAGCACGACCATCGCGGCGACTGCCGCGCGGTGGCGGAAGAACCTCCGCAGCACGATCTGGTTCTGCGAGAGGCCTTCGACCTCCTTGAGCTCGATGGCGTTCTCGACGGCCTCCTCCGGGGGCAGCTCGTCGAGGGCGCCGTGCGGGGAGGGGGTCTCTGGCGTGCTCATGCGTTCACCCGGATTCGAGGGTCGAGTGCGGCGTAGATGAGGTCGGCGAGGATGTTCGCGAGGACCGCGAGCCCTGCCGTGATCACGAGGTAGGCCATGATCGGCTCGATCTCCGCGTTGTGCAGCGACTTGATGAAGAGCTGGCCCATGCCGGGCCGGCCGAAGACCTGCTCGGTGATGATCGCGCCGCCGAACAGCGCGACCACGTCCAGCGGGACGATGGTGGCCAGCGGGATCATCGAGTTACGGAAGCCGTGGCGCATCACCACGGTCCGCTCGGAGAGCCCCTTGGCGCGGGCCGTGCGGATGTAGTCCTGGCCCATCACCTCGAGCATGCTGGCGCGGGAGAACCGCGTGTACCCGGCGAAGCTGATCAGCAGCAGCGCGAGCGTCGGCAGCAGCAGGTGGGTGTAGGTGTCGAGCGTCCGCACCCAGAAGTCGCCGCCCAGGTTCGGGGTCCGGTCGCCGACGGTGGCGATGGGACGGCCCTTGATCGCTGGCGCGTTGAAGTACTTCGGCCACACCTGCATGACCTGGTCGATGAAGATCATGGCGGACACGGCGAGGGCCGTCAGCGCCGCGGTGCGCGAGGACTGGCCCCGGTCCGGGCCACCCCACAGCCGCCCGACGAGCCACCCGGAGCCGATGGCGACGCCGCCCAGCGCGAGGGCGAACGGCCAGTTCATCGGCACGTACGCGAAGAGGTACTGCAACGGCGTGTACAGCACGATGCCGAGCACCACGACGGACAGCGCGGAGCCGAGCGAGCGGCGGTTGCGCAGGCCGGTGGAGAGCGTGGTGATGGCGAGCGCGAAGCCCGTGCCGACGACGGCGATGAGCACGGGGCCCAGGTGCGGGGTGCTCCACCAACCGCTGAGCGACAGGTATGCCAGCACTGCTGAGGTGGCCACGGCGCCGATCGCGAAGCCGGTGACCCGTCGGCGGGCATCGCCCCCGACGGCCAGCGCGGCCACGACGCCGAACACCAGCCCTGCGCCGATCATCGCCGGCCAGGATTGCGAGGCGTCAGCGAGGAAGTCGTTGAACCCGATCGCGCCCCACTGCTTGAGCAGCACAGCGACCCAGAACGCGGGCAGCGAGTAGAGGACGAACGAGACGAAGGTGATGAGGTAGTCGAACGACGTGTACTGGCGCAGCGCGCTGACGATGCCGACGGCCACCCCGAACAGGATGGCGAGCAACGTCGCGGCGCTGACGAGCTGGAGCGTCGAGACCACAGCCCCGCCGAGCTTGTCGCCGACCGCCTGACCGGATACCCAGGCCGTGCCCAGGTCCCCGGTGAGGAAGTTCCCGAGCCATTTGACGTACCGGATCACGACAGGCGTGTCCAGGTCGAGGAGCACCCGCCGGGCAGCGATGAGCTGCTCCTTATTGGGCGACGTGCTCTCGAGCAGGTCGTCGAGGGGTCGGATGGAGACCGACACCATCAGATACATCAAGAAACTCGACGCCAGCAGGGTGGCAAGCCCTTGCAGGATTCGTCGCGATATGAAGGTGAACATCGAAAGCGATACCTCGCAGTGACAGCGGAATCCCCCGTGGCCGCGCCAGCGTACGCGCTCATGGGCTGCGACTCGAAATGCGCAGTCCTCCACCAGGGCCCGCCCCGGCCGTCAGAACGGGGGCGGGGGAAGAAAGGGACGCGACCGCGACGCCGACCCTTGGGGCACGGAACCGCGAAGCGCGCCGGAACTCAGGGTTCCGGCGCGCTCCGCGTGATGCCCAGACCGCTGTCAGGCCTGGTCAGGCGTGTAGCCGAGCCGAATGGTCAGCTGGTGGCGGAGGGCTCGTCGCCCGCCGTCGTGCCCGTGGTCTCCCAGTTCCAGTAACCCGCGAAGATCGTCGGCGAGATGCTGATCGGCGTGACACCGGTGATGTTCTTCCAGGCCTGGATCGCCGGGAACTGGAAGATGGTGGTGCCGAATGCGTCGTTCCAGAGGATCTTCTCGACCTTGATCTGGATCTCGATCTGCTTGGCCGGGTCCGTCTCGACCTGGAGCTCGTCGAACAGCGCGTCAACCTCGGCGTTGGAGTACTTGCCGTAGTTGTTCACGCCACCGGTGCGGTAGTTGGCGTCCGACTCGGTGACGGCCGTCGAGGTGGACTGCCAGCCGAAGAGCGAGGCGTCGTACTGGTCCTGGCCGGTGGACAGGAGCGTGCCCCACTCGGCGGCGGGCTTGCTCGCGTCGACGAGCGTGAAGCCAGCGGCGGCCGCCGTCTCCGTGATGAGCGCGAACTGCGTCTGGCGGCGCGTGTTGTCGCCGTTGAACGCGAAGCGGACGTTGACCGGCGTGGTCACGCCAGCCTCGGCGAGCAGCGCCTTGGCGCCCTCGATGTCCTCAGCCGCGGTGTAGGCGTCGGAGCCGTTGCCCTTGACCATGTCGTCGTAGTCAGACGAGCCGGGGATGATGATGAAGGAGTTGCGCACCTCGGCGTCCGGGTTCAGCGGGACGATGAGGTTGTCGACGATCTGCTGACGCGGGATCGCCTTGAGGAACGCCTGGCGGACCTTGCGCGCCTTCTCAGCGTCGCCGCCGTAGGTCGCGGGGTCGAACGGGCCGCCGTTGGCGAAGACCAGGTCGACGTGCTCGTACGTGCCCTCGACGCCGTTGAGCGACTCGACGCCGTCCAGGGCCTCGATCGCGGCGCGGACGTCAGCGGTGGCCTGCGGGCCGATCAGGTCGACCTCACCGTTCTGCAGGGCGGTCACCTGGGCCATCGGGTCCTCGATGTACCGGATGGTGATGCTGTCGACCTTCGGCTTGAGGTCGCCCTTGTACTCCGGGTTCGCCTCGAGCGTCATGTGCGAGTTCTCGACGTACTCGGTCATCAGGAAGGCGCCGTTGGAGACGTAGACCTTCTCGTCAGCCGGCAGGCTCGTGAACTCGAAGCCGGAGTTCCAGACCTTCGAGAGCTTGCTCAGCGCCTCGACGTCGTTCTCCTGGATCGCGGTGACGACCGCGGCCTTGGCCTCGTCGGCGTCCTCGATGCCGAGGGCGAGCTGGCCCGCGACGTGCGCCGGGATGTCCGACTTCTGGAAGTCGGACTCCCAGTCGGCGAACTTCTTGGAGTAGACGAAGGTGATCGTCTTGCCGTCGTCGGTGATCTCCGGGGTCTCGGTGATGAGCGCGCGCCCGGGGACGTTGCCGTCGAAGTAGACGCCGGCGTCGATCGCGTCCTGGTTGAGGACCTCGCCCGTCTCCGGGTCTTCCTCGGCCTCGACGTTGTTGAAGACGTTGGACGTGGCGGCCCACTCGAGGAGCAGGTCAGCGGCGTCAGTCGGCGTGCCGTCGCTCCACTTGACGTCGTCCGCGAACGTGTACTTCACCGTCAGCGGGTCGTCGCTGGTCTTCTCGAACGTGCCGAAGGACTCGTCGTGGACGAGCTCCAGGCTCTCGTTGTAGTACCAGAACGCGCCGTTCAGCATGGAGGTGATGACCGCGTTCTGCGTGGCGTTGCCGTTGCTCGAGCTCGTGTTGAGCTCGTTGAGCGGCGCCTCCCACGCGACGGTGATGGTGCTGGACTCGGAGATGCCGGAGTCCTTCTCCGCCGGGCCCGAGCATGCCGCCAGCACGAGCGAACCCGCCGCCAGCGTGGAGACGGCCGCAACCGCTCGCATCGTCTTCAATGTTCCTCCTGGGAGTGTGTGACGAACCCGCCGCGCACTGCGACGCGGTTCGGACACCGGGCGTCCCCCGTCTGGTTCAGACAGGCGGACGCCTAGGGATGTGTGGTCACGCTAGCCACACCGCGGAGGACATATCGGACGCGATCGTTTCGGAGAGCGGATCGTTACCGTATCGATACTGGGCAGTAGTGTCCAGGATATGAGATGGACACCTGCGGAAACATCGCTGTTACACAGCGGGTGTCGATCGAAGAGCGCAAAACGGCCCAACCGCGCTGCACGAACAGGACGCGCGTGCTATGTGCCGCGCCCCAGGGCTCACGCGCCCTCACAGGACGCCCACGGCGCCACACCGCCAGAGGGCGCGGGACACGACGACCTATCGTCGGGGACATGGCCCATATTCCGGCCGCTACTGCTCCCCCGACGAGGTGCGCGCCCTGATGAGCGAGCTCACCGGGCACGAGGTCTCCGAGTCCTTCAACCTCTTCCCGCCCTTCAGCGCTGACTTCGGCAAGAACATCCGATTCGGCGAGAACGTGTTCGTCAACAGCGGCTGCCGGTTCCAGGACCAGGGCGGCATCGAGATCGGCGATGGGTCGCTCATCGGCCACAACGCCGTCATCACGACGCTGAATCACGACATGACGCCCAGCCGACGGGCCGATATGCATCCGGCCCGCGTGGTGATCGGCCAAGGCGTGTGGTTCGGCGCCAACGTGACGGTCCTGCCGGGCGTGACGATCGGCGATGGGGCTGTCGGCGGCGCAGGAGCTGTCGTCACCAAGGACGTGCACGCATGGGCCGTGGTCGTTGGCGTGCCAGCCAAGCAGGTGGGCACGGTGCCGCAGGGGTAGTCGCCCACACACGTCGTGGTGCGAGGCAGAGGACAACGCGGCTCAGTCGAATCCCACCGACCGAGCCGCGTTGACGTCTGCCTGATGAGGCGCGAGCTCACACGTTGAAGCGGAACTCCACCACGTCGCCGTCGTGCATGACGTAGTCCTTGCCCTCGATGCGCGCCTTGCCGGCGGCGCGGGCGGCAGCGACAGATCCGGCGGCCACCAGGTCCTCGAAGCCGATGACCTCGGCCTTGATGAAGCCCTTCTGGAAGTCCGTGTGGATGACGCCCGCGGCCTGCGGCGCCGTCCAGCCCTGGTGGATCGTCCAGGCGCGCGACTCCTTGGGGCCGGCGGTGAGGTACGTCTGCAGGCCGAGGGTGTGGAAGCCGACCTTGGCGAGCTGCTCCAGGCCGGGCACCTCCTGGCCGTTCTCGGCGAGCATCTCCTTGGCCTCGTCGGGCTCGAGCTCGACGAGCTCGGACTCGAACTTCGCGTCGAGGAAGATCGCGTCGGCGGGGGCGACGAACGCGCGCAGGTCGTCCTGCATGGCGGTGTCCGCGAGGCCCGCGTCGTCGGTGTTGAAGACGTAGATGAACGGCTTGGCCGTCATGAGCTGGAGCTGCGCGAGCTGCTCGGGGTCGATGCCGGCGGCCTTCGCGCCCTGGAAGAGGGTCTCGCCCTTCTCCAGCACGGCCTGGGCCTGCTGGGCGGCGGTGAGCAGCGCCTGGTCGGCCTTCTTGCCCCGCACCTCCTTCTCAAGGCGGGGCACCGCCTTCTCCAGGGTCTGCAGGTCCGCGAGGATCAGCTCGGTGTTGATCGTCTCGATGTCGTCCTTGGGAGAGACGCGGCCGTCGACGTGCACCACGTCCGGGTCGGCGAAGGCGCGGGTGACCTGGCAGATCGCCTCGGCCTCGCGAATGTTCGCGAGGAACTTGTTGCCGAGCCCCTCCCCCTCGCTGGCGCCCTTGACGATGCCCGCGATGTCGACGAACGACACCGTCGCGGGCAGGATGCGCTCGCTGCCGAAGATCTCGGCGAGCTTCTCCAGCCGAGGGTCGGGCAGCGGGACCACGCCGACGTTGGGCTCGATCGTGGCGAACGGGTAGTTCGCCGCGAGCACCTGCGCGCGGGTCAGTGCGTTGAAAAGGGTGGACTTGCCGACGTTGGGCAGGCCGACGATGCCGATGGTGAGTGCCACGTCGGGCAATGCTACGTGGCCGAGCCGAATGCCGGGCCGAGCCGCCGCGAAGGTGGTGCCGCGCGGGTCAGGCGAATCCGCGCATCGTGGTGAGCAGATCGGGCGCCCGGGTGTCGTACTGGACGCCGCCCATCCGCACGCCCAGCACCAGGAACAGGCCGCCGAGCGCGATCGACGCCACGGCCGTGAGCAGGCCCAGCCACATCGAGCCGGTGAGCACCGCCGCCACCGCGAGCGCCGTGCTGGGCAGCGCCAGGAGCAGGATGCCGGCCATGCCCGCCATCTGCGACACCATCGCCGCGGTCTGGCTGCCCTGCGGGGTGGAGAACGGGTTCTCGCCCGGCTTCGGCACCGGGTAGACGACCCGGGCGGAGATGAAGCTCGACGCGCCCGTCGCGGTGGCCAGCACGCCGAGGCTGTATCCCACCACGGGGACGATCAGGTCCCAGCGCCCGGTCAACGCGACCACCACCACGGACATGAGCAGCGTGGCGGGCGCCCCGAGCGCCAGTGCCGCGCAGGCCCGCCCCCAGCGGTCCACCGTGCCGCGGATCGGCGCGGCGACGTGCGTCCAGAACGCGGTGCTGTCGTAGGCGATGTCCGCGGCGATGCCCCAGCCGAAGAGCAGCGCCCCGATCGGCGCGGAGAGCAGGAGCGACAGTTGGCGCCCGCCCAGGAAGAGGAACAGCACCGGCACCAACGGCACCAGGATCACCGCGCCGGCGTACCGGGGGTCGCGCAGCCAGTAGGTCAGGCTCCGCGCGGCCACGGCACCCACCGGCGTCGCGGGGAAGCGGTCGAACCAGCCGAGCCCGCGCGCCTTCGCCCGCGGGCCCTCGCGCTGCTCTCCCCCGGTGAGCGCACGGGTCAGCGCCCGGTCCCACACCCACAGCAGAGCGGCGAGCGTCACCAGTCCGATGGCGAGCTTCGCGGCGGCCGGCGCCCACTGCCCGGCGGCGACGTCGACGGCCAGCGCCCACGGCGCCCCGAAAGGCGTCCAGCCAAGCGTCCGCGCGACCTCCGGGAACGTGTCGGAGATGCTCTCCAGCCCGCTGCCCACCGCGCCCATGATCGGCCCCAGCAGGAACATCGGGATCAGCACCGCGATCGTGGCGACCTCGCGCACCTTGCGGCGCATCACCAACGGGGCCAGCGCCGTCGTCGTGGCGCGCGAGCCGACCACGCACAGCGCCACCGCGAGCACCGCGCCGACGAGCCCCGCCACGACGGCTGCGGGCGTCCGCCACCACACCGTCACCGAGGTCAGCGCCACCAGCACCGTCACGAGGCCCGGAATGCCCACCAGGCCGGCGATCGCGAGCCCCGCCAGCAGCGAGCGGCGCGGGATGGAGAACGTGGTGAACCGTTGCGGGTCGAGCGTCGCGTCCACCCCGAAGGCGACCAGCGGGACGATCCACCAGCCGAGCACCAGGAGGCTGCCGCCCAGCAGCAGCACTGTCGCGGCGAGCTCCTGGTCGTCCTGCACGGCGAGCGCCACCAGGCCCACCAGCAGCAACACCGCTAAGCCCAGGCCGTACAGCAGGCCGACGACCAGGCCGATGACCTGCCACACCGAGCGGCGCAGCCCGTTGCGCAGCAGCGCGAGCTTCAGACGGACGAGGTGCGCAACCACGCGAGGCCCTCCCCCGTGCTCCGGCCCCCGACGAGCTGCACGAACCGGTCCTCAAGGCTCGCGCCCGCGCGGACGTCGTCGACAGTGCCCGCCGCCAGCACGTGGCCGTTCGCGATCACCGCGACGTGGTCGCACATGCGCTGCACCAGGTCCATCACATGCGAGGACACGATCACCGTGCCGCCGGAGGCGACGTACGACGTGAGGATCTCGCGGATGTTCGCCGCCGAGACCGGGTCCACCGCCTCGAACGGCTCGTCGAGCACGAGCACGCGGGGGGCGTGCACGATGGCGCAGGCCAGCGCGATCTTCTTGGTCATGCCCGCGGAGTACTCGACCACCAGCGTGCGGGCGTCAGCGGTCAGGTCCAGGGCGGCCAGCAGGTCGGCGGTGCGCGCCGCCACCGTCTCCCGGTCCAGCCCGTGCAGCAGGCCCGCGTACGTCACGAGCTGCTCGCCGGTGAGCCGGTCGAACAAGCGCACGCCATCCGGCAGGACGCCGAGCAGCGACTTGCCCTTCACCGGGTCCGCCCACAGGTCCTGGCCGAGCACCATCACCTGGCCGAAGTCGGGGCGCAGCAGGCCCGTCGCCATCGACAGCGACGTCGTCTTCCCCGCCCCGTTCGGGCCGACGAGCCCGTAGAACGAGCCGGCCGGGACCGTGAGGTCGATGCCGGCGACGGCGATCTTCGAGCCGAACTTCTTCCACAGGCCGCGCAACTCCAGCGCGGCGGGCACGGCGGGCTGGGCCGCGAGACCCGTCGGAGCCGCAGCGTCGGGCACGGGCGCGGAGACGGGTGCGGGCGGCTGCGGTGGGGCGGGCTCGTGGGCGGCGCTGCTCTCGGTCACGCGGTCAGGCTAGTGGGGCCTCCGACGACCCGTCGGCCGTTTCCGGCGTGTGGGCGGTCCGTGACACGGTGACGCCATGGACATCCTGGCTGTGGTGGTCGCGCTCGTCGTCGGTGTGCTCGGGGGCGTGCTCGTCGCGAGCCGACGGTCGTCCGCGCAGGTGCAGGCCGCGCAGGTCGAGACGGCCCGCGCGCAGGCGCAGCTCGCAGCCGAGCGGGCCGCGCACGCCGAACGGCTCGCGGGGGTCCGCGAGGACCAGCAGCGGCTCGCGGAGCAGTTCCGCGCCCTCGCGGCCGACGCCCTGTCCAGCAACAACGAGCAGTTCCTGGCCCTCGCGCACCAGCGGCTCTCCGCGAGCCAGCAGTCGCAGGTCGGCGAGCTCGCGCAGCGCGAACAGGCGGTGCGCGCGCTCGTGGAGCCGCTGAGCCGCACCCTCGAGGCGGTGCGCCACGAGCTCACCACCGCGGAGAAGGCCCGGCTCGAGGGGCAGGCCGCGCTGGGCGAGCAGGTGCGGGGCATGCGCGCGTCCTCCGAGCAGCTCCGGGCCGAGACGTCCCAGCTCGTCACGGCGCTGCGCTCGTCGCAGGTGCGCGGCCGGTGGGGCGAGCAGCAGCTCCGGCGGGTGGTGGAGTCCGCGGGGATGCTCGCGAACGTCGACTTCGTCGAGCAGGACCAGGTGCGCACCGACGACGGCCTGCTGCGCCCCGACATGGTGGTCAAGCTCGCCGGTGGGAAGAACGTGGTGGTCGACGCGAAGGTCGCCTTCCTCGGCTTCCTCGAGGCGAGCCAGGCCGCCGACGAGTCGGTGCGGGCCGCGCGCCTCAAGGCCCATGCCCGGCATGTGCGGGCGCATGTCGACGACCTCGCCGGCAAGCGGTACTGGGACCAGTTCGCCCCCGCGCCGGAGTTCGTGGTGATGTTCGTCCCGGCCGAGGCGTTCCTGCACGCGGCCGTCGAGGAGGACCCGACGATCATCGAGCACGCCTTCGAGCGCAACGTCGTCATCGCGACGCCCATGACGCTGCTCGCGATGCTCCGCACCATCGCCTACGCCTGGCGGCAGGACGCCCTCGCGTCCAACGCGCAGCAGGTGCTCACGCTCGGCAAGGAGCTGCACGGCAGGCTCGCGACGATGGGCTCCCACCTGGCGAAGCTCGGCCGGGCCATCGACGCCGCGGCCGGCGCGTACAACCAGACCGTGTCCTCACTCGAGACCCGGGTGCTGGTGAGCGCCCGCAGGTTCGCCGACCTGCAGGTCGTCGACGGCGACCTGGCGACGCCCCCCACGGCGAACCCCCAGCTCAGCGTGGTCAGCGCCCCCGAGCTGCTGGCCTCGGCGAGCGAGCGCTTCGTCGCGTTCGACGACCTCGACAGCGCCGCCGGGCGCTGACCGCAGCCGCCGCCCGAGCCCGCTCAGCGTGGCTGGCGGGCTAGAGCAGCGGCCAGGTCAGCGGCTGACTGCTCAGAGCGGCTGGATGCTCAGGTCGCGACGCGGTCCCCGGCGCGGGGTGCTGACATTGACGCCCATCCGCTTGAGGTCCGAGGCCAGCTCGCGCGGCAGCGAGAACATCAGGTCCTCGGTGGCCGTGCGGACCTCCTCGACCTCGCCGAAGCCGTGCTCGGCCAGCAGGTCCAGCACGTCGCGGACCAGGATCTCCGGCACCGACGCGCCGGAGGTGACGCCGACGGTCGTGGCGCCCTCGAGCCAGGCGGGGTCGATCTCCGACGCGCGGTCCACCCGGTAGGACGAGCGGGCCCCGGCGTCCAGGGCGACCTCGACCAGGCGCACCGAGTTCGACGAGTTCGCCGAGCCGACGGTGATGACCACGTCGCAGTCCGGCGCCAGCTTCTTCACCGCAACCTGACGGTTCTGCGTGGCGTAGCAGATGTCGTCCGACGGCGGGTCCTGCAGCGTCGGGAAGCGCTCACGCAGCCGCCGCACCGTCTCCATGGTCTCGTCCACGGACAGCGTGGTCTGCGAGATCCACACCACCTTGTCGGGGTCGCGCACCACCACGTCGTCGACGTCGGCCGGGGAGTTGACCACCTGGATGTGCTCGGGGGCCTCTCCCTGCGTGCCCTCGACCTCCTCGTGGCCGGTGTGCCCGATCAGCAGGATGTCGTAGTCGTCGGAGGCGAAGCGCACGGCCTCCTTGTGCACCTTCGTCACGAGCGGGCAGGTCGCGTCGATGGTCTGCAGCGAGCGGGCCTCCGCCGCCGCGTGCACCGCCGGGGAGACGCCATGCGCGGAGAACACGACGCGGGCGCCCTCGGGCACCTCGTCCGTCTCGTCCACGAAGATCGCGCCGCGGGACGCGAGGGTCTCCACGACGTACTTGTTGTGCACGATCTCCTTGCGCACATAGATCGGGGCGCCGTAGTGGTCGAGGGCCTTCTCAACGGCGATCACCGCACGGTCGACTCCGGCGCAGTAGCCGCGCGGCGCCGCCAGCAGCACGCGCTTGCGGAGGGGCGAGGGCATCGAGGTGGTCACGCCCGCCAGTCTAGGCAGGCCCCGCGAGCACCCGCCCGCATGTATAAAAAGAGACGGGTAAAAGAGACGGGGATGTGTAAAAGAGACGGGGGGGGGGGGGCGCGGGGGGGCCCCCCCCCCCCCGGCGGGGCGGCCCCCCCCCCCCCCCGCCCCGCCCGGCGCCACCCCGCCACAGACCTGCCACCTGTCCAGCGCATGGCCACCGGCTCCCGGGCATGTCTCCGGCGCATGACAGGCTGGTCGGGTGCAGATCATGAACACGGGACAGGGGTGTGGCGCGTGAGCGCGGGCGAGGGCCAGGCCGGCGGCGGGCTGCCCGCGCGGGCATTGGACACCACGGCGGAGAACCCGTGGCCGGTGCGGCTGCTGTCGTCGAAGATCGCCGACTACGTGGCGCGGATGGCCCCGGTGTGGGTCGAGGGCCAGGTGGTGCAGCTCAACCGGCGCCCCGGCTCGGGCATCGCGTTCCTCACGCTGCGTGACACGGACGCGGACATGTCCCTGCCGGTGTCGATGCCGGCGGGGGTGCTGGCCGCCGCGACGACGTCGGTGCAGGAGGGCGCGCATGTGGTGGTGCATGCCAAGCCGGTGTTCTGGACGAAGCGCGGCACGCTCCAGCTCAACGCGGACGCGGTGCGGGCGATCGGCGTGGGGGAACTGCTGGCCCGGATCGAGCACCTCAAGCGCGTGCTCGCCGCGGAGGGGCTGTTCGACGCGGACCGCAAGGTCGCGCTGCCGTTCTTGCCGCGTGTGGTCGGCCTGGTGTGCGGGCGCGAGTCGAAGGCCGAGCATGACGTGGTGGTCAACGCCCGTGCCCGGTGGCCGCAGGTCGAGTTCGTCATCCGCGAGGTCGCGGTGCAGGGCGTGGGCGCCGTCGCGCAGGTCAGCGCCGCCATCGCCGAGCTCGACGCGCGCCCCGACGTCGAGGTGATCGTGGTGGCCCGTGGCGGTGGCGCCGTGGAGGACCTGCTGCCGTTCAGCAACGAGACGCTGGTCCGCGCCGCGGCGGCCTGCCGCACCCCGCTGGTCAGCGCCATCGGCCATGAGACCGACACGCCACTGCTCGACCTGGTGGCCGACTACCGCGCGTCCACGCCCACCGACGCCGCCAAGCGCATCGTGCCCGATGTGGGCGAGGAGCGGGCCCGGCTGACGCAGGCCCGGGGCCGGATGCGCGCGGCCCTGACGCACCGGGTGGTGCGGGAGCGCGCCGGGCTGGAGTCGTTGCGCTCACGCCCGGTGCTCGCGCAGCCCGGGACGCTCGTCGACATGCGCGAGCACGAGGTGCACCGCGCGCGGGACACCGCCCGGCGTTCGCTGGACCTGCTGCTGAGCCGCGCGGCGGGGCAGACCGAGCGGCTCGCCGCGCAGGTGCGGGCACTGTCTCCCGCGGCGACCCTCGAGCGCGGGTACGCGGTGGTGCAGCGCGGTGATGGCGCAGTGGTCCGCGACCCCGCGGAGGTCGCAGAAGGGGACGCGCTGCGCGTGCGGGTGGCCCTCGGCGAGTTGCGCGCGGCAGTGACGTCGACAGAGGCTCGCGGGACGTCGGCGGCGGCTGGTTGACTGGTCCCGTGCCGAAGACCACTGCCTCCGAGTCCCCTGTCCCCGACGACGCCCTCGCCGCGCTCAGCTACGAGGAGGCGCGCGACGAGCTGATCGCGGTCGTCGCCCGGCTCGAGGCCGGCGGCGCCAGCCTCGAGGAGTCGCTCGTGCTGTGGGAGCGCGGCGAGGCGCTGGCGAACCGCTGCCAGCAGTGGCTGGACGGCGCCCGTGAGCGGCTCTCGGCCGCGCAGGGCCTGGACCGCCCTGCCGACGCCGACGAGGAGGACGCGCGATGAGCCCGGTCCCCGGTCGCGCCCTGGTGGTCGGCGAGGCCCTGGTCGACGTGGTGCGCCGGCCTGACGGCTCGGTGAGCGAGCACGTCGGCGGCAGCCCCGCCAACGTGGCGCTCGGGCTGGCCCGGCTCGGTCGGCATGCGGAGCTGCTCACCTGGACCGGCCCCGACGCGTATGGGGCCCTGGTCAACCGCCACCTCGACGCCTCGGGCGTCCGGGTGCTGCGGGGCGCCGAGTCGGCGATCTCTACCTCGATCGCGACGGCGCTCCTCGACGAGGAGGGCGTCGCGACCTACGACTTCGACCTCGAGTGGAACCTCCCCAGCACGTGGGAGGAGTCGGCGGAGCCGCCACTGGTGCTGCACACCGGCTCGATCGCGGCGGTGCTGGAGCCTGGGGCGCAGAAGGTCGCGCGGCTCGTCGCAGACCGCCGGGCGACGTCGACCATCACCTACGACCCGAACCTGCGCCCCGCCCTGATGGGCTCCCCCGAGCAGGCGCTGCCGGTGGTCGAGGCGCTAGTGCTGCAGTCCGACGTGGTGAAGGTCAGCGACGAGGACCTCGCGTGGCTGCTGCCCGGCATCGCACCGGCGGAGATCGCCGAGGAGTGGACGCGCCGCGGCCCGTCGCTCGTGGTGGTCACCCATGGCGGCAAGGGCGCGTTCGCGTCGACCAACTCGGGGGCCCGGCTGATGGTGGCCGCCCCGACGGTCAAGGTCGCGGACACGGTGGGCGCCGGGGACTCGTTCATGTCCGGCCTCATCGACGGGCTGTGGAGCGCAGGGCTGCTGGGCGCCGAGCGCCGAGACGCGCTGCACGACGTGACCCCGGAGACGGTCGGGGCCATCCTGGAGCGGTGCGCGAGGATCGCGGCGATCACCGTCTCACGGCCCGGCGCCAACCCGCCGACGTCCGCCGAGCTCGACGAGGGCTGAGTTCCGACCGAGGCTGAGTTCGCTCGACGAAAGGGACGGTGCACTGCGATGACCGATGACGTCGAGGCGTACTTCGCCTCCGCCCCCGATCCCCACCGGACCACGCTGCTGGCCATGCGCGCCACCCTGCGCGAGCTGCTTCCCGACGCTGTCGAGACGATCGCGTACGGCGTGCCGACGTTCAAAGTCGGGGGCAAGGGCGTGGCGGGGATCGGCTTCACCGCGGGGCACTGCCAGTACTTGCCGATGAGCGGCGACGTGACCACCACGCTGGCGGACCAGTTGACCGGGTACGCCACGTCGAAGGGCGCCGTGCGGGTGCCGCCGGACGCGCCGCTCCCGCGCGAGATCCTCGCCGCGCTCGTCGAGGCCCGGCTCGCGGAGATCGCGGCGTAGCGCGCCTCACCGAGCCCGCGTCACCACGGGCGGCAGCGGTCGCCCCGCGGCGCCGATCCGGTCCCCGCGCGCAGTGTGCCGCGCTCGGCGCCACTCAGCGCGTGGCGACCTCGACCTGGCGCTCGTCAAGCTCGACGAGGGCCAGCAGGACGAGCGCCGAGGTCCAAGACAACGGCGCCACCGCGGCCGGGCGGCCGTCCCACAGCACCTTCTCCGGGAGCGACCCCGCCTCGGTGCGGTGCTCGTCCAGCCAGGTCAGCCACACAGCCGCCCGCTCGTCGTCACCTGACCCGGCGGCGGCGAGCGCGAACAGCGCCGTCTGCGGCGTCCACGAGATGCCGTCGGAGCGCCACCCCTCCCCCGGCGCCAACCCGCCGGCAGGCCGGAGCATGCCCACCGACGCCCGCTCCCAGGCGTCGACCACCGCGTCGTCGGCGGGGGCGAACGGCGGCATGAGGAACGCGACGGCCGCGTCGAGCAGCACGCCGCCTGCGTGCCGCGGGTACCCGTGCGCCGCGAAGTCCCGTTGGACGGCGCCGTCCAGCAGCACTTCGAGCAGCGCGCCGCGGCGGGCCAGGTCGGCGGCCCACAGCCGGTCGGCGCCCTGGGGCAGGTCCCCGGCGAGCTCCTGCACGGAGCGCACCCCCAGCAGCAGCGCGCTGATCGACCCGAGCGTGACCCGGGTCTCCTTGACCTCCCAGTAGTCGGGGCTCACCGCGGGCGACCCGGTCACGGGGTCGGTGACTGCGGCGATCGCGTCGACCGCGCGGGTGAGGGCGGGTCGCAACTCGGCGAGCACCGCGGCGGAGTCCGTGTCCGCGGTGACATCGGTGTCGGCGTGCCGCAGCCACTCGGCGGCGGCCCAGAGGAACCAGCCGTCGCAGTCGAGCTGGATGCCGCGATCGTCCGGCGGCAGCCCGCTGTCCCCGGGCAGGTAGCGGGCCTGGAATGTGCCGTCCTCGGACTGCAGGGCGGCGAGGCGCAGCAGGATGCGGGCGGCGTCGTCCGCGTGGCCGGTGCGGCTGAGCGCCACGGCGGCGAAGCTCGCGTCGCGGGGCCAGGTGTACCGCCAGGCGCCGTTCGGGGCGGCGAGCAGCGCGCCGTCCTCGAGCAGCAGGGTGTCGAGGTCCAGCAGCGCCTGCCGGGCCATGTCCTCGTACGCCTCGGGCCCGGGCACCACGCCCGCCGCGAGCCATCGGCGCTGGTCGTCCGCGAGCGCCACCGACGCCTCGTGCTCGGCGTCGCCCTCCTGGGTGAGCTGGACGTTGGTGCCCTCGAAGCGCTCGAGCACGTCGTCCGCCCGCACGGTGACCACGCCGGCGGGGGTGAGCACCGCCGTCTGGGACGTCAGGGAGCGCTCGGCGAAGCGCGTGCGCTCGTTGGGGGTTGGAGAGCCCGCGACCACGAGGATCAGCGCCAGCCCGCTGGCGGCCAGCAGGTGCCGTGTGGTCCGGCGCGCGGACGCACGGCGATGCGTGTCACCACCCGGTTCCACCGGTGATGTCGACGCGCCCCATCGCCCGACCATGCGCGCACTCTACCTGCGCGGACGTCGGCCTCCCGCGGGCCGGAGGTCCTCCCGGTGAGGCATCAGGGGCCTCCCTCGAACGCGAGTCCCACGCCCGTCAGCCGGGGGTGGTGCCCGCGGCGGAGAGCCGGGCCGCCGCACGCTCCAGCGCCGCCTTGCGGTCCTGCTCGTTCTGCTCGTCCAGGGCCTGCACCGCGGCCTCGTTGTACGTGAGGTTCTCCCACGTCTCGGGGTCGAAGACGAGCATCCGGGCCGGGTCGAACCACAACGGGTGCGACTCGCCGTCACGGACCCGCGACTCCGAGCTGAGCGCCGCGACGAGCTGGGTGCGCATGCTCTCCCCGTCGAGGTCGCGGTCGAGCTCGTCGAGCTTGGCGGCGACGTCGGGATGGGTCTCGAACGGGATGTAGGCGTACAGCTCGGAGCCCAGCCATTCGATGACGTCCACGACCGCGTCGAAGGTCACCCCCGCGTCGCGCTTGTGCTCCTCGAGCAGCGCGGCGTCGACGAAGTGGTCGGGGCGGATGCCGACGATCACGAGGCGCCGGTCAGCGAGCCGCTCGCGCAGCTCGGGGGTCAGGGGCACGTCCGCGATGGGCAGCCGCAGCACGTCGCCCTCCACCTCGCCGGGCAGGAAGTTCATCGGCGGAGACCCGATGAAGCCGGCGACGAACAGGTTGACGGGCTGCTCGTACAGGCCGCGCGGGCTGGCGATCTGCTGCAGCTCGCCCTTGCGGAGCACCGCCACCCGGTCGCCCAGGGTCATGGCCTCCGTCTGGTCGTGGGTGACGTAGACCGTGGTGATGCCGAGTGAGCGTTGCAGCCGGGAGATCTCGGTGCGCATCTGCCCGCGCAGCTTCGCGTCGAGGTTCGACAGCGGCTCGTCGAACAGGAACGCGCGGGCGTCGCGCACGATCGCGCGGCCCATCGCCACGCGCTGCCGCTGCCCGCCGGACAGGTTCGCCGGCTTGCGGTCCAGGTGGTCCTGCAGCTCGAGGGTCTCGGCGGCGAACCGCACCTTCTCCCGGATCTGCTCCTCGGTGAACTGACCGCGCTCGAGCCGCAGCGGGAACGCGATGTTCTCGAAGACCGTCAGGTGCGGGTAGAGCGCGTAGTTCTGGAAGACCATCGCCAGGCGGCGCTTGCGCGGCGCCTCCTCGTTGACGCGCTCGCCGTCGATGAGCAGGTCCCCCGAGGTGATGTCCTCGAGGCCCACGATCATCCGCAACAGCGTCGACTTCCCGCAGCCGGACGGCCCGACGAGGATGACGAACTCGCCCTCGGCGATGTCCAGGCTCACGCCCTTCACGGCGAGGTAGCCGTCGCCGTACACCTTGACGATGTCCTTGAGGGTGATGGAGGCCATGTGCTTCTCCTCGAGAGGGGTGGGGCGGCGTCAGCCCTTGACGGCGCCCTGGGTGAGGCCGGCGACGATCTGCCGCTGGAACAGCAGGACGAGGATGACGACGGGGATGGTGACGACCACCGCCGCGGCGGAGATCGCGCCGGTCGGCTCCTCGAACTGCGAGGCGCCGGTGAAGAACGCGAGCGCCGCCGGCACGGGCCGGGCCCGGTCGGTGGACGTCAGGGAGATGCCGTAGACGAAGTCGTTCCACGCGATGAAGAACGCGATCAGCGCCGTGGTGAAGACGCCCGGCGCGGCCAGCGGGACGATCGCCTTGCGGAACGCCTGCCAGCTCGTGGCGCCGTCCACCTGCGCCGCCTGCTCCAGCTCCCAGGGGATCTGCCGGAAGAACGCCGCGAGCGTCCAGATGGAGATCGGCAGTGTCAGCGACAGGTACGGGATGATCAGGCCGAGCCACGTGTCGTAGAGGCCGATGTTGCGCCACAGGTTGAACAGCGGCGTGACGATCGAGATGGCCGGGAAGATCGACACCCCGAGCGCGGCGGTGAGGATGAGCCGCTTGCCGGGGAAGTCGAGGCGGCCGATGGCGTACGCGGCGAGCGTGGCCAGCACCACGGCGATGGCCGTGGCGATCAGCGAGATGCCGATGGAGTTGCGCAGCGCCGACAGGAACAGCGTCTTCGCGTCGCCCACGAGGATCTGCTCGTAGTTGCTGGTGGTCCAGGTCTTGGGCCAGAACAGCCCGAGGTTGAGCTGGCTGGGCAGCTTGAACGACGTCGCGAAGATCGACACCACCGGGAACAGCGCCCACAGCAGCACCAGCACCGTGATCACGGCCCACCAGAAGCGTTGCCGGCCCGTCAGCGTCCCGGTCATCGCTACTCCCCTCTCGCGCTGGCGAGGTCGACCTTGAAGAGCTTGATCGCGATCCAGCAGATGAGGATCACGCACAGGAACAGCAGCACCGAGATCGCGGAGCCGAGCCCGATCTCCAGGCGGCCGATCGACGTCTTGTAGGCCAGCAGGGACAGCACGGTGGTGCCGTTGGCGCCGTTGGTCATGATGAACACGTTGTCGAAGATGCGGAACGCGTCCAGGGCCCGGAACAGGACGGCCACCATGATCGCGGCCTTCATGTTGGGGATGATCACGCGCTGGAACCGCTGCCAGGCCGTGGCGCCGTCGACCTCGGCCGCCTCCTCCAGGTCGGTGGGCACCTGCGCCAACCCCGAGAGCAGCAGCAGCGAGATGAACGGCGTCGTCTTCCAGATCTCGGAGGCGATGATCACGAACAGGCTGGTGCCGGTCTGCGCGAACCAGTTGAGGTCGGGCGAGATCCCCGGCACCCAGTCGAACCAGTGGTTCACGTACCCGGAGTTGATGTCGAACGCGTAGAACCACGCGAAGGCCGAGACGACGGTGATGATCCCGTACGGCACGAGGATCGCGGTGCGCAGCAGCCCGCGCAGGCGGCGGATCGCGCGGTGCATCACGAGCGCCAGCGCAAATCCGAGGATGAGCTCCACGATCACCGTGACCACGGTGATGAACAGCGTCACACCCACTGACTGCCAGAACAGCCCGTCCCGCAGGATGACCCAGTAGTTCTCGAACCAGATGAACGCCTTGTCGTCGGGCGTCGTCAGCCGGTACCGGAACAGCGAGTCGTAGAAGGCCTGCAGGATCGGGTAGAGGGTGACGGCCAGCATGATGACGAACGCCGGCCCGGCCAGGTACCACCCGAGCCGTGCCTCCGCCCGGGTGCGGTCGCTGTGGGCGGCCTTGGCCTGTCGCTCCGCGTCGGTGGCGCCGGGGTCCCGGTGCCTGCCGCGCTCACGTGTCGCATCGGTGCTCACAGGAGTCGCTCCCCTCGCAGCACGGCCGTGATGAAGTCTGTCGACCGCTGCGGCGTCGAGTCGGGGTCGACTGACGACGGCGGGTGCCAGGTCTCCTGCAGGCCGATGGAG
Organism: Cellulomonas timonensis; assembly: GCF_900046455.1. Classification (GTDB taxonomy): domain Bacteria; phylum Actinomycetota; class Actinomycetes; order Actinomycetales; family Cellulomonadaceae; genus Cellulomonas_A; species Cellulomonas_A timonensis. Next base: position 155,781 of record NZ_FCOT01000012.1, read on the forward strand.
ACGTCGTTGTAGTACGGCGTCTGGGGCCGTGGGACGGCCAGCTCGAGCGAGTCGCGAATGACGGGCGCCATCGGGTAGGCCTCGAGCACCGCGGCGTCGCTGTAGGCGGCGGTGTTCGACGCCGGGTTGCCGTTGGTGGAGAAGTAGTACGCCTGGTGCTCAGGCGTCACGATGCACTCGGCGGCCTCGTACGCCAGGTCGGTGTGCTTGCTGAACGCCCCGACCCCGAGGTTGATGCCGCCGTAGGGCGTGCCCGGCGGGGCGCCGGCATCGACGCGCGGGTACAGGGCCCAGCCGATGTCGTCGAGCAGGGCCTGGGTGAGCGTGCCGTCCTCGACGCCCGCCTTCGTGGCCGACCAGACGAACGGCCAGTTCACCATGAACGAGCCTTTGTCCCCCTGGAACACCGACAGCCCAGCGTTCTCGTCCTCGGTGGGCAGGCCCGGGCCGCCGAGGCCCTCCTTGCCGATGGTGCCGATGATGCGCGCGGCCTCCCGGCCGGCGTCGCTCTCCAGGCCGAGCTCGATGTGCTCGGCGTCGGCGGTGGGGTTCACCACGATCTCGCCGCCCGCGGAGGCGACGAGCGCGTTGATCCACACCGTCAACGACTCCGCCTTGGCGCCCTGCACGGCCAGGTACACGTCCTGCGTGCGCACCGCGTCGATGATCTGGTCCCAGGTCACCGGCTGGGTCATGTCGAGCCCAGCCGCCGCGGCCACCGACTTCCGATACCAGAGCAGCTGGGTGTTCGCCCAGAACGGCACGGTGACGAGCTCGTCCTTCCAGGTCGCCCCGGCCAGGGCGCCGGCCACGACGTCCTGGGTCACCCGCTCCTTGACGTCGTCGGGCACGGGCGCCAGGAAGCCCGGCTCGGCCAGCTCGGGGATGAACGGCGGGTCCAGGCTCATCAGGTCGATTGAGGAGTCCTTCGCCGCGAGGCGCCGCGCGAGCTGCTCGCGCTGCGAGCTGGCGTCACGGGGAAGCACCGACGTCTCGATCGAGTACGCCCCGCCTGCTGCCTCGGTGCACTCCTGGGCGATCTGCGCCTGCCCGCCGTCGTCCGGGTTGATGTACCACGTGAGCGTCGGCGCGCTGGACCCGGAGTCCCCGCATGCCGCAAGCCCTCCGACGACCGCGATCGCGACCGCCGTGCTGACCAGCCTCGTTCGTCGTCGCACGCTGCCCCCCAGCTGCTGCGCGGTACTGACCTCAAGGACTACACCCCGGTTTGTCCCTTTGCCACTCGGGCGAGTGGACCGTCATCGACCACATTGCGGTCGCGATCCGGGACCTTGGGCCCGTCCTGTCACGATGACCCCATGTCTCGACCCGCCACCCCAGCCCAGGCATGGTCCGCGCTGCTCACCGGCAACGAGCGGTTCGTGCGCGACGAGATGGCCCACCCGTCCCAGGGCATCGACAGACGCGCGGAGCTGAGCTCCGCACAGGCGCCCTTCGCCGTGATCTTCGGCTGCTCTGACAGCCGTGTCGCCGCCGAGATCATCTTCGACCAGGGGCTCGGCGACGTGTTCGTGGTGCGCACCGCCGGCCACGTGCTCGACACCACGGTGATCGGGTCCATCGAGTACGGCGTCGACATCCTGGGCGCCTCGCTCGTGGTGGTCCTCGGGCACGACAGCTGCGGCGCAGTGGCCGCCGCCACCGCGGCGCTGACCACCGGTGTCGTGCCGAACGGCTTCGTGCGCGCCATCGTCGACCGCGTCATCCCCTCCATCGTGTCGCTGACGGGCGCGGCGGACGGCCCCGGGCTGGCCACCGTCTCCGCCGAGCAACTGGGGCATGAGCACGTGCGCCACACGGTGCAGATGCTGGAGAGCTACTCGCGCTCGCTCGCGGACGCTGTGGCCGAGGGCCGGTGCGCGATCGTGGGCGTCGAGTACACCCTCGCGGACGGCCGCGTGCACCTGTCGGAGAAGATCGGCGACCTGGCGGGGGACGTCGCGCCAGGCCAGTGAGAAGATGCGCCCATGAGTGAGCACGCCAATGACGCCGCCGCCCCCATGACCGCCTCTCACGGAGGATTCCGCATCGAGCACGACACGATGGGCGAGGTCCTCGTCCCCGCCGACGCGCTGTACCGCGCCCAGACCCAACGGGCTGTCGAGAACTTCCCGATCTCGGGAACGCGCCTCGAGCGCAGCCACATCGAGGCCCTGGCCAGGATCAAGAAGGCCGCCGCCCTCGCGAACGCCGAGCTGGGGGTGCTGGACGCCGACATCGCCGCAGCCGTCGCCGCAGCCGCCGACGAGGTCGCCTCGGGCGCCCATGACGCGCACTTCCCCATCGACGTGTTCCAAACGGGCTCGGGCACGTCCTCCAACATGAACACCAACGAGGTGCTGGCCACGCTGGCCTCGGCCCGCCTCGGCCGGCCAGTGCACCCGAACGACCACGTCAACGCCTCGCAGTCCTCGAACGACGTCTTCCCCACCTCCGTGCACGTGGCCGCCACCGCCGGCGTCGTCCGCGACCTGGTCCCCGCCCTGGAGCACCTGGCCGGGGCGCTCGAGGCGAAGGCCGAGCAGTTCGCCACCGTCGTGAAGTCGGGTCGCACGCACCTGATGGACGCGACGCCGGTGACCCTCGGGCAGGAGTTCGGCGGCTACGCCGCGGCGATCCGCTACGGCGTGGAGCGCCTCCAGGCGACCCTGCCCCGCGTCGCGGAGGTGCCGCTCGGCGGGACGGCCGTCGGCACCGGCATCAACACCTCGGCGGGGTTCCCGCAGCGGGTGATCGCGCTGCTGCGCGAGGACACCGGGCTGCCGCTGACCGAGGCGCGCGACCACTTCGAGGCGCAGAGCGCCCGCGACGGGCTGGTCGAGCTGTCCGGGGCGCTGCGCACCCTCGCGGTGAGCCTGACGAAGATCTGCAACGACCTGCGCTGGATGGGCTCAGGCCCCAACACGGGCCTCGGGGAGATCTTCATCCCCGACCTGCAGCCCGGCTCGTCGATCATGCCCGGCAAGGTCAACCCGGTGATCCCCGAGGCGGTGCTCATGGTGGCCGCGCGCGTCATCGGCAACGACGCGACAGTCGCCTGGGCTGGCGCCAGCGGGTCGTTCGAGCTCAACGTCCAAATCCCCGTGATCGCGCTGGGCGTGCTGGAGTCGATCCGGCTGCTCGCGAACGCCTCGACGCTCCTCGCCGACAAGACGGTGTCCGGCATCGAGGCGAACGTGGAGCGGGCCCGGGCGCTCGCGGAGTCCTCCCCGTCGATCGTCACGCCGCTGAACCGGGTGATCGGCTACGAGGCCGCCGCGAAGATCGCCAAGCACTCGGTCAAGCACGGCATGACCGTGCGTGAGGCCGTGGTGGACCTGGGCTACGTGGAGCGGGGCGAGGTCACCGAGGAACAGCTCGACGCGGCGCTCGACGTGCTCGCGATGACCCGTCCGCCGCACATCTAGCCCACCTGCCGCACAACGTTCGACGAGTGTCGTTCGTCGCCTCGATCACGGCGGCGTAACGATCTTCGGGTGCTTCGGCGGGCCGTGCGGAAACGCTCCCACACCCCACATCACGGCGGCTAGATTCGGGCGCCCGTCACCGGTTGGCGGGCGCCCTGGCATCACCTGGGGCCAAGGGCGGCGGCAGGGGGATCACAGCGTGCGGTGGGCGACCGGGATCGTGCTGCGACGAGCAGCGACACAACGCACCGTGCTCGCGGCGGTGCTGGCGGTCGCCATCGCGGGAGCGGGCCTGATCGGGGCCTTCACCCTGCTGTTCACAGCGAGCGACGGGCGTGCGGTCGCCGCCGACCTCGCACGGCGCCCGTTGTCCGAGCTCGAGCTCGACGCCGGCCTCTCGGGGGGCGCGCACGACGGCGAGGAGGCGCCCGACGCCGCCCCCGCCGCGCTCAGGTCCACCGTCGGGGACGTGGCCGCCACCCAGCACGAGTGGCTGACCTCGACGGCCTACCGGCATCCGTCGCCCACACCCGGGGCGCTCGACGTCGCCGTGCTGCTCGGATTCCTCGACTCCGCCGCCGAGGGCACCCGGCTCGTCCAGGGGGCATGGCCGCAGGACGGCGCCGCGGACCGCATCGAGGTCGCCGTCCCGCAGGTCGCCGCCGACGAGCTGGGCTGGTCGCCGGGCGACGTGGTGCCGCTGCGCGCGTTCACCTCGAGCTCCGCCGTGGACGTGGTGGTCGTCGGCGGGTACGGGCCCCTGCCAGCGGCCCAGTTCTGGTCTAGGGACCCGTTCGCGGGCACGTCCGTCAACCGGGCGTACCCCGTGCCCGGCTCGTGGGGATACGCCGTGACGGTCGCCTACGGCCCGCTGCTCGCCACCCCGACGGCCATGCGCGCGCCCCAGCTCGCCTTGGACACCGCGCACATCGTCCTGCGCCCCGATGTCGTGGGCGCGGACCGCTCCGCGCTCGACGGTCTGCGCGCCCGCCTCGACGGCGCGCGGGTGGAGCTGGCCAAGGCGATGACGACCTCGGCGCAGAGCGCCACCTTCGCGAGCCGGCTGGCCACGAGCCTCGACAGCGCCCGCGCCGGGCTCGCCGTGACCCGCGTGGCCCTGATCGTGCTGAGCTTGATGCTCCTGGCACTGACCGCGAGCGTGCTGCAGCTCAGCGCCCGCCTCCTCACCGAGCGGCGCACCGGCGAGGAGGCGCTGCTCACGTCACGAGGCGCGTCGCGGGCCCAACTCGTGGGGCTGGGCGTGCTGGAGGCCGCGGGGGTGGCGGCGGTGACGGCGGCGACGGCGCCGTGGCTCGCCCGCGGCGTGTACCGGCTCCTCGCGGAGGAGTCCGCGTTCGCGGCGGCGGGCCTGCCCGCGGACCAGGGCACTCCCGCCCTGCTGTGGCTCGCCTGCGGCGGAGCCGCGCTCCTGTTCGCCGCGGTGCTCGTGGCGCCCCTGCTGCGCCGCACCACCAGCGTGGTCGACGCGGAGCAGGGCGAGGTGCGCCAGGACCGGCGGACGATGATGACGCGCTCGGGGATCGATGTGGCGCTCGTCGCGCTCGCCGTCGTCGCCTACCTGCAACTGCGCCAGTACCGCTCCCCCGTGCTCCGCTCAGGAGGCGTGGACCCGGTGCTGGTGGTGGGCCCCGCGCTGTTCCTGCTGGCGGGCGCGGCCATCGCGCTCCGGCTGCTTCCCCTGGTCGCCGCCGTCGCCGAGCGGCGCGCCGGCCGCAGCCGCTCGCTGGCGGCTCCGCTCGCGGCCTGGGAGGTCGGCCGACGTCCCCGGAGGGCCACCGGCGCCGTGCTCGTCCTGACGTTGGCCATCGCCATCGGCGCCTTCGCCCAGTCGTTCCATGCCACCTGGTCGCTCTCGCAGACGGACCAGGCCGCGGCACAGGTCGGAACGGACGTGCGCGTCGACCGGCTGCCCTTGGGCCCCTTCGAGCAGTCCAGCGTGATCGCCGGGCTGAGCGGTGTCTCCGCTGCCTCGCCCGTGGCCTCCCGGTCCGTGTCGCTGGGCAGCCGCGTGGACATGGGCGCCTTGGACGGCAAGGCGAGCACCGTCCACCTGCTGGCCATCGACGCCGCACAGGCTCCCGCGATGGTCCGTGGGCGCGAGGACCCGTCGCAGTGGGAGGACCTCCTCCGCCCTGACAACGTGGAGTCGGCCGTCGGAGCCCCCCTGCCGCCCGGGACCACGGGCTTCGCGGTGACAGTGACCGGCGCCGCCGACCCCGAGGTGGGCCCGGTGGGGCTGCGCCTGCGCGTCCTCGTCCAGGACGCGCACGGCGTCATCGCGACGCGAGGCCCCGACAACCTGGTGCCCCTCGACGGCACGCCCCAGGACGTCACCATCAATTTCGCCGACGACGGCGCGCGGCTCGCGGAGCCGCTCGCGGTGATCGGGGCCAGCGGGCAGCTCTTCGCGCGGTCCGATCTGGACTACAACTTCGCCGTGTCCATCCCGCAAGGCGCGGCCTTCGAGATCGAGCTGTCCGCGCCTCGCGGGACCGGACCCGAGGGCGCCGAGACGCCGGCCACGTTCGACGGCGGCGAGTGGTCCGCCCGCACCCGCCCCGACCCCTTCGGGTCGACCGTGGGGATCGCCGTCTCCGGCGGCCAGGGCGGCCAGCCGCTCATCGTGCGCGAGGAGGGCGACGACCTGCCCAGCGGATTCGGCGACGCGGGGTTCGTCGCCACAGTCCTCGCCGACGCCGGCGAGGCGCCCGCCATCGCCTCGGCCCAGCTCCTCGACGAGGTGGGCCTGGAGGTCGGGGACTCCGCCGCGCTCATGGTGGGCGGGATGCTGGTGCGCGCGGTGATCGTGCGCGCCGTGCCCGACCTTCCCTCCGTGCCCGGGCGGGACGCCGTGCTGATGGACCGGACGACCCTCACCCACGCGCTCGCCAGGGCAGGGTTCGACGAGGACCTCGTGGACGAGTGGTGGCTCGAGGTCGCAGACCCGGACGCCGGCGCGGTGCTCGCCGAGGTCCGCGAGGGCCACGGCGGATCCGCCGTCAGCCGGGTCCATGTCGAGGAGGACCTCGCCCACGGGCCTCTGCGGGTGGCGGTGACCGCGGCGCTGCGGCTCATCAGCCTGGCAGCCGTCGCGCTCGCCGTCGTGGGCCTGACCATGAGCGCCACCGTCTCCGTGCGCCAACGCCGCTTGGAGCTGGCCCGGTTGCAGGCGCTGGGCGCGGCGCGCGCGACGCTCGTCCGGTCGGTGGTGGTCGAGCACGCCCTGCTGGTCGCGTTGGGCGTCGTCGCCGGCGGCGCGCTCGGCGGGTTCCTCGCCCGGCTCGGGGCGCCGCTGCTCACGCTCGGCGCCGACGGCAGGCCGCCGCGACCGGCGGCGCAGCTGGTCTGGGACTGGCCGAGCCAGGGCGTCCTGCTGCTGGGCGTCGTGGTCCTGACGGGCGCCGCCATCACGCTCACCGCCTCCGCGCTGATGCGTCGCGCCTCTGCCGAGCTCCTGCGACTGGGGGCCGCCGGGGTCGGGGGCGTTGGCGTCGGCGGGGTGGGGGGGGGCGGGGGGGGGGTGGGGGGCCCCCCCGGCGCGGGGGGGGGGGGGAGGGGGGGGGCGGGGGGGGGGTGGGGGGGGGGGGGGGGGGGGGGGGGCGGGGCCACCCGCGCGGGCGGCGGCAGCGCGGGGCGGGCGGTCCGCGCTGGCGCGTGCCGGCCGCTCCCCCATCGGCGGCGCGGCACTGGTGGCCCGCCGCCGGGCCCAGTCCGACCGCGGCCTGCTCGCCGGGCAGCTGCTGCTCGTCACCGTGCTGTGCTTCCTGACGCTGAGCGGCCCTCGCCTGCTCGCCAGCGGCGCGGACGCCGGGCTGCAGGGCGCCGCGGCACGCGCCGGGACGTCCGCCGACGTGATCGCCCGGCTGCCCGTCTCCATCAAGGACGCCTTCCCCGTCAAGCGGCCCAGCGACGCCGCGAGCCGGCTCCGCACCGCCGTGGACCGCATGGACGAGGCGCTCGCCCCCGAGCTCAGCGCGGTGACCGGGCAGCCGCGGGCGACGTTCTCGGCGCACACGACTGTGGCGCTGGACGGGACGCAGGCCATCGCCCAGTACTCCTGGTGGTCGAGCCAGGACACCGCCGACGTGCGCTGGGTGGACGGCGGCGCGCCCGCCGCCCCGCCGGAGCCCGAAGCGGACGAGGGCGGCGACGAGGTCCAAGCTGTGGGCCCGCGCCGCGTCGAGGTGGCGGTCTCGCAGCACAACGCGCAGTCCCTCGGCCTCCAGGTCGGGCAGGAGGTGCCGGTGGTGCGCGGCACCCAGGGGGCGACGGTGCTGGTCGTGTCGGGGGTCTTCGACGCCACCGGGGTGCCCGACCCGGGGTGGGCCGCGGCAGACGCGCTCCTGGAGCATCGGACCGCCCGTGGCGCGGACGCCCAGACGGTGGTCGGCTTCATGGTCGGCGACCACTCGCTGCCCGACGCCGCACAGGCCGTGCTGGGCCCCGCCCAGACCGTCGAGGTGCGGTTCCCGCTGCTCAGCGACACGCTGCGCAGCGAGGAGGCCGCCGTGCTCGAGAGGTCGCTGGCCAGGACCATCCTGGACACGACACCCCTGAAGACCCGCTACGGGTCGCCCGCGGTGAGCACCGCCCTCACTGCCGTGCTGCCCGAGTTCCAGGTCCAGCTGCGCGGCGCGCAGGCGCAGGCGTACGTGGTGCTCTCGGGCCTGGTGCTGGTGGGGGCGCTCGCCCTGCTGCTCGCCGCGAGGCTCGTGTTGGATCGCCGCAGGCCGGTGCTGGTCGCCGAGCGGGCGCGGGGGGCGTCGGTGGCCTCCGTCATGCTGCGGCTCGGCCTCGAGTCCGTGCCGCTCGCCGCCGCGGGCTTCTCACTGGGCCTCCTGGCAGCGATCCCCGTGTCGCGTGACGCCGCATGGACGTGGTGGCCGGCGCTGCTCGTCGCCGGGGTGGCGGCGGGGGCGGTCCCCGTCGGCGGCGCCTTCCTCGTGGCCCGCGCCTGGGGCGGGCGCCAGGCGCCGGCGAACCGCAGTGACCGAGAGCGCCTCGCCACGAGGCGCCGCACCCGCCGCGTGGTGGCCGAGGCCGCCGTGGTGGTGCTGGCCGTCGGCGCTGTGGGAGCCATCCGGGCGCGCGGCCTGCTCCAGTCGCAGACGAGCGGCGCCGATCTGCTGCTCAGCGCCACACCGGCGTTGATGGCGGGGGCGGCCACCGTCGTCGCCCTGCGGGTGCTGCCCCTGGTGCTCCGCGCGGCCGCCCGGGCGGCTGCGCGCGGCCGTGGGCTCGTCGCCGTCGTCGCCACGGCGCGCGCCGCCCGAGCGACAGGCGGCGCCTTGCCGCTGCTGGCCCTGGCCGTCTGCACGGCTCTCGTCGTGTTCTCCGGCAGCATCGCCGCAACCGTCGGCGACGGCCAGGTCCGCGCTGCCGCGCAACGCGTCGGCGCCGAGGCCCGGATCGACGGCCCCCTGCCGGATGACGCGGCCGCGACACTGCTCGAGCTCCCGGGGGTGAGCGCCGCCGCGGCCGCCCAGCGCAGCACCGACCGCACCTTCAACCGCGGCTCGGACGTCAAGGTGACGGTGCTGGCCGCTGACGCCGCGAACCTCGACCTCCTCCTGGCCGCGCATGACGAGCGGTACGCCGGCGAGCTGCGGCTGCTCGACGGCGCCAGTGGCTCGGGTGCGCCGCAGGCGGTGGTCTCCCCCGCCCTGGCGGATATGGCGGCCCAGGCGGGCGCCTCGATCTTCCATGGCGAGGACTTCATCACGCTCGACGTGGTGGGCGTCACCGGCCTGGGAGCGCCCGGCGAGCTGCTCGTGATCGTCGATCGCGCCCAGCTGGGCGCGGCGTCCGGCGAGGCAGTCGCCACCGACATGCTCTGGGTGGACGGGCCCGGGGCGGCCGCGGCCATCGCCACCGCGGGCTTCGACAAGGAGCCACAACTGACGGTCACCACCCGCGAGCAGTGGCTGGCCGACGCCCGCAGCGGTCCCCTGGAGTCGCGGCTGCTCGCCCTCCTCGTGGCCTCCGCGGCGATCCTGGCCGCCTTCGCGTCGGTCACGCTGGCGCTGACCGTCGTGGCCAGCGCGCCCGAGCGGGGCCGCACTGTGTCGGCGCTGCGCACCCTCGGCCTGGATGCGCGCCTCGCTCGCCGGATCACCCTGGGCGAGCTCGCGCCGCTCACGGCGGCCGCGCTGCTGATCGGCGTCGGGGTGGGCCTGGCCGTGCCCGTGGCGCTGCACAGCGCCCTCGGCCTGAGCGAGCTGACCGGCGAGCTGCGGCCGGGACCGGTCACCCTCGACGCGAGGTCGGTCGTCATCGCCGTAGGGGCCACGGTGCTCGCCCTGGCCGTGAGCGTGGTCGTCGAGGCGGCCGTGCGGCGCCGCGAGCGGCTCGGCGACGTGCTGCGCGTCGGGGAGCGGTGACGGGCGCCGATGAGGGGCACACGAGGACGCAGGACCACCACAGCAGGGCGAACGACGGGAGACGACAGGTGAGCACCACCCAGACCGACGACCTCGAGACGCTCGAGGCCCTCGAGGACCGCGCGCGCCGCCGCCCCGACGAGTTCGGGCACAACGCCCTGATCGCCTGCGACAACCTGGTGCGCATCTACCAGTCGGAGGGCATCGAGGTGCAGGCCTTGCAGGGCCTGGACCTCCTCATCGAGGCGGGTGAGGAGGTCGCGATCATCGGCGCCTCCGGATCGGGCAAGTCGACGCTGCTGTCGGTGCTCTCGGGGCTCGACGTCCCCACTGCCGGCCGCGTGCGGGTGGGGCCGTGGGACCTGATGGCGATGAGCGCGCGCCAGCGGGTCGCCTACCGGCGCAGCATGGTCGGCTTCGTGTGGCAGCAGACCGCGCGCAACCTGGTGCCGTACCTCGACGCAGCGCAGAACGTCGAGCTGCCGCTCGCGCTCTCGGGCGTGGGCCGCCGCCAGCGGGCCACCCGGGCGGGCGAGCTGCTCGACATGCTCGGCGTGGGGTACTGCGCGGCCCGGCGCCCGTCGCAGATGTCCGGCGGCGAGCAGCAGCGCGTGGCGATCGGCGTGGCCCTCGCCGCGTCCCCGCAGGTGCTGTTCGCCGACGAGCCCACCGGCCAGCTCGACACCGCGACGTCGGTGGAGGTGCTCCAGTCGCTGCGCACCGTCAACCGCGAGCTCGGCGTCACCGTGGTGGTCGTCACCCATGACGCGTCGGTGAGCGAGCATGTGCAGCGCACGGTGTCGATCCGCGACGGCCGCACCAGCTCCGAGGTGCTGCGCCGCACGCACACCGACGAGCACGGCTCCGAGTCCGTGGTCGCGGAGGAGTACGCGGTGCTCGACCGGGCCGGCCGGGTGCAGCTCCCCCGCGAGTACCGCGAGGTGCTCGAGCTCAGCGACCGGGTGCGGCTCGCACTCGAGTCGAGCCACGTCGCCGTGTGGCCGGACCGGCCGCGCAGCCCGCAACCCCCACCAGCCGTCCCCGTGCCCGAGGAGCAGCCGTGACCAGCACCGCCACCACCCCGTCGCGATCCGCCACGGGTGAGCCGATGGTCGCCGTGGACGGCGTGAGCCGCACGTTCGGCTCCGGCGCCGCCGCGGTGCACGCGGTGCAGGACGTGGGGTTCACGGTGCGGCCCGGCGAGCTCGTGGCCCTGGTCGGCAAGTCCGGGTCGGGCAAGACGACGCTGCTGAACATCATCGGGGGCCTGGACAGGCCGGACGCCGGTCGCGTGGTGATCGACGGACGGGAGGTCACGTCGCTCGGCGAGCACGGCCTGGTCGAGCTGCGCCGCGACGTCGTGTCCTTCGTGTTCCAGACATTCGGGCTGGTGCCCGTGCTCTCCGCCGCCGAGAACGTGGGCGTCCCCCTGCGCCTGCGCAAGCTGCCCGCCGCGGTGCGCGAGGCGCGGGTGGCCCTGCTGCTCGACCTGGTGGGCTTGGGCGCGCACACGCTGCAACGCCCCGGGGAGCTGTCCGGCGGCCAGCAGCAGCGCGTCGCGATCGCCCGCGCGCTGGCCAATTCCCCGCGCCTGCTCATCGCCGACGAGCCGACGGGCCAGCTCGACACCGAGACCGGGCTGGCCGTGATGGCCCTGCTGCGCGCGGTGGTGCAGGCCGAGGGCATGACCGCCATCGTCTCGACGCACGACCCGCTGATGATCGACCTCGCCGACCGCGTGATCCGGCTGGCGGACGGCCGCCTCGTCGAGGAGTGACCGCCCGCCAGCCCGATCGCCTACGAGGGCTCAGCCCTCGATGCCCTCCAGCATCTCGGTGACGAGCGCGGCCACCGGCGAGCGCTCGGACCGCGTCAGGGTGATGTGCGCGAACAGCGGGTGTCCCTTGAGCGCCTCGATCACGGCGGCGACCCCGTCGTGGCGCCCCACGCGCAGGTTGTCCCGCTGCGCCACGTCGTGGGTGAGCACCACGCGGGAGCCCTGCCCGATGCGGGACAGCACGGTGAGCAGCACGTTGCGCTCGAGGGACTGCGCCTCGTCGACGATCACGTAGGCGTCGTGCAGCGACCGCCCGCGGATGTGCGTCAGGGGCAGCACCTCGAGCAGGTCGCGGGCCATCACCTCGGCCACGACGTCGGGGCTGACCAGCGCGCCGAGGGTGTCGAAGACGGCCTGCGCCCACGGGCCCATCTTCTCGGCCTCGGTGCCGGGCAGGTAGCCGAGGTCCTGGCCGCCCACGGCGTACAGCGGCCGGAACACCATCACCTTGCGGTGCTGGCGGCGTTCGAGGACAGCCTCGAGCCCGGCGCACAGGGCCAACGCCGACTTGCCCGTCCCGGCGCGGCCGCCGAGGGAGACGATGCCGATGGCCTCGTCGAGCAGCAGGTCGATCGCGATGCGCTGCTCGGCGCTGCGACCGCGCAGACCGAACGCCTCCCGGTCGCCGCGCACGAGCTGCACCCGCTTGTCCGCCGTGATCCGGCCGAGCGCCGACCCCCGGGGCGAGTGCAGCACCAGGCCCGTGTGGCAGGGCAGCTCCGGCGGGACCAGCGCGGTCCCGCCCGTGGCGGCCAGCTCGGCGAGCCCGAGGCCCTCCTCGTCCCACAGGCGGGCCATGTCCTGCTCCGACACGTCGAGCGCGTCCATGCCGGTCCAGCCGGAGTCGACGGCCAGCTCGGCGCGGTACTCCTCGGCGCGCAGCCCCAGGGCTGACGCCTTGACCCGCATCGGCAGGTCCTTCGACACGACGGTGACGTCGCGGCCCTCGGCGGCGAGGTTCGCGGCGACGGCGAGGATCCGCGAGTCGTTGTCGCCCAGCCGGAACCCCGCGGGCAGCGCGGACGGGTCGGTGTGGTTGAGCTCGACGCGCAGCGTGCCGCCCAGTCGCCCCAGCGGGATCGGCACGTCCAGCCGCCCATGGGCCACGCGCAGGTCGTCGAGCATCCGCAGGGCCGTTCGGGCGAAGTAGCCGAGCTCGGCGTGGTGCCGCTTGCCCTCGAGCTCGGTGACGACCACCACGGGCAGGACCACGTCGTGCTCGGCGAACCGCTGGATGGCCTGGGGGTCGGCCAACAGGACGGAGGTGTCCAGCACGTGCGTGCGCCGATGGTCGCCGGCCGGGCTGTCCCCCGGGCTCGTCGGTGCGGGGACTCGCAGCTCTTGCTTGACCACGGCAGGCTCCCTCCGGCGCCTCAGCGACGCCGCATCGGGCCCCTCATGCCGTCCAGCCCTGGGCGCGGGCGGCGGGCGGCGCGAGGTGACGGGACGAGGTCGGCCGGCCGAGGGGGCCGGATCCGGCCCTCCTCCTGGAGCTTCTGCTCCATGGGCTGGCCTCCCGGGGACGGCGGATGCCGTCCGTCGCGCCGAACGCTACGCCCGGTCTGAGAGGGTTCGCCCCCGACACGCGCGCCTGTCACCTGATGTTCACCGGATCGTGGCCACGGTCCCCCGCCGGCCATCCGATGGCCCGGCTCAGCGGCCGAGCCGGCGCTCCCGGGCGGCGTACGCGCGCACCGCGCGCAGGAAGTCGACCCGGCGGAAGTCGGGCCAGTACGCCTCGCAGAAGTAGTACTCGGAGTGCGCGCTCTGCCACAGCAGGAAGCCGCCCAGTCGCTGCTCCCCGGAGGTGCGGATGACAAGATCGGGGTCGGGCTGGCCCTTGGTGTAGAGGTGCTCGGCGATGTGCTCGACGCTGAAGGACTCGGCCAGCTCGTCGAGGCTGGTGCCGGCCTGGGCGTGCTGGCGCAGGATGGAGCGGACCGCGTCGGCGATCTCACGGCGGCCGCCGTAGCCGACGGCGACGTTGACGTGCAGCCCGGCGATGTCGCGCGTGCTCGCCTCGGCGTCCTTGAGGGCCTGCACGGTGGCCTCGGGCAGCAGGTCGAGCGAGCCGACGGCCTGCACGCGCCAGCGCCCGGTGCTGGCGAGGTCGCGCACCGCGTCCTCGATGATCGCGAGCAGCGCCGTGAGCTCCTCGGCGGAACGGGAGAGGTTATCGGTGGAGAGCATCCACAGCGTGACGACCTCGACGCCGATCTCCTCGCTCCAGGTGAGCAGGTCGGAGATCTTGTCCGCGCCGCGCTGGTGGCCCGTCGCGGCGGAGGCTCCCACGTTGCGGGCCCAGCGCCGGTTACCGTCGAGGATGACGCCGACATGACGCGGCACCTGCTCCGGCGAGAGCGAGGCGGCGATGCGTCGCTCGTAGAGGCCGTAGAGCGGATGGGGCAGGCGCACGCGCAGGACGCTCCTTCGAGGGTGCAGGCTCTTCCGGGCACACACGGTACTCGCCCCGCGACGGGTCGATGACCGATCCGCCCGACATCAACCACTACCTACGCACACGTAACCTACGGTCTCGTAAGTTATGCTCCAGCACGCCAGGCCTCACACACGCGGCACGCACAGGACGGACGCACGTGGACACCCCCCCAGCAGTCGAGGACGTTGTCAGCGCGATCAAGCCACGCCTGCGCGGTTGGCTCCATGCCGGGATGTTCCCGCTGGTCGTCGTGGCCTCGATCGTCCTCGTCGCCACGGCCCCCACCTTCACCGCACGCTGGTCGTGCACGGTGTTCGGGATCACGTCGATGCTGCTGTTCGGCACCAGCGGGGTGTACCACCGGGGCACGTGGTCGCCGCGCGTCACCGGGGTGCTGCGCCGCCTCGACCACTCCAACATCTTCCTCATCATCGCGGGCACCTACACCCCGCTAGCGGCGCTCCTGCTGCCGCCGCGCACCCGCGACATCCTGCTGATCGTCGTGTGGTCGGGCGCCGTGCTCGGACTGCTGGCGCGAGTGCTGTGGCTCGGCGCCCCGCGATGGGTCTACACCCCGATCTACGTGGCGCTGGGCTGTGTCGCGCTCGGGTTCCTGCCCCAGTTCTGGGAGGCCCCCGGCGGCGTCCCCGCCGTCTGGCTGATCATCGCGTGCGGTGTCGCGTACATCGCGGGAGCCGTCGTCTACGCCCTCAAGCGGCCCAACCCGAGCCCGCGCTGGTTCGGCTTCCACGAGGTCTTCCACGCGCTGACCATCATCGGGTTCACCTGCACGTACGTCGCCGTGGCGATCGCCTCGCACGCCAGCGCCTGACGGCGGCGGCCCCCGCCGCTCAGCGCGGCTCAGGGTGACTCAGGGAAGCGGGACCACCCCGTACCGGCGGTGCCGCAACGACGGGGTGCGCTCGCGCACCGCCGCCAGCGCGGCCCCGCCGATGTCAGCCGTGCGGATGCCCGGCTTGTCGTCGCGCTCCAGGCCCACCACGCCGCCGGGCGCCCCCAGCAGCGAGCGCCCCCCCCCGCCGCGGCCCGCCTGCCCCACCGCGACCACCGCCGCCGTGTTCTCGATCGCGCGCGCGACGGCGAGCGTGCGCCAGTGCATCGCCTTGAGCTCCCCCGCCGCCCACGCCGCGGGCACCACCAAAACCCGGGCGCCGGCGTCCACCAGCCGCCGGGCGGACTCCGGGACCCGCAGGTCGTAGCAGGTCAGGATGCCGAAGCGCAGCCCACCGAGATCGAGCAGCAGGGGCGCCGCGTCCGGCGAGCCCGCCTCCAGCCGATCCGACTCGCGATGGCCGAACGCGTCGTAGAGGTGCACCTTGCGGTAGACGCCCGCCACTTCCCCGGCGCCGTCCACCGCCACCACCGCGTTGACCCCGCGGGCCGGCGTGGCGCCCGGCAGCATCGTCCCCGCCACGACCGCGACGCCCGTCTTCGCGGCGTGCTCGCGCAATGTGCGGACGAACGGCCCGTCCAGCCCTTCGGCGTGCTCCGGGCCGACGCCTCGCGGGTCGAAGCCCGACGCGTACTCGGGGAGCACCAACAGGTCCGCGTGAGCGCGGGCGGCAGTGCGCAGCGCGTCCACCACGGCGAGCCGGTTCGCGGCATGGTCCTCGCTCACCGCGAGCTGGCCGAGGGTGACGCGGACAGCAGGCCGCGCCGGCGGGGCGACGCCGCTCATGGCCGCCACCGCGGCGGCTGCCCCGCCTGGCCCGGCCTCATGGCCGGTCGGCCCCCGGCCCCTCGGCTCCCGACTCCTGAGCGCTGGCCCCCTGAGCGCCCGACCCCTGAGCGCCCGGCTCATCCAGCCGCGTGCCCGCCTGGCCCGCCGCGACGCCGCCCTCGCGCGCGACCTCCGGCGCTCCCGGCCAGGGGCCGTCCACCTTGCGGCGGCCCTCGAGGCCCATCTGCTCCGCTCGGTGCTCCATCCGGCGCAGCTGGCGCGTCAGCCCGAAGAACAGCCCGATCGCCGCCAGCGCGACGGCGAACGTCACGATGAACCCGAGGATCCCGGGCGAGCCGGCCTGCGAGCCAGTGGCCCCCGATGTCGGCGACGGGGACGGGCTGACGGCCAGCAGCAGCATGGCAGGGACCTTCACTCGTCCACCTCTCGCACCCCGGCGAACAGGTCGTCCTCCGGCAACGTCGTCGGCACGCGGGACTCCGCGAGCTCGTACTCCTCGAACGGCCACACCTCGCGCTCGACGTCGCGCGGGAACGCGAAGAAGAAGCCGGTGGGGTCGATCTGCGTGGCGTGCGCGCGCAACGCCTCGTCACGCGCGTCGAACCAGTCGGCGCACTGGATCCGGGTGGTGACCTCGCGCTCCGGGATCTCCCGGGCGGCCCGCGACTCCACCCACTCGCCGAAGGGGGACTCCTGGCCCTGGGCGAGCAGGGCCTCATGCGCGGCTCGTATCCGCGCCATCGAGAACCCGTGGTTGTAGTAGAGCTTCAGCGGGGTCCACGGCTCGCCGGAGTCGGGGTAGCGCTCCGGGTCGCCCGCAGCGGCGAACGCCTCCGCGGAGACGCGGTGGGTCATGATGTGGTCGGGGTGCGGGTAGCCGCCCGTGGGGTCGTACGTCGTGATGACGTGCGGCCGGAACTCGCGCACCTTCCGCACGAGGGGCTCGGCGGCCTCCTCCAGCGGGACCAGCGCGAAGCAGCCCTCGGGCAGCGGCGGCAGCGGGTCGCCCTCGGGCAGGCCCGAGTCCACGAAGCCGAGCCACTCCTGGCGGACGCCGAGCGCCTGCGCGGCCGCGGCCATCTCGGCGCGGCGGATCGCGTTCATCTCCGCGGGGCCGCCGGTGACGGGCGGGTAGTGCGGGTTGAGCACGTCGCCCCGCTCGCCGCCGGTGCACGTCACCACGAGCACGTCGACGCCCTCTGCCGCGTACCGGGCCATCGACGCCGCGCCCTTGCTCGACTCGTCGTCGGGATGGGCGTGCACCGCCATCAGGCGCAGCCGTTCTGCGGTCACCGCAACCTCCTGTGGGACGACCCGGCGCTCGGCGCGCGGCGGGCGAGAGACAATGATCGCGCACGCCGGCGCCGTCCGGCGCCCCGAGCCCCCACGAGGAGCCCTGCTGTGAGCGAGTCGATCCCGACCCGGCCGCCCGTCGGCCGCTATGGGCGCGAGCCCCGCGAGCGTCGCTGGCCCGCCTGGGCGATCCCCGCCGCGGTGATCGCCGTCGTCGCCGTGCCCGTCGGGGTGTGGACCGGCATCGGCGTGCTGCGCGACCCCGTCCAGTGGTCCACCGTCGGGTTCTCCGTGACCGGTGACGACAACACCGACATCACGCTCGACGTGACCCGCGGGGCGGGTGTGACGGTCGCCTGCGCCGTGCACGCGCTGAATGTCGCCTATGCCGAGGTCGGAGTCCGCGACATCGTGGTGGAGCCTTCCGCGGACCGCACGGTGCGGGTGCGCGAGCCGATACCCACCGCCGAGCTCGCCACCGCCGCCGAGGTCACCTCATGCTGGGTCGTGGATCCCGACGCCGCGCCCTGAGGTCCGCGCCACAGGCCCGGTCCACAGCCCCGCTTCGCAGGTTCGTGCCGCGCGGAGCGGCGAAGAAGCGGGCACGCCAGCGCTCTGAATGGACCGTGGCCTTGCTATCCTGGACGATTCACGCGCCACGACGGTCAGGCGTGACCACTGGTCGACGCGACCGAGCGAGAAGGCACGACCTCACTCGATCACAGGTTCCGTGCCCGGACGCGTGCACCCCCGATGTTGCAAGGAAGGAGCGATCGTGACCGAGACGACTCAGGCCACCTGGTTGACGCAGGAGGCCTACGACCGGCTCAAGACTGAGCTCGCACGCCTCGAAGATGAGGGCCGCACCGAGATCGCCGAGCGCATCGCCGCCGCGCGCGACGAGGGCGACCTCAAGGAGAACGGCGGCTACCACGCCGCTCGCGAGGAGCAAGCCAAGCAGGAGGCGCGCATCCGCGAGCTCAAGGAGAAGCTGCGGAACGTGCAGATCGGCACGCCGCCCGACGACGGCGTCATCGAGCCCGGCATGGTCGTCACGGCTGTGGTCGCCGGCGACGAGATGATCTTCCTGCTGGGCTCGCGCGAGATCGCGGGCACCGCGGAGATCGACGTCTTCTCGCCCACGTCTCCGCTGGGCGCCGCGATCAGCGGCCGCTCGGTGGGCGACACGGTGAGCTACGAGGCGCCGAACGGCTCCCAGATCCCCGTTGAGATCAAGGCGGCGAAGCCCTTCCAGGGCTGACCCATCGGGAGCGCATGCGTGCGCGGCGCAAGCCGATCGCAGTGGCGAGGGCCCTGCACCTTCACGGTGCGGGGCCCTCGCCCTTTGCCTGCGGCGATTCGGGCCGGGCGACGACCGAGAGGGCGGTTCAGCCCTCGACGAGCCGGAACCCCGCGCTGAGCACGTGCTCGCGCACCTGGACGCAGTGCTCGGGGCCCTTCGTCTCGACCTGCACCTCGATCTCGACCTCGTCGATCGCGAGCCCGGTGCCGGTGCGCACGTGTGAGACGTGCATGACGTTGCCGCCGGTGGCGGCGAGCTCGCCGAGCAGGCCGGCCAGGGCGCCGGGCGAGTCGTCGACCTTGACGCGGAGCTGCAGGTACCGGCCTGCCGAGGCGAGGCCATGGCGCACCACGCGCAGCAGCACCAGCGGGTCGATGTTCCCGCCGGAGAGCACCGCGACCGCAGGGCCCTGGAACGTCCCGGCGGGGGCGGCCATCAAGGCCGCGACGGCGGCGGCCCCCGAGGGCTCCACGAGCAGCTTCGCGCGCTCCGCCACCAGCAGCAGCGCGCGTGAGAGGTCTTCCTCGGTGACGGTGCGGATCTCGCAGCCCAGCGCGTGCAGCATCTCGAACGGCACGATGCCGGGGGTCCCCACGGCGATGCCGTCCGCCATGGTGCGCACGCTCGCGGCGGGCACCGGGCGCCCGGCGGCCATCGAGGCCGGGTAGGCGGCGGCGCGGGCCGCCTGGACGCCCACCACGCGCACGTCGGGCCGCAGCTCGGCGACGGTGGCGGCGATGCCGGCAGCGAGGCCTCCCCCGCCGACGGGCACCAGGATCGTGGCGACGTCCGGCACCTGCTCGAGGATCTCGAGCGCGATGGTGCCCTGGCCGGCGACGACGTCCCGGTGGTCGAACGGGTGGATCAGCACCGCCCCCGTCCGCTCGGACTCCGCGAGGGCCGCGACCAGCGCCTCGTCGACGCTGGAGCCCACGAGCCGCACCTCGGCGCCGTACTCCCGGGTCGCGGCGACCTTCGGCAGCGCGGCGTCCACGGGCATGTACACGACGGCGTCGATCCCGAGCAGCCGGGCAGCGAGCGCCACGCCCTGCGCGTGGTTCCCGGCGCTGGCGGCGATCACCCCGCGCGCCCGCTCCTGGGCGTCCAGCCGGGCCATCCGCACGTACGCGCCACGGATCTTGAAGGAGCCCGCGCGTTGCAGGTTCTCGCACTTGAGCCACACGTCGGCCCCAGCGGCCTGGGACAGCGCGCGGCTGGCGTCGACGGGGGTGCGGGTTGCGATCCCGTCCAGCAGGGCGGCGGCTGCGCGCACCTCGTCCACCCAGCTCATGAGCGCTCCCCCTCAGCGGCGGGGGCGGCGGCTGCCGTCACCGGCGGCGGCGCATGAGGTGGCCTGCCGTGGAAGGCGTCGTCGTCGCCCAGGTCGGGGAACTTGTCATGACCGTGCAGGTAGAGGACCACCGTGTTGATGACGGCGACGACGGGCACCGCGAGCAGCGCCCCGACGATGCCCGCGAGGAAGGAGCCCGTCGCGACGGCGAGCAGCACCGCCACGGGGTGCAGCGACACCGCGTGCCCCATGATGAGCGGCTGCAGCACGTGCCCCTCGATCTGCTGCACGGCCAGCACGATGACGAGCATGATCACCGCGGCGCCCGGCCCCTGGGCGACGAGGGCGACGAGCACGGCGATCGAGCCCGTGAGCACCGCGCCGACGATCGGCACGAACGAGCCGATGAACACGAGGATGCCCAGGGGCAGCGCGAGCGGCACCCCCAGGATCGCGGCCCCGGCGCCGATGCCCACCGCGTCCACGAACGCGACGAAGATCTGCGTGCGGGTGTAGGCGCCGAGTGTGACCAGGCCGCGGCGGGCCGCCTGGTGGGTGCGGGCCCGCGCGCGCACGGGCAGCAGGCCCAGGCACCAGCGCCAGATCGAGGTGCCGTCGAGCAGGAAGAAGAAGGTGCAGAACAACGCGATGAGCGCGCCGGCGGCGACATGCCCCAACGTGGTCGTCACCGACAGCGCGCCGGAGACGACGCCGTCGCTGTTCTGGCTGATCGACGTGCCGAGCTGGTTGAGGTAGCTGTCGAGCTGGTCGGCGGAGATGTGCAGCGGGCCCTCGGCCAGCCACTGGGTGATCTCGTCGATGCCCTGCGCCGCCTGGTCGCCGAGCTCGCCGAAGCCCTTGACCACGGAGTTGCCCGCGACGGTGAGCAGCCCGCCGACCAGGCCCAGCAGCCCGATCAGCGCTCCGCCGGCCGCGAGGCCGCGGGGGAACCGCGCCCGCTCGCGCAGGAACCGCGCCACCGGGGCCAGCAGCACCGCGAGCAGGATGGCGATGGCGATCGGGACCACGATGGTCTTCAACACGCTGATCGCCCAGACCCCCACGGCGGTGGCGGCGATGATCAGCAGCACCCGCCACGCCCAGGCGGCGGAGAGCTGCACCGAGCGCGGGATCGACGCCACGACGGGCGTGATCTCGGTGAGATTATCGGAGGGGCGGCGGTCGCCCACCGGGGTGTCGCCCGTGCCGGGCACGTCGGGAGACCCACTCATGCGAGGCCCTGCTCCAGGTCCGCCAGCAAGTCGGCCAGGTCCTCGATGCCCACCGAGAGGCGGACCAGGTCATCCGGCACTTCGAGGGCCGTGCCGGCCACAGAGCCGTGCGTCATCTTGCCCGGGTGCTCGATGAGCGACTCGACGCCGCCCAGCGACTCGGCGAGCGTGAACACGCGCGTCTTCGCGCAGACCGCGAGCGCCGACTCGAGGCCTCCGGTGCGGAACGAGACCATCCCGCCGAAGCCGCTCATCTGGCGGGCGGCGACCTCGTGCCCCGGGTGGGACGCGAGGCCGGGGTAGATGACCTCGGTGACCTTCGGGTGGGCCTCGAGGTAGTCGGCCACGGCCGTGGCGTTGGCGATGTGCCGGTCCATCCGCACGGCCAGGGTCTTCAGCCCGCGCAGTGTGAGCCAGGAGTCGAACGGCCCGGCGACGGCGCCCGACGAGTTCTGGTGGAAGCCGACCGCGTCCGCGAGCGCTGTCGTGCCCGTCGGCCCGACGAGGCCCACGGGGAGCTGCGCGCCGTCAGCGGTCACGAGCGCGCCGCCGACGACATCGCTGTGCCCGCCGATGTACTTGGTGGTGGAGTGCACCACGACATCCGCGCCGAGGGCGAGGGGCTGCTGCAGGTACGGGGTGGCGAAGGTGTTGTCGACCACGAGCAGCGCGCCGGCCGAGCGGGCGTGCGCCGCGAGGGCGGCGATGTCCGCGATGCCGAGCAGCGGGTTGGTGGGCGTCTCCACCCAGATGAGCTTGGTGCGGCCCGGCTGGATGGCCTCGACCACCGCGCGCGGGTCGGCCAGGTCGACGGGCGTGTGGTCGATGCCCCACGGGCCGAACACGCGGGCGATCAGCCGGTAGGTGCCGCCGTAGGCGTCGTCGGGCACCACGACGTGGTCGCCGGGGCGCAGCACCGCGCGCAGCAGCGTGTCCTCCGCGGCGAGCCCCGAGGCGAACGCGAAGCCGGCGCCACCGCCCTCGGCCGCGCGCAGGGCCTCCTCGAGCGCGGCGCGGGTGGGGTTGGCGGACCGGGAGTACTCGTATCCCCCGCGCAGCCCGCCCACGCCGTCCTGCTTGTACGTGGAGACCTGGTAGATGGGGGGCACCACCGCGCCGGTGGCGGCGTCCGGGTCCTGACCGGCGTGGATCGCGCGGGTCGAGAACCCGGCGGCGTCCCAGTCGTGGCCGGAGTGCTGGTCAAGGGCGTGGGGGTCGGTCGTCACGGAGACAGGCTAGGCCGTGCGCCTGTTAGGCAGGCGCGGGAACACGGCACATCCCCCGTGCTGTTGCACGGGGTGACCCTGAGGAGAGTGACGAGATGGCCGGATGGCTGTTCGGTTCCGCGATGAAGTCGACGATGGTCACGCCCGACCGGGCCCTGGCTGGACGCGACGACTACGCCTACCCGGTGCCCGAGCGGCACGCCGTGCTGGGCACCCCGCTGCGGGGCCCATGGCCGGAGGGCACCCAGGTCATCTACCTGGCGCTGGGGTGCTTCTGGGGCGCCGAGAAGGAGATGTGGCAGCTGCCCGGGGTGGTGACGACGGCGGCCGGGTACCAGGGCGGGTTCACGCCCTACCCGACGTATGACGAGACGTGCACCGCCCTGACCGGCCACACCGAGACGGTGATGGTCGCGTACAACCCGGCGGTGCTGCCCACCACCGAGCTGCTGCGCACGTTCTGGACCCTGCACGACCCGACGCAGGGCTTCCGCCAGGGCAACGACGTGGGCACCCAGTACCGCTCGGCGATCTTCACCACCACGCCCGAGCAGGCCGAGGCGGCCCGGACGACCCGCGACCTGTACGCGCCCGAGCTGGCGCGCAACGGCTACGGGGAGATCACCACCGAGATCCGCGACGCGGCCGACGCGGGCCCGTTCTACTACGCGGAGGAGTACCACCAGCAGTACCTGCACAAGGTGCCGAACGGGTACTGCCCGGTCCACTCGACGGGGGTCGCCTGCCCCGTGCCGTGATCCTGCCCTGTGCCGAGCCTGCCCGCCGTGATCGGTGGCGCCCACGTCGATCGGCCGCCTGGCTGGTCGCCGTGGGCGGGGGCCCTGAGCACGCCCGAGCGGGCGACCCCAGCGACCGGGGTTAATCTCGGACCGTGGGACGTCGTGAGGAGTATCGGGAGGCGGTCTCCGGCCTGTCGGGGGACACCCTGGACGAGTACCTCGACACCCGCTCGGGGCTTCCCGGCCCGCGCGCGAACTTGGAGCTCGCGGGCGCCGTGGCCGACGTGGCCGACGTCGGCGAGGCCTGGCGGTTGGCGGGCTCGGACCGGGAGTACACACGGCTGTGCGGCGTGGTCGCGCTGGGGGCCGTGGCGGCCCGCTCGGACGACGCCGCGCGCGCACAGGCCCTGGAGCGGCTCCGCGCCGAGGCCAGCGACGACCGGTGGCGGGTCCGCGAGGCGGTGGCGCTCGCGCTGCAGCGGATCGGCGACGCCGACCCCGGGCTGCTGCGCGACGTGGTGCGCGACTGGATCGCCCAGGACGACCTCTTGGTGATGCGCGCCGCGCTGGCGGGCGTCTGCGAGCCGCGGCTGCTGCGCGACCCGGAGACGGCGGCGCTCGCGCTCGAGGCGTGCGACCGGGCGACGGCGCGGCTCGGCCGCCTCTCACCGGCTGTCCGGCGCAACCCGCAGGTGCGGGTCATGCGGCAGGCCCTCGGCTACTGCTGGTCGGTGGCGGGGGCTGCCGATCCGGAGCGCGGCCTGCCCCTGTTCGCCCGGCTCGCCGGATCGTCTGACCCGGATGTGCGCTGGGTGGACCGCGAGAACCGGCGCAAGGCCCGCCTCCAGCGGCTCGTGAGCCCCGCCTCCTGACGACGACGCGCCCGGACCCCTGGCCAGGGGTCCGGGCGCGTGACGGGCGGTCGGATCAGTTGACCCCGACGATGTCGACGACGAAGACCAGGGTGCTGTCGCCCTTGATGCCGGCCTGCGGCACGCCACGGTCGCCGTAGCCCAGGTGCGGCGGGATGGAGATCAGCACGCGGGAGCCGATCTGCTGCCCGACGAGCGCCTGGTCCCAGCCGCCGATGACGGCGCCGACCCCGATCGGGAAGTTGATCGACGAGCCCCGGTCGTAGGAGTTGTCGAAGATCGGGCCGTTCCAGAGCTGGCCCAGGTAGTTGACGACGAGGTCGTCGCCCGCCTCGACGAGCGCGCCGTCGCCGCGGCTGAGCACCGCAACCTCGAGCTCGGCCGGCGGCGCCGCGTCGGGGAAGGTCAGCGTCGGCTTCTCACCGAACGATCCGGTCGCCTCGGGAAGCTGTGCGGTCATGGGGGTGGTCTCCTCGGATGGACGTCAGGTGGCGTCCATCCTCCCCTGTCATGGCCGTCGATGCGCGCACGGGCCCCGGGTGGCGCGGAATCCGCCGCCGGCTGGATCCGATGAGCGCGGGCGCCGTGGGCACTAGACGGCATTGGCTAATGGCATTAGCCTACAAGTCATGGACACCACGCTGCACCACCTCGACCGAGGCGACGGACGGCTCGCCTACACCTCGCAGGGCGCCGGGCCGGTCGTCGTCCTCGTGCCCGGGATGGGCGACCTGCGCTCCACTTGGCGCGACCTCGCGGGCCCGCTCGCCGCCGCCGGCCACCGCGTCATCGCCCTCGACCTGCGCGGCCACGGCGACTCCGACGCCACCTTCGCCGAGCACGGCCTGGTGCCCATCGCCCAGGACGTGCTCGCCCTCCTCGAGCACCTCGACGAGCCCGCCGTGATCATCGGCAACTCAGTGGGCGCCGGCGCCGCCGCATGGGTCGCGAACGCCCGACCTGACCTGGTCGCCGGCCTCGTCCTCATCGCCGCCCACCTGCAGGACCACGGCCCGGTCAGCGCGACCGCCCGACTGCAGGTCTCACTGCTGCTGCGCCGCCCGTGGGGCCCGGCCGCCTGGGCATGGTTCTACCGCTCGCTCAACAACGGCCACCAGGCCCCCTGGCTCGGCGAGCACATCGACGCGCTGCGGGCCTCGCTGCGCCGCCCAGGGCGCATGGAGGCGTTCGGCGCCCTCGCCCGGAGCCTCGTCACCGAGACTGTCGACATCCCCGTGCCGGACATCCAGGCCCCCGCGCTCGTGCTCTACGGCGAGGGCGACAAGGAGTTCCCCGACCCCGCCGCCGAGCTCGACTGGCTCGTGGGGCGGCTGCCGCAGGCGACGGGCATGCTCATCCCCGACAGCGGCCACTACCCGCAGGGCCAACGGCCCGACGTCGTGGTCCCCGCGGTCCTGGGCCACATCGCCACGCTGCCCCGCACCGACAGCGCCTGGGTGTTGGGCGCCCGTGCCTAGGGCCGGGCTGTCCCACGACGCCGTCGTCGCCCTCGCCCTCGAGGTGGTCGACGAGGGCGGCCCGCGCGGATTCGCCCAGCTCACACTCGCCGCGGTGGCCGAGCGGGCCGGGGTCGCCACCCCCAGCCTCTACAAGCACGTGGGCGGGCTGCCCGCGCTGCGCCGCGAGGTGGCCAGGATCGCCGTCGAGCACCTCACCGCCACGCTGTCCGCCGCCGCCGCCGCCAGCACGCGGGACCCCGCGGACGCGCTGCGGGCCATGGCCCACGCTCTGCGCGAACAGGCCCGCGCCCTGCCCGGCCGGTACAGCGCCCTCCAGGGGGCGAGCTGGGTGCTCGACCCAGAGGCCACAGCCGTGCGCGCCGCCGCCGGCGAGACGGTCGCCGTGATCGCCGAGCAGCTCACGCGGCTGGGCGTCCCCGAGTCCCGCCGGATCGACGCGGTCCGCGCGTTCCGCGCGGCGGTGCACGGCTTCATCGCGCTCGAGCTCGACGGCGGGTTCGGCCTCCCGGACGACGTGGACGTGAGCTTCGACTACCTCGTCGACGGGCTGGTGGACGCGCTGGCGACGACCGGCGCCGCTACGACAACGAGCCAGTGACCGACGGCTCCAGCGCCACCGGCTCCGCGGCACGCGCCACTCTGGGGGCGAGCCACTCGAGCTGACGGCTGAACTGGTAGGCCTCCCCGCCCTCATGTTGGTTGAACGGGTAAACGACCATCTCCTTGTCCTCGACCCCGCCGGCCAGCGCCCCGTAGTGGTTGAACGCCGCGTAGACGGTAGACGGCGGGCAGACCGGGTCCATCAGCGCCACGGAGAACAGCGCCGGGGCCGACGCCCGACGGGCCAGGTGCACGCCGTCGAGGTAGGAGAGCGTGCGGAACACCTGCTCGTCCGTGCCGCGGCGCACCGCGAGGTAGTTGGTGATCTCGCCGTACGGGTCGGCGTCCGTGATCTCCACAGCCCGGCGGTAGTGGCACAGGAACGGCACATTGGGCATCACCGCGAGCAGGCCGTCGGCCAGCCCCGCGACCGCCAGCGCGAGCCCGCCGCCCTGGCTGCCGCCGGTCACCGTCACGCGGGAGCCGTCGACACCGGGCACCGCGCGGACCGCGTCGATCGCGCGCACCGCGTCGGTCATCACGCGGCGGTAGTAGTGCTCCTCCGGGTCCAGGATGCCCCGGGTCATGAACCCCGGGGTCGCCGGCCCTGAGCCCACCGGGTCGGGGGTGTCCCCACCGGCGCCCCAGCGACCGCCCTGGCCCCGGGTGTCCATCAACAGGTGCGCGTAGCCCGCGGCCGCCCACCCCAGATGCTCATGCGGCAGCCCGCGCCCGCCGCCGTACCCGATCAGCTCGACGACCGCCGGCAGCGGGCCGGCGACGCCCGCCGGCCGGGTCAGCCAGCCCTTGATCGGGTGCCCGCCGAACCCCGCGAACGTCACGTCGTACGCCTCGATCAGCGTCAGCCCGGTCTCGACGCGCTCGAGCCGCAGCCCCAGGTCATGGGACCGCGCGTCGGCGAGCGTCCGACGCCAGAACTCGTCGAAGTCGTCCGGCTCGTCGAGGGCCGGCAGGTACGTCTCAAGCTCAGCGAGGGGCAGGTCGAACAGGGCCATGAGCACGTGCTTTCTAGGAGGAGGCGAACAGGATCCGGGGCGCCCGGCGCATCAGTGCGTCAATGCGTCAATGCGTGAGGAAGCCGAGCAGGTCGTGGCGGGTCAGGACGCCCACGGGGTTGCCGTCGTCGACCACCATGAGCGCGTCGGCCTGCTGCAGCGCCGCGCGCGCGGCCTCCACCGACTCCCCCGCCCCGATCAGCGGCAGCCGGTCGGACATGTGCCGGTCGACCCGGTCGGAGAGCTCCGCCGCGCCGGAGAACACCGCGTCGAGCAGCGCGCGCTCGCTCACGGACCCGGCGACCTCGCCGATCATCACCGGGGGCTCGGCGCCGACGACGGGCATCTGCGAGACGCCGTACTCGTGCAGGATCTCGATCGCGTCACGCACCGTCTCATTGGGGTGGGTGTGCACCAGCGCCGGGATCTGCCCGCTCTTGCCGCCGAGCACGTCGGCGACGGTGGCGCCCTCCTCGGCGGGCAGGAACCCGTACGAGCGCATCCAGGAGTCGTTGAAGATCTTGGACATGTACCCGCGGCCGCTGTCGGGCAACAGCACCACGATCACCGCCGAGGCAGCCGCTTGCGGGTCCTCGTCCTGCAGGCGCTGGGCCAGGCGCAGCGCGGCGACCACCGCCATCCCACAGGAGCCGCCGACCAGCAGCCCCTCCTCGCGGGCGAGCCGCCGGGTCATCGAGAATGAGTCGGCGTCGGAGACAGCGATGATCTCGTCGGGCACCGCGGGGTCGTAGGCGGTCGGCCAGAAGTCCTCGCCCACGCCCTCGACCAAGTACGGACGCCCGTCGCCGCCGGAGTAGACGGAGCCTTGCGGGTCAGCGCCCACGACGCGCACCCGGCCGCCGTCGGCCGCGGCCCGCCCGGCCGACGCGTCCTTGAGGTAGCGGCCAGTGCCGGTGATGGTGCCGCCGGTGCCGACCCCGGCGACGAAGTGCGTCACGCGGCCGTCCGTGTCGTTCCAGACCTCGGGCCCGGTGGTCTCGTAGTGGCTCGCGGGGCCATTGAGGTTGGCGTACTGGTTCGGCTTCCAGGCGCCGTCGATCTCCTTCACCAGCCGGTCGGAGACCGAGTAATAGGAGTCGGGGTGGTCGGGGGCCACCGCCGTGGGCGTCACGACCACCTCGGCGCCGTACGCGCGCAGCACGTCACGCTTGTCCTGGGAGACCTTGTCCGGGCACACGAAGACGCATCGGTAGCCCTTGCGCTGGGCGACCAGGGCCAGGCCCACGCCGGTGTTCCCACTGGTCGGCTCGACGATGGTGCCGCCCGGCAGCAGCTCGCCGCTGGCCTCCGCCGCCTCGATCATCTTCAGCGCGATGCGGTCCTTCGCGGAGCCGCCCGGGTTCATGTACTCGATCTTGGCGAGGACTGTCGCGGACAGCCCCTCGGTCACGGAGGTGAGCTGGACGAGGGGGGTGTTCCCGACGAGCTCGGAGATGTGCTTCGCGTACTTCACGGTGGCGGTGCTCCGGGGGGTGGGCGACAGGTGCGGGCGCCGGCGCCCTCATCGGCGCGCGTCGTCCCGGCGATCATCCCACCAGCCGGGTCGCTGGCACAGCCTCCCGCGCACGGGTGTGGCGGAACGGCCACCGTGGCCCCTGTGGACGCACGAACGCCCGGGTGCGACTCGCACCCGGGCGTCCGGTCGTTCGTGTCCTTGCGGTCAGTCGCCGCGCAGGATCGACAGCAGGCGGAGCAGCTCGAGGTACAGCCACACCAGCGTGACGATCAGCCCGAACGCCGCCGACCACGCGAACTTCGCGGGAGCGCCCTGCTCGACGCCGCGCTTGATCGAGTCGAAGTCCATGATCAGCGACATGGATGCCAGGCCCACCGCGAACAGGCCGACGCCGATGCCGAGCAGCCCGCTGCGCAGCGGGCCGTACTGGCCGCCGCCCACGCCGACCAGCATGAGGACGACGTTGATCAGCGAGTACGCGAGGTAGCCGACCAGCGAGAGCATGAGGAACTTGGTGAACTTCGGGGTGACGCGCACCTTGCCCGAGCGGAACAGGAACAGCGCCGTGCCGAAGACGGCGAGGGTCGCGAGGACCGCCTGCCCGACGACACCGTCGTACTGCGCCTCGTAGAACGCGCTGATGCCGCCGAGGAACACACCTTGGGCCACCGTGTACGCGATGATCAGCGCGGGGCTCGGGGTCTTCTTGAACGCGTTCACCAGGCCGAGGCCGAGGCCGACGATGGCGCCGATGAAGAACAGGCCCGGCGCGATCATCCAGGTCGCCGCGCCGACGACCACGAGCAGCGCGAGCAGCCCGCCGGTCTTCATGATGACGTCGTCATACGTCATCCGGCCCGTCTGCGCCGTCGTGGCGGACGGAGCCTGGTACAGCTCGTTCAGCGACGCGGCATCGGCCGGGGCCCCGTACGGCGCCTGCTGCCCATAGGGCGCCGGCATCGTGGACGTGCTCCCGGATCCCTTGCGGGCACGAGCCCGCTCGCGGGGGTCGCCGAAGATGTCGCTGTTGCCGAAGACGGGATTGCTCATGTCTTCCTCCTGGTCGCGGCGCCCCGAGAACACCTCGGCGCGGTCGTGTGGACGGCCGGTCCGCCGCGGGGACGGAGCCGCTGGCCAGTCACTACAGTACGCAAACGCGCGACCCGGCCGATTCGTTCCCGGAGGCGCCGCCCCCTGATCCGACCCGGACGCGGGGCTCAGGGTGGTCCTCCTTGCGGCGTACTCCCCCGGCCGGCGATCTCCGTCTCGCGACGGTTCCGCGCCCCGTCCCGGCCGCCGTAGGTTCGTGATGCTCGCTCCCCACCCCTGCATCCGAGGACGTCACATGATCGAGGCACGCGGCCTGACCAAGAGGTACGGGTCCAAGACTGCCGTCGACGGCATCAGCTTCACCGTCCAGCCCGGCAAGGTCACCGGCTTCCTCGGCCCGAACGGCGCCGGCAAGTCCACCACCATGCGCATGATCGTCGGCCTCGACCGCCCCACCGCCGGCGACGTCACGGTCAACGGCCGCCCCTTCGCCGAGCACAAGGCGCCCCTGCACGAGGTCGGCGCGCTGCTCGACGCGAAGGCCGTCCACACAGGTCGCAGCGCCGCGAACCACCTGGCGGCGATGGCGGCCACGCACGGCATCGGCAAGGCCCGCGTGCGCGAGGTCATCGAGATGACCGGCCTGGGAACCGTCGCCGGCAAGCGGGTCGGCGGGTTCTCGCTCGGCATGGGCCAGCGGCTGGGCATCGCCTCGGCACTGCTCGGCGACCCCCGCACGCTCATCCTCGACGAGCCGGTCAACGGCCTCGACCCCGAGGGCGTGCTGTGGGTGCGCAACCTCGTGCGGTTCCTCGCCTCCGAGGGGCGGACCGTCTTCCTGTCCTCGCACTTGATGAGCGAGATGGCGCTGACCGCCGACCACATCATCGTGATCGGGCGCGGGCGCATCATCGCGGACGCCCCGGTGCAGGACATCGTGGCCCGCGCCACCGGCACCACCGTCCGGGTGCGCACCCCGCACGCCACCCAGCTCGCGGAGCTGCTCCGCGCCGCCGATGTGACGATCTCCACCTCGGAGCCCGGCCTGCTCGAGATCACCGGCTCCACTGCCGTGACCATCGGGGAGACCGCCGCGGCCGCCCAGCTCGTGCTGCATGAGCTCACGCCCGTCGCCGCGTCCCTCGAGGACGCCTACATGTCCCTGACCGCCGACTCCGTCGAGTACCACTCGACCTCGACGGGCCTGCCCACCCCCGCCCTGGCAGCGTCCGGCGTGACCCCTGAGGAGAACTGATGAGCACCACGACGCTGACCGCCGGGGCGCCAGCCACCGCCACGGTCGGGCACGCGACCCGCCCGGGCGTGACATTCGGCCGCCTCGTCGTCGCCGAGTGGATCAAGTTCCGCTCCTTGCGCTCGACCTGGTGGACCCTCGCCCTGGCCGTCGTCGGGATGGTCGGGATCAGCCTGATCTTCGCGATCGGCGTCCGCGCCAGCGCGATCACCGCTGAGGAGGAGAACAGCATGCTGGGCGTGCTCGTGATCGTCTTCGGCTACTCCGCCGCCCAGCTCGCGCTCGCCGTGCTCGGCGCCCTGACGATCACCGGCGAGTACTCCACCGGGATGATCCGCTCGACCTTCACGGCCGCACCGCGCCGGCTGCCCGCGCTGTGGGCCAAGCTGCTGGTGCTGACCGTCGTGACGGTCGTGGTCTCCGTCGTCGGCCTCGTGCTGTCCTACCTCCTCACGCTGCCGCTGCTCTCGGGCACCGGGGTGAGCCTGGACCTGGGCGATAGCGAGACGGTGCGCGCCCTCGCCGGAGTGCCGCTCTACCTCACGGCCGTCACGCTGCTGGCCTTCACCATCGGCGCGATCATGCGGCACTCGGCCGGGGCCATCACCACCACGCTCGGCGTCATGCTCGTGGTGCCGATGGTGTTCAACATCCTCGGGGTCTTCTTCACCTGGGCGCCGCGCGTCGGCGCCTACATGCCCACGACGGCCGGCGAGCAGATCATGTCCTTCGGCGGCCTCGCGGGCTCCGGGATGGTCTCGGACGTGTCGCTGTCGCCGTGGATGGGGATCAGCCTGCTCGGCGCCTATGTCGTCGCGCTCCTCGCACTCGCGGCGGTGCTCATGCGTCGGAGGGACGCCTGAGCGACGTCGCGCCCCTGGCGCCGGGCCGGGCACTGCCCGACCCGGCGCTCTCGGCTGTCCCGGCGCGCTCCGCCGTGCCGGTCCACACTCCCGCCCCCACGGTGTTCAGCGAGCAGAACGCCCGGCACGGCGGCCCTGTCCGGCGCTGGGTCTGGCGCCACCCGGTGGCGATGGACTGGCTCGTCGCCGGGAGCTTCGCCGCCGCCGGCGTGCTGAACTCGCTGGTGGTCGACGGCCCCCGGTCGGTCGCCATGCTGCCGGTGGTCCTGGCTGGCGCGGCCGCGCTGCTCGCCCGGCGCCAGCGCCCAGAGGCCATGCTCGCGGTGCTCTCGCTGCTCGGCGCGATCGCCCTGGCCCTCACGGCCAGCCTGTCCAGCTTCGACCTCGCCGCGGCCTTCGGCCTGTACGCCGTCGCCGCCGTGCGCACACCCCGCGTCGCCTGGACCGCGTTCGGCCTCTCCGCCGGCGCGACAACCCTGGCGGTGCTCGCCTTCGCCCCGTCGACGCTCTCGGGCGAGGTGGGCGTCTACCTCGTCCTCGGGTTCGCGGCGCTCGCGATCGGCGCCTCGGCCCGCAACCGCCGCCTGCATGTCGTGGACCTGGTGGACCGGGCCAACGCGCTCGCCCGGGAGACTGAGCAGCGCGCCCAGCTCGCCAGCGCTGACGAGCGCGCCCGGATCGCCCGCGAGATGCATGACATCGTCGCGCACAGCCTGTCGGTGATGGTGGCGCTGGCCGACGGCGCCGGCGCCTCGATCGACAGGTCGCCGGCCAGCGCCCAGGCGGCCATCGACCAGCTCTCCGAGACGGGGCGCGCCGCGTTGGCCGACATGCGCCGGGTGCTCGGCGTGCTGCGTGACGCCGACGCCCAGTACGGCCCGACCCCCGGCGAGACCGACCTGGACGAGCTGGTCGGCCGGTTCCGGCTGGCCGGCATGGCGGTGCAGCTCTCGGTCTCAGGCGCCGGCCTCCCGCCGGACACCGGGCTGCAGCTCGCGGTCTACCGCATCGTCCAGGAGTCCCTGACGAACGCGCTGCGCCATGCGCGCGCCAGCCACGTGATGGTGGCGATCGCGCGCACGGACCTCGCGATCGTGGTCGAGGTCACCGACGACGGCGGCGTCGGCGGCCGCCCCGCGCCCAGCACGGAGCCTGGCGGTGGACGCGGCGTCATCGGGATGCGGGAACGCGCGACGATCTACGGCGGAACAGTCGTGGCTGGGCCGCACGGCGCAGGCTGGCGGGTCCGGGCCGAGCTGCCATGGGAGACGACGAGGGATGAGGGGACGACGTGACACACGAGACCCAGCCGCCGGTGCGGGTACTGCTCGTCGACGACCAGGCGCTCATGCGGATGGGATTCCGGCTCGTGCTGGAGGCCGAGGACGGCATCGAGATCGTCGGCGAGGCGGGCGATGGAGCCAGCGCGGTGCGGCAGGCGGCAGTGCTGCAGCCTGACGTGGTGCTGATGGACGTCCGGATGCCGGGCATGAACGGCATCGAGGCCACCGAGCAGGTGGTCGCGGCAGGCACTGGCGTGCGGGTGCTGATCCTCACGACCTTCGACCTCGACGAGTACGCGTTCGCCGCGCTGCGGGCCGGGGCCAGCGGCTTCCTGCTCAAGGACGCCCGGCCCGCCGAGCTCGTCGCCGCGATCCGCGCCGTGTCCACCGGGGACGCCGTGGTGTCGCCGCGCGTCACCCGCCGCATGCTCGAGATGTTCTCCGACCGGCTGCCTGACGGCCGCGCGAAGGATGGCGGCGCCGCGGACGCCGACCCGCGCCTGGCCCAGCTCACCACCCGCGAGTCCGAGGTGCTGCGCACAGTCGCCGAGGGGATGTCGAACGCGGAGATCGCCGAGCGGCTGTTCCTCTCCGAGGCGACGGTGAAGACGCACGTCGGGCGGATCCTGTCGAAGCTCCAGGTGCGGGACCGGGTGCAGGCGGTCGTGCTCGCGTACGAGACGGGCCTCGTCGGCCGCTGACGGGCGCGCTGCCGGGCGCACTGCCAGACGCACTGCCGGGCGCGCTGCTGGGCGCGCGGCGCGCGTGGCGGGCTCGTCCGCCTACTCTCGAGTGGCACACCAGCCGCCCCTGCTGAGACGAGTGAGACATGTCGGCCGCCGCCGCACGCCCCCGACCGACCGCCCTGCGCGCCACAGTGCTGCGCACCGAACGACTCACCCCCACGATGGTCCGCCTCGTGCTGGGCGGCCCCGGGCTGGCCCCCTTCACCCCGTCCGAGCACGCCGACTCCTACGTCAAGCTCGTGTTCCTGCCCCCGGCCGCTGCGGGGGAGCTGCCCCTGACGTCTGATGACCGCGTGGACCTGGACGCGCTGCGCGCGGGCCTGCCCGCCGACCAGCAGCCCCGCCTGCGCAGCTACACCGTGCGCGCGTTCGACCCACAGGCGCTCGAGCTCACTGTCGACGTGGTGGTGCACGGCGAGGAGGGCATCGCGGGCCCCTGGGCTGACGGCGCCCAGCCGGGCGACGAGATCCTCGTGGTCGGGCCCGGCGGCGCCTACTCCCCCGCCGAGGACGCCGACTGGCATCTGCTGATCGGCGACGCCAGCGCGCTGCCCGCCATCGCGGTGGCGCTCGAGCGGATGGGCCCCGACGCGCAGGGCCACGCGTTCGTCGAGGTGCACCACGCCGAGGACGAGATCCCCCTCACAGCGCCCGAGGGCGTGCAGGTGCACTGGGTGCACCGCGGCCACGGCGTCGTGGGCCTCGCGCTCGTGGAGGCCGTGCAGGACCTCCCCTGGCCCGACGGCGTCGCACACGCGTTCGTGCACGGTGAGGCGGGCACGATCAAGGAGCTGCGCCACCACCTGCGCGCCGAGCGTGGGATCGCGCGGGACCGCCTGTCGATCTCCGGGTACTGGCGCCTGGGCGCGGACGACGAGGCGTGGCGCGCCGCCAAGAAGGCGTGGACCGGCGCCATCGAGGCCGACGAGCAGGCCGCAGGGCTCGACTGAGGCTCGACTGAGCGGAACCGCTTCGATTCGCGGGACGGCCGTCGTCCGACTCCTCTAGGGTTCCGGCAGCCATGTCGGCCAGCGGCCGCCCCACGTCACGCCGCCCCACGTCACTAGGAGAGTCATGCGCTACCTGCCGGTGCTGATCCAGGTCGCCGTCCTCGTCTACTGCCTGATCGACTG
The DNA here is from genome assembly GCF_900046455.1 of Cellulomonas timonensis. Lineage (GTDB taxonomy): Bacteria > Actinomycetota > Actinomycetes > Actinomycetales > Cellulomonadaceae > Cellulomonas_A > Cellulomonas_A timonensis. Next base: position 190,450 of record NZ_FCOT01000012.1, read on the forward strand.
CATCCAGGCCGACACGGACCGCATCCGGAACCTGCCCAAGGTCGTGTGGGTGATGCTGATCGTGTTCCTGCCGATCGTCGGCGGCGTGGCCTGGCTCGTCGCCGGACGGCCGCAGGGCGCGTCCCACAGTCGCGCGCCCTGGCCCTCGACCGCCACGGCGGGGTTCCCCGAGTACGAGCGGCCGCGTGCCGTCGCCCCCGACGACGACCCCGAGTTCCTCGCGGGCCTGCGCCGCTCGGACACCGAGCACGAGAAGATGCTGGGCGACTGGGAGGCGCGGCTGCGTGAGCGCGAGGAGCGGCTCAAGCGGCCCGAGGCCGACGACGACGCGCCCCGGCCGGGCGCCTGAGCCGCACCGCCAGTGCCCCCGGCGGGTTTCGAACCCGCACTGGACCGGGTTTAAGCCGGTTGCCTCTGCCGGTTGGGCTACGGGGGCCAGCCCACATCCTGCCAGGAGGTGGGGTGGCGCCCGTCGCCCTACCGGCTAGTGGCGGGGCCGCTAGACGCTGGCGCTCGTCGTCGCCTCGGCTGCCGGCTCGGCAGGGCGGGGCTTCGGCGGCACGGACGCGGCGCGGAACTCGGCGCGCGGATCGTGCAGCGAGCCCAGCGAGACGACCTCGCGGCGGAGCAGCAGCGAGCCCGTCCAGCCGGCCATGATGCGGACCTTGCGGTTGAAGGTCGGCATCGCGAACACGTGGTACGTGCGGTGCAGCACCCAGGCGAGGAAGCCGCGGACCTTGATGCGGCCGAACATCTGCGCGACGCCCTTGTACATGCCGAGCGACGCGACGGCGCCGACGTTCTTGTGCTTGTAGGGCGTGGGCTCCGCGCTGCGGAGCACGTTCGCCAGGTTGTCGCCGAGACGCTTGGCCTGGCGCAGGGCGTGCTGGGCGTTCGGCGGGCAGAACTTGCCCGGGTTGTACAGGTCGGGCACAGCCGCGCAGTCGCCGGCGGAGTACGCGTCGGGCACCACGACACCGTCGGCGTCGACGACCTGGAGCGTCGCGGAGCAGGTCACCCGGCCGAGCTTGTCGAGCGGCAGGTCGGAGTCCTGCAGCACCGGGTTGGCCTTGACGCCGGCCGTCCACACGATCGTGTCGCTGTCGAACTCGACCTTGTTGGACAGCACCACGTGGCCGTCGACGCACGAGTTGAGGAACGTCGACAGGTGGATCTCGATGTCCCGCTTGCGCAGCTGCTCGAGGGTGTACCCGCCCAGCTCGTCGCTGACCTCGGGCAGGATGCGCGGCGAGCCCTCCACGAGCACGAAGCGCAGCTCGGACTGCTCGATCTGCTTGTAATAGCGCACCGTGGCGCGGGCCATGTCCTCGACCTCGCCCAGTGCCTCGACACCGGCGAACCCGCCGCCCACGAACGTGAAGGTGAGCATGCGGCGGCGCAGCTCGGGGTCCCACGTGGAGGCGGCGACGTCGATGCGGTCCAGCACGTGGTTGCGCACCGCGATCGCCTCTTCGACGTTCTTGAAGCCGATGCCCTGCTCGGCCAGCCCGGGGATGGGCAGCGTGCGGGCGACGGAGCCGAGGCCCACGACCAGGTGGTCGTAGGTGATCCAGTACGGCTCGCCCTCCTCGGGGAGGATCTGCACGGTGCGGTCGCGGTGCTTGATCTCGCCGACCTTGCCCTGCAGCACGTCCACGCCCTTGAGTGCGCGACGGTGCGGGGCGACGATGTGGCGCGGGTCGATGGACCCTGCGGCGGCCTCGGGCAGGAACGGCTGGTACGTCATGTACGGGCGCGGGTCGACGACCACGATGGCCGCCTCGCGCCGGCCCAGGCGCTTGCGCAACCGCCGGGCCGAGTAGAGGCCGACGGTGCCGCCACCCAGGATCACAATGCGCGGGACCTTGCGCGGACGGGGCGCTGGGGCCTGTGCGCGGGCAGCATCAACGGGGACGGCAACCTGTGACATAGATCGAGGTTAAACCCCGGTCGGACAGGGAAAAAACGGATCGGGCGTGATCCCGCGCACACGTGGCGGTCGCGCTCCCAGGCCGCGGCGGCCACCGGCGCGAACCCGCAGGTCCGCAGTGGCCGCCGCGGCGCCGTCAACGACGCGCTCCCTCCAGGCGCGCCGCCGGGGCGTGCGTCACATCCGGTGCCCGAGGCGGGTCAGGGGGCGACGGGCTCCTGCCCGGCGGGCGCGCCGTCGACCGCCGGGCTCGTGTCGGGGTCGGGGCTGGGCGTGGTCGCCTGGCCCGACGGGCTGGTCGCGGGATCGGGCGTCTCGCCGGCCGTGGGATCAGCGCCGGGCGTCGAGGCCTCGCCGCTCACCGCCGAGGCGAGGGCCGGGGCCTTGGCGAACGGGCGGGGCGGGATGCGCAGCATGGCCCCGGGCACGAGCGTGGGATGCCCCTCGGCATCGGTCTCGTCACCGAAGTCGTTCACGGGCGCGCCGCGCTGCGGGTAGACGTTCCAGCGGGTGCGCCCGTCCTCGTCCTCGACCGAGGCGAACCGCCACGGCTCGTCGACCCCGTAGAGGTCCCAGACGCCGAAGCCGTTGTCGACCATCGTCTGCACGGGCCGGCCGCGGTCGTCGTAGATCTGCACGTCGTCGAGCGGGTTGCCCTCCGCGTCGTACACGTAGAGGTTGCTCACCGCCATGCCGCCCACCACGACGCCGTCCGCGACGCCGGGGCCGTCCGCGTACTCGACGACCGTCTCGTAGCGGTACTCGACGTCGCGCGTCGAGAGGCTCGCCACGATGGGCAGCGCGACGACCAGGGTGGCCACGGTCATGATCCTCGGCAGCCGCCGCAGCCGGCCGGTCGGGATCCAGAGTCCGCGTCCCCACTGCACGCTCAGCAGGATCACGGCCAGCATGAACAGGAAGAGCAGCGGGTTGCCGAACGGCGCCCAGCTCATGCGCAGGCCGAACATCGCTCCGACCACTACCGCGAACACGAGCTGGTAGGCGACCCACCCGCGCAGCACCCACGCGACGGGCTGCAGCGACGTGAGCAGCTCGCCCACCGGCGGCCACCAGGTCTGCGATCGGAGCACGTCGATGCCCTCCGCGGACGCCTCGTAGGCCGAGCGGATCGGGAGCGTGAGCCACCGCCAGAACGACTTGCGGCGTGCCGGCGCGACGCCGCCGTCGGGCAACCCCGCAGCGGCGCGCAACTCGGCGGCGTACGCGCGTGGCTCACCGAACCTGCTGACCAGGTCGTCCGTGCCAGGCGTGTCGGCGAGCGCCTCGCCCAGGTCGGCCTCGAGCCCGTCGGTGAGGTCGTCGACCTGCTCGGGTGTGAGCCCGAGGAGGTGGCGGCGCACCTCGGCGGCGTAGGTGTGGGCGTCGCTGATGACGCCGTGGCCTGCGTGCGTGCTGCTCATCGGGCAGTCTCCGTCTCCAGCAGGCGCGACATGGTGCCTGCGAACTCGAACCAGTCCTTGCGCTGCGCGGCGAGCATGGCCCGGCCCTGCGCGTTGATGCCGTAGTACTTGCGGTGCGGACCCTCGTCGCTGGGTACGACGTAGGACGTGAGCGCCCCGGATGAGTAGAGCCGGCGCAGCGTGCCGTACACCGACGCGTCGCCGACCTGCTCGAGCCCCCCGGCCCGCAGTCGCCGCAGCACGTCGTAGCCGTAGCCGTCCTCCTCTGCGACCACCGCGAGGACCGCGACGTCGAGGACCCCCTTCAGCAGCTGGGTGGTGTCCATCAGTGCCTCCTGGCGATTGGTGTCGCGGAAGCCCGCCCCTCCGCGGGCTCCCGCGATACGCACGGTACTACGGTTCGCGCAGTACCGGGCACAGTGGGATACCCCGCGACGTGTTTCACCCATTCGGGCGCAACGCGACCGCCCGTCGCGTCAGGCGATGCTCCAGGCGATCCCGTCGAGGATGTCGTGCTCGGAGGTGACGACCTCGGTGAGGTCACGGCCCTGGGCCCGCACCGCGTCCCGGACGCGCGCCACGACGTCGTGCCACACCAGCGCCCCGGCGGCGATCACGTCGACGCGCCCCGGGTGCATGAAGCCCAGCGCGGCGCGCGACTCGCGACCCCGCGCGAGCAGGTCGTCGCAGGCCGCGAGCACCGTGTCGACGGGCAGCGTGGCGCCGTCGATGCGGTGCGGGTCATACGCCGTCAGGCCCAGCGCATGCGCCGTGACAGTGGTCACCGAGCCCGCGAGCCCCACCAGCGTCACGGTGTCGCCGAACGGCACCGTCAGCGCCGCCTCGTCCAGGGCCGCCGCGACGTCGGCGTGCGCGGCCGCCCTCTGCTCGGCGGTCGGCGGGTCGGTCAGCAGATGCCGCTCGGTGAGGCGCACGCAGCCCACGTCCATCGAGAACGCGGCGTCCGGGGCTGTCGTGCCGATGACCACCTCCGTGGACCCGCCACCGAGGTCGACCACCAGGAACGGCCCGGGCCGGCGCGCGGCCAGCACCCCGGTGGCGCCGCGGAAGGACAGCGTCGCCTCCTCCTGCCCGCCGATGACCTCGGGCTCGACGCCCAGGGCGGCGCGCACGCCGTCCACGAAGTCGGCGCGGTTCTCGGCGTCCCGCGACGCGCTGGTGGCCACGAAGCGGATGCGCTCGACGCCCAGGTCGCCGCAGACCTTCGAGTAGCGGGCCGCGGCGTCCAGCGTGCGCTCGAGGGCCTCCGGCGCGATGCGGCCGGTGCGGTCCACGCCCTGCCCCAGGCGGACCACCTCCATGCGGCGGTCGAGGTCGACCAGCGTCCCGGCGACGGGGTCGACGTCCGCCACGAGGAGTCGGATCGAGTTCGTCCCGCAGTCAATGGCAGCCACACGCGTCATGGCGGACATCCTCCCATTCCCGCGTGCGCGGATCGGCCTCCGGTCAGCAGCTGCAGCGGTCGGGGCGCCACACATCCCGAAGCAGCGCGAGCGTCTCGTCGCCCACCGGGTTGACCCCGGGACCCGAGGCCAGGGCATGCCCCACCAGCACATGCAGGCACTTCACCCGGGTCGGCATCCCGCCCGCGGAGATCCCTGCGATCTCCTCCACATGCCCCAGCTCCTCGCGCTGTGCGAGATACGCCACATGCGCGCGCTGGTAGGCGGCCGCGAGCTCCTCGTCCTCCTGCAGGCGGGCGGTGAGCTCCTTCATCAGCCCACTGGCCTCCAGCGTGCTGACCGCCGCCACGGCAGGCGGGCACGTCAGGTAGAACGTGGTCGGGAACGGCGTGCCGTCGTCGAGGCGCGGCGCCGTGCGCACCACCAGCGGCCGACCGCACACGCACCGGGCGGCCACGGCCACCACACCGCGCGGGGGGCGGCCGAGCTGCTCGGCGAGCACCTCCAGGTCGCCGTCTGTCACGACCGCGTCATCGGTCCTCGCCAGGGGGATCTCGCTCACTGCACGTCCGTTCCAGGTCGACTCGCGGCAGGGCCGCGGGGCTGTGGTCGTCGTCCGGCGCATGACCGGACCGGCACACATTCTCGCTCAGCCGGATGGGCGTCAGGGCGCGGAGTCGCCGACGGGAGGATCGACCGCGTCGTCGGACGGGGCGAGCTCCGCCTCGCCGGCCAGGCGCACTGACTCCCACACCGTCGCGTACCAGGGCAGCTGCGCGTCCTGCTGCTCGGCGCCCGCCACGGGTCCGACCGCCGGCGCGTCGGTGGCCGCCGGGGCGTTCTCCGGATCGGCGACGCGGTAGGCCGTCTCCCCGGGCACCACATAGCCGAGTCGGGCCCGGGCCTGCGCCACCACGTACGCGTCGTCCGACCACCTGTCGACGGCGGCGTTCAGGTCGTCATTGCGCCCCCGGGCCGCCTCCACCTGCGCCGTGAGCTGCTCCAGCTCCACGCGCTGCGCGAGGTAGCTGCGCAACGTGGGGAAGACGAGCACGAACGCGATCATCGTCACCACGCCCAGCACCATGACGCGCACCGTGAACAGCCGCGGGACGCGCGTCTGCACCTGCTCGGCGCGGGGCACTCCGCGCGCGGGGGTGGCTCCGGAGGCCCGGGTGGCCGGTCGCACCGACGCCGGCCGCGTGGCCGAGGTGCGAGGCGCCGCCCCGGCTCGCGCGGCGCCGCTCCGGCCCCCGCTCACCCGCGGGGTGCTCCCGGTGCGGGGCCCGGCACCCTGACGCGGCCCAGCAGCCCCCTGGCGCGGGGAGGCGGGGCGACGGGCGGAGGGCACGCGTTGATTGTGCCCCTCGCATGGCGGATAGGCACGCAGGACGGTGGGCCGCGTCGCCCTGCGACCGGGACCTTCACCACTGCTCCCCACTCTCACCGCGACCTCAGCGCCCAGTGCCGGGACGCGGCCGGGACGCGCCGAAGGCCGGCGACCCTCGCGGGTCACCGGCCTCCGGCCACTCCAGGGACTACGCCCTGATCAGGCCTGCTTCCAGCGCGGGAAGGCGCTGGCGCCGGCGTAGCGGCCGGCGTCGTCCAGCTCCTCCTCGATGCGGAGCAGCTGGTTGTACTTGTTGATGCGCTCGCCACGGGCGGGGGCGCCCGTCTTGATCTGGCCGGCGTTGGTGGCGACGGACAGGTCGGCGATCGTGGTGTCCTCGGTCTCGCCGGAGCGGTGCGAGGTCATCGTGGTGAAGCCGTTGCGCTGCGCCATCTCGACAGCGTCCAGCGTCTCGGTGAGCGTGCCGATCTGGTTGAGCTTGACCAGCAGCGAGTTCGCGGCCTTGAGCTCGATGCCCTTGGCCAGGCGGACCGGGTTCGTGACGAACAGGTCGTCGCCGACGATCTGCACGCGGTCGCCCACGGCGCCCATGAGCGCGGCCCAGGAGTCCCACTCGTCCTCGGACAGCGGGTCCTCGATGGAGACCAGCGGGTAGTCGCGGACCAGGCCCTCGTAGTACTCGATCATCTCGGCCGGCGTGAACGCGCGACCCTCGAACTGGTACGCGCCGTCCTTGAAGAACTCGGTCGCGGCCACGTCGAGCGCCAGACCGAGGTCCTTGCCGGGCACGAAGCCGGCCTTCTCGATCGCGACGAGGATCAGGTCGAGCGCCTCGCGGTTGCTGCCCAGGTTGGGGGCGAAGCCGCCCTCGTCGCCCAGGCCCGTGCTCAGGCCCTTGCTCTTCAGCACGGACTTCAGCGAGTGGTAGACCTCGGCGCCGGTGCGCAGCGCCTCACGGAACGTGGTGGCGCCGATGGGGGCGACCATGAACTCCTGGATGTCGACGTTGGAATCGGCGTGCGACCCACCGTTGAGGATGTTCATCATCGGAACGGGCAGGATGTGCGCGTTCGGGCCGCCGACGTAGCGGAACAGCGGAAGGTCGGCCGAGTCGGCCGCGGCCTTCGCGACGGCGAGCGAGACGCCGAGGATGGCGTTCGCGCCGAGCTTGCCCTTGTTGGGCGTGCCATCGAGGTCGATCAGGGCCTGGTCCACCAGGCGCTGCTCGGAGGCCTCGAAGCCGATGATCTCAGGGGCGATCTCGTCGATCACCGCGTTGACGGCGTCTTCGACGCCCTTGCCCAGGTAACGGCCCTTGTCGCCGTCACGACGCTCGACGGCCTCGAACGCACCGGTGGACGCGCCCGAGGGCACTCCGGCGCGGGCGATGGTGCCGTCGTCGAGAGCGACCTCGACCTCCACGGTGGGGTTTCCGCGCGAGTCCAGGATCTCCCGGGCTCCGACGGCCTCAATGCTGGCCATGGTGGCTCCTTCGACGAAAGGTGGGGTTGCGACCTCAGCCTAGTGGCGTGCGCCACGCGGCGCGGCGGGACCTTCGGCCGCTGGACAGCCCTGGACGCGGAAACGACACACGCCCGCACCCTCCGAGGTCTCCCCCGGAGCGGTGCGGGCGCCTGCCGAACGGCTCAGAACGCCTGGATGATGTTCTCCACCTGGGACTTGGCGTCCCCGAAGAGCATCGCGGTGTTCTCCCGGAAGAACAGCGGGTTCTGCACGCCCGCGTAGCCGGTGGCCATCGACCGCTTGAACACGATCACCTGCCGCGAGCCCCACACCTCGAGCACCGGCATGCCCGCGATGGGCGAGCCCGGGTCCTCCAGCGCGGCGGGGTTCACGGTGTCATTGGCGCCGATCACGAGCACGACGTCGGTGTCCGCGAAGTCGTCGTTGATCTCGTCCATCTCGAGCACGATGTCGTACGGCACCTTGGCCTCGGCGAGCAGCACGTTCATGTGGCCGGGCAGGCGCCCCGCGACGGGGTGCACGCCGAACCGCACGGTCCCGCCCTGGGCGCGCAGCCGCTGGACCAGGTCCGCCACGGGGTACTGCGCCTTCGCCACGGCCATGCCGTAGCCGGGGGTCACGATCACCGAGCGGGCGTTCTTGAGCATGTCCGCGACATCGGCGGCGCTGACCTCGCGGTGCTCGCCGTAGTCCGTGTCCGAGGCCACGACCGTGCCGCCCTCGGCCCCGAACCCGCCAAGGATCACCGAGATGAACGAGCGGTTCATCGCCTTGCACATGATCCAGCTGAGGATCGCGCCGGAGGAGCCGACGAGGGCGCCCACCACGATCAGCAGGTCGTTGCTCAGCATGAAGCCGGCAGCGGCGGCAGCCCACCCGGAGTACGAGTTGAGCATCGAGACGACCACCGGCATGTCGCCGCCGCCGATGGACGCCACCAGGTGCCACCCGACGAGCAGCGCGATCACCGTCATGGCGATCAGCGGCGCGAGGGCGGCGTCCGCGATGAACCAGCCCATCAGGCCGAGCGCGGCGACCACGGCGCCCAGGTTCAGCCAGTTGCGGCCGGGGATCATCAGCGGCGCCGAGGAGATCTTCGCGGCGAGCTTGAGGTACGCCACGATCGAGCCGGTGAACGTCACCGCGCCGATGAACACCCCGAGGAACACCTCGACGAGGTGCACCGTGTCGGGTGCCTCTGTCAGGTAGGAGTTGAAGCCGACGAGCACCGCCGCGAGGCCCACGAAGCTGTGCAGCATCGCGATCATCTCGGGCATCTGCGTCATCTCGACCTTGCGGGCCTGCCAGGTGCCGATCGTGGCGCCGATGAGGAACACGAGGGCGATGAGCATCAGCGTCACGTAGACGGGCCGCTCGGAGTTCTGCGCGGCGAGCAGGACTGTGGCGAACAGGGCCAGGCCCATGCCGACCATGCCGAGCACGTTGCCGCGCCGGGCGGACTCAGGCTTGGAGAGTCCCGCGAGGGACAGCACGAACAGGACGGCCGCGATGAGGTACACGGCCTGGGCGAGCGACGTCAACATCAGGCGTCCTTCCTGAACATGCCGATCATGCGGTACGCGACCAGGAACCCACCGAAGATGTTGATGCTGGCCACGGCCGCGGCGATGAACGCCAGCGTCGAGACGATCCAGCTCTCCGAGCCGATCTGCAGCAGCGCGCCGACGAGGATGATCCCTGAGATCGCATTGGTCTGTGCCATCAGCGGCGTGTGCAGCGAGTGGCTCACGTTCGAGATGACGTAGTAGCCGATGACCACCGCGAGGACGAACACCGTGAAGTGCCCGAGGAACGCCGCGGGGACGAACATCAGCGCGAGGGCGAGCAGCACGGCGCCGAGGCCGGCCATCGCCATCCGCCGCTGGCCGCGCACCTGCGCGGCGCGAGCGGCCTCAGCCGGGTCGACAGGGGCGACGGGCGCCGCCTCGGGCTGCGCTGCGGGCGCCGCCGAGACCTGCACGGGCGGCGGCGGCCAGAGCACCTCCCCCGCGCCGACCACCGTCATGCCGCGCTGGACCACGTCCTCGAGGTCCAGGACGAGCTGGCCGTCCTTCTCGGGGGTGAGCAGCGCCATGAGGTGCACGATGTTCGTGCCGTAGAGCTGCGAGGTGTGCTGCGGCATGCGGCTGGTGAGGTCGGTGTAGCCGAGGATCACCACGCCGTTCTCGGTGACCACGCGCTCGCCGGGGACGGTGAGCTCGCAGTTGCCGCCGCCGGAGGCCGCGAGGTCCACGATGACCGAGCCGGGCCGCATCGCGGCGACCATCTCGGCGGTGATCGTGGTGGGGGCTTGGCCGCGCACCAGCGCGGTGGTGATGACGATGTCCGCCTGGCGGGTCTCCTCGGCGTACATGCGCGCCGTGAGCTCCTCCTGCTCGGCAGTCAGGGCGCTCGCGTAGCCGTCGGAGCTGACCTCCTGCTGGGCGGTCTGCGCCTGGACGAACTGCGCGCCCATCGACTCGATCTGCTCGCCGACCTCGGGGCGGACGTCGAACGCCCGCACCTGGGCGCCGAGGCTGCCCGCCGCGCCGATCGCGGCGAGGCCCGCGACCCCGGCGCCGATCACGAAGACGTGCGCCGGCGGCGTCTTGCCCGCGGCGGTGACCTGGCCGCTGAACATGCCGCCGTACTCCTCGGCGGCCTCGATGACGGCGCGGTAGCCGGCCACGTTCGACAGCGTCGAGAGCACGTCGAGGGCCTGCGCGCGCGAGATACGCGGCACGGCGTCGAGCGCCAGCGCGTTCACGCCGCGCGCGGCCAGCGCCTTCAGCAGCTCGGGGTGTGTGGCGGGGGACATCATCGACACGACGGTGGCGCCGGGCTGCAACGCCTCGATCTGCGCGTCGCCGGGCGCCTCCACCGAGGTGATGACGTCGCTGGCCCACACCTCCGCGGCGCTGCCCAGGCTCGCCCCGGCATCGGAGTACGCCACGTCGGGGAAGTTCGCCGCGGCGCCCGCTCCCTGCTCGACGACGACCTCGTAGCCGAGCTTGACGAGCTGCGCGACAGTCTTGGGCGTCGCGGCTACTAGCCGCTCACCCGGGCGTTGCTCGCGCGGGACGCCGATCCTCATCATCTGGCCCTTCCTCTGATCCACAGCGTGCCGTCAGGCAACCGCCACTCATTGTTGTGAGGGTGACCTCCCTCAACCCCGGACCTTCGACCTGATCCGGCAGGCATTGTCCATATATTGAGACGATCCGGCTCAGGAAGGAGGCGTCTCAGCCTCTGCCGAGCCCTCTGCCGCGCGGACCTGGGACTCCAGTCCCCGGGTTGCCGCACGAAGCTCCTGCTCAGCGTCCACCCCCGCGGACTGCGCCTCGGCGATCAGCGCCAGCAAGCGCTCGCCCAGCGTCGCGGGATCAGGCGCCGTGTCCGCCGCGAGGTCGGGGGCCAGCTCGCCATGGCCGGACCGCCGCGCGCGGGACACGACCTTCTGCGCGCGGGCCACCGCCCCCAGCGTCGCGGGGATGCCGTCCAGCACCGAGCCGCGCCGCTTCTCCTCGGCCTTGATCCGGTCCCACTGGACGTGCAGGTCCTCGAGGCTGCCGACCTCGGAGGCGTCGGCGAAGACGTGCGGGTGGCGCCGGACCAGTTTCGCGGTGATGCCCCGGGCGACGTCGTCGACGTCGAACGGGTCGTCCGGGTCCTCCTGCGCGATCCGCGCGTGGAAGACGACCTGCAACAGCAGGTCCCCCAGCTCCTCGCGCATCCCCGCGCGGTCGCCCTGCTCGATGGCTTCGGCGACCTCGTGGGCCTCCTCGAGCGCATACGGCACAAGCGAGAGATGGGTCTGCTCGGCGTCCCACGGGCATCCGCCCGGCGAGCGCAGCCGGTCCATGACCTCGACCAGCTCGCGCAGGCCCGCGCCGGGCTCCCCCACGTCACGACCAGCCGGGGTCGGGCTCATCCGCCGGACGAGTCCCCGGGCGCCACGAGCCAGTCGCGGACGGGGGCGACGATCTCGTTCTCGCCCACCACCTCGGCGTAGCGAGGGCTGATCTCGAGGTCCGCGTCGGCGACCTCCTCGGTGAGCTGCACGAGGGCCTCCGACGCGTTCGGCAGCGCCTGGAGCGCGGTGATCTCGAGCGAGAAGCGCGCCACGGCCCGGGCGCCCTTGCCGAACGACGCGTCGGCCATGCCGGACTGGGCGGCGAGCTGGTCGAGCAGCGCGTCGGCGTCCTCGTTGGACGCCGCCACGCCGTACTCGGCCGCGACCCGGTCCACCGCGGGGGTCTGCACGAGCACGGTGAGCACGCTGAGCGGCGAGGAGCCCTGGAGGAACGGCCCGATCTCGGCGACCGTGTCCTGGAGCTCGGACGCGCTGATCTCCTCGCCGTCCACGACGGCGGCGGCGCCGGGCTGGCCGCTGCAACCGGCGAGCAGGCCCGCGACGGCGAGCCCTGCGGCTGCCGCAGCTGCTCGACGCGGCCTGACCGCCCGGGAATTCTTCGCCGTCACTGTGGGGACCTCCTGCGTCGTCGCACTGCGGACCGGCCCATCGTAGGCGCTGCGGGCGCCGTGGCCGTCCAGCTCATCGTCCAGCCGACCCGGTGCCGACCTGCGCGGCCGCCGACACGTCGCCGCTGATCACGGCGTCGATGAGCTGCCGTGCCCAGGCGAGCACCTCGCCGCCGTGCAGCGGGCGGCCGCCGATCCGCGCCGTCGTCGGGAACGGCACCAGGATGGTGCGCACCGCGGGCTTGAGCACAGTGCCCGGGTAGAGCCGCTTGAGCCGCAGCTGCGCCGACTCGGGCAGGTCCACGGGCGCGAACCGCACGAACTTGCCCTGGGCGGTGACGTCCGCGATCCCCGCGGCGCGCGCGTGGGTGCGGAAGTCGGCCACCTCGAAGAGGTTCGCCACGGCGTCGGGCACCGGCCCGTACCTGTCGACGAGCTCGGCGCGGACCTCGCCGAGCTGCGCCGAGTCGGTCGCCGACGCGATCTTGCGGTACGCCTCGAGCCGCAGCCGCTCATGCGCGATGTAGTCGTGCGGGATGTGCGCGTCGACGGGCAGCTCGATGGTGACGTCCGGCGCCTCCTCCTCGGCCTCGCCCCGGTAGGACGCGACGGCCTCGCCGACCATGCGGATGTACAGGTCGAAGCCGACGCCCTCGATGTGCCCGGACTGCTCGCCGCCCAGCAGGTTGCCCGCGCCGCGGATCTCCAGGTCCTTCATCGCCACGGCCATGCCGGCGCCCAGGTCTGTGTTGGCCGCGATGGTCTGGAGCCGGTCGTGGGCCGTCTCGGTGAGCGGGCGCTCGGGCGGGTAGAGGAAGTAGGCGTAGGCCCGCTCGCGGCCACGGCCCACGCGCCCGCGGAGCTGGTGGAGCTGGGACAGGCCCAGCAGGTCCGCGCGCTCCAAGATGAGCGTGTTCGCGTTCGAGATGTCGAGGCCCGTCTCGACGATCGTGGTGCAGACCAGGACGTCGAACTTCTTCTCCCAGAAGTCCACGATGACCTGCTCGAGCTGGTTCTCCTGCATCTTGCCGTGGGCCACGGCGATGCGGGCCTCGGGCACGAGCTCGGCGAGCCGCGCGGCCGTGCGCTCGATCGAGTCGACCTTGTTGTGCACGTAGAAGACCTGCCCCTCGCGGAGCAGCTCGCGCCGGATCGCCGCGGAGATCTGCTTCTCCTCATACGGCCCGACGAAGGTCAGCACCGGGTGGCGCTCCTCCGGCGGGGTCGCCAGCGTGGACATCTCGCGGATGCCCGTGACAGCCATCTCGAGCGTGCGCGGGATGGGGGTCGCGCTCATCGCGAGCACGTCCACGTTGGTGCGCAGCGCCTTGAGCGTCTCCTTGTGCTCGACGCCGAAGCGCTGCTCCTCGTCGACGATCACCAGCCCGAGGTCCTTGAACCGCACCTCGCCGGTGATCAGCCGGTGCGTGCCGATGACCACGTCCACGGAGCCGTCCTTGAGCCCCTCGACAACCGCCTTGCTCTCGGCGGCCGACTGGAACCGGGACAGGGCCTTGACTGTCACGGGGAACGGCGCGTACCGCTCCAGGAACGTGTCGAGGTGCTGCTGCACCAGCAGGGTCGTCGGCACCAGCACGGCGACCTGCTTGCCGTCCTGCACGGCCTTGAACGCCGCGCGCACCGCGATCTCCGTCTTGCCGTAGCCGACGTCGCCGCACACCAGCCGGTCCATCGGGATCGGCTTCTCCATGTCGGCCTTGACCTCGTCGATCGTGACGAGCTGGTCGGGGGTCTCGACGTAGGCGAACGCGTCCTCCAGCTCACGCTGCCAGGGGGTGTCGGGGCTGAACTGGTGCCCTGACGTCGCCATCCGCGCCGCGTAGAGGCGGATCAGCTCTGCGGCGATCTCCTTGACGGCCTTGCGCGCGCGGCTCTTGGTCTTGGCCCAGTCGCCGCCGCCCATCTTGCTCAGGCCCGGCGACTCGCCGCCCACGTACTTGGTGACCTGGTCGAGCTGGTCGGTGGGCACGAACAGCCGGTCGCCCGGCTGGCCCCGCTTGCTCGCGGCGTACTCCACCACCATGTACTCGCGGGTCGCCGCGCTGGCGCCGGAGCCGATGGTGCGCTGCACGAGCTCCACGAAGCGCCCGACCCCGTGCTGCTCATGCACCACGTAGTCGCCCGGGCGGAGCTGCAGCGGGTCCACGGTGTTGCGCCGGCGGCTCGGCATCCGGCGCATGTCGCGCGTGGAGGATCCGGCGCGACCGGTGAGGTCGGACTCGGAGAGGACGGCCAGGCCCAGCTCCTCGAAGACGAACCCGGGGCCCACAGGCGCCGGCACCACGAGCACGACGCCGGGCTCGGCCGCCTCGGTGATCTGCGGCACCAGGCGCGCGGGCACGTCCGCGGCGCGCAGCTGCTCGGTCATGCGCTGGGCCGGGCCGTGCCCCTCGGTGGCGAGCACGACGCGCCAGCCCGCCTGCTGGTGCTCGCGCAGATGCGCCACGGCGCGGGCCACGTCGCCCCGGTACCGCTCCACCTCGCGGGCGGCGACGACGAGCGTCTCCCCCGCGTCGGGGTCCACGAACGGCGTGCTGCCGGGCTCGGCGCCGCCCGTGGCGTCGACGTCGAGCGTGAACGGGCTGAGCGTCCACCAGCCGAGGCCGCGCACCTCCGCGAGCGCCCGCACCTCGGCGAAGGTGGCGAACGACGCGGCCGACAGGTCGAGCGGGGTCTGCGCGCCCGCCGCGGCCGACGTCCACGCGGCGGCGAGGAACTCGTCGGTGGTGGCCGCCAGGTCGTGGGCCCGGCGGCGCACCCGCTCGGGGTCGGCGAGCACGAGCAGGGAGTCATCCGGCACGAGGTCGAGCACGGGGACCATCTCGTCGACGAGCACCGGCGCGAGGGACTCCATGCCCTCGACGGCGATGCCGGACGCGAGCTTGTCGAGCATCTCCGCGGCGGCGGGCAGCTCGCCCACCAGCGACGCCGCGCGCTCGCGCACCTCGTCCGTCAGCAGGATCTCCCGGCACGGCGGCGCCCACACGCCGTGCGAGGCGACCTCGAGGCTGCGCTGGTCGGCGACGGAGAACCAGCGGATCTCCTCGACGTCCTCGCCCCAGAACTCGATGCGCAGCGGGTGGTCCTCGGTGGGCGGGAACACGTCGAGGATGCCGCCGCGCACGGCGAACTCCCCGCGCTTCTCCACCATGTCCACGCGCTGGTAGGCCGCGGCGACGAGCCGGTCGGCGACATCGGCCAGGTCGACGCGGGCGCCCACCGCCAGCGACACGGGCTCGAGCTCGCCGAGGCCCGCGACCACCGGCTGCAGCATCGCGCGGACCGGCATGACCAGCACGCGGATGGGCCCGGCGAGGCCCAGCTCGACGCTCGGGTGGGCGAGGCGGCGGAACACCGCGAGCCGACGGGCGACGGTGTCGCTGCGCGGGGAGAGCCGCTCATGGGGCAGCGTCTCCCACGCGGGCAGCACCGCGACGTCGTCGTCGGGCAGATAGCAGCGCAGGGCGGCGGCAAGCTCGTCGGCCTCCCGCCCGGTGGCGGTGACCACGACGAGCGGACGGGGCCGTGCGGCCTGCGGGGCGTCGCCCGGCTGGTGCGCGCCCGCGAGCGCGGCGAGCAACGGCGGGCGGATGCCGGCGGGGCCGACGATGTCGACCTGGCCACGCGCGGACGCCAGCTCGAGTGCTCGGGCGGCTGCGGGGTCGGCGAGGACGGCGGGCAGGATTCCGGTGAGGTCCATGGTTCCCTTCGGGCCTTGCCCGGGACCTGTCCGCGGTGGCGGAGGACGGCCGGGCGAGGGGCACGGCAGCACGAGAGCCCCGAATCCGAGGGGATCCGGGGTGCGTGCGCCATCTTACGTGCGGCGTCTGACACCCGGGCGGTGTCCGGCGACGGACGGGGGCGCCCGCGCCAGGCGGGCGGGCAGCGGCCGGGCAGCTGGGTGAAAAACCCTCATGATTCGGATAGATCGGACACGGGGACGCTCGCGGCGGCTACCGTATCCTTCGCCCGCTTTCATCCCTTTCGCCCCGCTTTGGCCATGCCTGTGCGCGGAGCTCGACCAGCAAGGTGCCCGATGGACCTGCCCACTCGTCTCCGCGTGCCCCACCGCGCGGACGGCGCACGCCGAGGACGCGCCCAGGTGAGGGCCTGACGTGTACGTGACACTCCGGGACCGACCCGCCGTCGATCGATCGCCCACCTCGGCCAGCCGCGGGCGGGTGCCCTCCGTCGTCGTGACGCTCGGCGTGGTCAGCCTGCTCACCGACATCTCCTCCGAGGCCGTGGCCGCGGTGCTGCCGGTGTACCTCACCGCCGCCCTGGGCCTGTCGACCATCGCCTACGGGATCGTCGACGGCCTGCTGCAAGGCATGAGCGCGCTCGTCCGGGTCGGCGGCGGATGGGCCGCCGATCGCGGCGACCGGCCCAAATGGGTCGCGTTCGCCGGCTATGGGCTCTCCGCCCTCACCCGCGGCGGCCTGCTCCTCGCCACCGGGTTCGGCGCCGTGACCGCGCTCGTCGCGGTCGACCGCGTCGGCAAGGGCATCCGCACCGCCCCCCGCGACGCGATGATCTCGGCGGCCGCCGACCCCGACCACGTGGCGCGGGCGTTCGGCGTGCACCGCATGCTCGACACCGTCGGCGCGGCACTGGGACCACTGCTGGCCTTCCTCATCCTGTGGGCCGTGCCCGACGGGTACCGCTCGGTCTTCGTGCTCTCCTTCGGCTGCGCGGTGCTGGGCGTGGCAGTGCTGGGGCTGCTCGTGCCGGATGCGCGCCCGCGCCGGGACCGCGAGCGCGGAGCCGATCCCACCGGACCCACCGATCCCGCCGGCCCTGGCGGGCCCGTCGCCTCGGAGTCCCTCGACTCGGAGCCGCGCACGACGCCGCGCCCCGTGACGGCGCCGGGGGTGCTGCGCCACCTCGCCGACCCCCGGCTGCGCCGCCTGCTGCTGGTGGCCGGCGCGCTCGGCCTGCTGACCGTCGGCGACGGCTTCGTCTACCTCGCGCTGCAAGCCCGGGACGGCTTCGCCACGACGTGGTTCCCGCTGCTGTACGTCGGCTCGAACCTCGCCTCCCTGCTGCTCGCGATCCCCGTCGGCCGGCTGGCAGACCGCGTGGGCCGGGGGCGGGTCCTCGTGGCGGGGCATGTGGCACTCGTCGGCGCGTACCTCTGCGCCGGGCTGCAGACCGGATGGGCCGGAGCCACCATCGTCGCCCTGGTGCTGATCGGCGTCTTCTACGCGGCGACGGACGGGGTGCTCGCGGCCATCGCCGGGCGGCTCGTCGACCCGGACGCGCGCGCCACCGCCATCGCCTCGGCGCAGACGGTGGTGGCTGTCGCCCGGATGGTCGCCTCGATCGGCTTCGGGCTGCTCTGGCACACGGTGGGCCGGGGTCCCGCGATGCTCACCATCGCCGGGCTCCTCGCCGTGGCCCTGCCGGCGTGCTGGTGGGCACTGCGCCCGGTCGACCGCACACCCGCGCCGAGCCCTGTGGGCGCGGCATCGCCCGGCGGGCGCTCATGAGGCGCCCGGGCGCCCGGATCCTCGCCGTGGCCGTGCTCTGCGCCATCGTGGTCGGGGGGATCGTGGCGTACGCCGCGATGCAGCGCCGCGCCGTGCAGGCCCGCACAGCGGCCGCGCCACCCGTCGCACAGGTCGGGCTGGACGAGGTGCGGCAGGGCCCGCACCTGGTGTTCCGCAGCACCGCGCCCGGCGCCGAGTATGGGCTGGTGGCCGCCGTGCCGATCGACGCGCCGGACGGGCCACGCGCGTTCACGGACGTCGCATGTGATCGGGTCGACGCGACGCCCGACGCCGCCTCATGCCTGCGCACCCTGCGCGGCGTCGTCACGCGATACGAGGCGCGCCTGCTCGACGCGGACTGGCAGACGGTGCAGACCTGGCCGCTGCCCGGGCTGCCCAGCCGCACCCGCCTGTCCGACGACGGGACGCTGCTGGCCACCACCTCCTTCGTCACCGGGCACTCCTACGCCAGCGTCGGCTTCTCCACCGAGACCGTCGTGCACAAGGCCGACGGCTCGACGTTCGGCAACCTCGAGGAGTTCGCCCTGACGGTGGGCGGCGAGCCGTTCACCGCGCTCGACCGCAACATCTGGGGCGTCACCTTCGTCGACGACGACGTCTTCTACGCGACGGCCGCGTCCCAGTCGGCGAGCGCCACCTGGCTGGTGCGGGGCAGCTTGTCCGCGCGCACGCTCGACGCGCTCCGCGAGAACGTCGAGTGCCCCTCGCTGTCCCCCGACGGGACGCGGGTCGCGTTCAAGCGGGACGTCGGCGACGGGGCCACGCCCTACTGGGCGATCGCGGTGCTCGACCTGGCGACGGGCGCCGAGACGGTGCTGGCCGAGGAGCGCGACGTCGACGACCAGGTCGCCTGGCTCGACGACGACACCTTGCTCTACGGCATGCCGCGTGAGGACGACATCGGCGTCACGGACGTGTGGGCGATCCCCGCGCGGCCCGACGCGGCGGCGCGCGTGCTGATCCCGCAGGCCTGGTCCCCCGCCGTCGTGCGAGACGGCTGACATCGGCCCGGCGCCCACCCCACCACTGTCGGCCGGACGAGAGGACCAGCATGCCGCAGCCACCGATCAGCACGACCCCGCAGACCAGCGCCCCGCAGTCACCCACCACCACAGACCGGGGGCTGCCGCCCGGGGGCGCCGCGCAGGGGGCGGCGCCCCCGGACCGCGCCTCCGTGCTGGCTGCCGCGCGGCGGGCCCGGGTCGACGCGCTGGTCGCGCTCGCCGTGCGCGGCCTGCCGGCAGCGGTCGTGCCCGCGCCCGGCCTCTTCGCCCAGACGGTGCGGGCGGTGCGCGGCGACGCGGGCGTCACGCTGCGGGCCGAGGGGTCGAACTTGCGGTACGCGGCGATCGTCGCGCTCGGCCTCGCCGGGCTGCCGCCGGCGGAGCAGCGGGCCGCGCATGGCAGCCTCACCGCCGCCGAGCTCGCGGGCCAGGTCGTCGAGCGCGCCGCAGCACACCGCGACCCCGGGGCCGTCGCGCTGGCGGCCTGGGCGGGCGCCGAGGCAGGCGGCGCCTGGCCGACGGACGGGCTCGGCCGCCTGCTCGAACGCCTGCACCGCCTGCTCGACGCGGGAGGCCCACTGCCCACGGTGGACACCGCATGGATGCTCACCGCCGCGCTCGCCATCGAGCGGCACGGGCCCGACCCGGTCGCCGCAGCCGTGCGAGCCGCCGCCCGCGAGCGCCTGCTCGCCGCGCAGGGACCACAGGGGATCTTCCCGCATGCGCTCCCCGCCGCGTCCCAGGGCCGGCTCCGCGCGCATGTCGGATGCTTCGCGGACCAGGTCTACCCGATCCAGGCCCTAGCCCGGCTCGCGGCCGCGATGCCGGACGAGGAGGCGTTGGCCGCCGCGAACCGCTGCGCCGCGCGGATCTGCGCGCTGCAAGGCGTCGCCGGGCAGTGGTGGTGGCATTACGACGCGCGCACCGGGGACGTCGTCGAGGGCTACCCCGTGTACAGCGTCCACCAGCACGCCATGGGCCCGATGGCCCTGCTCGACCTGCGCGAGGCGGGCGGCGACGACCACCTCGCCTCGGTGGAGCGGGGGCTCGACTGGCTGGACGCGCACCCCGAGGTGCTCGAGGACCTCGTCTCCGAGCGCCATGCGCTGGTGTGGCGCAAGGTCGGCCGCCGCGAGCTGGCGAAGGCCATGCGCAAGATCGCCGCCGCCACCACGGCGGTGGCGCCTCGACTGCGCCTCCCCGGCCTCGCACGGCTGATGCCGCCGTCGGTCGTGGACCACGAGTGCCGCCCCTATGAGCTGGGCTGGCTCGTCTACGCCTGGCGCTCCACCGACCGGCGCTCCCCAGACGCACGCACTTCAGAACCCGCAACCCCGAGACCGGAGCCGAGATGACCACCCCGGAGACCTCCCTCCGCAGCACCGCCGACCGTGACAACCCGACGTTCGAGGGCGCCCCGGTCGACCGGCCGGCTGCGGCCCGCCGCCTGATGTTCGGGCTGCAGCTCGACGGGCTCACCCTCGCCGAGGCGGTGCAGCGCTGCGACGACGCCATGCGGGAGCGTGAGCGGCTCCTGGTCGGGGTCGTCAACGCCGCGAAGGTCGTCAACCTGCGACGCGACCCGTTGCTGCGCGAGTCGCTCCTCGAGGCCGATGTGCTGCTCGCGGACGGCCAGTCGGTGGTCTGGGCGAGCCGGCTGCTGCGCCGCAGGCTCCCCGAGCGTGTGGCGGGGATCGACCTGTTCGAGGAGCTGCTCGCGCTGGGCGGCCGGGAGGGCCGGTCGGTGTACCTGCTCGGCGCCCGGCCCGAGGTGCTGCGCGAGCTCGTGGCCCGCGTCGAGGCGCGCTTCCCCGGGCTGCGGGTGGTGGGCAGCCGGGACGGCTACTTCACCGACGCCGAGTCCGAGGCCGTCGCCGCCGAGATCTCGGCGAGCGGCGCCGACATGCTCTTCCTGGGGATGACCTCGCCCAAGAAGGAGGTCTTCCTGGCCACGCACGGCCCGCGCCTCGGCGTCCCGATGCTGCATGGCGTGGGCGGCTCGTTCGACATCCTCGCCGGGCGCACCCGTCGGGCCCCGCGCTCGTGGCAGCGACTCGGCCTGGAGTGGGCGTACCGCCTGGCCCAGGAGCCGGGCCGGCTGTGGAAGAGGTACTTGGTCACCAACACGAGGTTCGTGGCGCTCGTCGCGCGCGAGCTCGTCCGGCCGGTGGCGCCGCTGCGCCGCACGGCTCCCGCACTCACGCGCAGGGGGAACGATGTCCACGGATGAGCAGTTCAGCGGCCGGGTGGCCGTGATCGGGCTCGGCTACATCGGCCTGCCCACGGCCGTCGCGCTCGCGACGCGCGGGATCGACGTGGTGGGCGTGGACGTCAACGAGGACACGGTCAAGGCCGTCGCACACGGCCAGGTCCCCTTCGTGGAGCCCGACCTCGCGGTCGCGGTGAGCGGCGCCGTGAGCATCGGGCGGCTGACGGCCACGACCGAGACCCCCGAGGCGGACGCGTTCATCATCGCGGTGCCGACGCCTTTCCTCCCGGACCGCACGGCCGACCTGTCGTATGTGCGGGCCGCCGTCGGGCAGATCGCCCCGCGGCTGCGCGGCGGGGAGCTCGTGGTGCTGGAGTCCACGTCCCCGCCCGGCTCCACCGAGCTGGTCAGCCGGTGGCTCGCCGAGTTGCGGCCCGACTTGCGGCTGCCCCATGAGGGCGAGGGCGTGCCCGATGTGCATGTCGCGCACTGCCCGGAGCGGGTGCTGCCCGGCCGGATCATGATCGAGATGATCACCAACGACCGGGTGGTCGGCGGTATCACGCCCCGCTGCGCCGCGCGCGCCGAGGCGCTCTACCGGGTCTTCGCGCAGGGCGCGATCCTGCAGACGGACGCGGCGAGCGCCGAGATGGCCAAACTCGTCGAGAACGCCTACCGCGACGTCAATATCGCCTTCGCGAACGAGCTGTCCCTGGTGAGCGAGCACCTGCGCCTGGACGTGTGGGAGGTCATCCGGCTGGCCAACCACCACCCGCGGGTGAACATCCTGTCCCCCGGGCCCGGCGTGGGCGGGCACTGCATCGCTGTGGACCCCTGGTTCATCGTGGGCGCCGCCCCGCACCTCACCCCGCTGATCCGCGCCGCGCGCGAGGTCAACGACGGCAAGCCGCTGCACGTCGCCGCCCAGGTGGTCGCGAAGACCGCCCGGTTCCGCGACCCCACGGTGGTGTGCCTGGGCCTGGCCTTCAAGGCCAACGTCGACGACCTGCGCGAGAGCCCGGCGGTGGACGTCGTCGCGGCCATCGCGGACGCCCTCCCCGACCTGGACCTGCGGGTCGTCGAGCCGTACACCGAGACGCTGCCGCGTGAGCTGGCCGACCGCCCCCGGGTGCGCCTGCAAGCCGCCAGTGAGGCGATCGACGACGCCGACATCGTGGTGCTGCTCGTGGACCACGACCAGTTCCGCTCGATGAGCCGGTCCCGGCTCGAGGGCAAGGTCGTCTACGACACGCGGGGCGTCTGGCGCTGAGCGGGCGGGCGGCCCACCGGCCGCCCGCCCGCTCGCCCACCTGCTCAGGCGAGCTCGGCCGCCAGGTCGCGCGCCGGAGCCGGCATGAAGTCCGTGGGACGTGGCCCGAGCCCGAACAGGTGCTCAATGGCGCCGACCACCCGGCGCGCGGCCTGGCCGTCGCCGTAGGGGTTCACGGCATGCGCCATCTGGGCGTGCGCGTCGGCGTCGACCAGCAGCCGAGTGACCTCCTCGACCACGACGTCCTCGTCGGTGCCGACCAGCCGGACGGTCCCGGCGAGCACCGCCTCGGGCCGCTCGGTGGTCTCGCGCAGCACCAGCACCGGCTTGCCGAGGCTGGGCGCCTCCTCTTGCACACCGCCCGAGTCGGTGACGACCAACGTCGACGCCGCCATCAGCCGGGCCATGTCCGAGTAGCCCAAGGGCTCGGTGACGAGCACGTTCGCCAGGCCCCGCACCGGCGGCAGCAGCACCTCCCGGACGGCGGGGTTGAGGTGCGCGGGGAGCACGTACAGCACGTCGGGGAATGCCCGGGCGAGGCGGGCGAGCGCCCGGCCGGGGCGCGCCATCGGCTCGCCCCACGCCTCCCGCCCGGGGCTGGGGGCGAGCACGACGCGCTCGGCGCCCCCGACGCGGCGCCGCGCCGGGTCCTGCAACGGGAGGTCCCGGGAGACCACGTCCAGCAGCGCGTCGATCACGGTGTTCCCGGTGACGACCACCTCGGCTGGGTCAATGCCCTCCGCGAGCAGGTTCTCCCGCGAGGTGGGCGTCGGCGCCAGGTGCAGCGTGGTCAACGCGGACGTCAGGCGCCGGTTGAGCTCCTCGGGGAACGGGTCGTAGCGCGCGCCGGTGCGTAGCCCCGCCTCGACGTGCGCGACGGGCGCCTGCGCGTAGGAGGCGGCGAGGGCGGCCGCGAAGCTCGTGGTGGTGTCGCCCTGCACCACCACGAGGTCAGGCTGCTCGGCGGCCAGCACCCGGACGAGGCCCTGCAGGGACCGGGTGGTGACCCCGGTGAGGTCCTGGCGCTCGCGCAGGATGTCCAGGTCATGGGCCGGCACGATGCCGAACAGGCTGTTGACCTGGTCGAGCATCGCCCGGTGCTGCCCGGTGACGACCACCACGGGTCGCAGCGACCCGGAGGCCGCCAGGCCCGCGACGACGGGCGCCAGCTTGATGGCCTCGGGGCGTGTGCCATAGACGACGAGGACGGTGCGCATCAGGAAGCCTCCGTGAGATCGGCGCGGGGCCGGGCGCCGAGGCGCTTGTCGGCGGTGAGGACGGCGGCGAGGGTGAGCAGGAGGCCCAGGCCGAGCGAGACCGCTGTCGCCCGCGTGGACCGGGCGCCGATGTGCTGGACCACCGGGACGCGCGGCGCCTGGTCGATGACGATCCGGCTGGCGGCCTCGACGCCCGCCTCCTCCTGGAGATCGGCCAACGCCTGCTCGATCCGCTCCAGCAGCACGGCGGCCCGCTGCTGGACCTCCGCGGCGGTGGGCCCGACGACCTGCACGTCGAGGACTGGGCGCTCGAAGTTCTCGGCCCACTGGCCGCCGGAGTTCGGCAGCCGCACGGCCTGCCCCTCGCGGACGCCCAGGCCCACCAGACTGGTGCCGGACGACGCGAGCTGGGTGACGGCGGCGCCGTCGTCGACCCGGTGCGAGACGATCCCCGCCGTGGCGATGATGCTCTGCGAGGTGACCTCGAGGGTGTTCGGGTAGCGGACGCTCGCGGGCGCGAGGAACACGACGTCGACCTGGGTCCAGTACGACCCCGGCGCCCGGCCCACCGTCACGCAGGCCAGAGCGGTGAGCAGCAGGCCGATGACGACTGCCCACCAGCGCCGGCGCGCGGCCAGCAGCACCCCCATGACGGTCATGTCACCCCCTCTGGCACGTCATCCTGCCAGGCATATGGGGACATACTGGGCCGTAAGGGTCACATTTGTGGGTGAAGAGTGTGAGTGCGGCGCTCACGGCCCGTATGCGGCTTTTGCCCGATCTATGCTGCGAGGACCGCGCTGGGCGACGGCCCCTCACGAACAGGGAGACGATGAACCTCAAGGAGCTCGGCGGCGCGCTCGCGCGACGCTGGTACCTCACCCTCGCCGGGGCCCTTCTGGCGGTGGCCCTGTGCGTGCTGGCCTACGTGCTGGTGCCCCCGACGTTCGAGTCCGGTGGCGACGTCGTGCTCCTGCCGCCGCAGACCACCGTGGGCGAGGGAGGCAACCCCTACCTCTTCCTCGGGGACCTCGACCAGGCGGTGGACATCCTCACCCGCTCGCTGATGTCGGGCGAGACAGTGGCCGACGTGGAGGACGAGGTGCCGGGCGCCGAGTTCGAGGTGATCCCCGACTGGACCACCAGCGGCCCGATCCTGGTGATCACGGGCCGCGCGAGCACGCCCGTCGAGGCCGAGGCCGTGCGGGACGCCGTCCTCGACCGGCTGCCCGCAACGCTGCTCGCCTTGCAGGACACGCTCCACGTCCCCGCCGACGCCCAGATCGACTCGATGGTGCTCACCCAGGACCTCGAGCCCGAGGCCGTGACCACGGCGCGGATGCGCGCTGTCACAGCCGCGGGCGCCGTGGGGCTCGTGGGCGCGGCGCTCGCCATCGGCCTGCTCGACGCGTCGCTCCTGGCCCGAGCACGGCGTGCGGGCCGGCCACGCGCGGGCGCCCGGGCAAGGGCGGGCGCGCGGACAACAGCGGAGGTCCAGCCTGAGGCCTGGCTCTTTTACCCATCTGACGCTGCCGACGATCTTACGCCGGGAGGTATAGCTGGACGCTGTACTGGTGTGATCGGGGCCGCGGCTTCTCCACGTTCCTCCCCTCGTATCGGATCCTCGACAACCAGTACCTGCTGCTGTTGATCGAGATCGGGGTGGTGGGCCTGATCGCGATGCCGTCCCGCGCTCGATCGCCGACCTGCGCCACCTGCTCGGCGCGCCACCCTCGCCGCCCGCACGGCGGTGACCAGCCCGCCACGCGCCTCCCCGGCCCGCCGGCTGGCGCTGCCGCGCGCCGACGTCGCGCCGTCGACGTTCGGCGACGGGGTCGGCCTGCTCAGCGCCTACGTGCTGCTCCTCATCGCGATCCCGTCCCGGCTGGTGCTCGCCCCGCTCGGCGGCGCCGGGACCCCCTCCCTGCTGCTCGGCTGCGGATGCGCGCTGTGGTGGGTGTGGCACCGGCTGCACCGCAGCGAGCCCGAGCCGGCCCCGCCCGCGCCGGTGCGCCGGACGGTGCTGTTGCTTGGCGCCGCGGTGCTGGCCAGCTACGTCAACGCGATGGCCCGCCCGATCGTCTCCGAGGAGGTCGGCACCGCCGACCTGGGGCTCGTGGCGCTGCTCGGCTGGACGGGCGTCGCGCTCCTCGCGCACGACGGCATCGCGGACCGTGAACGGCTCACGACGCTGCTCTCCCGGCTCGCCGTGGCCGGCGGAGCACTGGCCCTGGTCGGGATCGTGCAGTTCGCGACCAAGGAGTCGTGGGTGGACCGGATCGACATCCCCGGCCTGACGGCCAACGCCACCCTCGCGAACGTCTACGACAGGGACGGCTTCGCGCGCCCGGCTGGCACCGCCATCCATCCCATCGAGTTCGGCGTGGCCGTGACGATGCTGCTGCCGTTCGCGCTGCACCGCGCGTTCCACGCGACCCACCTCGGCGCCCTGCGGCGCTGGTGGCCGCTGCTCGCGCTCGCGCTGGCCATCCCGCTGTCGATCTCCCGGTCCGCGCTGATCGGCGCGGTCACGGTCCTCGCGGTGATGATCCCGGCGTGGCCGCCCGTGCGGCGGCGCCTCGCCCTGCTGTTCGTCGCCGCGATCAGCGCGCTGGTCTTCGTCGGCATCCCCGGCATGCTCGGCACGCTGACCGGCATGTTCACCGGCATCGGCGCCGATAGCAGCGCCCGCTCCCGCACCGACGGCTACTCCGTGGCGCTCGAGTTCGTGGCGCGCGACCCCGTCGTCGGCCGCGGCTTCTCCACGTTCCTCCCCTCGTATCGGATCCTCGACAACCAGTACCTGCTGCTGTTGATCGAGATCGGGGTGGTGGGCCTGATCGCGATGCTCGCGATGGTGGTGGCGGCCTGGACGGCGGCACGTCGGGCCCGGCGCGCGGCCACTGTCGAGGCCGACCGCCACCTGGCCCAGTCCGTGGCCGCGTCCGTCGCCGCGGGAGCCGTGAGCCTGGCCCTGTTCGACGCGTTCTCGTTCCCGATGGTGGCCGGCCTGCTGTTCCTCGCGGTGGGCATCGCGGGCGCCGTGGGGCGCATCGCCTGGGATGAGGGGGTCGCCAGCAGGCAGGCCCGGTGCTAGCGTCCCAGCGGTCAGGCGCCGGGTATGTCCGGTGCGCCGGAAGACCACCCGACCGATGATCGGGGAGCCCTCACCCATGACGCCGACCTCCGCACCCCGGAGCCCTCGCGGCGCCCATCGCGGGCCGCGACACACCTCCCGCTTCCGCACCCGGCAGGCAGCCCACGGCGCCGCCCTGGCCCTCGCGCTGCTCGTCACGGTGATGGGCGCCGAGCCCGCCGCGAGCGCTCACCCCGGGTGGCACGGGCCGCGCGCCTCGGCCGCCGCCACCGCCGCGTCCGACGACGATCACGCCGAGTCCGAGGCCGCCCGCCGGCCATGGCAGCGGCACGTCCCCACCCCCGCGCCGGGCACGCCGGGCGCCAGCACCGCGCCGGACGGAGTCCTGAGCGCCGATCCCGCCAGCACCGCCGCGCCCGACGCCGCCCCCGGAGCCACGGCTGCGGCGCCCAAGGGCTCGACGCCGGAGGCCGCGGCCCCCCCTGGCGGCAGAGGCACACGGCCGGCCAACGGCTGCGCCGCGAAGCCGAGCAGCTGCGGGTTCCCCGACGCCAGCACCACCGGCGTCCCCGCCGGGACCGTGCTGCGCGCGGTGCCCCAGGAGCTCACCTCCGGGCCGGGCTGGCACTACGACGAGCGCGGCTGGATCACCGTCGACGGCGATGGCGCGGTGCTGGAGGGGATCACCACCACCGCCACGGTGGAGGTCTCCGGGCGCGGCGCCGTGGTGCGCGCCTCGCAGATCGTGGTCTCGGGCGAGGGGAACGGGGTCTCGCTGCGCCATGCGCAGGACGTCACGATCGAGGACTGCGAGATCTCGGGGCCGACGGGCAGCGGCCCGCAACGCCTGCTGGTGGGCGTCAAGGACGTCTACGGCGACTCGACGGGCTCCGTGATCCGGCGCAACGACATCTGGCACACGTCCACCGGGGTGCAGATCGACAGCGGGCTGATCGAGGGCAACTACATCCACGACCTAGGGCTGGCCGAGGGCGACCACCTCAACGGCACCACCAGCGGCGGTGGCGCCACGCAGCTCACCATCCGCGGCAACACGATCCTCAACCCGCACTCGCAGACGGACGCGGTGAGCCTGTTCCAGGACTTCGGCCCGCAGGCGAACAGGCTCATCGAGGGCAACCTGCTGGCCGGCGGCGGGTACACGCTGTACGCGGGCGCCAACAACGGGAAGGCGTCGACGGCCACGAACATCAGTGTGATCGGCAACCGCTTCGCGCGCTCGTACTACGCGCGGGGCGGCTCCTACGGCCCCGTCACCGCGTACACCTCGGGTGGCGGCAACACGTGGAGCGGGAACGTGTGGGACGACGACGGGTCCACGATCCCGACGCCGCAGGGCTGAGGGGCCTCAGCGCGGGACGAGGGCCGGGGGGCAGCCGAGCTCGGCGGGCCTGCGGCCGGGGCGCAGCAGCGCGGCCAGGGACGCGCGCGATTCCTGATGCCCGCGGGCGAGCCAGCTCAGCTCGCTGGCCACGACAAGGGCGTAGTAGAGGGCGCTGGCGGGCGGGCGGTGGCGGCGCGCGTACAGGCGCACCCGGTTGACGATCTGCATGGCGTGCGTGCGCGGCGTGCGCCCCGACCCGCCCCCGGAGTGCCTCACCTCGGCATGCGGCGTGTAGACGGTGCGCCAGCCCGCGTCGGCGGCCCGCAGGCACAGGTCCGTCTCCTCGGAGTAGAGGAAGAACGACTCGTCCCAGCCGCCCAGCGCGTCGTGGCAGGCGCGATCAACGAGCAGGACCGCGCCGAGCGCCCAGTCCACCAAATGCTCGGCCGTGTAGGCCCCCGGGTCGGTGACGTGCTCGCTGACGGCCGGCCACCCGGTGAAGCCCAGCCCCGTGGCGCGGCCGAGCGTCGGGGCCCGGCGCAGCGACCAGGTCAGCCGCCCCTGGTCGTCCACGACGCGCGGGGCGACGATCCCGGCGCCGGTGCGCTTCAGGGCCTCGACCATCAGCTCCACTGCATGGGGCGCCAGTCGCGCGTCGGGGTTGAGCACCAGGACCAGCCCCGCGCCTGGCATGGCGTCGGCGCCGGCGTTGATGCCCGCCGCGTAGCCCCGGTTCGCCTGCGCCAGAACGAGGCAGTCGGCCCGGGCCCGGGCGAGATCGGCGGTGCCGTCGGTGGAGCCGTTGTCCACGACGACGACCTCGGCCGCGAGGGAGCCGAGCGCGGCGGGCAGGCTGTCCAGCAGCGGGTCGAGGTCGAGCGCGCTGTTGTGCGTCACGACGACCACGACGACCTCGGGGGTGCTGATCACGCGCGCCATCCTAGGGGTGAAGATCGGTCTTTTTCGTCTCAAACCCGACATCCGACGCTATCGTCGACGCGTGACCCGCATCCTCCTCGTGGCGCCGACGTGCGACGGCACCGACGTGGGCGAGGCGTGGGTCGCCCACCAGTGGGCCTCACGGCTGGGACGACGCCATGACGTCACGCTGCTCACGTCCCATAAGCGTGACCGGCCCCCGGCGACGCCCCAGCTCCCCGGCGTCCGCGTCATCGAATGGCCCGATCCGCCCGGGCTCGGGCGCGCCGAACGGCTCAACAGCCTGCTGAAGCCCGGCTACGCGGCGTTCCACGTGCGCGCCCGCCGCTGGGCGCGCGCCGCGCTCGCCCGCGGGGAGCGCTTCGACGTGGCCCACCAGCCCGCCCCCGTGGCCACGCGCTACCCGTCGCCACTCGCCGGCCTCGGCATCCCGTGGCTGCTGGGGCCCGTGGGCGGCGGCCTCACCGACCCGCCCGGCTTCCCCACCGACGACACCGCCCCCTGGTACGTGGGCCTGCGGACGCTGGACCGCTGGCGGCTCGCACACGACCCGCTGCTGCGCCGGAGTTACCGCGACGCCTCGATCGTGCTCGGCATCGCCCCGTACGTCGCCGAGCACCTCGCCGACGTGCCCGTGCGCGAGCTCGTCACGCTCAGCGAGACGGCGCTGCCCGAGCTCCCGGACCTCGAGCCGCGCCTCCCGCATGACGGCCCGCTGCGGCTGCTGCATGTCGGCCGCCTGGTGCGCACCAAGGGCGCCCGTGACGTGGTGCGGGCGCTCAGCCTGCTCCCCCACGGACGCGCGCGGCTCGACGTGGTGGGCGACGGGCCGGACCGTGAGGCCTGCGAGGCGCTGGCCCGCGACCTCGGGGTCGCCCAGCACGTGACGTTCCACGGCCGCCAGGACCGCGCCACCGTCGAGGCCCACTACCGGGCGGCCGACGTCTTCGTCTTCCCCAGTTACCGCGAGCCCGGCGGCAACGTGGTCCTCGAGGCGATGGGCCACGGGCTCCCGGTGATCGTGGCCGACCGGGGAGGGCCCGCGAGCGCCGTCGACGACGCATGCGCGATCCGGCTGCCCGTCACGACGCCCGACGCGCTCGCCGTCGACCTCGCCGCCGCGATCGAGCGTCTCGCCGCCGACCTGGGGCTGCGCGCGGCGATGGGCAGGGCTGCCCGCCTGCGGATGGAGCGGGTCGGGCTGTGGGAGGCCAAGATCGACGAGGCGGAAGCGCTGTACGCGCGGGTCATGCTCGCCGCGGCGGTGGGCGGAGGCGCTGGCGACGATCGGCGTGCCGCCGTCCGACAACGGGCGGGCTCATGACGACGCGTTCCGCGGACAGGCCTGGCCCGGTGGCCGGCGTGGTGGTCCCGGCCCACGACGAGGAGCGCACGATCGCGCGGCTGCTCAGCGCGCTGACCAGCGACCCGGACATCGCGCTCGAGGTGGTCGTGGTGTGCAACGGCTGCGCCGACCGCACAGCCGACGTCGCGCGGCGCGTGGCCCTGGCGCCCGGCGGGCTGTCGACGGTCACGGTGGTCGAGCTCGCCGCCGCGGGCAAGCCAGGCGCCCTGCGCCGGGGCGATGAGGCCACCGCCACCTTCCCGCGCGTGTACGTCGACGCGGACGTCGAGATCACCGCCGCGTCGATCGCCGCGCTCGCCGCAGCACTCGACGGCGGGCTCGACGGCGGCCCGCTGGCGGCAGGGCCGGAGCGCCAGGTGCCGCGCGACGGCGTGGACTGGCCCGTGCGGTGGTACTACGACGTCTGGGAACGACTGCCGCAGGTCCGCGACGGGCTGTTCGGACGCGGGGTCGTGGCCCTGTCCGCCAAGGGCCATGCGCGGCTGCGCGGGCTGCCGTCCATGCTGTCCGACGACCTGGTGATGTCCGAGGCGTTCACCCCAGCCGAGCGCGTCATCGTGCCCGGGGCCGTCGTCGTGGTGCGGCCGCCGCGGACGCTGCGCGACCTGGTGCGGCGACGGGTGCGGGTGGCGACGGGCAACGCGCAGGCGGACGGCGCCGGGCTGCGCGGCGCGGCGGCCACGACCTCCCCGGGCATGCTGGCCCGCCTCGTCCGTGAGCGGCCGTCGTCCGCGCCGAAGGCCGGAGTCTTCCTGGCGGTGGCGCTCGTCGCCCGGGCTCGGGCGCGGCGCGCGGTGCGCCGCGGCGACTTCAGGACGTGGCTGCGGGACGAGAGCTCGCGGGCCCCGGCCCCACTGCCTCCTGGCTGACGGCTGCCTCCTGACTGGCCGCTGCTCCCGGGTGGGGGGTCGCGCGAACTGCCGGCGCGTCGTGCCCAGGGCGGGACGGCCTCACGTCGGCGGCCCCGTAGACCGCCTCCTCGATGATCCGCACCACGCCCCGCTGCGCTGGCCCCCAGCCCTGCCGCGCGCTGGCGGCCAGCACCGAGCGCGGCTCCGGGCAGGCGAGGGCACGCTCCAGGCCGGCTGCGAGGCCGCCCGGGGTCGGCGGCGCCCACACCACATGCGGGCTCACCAGGTCGGCGCGCGCGTCCGGGTGGTCGTTGACCACGGGGACCAGCCCGGCGGCCAGCATCTCCTCCGCGACAAGGGAGATGTTGGTGAAGGACAGCGCGAAGCCCGCCGAGCAGCGCCGGTACAGCGCGGCGAGCTCGACCGGGGTGAGCCGCCCGTGCCACGTCACGGGGAAGGTGACATCGGTGAACCGCTCGCCGTAGGCGTGGATCTCCTGCTCGGGGTGGCGGGCGTGGAACTGCTCGAGGGCCAGCCGTGCGAGCAGGTAGCCGCGGCGGCCGACGCCCGGCTTGGCGTAGAGCACGACGCCGGTTCGGGCGCCGTCTGCCGCTGCGGCGGCGGCCGGTGACGCGGGATCCAGCGCGTACGTGTCGGTGTCGCAGCCGAACGGGACCACGTCCACGTCCACCCCCACCTCGCGGGCGAGCGTGCCGGCGACCATCTCCCCCAGTGCGATCATCCGCAGGCCGAGCCGGTAGCTGTCCTCGGCGAGCGCGTACCGCGACCCGCGCGGGAAGAAGTACGGCTCGAAGTCCTGCACGAAGTACAGCCGCCGCATCGGCATCGTGCCCCGCGACGCCAGCACATGCGCCGTGGGCCAGGACGTGGCCACGCACGCGTCGACGCCGACGATGCCGCCGTCCGCGCTGAGGATGCGCGCCTGCACTCCCGGCCAGCCCGCGCGCACGACAGCCGCCTGCTCGCGCACATCGCCGCCATGCCGGTCGTACAGGAACACCGTGCAGGTGTGCCCGGCGGCCTCCAGCGCCTCGATCATCCGGAACATCGTGGTGTGGCCGCCCGAGCCCAGCGACGGCGGCGTGCACAGCCACCCGATATGCAGCGGGCGCGCGCGGCGGGGGCGCACCGGCGGCGAGGCCAACCGCACCCGGGTGGAGTCCGCGACGTCGCCGGCCAGCAGCGGCAGGTCGGGCGCCTGCGCGTCCAAGCGTGCCGCGAGCCGCCGGATCCCGCGCCGGATCAGCTCGCGGACCCCGTGCCGCCGGGCGAACCGTGCCACATGTCGTGCCGAGATGGTCATCTCGTCCTCCTGCCTGCGTGCGATGGGCACGCCGTCGCGGCGCTCACAGGTCGCGCAGCGCCTTGTCGAGCACCTCGACGACGCGGTCCTGTTGAGCCGGCTCCACGTGCGGGTGCAATGGCAGCGAGAGGATCTCGCCCGCTGCCGCCTCGGCCACGGGGAAGTCCCCGGGGCCGTGGCCCAGCGACGCCAGGGCGCCGGTGAGGTGCAGGGGCACCGGGTAGTGCACCCCCGCGCCGATGCCCGCCGCGTGCAGCGCCGCGAGCACGCGGTCGCGCTCCGGCACGCGCACCACGTACAGGTGCCACACGTCGAGGTTCCCCGGGGCCGTGGTGGGGGCGGCCACGTGGTCGACGCCCGCGAGCAGCTCGCCGTACCGCTGCGCGGCCGCCCGGCGCTGCTCGTTCCACCGCTCCAGGCGCCGCAGTTTCGCGGAGAGCACCACCGCCTGGATCGTGTCGAGGCGCGAGTTGAAGCCGACGGCGTCATGCCGGTACTTCACGGCGCTGCCGTGCGCCCCGAGCAGCCGGACTCGTTGCGCGATGTCGGGGTCGTTCGTGGTGACCGCCCCCGCGTCCCCCGCGGCGCCCAGGTTCTTCCCCGGGTAGAAGCTGGTGGCGGCCACAGCGCCGAGCGCCCCGGCAGCCGTCCCGTGGCGCCGGGCCCCCTGTGCCTGGGCCGCGTCCTCGACGATGACGGCGCCGACGGCGGCGGCCAGCGGGGCGAGCAACTCGACGGGGGCTGGCTGGCCGAACAGGTGCACGGGCACGATGGCGGCCGTGCGATCGGTCACCGCGGCGGGCGCCAGTGCCGGGTCGAGCAGCAGGTGCGCGGGGTCCACGTCGACCAGCACCGGTGTCGCGCCGGCACGCAGCACCGCCTCCGCGGTGGCGATGAAGGTGTTGGCGGGCAGCACCACCTCGTCCCCGGGCCCGACGCCGACCGCGCGCAGCGCGAGCTCCAGCGCGTCGGTGCCGTTCGCGACGCCCACGCAGCTCGACACCCCGAGGTAGCGGGCGTACTCGGCCTCGAAGGCGGCCACCTGGGGTCCGCCCACGAACGCTGTGGACTCGAAGACCGCCCGCAGCGCGGGGCCCACCTCCGCGTCGATCTCGCGTTGCTGGGCCCCAAGGTCCACCAGGGGGATGCTCATGCCACGACCTCCTCGACGTTGCTTCCCGGGGACGCGTCCGGCCCCCGGGTGGTGCGCGCCGGCGAGTCCCGCCGGGCAGGCTCAGAGCTGATGGGCTGCGGCACGTCGACCTGTCCCGCAGCCCGCGCGCGGCGCGGCAGTGTCGACCAGCACGGCGCCGTGAGGCCCGCGTGGACGGCCAGACCGACCAGGCCGCCGAGCACAGCGGCGAGCAGCGGCGAGTCGACCAGGCCGGCCGCCCAGGCCGCGGCGAGCCCGCAGGCGACGCTGCCCGCGAGCGCGGGCGCCACGGCCCGGACGAGTGGGGACACCGGCGTGGCCACCGCACGGCGCAGCACCAGCACGTACAGCGGCACGACGACAGCCACCGCGACCACGGCGTGCGCGACCCCCGCGCCCGCCAGGCCCCACCGCGCCACCGCGAGCGCCATCGCGGGCGCCAGGGCCGCGCACCAGGCGACCTGCACCCAGAACAGCCCGACCGTCCGGCCCGCGCCCACGCTCAGATCCGCGAACACCTCGGCCAGCACGCGCGCCGCGGCGAACACCGCCAGCCCGAGCATCGCCGCTGCGGCGCCCGACCACGGACCGCCGTACACGCCAGTGACCAGCGGCTGCGCCAGGGCGGCCAACAGCGCGCACACCGGGAACGACACGAGCGCGATCCCCTCGACCACGAGCGGGATCGCCGGCGCCAGGCGGCCCGCCGTGAACAGCCGCCCGAACGTCGGCACGGCCACGGTGCGGATGATCGCGGTGAACACGCTGCTGGGCAGGCTCGCCAGGTTGAACGCCAACAGGTACAGCCCCAGCTCGACGGTGCCGAGCGTGCGGCCGATGACGACGTAGTCGATGTTCAGCGTCGCGAAGACGATGAGGTTCGCGGCGGCCAGCGGCAGCCCCATCCGCAGCACGTCCCGCGCCACCCGGCGGTCGAAGCCCGGCCGGTGGCGCGTCGGGCTGACGATCAGGTACCCGGCCGTCGCCACGAGCTGCCCGCCGACGCGCGACCAGGCGAGCGCGTAGGCGCCCCAGCCGGCCTGGGCCATCGGGATCACCAGCGCCAGGCTCACGATGATGTTCGCGAGGTCCACGAGGATGCGCCGGCGCTGGTGGAAGTCCCGCCAGATCAGCGCCGTCGGCACCGACGAGACGCCGGTGAGCAGCACGGTGAGCGCGAGCACCTGGATCACGGGCGCGGCGGCCGGGTCGCCCAGCACCCCGGCCAACCACGGCGCGCCCAGCACCATCGCGGCGGTGAGCCCTGCGCTGTTCGCCAGGGAGATCGTCCAGACCGTGGGCGCGAGCTCGGCGGGGTCCCGGTCGCCGCGCGCCAGCGAGGCGGTGACGCCCAGCTCGGCGGCGTTCAGCGCGATGGTCTGCACGACGATCGCGATGGCCAGCACCCCGAAGTGCTCGGGGGCGACGAGCCGGGCGACGATGATCGTCGAGACGAAGGTCAGCACCCGCGACGCCGCCACGTTGGCAGCGCCCCACAGTGCGCCGCTGCGCACGCGCGGGGCGAGCCCGGCGTCGGCCGCCGGGAGTCCGCTAGCCGCGGGCTCCGTCACGAGATCCCCACGATCCGCCAGACCTTCCAGCGGACCCGGTCGGCGAGGTCGCGGGCGGCCCGCATGACTCCCTGGGCCTGGGTGGGCCTGCGGCCCGACGTCGCGTGGACGAGCGTGCGGCGCACGGCGCGGGCGCGCGGCCACGCGGCGCTGGCCGGCCAGGCCTCCTCCGCGAAGTCCGCGAGTTGCGCCGCGGTGGCGGGGTCGGCTCCGGCGTCCAGGTCGCGGGCGGCGAGCACCAGGGCCTCGCGGGCGAGGGCGCGCCGGGCCCGCTGCCACCGCGCCGGGGCGCCCGGCAGCAGGGCGCGGGTCTGGGGCTGGTCGAGGACGGCGAACGCGGCGAGCCGGTGGCGCAGGTCCACGAGCATGGTGGCGAAGGCCGTGAGGTGCATGTTGGCCTCGTGCACCCGGTAGTGGGCGTGGACGGGCCCGTTGACCCGCCCGACGTCCCACCGGGCCGCGGTGCGCAGCCAGTACTCGAGGTCCGCCGAGTGCGGCAGCGCGGGGTTGTAGTCGCCGACCTCGCGCAGCGCCGCCGTCCGCATCACCACCTCGGGCGAGAGGATGAAGCAGCGGCCGCGGCGGCTCGCCCACCCGATCCACTCGGCGCCGCCCCAGAGCGTCCACGAGACCGGACGCCAGCCCGGACGGGGCGGGGCCGGGGTCGAGAACGACTCCGGCAGGCCGTAGACCAGGCCGACGGACGGCCGCGCCTCCATCAGGTCCGTGGCCCGGGCGAGCGCGCCGGGCGCCAGCAGGTCGTCCGCGGAGAGCAGCACCACGTACGTCCCCCGCACCAGCGCGAACCCGTCGTTGTACGTGGCGATGTGCCCACGGTTGACCTCGTGGGCCAGGACGGTGACGCGCGCGTCGGCGTCCGCGAGGGCGCGCGCGACCTCCAGCGAGTCATCGGTGGACGCGTCGTCGACGATCACCACGTCCGCGCGCACCCTCTCCTGGGTCAGCACGCTCGCCACGACCTGGGGCAGGTAGCGGCCGTAGTTGTAGCAGGGGCCCATCATGGCGGGTCGGGCCTTCCCCGTGTCGGCTGGCTGGGCCGGTGGGCGCCTCTCTCCCCCCTCCGCCCGCCCCGCCCGGCCCCCGCTCGGCGCCCCCCCGTCCGCCCCCACCCCCGACGGTCTGCCTCCTCTCGCGCCCTCACGGGCTCGTCGGGCAGGGCGGGCGCGTCGGGCAGGGCGAAGTTCGTCGGCGCGGCGAGGTCCACGGCCAGGGCCGCCTGCGCGAGCGCGACGTCGTCGGCCTGCGGAGCCGGGGCGAGAGTGGTGTCGGCCCGATGCCGCCCCGCCGCCGGGCCCTCGCCCCGTGCGCGCGCCGGGACACCCACCCAGGTCTGGCCGTCCGGCAGGTCGCTGAGCAGCGCCGCGCCCATCCCGAGGGTGGCGCCCGCGCCCACGCGCACCCCTTGCCGCACCGACGCGTTCATCCCCACATAGGCGGCGCGCCCCACGACGACCCCGCCGCCCAGGCTGACGCCCGCGCACAGCGTCGCGAAGTCCTCGACGACCACGTCGTGGGTGAGGGTGGCCTGCGGCATGACCACGACGTGCGCGCCCACGGTGACCGAGGCGGTCAGCACGACACCCGCGAGCAGGATGCCGCCCGGTCCGACCACGCAGCCCTCCGGCGCCTCGACGCCGGGATGGATCGCCCTAGCCCAGCGCTCCTCCCCGACGCCGTGCTCGGCGAGCCGCGCCACGAGTGCCGCACGCGCGGAGCCCTGCCCCGCGCAGACGAGGACGCGCGCGTGGGGCAGCGTCGCGATGTGCTCGATGCCGCCGAGGACGGGCGCCCCGTCCACCGAGCCGCCGCGCAGCGCAGGCGAGTCGTCGAGGAAGCCCGCGACGTCCTCACCGGCCGCGCGCAGCAGCGCGAGGACCTCGCGGCCCAGTCCGCCGGCCGCGACGAGGACGATTGGCGACGCGTCCGGGCCCTCGCCTGCCGTCGAAGGCCCCTGGCGGGGAGCCGACTCGCGGGGAGCCTGGCTGGGCTTCGGCGCATCCCTGCGGGGCGTTCGCGCCGTGCCGTCAGTGCTGCGCGCCATACGCCCCACCCGCCTCGTGCCGACCGGCGCCGACCGGCTCGCCGTGGCCTAGCTCCTGCTCGCCGGGCGACGCCGCGCCCGCCAGCCCCGCGGCCGAGCGGAGCGCGTTGACGACCCGCGCCTGGTCGGCGCCGGTGAGCTCGTGGTGGAGCGGCAGGATGAGCGTGGTGTCGGTGAGGTGCTCGGTGACCGGCAGCGGC
This sequence comes from Cellulomonas timonensis, assembly GCF_900046455.1. Lineage (GTDB taxonomy): Bacteria > Actinomycetota > Actinomycetes > Actinomycetales > Cellulomonadaceae > Cellulomonas_A > Cellulomonas_A timonensis. Next base: position 227,682 of record NZ_FCOT01000012.1, read on the forward strand.
TGGCCGCCATGGTCGCCGTCCGCGTAGGCGGGCTGCCGGTGGATGGCCATGATCCCGCGCCGTGCGGAGATGCCGGCGGTGGCGAGGTGCGCCAGCAGCCCGTCGCGGTCGAGCGGGAACCCCGGGCCGACCTCCACCCAGTAGGACTGGAAGTTGCTGGCGCCCCAGGCCGGATCGGCCACGGCGCGCAGCCCCGGGATCTGGGCGATGTGCGCGGCGTACTCGGCGGCCAGCGAGCGACGCCGCGCCACGATGTCCCGCAAGCGCCCGAGCTGCACGATGCCGACGGCGGCCTGCAGGTCGGTCATCCGGTAGTTGAAGCCGACTTCGAGGTACTGCTCGGCGGGCGCGAGGACGCTGGCGTGCCGCTCGGCGGCGGAGACGCTCATGGCGTGCTCGCGCAGGCGTCGGGCGCGCTCGGCCCAGTCGGGGCGCGCCGTGGTGATCATGCCGCCCTCTCCGGTGGTGAGGAGCTTGCGGGGGTGGAAGGACCACGCCGCGATCTCGGCGCCGGCGCCGGCCGGGCGTCCGAGGTAGGTGGTCCCGGCGGCGCATGCCGCGTCCTCCACGACCACGATCCCGCGCGGGTCGCACTCGGCCCGGACCTGCTCGAGGTCGACGGGCTGGCCGCCCTGGTCGACGACGATCACGGCCCTGGTGCGCGGGGTCAGCGCCGCGGCGACCGTGGCGCCGGTGACGTTCCCGGTCACGGCGTCGACATCGGCGAACACGGGCCGCGCGCCGGCGTGCACCACGGCGTTGGCCGTCGCGACGAAGGAGAAGGACGGCACCACGACGTCGTCGCCGGGCTCGACTCCGGCCACGATCAGCGCGAGGTGCAGCGCCGTGGTGCAGGAGGAGGTCGCGACGGCGAAGCCGGCCCGTTGCGCCTCGGCGAACTCCTCCTCGAACTGCGCCACCCGGGGACCCTGCGCGATCCAGCCGGAGCTGATCACCTCGGTGAGCGCCTCGACCTCGGCGGCGCCCAGCCACGGGCGCATGACGTCGATGCGGCTCAGCGATCGCGGCTCCGCGGCTCCGCCGTCCCCGGTCACGACGCCGCCACCAGCCCGCGCCCGGCCGCGATCTCGTCGCGTTGCGGGCGCCACCAGTCGACGAGCTCGCGCAGCCCGTCCTCGAGCCCCACCTGCGCCTCGAACCCCAGGTCGACGCGTGCCGCCGTGGTGTCGGCGAGCCGGCGGGCGACGCCGTTGACCGCGCGCTCGGGGCCGTGCTCCACGGACAGGTCGGAGTCCATCGCCCGCAACAGCGCCTGCGCGAGGCCCAGCAGCGACGTCTCGGTCCCCGACGCGATGTTGTAGACGCCCTCGACCACATCGCTCGATGCCGCGAGCACGTTCGAGCGGGCGATGTCCCGGGTGAACGCGAAGTCCATCGTCTGGAGCCCGTCGCCGAAGATCAGCGGCGGCAGCCCATCCGCGATCCGCTCCATCCAGCGCACCAGCACCTCGGTGTAGAGGCCGTGCACGTCCATGCGCGGCCCGTAGACGTTGAAGTACCGCAGCAGCACGTAGTCGAGGCCGTGCATCGCGCGGAAGCTGCGGGCCATGCCCTCGTTGAAGGACTTCGCGGCGCCGTAGAACGTGTCGTTGTTGTGGTGGTGGTGCCGCTCCCCCGTCGGGAATTGCTCCGCCAGCCCGTACACCGACGCGCTGGACGCGGCGACGACCTTCTGCACCCGGTGCTCCACCGCGGCCTCCAGGACGGTGAATGTCCCGTCGACGAGCACTTCGAGGGCCAGCCGGGGCTCCTCCGCGCACTGCGTGATGCGGATGGCCGCCTGGTGGAAGACGAGGTCCTGGCCGCGCGTGACGTCGTGCACCAGGTCCCGGTCCCGCAGGTCCCCCTCGACGAGGTCCACGCGGCCAGAGGCGAGCGCGTCGGCGAGGTTCTCGCGGCGGCCGCGCACCAGGTTGTCCAGGACGACGACGTGCGAGGCCCCGACGTCGAGAAGCTGGTCCACCAGCGTGGAGCCGATGGTGCCGGCCCCTCCGGTCACCAGGATGCGGGCTCCTTGCAGCGTGCTCATGCGACGGTCTCCAGCGTGGGTGTGGTGGCGGATGCGGCAGCCGAGGTGGTGAGCGGCGTGAGGCGGCCCCCGTCGGCGAGGCTGCGGGAGGCGGACTCGAGCACGTCGAGCACGCGCAGCCCGGCGTTCCCGTCGGTGCGGGGCGCCCGGCCCTCGCGGATGCTCGCGGCGAGCTCGGCGACCATCAGCCCGAGGGCCTCCCGCTCGGGCAGCGCGGGCGCCCAGGCGTCGCCGAGTCGGTAGGACACGTTCGCCGTGGCGCGGTCCGGCAGCGGCTGCCCGAGGTCCACGCCGCGGTCGTACACGGTGAGCCGCTGCTGCGGGCTGAGGTCGTCCCACACGAGGGTGCGCCGCGACCCGCCCACCACCATCTGGCGGATCTTCGTGGGGCTGAGCCAGTTGACGTGCACATGCGCGATGGCGCCGTCGGCCAGCGGCAGCGTCAGGTAGCCGACGCAGGCCTGGCCGGCGCCGAGGGGGTCCGCGCCCTGGGCGCCGACCCCGGTGGGCACCAGTCCGCCCGGGAGGATGAAGTCGAGGATCGACAGGTCGTGCGGCGCCAGGTCCCAGAACACGTCCACGTCGGGCTGGACGATGCCGAGGTTGATCCGCACCGAGTCGATGAAGTGCACGTCGCCCAGGGCGCCCTCCGCGATCAGCTCGCGCATCTTGAGCACGGGCGGCGTGTAGCAGAACGTGTGGTCGACCATGAGCACGAGCCCGCGCTCGGCGGCGCGCGCCACCATCTGGCGGGCGGCTCCGCTGTGGTCGGCGACGGGCTTCTCGACGAGCACGTGCTTGCCCGCGTCGAGCGCCGCCAGGGCGAGCGGGGCGTGGGTGCGGGCGGGTGTCGCGATGGCGACGGCGTCCACGTCGTCGCGCGCGAGCAGCTCGGCGGCCGACGTCATGACGTCCACGGTGCTGCGCGGGCCGACGACACGGCGGGCGCGGTTCTCGTCGAGGTCGCACACCGCCACGAGGTCCCAGTCGGGGCTGGTGCGGAAGTTGCGGGCGAGGTTCGGGCCCCAGTAGCCGGCCCCGATCACGGCGGCCCGCAGCGGATCGCGCTCAGACATCGTGCTCCTTCATCGTGGGTCTCCAGTGTGGGACAGAATGGGCTGATCTCTACCCAATTCGGACATTCTTTCACTCGATGGGCGGCTCCGGGTGGGCCGTTCAGCCCGTGGTCTCGAAGACCACGTCGACTCCGTAGGAGGCCGCCGAGGCCGAGGCCGGGAAGCCTGTGCCGTAGACGTAGGCGCCGCCGAGGGGCAGCGTCGACAGCGGGCCACGGATGCGGCTGTCCGCGAGCGCGCCGGGCTCGTGGGCGTACCGCCCGGCGCTCGAGTGATAGGCCGCCACGAGCACCTGGCCCGCGGCGACGGGCACCGGCGACGCGAGCTCCACCGTCTGCCATCCCGAGGCCGACTCGGCGGTCGAGGGCGCCGTGGCGAGCAGGTTCCCCTCCCCGTCCCACACGTTCACGGTGTGCGCGCCGGTGTTCTGCGGGCCCTTGTAGAACCGCACGGCCGTGACCGTCCCGACGACGCTTGACGAGAACCGCGTGCCGACCTGCACCGCGGCGCCGTCGGCGACGTTCGCGAGGGCAGGCGCCTCGGCGTCCGACCACAGCGAGCACGGGCACGCCCCATCCGGAGGCGCGGCCGACGTGGTGAAGCTCCACGCGCCACCCGCGAGCGCCTGGCCCCCGAGCGTCAGCGACGCGGCCACCACCACGCCGGCGGGCAGCGGCGCAGCGGGCGTGAACAGCACCGTGCGCGTCGCCGCGTCGAAGGCGCTCGTCCCGGCCACCGCCCCAGACGGGCCGGTGAGGGCCAGCACCGGCGTGCCCTGCGCGGGCGCCTTCGAGAGCACCGCGGAGACCGTCGCGCGCGTGGACACCGCGCTCGCTCCCGAGGGCGGCGCCTGCGAGACGACAACGGGGGCCGCGGGCGCCCCGCGCTGGAAGACGGCGTCGACGAAGTAGTTGGTCGACTGCCATGAGCCGCGGGGGAACCCTCCCCCGTAGACGTAACGCCCGTTGCCCCCGGCGGGCGCGGTGAGCGGCCCCGCCTCCCAGGCCGAGGCGAAGAACGACGGCGTCGCGGAGTAATGCCCCTGCGGCGCCAGGTACGAGATGACGTAGGACGTGCCCGGCTCGACGGCCACCGGCGCCGCGAAGGTCGCGGTCTGCCAGCCGCTGGCGCTCTCGTTGGTGAACGTCACGGTGGCGAGCCGGGCGCCGTCCGCCGTCCACAGCGAGCCGGTGTGCGTGCCGATGTTGCCCGCGCCCTTGTAGAAGCGCACACCCGTGACCTGGCCGTCCTCGATGGGCGTGAACGTGACGCCGAGTTCCACGGCGCCGCCGTCGTTGCTCGACCCGGTCGCGGGGACCTGCGCGCCGAACATCGTGCACGGGCAGCCGTCGGCGGAGACGGTGGTGAAGCTCCAGCTCGCCGGTGGCGCCGACACCCCGTCCACCGACACCGCGCCGGTGACCGTCACGACGTGCTGCGTGGACACGGCCAGCGGCGCCGCGGGTGTGAACGTCACCGTGCGGCGATCGGCGGACAGCGTGGTGGCGCCGGCGATGGCACGCCCCGCGGCGGTCACCGTGACGGTGGCGGCGGAGGCGAGCGGGACGTTGAAGGCGGCGGTCACGGGCGCGGTGAGCGCTGAGCCCGGATCGGCCGGGGCGGGCGACTGCGCGACGACGGCCAACGGCTCGGGATCGGGGTGGAACACGACGTCCACGAGGTAGCCGGTGGACGTCCGGATGCCGGGGAAGCCCGTGCCGTAGGTGTACGCGCCACCGCTGGCCGTGGTCCGCAGCGGCCCGCGCTGCAGGCCCTGCGATCCGAACGCGGTCGGGGTCACCGAGTACCGCCCGGCGGGCGCGCGGTAGGAGGCGACGTACTCGGTGTCCTTCGCGAGGGCGACGGGCTGGGCGAATGTCGCGGTCTGCCACCCGGTGACGCTCTCCGAGGTGAAGGTGGCGGTGGCGAGCGCCGTGCCGTCCGCAGCCCACAGCGTGCCGGTGTGCGTGCCCGTGTTGCCGAGCCCCTTGTAGAACCGGAGGGCGCTCACCTTGCCCGCCGAGGCGCTCGCGAAGCGCACCCCCACAGTCACGGCCTGCGCGTCGTTGGCCGTGGGCGTCACGGGCGCGGTGGAGTCGTCGAGCAGCGAGCACGGGCACGTCGCCGGGTCGCGGTCGGGCGCCGCCGTGGTGAACGACCACGAGGCTGCCCCGGCGATCGGCCGGCCCAGCGCGTCGAGTGCCGTGACCCGCGCGGTGTGCTGGGCCGAGGGCGCGAGCGCGGCGTCGGGCGTGAACGTCGCGGTCCGCGCCACGGCGTCGAAGGCCGTGCTGCCGGCGACCGGCTGCCCCGACCCGTCGATGACGGCGATCGCGACATCGTGCGCGGTCGGCTTGGACAGCAGTACGGAGATCGGCGCCCCCGGCGGCACGCTCGTGGCGCCGTTCACGGGCTGTTGGCCGCTCGCGGTGAGGGGGGTGCCGTCGACGGTGTCGAACAGCACGTCGACGTAGTAGTTGCTGTTCTGGTGGCTCAGCGTCGGGAACCCGGCGCCGCCCTGGAACACCCCGGCGGGCTGGGCTCCGAACCCGCCCGCGACCCGGAGCGGCGCAGCCTCCACACCGCCCGGGGTGAAGGCATGGGACGCCACGGCGTAGTGGCCGTTCGGCGCGGTGTAGGACACCACGTACGTCGTGCCCGCGGCGAGCTCGACGGGCGCGGAGAACTCGGCGGACTGCCAGCCCGTCTCGGTCTCGTCCGTGAACGCCACCGTGGCGAGCCGGGCGCCTGCGGTGCTCCACAGCGAGCCGGTGTGGGCCCCCGTGTTGCCGGCGCCCTTGTAGAAGCGGACCCCGGTGGCGTACCCGTCCATCGTGGCGCTGAACCGCAGCCCGAGCTCGACGGCGCCGGCGTCGTTCGTGGCGGGCACGGCGGGCTCCTGCGCCCCGAAGACGCTGCACGGGCAGGAGACGGCGAGGCTCAGCGTCGTGGCGGCCCCGATGTTCGCGCTGTCGTCGACGGCACGGGCCCGCACGGGCACCGCTCCACCCTGGCCGGTTAGGACATACGTGTGCGTCCACGTCTCGCGGCCGGTGGCCGGATGCCATGTGGCCCCGCTGTCGGTGGACACCTCGACTCCCGCGACCCGGCCGCCGCCGACGTCCGCAGCCGTCCCGGTGAGGGTCACGGACGAACCACTCGGCACGGCGGATCCCGACGCCGGGGACGTGATCGCGACCGTCGGCCCGCGGGTGTCGGTGGAGCGCGCCGCGGCCGTGAGCCCTGTCATCAGCGTCGTGGGCTGGGCGCCCATGTCGGCCAGCAGGTTCACCGTCGCCTGCTGCATGCGCGGGTCGGCCGGGGCGCCCTCCCCGTCGTGGGTCTGGTCCAGCCCCCACGCCCACTGCACGCTGCCGGCGGAGAACACGAGGGCGCCGCTGGGCGCCCGGTACAGCGTGGTGTGGTGCGTGGTCGTGCCGGGCGCCGTCTGGTTGCCGTAGTCCTGCAGGTACTCGGGCACCGCGCCGGTGGTCGTGGACAACCGGATGAGGCCGGCCGGCCGCTCGCCGTTGTCCAGGTCCTCGTTGGACTCGTAGCCGACGGTGTGCGGCGCCAGCTCGGCGCTCGTCCCGGGCGCCAGCGAGGCCAGCGACGTGCCGCGCCACAGCCGCAGGCGGCCCTCATCCGCCGAGACGGTCACGGGCAGGTCCGAGTCGTTGGACATGTAGAGCGTGCCGGTCAGCCCGTTCTCGGCCCGCCCCGCGCCCACCGAGCGCGCGGCGAACCGGGGGTCGCGCCACGTCCCCGTCCACTCCGGCGAGGGGTCGATCTTGGCCCCGCCCCAGGTCTCCTTGTACGAGACGAGCGTGCGGTGCGGCACCGGGTCCCCCACCGCGGCCGGCTCGAAGCGGGTGCGCCAGTACACCTCGTTGCCGCTGAAGAACGCGAGGTCGAGGCCCGCGTCCCGGGCCGCCTCCACATTCGCGCGTTGCGGCCCCGACCAGTACTCGTCATGCCCCACCGAGAGGAACACCTCGTGGTTGGCCAGGAGCGACCCGTTCCGGTCGGCGTCCACGCCCGCGATGTAGCTCACGTCGTAGCCGTTGCGCTCGAGGAACCGCACCATCGCGAACTCGGAGCTGAAGTAGAAGTCGCGACCGCCCTGGTGGCCGCGCGTCGCGAAAGGGCGGTTGTAGCTGAGCTTGTACGCCCGGCCGTTGGCCGCGCCCTGGTAGAAGCTCGAGCCGCCGTAGGTGTTGTAGGCCTGCCACGTGGTGTCGGAGGTCTGGAACACCACCTCGGAGTGGCTCGCGTCGTCGCGCACGACGAAGGTGATGTGGCTCTCGTCGCCCGTGTCCGGGCGGCGCAGGTGGGCGATGTACACCCCGGAGACGGCGGTGCTGGGCACCGCCCACGACGCGGAGACCGACCACTCGCCGCAGTCGTACAGCTCGGTGGCGGCGTCTCTGCGGCACTCGGGCTGCGGACGGTCCCGCACGGCGCCCGGCACAGAGGTGATGAAGCGGGCGCCCTTCCCGCCGTACCAGCCGGTGCGGTAGATGTCGACGGTGTACGCGGTGGCGTCGGTGTCGATCTTGAAGTCGATGCGGTCGCCGACGTCCACCGAGATGTCCGTGGCGTACCCCTGGATCGAGTCGTCGCCGGCGGACTCGACGTCCCACACCGACGGGTCCGTGCCGCCCTTGGAGTTCTCGCACACGATCGGGTTCGCGCCGGCGGCGCACGGGTCAGCCGCGGCGGCGACCGAGGCGACGGCCTCAGACGGCGCAGCCACGACAGCGCCGGCCGTGAGGATGATCGCCAGGAGGATCGCCGGGCCCGAGCCGCGTCGCGTGGACGGGGTGCGGCCGGGGACGCGCGTCATGTGGGCTCCAAGGGCGAGTGCGTGGCAGAGGTGAGTGGATCGACGACGGGAAGGGCCTGGTGGGCGCGCCGCCTGGGACCCAAGGCCCATGGCGTACGGAGGCGTAACACGGACAGAATAGATGAGAAGGTGATGAAACGGACATCAGGCGGAACGGGTGAAATCTCACCGCCTCGCGTCGCCGGCCCCCGCTACGGTGGGCGGCCATCGGCGCACCCCACCCACGGAGGCCCGCATGACAGCCACGACCCAGCACCCCGCCCTCGCCGACGCCCGCGTGGCGCCGGGCGCTGATGTCGACGACAGCGCGACGCTCGGGCCCGGAGCCCGCGTGTGGCATCTGGCCCAGGTCCGCGAGGACGCCGTCGTCGGCGCCGAGTGCGTCATCGGGCGCGGCGCCTACCTCGGCCCCGGCGTCCGGGTGGGCGACCGCTGCAAGATCCAGAACCACGCGCTCGTCTACGAGCCCGCCGTGCTCGAGGACGGCGCGTTCATCGGCCCCGGGGTCGTGCTGACCAACGACCACCTGCCGCGCGCCGTCAACCCAGACGGCGCCCTGAAGTCCGGCGACGACTGGCACGCCGTCGGAGTGACGGTGCGCACCGGCGCCGCCGTGGGCGCCCGCGCGGTCTGCGTGGCGCCGGTGGTGATCGGCCGCTGGGCGATGGTGGCCGCCGGCGCGGTGGTCACCCGCGACGTGCCCGACTTCGCGCTCGTCGCCGGGGTCCCGGCACGGCGGGTGCGGTGGATCGGCCGCACCGGCGAGGCGCTCGTGCCCGACGACAGCGTGCCTGACGACGGAGCGCCCGACGGCGCGGTGACGCCACCGGGCGACGGCGCAGACCGCCGCTGGCGATGCCCCGACACGGGCGACGCCTTCATCGAGCGGGACGGCCTGCTCGTCGAGGCGACAGGGGCCCGGTCATGAGCCGCATCGTGGTCGTGGGCGCCGGCATCGTGGGGCTCGCCGTCGCGGCCCGCCTAGCCGGGCGCGGGGACGAGGTCACCGTCGTCGACAAGGAGCCGGACGTCGCACTGCACCAGACGGGCCGCAACTCCGGCGTCATCCACTCGGGCCTGTACTACGCGCCGGGAAGTTTCAAGGCGACGATGAGCGCCGCCGGGGCGCGCTCGATGACGGCGTACGCGCGCTCGCGCGGCATCCCGGTGCAGACCTGCGGCAAGCTCGTGGTCGCCACCGACGAGCGCGAGCTGCCCGGCCTGCTCCGGCTGGCGCAGCGTGCCGAGGCGAACAGCGTGGAGGCGCGGCTGGTCACCCCCGCCGAGGCCCGCGAGCACGAGCCGCATGTGCGCAGCGTGGGGGCGCTGCGGGTGGAGGCCACCGGCATCGTCGACTACCCCGGCGTGTGCCGCGCGCTGGTGAAGGACGTCGAGGCCGGCGGCGGCAGTGTGCGGCTCGGCGAGGCTGTCGTCGCGATCCGCAGCGCCGGCATCGGGGTGGAGGTGCGCACGGACCAGGCGGACCTCGAGGCCGACGCCGTGGTCGCCTGCGCCGGGCTGCACGCGGACCGGCTGGCACGGGCGTCCGGGATCGAGCCCGAAGCGCGCATCCTGCCGTTCCGCGGCGAGTACTTCGAACTGGCGCCCGACGCCGCCGGCCTGGTGCGCGGGCTCGTCTACCCCGTGCCGGACCCCCGGTTCCCGTTCCTGGGCGTGCACCTGACCCGGATGATCGACGGCACGGTGCACGCTGGCCCGAACGCCGTGCTGGCCCTCGCCCGGGAGGGCTACACCTGGTCGACCGTGCGCCTCCACGATGTGCGGGACGCGCTGGGCTGGCCGGGCCTGTGGCGGCTCGCGCGCGGGAACGTGGTCCCCGGCGCCGCCGAGGTGCTGCGCTCCATGTCCACCCGGGCCTTCGCGCGCAGCCTGGCCAGGCTCGTCCCCGCGATCACGGCGGGCGACCTGCGCCCGGCGCCGGCGGGGGTGCGGGCCCAGGCGGTGCGCCGGGACGGGACGCTCGTGGACGACTTCCTGGTGCAGACCGGGCCACGGCAGGTGCACGTCCTCAACGCGCCCTCGCCGGCGGCCACCGCGTCGCTGGAGATCGCGCGGCACGTCGTGGACAGGCTCGACGCCTTGGGCTGAGGACGCGGCCCGGGGCGGGCGGGCTCAGCCCATGAGGTCCCGCAGCACCGCGCGGATGCGGGGGTGGGTGGCGCAGAGCTCCCCCACGGTGCGGAACGTGTAGTCGCGCGCGCCGTCGAGCACCCGGCGCAGCACATCCGCACGGTCGAAGTGCGGGAGCTCCTCGTCGAGCCCGGCGGTCTCGGGGTCCCCCCGCACGTCGTGCAGCAGCAGGATCCCCCCGGGGGTCAGCGCCGCGAGCGCCCGCGCGGCGACTGCCGACTCCTCGTCGTGCCGCCAGTCCTCCGCCCAGCCGGACCACAGCACCACGTCGAGCCCCAGCCGCGCCCAGCCGCGCAGCTGTGCGGGGGTGTGCGCGCCGTAGGCCGGCCGGAACAGCCGCACCGGGACGCCTGACAGCCGCTCGACCTCGTCCCGGGCGGCGGCCACCAGCGCCACCGCCTCGGAGGTGGGCAGGCCGCTGAGCCGCCGATGGTCCCAGCCGTGCAGGGCGAGCTCATGCCCATCCTCGACGATTCGGCGGACCAGCGCGGGGTAGGTCCGCGCGGCCGTCGCGAGGACGAAGAACGTGGCGGGCACGCCGCGCTGCGCGAGCACGTCGAGCAGCGCGGGGGTGTGCGCCGGATCGGGCCCGTCATCGAAGGTGAGGGCGGCGACCCGCTGCGTGGTCGCCACCGCCACCGTGCAGGTCAGTGGGCGCACCAGTGGGGCCATCGGCTGCAGCGCCCAGCGCCGGCCCGGGGCCAGCGGCGCGCCGAACGGCCCCAGGTCGCGGCGCAGCACGAGCACGTCACGGGTGTCACGGGGCATGGGACTCCTTCGGGGGCAAGCGCACGGGCTCGGGCTCTGGCCCGTGGCCGAGCGCGAAGCCCAGCCCCCAGGCGGTGGACCAGCACAGGGCCAGCAGCTCGCCACGCCGGCGCACCCGGGCGAGCCCCGCGCCGACGCCGAGCACCCGGCGCAGCAGCCGGGCGGCCGTGCCGGGCTGCTGCTCGGCGGCAACGGCGGGCTGCGGCGGCCGAGTGGCGGCGCCGGCTGCCACGTTGGCGTAACGGCGCGCGAGCCCGCGCTCCGCCGCTCCGTACGCGAAGCCCTGGCGGACGGTGGAGCGGAGCCCGGCGCGGAGCCGGACGTGCACCAACGCCTCGTCGGCGTAGGCCAACGGAACGCCGCTCAACTGGATCCGCCAGCACAGGTCGGTGTCCTCGAGGCAGCGCAGCGCCTCGTCGAACCCGCCCACGCGACGGAACAGGTCCGCCCGCACCCCCATGTTGCCGGCCCCGGCGTGCCGCAGGCCCGGCAGCAGCGCCGACTCCTGCAGGCCGTCGGACTGCGGCAGGACGCGCGACGCCAGCACGTCGGGCGTGTTCAGCCGTGCGCCGTCGAAGCGGCCGGCGACGAAGTCGTGCCGCGCCAACGCCTCGAACATGGACTGCACCCAGCCGTCGGCCACCACGTCGTCGGCGTCGCAGAAGGCCAGGCTCCGGCCCCGCGCCGCCTGGGCGCCCGTGTTGCGCGCGGCCGCCGCGCCCCGCCGCTCCGACGCGTCCACGACCCGCAGTGCGGGCAACCTGCCCGCGAAAGCCCGCGCGACGGCGACGGTGCCGTCATGTGAGCCGTTGTCCGCGAGGACGACCTCCCACGTGCAGGTCGCGCGTTGCCCGGCCAAGGCGGCGAGTTGTGCCGGCAGCGTGGCGGCGGCGTTGTAGGCGGCGATCACCACCGACAGGTCGACACCGTCGTCTGACACACCCATCGCCATCCCCCCGGACGTCTCACGGCTGCCCCACCTGCGTCGGGAGTCGGCCGTCGAGCCATTCTGCCCACAGGGCGCCCCCGGAGCGCCACCAAAAGGACATCTCGCCCCACCGCCAGTCGCCTGGCCGCCCACTTCTCGTCGCGCCCGATTTCACACTGTCAGGCATGGTTTGATAGCAATCGCCCAGATACTCTCGAGCAGATGCGCGATCCGCCCACCTGCTCCTAGGAGGCCCCATGAGCGCCGATCCCGCCCAGATCCCCGTCGTCATCCTGTGCGGCGGCATGGGCACCCGACTCCGCGAGGCGAGCGAGAAGCTGCCCAAGCCGCTTGTCGACATCGGCGGCCGCCCCATCCTCTGGCACATCATGAAGGCCTACGGGAGCCATGGGTTCCGGCGGTTCGTGCTGGCCCTCGGGTACAAGAGCGACCTGATCAAGCAGTACTTCCTCGACTACCACCACCTCACCTCGGACTTCACGCTGAACCTGCGCAGCCCCGAGACCCCCGTCTTCCACAACACAGCGGGCGACGAGGACTGGGAGATCACGTTCGTCGAGACCGGCCTGACCACCGCGACGGCCGCCCGCATCCGCCGCGTCGCGCCACACCTCAACGCCGACCGCTTCGCGCTCACCTACGGCGACGGCATCAGCGACGTGGACATCTCCGCCGCGCTCGCGCACCACCTGGCCCAGGGCCGCCTCGGCACCCTCACCGGCGTGCACCCCTCCAGCCGTTACGGCGAGATGCGGGTCGAGGGATCCACGGTCGTGGAGTTCAACGAGAAGCCGACCCTCGCCGACGGCTGGGTCAACGGCGGCTTCTTCCTCTTCGAGCGCGAGTTCGTCGACAAGTACCTCGACGACGACCCGACGGTGATGCTCGAGACCTCCCCCCTGCAGCAGCTGGCCCGCGACCGCGAGCTGAGCGTCTACGAGCACGAGGGGTTCTGGATGGGCATGGACACGTTCCGCGACTGGACCGAGCTGAACGGCCTGTGGGACAGCGGCCGCGCGCCCTGGAAGACGTGGGAGGACTGAGCGTGCGCGTGCTGGTCACGGGAACCGAGGGCTATCTGGGCAGCCTGCTCGCCCCAACGCTGACAGCGCGGGGCGACGAGGTCACCGGCCTGGACACGGGCTACTACCGGTCGGGATGGTTGTGCCACACGGCCGGCGAGCAGCCGCGCACGCTGGTCAAGGACGTCCGCCACGTCACCGTCGAGGACCTGGCCGGCCAAGACGCGGTAGTGCACCTGGCCGAGCTGTCGAACGACCCGATCGGCGACCTGATCGGGGACGTGACCGCCGACATCAACCACCACGGCACGGTGCGCCTGGCCCGCATGGCCAAAGCCGCGGGTGTGGAGCGGTTCGTGCACATGTCGTCGTGCAGCGTGTACGGGGTGGCGGCCGGCATCGTCGACGAGGACAGCCCCATCGACCCGCAGACCGCCTACGCCCGGTGCAAGGCGCTCGTCGAGCGGGATGTCGGCGCGCTGGCCGACGACTCCTTCAGCCCCACCTTCCTGCGCAATGCGACGGCGTTCGGCGCCTCGCCCCGGATGCGCTTCGACATCGTGTTGAACAACCTCGCGGCCCTCGCCTGGACCACCCACCGGATCGCGATGACCAGCGACGGGACGCCGTGGCGGCCGCTGGTGCACGGGCTCGACATCGCCAAGGCCGTGCGGGCGGTGCTCGACGCGCCCCGGGAGGCGGTGCACGGCCAGGTGCTCAACGTCGGCAGCGAGCGCAACACCTGCACGGTGCGCCAGGTCGCCGAGGCCGTCGCCGCCGAGTTCGCCGGCTGCGAGCTCGCCTTCGGGCCGCCGAGCGCCGACAACCGCAGCTACCGGGTGTCATTCGAGAAGATCCGCGACGTGCTGCCGGGCTACGACGCGGACTGGGATGTCGCGGCCGGCGCCGCCCAGCTCCACCGGGTCTTCGAGGCGGTCGCCCTCGACGACGAGACGTTCACCGGGCGCGGGCACACCCGCCTCAAGCAGATCGAGCACCTGCTCAAGACCGGCCAGGTCGACGAGCGGCTGTTCTGGACGGGGGCACTGTGAGGTACACGACGACAGCGGTGGACGGGGTGCTGCTCGTCGACCTGGAGCCGCTCACTGACGACCGGGGATTCTTCGCGCGCGCGTTCGACGCCACGGAATTCACGCGCAACGGGCTCGACGCGCACGTCGCACAGGCGAACGTGTCCTTCAACCACCGGGCGGGCACCGTGCGCGGCATGCACCGGCAGATCCCCCCGCACGCCGAGGGCAAGCTGGTGCGCTGCACGGCGGGGGCGATCGTCGACGTGGCCCTGGACGTCCGCCCCGGATCGCCCACCCACGGGCTGCACGTGATGGTCGAGCTCAGCGCGGCGAACCGCACCGCGCTGTTCGTGCCGCCCTATGTCGCCCACGGATACCAGACGCTGGTCGATGACACGGAGGTCGTCTACCAGGTCAGCGGCCCGTACGTGCCCGGCGCCGAGCAGGGCTTCCGCTACGACGACGAGGCGTTCACGATCGTGTGGCCGCTGCCGGTGACGGTGGTGTCGGCCAAGGACGCGGCGTGGCCCCTGGCCGGCGAGCAGGTGCCGCGATGATCGTCGTCGACACGCTGCTGCGCCAGCGCCAGGTCGACGGCCGGCCCGTGCGTGTCGCGATCGTGGGGGCGGGCTTCATGGGCCGCGGACTGGTCAACCAGATCGTCAACTCGGTGCCCGGCATGCAGGTGTCGGTGATCGTCGCGCGCAAGCCCGAGCAGGGTGTCCGCGCGTTCGTCGAGGCCGGGCTGGACGAGGTGCGGGAGGTCGACAGCCCGGCCGCGCTGGACCGGGCTGCCGCCGCAGGGATCGCGGCCGTCACCGCCGACCCCACCACCGCGACCCGCGCGCACTGCGTCGACGTGGTGGTGGACGTGACGGGCGCCGTCGAGTACGGCGCCCGGGTGGCGGTGGAGTGCATCGCGCAGGGCAAGCACCTGGTGCTGATGAACGCCGAGGTGGACGCCACAGTGGGCCCGGAGCTGGCGCGCCGCGCCGAGGCCGCGGGCGTCGTCTATACGGGCTGCGACGGCGACCAGCCGGGAGTGCAGCTCAACCTGCACCGGTTCGTGCGGGGCATCGGGCTGACCCCGCTGGTCGCGGGCAACGTCAAGGGCCTGCAGGACCCGTACCGGACCCCCACCACGCAGCGCGCGTTCGCCGAGCGCTGGGGGCAGGACGCCCACATGGTCACGAGCTTCGCGGACGGCACCAAGATCAGCGTCGAGCAGGCGCTCGTGGCCAACGCCACGGGGATGACGGTGCACCGGCGCGGCATGCTCGGCCGGGACCACGCCGGGCACGTCGACGAGTTGACCACGCGGTACGACGTGGACGAGCTGCGCGCGATGGGCGGGGCCGTCGACTACGTCGTGGGCGCGCGGCCCGGACCCGGCGTGTACGTGCTGGCGACCCACGACGATCCCCGGCAGCGGCACTACCTGGAGCTCTACAAGCTCGGGACCGGCCCGCTGTACAGCTTCTACGCGCCGTACCACCTGTGCCATTTCGAGGTGCCGACCACGATCGCGCGGGCGGCGCTTCTGGGCGACGCGGCCATCCGCCCCCTCGGCGCCCCGGTGGTCGAGGTCGTCGCCACCGCCAAGCGGGACCTGCCCGCAGGCGCCGTGCTCGACGGGCTGGGCGGATACGACTACTACGGCCAGGCCGAGACCGCGGCGACGACTCGGCGCGAGCGCCTGCTGCCGGTGGGCGTCGCCGAGGGATGCGTGCTGCGCGACGACGTGAAACAAGACGCGACGCTCACGTACGACGACGTCGTCCTGCCGTCCGGGCGGCTCGTCGACCTGCTGCGGGCCGAGCAGGCCATGATGTCGAAGGGGGCCCGATGAGCACGCTGCTGGCCCGTGCTGTCGCCTTCTACCTGCCGCAGTACCACCCCGTCCCGGAGAACGACGAGTGGTGGGGGCCGGGCTTCACCGAGTGGACCAACACCGCGCGCGCCCGCCCGCTGTTCCCGGGGCACCGGCAGCCCACCCTGCCCGCCGACCTGGGTTTCTACGACCTGCGCCTGCCGGAGGCGCGGGCGGCGCAGAGCGCGCTGGCCCGCGAGCACGGCGTCGAGGCGTTCGTGTACTGGCACTACTGGTTCGGCAACGGGTCGCGCATGCTGGAGCGCCCGTTCGCGGAGGTGCTCAAGACCGGTGAGCCGGAGATCTCCTTCTGCCTTGCCTGGGCCAACCAGACGTGGAGCGGCATCTGGCACGGCGCCGCCGACCGTGTGCTCAAGGAGCAGCTGTACCCGGGGCCGGAGGACGAGCGCGCGCACTTCGAGGCGGTGCTGCCGGCGTTCCGCGACGAGCGCTACCTGCGCGTCGACGACCGCCCGGTCTTCTACGTTTTCCGGCCCGAGGACCTGCCCGACGCGGCCGCGTTCGTCGACCGGTGGCAGGCGATGGCCCGTGCCGCCGGGCTGCCGGGGCTCTACCTGGTGGCCGAGGTCGCCGACCTGCTCGGCGCCGGGCCGCGGTTCTCCGGGGTGGACGCGGCGGGCTTCGACGCGGGCGCGTACATCCGCATGCCGGTGAACGTCACGCGACTGGCCACGCTGCGGATGCGCGCCGCGCGCAAGCTGCTGCGCTGGCCCGAGATCTACCCGCATGCCCCCCGCCCCGCGGCGCTGCCGCCGACGTCCGCCCGGCTCCAGCCGAGCGTGTTCCCCAACTGGGACAACACCCCACGCTCGGGCCGCCGCGGGCTGGCGATCACCGGCTCCTCGCCCGAGGTCTTCGGGCAGCACGTGCGCGAGGCCGTCGCCTCGATCGCCGACCGCCCGCAGCAGGAGCGGTTCCTGTGGGTGAAGTCGTGGAACGAGTGGGCCGAGGGCAACCACCTGGAGCCCGACCTGCGGCATGGGCGCGGCTGGCTCGAGGCGCTGCGGGACGGGCTGATCGGGGACGCGGTGGCCGGGGGCGCATTGGCCGAGGGCGCGTTGACCAGCGGCGGGGTGGCCGATGGGTGAGCCGCTGCGCATCGCGATGGTCAGTTACTACCTGCCCTCGGGCAGCAAGATCGGCGTCGGCTACCAGGCGCATCAGCTGGCCTGCGAGCTGAGCCGCCGCGGGCACCACGTCGACATGATCAGCGAGTGCCCGCCGGTCGACGGCGCGCCGTACTCCCATCGCCGGGTGCGGCTGCGCGGCCCGCTGCGCACGTTCCGGTTCGCGCTGGCGGTCCGGCGCCTGGACCTGTCCTCCTATGACGTGCTGCACGCGCACGGTGACGACTACTGGCTGTGGCGCCGGCGCACCGCGCTGCATGTGCGGACCGTGCACGGCTCCTGCTTCGAGGAGGCCCGGCGGATCCGCGGCGCCAAGGAGCGTCTGCGCATGGTGCTGCTCGGGCTCAGCGAGGTGCTGGCCGCTGTCGTGGCCGACCGCACCGTGGTGGTCTCCCCGCAGACCCGCCGGTGGGTGCCGCGCTCGCACGCCACCATCCCCAACGGGGTCGACGCGCGGTTCCACCCGGAGCCGCTGGCGCGCGCTGGCCACCCGGTGATCCTGTTCGTCGGCGCCTGGCATGGTCGCAAGCGCGGCGCGGAGCTCGCCGCGGCGTTCACCCAGCATGTGCTCCCCCGGCGCCCGGACGCCGAGCTGTGGATGGTCACCCGGGACGCCCCCGACCAGCCGGGCCCCGGCATCCGCGTGCTGGGCGCGCTGACGGACGAGGAACTGGCAGCCGCCTACCGGTCGTCCTGGCTCTTCTGCCTGCCGTCGTCATATGAGGGCTTCGGCATCCCCTACGCGGAGGCGATGGCCTCGGGTCTGCCCGTGGTGGCGACGCCCAACCCCGGCGCCCGGTACGTCACCGATCGTGGGCGCGCCGGGGTGCTGATCGGCCTGGACCGGATCGGGCCGCGGCTCGCGGACCTGCTCGACGACGCCCCCGCCCGGGCGGCGCTCACCGCGGCCGGGTTGGCGCGCTCCGCGCAGTTCACCCTCTCCGCGGTGGCCGACCAGTACGAGGCGCTCTTCGCCGAGCGGCGCCCGGCTCGCGGGGCACGGCCGGCGCGCGCGCTGCCACGGAGCCGGACGGCATGACCGATCACCTGCGCCTCGGCGCGTACCTGCTGGCCGCCGACCCGACCTGGGTGCGGTCGAGCCTGCTGCGCTACTACGCGCGACTCGACGTGCTGGTGGTGTCCGTCCCGGTGGACGGCCGGGGCTGGACGGGCGCGCCGGTGGCCGCCCAGACGGTGCTCGACCTGGTCCGGGAGATCGACACCCGCGGCATCGTGCGGGTCGTCACCGGGTCCTGGGTGCGGCCCGACGACCCGCTCGCGGGCGACACCGCCCAGCGCAATGACGCGCTCGCCGCCGTCGGCACAGACGTGGACTGGGTGCTGCAGCTCGACACCGACGAGGTGCTGCCCAGCGTCGAGGCGCTGGAGCGCGTGCTGCGCGTGGCCGACGAGCGGGGCCTCGACGCGGTCGAGTGGCCGATGCGGGTGCTGTACCGCCGGCTCCGCGACGGGGGGTACCTGCAGGTGGTGGGCGCGAACGGCGCCGTGTTCCACGAGTACCCCGCGCCGGTGGCGGTGCGGCCCGGAGCCCGGCTGACGCACTGCCGCCGGACGGGGGGCGAGTTCCTGCGCCCGGTGGTGCGCGGCGACGTGACGTCTGTGCAGGTGGCCCGGGCTCCGGAGCCGGGAGAGGTCCGCGTCGAGTTGCTCGACGCGGACGAGGCCATCGTGCACAACTCCTGGGCCCGCGCCCCGCTGTCCGTGCGCCGCAAGATCGCCTCGTGGGGGCACCATGCGGGCTGGCGCTCCACCGCCTACTACTGGACGCGCTGGTGGCCCGCGGCCTGGCTGTGGCGCGGCCAGCGGCGCATGCACCCGTTCGAGCCGGCGTTGTGGCCGCGGCTGGCCGCCGCGCCACCGGGCACGGGCGCCCTGCTCCTGGAGGCGGACCGATGACCGGGCTGCTGCCGGGCCCCGACGCGTCCGCGGCGCCGCCCGCCTCCCCCACGGCCGAGGCGGCGCTCGACACGCTGCACGTGGTGGTGCTGAGCTGGCACGGGCGCGACGACACGCTGCGCTGCGTCACGTCGGCGCTGGCAGACGGCTTGGCGCCCCACCAGGTG
This sequence comes from Cellulomonas timonensis, assembly GCF_900046455.1. Taxonomy (GTDB): domain Bacteria; phylum Actinomycetota; class Actinomycetes; order Actinomycetales; family Cellulomonadaceae; genus Cellulomonas_A; species Cellulomonas_A timonensis. Next base: position 246,680 of record NZ_FCOT01000012.1, read on the forward strand.
CTCGTGGTCGACAACGGCTCCGGCGACGGCCTGGAGGAGGCGCTCCGCGCGCTCGATCCCCACGTGCGGTTCAGGCAGACCGGGGCCAACCTCGGCTTCACCGGGGGGATGAACCACGGCATCCGGGCCTGCCTCGCGGAGGGCGCCGGGCTCGTGTGCGTGCTCAACAACGACACCCAGGTCACGCCGGGGATGTTCGCGGCGCTCGTCCGCCATGCGGCGCCGGGCACTGCCGTGAGCCCCGAGGTCCGCTACCTGGACGAGCCGGAGGCCGTGTGGTTCGGCGGCGGGGTGGTCGAGGCCGATCGCGGCTGGCCCCGCCACCTCACCCCCGCCGAGCTGGCCCGGGACGACGTCGCCGACCCGACCCGGGTGCTGCGCGAGTCCCAGACCCTCGCCGGATGCTGCGTGCTCGCGCCCGCGGACACCTGGCGGGCCGTGGGGCTCTTCGACCCCCAGTACTTCCTGCTCTTCGAGGACGCGGACTGGAGCGCTCGGGCCCGCGCGCTCGGCGTCCGACTGGTCGTGGCCCGCGACGCGGTGCTGCTGCACGCCGTCTCGGCCTCGTTCACCGGGCCCGGCCGGCTGCTCTCGTCCTACTACTACGCGCGCAACGCCATGCGGTTCACCCGGCTGCGGGTCACCCGGCGCCCGGCGGCCCGGCTGCGCTTCATCCGCGACCAGCTCGCCCGGCCGGCCGCGCGGCGCATCCGCTCGGGCGACGTGCGCGGCGGCACGTGGGAGGCGCTGTTCGCCGCCGCGGGACTGGCAGCCGACGCCCTGCGGCGCTACGGCCCCGCGCCCGGCGTCGTGCTCCGCTGCGCGCGCCGCGCCGCGCCTCCACCCCCCGCACCCCCCTGTCTCTTATACCCCTCTGACGCTGCGCACGCTCCTCCCCGCGTCGCCCTCGCGCCCGACCCTGACCGTATTCGTATTGTCAGCGACTCTGTCGAGGCAACGCACCGTGCCTCCCACCGAGCTCCCGCCGCGTAGGATCGTCGGCAGCGTCAGATGTGTATAAGAGCCGGCGGCCATCCAGGTCCGCGGGCTGTCCAAGCACTACCGGATCTCCCATGACGACAACCGCCCCTCCACCGCGGGCGAGGCGTTGCTGCGCCGGTTGAGGCACCCCTTCCAACGCCCCGCGCTGGAGCGCTTCACCGCGTTGGACGGCCTGGACTTCGACATCGCGCAGGGCTCGGCCGTGGGCATCCTGGGCCGCAACGGCGCCGGCAAGAGCACGCTGCTCAAGCTGCTCACGCGGGTCGCGGCGCCCTCGGAGGGCCAGATCCGCCTGCGCGGGCGCGTCGGCAGCCTGCTGGAGGTGGGCACCGGGTTCCACCCCGAGCTCACCGGTCGGGAGAACGTCTACCTCAACGGCACGCTGCTGGGCATGCGGCGCGGGGAGATCCAGCGGCGCTTCGACGAGATCGTCGACTTCTCCGGGGTGGAGAAGTTCCTCGACACCCCGGTGAAGCGGTACTCGTCGGGCATGTACGTGCGCCTGGCCTTCGCGGTCGCCGCGCACCTGGACACCGAGATCCTCGCCATCGACGAGGTGCTGGCCGTGGGCGACGCCGAGTTCCAGGCCAAGTGCATCGACCGGATGCGCAGGTCCGCGCAGGACGGGCGCACGGTGCTGTACGTCAGCCACCAGGTGCAGACCGTCACCGCGCTGTGCTCCACAGCGCTGTACCTGGAGAACGGCCGGCTGGTGATGCAGGGCGACGTCGACGAGGCGATCGAGCTGTACCGCACCAGCCGGGACCGCGTGGTGCTGGCCGCCACGGACATCGAGCGCCGCGCCGGCACCGGCGAGCTGCGGATCACATCGGCCACCGTGTCGAGCCCGCTGTACCGCACCACCGAGGACAAGACCATCGAGCTGGTGGTGGGCGCCAACCCGTCGTTCATCGGCAAGTACTTCGTCTCGTGCCACATCAACGACCGCAACGGCACCACCCTCCTGCAGTGCGATTCGCGGGTGAGCGGCCTCTGGCTCGACGCGGGGCTCGACCAGAAGATCGCGCTCACCATCAGGTCGCCGTGGCTCAAGCCCGGGGAATACTCGGTGGACCTCTACGTGTGCGCCGCAGGGGTCCTCGACGCGTTCGAGGGCGCCGGCCGGTTCGAGATCCACCCGGTGCTGCCCTATGAGCACGCGGTGTCCGACGAGGGGCTCGAGAACGGCCTCGTCCTCGCCGACTTCGGCTACGAGAGGCGTTGAGGCATGCCCCGCACGATCGTGATCAACCCGCCCGGACGCCTGCCGCTGCCCAGCCGGCGCGAGCTGTGGGAGGCCCGCGAGGTGCTCTGGCGGTTCGGGGTGCGCGACCTCAAGCTCCGATACCGGCAGACGGTGTTGGGCGTCGCCTGGGTGGTGCTGCAGCCGCTGCTCAGCGCCGGCATCTTCTCGATCGTGTTCGGCCGCATCGCCGAGCTGCCGAGCGACGGGGTGCCGTACTTCGTGTTCAGCTTCGCGGGGATGCTGTGCTGGACGCTGTTCAGCGGGATCGTCACCCGCGCGGCGCCGTCGCTGGTGAACAACCAGGCGTTGGTGTCCAAGGTGTTCTTCCCGCGGGTGCTCGTGCCGCTGTCGTCGGTGCTGTCGGTGGCGGTGGACGTGCTCGTCGCCGGGGTGCTGATGGCCGGGATGCTCGCCGTGACGGGCATCTGGCCGGGGTGGCCGGTGCTGCTGCTGCCGGTGTGGATGGTGCTGGTGGCGCTGCTCGCCTCCGGCATCGGCCTGGCCGCGTCGGCGCTGATGGTCAGCTACCGCGACATCCAGTACATCGTCCCGTTCGCCCTGCAGACCCTGCTGTACGCGAGCCCGCTGGCGTACTCGCTGTCCGCGGTCGGCGAGGACATCCGATGGCTCTTCGACCTCAACCCCCTGACCTGGCTGCTCGAGGGCTTCCGATGGTCGCTCCTCGGCCTGGAGCAGCCCGCGCCCTGGCAGCTCGTGGCGGTGGTGGTGACGAGCGTCGGCGTCTTCGTGGGCGGCATGCTCGTCTTCTCGAAGATGGAACGCGGATTCGCGGACGTGATCTGAGATGGCGCCACCCCAGCAGGCCCAGCCGACCCAGTCCCAGGCCCGGCGACGCCGCCGCGTCACGTCAGGCGCCCTCGTGCTGCTGCTCGCGCTGCTCGGCGTCGGCGCCTGGCAGCTGCGCGGGTCGCCGCCGGAGGACAGGCCGGCGCCCGTCGCGGCGCCGGGCGCGGAGGCGGCTCCGCTGTGCGGTGTCGCCGATGTGGGCAGGTACTCGGCGCTAGCCGGCGATCCCCCGACCGACGTGGTGGAGACGGTCGTGGCCGACATGACCGTGGACGGCGCCCAGCCGAGCAGCCTGGCCGTGGACGGCTCCGACCTCCTCGCCCTGGTCGCCGATGACGACGGGTTCACCGTGACCCGCCACGGCCCCGACGGCAAGGAGCTCGGACGGTTCACATCGCCCACCCCAGAGGGCGGCCGCACCCCATCGACCTTCGCGCCTGTCGGCGACGGGGTGGTGGCCACCGCGACCAGCCGCTCGGACCAGAGCGCCGTCGTCGGGCACGGAGACGACGGCTCGACGCGGTGGACCCTCGACCTGGGGGCGCTGGACCGCGGCGCCGTCTCCGCCGTCGTGGACTGGTCCGCCGGCGTCGAGGGCGCGGCGATGGCCGTCGTGTTCGCGGACTCGCCGCGGCTGGCCATGGTCTCCGCCGAGGGGAGGCTGGTGGAGCCGGACGGCCCCGAGATCGCCGCCCAGGCGTTCTTCCCGCAGCTGGACGACACCCTCGTGACACGCGCGGACGATGACGACGACGGGGTGCGCCTCAGCCGCTGGTCGGCCGCCGGGGAGCTGCTCCGGGAGTTCGGCGGCCCGGTGCAGGGCTCCGCGAACGGCGGGCCCGCGGAACTGGAGCGTCCCACGGGTGTGACGGTCGGTCCCCACGGCGGGCTGCTCGTGGCCGGCCCCCGGTACCGCGTGGTCGAGGTGGGCGACGACGGGGTGTGGCGGCGGGTGGCGCTGTCTGAGCAGGGCATGGCCCCCTTCAACCTGGCCGAGCAGAGCCCGCTGGTCCGCTCCGCCGACCACTTCTACTTCCTGTCGTCCAGCGAGGACGGCGACGTGAGCCTGTCCCGGGTGGACGTGCCGGCCATGGACACGCTGCTGGACTCGCCGGTGATCTACGACATCAACCACGCCTCGAGCCTGGACCGGCTCGGCTTCGGCGCGGGGCTCGTCACCGATGTCCCCTACAGCTACTTCGGCCCGGGCGAGGAGCCCGCCGTCCATCTCGAGCTGGACCCCTGGTGGGGTGCGGTCTCGGCGGACTACGAGCTGCGCTACCGGGTCACCGGGGACCCGTGGGCCGAGCCGCCGGTGGAGCCCGTCGCCGGCACGCTCGATCTGCCCGGGGACGGCGGCCGCGCCACGCTCGACCTGCCGCCCGCCCGGCCCGGGCCGTATGACGTGCACGCCGAGCTCGTGGAGCGGGCTACCGGCGAGGTGCGCACCGCGACGTGCCTGCGGTACGCGGTGGGCGCGCCCGGCTCCACATTCGACCCGGCGGGGCTCGCGGAGGGATCGGACTGGGGCGGGGCCCAGCCGGTGCGCGGCGTGCAGCTCGCCGACCAGCTCGGCGTCGGGTCGCACCGCGTCCAACTGGTGTTCGGCGACCTAGTGCCCGACGTCGACGCGACGCCGTCGGTGGCCGCGCTCGACCTGGACGCGCTGCCCGGCGCGGCCCCCGGCGACCCGTTCGCCGCGATCGGGGAGGCGGCCGCCCTGGCGGTGGCGAGCGACGTGGCGCTGTACGTCCAGGTGGGCCAGGGCGGCGACGCCGAGCACCAGGCGGTGAGCGACGGCACCTGGGGCGCCTGGGTCGGGGCCATCGCGGAGGCCTTCGCCGCGGGCGCCCCCGACGTGAGCCTGTGGGCGCCGTGGAACGAGCCCAACAACACCGGGTTCGGGGACGGCGGCGACTATGCGCGCGACGTGCTGGCCCCGTTCGCGCAGGCGGTCAAGGCAGTGGACCCGGGCGCCCAGGTCATCGGCGGCAACGCCCTCAACCTGGTGGTCCCGTGGTACCGGCAGGTCATCGACGCGGGCGGCTGCGACTCACTCGACATCGTCGGCATCCACCCGTACACGGGCTTCAACCGCTCCTGGGACGAGGAGGGCGTCGACGGCCCGCTCGGCCAGATCGCTGAGCTGAACGAGGCGCTCGAGGCGTGCGGTTCGTCGCCCCCGGTGTGGAACACCGAGTCGGGCTGGTGGTCGGACGGGCCGGGCAACCACTGGGCGCAGGGGTACGACGTGGCCCGCACCCTGCTGTGGTCCCGCGCGCTGGGCGTCGAGGAGTGGACGTACTTCTTCAGCGAGGGCGGCTGGGGCGAGGGCGGGTTCTCGTGGTCCCTGCTGCAGGTCGAGAGCTTCGTGAAGCCGAGCGCCCTGGCGATGGCCACGGTCGCCGGGCTCCTCGAGGACCGGCCGCCGCCCACCGTGGAGGACGCCGCCGTGCCGTACACCCACGTCATGCGGGTGGGCGCGCGCCCGGGCGGCGACGACCGGCTCACCGCTGTGTGGACGGACGACCTGGTCATGGAGGTGCAGGCCACCGCCGACCAGGACACGACGCTCACGCTCACCGACGTGTACGGCGCCACCCGCGAGGTCGACGCGAGCGCTGGCGAGCCTTTCTCGCTGCCGGTGAGCGGATCCCCGGTCATCGTCTCGGCGCCCGGCGGCGCCGAGGTCGTCATCCCCGCCGCCGATCCCGCCGGCCCCAACCTGCTCGCCGACGGCCGGGTCAGCGCCAGCTCCACGGGCGAGGACACCGATCCCGCCGCCGTGCTCCACCCCGGCGGCGCCGACGCCACACCATGGCGGGCGGGCGCCCGCACCAGCGACGGGGACCTGGACCTGAGCCCGTGGCTGCAGGGCGACCCGCCCGCCCCCGCCACGATCGACCGGGTCGCTGTGGAGAGCGCGGGGCTGCGGTGCTGCACGTCGGCCCTGCGGGACTACACCGTGAGCGTGCAGGGCCCGGACGGCGAGTGGACCGAGGTCGGATCGAGCGCCGACCTGTTCTTCGAGCGCACCTCGCTCGTGCGGTTCGAGCCCGTCGAGGCCCAGGCCGTGCGCGTCCAGGTGCCCACCACCACCGAGCGCGGCGTCCGGGTGCCGCAGCTCAACTACTCCGGGCAGACCGCCGGGCTGCACCCCGCCTGGTCGCCGGTGGTCCCCGAGACGAGCTGGCCCGCGGCGGTCGTCTCGCTCGCGGCCTACGGGCCGCCCTCCTGAACTTCGACCTCGCGACAGGACGACGACATGGCAGCGACGAGCGGCATCCGGGCGACGGTGGGCGTGCCGGTCTACAACGGGGAGCGGTTCCTCGCCCAGGCGCTCGCCTCGGTGCGCGAGCAGGACGTGGCCGACCTCGACATCGTGATCTCCGACAACGGCTCCACCGACGGCACCGAGGAGATCTGCCGGGACGCCGCGCGCGCCGACCCCCGGGTCCGCTACCACCGCCACGACGTCAACCGCGGCGGGGCGTGGAACTTCAACCACGTGCTGCGGCTGGCCCAGGCGCCGTACTTCACGTGGGCGGCCGCCGACGACATCCGCCGGCCGTCGTTCGTGCGGCGCTGCGTGGAGGTCTTCGAGGAGTCCGACCCGGCGACGGTGCTGGTCTACCCGCGCACCCAGATCATCGACGCGCAGGGGCAGATCACCGAGGACCTCAACGACGCCGGCCTGGGCTGCGACGAGCCGAGCCCGCATGAGCGCATGGCCCACTTCCTGCGCGCGCAGGCGGCGCACATCTTCTACGGGCTGCACCGCACGGACGTGCTGCGCACCACGCGCGGGATCCGCCGCACCGTGGGCAACGACATGGTGATCCTCACCGAGCTGGCGTGCCGGGGGCCGTTCGCCCTGGTCCCCGAGCAGCTCTTCTGGCAGCGGCGGCACAGCGAGCAGTTCTCGGCGCGGCGCGCGGGGCAGGTCGCGTGGCATGCGCCCGACGCCGCGGTGCGGTTCGCGTTCCCGCACTCGAAGGTGACCTGGGAGCTGTGCACGGCCGTCACCTCCTCCCCGCTCCCCGCCGCCGAGCGGGCACGGTGCCTGGCGACGGTCCCGGTGGCGTGGACGCTCCCCCGCTGGCGTGGCCCGGCCTCGGACCTGCGCACCGCGTTAGGCATCCCCCGGCGGGCTGCTGCACGGCCCGTCGTCGGCGACCAGGCGCGGAGCACCGCCCGGTGACGCCCCGCGTGGACGTGCACGTGCTGACCCCGGGCGACCACTTCTCGCCGCGCACCGGCTCGGCCATCCCGACTGTCGTGGACGGCCTGTGCCGCGCCGCTCCCCCGGGCGTCCCGCGGCCACGCGCGGTGGTGGCACGGGGCACGTACCCCGAGCGGTACACCAGCGCCGACGTGCTCGACTACGCGCCAGTCGGGGCCCGCCCATGGGACCGGTACGCCGATCTCGCGCTCTCCCGGGCCGCGGGCGCCCGCCCCGGGCTGCGCCGCACGCTGCGCCCCACACTCGCCGAGCAGTCGACATGGCCCGCGTCCGTGGTGCTGGCGCACAACGCCCCGCAGCTCGTGCCGCTGGTCCGCGAGCCGCATCGCGCGGTGCTCTACGCCCACAACCTGCTGCTGCGCACGTACACCCGCCGGGAGGTGGACCGCGTGCTCGGCGGCGTCCACGCGATCGTCTGCGTGAGCCGGTCGCTCGCCGACCAGACGTGCGCCCGGCTGCCCGCGGTGCTCGTCGACCGGGTGCGGGTCGTGCCGAACGGGGTGGACGCGCGGCAGTTCCGACCGCGCGCCGATCCCACGCGCGGCGAGCGGCTGCGAGTGACCTTCGTGGGGCGGATGATCCGCGACAAGGGCGCCGACGTGCTGCTCGACGCGGTGACGCTGCTGCGCCGCCAGGACGTGGCCGTCACCCTGGTGGGCAGCCAGAATTTCGACGCCGGAGCGGCGCCGTCGGCCTATGAGCGGGACCTGCGGGCCCGAGCCGCGGCGCTCGGGGACCGGGTGCGGCTGCAGCCGTTCGCACCCCGCGCGCAGGTTGCCGAGCTGTGCCGTGACTCGGACGTGCTGGTGGTCCCCTCGCGCTGGGCCGAGCCGTTCGCGCTGACGGTGCTCGAGGGCATGGCCAGCGGCGTGCCGGTGATCGCCAGCCGCATCGGCGGCATCCCCGAGGTGATGGGGCCCGCCGGCCTGCAGGTCCGTCCGGGCGACCCCGTGGACCTGGCGGCGGCCATCGACGCGCTGGCCGCCGACGAGCCGTGGCGCCAGCGGCTCGGCGCCGAGGCCCGCGCGTGGGCAGTGGCGCACGACTGGGCCTGGGCGCGCCGAGAGTTCGACGCCGTGCTCGCCGGGATCGCGTGATGGCGCCCGCCGTGCCGCCGACGCCCGGGAGCGGTGGGCCGGGCCGTCGCCGGCTGAGCCGTCGCGCGATGCCCGATCTGGGGCATTATGTCCCGATGAGGGTCCTGCGGATCTCCCACAGCGCAGTCGTCGATGAGTGGCGCCACCGCGAGCGCGCGATCCGCTCCCACGGGCTGCGAGTCCACCTGATCTCGGCCCGCCGCTGGGACGAGGGAGGCCGAGTCGTCCCCCTGGAGCCCCGCCCTGGCGAGGACGTGCGCGGCGTTCGGACCCTCGGCCGCCACCCCAACCTGTTCGTGTACGACCCGGTGGCGCTGTGGCGCGCCCTGAAGAGCCCGTGGGACGTGATCGACATCCACGAGGAGCCGTACTCGCTGGCCACCGCCGAGGTGCTCGCCCTGCTCACGTTGCGCCGCCGCCGCACGCCCGTCGTGCTGTACTCCGCCCAGAACATCGCCAAGCGGTTCCCCCCGCCCTTCGCCTGGCTGGAGCGTCGTGCGCTGCGGCGGGCCGCGGCCCTGTCGGCGTGCAACACCCAAGCCGGCCGGATCGCCCGGTCGCGCGGCCTGGCCGGGCCGGCGCGGGTGATCGGGCTCGGCGTGGACCTCACCCGGTTCAGCCCGCCCGACGGGCGTCGGCGCCAGGCGACGCCCTCCGACCTGCCGCAGCCCGATGTGCTGCGCGTCGGCTACGTCGGCAGGCTCGCGCCGCATAAGGGCGTCGACGTGCTGCTCGACGCCGCCGCGCTCGACCCCCGCATGCGCGTCGAGATCGCCGGCGCTGGCCCGTCCCAGCAGGCCCTGCGCACCCGTGCGGCGCAGCCGGACCTCGCCGGGCGGGTGCGGTTCCTGGGCCATCTCACGCCGCCCGCGCTCGCCGAGCTGTACCGCGAGGTCGACGTGCTGGCTGTGCCGTCGCTGCCCACCCCCGGATGGCTCGAGCAGTTCTGCCGGGTGGCGGTCGAGGCGATGGCCAGCGGCTGCGTGGTCGTCGCGGCCCGGACTGGCGCGCTGCCCGATGTGGTCGGCGACGCGGGGCTTCTGGTCGCGCCCGGGGATCCCGCCGCGTTGGCGCAGGCGCTCGCCCGCGTGGTCGACGAGCCAGGCCTGGGGCCCTCGCTGCGCGCACGTGGGCTCGACCGGGCGGGGCAGTACTCGTGGGAGCGGGTCGGCGCGCAGTACGTCGAGCTGTACGCCGAGGCGGTGCGGACTGGCGGTGGCGCCACCTCCGCCCGGCATGGGCTGGTCGGAGCGCACCCCGTGCGAGCGGCCGCCCGCACGGACCGTCCCGCGCCCGAGGTCGTCGTCATCGCGTACGGCGCGCCCGAGCTGCTCGAGCAGTGCCTCGCCGCACTGGGCGACCCGGCGGACGGCACACGCCCCCCGCTGCTGGTGGTGGACAACTCCAGCGACCGGCGCGTGCGGGCTATCGCGACAGCCGCCGGCGCGGAGTACCTCGACCCGGGCGGCAACCTCGGCTTCGCGGGGGCGGTGAACCTCGCGCTGGGGCGCCGCGCGGAGTCGGGCGGCAGCACCGACCTGCTGCTGCTCAACCCCGACGCGGCAGTCGACGCGGCGGGGATCCGCGAGCTGCAGCGCGCGCTGCACGCCGAGCCAGGCCTCGCGGCGGTGGCGCCCACGCAGCATGACGGCGCCGGGGAGCCGGCCCAGGTCGCCTGGCCGTTCCCGTCACCCGTCCGCGCGTGGCTACAGGCGGTGGGCCTGGGACGCCTGAGCCGGCGGGAGGACTTCATGATCGGCTCGGTGCTGCTGCTCAACGGCGAGGCCCTCGACGAGGTCGGGACCTTCGACGACGACTTCTTCCTGTACAGCGAGGAGACCGACTGGCAGTACCGCGCCCGGCAGGCGGGGTGGCGGGCAGTGCTCGTCCCGACGGTCGTGGCGACCCACGTCGGCGGCGCGACGAGCACCGATCCGGTGCGACGCGAGACGCACTTCCACGCCTCGCAGGAGCGCTACCTGCGCAAACACCACGGGCCGCTCGGCTGGGCGTCCGCCCGGCTCGCCATGCTCCTCGGCGTCGCCGCGCGCGGGGCCCTGCTGCGCGGCACACGCGGACGTGACGCACGGCGGCGCGGCGTGCTGTACCTGCGCGGCCCGCTGCAGGTCGAGGCCGCACTGCTCGGCGACACACCGCCCCAGCCGCGCAGGCCTCACCACGAGGATCCGGGACCGAGGCCGGCGGCGCCGGTCCGGACCCGTCACGGGCGCCACATCGACCGCTCGGGCATCGGCTCATGACCGGGCCCGGGCTGGCCCCCGCCGACGACCCCATGCGCGACGGCTCGGTGCACGGCGACATCCTGCGCGCCGACCAGGAGTCCCGCGACCACGACGCGCTCCGGCGCCAGCGGCTCCGCCGGGGCACGGCGCTGGGCCTGATCGCCCTGGGGGTGATGCTCAGCGCCCTCGTCGCCGAGCGCCCGTGGCTCACGCTGCTGGTCGGGGCGGCGGCCCTCCTCGTGGGGCTCACCCTGCGCCAGCCCGCGGCCGTGCCCGTGCTCGCCATACCCGCCCTCATCCTCATCAACCGGGTCGGCGACGAGGCAGGCGGGCTGTCCATCTCCGACCTCGTCCTGTTCGTCGCGCTGTGGCCCGCGCTGCTCCTCGGCGCCCGGCCGCTGAGCGCCCCCCTGCGGTCGATGCTGTGGGCGTCGGCGGTGTACCAGGCGCTCACCCTGTTCACAGTGGTCGCGAACCCCTACGCCGCGAACACCACCGAGTGGTTCCACTCGTGGCTGCTGATCGCCGGCGCGCTCCTGGTCGGGTGGGCGGCCGGCGCCTCGGGGCACGGGCCGCTGGCCCTCGGCCTCTACGTCGGGGCGGCGGCCTGCGTGGCCGTCGTGACCTGCTCCGCCTGGCTGATGGCGGCAGCGGACGGCAACTACGGCCCCGTCTTCCTCGGCGAGCCGCTGATGATGCACAAGAACTACCTGGGCTGCGTGCTCGCGTTCGCGGCGCTGATCGTCTACGCGCGCCCGCGCTGGCTGCGCTGGCATGACGCCTGGTGCATGGCGCTGCTGGGGCTGTTCCTGGTGGCGATCCTCGCCTCGCAGTCCCGGCAGGCGATGATCGGGCTGGCCGTGGCGGTCACTGTCGTGTCGCTGCGCCCGGACCCGACCCGGAGGCGGTCGAGGCTGGTGCTCGTCGCGGTCGTGGCGGTCACCGTCAGCGTGGTGTCGCTGGTGCGCGACCAGATCGACTCCGGCGACCTGCACAACTCCGCCAACCAGAGGCTCGCCTGGTTCGAGCAGTCGGTGGCGATCTGGCAGCAGCACCCGGTCTTCGGCGCCGGGCTGCGCTGGTGGTACACCGACCGGTTCCCCGAGCGCTTCCAGCCGCCGAACGCCGAGTTCGAGGTGCTCTCCTCGGCGGGCGCCGTCGGACTGGTGGGCTGGGTACTGCTGGTGGTGGTGTGCCTGGTGGCGCTGTGGCGGGTCGACCCGGCGTTCGGGACGCTCGCGTTCGCGATGGTGCTGATGCGCTTCACGCAGGGCCAGTTCGACCTGTTCTGGGTCGCCGCGCAGGTCTCCATCCCGTTCGCCGTGGCAGGGGTGTGCCTCGGAGCCCAGGCGCATGCGGCCCGGGCCGCCGACCACTCCCTCGACCCGCCACGCGCGCGAGAGGCGACGTGGTGAGCCCCGTCGACGTCGCGCATGTGGTCTGCACCGCCGCGTTCGCGGGGGTGGAGCGCTACGTCGCGACCCTCGCGCAGGAGCAGGACGCACGCGGGATGCGGGTGCACGTGCTGGGCGGGGCGCCCGAGCGGATGCGCGCCGAGCTGGCGGGCACCGAGGTCCGCTGGTCGCCGGCCGCGACCCCGTGGCATGCGGTGCGCGGGCTGCTGGCCCTGCGGGGCCTGCGCCTCGTGCATGCGCATATGACGGCCGCGGAGTCGGCGGCGATGGTGGGCGGCCGCGCCCCGATGGTCGTCACCCGGCACTTCGCGGGCCGCCGCGGCTCGAGCCCGCCCGCGCGGCTGGTGGGCCGCCTGGTGACCCGTCGGGTCGCGGACCAGGTCGCGATCAGCGCGTTTGTGGCCCAGCGCATCGAGGGCCCGTCCACGGTGATCCACCCGGGGGTGCGCCCACAACCCGCCGCCAAGCAGTCACGGGAGCCCGTGGTGCTCGTGGCCCAACGCCTGGAGGCCGAGAAACGCACCGACCTCGCCCTGCGGATGTGGGCCGCCTCCGGCCTCGCGGGCCAGGGCTGGCGGTTGCAGGTCGCCGGCGACGGGGCGCTGCTGGGCGGGCTGCGGCGCCTGGCCGCCGAGCTGGGCGTGGCCGAGTCCTGCGACTTCCTGGGCGCGCGCGCCGACATCGACGACCTCATGGCGCGGGCGGGGGTGCTCCTGGCGCCCCGGCCCGACGAGCCGTACGGGCTGTCCGTCGTGGAGGCGATGGCCCACGGCACACCTGTGGTGGCCGCCACGGGCGGCGGCCATGACGAGACGGTCGGCGCGAGCCCGCTCGCCACGCTCGTCGACGCCACGCGGGTCGAGGACGCGGGGGCAGCCCTCGCCGCGCTGGCGCTGGATCCTGGCCGCCGCGCCGATTACGGCGAGGACCTGCGGCGCCTGCAGCGCCGCCGGTTCACCGTCGCGGCGCCCGCCGCCCGCTTGGAGGGCGTCTACCGCGCGGCGGTGCTGCCATGACCGGGGAGGCCGCGATGACCGGGGAGCCCGCCACTGCTGAGCCCGCCCCGACCGGCCCCGCCGCCGCGCATCCGGCCGCGCAGGGCGGCCACGACCTCGTCGTCGCATCCCTAGAGCCGTGGGATGAGGTGTGGCGCCGCAACCAGCACCTGCTCGCGGGCCTGCTCCGCGCCGACCCCGCCCTGCGGGTGCTGCTGCTCGAGCCGCCCGTCGACCCGCTGCACGACCTGCGCCGCGGGGCGCCCGCCAGCGCGGGCCGGCGCCTGCGCGCGATCGGCCCCGACGAGGGCGGGGCCCACGGCCGCCTGTGGGCGCTGCGCCCCACGAAATGGCTCCCGCGCCGGGTGGATCCGCAGGGTGACGCGCGGCGGGCCCGTAGTGTCCGGGCCGTCGCACGCCGGCTGGGGATGGCCGCGCCGCTGCTGTGGGTCAACGATCCCGCCGCTGCCACGCTGCTGGAGGTCACCGGCTGGCCGGCGCTCTACGACGTCACGGACGACTGGCTGCTCGCCTCGCGGAGCCCGCGCCAGGCGGCGATGCTGCGGGCCCATGAGCAGGTGCTGCTCGCGCGGTGCGCGGAGGTGACGGTGTGCTCCCCCGCGCTTGCCGCGACGAAGGGCGCCCGCCGGCCGGTGACGCTCGTCCCGAACGGGGTCGACGTCACGCGGTACCGCGCCCGCGCCGGTCGGCCGCCGACGCTGCCCGAGGGGCCGTGCGCCGTGTACGTCGGCACGGCGCACCCCGACCGGATGGACGTCGACCTGTGCGTCGAGGTCGCCGCGCGGCTCACCGCCACGGGCTGCGGGACGCTGGTGCTGGTGGGCCCCGTGCTGCTGGAGGGCGCCGACGTGATGCGCCTCGAGCGCGCGGGCGCGCGCCTGCTCGGACCGCGGCCGTCCGCCCAGGTGCCCGGCTACCTCCAGCACGCCGATGTGCTGGTCGTCCCGCACGTCGTGGACGACTTCACCGACTCGCTCGACCCGCTCAAGATGTACGAGTACCTGGCGGTGGGGCGCCCTGTGGTGAGCACGCCGGTGGCCGGATTCCGCGACCTGACCCCGTCCGCGCGGGTGCGGGTGGCCGAACGCCCGGGCTTCACCGCGGCGGTGGTCGAAGCGCTCCGCTCGGCGCCCGACGGCGGGCCGCCGACACCGGGCGACCTGGTCCCGGTGCCGACTTGGGATCAGCGCGTGCGGGAGATGGCGCTCGTGCTCAGCCGCGTGGCCGCGACGCGAGGAGCTCCCACACGCGCGTGATCCCGTCGGCGGTCCTGTCGATGCCGAAGCGCACCCGCACGTCCTCCCACGCCGCCCTGGCTCGCAGCCGCGCGGTGGCCGGATCGCTCAGCACCTCGTCCACTGCCCGGGCCAGGCCCGCCACATCGTGCGGCTCCACCAGCTCGCACCATGAGGAGCCGTCGGGGGTGTAGGCGATCTCCTCCACCCCGCCGCCCCGCGTCGCGACCACCGGGACGCCGCGGGCCATCGCCTCCACGATGACCTGCCCGAAGGGCTCGGGCGCTGGCGAGGCGTGCACCAGGATGCTCAGCCCGTCCAGCTCGCGCGTCGGGTCCTCGGCCCACCCGGTGAGCTCGAGCCGGTCCCCCAGGGCGAGCCGCTCGACGAGCTCACGCACCTGGGCCTCGTAGGCCCGCTCGGCGAACAGCGCGGCGCCCACCACCCGGAAGCGCGCCTTCGGGTGGCGCTCGGCCAGCGCGGCGCAGGCCTGGACGAACTCGAGCTGCCCCTTGGTGGGGCTGATCCGGCCCACCAGGCCCACCACCGCCGGGGATGGGTCGAGTCGCTCGTCGGGGTCGGCGACGAGCTGCTCGGAGGTGAGCCCCGGATGCGCGAGCGTCCACCCGCGCGGCATCGGCAGCAAGGTGCTCGCGGTGGCCCGCGAGTTCACCACCACGTGCTCGGGCCCGTGCCGCGCGGCCCAGCGGAACACCTGGGCCAGCCGCGCGGGGAGGTAGTCGTCGCTGATCCTGTCGTGCACGTGCCACACCAGCGGGATGCGGGCGAGGCGGGCGGCCGGCAGCGCCAGGAGGTCGGCCTTGAGCGAGGTCGCGTGGACCACATCCGGCCGCAGCGCCCGCAGCAGCCACGCGAGGCGCAACACGAATGGCGCCGTCCGCGCGGCCGACGCCCCAGCCCGCCACACCGAGCTCCCCGCCGTTTGGCGGTCGGTGGCGCCCAACGCCCGGGCCAGCGGCAGGACGCGCACCTTGACGCCCGCCTTCTCGAGCCGCACCACGAGCGGACCCTGCGCGAACAGCACCACGATCACCTGCACGCGGGCGGGGTCCAGCGCGGCGCACAGCCGCACGAGCGCCAGCTCCGCGCCGCCGAGCTGGGCGGTGTGGTCCAGCACCACGACCCGCGTGGGTCGGCTCATGGGGTGTCCAGCAGCACCGCATCCCGCGCGCGGCCCCGCTCCCGCGCGGCATCGGCGAACGCCGTGTCCCCTGTGAACCGGTAGGTGGCGGTGTAGTCGGACCGACGCGACCCGGCCGGGCCCTCGAGCACGACGCCCAACAGTCGGGCGTTCGCCGCCCGCAGCCGGTCCGCGGACTCCTCGATGGCGGCGATCTCCGTGCGCCCGATGGTCGCCGCCAGCACGACCCCGTCGGCGTAGGCCCCGATGATCGTGGCGTCGGCGGCGACGAGCATGGGCGGCGCGTCGATGATGACCACGTCGACGCTCGCCCGCAGCTGCTCGACCAGGTCGCGCACGATGTCGCTCGCGAGGAAGTCGGCGGGGTCGAGCTCGGTGCGCAGTGCGGGCAGCACGCGCAGATGCGGGATGTGGGTGGGCTCCGGCGAGTGGTCGCCCAGATCCACCTCCATCCCGTCGCGCCAGCCCGCGTCGCCCTCCGCGGCGGGCAGCAGCGCGTTCAGCCGCGGCTGGCGCAGGTCGCCCGAGAGCGCCACCACGCTGCGCCCGCTCAACGCCCACGACGCGGCCAAGTTCGCGGCGATGAAGCTGCGGGGCGCGTCCAGGTCGGCGGCCGTCACCACGATCACCATGCCCGGGCTGCCCTCGACCGCCGCCTGCACGGCGGTGCGCAGCTCGCGGACCGACTGGGTGTATGGCGTGGCGGTGCGGATCGCCACGGGCAGGTCGCCGCTGCGCGCATGCTCCCGGTGCGCCGCCTGCGTGCCAGTGAGCCGCGCCAGCACCGGGGAGCCCGACGCGCGCCGGGCTCCGCCCACGGTGCGCAGCTTGGTGTCCAGCGTGCGCCGGGCGATGGCGAGCCCGATGCCGAGCAGCAGGCCGCCGAGCAGCGCGACCAGGTAGATCAACGACGGCGGCAGGCTGGTGAGCCGGGCGGTGACGGCGTTCTGCCGGATCGACGACGGCGCCGCGATGAGCTGGGCCTGCGACACCTGCGCCGCGAGCGTCTGGTACTGGTCCATGCTCGCGGCGTACTGCGCCTCGATCAGCCCGTCGGCGGCCTCGGCGGCGCGGGTGGCGTTGACCGCCGCCTGCCGCTGGGCGATCGACTCCCCCAGCACGGCGAGCCGCTCCTGCATCGAGGCGACGCCGCTGTCGAACTGGGCCTGCAGGGCCGCGACGTAGGCGCCCGCGACGGCGTTCGCGATCTCGACGCTGTCGGTTGCCGAGCTGCTCGACGCGTCGACAGTCACCCGGTCGGCGATGTCGCGCAGATATCCGCCCGTGACGTGCCGGGCGAGGTCGTCGGCCCTCGCGCCCTGCCCCAGCGCCTGGGCGGCGACGGCGGTCACCGCCGGGCTCGTGGTCAGGCTGGGGTCCGTGTCGAGCCGCACGCCGGCGGCAGTGAGGGTCTCCGCATCGACGAGCTGCACGGTGGCAGTGGCCACGTGCACGGGGACCTGGCGTTCCAGGTACCACCATGCGCCGACGATGGTCGCGGCGACCGCGACCAGGACGAGCCAGCGGCTGAACCAGATCGTGCGGAACAGCTCCTGCAGTGTCATGGGGCACCTTCCTGGGATGACGGGCACACATTCACAGCTGGCACAGCTCCTCCTCGACCACGGCCCGCAACCGGGCGACGAAACGGGGCGCGGCGAACGCGTCGGCGTGGTCCCGCAGGGCGCCCGCGGACCATGGGCGGCGCAGCGCGCGCTCGACGGCGCGCGCCACCTGGTCGGGCTCGGGCGCGTCGAAGAACTCACCGGTGACCTGCTCCACGACGGTGTCGAGGTAACCGCCGTCGCGGAGCACCACCGCGGGCCGGCCGAATGCGGCGGCCTCGAGCGGGCACAGGCCGTAGTCCTCGAAGGACGCCGCCACGAGCGCCGAGCAGCTCTGGTACAGCCACCTCAGCTCGGCGTCGGTGACCCGTCCGAGCAGCCGCGCGCCGGGCGTCGCACGCGCGAGCCCCTCCAGCCGGCCGCGGTCTGGCCCGTCGCCCACCACCACGAGCCGGACGCCGCCGAGCCGCTGCGCCGCGCGCAGCACCACGTCCACGTTCTTGTACGGGAGCAGCCGCGCGACGCAGAGCAGGAACCCGGCCTCGATGCCGGGCGCCGGCTCCGCTGGCCCGTCGGGCAGCAGCGCGGGGGGCGGGGGCAGCACCTCGGCGTCGATCCCGTACACCTCGCGCACGGAGCGCGCGGTCACGGACGAGTTCGCGAGATACCTGTCCGCGCTGAGCGCGGCACGGCGGTCCCAGGCGCGGAGAGAGGGCGAGAGCATCTCCAGCGAGCGCGCCGCGACCCAGCCGCGCACGCCCTTCCGGGTGCGTTCCGAGCCGAGGTACCTGTCGGACTGGTAGAGCCAGCGCGCGGGCGCATGGCAGTAGACGACCTTGCGCCCGGTCGAGCGGAAGCCGTGCGCCCAGCCCGTGGAACTCGCCAGCAGCACCTCCGAGTCGATCGGCGGCGTGGCGGACACCGCCGACGCGAGGAACGGCAGCGCGAGCCGGTGGTGGCGCCGCACCACCCCGAACCGGTCGAGGCGCGTGGTCCTCAGGTCCATCGCCCCGAACTCCGGGAACGTCCCCTCCGGGTCGTAGAGCGAGGTGTGCATCGGCGCGCCGGGGAAGCCCTCCGCCATCGCCAGGGCCACCCGCTCGGCGCCGCCGCGCTGCGTCGCGTAGTCGTGGGCCAGCGCCACCCGGTCAGCGCCCACCGCGCCCGCTCACGACCACGTTGACGGTCTTCCACATGATCATGAGGTCGAGGGCGATTGACCAGTTCTCGACGTATCGCAGGTCGAGCTTCACCGCCTCCTTCCACGGGAGGTCGGTGCGCCCGCTGATCTGCCACAGGCCCGTGAGGCCCGGTTTGACGAGCAGCCGCCGGCCCACCGAGTCGCCGTACTGGGCGACCTCGTGGGGCAGCGGCGGCCGAGGCCCGACCAGGGCCATCTCCCCGCGCAGCACGTTGAGGAGCTGCGGCAGCTCGTCGATCGAGTGCTTGCGCAGGAACCGTCCCACCCGGGTGACGCGCGGGTCGTCGTCCAGCTTGAACAGCGGGCCGTCCGCCTGGTTGTCGAGGCGCAGGCCCGCCTGCTGGGCCTCGGCGTCCACGACCATGCTGCGGAACTTCAGCATCGTGAAGGTGCGGCCGCCCTTCCCCACCCGGGTCTGGTGGAAGAGCGCCGGCCCAGGGCTGGTCACCCGGACGACCACCGCCACGACGAGCAGCACGGGCGTCAGCACCACCAGCGCCCCGACGGCGCTGCCCAGGTCGAACATGCGCTTGAGCGTGACCCGGGGGCCGCGCGACTCGGCGCGGCGCACGTGGATAAGGGAGAGGCCGGCAGTCGGCTCGAGCATCACCCGGGGGCCGAAGACCTCGACGAGCCCTGGCGCCACCACCAGGCTGGCGCCGGTGCGCTCCAGCGCCCAGGAGAGCCGGCGCAACGCCTGCCCGGTGAGGTCCGAGCCGGCGACGATGACCACGTCGAAGTCGCCGTCGACCACCACCTGCGGGATGTCCGACAACGACCCGAGCACCGGCACCCCGACCTCGGGGCCGGGGACGGCGAGTGCCGGCACGCACAGGCCGGCGATCTGGTAGCCGTGCTGTGGCGCGGCCCGGAGGTCCGCGACGAGCCGGTCGATCGCCGCGACGTCGCCCACCACGAGGGTGCGGCGCATCGCCTCCCCGCCGCTGCGGCGCCGGTGCAGCCCGCGCCGGTTGAGATGCCGGGCCCCGGCCAGGGCCCCCATCATCAGCGGCAGCGCGCCGAAGACGACGGTGCGCGGCACCTCGGCGTCGAAGCCGACGGCGAACAGCGCGAGCGTCGCGGCGGTGAGCACCCCGGCGCGCAGCACCGCCTGGAACTCCAAGGGCCCGTCGCCCAGGTTCGCGCGCTCGTACCCGCGCTCGACGCCGACCATGACCACGAAGAGCAGCCCGATCGACGCCCCCCAGCCCAACTGGAGCAGGCTCACCCCGTGCATCACGAACAGCAGGGCCGTGGGGATGGACAGGCACAGCAGCAGGTCCCGCGCCATGGTCGACCACTGGTACGCGGTCTGCTGCTCGCGCCAGCTCAATCCGGAGCCGGCGGTGGCGCTGCGCCTGACGCGGCGGATGAACGGCTGGCTCGACGCCCAGGACACGCGTGGGCCGGCAGCGGGCCGGCGGCGTTCCTCGGTGGCGGTGTCTGCGGTCCGTGGTGGTGGCACGTCCCGGTCGTCGATCAAGCTCATGCGTCGCCCCCCAGCAGATGATGTGCCTTGAGGGTATATGGCCCGATTCGATCATGTAACACCGAGTTGCCCGAATTCACCCCATTTGCTCGGCGAGTCGGTCGGCGCGGCGCATCCTGCGCCCTCCGGAACCCTCGCGCGACGGGGCGGGCCGGCTAGGAGCGGGTGTGGTACTTCAACTGGGCGCGCTCCAGCCCCTCCGTCACGACGAGCTCCACCGCGTCGGCGGCGGCGTCCACCAACCACGGCAGGTCCTTGCGCTCGGGCCCCGTGAAGTCCCGCAGCACATAGTCCGCGGCGTCCATCCGGCCCGGCGGGCGGCCCACGCCGACCCGCACACGCACGTAGTCCTTGGTGCCCAGTGCCTTCGAGGTGTCGCGCAGCCCGTTGTGGCCGCCCTCGCCGCCGCCGATCTTCAGCTTGATCTCCGCGTATGGGATGTCGAGCTCGTCATGCACCATCACCACGCGCTCGGCCGGCACGTCGTAGTACTGGGCCAGCGCGGCCACCGGGCCGCCGGAGACGTTCATGTAGGTGGTCGGCTTGGCGAGCACCACCCGCGGGCCGGGAGCCCCACCGGGCAGCGTCCCGAGCCGGGCCTCGGCGACCGCCGCCTGTGGCCGCCGCGACAGCAGCCCGCCCCGGGCGCCGAAGCTGGCGCCGGTGCGGCGAGCCAGCTCGTCCAGGACCATCTGGCCGACATTGTGCCTGTTGCCCGCGTACTGCGGGCCCGGGTTGCCGAGCCCGACGACGAGCCAGGGTCCCTCCGACATGCGCTTCCTTCCGTTCTGCCCGCGACGCCCTCCACGGACGCGACGACGCCCTCACCGGGCGCGGACGCGACGACGCCCGGCACCGTCGAACGGTACCGGGCGTCGCTGCGCCTACGGCCGGCGAGCGGCCGACGGGATGGCTCAGGCCTTCTCGGCTGCGGACTCCGCGGACTGCTCGGCGGCCAGCTCGGCGACGGCCGCGTCGGCGGCGATGTCGGCGGCGCTCGCGTGCGGGGCCGTGACGGAGATGATCGCGGCGTCGGGGTCGGTGACGAGCACCGCGCCCTCGGGCAGCGGGATGTCGCGGGCGAAGACGATCGCGCCGGCGGCGACACCGGTGATGGAGACCTCGATCTCGCGCGGCAGGTTCGTCGCCTCAGCCTCGAGCGCCAGCGTCTGCAGGTCGAAGATGTGGATCGTGCCCGGCTCGGGCTCGCCCACGACGACGATCGGGACCTCGACGGAGACCTTCTCGCCCTTCTTCACGATGAGCAGGTCGACGTGCTCGATGACGTTGCGGACCGGCTCGCGCTGGACGTCCTTGGCGATCGCGAGGGTCTTCTCACCGTCGAGCTCGATCGCGAACAGCGCGTTCGCCTGCTTGAGGGCGAGCATCGTCTCGTGGCCCGGCAGGGCGACGTGCAGCGGGTCGGTGCCGTGGCCGTACAGGACGGCAGGGATCTGGTGCGCACGGCGCAGACGGCGCGCCGCCCCCTTGCCGAACTCGGAACGGGCGGTGGCGACGAGCTTGACCTCGGACACGATGACTCCCAGAAAGCAGACGATGAATGGTGACGAAGCTGAGTGGTGGCCTCGACGCGGGGCGCAGGACGGGCACGCGGAGGCGGCAACCGCCCAGTCGATCACGGACCCGGAGGCTGGTCTCCGCCCAGCTCTGCGGTGCGTGAGCACGCGTCAGAGATCTCGCGGAACCAGGCCTTCGGCGTCCCTCGCCGGGGCAACCTGATGATCCTACCCGGCTCGGGTGCTTCCCCCAAGCCGGGTGGGGCCGCCTGGGGCGGCGCCAGGCAGGATCAGGCCTGGCCGTCGAACAACGACGTGACGGACCCGTCGTCGAAGACCTCGCGGATGGCACGCGCCAGGAGCGGCGCGATGGACAGCACGGTGAGCTTGTCGAAGCGCCGCTCGTCCGGGATCGGCAGCGTGTCCGTGATGATGACCTCACGGGCGCCGCACTGCTGCAGGCGGTCGATCGCCGGGTCGGAGAGCACACCGTGCGTCGCCGCGACGATGACGTCCTTCGCGCCGGCCTCCATCAGCACGCGCACAGCGCCGGAGATGGTGCCGGCCGTGTCGATGAGATCGTCGACGAGCACACAGCTGCGGCCCTCGACGTCACCGACCACGCGGTTCGCGACCGTGCGGTTCGGGCGCGAGATGTCCCGCGTCTTGTGCACGAACGCCAGCGGCCCGCCGCCCAGCTTGGCGGCCCACTGCTCGGCCACGCGGATGCGGCCCGCGTCGGGCGAGACGACCGTCACGTTCGAGGTGTCGACCCGGGTGCGGACGTACTCGGTGAGGATCGGCATCGCCCACAGGTGGTCCACGGGGCCGTCGAAGAAGCCCTGGATCTGCGCGGCGTGCAGGTCCACGCTCATCAGCCGGTCGGCGCCGGCCGTCTTGAACAGGTCCGCCATGAGGCGGGCCGAGATCGGCTCCCGGCCACGGGGCTTCTTGTCCTGCCGCGCGTAGCCGTAGAACGGCGCGACCACGGGGATGGTCTTCGCGGAGGCGCGCTTCAGGGCGTCGACCATGAGCAGCTGCTCCATGATCCACTGGTTGATCGGCGCCGCGTGGCTCTGCAGGACGAACGCGTCCGAGCCGCGGATCGACTCGCCGAAGCGGACGTAGATCTCGCCGTTCGCGAAGTCGTACGCGGTGGTGGGAACGAGTTCGCTGCCCAGTTCTTCGGCGACGGAAGCGGCGAGGTCAGTGTGGGCCCGGCCTGAGATGAGGACGAGCCTCCGCTCACCGTCAGGGGAGACGATCCCGGTCATCGTGCGGAGTCCTTCGTGTTCGTTGGTGCGTCAGGCAGCTCAGTCGGCTGATCGGGCAGCGTGGGGGGCGGAGTGGGCACCGGGCCGGTGGAGGCGCTCTGGGCGCGGCCGCGCTCGGCGCGCGCCTGCGGCGAGAGCTCGTCCGGCTGGTCGCCGAGCACACGCTCGGCCGCCGCGGCCGCGGGTGTGCCGGCGCGGGCCCGCACCACCCAGCCCTCGATGTTGCGCTGGGCGCCGCTGCTCACCGCGAGGGCGCCCGGGGGGACGTCACGCCGGATGACGCTGCCGGCGCCGGTGTACGCGCCGTCGCCCACCGTCACCGGCGCGACGAACATGTTGTCCGAGCCGGTGCGGGCGTAGGAGCCGATCGTCGTGTGGTGCTTGTTCACGCCGTCGTAGTTGACGAACACCGACGCGGCGCCGATGTTCGTCTCCTCGCCGATGGTCGCATCGCCCACGTAGGACAGGTGCGGCACCTTCGAGCCGGCGCCGATCTGCGCGTTCTTCGTCTCGACGAACGTGCCGATCTTGCCGTTGGCCCCCAGCACGGTGCCGGGCCGCAGGTAGGCGAACGGGCCCACCGTGGCGCCCTCGCCGATCACCGCGAGCGAGCCGTGCGTGCGCACCACAGTGGCCCCGGGGCCCACCTCGACGTCCGCGAGGGTGGTGTCGGGGCCGACCGTGGCGCCCTCCCCCACCGACGTGGCGCCGTGGAGCTGGGTGCCGGGCAGCAGCGTGACGTCGCGCGCCAGGTCCACGTCCACGTCGACCCAGGTCGTCGCCGGGTCCACCACGGTGACCCCCGCGCGCATCCAGTCGTCGAGGATCCGGCGGTTGAGCTCGGCGCGCAGCGCGGCGAGCTGCACGCGGTCGTTGACGCCCTCGACGAGCAGCGGGTCGTCCGTGCGCAGCGCGCGCACCCGGCCGCCGTCCTCGCGGGCGATGGCCAGCACGTCGGTCAGGTACACCTCGCCCTGCGCGTTGTCCCGGCCGAGCCGGCCCAGCGCCCCGCGCAGCACCGTGGAGTCGAAGACGTACACCGAGGAGTTGATCTCGCGGATCGCGCGCTGGTCGGCGTCGGCGTCCTTCTCCTCGACGATGCCCGTCACGTCGCCGGTGGACGGGTCGCGCAGCACGCGTCCGTAGCCCGTGGGGTCGTCGACCTCGGTGGTGAGCACCGTCACGGCGTCGTCGTCGGCCACGTGGGCGGCGAGGAGCTCGGCGAGGGTGCCGCCGTCGAGCAGCGGGATGTCCCCCGCGAGCACCACGACGGGGCCCTCGACGCGCACGCCTGCGACGGCGCCGGTCGCCGGCAGCCCCTCACCGGCGCGTGCGGCATCGGCCTGGGCTGCGGCGTCGAGCACCGAGAGGGCGCACTGGACGGCCCGGCCGGTGCCGGGCACGTCGTCCTGGTCGGCGATCAGCGCCTGCGGGTCGACCTCACGGGCATGGGCGGCGACAAGCTCGCGCTCGTGGCGCACGACCACCGCGACGCGGCCTGGGTCGAGCTCACGTGCGGCGGTCAGGGCGTGGCCGAGCATGCTGCGGCCAGCCAGAGTATGCAAAACCTTGGGTGTCGCCGAACGCATCCGTGTGCCTTCGCCGGCGGCGAGGACGATGACGGCTGCTGGGCGGGGGGTGGTCACCTGTGGGTGCTCCCGTCGGATCTGCCCGAGAGCTGTCGGGCGGCGGATCTTGCGCACCAGCACTCTACCGCCGCAGGGGCTGGCACTCGTTCAGCCTGTGGGCTGACCCGGCACTTCACACGTCCTGTGATGAGGCGCACGTTGGCGGGCCAGCTCCCCGGGGCGGCGCACTTGGGGGGGTTCGCGCGGTTTACGGGCAAATGTTACGTTGATGCGCAGCGGCTGCCGGTTCCCCTCAGGAGCGGCGCACCACGGCAGCCCGCCGCCCCCGAGCCGTCCGAGGCTGGACGCGCCACGCGGCAGGCGCCCGTCAGGTGCGTGGCCCACCGAGGCCCTCACCCACTCCCCCCGCAGAGCGCCGGGCCCGGCCATGACTCGGCCGTCCCGGCGAAGCCGCAGGCCACCCCCCGGGTGGCCGCGATGCGCCCGAACGGCGCTTTGGAGGTCTGGCGATGGTGCCACAGCAGTCCCACGTCACGGCGGGCGCAGCCGCCCCGCCGCATCGACGACTCCGCAGGTCCTCGCGCGCGATGATCGCTGCGATCCTCGCCCTGGTGGTGACGGCGACCGGCCTGACGACGATGGCCACGTCGGCCACCGCCCAGGACGAGCCCTGGATGAACACCGACCTGCCCCCCGACGAGCGCGCCGACCTGCTCGCGGCGGCGATGACGCTCGACCAGAAGCTCACCCTGTTCGAGGGCAGCGGCTCGGGCGCGACCGCGATCCCGGAGCTGGGCATCCCAGCCCGTCGGGAGATCGACGGAGCCTCGGGCGTGGTCATCGCCGACGTGCCGACTACCGCCTTCCCCTCCGGCTACGCGGTCACCTCGACGTGGAACCCGGAGCTGGCCCAGGCGTTCGGCCGCCAGGGAGGGCTTGAGACGCACCTGACCGGGTTCTCCGGCTGGGCCGCCCCGTCCACCGACCTGGTGCGGACGCCGTTCTTCGGCAGGCAGTTCGCCACCTATGGCGAGGACCCTCTCCTGGGGGGGCTCATGCCCGCCGCCGTCACCACCGGTGTCAACCAGACGAACGACACCAATGGCGTGTACTCGCTGCCGAAGCACTACGTCGCGAACAACCAGGAGACGCAGCGCACCACGCTCAACGCCGTGCTGGACGAGCGCACCCTGCGGGAGACGTACATCCGGCAGTGGGAGATCCTCATCGAGGCGGAGCCCGGCGCGATCATGTGCGCATTCCCGCGGGTCAACGGCACCCACGCGTGCGAGAACCCCAACCTGCTGTTCGACATCCTCAAGGGCGAGCTCGGGTACCCCGGCTGGGTGTCCTCCGACTTCAACGCCTGCACCACCATCGAGGCGTACAACTTGGGCGCTGACGTGTGCGGCCCGAACTTCCCCGACTTCGCGACCTTCACGGCAGCGGTCGAGGACGGCACGATCGCGCCCGAGCGCTTCGAGAACATGGTGCACCGCATCCTGCGGACGTACTTCAAGGACGGCATCATCGACCACCCGCCCGTCGGCAGCCTCGAGAACCCGAAGCCGGCCACGCCACCGCTCCCCGACGACGTCGTCGCGGAGAGCGACCAGACGGCGTACGACATCGCCGTCAACGGCTCCGTGCTGCTCCGCAACGAGGCCCAGGCCCTGCCGCTCGCGGCGGACGACCTGGACTCGATCGCCGTGATCGGCGAGGCCGCCGACCGGTACATCAGCGGTTTCGGCAGCGACATCGTGGTCGACCCCACGCAGCTGACCACGATGGTCGACGGCATCTCCGCTCGGGCGGGCGCCGGTGTGGACGTCACCCACGTCGACGGCGCGGACCCGGTGCGCCCGGCCGACCTGATGCCCGGCGAGCAGCCGGTGCCCTCCGGGGTGCTGCAGCCGTCCACTGGTGACGGGGACGGGCTCTGGGCCGAGTGGTTCACCAACTCGGACTTCAGCGGCGACCCCAACACGTCCCGGGTCGAGGACCAGGTGAACTGGGGCCAAGGGCTCGCCGCGCTGTTCGGGGGCTTCGGCTACGACCCCAGCCCGGCGCCGAAGCTGCCAGACGCGTTCCTCGGCACGCCGAACCCCTCGATCCGGTGGACCGGCACGCTGAACCCAGCAGAGTCGGGCTCCTACCAGCTGGGCCTGACCGTGCTGGGCCAGGTCACGCTGTGGGTCGACGACCAGGTGGTGCTCACCGCCGACGCCGACACGATCCAGACGGTGGCCACCGACCTCGAGCTCACCGCTGGGCAGAGCTACGACATCCGCATCGACTACGTCGCGGACGCGCCGAACCAGTGCTGCCCCGCGACCACCTCGAACCTCGGACCGGCGATCCGGCTCTCGTGGGTCCCGCCGAGCGGCCAGGCGTCGCCGCAGATCCAGGAGGCGGTCGAGGCGGCGGCGGCGGCCGACGCCGCGGTCATCATCGCGAACGACTACATGGGCGAGTCGCTCGACCGCGGCCACCTCAACCTGTTCCAGAACATGGACCTGCTCATCGAGGCCGTGTCCGAGGTCAATCCGAACACCGTCGTCGTGCTCGCCACCGGCGCGCCGGTGGAGATGCCCTGGCTGGACAGCGTTCCCGCCGTGGTGGAGGCCTGGTACCCCGGACAGGCGCAGGGACGTGCCGTCGCGGCGCTGCTCTTCGGTGACGAGAACTTCTCCGGACACCTGCCGATCTCGTGGCCGGCGACGGAGGAGCAGGTCACCGAAGGCCTCGGCCTGGCGAACCCGTACTACGACGTCAACATCCCGAACATCGACGTCGACTACACCGACGGCGTCTTCGTCGGGTACCGCGCCTACGACGAGCTCGGGATCGAGCCGCTCTACCCGTTCGGGCACGGCCTGTCGTACTCGTCCTTCGAGTACAGCAACCTGCAGGTGGTCGGGCCGCGGGCCCGTGAGAACGACGGGCCGGACACCTCCGAGCCGGGACTGGTGAGCGTCGACGTGACGAACACCGGCTCGGTCACCTCGACCGAGGTGGTACAGGTCTACATCGGCAGGCTGCCCACCGATCGGGCGGTGACACCGCCCGAGGCGCTGCTCGGCTGGGGGCGCACCACCCTGGCTCCCGGGGAGACGGCCACCGTGGAGGTGCCCATCGAGCTCTACACGCCCGAGCACGTCCTGGCGTACTGGGACACCGAGTTCGGCTACTGGATCACCCCGACGGGGACCACGGGCCTCTTCGTGGGCTCCTCCTCGCGGGACATCCGCCTCGAGTCGACCCTCGAGGTCCGCGAGCCGCTCGAGCCCACGGCGCCGACCTTCGAGCTGACCGGCTTCACCGACGGCGGGCTCTACGGCGTCGGCGGGACGATCGACTGGGGCCTGACGGTCGACCCGCCGACGGCCACCGTCGAGGCGACGCTCGACGGCCAGCCGATCGATCTGTCAGTCCCGCTCGAGCTGTGGCGCCTGGACCTGGGACAGCACACGCTCGTCGTGACGGCCACGGACCCGTCCGGCGGATCCACCACCGAGACCTTCAGGTTCTACCTGAAGACCTCGCTACGGGACCTCGACCTCATGCTGCAGCACTTCGAGGACACCGGGGTCGTCGACCCGGTGGACGTCGTCGCCCTGCGGAACACGCTCTTCCGCGTGCGCGCGGTCGAGGCCCGAGGCGACGACGCGGGAGCAGTCGCCCTGCTGCGGGTGATGCGGGCCGAGGTGCTGGCCCTCAACCTCGCCGACGACGCCGAGGCGGCGCTGCTGCGCAGCATCGACGCCATCATCGTCGAGCTCGGCGGCACGCCACCGGGAGCGGGCGCCGCGGCGCGCGCGGAGCTCGACGGCCTCGCCGTGGAGCCGGAGGACGAGGGCGAGCTGCTGCGCGAGTAGCGCTCGGCCCGAGGAGGGGAACGGCCATGCCGTGTCGGGGCGCCAGCACGTGGCGCCCCGACACGGCGCCGCTCGCTCCGCCCCCAGGATTCGAACCCGGACCGCAAGGCACCAAAGGCCTGCGTGCTGCCGTTACACCAGGGCGGACCGGCCCACGCCGCCCACCTGCGAAGGGGGTGATGTGCGCCTCGGCAGACCAGTCTGCCAGGCCGCGCACGGCATGATGTCCTCGTGGCCACCGACGCGAGACGACAGACGCGCCCCCGGATGACCGGGGTGGAGCGACGAGAGCAGCTGATCGACGTCAGTCGCGTCCTGTTCGCCGAGAAGGGCTTCGACGGCACGAGCGTCGAGGAGATCGCCTCCCGCGCCAAGGTGTCCAAGCCCGTCGTGTACGAGCACTTCGGCGGCAAGGAGGGCATCTACGCGGTGGTCGTGGACCGCGAGATCCAGCACCTCACGAGCGAGCTGACGGCGGCCCTGGACGTCGGCGGGCACCCCAAGGTGCTTGTCGAGCGGATGGCCCTGACACTGCTGAGCTACATCGAGAACTCGACGGACGGCTTCCAGATCCTGGTGCGCGACTCGCCGGTGGCGCAGGCCACGGGCACGTTCTCCAGCCTCATCGGCGACGTCGCGACGCAGGTCGAGCACATGCTCGGCGACCAGTTCAAGAAGCAGGGCCTGGACCCGAAGTCCGCGCCGATCTACGCGCAGATGCTGGTCGGCATGGTGGCGCTCACCGGCCAGTACTGGCTCGACGCGCGCAGCCCCGGCAAGGCGGAGGTCGCGGCGCACCTGGTGAACCTCGCGTGGAACGGGTTGTCGGGCCTGGAGCGCCGGCCCCGGCTGGCGAGCGCGCCGTGAGCATGCCGTGGCACGCGCCAAGGCGCGTTCGCCCGTGCGCGCCGTGAGCGCGCGCACCGGTATCTCGACGGCGAGTAATCTCAGCGCATGGCGGCAGGCAGCACTCCGGCGGATGACGCCGACCACACGGACGCGACCCGAGCCGTGGGGCAGCGCATGAGCGGCGTCGACGGCGTGCAGGACGAGGTCGACCGGATCGTCACGGCCTGGGAGCGCGAGCGCCCCGACCTGGACGTCACGCCGCTCACCGTGCTCTCACGGGTCAGCCGGCTCTCACGGCACCTGGACCTGGCGCGGCGCGCGGTGTTCGCGCGGCACGGCCTGGAGACCTGGGAGTTCGACGTGCTCTCGGCCCTGCGCCGGGAGGGCGCGCCGTACCGCCTGTCCCCCGGCGCCCTGCTGACGCAGACGCTGGTGACGAGCGGGACGATGACCAACCGCATCGACCGCCTGACCCAGCGCGGCTTCGTGTCCCGGATGCCCTCCCCGGAGGACCGGCGCGGTGTGCTCGTCGAGCTCACCGAGCTGGGCCGGACCCGGGTGGACGGGGCCCTCGCGGACCTGCTCGACGAGGAGCGCATGCTGCTGGCCGGGCTCGCCGACGAGGACCGTTCACGGCTCGCCGACCTGCTGCGCAGCGTGGTCGCCCCGTTCGACGCCCACTAGCCCGCCTCGTGGGGCGACCTCATGGAAGCCGCTCCCAGAGCCCGGTGTAGTGGTTGCGGCCCACCTGCGCGAACTCGCCGCGCAGCCACGCCTCGAGCCCAGCGCTCATCTCGTTCCTCGAGAGCTGGTTCGTCAAAAGCGCGGCTCGCGCGTCGGCCAGTTGCGCCCAAATGATCCGCTCGTCGGGCGGCAACCCGGCGGGCCGCCCGGGGCCGTCGGCCGCGCGGGCCTCCGCCGCGGCCAGCTCGGGTGTCGGGCTCCCCGCGTCCAGCGCGAGCCGCACCCCGAAGATGTCCACCACATCAGGGCATCCCGCGCGGATCTGCCGTCGGCCCGCGTCGGCGGCGGCCAGCAGCGACGGCGTCGCGCTCCACGTGCACTCGTGCTGCCGGGCGAAAGCCGCCAGGGGCTCGTTGTCGAGCGGCCGCCCCCAGCCGGGCGCGACCACGCCGGAGACCACGAGCGGCACGGCGAGCACGGCCCCGCCCGCGACGGCCCACGGGCGGGCGTCTGAGGGCAGTCGCGTGGCCAGGCGCCCCGCGCCCGCGCCGAGCAGCAGGCACAGCGCGGGCCCCACATACGCGGTGTAGTGCGTGCCCCAGCTCGGGGCTAGGAGCAGCAGCGCCGTCTGCGCCAGGGCCAGCAGGCCCCACCACACCGGGTCGGACCACTCCCGGGGCGCCTGCCGCGCGCGCACGGCGCGGATCAGCGGCGCGGCGCACAGGGCCACGAGCAGCAGGCCCCCCGCGGCGGCGAGGGCGGGCCCGATGGTCGGGTCGGTGAGGGCAGCCGGGGACACGAGCGTGCCGATCCGCTCCAGGGCGCCCGTCGGATTGGCCTCCCGGCCCCGCTGGATCGCGACGACGTTCCGCCACGCCGCCGCCGGGTCGGCCGCCGCGAGGGCCAGCGCCGGGCTGAGCCCCACCAGGCACCACAGCGCCCCACGGCCCACGGCGCGCACGCCCGCGCGGGCCCCGATCAGCGCGCCCAGCGCGAGCACGTCAGCCGCGCCCCACAGCTTGAACGCGACGGCCAGCCCGGCCATCGCGCCCGCCACGGCCACCGCCCGAGGCGCCGGCCCGACGCTCCCGGCGCCCGGGCGCCTGCGCAACGCGAGCAGTGCCACCAGCACGCAGGTGTTGAGCAGCGGCTCGAGGTACACCGTCCGCTCGGCGATCGTGATCGTGCCCCAGGTGGCGTACAGCGCCCCGCCGACGATCGACGCCGCCCAGCCGCGCGAGCGCAGGATCGCGGCGACGAGCACGGCGTTGACCGCGCCGAGCAGCACGACGGCGATGCGCGCGGCCGCCATCGCCCAGGAGTCGCCGACCAGGCCCGCCAGCGCCGCGAACGGCGCCAGCGCCACCACCACGCCACCCGGCTGGAGGAAGGTGAAGTCCGTGTACGGCAGGTCGCCCGCGAGCAGGTGCTGCGCGGCAGCCAGGTGCACACCGTCGTCGTAGCCGATCACCCCGCGCAACGAGCCTCGATGCAGCACCGGGCCCAGGCGCACGGCGACTGCGAGGCAGCCGAGGACGAGCGCCAGGACGACGACCCCGCGGCTGCCCATCCGCGGGGCCGGCAGCCCTACCCGGCGCTCTCCGCCGCCGCCAGCCACAGCTCCTCGAGCGCGTCGCGCTCCTCGGCCAGTGCGCGCAGCTCGGCGTCGAGCCGCTGGACCGCCTGGTGGTCGGTGGCCTGGGCGGCCATCTTCTCGTGCAGGCGCGCCTCCAGCTCGGCGATCTTGCTGAGCCGGCGCTCGACGCGCTGCACCTCCTTGCGGGCGGCGCGCTGGTCCGCGGCGCTCGGCGCCGGCTGCGCGTCGTCGGCCGCGCTCGACGGCGCCTCGGCCAGGGCGGCCGCCGGGCGTGCGGTCCCGGGCGCGGCACGCCGCAGCTCGAGGTACTGCTCCACCCCGCCCGGCAGGTCGCGGATGGCGCCGTCGCCCAGCAGCGCCACCTGCCGGTCGCAGACGCGCTCGAGCAGGTAGCGGTCGTGTGAGACGACGATGAGCGTGCCCGGCCAGCCGTCGAGCAGGTCCTCCAACGCGGCCAGGGTGTCGGTGTCGAGGTCGTTCGTGGGCTCGTCGAGGAGCAGCACGTTCGGCTCCCCCACCAGCAGCCGCAGGAGCTGCAGCCGACGGCGCTCGCCGCCCGAGAGGTCCCGCACGGGGGTGCGGGCACGGTCCTTGGTGAATCCGAGCCGCTCCACGAGCTGCGCGGCGGTCAGCTCCTTGCCGCCGGCCACGACGGTGCGCTTCTCCCGCTCGATCACCTCGACGACACGCAGGTCGGCGAGCTCGTCGAGGTCCTCCACGTCCTGCGTGAGCTCGGCCACCTGCACCGTCTTGCCCCGCTTGACCCGCCCCGACGTGGGCTCAAGCCGCCCGGCCAGCAGGCGCAGCAGCGTCGTCTTGCCGGCGCCGTTGACCCCGACGATGCCGTACCGGTCCCCGGGGCCGAGCCGCCACGTCACGTCGTCGAGGAGCGTCCGGCCGCGCACGGCAGGGCTGTCCGCCGTCGCGGGCTCGTCGAAGCGGACCGTCACGTCCTCCAGGTCCAGCACGTCCTTGCCGAGCCGGCTCGTGGCCATCCGGGTCAGCTCGAGCTGGTCGCGCGGCGCCGGCTCGTCGGCGATGAGCTCGGTGGCGGCGTCGATGCGGAACTTCGGCTTGGAGGTGCGCGCCGGGGCGCCGCGGCGCAGCCACGCGAGCTCCTTGCGCAGCAGGTTCTGCCGCTTCTCCTCCGTGACGGCGGCGGTGCGGGACCGCTCCGCCCGGGCCAGCACGTAGGCGGCGTACCCGCCCTCGTAGCCCTCGACGCCGCCGTCGTTGACCTCCCACATGCGCGTGCACACCGCGTCGAGGAACCAGCGGTCGTGGGTGACGACCACCAGTGCCCCATTGCCGCGCGCATAGCGCTCGGCGAGGTGCTCCGCGAGCCACGCGACACCCTCGACGTCCAGGTGGTTGGTGGGCTCGTCGAGCGCCAGCACCTCGTCGTCGCGCACCAGCAGCGCGGCCAGCGCGACGCGGCGGCGCTGCCCGCCGGACAGGTTCGCGACGTCCTCCTCCAGCGAGAGGTCGCCGAGCAGCCCGGAGTGCACCGAGCGGATCCGGGGGTCGGTGGCCCACGTGTGCTCGTCGGCGTCCCCGTGCACCAGGTCCCGCACCGTCTTCCCGGCGGGCAGCTCGTCCCGCTGGTCGAGCACCGCGACCCGGACGCCGCCCGCGCGGGTCACGCGACCGGAGTCGGGCGCCTGGATGCCGGCCAGCACGCGCAGCAGCGTGGACTTGCCGGCGCCGTTGGGGCCGACCACCCCGACGCGCATCCCGTCGTCGAGGCCGAGGCTCACCTCGTCGAGGAGCGTGCGGGTGCCGAGCGTGAGCGAGACGGAGTCCGCTCCGAGCAGGTGGGCCATCGAGCTCTTTCCATGGGGACGGGCGTGCGGATGAAGGTGGTGTGGATGGCGGGCGACGGAGCCGCCGGCCGATGCTGCGGCAGATGCTACGGCGACGGGCTGGCGATGACCCGCGCCCCCGGGACGGGCCCGACGGCGGTGAGCACCGTGTCGGCGACGCCGGCAGCGGTCAGCGCCGCGCCTATCACCTGCGCGTGGGCCCGGCTGCGCGCCAGCGCCGCCACCGTCGGCCCCGAGCCGGACACGAGGACGCCCAGGGCGCCCACGTCATCCGCCGCCGCGAGGGTCTCAGCCAGCTCGGGCGCCAACTCGAGGGCCGCGGGCTGCAGGTCGTTGCGCAGCGCGCGCCCCAACGCCGTCGCGTCGCCCGCGCGGAGCGCCTGCAGCAGCTCCAGGTCGCTGTCCGGCCCCAGGGCACTGGACCCCGAGCCGGCGAGGGCGTCGAACTCCGCGTAGACGCGGGCCGTCGACAGGCCGGCGTCACGCACGGCGAAGACCCAGTGGTACTCGCCACGGCTGAGCGCCGGGGTCAGCACATCGCCCCGGCCCGATCCGATCGCGGTGTGCCCCACCAGTCCGAACGGCACGTCCGAGCCGAGACCCGCGGCCAGCTCGTGCAGCTGGTCACGGCTCAGCCCGGCGCCCCAGAACGCGTCGCAGGCGAGCAGCGCCGCCGCCGCGTCCGCCGACCCGCCCGCCATCCCCCCCGCCACCAGCACCGACTCCCCGCTGTGCTGGTCCACCCCCCCGGCCACGCCGGCCAACTTCGCCAGCGCCCCCGCCGCGCGCAAGGCCCGGTGCTCGTCGTCCCGGGGCCACCGGTGGAGCGACGCAGGCGGAGGGTAAGAGGCAGCGTCGGATGTGTATAAGAGGCAGCTCGATGTGCAGGTGCACGCCCTCGTCGATGCCCGCGAACTCCGCGAGGGCGCGCGCCGCGCGCAAGGCCAGGTTCGTGTCGTCCGTGGGCACCAGGTGCGCCTGCGGGCCGCTGACCGAGAGCGTCAGGCCGTCCCCGGGGGTCGCCACGACGTCCTCGTACACCGACACCGCCTGGAACACGGTCACCAGGGGGTGGTAGCCGTCGGGCTCGCGGGCGCCGACGCGCAGTCCCAGGTTCACCTTGCCGGGCGCGCGGACCCGGACCTCGGGCTGGCTGCCGATCTCGACGCGGGGCTGAGTCACGGCTCCACTGTGCCAGGTCCGCCCACGGGCGGCTCGGACTGCTCCACCGGCTCGGGCCGCTCGTCCGCCCGCTCGCGCGCGTGGTCGGCGAGCTGCGCCGCGATCCGCGCGAAGCCGTCGATGTCCACGCGCTCGCCCCGGGTCTGCGGGTCGATGCCCGCGCCCTCCAGCGCGCGCACGGCCGCCTGCGGGGAGCCGGCGAGTGGCGCCAGCGCCGCGCGGAGCATCTTGCGGCGCTGCGCGAACGCGGCGTCGACCACGGCGAAGACCTGCTGCCGGGTGGCGGACGTCACCGGCGGGTCCCGGCGGTCCATGCGCACCAGCGCCGAGTCCACGTTCGGCGCCGGCCAGAAGACGTTGCGGCCCACGGTGGCGGTGCGGCGGGCCGACGCGTACCAGGCGACCTTCGCGGACGGCACCCCGTAGACGCGGCTGCCGGGGGGCGCGGCCAGGCGGTCGGCCACCTCCGCCTGGACCATCACGAGCACGCGCTCGAGGCTCGGGAACCGCTCGAGGAAGGTCAGCAGCACCGGCACCGAGACGTTGTACGGGAGGTTCGCGACGAGCGCGGTGGGCGGCGGGCCCGGCAGCTCGTGCACCTCCAGCGCGTCAGCCCCGACGACCGTCAGGTCGGCCTCGCCGGGGACATGCGCGGCGACGGTGCCCGGCAGCAGGCCCGCGAGCACCGGGTCGATCTCCACGGCGACGACGCTGGCCCCCGCCTCCAGCAGCCCGAGCGTCAGCGAGCCGAGCCCTGGCCCGACCTCGACGACCCGCTCGCCCGCTGTCACGTCGGCCTGGCGCACGATCTTGCGGACCGTGCCCCCGTCGAGCACGAAGTTCTGCCCGAGCGTCTTGGTGGGGCGGATGCCCGCCCGTGCGGCCAACTCGCGGATCTCCGCGGGACCGAGCAGGGGTCCGGCGGTGGCAGTCATGCCCCAGAGCCTAACGGCCCGCGCCGGACACGCCGCGAGCGCGCACTCCCCGGAGGGTGTGCGCGCTCGCGACAGCGTGCTGCGGTGCTGCGTCGGTCAGCTGAACAGGCGTGAGCCGCAGTGCGGCCACTGCCCGGCGCCCGACCGGTTGTAGAGCATCTTCGC
The DNA here is from genome assembly GCF_900046455.1 of Cellulomonas timonensis. GTDB lineage: Bacteria > Actinomycetota > Actinomycetes > Actinomycetales > Cellulomonadaceae > Cellulomonas_A > Cellulomonas_A timonensis. The sequence goes on from NZ_FCOT01000012.1 coordinate 281,894, forward strand.
GCGGGCCGTCTGCTCGTCGGCTGATGCCTGCGAGGGCAGGCCCGTGCCGCCGACGGCCTGCCACGTGGCCACCGAGAACTGGTACAGCCCGTGGTACTTGCCGGTCGCGGAGACGATCGACGCGTTGCCGCCCGACTCGCACTTCGCCAGCGCGGCCCAGTTCAGCGAGTCGGCGGCGCCGCCCGCGGTGATGGCGCTGCCCGACGACGAGGACGCCGCGGCCCGCTTCTTGGAGCCCACCTTCACGACCTCGTCAACCGGGGCCTGGGTGACCGTGTCGGAGAGGTTCTCGCGTGCCGTCTCCACGCCGTCCACCGTGGTGACGCGGTCGACGACGGTGCGGACACCGGCGACGCCCTTGGTGGCGACGGCCTTCTGGCCGACGTAGCGCGACGCGTCGTCCTGCGTCACGGTGCCGAAGGCGATCTCGCTGGTGGTGGTGACCTCCTCGACGGTCACGCGGCTCACGACGACGGACACACGGCCCGCGTCGGTGCGGGTGACGGTCACGGTGTCATGCTCGCCGAGCGTGACGCCCAGGCTGTCGAGCGCGTCGCCGACAGTGGTGGAGCCATCGTCGACGGTGAGGGTCTGGCCGTCCACGACCACGTCCGCGGGCCCGTCCAGGGTCAGCTCGAGCGAGAGCTCGGGGCGGCCGTCGGCGGCGGACCGGGTGGCCACGAGCCGCACGTCGTCGCCGCGAGCCTGGAACACCTCGAGGGCCTCGTCGGCGGTGAGGGCCGTGGTCCACACGCTCTCGGCGGCGCCATCGGTCTGCACGTCGATCTGGCGTGCGTGCCGGACGACGATCTCGGCGCCGTCCTGCAGGGCCCCCACGGGGGCCACCAGGTCACGCTCGGATATCTCGATGTCCTTCTCGTCGAGGAGGCCCTCGACGCTGCCGGACCACGTGGTCACGGTGGTGGTGTCGCCGTTCACGTCCAGCGAGACGGTTTTGTGGGCGGCGGCTGCGACGGCGGTGCCGGAGCCGACCAGCAGGACTGCTGTGGCTGCGACGACGGCACGGAACCGGATCGAGCCTGAGTCGGTGAGGTGCTTGCGGAGGGTGGAGCGACGGGGGGCCGCGCTCGCGGAGGGGGGTTGAGTCGAGGAAGTCACGCGTTTCCAGACGTCGGAGTTCCCGGGCACGGGGAGACGGCGCGGCCTCAGAAGGGCCCCAGCGACGTCGCCGGCCGACCGGTCGCACGACGATGTGCGTCCTCCTGGGAGGCTGCACCCGCTGGTCCGGATCCCCGATCCGGCAGTCACGGCCCGCGGTCACGTGTCGTGAACGAGCCGACATCGCCCGCGCGCACACCACCACACAGGCGGCGAACGGCGTTCGAGCGACATAGGACCGTAACTGGTGCGTGACAGATGTGCCAATCGACTGCTGTCAGCGCCGGGCGGTGGGAGTCAGTACCAGCCCTTGGCCTGGGAGGCGGCCCATGCCCCGCAGGGGGTGCCGTAACGGCCCTCGATGTAGTTCAAGCCCCAGGTGATCTGGGTCGCCGGGTTGGTGCGCCAGTCGTCGGCCACAGTGGCCATCTTCGAGCCCGGCAGGGCCTGCGGGATGCCATAGGCGCCCGACGACTTGTTCTCGGCGTTCACCCGCCAGCCGCTCTCCTTCTTCCACAGCGACAGCAGGCAGGCGAACTCGTCATCGCCGTATCCACGCGCCGCGGCGAGCTGCTTGCCGAGCTCCTGCGCGCTGCCCGGCTCCACCACGACGGTGGACGGGTCGGGGAGCTCCTGGGTGCCGACGCGGACGACCTGCGTCACAGGCGCCACCGTCACGACGGACGCCACGACAGTCCGCTCGACGACGGCGCCGCCCACGATCGACAGCGAGTACGTGGTGGTCCGCACCCCGGCCTTGCCCTTGGTCTTGACGACCTTGTTGCCCTTGACGAGCGCCGGGTCCTCGACCTCTTCGACCTCGAACGGCATGGCCTCGGTCTGCGTCTCCCCGCCCACGCTGGCGCGGGTGACCAGGACGACCAGCCCGTCCACGGCCGTCGCGTCCAGCGGGACCGACACCTGGTCGCCCTCCTCGAGCACCAGGCCGATCTCACGCAGTGCCTCACGCACCGTCGGGGCGCTGGTCACACCGTCGATGACCTGCCCGTCCACCGCGAGGTGGATCGTCTTCTGCGTGGAGACCCGCAGCGGCTCCCGGCCCAGCGAGGCCGAGCGCGACGCGGACAGCAGCGTGTCGCCGCCGCGCAGCCCCAGCCCGTCCACCGCCTCGCCCACCGTCAGCGCGGTGGTCCACACGCGCTGCTCCGAGCCGTCGATCACCACGTCGAGCTCGCGCCCGTGCCGCACCACCACCTGGGAGTTGTTGGCAACCGGCTCGTGGACGCCCGGCGCGACGAGGTCGCGCTCGCCGACCTCGATGCCGCCGCCGGCGAGGACGTCGCCCACGGTGCGGCCGAACGCGCTGACCTCGACGCTCTGCCCGTCGACGTCCACGGTCACGGTCTTGTGCAGCACCGCGAAGGCGCTGGTGCCGCCCGCGACGATGGCCAGGACGAGGGCCTGGGCGCCGAGCCGGGCGACCCGCGATATGCCGGGTGCCTCGCGCGCCGAGCGCTCCTGGGCCTCGCGCAGCGCCGCGCGCTCGCGCCGCGTCTGCGGCTGCGCGTCGGGCTGGGGCACCGGTGCTCCTCGTGCTGGGGGATGGTGGCAGCGGACGTCGCTGCCGGTCGGCCGCACCGACCGTAACCGATCTGTGACGCCAGCGGGTAGCCGACAGCGGCCTGATCGGCGGGTTCTCACCCGACCCTCACCCCTGTGGCGGCGCCCCGAACGGGCTCACCAGGGGCCGTAGACGTCCTGCGAGGTCGCCGCGATGGCCGCGCACACGTCGGCCAGGTCCCGGTCCAGTGTCTCGGCGACGTGGCGCACGGTGTGCGGCAGCAGGTACGGCGAGTTCGGCCGGCCGCGGTACGGGTGCGGCGTCAGATACGGCGCGTCGGTCTCCACGAGCACCCGGTCGAGCGGCGTGACGCGCAGGGCCTCCCGGAGCCCGTCATTCGCCTTGAACGTCACGGGCCCCGCGAACGACAGGTACCAGCCGTGCTCGGCGCACACGGCGGCCATCTGCGCGTCGCCCGAGTAGCAGTGGAACACCGTGCGCTCCGGGGCGCCGTCCCGCAGCAGCACGTCGATGACGTCCTGGTGCGCGTCACGGTCGTGGATCTGGAGGGCCAGGCCCAGATCCTTGGCGAGCGCGATATGCGCCCGGAACGCGTCGACCTGCGCCCGGCGGCCGGCCGGCCCGGCACGGAAGAAGTCCAGCCCGGTCTCGCCGATCGCGCGGACGCGCTCGTTGCCACGGGCCAGCTCCGCGATCCGGGAGATCGCCGCGTCGAGGCCCACGTCGTGCCGGGGCGCGGGCGCGGGCTCGAGGCCGTCGGGGGCGACCTCGCGGACGCCCGCGTGCAGCACTGCCTCGTTGGGGTGCACCGCGAGCGCCCCCAGCAGCGTGCGGTCCCCCGCGGCGGCCCGCTCGCGCAGCAGCGCGTCGGTCCACGCGGCGGCGTCCAGGTCGCAGCCGACCTGCACCATGCGCGTCACCCCGACGGCTGCCGCGCGGGCCAGGTGGTCGTCGAGCGTGCGCGGGGCGCCGCCCGCGTCACCGTCCCCGGGCACGTCGAAGGACAGCACGCTCTCGAGGTGCGTGTGGTTGTCGACGACGGGCACGGGCAACAGCTCGGGGGCGGTGGGCCATCCCCGTTCGCGCGTGCGGCGGCTCACTGCTCAGCCGGCTCCTCGATGCGCGGGAACAGCGACGAGCCCTTGGTGACGACGGTCCCGGGGCGCAGCTGGCCCCAGCGGGCCGCGGCGTCGACCGGCTGCAGCGCGAGCGCGCCCAGCGCCGGCTCGGCGCCGAGCGACTCCCACAGCGCGGCGGCGGCCTTCGGGGTCACCGGGTGCAGCAGCACCGCGAGCGCGCGCAGCGCCTCGGCGGCCGTGACCAGGATCGTCGCGAGCCGGCCGCCCTGGACCGCGGCGCCGTCGGGGCCGACCTCGGCCGGGTCCTTGGCGACCTTCCACGGCTCCTGCTCCGTGATGTACCCGTTGGTCGCCTCGACCAGCGTCCACACCGCCGCGATGGCCTCGTGCAGCGCGAGCCGGTCGATGGCGTCCTCGGCGTCCGTCACGGCACGGGCCGCCACGGCCGCGAGCGCCTCCTCAGCCGCCGTCTGCTCGCCGGCCTGCGGCAGCACGCCGCCGTAGTACTTGCCGATCATCGCCGCGACGCGCGAGGCCAGGTTGCCGAAGCCGTTCGCGAGCTCGGCCTGGTACCGCGCGGCCAGGTCCTCCCAGGAGAACGACCCGTCTTGCCCGAACGCGATCGAGCGCAGGAAGTAGTAGCGGAACGCGTCCGAGCCGAACGTGTCGATGATCTGGCTGGGCGCGATGCCGGTGAGCTTGGACTTGCTCATCTTCTCGCCGCCCACCAGCAGCCAGCCGTGCGCGAAGACCTGCCCGGGCAGCGGCAGCCCGGCGGCCATGAGCATGGCCGGCCAGATGACCGCGTGGAAGCGCAGGATGTCCTTGCCGACCAGGTGCACGTCCGCCGGCCAGGTGCGCTCGAAACGCGCCTTCTCCTCCGGGTCGTCCGAGTCGACGCCGATGGCCGTGGCGTAGTTGAGCAGCGCGTCGAACCACACGTACAGCACGTGCGAGGTGTCCCACGGGATCGGGATGCCCCAGTCGAACGTGTTGCGGGAGATCGACAGGTCCTGCAGGCCCTGCTTCACGAACGCGATGACCTCGTTGCGCGCGCTGGCGGGCTGCACGAACGTCGGGTTCTGCTCGTAGAAGTCGAGCAGCCGCTGCGTGTACGCGCTCATCCGGAAGAAGTAGTTCTGCTCCGAGAGCATCTCGACGGGCGTGCTGTGGATCGCGCACACCTTGAGGCCCTCGTACTCGCCCGTGCCGTCCACGAGGTCGCCGGGCAGCTTGAACTCCTCGCAGCCCACGCAGTACGGGCCCTCATAGGAGCCGGCGTAGATCTCGCCCTTGTCCTTGAGGTCCTGGATGAAGGCCTGCACCCGCTCGGTGTGGCGCGGCTGCGTGGTGCGGATGAAGTCGTCGTTGCGCACGTCGAGCGTCTTCAGCACGGGCTTCCAGGCGTCCTCGACCAGGCGGTCGGCCCACTCCTGCGGGGTGACGCCGTTCGCCTCGGCGGTGCGCATGACCTTCTGGCCGTGCTCGTCCGTCCCAGTCAGGAACCACACGGGCTCCTGGCGCTGGCGGTGCCAGCGGGTGATGACGTCCGCCGCCACCGTCGTGTACGCGTGCCCGATGTGGGGGGCGTCGTTCACGTAGTAGATCGGGGTCGTCAGGTAGAAGGTCGAGCGCGCGTCGGGCATGGGCTCATCGTAGGACCGCAGCCCGAGCGGCCTCTCCGTCATTTCACGAGTCGGCCCCGTGTCGCCGCCCGCCGCTCGCGCGTCAGAGCGTCAGAGCCGGGTCAGCCCGCGGCGCAGCCCCCGCACCGCCTGCGCGATGCGCTGCTCGTTCTCGATCAGCGCGAACCGCACGTGCCCGTCGCCGCCCGGGCCGAAGCCGACGCCCGGCGAGACCGCGACGTCGCACTCGCGCACCAAGTGCTGGGCGAACTCGATCGAGCCCATGTCGGCGTACGGCTCGGGGATCTTGGCCCAGGCGAACATCGTGCCCTTGGGCTTGAGGATCTCCCAGCCGATGCGGCTCAGGCCGTCGACGAGCGCGTCCCGCCGCGCCTCGTAGACCTTGTTGAGCTCGCGCGGGTAGTCGGCCGCCTCGTTGAGCGTGACCGTCGCCGCGATCTGGATGGGCTGGAAGGTGCCGTAGTCGAGGTAGCTCTTGAGCTTGGCCAGCGCGTCGACCACATCCGGCCGCCCGACGAGGAACGCGACGCGCCAGCCCGCCATCGAGAAGGACTTGGTCATCGAGTACAGCTCGACGGCCACCTCCTTGGCGCCCTCGCACTGCAGGATCGACGGGGGGCTCCACCCGTCGAAGCACATGTCGCCGTAGGCCAGGTCGTGCACCAGCACCACGTCCCGCTCGCGGGCCCAGTCGACCAGGCGCTGCAGGTCCGCGAGCTCGACGGTGGTGGTCGTGGGGTTGTGCGGGAAGGACAGGACCACCACGCGCGGCTTGGGCCAGCCCAGCTCCCACGCCTCCATCACGCGGTCGATGTACCCGGCGCCGTCGTCCCCGTCGCCGATGGGCACCTGGCGCGCGTCGGCGCCCGCGAAGTACGGGCCCCAGATGTGGATGGGGTAGCTGGGCGTCGGCACGATCGCCGCGTCGCCGGGCTGCAGCAGCACCCACATGAGGTGGCTGAACCCCTCCTTGGCGCCGATGGTCGACAGCACCTCGGTGTCCGGGTCCAGCGCGACGCCGAACCGCCGCAGGTACAGGTCGGCCACGGCCTGGCGCAGCTTGGGCAGCCCGCGTGACGAGGAGTACCTGTGGTTGCGGGTGTTCGCCGCCGCCTCGGCGAGCTTGTCCACGGCGACCTGCGGGCTGGGCAGGTCCGGGTTGCCGAAGCCCAGGTCGATGACGTCGCGCCCCTCGCGGCGGGCCTCGAGCTTGAGCGAGTCGATGATCGTGAACACGTAGGGCGGCAGGCCCGGGATGCGACGGAACTCCATGCCAGGACGCTAGACCCGCAGGCGGCGCGACGGCCAGGGCATTCGCGGCGCGGGGCTGACTCCCCGCGCCGAACCTGGGAGGCTGGGACGAGCGACCGCACCACCTCAGGAGACACCATGGCTGGCACCACCCCCACCCACCCCGGCAGGCCCACGCACCGCGCGCTCCTGGTGGTGGACGTGCAGCCCACGTTCTGCGAGGGCGGCGCGCTCGGCGTCGAGGGCGGCAACGCGGTGGCCGAGGCGATCGCCGCTTACGCCGCCGAGAACCGCGGCCTGTACGACCTCGTCGTCACCACCCAGGACTGGCACATCGACCCGGGCGCCCACTTCAGCGACGCCCCGGACTTCATCGACACCTGGCCGCCGCACGGCGTGGCGGGCAGCGCCGAGGCCGAGCTGCACCCCGCGCTCGCCGGGCTCCGGCCCGATGCCAGCGTCAAGAAGGGCGAGTACGCCGCGGCCTATTCGGGGTTCGAGGCGGTGGACGCCGAGGGCCGCTCACTGGCGGCACTGCTCGACGCCGGGCAGGTGACGGACGTCGACGTGGTCGGCATCGCCGAGTCGCACTGCGTGAAGGCCACCACCCTCGACGCCCTGACGCTCGGGCTGCGCGCCCGCGTGCTCACCGACCTCACCGTCCCGGTCAGCCCTGAGCAGGGCCTCGAGGCGCGTGCGGCGATGGCCGCCGCGGGCGCCGAGCTGGTCGCGTCCCAGGACGCCTGAACGGCCCGCGACTCGCGAGGGCCGTCAGCGCTTGCGGGCGGCGAGGGCCGCGGCGTAGAGGTCGCGCTTGGGCACCTGCGCCGCCTCGGCCACCTCGGACACCGCGTCCTTGAGCCGCTCCCCGGCGTCGGCCCGGGCCAGCACCTCCGCGACCAGGTCCGCCGTGGACACCGCCGCCCGGCCGACGTCCCCGCCCACCACGATCGCGATCTCGCCGCGCACGTCACCGGCCAGCGCCCACGCGAGAAGGTCGCCGAGCGGGCCCCGGCGGACCTCCTCGTACGTCTTGGTCAGCTCGCGGCACACCGCGGCGGGCCGATCGGCGCCGAAGGCCTCGGACATCGCCGCGAGGGTGTCCGCCAACCGGTGCGGCGCCTCGAAGAAGATGAGCGTGCGCCGCTCGGTGGCGAGCCCGGCCAGCGCCCGCGCGCGCTCGCCGGGCTTGCGGGGCGGGAACCCCTCGAAGCAGAACCGATCGGTCGGCAGCCCGGAGAGCGCCAGCGCGGTGAGCACGGCGCTGGGGCCGGGCGCGGCCGTCACAGGCAGCCCCGCCGTGACAGCGGCCTCCACCACACGGAACCCCGGGTCGGAGACGGCGGGCATGCCCGCGTCGGTGACCACCAGGACGGTGCCGCCCCCGGCGACCACCTCCAACAGGTCCCCGGCCCGCTCAGCCTCGTTGTGCTCGTGGTAGCTGACCACGCGCCCGCCGATCACCACGCCCATCCGGGACGCGAGCCCTCGCAGCCTTCGGGTGTCCTCCGCGGCGACCACATCGGCCTCGGCGAGCAGCCGGCGCAGGCGCAACGACGCGTCCTCCACGTCGCCGATGGGCGTCGCGGCGAGCACGAGGCGTCCGGTCACCGGCCGCTGGACGGGGTCCGGCGAGGCAGGGGTGGGCGTGGTGATCGGCGGGCGCGTGGTCAGCTACCACGAGCACAACGAGGCTGAGCGGGCCGGGGACCTGTTGGAGGTGGTCGCCGGGGGCGGCACCGTCCTGGTGGAATGGGTATAACCCCGAGGCACTGTCCGCGGGCCCGTCGCCCGCCTAACATGACCCGCGTGCCGCGTACACCCGAGGATGACGCCCCCCGCCAGGACGGCAGCGCGCCGCTCGGCCCCGCGGGCGTTCCCACTGCTGTCGAGGTCGACGCGGCGCACCCCAGCGCCATCGACGAGCCGCCCGGCCACGACGCGGGCCCGCCGCCCTGGCCGCCGACGGACGACTGCCCCCGGGACGAGCCCCCCGCCGACGAGGAGCCACCGCTCCCCACCGTCGAGCGCCTCCGGCGCAGGCTGCTCGGCGAGCGCACGCTGCTGCTCGACGCGACCCCGCGCGCCCGGCTGACCGGCTGGCTGTGGGCCCTGGCCGTCACCGCGCTCGCCGCAGTGCTCCGGTTCGTGCGGCTCGGCACCCCGCACAGCCTGGTCTTCGACGAGACCTACTACGTCAAGGACGCGTTCTCGCTGCTGACCCAGGGCTACGAGGCCCAGTGGGGCGAGGAGCCGAACCCGTCGTTCGAGGCGGGCGACACGAGCATGCTCGGCGTCGACCCGTCGTATGTGGTGCACCCTCCGGTGGGCAAGTGGCTCATCGGGTGGGGCATTGAGCTCGGCGGCGGCGCCGGCAGCTCGGCGGCCTGGCGGCTCGCGGCCGCGATCGTCGGCACGCTGAGCGTGCTGCTGATGGTGCGCATCGCCCGGCGGCTGTTCGCCTCGAATGCGCTCGGGGTCACGGCGGGGCTGCTGCTCGCCGTCGACGGCGCCGCGATCGTGGGCTCCCGCATCAGCCTGCTGGACGGCTTCGTGATGTTCTTCGCGCTGGCCGCGTTCGGGGCGCTGATCCTCGACCGCGAGCAGGCCAGACGGCGCCTCGCGGACCGCACAGCGGTGATCCTCGACGCGGGCGGCACGCTCGGCTGGGGGCCACGGCTCGGCGTCCGATGGTGGCGGCTCGCCGCAGCGGTCCTGCTGGGCCTGTGCATCGGCACCAAGTGGTCGGGGCTCTACTTCCTGGCGGTCTTCGGGCTGATGAGCGTCGCGTGGGACGCCACGGCCCGGCGCGCGGCAGGCGTCCGGAACTGGCCCCTGGCCACGTTCGTGCGGGACGCCGTCCCGGCGGGCATCGGCATGGTGGGGATCGCGGCCGTCACGTACGTGGCCTCGTGGGCGTCCTGGTTCCGCACCCCGCAGGCCTACCTGCGCCAATGGGCCGTCGAGAACCCGGAGCAGGGCGTCCAGTGGCTGCCCGACGCGCTGCGCTCGCTGTGGAAGTACCACCAGGACATGTGGGGGTTCCACCGGGGGCTGACGTCGGAGCACACCTACTCCGCGCACCCGCTGGGCTGGATCGTGCAGTGGCGGCCCACGTCCTACTGGTACCCGAGTGAGGTCTCCTCGCTGTCGGGCGACGCCGCGCGCGAGGCCTGCGGCGCCGACGCGTGCGCGCAGGCGATCACGTCGCTCGGCAACCCGCTGCTGTGGTGGGCGGGCGCCGCGGCGATCATCGTCGCGCTGGTGTGGCTCGTGTGGCAGCGCGACTGGCGCGCGGGCGCGGTGCTGTCCGGCATCGCCGCCGGCTGGCTCCCCTGGTTCGTGTACGCCGAGCGCACCATCTTCACGTTCTACTCGGTGGCGTTCGTGCCGTGGGTGGTGCTCACCCTGGTCTACGTGCTCGGCCTCGTGGTCGGGCCGCCGGACGGCGATCGACGGGCCCGGCGGCAGGCGATCGGCTGGGCGGCAGCCTTCGTGGCCCTGATCGTGGCAGTGAGCGCGTTCTTCTACCCGATCTGGACCGCATGGGTCATCCCCTACGACTTCTGGCACATGCACATGTGGCTGACGAGCTGGATCTGACGGGCTGGATCTGACGGCCTAGCCCGGGATCACAGGGTCCAGTCGACCTGCGGGGACCGGTGCCAGGCGAATCCAGCCCGATCCCAGAACACCGGCTGGCGGGCCACCCGCGCGCGGAACCCCTCCCAGGAGCGGTGCTCGGGAACGGTCCAGGCGACCTCCGCCACAGCGGCCAACCGCGGCAGCAGCATGCGCAGCAACGAGTCCAGGTCATGCAGCGTCTCACTCCACACGGCTGCCTCGACCCCGATGACCGCATCGGCGGCGACCCCCTCGACGAGGGCGGACGGCTCCCAGTCGTAGGCGTCACGCAGCTCGATGTGCCCGGCCCACTCCAGGCCCAGCTCGGTGGACGCGTCGTACTTCATGTCCAGGTAGACGCGGGCCCCCGGGGACATCAGCAGCCGGGCGCCGGACTCCACCGCCTCGCGCACCGCCTGCAGGTCGGGCCGCGTGTCCCACAGCTGCACCACGGCTCCCGGTGCGAGCGGGACGCCGGCGACCTCCTGCCAGCCGACCACCGTCTTCCCCGCCTCCTGGACGACCTTGGCCGCGGCGGCGATCAACTCGGTGTACTCGGCGCCCTCCATCGTGAGCACCTCGTCACCACCCAGGTGCACGTAGGGCCCCGCCGTGAGTCGCGCGACGTCGTTCAGCACGTCCTCGACGAAGCCCTGGGTCGCCGGGAGGGCGGCGGTCAGGCGGCTGAAGCCGACCTCGAGGCCCGCATGCCGTGGCGGCGCCTCGCCGGACGGGTTGAGCTCCGGGTAGGCGCGCAGCGCGGCGTTGACGTGGCCGGGCAGGTCGATCTCGGGCACCAGCGTCACGCCCCGCGCCCAGGCGTAGCTGGTCAGGTCGCGCAGGTCCGCGATCGTCAGATGCCCGCCGCGCCCACCGGTCACCGCGCCCACCGCCGCCTCGTCCACGAGGCGGGGCCGCGACGGCGTCTCCAGGCGCCACGCCTGGTCGTCCGTGAGGTGCAGGTGCAGCATGTTGAGCTTGTAGTGGGCCATCAACGAGATGACGACCTTGATCTCGTCGGGCGGGAAGAAGCTCCGCGCGAGGTCGAGGGAGAGTCCGCGCCAGCGGTAGCGCGGCACGTCCTCCACCTGCACCGCCCGCGCGCGCAGGTACCCGTCCGGCCCGGGGCGCAGCAGCTGCTGGAAGGTCAGGAAGCCGGCGAGCAGCCCGGCCGTGGTGGGCGCCGAGACTTGCGCCCGGCCCGGCCCGGCCTCCAGCCGGTAGCTCTGCGCGGTGGTGGCCGCCCGGTCGGGCGCCGGGGTGCTCTCATGCGCGGGGACCGCCGCGTCCGGCGTGACGCGCAGCACGAGGACGTCCTCGCCGCGCACCGCCCCGCCGTGCCCGCGCACCTCGACCGCCCGATGGGTCAGCCGGCCGAGCAGATCGGCGGCCAGGACCCCCACGGAGACCTCGTCAGGGCTGTCGCCCACCAGGACGACGAGCCGGGGCCCGAGCACGAACGGCTCGTCGTCGAGCGGCTCGATCCGGAGCGGCTGCGGGATGAGCTCGATGGCCTCAGGCTGCACGGTGCCCCTCTCGTCGGTGCGGCGACGGGCGCCGCAGGGCGCCATCCTCGCATCGCGACGCGCAGAGAGAAAGGGTGGCTGATGTGCGTTTTCGCGCGACCGACGGGCGAGCGACGGGCGAGCGACCCCAGAGACGACTCAACCCTGCCCGCCATCATGGCGGACAGGGTTGTCGTCGAACTTCGTGGTGGAGCTGAGGGGATTCGAACCCCTGACCTTCTCATTGCGAACGAGACGCGCTACCAACTGCGCCACAGCCCCTTGAGCGGCTCAAACATTAGCACCCGAGCGGGGTGCATCGCGAACTCGCCGCTACTCCCCCGCAGCCCGTCGACGCGCGAGGATCTCGTCGAGGTTCATCGACCCCGTGGTGGTCGCGGGCTGCTCGATGGGCGTGCGGCCACCGTCGGCCTCGGCTGCGGCCGTGCGGCTCACGCCGTCGGCGTCGAGGGTGGAGCCCCGCAGGTCAGCGCCTGCGACGGGCTGCGCCGCAGCGGTGGAGCCCTCGACCTCGCCGAGCGGCGCGGGCTCCCGGCGCGGAGCCGAGGCCTTGAGCGTGTACGTGGGGCGAGGCACCGGAACCGGCGACCAGGCGTCCTCGTCCTGCTCGGCGGCGCTGGGGTCCACGCGGGAGCTGCGGCGCACCACGGGGATGGTCCCGCTCGCCGCGCTGGGCGTGGCCGCGGCGACTGCGCCGGGGACGCTGGCGGGCCCCTCGACGTTGTCGATGATGCGGGCGAACACCTCGGTGTGCGCGTCCGAGGGCCGCACCGCACGCCCGGTGACCGCAGGCGACTGCGCGGTGGCCCGCGCCGGGGGCAGCGCGTGCTCCTGCAGCCGGCGCTCCCACTCCGCGTCGGCGGCGTGGCCCGAGACCACGGCGCGGCGGCCCAGCACCAGCACGGATCCGAGCAGCACCGTGGGCGCGGCGCCGGCCAGCAGCGTGACAGTCGTGAGTCCCGCGACCGTCCAGCCCGCGATGCTCGCCACCAGCAGCGCCAGCGCGAGCACGGCCCTGCGGCGTGCGGCGGCGCCCCGTCGGGCGACGGCGGCCGCGTGCGCGGCACGCTGCTGCGCGGCACGACGGGCAGCGTCGGCGCTGATCCTGTCCTGAGTCCCGTGAGGTCGATCCACGGCCATGCCTCCGTTCGCACCGCCGGACGCCCCGAGCGGGATCCCCCGACCCGGGGTGAGCAACTTGACCCGCTGTTCGGCGACCGTCGAGCAGTCAGCCGAGGCAGTGAGCAGGATAGGCGTCGAGCGCTCCCTGCGCGGGCTCCGGCGACGAGGCCGGTCCGCGACGGCGAGCACCCGCAGCGCACCCGAGTGGCGGTCGTCGATCCGCGCCTCGAGGAGCTGTTGGCGATGCCGCAGCCGGTGCGGCATCAGGTACGCGCCCCACAGGCCGACCACCGCGAGGGTGACGAGGCCGGCAGGAGTGTCCACGTCATGACGGTAGGGGCAGGCCCGTCACCACCCGGGGATCGCCCTCGGCGTGTCGCGCTCCCCCTCCGCCCACACGCCGACGCGCCCGGGTATGAGCAGTTCTCAGCGTCGCGCGCGCCACCGCGCGAGCAGGCCGCCCGGCGGCAGCTCCTCGACGGTCAGGGCGAATGTCCGGTGGTCGCACCACTCGTCGCCGATGTGCAGGTAGCGCTCGCGGACGCCCTCGTCCCGGAAGCCGAGCTTCTCGACGACGCGCAGCGACGGCCCGTTCTCGGGGCGGATGTTGACCTCCACCCGGTGCAGCCCGAGCGCCCCGAAGCAGTGGTCGCTCGCCATCGCCACGGCCGTGGGGATGATGCCCCGGCCGGCGACGTGCCGTGACACCCAGTACCCGATGGACGCCGAGCGCAGCGAGCCGTACGTGATCCCGGCGACGGTGAGCTGCCCGACGAGCCGCCCCTGGTGGTCGACGGCGAACGGGAGCGCCGCGCCTGAGCGGGCCTGCCTGTTGAGCGACCGCACGAACTCCCCGAACGAGGGCCGGGGCCCGCGCACTGGCACGGGCGACGTGGCGTCCCACGGCTCGAGCCACGCGGTGTTCTGCGCGCGCAAGGCCATCCACGCGTTCCCGTCACGCCTGCGCAACGGCCGCAGCCGCACGTCGCCGTCGGTGAGCACCACGGGCCAGCCCGGCGCCATCAGCCCTCCAGCACCAGGCAGTGCACCCGCTGGCCCGGGTGCACGACGGCGTCCTGCTCGCCCACCACCGCGAGCGCGTTGGCCCGGGACAGCGCGGTGACGGACGGCACGCCCGGGTCGCCCACCGGGGTGACCTCGTAGCCCTCGTCCGGCGACCCGACGACGAGCGCCGGCACGAACTGCCGCAGCCCGGGCGGGGAGGCCCACCCGACGGTGGCCTCGGCGGTCACGGACGGGCGGAACAGGTCCGCGTGCCCCGCCATGGCCCGCAGCGCCGGGCGCACGAACACCTCGAAGGACACCTGGGCCGCCACGGGGTGGCCCTGCAACGCGAAGATCGGCACGGCGCCGTCCCCGCCCAGCCCGGCGACGGTGCCGAAGCCGTGCCGGTGGCCGGGCGACATGGCGACATGGTCGAACCGGACGGTGCCCAGCGGGGCCAGCACGTCCTTGACGGTGTCGTTCGCGTACTCGCTCAGCCCGCCGGTGGTGAGGATCAGGTCGGCGCGGACCAGTTGGTCCTCCAGCGCCTCGCGCAGCGTCGCCCTGTCGTCCGAGACGATGCCGACCCGTCGGGCGGAGGCGCCCGCGTCGCGCACCGCGGTCTCCAGCGCGTGCCCATCGGCCTCGTACACGCGGCCCTCGCGGCGCGGGGAACCCGGCTCGACGAGCTCGTCGCCCACCGAGACGATCACCACGCGCGGCGTCGGGTGCACCCGGATCCGCCCATGCCCGAGCGTCGCCGCCAGGGCGAGCTGACGGGCCCCGAGCCGGGCGCCCGCCGCGAGGACCACATCGCCCGCGCGGGCGTCCGAGCCCGGCAGCCGCACGTGCTGCCCGGGGACGGCCGGCCGCTGCAACGCGACCCGGGCCGTGCCCGGGTCGGTCTCCTCCACCGGGACCACCGCGTCGGCGCCCGGCGGCAGCCGGGCGCCGGACGCGATGCGCACCGCCTGGCCGGGCGCCAGCCGCAGCAGGCCCTCCGCCCCGACCATGACGTCATGGGCCACCGGCAGCGTCCGGGTGCTGGTGGGCCCCGCGTCCGCGGTGTCGTAGGCGGCCACGGCGTACCCGTCGCGGGCCGCCACGGGCGCCGGCGGCACGTCGAGGCCGACGGTGATGTCGGTGGCGAGGATGCAGCCGACGGCGTCGGCGAGGACGACGTCGAGCGGGGCGACCGGGCCGACTGCGCCCAGCACCGCCGCCAGGTGGTCCTGGACGGATCTCATCTGCGCATTCTGCCCCGACGGCGGCCACGGGACGGACCCGGACCGCCGTCGGCGCGGCTCAGGCCTCGAGCGTCGGGGTGAAGCCCACCAGCCACTCGCGGAAGTCCGGGCCCAGGTCCTCGCGGTCAGCGGCCAGGCGCACCACGGCCTTGAGGTAGTCGAGCCGGTCGCCCGTGTCGTACCGGCGCCCGCGGAACACGACGCCGTACACCCCGCCGCCCTGCTCGGCCGGCAGGTCCGCGAGGGTGGCCAGGGCGTCGGTGAGCTGGATCTCGCCGCCACGGCCCGGCGCGGTGTTCTCCAGCACCTCGAAGACGGCCGGGTTCAGCACGTAGCGCCCGATCACCGCGAGGTTGCTCGGCGCGTCCTCCGCGGCGGGCTTCTCCACGAGCCCGGTCACGCGCACCTGGTCGGCGGGGCCGTCCGCCAGCTCCTCGACCGCCGCGGCGCCGTACAGCGAGATCTGGCTGGGCTCGACCTCCAGCAACGCCACCACCGAGCCGCCGGTGCGCTCCTGGAGCGCGATCATCGTCGGCAGCAGCGGGTCCCGCTCGTCGATCAGGTCGTCGCCGAGCAGCACCGCGAACGGCTCGTCGCCGACGTGGTGCTTGGCCTGCAGCACCGCGTGCCCCAGGCCCTTCGGCTGGCCCTGCCGCACGAAGTGCACGTGGGCGAGCTCGCTCGAGCGCCTCACCGCGTCGAGCCGCGCGGGGTCGCCCTTGGCCTCCAGGGCGCGCTCGACCTCGGGGGCCGAGTCGAAGTGGTCCTCGATGGAGCCCTTGTTGCGACCGATGATGAGGAGGACGTCGTCGAGGCCCGCAGCCGCGGCCTCCTCGACGACGTACTGGATGGCTGGCTTGTCGACGACCGGGAGCATCTCCTTGGGCGTCGACTTGGTGGCGGGCAGGAAACGGGTGCCGAGACCCGCTGCGGGGATGACCGCTTTGTGGAGTGTCATGCCAGATCACGCTAGCGTCGGTCGGCGATCCCGGCGCGCGAGATTCGTCACACTTCTCCCGTAGATGTGAAATGTCCGTGAGAGTTAGGACACACGTGCCAGAGGTCCCAGGTCACCTTTGCGAGAATGGTCCACATGCGCAGCGCTGCACAGCCCTATCCCACCGCCTCCGAGGGCTTGGAGGTCGAGGACCTCAAGGACTATCTGCGCAGGTCAATCAGGGCGTCCAGGACGGCTCGCTCAAGCCGCCGCCGCCTCGAGGCGGGGCCCGCACTGGCCTCCGTGGGGGAGACCGTCCCCGAGATCGCCGAGGCCCGCCGCGTGTCGGGGTACGCCGCGCGACCCACGGAGCCCGGCACCGGCCCCCTGCTGGAGCGCCTCGCCCCACGGGGCGTCCGCGTGCTGCTGCCGGTGCTCGGCGCGGGGCTGCAACGCGACTGGGCCGAGTACGCCGGAGCCGAGGACCTGCGCCAGCGCGCGCCCGGCAGGCCGCCCGAGCCGAGCACCCCTCCGCTCGGCCCGGAGGCCATCGCCGAGGCGGACGTCATCGTCGCCCCCGCCCTCGCGGTCGACACCGCGGGCACCCGGCTCGGGCAGGGCGGCGGCTGGTACGACCGTGCGCTGCTGCACGCCCGCCCCGGGGTCCGGGTCATCGCGCTGGTCTACCCCGAAGAGGTGTACGACGCCGGGACGCGGCCGCTGCCCCGGCAGCGGCACGACCGCACCGTGGACGCCGTGGCCACCCCCGAGGGCTGGCGGTCGCTGCGCCCCGGTGACGACCGGATGGGCTGACCCGGGATCAGCTGTTGGCGCGGGCGGGCCTCAGGGTGAGCCGGTCCTCGGCCGCCTGGTCGGCAGCCTCAGCCGTGAACGGCCACGGGTAGCTCGACCCCTCCGCCCAGGCGCCGAGCTGGTCGGCGTAGTGCGGGCTGGCCGGGTGGCCAGACGCCCCGGTGAGCGTGACCCAGGTGCTGGAGTCCAGGTCGCCGAGGTCCACGACCATGCGCATCGACGGCGCCGCGCCCACCTCGAAGGAGTCCGACGCCGCATCCCAGGACGTCGCGTTGACGATCGAGGAGCCGCCGCCCACCGGCACCGCCCCGGGGTTCACCAGGCGGCGCACGATCGCCGGCATCGTGGGCCCGCCGAGCAGCGCATGCGTCGGCGCCGCAGCGTGCAGCCTGCCCCACGTCCAGTCGCTCGCGTCACGCCCCATCGCCACGGTGAGCTCGCTGCGCGCCGTGACGAGCGCCCGGGTGAGGATCTCGTCGCGCCCCTCCACGATGCCCACAGTGGTCCGGTCGTCCCACCACGCCGACTGCGGGTCGTCGAGCATCCCCGCGACCACCGTCAGCCAGCGTGAGCCGCCGCTCGGCTCGAACCCGTCGGGCAGGTCGTCCCAGAACGTCAGCTCGAGCAGCGTCGACCACACCGCCGCGAAGTACGCCGCCGCCGCCGAGTCGGCATCCGAGCGCAGGTCCCAGCTGCGCAGCAGCTCCTGGCCGTCGTCGTCCCACTCGTCGTCGATCTGCACCGCCAGCAGCGCGGGCATCAGGGCCTGCGCGAAGGGGTTGAGGTCGTCGAGCTGCAGCTCCTCGGTGCTGGCCACGTCGATCTTCTGGCCCGCCTCGATCTGGGCCACGAGGCGGTCGCGGATGGCCTGGGAGCGGTAGCCGTAGTCGAAGTCGTTCGTCATGAACGGGCCGGCGTCGAAAGCCGTCACCGCCTGGTTCGCGGCCACGATGTACCCCTCGACGGGGTCGAGGGCAGCGGGCAGCTCCTCGGCGGGCAGGTAGCCCTGCCAGTCGTAGGCGCTGTCCCAGCCTGGCCGCGGCCACGAGCCGTCGGACGGCAGGCTGGCCCCGGCGACGTCGTTGCGCACCGGGATCAGGCCGGGCGCCTGGTAGCCGATGTGGCCGTCGACAGTCGCGAAGACGATGTTCTGCGCGGGCGCCGCGAACTGGGCCGCGGCGGCGGCGACGTCCTCGGCGTCCTCGGCGACGTTCAGCGCGAACAGGGCGTCCGCCGTGACGGACGGCTCCAGGGCCGTCCAGCGGAGCGCCACCTCGTACTCGCCCCACGGCGTCTCCTCGGCGACCGGCGCCTGGTGGGCCTCGCCGAGGTTGAGCACGTCGGAGACGATCGGGCCGTGCACCGTCTCGCGCACCGCCAGGTCGACGTCATCTCCGCCGTTGACCTTGATCGTCTCGATGCGGATGTCCATGGGCACGCGCTCGCCGTCGAGCAGCGTGGTCCGCTCGACCACCCGCTCCAGGAAGAAGTCGGTGACGTCCGCCGCCATGTTGGTCAGGCCCCAGGCGAGTTGGGCGTTGTGGCCGATGACGACGCCGGGGAAGCCCGCGAACGAGAACCCGGACACGTCGAAGGGGCACTCCTCCGACACCTTCGCGCAGGTCAGGGAGATCTGCGACCAGATGCCCGGCGCGGAGATCCCCAAGTGCGGGTCGTTGGCCAGGATCGGGTTGCCGGAGGCGGTGTGGTCGCCCGCGACGACCCACGAGTTCGAGCCGGTGCCCTCGCCGTCGGCGAGCAGGCGGGGCACCGCGGCGAGCGCGGCGTCGGCGGCGGCCAGCGCGTCCTGCAGCTCGGAGTCGGCCAGGTCGAGGTCAGAGCCCTCGACCACCGCGCTGACCTGCTGTGCGGTGGAGGCGTCGAGGATCGGGAGGTTGGACTCCTCGGGATAGGCCGGGAACAGCTCCTCGACGCGCGCGACGTCGCCCACGGCGGCGTAGGTCGTTGCCCGCGCGATCTCCTCGTCGTAGTTGGACCGCAGGTCCCAGGCCATCGCCTTGAGCCACGCGAGGGAGTCCACCGGCGTCCACGGCTCCGGGTCGGCGACGTCGACGCGCATCCCGAGGATCGTGTACTCGACGGCGATCTCGCCGGGCTCGCGATCCGCGAGGTAGGCGTTCACGCCGTCGGCGTATGCCTGCATGTGCTCCTGCGTCGACTCCGAGAGCAGGTCCCATTCCTGCTCGGCGACCTTGCGCCAGCCGAGCGTGCGGATCACCTTGTCGGCGTCCAGGGCCTGCTCGTCGGCGCCGACGAGCTCCGACAGCCGGCCCGCCGTGACGTGCCGGCGGTAGTCCATCTCGAAGAATCGGTCCTGCGCGTGCACGAAGCCCTGGGCGCGGAACAGGTCCGCGGACGTCTCCGCGGTGATGTGCGGGATCCCCTGCGCGTCGCGCGTCACCGTCACGGCGGCGTCCAGGCCCGACAGCTCGACCTCGCCCGACACCTGCGGGAGCGGGCGGCGCACGAGCACTGTGGTCACGACGACAGTGCCGACAAGCGTGAGCACGATGACCGTTGCGACGGCGGCGAGGACGAGGCGGCGAACACGGCGACGGGGCACGTTGCGAGGGTAGCCGGTGAGCACAGGCGCCGACCTGCCCTCGCGTCCGCGTAAGATTGGCACTCGAACTTGGAGAGTGCCAGCCGCGGATCTGTGGCCGGCACGTCGCTCGACCGGGGAGAGACAGTGCCCACCTACGCCTACGCCTGCACGGAGTGCGGCCACGCCTTCGACATCCAGCAGTCCTTCAGCGACGACACGCTGACGGTCTGCCCGGAGTGCGAGGGGCGGCTCCGCAAGGTGTTCTCCGCCGTCGGCGTGGTGTTCAAGGGCTCCGGCTTCTACCGCAACGACTCCCGGAACACGAAGTCGTCCTCGTCGGCGAGTGTGCCGTCGACGTCGGGCTCCTCGTCGTCGGGCGGCTCCTCGTCGGGCGACTCGGGCTCGTCCGCCTCGTCGAGCGGCTCAACGGCGGCATCCTCGGCCGGCACGTCGTCGAGTGGCTCGGCCTCGAGCGGGTCGTCGTCGACCGGATCGTCGGCCTCCTCCTCGAAGCCCGCTGCCGCGAAGCCTGCCGCCGCGAGCTGAGCACTGCGGCACTGCCGCACTGCCGCGCTGATCCGCCCACAGCCCATCGGCTGGAGGGGATTCCCGCGGGAACCCGCGCTGGCCCCTCGACGTCCTCGCGCCGCGCCTAGCGTCCGGGCATGGTCATGTCCCGCCCACCCACGCCACGGGCCTCCCGGTCGGCCCGACGGCGCGCGCGCGTCCTGATGTGGCGGCCGCGCCTGCCGCTCGCCGCCCTCCTCGTCGGCGCCGCGGCGGCTGTGGCCGTCGGGCAGCTCAGACCCGCTCCGGCAGCCACCATCCCGGTGGTCGTCGCCGCGCACGCGCTGCCCGCTGGCTCCGTGCTCACCGCCGCCGACCTGCGCACCTCACCGCACCTGACCGGCTCCGCGCCGGACGGGAGCCTCCCCGTCGCCGACGACCTCGTGGGGCGCACGCTCGCCGTCCCCGCGCCCGCTGGCCTGCCGCTGGTCGACGGCATCGTGGCGGCCGAGGTCATCGCCGGCCCGCCTGGCACGGTGGTCGCGCCGGTCCGCTTCGCCGACGACGGGGTGGCCGCGCTGCTCACCCCCGGCGCCCGCATCGACGTGCTGGCCGCGGCCGCCGACGGCGCGGACCAGGACGGCCGCTACCTGGCTCGCTCGGCGCTCGTGCTCGCGGCGCCCGTCGACGCGCCGAGCGGCGCCGAGGCTGGGCCGCTCTCGCTCGGCGCCAACCCGGGCGGGCAGGAATCTGGCCCGGTGTTGCTCGCCGTCTCCGCCGATGACGCGGCGGCCCTCGCCGGCGCCGCCTCATGGGCCTCACTGAGCCCGGTCATCGTGGGATGATCCCCGCGCCCAGTTCCCCCCACAGGAGGCGTCATGAAGAGTGTGCTGACCGGATTCAAGGACTTCGTCGCGCGCGGCAACGCCGTCGAGCTCGCCGTCGCCGTGGTCATCGGCGCCGCGTTCAACTCGTTCGTCACGTCGCTCGTCGAGGGGTTCATCGGCCCGCTCATCGGCTCGATCTTCGGCGGGACGGACCTGAGCGGCCTGTGGGAGTACAAGCTCCTCGGCGGGGAGTACAAGTTCGGCCTCATCGCCGACGCCGCGCTGCAGCTGCTCATCACGGCCGCCGCGCTGTACTTCGTCATCGTCCTGCCGCTCAACCACCTGGCGAAGCGGCGCCGGGCCGGGATCGAGGACGAGCCCGCCGCCCCCGCCGAGGACGTGCTCGTGTTGCAGGAGATCCGCGACCTGCTGGCCCAGCGGCTCACCCCCGCACTGCGCAACGACGCCGTCCCCAGCGGGCTCGTCCGCGACGAGGCCGTCCGCAACGACGTGAGCCCCCGCACGCAGTCCTGACCTCCGCGCGCGCCCGGACCGTCGCGGTTTCACGCGGCGGTCCGGGTGCAGCACTCACCAGTGGGGCGGGACGTCCCGGCGCAGTCGGTCGTCGTTGGAGTCGGAGCCGTCGCCCCAGCCGGTGTCGGAGTCGTCGGCGCTGCGGTCGGGGATCAACGGGGCGTCGTCGATCACCGGACGCCTCGGCGCGGGCCGCTGCGCGGGCTCGCGGGGCTCACTCGTTGCTCGGGGGTCGATCTGGTTCACCATCCCATGATCCCACCGTGGAGGCCGCCGCCCGATCAGCGGGTACGGCGCACCGCGGCGGCGATCACGGCGTCCACCCGCGAGCTGCGTCGTGTGATGCCGAGCTCGTCGCGGACCTCGCTGGCCAGGTCCTCACGCGAGCGCTGGGCCCCGTCCGACACCAACCACGCCACGACCTCGCCGATCTCGTCGTCGCTGTACGCGCTGATCGGCAGTCCCGAGCGCACGGGCGGACGCGGCTGGGCCCGCACCGGCAGCGTCGGCTGCTGACCCGCGGCATCGGCGGACGACGCGGATGCCGCCGGTTGGCCGTCGACCTCCCAGACGACTGTCGGCCCGGCCACCGCGGGCACGGCGCCCTCGCCGGACACAGGCCCCCGCGGCGTGACGCCCGCCCCCGCCTCCGCGGCGCCCGGCGCATCGGGGGCAGCGTCACCGTCGACCACCGGGATGGCCCCCGTGGCCAGTTGGTGCTCGAGCACGAAGGGCAGGGCGCCCGTCTGCGGGGCGTAGTCCACCACGCGCCCCACCGGCAGCCGCTCCGGCAGCCCAGCCTGCCCGACAGGCGCCACCGACGGCCGGGCGGCGCGCACCGGCGCGGGACGCGACGCCACGACACGCGCCTGGACGACCCGCCGGATGCGGTCGACCTCGGCCTGCGGGTCGAGGAACGCGGCGGCAGACCAGACCTGCACGGTGCTCCAGCCGAGTTGCTCGAGCCGGTCGGCGGTCTGCCGGTCGCGCACGCGCACGCTCTGCTCGGCGACATAGGCCTCGTCGTCGGTGAGCACCGCGACGAGCAGCTGGCCTGGCAGCTCGGGGTGGCCGACGGCCAGGGGGATGCGCGTCCCGCCCGGCAGCCCGTAGTCCACCTCGACGAGCAGCCCATGCCGCCACAGCCGCTCGGCCAGGTCGATCACCAGGCGGTCGGACTCGTTCGGCGCGGCCGCGGGCGCCCCTGTGCGCGCGTCGCCGGATGTGGGCGCGTCAGCAGACTCGTCGGCGTCGGGGGCGGCGATGAGCGAGGTCGTCTCTCCGTTGCCGCGTCGGGCGGCGAAGTCGAGGAGCGCGTGCAGGAGCTGGGCGCCGGGGCCACGCAGCCGGTCGCGGTCCAGGTCGTCGGCGCCGAAGCACGAGACGACGTGCAACCGGTGCCGGGTGGCGCCCAAGGCGTCGAGCAGCAGCGCGTCGCCGCCCGGCGCGCTGATGGGGCCGAAGCGGTGCAGCACGCGCCCATGCGGGGTGCGGCCGTACCCGAGCGACAGCAGCACGGCGTCACGGCGCAGCCCGGCGACACCGGCGAGATCGGCGACGACGAAGGGCTCCGCGCGGCGGGCGTCGAAGAACACCGCCAGCGCCGGGTTGTCCCGCACCTCGGCGAGCACCCGCTCGCGCACCTGCTCGGCGTGCAGCGGGGAGGACGCGATGACGGCCAGCGACTCGTCGGGGTGCATGAGCGCGTGGGTCAGCACGGCCTCGAGGACGTGCTCCACCTCGGCGCGGGTGCTCTCGACGGCGCCGGTGGCCGCATCGGGCATCCCGGCGCCGTCGATCAC
This sequence comes from Cellulomonas timonensis, assembly GCF_900046455.1. Lineage (GTDB taxonomy): Bacteria > Actinomycetota > Actinomycetes > Actinomycetales > Cellulomonadaceae > Cellulomonas_A > Cellulomonas_A timonensis. Next base: position 305,042 of record NZ_FCOT01000012.1, read on the forward strand.
GTCGAGCCGGACCAGCGGGGCGCTGTGCGGCAGCGGTGTGGGGCTGAGCACCCCGGCGTACCCGTGGTCGGCGAGGAACTGCGTGAGGTACGGGTCACGGCGGGAGGCGTCGGCACGCAGCGCGACGACCGGCAGCACGTCCGCGAGCGCGCGGACGGCGGTGCCAGACGCGCAGCGGGCGTCGCCCACCACGACGACCTGGCGGCCGCGCGCGATGGCGGCCAGCGCGATCTCGATGGGCAGGTGCGCAGCGGCGTCGATGACCACGACGTCGACGGTGCGGCCGGCGGGGAGCACCTGCGGCACGAGCATCGGCGCGGCGGCCAGCACCGGGCGCAGCTTGCGGACCAGGTCCGGGTAGCGCGCGACGGTGTCCCGCAGGCTCGTCATCCGGTCGCCGATGAGCTCGGCGAACAGCGACTCGGCTTGATCGCGGTGGTGGCGCAGGGCGGCGGTGACGTGCCCGATGACCGCGGTGCGCACCGGCCCGGGCAGGCTCGCGACGTGCGCGCGGTCGAGGTGCGCGTACCTGGCGCTCAGGGCCCCGAGCGCGGCGCCGTCGTAGCCGGCGAGCGCGGGGTCGGCGGTGAGGATGTGCTCGAAGACGGTGCTCCACCACGCCAGCTCGAGTTCGGGGCCCACCATCGCGGGGTCCGCCTTGCGGCTGATGAGGTCGTCCAGGAGCCCGCCCAGCCCAGCGGCCACGAGCTCGGCGAGTGTCGCGGTGCGCTCGGGCAGCGACTCCAGCGCGGCCGCGTCGTCCTGCAGCCGCTGGAGGCGGTCCACCAGCTCGGCGAACGGGACCTCGGCGAGCCGCCCGCCCCCCGGCGTCGTCGCGAGCACCTGGTCGAGCACCTCGACGTCGGCCAGCACCGCGCGCAGCTCGCCCTCCATGGCGGCCAGGCCGTCGGGCAGCCTCGGCCAGCCGCCCGCCGGGCAGTGCGCCTGCCAGATGTCGCGCTGCACCTGCACCTCGATCAGCGCGCTGTGCAGGTCCGCGACGGGGCGGCCGGGGCGCACCATGTCGCGGGCCTGCTTGCGCAGCCGGCGCCGCAGCCAGAAGCCCATCGGCATCCCGTGCTCGGCGCGCCATTCCTTGGTGGCGGTGGCCGCGACCAGGTCGGAGGCGGTCCGCTCGAAGATCATCGGCTGGAACACGTCCAGCGCCCCGCGGATGCCGGCGAGCATCACCAACTGCTCACCCCAGCCCGCGAGCGTGCCAGCCTCCAGCAGCCCGGTGGTGTCGGCCACCTCGCGCACCCGGCGGGTGATGCCCGCCAGGCCCGTGGTGAGCAGCCGGTCGAGGCGTGCCAGCGCGTCAGCGGCGGCCTCGGCGGTCCGCAGGCCGGCGCCGTGCCACGGGGTGTCGGTGGGCCGGAGCGTGAACGCGCCGAGCCGGGCAGCGCGGGCCAGCGCGTCGGCGAGCTGCTCGCGGCGCGTGGCGTCCAGCGTCCGGGCCACCTCGACGGGCAGCCGCACGCGGGTGCGCGGGGCGGGCCGGGTGGCGGTCAGCCGTGCCAGCGCCTGCTGGGCGTCGTAGGCCGACGCGCCCCACGGCATGCGGGCCGCATGCAGGGCGTCGACATACGCGCGGAGCTGCTCGCGATGCGCGACGAGGTCACGGCGCAGGGCGCCGAGCCGGGCGGTGTCGACAGGCTCAGCCTCGAGGGTCATCGCGGCGAGCAGCCGTCGGCCGGCGGCGGGGCGCCAGCCGGCCTCGGGCGCGACATCGAGCAGCAGGTCGCCGAGGCCCAGCGCGTCGAGCCGGGCGCTGAGCGCGGCCGCGGCCCGACGGTGCCCCGGCACGTACAGCACCGAACGCCCCGAGGCCGCCGCGTCGGCGACCACGGCGGCGAGGGTGCCGGTGACGTCGCACCCGGTCGGCGCGTCGATGAAGAGGTGCTCCCCCGTGGCGAGCACGTCGAGGACGTGCTGCTGCGCCGGGTCGAGGTCCCCGACGCCCCGCTCCAGATCGGGGTCGCGGTCGCCGCGCACCGGCTCGGGCAGCGGGCGGGCCAGGCGGGCCCGGGCCTCGGGGACGCCTGCGAGCGCCGCGACGACCTCATGGCGGTCGAGCGTGCCGGCCAGCGAGTCCAGGTCGTCGACGAGCACCTGCCCGGGGTGCACGAAGGTGCCCACGACGATGCTCTCGTCGAGCCGGAAGTCCTCCAGCACGGCCTCGCCCAGCGACCTCAGCCTCTGCAACGCCGAACGGGGCTCGAAGCCGGTGCCGGTGAACGCTCCACGGGCCACGGCGCCCGGGTCGAGCAGCGCGCCGCGGCTGCGCAGGGCGCGCGCGATGACGGGGTTCACCTCGAGCGACGGCTCCAGGGCCAGCTCGTAGTCGCTCTCGCCGCTCCCCCGGGCGCGCAACGAGACGGGTCGGAGCAGCACGGGCGCCCGGACCGTGCGGGCGGCGGGCGCGGCAACGGCGTCGGCCTCGCCGTCCGGCCGCTGGTCGGCGCGGGGCTGTTCGGCGCGGGGCTGCGGCGGGCGCGGGCGGGTGACGGCCGCGAGCGCGGCGACGTCGTCCTCGGCGATGTCGGGCGTCGTGCGCTCCGTCCACGTCGCGACGCCGATGGCCAGGTAGGTGGGGGCGATGCCGTACCGCTGCGCGTACCGCTCGGCGCGTGCGCTGACCGCTCGGGCACGGCGCTTGGCACTGGCCAGCGCCCCGCCCTCCCGCACCAGGTTGGACAGCCTGGTCTCCCGGCCGGCGAAGAGCTGGGCGATCCCGGACGGGTGGGCCGCGGACAGGTCGAGTGCCGCGTCGCCCAACAGGTCGACATCGGCCAGGGTGGAGCCGCCGGCCGCCTCCACGAGCGCGGCCCGCCAGGCCGCGAGCGAGCCGCTCAGCAGCTCGGCTGCGGTGGGCGGCGCCACGACGGCGGGCGTGGGCTGCGCGGCCACGGGGTCAGGGCCTGTCGCAGGGGCAGCGCCGGTCGCAGGGGCAGCGCCGGTCGTAGCGGCAGCGCCGGTCGTAGCGGCACTGCCAGTGGAGGGGGCGGCGGTCGAGGCCGGGATCGGGTTCGCGCCGGGCGCGGGATCCACATCGGGTCCCGAGCCGGGGGCGCGCGCGGGAACGTTCACTCGCCGAACGCTAATGCCCACAGGCCGCGATGGCCCTCCTGGCGCGCCGGAGCCCACAGCAGAGCCCCGCGACAGGGCATGCGTGACGGGTGTCAGAGAGGAGAGGGAGGGCGCTCGACCCGGTGAATCGGGGAGCTGTCGCGGGTCCTCGGGCGGGCGGCTTTTCAGCCTCCCGCCCGAGCCCGGACGAAGAACAGTGCGCACCGCGCAGGGGGCAGGCGATGCGCACTGTCGAGCACCAGTGTGCCCCGTGCGAGCGGCGCTGGTCAAATGTCCAGGGGCGCGCAGGCGGGTGAACGAAGCGCCGGGAAACTCGGTGAAAACCGGATAGTCATGCGGATTCCGGGGCGGATGGGCGGGCGCCCGGAGGACGCCTCGGACCCGCCTGCCGCCTCACGGGAGATGTCTGCGCTGGTCGCGGACCTCTCCGTGCGACGCCCCGCGCGACGCCCCGCGCGCGGCGTGCGGGCGACCCCGCTCATGACCCCGGCGGAGCGCTCGACGGCCGGCGGGGCCAGGGCGACGATGAGAGTCGACGGCGCCGCAGGCGCGAGACCGGGGGCGACGAGCATGCACGAGGCACGGGCAGACATTCACGTCGATGCGACGCCGGAGGCGGTCTGGCGGGCGCTGACCGAACCGGAGCTGGTGCGGCAGTACTTCTTCGGCACCGAGCTCTCCACTGACTGGCAGGTCGGCAGCCCCATCCGCTACCGCGGCGAGTGGCAGGGCACGCAGTACGACGCCCACGGCGTCGTCCTGGAGGTCACCCCGCCCCACCTGCTCGTCACCGACTTCTTCAGCCCGTCCTCGGGCCTGCCCGACGTGCCCGCCAACCACCAGACCGTCACCTTCGAGATCGTGCCCGAGGATCGCGGCAGCCGCGTCACAGTGGTCCAGGACGGCAACCGCGACGAGGCCGGGGCCCAGCATGCCACCGCGAACTGGCGGATGATGCTCGACGGACTCGCCAGCATCGCCCCCACTGTCGACACCGTGGTCGCCCGCTTTGACGTGGACGGGTGGGACCCGGCCTCCCTCGACGGGATCGACGGCGGGTGGCTCAGCGCCGTCGTGATGCGCAAGACCTACACGGCCGGGATCGTCGGCACGAGCGTCGCGCACTTCATCTCCTCCGGCGAGGAGGAAGGCAGCCGTGGCTACCTCGCCGCCGAGCGCATCGAGGGCGTCCTCGACGACGGGCGGGCCGGCGCGTTCACGTTGCACCACGGGGGCCTCGAGGTGGACGGCGACAGCGCGTTCGCGCATGTGGTGCCGGGATCGGGAACCGGGGACTTCGCAGGGCTCACCGGCACAGGGCGCATCGAGCACGACGAGGCGGGGCCGTACTTCGTGCTCGACTTCGACTGAGGGCGGCCCGCCAAGTCACGGCGCGACGGGGAGGACGAGCCGCGAGGGGTGGCCCTGGTCGTGGAGCACCTGCTGATGTGCCACCCGGAACTCCGACCACTCGGTGACGCCGGCTCCGGCGCCCGTTCCCGGGTTGGGGTCGAAGCGAGGGAAGTTCGAGCTGGAGACGTCCAGGCGCAGGCGATGGCCTGCGCGGAAGGTGTGGGCGCTGGCCCCGAGCTCCACCGCGACCTCGCGCACCTCGCCGGGTGGGACCAGCTCCCCCAGCACCTCGCGGACCCGGGCGATCCCGTCGAGCACCGCGAGGGCGCTGCCGTCGGGATGCACATCCACGAGCTTCGCCGTCCAGTCGGTGTCCAGCGCGTCCGTCGCAGCCCACAGGTGGACGACCACGTCCCCGATGACCGTGACGTCCTCGCCGAGCGGCGGGGACACGAAACGCAGCACGTCGGCCCGGTGGTCGAGCGGGCGCTGGTCCCACTGCCCGGTCCCCCGGGCGGCGTCGCCACGGGCGAACAGGTTGGGGCCGCCCACCGTCGGCACGGGGTCGCACGGGTCGAAGACGAACGTGGACGGCTCCGCACTGCCGTCCACGGCCTCCGGAGCCAGCCCTCCGTCGGGGGCGAGATGCCAGGCCGTCGAGACCGTGTCGGGCGGCGGCCAGGCGTCGAGGTCGCGCCACGCGTTCTCGCTCATCACGAAGACGCGCACCCGGGGGCCGGTCGCGTCGTCGGTCTCGCCGGTCGCGTGGGCCACCAGGAACTCGACGCCGTCCGCTCCCAGCTGCTCGGCGCCGCGTGCCGCCGAGCGCCCGTAGTCGACCTCGCCCAACGCCTGCCCGGGGACGCCGTGGCCCCACGGCCCGACGACCAGCCGCGAGCCGGGGTGCTGCGCGGTGGTGAACTGCCGCAGGGTGAGGTCCCGGAAGAGGTCGTGCCAGCCGGCGACGAACAGCGTCGGCACGGCAGGTCGGGGAGGCAGCGCCCACTGCTGCCACCACGGGTCGCTTGCGGGGTGGGTCATCCAGTCCCGCCACGCGGGGAAGCGCCGCTTCAGCAGCGCTTGGTCCGCTAGCGGCGCCGTGCGGGCGGCGGCGTCGGGATCGGCCGCGAGCGCCTCCCACTCGACGAGCTCGGCCGTCACGTCCTCGCCCCGCGCGGCAGCGCGCATCAGCTCACCGCGGGTCATCGCCGTCGCCCAGTTGAGGGCCGAGCCCAACACCACCGCGCCACCCCGGTAGATGATCCCGACGGGGTCGCCCGGGCACACCCCCAAGTGCATCGCCCGCAGCGCCGGGTGGCCGGTGGACGCCAGGTACAGCTGGGCCTGCGCCAGGTAGGAGCGCCCCCAGCCGACGACTGAGCCCGTCGACCACGGCTGCCGCGCGCACCACTCGATCACCGCGCGCGCGTCCTCGACATGCCCGCGCCACGGCACGAACGCGCCCTCCGACGCGCCGGTGCCGCGCAGGGCCACGACGACGACCGCGAGCCCGCGCGCCACGAGCTCCGACTCCCCCATCTCCTGCCGGGCGGCGTCGACCGGGTAGGGCGTGAGGGCCAGGACGACCGGCACGGGCTCGTCCGTCGCCGGTCGGTGGACCGTGGCGCGCAGGGTGGCGCCGTCGGGCAGCGTGATCGGCACGTGCTGCTCGACCTGGGTCATGGGGCTCCTTCGCTCACGGGGGCTCCTTCGTCGAGGGCTCCGCGGAGGCGCCTGTCTATCGATACACGGGCGGCACTGCAACGATGGCGCGCCTGACTCGCCCTGGTGGGAACGGCGTCACGGCTGCCACAGTTGCCCACCGAGGAGGCGCCACCGGCCCAGGCGTCCCCGACCCGAGGAGGCTCGAGGTGGAACCGCCGGTCGACAAGCGCAGACGCGTGCCCACCATGAGCGACGTGGCCCGGCTCGCGGGCGTGTCCACGATGACCGTCTCCAACGTCCTCAACAGCCGCTCCCGGGTGGGCGACAGCACCCGACTGCGGGTCCTGCAGGCGGTCGACGAGCTGGACTACGAGGTGAACCTCACCGCCCGCCGGCTCCGCGCCGGCCGCGTCGACACCGTGGCGCTGATCGTGCCGAGCTTCGACCACGCGTACTTCGCCGAGCTGGCCGCCGGCTTCGCGGCGGAGTTCGCCCGCCACGGCCGCCACCTGGTCGTCACGCAGTCCGGCGCCAGCCGGGAAGGCGAGCTGTCGGCGTTGTCGCAGGCGCGGCTCGGGCAGTACGACGGGGTCATCCTCAGCGCCGTGGGCCTCGCCTATGAGGAGGTCGACGCCCTGCGGAGCGCCCAACCGCTGCTGCTGCTCGGCGAGCAGGCCGTCCCGCCCCGGTTCGACCACATCTGCATCGCGAATGTCGAGGGCGCGCGACTGGCGGTGCGGCATCTGCTGGACCGCGGCGCGCGGAGGGTCGCCGTCGCCGGCGGGGTGGCCACGGGCCGCGCAGACGGCGCCGGGGCGCAGGACTCGATGTCGGGGCTGCGCACTCGCGGCTGGCGGGCGGCGCATAAGGAGGCCGGCGTGGTCCCGGACGGGCGTCTGCTGCTGGGCGACGCCCGATACGCCGCTGCCGACGCCCGCCGGGCTGTGGCCGGAGCGCTGGCGGACGGGCTCGAGTTCGACGCGGTCTTCGCGATCACCGACGAGATCGCGCACGGCGTCCTCGCCGCGTTGCACGACGCCGGGTTGCGCGTGCCGGAGGACGTCGCCGTGGTGGGCTTCGACGACCTGAGGATGAGCGAGTTCGCGACGCCGGGACTCTCGTCGGTCAACGTCCGCCGCGACTGGATCGTGCAGCATGCGGTCTCGGTGATCGAGCGCAGGATCGCTGGTGACGACGGGGAGCCCGTGCGGCTGACGGCGCCCGTGAGCCTGGTGGTGCGCGACTCCAGCAGGAGATCGTGAGTCCTCACCGCCCGGAAGACGCCCGCACGGAATCGTTTCGCATCTAGACCGGCGCCCACCCCGCTGCGAATGTGAGCGCTCACACCCGCTCACACAGCCACGAGATCGTGGCCGTACTTCCCATGACAGGGGCACCCGTCCCGTCTGCCTGCCAACGACGCCAGGTCCGAAGAGAGGTCCCTGATGACGACCACACCACGACAAGGACGACGAGCGCTCGCCGCCACCACGCTGTCCGCGGCGCTCGCGCTCGCCGGCCTGTCCGCGGCTGTGCCCGCCCACGCCGCCGCCACCACCCTGGGCGAGGCCGCCGCGCAGAGCGGCCGCTATTTCGGCACCGCGCTGGCCGCGGGGCGGATGAACGACACGACGTACACGACCATCGCGAACCGTGAGTTCAACATGATCACGGCCGAGAACGAGATGAAGATGGACGCGACGGAGCCGTCGCAGAACCAGTTCAATTACGCGAATGGCGACCGGATCGTCAACTGGGCGCGGCAGAACGGCAAGCAGGTGCGCGGCCACGCCCTGGCCTGGCACCAGCAGCAGCCCGGCTGGATGCAGAACATGTCCGGGACCGCCCTGCGCAACGCGATGCTCAACCACATCACCCAAGTGGCGACGTACTACAAGGGCAAGATCCACACCTGGGACGTGGTGAACGAGGCGTTCGCCGACGGGTCGTCCGGTGGGCGCCGGGACTCCAACCTGCAGCGCACCGGCAACGACTGGATCGAGGCCGCATTCCGCGCCGCACGGGCCGCCGACCCGAACGCCAAGCTCTGCTACAACGACTACAACACCGACGGGATCAACGCGAAGTCGACCGGCATCTACAACATGGTCAAGGACTTCAAGGCCCGCGGCGTGCCCATCGACTGCGTCGGCCTCCAGAGCCACCTCGGGACCACGATCCCCAGCGACTACCAGGCCAACATCCAGCGGTTCGCGGACCTCGGCGTGGACGTGCAGATCACCGAGCTCGACGTCGAGCAGGGCAGCAACCAGGCGAACATCTACCAGGCCGTGACGCGCGCCTGCCTGGCGGTGGCGCGGTGCACCGGCATCACGGTGTGGGGAGTGCGTGACAGCGACTCGTGGCGCACCGGGGCGAACCCGCTGCTCTTCGACGCGTCCGGCAACAAGAAGGCCGCCTACACCTCGACCTTGAACGCCCTCAACGCGGCGACCCCGACCCCGACTCCGACGCCCACCACCACGACGCCCGGGCCCACCCCGTCCACACCCAGCCCCACGCCACCGCCCGTGACCGGCGCGGGCTGCACCGTCACCTACTCGGCGCCCAGCCAATGGCCCACCGGGTTCACCGCCAACGTCAAGGTGACCAACCACGGAACCTCGGCGATCAACGGCTGGACCGTCACCTGGGCGTTCCCCGGCAACCAGACCGTGCAGCAGGCCTGGAGCGCCACAGTCACCCAGAGCGGCAACCAGGTGACCGCGCGGAACGTCGCCTACAACCCGCAGATCCCCGCGGGCGGCTCCGTGGAGTTCGGCTTCAACGGCGGGTTCAGCGGGACCAACACCAACCCGACGAGCTTCAGCCTCAACGGCACGCTGTGCAACGGCAGCGTGAACCCCACGCCACCGCCCACGACGACGAACCCGACTCCCCCGCCCACGACCAGCCCGACGCCGACGCCGACACCCACCACGCCGCCCACGGGGACGCTCCCGTCGAGTTTCCGCTGGTCTTCCAGCGGGGCGCTCATCAGCCCCAAGCCGGACAGCTCGCACGCGGCGACCTCGGTCAAGGACCCGACAGTGGTGTACGCCAACGGCAAGTGGCACGTGTTCGCCACAGTGTGGGCCGGCAGCTACCAGATGATGTACACGAGCTTCACCGACTGGTCGCAGGCGTCCTCCGCGACGCCGTACTACCTCGACCGATCCGGCATCGGCGCCGGATACCGCGCGGCGCCGCAGGTGTTCTGGTTCGCCCCGCAGAACCAGTGGTACCTCGTCTACCAAACCGGCGCGGGCGGCTCGTACTCGACCACCACGGACATCTCCAACCCCGCGTCCTGGTCGGCCCCGAAGAGCTTCTACTCCTCGCAACCGCAGATCATCCGCGACAACATCGGCGACGGGTACTGGGTCGATTTCTGGACGGTGTGCGACACCGCGAAGTGCTACCTGTTCTCCTCGGACGACAACGGGCATCTGTACCGCTCGGAGACGACTGTCGCGAACTTCCCGAACGGCTTCACCAACACCGTCATCGCGATGCAGGACTCTGACCGCTTCCGCCTGTTCGAGGCCGCGAACATCTACAAGATCGCCGGGCAGAACAGCTGGCTCATGGTCCACGAGGCCATCGGCACGGACGGCAAGCGGTACTTCCGCTCCTGGACCGCCCCGTCCATCACGGGCTCCTGGACGGCTCTGGCCGACACCGAGTCCAACCCGTTCGCCCGGGCCAACAACGTCACCTTCCCGGCGGGAGCCTGGACCCGGGACATCAGCCACGGCGAGATGCTGCGCTCCGGCACCGACCAGACCATGGAGATCAGCCCGTGCAACCTGCGGTACCTCTACCAAGGGCTGGATCCGAACGCGTCAGGTGAGTACAACGCGTTGCCGTGGCGGCTCGGGCTGCTGACGCAGACGAACTCGCCGTGCTGATGCGCTGATCCGCCGCTCACACCCGGGATGCCCGATCGCCGATGGAGGCGGTCGGGCATCTCGGTGTCCGCGGCGGGGGGATCCACGTCGCACCCACGCCGCGACGACGGGACTCAAGACCCGGGTGCGGGCGCCCGCGGACCGGCACTGTTGTCCCGGCTGGAACGTCGCCTCCCCGCAGAGTCGTGGGGTCCCACTCGCGGAAAGAGGACCAGGGCATGGTCGCGCTCCTCGCTGAGAACCCGGTGCTGCTGCTCTTCGTGACCGCCGCTCTCGGGTTCGCGGTGGGCCGCGTGCACGTGCGGGGCGCGAGCCTGGGCGTGGCGGCGGTGCTGTTCGTCGGGCTGGTGATCGGGGCCCAGAACCCCGACCTGGTGATCCCGGAGTTCGCCCGCACCCTCGGCCTGGCGATCTTCGTCTACACGATCGGGCTCTCGAGCGGCGCGAGCTTCTTCGCGTCCTTCAACCGCAAGGGCCTGCGGGACAACGCGCTCGTGGTCGTGGTCCTCTCGTTCGCGGCGCTGCTCGTCTTCCTCGCCGCGGGGATCTTCGACCTCAAGCCCACGGTCGCGGCCGGGTTCTTCGCCGGGGCCACGACCAACACGCCCGCGCTGGCCGGGGTGATCGAGGCCGTGCGCGGCTCGGGCGAGGCGGCCGCGACCGAGCCCACGGTCGGGTACTCGATCGCGTACCCCATGGGGGTGCTCGGGCCGATCATCGCGATTGCGATCGCGCGTCGCCTCTTCCGGGTCGACTACCGCAAGGAGGCAGGCCGGCTCGCGTCGCTGCACCTGGTGCAGGAGGAGATCGCGTCGGTCACGGCCCGGGTGACCGCACCCGCCGCGATCGACCAGACGGTGCGGGACCTGCAGCGCGAGCTCGGGGTCCCCGTGGTGTTGAGCCGCATCCAGCGCGGCACGGAGACGATGCTCGCCGAGGGCGACGTGCGGCTGCGCGAGGGCGACCTCGTCTCGGTTGTGGGTGAGCCGGGGAACGTCGAGACGGCCGTCACCGCGATCGGTGAGCGCGACCCGCGGCACCCCGCGCTCGACCGCAGCAGCTACGACTTCCGGCGCATCTTCGTCTCCCGCACCGATGTCGTCGGCCGCCGGCTGCGCGACCTGCGCCTGCCCGAGGACTACGACGCGATCGTGACGCGGGTGCGGCGCGGCGACGTCGACGTGACCGCGACGGGCGACACCGTGCTCGAGCTCGGCGACCGGGTGCGCGTCGTCGCCGGACGGGCGCGCATGAAGGCCGTGACCGAACGGCTCGGCGACTCGTACAAGCACCTCTCCGAGATCGACCTGCTCACGTTCGGCCTGGGCATGTCGCTGGGCCTGCTGCTGGGCGCGATCACGGTGCCGCTGCCCGGCGGTCTGACGTTCGAGCTGGGCTCCGCGGCGGGCCCGCTCATCGTCGGCCTGGTGCTCGGGGCCCTGCGCCGCACCGGGCCCATCGTGTGGACCATCCCGTACAGCGCCAACCTCACGCTGCGCCAGATCGGTTTGATGCTGTTCCTGGCGGCCGTGGGGCTGGGCTCGGGCTACACGTTCCGCACGATGTTCGCGGCGAACTCCGGGGTGACGCTGCTGCTGATCGGCGCAGTCATCTCGATCGTCGTCCCGATGCTCACGCTCGTGATCGGCTACCGGCTGCTGCGCATCCCCTTCGGGCAGCTCACCGGGATGGTCTCGGCGCAGCAGACGCAGCCCGCGGTGCTCGGCTACGCGCTCGAGGACTCGGGAGACGAGGCGCCGAACGTCGGGTACGCGATGGTCTACCCCGTCGCGATGATCCCAAGATCCTGCTCGCCCAGGTGCTCCTGCTCGCGTTGGGTGGCCTCGGCTGACGCTGATCAGACTCGATGCTCACCGACGCGGTCGGGCGCGGACGTGCATCCGTTCGCCCTGGCGGCCGAACAGGTGGAGGACCTCGGCCGGGTGCGGCCCGGGGTTGCCGACGAAGTGCGGCAGGTTCGTGTCGAACTCGGCGACCTCCCCGGCGCTCAGGGTCAGGTCTTGGTCGCCGAGCAGGAGGCGCGCCTGGCCGGACAGCACGTACAGCCACTCGTAGCCCGGGTGGACCGACTGCTCGGGCGGGGCCGTCGGCCAGCCGGGCGCGATGATCTGCTTGTAGGCCTGCACCCCGCCGGGGCGCCTGGTCAGCGGGATGAACGTCGAGCCCCACGCCGAGAGCGGTTTCAGGTGGACCCGTGGATCACCCGTCGCGGGGGCGTTGACAAGATCGTCGAGGTGCACCTGGAGCGTCTCGGCCAGCGGCAGCAGCAGCTCCAGGGTGGGCCGCCGCAGCCCGGACTCGAGGCGCGACAGGGTGCTGACCGAGATCCCCGTCGCCGCGGAGACGTCGGCCAGCGTCCGGTGGCGCGCGAGCCGCAGCGCCCGCAGCCGTGGTCCAACCGCCTGCAGGACGTCACGGTGGCTCGCCATGGCCCCACTTTGCCGTATCGGCAAGATCTCTCGGCGAACCGGGCCCCGGGGCCGGACGCTGGAGGCATGGACGACGAGACGTACGACGTGGTGGTCATCGGTGGCGGCGCAGCCGGGCTGAGCGGGGCCCTGGCCCTGGGCAGGGCGCGCCGATCGGTGCTGGTGGTCGACGCGGGCGAGCCGCGCAACGCTCCCGCCGGGCATGTGCACAACTACCTGGGGCGTGAGGGGACCCCGCCGGCCGAGCTGCTCGCGATCGGCCGCGGCGAGGTGCAGCAGTATGGCGTGCAGGTCCACGACGGCGCCGTGCAGGACACCACCCGGCTGCCCGACGGGAGCTTCCTCGTGATGCTGGTGGACCGGGCCGTCACCGCCCGACGGCTGCTCGTCACCACCGGGCTCGTCGACGAGCTCCCCGACGTCGCTGGGATCGCCGAGGGCTGGGGCCGCACCGTGCTGCACTGCCCCTACTGCCACGGCTGGGAGGTGCAGGACCAGGCGCTCGGCATCCTGGCGACCGGCCCCCTCGCGGTGCACCAGGCCCTGATGTTCCGGCAGTGGAGCGACGACGTCGTGCTGTTCCAGCACACCGCGCCGCAGCCGAGCGACGACGAGGCCGAGCAGCTCGCAGCCCGCGGCATCCGGGTGGTCGAGGGCGAGGTGGTCGGGTGGGAGCCCGACGGCGTCCGGCTCGCCGACGGAGAGCTGGTCCCGCGGCAGGCGCTGGTCGTCGCCACGACACTCCACGCCCGCGTCGACGCGCTGGTCTCGCTCGGCCTGACGACCACGGTCCTCGAGATGGGCGGGCAGGTGATCGGCAGCTACGTCGCGGCCGACCCCACCGGTCTGACGGCCGTGCCCGGCGTCTGGGTGGCCGGCAACGTCGCAGATCCGCGAGCGCAGGTCGTCATGTCTGCCGCCGCGGGCCTCACCGCGGGCGCCGCCCTCAACGGCGACCTGATCGCCGAGGACACCCGTGCCGCCGTCGCGAAGCGTCGTGCCTCCGGCCAGGACTCCCAGGAGGCAAAGGGATCGGCGACCGGCTGATCACCGCTCGTGTGAGGCGGCTCGTCGCGGAGGGGCGCAGGCCAGTGTCAGCCGCCGATGTCGACGATGCCGTTCTGGTACGCCCACACCACCGCCTGCAGGCGCGATTTCACGCCGAGCTTCGGCATGGACCGGGCCAGGTGCGACTTCACCGTCGACACCTCGAGGAACAGCTCGCGCGCGATCTCCTCGTTGGACATGCCCTGCGCCAGGAGCAGCAGGATGTCGAGCTCGCGCGGGGTCAGCAGCTCGCTCGCGCGTGCGGCCGTCACGGGCTGCGTGCGGCGTCGGTGCACGACCTCGCGGAGGACCCGCCGGGTCAGCCCGTTCGCGAGCATGCCGTGTCCGGCGGCCACCGAGCGGACCGCCTCGATGAGCGTCGCGGGCTCGGCGTCCTTGAGCAGGAAGCCCGACGCGCCGGCCTCGAGCGCCCCGAACAGGTACTCGTCGACGTCGAAGGTCGTCAGGACGAGGACGGGTATCGGGTCCGCCACGTCCGGGCCGCACAGCTCGCGCGTGGCCGTGACGCCGTCCTTGCCGGGCATGCGGATGTCCATGCACACCACGTCGGGCCGCAGCGCGAGGGCGAGTTCCACCGCGGTGGCCCCGTCGGCGGCCTCCCCGACCACCTCGATGCCTGGCTCAGTCGCGAGCATCGTGGACAGGCCGGCGCGGACGAGGGGCTGGTCGTCGGCCACCAGGACCCGCACGGTCGCGAGGGCGGGTCTGACGTCGGTCATGAGGCCTCCCCTGTGCTCGTCGTCTGCGCCGCGGGCGCCACTGCGACGGGGATCGCGAGCGCGACCTGCCACCCGCCGTCGTCGGTGGGCCCGTACCGGAGCGTGGCACCGGTCAGGTCCGCGCGCTCCCGCATCCCGACCAGACCGTAGCCGGGGCCGTGGTGCACCCGTGCCTCGCCAGGGCCCGGGGCGCCGTTGCGGACCGCCACCTCGACGCGGCCCTCAGCCTGCGCGTCCACGCGCACCTCGCAGCGTGCGCCGGGCGCGTGTCGGGCGGCGTTCGCCAGGGCCTCCTGGACCACGCGGTACGCCGCGAGCTGCGCCAACGGCCCGACGGCGCCCGACGTGGCGAGCTCCGCCACAGGGCCGGACGTCTCCAGCGAGACCACCGACCCCGACTCGCTCGCCCGTGCGACGAGCTCGCCGATGCCGGCCAGCGTCTCCATCCGCACGGGCCCGGCCGGGCCGGACGGGTCGGACGGCGAGTCGGTGTCGCGCAGCAGCACCACTAAGTTGCGCAGGTCCCGCAGCATCGCCGTGCTCTGCTCGCGGACCTGCGCGACCGCCTGCTTGGCGCCGTCCGGGTCGACGTCGATCTGCCGGCCGATGGCGGCGGTCATCACCGCGATGCCCGAGAGGTGGTGCGCCGCGATGTCATGCAGCTCGCGCGCCATCGCCGTCCGCTCCCGCTCGACGGCCACCTGCACCAAGGCGTCACGCTCCCGGCTCTGCGCCTCCGCTGTGCCCGCGAGCGCCGCGTCGGCTTCTCGTCGGGCGCCGACGAGGGCTGCCAAGACGAGGGGAAGTCCCACGGCCGCGGCCCCTTGCAGGAGGCCCCCGACGATCGCCGCCGACTCCGCGCTGCCGCTCCGGAGCCCCGCGGCGGTGACGCCTGCCGCCACCAGGGCGCCGGCTCCGAGCAAGGTCGGCGCGAGCCGTCGGCCGGGCGCCGCGAGGGCCGCCCGGTACGTCGCGACGAGCACCGCCACGAGTCCGACCCCGATGCCCTCGCCGAGGACCATGAGCGCGGGAAGCCCTGCGGCGACCGCCAGGAGCGTGGCGCGTGGGCGCCCCCGCAGCCCCCAGAGCACGACAGCCTGCAAGCCCAGCACCGCTGCCGACCCCCACCACGCCGCGTCGCCGAACCCCGGCACCCCACGGGCGGCCGACGGGTCGGACTGCTGCATGATCACGGAGGCGGCGAGAAGGCTCATCGACAGCACCCAGCAGGCCGCCGGGACGACGTACGCCGTCCGGCGGCCGTGCTGAGCGAGGCGCTCGATCATCCACGTCACGATAGACGCGCCGCCACGGGCTGGTCGGCGATCTGGCCGTCGAGGCGATCGGGCTGGTAGCCGAGGCGCCCGCGGGTGCCGACGAGCACCACGATCGCGGCCGCGGTCGCCCCCACCAGCAGCGCGTGCTGCCCCACGTCACGGTGCATCGCGGGGAACATCTCGCCCCACACGACCCCTGCCGTGTTGTTGATGCTCACGTGCAGCAGCATCGCCATCGGCAGGCTCTGCCCGGTCCGGTTGAACACCCACGTCATCAGGACGTTGAACGCGACGCAGAAGGCGATGAGCTCGACAGGCCGGTACCACGGCACGTCAGGCCAGCCGCCCCACTCCGTCAGGTACAGCGGGAGGTGCCACACGCCCCACATGACGCCGATGATGACCGCCGCCGAGGGGGCGCCCAGCAGGCGCTGCACGCGGACGAGCGCGAAGTCGCGCCAGCCCGGCTCCTCGGCGAGCCCGGTCGTGACCATCTGCATGATGAGCCCGATGACAAGGGGAACCAGGATGGTCAGGGACGGCAGCTGCGCCTCGCCGCCGGTGAACGCCAGCGCGGCCAGCACCATCGCGGCGGGGACGCCGACGAGGATGCCGACGTACCAGGTCCAGTTGACCTTCCACCGCCACAGCCGCCGGACCCATGCGCGCACCCCCGCACGGCCGTCCGCGACCGCGGTCACGAAGAGGGCCGCGCCGATGGGCCCGAGGTAGGCGCCGGGCAGCATGCCCAGAATCTGTCCGCCGCCCATCCCACCGGGGAACGCGAAGTCCCAGACGCCCAGGCCGTGCTGCGACAGGATGTACGGGATCCATGCGATCCAGCTGGCGAGGTTCGCCAGCACGAAGAACGACAGGATCGGGCGGCGCCGGACGACGTCGAGCGCGCCGCCGCGCCGGGGAGGTGCTGGTGCCTCAGCGGCTGTGATGACGCTCATCGGAGGTTCCTCTCGTCGGAGTGTGTCGGTGACGTGACTCGACGCTAGGAATCGGGGGCCTGATGCCGCGCCGGGCGGAGGGTGGAACCTCGGCGGTTGCATCGGAAGGTGGAGGCGGCGGACGGGGCAGGTCGCGCCTGCTGCGGGCGCGCGCTGGCTCCTGCTTACCCTGTGCGCGTGTCCGCGCATCGTCCGTCCTCGCCCGCACCCTCGACGGCTCGGCGGTGGACCACCCGAATCGCCTTGCACGCCCTCGGGCTCGTGGTCGGTGT
Source organism: Cellulomonas timonensis (assembly GCF_900046455.1). Taxonomy (GTDB): domain Bacteria; phylum Actinomycetota; class Actinomycetes; order Actinomycetales; family Cellulomonadaceae; genus Cellulomonas_A; species Cellulomonas_A timonensis. The sequence continues at coordinate 321,803 of NZ_FCOT01000012.1, forward strand.
GGGCCTCGGGCTGTTCTTCGCGGTGATGATCCGCGACTACGCGCTGGTGTGGATGGTGCTGCTGCCCACCGGGCTGTGGGCGCTCGCCAACCGGTCCGGCGTCACGTCAGCGGCGGGCGGCTTCGACCTGTCCCGTGTGCCAGCCGGAGACCTCGTGGCGATGACGATCGGGGTGCTCCTCGCCATCCCCGCGACGTTCAACGCGCTCGACGGGTCGTGGTGGCGCACCGCAGCCCTCGTCACGATCCTCGGCGCCGTCGGCTTCGGGATGCTCGCCTACGCCGGCGCCATCCGCGACGGCGCCACGATCCGCGCCGGCGAGGTCACGGACAGCCCCCGCGTCCTGCGTGCCGTTGACGTCGCGCTGCGCGGGGTCCGGACCAGCTCCGGGCTCGCGAACATGTACCTCGCCGCGGTGGGGACGCTGCTCGCGTTCCCCACCGCGTCGGACTGGCTGCCGACAGTGGCAGTCGTGGTGACGGGGGCGCTGCACGCGGTGCTCGACGGGCGGGACATGCGGGCTGGCGAACGCGCTCACGAGCCTGGCCTACCCCTCGCCCTCCGCTAGATGCTGGCCTCATGCCCTTCATCAAGACCGCTATGATCGGTCAATAATGACCTCTTGAACGAGATAAGTGGTCATCTATGACCGGTGAGGAGCAGTGATGGCGACCCGGACACCGATCGCGGTGACGCGGGCGATGGAGGAACTTGGGGAGTCGCTCGCCACATGGCGGCGGCTTCGAGAACTGACAGCGGCCGAGGTCGCCGACCGTGCCGGCATCGGGGTCAAAACCCTCCAACGCCTCGAGCACGGCGAGGGCGCCACGCTGGAGAGCGTGCTCAGGGTGGCCCGAGCCTTGGGGATGCTCGACCAGATCACCGCTGCCGCGGACCCGCTGTCGAGCGATGTCGGGCGGCTGCGCGCCGCTGAGAAACTCCCCACGCGCGTGCGCCGGAAGGAGCCTCGATGACCGAGGTCACCGTGTGCGCCGCGACGGCCGGACGCGACGTCGAAGCGGGGAATCTCTACACCCACCAGCGAGGCCGGACCGAATCGGCGACGTTCGTGTACGGCGCGGACTACGTCACACGCCCCGGCGCCTACGCGCTGGACCCGGGCCTGCCACTGAGCACCGCTCCAAGCCAGACCGCTGTCGGGCGCACGATGTTCGGCGCCATGACCGACTGCTCACCCGACCGGTGGGGCCGCACCCTGCTCGACCGCGCAGAAGCGCACGCTGCTCGCGAAGGAGGCCGGACGGCGCGCACGCTGCGTGAGGTCGACTACCTGTTGGGGGTCCGGGACGACCTCCGTCAGGGAGCACTGCGCTTCCGCCATGCCGACGGGCCATTCCTCGCCACCGAGGAGACGGGCGTCCCCGCGCTGACCGACCTCCCTGAGCTGCTCTCACTCGCGGATGCCGCCGAGCGGGACGACATCCGACTCCCAGACCTCCAGCGACTCCTGCGGGCTGGCAGCTCGCTGGGCGGCGCCCGGCCCAAGGCGCACGTCCGAGACGCGAACAACCGCATCGCCATCGCGAAGTTCCCCTCCGGCGCACACGACACCTGGAACGTCATGGCGTGGGAGAAGGTCACGCTCGACCTGGCCCGCGCGGCCGGCATCGAGGTCCCGGACTCGACACTGCTGAATCTGGCCGGGCGGCACGTGCTCGTCATCGACCGGTTCGACCGCCTGCCCGACGGTCAGCGTGTGGGCTATGTCAGCGCGATGACCATGCTCGAGGCTTCAGACGGCGACCAGCGGAGCTACCTCGAGATCGCCGAAGTCATCGAGCAGCACGCGGCGCGCGCGACCGACGACCTCGCCCAACTGTGGCGGCGGATCCTGTTCAACGTCATGGTGTCGAACACCGACGACCACCTGCGCAACCACGGCTTCGTCAAGGCGTCCGGGACCTCATGGGCACTCGCGCCCGCGTTCGACCTGAACCCGGACCCCGCCCCGGGACCGAAGCACCTGTCGACCGCGATCGACACGGCCGACGACACGGCAAGCATCGACCTCGTCATGTCCGTCGCCGACTACTTCCGACTCTCCCCCGCGGACGCAGACCGCATCCGGCGTGAGGTCGCCGACACGGTCGGCGCGTGGCGCGTTGTCGCAGCGCAGTGGCTGACTCCCAGCGAGATCGAGGCGATGGCGCCCGCGTTCTCGCAATCCGGGTACCACTGACCCATCGGGCGGCGGTGGCTCAGCCCATGCCCTCCGCGGCGAGCGCGTCAGTCAGCAACCCGACGAGGGTCTCGAGCTGGACGTCCGTGGACGACGGGAGGTCCTCGTCGGCCGCCCCATCCAGCGCCCGGGCGGCCAGGCCTGACTTGCTGTCGATGAGCTCGGCGATCTTGGAGTCGATGGTCTGCGCGGCGATGATCCGCCACGCGGTGACGGGCTCGTCCTGGCCGATGCGGTGGATCCGGTCGATGGCCTGAGTCTGCTCGGCGTGGGTCCAGGACAACTCGGCCAGCACCAGGTTGGACGCGACCTGGAGGTTCAGCCCCACGCCAGCGGCCGTCAGGGAGCACACGACGATCGACACGTCAGGGTCCTCGACGAACGCCTTGATGTTCTTCTCGCGCGCCTTGGGCGTCTGGTCGCCGCGGATCGAGGCGTAGCGGATGCCGCGGTCGGCGAAGGTCTGCTCGGCCTGGTCCATCACGTCGACGTGCTTGGCGAAGAACACCACCTTGCCGACGTTGCGGGCGAGCTGCGCGGCGTAGTCGGCGGCCAGCCCGGCCTTGGCCTGGCCGATCCGGCGGACCATCGTGAACACGTTCTCGCCGCTGGCCTTCGAACTGGAGTCCTTGAGCTCCCCTGCCGCGACCCGGCGAACGAGCTCGTGGTCGATCCCGTCCACGACGCCGTCGCGACTGCGCATCTCGATGGCGGACCGGTAGCGCTCGACCATGCGGCGGGTGAGCGCCACCTCGGCGGCCCGGATCGAGCGGCCGACGGCGCCGTCGAGCTCGACGGGCAGGTCCGCCACCCGGCGGGCAGGGATGTCGGCCACCACGTCGGCCTTGCGGCGGCGCACGATGCCCATGTTGATCACGCTGTCCCGCGCGGCGGAGTAGAAGCCCGGGTCGGCGGGGGTGAGCCCGGTCTCCTCCAGGGCGGTCTGCAGCGCGCCGAGTGGCTGTTTGTCGTCGATCCAGCCGAGGAACTGCCAGATCGCCCGGAAGTCTTCGATGTCGTTGATCAGCGGGGTGCCGGTCAGTGCCATCAGCAGCGGCCGCGCGGTGCGGGCGCGGATCCGCTCAGAAAGCGCGAGGACGTGCTGGGAGCGCTGGGAGGTCTTGTTCTTGATGAAGTGCGCCTCGTCGACGACCATGCCGCGGAAGCCCAGGTTGCCGAGCCAGCCGACGTGCCTGTCCAGCAGCTCGTAGTTGACGATCACGACATCGGCGAAGCCGTCGACCTTGTCGCCGTCGCCGTGGACGACCGTGGCCCGACGGTGCGGCGTCCACAGCACCACCTCATGCGCCCAGTTCGTCTTCACCACGTTGGGCACCACGACCAGCAGCGGGTACGCGTCAGCAGCCTGGGCCGCGAGCAGCGCCTGGGCGGTCTTACCGAGACCGGGCTCGTCGGCCAGCAGGAACGTGCGATGGCCGCGGGTCGTGGCCGCGACGACCTGGGCCTGGTGCGGCATCAGCACCCGGCCGGGGGATGCGAACGCCGGGCGGGCGTCGGGCATCCGCATACAAGCAGGAGCGCCGGTGGCGGCCTTCTCGAATGACCTGAAGAGCGGCTCGAGCAGCTCCCAGCCGGCCAGGCGGCGGGCCCGCGTCGCGATCCGCTCAGCCGCGGCCTCGTAGTCGGGGGCCAGGAACGGGTTCGCCAACTGGCGTGAGATCACGGACCGAGGCACCACTTGGGGCGCGGTGCTGATCGCCGGCGCTGTGGGCGGCGCGGGCGTGGGCTCCTCCTCCGGCGGCTCGAGGCCTCCAGCGCGCATCACCGTCGCCTTGAACGCGCGCGCCGCGTCGGAGAGCCGGGCGTCCTCGGCGAGCAGCTCGAGCAGCGTCGTATCCCGGGCAGCGGTCTTGGCCAGCTGCGTCGCCACCCCGTCGAGGCGCTTGAGCTGCTCGGTGCGCTTTGACGCGGACAGTCCGGCGTCGGCCATCAGGCGGGCCCGCTCCTCGCGCACGAGCAGCGCCACCACCTGGAACTTCGTGCGCACCGCCGGACGCGTCGGCGGGCGCCGCACGGCACTGTCGACCTCGCGGGCGACCTCTGCGAGCACGGGGATGATCCCCTGCTCAGCGGGACGCGGGGCGCGGCGGCGCTGAGCGCTGGAGTCAGTGCGCGCACGACCGGACCCGCGTTGACCTGGTCGAGCCACATCTCCTCCTTCGTACCTCTGCACCGCGACTGCGGCGCAGCGCGTCATGCCATCACCGCCCGGGACTGATCGGGCGCCGGGATCACCGCGCAGCATCCTCGCCAACACCGCCTGCGGGCCTGCGCTCGCCGACGGTGACAGGCGTCATCCATCCGGCCATGCCCGTGGGCGCCCGCAGTAGACCCGCTCACACGCCACGACCGTGCAGCCATGACGTGAGACAACCTGCCGACACGCCGGCGGTGCCGAGACGACGCCCCTTCGGCCGCCGTGTCCGAGTCACCGACACCTGCGCTGACTTGCACGGACACTGTGCGCCTGGGCAGATTCGAACTGCCGACACCCGCTTTAGGAGAGCGGTGCTCTATCCCCTGAGCTACAGGCGCGCGGGACTTGGGAGAACCTGGTCGGACACCCGATCGCGTGGCGTCCGGTGTCCCCATCAGGGCTCTTGTCGGTCCCGTGCGTCGCCGATCGGGCCACAGGGCTCGGCTCGGCGCACCGCTAGGGTACCGGTGCGCGTGTCGGGGATGCACCAGTGCTAGACGTGTCGGTCGTCCAGTTCGGGTGCGTCAGGCGGCGAGCCGCAGGCGGTGGCTGCGATCGCGGTGGCGGTGGTACGAGGCAACGACGCCGTCAGGCGCCCTCGCAGAAAGAAGGCCCACGGTGACGATCAAGGTCATCGCGCGAAGTGTCGTCCGGCCCCACAGCCTCCCTGAGGCCCTCCGCCTCTACGAGGCCCTGGTCAAGGAGACGGTCCAGGAGCCGGGGTGCCACTCCTACGAGCTCTTCCAGGACATCGACGACCCTCATCGACTGACGCTGATCGAGGAGTGGGAGGACCTGAACGCGTTGGACCTCCACACGAAGACGCCGCACTTCGTCGACCTGGTCGGTCAGCTCGCGGAGCACGAGGACGAGTTGCCCGTCCACAGGTACACCCGGGTGTTCTAGGAAGAGAGCGCTGTGCCGATCCTCCCCGCGTTCACGGCAGGAGCTCGGCGGCGAGGTGGCGCGCGAGGCGTCTGAGCAGCGGCCCGGCGTTCGCCATGGACCGCTCGCGGTCGGGCTCGATGTCCTGCAGGGCGAAGATGCGATCGATGCCCGCGCCACGCGCAGCGTCCTCGGGGATGGCGCGTCGCCCGCAGACGCCCACCACGGGGACTTCCCTGCGCCGGGCGGCCCGTGCCACGCCGACGGGTGTCTTGCCGTGAAGCGTCTGGCTGTCGATCGACCCCTCGCCTGTCACCACCAGGCTCGCGCCGTCGAGGTGGCGGTCGAGGCCCACGAGGTCGAGGACGAGGTCGACGCCGGATTCCATGCGGGCCCCGAGGGCCGCCATCGCCGCGACGCCCACTCCCCCGGCGGCCCCGGCGCCCGGGGAGTCCGCGTGGTCATGTCCTGTCGCGTCGGCGAGCACCCGCGCCCAACGCTCGAGCCCGCGCTCGAGCCGCACCGCGGCCTCCCCTGTCGCGCCCTTCTGCGGCCCGTAGACCGCGACGGCGCCGTCGACGCCCAGCAGCGGGTTGCGCACGTCGCTCGCCAGGATGATCTGCGCCTCGGCCAGCGCGGGGTGCAGCCCGGACAGGTCGAGTCCGCCGAGGTCGTCGAGGGCGCCGCCGCCGCGTGGCAGCGGTTTGCCGTCGCGGGTGCGCAGCACGGCGCCGAGAGCCTCGAGCATCCCGGCGCCGCCGTCCGAGCTGGCGCTGCCCCCGATCGCCAGGACGATCTCTCGCCGCCCGGCGTCAAGCGCCGCGCGCAGTACCTCCCCCACCCCGTGGCTCGACGCGGTCATCGGCTCGAGCCGCCCGGCGGGCAGGCGCACGAACCCGCAGGCGTCTGCCAGCTCGACCACGGCCACGGCTCCCCGGGTCGCGTAGGCCGTGGCCACGGGCAGCCCGGTGGGCCCGGAGGCGATCACCGGCGCCAGGGCGAACCCGGCGGCGGTGATCGCCTCGATGGTCCCGTCCCCGCCGTCGGCGACGGGTACGGCGACCACCTGGGTCTGAGGTGAGGCGTCGTGGATGCCCTGGGCCACCGAGAGCCCCACCTCAGTCGCCGTGAGCGTGCCCTTGAACTTGTCGCACGCGACGACGACCGGGCCCACCCCGGCCGCCGTCACACCGTGACGGTGGTGAGCCAACCGAGCGTCTCCTCCGTCGTCGTGCTGGGGACGTACTCCAGCGCCAGCCAGCCGTCGTACCCGGCGGCCCGCAGTGCCGTGAGGTGGCGCTGCAGCGGCATCGTCCCGGTGCCGGGCTCATGCCGTCCGGGTGTGTCGGCGATCTGCACGTGGGCGATCTCCGCGCCGTGGCGCGCGATCACCTGGTCCAGGTCGTCTCCGTTGACCGCGAGGTGGTAGAGGTCGCACAGGAAGCCGATGTTCGCCACGTCGTGCCGCGCACGGGCGCGCGCCACGACGTCGAGCACGTCCTGGGCTGTGCGCAGCGGGTAGCCGGCCGACCCGGAGACGGGCTCGACGAGCACCGTCCCGCCGATCGCGGCGACGGCCCGGGCCGCCACCCCGAGGTTCTCGATCGCGACCTCGTCCTGCTCGGCGATCGACGCTCCTTCGACGCGGTTGCCGTACAGCGCGTTGTACGCGCGGCAGCCGAGCGCCTCGCCGATGGCCACCACGACGGCGACGTTGCGGCGGAACTCCTCGGCCCGGGCCGGGTCGGACAGCACACCGCGCTCGCCGCCGGGCATGTCCCCGGCGAAGAAGTTCAGCCCGATGAGCTGCACGTCGGCATCCCGGACCGCCGCGACGAAGGCGTCGACCTCGCTGGCCGCCGGCTCCGCCTCGGCGAAGGGCCACCAGAACTCGACGGCGCGGAAGCCCGCGCGCCGCGCGGCCGCCGGCCTCTCCAGCAGGGGCAGCTCCTTGAACATGATCGAGCAGTTGGCGGCGAGACGGCCGGGCACCGCGACGCCGTCGGCCGCCGGGTGCTCAGCGGAGCTCACGGCCGGACATCCTCTCGACGCCGCGCAGCAGCGCGGAGTGGTCCAGGCCGCCGTCGCCGTTCGCGCGCGCGGAGCCCATGAGCTGGGCGACCAGCGCGCCGACGGGGATGGCCACGCCTGCCTCGCGGGCCGCCGAGGTGACGATGCCCAGGTCCTTGTGGTGCAGGTCGATGCGGAAGCCGGGCGCGAACTCCCGGTCGAGCATCCCCTGCGCCTTGAGGTCGAGGATGCGGTTGCCGGCGAGCCCGCCGGCCAGCACCTCGACAGCCGCCTGGGTGTCCACCCCGTAGGCCTCGAGGAACACGATCGCCTCCGCGACGAGCTGGATCGTCCCCCCGACGATGAGCTGGTTCGCGGCCTTGACGGTCTGCCCCGAGCCGTTCGGCCCGACGTGCACGATCGTGCGGCCCACGGCCTCGAGGAGCGGGCGCACCTCCGCGACGTCGGCGTCCTCGCCGCCGAGCATGATCGACAGCGTGCCGTCGATCGCGCCCCGCTCGCCGCCGGAGACGGGCGCGTCCAGAGGCCGCAGCCCCCGGGCACGGCACTCCTGCGCCACCCGCACCGCCACATCCGGCCGGATGGAGCTCATGTCGATGTGGATCACACCGGCGGTCGCGTGCTCCAGCACACCGCCGGGGCCCAGGACGACCTCCTCGACCTGCGGGGAGTCAGGCAGCATCGTGATGACCACGTCGGCCCCCGCCACCGCCTCCGCGATGCTCGCGGCGCGTCGGCCGCCTCCTTCTTCCAGGGCCGCCATGCGGGCGTCGCCGTGGTCGTAGCCGACCACCACGTGCCCGGCCGCCACCAGGTTGCGGGCCATGGGCAGGCCCATGATCCCCAGTCCGATCACTGCGAGGTGGGACATCCTCGTTCCTCTCCATCGATGAGCCCCTCGGGGTTTCCCGTCGGGGCGTGCTGCGGGTGTGACGGCTCGCGTCAGGGAGCGTCGAGCGCTCGTGCGGCCTTGAGGTGCTGCGCGGCTGCCGCCTCCAGGTGGACGATGTCCGAGGCGACGCTGGCGAAGGTGAAGCCCTGCTGGAGTCGCCGTGCGGCGATCTCGCCGGACGCGCAGTGGATCCCGGCGGCGACGCCCGCGTCGGCGGCGGCCGCCAGGACCCGGAGCAGTGCGCCCTCGAAGACCTCGCTGGTCAGCGGGTCTCCCGGGTAGCGGGCGCCGAGGACCAGCGACAGGTCCGACGGGCCGACGTACACCCCGTCGATGCCCTGCGTCTGGCAGATCTCCTCGACGTTCTCCAGCCCGGGCGCCGTCTCGATCATCGCGAGGCAGAGCATGTCGCGATCGCGGTCGACGGTGGCCCCGTGGGCGCCGAGCGTCGAGCGGATCGGGCCGTAGGACCTGTTGCCGCGCGGTGGGTACCGGCAGGCGTCGGCCGCACGGCGGGCGCTGGCGGCGTCGTCGACGAGCGGGACGATCACCCCGACGGCCCCAGCGTCGAGCGCCCGCCCGATCTGGGTCGCGGAGTTCTCCGGCACCCGGACGAGCCCGACGCAGCCGGGCGAGCCGTCGATCGCGGTGAGCGCGTGCAGCATGTCGTTGTAGCCGCCGAACCCGTGCTGCGCGTCGACGCACACGTAGTCGTAGCCGACCCGGGACAGCCGCTCAGCGGCCACACCGGAGCCCAGCATGGACCAGTACCCGACGACCGTCTCTCGTGCGCGCATGCGCTCGGCGAATGCGGCGCTCGCAGTCTGGGGGGTCATCCCTTCACCGCCCCTGCGGACAGGCCCGTGACCAGGTACTTCTGGACGTAGGCGAAGAGCAGGATGACGGGGAGCACGGCGATGAGCCCACCGGCGGCGAGCGAGCCGTAGTCGACGCCGAACTCGCCGAGCATGTAGCTCAGCCCGACGGGGACGGTGAACTTGCTCTGCTCGTTGATGAACATCACGGCGAACAGGAAGTTGTTCCAGGCGCCGATGAACGCATAGGCGCCCACGGCGACCATTCCTGGCACGAGCAACGGGAAGATGACCCGCCGGAACCCGGCGAACCGGCTGCAGCCGTCGACCCAGGCCGCCTCCTCGAGGGAGATGGGGATGTTCTTGATGAAGCCGGCCATGAGCAGCATGGACAGTGGCAGGTGGAACACCGTGTCGGCGATGACCAGGGCCCACAGGCTGTTCATCAGGCCCATGCCCTGGAAGATCTTGAAGAGCGGGATGAGCATCATCGCGCCGGGGATGAACTGCGTGGACAGCATGAGCAGCTGGAACGCGTTCTTCCCGCGGAACGAGTAGCGCGAGAGCGCGTAGCCGCACATCACCGCGATGATCGTGGAGACGACGACAGCGAGCACGGCGACGATCATCGAGTTCAAGAAGAACTGGCTGAAGTTCCCGTTGACCCAGACGTACTTGAGGTTCTCCGTGGTGAACGGCTTGGGCAGCAGCGAGGACGATCCGCGCTCGCGGAACGCGAACATCACCATCCAGTAGAACGGCAGGAGGGTGAAGAGCATGTACAGGCTCAGGGGCCCGTGGATCCGCCAGACGACTCGGCGGCGGCGTGCACGGGGACGCTGGGGGTCGGCCGGCGCCACCGCGGGTGCGGGCGCGGGCGCGGTGATGGCGCTCATGACTGGTCCTCCCCCATCTTGGTGAGCTTCATGTAGACGACGCAGGCGACGGTGAGGATGGCGAACGCGACGACGGTGAGCGCCGACCCGTATCCGAACTCCTTGGTCTTGAGCGCTGTCTGCGCCACATACAGCGGCAGCGTGGTGGTGGACCCGGCGGGGCCGCCGCCGGTCAAGGTCAGCAGCAGGTCCACGTTGTTGAACTCCCAGATCGCGCGCAGCAGCGTCGCGACCACGAGCCCGTTCTTGATGTGGGGAAGCGTGATGCTCCAGAAGCGGCGCGCTCTGCCGGCGCCGTCGACGTGCGCGGCCTCGTACAGCTCGCCCGGGACGGACTGGAGGTCGGCGAGGATCATGATCGCGAAGAAGGGAATGCCCTTCCACATCTCCGCGATGACGGCCGCCCAGAAGGCGCCGGTCGAGCTGGACAGCAGTGACGTGCCGTAGTCGACGACGCCCATGTCGGCCAGGTATCTGGTGATGCCGGTGGTGGGGTTGAAGATCAGCATCCAGATGGTCGTCGTGAGGATTCCGGCGACGGCCCACGGGGCGAACACCATGGCGCGCGCGAGGCCGCGCCCCCGGAACTGCTCATTGACGATGAGGGCCAGCGCGACACCGAAGACCAACTGCAGGGAGACCTCGGTGACGACCCATTTGCCGGTGAACGCGAGGCTCTTCCAGAAGACCGGGTCGTCGAGGATCTGGCGGAAGTTGGCCAGCCCGACGAATCCGTCGTCCCAGGGCGTCAGGACGTTCTGCTGCTGGAACGCCGAGTAGATGACGTTCCCCACGGGGTAGACGAGGAACACCGCCACCAGCACGAGGGCGGGGCCGACGAGGAGATAGGGCGTGCGTGGTGTTCGGGTGGGGCGCACGGGTGGTGGACCCGTGACCGTGCTGTGTGACATGACGGCTTCCTTGCTGTCGGTTCGAGGGGGACCGGTCCGGCGCACGGGCGCGGGCCGGACCGGTCCTCTCGTCAGTTGGTCGTGCGGGCCTCGAACGCCTCACGCGAGGCCTCGAACGCCTCGGCGAGCTCGGCGCAGAACTCCTCGACGGACAGGTCGCCCTGCAGCGCCATCTGCCACTTGGGCAGGCTGTCCGTGGTGGTGATCGCGGTGAACTCGGGCAGGTAGTACGGGTGCTCGAGCGGCACAGTCGCGGACTCGGCCATCGCCTGCTGCGAGACGGCGATCGGCTGGGAGTCGGCGACCCAGGCCTCGGTGGCCACGGCGTTGTTGCCGGGGATGTACCCCGACTCGCGCGCCCAGTAGGAGTTGCCCTCCTCCTCCATCATGAACTTCAGGAACTCCCACGACTCCTCGGGGTGCTGGGACTTCTCGAACATCGCGAAGCCGAGGACGAGGCTGCTCTGCACCCGCACGCCGTTGTCCGCGGGGAAGGCGACGACGGACGCGACCTTGTCCTCGCCGAGGGCGGCGACGTGGTCGGGGTAGGAGCCGATCGAGTGGGAGAGCATGGCTGTCGAGCCGGCGGCGAACTGCGCCACCATCACCTTGAAGTCGGCCGTCAGGTCGCTCTGCGCGGTGGTCGTCTTGTACAGGCCCGCGTAGTCCTTCGCGGCGGCGACGACCTCGGGGTTGCGGAAGACGGACGTGCCGTCCTCGTTGAAGTAGGCGCCGACGCCCGCCTGGGGCAGCACCATCCCGGCGAACTGGGACCAGTAGCCGGTGCCCCCGCGGATCGTGTAGCCGAACTGGCCGGTGTCCTTCTGGGTGAGCTTCTCAGCCGCCTCGTAGAAGTCATCCCAGGTCTTCGGGGCTCCGAGGCCGGCCGCGTCGGCCAGGTCGGGCCGGTACCAGATCACGTCGGTCAGGGCGCTGCTGGGCGTCAGGTAGAGCACCCCGTCGGCGGCGGCCGACTTGGCGGACTGGATCATCGAGGCGGACATCGACTCGTCGAACCCGTCGGCGGCCATCCGGTCGTCCAGTGGCGCGAGGGCCTTCTGGGCGACCAGGGCTGACAGGTCGGACGCCTTCGGGGTGAGCAGGTCCGGCGTCGTGCCGGTCGCGATCGCGGTCTCGATCTTCTCCATGTACGAGTCGGTCGGCAGGCCGACGTACTCGATGCGGATGTCCGGGTGCTCCGCCTCGAACATCTCGATCAGCTTGTTGAGACGCTCAGTGCGGGCGGTGCGCGCATCGGTGTCCCACAACGTGAGGGTGACGGGCCCGCCGTCGGCTCCGGCTTCCTCGTCGGCGCTCGCGCACGCGCCCAGTCCCAGCGTGAGTGCCAACGCGGCTCCCACGGCAATGCTGCGTCGCCGCTTCTGGCTGACGAACTGCATGAGTAGCTCCCTTGCTACGGCCAATGAAGGTGTCCCCACGACGCGAAAACAGGGGGCGTCGGACGGGGTCATGCATCTTGTATATCAGATACCGTACAGATGGGCTACGCTCTGAACCGTGAGCACACCATCACCAGCCATCACCACCTACCGGCCCATGCCGTCCAGGACGGCATGGGTAGCCGGAGAGATCCGACGAGGGATCCTGTCCGGGCACTTCGCCGCAGGCAGCCCTCTGGCCGAGGTCGAGCTCGCCACCCTCTACGGGGTGTCGAAGACCCCCGTCCGGGAGGCCCTGAAGACGCTCGCCGGGCAGGGCCTGGTCAGCTTCAGCGAGTTCAAGGGCGCCGCCGTCACAGTCGTCGATCGCGCCCTGGTCAAGGACGTGTTCGAGGTCCGCATGCTCCTCGAGCCGACCGCCGTCGCCGCGACGGTCCGCGCGCGCGCCGACGTCACCGAGGCGGGCGAGCTCCTGCGGCGCGCGGCCGAGGCGACGACACACGAAGAGCGCAGCGACCTCAACCGCGCCTTCCACCGGACGCTGTACGCCGGCTGCGGCAACATCCAGCTCATCGACATCCTCGACGGGCTGCGGGAGCGCACCGCCCTCATCTCCGTGACGCTGTGGCAGTCCGACCCGAGCTGGGCGACCGAGGCCACCGAGCACGCCGCGCTCTGGGAGGCGGCCACCGCAGGCGACGCCACCAAGGTCGAGCGGCTGACGCGCGAGCACATCGAGCAGTTCGCCACCCGCTGCATCGCCCGCTTCGAGTAGCACACGACGGGCGCGCCACCCGCGCCCGACAGATTGAGAGGACGTCGATGACGACGAACGAGCCCCTGGCGATCACGGGCCTGCACACCTACATGCAGCGCGTCGGCAACCGGCCGCGGCTGCTGGTCCGGATCGACACCGACGCGGGCATCAGCGGGTGGGGCGAGGCGTACAACCACGGCCCCGACCGCGCTCTCCCCCCGCTGCTGGACTACCTGTTCGACATCATCAAGGGCGCCGACGCCCGCCGCGTCGAGCACATCTCGGCAGTCCTCATCCGCAGCACGCGGTTCCCCCCGGGCGCCCTGGGGCTGGCGGCCATCGCCGCGATCGACCACGCCCTGTGGGACATCGCGGGCAAGGCCGCGAACCTGCCGGTGTACATGCTGCTGGGCGGCAACGTCCGCGACCGCGTCCCGGTGTACTGCGGCCTGTACGACGCCCCGGACCCCGACGAGTGCCTGGACCGCGCGCAGGCGATGCACGAGGCCTTCGGGTTCACCGCCTTCAAGCTCAGCCCCTACCGGCGCCAGCCGCACGACACCCGGTGGGGAACCCTGTGCCGCGAGGTCGCCGACTACTTCGGCGAGCTGCGCTCGCGCGCCCCCCAGGACTGGGAGTTCGCGTTCGACGCCCACGCCAAGGTCTTCGAGCCGATCCGCGCCCTGCAGCTCGCGGACGCGCTCGCGCCGTTCGACCCGCTGTTCCTCGAGGAGCCGCTCCGCCCGGAGCACATCCCCGCCTGGGGCAGGCTGCGCGCGCAGATGCGTATCCCGCTCGCCACCGGGGAGTCGCTCTACTCCCCCTACGAGTTCCTCGCCCTGCTGAGCGCGGGCGGCGTCGACATCGCCCAGCCGGACATCTGCGTGGTCGGCGGGCTCACCCAGATGCGCAAGATCGCCACGATCGCCGACGCCCACTACGTCCCGATCGCGCCGCACAACCCGATGGGCCCGCTCGCGACGGCGCACAACGTGCACTTCGCGGCGGCGACCACGAACTTCGCCTACCTGGAGTACAAGCCCGACACCACCACGTGGTGCCCCGACCCGTACCTGCCGACCGACGGCCACCTCGACCTGCGCCCGGACCGGCCCGGGTGGGGCGTCGAGATCGACGAGGAGGCGCTCGCGCACGACGACTACGTGCACTGGGAGCGCCGCCTGCCCGTGCGGCCAGACGGGTCCGTCGCGTTCGTGTGAGCGCGTCGGCGGCCACCGCCATCTGGGGCGGATGGCCGCCGCGCGCCCGCGACACTTCACCCGATCGGCTGTCAACTAATGATTGACGTCACGCCCTTCGTCAAGTCATAGTTGACACATGACCTCCGACGACACGCCCACCCAGCCCGGCGGAGACTCCCTCCGCGACCACCTCGCCCGCGCCCTACACGACGTCGACCCCACCCTGCGCGATCGCCTCACGCATGACGCCGACGCGCACCTCGAGCTCGTCGCGCTGGCCCGCGCCGCGCGCTCGGAGACCGACGTGCTGCTCGCCGCCGCCGTCCAGTCCGCGCGCGGCGCCGGCTGCACCTGGGAGCAGGTCGGCGCCGTGCTCGGCATGACCCGCCAGGCCGCCCAGCAGCGCTACGGGCAGCCGGACGCCTCCACGGCAGCAGCAGCCAGCGGCGGCTCGAAGGAGCGGCTCATCCTGCGCCCGCTGTCCGCGTTCAACGAGATGTCAGTCCTCGCGCGCGCCGGCCGCTATGGCTGGCACTCGGTCGCCTACGGCCCGCTCTTCCACGTGCTCGAACGGGACGACCGCCAGTGGGAGCACACTCGGACCTTCGGCTCCCTGCCGGACGGCGGCGGCTGGCTGCCCGTCGGATCGGGCTGGGCGTGGTGGAGCTACTGGGCCCGCCCCACCGACCTCCCCGCCCTGCCCGGCGACCCGACGGCCAGCGAGCTGGTGCGGGGCTGACCTCCTCGCCAGCCGGTCCGCACGTGAGCTGGCGCTGGGCGATGCGCTGGGCCGCCCGCCGCCTGCGCGTGCGCTGACCACGGCACCGCCGGCAGGACGTCAGGCCCAGGCCATCACCGCGCCGGGATCAGGCCTGGTCGACGCGGTCGAGGAACTGCAGCATCGCGGCGGCGAGGGCCTGCGGCGCCTCGAGGGCGACATAGTGGCCGACCCCGTCCAGCAGCACGGACTCCACGTCGCCGGTGGAGACCTGGCGGACAGTCCCCTCGGTGAACGGGCCCCCGAACCCGCCGACGGCGAGGATCGGGAGGTCCAGCGGCTGGGCGGCCGCGAGCGCCCGGAGCTCGTCGCCCTCGGCGAGCATCGACCGGTACAGGCCTGCGGCGCCGTCCCAACCGCGGGGCCGGGAGTAGGCGCGGGCGAACTCGGTGACGTCGTCGTCGGTGACGGCGCCATCGACGGCGGTCATCGACGGGAACGCCCAGTCGCCCAGGAGCGCGCGCTCGCGACCGGCGAAGAGCAGCTCGGCGATACCGGGCGCGGCGAGGACGCCGATGTGCCAGGACCCGCCGTGGGTGACGTCCGCGAACCCCTCGAGCCCGAATCCCGCGAGGCCCATCTCGATGGCGGTGAGGCTGGCGACGTCAGCGGGGCGCCCGGCGGCGAGGCGGAAGGCCGCGCCGCCGCTGATGTCCTGGGCGACGAGGTGCACCGGGCCGACGTCGAGGTGGCGGATGAGCTGGCGCAGATCCTCCGACGCGGTGGCGCTGTTGTGGTCATCCCCGGCGGGGGCGGAGTCACCGAACCCGCGCAGGTCGACGGCGAACACCCGATGGCGTGAGGCGAGGAGCGGGATGAGCCGGTGGAACGCCCACCACGTCTCCGGGAAGCCGTGGACCAGCAGGATCGGCGAGCCGGACTCCCCCGCCGACACGTAGTGGAGGCTGGTCCCGTTCACCCTTGCGGTGTGGTGGACGACGCCCGCGAGGGTGCGACCGGAGGCTGTGCTGGGCATGACGCCACTCCCCTGGGTTTGGACAACCTGGTTGTCCAACTCTAGACAACCTGGTTGTCCACGTCAACGAGCCCGTAGCCTGGCGTCGTGTCTCGATCGGGTCCCGACCTCGCCCTGCTGCTCCTCGGCGCGTACCGCCGGTTGGTGGACGACGCAGTCGTGGAGCTCGTCGCCCGGGGATACGCGGATGTGCGCCCCGTGCACGACTTCGCGATGCGGGCCATCCTCTCCGGCGCCGACAGCGCCTCCGAGCTCGGACGCCGCATGTCCGTGTCCAAACAGGCCGCGGCGAAGACCATCGCGACCCTGCTCGAACGCGGCTACATCTCCCGAGAGGCCGATCCGCACGACGCCCGGCGCAAGCGCATCGAGGTCACCCCGTTAGGGCTCGAGGTCATGCGCCAGGGCGAGGCGATCTTCGACGAGCTGCGGCGAGGCTGGGAAGACCGGATCGGCAGCAGCGGGCTCGCCGAGCTGGAGAGGCAGCTCACGGAACTCGTCGGGGACGCGCGCATCCAGGTGGACGCCCCGGGATGGGTCGCGGACGAGGACTAGAACAGGCCGGCGCCACGTTGAGAGGACATCGACGATGACCACCTGGAGGCCTGGCATGACCACAGCACCTTCGCCCACCACCTCCGTGGCAGACCCCCGCGAGGACATCGAGGTCGGCGTCCTCCTGGCGAACGGGCGCCTGGCCGGCCGCTCCTTCTGCGACCGCGCCGAGGCGGAGGCCTGGGCCCGCACCGAGGAGGGCGAGCAGGTCGTGGAGTTCAACCACGTCTGCGAGTGCGACATGTGAGGACCCGTCGCGCAGGGGCGGGAGTCGCGGCTGGCGCCGCGATGGCAGTCCTGGTCCCTACTGCCCTCCAGCTCACTGGTGACAGTGCGCGACCGGCCCCCGCCACGACCCCCGCTGACTGCGAGCGCGGGTTCTTACCGCACAGTGGCGGTCGACGCCTTCGGCCCCCGGCCGCCCGTCTTCTCGGTGACGACCCCGTCGGAGATCCACAGCTGACGCTGCGCCCGGCGTGCCACCCACGAGTCGTGCGTGACGATGACGATGGTGAGGCCCTGGTCCTGCCAGAGCCGTTCGATCATCGCCATGATCTCGTCGCGGGTGCGCTCGTCGAGGTTGCCGGTGGGCTCGTCGGCCAGGAGCACGCGCGGACGCTTGGCGAGGGCGCGGGCGATCGCGACGCGCTGCTGCTGGCCACCCGAGAGCTCGTCGGGCATGTGGGCGGCCCGCTCGGCGAGCCCGACGTCGGCGAGCGCCTGGGCGGCGCGCTCGGCACGCTCGGCGGCGCCGAGCCCGAGCGGGACCAGGCCGGTCTCGACGTTCTGCTGGGCGGTGAGTGTCGGGATGAGGTTGAAGCCCTGGAACACGAAGCCGACCGTGCGGGCCCGCACGTCGGTGCGCGCCGACTCGCTGAGCCCCGCGAGCTCCAGGCCGTCGAGGGCGATCGAGCCGGAGGTGGGCCGGTCCATCGCGCCGAGCAGCTGCAGCAGGGTCGACTTGCCGCCGCCGGTGGGGCCCTGGATAGCGACGAGCTCACCC
This sequence comes from Cellulomonas timonensis, assembly GCF_900046455.1. Taxonomy (GTDB): domain Bacteria; phylum Actinomycetota; class Actinomycetes; order Actinomycetales; family Cellulomonadaceae; genus Cellulomonas_A; species Cellulomonas_A timonensis. The sequence goes on from NZ_FCOT01000012.1 coordinate 339,322, forward strand.
TCGCCGATGGTGAGGTTCACTCCGCGCAGGGCGTCGACGATCCGGTTCTTCTGGGTGTAGCGCTTCATGACGTCGCGCAGCTCGTACATCGGGGAGCCTTCCTGAGCAGGGACAGACGGGCGGACGGGTGTGGGGTCAGGCGACACGTGGTCAGGCGACACGTGGTCAGGCGACACTGCGCAGCGCCTCCGCCGGCCGCATCCGCGCCGCGCGCCAGCCGCCCAGGCCACCGGCGACCAGCCCGCCGAGCACCGCGAGCGCCACCGCGGCCAGCACAGCCGTCCCGGTCACGGGCGCCTGCAGGGTCACGGCGATGGCCGAGGCCGTCTGCCCCATCGGGCCGCCCATGCCGCCGCCCATGCCGCCGCCGCCCATGCCGCCCGGGCCGCCGCCTGCGCCGCCACTGGCGGTGAGGCTCGCGGACAGCTCGGGGGCGATGAGGTTGATGGCCAGCACCGCGCCGAGCCCGAGCACCAGGCCGACGATCCCGCCGAGGAGCCCCTGGGCCACGGACTCGCCCATCACCTGGCCGACGACGCGGCGGCTGCGCCAGCCCAGCGCCTTGAGGGTGCCGAACTCGCGGATCCTGCGCCCGACGCCGGACAGGGTGAACAGGATGGCCAGCGCGAACGCCGCGACCAGCACCACGACGGCGAGCCACGTGCCGAGCGTGCCGGCGAGGTCGGAGGCGCTGGACAGCGACCCGGAGACGCTGCTGGCCAGATCGGCGGCGGTGGCGACGGTCGCGTCGGGCAGCGCGTTCTCGATCGCGGACTGCACGGCGGTGATGACGTCGGCGGAGTCGGCCTGCACGTACAGGGCGCTGACCTGCCCGGCCTGGTTGGCGAGCGTCTGGGCCGTGTCGAGCGGGATGTACACGTTGGCGGCGGTGGTCGCCGAGGACGACGTCGAGGACACGATGCCGACGACGGTGAAGTCCGTGCCGCCGAGAGTGACGGTCCCGTCCACGGCGATCTCGTTGCTGGTGGCGTAGGCCGAGTCGACGAGGGCGACGGTGGCCCCGGAGTCGGACTCGTCGAGCGCGCGGCCGTCGTCGAGGATGGCCGAGGTGAGCGGGCCGACGGCGTCGTTCGCCAGGTCGATGCCCTCGACGTCGATGCTGTCGATGCTGAACGAGCCCCCACCGGGCTGGCCGCCCGACTCGTCGGCGCCGCCCTCGGGCCGCTCGCCGGGCGCCGGCATGGAGGACATGTCGGGGACCTCGCCGGAGAAGCTGGTGCTGCTCAGGCTCAGCGAGCCGGCCACGGACGCGACCCCGTCGATGACTGCGACGTCGTCGACGGCCGAGGCGTCCATCGTCGAGGAGCCGCGGGCGACCTCGAGCCGGTCCTGGGCGAACGTCGCGCCACCGGAGCCGTTGTCGGCGCCCTGCTCGAACTCGAACTGCTGGGGTCCTCCCCCGCCCTCGCCGTCGGGCATCTGCGGCGCATTGGTCACGGTGATGTCCGTGCCGACGCCGTACACCGAGGCGAGCACCTCGTCCTGGGCCTTGCCGATGCCCGCGGTCACGCTGGTCACGGTGATGACCAGGGCGATCGCCAGGCCGAGCCCGAGGGCCACGAGCCAGGTCTGCTTGCGGCGCTGCCGCAGCTCCCGGCGCAGGTAGGTGAGGAACATCGACGCTCCCGTCAGGTCCAGAGGGGTCGCCGCTCAAGCGGCTGCCTCACCTTCGGGCAGCAGTCTGGGGCCGTCCCTAGGAGAACCTGTGAGCCACCTGTTCGATCAGGCGCCATGCGGTGTGCGTCATGAGCACAGCGCGGTGTCGACCAACTCCGCGAGGTGCGCGGTGGTGTCGGCCTGCCCGACGTCGAGTGCGGTGACGGCCACCGTCACGGCTCGGCCGCTGTCGGTGACGCCGCCCTCGGTCAGGTAGCCGGCGATCGCGCCTCCGTGGCCCCAGGCGACGTCGCCGCAGCTCAGCGCGGTGGAGGTCAGGCCCAGTCCGTAGCCGAAGCCCTCGGGGAGCCCGTCGGGCGTGATGACCGTCTTCATCTGCGCCAGCTCGGCGGGCTGCAGGACCTTGCCGCCGAGCAGCGCGCTGAAGAACGCATTGAGGTCGCTGGGGGTGGAGACGACGTCGCCCGACGCCCAGGCTTGCGACGAGTCGAGGTTGGTGACATCGACCAGCTCCTCGTCTGCCGTCGCGGCGAAGTACCCGTGGGGGTGCGGGCCGCGGATGCCCCGCTCGCCGCGATCGGGCACGTAGGTGCTGCGCAGGCCCAGGGGCTCGATGATCCGCTCGGTGATGGCCTCGGCCAGCGGCCGCCCGGTGGCCTTCTGCACGATGAGGCCCGCGAGCAGGTAGTTCGTGTTGCTGTAGGCGAAGGCCTTGCCTCCCCCTGACGTCGGCATCGCCAGGGCCAGGTCGAGCAGCTCGTGGGGCTCGACGTACCAGTCGGTGATCGCCGCCAGGTCCGGGACGCCGTCCTGGAGGAACGGGGGGCCGTCCGTGTAGCTGCGGATCCCGCTGGTGTGCTGCAGCAGGTCGCGCACCGTGATGTCGTGGCCGTCGACGCCGTCTCCCCTGACGAGGCCGGGCAGGTAGGCCTCGATGGGCTCGTCGAGCCCGATGAGGCCCTCGCCGACGAGTTGCAGCACGGTGGCCGCGACGAACGTCTTGCTGTTGCTGCCGATGCGGACCTGCCCGTCCACCGGCACACGGGCGCCGGTGGCGAGGTCGCCCACGCCTGCGACCAGGTCGCGGTCCCGCCCCTTGCGGTCGGTGACGCTGGCCAGCGCCGCGGGGACGCCGTCCTCCCAGACGAGCCGGTCGAGCCCGTGCTGGACGACATCCGCCCGGGGCTTCCCCTGGCCGTGCGGGCGCTCTTTGTCACCGGCGAACGCGGCGCCGGGGACGGCGAGGGCGGCCCCGACGGCGAATGCGCTCACCAGCGCGAGCGCCGACGCGCGCGTGGGACGACGTGGGCCGCGCTGCTGCGGGACTGACTGCTGCGGATCTGGCTGCTGGGGCATGAGGTCTCCTGGGGTGGCCGTGCTGACAGTGGCGTTTCGTGCCTGTTCAGCATGGTTCGGGAGACCGGGCGCCACCATGACGCCCCCTGCCCTTCCCGAGTCGGGCTAGCCCCACCTCCGCCTTACCGCTAGCGCCACCTGCCGGGCCGGCGGGCGGCGCAGGTCGGTGATGTCGCCGGGACGGCGTGACGGGCTGGGCCCGCCGGGCGGTCATCGACGCAGCACACGCCTCGCCAACGTGTTGCCCAGCCACTGGGCGAGCTGCACGATCACCACGATCACCACGACCGTGATGAACGTGACCTGCCAGTTGAAGCGCTGGTAGCCGTACACGATCGCGAAGTCGCCGAGCCCGCCGCCGCCGATCGCGCCCACCATCGCGGACATGTCCACGATGCCCACGAACAGGAAGGTGTAACCGAGGATCAGGGGCCCCAGGGCCTCGGGCACGAGCACCGTGGCCACGATCCGCAGCCGCGAGGCGCCCATCGCGCGCGCCGCCTCGATCACCCCCGGATCGAGCGCCACAAGGTTCTGCTCGACGATGCGCGAGGTGGCGAACGTGGCCATCAGCGTCATCGGGAAGATGGCCGCCTGGGTGCCGATCGTGGTGCCCACCACGGCGAGGGTCAGCGGCCCGATCGCCGTGATGAAGATGATGAACGGGATGGGCCGCACGATGTTGACCAGCACGTTGAGCACCGTGAAGCCGGGGCCGCTGGCGAACAGGTTGCCCTTGCGGGTCGTGTAGAGCGCGAGCCCGAGCAGCAGCCCGGCGAACCCGCCGACCAGCAGCGTCACGGACACCATGTAGAGCGTCTCGCCCAGGGACTCCCACAGGATGGGGAGCAGGACGTCCCAGCCGAGCGTCACCGTGCCTCCGTCAGCTCGACCACGTCGGTGGTGCGGCGCAGCGACGCCAGCAGCCTGTCGATCGCGGGATCGTCGCCCACCAGCTCGAGCGTGAGACTGCCGAACGGCCGCTCGTCGATCTCGGAGATGCCGCCGTAGATGATCGAGCCGTCCACGCCGTGCTCGCGCAGCTCACGGGTGAGCTGCGTGCCTGAGCCGCCGTCGTCGCGGACCCCGACGGTGACGATCCGCCCCTGGTGCCGGTGCCGCAGCCGCGCGAGGACCTCGGCGTCGGGCCGGTCGTGCAGCGCCGTCGCCACGAACCTGCGGGTGGCGTCGGCCTGCGGCTCGGAGAACACCGAGTAGACGTCGCCGACCTCGACCACGCGGCCGTGCTCCATCACGGCGACCCGGTCGCAGGTGCTGCGCACCACGTCCATCTCATGCGTGATGACCACGACGGTGACGCCCTGCTCACGGTTGACGCGGCGCAGCAGCGCGAGCACATCGCGGCTCGTCTCGGGGTCGAGCGCACTGGTGGCCTCGTCGGCCAGCAGCACTGCGGGCGCGGCAGCGAGCGCGCGAGCGATGCCGACGCGCTGCTTCTGCCCGCCGGAGAGCTGGGAGGGGAACTGCCGCGCCTTGTCGCTCAGCCCCACGAACTCGAGCAGCTCGGCCACGCGGGCCACCCGCCGCTCCTTGGACCAGCCGGCCACCCGCAGCGGATAGCCGACGTTCCCGGCGACGGTGCGCGAGGCGAGCAGGTTGAAGTGCTGGAACACCATGCCGATGCCTGCGCGGACCTTGCGCAGGTCACCCTCCCCCAGGGCGCTGACCTCGTGCCCGTCGACGACCACCCGCCCAGAGGTGACGGGCTCGAGGGCGTTGATGAGCCGCACCAGGGTGCTCTTGCCGGCGCCCGAATAGCCGATGACGCCGAAGATCTCCCCCCGCCGGATCTCGAGGCTGACGTCGTCGACGGCGCGCACGGCGCTGGGGCCGCTGCCGAACACCTTCGTCGCGTGCTCGAACGTGATCATCGCGCTCATGCGCTGAGTCCTCCTGGGGGGTGGAGTGCGAGGGGACAGTCTGACGGGGGTCGCTGTGGACCCCCGTCAGACTGCGCCAGGTCAGCCCTGTGCGGCGACGGCCTTCTGGATGTCCACCAGGTAGCCCTGCAGCTCGGAGCCGCCCTGGCTGGTGATGACGGCGGTGCCGCCCGACGCGGCGAGCAGCGCCTCCTGCACCTCGGCGCCCTGGTACAGCTCGACGAGCTTGAGGTAGGTGGCGTTGTCCTTGTCCTCGGCGCGCGCGACCCAGATGTTGATGTACGGGCGGGCCCCCGGGCTCTCGGCCTTGTCCTGGTAGAGCGCGTCAGCCGGCGAGAGCCCGGCGTCGGCCACGAAGTCGTTGTTGATGATCGACGCCGCGACGCTGTTCAGCGCCACAGCCGTCTGCGCCGCGTCGACGGGGGTGACGGTGACGGTGGACTCGTCGGCGATGACGTCGGCGGGGATGGACACCGAGCTGCCGCCGTTCTTGAGCTTCACGAGCCCGGCGTCCTGCAGCACGAGCAGGGCGCGCGCCTGGTTGGTGGGGTCGTTGGGGATGGCGACCTCGCTGCCCTCGGGGATGTCCTCGATCGAGGTGTGCTTCTTGGAGTACAGGCCCAGCGGGTAGACGGCGGTGGCGCCGATGGGCGTCAGGTCGTCATCCGTGCCCACGTTGTACTGGGCCAGGTACTGCAGGTGCTGGAACTGGTTGAGGTCGAGCTGCCCCTGCGACAGCGCCGGGTTGGGCTGCGTGTAGTCGGTGAAGTTGACGAGCTCGACCTCGATGCCCTCCTCGGCGGCCGCCTCCGTGAAGACCGTCCAGTGGTCCTCACTGGCGCCGACGACGCCGATACGGACGGCCTCCGCATCGCCGGCGTCGGAGCCCGCGTCGCTCGTGCCGGAGCACGCGGCGAGCAGGGCGACCGCCGAAGCTGCGGCAAGGGTGCGGACGAGGGTGCGGAGCATGGGGATGTTCCTTCCGGTGGGTGCAGCCCGAGGCTCGCCACGGTGGGTGACGGCCCGGCGATGCGGGGAGGTGCGGGAGCGGTGCTAGCCCTCGGCGCAGACGTCACACCTGCGAGGCAGAGGGAGGGTGCGGCACGCCCTCAGAGGGGCGGCGGGGCCGAGCGGAGAGTCGCTGGCGTCAGCGGCACGCGGCGAGGGGCAGACAACACATCATCGCGACGTGGCCCATGGCCAGTCGTGACGCGTGCGTTCCTCGCGGGGTGCTCATGGCGAGGATGGTGCTCCTCCGCCGCCGTGACGTCCACTCCGTGGCGAGACCGTCTCACACAGTGGGACGCCCGGGGGATTTGAGGCAATCGTCACTCTTCCCAGACTTTCCCGACTGGGCGTTGATATCATGCCGACATAGCGTCGGTAACCCAGCCGCGCATCCGACGAAAGGCCCCCGATGTTCCTCGCACTCCGCGAGCTCCATTTCGCGCGATCGCGCTTCAGCCTGATGGGAGGCGTCGTCGCACTCATCGCCGTGCTGATGGTGATGCTCTCCGGGCTCTCCTCCGGACTGGTGAACGACGGCGTCTCCGGGCTCAAGGCCCAGCCCGTCGACGCCTTCGCCTTCGCCGAGGGCACCAAGACCGACTCCGCCTTCTCGCGGAGCATCATCGACGTGTCGCAGGTCGACGTCTGGGCAGACCGCCCCGACGTGGCAGCCGCCGAGCCGCTCGGCTCCATGCTCGTCAACGCGCACAGCTCCACCGACGTCCCCGTGGACCTCGCGCTGTTCGGCGTCGAGCCCGGCTCGTTCCTCGAGCCCGCGGTGGCCGAGGGCCAGCGCCTCGGCGACCCCCACGGCATCGTCGTGAGCCAGACCGTCCTGGACGACGGGCTCGCGGTCGGCGACACCCTCACCATCGACCGCGTCGGCACGGAGCTGACGATCATCGGCAGCACCGGCAACCAGCACACGTTCGGCCACGTCGACGTCGCCTACCTGCCGCTCACCACCTGGCAGGAGGTCCACTCCGGAGCCTCCGCCGGCGAGGAGGTCCGGGCCGACGCGTACACCGAGGCCAGCGCCGTCGCGCTGCAGGCCGCCGACGGCCGGGCCATCGACCTCGCGGCTGGCGACGCCGCCGCCGGGACGTCCAGCAAGACCCTCGTCGAGTCGTTCGGCGCCTCCCCCGGCTACTCGGCCGAGACCTCGACGCTGATGCTCATCCAGGTGTTCCTGTACGCGATCTCGGCGCTCGTCGTCGGCGCGTTCTTCACCGTCTGGACCATCCAGCGCCGCCACGAGCTCTCCGTGCTGCGCGCCATGGGCGCCTCCACCGGCTACCTCCTGCGGGACGGCCTGGCGCAGGCGCTCATCGTGCTGCTGGCCTCCACGCTCGTTGGCGTGGCCATCGGCGTGGGCAGCGGGGCGCTGCTCGCCAGCACCCCGATGCCCTTCGCCCTGGAGGCGCCGGCCATCGGGCTCGCCTTCATCCTGCTCATCGGCCTGGGACTGATCGGCGCCGCGTTCGCGATCGCCCGCATCGCCAAGGTCGACCCGCTCAAGGCACTCGGAGGACAGCGATGACCAGCACAGACACCCGCGCCTCGGGCGGCGCCAGCGACCTCACGGGCGCGCAGCACGGCCTCAAGCTGGGCGACGTGACGCTCACCCTCGGCGACGGCGACGGCACCGTCACCGCACTCGACCGCGTGTCGCTGACCGTCGCCCCCGGCGAGCTCGTCGCCGTGGTGGGGCCGTCCGGCTCCGGCAAGTCGAGCTTGCTCGCCGTGGCCGGCGCCCTCACCACGCCCGACTCGGGCTCGGTGCTGATCGACGGCCAGGACCTGGTGGCCATGCGGGACCGCGAGCGGACCCGGTTCCGCCTGGAGCACATCGGCTTCGTGTTCCAGTCCGGGAACCTGGTGCCCGCACTCACCGCCGAGGACCAGCTGCGCCTCGCGCTCCACATGCGGGGCGGCAAGCCCGCGCGCGACCCGCGCGAGCTGCTCGCGGAGGTCGGCCTGGCGGACAAGCGCGGGCGACGCCCGCATGAGCTCTCCGGCGGTGAGCGGCAGCGCGTCGGCATCGCCCGCGCCCTGGTGTGCGGCCCGTCGCTGCTGCTGGTCGACGAGCCGACATCCGCCCTGGACCGCGCGCGCAGCCAGGAGATCGTCGAGCTGCTGGCCCGCGAGACACGCCAAGCCGGGGTCGCGACTGTGATGGTCACGCACGACCATGACATCCTGCTTCACTGCGACCGCGTGCTCGAGATGGTCGACGGCGCCCTCTCGACGGCATCCACCCGGGTGTCCGAGGGGCTGGACGACTGACCGAACGAGGAGGGCCCGTGCCGAAGATCCAGGCGGCGACGGTGGCAGAGCACCGCGCGGCCCAGCACCGGGCCCTCCTCGACGCCGCGCACGCGCTCCTCATGGAACGGCCGGACCAGCCGCCCACCCTCGCCGCCGTGGGCGCCCGGGCCGGGCTCGCCCGCTCCAGCGTCTACCAGTACTTCGCGTCCCGTGACGACCTGCTCGGCGCGCTCGTCACCGAGGTATTCCCCCGCTGGTCGGCCACAGTGCAGCAGGCCATGGACGCCGCGGGCGACCCCGGCGACCGGGTCCTCGCCTACGTCCGCGCCAACCTGGACCTGGTCGCCGCGGGCGAGCACGCCGTGGCGCGGGCCCTCACCGAGATCGCGCCCGGCGACGCCCTGGCCCGCAGCAGCAGGGAGATGCACGACGCGCTGCTGCTCCCCCTGGTCGCCGCGCTCACCGACCTCGGGACGCCCGAGCCGCGGGTGACCGCCGAGCTGGTCAATGGCGTGGTGCTCACCGCCAGCCGCCTGATCGAGGCCGGCCACGAGGCATCGGACGCCGATGAGCGCGCCCGCGAGCTCCTCGAGCCGTTCGTGCGGAGCTGGCTCCCCCGCCTCTGACCGGCACGCCCGCGCCTGTCCAGGTCGTGCGTGGCAGGATCGCGGGATGACCACGGACCAGGCATCGCAGACCACCCCCACCCCCGCGGCCACTCCCGCCGAGCTCTGGGTCGAGCGCACCGGGCGGCGCACCTACACCGGGCGCAACTCGCGCGGCGCCGAGGTGCTGATCGGTCCCGTCGAGGCCGGCGCCGTCTTCACCCCCGGGGAGCTGTTGAAGATCGCGCTCGCCGGATGCACCGGGATGAGCGCGGACACCGCGCTGGCCCACCGCCTGGGCGACGACGTCGCGGTGACCGTGGAGGTCGAGGGGCCCAGCGACCCCGACGAGGACCGCTACCCCGTGCTGACCGAGCGCCTGGTGGTGGACCTCAGCAGCCTTGACGCGGCGCAGCGCGAGCGCCTGCTGACGGTGGTGCACCGCGCCGTCGACAACCACTGCACGGTGGGCCGCACGCTCACCCACGGGGCCACGATCGAGCTCACTGTGGAGGGCGAGCGATGAGCCCGGCCCTCGCGCGCCGCAAGCCGCCCCGGGAGCGCGCCGAGGTCGTCCCGGCTGGGCAGGACACCGATGGTCCGCACCTGCGCCGGACCCCGCTGCTCGACGCGGCCCTCGACAAGGCGGTGACGATCCCCTCGGCGACGATCCACGCGCACGTCGAGAGCCTGCGCCGCCGCAACCCGCACGCGTCCCCGCAGCAGATCGTCTGGCTGCTGGAGCGCGAGTACATGCGCGTCGTGCAGGCCACCGGGGGCGCCGTGGGCGTGGCGGCAGCCGCCCCGGCCGTCGGCACCGGCGTGGCGATGGCCCTGACGGCCAGCGACGTGGCGACGTTCTTCGCCGCGTCGGCGGCGTTCTCCCTGGCCGTGGCCAGCGTGCACGGCATCGAGGTGCAGGACGCCGAGCGGCGTCGCGCGCTGCTCCTCGCCACGGTGCTGGGCGAGAGCGGCGCGAAGATCGTCACGGACTCCGCGCAGATCGGCTCGGCGCACTTCGCCCGCGCCCTGCTCACCCGCATGCCGACGTCGACGATCCGCAAGGTCAACTCGACGCTCACGCGGCGCCTGGTCCGGTCGCAGGCGGCCCGGCAGGGTGGGCTTGCCTTCGGTCGGCTGCTCCCCTTCGGCATCGGCGCCGCGGTGGGCGTCGCGGGCGCCCGTGCGCTCGGCAAGCCCGTGGTGCAGGGCGCCCGGCTGGCCTTCGGCCCCGCCCCTGAGCACTTCCCCCAGGTCATCGAGGGTGTCGGCGGCCTCGTGGTCCCCGGCCAGATCGGGAACGGGCAAGGCTGAGGGCGGGCGCCTCGTCTGAGCTGTCGCTCAGCCGGCCGCCCGCCCCCAGGCGCAAGTCAGAGGCGTCCGCTCACCAGCGGTCGTGGACGTGTGCGCGCACCGACGTGTCGTAGACCCGCTCGAGCTCGGCAGCGGTGACCTCGTCCAGCGGCGCCAGGGTTGCGGCCGCCGCGTTGCCCCGCGCCTGCTCGGCGTTGCGCGCCCCCGGGATCACCACGGAGACGCCCTCCTGGTCCAGGATCCAGCGCAGGGCGAGCTGTGCGGTGGTGGCGCCGTCGGGGGTGCGCGCGGCGACCTCGCGCGCCGCCAGGACGCCCACCTCGAACGGCACCCCGGCGAACGTCTCGCCCACGTCGAAGGACTCGCCGTGGCGGTTGAACGTGCGGTGGTCGGTGGCGGCGAACGTCGTGCTCTCGTCGTACTTGCCGGACAGCAGGCCGCTCGCGAGCGGCACCCGGGCGATGATCCCGACGCCAGCCTCGACGGCGGCGGGGAGCACCGCCTCGAGGGGCTTGCGGCGGAAGACGTTGAGGATGATCTGCACGGACGCGACGTTCGGGCGGGCGATGGCGGCCAATGCCTCGTCGACCGTCTCCACCGACACCCCGTAGGCGGCGATGGCCTTGTCCGCGACGAGCTCGTCCAGCGCGTCGTACACGCTGTCGCGGTGGAAGACCTCGGTGGGCGGGCAGTGGAGCTGCACCAGGTCGAGCGTGTCCACCCCGAGGTTCTGGCGGGAGCGGTCGGCCCAGCCGCGGAACGCGTCGAGCGTGTACGCGTCGGCCACATGCGGGTCCGCGCGTCGGCCCATCTTGGTGGCGACGGTCAGCCCCTGGGCCTGGTCGCCCCGCTCGGCGAGGAACCGGCCGATCAGCCGCTCGCTGCGACCGTCGCCGTACACGTCGGCGGTGTCGAGGAAGGTCACCCCGCTGGCGACCGCCGCGTCGAGCACCGCGAAGGCGTCGTCGTCGGCCACCTCGCCCCAGTCCCCGCCCAGCTGCCAGCAGCCCAGGCCCACAACCCCGACCGACCTGCCCGTCCGTCCCAGCACACGCGTCTCCATGTCCGTGACGCTACCGTGAGGAGGACGCGATCCAGCACACGCCGGGAGGCCTGGCATGTCGTCTCCACAGGTCAGGCCTTCGCGGGTCAGCGACAACGTCGCCGCCCGCCGGGCTGGGGGCGCAGGGCGCCTGGTGTCGGTCACCCGACTGCTCCCGATCCCCGCCGCCGAGGCGTTCGCCCTGCTGACGGACCTGCGGAGCCACGCGCGCTGGATCCCGATGACGCGGGTGCACGTGCCGCCCGGCCCGCCTCGGCTGGGCGCGCTCGTGACGGCAGTGTCCGGCCCCCTCACCCGACGCGGCGCGCCGGGGCTGGTCGACCGGATGCGGATCGACCGCCTGGACCCGCCCGATCCGGCGGCCGGGACGCCGGGGGTCGCGGTGTTCGCCAAACTCGGCCCGGTGCTGCTCGGCGAGTCTCGGATGGAGGTGGCGCCCGCGGGCCCCCGCCACAGCCGGGTCACGTGGTCCGAACGGGCGTGGCTGGCCGGCCCTGTCCCCGCCGCCGCCCTGGTGGCGCCCGTGCTGCGCGGCATGCTGGCCCTCGCGCTCGCCCGCGTGGCCCGCGAGCTCCGGAGGCGGGCGTCGCCCTCGCCGGGACCGGGGCGATGACGCACCCGCGGATGTACGACGAGCACGACCCATGCCTCGCGCAGGTGCGGCTCCTCGCCGCCGGCTTCCCCGAGTCGTCCGAGGTGGAGTCGTGGGGCCGCCCCACATTCCGCGCCGGGCGCAGGATCTTCGCGGCCTTCGGCACGCAGGTGAGCCCGCACGGCCTCGTGCTGCGCCCCGACGAGGACGAGCGCGCCGCCCTGCTGGGCGACCCGCGCTTCTCCGTGCCGCCGTACTACGGGCCGGCGGGCTGGCTGGCGCTGGACCTGGACGCCGAGCCTTTGGACTGGGACGAGGTCGCCGAGCTGCTCGACGACTCCTACCGCCAGGTGGCGCTGCGCCGCATGCTGCGAGCGCTCGACGGGCGCCCCGCAAGCCCGCGCAACGAATCGCCGCCACAAGCGCATTCGACGCAACGATTGCCACCCATGGCACAACGCGACCTGTCGATTCCGCCTCCAGGCGGCTCGTAGGCTCGATACGACCTTGTCCCGATGACGCGACGCCACCCTCCTGCCCTCCTGAAGGAGCACCCATGCCCGTGAGCCCGGTCACCGAGCACTCCACGCCCCGCACCGCCACCCCGCGCCGCTACCTCATGTGCGAGCCGGTGCACTACACCGTCTCCTACGAGATCAACCCGTGGATGGACTCGACCCGGCACACCGACACCGACCTCGCCCTGCGCCAGTGGCGCACGCTGCGCGACGTGTACCTCGACCTCGGCCACACCGTCGAGACGATCGACCCGATCCCCGGCCTGCCCGACATGGTCTACGCCGCCAACGGCGCCCTCATCGTCGACGGCATCGTCTACTCGGCCCGGTTCCGCCACCCGGAGCGCGGCCCCGAGGGCCCGGCGTACCAGAAGTGGTTCGCGGACCGGGGCTTCGTCACGCACACCGCCGCCGAGGTCAACGAGGGCGAGGGCGACATCCTCCCCGTGGGCGACCTGATCCTGGCCGGCACCGGCTTCCGCACCGACCGCTCCGCCCACGCCGAGCTCGCGCAGGTCACCGGCCACCGGGTGGTGTCCCTGGAGCTCGTCGACGCGCGCTACTACCACCTCGACACCGCGCTGGCCGTGCTGCAGAGCGACCCCGCCGACCCGCAGATCGCCTACTACCCGCCGGCGTTCTCCGCCGAGTCCCAGGCGACGCTCCGCGAGCTGTTCCCCGACGCGCTGCACGCCACCGACCGGGACGCCGCCGCGCTGGGGCTCAACGCGGTCAGCGACGGGAAGCACGTGGTCGTGGCGCCCGGGGCCGTGGACCTGGCGCCCGCGCTGCGCGAACGGGGCTACACGACCATCCCGGTGGACACCAGCGAGCTGCTCAAGGGCGGCGGCGGCGCCAAGTGCTGCACGCTCGAGATCCGCGACGTGCCATGACCGCCACCGCGGGCCCCCACGTGGGAGCCGACGCCCGGCGCAGCCGGCTGGCCTCGAACTACGCCCCGCTGCCCGTGAGCCTGACCTGGGCCTCCGGCGCCTGGGCCCGCGACGTGCACGGACACGCGTACATCGACATGCTCGCGGGGTACTCGTCGCTGAACTTCGGCCACCGGCACCCCGCACTGGTCGCCGCCGCGCATGACCAGCTCGACCGGCTCACGTTGTCCTCCCGCGCCTTCGGCCACGACCTCCTCGAGCCGTTCGCCGACGCGCTCGCGCGCCTCGCCGCGCCCGCGATGCGGGGGGACGAGCCGCTGGTGCTGCCGATGAACACCGGGGCCGAGGCCGTGGAGACCGCCATCAAGGCGGCCCGCAAGTGGGGGTACGACGTGCGCGGCGTGACGCCCGAGCGGGCCACGATCATCGTCGCGGACGGCAACTTCCACGGCCGCACCACCACGATCGTGTCGTTCTCCACGGACCCGCAGGCCCGGGACGGCTTCGGCCCGTTCACCCCGGGCTTCAGGGTCGTGCCCTACGCGGACGCCGAGGCCCTGGCGGCGGCCATCGACGAGACGACCGTCGCGGTGCTGCTCGAGCCCGTGCAGGGCGAGCAGGGCGTCGTCGTGCCGCCCGCCGACTACCTGCCGGCAGTCCGCGCGATCTGCGACGACACCGGCGTGCTGCTCATCGCCGACGAGATCCAGTCGGGGCTCGGCCGCACCGGGACGACGTTCGCCTGCGAGCTGTGGGACGTGCAGCCCGACCTCATGACGCTGGGCAAGGCGCTCGGCGGGGGGATCGTGCCGGTCAGCGCCGTCGTGGGCCGCGAGGACGTCCTGGACGTGCTCGCCCCCGGCACCCACGGCTCCACGTTCGGCGGCAACCCGCTGGCGTGCGCGGTCGGGCTGGCCGTCGTCGAGCTGCTCAGCACGGGGACGATGCAGGCCCGCGCCCGGACCCTCGGCGCCCACATGCACGCCCGCCTCGCCACGATGGCCAGCGCCGGGTTGATCGAGCGCAGCCGCGGAGTCGGCCTGTGGGCGGGCATCGACGTGGACCCCGCCCACCTGACCGGCCGCGAGCTGTGCGAGCGCCTGCTCGAGCGCGGCGTGCTCGCCAAGGACACCCACGGCTCGACGATCCGCCCGGCCCCGCCGATCACGATCGACGAGCAGGACCTCGACCTGGCCCTGGACCGGCTGGGCCAGGCCCTGTGCTGAGGCGCCCGCTCAGCTGAGCTTGATCGCGGTGAACAGGCGGCCGTCCCGCACCACGGCGCCGATCGACATGCGGCTGATGTCGCTCTTCAGCATCCACGTGTTGTGGGACGAGGAGTTGGCGTAGGCGTTGATCATCGCGCTGGAGCTGGCGGGCTGCACCCAGCCGACGATCGAGTCGTTGCCGCCGTGCCAGATGCGCCACTCGCTGGCCATCGCGGTGGCGTGCGCGCTCAGCGTCGACGAGCCCGAGATGCTGAGCGCGGGCAGCCCGTTGTTCGCGCGGTGCGCGTTGAGCGCGTCCCCGATCGACTGGATGCCGTAGGCCTCGATGCCGGCGACCTGCGCCGCGGCCGGGGCCCCGGCAGCGGCTCCCGCCGATGCGGCGGCCGGGGCTGCCGCACGGCTGCTGCGGGGCGTGGCCTTCGAGCTCGCGGCGCGAGTCTTCCGCTCGGCGGCGGCCGCGGCCTCGGCCGCTGCCACCCGCTCGGCCTCGAGCCGGGCGTCCTCGGCGGCCTGCCACTGCGCCTGCGCCTCCACGACCGCCTGCTGCGGGGCCGCCAGGGCCGCGACGGACCCGCGCACGTCGACAGGGCTCGTCCCCTGGCCCAGTGCTGCCGCCTTCGCGGCGGCGGTGTCCATCGCCTCCTGCAGCGCGGCACGGGGCACGTCCCCGGCCTGCGCGTTCGCGTCGAGCACCGCCTGGGCCTGGGCATGCGCCGCCAACGCGGCGTCGCCCTGTGCGGCGAGGGCGGAGGCGACACCGGCCCGCGCGACCGCGGCACGGCTCTGCTGGAAGAACTGGGCGTCCGCCCGCTGCTCGGACACGACGCGTGCCACGCGGTCCTGGACCCTGGCCAGCTCGGCGGCCCGCGACTCCTGCTGCAACCGCACGACGGTCCCACCCGCGATCGCCGCGATGATCACCACGACGCTGAGGCTCACCACCACCGTGGTCGGGCGGCCCGGGCGCGCTGCGGACCTCGCGGCGCGGCGCGGACGTGACGTGTCGGTCTGCGGCGGCGCCGCAGGCGGCTCCGCCGACGGGACGAAGAGGCCGGCGAGGTCGGGCAGCAGCAGCGCGGCCGTCTCAGGCGGCAGCGGCTCCAGCTGGGGCGGGGGGACGAACGACGCCGGGCGGGACTCGACGGGCGGCGCGCTGACCTGCGCGAGCCCGCTCCCCTGCCGCTGCGTCGGCACTGTCTCGAGCCGCCGCTGATGCTTGTGCCGGACTGTCGCCATTAGTGAGCCCCCTCGTGTCGTGCACGACTTTCCTCGACCCCGAGAGCATCGGCAACCGGGAGAAACTTCTGAAGTCGCTGGGAGCAACCTGTGCCGCGTGTTGCGGGCGCCGATGCGCCGCAGGGGATCTGGGCCATCATGAGCGGGTGCACCACGACTCCGGAACACGGGTTGACGCCCTCGACGCCCTGGACGAGGCGATCCTGCGCGAGCTCTCACTGGACGCCCGCGCGAGCTATGCCGAGATCGGCGCCGTCGTGTCGCTGTCCGCGCCGGCCGTCAAGCGGCGGGTGGACCGGCTCCGGGCTCGCGGCGTCGTCCGGGGCTTCACCGTCCGATTGGACCCGGCCGCGCTCGGCTGGTCCACCGAGGCGTTCATCGAGCTCTTCTGCCACGGCTCCACCAGCCCGGCGACCATGCAGACGGCCGTCGAGCGGTACCCCGAGGTCGTCTCCGCCAGCACCGTCACCGGCGACGTGGACCTCATGGTGCAGGTGCGGGCCCGCGACATGCGCCACCTGGAGCGCGTCGTCGAGCGGCTCGCCGCCGAGCCCTTCGTCGCCCGCACGCGCTCCACCATCGTGCTCTCGGCACTCGTGCGCCGCCCCGAGGTGCCGCCCGCCCTGGCCGACTGACCCGCCGGGCCCTGTGGCCCCGCGCGGTCAGCTCGAGGCGTCCGGCTCGTCCACGTCCTTGCAGCGGTTCGTCACGACCATCACCGGGCACTGCGCATGGTGCAGCACCGCCTGGCTGGTCGAGCCCAGCAGCAGCCCGGCGAACCCGCCGCGGCCCCGCGAGCCGACCACCACGAGGTCGCTCGCCGAGGAGAACTCCGTGAGCAGCTCGGCGCCCGTCCCGTCCAGCACGACCCGTCGCACCTGCACATCGGGGTGATCGCGCAGCGCGCGGTCCACCACCACGTTCAGCCCCTCGGTGGCGTCGGCGAGCAGCTGCTCGTGGTCGATCGTCGCGGGCATCCAGGCGAGGATCCCGGCGCCGGCGCCCACGGGCACCCCGGCCACCGCGACGAGCTCGGCCTCCCAGGCGCGCGCCTCGACGATGGCCCGCCGCAGCGCGAGGTCGGCCTGCGGCGACCCGTCGATGCCGACCACGACGCGCCGCAGCGGCCGCACCTGCGGCAGCGGCGAGTCCTCGGCCACCGGCTTGCCGTCAGCGCCGCGCAGCGGCACCACGACAGTCGGGCAGTAGGCGTGGGCCGGCAGCGCCGAGGACACCGTCCCCAACAACCGGTCAGCGAATCCGCCACGGCCGCGCGTGCCGACAACGGCGAGGCTCACCTCGCGGGACATCTCGACCAGCACGCCCGTGGCGTCACCGGTGGCAACCGTCGCGGTCACGTCGAGGGGGCCGCCGACGAGCGCACGCTCCTTGGCCTCCAGCAGCACTGCCTTCGCGCCCTCGAGGATCGCGGTGTCGTCCAACGCCGCGTACCCGCCGTCGAGGGACGCCGCCGTGAACGACGGCACCGAGTAGGAGCAGACGATCCGCAGCGCCTGCCCGCGGGCCCGCGCCTCGGCGGCAGCCCAGTCCAGGGCGTGCAGGCTCGCCGCTGAGCCGTCCACCCCCACCATCACCGTGGCCTCGTGCTTCATGGGTCCAGCCTCCTATGGCTCACGCGGCCAGTGTGCCCCAGACCATGCCCTCAGCGCACCTTCCGCGGGGGGATCCTGGAGTTGCTCTTGAGGGAACCTTGACGCTCAGGCGACCAGGTAGGCCGACCACGCCGGCTCCATGGCGAGGACCCCCGCCACCAGGGCCGAGGGGCCGCGCGGGGTGCGCGGCACGTAGCCGAGCTCCCACCCCAGCTCGGCCAGCAGCCGGTCGGCCTTGCGGTGGTTGCACCGGGCGCAGGCGGCGACCACGTTGGCCCACTCGTGCAGCCCTCCGCGCGATCGGGGGTGCACATGGTCCACGGTGTCGGCCGAGCCCCCGCAGTACGCGCAACAGTAGGAGTCGCGCTGCAGCACCGTGCGGCGGGTGGGCGGCTGCGGGCGCCGCACGGGAACGTGCACGTAGCGGGTCAGGCACAGCACCACCGGGGCGGGGAGAACCGTGCGCTCGGAGTGCAGCAGCCGGCCGTCCGACTCCAGGATCGTGGCCTTCCCGGACATCACCAGGCTGACGGCCCGCCGCAGGCTCACCACGCACAAGGGCTCCATGCTGGCGTTCAGCAGCAGCGTCCGGCGCGGTACGGGCATCAGCACGGCGACTCCTAGGCCCGGAGAGGGGCCCGGCTGGCTGCCGGTGCCCCGGGGGGAGGTGCAAGCGCGACCAGCGTACGCGGCTGCCCTTCGCACACCCAGTCTTTCCGCGCCACCGACCGGGTGGAGACGCCGAAGGCCCCGGCGACCTGAGTCACCGGGGCCTTCGTGCAGAACTGGTCAGCCGACGCGGAGGAAGACCGGCGCGCTCTGCCAGATCGAGCGGAACTGGACCGTCTTGCCCGGGCGGGGCGAGTCGATCTGCTGGTCGCCACCGGCGTAGATCGAGATGTGGCCGGGGCTCCAGATCAGGTCGCCGGCCTTCGCCTCGTCACGCGAGATGACCGTCGCGGCGGCCTTGATGCCAGCGGAGGTGCGGGGCAGCGAGATGCCGAGCTGCCCGTAGACGTAAGACACGAAGCCCGAGCAGTCGAAGCCGTCGGGGGTGGCGCCGCCGGAGACGTACGGGACGCCGACGTACAGCGCCGCGATCTCGAGGACCGCGTTGCCGGAGACCGACTGCGGGACGGCGCTGGCAGCGACCGCTGCGCGCTCCGTTGTGCGCGAGGCGGTCTGGGTGGCGGCGGCGCGAGTGGCGGCACGCGTGGGGGCGACAACCGGCTCGACGGCCTCGACGGCCGGGGCGTCGAACGACCAGGCGGCGTCCACGGGGGCGGTGACGACCGGGGCGGTCTCGAGGACCGCGCGGGCCGAGGCGGTGAGGGCCGAGGTGTCGACGGCGGGGAGCGAACCGGCGGCAGTGCCCGAGTTCGCGGCGGTGGCGCTGGTGCCCAGCATGGTGACGACGAGGCCAGAGGTGGCGGCGACGACAGCGGTCCGGCGTCCGACGACGCCTATGGACTCGGTGGCTGCATGGGCGAGATCGGTCAGTGGTGTCACGGGACGTCGCGCTGCACGATGGCGTGCGCGGTTCGAGCTCACGGTCACGAAGTGCCTCTCCTGTCGCCTACGAGGTGAGCTGTCGGGTTCGGGTGGGAGAACACCCGGCCGGTGGATGAGTTTCCATCCCTCGGCTTCACCCCAAGGGCGCCAGAGTTCAGCGCCCACTACGTGGGTCCCCCGCCCCTGCCGGCGAAGTTGTACGGACCTCGTGCGGCGGCAGGGTTCGGCGTTCCGCTCGAGGGCTTCAAAGGGAGGAGGGTTCCTTGAAGCAGGACTGAACGTACAGCAGACCTGCTGCCGTGTCACGCTCCGGTCACGATCTGCTGAACGCCGCAAATACCGCGGCCCCGTGCGACATCGCACGGGGCCGTCAGATGGAGCGGCGCTGACCTGCGCCGATGTCGGGAACCTGGAGCGCCGCCCGACTGGTCGGGCCGTGGCGATCCTCACCCGGACGTGACGGCCGCGTCACACGGACATCACGCCCGATGGCCCGTCCGGGGGCCGCTCCGGGGTGTGCTCAGGGGCCTACTCGACGCGCACAAAGACGTGCCGGGCGACCTCGTCGGGCAGGTCCAGCACCGTCTCGGCGTCGGGGCGGCCCACCGTGACGACGCCCGGGCCGCGCTCCATGTTGATCTCCCCGCCGGGGACGACCCCCGCCTGCGCGAGCCGCGCGAGCAGCTCCACGTCGGTCTGCAGGGGCTCGCCGAGCCGCGCGACGACGGCCCTGCCGCTGCCGCTGCCGGGGGCGGCCAACGACGCGACCCCGTCGAGGAAGCCCACCGAGGTGCTCTCCTCGCCCAGCTCCGCCAGTCCGGGGATCGGGTTGCCGTAGGGGTCGAAGTGCGGGTGGTCGAGCAGCGCCGCGAGCCGGCGCTCGACGCGCTCGCTCATGACGTGCTCCCAGCGGCAGGCCTCCTCGTGCACGAACTCCCAGTCGAGTCCGATCACGTCGGTGAGCAGGCGCTCGGCGAGGCGGTGCTTGCGCATCACGCGCACCGCCTTGCCCATGCCCGCCTCGGTGAGCTCGAGGTGACGGTCCCCGCTCACGACCAGCAGGCCGTCGCGCTCCATCCGGGCGACCGTCTGCGACACGGTGGGCCCGCTGTGCCCGAGCCGCTCGGCGATCCGGGCCCGCAGAGGGGTGATGCCCTCTTCGGTGAGCTCGTAGATCGTCTTCAGGTACATCTCGGTCGTGTCGATCAGGTCGCTCACGGCACTCCCTCTCATTCGCAAGTCTCGCGACCCTAGGCTAGTTGGTCCTAGGCGTGGTCCGTGCAGTTCCCGACCAGCACGCCTTATCCTCTGCGTGTGTCAGAGGCCCGTGAGATTCCGCAGATCAGCATCCCCTCCGAACTCCTGCCGAAGGACGGCCGATTCGGCTCCGGGCCCAGCAAGGTGCGGTCCGCGCAGGTCGACGCGCTCGCGGCGCTCGGCACGACGGTGCTGGGCACCTCGCACCGCCAGGAGCCCGTGCGCGCCATCGTGCGCCGGGTCCGCAGCGGGATCTCCGAGCTGTTCGCCCTGCCCGACGGCTACGAGGTGGCGCTGGGCAACGGCGGCTCCACCTTGTTCTGGGACCTGGCCGCTTTCTGCCTGGTGCAGGACCGCGCGCAGCACGCGAGCTTCGGCGAGTTCGGCGCCAAGTTCGCCCAGGCCACGGCGCGCGCCCCGTTCCTCGGGGCGCCCACGATCCGCACCGCGCCCGGCGGCGAGCTCGTGCTCCCCGAGCTCGAGGACGGCATCGACGTCTACGCGTACCCCCACAACGAGACCTCCACGGGGGTCGCGGCGCCGGTGCGCCGGGTGGAGGGCTCACGCGAGCAGGGCGCGCTGATGCTGGTGGACGGCACCTCCGGCGCGGCCGGCCTGCCGGTGGACGTGTCGCAGACCGACGCCTACTACTTCGCGCCGCAGAAGGGCTTCGCCTCCGACGGCGGGCTCTGGCTCGCAGTGCTGTCCCCCGCCGCGATCGAGCGGGCGGCGACGATCGAGGCCAGCGGGCGCTGGGTGCCCGAGTCGCTGTCGCTCAGCACCGCGCTGGCGAACTCCCGCCTGGACCAGACCCTCAACACCCCGGCCATCGCGACGCTGGTGCTCATGGCCGAGCAGATCGAGTGGATGCTCGCGCAGGGCGGCCTGGACTGGGCGACGCGGCGCTCCGCGGCCTCCGCTGGCCACCTGTACGGGTGGGCCGAGGCGCGCGAGTGGGCCACGCCGTTCGTGGCCGACCCCGCGCACCGCTCCAACGTGGTCGGCACGATCGACCTGGCGCCGGAGATCGACGCGCCGACGGTGACGCGCGTGCTGCGCGCGAACGGTGTCGTGGACGTCGAGCCCTACCGCAAGCTGGGCCGCAACCAGCTCCGCGTGGCGATGTACCCCGCAGTCGACCCGGATGACGTGCGCGCGCTGACCGCCTGCGTCGACCACGTGGTCGACCGCATTGCCTGACCGCGGGGCAACTGGCCTCGAGCGCGCCGCGCCCGCCCGGCTCGTCCGGGACCGCCTCACCCTGGCCCTCTACGGGTACTCGGTGATGTGGGGCTGGTACCTCTACAGCTTCACGCCCGCCATCCCGCTGATCGCGGCGGACCTGGGCATCTCGCGGGCCGAGGCTGGCCTGCACGGCACGTTCATGGCCGTCGGCACCGTGCTGGCCGGGATGATGAGCGCCCGGCTCGCGCATCGCCTGGGCCGCCGCGCGGTGCTGCTGATCAGCCCCGGCATCGTCATCGTCGGTGTGGCGCTGCTCACCACCGGGCACACGCTCGCCCAGACCCTGCCCGCCGCCGCGATCACCGCGCTGGGCGGCTCGCTGTGCATCTCGGGCTTCCAGCCCGCGCTGAGCGTGCACCAGGGCCCGGCCGGCGCCTCGGCGCTGACCGAGGCGAACGGGACGGGCGCACTCGTCGGCCTGCTCGCCCCGCTCGCCCTGGGGCTGTCCGTGGCCCTCGGGGTCGGCTGGCGGCCGTCGGTGGCCCTCACCGCTGTGCTCGCGATCGTCGTGGGCGGCGCCATGTCCCGCTTCGCCGCGACGGGGGCGCTCGGGCGGCCGGGGCACGCCGTGGACGCCGGTCCGCAGGCCGACGGGGAGCCGGAGCCGGGCATCGAGGTCGCCCACCTGCCCGCCCAGCCCCGCCAGCGCGGCTTCTCCCCCGCGTTCTGGCTGTTCTGGGCCGCACTGGTGTGTGTGATCGGGGTGGAGAACGCCACCACGTTCTGGGCCTCCGACCTGCTGCGCGAGCAGACAGGCGCCAGCGCAGGGCTCGCCTCCGGCGCGGTGTCGGGCCTGATCGCCGGGATGGCCGCCTCCCGATTCGCCGTGGGGCGACTCGCGCTGCGGTTCTCGACGGTCAGCCTGCTGCTCGCGTCGTTCGTGGTGGCGGGGGCGGGCTGGCTGCTGTTCTGGACGGCGACGAGCCCGGCCGTCGGGCTCGCAGGCCTGATCCTCGCGGGCCTCGGGTACGGCGCCCACTACCCGCTGATGATCGCCTCGACGATGGCGGCCTCCGAGGGACGGCCCGACATGGCGCAGTCCCGCTCGACGGTCGCGGCGGGCGCCGCCATCGCCGTGGCGCCGCTGCTGCTCGGCGCGCTCGCCGACCAGGTGGGGCCGCATCTGGCCTTCATGCTGGTGCCGGTGCTGCTCACGGTGGCGGCCGGGGCGGTCATCCTCGCCAGGCGCTCGGCACGCCGCACGGCGGGCATCGCGCTGCTGTAGCCCTGGGGGCCTCGCGAGGCCCAGCGGCCACGGCGGTGATCAGACCGCCGTCGACGTGGTCGTCGTCTCCTGCGCGCGGACCTCGGCGACCGCCGTCTGCGGGGTGCTCACCGGGGGGTGGCGCACATCGAGGTGCGGGCGGCTGCGGACCCGGTAGCGGACCTCGAGCCGCCAGTGCCGCTTGACCCACAGCGCCGCGCCGGACGCGACCAGCAGCGCGGTGATCGAGCCGATGCCGATGGCCCACCGGGCGCCGAACTCCTCGGCCACCCACCCGACGATGGGCGACCCGACGGGCGTGGCCCCGAGGAAGACGATCATGTACAGCGACATGACGCGCCCGCGCACCGCGGGGTCGGTGCTCATCTGGATGGTGGTGTTGGCCGCTGTCATCATGGTCAGCGACGCGAAGCCGACGGGGATGCAGGCCAGCGCGTAGCTGGTGTAGGTGGGCATGAGCGCCATCGCGCCGCTCGCGATGCCGAAGGCGAAGGCGGAGCCGATCACCAGCCGCACGCGTGGGCGCTCGCGCCGCGCGGCCATCAGGGCGCCCGCGAGCGAGCCGATGGCCAGCACCGAGCCGAGGATGCCGTACTCGCTGGCCCCGCGGCCGAACTCGGTGCGGGCCATCATGGCGCTGGTGAGCTGGAAGTTGAGGCCGAAGGTCGACACGACGCTCACCACGACCATGATCACCAAGATGTCGCTGCGCCGGCGCACGTAGGCGATGCCCTCGCGGATCTGCCCCTTGGCGCGCGCCACGGACGGGAGCCGGTGCAGCTCGGCGGAGCGCATCTGGGTGAGCGCGAAGATCGTCGCGACGAAGGTGACGCCGTTGATCATGAAGACCCAGCCGGTGCCGACCCACGCGATGAGCAGCCCGGCCAGGCCGGGGCCCACGAGCCGCGCCGCGTTGAAGGACGCGCTGTTCAGGCCCACCGCGTTGGACAGGCCGGCGGCCGGCACCATCTCGGCGACGAAGGTCTGGCGCACAGGGCCGTCGATGGCGGACACGCAGCCGAGGGCCGCCGCGAAGAGGTAGACGTGCCACAGCTCGGCGTGGCCGCCCAGGACGAGCACGCCGAGGCCGAGCGCGAGCACCGCCTGCGCCGCCTGCGTGCCGATCAGCAGCTTGCGGCGGTCGACCCGGTCGGCGAGCACGCCGGCCCACGCGGACAGCAGGAGGGTCGGGGCGAACTGCAGCGCTGTGGTGACGCCGACAGCCACGCCGGAGTCGTCACTGAGGACTGTGAGGACCAGCCAGTCCTGGGCGACGCGCTGCATCCACGTGCCGATGTTGGCGACCAGTGCGCCGAAGAACCAGAGCCGATAGTTGAAGTGCTTGAGCGAGGCGAACATCTGGCTCATTCGGCGACGAGCCTCCGCAGCAGGACAGTGGCCTCGGCCAGGGTGGCGCGCTCGGCGGGGGTGAACGACGCGAGCCGCTTGGTGAGCCACTCGTCGCGGCGACGGCGGGTCTCGCGGACCTCGGCGGAGCCGGCGTCGCTGAGGCTCACCACGACCTGGCGGCGGTCGGTGGGGTGCTCCCCCTTCTCGACGAGTCCGAGCTCGACCAGGGAGTTCACCGTGCGGGTCATGGACGGCGGCTGGACGTGCTGGCGCTCGGCGAGGGCGCCGGGCGCCAGCGGGCCGTCCTGGTGCAGCCACGCGAGGACGGAGAACTGGGAGTCGGAGAGGTCGGCGGCGCCCCGCTCGGCCTTGACGCGGCGCGCGGTGCGGAAGACCGCGACCCGCATATCGCGGGCGAGCTCGTTCGGGCGCGCCTGCTTCGCTGTGACAGGGCTCGCTGTGACAGGGCTGGCGGCGACAGGGCTCGCGGCGGGGTTCGCGCCGGGGTTCGACGCCCCCCGGCCGGGCATGTCAGCAGGCGGAGCACAGGTCATGCCGTTACCTTAACTCATTACTTCAGGTAACGAAACCTGCCAGGGCCCATCCGCCCGGCCCCACCCGCCCCTACGCTGGCCAGATGTCCGGATCGCGCCGTCGCGCCGCCCTGCTCGTCGCCCTGGGCGCCTATCTCGCGCTCGTGGCCCGCATGACGCTGCGCCCCGAGCCCGCCGAGCCCGAGACGTTCGACCTGGTGCGGACGGTCATCGCCTGGCTCGCCGAGCGCGGCGCGCCCATCACCTACAACGGTGTGGAGGCGGTGTCGAACGTGCTCATGTTCGTGCCGTTCGGGGTGCTTGTCGGGCTGCTCCTGGACTGGCGGAGGCGGTGG
Organism: Cellulomonas timonensis; assembly: GCF_900046455.1. Lineage (GTDB taxonomy): Bacteria > Actinomycetota > Actinomycetes > Actinomycetales > Cellulomonadaceae > Cellulomonas_A > Cellulomonas_A timonensis. The sequence continues at coordinate 364,034 of NZ_FCOT01000012.1, forward strand.
GCAGTGGTGATCGGCGCGGCCTGCGCCACGTCCGCCGGCATCGAGCTCGCGCAGCGCGCCTTCCTGCCGAGCCGGGTGCCCACCGTCCAGGACGTCGTGCTCAACACCAGCGGCGCCGCCGTGGGCCTCGCCCTGCTCGCCGCGGCCTTCGCCGCCCTCGCCGCGCGGGCCGGCAGACGCCGCGAGCCGGGCCCCTCCCCCCAAGGGGTGGACCCGGCTCGCGAGCAGGAGACGCAGATCAGAGGCCGAGGGCTTCCTTGATCGGGGTGAGCGTGAAGTACGCGAGGAACAACAGGCTCGCGACCCACATCAGCGGGTGGATCTGACGGATCTTGCCGACGGCGATCTTGATGATGACGAAGGCGATGAAGCCCGCGCCGATGCCCGCGGTGATCGAGTACGTGAACGGCATCATGATCATCGTGAAGAACGCCGGGATCGCGATCTCGTAGTTCTTCCAGTCGATGCCGGTGACCTGCATGACCATGAGGAAGCCGACGACGACCAGCGCGGGGGCGGCGGCCTCGGACGGGACCATGTCGACCAGCGGGGCCAGGAACGTCGCGAGCAGGAACGCGATACCCGTCACGACCGAGGCCAGGCCGGTGCGCGCGCCGTCGCCGACGCCCGCGCTCGACTCCACGAAGCTGGTGTTGGAGGAGACGCCCGCGGCGCCACCCGCCACGGCGGCGAACGAGTCGACGATCAGGATCTGCTTGGTCTTGGGCGGGTTGCCGTCCTCGTCGAGCAGGCCGGCCTCGCCACCGACGGCCACCATGGTGCCCATCGTGTCGAAGAAGTCCGCGAGCAGGATCGAGAAGACCAGCAGGATGACCGCGACGATGCCGATCTTGCCGAAGGCGCCGAACAGCGAGAACTGCCCGAGCAGGCCGAAGTCCGGGACGCTGACGAACGTGTCGGGGATCGACGGGGCGTTGAGCTCCCAGCCGGAGGGGTTGGAGCCGTCGGCGTTCTGCGGGCCGACCTTCGCGATCGCCTCGACGATCACGGCCAGCACCGTGGAGCTGAGGATCGCGATGAGGATCGCGCCCTTGACCTTGCGCACCATCAGCACGATGGCGATGACCAGGCCGACGACGAAGACGAAGACGGGCCAGCCACTCAGCGAGCCGCCGATGCCGAGCTCCAGCGGGGTCGACTCCGCGGAGCGGACGAAGCCCGCGTTGATGAGGCCGAGGAACGCGATGAACAGGCCGATGCCGACGCTGATGGCGGTCTTCAGCGGTGCGGGCACGGCCTTGAAGACGGCCTCACGGAATCCGGTGAGCACGAGCACGAGGATGATGAGGCCCTCGAGCACCACGATGCCCATCGCGTCGGCCCACGTCATGTCCGGGAGCATGGCGATGGAGAACGCCACGACGGCGTTCAGGCCCAGGCCTGCGGCGAGGGCGAGCGGGAAGTTCGCGACCACGCCCATGAGGATGGTGAGCACGCCGGCGACCAGCGCCGTGGCCGCGGCGATCATCGCCAGATTAGGCTCGTCGCCCCCACCCAGGTACTGGCCGGTGCCGTCCTGGACGAGTCCGAGGATGATCGGGTTGAGGACGATGATGTAGCTCATCGTGAAGAACGTGACCAGGCCGCCGCGAATCTCGGTGCCAATGGTGGAGCCACGCTCGGTGATCTTGAAGAAGCGGTCGAGGGCGCCCTGCGGGGGTGACGCCTTCACGACATCGGGGGAGGTTGTCGCCATGGCGCGAATAGTCGCAGATCGAACTGAGGAGATCGTGCGTGCGTCCATCGCCTGAACACTCCACCGCTTGCGCGCGCGTGGAGGCTGTGCGATAAGGCCTCAGCCGAGGAAGACCTGGGCGCACAGCATGCCGCGCGGGCCGTCGACGCAGCCGATGCCGATCGACGTGTAGGACGCGCGCATGATGTTCTCGCGGTGGCCCGGCGATCCCATCCATCCCGCGGTCATGTCCGCCGGCGTCCGGTATCCCAGCGCGAGGTTCTCCCCGGCGGTGCGGCCACCGCATGCGGACAGGATCGGGCCCAGCGGATCGTGCTCGAACCGCCCCTCCGCGACGAGGAGCGACGCGCGCTGCATCGCTTGTGACGTTGCGCACTCCGACGTCGCCAGCACCGCGAGACCACCTGCGGCGCGCTGCTCGTTGGTCTGGGCGACGAGGCTCGCGGCGAACTCCCCCGCTGGGTCGGCGGGGGCCTCGGCGCCGGGCGCCGGAGGCTCGGCGGCCTGCGCGGTGTCGGAGGGCGGCGCTGCGGCGGCGGGCGGCGGCGCGGCGGCATCGGTCGGCGCGGCTGACGCCGTCTGCGCCGGGTCGGCGGGCGCAGTGTCGGCCGTCGTCGGATCACCCGACGCGTTCGCGGCGCTGACCCGCGGCGTCGCGTCACGGGACCCGCTGCGCGAGACTCCGGGGGCCCGCTCGACGAGCGCCGTGACCCGGTCCGGGAAGCCCGCCAGCGTCACCGAGCCCGACTCGTCACGCAGTGCCGGGGCCGCGACGGCCACCGCCGCGCCGAGCACCAGGACGCCGGCGACCCCGACCACCCGGCGGAGCCTGCGCACGCGCTTGGCCCGACGGTCCCGCCACGCGCGGAGGTCGCGGCGGCGCGGCGTCGCGTCCCCAGCCGTGGCGTCCGCACCCGTCGAGTTCATCTGCGGCACGTTATCCGATCGTGACCCACGGATGGCCGAGCGGCGCATGTGAAAGCTCTCATCACACGCGTCGGGTCAGCCGCCCAGCACCAGCATCGAGAACCGCCCCGGCCCGTACCCCTTCACGTCCACGTCCAGGTCGAGGCGCCGCACGTACGTCAGCACCCACTGCGACACGTCGCTCGGCAGCGACTCGCCCGGCGCGTAGACCGTGTCGAGCTTCAGGTGCGGAAGCCCCTCACCGTTGAACAGCGAGGCGAGCACGTTGAGGATCTCGCTCGCGTTGTCCAGCAGGTTGTCCGGCAGCGCGCCCGCGCCGATCGCGCGCTCGGCGCCCGATGACGGGATCAGCGCAATGGCCGCCCCGCACCGCGCCGCGAGGTCGAGATCCATGATCACGAGCGCGCTGAGCTGCAGGCGACGATCGACGTACACCCCGACGAGGGCGCCGAACTCGTCCGCCGGGTCCACCATCCCGCCGCCCGTCAGCACCTGCACGTCACGGCCGAGGAGCTCGGCGATGAGGTCGCGGACCTCCTTGGCGGCGGGCAGTGGCGTCAGGTCGCTCATGCGAGCACCGGCTCGATCACGTCGCGGAAGGACTCCGCGGTGAACGGCTTCGCAATGAGGAACAGCGCCCCGGCCTGCTCGGCCGACTGGCGCATCTCCGGGGACCCCTCCGACGTCACGAAGCCGAACGGCGTGGAGAACCCGGCAGCGCGCAGCTCGCGCAGCAGCTCGATGCCCGTCATCTCTGGCATGTTCCAGTCCGAGAGCACGAGGTCTGGCTCATCGGCCCGGACCGCCGCCAACGCCTCGGCGCCGTCAGCCGCCTCAGTGACAGACCAGTCGTAGCCCGCCTGGCGCAGCGTGCGGATCACGATCTGCCGCATCACGCGGCTGTCGTCTGCGACGAGGACTCGCAGCATGGTGTTCCTCTCCCTTGGGGTGCGCTGTCACGCACCGGATCTCCTGGCTGTCGGAACTCTGTCCTGTCAACACTCTGTCGAGGGCCGCCTACTCGGCGGCGGTGACCACGATGTTGAGCGGCCGGCCGCGCCACGCCATGCGCAGCTCATGCAGCACGTTGCCCGCCATCGGCGGGGCGCTGGGCGCCACCTGCGGGAGCCCGAGGCGCCCCACCTCGGTCAACAGGGTCTTCACATTCCCCCCGACGACGTTCGCCACCTCGCCGAACGCGTCGACGACGTCGCCGTCGTCCACCGGCTCGTCGGGCGACATGCCCAGCAGCGCGCGGCTCAGGTCATGCGCGGTGGCGCGCTCGGTGGTCAACGCCACGCGCCCCGTCCACGGCCCGGTGAGGTCGACCCACGCCTCCAACGGGTCGTCCAGCGCCGGGAACACCCCCGCCCACAGGACCAGCGCGCTGGGGTCGTCGTCGATCATCGCCGAGAACACCTGCTCCGCGATGGACTGCACCTGCGAGCCGTCGAACGTGCGGCGCTGGCCCTCTCCGCTGACCTGCACGATGCTCATCGGGCGCCTCCCACCGGGAGCAGGCCGAGCAGCGCGAGCTTCTCCTCGAACTCCAGCGGCGTGAACGGCTTCACCAGGTACTCGTGGGCGCCCGCCGCGAGCGCACGCACGATCTGGCCCTGCTCGCTCTCGGTGGTCACCATCATCAGCGTGATCCCCCGCCACTCGCGGTTCGCGCGGACCTGGGTGACGAAGGTGAGGCCGTCCATGACGGGCATGTTCCAGTCGACGCACGCGAGGTCGACCTCGAGTCCGCCTACGAGCAGGTCGAGGGCCTGCTGGCCGTCGGCTGCCTCCGCCACCTCGAACCCGAGCGGCTCCAAGATGCGGGTGACGATGCGCCGCATCGTCCGCGAGTCGTCGATCACCAGTGCTCTCATCGGGGGGCTCCTGATCCGAAGGGGGTCGGGACTGTGGCCGGCCACGGCGGCGGGTCACTTGCGGCGCCACGCGGCCGGTACACCGAGCCCCTGCCGAGGGGCAGGCGCTCCCAGTCGTCGTCGACGCCGATGGTGGTCTCCGCCGCGCCCAGCACCAGGAACCCGCCTGGCCGCAGGACCCGGTGCATCCGCGCCAGGATCTGCTGCTTGGTGGCCACGTCGAAGTAGATGAGGACGTTGCGCAAGAAGACGAGGTCGAACCCCTGCCCGGCGGGTGAGGCGTCCAGCAGGTTGTGCCGCAGGAACCTGACGGACGCGCGCAGCTCGTCGCTGATGCGCCACTCGGCGCCGTCGGCCTGGAAGTGGCGGGCGCGCATCGCCGCGGGCAGTCCGCGGTCCACCTCGAGCTGGGAGTAGCGTCCGGCGCGCGCGCGGGCCAGCACCTGCTCCGACAGGTCGGTGGCCAGGATGTCGGCCTCCGTCTGCGGCGGCAGCGCGTCCTGCAGCGTCATCGCGATGGAGTACGGCTCCTGGCCGGTGGAGCACGCCGCCGACCACACCCGCAGCCGCCGCGGGGCGAGCTCGGCGGTCAGCGCCGGGACGATGTGCTGGTGCAGCGCCACGAACGGCGCGCCGTCGCGGAACCAGGACGTCTCGTTGGTGGTGAGCGCCTCCACCACCAGGTCGCGCTCATGCTCGGAGGGCGCCGCGCGCACCGCCCGCACGAACTCGTCGATCCCGAGGCCCGCCCGGCGCGCGAGCGGGGCCAGGCGGCTCTCGACCAGGTACTCCTTGCCGGCCTCGAGCTGGATGGCGCTGCGACGCCGGACGAGGTCCGCGACGAACTCGAAGGAGTCGGTGGTCAGCGTCATGACGCCTCGCCGTGCAATGTCGCGAGGCCGCGCAGGCCCGCTGGGCGTGCCGTGGCCCGTGACACGGTGGACTCGATCACCTGCGCCATCTCGTCGAGCGGCACGATCCGGTGGGCCAGGCCCGCGGCGGCCACGACCCCCGGCATCCCCCACACGACGCTGGTCGCCTTGTCCTGGACGACCACAGTGCCGCCGGCGGTCACCACGTCCTCGCAGCCGGTCCGCCCGTCGGAGCCCATGCCGGTCAGGACGACCCCCAGGAGGTCGCCCCGCAGCACCTGCACGGCGGATCGGAACAACACGTCGACAGACGGCCGGCAGAAGTTCACCGGCGGCGCCTGGGTGAGCGTGGTGCGCAGGGCGGAGCCCGCGCGGCGCAGCTCGAGGTGGTGGTTGCCGGGGGCCACGTACACGTGCCCGGGCAGCACGTCCTCATCGCCATGGCACTCGACGACGGTGGAGGGCCCGAGCCGGTCCAGCCGCGCGGCGAGCTGGCGGGTGAACACCGGTGGCATGTGCTGCACGACGAGCACCGGGACGGGCAGCGGCTTGGACAGCGCGCCCAGCAACCGCGACAACGCCTCGGGGCCGCCCGTCGAGGAGCCCAGCACCACCGCGCGCACCGGATGGCGTGACTGGTCGGCGCGGGCCTGGGCGGGCTCGCCCTCGTGCCGGGCGGAGGGGGACGGCCCGGCGGCCGACGGCGAGGCGGGCTCGGCTCGGCGGCGCTGCTCGATCGACGGACCAGCCAGCGCATGGATCTTGGGCAGGAGCTGCCCGGCCACCCGCTGCAACGACTCCTGGACGCTGCCGCTGCCGCTGGGCTTGGTCACATAGTCGCTGGCCCCCGCGACCAGCGCGTCGAGGGTCGCCGAGGCGCCCTTCTCCGTCAACGTGGAGAACATGACGATGGGCATCCGATGGCCCGCGCGGCGCAGCTCGCGCACCGCCTCGATGCCGTTCATCTCCGGCATCTCGACGTCCATGGTGATGATGTCCGGCGCGAGCTGGGCGGCCTTGGCCAGGGCGAGACGGCCGTTGGAGGCGCTGCCCACGACCTCGACCGACGCGTCGGTGGACAACGCCTCGGCCACGAGGCGGCGGATGACGACCGAGTCGTCGACCACCAGCACCCGGATGCGGGTCATGTGAGCTCCTGCCTGGCGCCCGGAGCAGGCGCATGTCGTGCTGATCGGCTGGCGCGGACAGATCCTGAGCGGTGCGCCACAGTGATCCGGCGCACGCCTACCCGCGCACGCCGTCTGATGTCAGTAGGTGAAGGCGGCCACCCGCGCCCGAAGGTCCGCCGAGTTCGTCGCCAGGACCTCGACCGAGCCCTCCATCCGCGCGACCACGCCCGAGGTCTGCGCCGCCTCCCCCGCGACGGCCGTGATGCGCTCGGCGATCTCCCCCGTGCCCGCCGCGGCCTCCGTGACGCCGCGCGACATCTCGCCGGTCGTGGCGGTCTGCTCCTCCACCGCCGAGGCGATGGTGATCTGGTAGCCGCTGATCCGGGCGATCACCTGGGAGATCTCCTCGATCGCGGCCACCGCCGACGCGGTGTGCTCCTGGTTGGCCCGCGCCCGGCCCGCGATGTCGTCCGCCGCGCGCGCCGACTCCAGCGCCAGGTCCTTGACCTCGCCCGCCACCACGGCGAACCCCTTGCCGGCGGCGCCGGCCCGGGCGGCCTCGATGGTCGCGTTGAGGGCCAGCAGGTTCGTCTGCCGCGCGATCGCCGTGATCGACGTGACCACGGCGCCGATCTCGGCGGAGCTGGCCCCGAGGGCGTCCACGGTGGCCGCGGCGGCCCGGGCCTGCGCGACGCCCTCCGACGCGATCTTCGCGGCCTCGTTCGCGTTCTGCGCGATCTCCCGGATCGAGTCGCCGAGCTGCTCGGCCCCGGCCGCGACGGCCTGCACGTTGCGGCTGACCTGCTCCGCCGCAGCAGCCACGACGCCGGCCTGTGCGGACGTGTCATGCGAGCCCGCGCGCACCCGCCCCGCGGCCCCGGCCAGGTCGTGCGCCGCGCCGGACACCTCGCCCGCGGTGGCGCTGACGCCCTCCAGCGTCGCGCGCACCGAGGTTTGCGCCTGCGTCAGCGCCTTGGCCATGCGCCCCAGCTCGTCCTCGGAGCGTTGCGTGGCGGTCACGGTGAAGTCGCCCTCGGCCATCGCCTCGAGCGCGTGGTGCACCTCCTGCACCGACCGGCGGATGGATCGGGCGATGACCAGCCCGAGCGCCACGACGAGCACCAGTGCCGCCGACAGACTCGCGATGAGGATCACCACGGCGCGCTGCGCCTTCGCGTCGGCGCTCTCGGCGACCTCGTAGAAGTAGGCGTTGGTCTCGTCCGCGACCCGTCCGAGCGCCGCGGTGTACGTGTCCACCAGCGGCTGGCTGGAGTCCTCCACGAGCGTCGAGTAGTAGACGCGGTCGTCCTTGAGCGCGGTGGGGATGAGCACCCCGTCGCGCAGCTTGACCCACTTGGCGTAGGTCGTCTTGAACGTCTCCCACGCCTCGCCGCTGTCGAAGGCCTGCTCGTACTCAACGATGGCCTCGCTCAACGCCGCGTCGTTCTCGACCTGCTTCGCCAGCCAGGCGTCGGTCATCCGCTCGTTGTCAAAGGCGGCGATCTCCGCGGCGATGACCCGCGCGGCGAGCTGCCCCTGCTCGACCTCGCTGCGCGTGAAGACCATCTCCTCCTGCAAGCGCGCGAGCTCCTGCGTGTCCGCTGCGATCGAGCGCATCGCGACGGCCGCGTAGGCGCCGGCGGCCAGGGCCACCACCGCGAGCAGCAGGATGGCGCTGAGGATCTTCGTCCGCACCGATAGTGCCGTGAGCCAGGCGACCCTCATGACACGCATGCCCCGCTCCTTCGTGGGAGATCCTTCGTACGGGGCCCATCGGCGGCCGCGAGGGATGAGTGAGGCTCGGGAAGGGTGGAAACCCCGGCGTCAGGAGGTGAAAAACACCCGGCGCCCTAGTACGTGAACGTCTCCACGCGGGCGTGCAGATCGGCGGACATCCGCGCGAGCTCCTCCACCGCCGCGCGCATCTGGCCGACCACCACGGCGTTCGACTCCGCGGCAGAGGCCACGCCCGAGATGGTCGCGCTGATCTCCTCCGAGCCGGCCGCGGCCTCGCCGACCCCGCGCGACATCTCGTTGGTGGTGGCCGTCTGCTCCTCCACCGCCGACGCGATGGTGAGCTGGAAGTCGTTGATGGTCGCGATGACCTGGGCGATCTCGGCGATCGCTCCGACGGCCGTCGAGGTGTCGACCTGGATGGCCTCGACCCGGCGGGCGATGTCCTCGGTGGCCCGCGCGGTCTCGGAGGCCAGCTCCTTCACCTCGCCCGCCACCACGGCGAACCCCTTGCCCGCGGCGCCGGCCCGGGCCGCCTCGATCGTGGCGTTCAGCGCCAGCAGGTTGGTCTGCTCCGCGATCGAGGTGATGACCTTGACCACGTTGCCGATCTGCTGGCTCGAGGTGCCCAGCTTCGCGACCTGGTCGTTCGTCGACTCGGCGACGCCCGTGGCGGCCGACGCCACCTTCGCCGCCTCGTTGGCGTTCTGGGCGATCTCCCGGATCGAGGCCCCCATCTGCTCCGAGCCAGCGGCGACCGCCTGCACGTTGCGGCTCACCTGCGCGGACGCCGCCGCGACGACGCCCGCCCGCTCGGAGGTCTCCTGGGACCCGGCGGCCACCTGCACCGTCGCGGCCGACAGCTCCTCGGTGGCCGCGGCGACCGCCTGGGCGGTCCTGGCGACCTCGGTCAGGGCGCCCCGCACGGAGTCCTGGGCCACGCGCAGCGCGCTGGCCATCCTCCCGATCTCGTCGCGCGAGGACACCGGGCTGCGGACGGTGAAGTCGCCGTCCGCCATCGCCTCGAGGGAGGCCTGCACGCTCGCCGCGGAGCGCCGGATCCAGCCCGCGGTGAGTGTCCCCAGCACGATCGACAGCGCGAGCCCGACAGCCAGGCTCACCACCAGGATCACCTTCGCGGTCCGCGCCTCGGCCTGCCCCTGCGCGGCGACGTCGTCGAAGTACCAGGTGATGTCCATCTGCAGGTCGGCGAGCGACGCCTCGAAGGCCATCGTCAGCGCCTGGCTCCGGGTCTCGAGCAGCATGTTGTACTTCGCGAGGTCGTTCGCCAGGCCGGCGGGGACCAGCTCGGTGTCACGCACCCCCAGCCACGTCGCGTAGTCGTCCCTGAACACCTGCCACACGTCGTAGTTGGCGCCGCCCTTGGCCTCGAAGCCCTTCATCGCGGCGTTCATCGCCGCGTCGTTCTTGTCCTGCTCGCCCTTCAGGCTGGCCGCCAGCGACACGTCGGCTGCCGCGATCTGCGCGACCAGGAGCTGGGCGCGGACCTCGCCCTCCGCCACCTGCGCCACCCGCGCGACGACCTCCCGCTGCACCGTCGCGAGCTCCGCGGACCGGTCCGCGACCTTGCCGAGGGAGACGAAGGCGAACACACCCGTCCCGGCGGCGGCCGCGCCCAGCAGCAGGATGCAGCTGAGGATCTTGGTGCGCACCGACCGGTCGACGAACCACGACCGCATGCCCCGTCGTGACGCCTGGGGCGTGTCGGGCGAGGTCGCAGAGGTGCTCATCATCGGGCTCCTTCGTGGGAAATGCGGTCAGGCCGCTGCCGCGGAGTCGACGTCCAGGACCAGGAGCAGCTCGGCGTCGAGCTTGTAGGCGCCCAGGATCACCGAGCGCATACGGGCGTCGAGGGTGTCCGGCGGTGGCTCGAAGGCCTCGGGGCCGACGTCCACCACATCGCCGATCTCGTCGACGAGCAGGCTCACCGGCTCGCCGTCCACCTGCACGACGACCATCATCGGCTCGGCGCCCTCGGCCAGCGGCCCCAGCCCCAGACGGGCCCGCAGGTCGACGGTCAGCACCACCTGCCCGCGCAGGTTCACCAGCCCGGCCACCCCCACCGGGGCGAGCGGGACACGGGTGCGGGTGTGGGCGCGCAACGCCTCCTGCACGCGCGTCACGGCGACTCCGTACAAGCCCCCGCCGAGCGTGAAGGTCACGAACTGGCTCATCGGATGGCTCCCACGAGGTGGTGGCTGGCATCGGCGTCGTAGAAGGACGGATCAGCGGCCAGGACGGCGCCGCGCACGTCGAGGAGCTCGGTGACCCGGTCGCCGAGCACCGTCGAGCCCAGCAGGCCGGTGTCGACGATGTCGGAGTGCTGCCCGGCGTCGTCGTCGACGATGTCGACGATCTCGTCCACCACGAGCCCGACGCTGCGCTCCGCGAGCGTGTAGACGACCAGGAGCAGCTCGGCGGGATCCTGCGCGCCCGCGGCGCCGTGCGCCCGCAGCACCCGGTCGAGCCGGGCGAGCGGCAGGATCGTGCCGCGGTACTGGATGACCTCCCGGCCGCCGACCAGCTCGACCTGATCGGCCGGCACCAGCTCGAGCCGGGCGACGGACGCCAGCGGCATCGCGACACGACGGCCGCGCCCGATGCCGACCACCAGCACCTGCTCGGTGGCGGCAACCTCCAGCTCCACGTCGAACTCGCGGGTGGCACGGGCCAGCTCGCCCTCGCTGGCCAGCGCGCGGCGGGCGATCGACTGCACATCCAGGATGAGCGCCACACGGCCATCGCCGAGCACCGTGGCCCCCGCGTACACGCCGATGGACTTGAGCCGCGCCGCCAGCGGCTTGACCACGATCTCCTCGGTGTTGAGCACCCGGTCCACCAGCAGCCCGAACCGCTGCTGGTCGGCCTGCACCACGGCGATGACCCCGGCCTGCTCGGCTCCCGCCTCGGGGCCCGACCCGACCTGCAGCACTCCTGCGAGCGAGACCAGCGGCAGCAGCTCGCCGCGCAGCCGGTAGACGGGCGCCGAGTGCACGTACTCGATGCCCGCGCGCGAGCGCTGCGTGTCGAGCGCGACGAGCTCCAGCAGGTTGACCTGCGGCACCGCGTACAGGTCCCCGGCGCACTCGACCGTCAGCGCCGGCATGATCGCGAGCGTCAGCGGGATGCCCAGCCGCCACACCGTGCCCCGCCCGACCGTCGAGTCGACGTCGACAGCGCCGCCGATGGCCTCGATCTTCGTGCGGACCACATCCATGCCCACACCGCGGCCGGAGACGTTCGTGACCGACTCGGCGGTGGAGAACCCGGCGTGGAACACCAAGTTGATGATCTCGCCCTGGCTCATCACCGCGAGTTGCTCCGCGGTCCGCAGACCGCGCTCGAGCGCCTTGGCCGCGATCTTCTCCGGGTCGATGCCACGCCCGTCGTCGGCGATCTCCACGACCACCTGCCCGCCCGCGTGGTACGCCCGCATGGAGAGCAGCCCCTTGGGCCGCTTGCCGGCGGCGACCCGCTCAGCGGGCGACTCGATGCCGTGGTCGACGGCGTTGCGCACCAGATGCGTCAGCGGGTCCTTGACTGCCTCGAGCAGACTGCGGTCGAGCTCGGTGTCGCCACCCGTCATCTCGAGCTGCACCTCGCGGTCGCAGTGCGCCGCCAGGTCCCGGACGATGCGCGGCATCTTGGACCACACATGCTCGATGGGCTGCATGCGGGTCTTCATGACCCCCTCCTGCAGCTCCCCGGCGATCAGGTGGAGGCGCTGCGCGGTGCGCGTCAGCTCGGCGTCCTCGCCACCCGCCGCGAGCCGGGTGATCTGATTGCGCGCGAGCACCAGCTCGCCGACCTGGCGCATCAGGGCGTCCAACAGGTCGACGTCGACGCGGATCGACGCGTCGGCGACGCCACGCGACGAGGTGGGGTCCTCGGTGGCGGCGGGCGCGGGGCCGGGGGCGGCAGGCTCGCCGATGCGACGTGGCTGCGGCACCCCGACGACGGGGTCGGCTGCGGCGGGCTCGACGGCCTCGACGGGCTCCACAGGCGCGGCGGGCTCCACAGGCGCGGCGGGCTCCACAGTCTCGGCAGGCTCAGGCGTCGTGGCAGTGGCAGTGGCAGTGGCAGTGGCAGTGGCCCCGCCGTGCTGCAGTTCGCCGATCGCCGCGATCACGTCGTCCACCGCGACAGCGCCCTCGGTGCCGTCGCGGTCGATGGCCGCGAGGATCGCGCGCACGGTGTCCACGAGGCGCAGCAGCAGGTCAGTGGTGGGCCCGTCCATCGCGCGGTGTCCGTCGCGCAGCTCGACGAGCAGGTTCTCCCCCGCATGCGTCACCCGCTCGAGCTGGCTGAACGCGAGGAAGCCGCTGGTGCCCTTGATCGTGTGGACCGTGCGGAAGACGCTGCTGAGCAGGTCGCGCGACCCGGGCGAGCCCTCGAGCGCGACCAGGTCCTGGTCGAGCTGGTCCAGGTTCTCGTGGCTCTCCACGAGGAACTCGCGAACGATGTCGTCCATGTCCTCCACGAAGCGCCTCCACCCGTACCCCGTCGAGGGCGGTCCACCGACGTCGACTCACTGATCGACAGTGCGGGGCCGCAATTGAGGGATGCGGCGAGGCGTCACCGGGTGATCCCGGTGGGCTGGCCCGCACGCTGACCTGCGCGCGGACGGGCGGTCAGCGCTGCTCAGCGTTTCCTGGCGCGGGATCCACGACGACGGTGGCGGCAGGGCGCGGGCGGGTCACCAGCTCGCGGAGGGCGTCGACGGCGTCGTCGTCGACGGCGCTGGCCTCCACGTTGGCGGCCTTCACGGCCTCGAGGATCTCCGCGCGGTGGATGCGCACGTCACGCGGGGCGTCGATGCCCAGGCGGACCCCGTCGCTGCGGACCTCGATGACCGTCAGGACGATGTTGTCGCCGATCACGAGGCGTTCGCCGACGCGACGGCTCAGGACCAACATCCGGTCAGCCTACCCGCGCCCGACCTCGTCGCCCTTGCGGCGCGTCGGCACGGCGCGTCAGTCCCATCGCGCGCCGGCTCCCAGGCGGTCGCTCAGCGCCGCCGCCCAGGCCACCCGGGTCGCGGGCAGGCCGTCGATCCAGGCGACGGGCACGCCGAGGTCGAGCACCGTGCCCGGTTGCGTGGTCTCGAAGACCCCGCGCACGGCCAACACGTCGATCCCCCGCCGGGCGCCGGTCTCGGCGAGCCAGCGCGCGCAGTCGCGCAGCTTGCTGTGCGCGTCCACGACGCCCCAGACCTGGTCCGGGGCGAAGGCCTCGAGCAGCTCCGCCGCCTCGGCGCGAGAGGCCGCGTCGGGCCCGACCCCGAGGGCCACGACGGCGACCTGGCTGTCCGCGTCGGGCTGCGCGCGCCACCGCCGGGCGGCCACGGCAGTCGTCACGCGGCGTCCGTGCCCCGAGGCCGCCTCACCCCGGCCGGCCAGCAACACGGCTGACGTGGGCTGGCCGAGCCGCTCGGCGAGCTGGGCGCCGACTGCGAGCGCCTCCCCGGCCGGGCCGACCACCACGACCACCGCGCCTCCCGTGCGCGGCAGGCGCGGGACGGCGGGCAGCGCCTCCAGCACCGTGGACAGCAGCACCGGGCCGCTGCCGGGGAGCCGGGCCAGGTAGTGCTCGGGCACGCCCAGGTCGCGCAGCGCCTCGCGGCCCACGCCACCTCTGGACGGCGACGCGGTGGCCGGCACCAGGGGCTCGAAGGTGCGCGCGGTGGGGGCCGGCACCTCGACGGCGGCGACCGCCGCGCCGCCCGCCATGGCGCGCACCTGGTCCAGCACCGAGGCGAAGGCGTCCTCGCCGGTGGACATGCGCGGGCCGGTGTCGGCGGCGGGCGGCGCGGAGAGGCCCTGGCCGGCGACAGGCGCCAGCTCCTGTCCGGGGGCCGCGTCGATCTCCGCCGCGTCCGCGGCGGCGAGCAGGGCCTCGAGCCCCGACGGCGCCGGATGCTGGCGCATCGCACGCGGGCGGGTGTGCGGCTCGTCCGCGACGTCCACGGTCAGCTCATAGCGCTGCCGGGCGAAGAAGCCCGCGAACCCGCCGCTGCGCACGCGCTCGGCGCGCACGATCCGCGCCGAGCTGCCGAATTCGGCGCGCACATGCGCCATGAGCTCGGGCAGGTCAGTCCCCTCAAGCAGCAATCGTGTGGACACCGCTCACCACCCCGACGGTCTCGATCTTGACTCCGGCGCCTGTGACCTCGGAGTAGGACAGCACAGCGGTGCGCGTCTGGCCGAGCAACACCAGGCGGCGCAGGGCAGGACGCAGCGCCGGGGCGCACACCAGCACCACGGGGTAGCCCGCGGCCTCTGCCGTGCCCACGACGGTGCGCAACTGCGTGAGGATCGACTCCAGGCGCTCAGGCTCCACGAGGAGCTGGGAGCCGGCGTCCGACGGGCGGATCTGCTCGACGAGTCCCTGCTCGAGGGCCGGGTCGAGCGTGACGACCCGCAGCACGCCCTCGTGGGTGTGCTGGGCGCTCAGCGCGGGGCCGAGCGCGGCGCGGGACGCCTCGACGAGCCCCTCCAGGTCGGTGCCCGTCTTCGCGCGCAGGGTCAGCGCCTCGTAGATCCGCGACAGGTCGCGGATGGCGACCTCCTCGGCGAGGAGCCCCTGCAGCACGCGCTGCACCTCGCCGAGGCTCAGCAGCCCCGGGACCAGCTCCTCGACCACCGACGGGTTGACCTGCTTGACGCCCTCGGTGAGCACGCGCACGTCCTCGCGGCCCAGCAGGCGCGGCGCGTTCTGGGCGATGATCGAGCCGAGGTGCGTGATCAGCACCGAGACCCGGTCCACGACCGTGGCGCCGGAGAGCTCGGCGGCGTGCCGCAGCTCCGTGGGCACCCACTTGCCCGGCAGCCCGAAGACGGGCTCCACGACGGCCTGCCCGGGCAGCGCCGCGAGGTCGTCGCCGAGCGCGAGCAGCCGGCCGGCGGGCGCCTCGCCGCGGCCGACCTCCACCCCGGAGATCCGCACCACGTAGGTGGAGCGCGGCAGGTCCACGGAGTCGCGGGTGCGCACGGGCGGCACCACGATGCCCAGGTCCATCGCGATCTTGCGGCGCAGCCCGCGCACGCGGGTGAGCAGGTCCCGGTCCGGGCCCGCGCCGACCAGGTCCACCAGGTCGGGGGCGAGCAGGATCTCCAGCGTGTGCACCCGCATCTGCTCGATGAGCTGCTCGGGGGTGTCGCCGGCGGTGGGCGTGGCCTCCGCGTCGGCGGCGGACTTCGCGGCCTGCGCGTCACGGTCCTCGGTGGCCTTGATCCGCTGCGCGGCGATCAGCAGCGCGGCGCCCACGATGAGGAACGGCGGCTTGGGCATGCCCGGCAGCATGGCCAGCGCGATGGCGCCGCAGCCCGCGATGGCGAGCGCCGAGCGGGACTGCATGAGCTGCTTGGCCGCGGCGGTGCCCATGTCGCCCTCGGCCGTGGCGCGCGTGACGACGATGCCCGTGGACACCGAGAGCAGCAGTGCGGGGATCTGGGTGACGAGGCCGTCGCCGATGGTCAGCAGGCTGAACCGCTCAAGCGACTCCCCCGCCGTCATCCCCATCTGCATCATGCCGATGACGAATCCGCCGACCAGGTTGATGACCGTGATGATGATGCCGGCGATCGCGTCGCCCTTGACGAACTTCGAGCCGCCGTCCATCGCGCCGTAGAAGTCGGCCTCGGCTGCCACGTCGGCACGGCGCTTGCGGGCCTGGTCCTCGGTGATGAGGCCTGAGTTGAGGTCCGCGTCGATGGCCATCTGCTTGCCGGGCATCGCGTCGAGGGTGAAGCGCGCCCCGACCTCGGCGACGCGCCCGGCGCCGTTGGTGATCACGACGAACTGGATGACCACCAGGATCAGGAAGATCACCAGCCCGATGACGAGCGAGCCGCCCACCACGAAGTGCCCGAAGGCGTCGATCACCTGGCCCGCGTAGCCGTCCCGCAGCACAAGGCGCGTCGAGGCGACGTTGAGGCCGAGCCGGAACAGCGTGAACACCAGGATCAGCGACGGGAAGATCGAGAAGTCCAGGGGTCGCTGCACGTACATGCTGGTCAGCAGGATCGCCAGCGAGGCCGTGATGTTGACGGCGAGCAGCACGTCGAGCAGCCCGGGGGGCAGCGGCACGACGAGCAGCAGCACGATCCCCACGACTCCGACGGGGACCGCGAGCTGGGCGATCGGGCGGTTCTTCATGGGCGGGCCTTCCTGGCGTGCTGGGGGACAAGGGGCTCATGCCGCGACCGCCCGTCGGCGGCGGCCACGGCGCTCCGGGGCGTCGGGCAGCTCGGGCGCGACGCCCGGCACCCGGTGCTTGCCTGTCGCGGCGCCACGGCGGCGCAGTGTCATGACGAAGGCCAGCACACGGGCGACGGCGGTGAACAGGTACTCGGGGACCTCCTCGCCCAGCTCGCAGGCGCCGTGCAGCGCGCGGGCCAGTGGGATGTCCTCGACCATGGGGACGTGCTGGGCAACGGCCTCCTCGCGGATGCGTGTGGCCACGGCGCCGGCGCCCTTGGCCACCACGCGCGGCGCCCCCGAGCCCGGCTTGTAGACGAGCGCGACGGCCACGTGCGTGGGGTTGACCAGGACGACGTCCGCATCGGCCACCGCGGCCATCATGCGGTTGCGGCTCATGGCCATCTGCTTGGACCGGATCGCGCCCTTGAGCATCGGGTCGCCCTCGGTGCGCTTGTGCTCGTCCTTGACCTCGCGCATGGTCATGCGGGTCTTCTTCCGGTTGCGGCGCATGACCACCGCGACGTCGGCCACGGCGAGCAGCACGCCCGCGACGATCCCCAGCCGCAGCAGCATCGTGGCGCCGGAGGACGCCGCGCCGATGAGCTGCGCGAGGGTCAGGCGGCCCGAGCCCATCAGCAGCGGCACCAGCGACTGGACGCCCAGGTACAGCGCCCCGGCCACGACACCCGTCTTGAGCAGCGTCTTGGCCCCCTGCCACCAGGTCTGGCCGCTGAACAGGCGCTTGATCCCGGCGAACACGTTGAGCTGCTTGACGTTGAGCTTGAGCTTCTTGAAGTGCACGCCGCCCTGGGCCGCGGCCACCGCCACGGTGACCAGCACGACCACGGCGAACATGGGCGCGAGGGTGGGCAGCAGCGAGCCGAAGCCCTGGTCGAGCACCGCCGTCACCGCGCCCTCGCGCGGATTCGAGGCGATGTCGCGGACGGCGGCGAGCTGCGACTTCGCGGCCTCGCCAGCAGCGCCGATCACCGTCGGCAGCATGATCGCCGCCGCGCCGAGGCCGATCCAGGCGGAGAGGTCCTGCGAGCGCGCGAGCTCGCCCTTGCGGCGGACCTCCTTCATCCGCTGCGGGGTGGCCTTCTCGCTGCGCTCCTGGCCGTCGTTGCTCATCGGACCACCCCCAGCAGAGCCTCGACAGCGGTGCCCAGCAGGCCGTCGATCACGCCGGGCATCGCGAGGTACGCGAACGTGGCGAAGGTGAGGGTCATCAAGATCTTCAGCGGGAAGCCCAGCGCGAACGCGTTCATCGCCGGGGAGACCCGGGTGAGCAGGCCGAGCCCGACGTCGGTGAGGAACAGGACCACGATGAGCGGGCCGGCGATCTGCAGGGCCGCCACGAACATCTGCCCGGTGCCGTCCACCAGCGTGCTGCCCAGCCGGCTGAGGTCCAGGGCCGCGCCGATCGGCAGCGCGTCGAAGGTGCGCGCCAGGCCCGCGATCAGCATCTGGTGGCCGTCCGAGGCGAACAGGAGCACCACGGCGGTGAACTGGTACAGCCGGGCGAACTGCGCGCCGCTGGTCATGCTCATCGGGTCGAAGGCAGCGGCCATCTGGAAGCCGCCGAACAGGTCGATGAACGTGCCGGCGCCCTGCACCGCGGCGAACACGAGCGCCACCAGGAAGCCCAAGGCGCCGCCGATCAGCACCTGCATGAACAGGGCCCCCACGAAGCCCGCAGTGCTCAGCCCCGTGCCCAGCGTCCCGTCCGCCGGCTCCAGCCGCGGGCTCATCGCGAGCGCCAGGCCCACCGCCAGCATCGCCTTGACCCGGCCCGGCACGGAGCTGTTCGCGAACGGCGGCGCGATGACCAGGAACGCGGCGACGCGCACGCCGGCCAGCATCACCAGCTCCACCATCGCCAGCGGCAACGTGACGGTCAGTGGGCCCACCGCGCTCAGCCGCCCAACAGCTGGGGGATGCGGCTGAACAGCTCATGCGTGAACGTGACGAGCTCGGAGATCATCCAGTGCCCCGAGACCAGTAGCGCCACAGCGGCGGCCACGGCCTTCGGCACGAAGCTGAGCGTGACCTCCTGGATCTGGGTCACCGACTGCAGCAGGGACACCACGAAGCCGACCACCAGCGCCGTGACCAGCACGGGCGCGGCCAGCTTCGCCGCGAGGATCAGGGCGTCCAGGCCGATGTCCAGGACGGCATTGGTGTCCACCGTCAACCACCGCCCGCATAGGAGCCGATCAGCGCGGTGAGGATCAGGCCCCACCCGTCGACGAGCACGAAGAGCAGCAGCTTGAAGGGCAGCGACACCATGATCGGCGGCAGCATCATCATGCCCATCGACATCAGCGACGCGGAGACCACCAGGTCGATCACCAGGAACGGCACGAAGATGACGAAGCCGATGATGAACGCGGCCCGCAGCTCGGAGAGCATGAACGCCGGGATCAGGGTGAGCATCGACACCGAGGCCGGGTCCTCGGGGTTGGGCTGGTCCGCGGCGCGGGTGACCAGCGCCAGGTCCGCCTCGCGGGTGTGCGCCAGCATGAACTCGCGCAGCGGGTCCGATCCCACGTCCACGGCCTGGGAGAACGTCAACTCCCCCGCCAGGTAGGGCTGCACGCCCACGTCGTTGACGTCGCCGATCACCGGCGCCATCACGAACAGGCTGAGGAACAGCGCCAGGCCCGCGAGCACCTGGTTGGGCGGCACACCCTGCAGGCCGAGGGCGTTGCGGGTCAGGGAAAGCACCACCAGGATCTTGGTGAAGCTGGTCATCATCAGCAGCAGCGACGGCGCCACGGACAGCAGCGTGATCGCGAGCAGCACCACGATGGAGCTGCTCGGGGTGCCGTTGACCCCGTTGACCGACACCGAGACGGTGTCCCCCGCGCCCGGATCGCCGGGCGCCGCGGGCGCCGTCGGGTCCAGGGGGTCCAGCGGGGCGGCGTGCGCGGAGCCGCCACCCACGACCAGCAGCACGACGACGAGCCCGGCGAGCAGCGCGGCGAGCGCGAGCACGCGCCCCAGGCCGCGCCGCGCGGGCGCCGTCGTCACCGTGGCCGTCGACGTCATCGGCGCACCGTGCGGTCTTGGAGCACGTTGACGGCACGGCGCCACGTCGCCGGCGAGAGGATCGACCCGTCGAGGGGGCCCTTCGCGACCAGATCGACCGCCGCCTGCTCGCCGACGGCGCGATCACCCGCGCCGGCACGGTCCGCCGAGGGCGCCGGCCTGCCCGCGTCGACCCGCGCCTGTGCGAGGACCGCGTCGATGTCCAGGTCGGGTCGCGGCGAGGAGGGCGAGGGCGGCGAGGGCACAGCGGCCAGCACCGGCGCCTGGCCCGCCCGGCGCGCGCCGAGCGGCCCCGACGCGGTGTCGGCCACGGCATGGCCGTGCGCGCTCACCAGATGCGGCGCGGTGTCCGCCACCGGCGCCAGCTCGGTGAGCATCGTGACCTGCTGCTCGCCGTACCCGAGCAACAGCCGGCGGTTGCCCACGGCGAGCACGGCCACGCCCGAGTGCCGCCCGAAGACCTGGCGCGAGACGACCTGCATCTCCGGCGCGGTCAGCTTGCGCCGCCCCTGCGCGCCGCCGAGCTTGCGGCTGGCGAGCCAGATCAGCCCCACCACGCAGGCCAAGGCCAGGACGACGCGCAGCACCAGGACGGGCCCGTCCATCAGGCGAGGCCGTCCGAGCCCGCGACGATCTGCGTGATGCGGATGCCGTACTCCTCATCCACCACGACGACCTCGCCCCGCGCGATCAGGCGCCCGTTGACCATGACGTCCGCCGGGCTGCCGGCGGTGCGGTCCAGCTCGAGCACGGCGCCGGGGGTCAGCTCGAGCACCTGGCGCACCGGAAGCCGGGTGCGGCCCAGCTCGGCGGTGAGGGTCATCTCCACGTCGTAGAGCACGTGCAGGCCCGCGCGCTGCGTCGGGACGCCCGCCTCACGTGCGGGGACCGGCTCGGCGCGCACCCGCAGCGCGAACCAGGCGTGCGTGACGCCCTCATGTGTGAGGGCGAACAGATGCGCGTCGGAGGCCACGGCCTGGCTCGCGGGCGCCGTGGTCGCAGCGTCCAGCACCCCCGCGCCCAGCTCGGCGCAGGCCGCCTCGAGCGCCGGGCGCAGCGCGTCGGCCAGGGCGACCGGCGCCCCGGCGTCCGCGGCGGCGAGCAGCGCCTCCCGAACGGCGTCCTCGGCGATGATCACCAGGTCGGCGCTCACCGACCCGACGAAGGACGCCACCACTGCGACGTCGTCCGGGCCGGGCCGCGCCCCGGCGGGCGCTGGTGTCGCGGTGAGCGGCGCCGTCGACGGCAGCAGTCGGGCCACCGCCGCCGCCGCGTCGAGCGCGGCGGCCGTGAGCGAGCCGGCGGTGAGCGGGAGGGCGGGGTTCATCAGAGGTTCTCCTCGACGTCGACAACCATGCAGGCGAGCCGGGAACCGTTGTTCCCGGCGGCGGCTCGGGCGAGCACAACCCCGTCGACGACCACGTCCAGCGGCCGTGACGAGGGGTGGTTCAAGGGCAGGACGTCGCCCACCGCCAGGCTCATGACCTGCGGGGGGCGCACCGACATCGGCGTGAAGCGCACCGCCACGTCCACGGGCACGTGCTGGACGGCCAGCTCGAGGTCCTCCACGGCGATCGCCTGCGCGCGCCTGTCGTCCGCGGAGCGCGAGTCCGCGCCCTCCCCGCTCAGCAGCGCCGCCAGCAGCAGGTCCGCGGGGAACATCAACGTCGCGTGGTCCTCGCGTTGGCCGGAGCGCAACGTGAACGAGGCCTGGAGCACCGGGTCGGTGGCGCCGACGGCCTGCACGAACTGGGGGTTGTACTGCACCGACCGCACGGTGACGTGCAGCGGCAGCAGGCCGGCGAACGCGTAGCCGAGGTCGCCGAGCGCGAGCTGCAGCAGCTCGCGCACCAGCACCATCTCGATCTCGGTGAGCTCGCGCCCCTCCCGCTCGTCGCCCTTGCCGGCGCCGCCCAGCAGGTAGTCGATCCACACCATGAAGGCGCCCACGGGGATCTGCACCACTGCCGTCTGGCGGGACTGCTCGACACCGCACAGCACCATCGCGGTGGTGGACGGGAGGGCCCGCACGTACTCGTCGTAGGAGCACAGCGTCAGCTCGTCGAAGGTGACCTGGGCGCTCACGCGCAGCCGGGCGCTGAGCTGGTTGCCCCACTGGCGGGCGAACGTCTCGAACGCCATCTCCAGGACGCGGCCGTGCTCACGCGCCATGGTCATGGGCCGCCGGAAGTCGTAGGGCTCCGGCTCCTGCAGTCGAGCGCGCCGCGTCGCGGTGCGAGCGGGAGCGTGCACGGTCTCGTCAACGGTCACGCACGACTCATCGGCGGACGGCGCGCATTCATGAGCAAGCGACGCGCGCGGATTCTCCGGCCTGGCCCGTCATGGGCCGTCTGATGGGCGGAGCGGTATGGCGCCCTCCATGGCGCCCCGACTTCACCGGCTGTCTGCCGGGTCCTACTGGGTGACGTAGTTCGTCAGGTAGACGTCCATCACCTCGCCCTCGTAGACCTCGGCGAGCTGCTCCGCGAGCTCCGCCTTGAGGGCGTCCCGGGTGGCCGGGTCGGAGACCTCCTCCATGGTGCGGCCGGAGAACAGGGCGATCGCCACGTCCACCGCCTTCGATGGGTCGGGCGCCTCGGTCACGTCGGTGGTGAGCTGCAGGCCCAGCCCCAGGCGCAGGTAGTGGCCCCCGGCCAGGTTGAGGCTCACCGGCTCCACCGCCAGCACCTCGCCCGGCACGGGCGCGGGCGGCGCGGACGGCGACGCGGACGCGCCCTTGTCGAACACCCCGCCCAGGTACGCGCCGGCTGCGCCGAGAACCAGCAACAGCACCACGGCGCCGATGACCAGCAGCTTGCGCCTGCCGCCGCCCTTCTTCGCGACCGGCTCGTCGGCGGCCTTCAGTGCGGCGCCAGGCTGGGCGTTCTTCGCCCCGATCTTGCCGCCGGAGATGACTCGTTGCTCGATGGGCATGGGATCTACCCCTCCGTCCCGGTCAGGGTGGGCACCAGCGCGCGCACGGCCTCCGGCGCGCTGCTGAGGATGACGAGGTCGACCCGGCGGTTCGCGACGATGGCGTCCTCGCCGACGCCGTCGATGAGTGGGCGGGCGTCGCCGAAGCCGACGGCCATGATCCGCTGGGCCTGCACGCCGTCCACCTCGACGAGGTGCCGCAGCACCTGCGTGGCCCGGTCGGACGACAGCTCCCAGTTGGTCGGGTACCGCCCCGACACCGGGATGTTGTTGGCATGCCCCTCCACCGAGATCAACTCGGCGAGGCCCACGAGAGTCGGCCCGGACACGTCGAGCACCTGCCGCGCGGTGGGCGTCAGCTCGGCGCTCGCCGCCGCGAAGAACACGTCGTCGGCCACCAGGCCCAGCACGAGCCCGCGCTCGTTGATGCGGAACCGCACCGCGTCGCTCAGCCCGTTCGCCTCCAGCAACGCCGTGAGCTGGGCCCGCACCCCCTCGAGGTGCGCGGCCTCACGGCGCGCCGCCTCCAGCACCGCGGGATCGACCGTCTCCCCCGGGACGGAGGACGGGTTGGAGCCCTGCGTGCCGAGGCCCGCGTCCGCGTCCACCATCCCGCCGGTGCTCGACGCCGGAGCGGTCTCCGGCACGATGCTGGCCCCGTCGAGCGTGCCCGTGCTGCCGTCCAGCACTGAGGGAGCGGCGTTCGTGTTGAAGCCGGCGGAGAGCGAGTCGCGCAACGCGACGTACTTCTGCTGGTCGACCTGGCTGATCGCGAACAGCACGATGAACAGCGCCATCAGCACCGTGATCATGTCCGAGTAGCTGACCAGCCAGCGCTCGTGGTTGACGTGCTCCTCGTCGTGCTGCACGCGACGACGGCCGCCGCGTCCGCGCCCGGAGCTCACGCCGCTGCCTTCGCGGCGGACGCCGCCGGGACCAGGCTGCGCAGGCGCTCGCCCACCAGGCGCGGGTTCGCTCCGGCCTGCACCGCGAGCAGCCCTTCGAGGGTGACCTCCATCTGCAGGCACTCCAGGTCGGAGATGCGCCGGATGCGCACGCCGATCGGCAGCCACACCGCGTTCGCGGAGAGGATGCCCCAGAGCGTCGCCACGAAGGCCGCCGCGATCGAGTGTCCCAGCGAGGCCGGGTCGGCCAGGTTCTCGAGCACGTGCACCAGCGAGATGACCGTGCCGATGATGCCGATGGTGGGCGCGTAGCCGCCCATGTCCTGGAAGTACTTGGAGTGCACGCGGTCCTGGGTGCGCTTCGTGGCGATCCGGTCCTCGAGGATGATGCGCAGGTCCTCCGGGTCGGTGCCGTCGATCGCGGCCTGCAGCCCGGAGCGCAGGTACTCGTCGTCGATGTCCTTCGCGGCGTCCTCCAGGGCCAGCAGGCCCTCGCGGCGCGCCCGGTCGGCGAGGTCCACGACGGTGTCGACCATCGCGCCCGGGTCCGGCGCCTTGCTGAGGAACGCGCGCGGCACTGCCGCGTACGACGCGATGACGTCCTTGACGGTGTGGCCGGCGATGCCGACGCCGATGGTGCCGAGCCACACCAGCATCAGCGGGGCGGGCAGGAAGATGGACATCGGGTCCGCGCCCTCGATGAGGAGCGCGCCGAAGATGGCGCCGAAGGCGACGACGATCCCGATGAAGCCGGCGGGGTCCATCAGCGACTCCTGGGTCGAAGGGGCACCGGCCGCGCGAGGGGCGCGTCGTCCTGGGACTCGTCATCCCGGACCAGCTCGACCGTCGGCTTGGGCGCGGTCTGGATCTCTTGCGCGCGTGCCAGCAACTGGGCGCGGTGCTCGTGGACCAAGGCGATGACCTCCGTCATCGACTCCTCCACGATGTACTTGGACCCGTCGATGAGCGTGAGGATGGTGTCGGGCGCGCTGTCGATGCGTTGGAGCAGGTCGGGGTTCACCCCGAACTGGTGCCCGTTGAGGCGCGTCACGACGATCACAGCGGTTCCGTCCCTGGTCCTGGCCGACGAGCCCATCCGTGGGCCCCGTGCTGTTCTGATCGGCCGCTGGGCGGCCGGTATGAGGCTTCCCGCGGATGACCGGGCCGACGTGGATGTCACACGGCCCGGTCCTCCGACGGGTGGCGCGTCAGCGCTTGAGGTTGACGAGCTCCTGCAGCACCTCGTCCGACGTGGTGATGACCCGCGAGTTCGCCTGGAAGCCACGCTGGGCGATGATCAGCGAGGTGAACTCGCTGGACAGGTCCACGTTGGACATCTCGAGGGAGCCGCCCGCGAGGCCGCCCCGCCCGCCGGTGCCGGCGGTGCCGATCTGCGCGTCGCCGGAGTTGACGCCCGTGCGGAACAGCGAGCCTCCGGCCTTCTCCAACCCGCCCGGGTTGGTGAAGTTGCCCAGCGCGATGCGCCCGATGGCCTGCTTGAGCCCGTTGCTGAACGAGCCCGTGATGGTGCCGTCGGCGCCCAGCGCGAACGACAGCAGGGTGCCGGCCGCCTGGCCGTCCTGCGTGCCGGCCTTGAGCGTCTCGATGCCCGCGAAGCCGGTGATGGTGGACAGGTCCACAGCCACCCCGCCGAGGTTGAACGTGGTGGGCGTGGTGAGCGAGCCGTCCGCCGCGAACGTCAGGGCGCCCGGCGTGGCGGTGGCCGCGCCGTCGGTGGCGTCCAGCGACCAGCCGGCCGCCGACTTCGTGAACGTGAGCTGGATCTCGCGCTCGACGCCTGTGGAGTCGTAGGCCGAGATGCTGCGGTTCAGCACCGTCCCGTCCGCCGCGTCGGCGGGCAGGTTGCCCACGAAGCCCGCCTTGGAGGTCTGCACGGCGGCCATCACCGTGCCGGCGGGGACCTTGAGGTCCACCAGCGGGCTGTTGGTGTCGATGACGCCGTTCACGGCGGCCCAGCCCTGCACGATGGCGCCCTCGCCCGGCAGCACCATCTGCCCCGTGGGGTCGAAGTCGAAGCTGCCGGCCCGGGTGTAGAAGGTCTCGGCGCCCTTGCGGACCACGAAGAAGCCGTCACCCTGGATCATCATGTCGGTGCTGCGCCCGGTGGACTGCGAGGCGCCCTGCGTGAAGTTCGTGGTGATGCCCGCGACGCGCACGCCCAGGCCCACCTGCGCGGGGTTCGTGCCACCGGCGCCATCCTGCGCGGCGCCGCCGTTCTGGAGCACCTGGCTGAGCGTGTCCTGGAACTGGACCTGCGAGGACTTGAAGCCCGTGGTGTTGACGTTGGCGATGTTGTTGCCGGTCACGTCGAGCATGGTCTGGTGACTGCGCAGACCGCTGATGCCGGAGAAGAGCGAGCGGAGCATGGGAGTTCCCTTCGGTGGAGGAGGCCTGCGTCAGGCGCTGGGCGCGGGGGTCGTGGGGGGCGCGGGTGTGGCGCCGGGTGTCGTGACGGTGGCCACGGCGTCGAGCGTGACCTCCTTGTCGCCGACCATCACCGTCGGCACTGCCGTCTTGTAGGACACGGACGACACGATCCCGGTCTGGGTCTCGCCCTCCGCGTCGGTGTAGGTGACCTGCTGGCCGACGAGGCTGGCCGCGGCCATCCGCATCTGCAGCGCGAAGCCCTCACGCGACGTGGAGGTCAGCTCGGTGAGCTGCTCCATCGTGGCGAGCTGCGTGGTCTGCGCCATCAGGTCGTTGGTGTCCATCGGCGAGCTCGGGTCCTGGTTGGCGAGCTGCGCGACGAGCAGGTTGAGGAACGCCTGCGAGTCGAGGGTGTTCTTGGCCGTCGAGGCGGTCTGGCCGGTCGCCGAGGCGGGAGCCGAGTAGATGGCTGACGTGTCGATGCTCATGGGGCGCTCCTGTTCAGGCGATGACGTCGATGCCGCCGGGCCGGGTGGCCGACGGGGTGCGGGGCCCGTCTCTTATACACCTCTGACGCTGCCGACGATCTTACGCGTGTAGCTTCCGGCGGGCCCCTCCGCGCTCGCACAACACCCCGGCCGTCGCGGCCTCGACGGGCTGGCCCGCGCCGGAGACAGGCTGAGCCGTGAGATCGGGCGACGTCGTGGCGGTCCGGGCCACAGCCGGGGCGACGGGGCCCAGCGGAGCGGGTGACGCGGCTGCGGGCGAGGGCGGCCCAGCGGGCTGGGCCGACGCGGCGGCCTGGGCATTGCCGTCACCCGACAGGCTCGCGACAGCCGGCGCTGTGGGCAGCGCCGGCGCCGGCCCGGCACGCGCCTGACCGGCGGCTGCCTCATCGGCGGGCGCGGCAGTCGTGAGGACGGGCTGCGGCGCGCTGGTCGCGGACGGATCCGCCGCCGCCAGCGCGGCGTCGACGGCTGCGGCCAGGCCCGGCCCCGCCTCGCCTGCGATGAGCGCGAGGGGCGCCGGCGGTGTGACGGCCAGGCCAGCGGGCAGTGGGACGGCGTCGAGGGCCACAGCAGCGGAAGCCGTGCCGTCGGTGACGGAATCCCCCGCGCCGACCACTGGAGCCTTGTCCTGCACCGGCGCCTTCTCTTGAGCCGGGCCCTTGTCCTGCACCCGAGCCCTGTCCTGCGCGCGGGCACTGTCCTGCGCCCGAGCCCTGTCCTGCACCCGAGCCCTGTCCTGCGCACGGGCCTTGTCCTGCGCGCGGGTCTGTGCCTGGCGATCGCGTCCCACCTGGTCGCGCAGCACCGCGTCGAAGTCCCGCTGGGAGGTGGACGTCGACGGGCTCGACGCTGGGCGCACGGACGGCCCGGGGGCCGGCACGCCGCTCGACTGCACCGGGGTGGTCATGAGGTCACCGCCGTCCCCGCCAGCAGGTTCAACACAGTGCGCTGCGCGGTGGCCGTGGTGAGCGCCGCCGACAGCGCGGCGCTCGGATCGGCCGCGGCCGCAGCCTCCTGCGGCAGCACCCGGCGGATCGCCGTGGGCGTCGCGAAGACGTCGCGGATCTGCACGTAGGAGCCCGCCTTGGGGGCGTCGATCATCTGGCCGTCTCCCATGTAGATGCCGATGTGCGTGCCGCCACCGAAGACCAGCAGGTCTCCCGGCAGGGCTTGGTCGAGCGAGCTGACCGGCGTGCCGATCGTCATCTGCTGCCGTGCGGTGCGGGGGACGCCGTCGCCGACACCCAGGTCGGTCATCGCGCGCAGGACCAGGCCCGAGCAGTCCAGGCCGCCCTCGTCGAGCGTCTCCCCACCCCAGACGTACGGGACGCCCAGGTACTTCTTCGCGGCCTCGACGAGGCCCTGGCCCGTGGCCGTCCCCGACGTGGAGGTGGCGGTGGAGCCCGTGAGGGCGGCGTACTGGGTCGGGTCGACGCCGAGCGCCGCGAGCGCCGCGGCGAAAGTGGCGTCGGCGCCGGACGCCGCGGACGCCGTCGATGACGCAGCCGTCGACGTGGTGGCCTGCGGCTCCACGAGCTGCCGGAGCTCGGCGATGCGCGCCTGCACGGCGGCGATCCCGCTCATCGGACCCCTCCTTCCGGATGTGCTGCCGGACGCCGGCCGGCGACCTCGTCGATCACTGCCTGCTCGGCCCGCGCGTCCTCGTCGCGGACCTCGACGTCGTGGCGCTCCTCGAGCTTCTCGAGGGTGCGAGTGGCCGTCCGCGCCTGCGACCAGGCCTGCTGCGCGTCGTCCACGACCTCCTGGGCCTGCACCACGTGGGTTCCGTGCTCGAGCAGCAGGCTGCTCAACGCGGTGCGGCTCGCGACGGCGGCACGCCAGTGCATCTCATCGGCACGGGCGGGCAGGGACGCGTTCCCGAGCATCACCTCGGTGTCGAGCCTGCGGCGCTCGGCCTCGTCGCGGCGGCGGGTGGCGGCCGCGAGCTCCACGGCGGCGGTGTCCTCGGCGATGCCGCGCAGCCGCAGCAGGCTGGCCAGCCGGAAGGGGCGGCTCATCGGAGCACCCCCATCGCGGCGACGAGCTCGGCCAGCCGGCGCCAGGAGTCCTCCGAGCCGGCGGACTCCTCGAGCGGCTGCTGCAGGAACGCGTCGATGGCGCGGCTGTGCGTCACGGCGGCGTCCACCAGCACGTTGGAGCCCGCGACGTAGGCGCCCACGTCGAGCAGGTCCTGCGCCTGGCGCCGCGCGGCCATGACGGTGCGCAGGCGCACGGCCAGGTCGCGCTGCTCGCGGGAGATGACCCGGGTCGCGACCCGGGAGATGGAGGCGAGCGCGTCGACGCTCGGGAAGTGCCCGGCCACGGCGAGCTTGCGGTCCAGCACCACATGCCCATCGAGGATCGAGCGGGCCGCGTCGGCGATGGGCTCGTTGTGGTCGTCGCCGTCGACCAGCACGGTGTAGATCCCGGTGATCGACCCGGCGGATGACGTCCCCGCGCGCTCGAGGAGCTGGGCGAGCAGGGCGAACGTGCTCGGCGGGGAGCCGCGGGTGGCCGGGGGCTCCCCCACGGACAGCCCGATCTCACGCTGCGCCATCGCCACGCGGGTCAGGGAGTCCATCATCAGCACCACGTCGGAGCCGTCGTCGCGGAAGTGCTCCGCGATGCGGGTGGCGACGAACGCCGAGCGCAGGCGCACCAACGGCGGCGCGTCGGACGTCGCGACCACCACGACGGAACGGGCCAGGCCCTCGGGGCCCAGGTCGTCCTCCAGGAACTCGCGGACCTCGCGCCCGCGCTCGCCGACCAGGGCGATCACGGAGACCTCGGCGTCGGTGCCGCGCGCCACCATGGACAGCAGGCTCGACTTGCCGACGCCGGAGCCGGCGAACAGGCCCATGCGCTGCCCGCGCCCCACCGTCACCAGTGTGTCGAGCACCCGCACGCCCAGCTCGAGCGGCTCGGCCACACCGGAGCGCTCGAGCGGATGCGGCGCGACGCCCGCCACGGGCACATACGCGTCGGCCCGCAGCGGGCCCTTGCCGTCGATCGGGCGGCCCAGGCCGTCCACCACGCGCCCCAGCAGGCCACGGCCCACGGGCGCCATGAGCGAGGTTCCCAGCGCCCGCACCGGCATCCCGGCGCGCAGGCCGTGCGTCGGGCCCAGCGGCATGCAGCGCGCCGCGCCGCGCTCGGCCGCGACGACCTCCGCGGGCACGGCGTCCGGGCCGCTGCCGATCTCCACGAGGTCGCCCACCGCGGAGGCCGTCCCGGCGACCTCCACCGTCAGGCCCACGACGCCGCGCACCGCGCCGACCAGCTCGGGGCGGGCGACCCGCAGGGCACGCGCCCAGCCCGCCGATCCCGCGTCGGAGAAGACCGCGGGTGCGGCGGCGATGTCGAGGGTGGGGGCGCTCATGGGCCGGCCTGCTCGGGTAGGTCGAGCACCGCGCGGACCCGGTCCAGCGCAGTGGTCAGGCGGGCGTCGAGGTACCCGTCGGCGTGCTCGCTCACGGCGTCGCCCACGGCGAGTGCCGCGTCGGCAACCAGCGTGAGCCCCGACACGTCGGCCGGCGCCACGGCAGCCTCGAGCGCCGCGAGATCGCGCGGGTGCAGGCGCACGGTCTGGCCGCCGACCTGCTGCGGCTGCGACCGGACCCGGGCCAGCGCGGCCCGCGCGGAGTGCTCGCCGTCCCGCAGCTCGTGGCCGAGGATCGCCTGCGCGAGCTCGAGGGCCGCGGCGTGCAGGCGCTGCTCCAGCTCGGCGAGCACAGGCGCCGTGCGCGCCGCGGCTGCTGCTGCCGCCCGCTGCAGCACGGCTAGGGCTGCGGCGTGCTGGGCGGCCTGCGCCGCGACGGCCTGCTCGCGTTCGCGGGCAGCCCGCGCCGACTCCACCGCCGCAGCCTCGGCTGCCTCCCGGCGACCCGCCGCGAACCCCACGGCGTGCCCCGCCCCGCGCGCCCGGTCGAGCTCGGCCGTGAGCGCCGCGTCACGCGACTCGTCGCGCCGCTGGCCCACGAAGGCCGTCTCGAACGGGCTGGTGCGCAGGTCAGGAGACATATTCGTCCTCGCCGTCGCGGCGGATGACAATCTGGCCGCCCTCCTCCAGGCGTCGGATCACCTGCACGATGCTCGCGCGGGCGTCCTCCACCTGGGAGAGCCGCACCGGTCCGAGCAAATCGACCTCCTCGGTGAGGTTCTCCCGCGCGCGCTCCGACAGGTTCCGCAGGATCTTCTCCCGCACCTCGGTGGCCACGCCCTTGAGCGCCACCGACAGCTCGGCCATCTCCACCTGGCGCAGCACGAGCTGCATCGCCCGGTCCTCGAGCAGCACGATGTCGCCGAAGACGAACATGCGGCTGCGGACCTCCTCGGCGAGGGCCTCGTCGCGCGCCTGCAGCCCCTCGAGGATGAGCTTCTCGGTGGTCGGGTCCGCGCGGTTGATGATCTCCACCAGCGGCTGCACGCCGCCCACCGCGGACAGCTCCTGCGGGGTCAACACCGTCGACGCGTTGCGGCGCAAGTTGTCGGCCACCACTGCCACCACATCCGGCGACGCGCGCTCCATCAGGGCGATGCGGTGCGCCACCTCGGCCTGCAGCTCCCCGTCGAGGCCGGCGAGGATCGCCGACGCGTGATCTGGGCGCAGGTGGGCCAGCACCAGCGCGATGGTCTGCGGGTGCTCGCCGCTGATCAGCGACAGCACCTGGCGGGCGTCGGCGTGCTGCAGGAAGTCGAACCGCTGCCCCGCCATCGACGACTGGAGCCGGTCGATCATCCCAGCGGCCTGGTCACGGCCGATCGACGCCTCCAGCAGGTGCTGGGCGTAGCCGAGCCCACCGCCGACGCCGGGGCCGGTCAGCGAGATCGCGTAGAACTCGTCGAGCACCTCGTCAGCGACAGCCTGGTCGACGTGCTCCAGGCGCAGGATCTCCGCGGTGAGCTCCTCGATCTCGGCGACGTCGAGCTGCGCCATCACGCGCGCCGCCCGGTCGCGACCGAGCTGGAGCAGCATCATCGCCGCCTTCTGGGTGCCCGTCAGCGTGGCCATCAACGCCCGCCCGAGCCCGAGCCGGAGGTGCTGAGCCAACCGCGCAGGAGGTCCGCGACCTCGGCGGGCTGCTCGTCGGCGAGCGCGCCGATCTCCGCGCGCCGCAGCGCCGAGCTGTCCTGCACCACGGGCGCCGCCACGAGGGCCATGGCGTCCAGGTCCGGGCCGCCCCCCTCGAGCTCGAGGGTCTCGCCGCCCATCAGCGGCAGCTCCCCGATGTCCAAGGACTCGCGACGGTTGCGCCGCGACCTGCGGACCGCCGCGATGGCCAGCGCCAGCAGGATCACCAGCACGACGCCGGCGATCGCGAGCTGGCGGATGAGCGAGGCCGTCGCGGCCTTGGCGGCCTGCTCGTCGGCGGCGCTGAGCGCGGCCTGCGCGGCCTCGGCCGTCGAGGTGTCGAATGCCATGCGCTGCACCGCGACCGTGTCGCCACGCGCGGTGTCGATGCCGGCGGCGGCGGTGACCATCGCGGTGAGCTCGGCCATGTCGATCTTCGCGGCGGCGGCGGCGTCCACGGCGACGGCCAGCGACTGCCGCTTCACGCTGCCGGGGGCCGTCACAACCTGCTCGGTGACCTTGTTGACCGCGTTGTTGAGGTTCTCGGTGGTGGACGAGTACGCGCCGGAGTCGTCGTCGCCCGAGGGCACCGCGATGTTGTCCGGCCCGAGCACGCCCGTGGCAGTGCCGCCGCCCTTGCCCGTGTACTCCTCCGTGGTGGTCGCCGAGATCAGCGGCGGCACGTCGGGCGTGGCGGAGAACTGCTCGCTGACCCGCTCGGTCTGGTCGTAGTCGAGCTCGGCGGTGAGCGTCACCGCCGACTTGCCGACCCCGACCACCCGGTCGAGCAGCGCCTGCACGGCGAGCTGCACTCGGGACTCATACTCGGCGGTCTGCTGGCCGGACATCCCGACTCCGCTCTCGGCGCCCACGGTGGACAGCACCGCGCCGCTGGAGTCGACCACCGCGACGTCGGCGGGCTTCATGCCCTCGATGCCCGCGGAGACCAGGTGCACGATCGCCTGCACCTGCTCGGCGCCCAGCGACGTGCCGGTCTTGGTGCGCACGAACACCGACGCCGTCGGGTCGGCGGTCTGCGAGACGAAGACGCTGTCCTCCGGGATGGCCAGCTTGACGGTCGCGGCCTCCACACCGGACAGGGCGCCGATCGTCTTGGCCAGCTCGCCCTCGAGCGCGCGCTGGTAGGTGACCTCCTGCTGGAACTCGGAGGCCGTCATGCCCATGTCGTCCAGCAGCGAGTACCCGCCGCCGTCGGCGTTCGCGGGCAGGCCCGCCGCGGCCAGCTTGAGCCGCATCGAGTAGAGCTGGTCGGCCGGCACCATCACTGTGGAGCCGCCGTCGGCGAGCTCGTAGGAGACCCCGGCCGCGCTCAGCTCGTCGACCACGGCGCTCGCGTCCGTCGCGGACAGGCTGGTGAACAGCGGGCTCAGGGTCGGCTTGGTCATCCAGCTCGTCAGCGCCACGGCGCCCAGCACCAGCATGGCCAGGCCGATGATGGCCAGGGTGCGCTGCGCCAGGGTGAACTGCTTCACGGTGCCGCCCATGCGCTCCAGCACCGCGGAGATCTGCGCGGGCATCAGGCCTGCATCCGCATGATCTCGGTGAACGCGTCCACTGCCTTGTTGCGCAGCGCGGCGGTCAGCTCGAGGGTGAGGCTCGCCTCGGCGGCGGCCACGGTGTAGTCGTGCACGTCGTCGAGGTCACCGGTGACGGCCCGCACCGCGAGTTCGTTGCTCGTGGCCTGCAGGCCCTGCAGCGAGTCGATCGACCCGAGCACGGAGGCGAAGGCGCTGCCGTCGGATGCCGGGGCCGCCTCCGTCCCGGTGAGCGCCGACAGGTACGCGGTGGGCGCGACTGTCGTCACGCCGCCGATCGCGGGGATGCTCATCAGTTGCGTCCGATCTGGAGTGCTGCCTCGTACGTGGCCTTCGCGCGGTCCACCACGGCGGCATTCGCCTGGTAGCCGCGCTGCGCCATGATCAGCTGGCTCATCTGGCTGGCCATGTCGACATCCGGGTAGCGCACGTAACCCGCCTCGTCGGCCAGGGGGTTCTCCGGCTCGTAGACCATCCGCCCCTCCGCGTCGCCCAGGGCGATGCCGGAGACCTGGACCCCGCCGCCGTCCTGGGTGGCGATCTCCTGGGCGATCACATACTTGGCCTGGTACGCGTCCTCGGTGGTGGACGTCGCGGTGGACATGTTCGCCAGGTTGTCGCTGACCGCGTCGAGCCACTTGCGGTAGACCGTCAGGCCCGTGCTGGCGATGCCGATAGCGCCGAACGTGGTCATCAGCTCGTCCTCATCGCGGTGCGGATTCCGGAGTACGTGCCGCTGACGGCCTGCGTGGCGAGCTGGTAACGGAGGTTCGTGTCGACGTTGAGCAGCGTCTCGGCGTCGAGGTTCACGTTGTTGCCGTCTTCGCGCGTGGGCTCGAGCGACCGCGCCGTGGTGGCCTCGGCGGCGCCTGTGCCCTTGCCGACCGCACGCGTCAGGGCGTCCTCGAAGGAGACGCGCTGGGCCTGGTAGCCAGGGGTCTGGATGTTCGCGACGTTCTCGGCGATGGCGCGCTGTCGCAGCGCCAGCCCGTCGAGGGCGCTGTTGAGCGCCACGTAGCTAACCGATCCGAACATGGACATGCGAGACCACCTCACCGACGTGGTACTTCGGGTCGGCCGATCCGTGGCCTGTTGCGCGAGCAATCCCTGCTCGGGTTCCTCATCGGAGGCGGTCGCGGAGACGTGAGGTGTTCCACCCATCGAGGTCGACCTTCACCCAGACGGCGGAATGGGTTCACACCTGTGTGCCCCGCGGTGTCCGGGTCATCCGGCTGGAGCCGACGGCTCCTCAGCCCTCGACGTCGAGGTACACGGGAGCCCGCGAGCCGGTGGTGCGCAGCACGTCGACCACGTCGAGGTGGCGCCGGCTCGTCGCGGACGCCTCGGCCACTTGCCGAATCACGTCGGCCTGCGCGTCGAGGAGCTGCCGCGCGCGAGGCGCCAGGGCCTCGGGCAGCGGGCCCAGGTCGGCCTCGGGGCGCCAGGGGGACGGCGCGTCCCCGGCGAGGCCGTCGCCGGCTAGCGCCTGCGCCTGCTCGACGTGGGCCTCGAGCGCGTCGAGTGCGGCCGCCCAGCCGCTCGCGGCAGTGTCAGCCTCGGCCAGCATGTCAGCCGACACCGAGCTCGCCCACCTGCACCTCGGAGGCCATCGCCATCCGCGGCGCCGGGACCGCGGTCCGCGCGACGACGTCGGCGGCGCCGTGCCACGCCTCGCGCAGCGGCCCGATGATGTCGCGGCATCCGGCGGTCCGGTCCGGGTCGGCCGTCATCGAGGACTCGATGAGCTCGGCCAGCAGGTAGGTGTAGATCGACATCAGGCCCGGGCCGCCGTCCCAGGCGTCCACGTCCAGGCTGGCGATGAGCTCCGCGAGGATCTCCTGCGCGTGCGTGAGCTGGGCGGTGCCCTCGATCCGGTCGCCCGCGCGCTGCGCGGCCTCGGCCCGCTCGACGTCGAGCAGCATCCGGTCGTACAGCATCGTCAGCAGGCGCTCGGACCCGACGGTCGCGACGGTGTCTGCGAGGTAGCGCGATCGGACGTCATACATGCCGGTCTCCTTCGGGCATCGGCGAGGACAGGTGTGCTGTTCCTCAGGAGCTGGTCGAGAGCGACGCGAGCTGGCTGGTCAGCCAGCTCGACTGGGACTGGAGGTTCGAGAGCGTGACCTCGAGCGCCGCGTAGGTCTTCTGCAGGCCCTCGCGGCGAGACGCGAGTCGGAGGTCCCACGACGCGATCTGCTCGCCGAGGTTCTTGACCATCCCCTCCTGGCTCTGGATCTTCAGCGTCATCGTGCCCTCGTACTTGTCCGAGGCCCCGGTCGCCACCTCCCCGACGCGGGTCGCCAGACCCGAGATGATCTTCTCGACCTTGGCGGGATCGGCGGCGAGGGCCGCGGCGAACTTCTCCTGGTCGAAGTCGAAGTGGCCGGTCTTCGCATTGATGCTGATGCCCACCTCGGAGGGCGACAGCCCTTCCACCGGGAGCCCCATGGCGGATTGCAGCTGCTGCTGGAGGCCGCGCACGGCGCTGTCGCCGCTGAACAGGCCACCCGTGATGACCGTGCGGCCGTCGTCGGAGGTGGTGGTCGTCGAGGCCGTGCGGCTGGAGATCTCGGACAGCACCACCCCGAGGGCGCCCATCAGGTCGGTGGCGAGCTTCGTGATCGCCGTGTCGTCGCGGGCCACTGTGAGGGAGACCGGCGCGGTCTCGACCTGGGTGACCGTGACGTCGACCCCGGACATCAACCCGGAGAACGTGTTGCTGGAGGAGGTGACGGGCTGCTCGAAGGCCGTCCCCGCCCAGAGGGTGAGTTGAGCGTCCTGGGCGCTGCGGACATTGTTCAGCGTCAGGGCCTGCGTGCCCGTGCCGTCCGCGCCCGTCGCCACCGACAGCGAGAAGCCCTTGCCGGCGCCGGTCTCGACGCCGGTGAGCTGGAGTCGGTAGTCGGGCGCCGCGGACGTGCCGACGTTGACCGCGGCGGCCTTGACTCCCGTCCCCGTGGCGTTGAACGCCGCCACGATGTCGGTGATGTCTGCGCTCGCGGCGGTGACCACTGTGTCGACGCCGCCCTGCGAGATGGTGAACTTCGGGGCCGGCGCGTCGTACCCGGCGGGAAGCGTCACCAGCGAGGACTGGGACTGCGCGACCTGCGAGACGGTGAAACTGAGGGTGGACGGCTGAGCGCCCGCCGCGGCGGTAGCCGTCACGGACGGGTGCGAGGACGTGGCCGTCGCCGCCGCCCACGACGCGGGCTTGGACGCGGTCGTCGCCGAGTCGGCGAGCGAGGAGAGCCTCGCGTTGAGGGCCTGCAGGCCCGTCACGAGGCTGCTGGCGCTCGTCTGCTTCGCTGCGAGGAGTCGCTGCGGGCCCGCCTCGGCGAACATGAGCTGGTTGATCAGGTCCGTCGTCTGCAGGCCGCTGATCAGCCCGTCGATCCCGAGCGTCGCCATCTGGCGTCCTCCTCCGTCATGCGTGCCGCGTGGTCCGAATGTGCGACCGGCGGCGGGCGGACGGTTGTCCACCCACCGCCGGTCGTGTGGTGCTGCGTCCTCACCGCGAGGGTGAGGTCAAGATCACCGCAGGAGCGAGAGCACGCCCTGGGGGATCTGGTTGGCCTGCGCGAGCATCGCCGTGCCGGCCTGCGACAGGATCTGCGCGCGGGTGAAGGACACCATCTCCGACGCCATGTCGGTGTCGCGGATGCGGCTCTCCGACGCGGACAGGTTCTCCACCGCGACGTTGATGTTCTTGATGGTGTGCTCGAACCGGTTCTGCACCGAGCCGAGGCTGGCGCGAGCAGTCGAGACGCTGCCGATCGCGGTGTCGATCGCGGCGACCGACAGCAGGGCGTTCGCCGCGGTGTCGAACGTGAGCGCCTTGGTGGTGGCGCCCAGGGTCGAGATGTCGGCGAGGGCGACCGTGATCTGGTTGGTGACGGCGTCAGAGCCGGCGCCGACCTGGAACGTCATGTTGCCGCCCTGGAGCAGGTTGGCGCCGTTGAAGTTCGTGGAGGCGGCGATGCGGGTCAGCTCGTCGGAGAGGCTGTCCGACTCGGCCTTGATGTTCTCGCGGGCCTTCGTGTTGTTCGAGTCGTTACCGGCCTGGACGGCCAGGTCGCGCTGACGCTGGAGGATCGCGTGGACCTCGGTCATGGCGCCTTCAGCGGTCTGCACGACCGAGATGCCGTCCTGGGCGTTGCGGGCGGCGACCTTGAGGCCACCGACCTGCGAGCGCAGGCCCTCGGAGATCGCGAGGCCGGCAGCGTCGTCCGCCGCGCGGTTGATGCGGAAGCCCGAGGAGAGCTTCTCGAGGGACTTGCTCAGGTCGTTCTGCGTGTTGGACAGGTTGCGGTACGAGTTGACGGCCGCGATGTTCTGGTTGATCGAGAGACCCATGATGAACGTCCTCCTTGTGGGGTCAGATGCTGCCCATCCGTGGGCACATCCCCCTCATCGGGCTTCTCGCCCTCCATCTGAGGAGTTCGTGCGATCTATTTCTCGTGTCAGGCGCTGGTGAGACGTGTGGGCGCGCCGACGGAGCGCCCATCGTCCGCGCCGCGCCAGGGCGTGGGCACGGCGCCGGCCTCGGTCATGGCCGCACGGTTCGCGGAGGTGGCCGCGCGTGCCGCCACTGCCGCGAAGTACGTCTGGCGGCGGCGCTCGGCGACGCCCTGGGGGCGCTCGGCGGTGGTGACGAGGTCGGGGTCGAGGCTCGCGTTGAGCCCGTCCCGCAGCAGGCTCAGCGCCTCGGTGCGGAGTTGGCTGATGCGTGACTGGGTGACGCCCATCTCGGCGGCGAGCTCGGCGACTGGGCGGTCCTGGAAGAACAGCTCCTCGACGACCTGGCGCAGCCTGTCGGGCAGGGTGTCGACGCCGGCGCGCAGGTAGCGCATGCGCTCGCCGATCAGCAGCGTGTCCTCCGGGCCCGGGCTGTCGTCGCTGAGCAGGTCGGCGACGGGGTGCACTGTGGCGTCGATGCTGAGCACGCGGCGCTCGGCGTCCTGCCGCGCCTGGTCGACAGCGGTGACGTCGGTGCCGAGCGCGTTCGCGAGCTCCTCGCGCGAGGGCGCGCGGCCGAGCGCGCCGGTCAGGCGGTCGCTGGTGGCGGCGAGCTCGCGGGCACGGTGCCGGGCTCCGCGGGTGGCCCAGTCCATGGAGCGCAGCTCGTCGAGCAGCGCGCCGCGGATGCGCAGGGCGGCGTACCGCGCGAAGGGGACCCCCGTCGAGGGGTCGTAGGCGCGGGCCGCCAGCACCAGGGCGAGGCTCCCGGCGGACGCGAGCTCGTCCCGGGTCACGGTCGGGGGCACCCGCATCATGACCTCGCTGACGTGGTACCCGACCAAGGCCAGGTTCTGGACCACGAGGTCGTCGGTGGGGTGTCCGGAGGCTGTCACCCGGGTTGTTTCGACCCTCGCCGAGAGACGCTTGAGGGATTTCGCGCAACTGTCGTGGGGCGCCCTGGAGGCTGCGGGGGCCAAAGCGGACGATGTGGACGGTCGAATCACCCACAGGTGGCGCATCCGGAAATCCCTTCCCACTGAATGTGACAAAGGTCACAGCGGGTGGATTTGTGAGTGGCATGCCCCGGCAGGAGCCTGGACATCCGTCCAGGCCAGGGCATCGAAGCCGGGACGGCAACCGCCCGGATCGACCGGATCACCCTTTCGAGTGCAGATCCCCCCGCCCGAAAAGGTCATGACCGGCGCGACGCATCCGATCAGGAAGCCAGAACCCCGGCGCGCACCGCGCCGAACGACGAGCGAGAGGCGGTGGCCAGGTGGTCCTCAGCCGGCTGTCCGACGTGCTGTGGCAAGAGCGGCATCTGCTCGAGCTGCTGCTGTTCAAGCTGGAGGAGGAGCAGCTGATCCTCACCAGCGGGCGGACCCGCTGGCTCGGCCACGCCACCCGCGAGGTCGAGGCCGTCCTCGAGCAGATCCGCGACGCCGAGCTGGGCCGTTCCATGGAGGCCGAGGCCGCCGCGCAGATGCTCGGGGTGGACGCCGACACGAGCCTGCTCACCCTGTCGCAGCACGCGCCCAGCCCGTGGGACGAGCTGCTGCGGGCACACCGTGACGCCTTCGTCGCGCTCACCTCGGAGATCTCCCAGCTCGCCAACGGCAACCGCGAGCTGCTCGCCATGTCCCACCGCGCTACCCAGGAGACCTTGATGTCCCTGCAGGAGACGGTGCAGACCTACGCGCCCCACGGCTTGACGGCCGACACCGACCGCAGCGCCCAGCTGCTCGACCAGTCCTTCTGAGAGGCCACCCGTGAGCACCTTCTCCGGACTCGGCACCGCGCTGAGCTCGCTGATCGCCCAACGACAGGCCCTCGAGGTCTCGGGTCAGAACATCGCCAACGCCAACACCGTCGGCTACACCCGCCAGCGCGCCGCGATCTCGTCGCTGCCCGCCGCACAGCTCCCCTCGATGTTCTCCACCTCGAACGGCCCCGGCTACGGCACCGCTGTCACCGACATCGCGCGGCTGAACGACGTGTTCCTCGACGCGCAGGTCCGCACCACCACGGCCAGCAGCTCGTTCCTGAGCGCTCGCGCCTCAGCGTCCAAGCTGCTCGAGACGAACATCGGGGAGCCGGCGGCCACTGGCCTCGCCACCCAGCTCACCGACCTGTGGGCCGCGTTCGGGGACGTCGCCAACAGCCCCGACAAGGACTCCTCGCGCGCGGTGCTGCTCGAGACCGCCACCGCCGTGGCCGATCGCATCGGCACGCTCTACACCGCCGCGGGCACGCAGTGGTCGCAAGCGCGGACGCAGACCACGTCCCTCGTCGCACAGGCCAACACCTCAGCCGCGAACATCGCCGACCTCAACAAGCGCATCCTCGCCATCGAGAACTCCGGTTCCTCCGCGAACGAGCTCAAGGACCAGCGCGACCTGCTCGTCACCGAGCTGTCCGGCCTGGTCGGGGCCACCACGCGCACGCAGGAGAACGGCCAGATCGACGTCCTGGTGGGCGGCAACATGCTGGTGGACGGCTCCAAGGTGCGCGAGCTCGCGGTGACCGGCGCGGCCGGCTTCGCCGACGCGACCGGGGGCGCCGAGGTCAAGGTCGTCTGGGCCGCGGACACGTCGCGCTCGGCCGGGTTGGAGGGCGGCCAGGTGGCCGGGCTCCTGTCGGTGCTGGCCCCGCCCGCCGCAGGCGGCACCGGCGGCCTGCTCACCGAGGCCGCGGCCTCCTACGACAAACTGGCCACACAGCTCGCGACGCAGGTCAACGCGTTGCACCGGCAGGCCGTCACCATCGGCGGCGCGCAGGGTGGCGACTTCTTCGACTTCACGGCCGGGCAGCCCGCCGCGCTCGGGCTCAAGGTCGCGATCGACGACCCGGCCCTGGTCGCGGTGGCGGCGCCCGGCGCCGGCGCCCTCGACGGCTCCTTCGCCCGTCAGATCGCCCAGCTCGGCACCTCCGTCAACGGCCCTGACGCGGCGTGGAGCGCCTTCGTCGTGCAGCTCGGCGTGAGCACCGCCAGCGCCACGTCGCGGGCCACCGCCGCCGAGGCGACCCGTGCCTCCGCGTCGGCGCAGCAGATCGCCCAGACCAGCGTCGACACCGACGAGGAGACGGTCAACATGCTCGCCTACCAGCGCGCCTACGAGGGCGCCGCGCGGGTGCTCAGCGCCATCGACGAGATGCTCGACACCCTGATCAACAGAACCGGAATCGTGGGGCGGTAGAGATGATCAACCGTGTGACGCACCAGTCCGTGCAGCGCTCGACACTGGCGAACCTGCAGCTCAACCTCTCCACCATGGCCGACCTGCAGGCCAAGATGTCCAGCGGCAAGAAGATCAACGTGCCGTCCGACGACCCGGCCGGAGCCTCCGACATGCTGCGCCTGCGGGGCGAGCAGCGGACGCAGGCCCAGTACCAGCGCAACGCCGGCGACGGGAACTCGTGGCTCACCACGATCGACTCCGCCCTGCAGACCACCTCCACCACGATCCGCCGGGTGCGCGACCTCGTCATCCAGAGCGGCTCCGGCGCGGCGGGCACGCCCTCGCGTGAGGCGATCGCCGTCGAGATCGAGGGCCTGCGCGACGAGCTGCTGCAGCAGGCCAACACGACCTACCTCGGGCGCACCGTCTTCGCCGGAACCTCCAACGCCGGGGCCGCGTTCACCGTCGACTCGACCACGGACCCGGCGACGTACACGTTCACCGGAGCGGCGTCCGCCACGGTGGAGCGGCAGGTCGCCGACGCCACCACCGTCCGCGTCGACGCGGATGGCGCGAAGGTCTACGGCGACGGCGCGGACTCCGTGTTCGCGCTCCTCGACTCGATCGCCGCGACGCTGCGCACCCCTGGTGCGGACGCCGCCACGCAGCTCGCCGCCCTCGACACGCGCTTCGAGACGGTGCTCACCGAGCTGGCCGGCGTCGGCGCCCGGCAGACTCGCATCGTCAACGCGCAGGCCAGCCTGGTCGACAGCGCCCTGACCACCAAGACGCAGCTCTCTGCGATCGAGGACATCGACCTGGCGGAGATCATCCTGGAGCTCGGCATGCAGGAGACGGCTTACCAGGGAGCCCTCGGCGCCGCGGCCAAGGTGCTCCAGCCGAGCTTGATGGACTACCTCCGATGAGCGCCCTGCCTGTGGACGGCCTCCCACCGACGGATGGCCGCATGCCGCCCCAGTTGCGACTGTGCGCGCCGCTGCCCGGGCTGCCGGGCCACGACACGTTCACGATGGACGCGCTGGACGACGACGGCACGCTGTTCGCCATGCGCAGCGCCCCGGCCGACCGCGCGCCGGTGCGGCTGTTCGTCGTCCCGCCGCGCGTGTTCTTCCCGGACTACGCGCCGAGCGTGGACGCCGAGGCACACACGCTGGTCGGCGGGCGCGCGGAGGACCACCTGCTGCTCGTCGTGGTGCACCCCGCGGACCGCGACACCCCGCCCACCGCGAACCTGCTGGCGCCGCTCGTGGTCGACCCGACCACCGGCGCGGCGATGCAGACGGTGCTCGGCGACGACGACTGGCCCCTGCACGCGCCGCTGGGCTGACACCCGGACACCGCCGCCGCGAACTCCGCAAACGATTTCACTCATGTGCGCGGGCTGGACGTCGATCAGATGGGTGTTGTCCGTTCGCCGGCCCGCCGTCCCCAGGGGGATCAGTCCATGAGTGTGCTCGATGGTCGCAACTCGGCCGCGCGGGTCAGCGAGATCACGGTGCTGCGGCAGCCCGTGGTGCACCCGGATCGGGCCGTCTACGGCTATGCCGTCCGCGTGGTGGTGCTCGACGGCGCCGGTGCGCCGTTCCCCGAGCACCAGGTCGAGCACCTGATCGAGGCCGAGTACGCGAAGCTCGACTTCGCGATGCTGGCCGGCGATCGCGCCATCCTGCTGCGCGCCACGAACCGCCTGCTCACCGGCGACCTCGCGACCCCGACCAGCCCGCACGGCGTGGTCCTCGAGCTCTCCCCCCTGCTCGCGCAGCGCGCCGACGCCCGCCTCCTCGTCGACGCCGCCCGTGAGCGCGGCGCCCGGATCGCCCTCGCCGACTACTCCGGCAGCTCCTCGCAGGATGAGCTCCTCCCCCAGGTCGACCTCGTGAAGGTCGATGTGGCGCGCGGCCCGGACCGGGTCAGCGAGCTCGTGTCCCGGGCGCACGCCGCAGGCGCCACCGTCATCGGCGAGCGCGCCGACAACCGCGAGCGGATCCGCCTCGGCCAGCAGGCCGGCGTCGACCTGCTCCAGGGCCCCATGTTCCAGCGCCACCCCGAGACCACGGGACGCGACTTCTCCGCGGGCGAGCTGCAGTGCCTGGAGCTCATGCAGCTCCTCAGCGCGGAGTCCATCGACCAGGCCGCCGTGGTGCGCGTGGTGAGCTCGGACCCCGAGCTCGCGATCCGGGTGCTGCACCTGGTCAACTCCAGCGTGTACGCGCTGCGGCGCGAGATCGACTCGGTGCACCAGGCAGTGGTGCTGGTCGGCCCGCAGCAGCTCGCGGCCCTCGCGATGGCCTCCCTCATCGACGCGCGTCCCACCACCGTCGGGGCCCTCTGGGCGACGCTCACCCGCGCGCTGACGTGCCGCTCCCTCACCGGCGAGGACGCCGCGTACACCGTGGGGCTGCTCTCCGCCGTCGCCTCCCAGCTCGGCATCTCCACAGCGGACCTGGTGAGCCGCACGGGCGTCTCCAGCGACGTCGCGCGCGCCCTTAACGAGCAGACCGGCCCCTACGGCCCGACGCTCGCCGCGGTGCTCGCCCATGAGGAGAACGACGTGGAGGGAGTCCGCGCGACGGGCCTGGAGCCCTTCGACGTGGCCCACGCCTACCTCGCCGCGGTGCCCGAGGCGCTCGCCACGGCGACGTCCTTGGCGGTCGGGTCCCGGTCCTAGCGGGATCGCGACGTAACCTGGTGACCGTGCCATCACTGATCGAGGTCGTGCTCCACCCGGACCGCCGTAAGGCGAGCCCGGAGCCGGTCGCCGTCAGCCTGCGCCCCGTGTTCCTCGTCGGCATCGTCGTCTGGCTGGTCGCGCTGGGCGTCTCGGCGCTGCTGTGGTGGCGCGGCACGATCGACAGCACGTCGCTGTGGGTGTGCGCCACCGGCATGCTGCTCGGCGCCGGCGGCTACCTCTGGTCCCGGCAGAGCCCGGACCGCTGACCCTCTCGCTCGCGTAGCGCGCTCAGGGCAGCTCCTCGCGGGAGCGCACCGCCCCGCCGTCCCAGGACAGCTCCACCCCGGCGCGCCGGCGCGTCGTGGCATTCGCGTGCACCGACCATCGCGGCACCCACCGCGCCAGCGCCCCGGCCGCGAGCAGCCCCAGCCCGCCGATCGTCGCGATGCCTGCCGCGAGGCTCCCCAGCGCGGCCCCGGCGGACACCACCAACGGCCCAGCCGCGGCGCCCGAGTCCTGCAGCAGCCGCCACGCCCCCAGGAACTGCGACCGGCCGGCCACCGGCGCCACGTCGGCGCCCAGCGTCATGAGGATCCCGGAGCCGATGCCGTTGCCCAGGCCCATGACCATCGCCACAGCCGCGAGGCTGGCGAGGCTGTGGGTCAGCGGCAGCACGGCGATGCTCAGCCCGAGCACCAGCATCGACGGCACCGCCACCCACATCCGCCCGCGCCGGTCCATGACCTTGCCCGCCGGGTAGAACAGCAGCATGTCCACGGCGCCCGACAGGCCGAAGACGAGGCTCGTGGCCGTCGGAGACAGGCCGATGTGCTCCGACCACAGCGGCAGCACCACCTGCTTGCTCGCCCGGACGGCGCCCACCAGCACCAC
Organism: Cellulomonas timonensis; assembly: GCF_900046455.1. Lineage (GTDB taxonomy): Bacteria > Actinomycetota > Actinomycetes > Actinomycetales > Cellulomonadaceae > Cellulomonas_A > Cellulomonas_A timonensis. Next base: position 408,148 of record NZ_FCOT01000012.1, read on the forward strand.
CGCGGAGCCGAGGGTCGCCAACACCCTCCAGTGCTGCGCCAGCACTTGTCGGGTCGAGACGCGGGGCGCCGCCGTGCGGGCCGGGCGCCCGCGGCCGCCCTCGACGTCCGGCACGACCAGCACCACCAGGCCTGCCGCGAGCGCCGTGCCCACCGCGAGCCAGAACACCCCGCGCAACTCGGTGAAGTGCAGCACCGCCGCTCCGAGGAACGGCCCGAGGAACGCCCCGATCCGGCTCACCCCGCCGAGCGTCGACATGGCGCGCGCCCGGTTCACCACGGGGGTGACCTCGGTGAGGTAGGAGTGCCGGGCCAGGTGGAACACCGAGCTCGCGGCGCCCGTGCCCAGCACGGCGATGCCGAAGGTCAGCAGGTTCGGGGCGAGCGCGCATCCGGCGAGCGTGAGCAGCGCGAGGATCGTGGCGACGAGCATCGCGCGCCGGTCCCCCACCCGGGCGGCGAGGGCGCCGGCCGGGATGTCTCCCAGCACCTGGCCGACGCCGAGCAGCGCCACCAGCACGCTCGCGCCCGCCAGGCTCGCGCCCAGGTCCGAGGCGGCCAGCGCGACCACCGGCAGGATCGCACCGAGCCCGATCTCGAAGACCAGGCTGGGCGCCAATACACCGGCGAGCACCGCGCCGGAGGACAGCTTCGCCACCCGCGCGGCGCCGGGCTCGGGTGTGGCGGGATCAGGCGTGCCGTGCTCAGGCGGCGGCGGAGCCGTCATCCACGCGCCTGGAGGTCGGGGTCCAGGGCGGCCTCGACCCGCAACTCGGGGAGCCGATCGGGGTCGGTGAGCACGGTCTCCACCACATGCCGCGCCCAGAACCGCCCGGCGGCCTGCCCGAGGGCCCGCGCCAGCCCGGCGAGCTGGGTCGCGTGCACCACGGCGGACTCGCCCGCGCCCTCGACCCACCAGTCGACGGGCACGCCGTCGACCCGCAGCACGTCGTGCTCGATCCAGGTCGCCGGGGCGCCGGGCAGCAACGCCAGGACCTCCGGCGGGGTGGGAACCCGCACCGGGCCGCCGTCGTCCTCGGCTCCGGCGTCGTCAGGCGCGTCGTCCGCGTCGTCCTCGGCAGCCGCCTCCACCCGGCCCGGGGCCAGGTCGGAGGCCAGCGGAAGGTCGAGCAGCGCGGCCAGCGCCTCGGCCGTCGAGCGGTCCGAGCCCTCCTGCTGCCCGGGAAGCAGTGCCGGCACGGGGATCAGCGCGGCGAGGTCGGTGCGCTGCAGCCACATCGGGGCGTCGGCCACCGCCATGTCGTCGGTCTCCGCGACCTGCGCCTGCTCGGCGGAGACCAACGCGGGCAGCAGGTCGACGCCCTCCCCCGGACCATCCTGCGGGGCATGCCGCGCAATCCACGCCCAGGTGCGCCACAGCCCGACGGCGAGCGCCAGGTCGACGGGTGTGCCCGCGTCCCCCAGGCCGTCGAGCAGCACGCCCCAGGCGGCGGCGTCCAGACCGTGCAGGTCGCTGACCCCGCCCAGCGCGCGCTGCACCTCGGAGTCGAGGCCGGCCACGACGTCGGGGGCGGCCGGCAGCAGCTCCCGGGCCGCCTCGTCGGCGTCGGCGGGGGCGAACGGGCGGCCCAGGCCGAGCCCGGACCTCGTGCGCAGCCACCATGCGGTGTACGAGGGCGCCGTGCGGGCGACCCCCTCGGCCCGCACCGGGTCGAGCAGCGCCGACCGCAGGCGCGGGACGCTGGCGATGCGCGTCAGCACCTGCGGCCACGCGTCGTCGGCCACGGCGTCGAGGTCCGCCACCGCGTCGACCTCGGCCACGTAGGAGCCCGTCCCGAGCACGCGGGCGAGCTCGGCGACGTAGTCCTCCCAGCCGTCGAGGGACTGCGCCACGAGCTGGTCGGCGCCGTCCGCGTCGAGGTCGAGCGCGTCGACGTCCACGACGACGTCGCCCACCCGCACTGTCACCAGGTCGTCGCGCACGCCTGCGGCGACCAGCACGTCGGCGCCCCACCGCTCCAGGGTGGCGACCTCCACGGCTGCGAGCACGCGCGCGTCGAGCAGGCGTTCCGCGTCGGAGCCGGGCAGCAGCAGCCCGTGGGCGGGCGTGGGCTCGCCGTCGGCGGCCGGCAGCGTGAGCAGGCCCAGCCAGGCCAAGACCTCCGCCGGCAGCGCCTGCGCGGGGTCGGCCTCCCGCTCGTCGAGCGCCGCGCGGACCAGCGTCAACACCGCGCCCGTCACCTCGTCGGCGAGTTGCAGGTCGTCGTCGTCGGCCTGGTCGAGCACCGCCTGGCGCACAGCGGGGTGGGCCAGCAGCCCGGCGGCGTCGGACGGCGTCGCGCCGAGGCTCTCCAGCAGCGGGTGCGCGGCGTCGGGGTGCACGACGCGCAGCCCCCAGCGCGACAGCACCTCGAACGCGACGTCCTGCGCGGCGTCGCCCACACTCGTGTCGCGCAGCACCAGCCCGCGTGCGCCGCGCACCACCCGGCCGTCGGCCAGCGGCACCGGCAGCGCGCCGAGCTGCTCCCGGACGTCGGGCTCGGAGGCCACTGGCGCCAGCGCGGCGTACAGGTCCCGCCACCGCCCGGGGTCGGCTCCCCCGGCGGCTGGCAGCTCCTCGACCAGGTCGGACAGGTCCCGCAGCTCGACGCCCAGCGTGCGCGCGGCGACCTCGGAGCCGGGGGCCAGCCGCACCAGCCCGGAGGCGTGCTCGGCCAGCGCCGCCACAGCGCCGGGGTCCCGGCCGGCCGGCCCGGCGAGCGCCACCGAGCGCCCTGGCTCGAGCAGCCCGCCGACGTCCGCGTCCTCGTCGCCGGCGGCGCCAGGCAGCGGCCGGGCAGCGGGCGCCAGCAAGGGCGTGCGGGCGAGCCGCTCCACCAGCCGCTCACGCAGCGCGCCGTCCAGGGCGCCACCCGGCAGCCCCGTCGGCACCAGCGCCAGAGGATCGTCTCCGGCGTCCGCGAGCGTGGTCGCGAGCCGCGCGTACACGTCGGCCGCGTGGTCCAGCACCGCGTCGGTGAGCGGCCCCCGGGCCACGTGGCGCCGTGCCGGGTCGAGCGGGAAGGTCGCCACCAGCAGCGCGGGCGCGGTGCACGGCTCATCGGTGGGCGTGGGGGCGTGCACCACGCGCTCCCAGGCAGCCCCCGAGCCGGCGACGGGCACCGCCCAGGTGACCCGCCACGCGCGTGCGTCGCGTTCCTCGACGGGACGGTCGGCGAGCAGCGCGAGATCCAACTCGCCCTGCGCCGAGGCCACATGCCACCGCTCGCCCACCTGCGCGATGCGGCGCACCGGCTGATCGGCGCCGTCGTCCTCGATGACGATCTCCACCAGGCCCGGAAGCGCCAGCAGCAGCGGGTCGCCCACGGCGGCGAGCAGGGCCCGCACCTCGTCGGTGGCCACCTCGTCGCGCAGCTCGAGCACCACGGCGGTGTCATAGCCGGTCGGCGGGGTCCCCTCGGCGGGCAGCGGCAGCCGCAGCGCGGGCAGCGAGCCGTCCCGGCGGCGCACCTCGTCCGCGAGATCGGGCAGGTCGGCGGTGGCCTCGGCCAGCAGCTCACGGGTGTCCGCGAGGGAGAACCTCACCCCGCCCGTGGTCGACAGCACCGAGACCTCGTCGGCGACCGAGCGCACCGCGGCGAACCCCACCCCGAACCGGCCGACGACCCCGGGAGCCGCGGGACCCCGTCCCGCCTGCGCGTCGCGCTTCGCCGAGGCGCGCATCGACGCGAGCGACGCCACCCCCGCGGCGTCCAGCGGCGCGCCGGTGTTCGCGGCGACGAGCACGGCGCCGTCTTGCGTGGTGGCGAGCCGCAGTAGCAGCCTGCCCGGCACGCCTGCGCGCGTGGCGGCGTCTGACGCGTTCTGCGCGAGCTCGACGAGCACCCGGTCGCGGTAATACCCGCGGGCGTGGTCCTCCTCGGTGTTGGCGTCCTCGCGGAGCCGGGCCGGGGAGGCCCGCCACGCCTCCAGCACGGCAGCGCGCAACGCCGCCGTGTCGAAGGCGTCCGAGGTCACCAGTCCGGGCTCAGCGTGTCGTCGCCCTCGTCGGTGGCTGGCTCGTCGGCGGCAGGCTCATCCGCGACGACCTCGGCGGCGACGACCTCGACAGCGACCACGTCGACGGCTGCGGGCTCGTGGGCAGCAGGCTCATCCGACACGATCTCGGGCACGGCGACCTCTGCCGTGGCCTCGTCGGCCACGTCCGCGTCGGCGGCCGTGCGGACCACCTCCACCTGCATCTCGTCGATGCCCGGGTCGGGGGCGGGCCAGTCGGACGCATGCGGCTCGACGTCCGTCTCGGAGTGCGCGCCGCAGCCGTGGTCGAGGCTCACCACGCGCCCGTCGTCGGGGGACCACTCGTTCGCGCAGACGCCGAAGAGGCGGCCCAGGGAGCCCTGCAACGGGATGAGGAACGCGCAGGCGACGCACGCGGCGGCGGCCGTGACGGCGCCGGCGGCGGGGGGGCCCTGCGAGCCGCGGTACCAGCGCTCCGCGACCTCGTCGAGGCCCTGCGGGGACAGCACACGGGCGCGGGCGGGCGCGAGCTCGTCGATGGCGACCTCGTCGACCTCGGGGTCGCCTGTGGGCGTCCAGCCGGGCTCGAGGCGCGGGTCGTCGGCGCGGAAGGGGAGCACGTCGCCGGGGCCGATGTCGCCCGGGCGCAGCCGCTCGGACCACGGCACCCACTCGGGGGCGAGGATCGCGTCATCGCCGGGGAGCAGCACGGCCTCGCACACCGTGGCGGTGCGGGAGCGCGGGATCCGGGCGACGGTGACCGTCCAGGCCCAGCCCCGGTAGCCCTTCGCGGCGCTGGCGAACCGGTGGGAGACGAGCCGTTCGCTCTCGACGACGGCGCCCAGGTACGCGCCGACGTCCTCCGGGTGCTCGGCGAGCTCGACCGCGGCGGCGCGGGCCAGCTCGACCGTCGCCTCGGAGCTGAGGACGGCGTCCTTCGTCGCGGTGGCCATCCTCACGCCTCGAGGTCGTCGGCGACGGCGCGCAGCACAGCGGCGACCTTGGTCGCCCCGCCCTTCTCGGGGTAGCGGCCACGGCGCAGGCCGTTGCCGACACCGTCGAGCAGCTTGATGAGGTCCTCGATGATGACGGCCATGTCGTCGGCCGGCTTGCGCTGCGCCTTCGCGACGGACGGCACCGGGTCGAGGACCTTCACGGACAGTGCCTGCGGGCCGCGTCGCCCGTCAGCCACGCCGAACTCGACCTTGGCGCCCGGCTTGGGAGCCGCTGCGCCCGCGGGCAGCGCCGAGGCGTGCAGGAAGACCTCGTCGCCCTCGTCGCTGGCGATGAATCCGAATCCGCGCTCGGTGTCGAACCACTTGACCTTGCCGGTGGGCACCGCAACCCCTGGTGTTCGATGGATGAATACTGGCCAATGCTACCTGTTGGGACCCTCGCGCCCTCGTCGCGCGCCGAGGCGTCCGCGTCGGGTCCGGACGGCATCCCGGCGCGCCGTCGACGTATCGTGGCCGGGATGGGGGACGAGGCCGCGCACGAGGCTCCGCACGAGGGCGCCGCGGAGGTCGACCCGGCCCGGGCGCGGGAGCTCCTGGAGCAACTCCGGCTCGACGCCGTGGGACGGCTGGTGTCGCTGCGGGGCGACCTGGCCGGCCTGTTCGACGCCCAGCGGGACACGGCCACCGACGACGAGCACGACCCGGAGGGCTCCACCCTCGCCTTCGAGCGGGCCCAGGCGGATGCCCTCGCACGCGCCGCGCTCGACCAGGTCGCGGAGATCGACGCCGCGCTGGGCCGGCTGGAGTCGGGCGGCTATGGCCGCTGCGAGGTCTGCGGTGATCCGATCGCGCCCGCCCGGCTGGAGGCGCGGCCCGCGGCGCGCACCTGCATCCGTTGCGCGTCGGGTTCGCGGAACGCTGGCGGATCCAGCGGCTGACCTGCGCCCACGCTGACGCCGCGAATCCGGGGGCTGCCAGCGGCGCCAGGACGTCGTCGCAGGGTAGGAGGGCCATCCGACACGTATCGTGGGAGGGATGGTCACGTTCACGGAGCACCTGCGCGCCCGCGGCGACGACGAGCTCGTCGCCCTGCTGCTGCAGCGCCCTGACCTGGCGGCCCCTTCGCCCTCGACCCTCTCGTCGCTCGCGGCGCGCGCGTCGAGCCGCACCAGCCTGGAACGCGCCCTCGCGACCGTCGACGCCTCGGTCCTGCAGGCCCTGGAGGCGCTGGTCGCGCTGACCGACGGCGGCGGCTCCGCGCGGCGCGACGACGTGGCGGCGGCCGTCGGCGCCCAGCGCGCGCCCCGCGACCGCCTGGACCGCGCCCTGGACCGCGCCCATGAGCTCGCGCTGGTCTGGACCGATGAGGACGGCGTGCACCCGGCCCCCGGGCTCGCCGAGCTGCTCGGCCCGTACCCGGCCGGCCTGGCGCCGGCGACAGCCACCCAGGAGCCGCCGGTGGACCTCGGCGTGCTCGACGACGCTCCCGCCGCCGCCCGCTCGGTGCTCGACGCGCTGACCTGGGGACCCCCGGTGGGCATCGGCCCGCCCGCGGGCAGTCCCGCCGCAGCGGCCGTGGACTGGCTGCTCGAGCGCCGCCTGCTGGTGCCGGGCGACGCGCGCCATGTGGTGCTGCCACGTGCTGTGGCGCTGGCCCTGCGCGGCGGTCGCACGCACCGCGCCCCCGCGACTCCCCCGGAGCCCGCCCCCACGGGCGTGGCCCATGCGGAGGCCCTTGTCGCGGCGGAGTCCGCTGCGGCGGCCGAGCGCTTCGTACGGCTCGTCGCGCTGCTGGTGCGGACGTGGGAGCAGACGCCGGCGCCGGTGCTGCGGTCCGGCGGCCTGGGGGGGCGCGAGCTGCGCCGCGTGGCCGCCACGTTGGAGGTCGAGGACTCCGAGGCCGCATTCGTCGTCGAGCTGGCCGCCGCCGCAGGCCTCATCGCGGAGGACGAGGAGGAGAGCCCGGCGTTCGCGCCGACGCTGGCCGTGGACGAGTGGCTCAACGACGACCTGCCGTCCCGGTGGGCGACCCTGGCCCGGGCGTGGGCGACCACCGTCCGCACGCCGTGGATGGTGGGCGGCCGCGACGAGCGCGGTGGCGTCCGCGCCGCGCTCGACCCGGAGCTGTCCCGGCCGTGGGCGCCCCGCGTGCGCCACGCCGTGCTCACCGCGCTCGCCGAGGTGCCGCCGGGCACCGTGCTGCGCACCGAGGCCGTGCTGGAGCTGCTGCGCTGGCGCACACCACGGTCAGTGCCGCCCGAGGCCGCCGTGGCCGCGACCCTGCACGAGGCGGGGATGCTCGGCGTGCTCGGCGCCGGCGCCCTGTCCCCCGCCGGGCGCGCGCTCCTCGAGGAGGTGGACCGCTCGGCGCATGCCCTGCCCACCGACGCGGAGCCGGGGATCACCCCGGAGGCCGCGCTGGCCACGGCCCTGCCCGAGCCCGTCTCCGACCTGCTGCTCCAGGGCGACCTCACCGGCATCGTGCCCGGGCGCCCGACTCCCGAGCTGGCGGCGCTGCTCGAGCGGTCGGGGGTGATCGAGTCCCGAGGCGCGGCGCTCACCGTCCGCTTCACCCCGGAGTCCATCCGCGCGGCCCTCGATGTGGGCGGCACCGCCGACGACCTGCTGGCCGGGCTGGCCGCGCACGCCCGAGGCGGCATCCCGCAGCCGCTCGAGTACATGATCCGGGACGCGGGCCGGCGGCACGGGCAGCTGCGCGCCGGGTACGCGGCGAGCTACCTGCGGGCCGACGACCCGGCGCTGCTGGCCGGGCTCGTGGACAACCCGGCGCTGGCCGAGCTGGGCCTGATGCGCCTCGCGCCCACCGTGCTGGGCTCGGTGGCGTCCCCGCGCGAGCTGCTGGCGGTGCTCCGCGAGCACGGGCTCGCCCCGCTCGCGGAGGGCCCCGGCGGCCAGGTGCTGCACCCCGAGCCGCAGGTGCGCCGTGTGCGCAACGTCCGGCGCAACGCCCCCCACAAGATCGGCGCCGCGCCGTCACGGCGCCCGGACACCCTCACGTCGCAGGAGCGCGCCGGGCTGGTCGCGCAGCTGGTCCCGACGCTCCGCGAGGCCGAGCGGGAGGGATCCGACGCCGCCTCGGGCGAGGAGCGGCGCCGCGAGCCCGCCCTCGCGAACCCCGTCTCGGCGCTCAGCGTGCTGCGCGAGGCCGCGGCGCAGGGCCGCGAGGTCTGGCTCGAGATGGTCGGCCCGCACGGCGTCCACCAACGCCGCCGCGTGCGCCCGGTGCACGTCGAGGGCGGCAGGGTGCGGGTGCGTGACGAGGCCCGCGACGCCGAGCTGACGGTCGCCGTGCACCGCATCGCCTCGGCCACGCCCGTCTGAGCGACCTGTCGATGGCGTTGTCGATGACCTCACACTCCGGCCTGCCCGGAACAAACCACGCCGCTCGCGGCGTTCGCAGACATGCCCGGACCCGTGATCTACCGGAAGGCACCGCATGACGAACGGCCCCCTGATCGTGCAGAGCGACAAGACCCTGCTGCTGGAGATCGACCACGAGCAGGCTGCGGAGTGCCGCCGCGCGATTGCCCCGTTCGCCGAGTTGGAGCGCGCGCCCGAGCACATGCACACCTATCGGCTGACGCCGCTGGGCCTGTGGAACGCGCGCGCCGCGGGCCATGACGCCGAGCAGGTCGTCTCCGTGCTGCTGGAGTACTCGCGGTACCCGGTCCCCCACGCCCTGCTCATCGACATCGCCGAGACGATGTCCCGCTACGGCCGTCTGCAGCTCGTGCAGGACCCGGTGCACGGCCTGGTGCTGCACTCCCTGGACCGCGCGGTGATGGCCGAGGTGCTGCGCTCGAAGCGCACCGCCGGCCTCGTCGGGCAGCGCCTGGACGACACCGACGTCGTGGTGCACCCCAGCGAGCGCGGGCACCTCAAGCAGGTGCTGCTCAAGCTCGGCTGGCCCGCCGAGGACCTGGCGGGCTACGTGGACGGGGAGGCGCACGCCATCGGGCTCCAGCAGGACGGCTGGTCGCTGCGCCCCTACCAGGAGCAGGCTGTCGACGGCTTCTGGCACGGCGGCTCAGGGGTCGTGGTGCTGCCCTGCGGCGCCGGCAAGACGCTCGTCGGCGCGGCCGCGATGGCCCGTTCGCAGACCACCACGCTGATCCTGGTGACCAACACCGTCAGCGCCCGCCAGTGGCGCGACGAGCTGATCAAGCGCACCACGCTCACCGAGGACGAGATCGGCGAGTACTCGGGCTCCCGCAAGGAGGTCCGCCCCGTCACCATCGCCACCTACCAGGTGCTCACCACCAAGCGGAAGGGCGTCTACACGCACCTCGAGCTGCTCGACGCCCGCGACTGGGGCCTGGTGGTCTACGACGAGGTGCACCTGCTGCCCGCGCCGATCTTCCGCATGACCGCCGACCTGCAGGCCCGCCGCCGCCTGGGCCTCACGGCCACGCTGGTGCGCGAGGACGGCCGCGAGGACGAGGTGTTCTCGCTGATCGGGCCGAAGCGGTACGACGCGCCCTGGAAGGACATCGAGCAGCAGGGCTACATCGCCCCCGCCGACTGCGTCGAGGTGCGGCTGACGCTCCCTGAGCGCGACCGGATGCTCTACGCCACCGCCGAGCCCGAGGACAAGTACCGCCTCGCGGCGAGCGCCCCCGGCAAGAACACCGTCGTCGAGCAGCTCGTGGCGAAGCACGAGGGCGAGCCGACGCTGGTGATCGGCCAGTACCTCGACCAGCTCGAGGAGCTCGGCGAGCACATCGGCGCGGACGTCATCACCGGCGCCACCACCGTCCCCGAGCGGCAGCGGCTCTTCGACGCGTTCCGCTCCGGGGAGATCACCAAGCTCGTGGTGTCGAAGGTCGCGAACTTCTCGATCGACCTACCCGAGGCGTCCGTCGCCATCCAGGTCTCCGGGTCCTTCGGCTCCCGCCAGGAGGAGGCCCAGCGCCTCGGCCGGCTGCTGCGGCCCAAGGGCGACGGCCGCACCGCGCACTTCTACGCCGTGGTCGCCCGCGACACCGTCGACCAGGACTTCGCGGCGCACCGCCAGCGGTTCCTCGCGGAGCAGGGTTACGCGTACACGATCGTCGACGCGGAGGACCTCGGCCTGTCTGCAGGGGCGAGCGAGGGCGAGCCCGGCGACGGCGACACCACGGGACGTGCCACGGCCCGAGACGACTGAGGCCGGGCGCTCCCTCGACGGGGGGGTGAATCTCACACCTGCGGCATCACATTCGGGTGACGACCCAGATTGCGAAAGCGCTTACAGCCGATAGGCGGGGAAGCGGCTGCCGTCCAGCAGCCGGCACCTTCGAAAGGCTGAACATGCGCTCCCCCCGATCCACGCGCCGACCCGTACGGCTGCTGGCCGTCGCAGTCGTCGCACCGCTCCTCTTCGCCGCGGGCGCCATCGCGCCAGCGGCGGCGACCCCATCGGAGCCGATTCCCGTCACCGTCGATCTCACCGTCAGCGCGACATCAGTGGTGAGCGGCGCCGAGGTGACACTCACCGCCGCCGTCACCCCCAATGGGGAGTCCGGCCTCCCCACGGGAGTCGTCGAGTTCTTCGTCACTCCCGTGGTCATGAACCAGCCGAGCCCTGGGCCCCAGCTGCGCGGCGCCGCGTCACTGGACGGCACGGGCGCAGCGACGCTGGTGACGACGGCGTCCACCCTTCCCGGCGTCCCGTTGATGTCCCTCACCGTGCAGGCGGTGTACCGAGGCGACGCGGACTTCGCCGGCGCCTCCAGCCTGTTGAGGTCGATCATGGTGGCGGACCCCATCGTCGTGCCACCGACTCTCCCCACCTACGCCGTGACGCTCGACGCCCCGACGACGATGGCGGCGGGCTCTCTGACGGCGCGTCTCACCGTGACTGTCTCTGATGGCACCGCGCCGGTCGGCGTCGCAGACGTCAACGTGGTCCCCGTCGGCGCAGGCTGGGACGACGATCCGACCGCCCACGCCAGCGGTGCGGTCGTCGACGGCACGGTCACCATGGTGACCGGTCCGATTCCGGCCGGCGACTACGTCGTGTACGCCTCGTTCCGCGGCTTCGGTGGCGTCACCGCCCCCCTGCGTGTCACCGCCCCCATCGCCGGTGTTGTCGGCGCCCGCGTCGCTCGCATCCGCGGTCGGCGTGCCGACCACCCTCTCTGCCGGCATGACCACCACGGGAGCTCGGCCCGCCCACGCCTCCGTCCTGGTCGACGGCGTGCTGGTGGCCACCGTCCCCATGCCCGCCACCGGTGACCTCATCGTGACGGTCCCCGGACTGGCGCCGGGCGCGTACACCGTGGCCATCCAGACGGCGGCGTACGACGGGCATCTGGCGGCAGCGTCGACGACGGTCCTCACCGTCGCGTCAGCCACGGCGCCCCCGCTGGCAAGCAGCACGCCACACGGCACCGTGCGCGCCGCGACAGCGGCCGGATCCTCGTCCGTCACCGTGACTGCGGGCGGGTACACGCCCGGCGAGCTCGTGGTGTTCTACCTGCACTCGGACCCGATCTTCCTCGGCACCGCGTTCGCTGGGGCGGACGGCGTGGCCACGCTCACCGCTGTCCTGCCGGCCACCGCGCCTGCGGGCGCCCACCACGTGCGCGCGATCGGTGGCACGAGCGGCGTCTGGGCCGAGGTGCCCATCACCCTGGCCGCGGGAGGAACCGTCGCCGCTGCCGGCGCACCGAGTCTCGCCACCCTGCCCGCGACGGGGTCCCCCGCCTCGTCCGGGGTGCTCACAGCACTGGCGCTGATAGCGGTCGGCACGGCGCTGACGGTGGCCCGCCGCCGGATCGCGGGCGTGTCGCGCCTCTGACACACCGCTCTCACCACGACGACGTGCCCTGGCATTCCGGGCACGTCGTCGTGCGCGGCCCGCCCAGCCGCGCAGTCACGCTCCCCCCACCCACCTATGTCGCGCACGTCCCACAGGGCTCCCCACGGCGGGCTCGGCCGGGAACCCGCAGGCAGCGCCCGTCGTTGCACCCTGTATGACCGAGGGAGAGGATTGCCTGGTGCACCGACGAAGCGCGGAACCGAGCACCGCACGTGCGCGTGCTCGCAGAGGCTGGGCCGCGCTCGCCGCGCTCGCCTTCGGATTGCTCGCGGTGCTCGTCCCGGCCTCTGCCGCGACGGCCGCGGACCCGCTGTCGGTCTCCGGTGAGGTCACCGACGAGGTGGGCGCCCTGGGCGGCGACACCGCGGAGGTGCAGGCCGCGCTCGACGAGTTGTCCGGCGCGACGCGGTACCAGTTGTACGTCGTGTACGTCTCGACGTTCAGCGGGGCCTCACCCGAGTCGTGGTCCGCCGAGACCCGCGCGATGTCCGGTCTCGGCTCCGACGATCTGATGCTCGCCGTGGCCGTCGACGACCGCCGGTACTGGCTGTCCCCGGCGGACGTGCCCGATCTGAGCTCGTCCCAGCTCGACGACATCGCCGCCGCGATCGAGGACGAGCTCTCCGGCGACAACTGGGCCGGCGCGGCGATCACCGCCGCCCAGGAGATCGAGGCCGCGGCCGCCGGCGGCGGCGCGGGCGGCGGGCAGCCGGCGGGCGACGGCTCGTCGGAGGGGTCCTCCGGCAGCGGGTTCCTCACGTTCCTCCTGATCGGGCTTGTGGTCATCGTCGGGATCCTGGTGTGGACCACGATGAGCCGCCGCAAGCGCCCGGCGCCCGTCGGCGCGGGGGCGCCCAGCGGCCTGGAGCGGCTCCCCACCGAGGAGCTGCGCAGCCGTGCGAGCACGGCGCTGGTGCAGCTCGACGACGCGCTGCGCACCTCGGAGCAGGAGCTCGGCTTCGCCGAGGCGCAGTTCGGGCCGGAGGCCACCCGCGAGTTCACACAGGTGCTCGCCACCGCGAAGACGCAGGTCAACGAGGCCTTCCGCGCGCGCCAGCAGCTTGACGACAGCACCCGCGAGGCCGAGCCGCAGGTGCGGGCCGCCGCGATCCACATCCTCACCATCTGCCACCAGGCGGCGCAGGCGCTGGACGCCCAGCAGGACAAGTTCGACGAGCTGCGGGACCTGCAGGCCCGGGCGCCCCAGATGCTCGCGGACGAGTCGGCGGCGGCGGACGCCCTGGCCGCGCGCGTCGACCCGGCCCGCGCGACGCTGGCCGCGCTCAGCCAGTCCTATCCGCCGGAGGCGCTGGCCTCGGTGGCGGCGAACCCCGACCAGGCCGTGGCGCTGCTCGCGGACGTCCGCTCCACCATCGAGCAGGGCCGGGCCGCGCTCGACCAGGACGACCGCGGCCGGGCCGTCGGGTTCGCACGCGCCGCCGAGAACGCGCTGGGCCAGGTCAGGACCCTGCTCGACGCCGTCGACCGGGCCGGCGAGGACCTGGCCGCCGCGTCCGGGCGCCTGCAGCAGGCCATCGCGTCCATCTCCTCGGACATCTCCGACGCGGCGCGCCTGGCCCCGGACCGCGCCGACGTCACCGCGCGCGTCACCGACGCGCGCCACGCCATCGACCAGGCCCGCGCCGCCCAGCAGGGCGGCGACCCGCTCGCCGCACTGCGGGACATCACCTCGGCGGAGGCCGCACTGGACGCGGCCCTGGCGCCGATGCGCGAGGCCGAGGAGCAGGCCCGTCGGTCGTCCGCGCTGCTGCGCGACGTGCTCGGGCGGCTCGACTCGCAGATCCGCGCCACCACCGACTTCGTCGAGACGCGGCGCGGCGCCGTGGGCCCCGAGGCCCGCACGAGCCTCGCGGAGGCGCAGCGGCTGTACCGGCAGGCCCTCGACCAGCGTGACTCCGACCCGACGTCGGCCCTCGCGGCGGCGCAGCACGCCGAGCGCTTCGCGGCGGACGCCCAGTGGCGCGCCCGCGCGGACGTGGAGGCCGCGGAGGAGCGGAACCGCCGCGAAGCGCTCGGCGTGCTGCGCGCGGCTTCTGACGCGCACCTGAACCCGTGCGCCGAGCGCGCCCCCACACCGGCACCCACCCCATCATCTGGCACGTCCTGACGACTGAGAGGCAGCACCCATGACCGAGAAGCAGAGCGTCTTCGGCCGCATCACCCAGCTGGCCAAGGCCAACATCAACGCGCTGATCGACAGCGCCGAGGACCCGCAGAAGATGCTGGACCAGCTGGTGCGCGACTACACCAACTCGATCGCCGACGCCGAGAAGGCCATCGCCCAGACCATCGGCAACCTGCGCCTCGCCGAGCAGGACTACAACGCGGACGTCGCCGCCGCGCGCGAGTGGGGCGGCAAGGCCATCGCCGCGTCGACGCGGGCCGACCAGTACCGCGCGCAGGGCGACACGGCGAGCGCCGACAAGTTCGACAACCTCGCCAAGGTCGCGATCCAGAAGCAGATCGCCGCCGAGGGCGAGGTCAAGCAGGCCGAGCCGATGATCGCCTCGCAGCGCGAGACGGTGGAGAAGCTCAAGAGCGGCCTCGCGCAGATGAAGGACAAGCTCGGCCAGCTCAAGCAGCGTCGCGACACGCTCGTGGCCCGGCAGAAGTCGGCCCAGGCGCAGCAGCAGGTGCAGTCCGCGATCGGCTCGATCAACGTGCTCGACCCGACGAGCGAGATCGCGCGCTTCGAGGAGAAGGTCCGCCGCCAGGAGGCCCTCGCGATGGGGCAGGCCGAGCTGGCCGCGTCGTCCCTCGACGCGCAGTTCGCCGAGCTGGAGGCGTCAGGCGAGGAACTCGAGGTCGAGGCGCGCCTGGCCGCCCTCAAGTCGGGCTCGTCGAACGCGACGGCGATCGAGTCCACGGCTGTGACGCCGGAGATCGAGCGCTGAGACTCCCGAGGGGCGGATGCCCCCAGAGGTGAATGCGGGGTGGGGTGGGCGCGGGCGCGCTCACCCCACTGGCATGTCCGGGGCGAGGACGCGGGCCAGCTCGGCCTCGTGCAGCCCGGCGCGCAGTCGAACGAGGTCGGCGAATGCCGCGCCGATCGCCTGGCCGCCCATGGTGATCTCGCGCTCCTGCGCCATGAACGCCTCGACCACGACCTCGGGGGCGATCCCGTCCTCCGCGGCCCACACCGCCAACGTCTCCGCGCCCGCCTCGGGATGGAACTGCAGGCCCCACGCCGATCCGGTGCGGAACGCCTGGTAGGGGTACGTGGCGGACGCCGCGAGCCACACCGAGCCGGCCGGGAGCTCCACGACGGCATCCGCGTGCCAGCTCGGCATCGGGGTGCTCCGCCGTGCCTGGCCCAGGCCCGCGAGGCGGCCCACCAGCGGGTCGCCGGTCGCGTCCGGGCGCCACCGCACGTCGATCACACCGTGCTCCAGCCCGGGCGGCGCGCCCACCTGCACACGCCCGCCGCGCGCCACCGCCAGGAGCTGGGCGCCCAGGCAGATGCCCAGCGTGGGGGTCTGCGCGTCGACGCAGGCCGAGAGCAGCGCGCGCGTGGCGGGCAGCCACGGGGCCCGCGCGTCGTCGTAGGCGGACATCGGGCCGCCCAGGACGACCAGCCCGTCGCCGGCCTCGGCGGCGCCCACCGGGACCGGTTCGCCCTCGTCGGCCCGGACCAGCCGCACCCGCACCCCGGGCAGCCAGTCGGCCAACCGGTCGAGGCCCACATCCGGGGAGCTCTGCAGGACAGTCACGACGGGGAGCGGGGACTCGGGGATCACGGTGAGGAAACTACTCCCCCGCCGGCGTCGACGGCACGTCCGTGACCTGCCACTGAGCGCGCCCTCAGGAGACTTCCAGGGTCTGCGCGCACACTGGGGTCATGACCGGTGCGCCCGTTGAGCCCGAGGCTCGGCTCTTGGTCGTGGATGACGAGCCCAACATCCGCGAACTGCTCGCCACGTCCCTGCGCTTCAGCGGCTTCGAGGTCCACTCGGCCGCAGACGGCGCCAGCGCGCTGCGCCTCGCGCGCCTCGTCGACCCCGACCTCGTGGTGCTCGACGTGATGCTGCCCGACATGGACGGCTTCACCGTGACCAGACGGCTGCGCGAGAAGGGCCAGCACGTCCCCGTCCTGTTCCTCACGGCCCGTGACGACACCGCCGACAAGGTCCAAGGCCTGACGGTCGGCGGCGACGACTACGTGACCAAGCCGTTCAGCCTCGAAGAGGTCGTCGCGCGCATCCGCGCCATCCTGCGCCGCACCAGCCCGTCCGAGCTGCTCGAGGGCAACCTGCTGCAGTACGCCGACCTCGAGCTCGACGAGGACAGCCACGAGGTGCGCCGCGCCGGGCACTTCATCGACCTGTCGCCCACCGAGTTCAAGCTGCTGCGCTACCTGATGCTCAACCCCGGGCGGGTGCTGTCCAAGCAGCAGATCCTCGACCACGTCTGGCAGTACGACTGGGGCGGCGAGGCGAACATCGTCGAGTCCTACATCTCCTACCTGCGGCGCAAGATCGACCAGGTCAAGACCGCCGACGGCGCCCCCGTGACCCCTCTGATCCACACCAAGCGCGGGGTCGGCTACATGCTGCGCCAACCGACCGGGACATGAGCGCGGCACGCACGTGGTGGTCCAGGACGCCGCTTCGGACCCGGCTCGTCGCGCTGATCACGGTGCTGCTCGCGGCGGGCCTGGCGGTCGCGGGGACCACCACCGCGGTGTTGGCCCAGCGCCACCTCGTGGGGCAGGTCGACCGGCAGCTGGCCCGGCAGGCCGAGGAGCTCGCGCAGGACAAGCTCGACCAGCTGTTCGGGGGCGGCTCGGTGCGCTCCGACCGCTCGGTGCTCCCCAGCGACTACTCGGTGGTGGTCACGCTCCTGGACGGCACAAGCGTCGACCTGGGCCGTGAGGCCACCTACGCCGAGTACGGCACGCCCCGGATCCCGTCGATGACCGTCGACCAGGCCCTGGCGGCCGACGGCGAGCCGTTCACCGTCGGCAGCTCGCGGGCGGGGTCGTCGTGGCGCACTGTCGTGATCCCGTTCCAGACCGTGACGGGATACTCCCTGACCGCGGCGGTCAGCCTGCCCCTGGCCGACCTCGAGAGCACCGTGCGCCGCATCGTGCTCGTGCTGGCGCTCAGCGGCGTCGGCATCGTCGCGCTCGGGGCCCTCGTGGGCGGCTGGGCCGTGCGGCGCTCGCTGCGGCCGTTGCGCCACATCGAGTCCACTGCCGCGGCCATCGCCGCCGGCGACCTGTCCCAGCGCGTGCCCGCGGCCCCGGAGAGCACCGAGGTCGGGCGGCTCGGCGCGTCGCTCAACGGGATGCTGACGCAGATCGAGCAGGCGTTCGCCTCCCGGACCGCCTCGGAGCACCGGATGCGGCGGTTCGTGGCGGACGCGTCACATGAACTGCGCACCCCGCCCGCGGCGATCCGCGGCTACAGCGAGCTGTACCGGATGGGCGCGCTCAAGGAGCCGGAGCAGGTGGACGACACCATGCGCCGCATCGAGCAGTCGGCCACCCGGATGGGGGCGCTCGTCGAGGACCTGCTGACCCTGGCCCGGATGGACGATGGGCGCCCGATGCGCGCCGACGAGGTCGACCTCATGGTGCTGGTCGGCGACGCGCTCAGCGACCTGCACGCGCTCGACCCGAGCCGCCCGCTGCGCCTGGAGCCCGACGGCGGCCCGTGCCCCGTGCTCGGCGACGAGCCGCGGCTGCGGCAGGTGTTGGCGAACCTCGTGGGGAACGTGGTGCAGCACACCCCGGCAGGCAGCCCCGTCGAGATCGGCGTGGCCGCGCAGGACGGCGCCGCCGTGCTCACGGTGCGCGACCACGGCCCCGGGATCGACCCCGAGCACGCCGCGCGGGTGTTCGAGCGCTTCTACCGGGTCGACGCGAGCCGTGTCCGGGGGTCCGCCGGCGCCGGGGGCGCGGGCGGCGCAGGCCTCGGGATGGCCATCGTCGCGGCCATCGTGTCGGCGCACCAGGGCGAGGTCGCGATATCCCAGACGCCGGGCGGAGGGACGACGGTGCAGGTCAGCCTGCCGCTGGCGGCAGCCGTCGAGAGTGCCCCGCAGCAGATGTCAGCGGACTGGGAGCCTTCGGCGCGCTGAGGGCTACGATGGCCCGTCCGAGCACGAGAGCGACACGTGAGGGCTGTCTCATGGGCGTCTATGACGCACCACAGTGGTTGAAGTCGGCGTACGTCCGCAGCGCCGTCGAGGCTGGCGCCACCGCCCCGCCCGGTCAGATCCGGGAGGTCGCCGAGTCGCTCATCCTCCGCTGGTCCTCCCCCGGGCGCCGCTATCACAACCTGCGGCACCTGATCGATGTGCTGGCGCATGTCGACGAGCTCGCGGAGGAGACCCACGAGCCCGACCTGGTGCGGCTGGCGGCCTGGTACCACGGGGCGAAGTTCGACGCCGCGGAGGCCGCCGCCTACGCGAACAAGGGCGGCGAGGATGAGCCGGGCAGCGCACGGCTGGCGCTCGACGAGCTGCTCTCGCTGGGTGTGCCGGAGCGTGCGGCGCGGCGCGTCCATGAGCTCGTGAACGCGCTGGCCCACCACCACGCGGAGCCGGGCGACTTCGACGGGGCAGTGCTGTGCGACGCCGACCTGGCGATGCTGGCCGCCGAGCCGCAGCGGTACAAGGCCTACCTGCAGGAGATTCGCGCCGAGTACGCGCACCTGCCGGTGGAGGACTACCTGCGCGCCCGAGTGGCCATCATCGGGCGGCTACTGGACCGGCCGCAGCTCTTCACCAGCCCGCTCGGCGCCGTCTGGGAGGAACCCGCGCGGCAGAACCTCGCCGCCGAACGGCAGCGGATCGACCGGGAGCTGACCGCGCTCACGCACTGACCGCGGAGCCTGCCCGGTCATGCGCCCACCCACAGCCCGCGTCGGCCCGCGCCCGGCCACGGCCGGCGACACGGCGCCGTGGTGCTGCGCACACTCTGCGTAACGTCCCTCGCTCCATCACAGGAGGAGGACGCCATGAGCAGGTACGAGGTCGATAGCGCCCAGGTCGGGCAGGCGGCAGCTGCCGTGCAGGCCCGCACCGCAGCGGTCCGCGCGGAGGTCGCGGCGATGCAGCGACAGCTCACCGAGCTGCAGGGCGCCTGGCGCGGGGGCGCGGCGACCGCGTTCGCGGGCGTCATGACGGAGTGGGGCGCCACGCAGGTCCGCGTCGAACAGGCGCTGGACCACATCACCGCCGCGTTGCAGACGGCAGCCCGGACCTACGCCGACGCCGAGGAGCAAGCCTCCCGGCTGTTCCTGCGATGAGCACGTGCCGGGGCTTCCGACACTCGACCTCAGCCCGCGAGCGCCATCCGCGTCATCGCCGTGCTGGCCCGGTCCATGACCACCTCCAAGGACTCGCCCACGTGGCGGTGCAGCGCTGTGAGCGCCTCCTCGAGCCGGCGGTGCAGCACCAGTTCCAGGATCTCGATGTGCTCGACCACCGTCGCCGTGATCCGGTCGGGCTCCACGAAGTCGTGCATGCGCACCACGCGGATCTTGTGGTTCACCGCGACGAGCGCAGCGGTGAGCTGGTCGTTGCCGGAGGCCCGGGACAAGGTGACGTGGAACCGCTCGTCCAACAGCACGAAGCCGGGCGTCGGCTCGGGCGGGTCGTCCCGCAGCGGCAGCCACCGGGCGAGCTCGTCGCGCAGCAGCCCCTCGGCGTGGCGGACGTCCGGGTTCTCGATGGCGCGTGCGATGCCCCGCAGCTCCAACGTGATGCGCAGCTCGTAGAGGTCCCGCAGGTCGGCGAGGCTCGGCACCACCACCGCGTAGCCGTAGTCGGTGCGCTCGACCAGGCCGTCCGCCAGCAGCCGCGCGAGCGCCTCCCGCACCGGGGTGCGGGACACGCCGAACGCCTTGCCGAGCTTCGGCTCGGTGAGCCGCTCACGCACGGGGACACGACCGCCGAGGATCTCGTCCCGCAACCGCTCGTAGATGACGTCGCGCAACGCCCGCGAACCTGCCTGCTCGGCCTCCACCGGCTGAGCGCCCGCTGTCCCACCCATGTCACAGCGCCATCGCGGCCCGGACTTGCTCCTCCTTCTCCGCGCCTCCGGTCCCCTCGTCGCGTACCCGGCCAGACTCGAGCACCACGTAGCGCGCGGCGGCTGAGAGGGCGAAGCCCACGTGCTGCTCGACCAGGAGCACCGCGAGGTCGCCAGCCCTCGTCAGCGCCAGCACGGCGTCTTCGATCTCGGCGACCACCGACGGCTGGATGCCCTCGGTCGGCTCGTCGAGCAGCAGCACCCGGGGGCCGGTGATGAGCGCCCTCGCGATCGCGAGCTGCTGGCGCTGCCCGCCCGACAGCAGCCCCGCGCGACGGCCCAGCAGCCCGCGCAGCGCCGGGAACAGGTCGAGGGCCTCGTCGGTGCGGGCCGCGCCAACCCCACGCGGCTGGGCGTCGGCGACGAGCTGCAGGTTCTCCCGGGCGGTGAGCTGCCCGAAGGCCTGCTGGCCCTGCGCCACGTACGCCAGCCCGCGGCGCACCCGCTGATGCGGCCGCAGCCGGGTGACGTCCTGCCCGTCGAGCCGCACTGCTCCGGACTGCGGCCGGAGCAGCCCCACGGCGGCGCGCAGCAGCGTCGTCTTCCCCGCGCCGTTGTGGCCCATGACCGCCACGACGCCACCGGCCGGCACCGTGAGGCTGACGCCATGGACCACGGATGTCCGCCCGTACCCGACGTGCACCTCGGAGAGCTCGAGCATCATGACCCCGTCCCGGCGCCGACGGCGCGCCCTCGCGACCCGCTGCCGAGGTACACCTCGACGACACGCGGGTCAGCCTGCACATGCGCCACCGATCCCTCGCTCAGCACCCTGCCCTGATGCAGCACGGTGACGGACGAGGCGAAGCTGCGCAGGAACTCCATGTCGTGCTCGACGACCACAACGGTCCGCTCGGCGCCGATGCGCCGCAGGAGCTGCCCGGTCTCCTCGCGTTCGGCATGGCTCATGCCCGCCACCGGCTCGTCGAGCAGCAGCAGCCGCGCATCCTGCACCAGCAGCATCCCGATCTCCAGCCACTGCTTCTGCCCGTGCGCGAGCACCCCGGCGAGCCGGTCCCGCGCGCCGGCCAGCCCGATCGTCTCCAGCGCCTCCTCGACGGCAGGCGGCGTCCCCGACCGCTTCCGCTGCAGAGTCCCCGGCCCCCGGCGGGAGCCCGCCGCGATGTCGAGGTTCTGCAGCACGGTGAGCTCGTCGAAGACGCTGGCGGTCTGGAAGGTGCGCCCCACCCCCGACCGCGCGATGCGGTGCACCTTGTTCCCGACCAGCTCGACCCCGCCGAACTGCGCGGACCCCGTGGCGGGCGCCAACCCCGTGAGCGCGTCGACGATCGTCGTCTTCCCGGCGCCGTTGGGCCCGATGAGGAACCGCAGGTCGCCCGGGGTCACCGTGAGGTCCACGCCGCCCACCGCCACGAACCCGTCGAACTCCACCCGCAGGCCACGGACCTCCAGGTAGTCGTGCCGGAAGCGCTGGTCTGTGCCCTCGGGCTCCGTCGTGTCGGTGTCGGTCATGGCAGCCTCCCGGCGGTCGCCGCAGATGAGTCGGAGGTGGCGGGTGCGGTGGTCGCGTCGCCGGGCGCGGCCGGCACGGCGTCGTCGGGCGGAGTGGGATCGGGCGGAGTCGGCTCGGGCGGAGTGGCTGGCCCTGACTCCTCGGCCCCGGCTCGGCGCCGTCGCCACACCGCGCCGAGGGATGCGAGCCCGCCGGGCAGGAACGCCACGACCAGGATGAACAGCGCGCCCTGGAAGTAGATCCACATCGACGGGAAGGACTCCGACAGGCTGGTCTGCGCCCACGACACCGCGATGGCGCCGAGCACCGGGCCCAGCAGCGTGGCCCGGCCGCCGATGGCGACACCCACGAGGAACGCGATGGACGGCACCACGCCGACGTCCGCCGGGGAGATGATCCCGACGATGGGCACGAACAGCGCCCCGCCGATGCCGGCGAACGCGGCGGCCACCGCGTAGGCGACGACTTTGACCTTCGCGGGGTCGTAGCCGAGGAACCGGACGCGGTTCTCCTGATCGCGCACCGCGACGAGCAGCTCGCCGAACCTCGACACCATGAGCCTCCGCACCACGGCCACCATCACCAGCAGCGTCCCCGCGGCGATGAAGAACAGCATCCGCTTGTTGACCGGGTCGGCGAGGTCGAAGCCGAAGAACGAGCGGAACCCGTTGAGCCCGTTGGTGCCGCCGGTGACCTTCTGCTGCCCGATGAGCAGGATCGCGAACGCCGCGGCGAGCGCCTGGGAGAGGATCGCGAAGTATGCCCCGCGCACCCGGCGGCTGAACACCGCCCACCCGAGGCCCGTGGCCACGAGCACCGGGACCACGACGATCGCGAGGATCGTCACCACAGGACTGCGGAACGGCTCCCACCAGCCCGGCACCGTGCCGTCGCCGTACAGGAGCATGAAGTCCGGCACCCCGCCCGGCCCGGCGTCGGCGAGCTTGAGGTGCATGGCCATGAGGTACCCGCCCAGGCCGAAGTACACGCCCTGGCCGAGGGTGAGCATCCCGCCGCGCCCCCAGGCCAGCCCGATGCCGACGGCGACCATGGCCAGGCACAGGAACTTCGCCAGCAGGTTGAGCCGGAAGTCGGAGAGCGCGGCGGGCGCGACGCCGAACAGCAGCACTGCGGCGATGCCGAAACCACCGAGGGTGCGCGCCCTGCCGCCGGCGAGCAGGCGCTCCCGGGCGGTGGCCAGCTGCGCGCTCATGCCAGGCTCCGGGTCCGCATGGCGACCAATCCCTGGGGCCTGGCCTGCAGGAACGCGACGATCGCCACGAAGACGAGCACCTTCGCGATGCTCGTGGTGGTCGAGTACTCGATGCTCGCCTGCAACAGGCCCAGCGCGAAGGCGGCGATCACGGTGCCCTTGAGCTGCCCGATGCCCCCGGCGACGACCACGAGGAACGCGTCGACGATGTAGGCGGTGCCGAGCGTCGGGCCGATGGACCCGAGCAGGGTGAGGGTGACTCCCGCGACGCCTGCGACACCTGAGCCGATGAAGAACGTCAGCCGGTCGGTGGCCCGGGTGGAGATGCCCGTGGTCTCGGCGAGGTCGCGGTTCTGCACGGTGGCGCGGATCTGGCGGCCCAGCGGTGTGAGCCGCAGCACCAGCGCGAGCGCCGTCACGCAGACGATGGCAACCAGCAGGATGAACAGCCGGGTCTTGGGCATACCGATCCCGAACACCTGCACGGCGCCCGACAGCCACTGCGGCGCCCGCACATCGACGTTCGGCGCCCCGAACACATCCCGCGCGAGCTGCTGGAGCACCAGCGCGACGCCCCAGGTGACGAGCAGCGTGTCGAGGGGGCGACGGTGCATCCGGGACAGCAGCGTGACCTCGAGCAGCAGCCCGATCAGCCCGCCCACCAGGAACCCGATGACAAGCGAGACCAGCAGCGACACCCCCGCGTCGCCGACGACTCCCTGCACCACGTACGCGGTGTAGGCGCCGGCCATCATGAGCTCGCCGTGCGCCATGTTGATGACGCCCATCTGGCCGAAGGTGAGCGCCAGGCCCAGCGCCGCGAGCAGCAGCACCGACCCGAGGCTCAGCCCGGCGAACAACTGTGAGAACAGGGCATCCATCCCCGGCCCCTTTCCGTGCGGCCGGCCCGTCCCGGCGCCGTGGTGGCGGCGCCGGGACGGACGGGCGGTGGCGGCTCAGGTCAGGAGAGGCCCTCGGCCCAGTCGTAGCCCTTGAGGAACGGGTCGGGCTCGATGGCGCCGTCAGAGGCCCACTCGGTGTGGATCAGGCCGTCGGCGCCGATCTTGCCGATGAGCGCGGTCTTGGCGATGTGGTGGTTCTCGCCGTTGACGGTCACCGTGCCCTCGGGGGCGTCGAAGGTGACCCCGTCGGCGGCCTCCTGGATGGCCGCCACGTCGAAGGACTCGGCCTTCTCGACCATGAGCTTCCACAGGTGCAGCGAGGTGTAGGCGGCCTCCATCGGGTCGGAGGTGACGCGGTCCTCGCCGTAGGCGGCCTTGAACGCCTTGACGAAGGTGGTGTTCTCGGCGCTCTCGACGGTCTGGTAGTAGTTCCAGGCGGTCAGCTGGCCCTCGATGTTCTCCACGCCGATGCCGCCGACCTCCTCCTCGGCGATCGACACCGAGACGACGGGCAGCGCGTCCTTGCCGAGGCCGGCGTTCTTGTACTCCTTGAAGAACGCCACGTTGGAGTCGCCGTTCAGGGTGTTGAAGACCGCGTCGGCCCCGGAGCCCTTGAGCTTGTTGACGATCGTCGAGAAGTCCGTGTGGCCGAGCGGCGCGTACTCCTCGCCGACGATCTCGATGCCGTTGGCCTCGGCGTACGCGTTGATGATCTTGTTGGCCGTGCGCGGGAAGACGTAGTCGGAGCCGACCAGGAAGACCTTCGTCTTGCCCTGCTCCTTGAGGTAGTCCATGCCGGGGACGATCTGCTGGTTGGTCGTGGCCCCCGTGTAGAAGATGTTCGGGGACGACTCCAGCCCCTCGTACTGCACCGGGTAGAACAGCAGCGAGTCCTTCGCCTCGAACACGGGGAGCATCGCCTTGCGGCTCGAGGAGGTCCACCCGCCGAAGACCGCGGCGACGCAGTCGCTGGCGATGAGCTTCTCGGCCTTCTCGGCGAAGACCGTGGGCTCCGACGCGCCGTCCTCGCCGATCACCTCGAGCTGCTTGCCGAGCACGCCGCCGTCGGCGTTGATCTCCTCGGCGGCGAGGTCCAGCGCGTCGCGCACGGTCTGCTCGGAGATCGCCATCGTGCCGGACAGCGAGTTGAGGAATCCGATCTTCACCGTGTCACCCGAGGTGTCGACGCAGGAGGCTCCTCCGGAGGCCGACGCGGCGGCGGGGTCGGCGGCGGAGTCGGTGCGGGAGCCGCAGCCGCTGACGGCCAGGACGACCGTGAGCGCGACGGCTGGCAGCGCGAGTGCGCGGGGGCGAGGTCTGGTCAACGGAGTGCCTTTCGCTGGAGGGATTCCTGCGTGGTCAGGCCAGGGACCGTCGGGGACCACCGCGCTGTGTCCCGGCGTGTATACGTCCCTGTGGCCATGACGCTGGACGCTAGAGAGGCGGTGTTTCGTCCCCCTTCGCCGCGCGTGAACACGACGTTTCGGGTCGGTCTCGATCCCGACGCGCCCCCGTGCCCGGTCCCGACAGCCCGCCGACGTAGCCTCAGACGCATGACCGTGCTCATCGACCCGCCGTTGTGGCCACGGCACGGCGTGCTGTGGAGCCACCTCGTCAGCGACTCGTCCCTCGCCGAGCTGCACGAGCTCGCCGGGCGCGCGGGCCTCCCCCGGCGGGCCTTCGGCCCCGACCACTACGACGTGCCGCACACCCGCCACGCCGAGCTCGTCGCGCTGGGGGCCGTCCCCGTCGACACCCGTGAGCTGGTCCGACGGCTGCGCGCCTCCGGCCTGCGCGTCCGCCCCGCCGACCGCGTGGGCTGACCGACAACAGAACGACGGGCCGGCCGCCCGAAGGCAGCCGACCCGTCGTTTCTGTCGTGCTGTGAAGCTGAGCCGCGTGAGCGCGGACCCTGATCAGTCGATCAGAAGTCCATGCCGCCCATGCCGCCGTCGCCACCGCCCTGAGGCGCCGACTTCTCGGGCTTGTCCGCCACGACCGCCTCGGTCGTGAGGAACAGGGCCGCGATGGACGCCGCGTTCTGCAGCGCCGAGCGCGTCACCTTGACCGGGTCGTTGACGCCCGCGGCCATGAGGTCCTCGTACACGCCGGTCGCGGCGTTGAGGCCGTGACCCGTCGGGAGGTTGCGGACCTTCTCGGCCACGACGCCACCCTCGAGACCGGCGTTGATCGCGATCTGCTTGAGCGGGGCGTCGATGGCGACCTTGACGATGTTCGCGCCGGTCGCCTCGTCGCCCTCGAGCACGAGGGTCTCGAAGGCCGTCTTGCCGGCCTGGATGAGCGCGACGCCACCACCGGCGACGATGCCCTCCTCGACGGCGGCCTTCGCGTTGCGAACGGCGTCCTCGATGCGGTGCTTGCGCTCCTTGAGCTCGACCTCGGTCGCCGCGCCGGCCTTGATGACGGCCACGCCGCCGGCCAGCTTCGCGAGACGCTCCTGGAGCTTCTCACGGTCGTAGTCCGAGTCCGAGTTCTCGATCTCGGCGCGGATCTGCGCGACACGACCGGCGATCTGGTCGGCCTCGCCGGCGCCCTCGACGATCGTGGTCTCGTCCTTGGTCACGACGATCTTGCGCGCCTGGCCCAGGACCTCGAGGCCGACCGTGTCGAGCTTGAGGCCGACGGTCTCGGAGACGACCTGGCCGCCCGTGAGGATGGCCATGTCCTGCAGCATCGCCTTGCGGCGGTCGCCGAAGCCCGGGGCCTTGACGGCGACGGACTTGAACGTGCCACGGATCTTGTTGACGACGAGCGTGGCCAGGGCCTCGCCCTCGACGTCCTCGGCGACGATGAACAGCGGCTTGCCGGACTGGATGACCTTCTCCAGCAGCGGCAGCAGGTCCTTGACGTTCGAGATCTTCGACTCGACCAGCAGCACGTAGGCGTCCTCGAGGACGGCCTCCTGGCGCTCCGGGTCCGTGACGAAGTACGCCGACAGGTAGCCCTTGTCGAAGCGCATGCCCTCGGTCAGCTCAAGCTCGAGGCCCAGCGCGCTGGACTCCTCGACCGTGATGACGCCTTCCTTGCCGACCTTGTCGAGTGCCTCGGCGATGAGCTCGCCGATCGCGACGTCACCGGCGGAGATCGCGGCCGTGGCGGCGATCTGCTCCTTGGTCTCGACCTCCTTCGCCTGCGCGAGGAGCTGGGCGGTGACGGCCTCGACGGCCTTCTCGATGCCCTTCTTCAGGGCGATGGGGTTGGCGCCGGCCGCGACGTTGCGCAGGCCCTCGCGCACGAGCGCCTGGGCGAGCACCGTGGCGGTCGTCGTGCCGTCACCGGCGACGTCGTCCGTCTTCTTGGCGACCTCCTTGACGAGCTCGGCGCCGATCTTCTCGAACGGGTCCTCGAGGTCGATCTCCTTGGCGATCGAGACACCGTCGTTGGTGATCGTGGGGGCGCCCCACTTCTTGTCCAGCACGACGTTGCGGCCCTTCGGGCCGAGGGTCACCTTGACGGTGTCGGCGAGGATGTTGAGCCCTCGCTCGATGCCGCGCCGGGCCTCCTCGTTGAAGGCAATGATCTTGGCCATGGGGCTGTGATCCTTCACTTGACTCGTTGTTCGACCAGACGGTGCCCGCGACGGACGGAACTCCTGCGCGCGGTCATGTCCCGCAAGCAGGTCGAACCTCACCTGTCAGTCGGTGATTCTGTCACTCTCCACCGGAGAGTGCTAACTCCATGGGTAGCACTCAGCACCCACGAGTGCAAGACGCGCCCGGTTGGCGGATCCACCGCCAAACCCCTCCCACGGGCCCGGGTCGCCCCGTAATGTGCCCGCCATGCCGAGTGAACCCTCCGAACCGATCAGGCTCAGGCGGCTCCCTCGAGCATGGCGCCTGACAGCCACCGCCGCGGTCCTGGGCGTCCTCGCCACCGCGCAGTTCGTCGACACCAACGACTGGTTCCCGTTCGGCTCGCTGTCCCAGTACGCGACGGCGCGCGACCTCAACGGCACGGTGAAGTCGATCTCGATCGAGGCGGTCAACGCGTCCGGCGAGACGCTCCGGGTCCCGCTGAACCAGACGGGCGTCGGGGTCGGCCGCGCCGAGATCGAGGGACAGCTCGGGCGCATCCTCGCCGACCCCGCGCTGCTGCAGTCGATCGCCGACGCGCACGCCGGCCTGCACCCCGACGAGCCCGCGTACACCGAGCTCACGGTGGTCCGCAGCACCCGCGCCCTCGTCGACGGCCGCCCCTCGGGTGAGCCCACCCACGAGGCCCTCGCCACCTGGACGGTGCAGCCGTGACCGCCTCGCCCCCCGAGCAGCCCGCGCCCACCGTCGGCGCGGATGACACCCGCCCCGCCACGTGGCGCCGCGCGCTGGGCGCCGTGGGCCGCTGGTGGACGTCCCCCGTGCCCCTCGCCCGCGTGGCGGTGCTGCGGCTCGTCATCTACCTGTTCGTCATCTTCGATGTGCTGACGCTCACCAACGACGTCATCCCGCACGGCTACGCCCCGGACCTGTACCAGCCGACGCTGATCGGGCGGATCCTGCCGTTCCCCACGCCCTCCCCGGGGGTCGGCTGGCTCCTGCTCGTGACCATCATCGCCGGGTCGCTCGTGGCGGCCAGCGGCCTGCTGCCGCGCATCGCGGGCGGCGTCGTCGCGGTGGCCTACCTCGCCTGGATGGTGAACTCCCAGGGGTTCGCGTACGTCTCCCACGACCATCTGGCGCTGATCGTGGCCACCCTGGTGCTGCCGACGGTGGGCCGCGCCCGGTTCACCGACCTGCGCGCGTCCGAGGCCGGCGGGTGGGCGCTGCGCGCCATCCAAGTCGCGACGGTGGCCACCTACGTGGGCTCGGCGGTCAACAAGGTGGCCCGCACCGGGTCGCCGTGGGCCTGGGCGAACGGCGCCGTGTTCACCTGGGCGATCATGCGGCGCGGCTCCGACGTCATCACGTGGACTCTCGAGTACCCATGGCTGCTGCGCCTGAGCCAGTGGGGGCTGCTCGTCGCTGAGGTCCTCTCCCCCGCGGTCTTCTGGCTGCGCGGGAAGTGGCTGGCCCTGGCGATCGGGTTTTTCCTCGTGTTCCACCTGGCGACCTACGTGAGCCTGGGCATCCACTTCCTGCCCACGGTGGTCTGCTGGGCCGCGTTCGCGCCGCTGGAACGGCTCGTGCCGCCGGTGCAGCGCGCCTGGCGGCGGATCACCCGGCGGCAGCCCGATCCGGGGCCAGCGACGGCAGGCGCGTGATCCCGAAGCGGTCGCGCAGCGCCCTGCGCGCCGCGTACCAGCCGCCGAGGCCATGCACGCCGGGTCCGGGCGGCGCCGACGCCGAGCACAGGTAGACGCCCGGCAGCCCGCCGCTGAACGGGTCCCAGGCGAGCCGCGGGCCGATGAGCACGCGGTTCAGCGTCACGGCGCCGGCGGCGATGTCCCCGCCGGGGTAGTTCGCGTTGTGGGCGCTCATCTGGGCGGCGGGGGTGGCCTGCGACGCGACGACGATGTCGCGGAAGCCGGGGGCGAACCGCTCGAGCTGCGCGGTGACGGCCTCGGTGGGGTCCTGGGTCGATCCCGCGGGCACGTGCGCGTACGTCCACAACGGCCGGCGACCGCCGGAGCCGATCCGTCCGGGGTCGACGATCGCGGGGTCGCTCACCAAGACGACGGGCCGCTCGGCGTGCCGGCCCGCCACGAGCGCGGCCTCGGCGGCGGCCATCTCGGCGCGGGTGCCGCCCACGTGGACGGTGCCCGCGAGCCCGACCTCCGGACGCGCCCACGGCACCGGGCCGGAGAGCACGAAGTCCACCTTGGCCGCCGCATTGCCGTATCGGAACCGTCCGAACGCCCGCGCGACGCGCAGGGGCAGCCGGTCGCCCAGCACCCGCAGGAGGGTGTGCGGCGTGGTGTCGAACAGGTACGCGCGGGCACGGGGCAACTCGTCGAGGTCCGTGACCTCCGTGCCGGTCAGCAGGGTCCCACCGTGCGCCCGCAGGTCCGCGACCAGCGCGTCCGTGATGGCCTGGCTGCCCCGGCGCGGGATGGGCCAGCCCACGCCGTGCGCGAGCCCGGCCAGCATCAGCGCCGCGCCTGACGCGGGCACCGACGGCAGTGGCGTGATGGCGTGCGCGGCCACCCCGGTGAGCAGCGCGGCGGCCTCGTCGCCGCGGAACCGCAGCCCCCACGCCGGGCTCCCCTGCTCGAGGACCCCCAGTCCGTAGCGGGCCGCCGTCACCAGGTGGCGCGGCACGCTGCGCCGGTCGCCCAGCGCGATCTCGACGAGCCCTTCCCGGTCCGCCGCGAGGGGCCCCAGAAGCCGCCGCCAGGCCGCGCCGTCGCGTCCGAGCCCCGCGGCGGTGCGCTCGACCGACCGGTAGGCGAGCGCCGCGCGGCCGCCGTCGAGCGGCTGGGCGTACTCCACGTCGGGCACGAGCAGATCGACGCGGGCCGCGAGGTCGAACTCCCGCATGAACGGCGAGGCCAGCGCCATGGGGTGCACTGCCGAGCACAGGTCGTGCATCACGCCGTCCGCGAGGCCCAGGTCGACGGTGCGCGCGCCTCCGCCGAGCGAGTCCTGCGCCTCGACCACCTGCACCGACAGGCCCGCGCGCGCGAGGGTGACGGCGGCCGCGAGCCCGTTGGGGCCGGATCCGACGACGACGGCGTCGAGCTCGGTCGAGCGGGTGGGTCTCATAGGGCCATCCTGGCGCATCCGACCCCGCCCGAGACGGCGGATGGCGCACGGCGGACGGCCGAGGGCCGCGCACCTGTGGGTGCGCGGCCCTCGACGTGCTGCTCGGGTCACTCCATGCTGAGTGGTGCTGGGTGCTGCGTGATCAGACGGGTCGAACCTGCTCGGCCTGAGGCCCCTTCGTCCCCTGACCCACCTCGAAGTCGACCTGCTGCCCCTCTTCGAGCGAGCGGTAGCCGTCCGTCTGGATCGAGCTGTAGTGGACGAAGAGGTCCTGTCCGCCGCTGACCGGCGTGATGAACCCGTACCCCTTCTCCGCGTTGAACCACTTGACGGTCCCCTGGGCCATTCCGTGCTCCCTTGCCTACGTTCGCGCCACGCCCCGCCGGCGTCGCGGTGGTGGTGAGCCTAGACCTGGGAGGGTCGCTCCGACCAGGGGTTCGTCACGGTGTGTAGTCCTTTGCCACCACTGCGGTGATTCCGCTTGGCGACTGGGTGGGCGACAGCTCGACCTTGGTGATGCCCAGCGTCGTGGCGACCTCGGCGGCGGTGACGGCCTGGTCCTCGGTGGCGTAGTACACCCCGGAGGTGGTCGTGGCGGCCCCGGTGTAGTTCCCCGAGTCCACTGTGGTGAACCCGGCTGCGGTGAGCTTGTCGGCGGTCTTGCCCGCGAGGCCGGAGACCTTGGCGGCGTTGAGCACCATCACGGCTGTCGTCTTGTCGGCCACCGGCGCGGGGGCCTCGGGCTCCGCGGACTCCGCGTCCGGCTCGGGGGCCGCCTCCTCGCCGCCCTCGGCCGCGTCCTCGCCCTCGCCCTCGGCGCCCTCGTCGCCGACCGGGTCGCCGGCAGGGGCGTCGGAACTGGCGTCGGAGCTCGACCCGAGCCCGTCCCAGCTGTACAGGGAGTTCACGACGCCGAAGGCCAGCGCGGGGAACAGCACCAGCACCAGCAGGAACGGCCACACGCGGCTCCATCGGGAGCGCGGGGCGCGGTGCACGCCGCGTGGGCCGACAGAGCCGTCGACGACGTCGAACTCATCGTCCGGGTACGGATAGCTGCCCTTGGTCACGGCGGACAGGCTAACGGGTGCGGCTGGGGAGCGTGGCGGGGACGCGACGGCGAGCCTCGATGACGCCCGATCTGCTCAACCCTCGACGCCAAGCCGCCGGGCCGTGCGGGCGCGCTGGCGGGTGGAGCGCATGCGGCGCAGGCGCTTGACCAGCATCGGGTCGTGCTCGAGGGCTGCCGGGGAGTCGATGAGGGCGTTGAGCACCTGGTAGTAGCGCGTGGCGGACATGTCGAAGAGCTCGCGGATCGCCTGTTCCTTGGCGCCCGCGTACTTCCACCACTGCCGTTCGAACGCCAGCACCTGCTCGTCGCGCGCGGACAGTCCGGGCTGCTCGGCGCGCGTCGCGCCCACCTGCTCCCGCTCCTCGGTGGCCGTGGCCTCCATGCGTCCTCCTCGCCAGACGACGTCGGCCCCAGGCCGACCTCGTCATGGTAAGCGCGAATCACATCAGTGTCATTCAGGCGCCACCGCGTCAGGGGGCGCGGGTAGCCTCCGGCCGTGGACACCACCCCCCTCGCCCGACATGCCACGGACGACCTGTCGGCGCTGATGGCGCCGGACTGGGCCCGCGCGCTGGCGCCTGTCGAGGCTCGGCTGCGGGCCGCCGCCGCGCACGCCGCGGCCGAGGAGCGCTCCGGGCAGGTCGTGCTGCCCGCGGGGCCCGACGTGCTGCGCGCGTTCGCCCGCCCGCTGGCGGACGTGCGCGTGCTCGTGGTGGGGCAGGACCCGTACCCGACGCCGGGGCACGCGATGGGCTTGTCGTTCTCGGTGCAGCCCCACGTGCGACCGCTGCCCCGCTCCCTGGCGAACCTCTTCACCGAGCTCGTCGCGGACACGGGAGTCGCGCCGCCCACGTCGGGCGACCTCAGCCCGTGGGCCGATCAAGGCGTCATGCTGCTCAACCGCGTGCTGACCGTGCGCGCAGGCGAGCCGGGCTCACATCGCGGAAAGGGCTGGGAGGCGGTGACCGACCGCGCCATCGCGGCGCTGGTCGAACGCTCGGGCCCGCTCGTCGCCGTGCTGTGGGGGCGCGACGCCCAGACGCTGCGGCCGGCGCTCGGGGCGACGCCGGTGGTCGCCAGCGCCCATCCGAGCCCGTTGTCGGCGCGACGCGGGTTCTTCGGCTCGCGGCCGTTCTCGGCGGTGAACGGCCTGCTGCGCGCGCAGGGCGCCGAGCCGGTGGACTGGGCGCTCCCCTGAGCGCGTCGCACATCGGCCCACGCTCCAGCGGGGACGACACGACGCGCCCAGAGCGCGCGCCGCAGCGGCCGACGGTTGCAGAATGAGCGGGTGAGCAACCCCATCTCCTCACCTCCGACGGCTGGGGACACGCACGTGCCGCCGTGGGCGAGGTTCGTCGCCCTGGGCGACTCCTTCACCGAGGGCCTGTGGGACCAGCCCGCGGAGGGCGGCCCCTGCCGAGGCTGGGCGGACATGCTCGCGAGCAAGCTCTCGGCCCGCCGCGTCGACGCCGGCCAGGAGCCGCTCGAGTACGCGAACTTCGCCGTGCGCGGGCTCCTGCTGCACCCCATCGTCTCCGAGCAGCTCCCCCGCGCGCTGGACCTCGCACCGGACCTGGTGAGCCTGGTGGGCGGAGGCAACAACATGCTGCGGCCCGCGACGGATGTCGACGCCATGGCCCGTGAGCTCGAGGACGCCGTTGTGCAGGCGACCCGAGCCGGCAGCCACGTGCTGCTGGCCACCGGCATGGACGCCGCCGACAGCCTGCTCGTGCGGCGCACCCGCAACCGCACAGCCGTGTTCAACTCGCACGTCTGGTCGATCGCCCGCCGGCACAACGCCAGCGTGCTGGACCTGTGGGGCATCCGGTCGCTGCGGGACTGGCGGATGTGGTCGGCCGACCGCATCCACCTCACCACCGAGGGGCACACCCGCGTCGCGCAGGCCGCGCTCGTCGCGCTGGGGCTGGCGCCCGATGACCCTGACTGGGACAACCCGCTCACCCCGCTGCCGCCCACACCCCGCCTCCAGCAGGCCCGCGACGACGTCCAGTGGATGCGCGAGCACCTGTACCCGTGGGCGACGCGGCGGCTGCGCCGGACCACACCGGAGGGCCGGGTGGCCAAGCGTCCCGAGCTGGCGCCGGTGGCGCACGCCCCCTCGGGCGCCCATCCGGGCTGACCGGCGGCCCACGACGTCGGCTGCTCAGTTGGTGACGAGGTCGCCCATCACCAGCGACGCCGCGTCGACATCCGACGCCAGCACGGGCACGTCGAGCTCAGCGGCGCGGGCGGCGCCGTGGCCGCGGGTCGGCACGTCGGCCACCAGGCTGCCGTCAGCGGAGAGCAGCGCCACGCGCAGGCCGATGTCCGCGCACTCGTCGGGCACCCCGGTCAGGCGCAGCCCGGTGACGGCGTGGCCACCCAGGCCCGTCAGGTACTCGACGTCGTAGCCGATGACGATCTGAGCGGACGCGCAGCCGTGCGGGGAGGCGCCGATCTGCGACTCCCCGTCACCCGTGAGGGCGTCGACCGTGGAGATGGCGAGTCCGGCCACACCGAGCACGGCCAGCCAGCCCGCGGCCATGCGACGGGCACGCTTCTGACCTGAGCTCATGGGCATTCGCCTCCTGCGCACGCCACGGCCGATCCTTCGACCTGACGTCACCATCGGCGCCTGCGCGTCGGAGGTGAGGGGTCGGGAGCCCGTTCACCCGGCTGCGCGCCGGTGCGGCTCCGGAGGCGTCAGGAGCAGCTCAGCAGGTTTCCGCCCGCCGACGCGAACCCCTGCACCTCCAGCGAGCGAGCCTCCCCCGCGACGACCGTGTGGTACGAGCCCCACGACTCCGTGCCCTTCACGGTGACGAGCCGGGGCACGTCAGAGCACGCGCTCGCGCTGACCTTCACCAAGCCGCCCTGCTGGTCGGAGAGCCCGGCCGCGACGAACGGGAACAGCGTGGTGTCCGACAGGTTGAGCGTGAGCTGCCAGGTGACGGGCTTCGTCGAGGTGGTGCTGACCTCGAACCGGCGCAGGTACGTCCGGGAAGCCCCCGAGCCCCACTCATGCGAGCTCGTGACCTTCACGTCGCATGTGGCGGCCGGGTTGCCGGGCACCGTGCAGGCGATGCCAGGCACGGGCGTGGGCGTGGGCGCCGACCAGGCCGGCGTGACGCCCCAGCCGTCGACGGTGAGCGCCACACCCCGCACCGCCGACGGCGTGAACGCGGCGACGGGGATCGTCGCGGTGGCCCCGGCGGCGGGCAGCGTGGCCACCGCGTCGGCGGGCGCGAGCGGCCCGGACGCGCCGAGCAGCCGCAGCCTGACCGACTTGCCCCCGCAGTCGGCGGGGACCTGGCGGATGGTGACGCTCGTGGCCGTCCCGCCCGTCGTCGGGCCGGACTCGACGGGCAGCTCGGGGGCGCACCGCTCGGCG
Source organism: Cellulomonas timonensis (assembly GCF_900046455.1). GTDB lineage: Bacteria > Actinomycetota > Actinomycetes > Actinomycetales > Cellulomonadaceae > Cellulomonas_A > Cellulomonas_A timonensis. The sequence continues at coordinate 442,671 of NZ_FCOT01000012.1, forward strand.
ACGGTGAGCGTGCTGAGCCGGATGCCGCTGAGCGGCAGCGTCGCGGCGCTCGCGGTGGACAGCCCTGCGATGAGGAGGGCGCCGATCACGGCGACGGCGTACAGGAGGCGGCGCCGGCTCATCGGGCATCCTCCTCGAAGTCGGCGGGAGCGGTGGCGTCGGCGGGCTCGAGCGCTCCGGCGTCGGCATCCTCAGCGCGACTCGGCCACAGCAGGATCGCCGCGGCGACCACCAGCAGCGACACCCACGTCAGGGGCATCAGCAGGATCGACGCGACCACGCCGACCTGCGGCAGATGCAGCCTCGCGACACCCAGCACCTCGTCCGCCGTGGGCATCCACGGGTCGGTGAAGTCGTTGTTGTCACCCTGCATCCGCCAGCCGGCCTCGGCGTCGCCACCGATGATGCGGTGGATGACCCGGCCGCCGTTCTCCGTCGCCGGCTGGTACACGACCACGTCGCCCACCGCGGGCTCTCCGCAGCGCGCGACCACCAGGTCGCCCGTCGCGTACGTGGGGTCCATCGAGTGCCCCGAGACGATCGTCAGCGTGGTGCAGCCGCCCAGAGTCGAGGGCCACAGCGCCCACACGGCCACCGCCAGGAACAGCAGCAGCCCGAGGTTCGCCACCACGCCCCGCAGCCGACGCGCGCGAGGCGAGTCGGCTGCGGGGGTGGCGGCGGGCGCCAGTGCAGTGGTGATGGGTCTCTCCCAGAACGATCACGCGACGGCCTCGACGCGGCGGGTCGCCGCCGCGTCGAGGCTCAGTCAGAGACTGACGAGGCTCAGTCGGAGATGACGACCGAGACCTTCGCGACGGCCGACGCCGAGACGGACGCGGACGGCGCGCCGAGGCTGACGGCGCCCGCGGAGGCGACACCGGTGACCTGCCCCAGCGAGGCGCCCGAGGCGTCGATCAGGTCGGCCTTGACGGCCTTGCCGGCGCAGGCCGCGTCGACGTCCTTGAGCTTCACGCCGGACACGTTGTAGCCGGGGTTCGAGGCGCTCGCGGCGAAGGAGTCGTCGAAGCCGACGCTGATGGGGGTCCCGGTGGGCTGGCACGAGGCCACCACCACGGTGTTGGCGGCGAGCGTCCCGCCTTCGAGGTTGAGGGTGGCGGCCGAGGCCAGCGCGAGGCCGGCAACTCCGAGCACGGCCATGGAGACAGCGGCGGTCTTGCGGCGGGGGAATGAGAAGCGGGCCATGGGGAAACTCCTGGGGGACGAACTGTTGAAGCTGGCAAAACGCGACGCTAGGCGCGTCGAGATGGCCTCACAGGAGCGCGCCTAGGTGCTGGCACCTGAGGCTAGCGAATAGTCCGGATCTTTCACCCGGCCGATATCGGGCGAACCTCGCGATCCACTCAGGAGTTTTACCGAGGGCGGACGCCGATTCCGCCGTCAGGCCTTCGCCGTGACCCGCGCCACCGGGACGCGGGCCCGCAGGGTGGCGCCCCGACCCCGGGTCGAGGTGAGGGTGAGCTCTCCACCGACCAGCGCGAGCCGGTCCCGCAGGCGGGCGGTCCCCGACGCGGGGCCCGCGTCCACGGCGTCGAACCCTGCGCCGTCGTCGACGACCTCCACCGCCAGCGCCATCCCCTCCAGATCGACCCGGACCTGCAGCGTGCCGGCGCCCCCGTGCCGCAGCGCGTTGGTCAGCGCCTCTTCCACGACGCGCACCACGAGCAGCCGCTCCGTCTGGGTGAGCGCCGGGGACGCCGGATCGTCGAGCAGCCGCACCTCGGGTGAGACCTGCAACCGGGTGCCGATGCTCGCGGGGATGCGACCCAGCAGCGACCGCAGCGCCGGGACCATGCCCACCTCGAGGCCGTCGGGGTACAGCAGCCGGCTGGTCTCGCGCACATCCCCCTCGCGGATCTGCTCGATCTGCGCGCGGATGTCCTGCAGCGCCTCGACGTCGGCTGCGCTCGTGGCGCCTGCGGCCAGGTGGCCCTGGATGATGTCGAGCCGCGCCACGATCAGCACCAGCCGCTGCTGCAGGCTGCCGTGCAGGCCTTCCGCCACCTCGCGTCGGACCCGCACCTCCTCGTTCTGCAACGCCGCCAACGCCAGCTCGATCTGGATGCGTCCCTCGGCCGCGACTTGCGCCTGCACGCGGAGCCGCCGGCGCGACACCATGAACGCCACCCCCATGGCGCCAGCCACCGACGCCGCGCCCAGGCCGCTGAAGAACTCGACCAGGACGGACTGGAGCGGACTGTGGGCGTCGTAGATCCCGACCGCGCGCTGGGCCAGCGACCGCGCCCCCGCGCCGAGCACCGCGGCGGCCAGGGCGCGGGCGAGCATGTTCCACTGCGACCGCTCCGCATGCACCCGCAGCGCCGCAATAGCCGCCAAGACGCCGGCGACCCCCACCAGGTTCGCCACCAGGCGCGGCACTGCCCCTCCAACGCCGAACGGGCCCGCGGAGAACACGTACGCGGTCTGCACCGCGGCCCCCACCCCGAACACGACCAGGATCGTCGCGACGGCGACCAAGAGCGCGTGCAGATCCGTCGCGTCGTCGATCTGGCGGCGGAACGGCATGGGCGCCTCGCATCCCGTGGGGGCGTCAGCGGCGCGCTTCGGCTCGCTGACCTGGTCGCCGACGATACTGGGAGGCGTGACACAGACCGATCACCGGCTGATCCGTGTCGGGATCGTCGAAGACCAGCCGCTCTTCCGCTCGATGCTCGAGCTGACCCTCGCCGGCGTGCCAGGGCTGCAGGTCATCGCCGCCGTCGGCACCGTCGCCGCGGCCAACCAGGCGTTCCGGCCCGGCGTCGTCGACGTGGCGCTGCTCGACATCGACCTGCCCGACGGCAACGGCATCGCGCTGGGAGTCACGCTGCGCCGCGCGCAGCCCCGCCTGGGCATCCTGCTGCTGTCCGCGCACGACGCGATGGACCTGCTGCTCGACCTGCCGCCGGACGTGGCCTCCGGCTGGAGTTACCTGAGCAAGACCTCCTCGACCAGCACGGACGAGCTCGTCCGCGCGGTGCGGGCCACCGCCGCGGGCCACACGACGCTTGACCCGGCCCTGCTCGACCGGATGGAGCCGCGCGCGGGGTCATCGGTGGCGCGGCTCACCGACCGGCAGTACCGGGTGCTGCGGCTGCTCGCGCGCGGGCTGTCCAATGCGGGCATCGGCGAAGAGCTCGGCATCGCCGAGAAGTCCGTGCAGAACCACATCAACACGATCTACGCGGCACTGGGCATCGACGCCGATCCGGCGCGGAACCCCCGGGTGACGGCGGCCCTGCGGCTGCTGGAGGAGATCGGGCCCGCAGCCTGAGCCGCCGCCCGCAGCGCCCGGCGGGCGGGCTCCCCAGAGGCGGCGCCCATCGGCGCGTGGCATGGTCGTCGACATGAAAGCGACCGCCATGCTGCTCGGCGGAGCGCTCCTGGCAGTGGGCGTCATCGCGGGCTGCGGCCCGAACGACGCCGAGCCCCGCCCCGCCACCGCCAGCCCCCCGGCTGGCGGCATGAGCACTCCCCCCGCCCCCCCCCCCCCCCGGCTGGCGGCATGAGCACTCCCCCCGCCTCCGAGGCCGACTGGCCCGACCCGCTCGACCTCGCCACCGCGACCCAAGGCCAGCACAACCCGCTGTCCGTCGCGTGGATCGCCGTGGCCACCCTCGGCACGGACGACCTCGACGCCACACTGAACCCCGCGAGCGCGGAGCTCGAGGCGGTCGGCTACGACGGCTCGCAGTGGCCCCTGAGCTGCCAGTACGCCGCCTACGCGGCGCTGGGCGTGACCGACGGGCCGAGCACCGAGTTCGGCGTGGGGGTCGTGTTCACCACACATGCCGACGCCGTGGCCTTCGACGAGCTGTGGACGGGGTCGATGCTGGGCATCGTGGACGGGGACGTCTTCTGCGACCTGGGCGGCTGAGCCGGAGAACTGTCGGGGACAGCGCGCCGCCTGCACCGCGTCAGGGCGTGCCGTCAGCCGGTCGCCAGGCCCAGCCCTCCCGGGCCCAGGCGCTCCGAGCGGCGCTCTCACGCAGTGAGTCAGTGAGCCACCAGGTGGCGTCCGGGCACCAGCCGGCCAGCGTCGTCGCCTCCCCGGGAGTCACCGGCACCGGCATCCCAGAGGTCAGCAGCCAGCCGAGGACGCTCACGTGCACGCCGTCATAGGCCTCGGCCACGGCCGCCCAGTCGGGAATCAGCCAGGCGCCCTCGCGCGCGTCCACTGCCTCGAACCAGTCGGGCTGCCGTGAGGCCGTCACGTCCAGCGGGAACGCCGCCACCAACGCGGCCCAGTCCTGCGGGCCCGTGATCTCCAGCACCCGGGCGGCCGGGTCGACGGCGCACGGCACGACATCCGCTGACTCCCACCCCTCCTCGTCCTCCGTGAGCCACAACGCGGCGGACCCCTCGCCTGGCAGTTCCCGTGTCGTCATATCCAGCCCGGCGAGCGCGGGGGTGGCCCACCACATGCCGCCCATCCGGCGATACGGGCGCCCTGCGCGCTCCTGTGCGAACTGCCGCTCCTGGTGCAGCACTGACTCGCGCCACCGGCTGAGGCGGCCAGCGGGCTCGTCGGCCCGCGTGTCGGGCGGCACCCCTGCGAACGCGGTGCGGACCTGGGCGTCGCGGTCGAGTGGCGCCGACCACCACGCGGCCTCCGGCGCGGCCAGCACCGCCTCGGCGATCGGGCGCAGCAACGCGCTGACGTGAGGGTCGGCGAGCACGACGTCCTCGGCGTGCGGCGGCTGCCAGTACATGGCGGAGGTCACGGTGTCGGCCAGTGCCGGCAGCAGTCCCCCGATGTGGGTGGCGCTCGCCTCGGCGGCCGCGGTGAGCGCCTCGTCGAGCGTCGGCGCCGGGAGAGGCGCGCCAGCGTCCGGCCCCGCCGAGCGGACGAACGAGACGGCCGAGACACCGGGGGTCCCCCGCAACTCGTCCACCCGCCGAGCCGCATCGAAGACCGCGGCCCGCACCTCGGCGCCGTGGGGCCCCCGTTGCGCGACCTCGAAGCAGAGCCGCCGGCCGCGCACGCATGTCAGCAGGTCCGCGCCGGTGGTCATGACGCCACTGTTCGTCATGACGTCACTGTAGGGAGCCCGCGACGCGCGAGCGTCGCCGCAGTGGCCGGCGTCACCGCGTCGGGGTGACCACCACGCGCATGCCCGAGGGGACCGACTCGGTCCACACCCGCTCGACGTCGGCCAGCCCCACCGCCTGGACCCCCACGGTGAACGCCCCCGCGTCGATCCACCGCGCGAGGTCCCCCAGCTCCGCCTCCATCGCGTCAGGCGACACCGACCCCTGGCCGCTGCCCAGCACCCGCAGGTTCACCCGGCGCAGTCCCGCCGCCGGCAGCGTGATGTCAGGCCCCGCCACGGACCCGATCTGCACCCAGTCGATCCGCCGGGCAGGATCGGACCGATGCGCGACGACCGCCGCCATCGCGTCCTGCGTCGGCTGGCCCCACAGGTAGTCGAGCGCCACGTCCACCTCGGCAGCGGCGCGCCCCACAGCCTGCGCGGCCTCACCGGGGTCGCCGTCGAGCGGGACGACGACGTCGGCGCCCACGTCCCTGAGCCCCTCAAGCCGGGCCGCCCCACGGCCGACCGCCGTGACCGTTCCCGCCCCGAGCTCCTTGGCGACCTGGATCGCGAGCTGGCCCGCACTGCCCGTGGCCCCGAAGACCAGCACCCCCTGCCGCTGCCGGAACGCGACCCGACGGCGCAGCGCCACCCACGAGGACATCGCCGGGTTCATCGCGGCGGCCACCCGCAGTGGGTCGGCGTCATCCGGCAGCGTCACGGCGCGCCGCATGTCGATCGCCACCCGCTCGGCCATCGAGCCCTGCGTGGCCCCGGGCGGCAGCAGGAAGTACACCAGCGAGCCGTCGTCCCGGCGCCCCACCCCGTCGATCCCCGGGATCAGCGGGAGCACGCCCGTCGAGGTGTAGTGCGACCCGTCCGCCTGCGAGCGCACCCGTCGGTGCAGGCCCGCCGCCAGGACGTCCACGACCTCCTGGTGCTCGCCCGGCTCCGGCTCGGGCACGTCCGCGCATCGGGGCGGCCGGTCGAATGACGTCACCACTGCCGCGCGCATGGGCCCTCCGAGGACGTCGATCCATGACCGCCGTGCCGGATCCGGGGCGGGCTCGGACCTGACACCTCAGACGGTAGACCCGGTGCGCCGGAGCGCACGCCGAGCGGAGGAGAGTGGGAGCCCCCTACCGGATTCGAACCGGTGACCCCCTGTTTACAAGACAGGTGCTCTGGCCAACTGAGCTAAGGAGGCGTGGCGCCGAGGCGCCGTCGCGGGGCCGTGGTGACGGTCCGCGACGGGGACGACGCCGGCCCAGCCTACCGAGCCGGCGCCGTCCCGTGTGCACGGTCAGCTCTTCGCGGCCTCCACGGCCTCGATGAGCTTGCCGTCGATGCGCCAGTCGTAGACCGACGTGTCGAGCGGCTTGCCGTCGATCACGATGGTCGGCGTCGCCAGGTTGGTGCCGGCGGCCTCGAGGTCGTCACCGGCCTGCTGCGTCAGAGCGGAGACGTACGGGGCGTAGACCCGCCACGGGTTGTCGCCGTCGGTCTCGGTGAACACGGCGATGACGTCGTCGGGGACGCCTGCCTCGCGGGCGATCTCAGCGATCTGCTCGTCGCTCAGGCCGCCGGTGCCCTCCTCGGGCTGGTTGGCGAACATGGCGTCGTTGAACGCGAGGAACTTGTCCGGCGCGAGGTCCGCGACGGCCGCGGCGGCGTTGGCCGCGCGGGTCGAGAACGCGGTGCCGTTGGACGCCCGGTCGAGGATCGAGATCGGGTGGTAGACGACTGTGACGTCGCCGCTGGCCCGCAGCTCCTCGAGCTGGTGGGCGTTGGCCTCCTCGAAGGTGCCGCAGACGGGGCACATGTAGTCGAGGTACACGTCGACGACGGTGCCGCCGTCGGCGGTCGTCCCGGCGACGTCCTCGCTGGCCACGGGGATGCCGCCGTTGCTGGGCTGCGCGGTGGACGGCTCCTTCACCTCGGAGAGGGTCACCGGGTCGCCGGTGTAGGCGGCCTCGGACGCGGTGCTGCTGTCGGACTGCTGGGACATGATCATCGCGATGACCACGGCGAGCACGGCGAGGGCGGCGACGAGGCCGCTGATCGCCACGATGCGGTTGCGCTTCTCGCGCTTGGCCTGCTCCTGCTTGAGCTGCAGGGCCTTGACGCGGGCGTCGTCGCGTCGCTGCGCCTTACTGGGTCGGGGGTCGTTGGTCGGCATGGTCCTGCTTCCGGTGCGATGGGGACGTGCGGTCGGCTGCTCAGGCGAGCCGGAGCGGCGGACCTCGTCGAGGCGGGCTGGCCAGCCGGACGGAGCGCAGCCGGGCGACAGGTCCCGCGGCGGCGGCCGACAGCGCGCGGGTGAGGACGTGGGGCGCCGACGGGCGCGGCAGGCGGTGCAGCACCGCGCGCAGCAGGTGGCCAGCGGCGGTGACGACGCGCACGAGCAGCGCGGTGAGGCCGATCCCGCAGGCGCCGAGCGCCGCGTGCGCGGCGAGCACCGGGACGGCCAGGCTCATCACCAACACGGCGCGGTGCGCGCCCGCCGGGTCCATCGCGAGGCTCCCGTCGGGGCAGTCGGCACTCCCCTGCAGCAGCGCGAGCCGCACGCCCAGCATGGCCAGGGGCCCGTCGGCGCTGGTGCAGGCGTGCAGCAGCACTCGTCCGCCAACGATGACGCGCGTGAGCGCGACAGCCCCGATGAGGACGACCGTGAGCGCGCTGACGTCCCGCGCGAGCATGCGCGGGGCGGCGGCGAGGCGCGCACGGGCAGCGGTCATGCGGCCAGGGTACGGGGTGCTCCTGGCACCGCTGAAGGGCCTAACGGGAGGTCGTGCCACCCAACGGCGCGGACAGCCGCACGTCCGGCAGCTCCACCTCGGGCAGGCCGACCTCGGGCAGTGGCGCCCAGTGGATCGGCTCCTCCGACAGGAGCTGCGCGGCGAGCACCGCCGTCACCGCCAGGGTGATGAGCACGAGCACCGTCGCGCCGCGCCGTCCGGGCGCCACGACGGCCAGCAGCCGACGAGTCCCGGTCCGGGTGAGCCCGGACATCGGCCCCCACCACAGCAGGATCAGGCCGAGCAGGAACGTCCCGCCGATGATCGCGGACGCGACGAGCCCATCGGGCGCCTGGCCGGGAGCCGTGGCGCCCGGCGTCCACCGGCCGCTGCCGATGAGCCACCACAGCGCCCCCAGCACGATGACCACGGCGCTGGCGGCGACCACCACCGACGGCAGCAGGCCCACCACGGCGCGCAGCAGGTGCCACGGGCTGCTCACCACCGCCACCAGCGCGTCGCTGCCCCGCACGCCCTTGCGCTCACGGCGCCTGTGCATCGCCTCGACGGTGGATCCGAAGGTCCGGGCCAGCACCAGCGCCACCGCGAGCGCGATGAGCGTCACCCCGGGGTACGTCATGGCGCCGACCACGGCGAGCAGCCCGAGCGCGAGCACGGTTCCCCAGCGGCGGCGGGCCGGCGGGCGCGTGTACCCATCCTCGCCTTCGGGGTAGGCGTCGTCCGAGTACTCGCCGCTCTCGCCGCCCAGCGGCCACTGGCCCTTGTCGTGGCCGTCCCAGTCGCCCCCGCCGTCGGCGCGGTAGTCGTCGTGGCCGTAGTCGTCGTGGCCGTAGTCGTCGTACGCCTGCTCTTGACGCGGCGGCGCCCTGAACACCGCGGTGTCGGCGGGCTGGTCGGCGCGCGGGTAGGCAGACTCTCGACGCACCCCGCGCTGCACCGGGTACACCTGGGTGCCCCCTGCGGCGGCGCCCGCCCCCCACACGGCAGTGCTGTCGGCGTCCTGCGCGGGCAGCCGTTGGGTGGCGGGGTCCGCGTCGAGCCGCTGTGTGGCCTGCGCCGAGGAGAGCAGCTCGGTGTCATCCGCGTCGCCCGCGTGCAGCACCACAGTCTCGGCGCCCGCCGCGGCGGGCCGGGGCACGTCACCGGTGGCGGCGGCCTCGTGCAGTTCGTCGACGAGCTCGGCGGGTGGCAGCCGGTCGGCGGGCTCCCCCGCGAGCGCGCGTCCCAGGGCGGCAGCGGTGCGCGGCCCCAGCCCTTCGAGGTCGGCCTCCCCGGAGCGGGCCCGGGCGATGACGGCGGCCAGCGGGCGCAGCCCGAACGGCGGGCGGCCGGTCGCGGCGAAGGCGAGCAGCGCGGCCCAGCCCCACCAGTCCGTCTCGGGGGTGGGCTCGGCGTCGTCGAGCAGCTCGGGCGCGAGGTAGCCGGGGGTGCCGATCACCAGGCCCGTGGACGTGATGCGGGGGTCGTCGGCGGCCTGCGCGATGCCGAAGTCGATGAGCACCGGGCCGCTGTCGGTGACCAGCACGTTGCTGGGCTTGAGGTCGCGGTGGACGACCCCGGCCTCGTGCACGGCCGCCAGCGCGTCGTGCAGGCCGTCCGCGAACTCCGCGAGCTGGTGGAGGTCGAGCGGGCCGTTGTCCCGGACGTGGTCCTCGAGGTTCCGGCCGGCGACGAGCTCGGTGACGATGAACGCCTCGGTGGAGTCAGCCTCGGCGTCGAGCACCGCGGCGACGGCGGGGTGGCGCAGCCGGTGCAGGGCCACGACCTCACGGCGGAGCCGGTCGCGGGCTGCGGGGTCCGCTCCGACGTGCGGGTGCAGCAGTTTGAGGGCGACCGCGTTGCCCGCGCCGTCGAGCGCCCTGTACACCGTGCCCATGCCCCCGGAGCCGAGAGGGGCCACCACCGTGTAGCCGCCCACCTCGGACCCCGGCTCCAGTCCGATGCGCTCCATGCATCGACGGTATCCGCGCCGGGCCGGCGCCGCTCGCAGCCGCGCTCGACGAGGAGGCCGAGCGAGACATCCCAGGTCACGCTAGGGTCGAGAGAACCCCAAGAAGGAGTGTGCCTCGGTGGGATCTGCCGGTTATGACCTGGTCGTCGTCGCGAATCGCCTCCCGGTCGATGTGACAATCGGCCCGGAGGGCGACGTGTCATGGGACCGCTCCCCTGGCGGCCTGGTGACGGCGATGGAGCCGGTCATGGTCGAGGCCAATGGCGCATGGGTGGGCTGGAGCGGCGCCCCCGACGTCGAGCTCGAGCCCTTCGACACCGACGGCATGCGCCTGGTGCCGGTGCCGCTCTCGGAGGCCGAGGTCGCCGACTATTACGAGGGCTTCTCCAACGACAGCCTGTGGCCGCTTTACCACGACGTCATCGAGCCGCCCACGTTCCACCGGCAGTGGTGGGAGGTGTACCGCAAGGTCAACCAGCGGTTCGCTGAGGCTGCTGCCGCCCAGGTGGCGCCCGGTGGCACCGTGTGGGTGCACGACTACCAGCTCCAGCTCGTCCCGCGCATGCTCCGCGAGCTGCGCCCCGACGTGCGCATCGGCTTCTTCAACCACATCCCCTTCCCGCCGCTGGAGCTGTTCGCCCAGCTCCCCTGGCGCACCGCCGTGGTCGAGGGCCTGCTGGGCGCCGACCTCATCGGCTTCCAGCGCGCGGGCGACGCGCAGAACTTCGTGCGCGTGGTGCGCCGGCTCACCGACCTCACCACCCGCGGCCAGATGATCACCGTGCCCGCCGAGGGCGACCGCCCCGAGCGGCACGTCCGGGCCATGCCGTTCCCCATCTCGATCGACTCGAAGAAGTTCGACGAGCTGGCTCGCACCCCCGAGGTGCAGGCCCGCGCCAAGGAGATCCGCGCCGAGCTCGGCGACCCCGACATCGTGCTGCTCGGGGTGGACCGCCTCGACTACACCAAGGGCATCCGGCACCGGATCAAGGCGTTCGGCGAGCTGCTCGAGGACGGCCGGCTCAGCGTCCCGGAGACCGTGCTGGTGCAGGTCGCCAGTCCCAGCCGGGAGAACGTGGGCGCCTACCAGCAGCTGCGCGAGCACGTGGAGCTGCTGGTGGGGCGCATCAATGGCGACCTCGGCGAGTTGGGCCGCCCGGCGGTCCACTACCTGCACCACTCGTACCCCATGGAGGAGATGGCCGCGCTGTACCTCGCGGCCGACGTCATGCTCGTCACCGCGCTGCGGGACGGGATGAACCTCGTCGCCAAGGAGTACGTCGCGGCCCGCTCCGACGATCGCGGCGCCCTGGTGCTCAGCGAGTTCACCGGCGCGGCCGACGAGCTGACCAGCTCCATCCTGGTCAACCCGCATGACATCGCGGGCCTGAAGAACGCGATGGTCTACGCCGCCAACATCGACCCGCGCGAGGCGCGCAAGCGCATGCGCCGACTGCGCCGCAAGGTGCTGGAGAACGACGTCGCGGCGTGGTCGCACTCGTTCCTGTCGGCGCTGGCCGCGGTCCCGGCCCCGCAGGCCGCCGAGGAGGCGCCGCCCGCGCAGCAGATCCAGGAGACCCATGTCTGAGGCCCATGACCCCACCGCCGCCCTGTCCGCCCTCGCGGCCGACAGGGCCCGGCGGCCCGTGCTGCTCGCCCTCGACTTCGACGGCACCCTGGCGCCATTGCAGGACGACCCGGCGGCCTCGCGCATCCTGCCCGACGGGGTCGGCGTGCTGGCCGACCTCGCCGCGACCGACGGCATCGTCCTCGCGCTCGTCTCAGGCCGCGCGATGGCGGACCTGCACATCCTCGCGGAGGTCCCCGTCGGCACGCTCTTCGTGGGCAGCCACGGCGCCGAGCGCGCCCGTGTGACAGCGCACGGGCTGGACCGCGACGTCGTGCGCCTCACCGACGAGCAGGCGGACCGGCTGGCGGCGCTAGGCGCCGAGGCCGCGGCGGTGGCCCGTGGGCGTGAGGGCGTCTGGGTGGAGACGAAGCCCACCGCCGTGGTGGTGCACACCCGCCTGGCCGACCCCGAGGTCGCGCAGGCCGCCGAGCACGAGTCCCTCGCCCTCGGCGCACGGCTGGAGACCGGGGTGATCCACGGCAAGGCAGTCGTCGAGCTCACCGTGCTGCACGCCAGCAAGGGCGAGGCCCTCACCGCGCTGCGGGAGGAGATCGGGGCGCCCGTCGTCATCTACGCGGGTGACGACGTGACCGACGAGCGGGCATTCGCCGCGCTCGGGGCCGACGACGTCACCATCAAGGTGGGGCCCGGCGACACCGGCGCGCGATACCGCCTCGACAGCCCCGAGGACGTCGTGGCGGCGCTGGCAAAGTTCCGCGACGAGCTGGCGGCTGCGGCCGGCTGAGCGACAGCGCGAATCCCTTCCCCGGTTCCGCGACGCGGACCGGCGGGCATGGGTAGCGTGCCGGGATGACCAGGCCGCACCAGCTGCAGCCCGTCGCCCTCGACGAAGAGGGCAGCGGGTTCCCGGGCGGCGTTCACGACGACCGCCCCGACGCCGGCCCGGGATCTGAGGGCGGCAACGGCTGGCGGCGTGCCGCACGACGCGGGTGGCCCATCGCCGCGGTGCTGGTCGTGGCCATGGCGCTGGGCGGCGCCCAACTGGTGCTCGACGCCCGGGAGCAAGGGCGGCTCAACCGGCTCCACGCGGTGCCGGGGGTGCTCGCCGCCGTCGACCCGTCCACCCTGCGCGAACTGTGGAGCAGTGAGACTCGCAGCTCCTTCATCGGTGGCGTGGTGGTCGGTGACGACCTTGTCGAAAGCGCGGCGTCACCCGACGGGACCCAGGTCGTCCAGCGCCTCGAGGGGGGCACCGGCGCTGTGCTGTGGTCTGTGCCCGTCACCTCGCCGGACCCGGAGCTGGCGAAGGCGATCACCTCCATCGGGTACTGGTTCGCGCCGGGCTGCCAGCCGGTCCCCGACCACACCTTCGTCTGGTGCACCGTGGGGGACGAATACCTCGAGTTCGATCCCGATCCCACGTCGTGGCCCGAGGCTGGCAGGACCCGGGTCGTGGTGGTCGATGCCGCGACAGGCGCCCGGGTGGGCGAATATGAGCCCGCGTCGACCGACTCCTTCGCAGCGCTCGGCGAGACCCTCCTCATCTGCTCGACGGCTGCTGATGGCGCCGTGAGCGTCCAGGCGTGGGACCTGCGATCTGAGCAGCCTGTGTGGCAGAGCCCGCTGCCCGCGTCCTCGGCCGCCGCCACCGACGATGAGCCCGAGCCCCTCACCCAGCCGGGCCCGGCCGCCTGGGTCGGGACGCAGGGCGACAAGATCGTCGTCCAGGGACGGCGTGACGTCTGGATCCTGTCGGAGGACGGGCAGGTGCAGCAGGCGTTTCCCCTCGCCCACGACCGGACGAGCCTCACGATGCTCCGGGACCGGCTGTGGTCCAAGCTCGACTACAGTTCCGACCTCCCCGTGATGTCCCTGCTGCTCGCCGACGGGTCGTGGACCGAGCCGGTCGCGGAGGAGCCGGTGTCGCTGACTGTCGACGACGGCTCGGTGAGGGACCTCTGCTTCACGAGCGCACGCGGCCGACTCCGCGCCATCGACTGCGAGACCGCCGCCGAGACGTGGGAGCGCCCGTCCGCGGGGAGCACCTCGGGGCTGCTGCTCGACGGGACCCTCTACACGGCGACCAGCACCCAGATCAGCGCGATCGACGCCGTGACCGGCGACCTGCGGTGGCAGGCCGTGCGCGATGCGACGGTGTCGACCACCCCGGACCGAGTGCTCTCCGACGGCCAGAGCCTCCTCCTGCTGGAGCAGGCGCCAGCACCCGAGGGCGAGGACCGCTCGCAAGGACAGATCGAGATCGTGGCCCTGTCGATGGCGGACGGCTCGCTGTCGTGGCGGAGCCCGCTCGAAGAGCAGGGTTCCGCCTACGACTGGTTCTCCATGTCCGCGCTGGGCGACCGCCTCGCCATCACCACCAGCGACGGCAACAGCAGCACCACACGCGTGTACGGCAGCCGATGAGGATGCTGCCCGTCGTCCTCGAGGACGGCGACGACGCCGCGTCGGCGCGCGTCGCCGCACAGGGGCCCGTCGCGGCGGATGGCCCATCGCAGCGCCGACAGCTGCGCTGGTGGCCCGTCGCGGCGGTGGCGGCCGTCGCCCTGGTGGGCGGCCAGGCGGCGCTCGACCAGCGCGAGCGCGCCGCGCTCGGCCGCCTCCGTGACCTTCCCGGCGTACTGCTCCCGCTCGACGAGTCGGTGCGCGAGCTGTGGCGCACCGACGACCTCAGCGGGATGCCGGGCGCGGGTGTCGGGTCGGACCTCGCGCTCGGCGTCATGCGGCCCGACGGCTCCCAGGCGGTCCGACTCGTCGACGGGGCCACCGGCGACGTGCGGTGGGAGGTGCCCGTCACCGGCGCCGAGACCACTCCCCCCGCCGAGCAGGAACGCGCCTGGAGCGGCCCGTCCTGCGCCCAGGCCACGGACGGCCTGCTGGCGTGCCAGGTAGCCGACCAGTACGAGGCGGTCAACGACCCGGCGACGCTGCTTCGATCACCGGAGCCCGGCATGCCCGCTCCCACGAGGACCCGGTGGGTGGTGATCGACGTGGACGCGGAGCGGGTCGTCGCCGAGCACCCGGGGCCGCTCCACAGCCCGGCGGCGGTGACCGGCGATCTCTTCGTGGTCAGCACCACCACGGCGGACCAGGCAGTCGTCGTCGAGGCCAGGGACCTGCGGACCGGCGACGTGCGGTGGCGCCAGCCCCTGGCCGAGGCCCCCGCAGAAGACGAGGCGGTCACGGGCAGTCCGCACGCACGGGATGCCTCCGCCGCCTCGACCCGGCTCTCAGCGCTCCCCGACGGCCGTCTCCTCGTCCACCATCAGCAGACCGACTGGGTCCTGTCGGCCAGCGGCGACGTCCTTCACACCATCGCCCAGCCCCAGCAGGAGTCGATGCTGCAGCATGTGCGGGAATCGACATTCGTCATCTCGCCACTGGACGCCGTCGGCACGTCCTCCCTCATCCACCCGGATGGCTCGCGCACCCGGGCGCGTGGGTGGCCACTGACGTTGTCCGTCGACGACGGCTCGGCGCCTGGGCAGTGCTTCCTCAACAACGGCGGGCTCCTGGTCGTGGACTGCGCCACTGGCGCGCCGCTCTGGGACGCCGGCTCCATCCAGCCCGGCGCCGGCATCCTGCTCGACGGGATCCTGTACCTCACGTCCGGCGCCTGGATCGTCGCCGTCGACACCGCGCAGGGCCGGACGCTGTGGACGTGGGAGCGCGGGGACCGCGGCGTCTACTGGGAGAGCATCTTCACCGACGGCCGCGACCTCTACGTCGTGGACTGGCAGGCGGATGCCGGCGCCCCGACCGGTGACCGTGACGCGACCGGCTCCTTCCATGTCGTCGCGCTCTCCACTGAAGACGGCTCCGAGTTGTGGGCGGCGCCACTCGACGTGCACGCCCGGCCCTCGGACGTCTGGGCGACGGTGCTCGCCGGGCGCCTCCTCGTCCGGGAGATGTCCGCCGACGGCGACTCGCCGATCCGCCTCTTCGGCAACCGATGACCACTCGCGAGCAGGTCATTTCCCCCTTCGGTCATGTGGCAGGATGGGCCGCGGACCGCAGGCTTCAACGTCGAACGACGATGGCCGCCTTCGGACTGTGTCAGCGGCGACACTTCTGACACCTTTCACAACGGATCGTCCGGCACGTACCTGCCGGTGAAGGGAACTGACATGGCTACGGTCACGTTCGACAACGCCACCCGGGTCTACCCCGGCACGGAGCGTCCCGCGGTGGACGCCCTCAACCTCCACGTCGAAGACGGCGAGTTCCTCGTCCTCGTCGGCCCCTCCGGCTGCGGCAAGTCGACCTCGCTCCGCATGCTCGCGGGCCTCGAGGACGTCAACGGCGGGCGCATCCTCATCGGTGACCGCGACGTCACCGACGTGCAGCCCAAGGACCGCGACATCGCGATGGTCTTCCAGAACTACGCGCTGTACCCGCACATGACGGTTGCCGACAACATGGGCTTCGCGCTCAAGATCGCCGGCACGCCGAAGGCGGAGATCCGCGCCCGTGTCGAGGAGGCCGCCAAGATCCTCGACCTCACCGAGTACCTCGACCGCAAGCCGAAGGCCCTCTCGGGTGGCCAGCGCCAGCGTGTCGCGATGGGCCGCGCGATCGTGCGCCAGCCGCAGGTGTTCCTCATGGACGAGCCGCTGTCGAACCTTGACGCCAAGCTCCGCGTCCAGACGCGTACGCAGATCGCGTCGCTGCAGCGCCGCCTGGGCGTCACCACGGTCTACGTCACGCACGACCAGACCGAGGCCCTGACCATGGGCGACCGCATCGCGGTCCTCAAGGACGGCCTGCTCCAGCAGGTCGGCACGCCGCGCGACATGTACGACACCCCGAAGAACGTCTTCGTCGCCGGCTTCATCGGCTCCCCGGCCATGAACATCGGCACGTTCGCGGTGCTCGAGGGCTACGCCCAGGTCGGCCGCGCCCGCATCGCCGTCCCGCGCCAGGTCATCACCGACCTCCAGCCCGAGGACAAGAACCAGATCACCATCGGGTTCCGCCCCGAGTCGCTCGACGTGGTGCCCGAGGGCACGCCGGACGCGATCCCGGTCGTCGTGAACCTCGTGGAGGAGCTCGGCTCCGACGCGTTCGTCTACGGCGCCCTGACCAACGAGTTCGGCGCCGCCGAGTCCGTGCACTCCGGCGCCGGCGACGCGCAGATCATCGTGCGCGTCGACCCGCGTCAGGTGCCCGGCAAGGGCGAGACGATCTGGGTTCGCATCCGCACCGGCGAGCAGCACCTGTTCCACGCCGGCTCGGGCGAGCGCATCGCCGTCTGACCACCACGCACCACACCTGAGGGCGGGGCCGGCTGCTGCCGGGCCCGCCCTCGGGCGTTCCACGCTGATGAACCTGTGCGCACCGCACCAGTTGTCTCTGAGAGGATCGAGGCCATGAGTCCCCGCCCGCAGCGGTTGCAGATCACCGCCGCGTCCCCCGATCCGGCCCTGCTCGACCTTCCGTGGCACATCCCGCTCGAGGACTGGCCCGCCGAGAACCTCGCCGCGCTCCCCCGCGGCATCTCGCGGCACATCGTGCGCTTCGCCCGCCTGTCCGGTCGCGTCATCGCGATCAAGGAGATCGGCGAGAGCGTCGCGTACCGCGAGTACGAGCTGCTGCGCCAGCTCAACCGGCTCGACGTGCCCTGTGTGGAGCCCGTGGGCGTCATCACCGGCCGCGCGACGCCCGAGGGCGAGCCGCTGGAGGCGGTGCTCATCACCAAGCACCTGCAGTTCTCGCTGCCGTACCGCGCGCTGTTCAGCCAGACACTGCGCCCCGACACCGCCACGCGCCTCATCGACGCCCTCGCGGTGCTCCTCGTGCGCCTGCACCTCATCGGGTTCTACTGGGGTGACGTGTCCCTGTCGAACACCCTGTTCCGCCGCGACGCCGAGACGTTCGCCGCGTACCTGGTCGACGCCGAGACGGGCGACCTGCACGACACGCTCACCGAGGGGCAGCGCGCCTACGACCTCGAGGTCGCGCGGGTGAACATCATCGGCGAGCTCATGGACCTGCAGGCCGGGGAGTTCCTCGAGGACGACGTCGACGCGATCGCCATCGGCGAGATGCTGGTCGAGAGGTACACCGAGCTGTGGACCACGCTCACCGACGCCGAGTCCTTCGGCCTGGACGACCGGTGGCGGGTGCAGGCGCGCATCGAGCGCCTCAACGACCTCGGGTTCGACGTGGGCGAGCTCGACATCACCACCGACGTGGGCGGCACCACCGTCAGCATCCAGCCCAAGGTCGTCGACGCCGGTCACCACTCACGGCGGTTGATGCGCCTGACCGGGCTCGACGTGCAGGAGAACCAGGCACGCCGGCTGCTCAACGACCTCGACTCCTTCCGCGCCGCCACGCACCGGCAGGGCGAGGACGAGTCCTTCGTCGCGCATGACTGGCTCACCGAGGTCTTCGAGCCCGCGGTGCGCGCCGTCCCCCGTGATCTGCGGCTCAAGCTGGAGCCCGCGCAGGTCTTCCACGAGCTGCTGGACCACCGCTGGTTCCTGTCCCAGCAGCAGCGCCGGGACGTGCCAATGCATGAGGCGACCCGCTCCTACGTCGAGAACATCCTGCCGGGCCGTCCGGACGAGCAGGCCATCCTCGGGGTCAGCGCCGCCGACCTGCGGGAGGACCCGACGGGCTCCCTCCCCGCCGTCGACGACGCGCCGTCGTCGAACGACTGAGCGACTCGGCGGGATGACCACGCCCGGGGGCAGGCCCTCCACCCAGCGTGTGGTGGTGGTGTGGACTGTCGTCACGGCAGTCGCCGTGATGCTGGCGATCGCCACTGTCGCCTCAGCGCCTCTGGACCGGTCCCCCTCGCGCGGGTGCGCGAGTCGGGCCAGCGAGATCCCGGAGCGCTATCAGGACTTCACCGTGGTGCAGGGGACGCGGATGTGGTTCCCCTTCGGGGTGGCCTGCGAATGGACCTCGAGCGCGGGCACATACCGCGCGGGGCCTGGCTGGTCGGTGACCCTGGCGCTGTTCGGCCCGCTCCTGACCGGTAGCGGCATGCTGGCCCATGCGGCGGTCGCCTCCAACCGTGGCCACGCACGCGAGGACGAGGCCGTGGCCTCGCCCTCGCGGCGCTGACTGGCCCGCGAGGGCGCGGGCTCAGCTCGTCTTGGGCAGGCCCGGCGGGTTGGTCTCCGGCTTCTCGATGGCCTCGTCCTGCAGGCCCCAACGCTCGAGCACCTGGGTGTAGGTGCCGTCCTCGAAGACGTGCTCGAGCGCGGCGGTCACCGCAGGCGCCAGGTCGGCGCCCTTGAGGGTGGCCACAGCGATCTGCGCGGTGAGAGGCCAGCCGCCGTTCAGCGTCCCCGCCACTCGGAAGTCCTGCGGTGA
Source organism: Cellulomonas timonensis (assembly GCF_900046455.1). Classification (GTDB taxonomy): domain Bacteria; phylum Actinomycetota; class Actinomycetes; order Actinomycetales; family Cellulomonadaceae; genus Cellulomonas_A; species Cellulomonas_A timonensis. The sequence goes on from NZ_FCOT01000012.1 coordinate 461,370, forward strand.
GGACGCCGCCGTGAACGCGAGGGACGCGTTCGGGCCCACGTAGGCGTCGAGGCGCCCGGACTGCAGCGCGAGGAGCGCGTCGCTCAGGTTCTCGAAGTACTCCGGCTCGCCGCCCGCGATCGGGTCGAGTCCCTTCTCGATGTTCTCCTCGTTCCACGCCAGCAGGATCTTCTCCTGGTTGGTGCCCGATCCGACCGCCACCTTGAGCCCGGCGATGTCGGCCGGCTCGGTGATCGACTCGACATCGCCATCCGTCCCGACGATCCAGCCGAGCTGGTCGTTGCGGTAGGACGAGAAGTCGTACAGTTCCTTGCGCTCCTCGGTGACGGTCACGTTGGAGATGACGGCGTCCACGTCCTGCGACTGGAGGGCCAGCGGCCAGTCGGCCCAGGCGCGCACCTCGAGCTGGAGCTCGAGGCCGAGCGCGTCGGCGACGAGCTGGGCGATGTCCGTCTCGTTGCCGATCGCCGTCTTCTCGTCGTCGGCGAGGAACGTCAGCGGCGCGCTGCCGCCTGCGCTCGTGGCGACCTTGAGCACGCCGCGCTCGGCGATCGCGGCGGGCAGCAGCGCGATCGCGTCCGGGTCCTCGGTGCTGCGCACGCGGTTCTGCTCGGGGCTGGTGCTGATCTCCAGGCCCACGGCCTCGGCCTTCGCAGAGGTGTCGTCGGCTGCGGCGTCGTCCGTGCCCGCCTGGGCGCCGGCGCACGCGGCGAGCGCCAGCAGGGGCACGACGGCCAGTGCGGTCACGAGCCTTGCTCGTCGGGTCGATGCGGTCACGGGTTGCTCACTTTCGGTGGGGTGGGGAAACAGCGGGTGGCACGCGGCGCGCGCTCACCCCTCGGGGCATGCCCCGGGGTTCTGGGGGTGCGAAGGGTCGGCTCAGAGGACCTTGTCGAGGAAGGCTCGGGTGCGCTCGTGCCGGGGGTGGTCGAGCACCTGCTCGGGCGGGCCCTGCTCGACGATCAGCCCCTCGTCCATGAACACGACGGTCGTGGCGACCTCGCGGGCGAAGCCGATCTCATGGGTGACGACGACGAGCGTGGTCCCGGAGGACGCGAGGTCCTTGATGACGTCCAGCACCTCGCCGACGAGCTCGGGGTCCAGGGCGGACGTCGGCTCGTCGAAGAGGACCACCTTCGGCCGCAGCGCGAGGGCCCGCGCGATGGCCACCCGCTGCTGCTGCCCGCCGGAGAGCCGGCGCGGGTGCACGTCGGCCTTGTCCGCCAGGCCCACCCGCGCGAGCAGCGCCCGCGCCTCGACCTCCACCTCGGCGCGCGGCCTGCCCTGCGCGGAGACGGGCGCCTCGACCACGTTCTCCAGCGCCGTGAGGTGCGGGAACAGGTTGAAGGACTGGAAGACGAAACCGATGTGGGTGCGCTGGCGCAGGATCTCCCGCTCTTTGAGCTCCTGCAGCACGCCATGCGAGGCGCGGCGGTAGCCGATCAGGTCGCCGTCGAGCGACACGAGTCCCCGGTCGACCTTCTCCAGGTGGTTGATCGCGCGCAGCAGCGTCGACTTGCCGGAGCCCGACGGGCCCAGGATCACCGTGACCTCGCCCGGCCGGACCTCCAGGTCGACGCCGCGCAGCACCTCGAGCGCGCCGAAGGACTTGTGCACGCCGCGCACCTCCACGTGTCCCGCGGTGGCCATCAGAGCCGCCCTCCGTCGGCGCCCGCAGTGCCGCGGGCACGCGTGCGGGTCAGCACATTCGAGGCGAGCGAGGACCTGGCCAGGTAGGACGGTGGCACGCCCGTCGGCAGCGGACGGCCGGTGAGCCGCGTCCACGCGACGCCCACGGTCCACCGGGCGTGCTGCAGCGGCGTCGGGGGCAGCGTGCGCAGGGCTCCCTTGGCGTAGTGCCGTTCGACGTAGTACTGGACCACCGTGATGAACGTGGTGAGCACCAGGTACCAGATGCCCGCCACGAGCAGCAGCGGCACCACCCGCTGGTTGCGCCCGTAGATCACGCCGACGATGTAGAACAGCTCGCCGTACGCCAGCACGTAGACCACCGATGTGCCCTTGACCAGGCCGATGATCTCGTTGACGGCCGTGGGCACGATGGTCCGCATGGCCTGCGGCAGGATGATCCTGCGCTGCTGGCGCCGGCGCGGCAGGCCGAGCGCGGCGGCGGCCTCATGCTGCCCCTGGTCCACCGACAGGATGCCGGCGCGCACGATCTCCGCGGAGTACGCCGCCTGGGACAGCCCGAGGCCCAGCACCGCGGCGCCGAACTTGTCGATCACGTCGAGCGTGCCGAACTGCAGGAACTCGGGTCCGAAGGGGATGCCGAGGGACAGCGTCGGGTACAGGTAGGCGAGGTTGTACCAGAGCAGCAGCTGCAAGATCAGCGGCACCGAGCGGAACACCCACGTGTACGTCCAGGACACCGAGCGGAGCAGCGGCGACGGCGACAGCCGCATCAGCGCGAGCACAGTGCCCAGGCCGAAGCCGATCATCGCCGCGGTGAGGGTCAGCCGCACCGTGCCCCACAGCCCGTTGAGCACCGACGGCCAGGTCAGGTACTGCCAGACGATGGACCACTCCCAGCGCGCGTTGGTGGTCAACGAGCTGATCACCATCGCCAGCAGCACGAACGTCCCCGCCGTGGCGACCCAGCGGCCCACATGCCGCGCGGGAATGATCCGGGCGGCGGCGTCGGCGTCTTCCTCCTGCGGCACGGCCCGCGCCAGATCGTTCGCGCCGTGCGGCAGGTGCTTCTCGAACGGCAGCGGGCGCGGCTGTGGGTCCGCGTCCACGTCGAACAGCGGCGTGTAGCCCGTGGCCAGGTACAGCGCGCGCGCCTCGGGCTGTCGGGGCCCCGTGGTCAGGTACACGCGGGTGTAGCCCCGCGCGGCGATCTCGCGCTCCAGCACGTCCAGCACCCGGCGGGCGAGCCCGCGGCGACGCTGGTCGGAGCGCGTCCAGATGCGCTTGAGCTCGGCGGTCGTGTCGTCGTACCGGCGGAACGCCCCACCGGCGACGGGCTCGCCGTCGACCAGCAGCAGCACGAGTGCGCCGCCCGGTCCCGCGAACTCCTCGGCCGGGTACTGGGCGAGGTCGTCGGCCATCTCCTGCTGCGAGCGCTCGTATCGGTCCGCGTACTCCTGGGCCAGCTCGGCCAGCAGCGGCCGGACCAGCGGGTCGCCCTGATGCGTGAACCGCACCTCCAGGTCGGCCACGCCGGCGCCGCCCGCCGGGCGCGCCTGCACGGTCATGATCGGGCCGCCACGCGCAGCAAGTCGACCGTGCTCGGCGACTCCACGCTGGCCGGGGCCTCGTCGCGGCCCGGCGCCGTGGCCTGCCCGGCGACCGGGAGGGCCTGCGGCTCAGCCTCGGCAGACCCCTGCGCCCACGCGTCGGCGAGCAGCTCATAACTGCGCACGCGGTCCTCATGCCGGTGCGTCACGGTCGTGACCAGCAGCTCGTCCGCGCCGGTCAGGCGTTGCAGGGCCGCGAGCCGCGCCACCACCGTCTGCGGCGAGCCGACCAGCTGGGTCTCGGTGCGGTCGCGCACCGCGGCATGGTCGTCCTCGTCCCACCCGGACAGGATCTGACGGGCCTCGTCCGCGTCGGGGTACGGGATCGCGCCCTGCCCGCCGCGGATGGACTGCACCCACGGCCCGTAGCCGATCGCGAGCTCCCGCGCCGCCGCGTCGTCGACCCCGACCACCACGTCCACCGACACGATGACGTGCGGCTGCGCGAAGCGCTCGGACGGGCGGAACGCGGCACGGTAGGCCGCCACTGACTCTTGCAACGTGGCAGGCGCCACGTGGTAGTTCGCCCCGTAGGGCAGCCCGAGCTCACCGGCGAGCTGCGCGCTGGGGCCCGCGCTGGACCCGTGCACCCAGAGCTGCACGTCGGTTCCCGCCGCGGGCGTCACCACCACCGGCCGCCGCTCCGGCGCCACGTAGGTCCCGTCGAAGAACGCGAGGATGTCCCGCACGTCGTCCCCGAACCCGTCGCCGGGCGCGCGGCCCAGCAGCCTGCCCTGCAATGCCAGGCGGGCCGGGTCGTAGGCCGGAGGGCGCACCGGCGGGATCACCACCCCGTCCACGAGCCGCCACACCTGCACGGCGCCGTCGGCTGCGGTGGCCGCGGCGCCGGGCCGCTCGGCGCTGGACCGGCCGATCCCCGAACGGCCGATGCCCAGGGCGATCCGCCCGGGGTGCAGGGCGGCGATGGTGCCCCACTGCTCGGCGACCTGGAGCGGCGAGTAGTTGCCGAGGAGCACCGCCGCCGAGCCCACCCGGATGACGCGGGTGGCCTGGGCGACGATCGCGGCGACCACCGCGGGGCTGGCGCCGGCCACCCCGGGGTTGAGGTGATGCTCGGCGAGCCAGTACCGCCGGTATCCGGCGCGCTCGACGGCCTGCGCCAGGTCGATGGTGTGGCGCAGGGCGTCGGCGGGCGTGCTGCCGGACGAGATGGGACTCAGGTCCAGCACGGACAACGGGATGGACGGGTGCGACATGGGGTCTCCTCGACCGCGGCGTCGGGCACGGACCGGCCGGCGGCTGCCGTCGGCAGGCATCGCTGACGGCGGCGCTCGGCGGGACGCGCGGGATTCGGGCTGGTGGCGGGCTCCATGACGGCATGCGGCCGTGGGCGTGGAGCGCGGGTTCGGGCGGGAGCCCGGGGCCGGGCGTGCGTGCGCCGGCGGGTGACGACGGGGCCGACTCGCGGTGGGCGTGAGCGTCGGCTCGCCCACCCGGCGTCGTCAGACGCGAGGGCGGGGAGGGTGTGAGCCGCTGTCGGGCAGGGATCCGGGCGCGTGCGGGACCTGGACCCCGCCTGCCGTTCCGGAGATCAGCAGACGAGCATCAACAACAGCGACAGCGCGTGACGGCAGCGATGTCGGCATCGCTCAGGCCGTGGCGGCGGTTCGTGGAGGTGCTCACCCGTCGGACGTTAGGGCGAACTCCGACGTGTCGTCAACAGATGGGGCGTATCGGGTCGTGTGGTGAGACACCGGTCGCCTCGTGCCGAACCACCGTGCTACAAAGGCCCCGAGGTCTTGAGTGCCAGTGCTCGCAGGAGCACAGCCCCGGCTTGCTGGCCAGCAACCCCCACGCGTCACGGCGGGGTGCTCCGGGAGACGACCTGGCCGTGTTGAGGGACACGGCAAGCGTGATCGACATCGGCGACCAGCACGGCGCCCCCTGTCGTCGGCCTGCGTCGGGCCGACGGCCGCGGTGGCGTCGCGCCTGGATCCGTCGGCCCACACCGAGGACTCCCTGATGACCACGTCAGCCGTCACCCCGTCCGCCCCGACCGCCCCGCCGACGCCCGAGCCTCGCCGCGACGTCGTGCCCGTCGTCGGCAATCCGCGTGCCGGATCCCGCACGCGTCTCGCGGCGGAGGCCCTCTCCCAAGCGATCGCCCACCGGCTGGGCGTGGGCCTCGCCCCGACCATCGACCTCGCCGACCTGGCGCCGGAGGTCTTCGCCCCGGCGCGGCCCGCCGTCGACGACGCGCTCCGGCGCCTGTCGTCCGCACAGGTCGCCGTCATCGCGACACCCGTCTACAAGGCCAGCTACACCGGCCTGCTCAAGTCGTTCCTCGACCTGTACGGCGCGGACGGCCTGCGCGGGCTCGTCGCGGTGCCCCTGGTCGTCTCGGGCAACCCCGCGCACTCCCTGGCGGGCGAGGTGCATCTGCGCCCGCTGCTCGTCGAGCTCGGCGCCAGCGTCCCCACCCGCGCGCTCGCCCTGACGGAGTCCCAGCTCGGCGCCCTCGACGACGTGGTCGCCGCATGGCTGGAAGCGAACGGCGGCGTGCTCGCCGCCGGGGTCCGGGCATGACCGCCGACGCCCCCGCGCGGGCCCCCCATCCCACGGCGCACGACGCCGGCGGCCACCGCGAGCGCGCCTTTGACGAGCCCCACCTGAGCGCTGACGAGTACAAGCGGGTGTTCCGCCGTCACCCGGCGGGCGTCGCCGTCGTCACGCTGGAGGACCCGCAGACCGGGCGGCCGGTGGGCTTCACGGCCACGTCGGTGATCTCGGTCTCGGCCGCGCCGCCGGTGCTGGCGTTCTCCATCGCCTCGACGTCGTCGAGCTGGCCTGCGCTGGCCGCCGCCCCCACGGTGGTGGTGAACTTCCTGGGCGACGGGCAGGCCGACGTGTCAGCGCGGTTCGCCACACACGGGATCGACCGCTTCGCGGGCACCGAGCATGTGCGCCTGCCGGGTGGCGAGCCGGTGCTGGTCGGCAGCCTGACGTGGGTGCATGGCCGGGTGCTCGAGCGCATCTCCGTGGGCGACAGCCACCTGGTGACCGTGCGGGCCATCGCGTCGGACACCAGCACGCAAGGGGCGCCGCTCGTCTACCACGACCGGGCGTACACCCAGCTCGGCGACCACTACGAGATCTGAGCCCACCGTGCGATCTGGGCCCACCAGGCCTGAGACGACGACGCCCGGCCCGGCCACGACATGTCGTCGTCGGCCAGGCCGGGCGTCCCCGTCAGGTCGGCTACTGCGCGGCGCCTCGCTGACGGGCGATCTCGTACAGCGCGATCCCGGCGGCGACGCCGGCGTTCAGCGACTCCGTCGACGAGGCGATCGGGATCGACACGATCGCGTCGCAGTGCTCCCGGACGAGGCGCGAGAGCCCCTTGCCCTCGGAGCCGACCACCACGACCAGCGGGTCGGCGGCGAACGGCAGGTCCGCGACGGGGGTGTCCCCGCCGCCATCCAGCCCGATGATGAAGCAGCCGGCCTTGCGGTACGTCTCCAGCGTGCGCGTCAGGTTGGTGACCTTCGAGACGGGCACCCGGGCGGCGGCGCCAGCCGACACCTTCCATGCGGCGGCGGTGACGCTCGCGGAGCGGCGCTCCGGCACGACGACCCCGTGGGCGCCGAACGCGCCGGCGGACCGCAGCACGGCGCCGAGGTTGCGCGGGTCGGTCACGCCGTCGAGCGCCACGATGAGCGGCGCCTGGTCGAGGACGGCCGCGGCGTCGAGCAGGTCGTCGGCGTCGCCGTACTGGTACGGCGGCACCTGGATCGCGACGCCCTGGTGCACGGAGCCGTCGGTGAGCCGGTCGAGCTCGGGCTTGGTGACCTCGAGCAGCGGGTAGCCGCGGCCAGTGGCGATCTGCAGGATCTCCCGCGTCCGGTCGTCCGCCTCGATGCGAGTGGCGATGTAGACCGTCTGGACGGGGATGTCCGCGCGGAGCGCCTCGACCACGGAGTTCCGGCCGGAGACGATCTCGTGGGTGGCGCTGACGCCCTTGCCGCCGCGCGTGCCGCCGGCGCTGCGCGACGTGCGGCCCATGCGGCTCGGCGCGGGGCCCGTGACGGGGCCGCGACGCTCAGCGGCGACCTTGCGCTTGGCGGCGGGGTGGTACGGGCGCTCCTCGGCCTTCGGCGTGGGGCCGCGTCCCTCGAGAGCCTGACGCCCCTTGCCGCCCGTGCCGACGTGGGCGCCCTTCTTCGAGCCGGGCTTGCGGGTGGCGCCCCGGCGCTGCGAGTTTCCTGCCATCAGTTCTCGACCTCATCACTGCGGTGCGCGAGCGACCAGCGGCTGCCGGTCGCGGAGTCTTCGACGACGATGCCGGCGGCGGCGAGCCGGTCCCGGATCGCGTCGGAGGTGGCGAAGTCGCGCGCGGCGCGCGCTTCGGAGCGGGCGGCGAGCTCGGCGGCGACGAGCGCCTCGAGCGCGGCCTCATGCCCGCGGTCGTTCGTCTGGCGGCGCCACTGGGGGCCGTCAGGGTCGAGGCCCAGGATGTCGAGCATCGAGCGCACCGACACCAGCGCGGCCCGGACTCCGTCCAGATCCCGCTCGGCGAGGGCGGTGTTCCCGGCGCGCAGGTGCTCATGCACCACCGCGAGCGCAGCCGGCACGTTGAGGTCGTCGTCCATCGCGGCGACGAAGCCCGTGGGCAGCTCGGCCTTGGCGATCTCGTCGTCGTCCACGGGGCCGACCTGCTCGGTGGCGCGCTCGACGAACCGCGTGAACCGCTCCCACGTCGTCTCGGCCTCACCGAGTGTGTCCGGCGTCCACTCGAGCATCGACCGGTACTGCACCGCCATCAGGGCGTAGCGCAGCACGGCCGGCTGCGTCGTCTCGAGCAGCGCGCTGACCAGCAGCCCGTTGCCGAGGGACTTGCTCATCTTCGCGCCGCCCTGCGTGACCCAGCCGTTGTGCAGCCAGTACCGCGCGAAGCCGTCGCCGGCGGCGCGCGACTGCGCCTGCTCGTTCTCGTGGTGCGGGAAGCGCAGGTCGAGTCCGCCGCCGTGGATGTCGAACGTGGCGCCCAGGTAGCGGTGGGCCATCGCGGAGCACTCGAGGTGCCAGCCGGGCCGCCCGCGGCCGAACGGGGTGTCCCAGGACGCGGTCTCGGGCTCGCCGGGCTTCGGCGCCTTCCAGAGCGCGAAGTCGCGGGGGTCCTTCTTGACGCCCTCGTCGTCGCCCGTGCCGTCCTGCGCCGAGACCATGTCGTCGAGCTTCTGGTTCGTCAGCGCCCCGTACTCGGGGTACGAGCGGACGTCGAAGTACACGTCGCCGTCGCCCGTCGTGTAGGCGTGCCCGCCGTCGACGAGCCGCTGCATGAGCTCGATCATCGCGGGCACGTGGCCGGTGGCGCGCGGCTCGTACGTGGGGGGCAGCACGCCCAGCGCGTCGTACGCCGCCGTGAAGGCGCGCTCGTTGGCCAGGGCCCAGGCCCACCACGGCTCGCCGGCCGCGTCGGCCTTCGCGAGGATCTTGTCGTCGATGTCGGTGACGTTGCGCACGAGTGTGACCCGGTGGCCGCTGCGGCGCAGCCAGCGCACGAGCACGTCGAAGGCGACGCTCGAGCGCATGTGCCCGATGTGGGGGGTGCCCTGCACGGTCGCACCGCACAGGTAGATGCCGACCTCGCCCGGGACCACGGGGACGAAGTCACGCACCTCACGGGTGGCGGTGTCGTACAGGCGAAGGGTCACACCAGCAAGGTTACCGGCGCAGGCGCGTCCGGTCGGCGCCGCGCCCCGCGCCTCACCCGTCGTCGCCCCCGACGCCGTCCGGCACAGGCTCAGCCGAAGGCGCGCTGCTCGCCGCGATAGGTCGGCGCCACACGCTCGACGACGTCGCCCCGCACAAGGTGCACCTGGTCGAACCGCTCCATCACCTCGCCGGCCTTGGCGTGGCGGAACCACACGCGGTCGCCGATCCGCAGGTCCGCCGAGGCGGCGCCCCGCAGCGGGGTCTGCACCTCCCCCGCCCCCTCGCGCCCGGTGAGCGCGAGCCCGCCCGGGGCGACGGGGCGCGGCAGCCGCGAGCGGCTCGCGGGGCCCGACGCGACGTAGCCGCCACCGGCCGCCGTGGCGAACCCCCGGGCGGGCACCCGCACCACGTCGAGCCCGAAGTAGGCGGCCGGCCGGGGCGCGAACGCGCGGTAGCCGTCGAAGAGCGTGGGCACGTACAGGCCCGAGCCCGCGGTGACCTCGGTGACCACGGGGTCGGCGGAGCTCGTCTCCAGCGACCCCGATCCGCCCGAGTTCACCAGCTCCAGGTCCCGGCCCAGCACGTCCCGCACCGCGGCCAGCACCTGGCTGCGCCGGCGCGCCAGATCGGCCACCGAGGCGCGCTTGACCGCCCGCACGGCGAGGCTCGTGTCCGGCATGCCCGCGACCTGCGCCTCGTAGAACATCACCCCGCGGATCTCGACGCCGGGGCGGCGCAGGATCTCGGCGGCGAGCCGGGCGGCGTCGTGCGGTGTGTGGACGGGTGAGCGCCGCACGCCCAGGTGCGCGGTCAGCGGCCCGACCCGGATCCGCAAGGACGCGTCCACGTCGAGGCACACCCGCAGGCGGTGGCCGCCCGACGCCGCGGCGCGCTGTGCCAGGTCGACCTGGAGCACGTCGTCGACCATGAGAGTCACGGCCGCCGCTGCCACCGGGTCCGAGGCCAGCTCGGCCAGCGCGCCCTCGGCGACGGTGGGGTACCCCATCAGGACGTCCTGCACCCCCTCGCTGACCAGCCACAACGCCTCGCGCAGCGAGTAGGCCATCACCCCGGCGAAACCAGGCCGGGCGAGCACCGCCTCGAGGACCGCGCGCACCCGCACCGACTTGCTCGCCACCCGCACGGGCACGCCCGCGGCGCGGCGCACGAGGTCGTCGGCGTTGGCCTCGAGGGCGTCCAGGTCGACCACGGCGAGGGGCGCCGGCAGTCCCTTGGTCGCGGCGTCGAGCCGCGTGCCGAGCATGCTCATTGCACTCTCCCGGGTTGTCGGGGGCCCTGAGGGCCCGCGCGGACCGGCGGCGACGGCGGGTGGTGCTGCTCCGGCGCCGTCCTCGGCGCCGACAGCCAGCGCATGCCGGATCGTGCCCTGCATCATGCCCCGGTCAGGTCGGTCCTGGGGCGGTTCCGGCCCGATCGGGCGGGCCGATCTGCGCGGCGCCGTCCCCGGGTGGCGCCGTCGGGGACGCGGCTCGACGACGCGTGCCGAATGTGGGCGCCAGCGCGACGATGGCGATAGCCAGCACCAGGGGAACCGCGAAGCCGATCCGCAGTGACGAGCCGACGCCGATGGCCCCGACCAGCACGCCGCCGAGCACCGCGCCGACGTAGTTGAACCCGTTGAGCCGGGCCACGACGGCGTCGGCGTGCTCGGGGGCCAGCGCGCCCGCCGCGGCGAAGCAGAGCGGCGCGATGGCGCCCAGGCCCAGGCCGGTGAGCGCGAAGCCCGCCACGGCGACCGCCGGCCCGGGCGCGAGGACCACGCCGAGCAGCCCGACGGCGCCCGTCAGCCCGGCGACGCGGACCACGGCGACCCTGCCCCAGCGCCGCACCGCCAGATCGCCGAGCAGCCGTGACAGCAGCGTCGTCGCGAGGTACACGGCGAGCCCGAGCGGCGCCAGGTCCGCGGCGTGCAGCCCGTCCTGCAGGTAGATCGTGCTCCAGATCTGCGCGGCGGAGTCGACCACGAAGTAGGCGACGACAGCCGCGCCCAGCAGCAGGATCCCCGACCATGGCACCGCTCGCGCGGCGCTGCGCTGCTCCGCGGTGGGGCCGGTGGGGAGGTCGTGCGCGCGCCACCCGTCGCGGAGCACGCTGAGCGCGACGAGGGCGACCAGCACCGTGACGGCCGGGATCGCGAGCTGCTGCGCGAGGTCGAGCGCCTCGTAGGCGATCACCGCGAGCGCCCCCACGATCGCCGCCGCCGACCACGCGGCGTAGAAGCCGGTGAGGATGCTGCGCCCGTATGCCCGCTGCAGCGCCACGGCCTGCATATTCGTCCCGGCGTCGACGAGGCCGAGCCCCAGCCCGTACACCCCGAACCCCGCGAAGAACAGCGCCCGTCCCGGCGCGAGGGCGATCATCAGCACCGCGAGCGCCACGACGCCGAGCCCGGCGACCAGCACGGCCCTGCTGCCCGGGCCGCGCGCGATGCGGTCCGCGACCACAGTGCCGGCGCCCGCCATCACGCAGATGCCGAGCGTGACGACGGTGACGACGCCGTCATCGATGCCGAACCGCTCCTTGAACCCCGGCAGGCTCGCGACGAGCACCGCATACGCCAGGCCCTGCGCGCCGAAGGCCATCGCCACCGCGCGCCGGGCCGGGCGGGCGCCCGCCGGCGGCTGCGAGGCTTCGCGCGAGCCGCCGGGGTCCACGCTCACGCGTGCGCGCTCACGGGCTCCACGACGCCAGGGATGACCACGCCCTCGACAGGCTGCACGCTCGCCGGCGGGGCGATTGTCGGCTGGGCGTCCACCGGGGCGCCGAACTCGACGGTCTGGGTGGCGAGGTACTGGGCGAACCTGCGCAGCCCCTCGACGGTGGCCTCCTCGTCGCCGTCGACGAGCCAGGCGAGGGCGAAGCCGTCCACGGTGGCGACGACGGTGCGGGCGAGGCTGGAGCGCGACACTGCCCAGCTCACCTGGGCGCCGTGCTCGATGCGCTCGAGGAACAGCTCGACTGCGCCCCGGGATCCGCGGTACTGGTCGCTGGCGACCTGGTTGAGCTCGGAGTGGCGCAGCGAGGTGGTGGTGAGCTCATAACTGAGGAGCTGGGAGCCACGGTTGTCGCGGATTCCGCGCCAGAGCCCTTCGACGGCGAGCTCGAGCACCGTGGCCAGATCCGCGTCGGGCGGGATCGCGGCCTCGGTCATGGCGAGGTTCTGCGCGGTGATGGCGTCGGCCACCGCGCGCAGCAACTCGTCCTTGTCCTGGAAGCAGTAGTGGACGACCCCGAGGGACACGCCCGCCTCTGCGGCGACCGCGCGCACGGTGGCGGCGTCGATGCCGTCCCTGCTGGCGACCGCCAAAGCAGCCTGGATGAGTTGCTCACGCCGCTCGGCGACTGGCAAACGATTCATGGTTGGTTCCCCCCCGGAAATCCGCCGCGTGGTCTCGCACCGGCCAGTGCGAACTGCATCCACGCGCCCCCTTGCCTCATTTCAACGGCGGTCATGACAATAGTCAAGGGAATCAGGCACTTGACTTGGACGGCCGCCCAGAATGAAGGTCTGCACATGACCACGGTCACTGAGCAACTCCGCTGGCAGAACTGGGCGCGCACGGAGTCGGCGCAGCCCGAGCAGGTCGCCTACCCCCGCGACCTGGAGCACCTGTGCTCGATCGTACGTTCGAGGGGCGCCTTGCGCGTGCGGGCCATCGGAGCCGGGCACTCGTTCACCGGCGCGGCCGTCACGGAGGGCATCCAGATCCGGATGGACGCCCTTGACCTGCTCGAACGCGTCGATCCGCGCCCCGATGGGACGACCCATGTGACAGTCGGCGCGGGCATCCGGCTGCATGCGCTCAACCGGGTCCTCGCCGCCTGCGGGCTCGCGATGCGCAACCTCGGCGACATCGACCGGCAGACCTTGGCCGGGGCGATCTCCACCGGCACCCACGGCACCGGCTCACGCCTGGGCGGCCTGGCCACCCAGGTGGTCGGCGTCCGGCTCGTCACGGCGCAGGGCGACGTCGTCGAGGCGTCTCCGCAGCATCACCCCGAGCTCTTCGAGGTGGCCCGGCTCGGGCTGGGCAGCGTCGGGGTGCTCGCCGCGATCACGCTCGAGGCGGTCCCCGCCTTCCACCTGAGCGCCGTGGAGGTCCCGCTCCCGCTCGACGAGGTGCTCGAGCGGCTCGACGGCCCCGATGGGCTCGTCGACGGCAATGACCACTTCGAGTTCTACTGGTTCCCGCACACGCGGCGCGCGCTGACCAAGAGCAACAATCGTGCGCCGAACGGCGCCGGGCCGGGGCTGCACCCCCTGCGCGGCTGGGTGGACGACGAGCTGCTCTCCAACGGCGTGTTCGCCGCCACGAACCGGCTCGCGGCCGCGGCGCCCGCCCTCACCCCCCGGATCAACCGCATCGCGTCGCGTGCGCTGAGCGCCCGCGCCTACACCGCGCCCTCCCCCCAGGTCTTCGCGTCCCCGCGCCGGGTCCGCTTCCGCGAGATGGAGTACGCCATCCCCCGCGCACAGTTGCGCGAGGTGCTTGCCGAGATCGACTCGTGGATCTCCGCCTCAGGAGTCAACATCCCCTTCCCGCTGGAAGTCCGGTTCGCCGCGGCGGACGACGTCTGGCTCTCCACCGCACACGGCCGGCCGACCGCCTATGTCGCGGTGCACCAATACCTGCGACTGCCCTACGGCCGCTACTTCCAGGCCGTCGAGCGGATCATGGCCCAGGTGGACGGCCGCCCGCACTGGGGGAAGCTGCACTGGCTGGGGGCGGATCGGCTCGCCGAGCTCTATCCGCAGTTCGCGGAGGCCCGTGCCGTGCGCGCGCAGGCGGACCCGGACGGCGCGTTCAGGAACGAGTACCTCGACCGAGTGCTCGGACCCCTCGCATGACGTGCACGCCCTCTCTGACCAGCACGTTCCCCACCACCGGACCGGGACGCCCAGCTGACGGAACGGACGAGACACGGGGCGCCGCGCCGTGCTTGCCTGGACTATGAGCCGAGCAGTGGTCGCGCAGGCCTACGGCGGACCCGAGGTCCTCGCCGTCATCGATGAGCCCGTCCGGCCCCCGGGTCCCGGCGAGGTGCTGCTGGAGGTCCGCGCAGCGGGCGTCAACCCCTCCGACTGGAAGGGCTACTCGGGCCTGTGGGGCACGAATCCGAGCCGGCTGCCGATCCGGCTCGGGTATGAGGTCGCGGGCGTCGTGCTGGACGTGGGCTCCGGCGTGGAGTCCCCCGCGGTGGGCGACGAGGTCATCGCCTGGCCCGTCACCGGCGGCTACGCCGAGCGAGTCGTCGTGCCCGCGCGGGTGGTGGCCCCCCGGCCGGCCGGGCTCAGCTGGGCGCAGTCCGCGGGCCTGCTGCTCGCGGGATCAGCCGCCGTGCACCTGCTCACCGCCACCCGCGTCGGAGCCGACGACGTGGTGCTGGTCCACGGGGCGTCCGGCGGTGTCGGACGCCTGGCGGTGCAGCTCGCGGCGCTGGCGGGCGCGCGGGTCGTGGCCACCGCCGGCCCCGCCTCACATGACGACCTGCGCCAGCTCGGCGCGCTCCCCGTGGCCTACGGTCCGGGCCTCCTCCAGCGGCTGCGCGCCGTCGCCGCGCAGACCGGCCCGTTCACTGTGGCGCTCGACACCGCCGGGACGGACGAGGCGCTCGACGCCTCCGTCGCCCTCGTCGCGGACCGGGGCCGGATCGCGACGATCGCGGGTTTCGACCGCGGCCGTGAGCTCGGCGTCCGGCTGCTCGGCAACGGGCCGGGCGCGGATCCCGGGGACGACGTCCGCGATGCCGCGCGCGCCCACCTGGCCCGGCTCGCGGACGAGGGGATGCTCGACGTCACCGTGGCGCGCACCTACCCGCTCGACGATGCCGCGCGCGCTCATGAGGACAGCCGCAGCGGCCACGCGCGCGGCAAGTTGGTGCTGATCCCCTAACTGCCTCCCCCAGCAGTCCTGCTCCCCTGTCCCGCGACTTCCTCAGTCGTGCGCCGGCCGCTCGCGCAGGCGCGCCAGGTGGTCGTCGGCGGGGGCGGGAGCGGTGGCGACGTCCTGAACCGTGAGCACACCGGGCTGCTGCTCGTCGAGGCTGGCGAGCCCATTGATCGTGGCCTCCAGGACGTCGACGGGGATGCGCACCCGCAGGCGGACGCGGGGCGGGCCCTCACGCCGGGGCAGTGGCGCCGGCTGACTCCGCAGCTCCCCGGTGGGCGTCGGGCCAGTAGGCCCTCGGAGCGCTCCCACACGGGAGTCCGCACGGGGCGGTGGGCGGTGCGTCGTCGTCACGAACGGGGACGGTACCGGACATTTGCCCGCTCGTGCGAGACCTGGAATCACGGCGCCGCACGTGGGACACTTCCCGGCCGGCCTGGGGTCCCCTGGCGAACTGGCGGCTCAGCTGGCCGAGACGATCAGCGCCGTGGCGATGGCCGCGACGCCCTCGCCACGTCCCGTCAGCCCCAGCCCGTCGGTGGTGGTGGCGGAGACGCTGACCGGCGCCCCGGCAGCCGCCGACAGCGCCGCGACGGCCTCGGCCCGGCGTGGTCCCAGCCGGGGGCGGTTGCCGATCACCTGCACGGCGACGTTGCCGATGACGAAGCCGGCCTCGCGGACCCGCCGCGCCGCCTCGGCGAGCAGCACGGCGCCCGCCGCGCCGCGCCACTGCGGCTCCGACGTGCCGAAGTTGCTGCCGAGATCGCCGATGCCCGCCGCCGACAGCAACGCGTCGGCAGCGGCGTGGGCGGCCACGTCGGCGTCCGAGTGGCCCTCGAGAGGCCGCTCCCCCGGCCAGGCCAGGCCCGCCAGGTGCAGCACCGCGCCGGGCGCCGGATCCGCCGCGTACGCGTGCACGTCGACGCCGATGCCGGTGCGCGGGAGCGCCACCCGCCCGGGCTCATCTGCTCGTGGCTCGCTCATCGTGAGTCTCCGTCCTGCTGCGAGGGCTGGCCCGACTCCGAGGACCGCCCGACGAGCACCAGGCCGGCGACGGCCAGGTCCCATGCGGTGGTGATCTTGGCGGCGTCCGCGTGGCCCGCGACGACCCACACCGGCTCGCCGAGCCCTTCGACTAGTGCAGCGTCGTCGGAGGCGGCGACAGCCTCGTCATCCGCGCGTGCGCTGCCAGCGGCGTGGGCCCGGTCGAGGAGCTCGCGGGCGAAGCCCTGCGGCGTCTGCACGGCGCGCAGCTCCTCGCGTGCCACGGTCTCGACGACGGGCCAGCCCTGCGACTCGCCCGTCACGTGCTCGCTCTCCCCGTGGAGGCCGACCCCGGGGAGGCCGACGCGTTTGATCGTGTCGGTCACCGCGAGGGCGGGCACCACGGCGCCGTGGCCTGCGCGCACCGCGGCGATCACGCGTCGCACCACGTCGGCGGGGACGAGCGCGCGGGCTGCGTCATGCACGAGCACCACGTCGACGTCGGGTGGTAGCACGGCCAGCCCTGCCGCGACCGAGCCCTGCCGGGTGGCGGCGCCAACGACGACATCCACCCGCGTCTCCGCGGAGGGGCCGATGAGGCCTGCGTCGTGCAGGACCTCGTGGAACTCCTCGAGCCGGTCGGCAGGCGCCGTGACGACGACGCGGTCGAGCCTGTCGTCGTCAGCCACGCCGGAGCCGTCGAGAAGCGCCCGGACGGCGTGCACCACCAGGGGAACGCCGCCGAGCGGCACCAGCGCCTTGGGCAGCACATGCCCCAGCCTGCTGCCGCTCCCGGCGGCGGTGACGATCGCCGCCACGCTCATCGTGCGGCGCTCATCGTGCGGTCCCGAGTGCTGCTATGACGCCAGGACCTCGTCGAGGATGGCCTCGGCCTTCTCCTCTTCGGTGTGCTCCGCCAGGGCGAGCTCCGAGACGAGGATCTGACGGGCCTTCGCGAGCATGCGCTTCTCACCGGCGGAAAGGCCGCGGTCGGCGTCACGCCGGGAAAGGTCGCGCACGACCTCGGCGACCTTGATCACGTCGCCGGAGGCGAGCTTCTCGAGGTTCGCCTTGTAACGGCGCGACCAGTTCGTCGGCTCTTCCGTGTAAGGCGCGCGCAGCACCTCGAATACGCGGTCCAGGCCCTCTTGGCCCACGACGTCACGAACGCCCACGAGGTCGACGTTCTCCGCCGGAACCTCGATGGTGAGGTCCCCTTGGGCGACCTTCAGCTTGAGGTAGAGCTTGTCCTCGCCGCGGATGGTCCTCGTCTTGATCTCTTCGATCAGCGCTGCACCGTGGTGCGGGTAGACAACCGTCTCCCCAACAGTGAAAGTCATCTGAAGGTGTCCCCTTTCGCGGTGATCCATCTTATCACGGGCAAAAATGGCCCTCCCGAGCCCACCCAGCCATTTGCGCAGGTCAAGCGGCGCGCACACGCGTCGGGCGCCAAGAGAGGTGCGACACACTCCCAGTCGCCTTCGCACCACCCGAGCACGCCCCGCACCGCCCCCGCACCGCCCTGCCCCGAGGAGTCACAGTGGTCCGCGTCACGTCCGTCCGCCGCCGGTTCGCCCTCGCGGGCGCAGTCGCGCTCGTGAGCGCAGGGCTGGCCGGGTGCTCGGCGACCAACGAGATCACCACGCAGCTCGACTACGCCGCGTCCGACGGCGTGCGCGCCACGCTCGGCGACGTCACGGCGGAGAACCTGCTGGTCATCACCGCGGGCAAGGGCGAGGAGGGCGCGCTGCAGGGCGCGTTCACCAACCGCGGGAACACCGACGTCGACGTCACCCTGACCACGGCGGACGACGTCGAGCTCGCCTCCGTCCCCGTCGCGGCCGGGTCCACAGTGCTGCTCGGCGGCACCCGCGGCGAACTCGTCACCTTCACCACGCCGGTGGCGCCCGGCGCCACCCTCCCCGTGACGCTCAGCACCGGCTCGGCCGGCACCGAGGCGATCTCGGTGCCCGTCCTGGACGGCACGCTCTCCGAGTACACCGCGCTCGTGCCCACCGCGACACCGTCGGCCACCGCGACCGCCACCCCGGAGCCCACCAGCACGGCGACGCCCGAGTCCACCGAGACGCCGACGGCGACACCCACGGCCGGCTGATCGCGCCCACGCACGACACCTCGCCCAGAGCGAGCAGAAGCCCCACGGCGCAACGCCGTGGGGCTTCTTCGTGCGCTGGCTCAGCCGAAGCGGCCCGAGATGTAGTCCTCGGTGGCCTTCTGCCGCGGCGAGGAGAACATCGTCGCGGTGTCGTCCAGCTCGATCAGCCGGCCGGGCTCGCCGGTG
Organism: Cellulomonas timonensis; assembly: GCF_900046455.1. GTDB lineage: Bacteria > Actinomycetota > Actinomycetes > Actinomycetales > Cellulomonadaceae > Cellulomonas_A > Cellulomonas_A timonensis. The sequence continues at coordinate 479,501 of NZ_FCOT01000012.1, forward strand.
CCCGCGATGGTGAAGAACGCGGTGCGGTCCGAGACGCGCGCGGCCTGCTGCATGTTGTGCGTGACGATGACGATCGTGTACTCGGCCTTGAGCTCGGAGATGAGGTCCTCGATGGCGAGGGTCGAGATGGGGTCGAGCGCCGAGCAGGGCTCGTCCATGAGCAGCACCTGCGGGCTGACGGCGATGGCGCGGGCGATGCACAGGCGCTGCTGCTGGCCGCCCGACAGGCCCGCGCCGGGGCGGTCGAGCCGGTCCTTGACCTCGTTCCACAGGTTCGCGCGGCGCAGCGACGACTCGACGAGGTCCTGGGCGTCGCCCTTGGAGATGCGGCGGTTGTTCAGCCGCACCCCGGCCAGCACGTTGCCGGCGATCGACATCGTCGGGAACGGGTTGGGCCGCTGGAACACCATGCCGACCTGCCGCCGCACCGCCACGGGGTCGATGTCGCGCCCGTACAGGTCGACGCCGTCGATCTCGACCTTGCCCTCGACGCGTGCGCCCGGCACCACCTCGTGCATGCGGTTGAGGGTGCGCAGGAACGTCGACTTGCCGCAGCCCGACGGGCCGATGAACGCGGTCACCGAGCGCGGCTCGATGGACATCTCGACGTCTGCGACAGCCCGGAAGGCCCCGTAGTAGATGTTGAGGTCCTTGACCTCGATGCGCTGTGCCATCGGTGCTTCCTGTCGTGTCCGGGGGGTGGGTCCGGGGGGTGTGGTGCAGCTTCGGCGCGAACATGCGGGTGATGAGCCGGGCCACGAGGTTCAGCAGCATCACGATGAGGATCAGCACGAGCGCCGCGGCCCAGGCCCGCAGGTACGCGACATCGGGGATACAGGCGACGCTCGCGTCGTTGCACGGCGTCAGGCCCTGGCTGTACTGCCGGTAGACGTACACGGGCAGCGTCATCATGCGGCCCTCGAAGAGGTTGTAGTTGATCGAGTCGATGACGCCGACGGTGATGAGCAGCGGCGCCGTCTCGCCGATCACGCGGGCGATGGCGATCATCACGCCGGTGCCGATGCCCGCGACGGCGGTGCGCAGCACGACCTTGACCACCATCAGCCAGCGGGGCACGCCCAGGGCCAGCGCGGCCTCGCGGAGCTCGTCGGGCACCAGGCGCAGCATCTCCTCGCAGGAGCGCACCACCACCGGGATCATCAGCACCGAGAGGGCCACGGACCCGACGGCGCCCATCTTGACGCCCGGGCCCAGCAGCACGGCGAACAGGGCGTAGGCGAACAGGCCCGCGACGATGGACGGGATGCCCGTCATCACGTCGACGAAGAACGTGACGGCCTTGGCCAGGGCGCCGCGCCCGTACTCGACCAGGTAGACGGCCACCATGATGCCCACGGGAACGGAGATCAGCGCCGCGAAGAGCGTGATCTCCACGGTGCCGACGATCGCGTGGTAAATGCCGCCGGCGTCCATCCCGCCGAACACCCCGCGCATCGAGTGCGACAGGAAGTACGGGCTCAGCCGCTCGACGCCGTTGGCGACGACGGTCCAGATGAGCGAGACGAGCGGGGCCATGGCCAGCACGAAGGCGGCGACGACGAGCACGCGCATGATCCGGTCGGTGCGCCGGCGACGGCGGTCGACGGTGCGCAGCAGGTCGCGGGTCGACAGGCCGCCCGTCTGCGCGGCGGGCGCGGGCGCGGAGGTCGTGGGCATGTCAGCGTCCCTTCTGGGCGCCGCGCGCGACGATGGCCCGGGCGGTCATGTTCACCGCGAGGGTGATCACGAACAGCGCGAGGCCGGTGGCGATGAGCGTCGAGACGCCCAGCGGGTTGGCCTCGGGGAACTGCGCGGCGATGTTCGCGGCGATGGTCTGCTGCTGGCCGGCGACCAGGAGCTTGAAGGAGTAGAGGGTTCCGGGCGACAGGACCATGAGCACCGCCATCGTCTCGCCGAGCGCGCGGCCCAGGCCGAGCATCGACGCCGACGCGATGCCCGAGCGGGCGAACGGCAGCACGGCCGTGCGGATCATCTCCCAGCGGGTGGCGCCCAGGGCGAGCGCGGCCTCCTCGTTGAGGCGGGGGGTCTGCAGGAAGACCTCGCGCACCACGGCGGTGATGATCGGCAGGATCATCACCGCGAGCACCACGGCCACGGTGAGGATGACGCGCGGCGGCTGCGACGCCGGGCCGGAGAACAGCGGGATCCAGCCGAGGTTGTCGCTGAGCCACGTCCACGCGGGCGACAGCCACGGGGCCAGGACGACCACGCCCCAGAGCCCGTAGACCACCGACGGGATGGCCGCGAGCAGGTCAACCGCGTAGCCGAGCGCGTTCGCGAGCCGGCGCGGGGCGTAGTGCGAGATGAACAGCGCGATGCCCACGGCCACCGGCGCCGCCATGGCCAGGGACAGTGCCGCGACCAGCACCGTGCCGAACGCGAGTGGGCCGATGAAGCCCATCAGCGACGTGTCGGGCGGGAACCACGCGATCTTCGCGGACAGCTCCGCGGAGTCAGTCTGCATCGCGGGCCAGGCCCGCAGCACGAGGAACACCGCGACGGCGGCCAGCACGACCAGTATCAGCACGGCGGAGGCGGTGGCGGTCCACCGGAACACCCGGGAGGCGCCACGGTCCGCGGTGCGGGCGCGCCGAAGGCCACGAGGACTCAGCAGCCCGGCGCGGGCGCCGGTCATCGCGGCGTGGCTCTCATTCGATGTCCCGTCGGCCGCGTCGGCCGGTGGCTCCGGGGTGGGGTGCGACGCCTGGTCGCTCTGCCCTGTCATGCGTGGCCTTGTCATGCGTGCCCTCTTGTCATGCGTGGCTCCTGCTCGGGCTGCCTGCTGCGGCGCCGGTGGCCGCCCCGCCTCCCCCAGGGGCGGGGCGGCCACCGGCGGTTCCTCAGGAGGCGGCGCTGATCGAGTCGATCGCTGCCTGGACGTCCGTGCGCAGCGCCTCGGAGATCGGCGCCGAGCCGGCGGCGCTCTCCGACGCCTTCTGGCCCTGCTCGCTCACCACGTACGTGAGGAACGCCTTCACCAGGTCGGCGTCCTCCTGCGTCTTGTAGGTCGGGCAGGCCACGCCGTAGGACACGAGCACCAGCGGGTAGGCGCCCGCCTCGGTGGTGTTCCGGTCGAGCTTGATGACGATGTCGTTCGCGTCACGCGAGTCATCACGCGGCGAGGCGTCCAGGGCCTTCGCCGCGGAGGCCTCCGACGGAGCCACCCACGCGTCGCCGACCTTGATGCTCGCGGTGCCCAGGTCCCCGACCTTCGACAGGTCCGCGTAGCCGATGGTGCCCTGCGCGCTCTGCACCGTCTGGATGAGGCCCGACGTGCCCTGCGCCGACTGGCCGCCCTCGACGGGCCAGTCACCGCTCGCCTCGTGGGCCCAGGCCCCGCCGGACGCCTTGCTCAGGTAGTCGGTGAAGTTCTTGGTGGTGCCCGACTCGTCCGAGCGGTGCACCGTGGTGATCGCGAGGGACGGGAGCGTCGCGCCGGGGTTCTCAGCGGCGATCTCGGGGGCGTCCCACTGCGTGATCTTGCCGTCGAAGATCGCAGCGGTGGTGGCCGCGGACAGGTTGAGGGAGTCGATGCCATCGAGGTTGAACACGACGGCGATCGGGCTGACGTACACCGGCAGGTCGATCGCCGCGTCGCCCGAGCAGCGCTCGATCGACTGCTCCAGCTCATCCTCCGAGAGGGCGGAGTCGGTGCCCGCGAACTGCACGCCACCCTCGAGGAACTGGGTGCGGCCGCCGCCCGAGCCCACCGGGTCGTAGTTGACGGTCACGTCGGGGTTCTCGTTCTGGAAGCCCGCGCGCCACGCCTCCATCGCCGACTCGATCGAGCTGGCGCCGGCGCCGTTGAGCTCCCCGCTGAGGCCGCTCGCCGCTGCGGCGCCCTCGGTGGAGCCAGCACCCGAGGCGCCGCCGACCGGGTCGTCCGAGCCGCAGGCCGTGAGGGTCAGTGCGAGCGCGCCAGTCAGCGCCAGGGCTCCGGCGCGGTGGTGGGAGAGCTTCACAGAGGTTCCGTCCCGTCAGTGCAGTGCGCACCGTCTGTGCGCGACCACAACCGACGGTAGGCACGCCAGGTGACTGGACCAGACTCCCTTGGTGACCCCCGGGTGACCGGCGGACGACGATTCGCCGCCCCCGCCGGCAGCTCAGGAGGGGACGTCGTCCGTGAGCTTGTAGCCCAGCCCGCGCACGGTCAGCAGCAACCGGGGGTGGGCGGGGTCGGCCTCGATCTTGGCGCGCACCCGCTTGACGTGCACATCCAGCGTCTTCGTGTCGCCCACGTAGTCCGAGCCCCACACCCGGTCGATGAGCTGGCCGCGGGTCAGCACACGGCCCGCATGCCGCAGCAGCAGCTCGAGCAGCTCGAACTCCTTGAGCGGGAACGCCACGACCTGTCCGTTGACCTGCACCACGTGACGCTCGACGTCCATCTTCACGGGGCCGAGCTCCAGGGTGTCGTCCTCGGGGTCCGCCGCCGTGCCCGACGGCGGATCCGCCGGCTGGGCGCCCGCGCCGCTGCCCGGCGCGATGGACTCGCGCCGTCGGAGCACCGCGCGCACCCGGGCGAGCAGCTCACGGAACGAGTAGGGCTTGGTGACGTAGTCGTCGGCTCCCAGCTCGAGGCCGACCACCTTGTCGATCTCGGCGTCCTTGGCGGTCAGCATGATGATCGGCACGTCACCGCGGGCGCGGAGCTTGCGGCACACCTCCGTGCCGGACAACCCCGGGAGCATGAGGTCGAGCAGCACCAGGTCGGCGCCCACCCGGTCGTACTCCTCGAGCGCCTGCGTGCCGGTGGCGGCGGTGACGACCTCGAAGCCCTCCCGGGTGAGCTGGTAGGTCAGCGGGTCGCGATAGGACTCCTCGTCCTCGACCAGCAGGATGCGCGTCACGGGGTGTCTCCGGGGTTCTCGATCGGGCGCGCGCCGTCGGCGCGCCGCGTGGGGGTGAGGGTGCTGGTGGAACGTGGGATGTGGGCGGACTCCGCCTCGGGAAGCCGGATCGTGAACGTCGAGCCCTGCCCTGGCTGCGACCAGACCGTGACGTCGCCGCCGTGGTCCGCGGCGACGTGCTTGACGATGCTGAGCCCCAGCCCGGTGCCGCCCGTGTCGCGGGACCGCGCCGGGTCCACCCGGTAGAACCGCTCGAAGAGCCGTTCCTGGTCCTCCGGCGCGATGCCGATGCCCTGGTCCACCACGGCGATCTCCACGAGGCCGTCCACGAGCCGCACACCGACGCCGATGCGGGTCTGCGCCGGCGAGTAGGCCACTGCGTTGTCCAGGAGGTTCCGCACCGCGGTGACCAGCAGAGCATGGTCGCCGAAGACGCGCAGGCCGGTGGGGCCACCCACCTCGAACACGATGCCCTTGGCGTTGGCCCCGGTCCGGGCACGGTCCACCGACTCCTCGATGACCCCGTCCACCTCCACCGGGACAAGCTCCTGGATGGCGCTGGCGACCTGCAGGCGGGACAGCTCGATGATCTCCTGCACGAGAGTCGACAGGCGCGCGGCCTCGCCCTGCATGCGCCCGGCGAACCGGCGCACCGCCTCGGGGTCGTCCGCGGCGGCCTCGACGGTCTCCGCGAGCAGGGCCAGCGCGCCGACGGGCGTCTTGAGCTCATGGGACACGTTCACCGCGAAGTCGCGGCGGATCTCCTCGACCCGGCGGGCCTGCGTGCGGTCCTCAGCGAGCACCAGCAGGTGCCGCGGCCCGACCTGCGCGACGCGCACCTGCACGGTCACGGTGCCGGCGCCCACCGGCCCGCGCGGCAGCTCGAGCTCCTCGTCGCGGATCACCCCGTCGCGGCGCACCTCCGCCACCATCTCGCGGATCGCGGCGTGCGCGACCTTGCGGTCACGGACGATCCCGAGGGTGTACGCGGGTGGGCTCGCCCGGAGCACCCGGTCGTCGTCAGCGAGCACGACGGCCGCCGATCGCAGCACGGCGAGCACGCGCACCAGCCCGTCGTCGAGCTCCGGCTCCGGCTGCGGAGCCATCTCCCGCTGCGAGCGCTCGCTCCAGCGGAAGCCGAGCGCGGCGATCAGGCCCGTCAGCAGGCCGATCAGCCCGGCCAGGACCACCACACCACCTTCGAGGCCATTCACGCTCTTCAGCGTACGTGGGGCGCCTGTGCAGGTCAGCGACCTGGCGGGCAGGACGCCCGTTCCTCGCCTGATGTTCACCTCGACGCGGGCGCCCGTTCACCTGCGGCTGCGATCCTGGGGACCGCGGGACACTCCTGACCGCCCAGAGAGAGGCAACTCCGTGCGCCACATCTTCGACGCCGAGCTCGCACAGCTCGGTCAGGACCTGGCGGCGATGAGCCGCCGGGTCGAGCACGCCGTGACGAGTGCCGGGACGGCGCTGCTGACCGCCGACCTCCAACTCGCCGAGTCCGTCATCGCCGACGACCTCGCCATCGACGCGATCGAGCGGGACCTCGACGAGCGGTGCGTGCTCCTGCTCGCCCAGCAGGCCCCCGTGGCCACAGACTTGCGGGTCGTCGTGTCGTCGCTGCGGATGAGCGCGACCCTGGAGCGCATGGGCGACCTGGCCCGGCACGTGGCGGAGGTCGCGCGCGGCCGGTACCCCCGGGTGGCGATCCCGCAGAGCCTGTCGGGCACGTTCGCCGAGATGCACGACGCCGCGGCGCGCGTGGGCCGGCGCACCACCACGCTGCTCACCACGCACGACCTGGCCGTGGCCGAGAAGATCGAGCGCGACGACGACCTGCTCGACGCGCTGCACCGCGACACGTTCCAGGCGACGCTGGGCCCCGCATGGGACGGCACCGCGCAGGAGACCGTCGATGTGACGCTGGTGGGCCGCTACTACGAGCGGTTCGGCGACCACGCGGTCTCGATCGCGCGTCGCGTCACCTACCTGGTCACGGGCGACTCCGAGGCCGCGGTGCGCTGACGCCGCCGGCCACCACCGCCCGCCACGACACCGAAGGGCGCCGCACCCCCACGGGGTGCGGCGCCCTTCGGCGTATGCGGTGTGTGGCAGGGGTCAGCGACCCTGGTTGGCCACGGCCTTGATCGCGTCGGCGGCGGCGGCCGGGTCGAGGTACGTGCCGCCCGGGTTCGTCGGCTTCAGCGTCTCCTCGTCCAGCTCGTAGACGAGCGGGATGCCGGTGGGGATGTTGATCCCGGCGATCGTCTCGTCGTCGACCCCGTCGAGGAACTTCACGATCGCGCGGATCGAGTTGCCGTGCGCCGCCACGAGGACGGTCTTGCCGGACTTCAGGTCGGGCACCAGGTCCGACTCCCAGTAGGGCACGACGCGGTCGAGGACCTGCTTGAGGGCCTCGGCGGACGGGATCGGCTCACCGGCGTAGCGCGGGTCGCCGTCCTGCGAGAAGGCAGAGCCGGGCTCGATGGGGGGCGGCGGGACGTCGTACGAGCGGCGCCAGAGCATGAACTGCTCCTCGCCGTACGTCTCGAGCGTCTGCTTCTTGTCCTTGCCCTGCAGGGCGCCGTAGTGGCGCTCGTTCAGGTGCCAGCTGCGGCGGACCGGGATCCAGTGGCGATCGGCGGCGTCCAGCGCGAGGTTCGCCGTGGTGATGGCGCGGCGCAGCAGCGAGGTGTGCACGACGTCGGGCAGGACGCCCTCGTCGACGAGCAGCTTGCCGCCGCGCTTGGCCTCCTCGACACCCTTCTCAGACAGGGGGACGTCCACCCAGCCGGTGAACAGGTTCTTGGCGTTCCACTCGCTCTCGCCGTGGCGGAGCAGCACGAGGGTGTAAGTCATGGTTCCATCCTGCCGCACCAGCGCCGTGGCGCACGGGGGACGTTCGACCCGTGGGCGCCCAGGTCAGCGCTCGGTGGTCACCGGCGCCGGCGGTCGCCCTCCATGGCGTAGACCTTGAGCACCTGTGCCGCGGTGGCGTCCCACCCGTACCGCTCGGCGACCCGGCGGGCCCCCTGCGCCCACGTGGTGCGGAGCTCGGGGGCGGCCAGCATGGACGTGAGCGCCTGCGCCCAGGCGGTGGGCTCATGCTCGGCGACAAGCCGGCCGGACACGCCCTCGACGACCACGGAGCGCAGCCCGCCCACCGCCGCCGCCAGCACCGGGGTGCCGCACGCCTGCGCCTCGACGGCGACCAGCCCGAAGGACTCCGAGCGGGACGGCATCGCCACCAGGTCGGCCGCGCGGTACCAGCGCGCGAGCTCCGCGCGGGGCACCGGATCCCGGAACAGCACATCCGCCTCGACGCCGCTCGACGCCGCGAGCGCCTGCAGCTCGCGCACCGCCGTCGGGCGCCCGCTGGGGCCGCCGAGCACCACGAGCAGCGGGACCCGGCCGCCGCTGGCGGCGATCTCGGCGAGGGCGCGGACCAGCAGGTCCGGGCCCTTGAGCGGCTGGACGCGCCCCGCGAACAGCACGATGTCCCGATCGGCGGGCAGGCCGAGCGCACGGCGCTCCTCCTCCCGGGAGGGGCCCGGGGTGAACAGGTCGAGGTCGACGCCGGGCGCCACGACGTGCACGCGGGCCGGGTCGGCGTCGTAGAGCTGCACCAGCTCGTCGGCCTCCTGCGAGGTGCTGGCCACGAGCGCGTCGGCGGCCGCGACAACCTGCTCCTCGCCGATGACGCGGCCCAACGGCTCCGGGCTGTCACCCGGCGCCAGGGACGCGTTCTTCACCTTGGCCATGGTGTGCATCGTGTGCACCAGCGGCACCTCCCAGCGGTCCGCGGCGAGCCAGCCGACCTGCCCCGAGAGCCAGTAGTGCGTGTGCACGACGTCGTACCAGCCGGGCCGCCGGGCCGCCTCGGAGCGCAGCACCCCGGCGGTCATCGCGCAGAGCTGGCCCGGGAGGTCGTTCTTGTCGAGGCCCTCGAACGGTCCGGCAGGGACGTGGTGCACCAGCACCGGGGGGACCACACCGGGCGGCACCGTGGCCGCCAACAGCACCTCGCAGGCGGCGTCGCCCGTCAGCGGGCTGCCGTCCGCGGACGTCCCGTCGAGCATCACCGTCTCCGGCAGGGCCGAGGATGTGGCGCGGGTGAAGATCTCCACCCTGGCGCCCCGTCGGGCGAGCGCCTGGGCCAGCTCCGCCACGTACACGTTCATCCCGCCCGCGTCGCCTGTGCCCGGCTGGTCGAGCGGCGACGTGTGCACCGAGAGCATGGCAACCCGGGGTTGCTCGTGGGTCACAGCGCTCCTGTCGAGGATCTGGCATCGCGGCGTCTAGCGGATGGCCGGCGCGATGGCGGCAACCTCCATTGTGGGCCAGATCCGCGCCTCGGCCGACCCGTCGTCCGCCGCGGGCCGGCCGTGCCGGGCCGCTCAGCCGATCGGGTGCGGCACCACGCAGGCGGCCGAGGGCGTCGGCAGCACACGCGCCACCGAGCGGCTGCCCGGCGCCAGGGTCACGACTGCGCCGGGGACTTGCTCGGCCACCACCGTCCAGCCGTCCACGACGGCCAGGTGCCGGGGCCACCCGCCCGACAGCTCGGTGGCCACCGGCTTGGACTCCACGCGCCCCTCCCCGCCGACGCGCAGGGCCACCACCAGGTCGGTCTTGCGGACGCCCACGAGCAGCAGGTCGCCCTCGCGCACGATGTGGGACGGCAGCGCCGTCGACGGCAGCTCGGCAGACGGCGGCGACGCGAGCGGGACCCGCTGCACGTGGGCGCCCGTGGCCGAGTCCTGGTCCCATGACAGGACGTGGACCGCGCGGTCGAGCTCCCCCACCACGTAGGCGTGGCGGCCGTCGGCGGCGAAGACGAGATGGCGTGGGCCGGCGCCTGCGGGGAGGCGCGCGGCGATGCCGTCCTCCGTGAGCAGGCCGTCGTCGGCCACGCGGTACCGGCGCAGCTCGTCGGTTCCGAGGTCGCTGACCAGCAGGTGTCGGCCGCCCGGCGCATGTGCGACGAAGTGGGCGTGCGACGACTCCTGGCGGTCGGCGCGGGGCCCGGAGCCGGTGTGGCCGAAGACCTGCGCCGGGCCGCCGGCCGCCGCGACCTCGGGGGCGAGGAACCCGGCGGCGTCCAGCGGCAGCACGGCCAGCGTCCCGGAGGCGTAGTTCGCGGCGTACAGCGTGCGGGCGTCGGGCGCCAGCAGCAGGTGGCAGGGCGAGTCTCCACCGGAGGACACCGTGGCCTGGTGGACGAGGGGGTCGTCGCCGTCGGCCGGATCGGCCACCGTGAACACGCTGACCGTGCCCGGATCCTGCTCCCCCACGGCGTACAGCACCCGCCCCGAGGGGTGCACGGCCAGGAACGACGGCGCCGGGGTGCGCACGACCTGACGTCCGTCGAGCCGCCCGGTGGCCGGGTCCAGCGTGACCCGCCAGATCCCCTCGCCCGCGCCGGCGGGGGCGTCGGCGCCCAGCTCGGGGTACGTGCCGACCCACAGGGTCCTCGGGCTCGGGACAGACGCGGTGTCAGGGGCGGACGGCGGGGACGGCTGGGGGTGGTCGGTCACAGTGGTGGAGCCTAGACGTCACCCGGCCCCGGCGCGCCGCTTGTTGACCAGGTCGAACGCGACGGCGAGCAGCAGCACGAAGCCCTTGATGGCCTGCTGCCCCTCGGTGTCCACCGACATGATCGACAGGCCCATGTTGAGCACGCCCATGACGAGCGCGCCGATGATGGCCCCGGAGATCTCCCCGATGCCCCCGGTGACGGCCGCCCCGCCGATGAAGCAGGCGGCGATGGCGTCGAGCTCGTAGTTCTGCCCGGCGGCGGCCACCGAGGCGCCGGCCCGCGAGGTGGTGACCACCGCCGCCATCCCGGTCAGCAGGCCCATGTTGAGGAAGATCCAGAAGTTGGTCCTGCGGGTGTCCACCCCCGAGAGGATCGCAGCCTGCCGGTTGCCGCCGATCGCGTAGATGTGCCGCCCGAACACGGTGTGCCCCATGACGAACGTGTAGACGAGGATCAGCACTCCGACGATCACCAGCACGATCGGCGTGCCCCGGGCGCTCTGGGACAGGATCCACGCGAAGGCGCCGATGCCCACGGTGATGAGCACGAGCTTGATGGTGAACGACAAGCGCGGCTCGAGCACGAGGCCCTCACGCCGGAGCGCCGCGCGGGACCGGAGCTGGCTGGTCACGATCACCGCGATGGTCGCCGCGCCGAGCAGCAGCGTGACCACGTCCCCGTTGGCCACGTACCCGAGCGCGTTGGGCAGCGACCCGTTGGAGATGTCGACGAACGGCTGCGGGAACCCGGAGACCGTCACGCCCACCAGCACGATGGCCAGCCCACGGAAGATCAGCATCCCGGCGAGGGTGACGATGAACGCGGGGATGCCCACATACGCGACCCAGTACCCCTGCCAGGCGCCCACCGCGGCCCCGACGGCCAGGCCGAGCAGCACGGCCAGCAGCCACGGCAGCCCCAGCTCTTTCATCGACAGGCCCACGATGGCGCCGACGAACGCGACCACCGACCCCACCGACAAGTCGATGTGCCCGGCGACGATGACCATGACCATCCCGATGGCCAGGATCATCACGTACGCGTTCTGCTGCACCAGGCTGGCCACGTTGTTCGGCAGCAGCAGCTTGCCGTCGGTCAGCACCTGGAACAACAGCACGATCACCACGAGCGCGCCGAGGATGCCGTACTGGCGCACGTTGCCGCCCATCCCCTGCATGCGCGCCCGCAGGGACAGCGTCGAGGCAGTGCGCTGGGGCGGTGACTCCGGGGGCGTCGGCGTCGTCATCGTGCTCATCGGGCGGCCCCGTCCTTGTCCATGGTCATGAGGTGCATGAGGGACTCCTGGTTCGCGTCCTCGCGGGCGACCTCGCCGGTGACGCGCCCGGCGGAGAACGCGTAGATGCGGTCGCAGATGCCGAGCAGCTCGGGCAGCTCGGAGGAGATGACGATGACTGCCTTCCCCTCGTCCGCGAGGCGGTTGATGATCGTGTAGATCTCGTACTTCGCGCCGACGTCGATGCCGCGCGTGGGCTCGTCGAGGATCAGCACGTCGGGGTCGGCGAAGATCCACTTGCTGAGCACGACCTTCTGCTGGTTGCCGCCCGACAACTTGCCGGTCAGCGTCTCCACAGTGGTCGTCTTGATGCCCAGGCTCGTGCGGTACTGCTCGGCGATCCGCACCTCCTGGCGCCCGTCCACCACGCCCCACCGGGAGACCTTGCCCAGCGCGGACGCGGACACGTTGCGGCGGATGGTGTCGAGCAGGTTGAGGCCGTACTTCTTGCGGTCCTCGGTGGCGTACGCGATGCCGTGGCGGATGGCGTCCCCCACGGACACGATGCGGACCTCCTGGCCGTCCTTGAGGATGCGGCCGGAGATGCCGCTGCCGTAGGTGCGCCCGAAGACGCTCATCGCCAGCTCGGTGCGCCCCGCCCCCATCAGCCCCGCGAGGCCCACCACCTCGCCGCGACGCACATGCAGGCTCGCCCCGTCGACCACCACCCGGCCCACGTCGACGGGGTGGTGCACCGTCCAGTCCTCGATCCGCAGCGCCTCGTCGCCGATCCGCGGCGTCCGCTCGGGGAACCGGGCGTCCAGGGACCGGCCCACCATGGCCCGGATGATGCGCTCCTCGGTGACCTCCACCTCGTCGTGCATGTGCAGGGTCTCGATGGTCCGGCCGTCCCGGATGACAGTGGTGCGATCGGCGATGGCCTCGATCTCGTTGAGCTTGTGGCTGATGAGGATCGAGGTGATGCCCTCCTCCTGCAGGCTGCGGAGCAGGTCGAGCAAGTGGCTGGAGTCCTCGTCGTTGAGGGCCGCGGTGGGCTCGTCGAGGATGAGCAGCCGCACCCGCTTGGACAGCGCCTTGGCGATCTCCACGAGCTGCTGCTTGCCGACCCCCAGGTCCAGCACGGGGGTGTCGGGCCGCTCGGAGAGCCCCACCCGGGCGAGCAGCTTGGCCGCCTGCGCGTTGGTGGCCGTCCAGTCGACCACCCCCCGCTTGGCCCGCTCGTTGCCGAGGAAGATGTTCTCCGCGATCGACAGGTAGGGGCTGAGGGCCAGCTCCTGGTGGATGATGACGATCCCGCGCTCCTCCGAGTCGCGGATGGTGCGGAACTCGCACGGCTCGCCCTCGAAGAGGATCTCCCCCTCGTAGCTTCCATGCGGGTACACCCCGGAGAGGATCTTCACCAGCGTCGACTTGCCCGCGCCGTTCTCCCCGCAGATCGCGTGGACCTCGGCGCGGGCGACCTCCAGGGTGACGTCGTGCAGCGCCGTGACCCCGGGGAACGTCTTGGTGATCCCCCGCATCTCGAGGATGGCGTCCTCGTCGGCCATGTCAGCCCGCCCCGCCGTCAGCCCCGTCCGGCGGCTGTCAGAGGCCGAGGTCGGCGGCCGAGTAGAAGCCTGAGTCGATGAGCGTGGACTGGATCGTGTCCTTCGTGACGACGACGGGCGTCAGGAGGTAGGTCGGCACCACCTTGACCTCGTTGTTGTAGCTCTCCTCGTCGTTCACCGACACCGTCTCCCCGGCGAGCACCTGGTCGACCATGGTGGCCACCTGGTCGCCGAGCGTGCGGGTGTCCTTCCAGACGGTCATCGCCTGCTTGCCGGCGATCATGTTCTCGACGTTGGCCTCGTCGGCGTCCTGCCCGGTGACCAGCGGCCAGTCCACGCCCACGGTGTATCCGGCGCCCTCAAGGGCCTGCTGGATGCCGAGCGCGAGGGAGTCGTTGGGCGAGAGCACCACGTCGACCTTGTCGGAGCCGTAGAACGAGTTGAGGCGGTTCTCCATCTCGGCCTGGGCGGTCTCGGAGGACCAGCCCTGGATGCCGATGCTGGACCATTCGTCGTTGGAGGTCGGGGCCTTGCCGGACGGCACGACGAGCTTGCCGCTGGCGACGTACTCGCCGAGCACGTCCCACGCGCCGGAGAAGAAGAACTTGGCGTTGTTGTCGTCGGGCGAGCCGGCGAAGGGCTCCAGGTTGAACGGCCCGGCGCCGGTGTCCAGGCCGAGCTGCTCGACGATGAACTCGCCCTGCATCTGGCCGACCTCGTAGTTGTCGAACGTCGCGTAGTAGTCGACGTCCTCGGTGCCGTTGATCAGGCGGTCGTAGGCGATGACGGTGATGTCCTTCTCCTTCGCCTGCGCCAGGACGGGCGCCAGCGCCGTGCCGTCGATCGAGGCGATGACCAGGACGGCCGGGTCCTGGTTGATCATGTTCTGGAGCTGGGTGATCTGCTGGTCCACCTTGTTGTCGGCGAACTGCAGGTCTGTCTCGTAGCCCGCGTCCTGCAGCAGCGACTCGAGGTGCGCGCCGTCCTTGTTCCAGCGCTCGAGGCTCTTGGTCGGCATCGCGATGCCGATCAGCGAGCCCTCGGCGGCGGCGCCCCCGGTCTCCTCGGTGTCGGCGTCCCGCTCGGTGCTGCATGCGGCAGTCGCGAGCAGGAGCGCGACCCCTGCGGCCGCGGCGATCGTTCTGGTCGTGAGAGACATCATCGTCCGCCCTTTCCGTCCCGCCGCCGGACCACCCGGTCGACGCCCCGGGCGCCTCGTCGCGCCCGCGCTGTCCAGGGGGCGGCCTGCCTGGGCTCCGTCGCCCCATGCCCCCACGTGTCGCCTCGGGCCGCATCTGCCCGATTTGTTGTGGCGCTGAATTTAGGAGGTGAACGTACGCGGCGCAAGACTTGAGCGCGCCTAGATTGTCACGATATGGCTACGCAGGCCCGCGCGCCGCCCCAGACACGACGAAGCCGGCGCCGAGCGCCGCGTGGGCGTCGGCGCCGGCGTGCGGCGAGGCGTCGGGCGTCAGAGGCCGACATCCTCCGGCTTGTAGAAGCCGGAGTCCAGGAGCGTGCCCTTGATCGAGTCCTTGGTGACGACGACGGGCGGCAGCTGGTAGGTCGGGACGACCTTCGCGCCGTTGTGGTACGTGATCTCGTCGTTCACCGTGACCTTCGAGCCCTTGACGGCCTGGTCGACCATGCCAGCGGCCTGGTCGGCGAGCATGCGCGTGTCCTTCCACACCGTCATGGCCTGGCGGTCGGCGATCATGTTCTCCACGTTGATCTGGTCGGCGTCCTGGCCCGTGATCAGCGGCCAGCCCACGCCTTCGACGTACCCCGCGACGAGCAGGGCCTTCGTGATGCCGAGCGCGAGCGAGTCGTTCGGGGACAGCACGACGTCGACCTTCGCCGTCCCGTAGGCCGCGTTGAGGCGGTCCGCCATCTCGGCCTGGGCGTCATCAGCGGACCAGCCCGGGATCCCGATGCCCGCCCAGTCCGCGTTCGACGCCGGAGCCTTGCCGGAGGGCACCACGAGCTGTCCGTTGCTGACGTACTCCGCGAGCACGTCCCAGGCTCCAGCGAAGAAGAGCTTGGCGTTGTTGTCGTCCGGGGCCCCCGCGAAGGGCTCCAGGTTGAACGGCCCGGCGCCTGCGCGCAGATCGAGCTTCTCGACGATGAACCTGCCCTGCAGCTTGCCGACCTCGTAGTTGTCGAAGGTCGCGTAGTAGTCGACGTCGCCGGTGTCGTTGATGAGGCGGTCGTAGGCGATGACGATGACGCCCTTGTCCTTCGCCTCGGCGAGGACGCCCGTCAGCGACGAGCCGTCGACGGGGGCGATGACCAGCACGTCGAGATCCTGCTGGAGCATGTCCTGGAGCTGGGTGATCTGCTGGCCGGCGTTGTTGTCGGCGAACTGCAGGTTCGTGTCGTAGCCGGCGTCCTGCAGCAGGCCCTCGAGGCGCGCGCCGTCCTTGTTCCAGCGCTCGAGGCTCTTGGTGGGCATCGCGATCCCGATAAGCCCGCTCGCGACGTCGACCTCCCCCACGGCGCCCGGAGTCGAGTCAGCGCACGCCGTGGCGCCCAGGAGGAGCGCGGCTCCCGCCGCCGCGGCGATGAGCTTGGTGATCTGAGACATCGTTGTCCGACCTTTCATCCCACCGCCCGGACTGCCCGGTCGGCGTTGGGCGCCCCATCGCGCCCGGTGAAAGGGAGCATTCCGCGAAGGCGCCCCGACCGCGCCGACGCGCCCCCCGCTGCTTTCGGATCACTGTCCGACGCGTTCCCACCCTGAACTCTGGGTGCGAGCACACGCAGTAACCCGCAAGTACAGCCATCGATTATCACATATCGACAACGACAAGATCACAGATCGGTCTCGATTCTGTTCCAGCGCTTGCCGAATGCCCAGACATCTGGATCAACCAGACATCAACCCGCGAGAGCCCAGGGCTCACGCATCGACCAACGCCGCCGCGTCGGCCCAACCGGCAGGGTCGGACACCACCGCGTTCAGCGCCACCAGGGCGCCGCCGGTCATGGCGGGGTACTCCCCCGCCTGCGCGGCGCTGACCTCGATCGGCGACCACGGCGAGAAGATCACGCACCGTTCGAGCTGCTGCTCGACGGCCTTGTGCACATACGGGAAGACCTCTCCGAACGTCCCGCCCAGCACCACCAGGCCGACGTCCACGACGCTCACGACATTCGCCACCGCGACGCCAAGAGCCGTGGCCCCGCGATGCAGGGAGTCCAGCGCCGCGGGCTCGCCTGCGAGGGCAGCCCGCAGCAGGATGGCCAGCGGCTCGGTGGGGTCGAGGCCGGCGCCCCGCATCAGCGCGTCCTGGCCCGCCAGGTCCTCCAACGTCGATATCCCCTCGGGCTGGCGCCACACCGCCCGGCCGGAGGCCTGCGGACGACCCTCGGGCGCGGCGAACGCGTCGACCACCGTGTGCCCGATCTCGCCGCTCCAACCGTGCCGACCAGGGAAGATCTCGCCGTCGAGCACGATCGCCGCGCCGATCCCGACCTCACCCGAGATGTACACGAAACTCGGACGCTGGCCGTCATGGCCGCGGATGTCGGCCTCCGCCCGGGCCGCCAGCTTGGCCTCGTTCGCCAGCCGCGGCGGCAGGCTCGCGAGCACGGGGTGCGCGGTGAGGATCCCGATCACGTCGACATCCCGCCACCCCAGGTTCGGCGCGACGCGCAACGGCCCCGTGATGCGGTCCACGAGGCCGGGCAGGGCGAGCGCCGTCCCCGCCACCCGGATGCCGTCGGCGCCGAGGTTGGCCACGACGCGGCCCGCGATCCGCGCCAATCGGTCGAGGACGGCCACCGGGTCGCTGTCCCGGAAGTCGCCGAGCTCGACGCGCTCGCTGAGCACGCGCCCCCCCAGGTCGAGCGCGCGCACGCCCAGGTAGTCGACGTTGATCTCCATGCCGATGCCGGCCACGGTGCCGCGCGCGGGCGCCAGCGGCACGGCAGGGCGCCCCGCGCGCACCGCGGCGAGGGGCTCGAGCTCGACCAGCAGGTCGGCGGCGATGAGCTCGTCGACCAGGCCCGAGACAGTGGCGCGTGACAGCCCTGTCGCAGTGGCGATGTCCGCGCGAGACTGGGGCTGTGCGCAGTCCAGCACGTGACGCAGAGCGAGGCTCAGGTTCTGATCGCGCACGCCTGCCTGGCGGGCGGCGCGGTCGACGGGCGCGGCGGAACGCGGCCGGCGGACCGGTCCTGTGCTGTGGGCGGGCATGACTTGACCCTAGCGCTTCCGATGGATAAGTTCAGAGACACAACAAATCTCGACGAGGAGCCCCCATGGCACTGAAGCCCACCCCCGAAGACAAGTTCTCGTTCGGTCTGTGGACCGTCGGATGGGAAGCGCGCGACCAGTTCGGCGACGCCACCCGCCCGTGGCTGGACCCGGTGGAGTCCGTGCACAAGCTGGCCGAGCTCGGCGCGTCCTACGTGACGTTCCACGACGACGACGTCGTCCCGTTCGGCTCTGACGCCAGCAGCCGCGACAAGATCCTCGACCGCTTCAAGGGCGCGCTCGACGAGACCGGCATCAAGGTCGAGATGGTCACGACCAACACGTTCAGCCACCCGATCTTCAAGGACGGCGCGTTCACCTCGAACGACCGCCGGGTGCGCCGCTACGGCCTGCGCAAGATCGTCCGCAACGTGGACCTGGCCGCCGAGCTCGGCGCCGACACGTTCGTCATGTGGGGCGGCCGCGAGGGCGCCGAGTACGACTCCGCGAAGGACCTCAAGGCCGCGCACGACCGCTACGCCGAGGGCATCGACACCGTCGCCGCCTACATCAAGGAGAAGGGCTACGGCCTGCGCATCGCGATCGAGCCCAAGCCCAACGAGCCCCGCGGCGACATCCTGCTCCCGACCGTCGGCCACGCGCTCGGCTTCATCGCCCAGCTCGAGCACGGCGACATCGTCGGCCTCAACCCCGAGACGGGCCACGAGCAGATGGCCGGCCTGAACTACACGGGCGGCATCGCCCAGGCGCTGTGGGCCGACAAGCTCTTCCACATCGACCTCAACGGCCAGCGCTCGATCAAGTACGACCAGGACCTCGTCTTCGGTCACGGCGACCTGTTCTCCGCGTTCGCCACGGTCGACCTGATCGAGAACGGCTTCCCGTCGGGCGGCCCGCGCTACGACGGCCCGCGCCACTTCGACTACAAGCCGTCGCGCACCGAGAGCTTCGACGGCGTGTGGGCCTCGGCCGCCGCCAACATGAGCACCTACCTCATCCTCAAGGAGCGGGCGCTCGCGTTCCGCGCCGACCCCGAGGTGCAGGCCGCGCTCGAGGCGTCGGGCGTCTTCGACCTCGCGATCCCGACCCTCTCCGAGGGCGAGACGCTGGCCGACCTGCTCAACGACACGTCCGCCTACGAGGACCTCGACGTCGACGCCGTGGCCGCCCGCGGCTTCGACTTCGTGCACCTCAACCAGCTCGCGCTCGAGCACGCGCTCGGCGCCCGCTGACCCAGCCAGCACCCTGGACCCGGCGACCGTCCCACACGGTCGCCGGGTCTGCCTGTCCCCCTCGCCTTTCCCACCTCCGAAGGATGTCCGCATGCCGCTCGTCGCCGGGGTCGACTCGTCCACCCAGTCCTGCAAGGTCGTCATCCGCGACGCCGAGACGGGCGCCCTCGTCCGCAACGGGCGCGCCTCCCACCCTGACGGCACCGAGATCGCGCCCGCCCACTGGTGGGATGCCCTGCAGACCGCCGTCGCCGACGCGGGGGGCCTCGACGACGTCGACGCGATCGCCGTCGGCGGCCAGCAGCACGGCATGGTCGCCCTCGACGCCGACGGGCAGGTCGTCCGCGACGCGCTGCTCTGGAACGACACCCGCTCCGCCGGCGCCGCACTCGACCTGACCGAGGAGCTCGGCGGCCCCGACGCGTGGGCCAAGGCCGTGGGCGCGACCCCCGTCGCCTCGTTCACCGGCACCAAGCTGCGCTGGCTGCGCGACAACGAGCCCGAGAACGCCCAGCGCACCGCGGCCGTGGCCCTCCCCCACGACTGGCTGACCTGGAAGCTCGCGGGCGCCCCCGGCATCGACGCGCTCGTCACGGACCGCTCCGACGCCTCGGGCACCGCGTACTGGTCCCCGTTCACCGAGGACTACCGCCGCGACCTGCTCGAGCTGGCCCTGGGCCACGACGCGGTGCTGCCGCGCGTCGCCGGGCCCAGCGAGCGGGCCGGCGCCTCGACGTTCGGCGCCCGCCGCGCCGTGCTCGGCGCCGGGGCGGGTGACAACGCAGCCGCCGCGCTGGGCCTCGGCCTGGAGCCCGGCGACGTCGCCATCTCCATCGGCACGTCGGGTGTGGTCTCGGCGATCTCCACCGTCCCGGTCGCCGACGGATCGGGCCTGGTCGCGGGCTTCGCCGACGCCACCGGCGCCTACCTGCCGCTGGTGTGCACGCTGAACGCCTCCCGCGTGCTCGACGCGGCGGCCCGGATGCTCGGCGTCGACCACGCGGGCCTCTCCGCCCTGGCCCTCGCCGCCCCGGCAGGCGCCGACGGGCTGGTCCTCGTCCCCTACCTGGAGGGCGAGCGCACCCCGAACAAGCCCGACGCCACCGGGGCGCTGCACGGCATGCGCCTGGCGAACACCACCCCGGCCCACCTGGCCCGCGCCGCCGTGGAGGGCATGCTGTGCGCCCTCGCCGACGGCGTGGAGGCCCTGCGGGCCCAGGGCGTGCCGGTGCGGCGGGTCTTCCTCATCGGCGGCGGCGCGCAGTCCGAGGCCGTGCGGCGCATCGCCCCCAGCGTGCTGGGCCTGGACGTCGCGGTCCCCACCCCTGGGGAGTACGTCGCCGACGGGGCGGCCCGACAGGCCGCGTGGGCGCTCTCCGGCGCCGAGCACGCCCCGGCGTGGGGCGCGGCCGGCGTGGCCGACGTCTACCGGGCGGACTCCGCCCCGCAGGTGCGCGCGCAATATGCGGCGGTCCGGGAGCTCACCACGGACCGTCCCGCCTGATCAGCACCACCCCGGACGCACACGAGCCCGGCGCCCTCTGACAGGGCGCCGGGTTCGTGTGTGTGCGGAACGGGTGCGTCAGTGCGCGGCCTCGTACGCGGCGCGGACATCGGCCGAGATGCGGCCGCGCTCGGAGACGGGGTGGCCGTTGGCCTTCGCCCAGTCGCGAATGGCGCCGGCGTCCGCGCCGCCACCCGCACGGCGGGCGCGGGTCGAGCGGCTGGCGGAGCGGCCGCCCACCTTGCGCGCGTGGCCGACCCAGGTGGCCATGGCGTCCCGCAGCTCAGCGGCGTGCGCGGACGTGAGGTCGATCTCGTAGGACACGCCATCGAGGGAGAAAGTGACGGTCTCGTCCGCGTTGCCGCCGTCAATGTCGTCGACGAGCAGGACCTGAACCTTCTGAGCCATTGTGTTGTCTCCTGTTGGACGACTTAGTGAAGAATGCGTGATCAGAGCATCGCACCAATTCAAAGTCGCGTCAAAGGATGACGGTCATATCCCATGAACCGTTGACGGGGGAACTCTGTGGACGAGTTGTGAACGTCAGGTATCCGATTCCCGGGTGACAGCAATGGCCGGCTGCGCCGCAGTGGCGTCCTGGGCGTCGAGGCGCGCGAGCGCGGCACGCTCGTTTCGATCGGCATTGACCAACGCGCGGATCGTGAGCCAGAAGAGGACCCCGACACCGATCGAGGGCACGATGGCGGCGAGGGCGGCTGTCACGGAGTTCACGCGGCCAGTCTACGACCCGTCAGCGTGGGGGCCGCGAAGGCCTCGGGGCGCCGTGCGACACGACGACCCGAGGCCCGAGAAACGCGTTCAGCCCTGCGGGTTGTGGGGCTTCACCAGCGGAAAGAGGATCGTCTCGCGAATGCCCATGCCGGTCATCGCCATGAGCAACCGGTCGATACCCATGCCCATGCCGCCCGTCGGCGGCAACGCATACTCGACTGCTGTGAGGAAGTCCTCATCGAGCAGCATGGCCTCGTCGTCACCAGCCGAGGCCAGCAATGCCTGCGCCTCGAAGCGCTTGCGCTGGATCACCGGGTCCACGAGCTCTGAATAGGCAGTGGCCAACTCGAACCCGCGCACGTACAGGTCCCACTTCTCCACCACGCCCGGAAGCGTCCGGTGGTCGCGGGTCAGCGGCGACGTCTCCACCGGGAAGTCCCGCACGAAGGTGGGCGCCACCAGGTGGTCGCCCACCAGGTGCTCCCAGACGGCCTCGACGAGCTTGCCGTGGCTGACCTGCTTCAGGTCGACGACCACGCCGAGCCGTTCCGCGATGGCCGACAGGTGGGCCACCGACGTCTGCGCGGTGATCTCCTCCCCGAGCGCCTCCGAGAGCGAGCCGTACATCGTCAGCTGGGTCCACCGGCCGCCCAGCTCGTACTCCGTGCCGTCGGCCAGCGTGACGGTCGTGGTGCCGAGCACGTCGAGCGCGGCGGTCTGCACCAGGTCCTCGGTGAGCGCGGCCATGGTGTCGTAGTCGCCGTAGGCCTCGTACGCCTCGAGCATCGCGAACTCCGGCGAGTGCGTGGAGTCGGCGCCCTCGTTGCGGAAGTTCCGGTTGATCTCGAAGACCTTCTCGATCCCGCCGACCACCGCGCGCTTGAGGAACAGCTCCGGCGCGATGCGCATGTACAGGTCGATGTCGAAAGCGTTCATGTGCGTGACGAACGGGCGGGCCGTGGCGCCGCCCGCCTGCGTCTGCAGCATCGGCGTCTCGACCTCGAGGTAGCCGCGGCGGTGGAAGTTCTCCCGCAGCGAGCGCACGACGCCGGCGCGCAGGCGGGCCGCGTCACGGGCCGCCGGGCGCGCGATGAGGTCGACGTAGCGCTGCCGCACCCTGGCCTCCTCGGAGAGCGCCTTGTGCAGCACCGGCAGCGGGCGCAGGGCCTTCGCGGCGAGCTGCCACGAGTCGGCGAAGACGGAGAGCTCGCCGCGGCGCGAGCTGATCACCTTGCCGTGCGCGAAGAGGTGGTCGCCCAGGTCCACGTCGGCCTTGAACGCGGCCAGACGGTCCTCGCCCACCTCCGCGAGGCTCAGCATCACCTGGAGCTGGTTGCCCTCGCCGTCCTGCAGGGTGGCGAAGCACAGCTTGCCGGTGTTGCGCAGGAAGACCACCCGGCCCGCGACGCCGACCTCGTCCTCGGTCTCCTGGCCGGCCTCGAGGTGCGAGTAGGCCTTGCGGACCTCCGCGATGGTGTGGGTGCGCGGCACCGAGACGGGATACGCCTCGACGCCAGCGGCCAACATCCGCTCGCGCTTCTCGCGGCGGACCCGCATCTGCTCGGGAAGGTCCTCGTCGGGCTGGGGAAGGGGCGTCTCGCTCACGAGCCGATCCTACTGGCGGACCCTGGGCCCTCAGCCGCGCTCGTCCAGGTCCAGGGCGAGGTCCAGGATCGGCGAGGAGTGGGTGAGGGCTCCGACCGACAGATAGTCCACGCCGGTGGCCGCGACCTCGGCCGCACGGTCGAGCGTGAGGTTGCCGGTCGCCTCCAGCTCCACCCGGCCCACGGCGCCCTCGCGCGCCCGCACGGCCGCCACCACCTCGCGCAGCACCGGGGCGGGCATGTTGTCGAGCAGCAGGAAGCGCGCGCCCGCCTCGACGGCCTCGAGCGCCTGGTCCAGCGTGTCCGCCTCGACCTGGATCGCGACCTCGGGGAAGCGGGCCCGCACCGCGCGCACAGCCGCCGCCACCGAGCCCGTCGCCACGACGTGGTTGTCCTTGACCATCGCGACGTCGTGCAAGCCCATGCGCTTGTTCGTGCCGCCACCGCAGCGCACCGCGTACTTCTCCAGCTCGCGCAGGCCCGGGGTGGTCTTGCGGGTGTCCAGCACCTGGGCGCCGGAGCCTTCGAGCGCATCGGCCCAGCGGCGTGTGTGGGTCGCGACGCCGGATGCGCGCGAGGCCAGGTTCAGCAGCGTCCGCTCCGCGACGAGCAGCGCCTGCACCGGGCCGGTGAGCACCGCGAGCACGTCGCCCCGCTCGACGCGAGTCCCGTCCGCGACCCGCTGCTCGCAGGTCGCCGCGGCGAGCCCGAGCCGGGCCACGACCTGGTCCAGCACCTCCTGGACGACGACGAGGCCGGCGACCACGCCGGGCTCGCGGGCCACCAGGCGGCCTGCGCCGAGCTCATCCGGCGGCACCGTCGCCTGGCTCGTCACATCCCGCCCGGGCGCCGCCCCGAGATCCTCGTCCAGGGCCACGGCCACCGTGCGGCGGGTCCAGGCGGGGTCGAGCGGACGCGAGGCGGGGACGACGGTGTGCGGGGCAGTCGAGGTCACAGAGCCACGCTAGCGCTGCCCGGCGCCATGCTCGCAGCCGTCCCGGCCGATGGCATGCTGGGAGGCAGGGGCTACCGAGCCGCGCCGTCGTCGAAGGAGCTCACCGTGCACGAGATCGACATCACCCACCTGCACGCCCTGCTGCGGCAGGACCCGGCCACCCCCGTGGTGGACGTCCGCGAGGACGTCGAGTACGCCGACGGGCACGTGCCCGGCGCGATCTCGGTGCCGCTGTCCGAGCTGGTCGCGCGGCACGCCGAGATCGGCGCCCTGACCGGGCCCGTGTACCTCGTGTGCGAGGTGGGTGGGCGCTCCGGCCAGGCCGCCGCCTGGCTCGAGGGCCAGGGCTACGACGTGCGGAACGTCGCCGGGGGCACCCGCGCCTGGCGGGAGGCCGGCCTGCCCGTCGAGTAGGCGGGCCTTCGCCGCGCGGCTCAGGCCGGGCGCGCCTCCGCCACCACTCCGGGCAACGGCGCCGGGGTGACCACGAGCGCGCCCTGCGCGTCGAGCCTCGCCTCGAGCCGCAGCCGCCACCTGTCCTCGGGGAGCGGGTGGTCAGTGCGGAAGTGCCCGCCCCGGCTCTCCGTGCGCGCGAGCGCGGTGGCCGTGAGCACTGCCGCGACCTGGTGCACGTTCGTGGTCTCCCACTCGGCTGCCTGCGGGTCGGCGACGACTCCCCCCGCTGATCCCATGTGCGCGTCCGTGGGGACCCGGGCGAGGATCTCCGATGCCGCCAGCAGGCCCTGCGCCGAGCGGAGCACCCCCGGCCCGTCGGAGGCCGCGCGCTGGATGCGCGAGCGCGTCGCGGCCGCCACCAGGGCCGCAGCACCCGCGCGCTCCACCGGCTCGGCCCGCACGAGGTCGCCTGCGCCCCCCCGGGCGGCGATGTCCCGGGCGGCGCGGTGCGCGAAGACCAGCCCCTCCAGCAGCGAGTTCGAGGCGAGGCGGTTGGCGCCGTGCACGCCCGTGCAGGCCGCCTCCCCCGCCGCGTACAGGCCGGACACGGACGTGCGCCCGTTCAGGTCGGTGACGACGCCGCCCGAGTGGTAATGCTGGGCCGGGGCCACCGGCACCAAGTCAGTGGTCAGGTCGATGCCGTGCTCGAGCAGCCGCTCATAGATCGTCGGGAACCGGCGGCGCAGGAACGCCGCGCCCAGGTGGCGGGCATCGAGCAGCACATGGTCGGAGGACGTGGCCGCCGCCTGCCGCACGATCGCATGCGCGACGACGTCCCGGGGGGCGAGCTCGGCCATCGGGTGCACCGCGGGCATGAACCGCGCGCCGTCGGTGTCGAGCAGCAGCGCGCCCTCGCCGCGCACCGCCTCGGAGATGAGCGTGAGCTGCCCCTTGGCGTGGGCGCCCAGCCACAGCACCGTCGGGTGGAACTGCACGAACTCGACGTCGCCGAGCACGGCGCCGGCCCGCAGGGCCGCGGCTATCCCGTCACCCGTCGCCTGCGCGGGGTTGGTCGAGGAGCGGAACACCTGGCCGATGCCGCCCGTCGCGAGCACCACC
Source organism: Cellulomonas timonensis (assembly GCF_900046455.1). GTDB lineage: Bacteria > Actinomycetota > Actinomycetes > Actinomycetales > Cellulomonadaceae > Cellulomonas_A > Cellulomonas_A timonensis. Next base: position 504,477 of record NZ_FCOT01000012.1, read on the forward strand.
GCCGGGGCCAGCGCCGCGCCGACGCCGTCGCGGGAGCCCTCGCCGATCACGTGCAGCGTCACGCCGCAGGCCGCGCCCGGGCGGCCGTCCAAGCCCGGCGGCCCGGTGAGCACGTCGAGCACCAGAGCGTGCTCGATGACCTCGATGCCCGGGTCGTCGCGCACCGCCTCGATGCGGGCCACCAGCGCGCGCGAGACCTCGGCGCCCGTCGCGTCGCCGCCCGCGTGGACGATCCGGTCCGCGTGGTGGCCGCCCTCGCGGGTGAGCGCGATCGCGCCATCCGGCGCGAGGTCGAACAGGGCGCCACGCCGCACGAGCTCGCGCACCCGGGCTGGGCCCTCGGTGACCAGCACCTCGACGGCAGCGGGGTCGCACAGGCCGCCTCCCGCGACCAGCGTGTCCGCCAGGTGCGCGGAGGTGGAGTCGGTGGGGTCGAGCACCGCGGCGATGCCGCCCTGCGCCCACACCGTCGAGCCCGAGACGAGCTGGCCCTTGGTCACCAGCAGCACATGCGGCACGCGGGTGCGCAGCTCCAGGGCCGCGGTGAGGCCGGCGATGCCGGAGCCGACGACGATCGCATCGGCCCGCACGGTCCAGCCGGGCGCGGGCGCGGCGAGCCGCGTGGCCAGCCGGACGGCGGGGTCGGCCTGCGCGGGAGCGCTGGACGGCGCCGTCGCGGCGAGGGTCGTCGGGGGGACGGGTGCGGGCGCCCCGGTCACCAGCTCGAGCCCTGGACCAGCCCACGCCCCTCGGTGAACGGCACCCCGCTGGGCTCGAGGCCCGACTCCTCGGTCCAGGAGGCGGGCACCTGCCCGGGGTCGTCACCTGTGTCGATGATGCGGTTCTCGCCGTCGACCAGCACCACATGCGGCTCATACGTGCGAGCCTCGGCATCCGACATGATCCCGTACGCGATGAGGATGACGATGTCGCCCGGGTGCACCAGGTGCGCTGCCGCGCCGTTGATGCACACCTGGCCCGAGCCGCTCTCCCCCGCGATGGCGTACGTGGTCAGCCGGGAGCCGTTGGTGACGTCGACGACGTCCACCTGCTGGCCGGGCAGCAGGTTCGCGGCCGCCAGCAGATCGGCGTCGACGGTGATCGACCCGACGTAGTGCAGGTCGGCCTGTGTCACCGTCGCGCGGTGGATCTTGCCGATCATCATCGGTCGCTGCAGCGTGGTCATGCTTCTCCCTGGTGTGCGTCGGCCTGACGCGTGCCTGCCACGCCCGCGCCGTGCAGGCCCAGGTCGGACCCGCCCAGCTCGAGCGTCGTGTTGTCGATGAGCCGGACGCCGCCCACCCGCGCGGCGAGCGCGAGCACCGCCATCCCGCGGTGGTCCGCCGCGACGTCCGCGAAGGTGCGGGGATCGACCAGCGCGACGTAGTCCACGTCGATCTGCGCCGCGTCCAGTGCCGTGCGCACGCGGGCCCGCAGGTCGTCCGGCGAGGCCCCCGCTCGCGCGGCCTCGGCGGCGTCGCGCAGCGACCGGGACAGCGCGAGCGCGCGGGCGCGCTGCTCAGGCGTGAGGTAGGCGTTGCGCGAGGAGAGCGCCAAGCCCTCGACGTCGCGCTGCGTGGGCACCCCGCGCACCTGCACCGGCACGTCGAGGTCCCGCACCATCTGGCGCACCGCCGCGAGCTGCTGCGCGTCCTTCTCACCGAACAGGGCCACGTCGGGGCGGGTGAGGTGCAGCAGCTTGAGCACGACGGTCAGCACGCCGTCGAGGTGCCCGGGCCGGGACGCGCCCTCGAGCACCTCGCCGATCCGGCCCGCCGTCACGCGCACCACAGGGTCGCCCTCGGGGTACATCACCTCGGGCGTGGGCGCGAACACCACGTCCCCGGCGCCGAGCAGGCCCTCGCCGGTCAGCGTCGCCAAGTCGCCGTCCAGGTCGCGCGGGTACCTGTCGAGGTCCTCGCCAGGGCCGAACTGCAGCGGGTTCACGAAGATCGACACGACCACCTGGGCGGCCAGCCGCTTGGCCTCGCGGACCAGCTCGACATGCCCGGCGTGCAGCGCGCCCATCGTCATCACGACGGCCCGCGCGCCCCCGGCGCCAGTCGGGGCCAGCGCGTCGGCCAGCTCCTGTCGGGTGCGGGCCAGCGTGGGCCCGCCCGCGCTGTCGAGCGGGTTCATGCGTCGTCCTCCTGCGGGTCGTGCGGGTCGTCGGGGTCGTGGGAGTCGTGGGAGTCCCGCTCGGGACCGGGTCCCGCGCGCTCCCCCTGGTGCAACGCCCCCGGCGGCGCGGTCATGCCCGGATCGGCCAGCGCGTCCAGCACGTCGCGCGCGGCGTCCTCGCGGAGCTGGCCCGCCGCCAGCGCGCGCTGCGCCGCCGAACGGGCGAGGACACGATAACTGGCGGAGATGTCCACGGCGCCGGTGCGGGCGCCGAGCTCGGCGAGCACCTCGGCGTGGTCCCGGACGGTGCCCGCGTCACCGCGGCGCACCGGCCCGGTGAGCGCCGTCAGGGCGCCCGCCCCCCGCAGCGCGAGCGCGTCGCCCGGCTCGTCACGCTCACCAGCCACGTCGTCCCAGCCGGAGCCCGTCGCGGTGGCCGACTCGCCGCGCAGGGCCCCATCGAGGGCGGCGTTCAGCAGCGGCGCCAACACCCGGCCCGGATCGTCGACCCCCGCGGCGGCGAGTGCCTGCCCCGCCTGCGCGACGAGCACCACCAGGTGGTTCGCGCCGTGCGCGAGGGCCGCGTGGTACAGCGCGCGATCCTGCTCGGCGATGACCACCGGCTCGCCGCCGATCTCCACGACCAGCGCCTGCGCGATCGGCAGCACGGGCCCGGGCGCCGTCACCGCGAACGTCGTGCCCTCCAGCCGGGACAGGTCCAGCGACGTGCCGGTGAACGTCATCGCGGGGTGCATGGCGAGCGGGATGACCCCCGCCGCGCGCGCAGGCGCCAGCACGTCGATGCCATGCCGGCCCGAGGTGTGCGCCACGATCTGCCCGGGCTGCCACGCGCCCAGGTCCGCCAAGCCGCTCACCAGCCCGGCCAACGCGTCATCCGGCACCGCGATCAGCACCAGCTCGGCGCGGCGCACCACCTCGGGCACGTCGACCACCGGGACGCCCGGCAGCAGCATCTCCGCGCGCTCCCGCGACTCGGCGGAGATCGCGCTCACCGCGACCACCGGGTGCCCGGCCGCGCGCAACGCACTGCCCAGCACGGCGCCCACGTGGCCCGCGCCGATCACCCCGACGCCCAGGCGCCCAGGGCGGCGCGACGGGTCGCCGCCCGCGCTCATGCGCCCTCCGGCCGGCGCATCCACTGCTCGGGCGTCGCGACCTTGCGGGCCGTGCTGGCCCGGTCGGACTGCTCCTCGAGCAACCGCGCGGCGACCTGCTCGTCGAGGTGGTCCACCGTGGGGCTCACGGGCCCCGGCGTGGAGTGCACCACCATCGAGGCGACCCGCAGCCGCCGCTGGATCGGCCCCTGGCGGAGCGCGAGGGACTGGGTGCGCTCATGCGGCACGACGACGAGCCGGCGCACGAACCGCCCCGAGCGGATCAGCAGGGCCCGGTCGGTGACCAGCACCCCGCGGCGGCGCCAGGCCAGCAGGTCGAGCCATCGCGCGCGCTGCGGAACCGTGGTGTACCCGGCGTCGTCGCCGGCCCCGGACAGGCCGGCCTCGACGACCGCCCGGGGATCGGGGACGCCGAGATCGGGCAGCACCAGCCACAACGCCAGCACCGCCTCGTCGCGGGTGCCCACGGGCAGCAGCACGTTCTCGGTGGCGTGGTCGGAGTCGCTCGACCCGCCGTAACCGGCGACGTTCATCTCCACGCGCCACCAGTCAGGCCCGCGCCACAACGGGCCTTGGGTGATCGACAGCGCCTGCACCCGGCCCGGGGGCACCGTCTGCGCCCGCGCCTCGGTGAGGCCGTGCCGCAGCCGGATGCCGTCCGGGGAGATCGCGGCCCGGAAGTTCGCGCCGCGGTTGAACCGCGTCCAGAAGTAGCCGGCGAAGCCGAGCAGACCGGGCACCAGCACGAACGCGGGCCCGACGTCGCGGTTGACCACAGTGATCACGATGATCGCGATGACGATGACCACCAGCCCGACCGTCGCGGCCGAGCGGAGCGTGGCGGCGACGAGGCGCCCTATCGGCACCTCGAACAGCGGCTGCTCCGGGGCGGCGGGCGCCTGCACCTCGCTCTCCGCACGGCGCACCCCGGCGGCGCGCGCGAGCAGCTCGGCGCGCACGGCCTCTGCCTCGGGCTCCCGCAGGAACGCCAGCGACACCGCCGAGCCCGATCCGCCCGCGACCTCGAGCCGCAGTTCGGCGAGCCCGGTGAGCCGGGCCAACAGCGGCTGCACCACGTCCACCGCCTGCAAACGGTCCAGCCGCGCCTGCCGCTGCTGGCGGAACAGCACGCCCTGCTGCAGGTGCACGGCCTCGTCGGTGACGGCGTACCGCGTCATCCGCCAGGCGAGCGCGGAGTACCCGAACCCGACCACCACGACAGCGGCGATGACCCCGAGCACGATCCGCCAGCCGCCGCCCTGCACCAGGTCGGCGGCCCGGCGCAGGTCGTCGCCGAACTGGTAGCTCGCGATCACGAGGACGCCGACGAGGACCTTCCCCCCCTTGATGGCCGGGGTGATGGGATGCATCCGGCGCCACTCCTGCGGCTCGACGCTCCCCGTCGGCTCCGGCTCGACGCCGCCCCTCGACTCCGGCTCGACGCCGCGAGGACCACTGTCGGTGCTCACAGCCCCGCCAGCCTGGCCTCACCGCGTGACGCGAGCCGGTCCCTCAACCGGGCGGCCTCATGCGGGGGCAGGCCGTCAATCGTCGCGTTCGTGCCCGGGGCGGCCGTGTGGAGCTGCACCGAGGCGATCTGGAACCTGCGGGCCAGCGGGCCGGCGGTCACGTCCACGTACTGCATCCGCCCATACGGCACCACGACCAGCGAGCGCAGCATGATGCCGCGGCGGATGAGCAGGTCGTCGGCGCGCTCGGCATAGGCCAGCGCACGGACCTGGCGCGGGATCAGCAGCGCCGCCCACACCCCGCACAGCACCACCACGGCGGGCAGCGACCACAGCCAGGGCAGCCCCGAGAGGACCGCGGGCGTCGCCGTCGCCACCAGCGCGATGACCAGCACGATGCCGGTCGACGTCAGGCGCGCGGTCGCCAGGCGGCCGGACACCGGAGTCCAGGTCACGTCAGACGGGTCGAACGGCCCTGGGGCGTCGAGGGCGGCAGCACCGTGCTCATGTGCGGTCATGGCCACCATCCTTCCACCGCCCGGCACTTCCACGGCAGGACGGTCAGCCAGCGACCGGCCCCGGATTGTGGTCGCGCCGCGCGGCCTCCTCGCCGTCCTCCGGCGGGACCTGGCAGAACCACTCCACGACCAGCCCCACAGCAGCCAGCACCAGCGCGCCGAACGCCGCCAGCGCCGCCGCGCCGGCCCGCCCGCGCTGCGACGCAATGTCCAGGTCGCCCGCGACGATCAGCACCTGCGCCAAGTACCACCCGGCGAGCAGCGCGCCGGTGTAGCAGGACGCCTTGGCGAGCACAGCGGTGCGGGCCGCCCGGATCGGGTCAAGCGTCGGCCGCTTGCCCCGCAGGAACTGCCGCACGGCCCACCCCATCGCGAACACCACGCCCGCAATGACGATCTCCACCACCAGCACGAGCCACGGCACAGTGGGCGGGGTCACCCGGCGGTTCTCGAGCACCACCAGCAGGAGCCACCCGGCGGAGGTGGTCACCAGCGTGACGAGCAGCAGTGTCTGCCAGCGCGTGCGCTGCATCACGCCCGCCAGTCGCCTGCGGGGTGCTGGCTCGGGTGCTGTCCGTGCGCCGCGGGGGACGTCCCCGTGGTGGACGGCCCCGCGTCGCGGCCCTGCTCCGCGTCGGGCTGCGGCTCGGGCTGCGGCGCCGGGACGGGGGCGGTCAGCCAGTCGAGCGCCAGCCACCGGATGCCGTCGCGGTCCGGGGCCGTCGCCGCGAGGGCAGCGACCGGGCCGCCGCCCAGGCCGGGCAGCACCGCGTCCGGGTCCACCTGCGCCCACGGCTGCAGCACGAACGCCCGGGCATGCGCCCGGGGGTGCGGCAGCTCGAGGTCGTCGGTGACCGCCAGCGTCGAGCCGACCACGATGAGGTCGATGTCGAGGGTGCGGGGGCCCCAGCGCTCCGAGCGCTCCCGGCCGTGGGCCTGCTCGATCGCCTGCGTGGCGTGCAGCAGGGCGCGCGGCGCCAGCGTGGTGCGGGCCAGCACCACCGAGTTGAGGTAGTCGGGCTGCTCAGGGCCGCCGACTGCCGCGGTGCGGGCCAGCGGGGACACGTCCACCACCTCGAGCCCCGGCACGCGGGCCAGGTCGGTGACCGCCGCCCGCAGGGTCTCCTGCGCGGAGCCCTGGTTGGCGCCGAGTGCGATCACCACGTTCACCGGGTGCGCGGGCGGCACGTCGAGCACGTCCTGTGGCGCCGGGGCGTGCGCCGAGCCGTCGGCGGTGGGCTGGCTGCCGGTCTGCAGCACCTCGTGCCAGCTCGGGTGAGGCGCGGTGGCCGCGGCAACCGGCGGCGGCGCGGCGGCAGCGGACGGCGCGACCAGCGGGAACGCGGCCGTCGACGTGGGCGGCGCCTGGACAGGCGTGGGCGCGGACGCCTCGGCCGGCGCACGGTACGGCTCCGCGGCGGGGAGCTTGGTCCGGTCGCGGTGGATCGTGACGACCACGTCGTCGAACGGCACGGTGATCGGGGCCTGCGGCTTGTGCACGGAGACGTCGACGGCCACGGCCTGGGGGAAGGCCAGCACCGTGGCGGCGATCCGCTCCGCGACCGTCTCGACCAAGTCCGCCGGGTCCCCGGCGAGGACGGCCGCGACCTGCTCGGCGAGGATGCCGTAGTGCAGGGTGTGCGCGAGGTCGTCCCCCGCGGCGGCCCGGCGCGTGTCGAGGTGCACCACGACATCGGCCACGAACCGCTGCCCCTCGCGGCGCTCATGCTCGAACACCCCGTGGTGGCCGATGGCGGCGATGCCCACCAGCCGGATCTGGTCGAGGGGCCGGCCCGAGGAGTCGAGGGTGACCCCACCGGCCCACGGGGCGCCGCCTCCGGGCGCCTGGCTGCCCGCCTCGGTGCTCACGGCATGTCCTCCCTCGTCGTCGTAGCGCCCCGGTCGTCGGCGCCGTCCCGCCATGCCGCCGCGACGCGGACCGCGTCCGCTGAGCCTGCCACCTCGTGCACCCGCACGCACCATGCCCCGGCCTGCGCGGCCAGCGCGGACACCGCGGCCGTGGCTCCGTCACGGGCCAACGGCGGCGCCGGCCCCCCCTCCGGCCCGGCCAGCAGGTGGCCCAGGAACCGCTTGCGGGACGCCCCCACGAGCACCGGGAACCCGTCGGCGACGAGCTCGGGCAGCCGCCCCAGGAGGGGCCAGTTGCTACTGCCGGCCTTCGCGAAGCCGAGTCCCGGGTCCAGCACGATCTGCTCGTCGTGCACCCCGGCGGCCCGCAGCTCCGCGACCCGCTCGGCCAGCTCACGACGCACATCCGCCACCACGTCGCCATAGCTGTCGTTCGCGTCCATCACGTCGGCGTGGCCACGCCAGTGCATCGCCACATAGACGACGCCAGTCCGCGCGACGGTCGCGTGCATCTCAGGGTCGGCGAGCCCGCCGGAGACGTCGTTGATGATCTGCGCCCCTGCGGCCACGGCCTCCCGGGCCACGACCGCGCGCGTGGTGTCGACGCTCACCACCGCTCCCCGGCGGACCAGGTCCTCCACCACGGGCAGCACCCGCACAAGCTCCTCGTCGACGGGCACCCGCCGCGATCCGGGCCGCGTGGACTCCCCGCCCACATCCAAGATGTCCGCGCCCTGGCCCATCAGGGTGACGCCGTGCGCGACGGCGGCGCCCGGCTTGAACCACCGCCCGCCGTCCGAGAACGAGTCGGGGGTGACGTTGACGACGCCCATGACCAGGGTGCGGTCGAGCCGCGCCAACTGGTCCGGGAGGGGACGGGGCCGTGTGCCGGTGCTCACGACAACGAGCCTAGGGGGTGTGTCAGCCCCGCAGGACGAGGCTCATGGCCTCGGCACGCGTCGCGGCCTCGAGCATCTGGCCGCGCACTGCGGAGGTCACGGTCCGGGAGCCGGGCTTGCGGACGCCGCGCATCGACATGCACAGGTGCTCGCACTCGATCACCACCAGGACGCCGGCCGGCTTGAGGTGGTCGACCAGCGCGTCCGCGATCTGCGTGGTCAGCCGCTCCTGCACCTGGGGCCGCTTGGAGTACACGTCCACCAGCCGTGCGAGCTTGGACAGCCCGGTGATCCGGCCCTCGGGGCCGGGGATGTAGCCGATGTGCGCGACGCCGTGGAACGGCACCAGGTGGTGCTCGCACGTCGAGTACACCTCGATGTCCTTGACCAGCACCAGCTCCTGGTGGCCGAGGTCGAAGCTCGTGGTGAGCACGTCCCCGGCGTCCTGGCGCAGGCCCCTGAAGGTCTCCTCGTACGAGCGCGCGACCCGGGCGGGCGTCTCCAGCAGGCCGTCGCGGTCCGGGTCCTCGCCGACGGCGATCAGCAGCTCGCGAACGGCCGCCTCGACCCGGGCGGCGTCGTACTCGCCCACGTGCTCGCCCGCCACCGGCTCAGTCCTGCCCATAGGGCTTCGGCGTGTCCTCCGGCGGCACCTCGACGGTGACCTGCGCGGGGTGCTCGGCCTTGGCCGCGGCGGCCTCGTCCTCCGGGATGACCGTGCCGTTCTGCTCGGCGCGCTCGGCGGGGGTGAGCACCGGCGGACGGTCGGACACCGCGCGCTCCTCGCTCGACAGCCACACCTCGCGGGGCGGGCGCTTGACGACCGGTGCGAAGATCTCGGCGAGCTGCTGCTGGTTGAGCGTCTCCTTCTCCAGCAGCTCCAGGACCAGGCGGTCCAGCACGTCGCGGTACTCGACGAGCACCGACCAGGCCTCGTCGTGCGCGGCCTCGATCAGGCGGCGGACCTCGACGTCGACGGTCGCGGCCACGGCCTCGGAGTAGTCCCGCCCGTGGCCCATGTCGCGGCCCATGAAGACCTCGCCGGACTGCTGCCCGAGCTGGATGGCGCCGAGCTTCTCGCTCATGCCGTACTGCGTGACCATCTTGCGGGCCACGGCGGTGGCCTTCTCGATGTCGTTGCTCGCGCCCGTCGTCGGGTCGTGGAACACGAGCTCCTCGGCGACACGGCCGCCCATCGCGTACGCGAGCTGGTCGAGCAGCTCGTTGCGCGTGGTCGAGTACTTGTCCTCGGTGGGCATGACCATCGTGTAGCCCAGGGCACGGCCGCGCGGCAGGATCGTCACCTTGGTGACGGGGTCCGTGTACCGCAGGGCGGCCGCCACGAGCGCGTGGCCGCCCTCGTGGTACGCGGTGATCTTCTGCTCCTTGACCTTCATGATGCGGGTGCGCTTCTGCGGCCCGGCGATCACGCGGTCGATGGCCTCGTCGAGGGTGTGGTCGTCGATGATCTCGCCGTTCGTGCGGGCGGTCAGCAGCGCGGCCTCGTTGAGCACGTTCGCCAGGTCGGCGCCCGTGAACCCGGGGGTGCGGCGCGCGACGGCGGCGAGGTCCACGCCGGGAGCCATCGGCTTGCCCTGGGCGTGCACCGTGAGGATCCGCTCGCGGCCCTTCATGTCCGGCGGGTCCACGGCGACCTGGCGGTCGAAGCGGCCCGGGCGCAGCAGCGCCGGGTCGAGGATGTCCGGGCGGTTCGTCGCCGCGATGAGGATGACGTTCGCGTTGACGTCGAAGCCGTCCATCTCGACGAGCATCTGGTTGAGCGTCTGCTCGCGCTCGTCGTGGCCGCCGCCCATGCCGGCGCCGCGGTGGCGCCCGACGGCGTCGATCTCGTCGATGAAGATGATGGCCGGGGCGTTCTGCTTGGCCTGCTCGAACAGGTCGCGCACACGGCTCGCGCCGACGCCGACGAACATCTCGACGAAGTCCGAGCCGGAGATCGAGTAGAACGGCACGCCGGCCTCGCCGGCCACCGCGCGGGCGAGCAGGGTCTTGCCGGTGCCGGGCGGGCCGTACAGCAGCACGCCCTTGGGGATCTTCGCGCCGACCGCCTGGAACTTCGCGGGCTCGGCGAGGAACTCCTTGATCTCCTGGAGCTCCTCCACCGCCTCGTCCACGCCCGCGACGTCCGCGAACGTGACCTGCGGGGACTCCTTGCTCACGAGCTTCGCCTTGGACTTGCCGAAGCTCATCACACGCGAGCCGCCGCCCTGGGCGTTCGACATGAGGAACCAGAACAGGCCCAGGATGATGATGAACGGCAGCACCAGGCTCAGCAGGCTGGTCCACCACGACGTCTGCGGGACGTCGGAGTTGTACCCGCCGGAGGGGTTGGCCTCGGCGATCGCGTCCACCACCGTGTCGCCCTGCGGCGTCACGTAGAAGAACTCGACGTTCTTGCCGAGGTTCGTGCCGTCCTGCTCCAGGTCGTCCTTGAGGGTGAGGTCGACCTTTTGGGCACCCTCGGTGACCTGGGCTTGTTCGACCTTGCCGTCGCGGATCAACTCCAGGCCCGTGGACGTGTCGATGCGTTGCACACCGGATCCGGTCAGCGCAGTCGCGCCGATCCACAGGAGGAGGACGGCGAGCACGATCCACAGTGCGGGGCCACGGGTGAGGCGCTTGAGATTCATGGGCGGGGCGAGACCCCTCATCCCTCCGGTCGCAAGGCTGGGTCTGGGTCGGCTTGAAAACTACACGGTGGAACTGGGGATGACCGCCCCTGTTCGCCCAGGGCAGGAATCGCTCAGGCGCTGTAGACGTGCGGCGCGAGCGTCCCGACGAACGGGAGGTTGCGGTACTTCTCCGAGTAGTCGAGCCCGTAGCCGACGACGAACTCGTTCGGGATGTCGAACCCGACGTAGCGCACGTCGACCTCGACCTTCGCGGCGTCGGGCTTGCGCAGCATGGTGGCGATCTCGACGCTCTCCGGGCCGCGGCTGCGCAGGTTCGCCAGCAGCCACGACAGGGTGAGGCCCGAGTCGATGATGTCCTCGACGATGAGGACGTGGCGGCCGATGAGGTCCGTGTCCAGGTCCTTGAGGATGCGCACGACGCCCGAGGACTTCGTGCCCGAGCCGTACGACGAGACGGCCATCCAGTCCATCTCGACCGACGTGTGCAGGCGGCGCACCAGATCGGCCATCACCATCACGGCGCCCTTCAGCACTCCCACGACCAGCACGTCCTTGCCGGCGTAGTCGGCGTCGATCTGCTGGGCCAGCTCGTCGAGCCGCGTGTTGATCTGCTCTTCCGTCAGCAGGACCCGCTCGAGGTCGTCACCCATGTCCGCAGGGTTCACCGTTCACCGTTCTCCGCTCGCTCCGGACCTTCTTGCCCCGGATGAAACTCCAGCCTGCCATACGCGCGCCGCACCTGGACACGCCCGGACAGCGCCACGATCCCCTGACCGTGCCAGCGGGTGACGAGCGCGTCGACCGCGTCGATGTGGGTGTGGGTCAGCGACCCCGCCTGCGCGCCCGACGCCAGGGCGGCGATCCGCAGCGCGCGCCGGCGGATCGCGGGCAGGGCGCGGCCCAATATCTCGACGTCGAGCACTATCGCCGCCGCGTCGGCCGAGTCCTGGGGCTGGCCTGGGCGAGCGGGTGGCGGCGGCTCCCGCCGCACGCCCCGGCTGTCCCGGCCCTCGGCGCCCTTGCCCACGGTGGCGGCGATGAACAACGAGTTGGCCAGCGAGTCCAGCGCGTCGGCGTCGGCCCGCAGCAGGTCGGCGGTGCGGGCCAGCGACAGCACGGCCCCCGGGCCAAGCACGTCCGCGATCACCGGCACCACCTCGGCCCGCACGCGTGAGCGTCGCGGCGCGCGACCGCCGCCCTCCGGGGTCAGCCCGCTGTTCGTCGGGTCATGCCAGGGGTCGAGCCCCAGCGCCTCGCATGCGGCGAGGGTGTCCGTCCGACGCAAGCCGAGCATCGGGCGCACGATCAGGCCGCGACGCGAGCGCATGCCGGCCAGCGACCGGGCGCCGGATCCCCGGGCCAGTCCCATGAGCACGGTCTCAGCCTGGTCGTCCAGCGTGTGCCCGAGCAGCACCATCGCGGCCCCCGACTGCTCGGCCGCGCGCTCGAGCGCCGCGTACCGGGCCTCCCGCGCGGCCGCCTCGGGCCCGCCTGCGGTGCCGACCTCGACGCGCACCACAGCCACCGGGTCCAGCCCAAGCCGCCGGCACTTGATCCCGGCGGTGGCGGCCACCTCCGCGCTCTCCGCCTGGAGCCCGTGGTCGACCACGACGGCCCCGGCGCGCAGCAGGGGGCCCGCGTGCGGGCGGCCCGCCATCCGCACGCTGCGCTGGGCGACGAAGGCCGTGCAGGCAGCGAGCGCGAGGGAGTCGGGCCCACCAGAGCATGCGACCAGCACCAGAGAGCCGTCCGGCAGGCCGACGGTGGCTGCGGTGACCGCCGAGCGGATCGCCGCGACGGCGGGCGCGGGGCCGGCCATCAGCCGTGCACGCGCCGCACCCACGCGCGCGGGTCGGCGATCTCACGCGAGGTCGGCAGGTGCTCGGGAGAGGTCCACACCACGTTGAGGCCGTCGACGCCGACGGAACGGCGCACCTCGCGCACGAACGCCGCGCCGTCGCGGTACTGGGCCAGCTTCGCGTCGAGGCCGAGCAGCCGGCGCAGCACCCGCTGCGGGCCGACGGCGTTCGCGGCGGCGTCGCGGCGGGCCTCGAACCGCGACCGGATCTGCCGCACCGACGGGACCACCGAGCGGCCCACGGCATCCATGAACACGTCCGCGTGCCCCTCGAGCAACGACATCACGGCGCTGACCTCCTCGAGCGCGCGCTTCTGCTCGTCCGCGAGCAGGTCGAGCACCCCGTTGCCGCTGTCGCGTCCCGACAGGATCTCGACGGCGAGCTGGGCGAGGTCGCCGAGGGCGGGCCTTCCGGGCCGCGCCATGCCACTGGACCGCGCCGTGCCCGAGCGGCCCATCCCCGAGCGGCCCACGTCGGCGAGCAGCTCCGACGCCCGCGCGCGCAGGTGCCCGGCCAGCCAGGGCGCGGCGGCGAACTGCAGCGCATGGGTCTGCTCGTGCAGCGCCACCCACAGGCGGAAGTCCTCCGGGACGACCCCCAGCGACCGCTCCACCTGGAGCACGTTCGGGGCGACCAGCAGCAGCCGGCCGCGGGGCGCCGTCGCGTCGCTGGTGAACGGGTCGAACTGCCCGAGCACCTTGCCGGACAACAGCCCGAGCACGCTGCCGACCTCCACGGCCCCGGCCAGGCGCATGGGGCGCGACGGGACCTTGCCGTCGGAGAGCTCCCTGACGAGCGGCCCGGACAGTGACTCGATCAGCCGGACGTTCGCGGCGGCCCAGCCGGCCCGGTCCACGACCTGCACCTTGGAGACCGGCTCGGCTTGCGGGTCCGCGCCGTCCGCGGGGAGCAGCCCGGTGATCCGCGCGGCATGTGCTGTCGCCGTGGTCGCGGCGGCGCGCAGGCCGGCGACGAGCTCCACGAGATCCTCGCGGGCGGCGGTGGGCCAGTCGACCGGTGCGGTCGGCTCGGTGGACGGCGCACGCACCGTGGTCGACTCCATCTCCCCACGGTAGACCGGGAAGGGCGATGACCGGCGGCTGGGAGGGGCTACTGGCACCCGCAGGCCGCGAGATCGGTGACGAATGCGTCGATCGCCGTGCGCGGGCCCCACTGGCCGCCGGGCGGCGTCTGGTCCGCCATCACCGCGAACACGAGCAGCCGGCCGTCGGCGTCCACCACGGTGCCCGCCAGCGACGTCACCCCGGTGAGGCTGCCGGTCTTGGCCCGGACCATCCCCCGGGCCGACGAGGCGGTGTACCTGTCGGACAGCGTGCCGGACAGCCCGGCCACCGGCATGCCCGTCATGACGCGCCGCAGCTCGGGGCGCGTCGGGTCGGAGGCGACCCGCATCATCTCGACCAGCAGCGTCGGGGACAGCGCCGAGCCGTCGCCGAGCCCGGAGGCGTCGGCCAGCGCCGCGCCCGTCGTGTCGACGCCCAACGCCGCGACGGCCCGCAGCACGGAGACGGTGGCGCCCTCGAAGCTCGCCGGCAGGCCCGCGTCCACGGCCACGAGCCGCCCGACGGCCTCGGTGACCGTGTTGTCGGACGTGTGCAGGAAATAGTCGACGATGTCGCCCATCGGGGCCGACTCCACGACCGCGAGCTGCGCCGCGTCCGGCGTGGCGGCGGCCCGGACGAGCGCGCCCGTCACCGTCACCCCACGCTCGGCGAGAAGCGCCACGAACGCCTTGGCGGCGGACATCGAGGGGTCGGTCTGCCGGGGCGGGTACTCCGCATCGGTGAGTTTCGCGATGTTCACCTCGAGCGCGGTGACGGGCGCGACGAATCCGAGGTTCACGTCCGACGCGCTCCAGGTGGGGCTGACCGTCGCGCCGCTGAACAGGGTGTCGTCCACCGCGAGCGTCACGTTGGGCTCGCCCGCCGCGACGAGCTGGGCGGCGGCCTGGTCCGCGAGGTCCGCCAGGCCAGCACGCCCGTTGACCGCGTCCGGAGACCCGGCGCCCGCGGCGAGCATCACGTCGCCGCCGCCCACCAGCACGATCTGCCCGGCCTTGCCGCGCACCACGCGGGTCTGCAGCGTCGCGCTCGGGCCGATCTCGCTCAGCGCGGCGACGGCCGTGAGGAGCTTGGCGGTGGACGCGGGCGTGCGCGCCTCGGCCCCCCGGTGCTGCGCGATCACCTGGCCGGTGAGCTGGTCCGCGACCACGACGCCGACGCTCGAGCCGAGCCGCGCGTCCGCGACGAGGGCGTCGACCCGGGCCTGCACCGCCGCGGCCGACGGGAGCGGCGACCCGGCGTCGAGGCCGCCCAGGACCCCAGCGGGCGCGACGCCCTCCACGGCCCCGGGAGCCTGGGGGAACGCGGCGGCGGGGGCAGGCTCCGGCGCGAGGGTCAGCACGCCGGGGACGAGGTCGTAGGCGTCGGCGGTCGCGTACCCGCCGGTTGCGAGCACGAGCACGAGCGCCGCCGTCCCCGCCGCGCGGGCTGCTGCCGCCACCAGACCTCCCCTTCGCCGCGCCCGCGATGGCCTTCGAGGCCTCCGCCGGGCGCCCTGGGCTCCGACACATGCGCGTGGGCGTTCCCGCCCATACCTTCCGGTGCGTCACACTAGGTCACACTGGGGCGGCGGGTCGCACGACGGCGCGTCGCGAAGAACATCGTGCGTGCACCGGCAGCGCCCATCAGGCATGGCGGCCCGCACCGGCGGAGGAGAGCTGTGGAGTTCGACGTCACGATCGAGATCCCCAAGGGTCAGCGCAACAAGTACGAGGTGGACCACGCGACGGGGCGCATCCGCCTGGACCGGATGCTCTTCACCTCGACGCGGTACCCGGACGACTACGGGTTCATCGAGGGCACCCTCGGCGAGGACGGCGACCCGCTGGACGCGCTCGTGCTCCTGGAGGAGCCCACGTTCCCGGGCTGCCTGATCCGCTGCCGCGCCCTGGGCATGTTCCGCATGCGCGACGAGGCGGGCGGCGACGACAAGGTGCTGTGCGTCCCCACGGGCGACCAGCGCGCCGCGTGGCGGCAGGACATCGATGACGTGTCCGACTTCCACCGGCTCGAGATCCAGCACTTCTTCGAGGTCTACAAGGACCTGGAGCCCGGCAAGTCGGTCGAGGGCGCCCACTGGACGGGCCGCGCCGAGGCGGAGGCCGAGATCGAGCGGTCACGCCAGCGCGCCATCGACGCGGGGTACCACCACTGATCCGTCCCTAGGGACGGATCGGGACGCCCCGTCGAGGCTCCTCTGGACTGCGTCGTCCAGGAGCCCCGTCGGGGCGTTCGGTCAGGGCCGGCCGGCGTACGTCATCGTGCCGGACCAGCGCATCGAGGTGACCCGCACCGGGACCCCTGCGCGAGGCGCCTCCACGATCTGGTTGTTGCCCATCCACATCGCCACGTGGGTGATGGAGTCGGGGTCGTTCACGTTGGAGCCCCAGAAGACCAGGTCGCCCGGGCGCATCTCGTCGTAGCTGATCTTGCGGACCTGCTTGTACTGGTCGCGCGAGGTGCGGTTGAGGTTCACACCCGCGTCCCGCCATGCCTTCATGGTCAGGCCGGAGCAGTCGTAGCCGTCGGGGCCCACGCCGCCCCACAGGTAGGGGGTCCCCACGCGGGCGACGGCCCATGCCACGGCCGCGGCGCCCTGCGCGGCGCTGCCGCGCGTGGTCCCCGTCCCCAGGCCGTACTGGCCCGACGGCGTGGACGGCGGGGTGGTCGGGGCGGTGAGGGAGCGGCCCTGTCAGCGGCCGCTAGCTCCTGTCGCCGGTGGGCGAGGAGGAGAGGGGGCCGGGCTGCGGGCACAGCCGAGCGTGCGCTGGTCAGCGACACATTCGGCAGAACATGGGTCGAGACTAGGAGGCCTGTCCTGGATGTGAAACCCGGGTCTCACACTGCGAGATCTAGTGTCCATGCGCCACGTCGCGCACGACATGTCCGAGATGCCAGGAAACTACATTGCTGTGACTCGTGAGGCTGGAGTGGCGGGTGTTCCCTTCGCCTCGATCCGCGGGTAGCGTGCGAGAACCGAGTGCCTCAGGCGCTCAAGTGCACGGCGCGGGCGGACGAAGGAAGACACGTGAGCACACAGCGGACGACCCCCCGGCGGCATCGGCACCTCGTCGCGCTGCTCGGCGTCGGCGTGGGTCTGCTCGGCGGTGGCGAGGGCGTCCTTCGCCGCGCGGGTCTTGTCCTCCTGCTCCGCGTAGGCGTCGTCCGATCGCGTCTTGAGCGCTGTGGCGACGAGCTGCGTGGCCAGGTAGGACTGCACGGCCTCGTCCGACCGGGCGCCGACGCGCGCGATCGCGTTGCTGCGCTCGACGAGCTCTTCGAAGCCCTCGGCGGAGAGGAAGGCCTGCACGCCGTCCATCGACCCGCCGGAGCGGGCGGCCTGCCGGGCGACGGCCACGAGGGTCCGACGCGCGTGCTCGGCCTCCTCGTTGGCGCGCTCATAGCGCTCGGCGGCGACCTCGGCGGAGGCGGCTGCGGTCTCACGGTCGACCTCGGCACGGGTGTAGGCCTCGCCGGCCGCCTGCACGGCGACCTCGGCGGCCTCCCGCTCGACGCTCTGCTGCGCGAGCCGCACCTCGATCGCGGCGACGGAGCGGGAGGCGCCGGCGACGGCGGCCCGGGCGTCGCGCACGTCCTTGTCGCTGGGCGCGCTGGGCTCGGCCATCGCGGGGACGGACGGCGCTATGACCAGCAGGCCGACGCCGAGCAGCGCGACGAGGTGCCGATGCCGCCGGGGGGTCGTCCGCTGTGTGCTCACGTGTCTTCCTTCGTCCGCCCGCGCCGTGCACTTGAGCGCCTGAGGCACTCGGTTCTCGCACGCTACCCGCGGATCGAGGCGAAGTGAACACCCGCCACTCCAGCCTCACGAGTCACAGCAATGTAGTTTCCTGGCATCTCGGACATGTCGTGCGCGACGTGGCGCATGGACACTAGATCTCGCAGTGTGAGACCCGGGTTTCACATCCAGGACAGGCCTCCTAGTCTCGACCCATGTTCTGCCGAATGTGTCGCTGACCAGCGCACGCTCGGCTGTGCCCGCAGCCCGGCCCCCTCTCCTCCTCGCCCACCGGCGACAGGAGCTAGCGGCCGCTGACAGGGCCGCTCCCCGGCACTGAGAGGGCGTGCGCCCCCACGGCGCACGAACTGCGCGCCCGCAGCCCCACGAGGAGCCCCACATGACCGAGCCCGTCAAGAACTGGTCTTTCGAGACCCGCCAGATCCACGCCGGCCAGAGCGCCGACCCCACCACCGGCGCCCGCGCGCTGCCGATCTACCAGACCACGTCCTTCGTGTTCCCCGACGCCGGCGTCGCCGCCGACCGGTTCGCGCTCAAGGACCTGGGCCCCATCTACACCCGCATCGGCAACCCCACCCAGCAGGTCGTCGAGGACCGCCTCGCCTCCCTGGAAGGCGGCGTCGGCGCGCTGCTCGTCGCCTCCGGCCAGGCCGCCGAGACGCTGGCGATCCTCAACATCGCCGAGGCCGGCGACCACGTCGTCGCCAGCCCCAGCCTGTACGGCGGCACGTACAACCTGCTGCACTACACGCTGCCCAAGCTCGGCATCGAGACGACGTTCGTCACCGACCCGCACGACCCGCAGGCCTGGCGTGACGCCGTCCGCCCGAACACCAAGCTGTTCTTCGCCGAGACCATCCCCAACCCGCGCGCCGACGTCCTCGACATCGAGGCCGTCGCCGAGGTCGCACATGCGGCGGGAGTCCCGCTCGTGGTCGACAACACCGTCGCCACGCCGTACCTGGTGCGGCCCATCGAGCACGGCGCGGACGTGGTGGTGCACTCGGCCACCAAGTACCTGGGCGGCCACGGCACGGCGATCGGCGGCGTGATCGTCGACGGCGGCACGTTCGACTACGCCCAGCACCCCGAGCGCTTCCCCAACTACAACACCCCCGACGCGAGCTACCACGGCCTCGTGTACGCCCGTGACCTGGGCGTCGGCAGCGCGTTCGGCGCGAACCTGTCGTTCATCCTCAAGGCGCGCGTGCAGCTGCTGCGCGACCTCGGCGCCGCGATCTCCCCGTTCAACGCGTTCCTCATCGCGCAGGGCATCGAGACGCTGTCGCTGCGCATCGAGCGCCACGTGCAGAACGCCCAGAAGGTCGCCGAGTGGCTCGAGGCGCGCGACGAGGTCCGGGCCGTGCACTACGCGGGCCTGCCCTCCAGCCCGTGGCACGCCCGCGCGCAGAAGTACCTGCCGCGCGGCGCCGGCGCGGTGCTCGCCTTCGAGATCGACGGCGGCGCGGCGGCCGGCCAGGCGTTCGTGTCGGCGCTCGAGCTGCACTCGAACGTCGCGAACATCGGCGACGTGCGCTCGCTCGTGATCCACCCGGCCTCGACGACGCACAGCCAGCTCACCCCCGAGGAGCAGGCGCTCTCCGGCGTCACCCCCGGGCTGGTCCGGCTGTCGGTGGGCCTCGAGGGGATCGACGACATCCTCGCGGACCTCGACGCGGGCTTCCGGGCTGCGAAGGGCGCCTGAGTCCAACGTGCCCGAGCTCCCCACGACAGTCCCGTCGCCCTCCGACTCCTGGGTCGCCTTGACCCGGGAGCCGGCGGGCGACGGCCCTCCCGCCGCCCCCGTACATTGGGACGCCATGTCCACGGAACACACCGCCCGGGTCGCCGCGTCAGGGCGCCCGCACCGGCCCGCGGCGCCCGGCTCCGTGCCGGCGCCAGCGGACCGTCATGGCGCGCCCGTGGCGCCAGCCGCGCCGCCCACCCGGGCGAGCAGCGCCTGGCGGGAGGGCGACGACCCCGGACGGCGCGAGTTCGTCGACGTGGGGCCGCTGGACCTCGAGGGCGGCGGGCGGCTGCCCGGCGTGCGGCTGGCCTATGAGACGTGGGGAACCCTCAACGCCGCCGGGGACAACGCCGTGCTGGTGCTGCACGCGCTGACCGGCGACTCGCACGTCACCGGCGAGCCCGGCCCCGGCCACCCCACTCCCGGCTGGTGGGCGTCGCTGGTGGGCCCCGGCGCGCCGATCGACACCGACCGCTACTTCGTGGTGGCGCCCAACGTGCTGGGCGGTTGCCAGGGCTCCACCGGCCCGTCCTCCATCGCGCCGGACGGCCGCCCATGGGGCAGCCGGTTCCCGCACGTCACCGTGCGGGACCAGGTCGCCGCCGAGATCGGCCTCGCCGACGCGCTCGGCATCGAGTCGTGGGCGCTGGTCATCGGCGCGTCGATGGGCGGGCAGCGCGTGCTCGAATGGGCTGCCACGGCGCCCGAGCGCGTGCGCGGCCTCGCGGCCATCGCGACGGCCGCGCAGACGTCGGGCGACCAGATCGCGAGCTTCCACACCCAGCTCGCAGCGGTCCAGGCCGATCCGCGGTTCGCGGGCGGGGACTACTACGACGCCCCCGACGGCGAGGGCCCGCACGTCGGGCTCGGCATCGCGCGGCAGATCGCCCACCAGACGTACCGGTCCGCGCTCGAGCTCGACGAGCGGTTCGGGCGCATCCCGCAGGGTGGGGAGAACCCGTTCGAGGGCGGGCGGTTCGCCGTGCAGTCCTACCTCGACCACCACGGCGACAAGCTCGCCCGGCGGTTCGACGCCAACACCTACGTGGTGCTCACCCGCACGATGATCACGCACGACCTGGGCCGCGACAGGGGCGGCGTCGACGCCGCGCTCGCGACGATCACCGCGAAGGCGCTGGTCGTGGCGGTGGACTCCGACCGGCTCTTCCTCCCCGCCCAGTCCGAGCGGATCGCCGCCGGGATCCCGGGCGCCGGGCCGGTGCGCACCATCCACTCCGACTTCGGGCACGACGGGTTCCTCATCGAGGCCGAGCAGCTCGGCGCCATCGTCACGGAGTTCCTGGCCGAGGTCTGAACTGCCCGCACGCGCATCCCGGCATGGCTGCCCCGCACCCCTGTGCCGGGGTGGCGGCCGTGCGCAAGGATGTGCGGATGACCAGCATCCCGGCGCCGCCGTCCCCCGAGCTCGCCGCCGCCACCGAGGCCCTGAGGGCCCAGTGGGCGACCCTGCGGCCGTGGATCGGCGCCCAGGTCGACGCGCGCACCGGCGCGGAGCCGAGCATCCTCGAGGGCTGGACGGTGGCGCACCTCGTCGCCCATGTCGGCCGGGCGCTCAATGCCCTCACCGCGCTGGAGCCCGCGCCGGAGGGCACCGTCCCCCTGGCGCTCGGCGAGTACGTGGCCGGGTACGCGGACGGCGCCGAGGCCATCGCCCAGGGCACCCGCGACCTCGCCGAGACGCTCTCCCCCGACCTGCTGGCCGGAGTCGACGCCCTGGCAGCCGAGGCGTTCGACCACCTCCGCACGCTCGGCACGGTGGACCGCGTCGTCATCGCCCGCCGCGGCCCCATCCGGCTCGGCGACATGGTGACCTCCCGGGTGATCGAGCTCGTCGTGCACGCGGACGACCTGCAGCGCTCGGTGGACCGGGCGCGCACCAGCCCGAGCGGGGCCGAGCTGCTCGAGCGCGGCGCCCCCGGCCCCGGCCCGATCCACGCCGGCGCCCTCGAGCTCGTGTCGCAGGCGCTGCTCGACGTGCTGGTGGCGCGCGGGGGCTGGAGCGTGGAGGTCGTCGACCCGATCACCTGGGTGCGGCTCGCCGCCGGTCGCACGCACTACGACGTCGACACGTTGGCCGCCGCCCTGCAGGCGCCCTACACGTCGGACGCGGTCCCCGACCTCGGACGGGTGCTCCCTCTGTTCTGAGTGACCGCGCCGCGGCTGTCCTGAGCGGCCACCGCGACGCTACTGCGGGGTACGGTGCACAGATGCTCGCCGCGTATGCCGCCCGGACCAGCCCCGACGATCCCCTGAGCGCCCTCGAGATCGGGGACCGCCCCGAGCCGGTGGAGCGCGAGCACTGGACCACCGTGGACGTCCGCGCCGCCAGCCTCAACCACCACGACCTGTGGTCGCTGCGCGGTGTCGGCCTGCGCGGCGACCGGCTGCCCATGATCCTGGGCACCGACGCCGCTGGGGTCACGCCCGACGGCCGCGAAGTCGTGGTGCACTCGGTGATCGGCGGCGCCAGCGGCCACGGCGTGGGACCCGACGAGCCCCGCAGCCTGCTCTCCGAGCGGCACCCCGGAACCCTCGCCGAGCAGGTGTCCGTCCCCACGTGGAACCTCGTCGACAAGCCCGCCGGGCTGTCCTTCGTCGAGGCCGCTTGCGTGCCGACCGCCTGGCTGACCGCCTACCGCATGCTGTTCAGCAGCGGCCGCGCCACCCCCGGCCAGCGGGTGCTGGTGCAGGGCGCCGGGGGCGGGGTCGCCACCGCGGCGGTGCTGCTCGGCGCGGCCTCGGGCCTCGAGGTGTGGGTCACCAGCCGCGACGCGGGCCGCCGGGCCCGCGCCCTCGAGCTCGGCGCCGCCGGGGCCGTGGCGCCGGGCGAGCGCCTGCCCGGCAAGGTCGACCTGGTGCTGGAGACCGTCGGCGCCGCGACCTGGGCGCACTCCGTCAGCTCGCTGCGCCCCGGCGGCACGGTGGTGGTCGCCGGGGCCACCTCCGGAGACCCCGACGCGGCCCAGCTCCAGCGCATCTTCTTCCTCGAGCTC
Organism: Cellulomonas timonensis; assembly: GCF_900046455.1. Taxonomy (GTDB): domain Bacteria; phylum Actinomycetota; class Actinomycetes; order Actinomycetales; family Cellulomonadaceae; genus Cellulomonas_A; species Cellulomonas_A timonensis. The sequence goes on from NZ_FCOT01000012.1 coordinate 526,602, forward strand.
TCGGTGATCGGCGTGACCATGGGATCGCGCGACGACCTCGTGCACCTGCTCGCATTGCTCGGCCGCACGGGCCTGCGCCCGCTGGTCGACGCGACCTATCCCCTCGCGCAGGCGCACGCTGGGCTGAGGCGCCTGCACGAGGGCGCGCAGTTCGGCAAGGTCGTCCTCGAGGTCTGACAGGGCGGGAGCGCGTCGTCAGCACGACGGAGAGGAGAGTCATGGCCGGTCGGTGGAGTCCCGACGTGCTCGGACCCGACTACCGCGCCCGGACCCTCCCCCTCGACCCCGACGACGAGGGCGAGGTCGTCGCCACCCGGGTGCGCTATGCCCCGCCGAGCCCGGAGGCCCTGCGCCCCTCCCGCGGCGTGCTGTACGTGCACGGGTGGTCCGACTACTTCTTCCAGACCGAGCTCGCGGAGTTCTGGCACCGGCACGGCGCCGCCTTCTACGCCCTCGACCTGCGCAAGTACGGCCGCAGCCTGCGCCCCCACCAGACCCCCGGCTACGTCGACGACCTGCGAACGTACGACGAGGAGATCGAGGCCGCGATCGAGCAGATCCGCCGTGACCTCGGCGCCCGCTCGCGCCTGCTGATGATGGGCCATTCCACCGGCGGCCTCGTGTCCGTGCTGTGGGCGGACCGGCACCCCGGCGAGGTCGACTCGATCGTGCTCAACAGCCCGTGGCTGGAGCTCCAGGGCTCCGCAGTGCTGCGCCACGTCAGCACCCCGGCGATCCATCAGCTCGCCCGGTTCTCCCCCCGTGCCGCGCTGCCGAATATCGACCCCGGCTACTACGCCCGCACGCTGCGCGCAGCCGACGGGGGCGAGTGGGAGTACGACGATCGGTGGCGCCCCGTGCCGGCCTTCCCGGTCCGGGCAGGGTGGCTGCGCGCGATCATGGACGGCCACGCGCAGGTGGCCCGCGGCCTCGACATCCAGGCGCCGATCCTCATGGCGGCGTCCAGCCGGTCCGCCATCAGTCCGCGATGGAGCGAGGCGATGCGCGCCTCAGACTCCGTGCTCGACGTCGAACTGCTCGCCCGGCGGGCCGTGCAACTCGGGTCGGTCGTGACGATCGCGCGGATCCCGGGCGGGCTGCACGACCTGACCCTGTCCAGGCCGCCGGTGCGCGCCCGGTTCTACGCGGAGACCAGCCGATGGCTCTCCGCCTACGGCTGGGGCTGACCGGGCCCGTCGATCAGAAGGCGCCGGTGGCCTCGAGGAGCATCGGGCCGCCGTCGCCGAGCCGCCACGCGCGCCACCCGTCGACGACGCCCTCGACGTCCGCGGCCGCTGCGGCGGCCTCGTCGGGGTCGGCGTGCAGCCGCCCACCGGGCAGCTCGATCAGGCCGTCGAGGCGGAGCGTCGCGACGAGCCGCTGGCCTCGCCGCGCACGGAACCACCCCAGCGTGACGTCGGGGCCCCGGGCGCCCGCCAGCGCGGCCAGCGCGGGATGCGGTCGGTGGGCGGGCTGCGCCGAGGCGCCGCTCCACGGGAGCAGGTCCGCCGGCGGGGGCACGGGCGAGGCCGACCGGGGGGCCGCGGGCGCGACAGCGGCCCAGGCGGCTGCCTCCGGCGCTGCGCCCTCGGTGCGGCCCGGCGTCGAGACCGGCGTGGAGCCGCTCCCCGAGTCGGCTGCGGAGCGCTGCCTGACCAGGGACGTCGCGGCAGTGGCCGGCCGCGACACGGCGGTCGGCGAGTCATCTGCGGGCCTGACGGCGGCCCAATCGGGAGCCACGCGCTGCATACCGGTCGGGGCCAGGTCCGGCCACTCGGCGGCGGGGTCGCGACGCCTGAGGGCGGGCCGCTGCGGCGCGACGTCGAGGAGGCCGGTGACGGGGTGGGCGCCGGTGTTCGGGCGGGCGGGCTCCCAGCGGTCCACCGACGGACGGGTGCGCCCCCGGTCGTCGTCGAAGTCGTCCATCAGCCCGGCGGGCAGCACGATGGTCTCGTCGATCCGGGCGCTGGCCGGCGTGGGCCGGGCAGGGGTCGGGTAGGCGACCTCGGTGCGTCGCCCGGACTCCGGGCGGCGGGGCTCGGCGAGGTACGGCTCGGGCGCGGGCACATCTGCCGAGGCGATCGGCGCAGGCGTCAGTGGCGTCTGCGTCGTGGGCGGCCGCGTCATCGCCGGCTGCGGCACAGGCGGCTGCGGCACGGGCGGCTGCGTCATCGGAGCGGGCGCCGGCTCCGGCACGGTGGCCTGGGCGGCGGTGCGGACTGACGGCAGCGCCGTGGGCTCGACGGCCCGGCGCGCCGTGGTCCCGTCATGCGACCACGCGGAGACCTGGACGAAACGGCGTCCGTCGGCGCCCTGCACCACACCGGTCTGGAGCACCTCGACGTGCCGTCCCGTCGAGCGCAGGAACGCCACCGCGTCACCGACCTCGGGCGCCACCTCTGCGCACACGACGACGAGCCGGACGGCGCCATCCGTGGCGGCGCCCCGCATCGGGACGCGCTCTCGGAAAGCCGCGAGGTCCGCGTCGAGCGCGCTGCGCCCGCCGTCGTAGGCGCGCAGCACCTCGCCCCGGGTCCGGGTGGCGGCGGTGCCCGCGTGGTTCAGCGCGCGGACGAGCGCCGGGCCGTCCAGCACGGGCACGGTCTCAACCACGACGGGCCGTCCGGCGGCGTCGAGCGCGAGGAGCTGGGCGCCCTCGGGCGCGGTGCGGGTGGTGACCGGGAAGAGCTCCTCCCCGATCAGCGCGGTCAGGTGCTCGGTGACCAGTGCGGACGTGTCCGGCGCGAAGGTGCCGGCAGCGGGCTGCATCGGCTGGACGAGGAGGGGGCGTCCCTCGTCGAGCTCGAAGATTGGCATCTGCTCCTGCTTCCTTGGCGCGGCGGCGGGCTCAGCGTGCGGTCGTCCTCATCTGACGCCGGCCGAGAACCCTGCGGCACGGGCAGTCTGGCACGTCAGGGCGATCCGGTCGGGCGGCGGTCGCCCGCATGGCCGAACCTGCACAGGACGTCCACTGGACGTGCGTTCAGGGTAGTCGGGGCATCGATGCCGTGCCCCACCCGCAGGCTGCCCCGGCGAGTCGCCCGAGGCGAGGGTCGCCCGAGGTGCGCGCGGACGCGTCGGCGCCAGTCCCCCGATCAGGTGGCTCGGGCAGGCAGGTGCGCGGCCAGCAGCTCGGCCAGGTGGACGCCCTGGACGTCGGCGAGCTGGTCGGCCTGGGTGCGGCAGGAGAACCCGTCCGCGAGGAACACGTCCTGCGGCCCGGCCTCGCGCAGCGCGGGCAGCAGCTCATGCTCGGCCACCGCGACGGACACGTCGTAGTGGCCCTTCTCCATGCCGAAGTTCCCGGCCAGGCCGCAGCAGCCCGCGAGCGTGCGGAACTTCGCGCCGGCCTGGGTGAGCAGTGTGCGGTCGGCCGTGTATGTCATCACCGAGTGGTGGTGGCAGTGCGGCTGCACCACTGCCGTCACCTCGGACAGGTCAGGCAGCGTCCAGCCGGACTCGGGCTCGGGCGCGGGGCCGATGGGCGCCGGCGCCATGAGCAGCTCGGCGAGGGTGTGCGTCTGGCGGGACACGGCCACCGCGCGCGGGTCGTCGGGCAGCAGGTCTAGCAGGTCGGAGCGCAGCACCGCCGTGCACGACGGCTCCAGCCCGACGATCGGGATGCCGTTGACGGCGTACGGGCCGAGCACGCCCAGCAGCTCGGTGAGCTTCTTGCGGGCCGCGGGGAGCTGGCCCGTGGTGATCCAGGTGAGCCCGCAGCACGCCTCCGCCTCGGGCACGAGCACGTCGTAGCCGGCGGCGCGCAGCACCCGGACGGCGGCCTGCGGCACCGACGGGGACAGCGAGTCGCTGAACGAGTCGGTCCACAGCAGCACCTTCGGGCGCGGCGAGCCCGTGTCCCGCCGATCACTCGTCTTCCGCTGCTCCCGGCGCCACCACGTGCGGAACGGGGTCGGGGCGAACGTCACCATGCTGCGGCGGGTGTCCATGCCCCCGGCCCCCAGCACGACCTTGGCGAGCGGGCGCCAGCTCAGCGCGGCATTGGCGACCTGCGCCAGGCCCGGCACGCTCGTCACCAGGCGGATCCAGCGCGGCAGCCAGCCGAGCAGGTAGTGCGTCACGGGCCGCAGCCGCCGGTGGTACTTGCGGAACAGCACCTCCGACTTGTACTGCGCCATGTCCACGCCCGCCGGGCAGTCCGACGAGCACGCCTTGCAGCTCAGGCACAGGTCGAGGGACTGCTCCACCTCCGGGGCCGACCAGCCTCGGGTGATGAGCGTGCCGTTGGCCATCTCCTGGAGCACCCGGGCGCGACCGCGCGTCGAGTCCTTCTCGTCGCGGGTGGCCAGGTAGGACGGGCACATGAAGCCACCCGACGCGGTGGTGTCCGCCCGGCACTTGCCGACGCCCACGCACCGGTGCACCGCCGTGGTCATGTCCCCCGCGTCGTGCTCGAACGAGAAGCCGCCCTCGCGGCCGCGCAGTGCCGGCAGCGGGTGGGCAGCGGGCCGGCGCAGGTCGGCGTCGAGCGGGCGGGGACTCACCAGGACGCCCGGGTTGAGCAGGTCGCGCGGGTCGAACAGGGCCTTCATGGCGCCGAACGCCTCGATCGCGCGCGGCGAGTACATGACGGGCAGCAGCTCGCTGCGGGCGCGGCCGTCGCCGTGCTCCCCCGACAGCGACCCGCCGTGGGCGGCCACGAGATGCGCGGCGTCGGTCATGAACGCGCGCAGCGGGTCGCCGGAGCGCTCAAGCGGCACGTCGAGCCGCAGGTGCACGCAGCCATCGCCGAAGTGCCCGTAGGCGAGCCCGTCCACGCCGTGCGACGCCATCAGCGCCTCGAGCTCGCGCAGGTACGCGCCGAGCCGGGCGGGCGGCACCGCGGAGTCCTCGAAGCCGGGCCATGCCTGCTCGCCGGCGGGGGTGCGGCCGCCGAGACCGGCGCCGTCCTCGCGGATCCGCCACATCGCGGCGGCCTCGGGTCCCGGCGGGTAGACCTGCACCGCGTCGGTGGCGGCGTCGGCCGCGAGCGCCCGGGCGTTGTCCATCGCCACGTCGAGCGTCGGCCCGCCCACCTCCACCATGAGCCAGCCGCCGCCCGTGGGCAGGTGCGGCACGGCACTGGCCCCCCGGACGCGGCGGACGACGTCGACCAGCCGGGCGTCCATCCCCTCGATGGCCAGCGGCTGGTGTGCCAGCAGCGCCGGAACGGCGTCGGCGGCGGTCGGCATGTCCGGGTAGCCGAGGACGACCAGCACCGGGGCGGCGGGGACGGGCACCAGGTTGACCGTGGCGCCGAGGATCGTCACGAGGGTGCCCTCGCTGCCGACCAGGGCCTTCGCCAGGTCCGCGCCGCGCTCGGGCAGCAGGTGCTCCAACGAGTACCCGGACACCTGGCGGCCGAACCGGCCGAGCTCCGTGCGCAGCGTCTCCAGCTCGCGGCGCACCAGCTCGTCGAGGCCGGGCACCGGGTCCAGCCCCTTCCCCGCGGTGAGCCGGCGCCCCAGGCCGTCCACCACGTCGAGCTCGAGCACGTTGTCGGCGGTGCGGCCGAACGCCACGGCGCGGGGGCCGCACGCGTTGTTGCCGATCATCCCGCCGAGCGTCGCGCGGGCCTGCGTGGACGGGTCCGGCCCGAACCGCAGCCCGAACGGCGCCGCCTGCTTCTGCAGATCCGCCATGATCACGCCCGGCTCGATGCGCGCCGTCCGCGCCTCCGGGTCGATCTCCAGCACCTGGTTCACGTGGCGCGAGAAGTCGATGACGATGCCCGGGCCCACCGCGTTGCCGGCGACGGACGTGCCGCCGCCGCGCGACGTGATCGGCGCCCCGGCCTCGCGGGCCACCTCGAGGGTCGCGAGCACGTCGTCCACGTCCCGCGGGAACACCACGACCTGGGGTGGCACCCGGTAGTTGGACGCGTCCGTGGAGTACTCGGCACGGCGGCGGGTGGAGTCGTCCACCGACCCCCGCACCACCGCGCGCAACGCGTGCACGAGGTCGGTGGCGGGCTGGTGCTCAGGGGGCGTGGGGGCCGTCACGATCGACACGACGGCAGTCTCCCACCGTCGGCTCGCGCGCAGGCCCGGCGGGTCGGCCCTCGGACGGCCGGGCACGGCCCGAGGGCCGAGGTTCCCCCCCCAGGGTGATCGCCCCGGAGGCCCGCCATGCCGATGACCCCCACATGACGGTGACCGCACGGCACGCACGCGACCGGCGCGCGCCGCTCATCCCGTCTCCCCGCACCGCCGCGGGGCGTGCGACCCCCGACGCGCGCCCCGCGGTTCGCCCGCTCGACCCCGCCGACCTGCACTGGATGCAGGAGTGCCGCCGCCACCTGCACGGCCCCGGCGCGGACCTCGACGACGTGGACCAGCTCAGCGCGGTGTTCGACACCTACGCCGCCGCGTGGCACGCCACCGATCCGGCGTTGCGCTGGGACCCGAGGCCGACCACCACCGCCGCCGCGATCGCCGTGGGTGACCTGGTGATCCGCCAGGCCGCGGGCGCGCACTGGGTCGTGATGGTCGACACCCACACGCTCGCGTTGGCCCATCCGGCCACGACAACGCTCGAGCTGCCGCTCCAGGCGGTGTCCGCCGCCTGGGCCGCCGGGCGTCCCGGGGCGCTCCCCGAGCTGGTGGAGGACCTCGTCGAGCGGACCCTGCGGCGCGCCGGGGCGCTGCACGAGCCCGCGCGCCTGTCCGGCGCCCTGCGGCTCCTGAGCCTGCGCCGCTGAGCTGTCGCCCGCGGCGCCGCCCGCCCGCTGAGCCGCCCGCCCTACCGCGCCTGCGCGATCGGGCCCCCCGCGCAGCCAGAGGGCACCGTGGTTCGGGCCTGCTCGTCACCCGTCGGGCAGCCACCGCCGCACTGCTGGCTGAGCACGTCATGCGCCCGGTGCACCACACCGAGCCGCGCCCAGTGGTCCACCATCGCCTCCGCGAGGCCGGGATCGATGCCGAGCCGGCGGGCGATGCCGTCGCTCGTGGCGCCGGTGCGAGCCTCCCGCAGCACGTCCGCGAGCACGCTCATAGCAGCCTGCCCACCTGGAACACCGCCACCGCCAGTCCCCACGCCACAGCGAGCTGCACGACCATCGCGCCCACCGTCCACCGGGCGCCGAACAGCCGCTTCTGCTCGGCGAGGGTCGCGACGCACGGCGTGTACGCGAGGACGAAGACCATGAACGCCGCCGCGGCCGCCGCCGCGTGGCCGCCCGAGGTCTCCTCGAAGGTGGCACGCATCTGCGCGCCCAGGTCGCCGGCCTGGGTGGGGTCGGAGGGCTCCTCGACCGCGTAGGTCTGCGCGAACGAGCCGACCACGACCTCCTTGGCGACGAACCCGGTGACCAGCGCGGCAGCGGAGTGCCACTCGCCGAAGCCCGCGGGCGCCAGCGCCGGCGCGATGGCCTGCGCCGTGCTGCCGTAGAGGCTGTCCTGCACGGGCACGTCGCCCACCGCGTGGCCGCCCGTCACCGGGATCGCGAGCAGCACCCACACCACCGCAAGCGTCACCATGATGACGCGGCCCGCCTTGGACACGAACCCCCGGGTGCGCAGCCACGCCGAGAGCAGCAGCGCCCGCACGCGGGGCCGCTGGTAGGCGGGCAGCACGAGCACGAACGGCTCCTGCTTCAGGTCTCGGAAGGCCGTGCGGCGCAGCGCGAGGCCGCCCAGCACGATCAGCGCGACGGAGGCCACGTACATCAGGAAGATCGCGGTGCCCGCGTTCTCCGGGAAGAAGATGCTCGCCAGCAGCAGGTACACGGTCAGCCGCGCGGTGCAGGACGCGTAGGGCACCAACAGCCCGGTGAGCAGCCGCTGCCGCGCATGCGGGAGGGTGCGCGTGGCGGCCAGCGCCGGCAGGTTGCAGCCGAAGCCGACGACCAGCGGCAGCACCGCGCGCCCGTCGAGCCCGAGGGCGCGCATCGCGCGGTCCGCCACGAAGGCGGCCCGGGCCAAGTAGCCGCAGTCCTCCAGCAGCGCGATGGCGAGGAACATGACGGCCATCAGCGGGGCGAAGGACAGCACCGTGCCGACGCCGGCGAGCAGCCCGTCCACGACGAAGCCCTGCAACCAGGCCGGGCCGGGGACGAGGAACCGCGCGACGTCCGACATCGGGCCCGCCACGAAGTTCGCGACGGCGTCCATCAGCGGCGCCGCCAACGACGTCGCGAGCTGGAACAGCAGCCAGGCGACGGCCAGGAACACCGGGATGCCCACCCACGGGCGCAGCAGCACGGCGTCCACGCGGTCCGAGGCTGTGCGGGCCTGCGGCTCGGGCGCGGCGAGCTGGTGGGTGACGTCGTCGACCCAGCCGAAGAGCGCCTCGGCCCGCGCGAGCCCCGCGGCGACATCGGCGCCCTCGCTGTCGTCCGCCACCGGCTCGATGCCGCGGACCGTGCCGGGCGCCGTCAGCGCGGCCTCCACGGTCCGGGTGAGCGCGGTGACGCCGGCGCCGGTGCGCGGGTCCACCGCGACGACGGGCACGCCGAGCACCTCCGACAGCCGGTCCGCGTCGACGGGGATGCCCCGCGAGGCGGCCACGTCCGTCATGGTGAGCGCGACCACGAGCGGGCAGCCCTTCTGGGCGACCTGGGCCAGCAAGTACAGCGAGCGCCCCAGCGCCGCGGCCTCCACGAGGACGACGGCCAGATCGGGCTTCCCGAGCGGGCTGGTGCCGGCGACAGCCTCCGCAGCGACCCGCTCATCGGGCGAACGCGCCAGCAGGCTGTACGTGCCGGGCAGGTCGATGAGCCGCACGGGGGCGCCAGCGCGGGCCTGGCGCCAGGCGCCGACCTGCAACTCCACAGTGGTGCCCGGGGCGTTCGTGACCTGCTGACGGGCGCCCGTCAACGAGTTGAACAGCGTGGACTTGCCGACATTCGGATTGCCGACGAGGAGCACGGACAGCGGCTCGCGCACCTCCGCGCGGGCGCCGCGGCGCGACGACACGGCCCCGAGGGAGTCCTCGGAGCCGGCGCCGTGGCAGCTCACGGACGCACCGGCTCGATGCGGATGCGGGCCGCTGTCTGCCCGTCCACAGCGAACCGCTGCGCGCCGATGGCCACCACCCGGCCACCGAAGGCGGCGCGCTGGGTGACGCGCACGACGGCGCCGACCCGGAGGCCCAGCTCGCTCATGCGCAGACGCATCGACTGCTCGGCATCGAGGTCGACCACCCGGGCGCACGCGTCCACCGGAGACTGGGCGAGGTTCATGCGCGCCACGCTACGACTGAGGCAAGGCTGTCCTCAGGGACCGAAGTCCCCCTCGCGGCTCAGGCGAGTGCGGCGTCGAGAGTGATCTGGGTGCCGGTCAGGGCCTTCGACACGGGGCACGTGGTCGAGGCGAGCTCGGCCGCCGCGATGAACTGGTCGTTGTCGAGCCCGTCGACAGTTCCTCGGACGGTGAGCTTGACCTCCGCGATGCGGAACCCGCCCTCCGGGTCGGGGCGCAGCGTGGCGTCCGCTGTCACGTCGAAGGACTTCGGCGTGCCGCCGGCCTCCGCCACCACCGCCGAGAGCTGCATCGCGAAGCAGGACGAGTGCGCCGCCGCGATGAGCTCCTCCGGGCTCGTGACCCCGCCCGCGTCGTCGGCGGCACGACGGGGGAACGAGACGTCGAACGAGCCGACGCCCGAGCTGGCCAGGCTGACAGTGCCGGCGCCCTCGTTGAGCGTGCCCTGCCAGGCCGTGCGCGCTGTGCGGGTTGCCATGTGATCTCCTCAGTCGACGCCTCTGGGACCGATCGGCCCCGCCGACACGGTAGGTCGGAACGTCCCAGTCGGCGACGTGAGGCTGGAAGCCGGCCCCGGCCGAAGGTCACGCGGGACGCCCCCGGACGAGGCCTAGCCTCGGGTGGACGACCCAGGAACCGACCGGCGCAGCCCCGCCGACCAGGAGCATTCGTGACGAACCCCGGATTCACCGCGCAGGTCGCGCTCGTCGCCCTGCAGCGCGCCGCCGCATGGGACGCCCTCGCCGACGTGCTCGACGAGCCGACGCCCGAGGTGGTCGAGCGGCTCCGCTCAGGAGAGCTCGTCGAGACGTGGCGGACCGGCGTGGCCTGGCTCGGCGCGGACGCGACGACCGTCGGCTCACCGCTGCTCAGCCTCGACGTGTTCGTGCGCGGGGCGGCGCGCAGGACCGCCGAGGACGACCTCGCGATGCTCACCGCCGAGCACCACCTGCTCGTCGGCCCGGACCTTCCTGCGGTGCTGCGCCTGCATGACGTCGCCGAGCTGTGCCGGGACGAGTCGCGGGCGTGGGCCGAGGGCGACCTCGATGCCGGCAAGGCCCTGCGCGCCGGGCAGCGCGCGTTCCTCGACGCGCACCTCGTCGATGTGCTGCCCGAGGTCGGCAGGCGCCTCGTGCAGGACTCCCGCAGGGAGCTGTGGCGGGCGCTCGGGCGGCTCCTCCTCGCGTTCCTGTCCGCGGAGTCGGGCCGCGACTACCAGCGCTCGGTGCTCGGCGAGTCGGACCGACGCCGGATCGACTCGGCAGGCTGACCGGCGGGCAAGCCCGCGACGGTCACCTCGTGGGGACGGCCATGCCCGGGGGCAGCGTGGAGCCGAACGGGTTCTTGCGGCGGTAGCTGCACACCTGGCACCAGCGCTCCCCGCTCGTGGTCGGGAACTGCGTGCCGCACCGGGTGCACGTCGCGGTGCTGATCGTCGCGACGCCGCGCGTGGAGTCCGTGAGCAGCTCGGACCAGCGCCACTGCCCCGCGACGGTCAGCACATCCGCCGGGCACAGGTCGACACAGCGTTGGCAGCCGTCGCAGGCGGACGGGTTCTGCAGCAGCGTGCTGATCGCGACGGCCCCGCCGCCGTTGTGCTGCAGGGTGAGGGCCTGCGTGGGGCAGGCCTGGACGCACACGCCGCAGGCGGTGCAGCCCGACGCGGACAGCGCCACGGCAGGGCTGTTGACGTCCTCGAGGCCGTCGCGGGGGGGCCGCGCTGGCGGCGGGGCCTCGGCTGGCGCGGCGGCCACCGGCGCGGGGATCGCGGCGGCCATCGGCGCGGGGATCGCGGCGGCCATCGGCGCGGGGATCGCCGACTCGGCGACGGCGACGGCGACGCCGGGGCCCGCCAGGGCGCGCACGGCAGCGGTCAGGCGCACCTGCGGCGCGGCCTCCATGTCCGGCAGCGCGCGGGACACGTCGACGCCCAGCCCGAGCAGCCGACGACGCGGCACGGGCAGGTGGGCGCCATCGAGCACGGGCCGGCGTTGGGCGCGCCGACCCCGCCCGCCGCGGCCCTTCGTGTCGACCGGGGCGGAGGGGTCCACGGCGGGCTCGCCGCCCTCGACCCGCAGGCGGTCGACCCCCGCCGCCTGCAGCACGCGGGCGACAGCCTCGACGTTCTGTGCGGACGCGTCCGGGTCGTCGCACCCGTCGAGCCGCACGGTCACTGTGCGGGCCCCGACGAGCAGCAGCTCGGCGAGCTCATGCCAGGGGAGCTTGCTCGCGCACACGGTCAAGCGCACCACCGTGCGGGCCCGGTCCCCACGGGACGGGTCGGGGTGCTCGGCGCACACGAGCTCGAGGTCTGGCTCCTCGGGCTCGTGGCGGAGCCAGACCTGGAGGGCGTGCAGCGGGCCCGCCGTCATGGGACGAGCAGGAACGCCGTCCGTGCGGCGGCGAGGGTCCCGCGACCCAGTCGGGCGACGCCCCGGTAGAACGACGTCGTCGCGCCGTCCACGGCCTGCTCGAAGCAGGTCGGGCCCCAGACGAGCAGGTGCTCGGCGAGGAAGGCGCGCACGGCGACCAGGTGGCGCGCGGCGGAGGCGTCGTCGTGCGCGTCGAGGAGGTCCATGGCGCGGACGCACAGCGTCGACAAGAAGCTCAGCTCGAGCGCGATGTGGTCGTCCGGCTCACGGTTCAGCCGGGGGGCGGCCAGGTCGAACTCGGCGTAGGCGGCCCGCACCTGCATGGTCTCCCGCTCGAAGACCAGGCGCTCCTGGGACCGGTGCACCGACTCGTACGGGGGCGCGATCATCGGCTCAGGGCCGAAGAACAACCGGTTGTAGTCGCGGCGGATGACCTCGACCGACTCGTCGGCCTGTGCGGACGCGCGCAGGAGCTCCACGCCCTCGCGGGTGTCGCCCTCGTCGGGCAGGGGCCAGTCGGCGAGGAGCTCGGCGTCGCGCATGCGCGTGACGAGCTCGGCGTCGGGGGCCGCGACCAGCAGGCCGGACAGCGCCGTGAAAGCCGCCGCGAAGCGGTCGAGCGTCTCGCCGAGCTGCTCGCGATCAGCGAGGAGGAGGTCCACGGGGCCGGCGCCGTTGGGGTCGGGGTCGTGCGTGCCCTGCTGAATGGACTGGTCCGTCGTCATTGCGATGTCTCCTCGTGGCCGGCGGCTCGTGGGGCCGTCCTGACGCCATCCCCATGGTGTCCGAGCCGTTGACAGCGGATGTGGGCCCTTCGCCCCACCACCGGCTGGCAGCGACGCGAATGGCCCGCACCCTGGTGGGGGTGCGGGCCATTCGCCGCGCTCGGCGGGGTGTCACATGCCGATGCGGGTCATCTGCTCGTAGAACTGCGACCGGCCGATCAGCTCACCGGCCAGCACCAGCACGAACGCGCTGGTCGCCACGATCGCGAGCATCCGCACCCCCGCGTCCTTCGCATGCGAGGCATACCGGTACAGGAACACCCCCAGCAGCCCGGCCCCGGCGAACACCAGCACCAGCCGCGCGACGAACCACACCCCAGAGAACACCGCGGCCGACTCCGCCGCGGCCCCGCCGGCGGCCGACAGGTTCGAGATGTGCAGCGGGATGATCACGAACTCGACGCCGAGCATCGCCACAGCGCCCAACCCCACGCCCTTGAGCGAACCGGTCAACAACGCCGCCGTCGACTCATCCAGCTCGGCCCCGCCAGCCGAGCGACGGCGCCACATGATCGAGCCCATGAACGCCGCACCAACGGCGAGCGAGCCCAACAGGAATGTCGTGGCGAAGAACTGCGCGGGCGTCGCCCAGGTGTGCCAGGCCGGAACCGTCTCGAGCGTGTAATAAATCATGCTCATCACGAACACCAAGCACAGGCCCACCACAGCCGTCACACCAGCCAGGACCTGACGCAAACGCGCCGAGCCCCACTTGAACCACTGCGCCAGGGCGAACAAGAACCCCAGCCCGGCGAACCCGACCCCGAACACGATCTCCCGGCTCAACCACGACGAGTCGAAATGCCGGATCACATTCAGCGAGTGCATCGGGTCGCCCATGTGGAACATCGACGCGATCAATCCCAGCACCATCACCGGGCCGATCGCATACAACGCGGTGTCGGTCATCTTCTCGACCGTGCCCGCCGCGAACTTGCGACCGGCCACGACCTGCACAATTCCCAACACCACGAACGCGCCCACGCTCATCTGGGCGGCCACGGTGAACACGATCATCGGAAGCTCAGCGGTGTGCATGAGTCACAGCTCCTCAGGGTTGGCCACAGAACCCGTGCCCGAACCACTGGGCTGGGCGTCACGGTGGGGGGTGATCACCAGGCGCGGACGCGTGATCGCCGGGTCCGGCAGCGGCTCCACACCGGCCAGATCACCATGCTCGGCGCGCAGCTCCTCGACCGGGCCATAGCTCAGCGCCCGCGACGGGCACGCCGCCACACACGCCGGGTCCTTGCCCTCGGAGCGGTAGTCCGCGCACAGGTCGCACTTGGTCATATGCCCGGCCTCCGCGTCGAACTGCGGAGCCGAATACGGGCACGCCCACTCGCAATACCGGCACCCCACACACACATCCTGATCGACAGTGACCACACCATCAGGACCCTGGCTCATCGCCGTCGTCGGGCACACCCGCACACAAATCGGGTCCTCACAGTGATTACACGCGATCGACGTGTAATACGAGAACACATTCGGCACAACGGTGTTCCCGTCACGCTGCCACGTCCCACCCGAATACTCCGCGACACGCCGCCACGTCACACCCACCGGCAGATCATGCTTGTCCTTACACGCCACAGAACAGGCCTTACACCCGTTACACAGCGTCTGATCAAAATGGAAACCCAACTCAGCAGCCACGATCGTCTACCCCCTTACGCCTTCTCGACCTGGACAAGATTCGTGTGCTGCGGATTCCCCTTGGACAACGGGGACGGGTGCCAGTCCGTCAGCGTGTTGATGCACCCACCGGTGTCGACGCCGTCCTTGTCAGGCGAGTACCAGGCGCCCTGGGGCACCGAGAGCACGCCCGGCATGATGCGGGGCGTCACCCGCGCGGGCAGCTGGATCACGCCGCGGTCGTTGAAGACCCGCACAACGTCGTCGTTGTCGATGCCACGGTCCCGGGCGTCGAGCGTGTTCATCCACACGACCTGCGGGTGGGCCTCGATGAGCCAGTCGACGCTCCCGTAGGAGGAGTGCGTCCGACCCTTGTAGTGGTGCCCGATGCACTGCAGCGGGTACTTCTCGTTGGTCAGCGCCTCCTCGGCGCCCTCCCACGTCGGGACGTGCTCCGGCAGGGCGGTGAGCTTGTCACCCTTCTTGCCGCCGTCGAACGTCCAGACCTTCGACCGCTCCCAGAGCCGCTCGGAGAAGATCTCGATCTTCCCGGAGGGGGTCGTCAGGGGGTTCGCGACGGGGTCCTCACGGAACGCCTTGCTCGCGACGAAGGTGCCGTCCGGGTTGGACAGGCGGAACACGCCCTTGTCCCGGAACTCCTGCTCGCTGTAAAGGCTCGGGACGTCCTTCTTCGTGCGGGCGATGAGCTCGGTGCGCCACTCCTGCAGCGTGCGGCCCTCGGTGAACTCCTCTTCGAGGCCCATCTTGCGGGACAGGTCGACGCACATGTCGAAGTGCGACTTGGTGTCGTACAGCGGCTCGATGGCCTTGTCGACGATCATCGCGTAGGCCGTGTCACCGGAGTACTCGCTCGCGATGAAGTCGTCCTCCTCGGCGTTCGTGGTCGCGGGCAGCAGGATGTCCGCGTACCGCGCCGACGACGTCATGTGGTTCTCGACGACGACGATGAGCTCGCACAGCGAGTCGTCCTCGAGGAGCTTGGCCGTGCGCGTCGTGTCCGAGTGCTGGTTGATCATCGCGTTGCCCGCGACGTTGATGATCATCTTGATCGGGCCGTCGAGCTGCGGCTTGCCCTGGACGCCGTCCGCGATCTCGGTCATCTCGGCGCCGCGCTCGATCGCGTCGGTCCACATGAAGCACGAGATCTTGGTCTTGATCGGGTTGGCGAGCCCCATCCGGGCCAGCGGGAACTTGATGGTGCCCTCACGCGACCCGTTGCCGCCGCCGTGGATGCCGACGTTGCCGGTGAGGATCGGGAGCATCATGACCGCGCGGCAGTTGTTCTCGCCGTTGGCCTGTCGCTGCAGGCCCCAGCCCTGCATGATCGCGCACGGCTTGGCCGTCCCGATCTCGCGGGCGAGCTGGATGATGACGTCCACCGGGATGCCCGTGATCTCCGACGCCCACTCAGGCGTCTTGACCGTGCCGTCGGGCCCCGTGCCGAGGATGTAGCTCTTGTAGGAGCTGCCCGCGGGGATGCCCTCGGGCATGTGCTCCTCGTCGTAGCCCACGCAGTACGTGTCCAGGAACTCCTGGTCGACGAGGTCCTCGGTGATGAGCACGTGCGCGCACGCCGCGACGAGGGCGGCGTCGGTGCCCGGGCGGATCGGGATCCACTGGTCGGCGAGGTCGAGCGCGGTCTCGGAGTACCGCGGGTCGATGACGATGGTGCGGGTCTTGAAGTCCTTCTTCGCGACCTGCGCGTTGTACATGTTGCCGCCGCCGCTCATGCGCGTCTCGACCGGGTTGTCGCCCCAGTAGATGACGAGGTTCGAGTGGACGGTGTCGCCGATCGAGTTCGACTCGATGCGCGCACCGTAGGTGAACGGCATCGCGTAGGTGATCTGCGAGGTGCTGTAGCTGCCGTAGTAGCCCAGGTAGCCGCCGGCGAGCGAGAGCAGCCTGCTCCAGCACCCGCTGGTGATGTTGCCGCCCGCGGTTCCCGACGCGTACTGCAGGTAGACGGCCTCCTGGCCGTGCTCCTTGACGACGCGCGCGTGCTCGGACGCGATGGTGTCGAGCGCCTCGTCCCAGGAGATCTCCTCCCACTCGCCCGCGCCACGCTTGGTGCCGGGCTTGCGGCGCATGGGGGTCTTGAGGCGGTCGGGGTTGTAGACGCGGTGGCGGAACGAGCGCCCGCGGACGCAGGCCCGCAGCTGGGGGCCGTCGAGGCCGTCCGAGCCGGTGTCGTCGGTGCCGACCTTGACGAGCGTGCCGTCCTTGACGTGCAGGCGCAGCGCGCAGCGCGACCCGCAGTTCACCAGGCAGGCGTTCCACACGGCCTTGTCACCCGAGTCCGCGGGACTCATCCGGGCCGCGTTCGCCGCGCCGACCCCGGGCAGCAGACCGAAGGAGGCTCCTGCGCCCACGAGCACGGCGCCGCCACCGGCCGCCCCTGACCACTTCAGGAAGGAGCGACGTGGCAAGCCCGCCGCCTGTGGCTTCTCTTGCGTCCCAACGGTCGTCATCGGGGCATCCTTTCGAGCAGTTCTCAGGTACTACGGGGTGCACCGAGATCGATTGCCCCATCGTCCGCGCCGACATGAAAATTCATCTAGGGCAATGGTCCTGCCAGTGATCGACATATTCGACCCGCGATGGTCGATTCGTGCGGTGCACATACGAAACAAGCGCGTGAGGTATTACGCCGCGAATCGCACTCGTGGCCATTGCCACGCCCGGGGGCGGGATAAAAGATGAGAATTACCACGTCGAAGGCGGGATAAAAGAATGGCCCGCACCCTGGTGGGGGTGCGGGCCATTCGCTGCGCTCGGCGGGGGGTCACATGCCGATGCGGGTCATCTGCTCGTAGAACTGCGACCGGCCGATCAGCTCACCGGCCAGCACGAGCGCGAAGGCACTGGTCGCCACGATCGCGAGCATCCGCACCCCCGCGTCCTTCGCATGCGAGGCATACCGGTACAGGAACACCCCCAGCAGCCCGGCCCCGGCGAACACCAGCACCAGCCGCGCGACGAACCACACCCCGGAGAAGACCGCGGCCGACTCCGCCGCGGCCCCCCCGGCGGCCGACAGGTTCGAGATGTGCAGCGGGATGATCACGAACTCGACGCCGAGCATCGCCACAGCGCCCAACCCCACGCCCTTGAGCGAGCCCGTCAACAACGCCGCCGTCGACTCATCCAGCTCGGCCCCGCCAGCCGAGCGACGGCGCCACATGATCGAGCCCATGAACGCCGCACCAACGGCGAGCGAGCCCAACAGGAATGTCGTGGCGAAGAACTGCGCGGGCGTCGCCCAGGTGTGCCAGGCCGGAACCGTCTCGAGCGTGTAATAAATCATGCTCATCACGAACACCAAGCACAGGCCCACCACAGCCGTCACACCAGCCAGGACCTGACGCAAACGCGCCGAGCCCCACTTGAACCACTGCGCCNTTGAACCACTGCGCCAGGGCGAACAAGAACCCCAGCCCGGCGAACCCGACCCCGAACACGATCTCCCGGCTCAACCACGACGAGTCGAAATGCCGGATCACATTCAGCGAGTGCATCCGGTCGCCCATGTGGAACCTCGACGCGATCAACCCGAACACCCTCCCCGGGCCGATCGCATACAACGCGGTGTCGGTCATCTTCTCGACCGTGCCCGCCGCGAACTTGCGACCGGCCACGACCTGCACAATTCCCAACACCACGAACGCGCCCACGCTCATCTGCGCCGCCAGGGTGAACACGATCATCGGAAGCTCAGCGGTGTGCATGAGTCACAGCTCCTCAGGGTTGGCCACAGAACCCGTGCCCGAACCACTGGGCTGGGCGTCACGGTGGGGGGTGATCACCAGGCGCGGACGCGTGATCGCCGGATCCGGCAACGGCTCCACACCCGCCAGATCACCATGCTCGGCGCGCAACTCCTCAACCGGGCCATAGCTCAGCGCCCGCGACGGGCACGCCGCCACACACGCCGGGTCCTTGCCCTCCGAGCGGTAATCCGCGCACAGGTCGCACTTAGTCATATGCCCGGCCTCCGCGTCGAACTGCGGAGCCGAATACGGGCACGCCCACTCGCAATACCGGCACCCCACACACACATCCTGATCGACGGTCACCACACCATCAGGACCCTGGCTCATCGCCGTCGTCGGGCACACCCGCACACAAATCGGGTCCTCACAGTGATTACACGCGATCGACGTGTAATACGAGAACACATTCGGCACAACGGTGTTCCCGTCACGCTGCCACGTCCCACCCGAATACTCCGCGACACGCCGCCACGTCACACCCACCGGCAGATCATGCTTGTCCTTACACGCCACAGAACAGGCCTTACACCCGTTACACAGCGTCTGATCAAAATGGAAACCCAGCTCAGCAGCCACGATCGTCTACCCCCTTACGCCTTCTCGACCTGGACAAGAGCTGTGTGCTGCGCATTCCCCTTGGACAACGGGGTGGGATGGATCCGGGTCAGCACATTGACGGCGCCACCGGTGTCGACGCCGTCCTGGTCGGGCTTGTACCAGGCGCCCTGGGGCACCGAGAGCACGCCCGGCATGATGCGGGCCGTGACCTTCGCAGGGATGCGGATCCGGCCCCGGTCGTTGAAGATCTCGACCAGGTCGTCGTTCTCGATGCCACGCTCCTGGGCGTCGGCGGGGTTCATCCACACCTTCTGCGGGTGGGCCTCCTGCAGCCAGGGGACGTTGCCGTAGGTCGAGTGCGTCCGGGACTTGTAGTGGTGCCCGATGACCTGCAGCGGGTACTTCTCGTTGGTCCGCGCCTCGATGGCGCCTTCCCACGTGTCGACGTGCTCGGGCAGGGCGGTGAGCTTGTCACCGGGCTCCGCGTTGGGGAACTCCCAGGTCGAGGTCATCTCCCACAGCTCGGAGGAGAAGATCTCGATCTTCCCGGACGGGGTGTCGAGGGGGTTGGCGACCGGGTCCTCGCGGAACGCCTTGAGCGGGACGGTGGGTCCGTCGGGGTTCGTGTACCGGTACACGCCCTGCTTCTGCAGCTCTTCGAAGGTCGGGAAGTCAGGGCGGTCCTTGCGCGTCTCCTCGTGCATCCACCGGACCCACTCCTCGCCGGTGCGCCCCTCGGTGAACTCCTGCTCGACACCCAGGGCCTTGGCGATCCCGGTGCAGATCTCGTAGGACGGCTTGGAGTCGAACAGCGGCTCAATCGACTTCTCGCACATGATCAGGTACGCGACGTCACCGGTGTACTCGCTGGGCGCCATGTCCCAGCGCTCGGCGGTTGTGGTGTCGGGCAGGATCAGGTCGGCCATCTTCGCCGAGGCCGTCATCTGGTTGTCGACGACCACGATGAACTCGCAGAGCGACTCGTCCTTGAGGATCGCGCGCGTGCGGTTGATGTCCGCGTGCTGGCTGGCCAGCATGTTGCCCGCGTACTGCAGCAGAAACTTGATGCCGACGTCGAGCTTGTCCTTGCCGCGGACCCCGTCCTTGAGCCGGGTCAGCTCCGGGCCGCGCTCGATCGCGTCGGTCCAGCCGAACATGGAGATCTGGGTCTCGACCGGGTTCGAGCCGTCCGGGAACCACATCGACGCGGGCCAGTAGTAGCCCTCGCGACCGCCCGTGCCACCGCCGGAGATGCCGACGTTCCCGGTGATCGCCGCGAGCGTGTAGATCGCCCGGGCCTGGTTCTCGCCGTTGGCGTGCCGCTGCGGCCCCCAGCCCTGCGTGATGTTGGCGGGCTTGGCGAGCGCGATCTCGCGTGCGACGCGGATGATCTGGCCTGCCGGGACGCCGGTGACGTCGGCCGCCCACTCGGGGGTCTTCTCGATCCCGTCGGAGCCCTCGCCCATCACGTAGGAGCGGTAGGAGTTGCCGGAGGGAACACCCTCGGGCATGTGCGCCTCGTCGAAGCCCTGGCAGTACGCGTCGAGGAACTCCTGGTCGTGCAAGTTCGCGCTGATGATCGCGTGCGCCATGCCCGCGACGAGCGCCGCGTCAGTCCCGGGCCGCGGCGCCAGCCACTCGTCGGCGAGGTTCACCACCGAGTCAGACTGCCGCGGGTCGATGACGATGAACTTCACGCCGGCCTGCTTCTTGGCCCACAGCGACGTGAAGAGCACACCGCCGCCGCTCATGCGCGTCTCCATGGGGTTGTTGCCCCACAGCACGATGAGCTGGGAGTTCGCGGCCGAGTCCTCGAAGCTGTTGCTGATCTGCTCGTCCGGGTTCCCGTAGTGGAACCGGGTGCAGGTGCCGATCTGCCCGTAGGAGTAGTTGCCGTAGTACCCGAGGTTGCCGCCCATGAGGTTGAGCAGCCGAGCCCAGCCGCCGCTCGTCGACATCAGGCCGTTCCAGGTGCCCGAGCCGTAATTGCTGTAAATGGCCTCGTTGCCGTACTTCTCGATCGTGCCCTTGAGCTTCTCGGCGAACAGCTCGTACGCCTCGTCCCAGGTGATCTGCTCGAACTCGCCCGAGCCGCGCTCGCCGACCCGCTTCATGGGGGCCTTGAGCCGGTCGGCGTTGTAGATGCGCTGGCGCATCGAGCGGCCGCGCACGCATGCGCGGATCTGCCGCGTGTAGAGCTCGTCGTCACCCGTGGGGTCGGGCGAGACCCGGACGATCGCGCCGTCCTTGACGTCGAACCGCAGCGGGCACCGCGAACCGCAGTTGATGATGCAGGCCGACCAGGTGGTCTTGTCCCCCGTCGCCGCGTCTGCCGTGAGCGTGGCCGCGTTGGAGGGCCCGACGCCGGGCAGGAGGCCCAGCGAGGCTCCCGCGCCCACGAGGGCTGCCCCACCGCCAGCCGCGCCCGACCACTTCAGGAAGGATCGGCGCGGCATCCCGGTGGTGGTGGGTGGAATCTCTGTCGTCCCAACGTCGGTCATCGGGGGCGTCCTTTCGCGCAGGTCTCGCGCACGCGATTGGCACGGAGACGGATGGCTCAATGCTCCCGGGCCCCCGATGTGGGACGTGGGGCCATGGTCCTGCCGGGATTGGACCGTTTAGCCACAGAAATCGACGGTTTATTCGCGTACATACGCAAGGCTCGCGTGTGCTATTGCCCGAAATGGCGCCCTCGTCCCCCGCAAAGTGCCGGGGCCAGCCGGACCAAAGGCCCGCACCCTGGTGGGGGTGCGGGCCATTCGCCGTGCGTCGTCGCCGTGATGGGCGGCGGCTCGGCGGGGTGTCACATGCCGATGCGGGTCATCTGCTCGTAGAACTGCGACCGGCCGATCAGCTCACCGGCCAGCACCAGCACGAACGCGCTGGTCGCCACGATCGCGAGCATCCGCACCCCCGCGTCCTTCGCATGCGAGGCATACCGGTACAGGAACACCCCCAGCAGCCCGGCCCCGGCGAACACCAGCACCAGCCGCGCGACGAACCACACCCCAGAGAACACCGCGGCCGACTCCGCCGCGGCCCCCCCGGCGGCCGACAGGTTCGAGATGTGCAGCGGGATGATCACGAACTCGACGCCGAGCATCGCCACAGCGCCCAACCCCACGCCCTTGAGCGAGCCCGTCAACAACGCCGCCGTCGACTCATCCAGCTCGGCCCCGCCAGCCGAGCGACGGCGCCACATGATCGAGCCCATGAACGCCGCACCAACGGCGAGCGAGCCCAACAGGAATGTCGTGGCGAAGAACTGCGCGGGCGTCGCCCAGGTGTGCCAGGCCGGAACCGTCTCGAGCGTGTAATAAATCATGCTCATCACGAACACCAAGCACAGGCCCACCACAGCCGTCACACCAGCCAGGACCTGACGCAAACGCGCCGAGCCCCACTTGAACCACTGCGCCAGGGCGAACAAGAACCCCAGCCCGGCGAACCCGACCCCGAACACGATCTCCCGGCTCAACCACGACGAGTCGAAATGCCGGATCACATTCAGCGAGTGCATCGGGTCGCCCATGTGGAACATCGACGCGATCAATCCCAGCACCATCACCGGGCCGATCGCATACAACGCGGTGTCGGTCATCTTCTCGACCGTGCCCGCCGCGAACTTGCGACCGGCCACGACCTGCACAATTCCCAACACCACGAACGCGCCCACGCTCATCTGGGCGGCCACGGTGAACACGATCATCGGAAGCTCAGCGGTGTGCATGAGTCACAGCTCCTCAGGGTTGGCCACAGAACCCGTGCCCGAACCACTGGGCTGGGCGTCACGGTGGGGGGTGATCACCAGGCGCGGACGCGTGATCGCCGGGTCCGGCAGCGGCTCCACACCGGCCAGATCACCATGCTCGGCGCGCAGCTCCTCGACCGGGCCATAGCTCAGCGCCCGCGACGGGCACGCCGCCACACACGCCGGGTCCTTGCCCTCGGAGCGGTAGTCCGCGCACAGGTCGCACTTGGTCATATGCCCGGCCTCCGCGTCGAACTGCGGAGCCGAATACGGGCACGCCCACTCGCAATACCGGCACCCCACACACACATCCTGATCGACAGTGACCACACCATCAGGACCCTGGCTCATCGCCGTCGTCGGGCACACCCGCACACAAATCGGGTCCTCACAGTGATTACACGCGATCGACGTGTAATACGAGAACACATTCGGCACAACGGTGTTCCCGTCACGCTGCCACGTCCCACCCGAATACTCCGCGACACGCCGCCACGTCACACCCACCGGCAGATCATGCTTGTCCTTACACGCCACAGAACAGGCCTTACACCCGTTACACAGCGTCTGATCAAAATGGAAACCCAGCTCAGCAGCCACGATCGTCTACCCCCTTACGCCTTCTCGACCTGGACAAGATTCGTGTGCGCCGTGGTGGCCTTGGCCAACGGCGTGGTGTTCCAGCTCGTGAGGGTGTTGATGCTCCCCCCACGGTCCAGCCCGTCCTTGTCAGGTCGGTACCAGGCGCCCTGCGGCACCGAGAGCACGCCCGGCATGATGCGCGGGGTCACCCGCGCGACCAGCTCGATGCGGCCGCGGTCGTTGAAGACCTGCACCACGTCGTCGTTCTCGATGCCACGCTCCCGGGCGTCGGCGGGGTTGATCCACACCATCTGCGGGTGGGCCTCCTGCAGCCAGGGGACGTTGCCGTAGGTCGAGTGCGTCCGGGACTTGTAGTGGTGCCCGATGCACTGCAGCGGGTACTTCTCGTTGGTCCGCGCCTCCTCGACACCCTCGGCGCCGACGATGTGCTCCGGCAGGGCCGTGATGCGCTGCCCCTCGGGCAGCTCCCACGTGTGGGCGATGTCCCAGATCTGCTTCGAGAAGATCTCGATCTTGCCCGAGGGCGTCTTGAGCGGGTTCGCGACCGGGTCGTCACGGAACGCCTTGAGCGGGATGACGTGCCCCGCCGGGTTGTTCTGGCGGTAGACGCCAGCCGCGCGGAACTCCTCGTTCGGAGGGATCGCCGGAGTGTCCTTGCGGGTGGCCTCGATGAGCTCGTCGATCCACTCGTCCTGGGTCTTGCCCTCGGTGAACTCCTCCTCGACCCCCAGCCGCTTGGCGAGCTCGGTGAGGATCTCGTAGATCGGCTTGGAGTCGAATAGCGGCTCGATCGCCTTGTCCGCGTAGATGACGTACCCGAGGTCACCCGTCGAGCCGCCCGCCGTGAGGTCACGCTGCTCGACGTTCGACACGTCCGGGAGCAGGATGTCGGCGAACTTCGCCGAGGCGGTCATCTGGTTGTCGATCACGAGGATGAACTCGAGCAGCGACTCGTCCTGCAGCAGCTTCGACGTCCGGTTGGCGTCCATGTGCTGGTTGACGATCGTGTTGCCGGCGTAGTTGAAGAGGAACTTGATGCCGGTGTCCAGCTTGTCCTTGCCACGCACCCCGTCCCGGAGCTTCGTCATCTCCGGGCCGCGCTCGACCGCGTCGGTCCACATGCAGATCGAGATCGAGGTCCCGACCGGGTTCTTCAGCTCGGGGAAGCCCGCGACCTTGAAGTTGTAGGTGGTCTCACGATCACCGGTGCCACCACCGGGAATGCCGACGTTGCCCGTGAGCAGCGCGAGCATGAAGACCGCGCGGGCCGAGTTCTCGCCGTTCATCTGACGCTGCGCGCCCCAGCCCTGGCTGATCGCGCACGGCTTGGCGCCGGCGATCTGCCGGGCGACGGAGATGATCTGCGCGCTCGTGACGCCGGTGATCTGGCTGGCCCACGCAGGCGTCTTGACGACGCCGTCGGGGCCCGTGCCGAGGATGTAGCTCTTGTAGGAGTTCCCCGCCGGGATGCCCTCGGGCATGTGCTCCTCGTCGTAGCCCACGCAGTACGTGTCCAGGAACTCCTGGTCGACGAGGTCCTCGGTGATCATCACGTGTGCCATGCCGGCCACGAGCGCCGCGTCGGTGCCCGGGTGCAGCGCAACCCACTCGTCACCCACGGTCGACGCTGTGTCGGAGTAGCGAGGGTCGACCACGATGAACTTCGTGCTGCTCATCTGCTTCGCCTTCTGGATGACGAAGGCCTCGCCGCCCATGCGCGTCTCGAGTGGGTTGTTGCCCCACAGCACGACGAGCTGGGAGTTGACGGCGTCGTCGAACGTGTTGGTCGACGGTGAGGTGCCGTAGGTGTAGGGCGCGGCGATCTGGATGGCGCCGGTCGAGTACGTGCCATACGAGAGCAGGTAGCCGCCGAGGCAGTTGAGGAACCGGCGCACCGAGGAGCGCGAGCCGATCGCACCGCCGTTGGTCCCCGTTCCCGAGTTGAGGTAGACCGCCTCGTTGCCGTGCTCGGCGATGATCCGCTCGAGCTCGGCGGCGATCGTGTCGAACGCCTCGTCCCAGGTGATCTCCTCGAACTCGCCCGCCCCTCGCGGGCCGACCCGCTTCATGGGGGCCTTGAGCCGGTCCGCGTTGTAGATGCGCTGGCGCATCGAGCGTCCACGCACGCAGGCGCGGATCTGCTGCGACCCGAGCTCGTCATCACCGGCGTCATCGGTCTCGACCCGGACGATCGTGCCGTCCTTGACGTGGAAGCGCAGCGGGCACCTGCTCTGGCAGTTGACCCAGCACGAGTTCCACGCCACCGAGTCCGCGCCCGTGATCGGCGACGCGGCCGCGGCGTTCGCGGCGCCGACACCGGGGATTCCGAACGACGCGCCTGCGCCGACGAGTGCCGCACCACCCCCCGCCGCACCCGACCACTTGAGGAACGACCGCCGCGGCATCCCGATCGTGGGTGGAGTCTCTGTCATCCCAACGGCTGTCATCGGGGAAGCCCTTTCGCACAGGTCTCGGCTACGACGTTGTCACCGCGACGGATGGCCTAATGCTCCCGGGCTTCCGATGTGCGACGTGGGGCAATGGTCCTGCCGGATTCAACCCTGTTTCGACGGTAATTTGCCGGTATCCATGTGCACATACGCAATACACGTGTGCGCTATTGCCCGAAATGCCCGCCGCGTTGACGACTCGGGCGCGTCGCCCGGTCCCCCAACGGCCGACACGCAAGAACGCTCGGCTGGGAGAACCCAGCCGAGCGTCATCAGCGGCATGGCAATGGCCCCTGCGATTGTCACCGCAGGGGCCATGCCGTCGATCATCGAACGGTCTGTCAGCCGTTGTACTCCCAGTGCCAGGCCTCAGGCTTGCTGCCGCCCATCTGCGCCCAGCTGGGGTGCACCCAGCCGAACCGGCCGGCGTTCGCCTTCATCCACTGGTGCTGCGGCGACCCGAAGGTCTGGATGCCGCCGCCCAGGTCGAGGGCGCGGGCCCAGCCGTGGGTGGACGTGCCAGGCGTCCCGGCCAGGTAGCCGAGCTGGGCCTTGACCCGCACCTGCGCGTCGTAGGACCGGTAGGAGTCCGTGATGCTCATGTCGGTGCCGAACGCATGCCGGTACTCGATGTTCATCAGCTCGAGCGACGCGGCCGCGTCGCAGCGCAGCTGGGCGCCCGGGGCGAAGCTCAGCCCGCAGAGCGACGACTCGGGGAACCGGCCGTTGCCCGCGCTGGGCACGCCCTCGGCCGCGACCCGCGCAGAAGCCTGCGCGGCGGCGGCGCGCGAGGCGTCGTCCTTGGCGGCCATGGCGGCAGCCTCGGCCTCGGCCTTCGCGGCGGCCTCGGCGGCAGCCTGGGCCGCGGCAGCCTCAGCCGCCGCCTGCTCGGCTGCGGCCTGCTCGGCGGCAGCCTTCTCGGCCAGCTTCTGCTCGGCCGCGGCGACCTGCTCCGCGGTCGGCTCCGGGACCTCCGGAACCTGGGCGATCACAGCTGTGCCCGACGCGCCGATGCCCGCGGCGGCACTGACCTTCTCGGTCAGGTCGGTCACCTGGTCGAGGGCGTCGTGCATGTCCGCCGCCACGGTCTGCGTGGCGTGCTCCTTGGCCGACGAGGTCAGCACGTCAGTCAGCATGGTCCCCGCGGAGCGGTCCGTGGCGAGCGGGCCGATGTTGGTCGGCTCGACAGACGCCGTCCGGACGGTCCCGACGATGTCGGAGCCGGACTTCTTCTCAGCGGCAGCCGTCTCGACGAGCTGCTCCTGCGCGGACTGCTGCTCGGCGGCAGGCTGAGCCTCGGCGGGCTGCTCTCCCTCGGCAGGCTGCTGCTCGGCAGGCTGCTCACCCTCGGCGGGCTGCTGCTCGGCAGGCTGCTCACCCTCGGCGGGCTGCTGCTCGGCAGGCTGCTCACCCTCGGCGGGCTGCTGCTCGGCAGGCTGCTCACCCTCGGCGGGCTGCTGCTCGGCGGGCTGCTGCTCGGCGGGCTGCTCCTGCTCGGGAGCCTCCTCGGCCTGCTGCGCCGCCTCGGCCTCGGCAGCCTTGTCCGCCTCGACCGCCAGAGCGATCTCGACCTCGAGGGCGGAGCGCTCCTCGACAAGCCCGTTCGCGCTGAGGATCTCGTTGAGCCGCGCGGTCGCGGCGTCGAGCTCGTCGGTGGGGATGTCGGCCGCGTTCGCGGCCTCGCGGACGGCGTCGGCCGTCTTGGCGGCGTCGGCGGCGACCTGCGAGACGTCAGCAAGCCGCTCGTCCTCCGACACCTGGGAGGCCTCGGCGCCGATCGCCGGCGTGGCGAACGCGGCGCCACCGCCCAGGAGCAGGCCTGCGGCGAGCACACCACGGGCGATGGGGCGGGCCTGCAAGGTCCGCGTGATGTGATGCATGCGGATCGTCTCGACGAGACGACCGAAGTGGTGCGTCACCAGGTCGGCGTACTCGCGGATCACGGCGACGGCTTGGCTGTTCCGCACCGCCTCGGCCGCGGGGCTGGCGAGGAGCGCCTGTGCCTGGTCGTCGGCCCATGCGAGGAACCGGGTGATCTCGGCTCGGAGCGTCTGGACGACGCTGGTCTGCTGGAGGACAGAGAAGAGGGTGGCCAGGCCGAGAAGCTGGACCATCGTGTGAGGCCGGAGGGCCCGGATCACCCTGTGGATGCGAGTGTTGGTCATCATCAACATGGTGGATATGTCGGGGGCGACTGCACGCATCGCCCGGTGGCCACGGTCTCGGAGGGACCGGGTTGTCGGACGCTTTCTGTTACTCACCCGTAACACGATAGGCATCAGGACGCGCGTCCAAAAGCCCGTGGGCTGAGATTTGTGTCACGTTCGCGCGTCAGATAGCGCGGATGCCGCCGTGGGCTGCGGACGGGCGGATAGGCTCGCCAGCGTGACACCCGCAGACCCGGCCTCCAGCGCCGATCCCGCCATACGAACTGGCGGACTGGACGACCTGTACGACATCGCACGACTGGCAGCGCGCCTCAACGTCGAGAACGCGACCATCCGGGTCTGGCTCTCCCGCAAGGTGCCCTGGCTGCCGCCGCCCGACGGCCGCCTCAACGGAGGCGCGGTCTGGCGCGCGTCGACCCTCGAGGGGATCGAGGAGCGTCGCACGCCCGGCCGCCCTGGTCGCAAGCCCCGCGGCGTCATCGTGCACACACCCCCGCACGGCACCCGACTTCCGCAGATCGCGCCACTCTCGGAGTGATGCCTAGGCTGTGACGATGACCGGGTCCGCTGCCTCGGACGCCGTCGCGGAGGCCATGACGACGCTCACCCGTCGCGCGTTCCTCCCACCGGCGCAGCGCGCCCACGCCGACGAGGACCGACCCCTGCCGCTCGCCCACGGGCAGACGAACTCCCAGCCGAGCACGGTGGCCGCCATGCTCCGCCTGCTTGACGTCCCGGCCGGCGCGAGCGTGCTCGACATTGGATCCGGCTCCGGTTGGACCACCGCCCTGCTCGGCCGCCTGGTCGGCCCCGAGGGCCGCGTCCTCGGCCTGGAGATCGACCCGGACCTCGCGGTCTGGGGCGCGGAGAACCTGGCCGCCTGGTCCATGCCATGGGCGGCCATCGAGCAAGCCGACCCCAGCGCCCTGGGGCGGCCCGTCGAGGACGGCTGGGACCGCATCCTCGTGTCCGCGTCCGGCCAGCAGCTTCCAGAGGCGCTGGTCGCCCAGCTCGCGGACGGTGGCCGGATGGTGCTCCCGGTGCGCTCGACGATGTGGCTGGTCGAGCGGCACGGCGAACAGGTCGGACGCAGCCCGCAGGGGTCGTACGCCTTCGTCCCGCTGCGCTGAGAGGCTGCCTCCGGGCACTGCGGGCATCGGTGCGTACCGGTCGGTAACGGATGTCCCTCGAAAGAGTGACGAACCCCCCATTCGCCAGTACGGTGCAGTCCGGAGGCCCTCCCGGACTGCACCTGCCGCACGCGACGAGGTGGCGCCGCCGACACCATCCGCGCCCGCCGCCCGCAGGAGTGACCCATGACGCGTCGCCCGTCGTCCGCCGCCACCTGGCCGTCCGGCATACGCCGGACCTCCAGGCCCTCTCAGCCCTCCAGGCTCGCCCTGCCCGTCGCGCTCGCACTGCTGGCGTCCACACTCGCCGGAGCCGGCCCCGCAGGCGCCGCCCCACCGGACAGCCCTGGGATCGAGCCCGGCGCTCCCGGCGGCCCCGTGGCCTCGGCCGACGCGCTGTCCGGCGCCAAGGTCTCCCCCGCGACGGCTGAGGCGACAGGCCAGGTCACCGCGTTCGTGCAGCTCGACACGCCCTCTGCTCTCGACGTGCACGAGAACGGCGGCAGCACCGCGCAGGTGCAGGCCGCCACCCAGCAGGTCGAGGAGCTCGCGGAGGCCGTCATCCCCGCCGAGGCCGCCCACCCCGGCGCCCGCGCCGCTGACGCCGGCGAGCCCCGGCGGATCTCCACCCTGACGAACGTGATCGCGGGCAGCCTCGTGTCCGGCGACGCCGCGCAGCTGCGGGAGCTCGCCGACCGGGACAACGTCGTCGCCGTGTACCAGGTGACGCCGCGCACCCTCGACAACGCCAGCAGCGACGCCTTCACCCGCGCGCTCGACGTGTGGCAGGGCACCGGGCAGACCGGCGCCGGCA
This sequence comes from Cellulomonas timonensis, assembly GCF_900046455.1. Classification (GTDB taxonomy): domain Bacteria; phylum Actinomycetota; class Actinomycetes; order Actinomycetales; family Cellulomonadaceae; genus Cellulomonas_A; species Cellulomonas_A timonensis. The sequence goes on from NZ_FCOT01000012.1 coordinate 555,862, forward strand.
TCCGCGTCGGGATCATCGACACCGGCGTCGACTACACGCATGCGGTGTTCGGCGGTCCCGGCACATCGGAGGCCTACGCCGCCGCATACGGCGCCGACGGCACGGGCACGGTCCCCGCCGACCTGCTCGACGGCGCCAAGTACCTGGGCGGCCGCGACTTCGCCGGGACGTACTACGACGCGAACCCCGCCTCCACCCTGCCGGGCGCCACGACCGTCCCCGTGCCGGACGACAACCCCATCGACAGCCTCGCCACCAGCCCCAACAGCGGCCACGGCACCCACGTCGCCGCCACCGCCGCCGGATACGGCGTGCAGGCCGATGGGTCCACGTTCCGCGGTGACTACGCCGCACTGTCCGACCTGACGGACTGGCAGGTGGGCCCCGGCTCGGCGCCCGGAGCCGGCGTCTACGCGCTCAAGGTCTTCGGCGACATCGGCGGCTCGACGAACCTCACCGCCCAGGCGCTCGACTGGGCCGCCGACCCGAATGGCGACGGCGACCTCAACGACCACCTCGACGTCGTCAACCTCTCCCTCGGCGCCTCCGCCACGCCGTCCGACGACCCGGACAACCTGCTCATCGACCGGCTCGCCGACCTCGGGGTGCTGTCCGTGCTCTCGGCCGGCAACTCCGGCGACATCACCGACGTGGGCGGCTCACCCGGCAGCGCCGCCAGCGGCCTGACCGTCGCGAACTCGGTGGGCAGCCCGCTGACGCTCGACGGCGTGGAGGTCACCGCGGCGCCCGACGCCGCGCTCCTCGGCGCCCACGCCGCGCAGAACTCGGTCGCCTACGCGGGCGACCAGGACGTCAGCGCGCCGGTCGCCTTCCTCGGCGAGACGGTGAGCGGCTGCTCCTCGCTGGCGGCCCGGAGCGCGGAGATCACCGGCAAGGTCGTCTACCTGTCCTGGGACGACGACGACGCGACCCGGGCGTGCGGCAGCGGCGCGCGCTTCAACAACGCGCAGGCCGCAGGCGCCGTGGGCGTGCTGCTCGGCACGCAGCGGGCCGTGTTCTCCGGCGGGATCGCGGGCAACGCCGCCATCCCCGGCGCGCAGCTCACGGCCAGCGCCACCGCCGCACTGCTGCCCGCGATCCGCACGGGCGCCGTGAGCGTCAAGCTCGGACCGTCGCTCGCCGCGTCGGTCAACGACGACTCCGCGGGCGACGTGCTCAACCCTGGCTCCTCCCGCGGGGCGCACGGGTCGCTCGGCATCGCGAAGCCCGACGTCGCGGCGCCCGGCACGAGCATCCTGTCCGCTGCCTCGGGTGGCGGGAGCGCCGCGCACTCGCTGTCCGGCACGTCGATGTCAGCGCCTCATGTGGCGGGCATCGCCGCCCTGGTCCGGGCCGCGCACCCCGGCTGGACGCCCGCGGAGGTCAAGGCCGCCGTGATGAACACCGCCACACACGACGTGTTCACGGGCGCCCACGGCACGGGCGACGTCTACGGCCCGCAGCGGGTCGGCTCCGGCCGGGTCGACGCGGCCGACGCCGTGGCCGGCACCGTGCTGGCCTTCGGCTCGGAGGACCCCGAGCAGGTCTCCGTGACGTTCGGCGTGGTGCCCGTCGGCGCCGAGACCGTCGTGCAGCGCAAGACCGTGACGGTGCGCAACACCGGCAGCACCGCCGTCCGGTACTCGACGTCCTTCGCCGCGGCGACCACCACCGGCGGCGCGACGATCACCACCTCCCCCGCGACGATCACCGTGCAGTCCGGCCGCACCCAGCTCGTCACGCTGACCCTCACGGCCGACCCGGCGACGCTCGAGCGCGAGCTCGACCCGACGTCGGCCGCGACGCAGGGCGGGCTGCCCCGCGAGCACGTGGCCGCCCTCACCGGGCGGCTGCTCCTCACCTCCGGAGCCACTGAGCTGCGGGTGCCGGTGCAGGCCGCCCCGCGCCTGGTCAGCGACCTGGCCGCCAGCGGGATCGCGTTCGCCGACGCGGGCTCTGCCGAGGCCGAGCTCGCGCTGGCCGGCCGTGGCATCGCCTCGGGCGGCTGGACCTCGCTCGTCGCGCCGCTGCAGCTCGCCGCCACGAGCCCTCGCCTCGAGCGGGCCCCCGGGCTCGTCACGTCCGACTCCTCCGTCGCCGCCGGCGACCTGCGCACGGTGGGCTGGGCGTCGACGGCGCCGCAGCGCGCCGCCGCCGGGCTCGACCCGGCGGGCGGGTACCTGGGCGTCGGCATCGCGGTGGACGGCGAGTGGGCGACGCTGGGCCAGTCCGTGCTGCCCGTCATCGACATCGACCTCGACGGGGACGGCGCCTACGACCGGCAGACGGTGGTGCAGAAGCTCAACGAGGCCACCGACGTGACGGTGCAGCTCACCTTCGACTACTCCACCGGCGACCTGCTCGACGCGCAGCCGGTCAACGGGTTCTTCGGCGACGTGGACTCCACGGTCTTTGACAACAACGTGGTGGTGGTGCCGCTCAGCCTCGCGGACGTCGGCATCACGCCGGGGGTCACGCCCACGCTGCAGGTGTGGACGTACTCCCAGTACGCCGCCGACCCCAGCCGCCGGGTCGACGCCGTGGAGCCGTTCACGGTGGACCCGTTCGCCCCCGCGCTGTGGTTCGGCGGCGCGGCTGACACGTTCTGGTCGGTGAGCGCAGAGGGGTCCGAGGTGGCCGTGCACCGCGACCCGGCGGCCACCGAACTGCCGCAGGTGCTGGTGCTGCACAGCCACAACGCGACCACGACGACGCGCACGCAGGTGCTCGACGTCACCGTGCTGGAGGCGATCCCCGTCTCGGCGTCCACCACCACGGCGAAGGTCGCGCAGCGGATCGGCGCCTACGGCTCGGGCACGAGCGTGGCCGTCACCGTCACCGGCGCCACCGCGGCGCCGTCCGGGGAGGTGGAGGTCCGCGAGGGCGACACCGTGATCGCCACCGGGACGCTCGCCGTGGACGGCCTCACCGGCACGGCGACTGTGCCGCTCCCCCGCGACCTGGCGGTGGGCTCGCACACCCTGACCGTCGCCTACCCGGGCAGCGCGGAGGTCGCGGCATCCTCCGCCACGGCCACGCACGTCATCGTCCGGACGCTCGCACGGCTCAGCCTCTCCACCGCGTCCTGGTCGGTGGACAAGGGCGCCACGCCCACCGTCACCATCACCGCCGCAGGCGTCGAGGGCGCACCCGCGCCCACCGGCACGGTGCGGGTGCTGGTGAACGGGCGCACGGTGGGCACACCGGCCCTGGCGGGCGGCAGCGCGACGTTCACGGCGCCGAAGGTCACCGGGCCCGCGGTCGTCGCGGTGGTCTACGGCGGGGGCGCGTCCTACCTGCCGTCGGTCACGGCGGGGGTGCTGACCGTGCGCCGCTGACCGTGCGCCGATGATCTTGATCGGCTGACCACGACGGGCCGGGCAGCGAGGACTCCTCCTCGCTGCCCGGCCCGCCGTCGTCGCGTCAGAGCCGCCTCAAAACAAGAGGTCGGGCTCCGGCGCGGGCCGGGGCGCCACCGGCACCCGGTCGGAGGTGCCCGCCAGCGCCGCACGGGCCGCCTGGCCCGCGAGCACGTCCGCGCGCTCGTTGAAGGTGTCGCCCTGGTGGCCGCGCACCCAGTGGAAGACGCCCTTGCCGGGCCGCTCCGCGATGGCCTTCTCGATGGCCTGCACGAGGGCCAGGTTCTGCACGGGCGAGCCGCTGGCGGTGCGCCAGCCCTTGCGCTTCCACCCCGCGACCCACTCGGACGCGCACTTGATCGCGTACTGCGAGTCGGACTCGATGCGGAGCTGCTCGTCGCCCGGGTGGGCCAGGATCGCCTCCAGCAGCGCGGTGAGCTCCGCGATCTGGTTGGTGCCCGACGGGCCGCCGCCCGACTCGCAGGTGCCGTCGTGGTTGACCCAGGCCCAGCCGATGGCCCCCCCGGGGTTGCGCAGGCAGGAGCCGTCCGTGCTGACCGTGATCACCGGAGCATTCTGCCTGCCCGTCCCGCGACCCGACGACTCGGCGCCCCGGTCCGGTCGTCGACGCCCGCTCAACCCGCGCGTCAGCGCCGCTCAGCCGGACAGCGTGCCCGCGGCGGACAGCGCGTCCACGACGCGGCGGACGCTCGACGCCAGCCCCCACTGCTCCGCCAACGCGACCAGTCCCTCGGGGTCGACGGGGGTGGCCGGCAGGGCGTCGTCGAACTCCCCCACCGGGGCGTCGGGCGCGACCCGCACCACCATCGGCGCGACCTCCAGGTACGACGCGGCCTCCTGCAACCGGCGCCGCTGCGTGGCCGTCAGCCCGGAGTCGCCCGCATCCCGCGCGGCCAGCACCCCCGCGAGGTCCCCGTACCGGTGGATGAGCGCCGCGGCGGTCTTCTCCCCGATGCCGGGCACGCCGGGCAGCCCGTCGCTGGGGTCGCCGCGCAGCACCGCGAGGTCCGCGTACGCGGCGCCGGACGTCACGGCGTACCGCTCGGCCAGCCACGCGTCGTCCACCACGGCGATGTCCTTGATGCCACGGCTCACCGTGTACAGCACCCGCACCCCGGCGTCGTCGTCGACGAGTTGGAACAGGTCCCGGTCGCCGGTGACCACGTCGACGCCCGCACGCACGGCGTCGGGGCGTGCGACCTCACGGGCCACCAGGGTGCCGATCACGTCATCGGCCTCGTAGCCGGGCGCCCCGACACGGGCGATGCCGAGCGCCGCCAGCACCTCGATGATCACCGGGATCTGCGGGGTGAGCGCCTCGGGCACCACCTCGATGCCCGTGGTGCCGGGCACCTCCTGGGCGACCCGCTGCGCCTTGTAGGACGGGATCGCCGCCACCCGGAACTCCGGGCGCCAGTCGTCGTCCCAGCACGCCACGAGCCGGCCCGGCCGGTGGTCGTCGACGAGCCGGGCGATCATGTCCAGCAGCCCGCGCACCGCGTTCACCGGCGTGCCGTCGGGAGCCCGCACCGAGTCCGGCACACCGAAGAACGCCCGGAAGTACAGCGAGGCGGTGTCGAGCAACATGAGCTTCTCGGTGCGTTCGGCCATGTGTGTACTCTCCCACCGGTGACCGTTCTGGTCACCCGAGTCCTGGCTCCTCGGGCGGCCATCATGAGCCACATGGCCGCGATCGCAGATGACGACGAGCTCACCTACCTGCACCTCATCGAGAACCTCGCCCACGAGGTGATCGGGCTCGCAGTTGACGAGCCGTGGTTCGGCTTCGGTGAGGAAGGCCAACTCGCGGCCGAGCCATTCGATCGCGCCATCAACGAGCTCGCGAGCCACCTGCGGATGCAGCATCACAAAGGCGACGGGTGCGTGGACGAGCAGTGACCGCGCGGGCTCGGATCCATGAGGACGACCGTGCTCACACACGTGGCTCCGGTTCGGGCTAGGCCGAGGCGCGCCGCACCAGTGATGTCGGCAGGGTGATCGCCGCGGGCTCCTGGCCCTCGATGACCTCGAGCAGCAGCCGGACCATCTCGGCGCTGATCCGCTCGAACGGCTGGCGCATGGTGGTGAGCGGCGGGTGCAGGTTCGCGGCGAGGCCGGAGTCGTCGAAGCCGCCGACGGCGACGTCCTCGGGCACGCTGCGGCCGGCATCGCGCAGCGCGACGAGGGCGCCGGAGGCCATGAGGTCGGAGGCGACGAACACGGCGTCGAGGTCGGGGCGCCGGGCGAGCAGCTCCCGCATCGCCTGCTCGCCGCCGTCGCGCGTGTAGTCGCCGTGCGCGACGAGCGTCTCGTCGAAGCGGTCGCCCAACTCCTCGCGGTACCCGGCGAGCCGCATCGTGCCGCCGGGGGTGTCGAGCGGCCCGGTGATGGTCGCGACGTGGTGGCGGCCCTGGTCGAGCAGGTGCCGGGTCATGCGGCGTGCTCCCCCGGCGTCGTCAGCGGTGACGTAGCCGACCTGCTCCTCGAAGCCGAGCGGCATACCGCAGGCGATGACGGGGACGTCAGCGCACAGCAGCGACGCGACCAGCGGGTCGTCCCGGTGGGAGGAGATGAGCAGCACGCCGTCGACGTGGCCGGCTGTCACGTACGCGGTGATGCGGCGGCGCTCCTCGGGGGTGGACGCGACCATGAGCAGCAGCGGCATCTCCCGCTTGGCCAGGGCCTCGGCGGCGCCGCGCAGCAGGATGGAGAAGTTGGGGTCCTCGAAGAGCAGGTGCTGCGGCTCGGTGAGCAGGAACGCCACCGAGTTCGAGCGCCCGGTGACGAGGCTGCGGGCGTGGTGGTTGGCCGCGTAGCCGGTGGCCCGGATGGCCTCGTTGACGGCCGCGAGCGCATCCGGGGACACCCAGTGCCCGCCGTTGATCACCCGGGAGACGGTGCCGCGCGAGACTCCGGCGGCGGCGGCGACGTCGCGGATGGTCGGTCGCTTCCGCGGGGTCGGCGGGGTGTGCTGCTCCACGCCACGTGACTCTAGGCGCATCTCAGGCCTTCACCGCGCCCGCGGCGAGGTCGACCTGCCAGTAGCGCTGCAGCGTGAGGAACAGCGCGACCAGCGGGATGATCGACAGCAGAGCGCCGGTGATCACCGAGGTGTACATCGCGGGTTGTGAGGCGCCCTGGTTGAGCAGCCCGGACAGGCCCACGGTGAGCGGGAACAGCCGGTCGTTGCCGAGCATGATGTACGGCAGCATGAAGTTGTTCCAGATGGCCACGAACTGGAACAGGAACACGGTGACCAGCCCGGGCAGCATCATCGGCACGGCGACGGTGGCGAAGATCCGCAGCTCGCCGGCGCCGTCGGTGCGGGCCGCCTCGATCACGTCGGTGGGCACCGAGGCCGCCGCGTAGATGCGCGCCAGGTAGATGCCGTACGGGCTGATGATGCTGGGCAGCAGCACCGACCAGTAGGTGTTGGTCAGGCCCACCTGTGCCAGCAGGAGGTACTGCGGGATCGCCAGGACGACGCCGGGCACCAGGACCCCGGCGAGCAGCACGTTGAAGATCGCCTTCTTGCCGGCGAACTGGTACGTGGCGAGCCCGTAGCCGGCGGTGGCGGAGACCACCACCGACAGCAGCCCGCCGACGCCCGCGTACAGCGCGGTGTTGGCCATCCACCGCCAGAACAGGCCTCCCCGGTAGGACGCGAGCTCACCGATGTTCTCCAGGAGGTGCGTCGACGGGGCGAAGGTGAACGTGGAGAACAGCTCGCCGGCGCTCTTGCTGGACGCGATGAGCACCCACGCGACGGGCAGCAGGCAGTACACGGCGCCGAGCACGAGGATCGTGGTGGCGACGGCGCTGGGTCGTTCGCCCCCGGCGGGCCGTCCGGGGCGACGGCGGCTCGGCGCGGCGCCTGGGTCCGTCCCGGTGGCGGGCGCCGGCGTGGGATACGTGGTGGCCATGTCACTTCTCCTGGTTGAAGGCATGGTTCTGCACGAGGCGCAGGAACCCGAACGACAGCGCGAAGGTCGCCACCGCGATCACCACGGACGTCGCGGCCGCGGAGTACAGGTCGTCCCGGGTGAACGCGTCGCGGTACACCTTCATCAGCGGGGTCCACGTGCTGGAGATGGTGTTGGTCAGCGGCTTCAGCGTGGTGGGCTCGGCGAAGACCTGGAGCGTGGCGATCATCGAGAAGACGGACGTCATGATGAGCGACGGCGCCACGATCGGGATCTTGATGCGCCAGGCGATGGCGATCTCGTTGCAGCCGTCGATGCGCGCCGCCTCGTACAACTCGGTGGGGATCGCCTTGAGCGCGGTGTACAGGACCACCATGTTGAAGCCGACGCCGCCCCACAACGCGATGTTCGCGACGGCGAAGATGACCAGGTCGGAGGACAGCAGCTGGGGGAAGTCGCCGCCCAGCCGCTCCGCGATCCACGCGAATGGGCTGACCGCCGGCAGGTAGAGGAAACCCCAGAGCAGCGAGGAGATCACCGCCGGCACCGCGTACGGCAGGAAGATCGACACCCGGGAGAACCCGCGCGCGCGGGTGCGCCGCGAGTCGAGCAGCAGCGCGAACAGCAGCGCCATCCCGAGCATCGTCGGCACCAGCAGCAGGCCGTAGAGCCCCACCCGCAGCACCGAGGCGATGAACTCAGGGTCGGAGAGCGCCCGCTCGTAGTTGGACAGCCCTGCCCACACCTCGGTGCGCGCGCCCTTGCCGAGCCCCAGGCCGCTGACCTTGACGGTGCGAAGGCTGAGGTAGGCGGCGTACCCGATGGGCAGCGCGAGGAAGAGCGCGAATAGGGTGACGGCGGGGGCGAGGAACGCGTACGGCGCGAGCGTGCGCCGTCGGCCCCCGCGCCAGCCGGGCCGGACGGTGGCATCGGGCGGGATGGACGGGCGTTGCGCCGCTTCGGTGCTGGTCACGGGTGGCTCTCCCTCGTGGGGCGGATGCGGGATCGGTGCGCGGCGGGCCGGCCGGCCGGGGGGAGGACGGCCGACCCACCGCCTGCCTCACTCCTTCACGGAGAACCCGGAGGTCTTGAGGTCCTCGATCGTCGCCTTCTGCATGGCCTTCACCGCGTCGGTGAACGCGCTGCGCGACTTCGCCTCGGTGGCCTTGCCGAACTCGTCGTTGTAGGCGGAGTACGCCACGTTGACGTTGGGCCCGAAGGTGAAGCTCCCGGCCGTCTGCGCGATCTCGCCGGCCAGGTCGTAGAAGTCGGCCTGATCGGCGAAGAACGCCGGCGGGCTGGCAAGCGCCTTCGCCTGGCTGGGGATGTTCGCCGGGTAGAGGCCGCCCTCGGAGACGAGCGCGCTCACGGCCGTCTGGTCGGTGTTGAGCCAGGTGAGGAACTCGGTGGCCTCGGCGACGTGCTCCGACTGGGTGGTGACGGCCGTGGCCGAGCCACCCCAGTTGCCCGTCGCGGGCTTCGCGGCGTCCCACTGCGGCATGGCGGCCATCTTCCACTTGCCCGCCGTGTCGGCGGCGTTGCCCTCGAGCACCCCGGGCGCCCAGATCGCCGAGAGCCAGCCCACCTGCGTGCCGTCGTTGAGGGCCGCGTTCCACTCCGGGGTGTACATCGGCTTGTTGTCGATCACGCCGGACTCGACGAGGCCGCCCCAGTAGTCCGCGACCTTGAGGGTGGCGTCATCGTCGATCGACACGGTCCACGAGTCGCCGTCGATGCCCCACCACGACGCCCCGGCCTGCTGGGCGAGGCCGGTGAACCAGCCCGCGTCGGCGGCGGAGAACGTGCCGAGGTACTTGGTCGGGTCGGCGGCGTGGAGCTGTGCGGCCACGTCGGCGTACTCGTCCCAGGTGGTGGGGACGGCCAGGCCCAGGGACTCGAAGATGTCGGCCCGGTAGTAGAACTGCATCGGCCCGGAGTCCTGCGGGACGGCGTAGACCGCGTCGCCGCCCAGGGTCACGGCATTCCAGACGCCCTCGGGGAACTGGCCCGCGACGTCGTCCCCGAGCTCGCCGGAGATGTCGGCGAGCGCGTCAGAGGAGACCAGCGTGGGGATCTTCTGGTACTCGGCCTGCATGAGGTCGGGAGCCCCGCTGCCGGCCTTGATCGCGGTGAGCAGCTTGGTGACGGCCGGGTCGCCGCCGTCCTGCTTGTTGACGGTGACCTGGATGTCGGGATGCGTGGAGTTCCACTCCTCGACCACGGCGTCCATGCCGGGCGCCCATGTCCAGAACGTGAGCTCCACCGCGTCCCCTGAGCCAGCCCCGCCGTCTCCGCCGGTGCTCTCACCGCTGCTGCCGCCGTCCGAGCAGGCCGCCATGAGCGCTGCCGTGGCAGCGAGGGCGGCGACGGTCCTGATGCCTGTGTGCAGGCGCATCTGTCCTCCTCGTCAAGGACCCGCCGCTTCGTCGCGGCGGGGCGCACTGCGACTTCACGGACGTCGCTGTGCCTGTGCACGGTCACAGTACGGGCACCCTTCTGGGCCTTGTCAATGGGTCAATCGTGGTGTTATCTCTTCGTTGCATGGCCCGCTGAGGCCTGTGAGCGTGCACAACGACGTGTCAGGAGAGTCATGAGTTCAGGCTTCACCCTCGCCCCCGTGCCCACCCTGGACGGCAGCCGTGCGCCGCAGGGCCGGGTGCTCGGCGACCGTGGGATCTCCTACGGAGGCGACTACAACCCCGAGCAGTGGCCCGAGGAGGTCTGGGCGCAGGACGTCGCGCTGATGCGCGAGGCCGGGGTGAACCTGGTCAGCATTGGCATCTTCTCCTGGGCGCTGCTCGAGCCACGTCAAGGCGCGTACGACTTCGGCTGGCTCGACCGGCTCATCGAGCTGCTGCACGCCCATGACATCCGCGTCGACCTCGGCACCCCCACGGCATCCCCGCCCGCCTGGTTCTTCGCCGCCTACCCGCACACCCGCGTCGTCACCCGCGAGGGGACCACGCTCGGCTTCGGCTCACGCGGCATGGCCAGCCCCAGCTCGCCCGAGTACCGCCGCGCGTCCGTGGCCATCGCCCAGCAGCTCGCGCGCCGCTACGGGCAGCACCCCGCCCTCGCCCTGTGGCACGTGCACAACGAGTACGGCGCGCCCGTCTCCGAGGACTACTCCCCCACCTCCGCCGCCGCCTTCCGCACCTGGCTGCAGGCCCGCTACGGCGCGCTGTCCGCGCTCAACGACGCCTGGGGCACCACCTTCTGGGGCCAGCGCTACGGCGAGTGGGAGCACGTCGGCGTGCCGGCGGTCGCCCCCTCGGTGGTCAACCCCGCCCAGCGCCTCGACTTCGCCCGATTCACCAACGACCAGTTGCTCGCGTGCTTCATCGCCGAGCGGGACGCGATCCGCGCCGAGTCGCCCCACGTGCCGATCACCACCAACTTCATGGCCGGCCCCTGCCCCGCCGTGGACCTGTGGCGCTGGGCCCGCGAGGTCGACATCGTCGCCAACGACCACTACCTCACCGCCGCCGACGAGCGCGGCCACGTCGGCCTCGCGCTCGCCGCCGACCTCACCCGCTCCGTGGCCGCCGGCCGCCCCTGGGTGCTCATGGAGCACTCCACCTCCGGGGTCAACTGGCAGCCGCGCAACGTCGCCAAGCGCGCCGGGGAGATGGCCCGCAACGCGTTCACACACGTGGGCCGCGGCGCCGACGCGGTGCTGTTCTTCCAATGGCGCGCCTCCCGCTCCGGCGCCGAGAAGTTCCACTCGGCGATGCTCCCGCACGCCGGCACGTCCAGCCGCGTCTGGCGCGAGGTGTGCGCCCTGGGCGCCGACCTCGGCCGCCTCGACGAGGTGGTCGGCTCCGAGGTGCGGGCCGACGTCGCACTCCTGTGGGACTGGGAGTCGTTCTGGGCGCAGGACCTCGAGTGGCGGCCCAGCGCCGACCTGTCCCACCGCGAGCGCTCCGAGGCCTTCTACGACCGGCTGTGGCGCGACGGGCTCACCGTGGACATGGCCCACCCCGAGGCGGACCTCTCCGCCTACCGGCTGGTCGTCGCGCCCGCGTCGTACCTGCTCACCCAGGCCGCCGCCGAGAACCTCACCCGCTACGTCGCCGACGGCGGCACGCTGCTCGTCTCCTACTTCTCCGGGATCGTCGACGAGCACGACGCCGTGCACCCCGGCGGGTTCGGCGCGCCGCTGCGCGACGCGCTGGGCCTGACCGTGGAGGAGTTCCTGCCGTTGCGCGCCGGAGAGCAGGCGCGGCTGGGCTGGCCCGGCGGCGACCCGTCCGGCGACGGGCCGCTCGAGCTGGTGGGCGACGTCTGGACCGACGACGTCACGCTCGACGGCGCGGAGGTCGTCGCCACATACCTCGACGGCCCCGCCGCCGGGGGGCCCGCCCTCACCCGGAACACGCACGGCGCCGGAGCGGGCTGGTACCTCTCGACCCGGCTCGACGCCGAGGCCCTGGCGCCCGTGCTCGCGGCCGTCTACCGCGACGCCGGGATCACCCCGGCCGGCTTGCCCGAGGAGCTGGAGGTCGTGCGCCGCCACGGCGCCGGCGCCGAGTACGTCATCGCCGTCAACCACGGCGAGGCTGCGGCGACCGTCCCGCTCGGCGGCGCCGGACAAGGCCTGGCCGACGACCTGATCAGCGGCCAGCGGGTCGAGCACGCGTTCACTGTGGCCCCCGGCGGCGTCCGGGTGGTCCGCATCGCCCATGACGCCGACGACGCCGCGCCCACCGCCCCGAGCTGACCGGCCGGGGCGCCCGCCCCGGCCACCGCCCACGCGTCAAGGAGGACACGATGAGGCACCATCCCCGCACTGCCCGCCACGCGGCCGATCCACACGATCCCGTTCCACGCATGGCTCCGGCGTTCGGCTGGCCACGGCCCCGCCTCTCCGCGTTGGCGCTGGCCGGCGTGCTCGCGCTCGCCGCGGCCACACCGGCCGCCGCGACGCCCGGCTCCGGCCCGCAGGCCCGCGACAAGGCGCCCCAGCAGGTCGGCGCGCTGGTGAACGGCGGCTTCGAGGCGGGCCTCACCGGCTGGAAGGTCACCGGGGCCACGGGCGCCGCGAAGGTCGAGGGCCCCGGGCACGACGGCTCGGCGCAGCGCCTCGCCCACTGGTCCGCCAGCGCGTACGACGTGCGCACCCGGCAGACGGTGAAGCGCCTGGCGCCGGGCTGGTGGACGGTCAGCGCATGGGTGAAGTCCGGTGGGGCGCTCGACGCGACCACGCTCGGCCTCACCGGCTGCGGCGTGGACGACGTGACGACCACCCCGCTCACCGAGCAGGACGACGCGTGGGTGCGGCTGTCCGTGTCCGCGAAGGTCCGCGGCGGATCCTGCACCGTGGAGATCGCCACGCGCGGGCCGGGCGGCGCCTGGGCCAACGTGGACGACGTGACCCTCACGCCGGGGCAGGTCTCGCGGGACGTGCGCGGCGGCGACCTGTCCGGGCTCGCCAAGAACGAGGACCATGGCGCCACGTACAAGACGGCGAAGGGCAAGGCCGGGGACGCGGTGCGGATCCTCGCCGACGCCGGGATGAACGTGGGACGGCTCAAGGTGTGGGTGGACCCGGCGGACGGGTACAACGACCGCGAGCACGTCGTGGCGACGGCCAAGCGCATCAAGGCCGCGGGCATGGGCCTGTTGGTCGACTTCCACTACTCGGACCGCTGGACCGACCCGGGCGCGCAGGGCGTGCCGTCCGCGTGGGCGGGCCAGTCCCCGGCCGAGCTCCAGCAGTCCGTCCACGACCACACGCGCGACGTGCTCGACGCCCTCGCGGCCGAGGGCATCACCGCCGACTACGTCCAGGTGGGGAACGAGATCAACCCGGGGATGCTGTGGCCGTGGGGCCAGACCTGGGACGTCGACACCACCGACGGCGTCGTGGGCGCGCAGTGGGACAACCTGGCCGCGTTCCTCACCGCGGGAGCCCAGGCGGTGCGCGAGGTGGACCCCGACACCCGCGTGATCCTGCACTTGACGAACATCAACAACGGCATCGGCTCACTGACCTGGTGGTTCGACGAGGTCACCGCCAGGTCAGTCCCGTTCGACGTGATCGGCCTGTCCTACTACGGCTACTGGCACGGCAGCCTGGCGGATCTGCAGGGCGCCGTCAGCACCCTGTCGCAGCGCTACGACCGCGACGTGCTGGTCGTCGAGACCGCCTACCCGTTCACCCTCGAGGATGACTCCCCCGCGTGGGAGAACATCATGAACCTCCCCGACGAGCTCGTCTCCGGCTACCCCGCCACCCCGGCGGGCCAGGCCGCCGCGCTGCGCGCCGTGCAGGACGTCGTCGCCTCGGCGCCCGGCGGCCGCGGCATCGGGACGGTCTACTGGGAGCCCGCGTGGACGGCTGTGGAGGGCAACGGCTGGGACCCGGAGGACCCGTCATCGGGCAATGCCTGGGAGAACCAGGCGCTGTTCGACTTCGACGGCCGGCTGCTGCCCGCGGCGAAGGAGCTCGCGGCCGATCCGTCGACCACGGCCCTGTGCGAGCACGGCGGCCGCCGAGCCCGCTGAGCGCCCTCACTGATTAGCTCAGCCGTCAGTGGGCAGTCCGCCCCGGTGCGCGGGGCGGGCTGCTCACCTGGACCGCACCGCCAGTGCCGCGAGCCCCACGGATGCCGCGTCCTCGAGGAGCGCCCCCGGCCAGTCGGGGCCTCGCGCGTCAGCCCAGCCCCGCCATGCGGCGCCCGTCCAGGTCCCCGCGAGGGCGCCTGCCGCCCCGGCGAGCGCGGGCAATGGCAGGGGCGAGCCCGCGCGTCGGGCGAGGATCGCCGCTCCGGCGACGGCATTCGCCACCCGGAGCGCCGGGCCCGGCGCGTTGAGGCGGCTGGGGGTGGTGGGCAGCTTGTCGATCACCATCTCGCCGACCACACCGAGCAGCAGCACCCAGCGCCGGACCCGGACCCTCTGCGCGGACCCAGGCTCGGGCGGCGGCCCAGCCAACAGCGGCGCCGCCAGGCCCATCGATCCCCGGCCACCGGTCGCCACACCGAGCACGAAGCACCGTGCGACGACCCCGCGCGCCGTCATCCGCTTCTCCCCCATCCGCCCAAAATGGCCCCTGCGGGCGCGGGCGGCAACTGGTGCGGGTGACGGCCCCCACCTGAGGCGGTGGGGTGTTCCCGCGGCCGGACGCCACGCCCTCCTGTGGCGCCCGGCCGCGGAGCCTCAGCCGGCGGGCGCGAAGTCCAGGTGCGCGTCCGCCACGGCCACGACGCTCCAGGTGCTGCCGGAGCCGTCGGACAGCTCGTAGCTGGGCAGCAGCACGGTGGCGCCGTTGTCGGGATGGGTCAGCCCGAGGCCGAGGCGCGCGGACGTCAGGGTGACCTCCGTGACGGCCCAGGGGAGCCGGGCGCCAGCGACCGGGGTGGGCGGGACGGTGAAGTCGGGCTCCACCGGCATAATCGCCATGTCGGGCACGGCCGCCTCGAGCTCGGTGGTGCGGGCCAGCGGCATGATCCCGCCCCAGCTGCTCCCGAACCGCGGGTCGGTGAGCCGCGCGACGGCGTCCGCCGCGCTGATCACCTCGAGCTCACCGAGCTCGACCACCGGCGCCAGGGACCCGTTGAGGCTCTGCACCACGCCATCGGCGGCGAGCTGCACGTTCCACGCCACCCCGGTCCGCTGCCCGTCGAGCAGCAGCTCCGCCGTGACGGAGGCGATCTCCGTCGTCCAGCTCTCGCCGAGGACGACCTCGTAGGCGGTGTCGTCGACGCCCATGGCGCCCAGCAGCTCACGGGTCCGCTCGATCGCCTGATCGGCGCCGGGGGCCGGCTTGCCGCCCTCACACGACTCGAGGGCGGGCGCGGGGGCGATCTCGATCGCCGCGCCGCCCGGGTCGGCGGAGGCGCCGCCGACCCCCGTGGACGCGCTGACGCACTGACCCGCCTGGACCGTGGGGTCGTAGTAGTTGACGCTCGTGAGGCCGTCGGGCTGCACCTGCACCGAGGGGCCGGAGCCGTCGTTGGGGCCGATCCGCCACGAGCCCCACTCCTGCACGGGCTCGCCGGTGACGCCGAGCGCCTTCGCGACCCTCTCCGCGGTCTCGCGCGAGTACGACGCCTCCGCGTCGAAGCCCCAGGCGGTGGCCGCTCCCCCGTCGGTGGACAGCCCCGAGCCGGTGTACACGGTCCGTCCGCCGAAGCCCATCGACATCCGGTCCTCCGCCATGGACAGCGCGCCACCGGCGGCTGAGGCGGCCTCCGGGGCCGCTCCCCCGAGGTCCACGGCCGCCGGGATGGAGCTGCCCGCCGCCGTCTGATCGGGGCCGGTCGACCCTGAGCCCAGCGCGTACCCGCTGGTCCCGACGATCGCGAGGGCTGCGACGCCCGCGGCGACCTGGAACCAGCGCGCCCCCAGCGTCCGTCGCTGTCGACGCGCGGCGAGCTCGTCCCCGGTGGCGTCCGGCTCACCGGCGGCCGGCCCGTCAGCGGCGAGGTCGCCGGTGCGGGCCGCGACGGCGGCGTTCAGGCGGTCGACGTCCGGCTCGGCGCCGGTGGCCGGGTCGGCGTCGCGGAGCCGGTCGAACGGGTCGTCGGGCGGGAGGGGCGGCACGCTGGTCACGGTGACCTCCGAGGGTCGGGATGGGGTGCGACGGGTCGAAGACTCTTCTGCCCCGTCTCCTTATACACATCTGACGCCGCCGTCGAGTCTTCCCGCCTGCGCTCCCTTTACACCCAGTAATTCCGCAGCAATTCCGTTGCGACGGGTCGAAGACTCTTCTGCCCCGTCTATGTGGCGTCGAGGCCGGGACTTGCACCCGGGGTGGTCAGGCGGGGTGGTCGGTCAGGCGGGGGCGTGCGCCGCCCAGGCGTCCTGCAGGCGGGCGCGGGCGCGGGACAGCGCGGCGTCGGCTCCGCCCCGGCTGATGCCGAGCACCTCGGCGAGCTCGGCGCCGTTGAGGCCCTCCCACGCGCCGAGGAGCAGGATGCGCCGGTCCCGGGGGCTGAGCGCGGCGAGCACGTCGCGCACCTGCTCGTCGGCCACCGCGAGGGTCGCCGGGTCGCTCTCGTCGATCTCATCGGGCACATCGCCCACCGGCACGGGGCGGCCCTTGCGTCGGTGGTTCGCGAGCACGAAGCCCGCGGTGCGGTACAGCCACGGCAGCTCGGCGCCCTCGGGCACGTCGGCCCTCCGCCGCCAGGCGACGGCGAGCACGTCGGCGGCCAGGTCCTCCGCGTCGTCACGGGGCGCCCGGCGCACGAAGTACCGGTAGAGCGCCGGGCCGTGCTCGCGCACCATCGACTCGAACCACGGCGCGTCATGCTGCGCGGGCACGCTCATCCACTCGGGGGTGGGCGGCGTGTCGTGGTCACGTTCGGTCCGCGGCGGCACGGCGTCTCCTGGGCTCGGGGGGCGCGCTCGGGCGAGAGCTCCTCCACCCAGCCTGTGTCGCGGCCCACCGGCATCTTGCACGCCGCCTGCGACATTCCTCGCACTGATGCCACGGCCCGGGCTCATGTCCCGCCGACACGAGCCCGGGCCGTGATCGCGGCCGGCGGCTACAGGCCGTCCGCCACCTCGGCGGTGACCTGCAGCCACGCCTCCCGGGTCCGCCGGGACAGCGCGTCGTACCCGATGGGCCCGCCGCTGACGAGCCCGCTGTCATACGGCACGTCGATCACGGAGCGGGTGAGCGCGCCGAAGTGCTGGTGCAGGCGCCGCCGCAGCCGGCGGTCCACGCGGGGGGCTGGCGCCGAGAGCACCGTCACCGCCCGGCGGATGAGGTCGTCGTGGCCGGTGGCCCGCAGCGCGTCGAGCGCCCACGCGGCCGACTGCGCGGTGTCCTCGCGGACGGTGGAGACCACCACGAGCTGGTCGGCGACCTCCACCGCCGCCTGCCAGTTCGACGCCCGCATGTTGTTGCCGGTGTCGACCACCATGACGCGGTAGAAGCGCTCGAGGGTGCCGTGCAGCTCGCCGAAGGCCTCGGCGTCGACGGAGGCGGCGGAGGCCGCGTCCTCGTCGGAGGCGAGCACGTCGAACTGCGCCGAGCCCTGCGAGCGCACGTAGTTGTCGAGGTCGCCCACCCGGGCCACCTGGAGGTCGGTGAACCGCGAGAGGTTCTGCAGCAGGTTGACCGCCGTGTTGGTGTGGCGCGCGTGCTCCGAGCGCCAGCCCAGGGTGCCGCGCGTCTCGTTGTTGTCCCACGCCAGCGTGTAGCCGCCGCGGTGGATGCCGAACGTCGAGGCGAGCAGCAGCGTCGCGGTGGTCTTGTGCGCGCCGCCCTTGGGGTTGATGACGACGATGGTCTTGGGCCCGTCGAGGCTGCGCTGCACGGCCCGCACGGCATCGCGGTGCCGGTGCTCGTTGCGGCCGGGTCCCACGGTGACCAGGCCGAGGGTCGCGCGGCGCACGGCCACCTGCCAGCCATGCTCGGCCGGACCGGTGGGGCTCTGCGACCGGGTGGCCAGCAAGTCGTCGAGCGTCGGCAGCGGGTCGCCGTCGGGCTCCGCCGCAGCGGGGCGCCGGGTGGACCTCGTCGTGCGGGCGGTCCGGCCGCCGGCGTGCGCTCCCCCGTCGGGCGCGTTGCGCGGGCCCTCAGCGACCCCGCTCGCCGCCTCCTCCACAGTCCCGTCGGGGTGGATGACCAACGACCAGGTGCCATCCGGGTCCTCGACCTCGGCGGGCAGCGGCCGTCCGGCGCGTCCCGCGAGCTCGGCGATGAGGCCGGTGACGGCTGCGCCCGCCTCGGCCATGCTGCCTGTCGCGACGCGCTGCACGATCCCCTCGATCACGATCTCCCCCGTGCCATCGGCCCGGACGACGGCTTGCACCGGGTCGGTCGTGTGCACGTCTTGAGCAACGGCTCCTGGCTCGCTCATCAGCTGGGCCTCCCATCGACGGTGACGATGCCGTCCCGAACCTACGCTGGACCTGTCGTTTTCGCATCGTAAAGGGCATTTCCGGCATTCGCGGCGTGGCGGGCCCGCGCGCCGGTGCGGCCCACGGCGCCTAGGCTCGGACCGGTGAGGCCCTTCCTCCTGCTCGCGTCACGCGCCGAGGACGTCGCCGCGGACGACGAGCTCGCGGCCTTCGCGCGGTTCGGCGGGCTGAGCCCCGACCGGCTGCACCGGGTGCGGATGGAGGCCGGCCCGCTGCCCCCGATCGACCTCGACGACTACGCGGGCGTCCTGATGGGCGGCAGCCCGTTCAACTCATCCGACCCCGAGGACGCCAAGCCGCCGACGCAGCGGCGCGTGGAGGCCGAGCTGCGCCCGCTGCTGGACCAGATCGTCGCGCGCGACGTGCCGTTCCTCGGCTCCTGCTACGGCGTCGGCACGCTCGGAGTCCACCAGGGCGCGGTCATCGACGGCCGCTACGCGGAGCCCGTGGGGCCCGTGCCCGTCACGCTCACCGACGCCGGGGCGGCCGACCCGCTCCTCGCAGGCCTGCCGCGCACGTTCGACGCGTTCGTCGGGCACAAGGAGGCGTGTGCTGAACTGCCCCCGGCCGCGACCCTCCTGGCGTCCTCCCCCACCTGCCCAGTCCAGATGTTCCGGCTGCGACGCCACCTGTACGCGACGCAGTTCCACCCGGAGCTCGACGCACAGGGGATCCTCACCCGCATCGAGGTGTACCGGCACGCCGGGTACTTCCCCGCACACGAGGCCGATCAGGTCGCCGCCCGGATCCGCGCCGCCGACGTCTCGTGGCCGCACCTGGTGCTGCGCAACTTCGTCCGGCTGTTCGGCTGACACCCGCCACCCCTGCGGGACGACCGGTCGGCGGATGGCCTCTTGCCGCACCGTCGCGGGGTCACTACGTTCACCATGCCCCCACCAGGCACGCGCCGTGCTCCGACTTCCCGATGGACTCCCTGCGATGAAGCGAGGACGACATGCCGCCCCGCGCGCACCCCCCGAGCCTGCCCACCACCCGTTCTGGGCCGTCTGGCCGGGCGGCCGCCCGCCGCCGGGTCGCCGCCGCCACTGGCGCCCTGGCGCTGCTCCTGCTGCTCCTGGTCGGCTGGCCCGTTGCCACGCGGATGATGTTCGACGCGCGCGCCGAGCCCGGGTGGGCGGTGGTGCAGGGCGTCCTCGGAGACGAGGTGCGCGCCGTGCACGACTCCGACCCGGAGGGCCCGACGTTCGCCCTCGACCTCGGCGCCGAGCAGGCGGCCCCCGGGCAGCGGGTGGCCGTGCGCTACGACCCAGATGACATGCAACGCGTCGTGCCGGCGGCGAGCTCGGTGTGGAGCGTGCCGCTGCTGCTCGGCGCGGCGTTCGCCCCGGTGCTGGCAGCTGTCGCGATCGGCGCCGCCGCGCGAGGTCGGCGCGGGCGCGGCTGACGGCTCAGGCCCGCGGCGCCGTCACCCCGATCTCGCCGAGCAGGTAGAGGAACGCCCTCGCATACGGGTGCTCGCGGACCTCGTGGGCCAACCGGTCCCAGTCGACCTGCTCGCGCAGGGCACGGGCGATCGGCAGCAGCCGGGTGTAGTCGCAGAAGTGCTCGCCCAGCACCCGCAGCTTCGCGGACAGCACGTCGGTGGCGTCCATCACCGGCATCCGCACGGCCAGCACCTCGATCACGTCGGAGCGGGCCAGCATCTCCGGGGTGACGGGCTCGCCCACCATCCGGAAGATGACGTCCACCAGGGCGCCCCGCCGGTAGGCCTTGAACAGCCAGTCCTCGGCGGGATCCCGCACCTCCAGGCCCGCCGCCGTGATCACCGCCTTGGCGCGCTCGACGTCCGCCTCCGCGATGGCGAAGTCCGCGTCGTGGCTGGGCTCCGGCGCCCCGCGGGCCCAGGCCGCGTACCCGCCCACGAGCGCGAACGGGATGCCCGCGCGGCCCAGCGCGACAGCCGTGCGGCGCAGGCCGTCCTGCAGGTCGTCGCGCGGCCCGCCCTCGGGTTCGACGCCGTCCGTCATGAGGCGTGTGTACACGACAGCGCGCGCCCGCGCAGCGCGGACAGGACAATCGAGCCGATGCGCCTCGCCACGTTCAACATCCTGCACGGACGCTCGCCGAGCGACGGCCGGGTGGACCTCGACCGCCTCCGGTCGGCTGTGCGCGTCCTCGACGCCGACGTCCTGGCCCTTCAGGAGGTGGACCGCGACCAGCCACGGTCGCATGGCGCCGACCTCACAACGGTGGCCGCCGAGGCCATGGGCGCCGACGAGCACCGGTTCGTGGCGACGATGCACGGCGAGCCCGGGGTGTGGTCGGCCGCCACGGGCGACCGGCAGCCCGCCGCGTCGAGCTACGGCATCGCACTGCTCAGCCGCCTCCCGGTGCTGTCGTGGCAGGTGCTGGCGCTGCCCGCGCTGCGGGGCCGCGCGCCGGTGCAGTTCCCGGGCGCCCGACTGCCCGCGCTGGTGCGGGATGAGGCTCGGGCGGCGGTGCTCGCGTCCGTCAGCACGCCGCACGGGCCGCTGACGGTCGTCGCCACGCACCTGACGTTCATCCCCGGCTGGAACGTGGTGCAGCTGCGCCGCCTGGTGCGCGAGCTGCGTCGCCAGCCGCGTCCACTCGTCCTGCTGGGCGACCTGAACGTCGACCCCCGACGCGCCGCGCAGGCGTCGGGGATGCGCGCCTTGGCGCGGGCGGCGACGTTCCCGTCACAGTCCCCACAGCGCCAACTCGACCACATCCTGGCCGACGGCCCGGTGGCGGCGGCCGGCGAGGCCATGTCGCTCGACCTCGGGCTGTCCGACCACCGCGCGCTGGCGGTGGACGTGCGGGTCAGTCCTGGTTCTCCACCGTGAACCACACCGTCTTGCCGCCGTCGTCCAGGCGTTCGACGCCCCATGCGGAGGACAGCGTCGCGACCAGTGCCATGCCACGGCCGTTCGGATCCGTGGGCTCCGGGCGGCGCACCCGCGGGCGGGTCGGGCTCTCGTCCGTGACCTCGACCCGGACCTCGTCCTGGTAGATCCGCACGTGCACGCGGATCTCGCCGTCGGACGGCCCGTGCAGCACCGCGTTGGCGACCAGCTCGCCGGCGAGCAGCTCCACCACCTGGTTCGACGCGCCGTGCACGCCTGCCGCCGCGACGGCCCGCATGATCCAGTGGCGGGCGGCTCGGGGCGCTGAGCGCTCGGCGCGGAGCACCAACTCGCCGGTCTCGGCGAGGGCCTCCCTGCGCCGCACGCTGCCAGCACTGCGTAGCTCTCGGACGTCGCCCAC
This sequence comes from Cellulomonas timonensis, assembly GCF_900046455.1. Classification (GTDB taxonomy): domain Bacteria; phylum Actinomycetota; class Actinomycetes; order Actinomycetales; family Cellulomonadaceae; genus Cellulomonas_A; species Cellulomonas_A timonensis. The sequence continues at coordinate 577,289 of NZ_FCOT01000012.1, forward strand.
CGGTCCACTGTGCCCGACGCGTGGACGGTCCGCCGGGTGAACAGGGCCCAACATCTGTACTGGCGTCCAGATCCCCCGGCACCCCCTGGGGGATTTGCCGGACTCGTCCACATTTCTCCGCGTAGCCCTCTCACCAGGCACGTTCACCCGCTCGGCGCCTAACCTGACGAGACCCGGGCGCGCCGAGACGCCGCCGGGGACGCGGCCACGACGGCGAGGAGCGGGCATGGCGTCCGATGCGCTCGTGTACGGCACGGCACGCGCCCGATGGGTGCTGCTCGCCACGGTGCTCGGCTCGGCCGTGGCGTTCATCGACGCCACAGTCGTGACCATCGCCCTGCCGCACATTGGCCGCGAGCTCGACGCCGGCACCGCCGACCTCCAGTGGACCGTCAACGGGTATGCGCTGACCCTCGCCGCGTTCCTGCTGCTCGGCGGCTCCCTCGGCGACAGGTTCGGGCGGCGGCGGATGTTCCTGGTCGGGGTGGTGTGGTTCGCCGCCGGGTCGGCGCTGTGCGCGTTCGCGCCGAACATCGGGACATTGATCGGCGCGCGCGTGCTGCAGGGCGTCGGCGGCGCGCTCCTCACGCCCGGCTCCTTGTCGATCCTGCAGGCGTCCTTCGGCGAGCAGGACCGGGGGAAGGCGATCGGGGCCTGGTCGGGGCTGGGCGGCATCGCCGGCGCGGCCGCGCCCTTCTTGGGCGGCTGGATCGTCGATGTGGCGAGCTGGCGCTGGATCTTCTTCATCAACCTGCCGCTGACGGCCGTCGTGGTGGCGGTCACGCTGCGCCACGTCCCCGAGTCCCGCGACCCCCAGGCCGCGCAGTCGCTCGACGTGGGCGGCACGCTGCTCGGCGCGGTGGGGCTCGCGGGCCTCACCTACGGGTTCACCGCCTGGCCCGCCTACGGCCCCACCGACGTGCGGGTGGCGGGCTCACTGGCCGTGGCCGTCGTCGCGCTCGCCGCCTTCCTGCTGGTCGAGCGCCGAGCCGCACATCCGCTGCTGCCACTGCGGCTGTTCCGCTGGCGCCCGTTCAGCGGCACCAACGCCGCGACGTTCGTGGTGTACGCGGCGCTCGGCGGGGTGTTCTTCTTCCTGGTGGTGACGTTGCAGGTGGTCTCGGGGTACAGCGCGCTGGCCGCGGGCCTGGCCCCGCTGCCGGTGACGGTGCTCATGCTGCTGCTCTCGCCGCGGGCCGGGGCGCTGGGCACTCGCATCGGACCCCGGCTGCCCATGACCCTGGGGCCGCTCGGCTGCGGGGCGGGCGTGCTGCTGCTCGCCGGCGTGGGCCCCCACGCCCCCTACCTGACGGCGGTGCTCCCCGGGGTGGTCGTGCTGGGCCTCGGGCTCTCGCTGACCGTGGCGCCGCTCACCTCGACAGCACTGGCCTCGGCGCCGGACAACCTGGCGGGCGTCGCCAGCGGGGTCAATAACGCCGTGGCCCGGATCGCGAGCCTGCTGGTCATCGCCGTGCTACCACTGGTGGCAGGCGTGGGCAGCAGCCTCACCGACGCGGCCACGCTCGCCCCCGCCCACCGGACGGCCATGCTCGTGTGCGCAGGACTGATGGCCGCCGGGGCCCTGATCGCCTGGGCGACGGTGCCCGGCAGCAGCGCGGCCGTGCGACCCCGACCGGGCATGTCGGCGGCATGAGCGACGATGTGCGGGTGCCTGACTACCTCGCCCGCATCACCGTCCAGGACATCCCCGACGAGGCGGTGCGCGCCGGGATGGCCGACGCTCTCGGCGCCAGCGGCGACGACCAGCCGGACGGGCTCGGCCCCGACGGTGGAGCCGTGGCCTTCGAGGTCCCAGGCGAGGCGCCCGACCTGGCCACCGCGCTGGACGCCGCGCACCGGCACGCCGCCGAGGTGCTCGACGGCTTCGTGTGGGAGGTCGAGGTCGACCCGCGCTGACCCTGGCCGATGCTGAGCACTCTCGAACGCTGAGCCATTTTCGAACGCTGAGCCGACTGCGCGTCCGCACCGGGGAGTCCCCCCGACCCCCGGTGCGGACGGGCAGCCGGCTCAGAGCCCTCTGGCCCGGCGCCGTTGCCTCCGGCCCCTCACACGATGTCGACGTCCTGCCGGTACACGGACCTCGGGTCGACGCTGAACCGGTGCACGAGCTGCGCCACGACGGCGGCGGCGTGCGCGTCGTCCACCACCGCCTGCACGCGCAGCCGCTCGCGGAAGTCCACGCGCTGGTAGCGGCCCCGGAAGGACTGGACCACGGGCGTCGCGGAGTACACGGCCGCGTCGGACAGCACGATCGACTCGGCGCCCGCGGCGAGGAGCGCGTCGCGCAGCTCGTCGACGCGGCCGGCGTCCACCAGCGCGGTGACGAGCTGCCGCCCGGCGCGCCGCCGTCGTCGGCCGGTGTCCGCGGCCACAGGGACGGGCCGGTCGCTACCGAGGCCACGACCGGCGGACTCCATCTCGGAGGCCGCCACGCTGCTGAGCGCGTACGCCGCCGCGCCCTGCTGCTCGCGGTCCAGGTCGCCCTGCTCCGCGAGCGGCACCCGCAGCCCCACCGTCACGTTGACCAGTGCGGCGATCACCCAGCTCACCACGAAGGAGAAGACGGACACGCTGACGACGGCGATCCCCTGATGGCCGAGCAGTGTGCCGCCGCCGCCGTTGAACACCCCGTCGGCGCTGAGGGGGTTGATCGCGCTGTCCGCGAAGAACCCGAGCAGGAGCGAGCCGAGGACCCCGCCGGTGAAGTGCACGGCGATCACGTCCAGCGCGTCGTCGTAGCCGAGCCGGAACTTGGCGTGCACGGCGAGGTTGCACACGAGGCCCGCGATGACGCCGATGAGGATCGCGGCCCCGGTGCTCACGTACCCGGCGCACGGGGTCACTGTCGCCAGGCCCGCGACCGCGCCGGACGCCGCGCCGACCAGGGTCGCGTGCCCGCTCGTGAGGCGCTCCAGCAGCAGCCACGCGCACATCGCCCCGGCTGCTGCGACATGCGTGTTCATGAGCGCCTGCGCGGCGATCTCGTTCGCCTGCAGCCCGTCACCCGCGTTGAAGCCGAACCACCCGAACCACAGGATGCCCGCGCCCGCGAGCATCAGCGGCAGGTTGCTGGGCGAGGAGGACACGCGCGGCCAATCACGTCGCCTGCCGACCACGAGCAGCACCGCGAGCGCCGCGCCCCCGGCCGAGGCGTGCACCACCATCCCGCCCGCCCAGTCCTGCGCGCCCATCGCGGTGAGCCACCCCTTGGGGTGCCACAGCCACCGGGCGACCTGCGGGTACACCGCCAGCGACCACACCGCCAGGAACACCACCCAGCCGAGCATCTTGAGCCGCCCGGCGGTGGCGCCCGTGAGCAGCGCGGGAGTGATGACGGCGAACATCATCTGGTAGGCCACGAAGGCCAGCACGGGGATGGTGACGCCCGCGGCGACGGTGTGGAACTCCGGCTGCTCGACGTCCAGCAGCGCCGTCGCGTCGAACGCCCCCAGGTACTTGGTGCCCTCGTTGCTGAAGGCGAGCGTGTACCCCAGCAGCACCCAGGTCAGGGAGATGACGCCGAGCGGCACGGTGTTCTGCAGCATCATCGCCAGCGTGTTGCGGGACCGCGCCATGCCGCCGTAGAACATCGCCAGGCCGGGCGTCATGAACAGCACCAGTGCCGCGCACACCAGCACCCATGCGGTGTCTGCCTCGTTCATGTCGCAGCCTTCCCGAGAGCGCGCCCCCGCCGCTCTTCACAGGCTTCGGCGGCGGTCTCCCGCGCCTGCGCCCCCTGCTGCGAATGTAAACGAGTGGGGCATAGGGCGCGATTCGACCGCGGGGATCCGACCGCGGGGCCAGGTCAGCGCACTGGCGTCCAGCGCGGTCCCGCGCGGCGGTCGAGCGTGGGGCGGGTCGTCGCGCCGAGGCCATCGACGGTGGCCACCACGTGCCGTCCCACCGCGAGCGCGTGCTCGTCGTCGGCGACGGTGAACCGCACCGTGATCCGGGCCTCGCCGTGCGGCACCGCGAGGTCGGAGGACTCGACAGTGGCGAGCTCGCGCGCGGCCGAGGCCGCGGTGGGCAGGACGTCGGCCGGGTCGACGCCAGGTCGCAGGAGGCCGAGGCCGATCGAGACGCGGTAGGAGGGCACGGGCGTCCACCGTACGCGTCTCCACGCCCCTTCTGAGGCGCCTCAGGCCACCGCCCGACGGCGCCGGGCCCCCAAGACCCGTCACCTGACCGATCCGCGCGCCCACGCCTCAGGACCACTGTGCGAGGTGCGGGAGACCGCACCCATCGGACAGGAGAAGGCGATGAACGACATGTGGGGGCAGGGCCTGGACGCCGAGCTGGCGTACCGGAGGGAGCGGATGCTCGCTGACGTGGTGGGCATGGGCTCGCGTCGGCAGGCCCGGGACGGCGGGACGGGGACCACGGAGGGCAGGGTCGTCGAGGTCGGGCTGCTCACCCGGATCCGCCGCGCGCTCCGGCGGGCCGGGCGTGGGTGGGGCCTGACAAGATCGGGGACATGGGCCGCACCTCGATGACGACGCAGTTCGTGGCGCGGCATGAGCAGGTCGAGCAGGTCGCCGCAGCGCTGGCCCGGGCCGCCGAGGGGCGCCCGGGCGCGGTGCTGCTCGGGGCCGACGCGGGTGTGGGCAAGACCCGGCTGCTGCAGCGCAGTGCCGAGCTCGCGCAGCAGGCCGGCGCCACGGTGGTCACCGTGCACTGCGTGGACCTGGGCGAGATCGGCCTGCCGTACCTGCCCTTCGCGGAGGCCCTGGCCCAGCTCCGCGCGCTGCTGCCGGACGTGGTCGACCGGGCGCTGACGCAGCGTCCCGCTCTCGGGCGGCTGCTGTCGGCGGGCGCCCACGAGCTTCCCGCGGGCGAGGACCAGACCAGCCGGCTGCAGCTCTTCGACGGGATGTCCGAGGTGCTGGGCGCCGTGGGCCGGCCGGGCGCGCCGCTGCTGCTGGTCATCGAGGACCTGCACTGGGCCGACCCCTCGAGCCGGGACGTGCTGCGGTTCCTGCTCGCGCGGATGCGCCAGGAGCACCTGCTCGTCGTCGCGAGCTACCGCGCCGACGACCTGCACCGCCGGCATCCCCTGCGCCCGATGCTCGCGGAGATGACCCGGCACCCTCGGGTCGAGCGCATCGACCTGCCCGCGTTCACCGTCGACGAGCTCCGCGAGTTCACCACCGCGACGCTCGGCCGCACGCTGACCGAGGCCGACCTGCGCCGGGTGAGCGAGCGGTCCGAGGGCAACGCGTTCTTCGCGGAGGAGCTGCTGGAGACGACGGCGGCGGACGGCGACTCCCTGCCATGGACGCTGCGCGACGTCCTGCGCAGCCGCCTCGAGCAGCAGGACCCGGCGGTGCAGCGGCTCGCCCAGATCGCCTCGGTGGCGGGCCGGCGGGTCGACGAGCCGCTGCTGCGCGCGGTGGCCCAGGACGCGGCGGGCGCCGAGCTGGACGCCGCGCATGGCTTCGACGCGGTGCTGCGCGAGGCCGTCGCCCACCACGTGCTGCAGGGTGAGGACCAGCGGATCGCCTTCCGGCACGCGCTGCTGGCGGAGGCCGTCTACGCGGACCTGCTGCCCGGAGACCAGGTCGCGCTGCACCGCGCCTACCTGCGCGCCTTGGAGGCCGATCCGCCGCTCGGCCCGCCCTCCCAGGTGGCGGTGCACGCGATGCGCGCCCACGACCTGCCGACGGCGCTGCGCGCCTCCCACGCGGCCGCCCATGCCGCGGCCCAGGTGCTGGCCCACGTCGAGGAGCTGCGTCAGCGGGAGACGGTGCTCGAGCTGTGGGACGCGGTGCTCGACGCCGCCGAGCAGGTGGGCGCGGACCTGGTGGACGTGCTGCTGGCCGCCTCCGGCGCTGCGAGCCGCTGCGGCGAGCTCGAGCGCGCCATCGCCCTCGCCGGGCGGGCGGTCGAGGCGTCGAGCGGCGACGTGACCCGACAGGCGCAAGTCCGCACCGTGCTGGCCAGGTGCCTGCTCGCTGACGACCGCGTGCAGGAGGCGCACACCGAGGCGGGGCTGGCGGTGGCCGCCCTTGCCGAGGCTCCCTGCCCGGAGGCCATGCCGTGGGCGCTGGCGACCCATGCGCGCGCGGCGATGAACCTCGACCTGGACGACGAGGCGGAGCGCAGCGCGGAGTCCGCCGTGGCCAGCGCCCGCGCGGTCGGCAACGCCGGCGCGGAGGCTGACGCGCTCACCACCCTCGCGGTGCTCGTCGTGGACGACCCGGAGCGCGCGGCGGCGCTGCTGACCGAGTCCGCGGCCCGCGCCCGGCAGGCCGGGGACCTCGCCACCGAGCTGCGCACGCTCTACAACCTGGCCACGACGCACTACTACGCGGGGCAGCTCGCGCAGGCCCACACGATCGCGGCCCAGGCGACCACGCAGGCACGGGACGCGGGAGTGGCGCTGAGCGTGGGCGGGGTCACGGTGTGGGTCTTCTCGGAGATCGTGCGGTACGCGCTGGGCGACCTGAGCCCCGCTCCGCCCGACCGCCCGCCGGTTCCCGCGGCGATGGCGCCGCTCTTCGCGGCCATCGAGCTGTACTCGGCGGTGGCCCGCGGCGACGCGGACGTGATCGAGCGCGGCCAGGCGATGCGGTCGTCGTGGGACCGCGACGGGCAGCTCGCGCTGATCGCCGGGGGCTGCACCATCGAGGCGCTCACCTGGGCCGGGCGGGTGGACGAGGCCGTCGACCTGGCGCTCGAGCTCATCGACCACTTGGGCCGCACCTGGAACGACAACTTCTTGGGTGGCATCCGGCTCGCCGCCCTGGCCCTGGGCGCCCTCGCGGACGGCGCGGAGCGGGATCGCCAGACGGGCGCGGACCCCGCAGTGCGGCTCACGCTCGGCGCCGGCCTCATCGAGCGGGCGCGTGCCGCGGCTGAGCGCGGGCGCCCGAGGGGCGGCCGGCTCGGGCCCGAGGGGCGGGCCTGGCTCGTGCGCGCCCACGCCGAGCACGCGCGCCTCGGCGGCGTCGCCGACCCGGCGCTGTGGGAGGCGGCCACCGAGGCGTTCGCCTACGGCCACCACTACGACGGCGCATGCTCGCGGGCCCGCTGGGCCGAGGCCCTGCTGGCCTCCGGCGACCGCCAGGCCGCGTCCCGGGAGGCTGCTCGCGCGCTCCTCGACGCGCAGCAGATGGGCGCCGAGCCGCTCCGCGCCTGGGTGACGGCGCTGGCCCGCCGCGGCCGCCTGGACGTGCCCGGCGTGCGGGCGCCGGCCGTGGACCTCCTGACCGCCCGCGAGGCGGAGGTGCTGGCGCTCGTGGCCGACGGGCTGAGCAACCGGCAGATTGGCGAGCGCCTGTTCATCAGCGGCAAGACGGTGAGCGTGCACGTGTCGAACCTGCTGGCCAAGCTCGGGGCGTCGGGCCGCGCGGAGGCCGTGGACGTCGCGCACCGGCGCGGGCTGATCGGGGCGCAGGTCGAAGGCTGAGCACCCGCAGGGCCTCCCGGCCGGCTGTGCCACGATGGCGCCACCCATCCCAGCATGACTCGAGGCGCCCCATGATCCACAGCACTGACCGCATCCAGACCACGCACGCCGGCAGCCTTCCCCGGACGCCCGAGCTGCTGGCCGCGAACGCCGCCCGTGAGGCCGGCGGGACCGCCGAGGGCTATGACGCCCTGCTCTCCGACGCGGTCCTCGACCTGGTGCGCCGCCAGCGCGACCTGGGCATCTCCGTCCCCGGCGACGGGGAGTTCGGCAAGGCGATGAGCTCGGCCGTGGACTACGGCGCCTGGTGGTCCTACTCGTTCCAGCGGCTGGGCGGCCTGGAGCTCGACACCGCGATGGCCTGGGCCACCGCCGACCACACGTCGATGCCCGGCGACATCCGCCTCACCGGCTTCGGCAACCGCCGCGACCAGGTGCGGTTCCGCGAGGCGTACACGGACCCGGCGAGCGGCATCTTCGCCGCCGAGGGCCCCAAGCCGTTCCCGAAGTGCACCGGGCCGCTGACGTACACGGGCCAGGCCGCCATTGCCTCCGACGTCGCGAACCTGCGCTCGGCGCTCGACGCGACGGGCGTCACCGAGGGCTTCATCACGTCGATCGCGCCCGGCAGCGCCGCCCGCATCGCGAATGAGCACTACGCCACCGACGAGGAGTTCGTCTGGGCGTGCGCCGACGCGCTGCGCGAGGAGTATGTGGCGATCATCGAGGCCGGCCTGGTGCTGCAGATCGACGACCCGTCGATCGCGGAGAGCTGGGACCAGATCAGCCCCGAGCCCAGCCTCGAGGACTACCTGGCGTTCACGCGGGTCCGGGTCGAGGCGCTGAACCACGCGCTGCGCGGGCTGCCGGAGGACCAGATCCGCTACCACCTGTGCTGGGGCTCGTGGCACGGCCCGCACACCACGGACCTGCCGATGAAGGACATCGTCTCGACGATGCTCGAGGTCAACGCCGGCGCGTACTCCTTCGAGGCCGCCAACGTGCGCCACGAGCACGAGTGGCGCGTCTGGGACGACGTGAAGCTGCCCGACGGCAAGCTCATCCTGCCCGGCGTGGTGAGCCACTCCACGAACGTCGTCGAGCACCCGGAGCTCGTCGCGGACCGCATTGAGCGGTTCGCCACCCGCGTCGGCCGCGAGAACGTCATCGCCGCCACCGACTGCGGGCTCGGCGGCCGGGTGCACCCGCAGATCGCGTGGGCGAAGCTCGAGTCGCTGGTGCAGGGCTCGGAGATCGCCTCGCAGCGCCTCTGGGGCTGATCACGCCCTGAGCTGACGGGCCGGCTCCGTCGTCCCCTCCGCGTGGGCGACGGGCCGGCCCGGGAAGAACCCGGGTCCTCGGGAGCGTTCCGCTCGCATGCCCACAGTGATCACGTCTGTCGACCCACTGCTGCCCACCGTCAGCGCCGAGGCGTCCCCCGCCGCCACGGCCTACGACCCCGCCGCTGACCCGCAGGCGGAGCTCGACCGTCAGATCCAGGCGTATGCGGAGTTGGGCGTGGCCGACCTGCTCGGCCTCGACGCCGCGGGACTGCGCGCCGTCACCGAGCCCTTGCGCCCCGTCGTGGCGGCCCTTCCGGCTCCTCCCGCGGGCGACGACTACGTGCCGTTCGTGCTGGTGCTGAGCCCGGACGCGTTCGCGGCGCACGGCCGCGACCTGAACGACGCGGTGCCCGCGATGCGCCGAGGCCGCCAGCGCGGCGTCAGTGTGATCGACCGCGAGGAGCTCGCGACGTACCGCCCCATCGAGGGCGTCGAGCAGCCCGCCAGCCCGGTGTGGCTGCTGCACGGCATCGACACCGGCTCGGAGTTCTGCGGGACGCCGCCCGAGACCGCGCTGGTCACGGTGCGCGGCCGGGGCCGGACCCCGCTGACCATCCCGGAGGGCATCGCGCTGACCGTCGTGCGGCCCGACATGCTGCGCCCGAACAAGTGCTATTCGCTGATGGGCTCGCGTGCGGGCAACCAGCGGGTGCCCGCGGTGTGGATCAGCGAGCGCCGCGCGAAGCTCGGCTGGTGCTGGGACCGCAACCCGCACACCTGGCTGGGCGCCGCGTCCGCCGCCGGGCGCCAGGGAGCCTGACCCTGAGAGCCGCGCACAGCCGGGCGGATTACCCTCCGAATGTCAGTGCAGAAGCCGTTCCCGTCGGCCCACGCCGCGGGCGACCCGAAGAGGAGTCACCCATCACCGCCTCGCTCGTGTTCGTGCATGGCATGCGCACGTCCTCGGCGATCTGGGACCGCCAGGTCACCGCGGTGACCCGGTCCGGCCACCGTGCCCATGCCGTGGACCTGCCCGGCCATGGCTCCCGCGGCCGGGAGCGCTTCACGTTCGACGCCGCCCTCGACACCATCGACGACGCGGTCAGCGCCTGCCCCACGCCACCGTTGCTGGTGGGGCTGTCCATGGGCGGCTACGCGTCACTCGCCTACGCCGCGCGCCACCAGGGCCGGCTCGGGGGCGTGGTGCTGGCGGGCTGCTCGGCCGAGCTCCGCGGCAAGCCGATCGGGGCGTACCGCCGGGTGACACACCACATGTCCCGGGCGTTCGGCCTGGGCGGGGACGACTGGCATGTCGTGAACGACATGCTCGGCGCGCTCAAGGGCTACTCGTCGCTGGCGCACCTGCGCGTCCTGCGGCTCCCCGTGTGGCTGGTGAACGGCATACGCGATCCGCTGCGGATAGACGAGCGGCGCTACCTCTCGGTGCTGCCCAGCGCACGGCTGACGGTGGTGCCCGGCGCGGGCCACGACGTGAACACCCATGCGCCGACGGCGTTCAACCGGATCCTGCTCGACGCCGCGCACCGCTGGCGGACGCCGGGCGGCGTTCCCGCGTGATGGCGCCAGGACGCCGCCCGGCGGCGCGCCTGGGCTGGTCAGACGGGCCCGGGCGCGACGTGCCCGTCGGCGGTGCGCAGCGTGGTGTCCGGCCCCGGGAACACGAGCGTGCGCTCCCCCGAGTCGTCCCACTGCACGACGAAGGGCGGTGTCCCGTCGGCGTGCCGGAGCTCCACCACGAGGCCCTCGCGGACATGTCCGCCCACGACCCCGGAGCTGCTCATGATGCGATCTCCCACGGTTGCCTTCATCGCGCTCCCCCTGTGCTCACCACGTGTCCGATGCGCCTCGCGAGCCGGACGTCCGCGTCGGCGCCACCTCCCATCCTGCCCCGCCAGCCCACAGATGACACGCGCTCATGGGCCTCGATCCGGGTCACACACGCCTATGCACACCGGCGCCAGAGATGTCCAGTGCCGGACGTCCGTCCACAACATGCCCAGAGATAGTGGAAGATCGTGGAGATGCCCTACCGACCCGCCGGGAAACCCCGCCATCTGCCGAACAGTCCCTTCAATGCCGCCCGCGAGGCGGCGCTCGCCAAGATCGTCCCGCTGCCAGTCGGCACGCGGGTCTCGCATGAGCGGCACGGCCTCGGCCGTGTCATCGCGCTTGATGGCGACGCAGCCGTCATCGTCGACTTCGGGCACGGCGAGCGCCGCCGCGTCGCGCTCAACAGCCCCAAGATCGAGCGCCTGGAGGACTGACCGAGTCCCGCACCCAGCGCCGAGGCGGCTGGGCACGGGACTCGATGACGACCTCGGGCTCGACGAGCCCGGGGCTCAAGCGACGGGCAACCACACCCGCATCGTCGACGGGCCGCGGTTGGCCCAGGCGTGATACGGCACCAGCGGCGTCAGGCGCGCCGGCTCAGCCGTGGGCGCCGGCGCCCTGTCGGCGTACGGCCAGGACGCGTCCTCGACCTGCGCGGGCGCCACGGGGACCAGCACCTCGCCATCGCGCTCCACAGGAGCACCGTCGACCACGACCCGCGCGGTGTTGACCGAGGCGTCTCGGCCCTCCGGGTCCAGGTCCACCGACTCCAGTGCCATCACGATCGGCCCGCGCTCCACGGCGACGGATCCGCGCACCGCGTCGACACGGGGGTCGGCCCACGTCCACCGCGCCACCACCGGCAGGCGCAGCTCGACCACGTCACCAGGGGCGAACGCACGAGTGACGTGCGCGTACCCGGGCGCCACCGGCTCGGTCGCGCCATCCACGGTGAGCGTCGCGCCCTCGGCCCAGGACGGGGCGCGCAGGCTCAGGGTCCACGGCTCGTCGGCGCCGCCCAGTGTGGCCGGCTCGAGCACGGTGACGCGGATGTCGCCGTCCGACGGGTAGGCCGTCTCGACCTTGACCGCCGCCTCGCGGCCGCCCGGCTGCGTGGCACTGGGCAGCGCGGCCCGGATCTCGGCGGGGGCGTATTGGTGGACCTGCAGCCCGGACGCGTCAGTCGTCGCCAGGTAGGAGCCCAGCGACGCGAGGGTGCGGGCCACGTTCGTCGGGCAGCAGGACACCTCGAACCAGGGGGCGCGCAGGCTCGACGACGCGCGCGGGCTGGCCTCGGCGGCGTCCGGGACGCTTCCGGGCACGCGCTGGTGCAGCGTGTTCGTGTAGAAGAACGCGCGGCCGTCGGCGGCGGGCGACGCGGCGACCACGTTGTACAGCGCCCGCTCGACGGCGTCCGCGTGCAGCACGTCGCCGGTGGCGAGCAGCAGCCGCTGGTTGACCATGACGGACGCGACGCCCGCGCAGGTCTCGGAGTAGGCGCGGTCCGGCGGCAGCTCGTGGTCGAGCCCGAAGGACTCGCCCTCGTGGTGGGCGCCCATGCCGCCGGTCAGGTAGGTGCGGCGGGCGAGCGTGGCCCGGGTCTGCAGGCGGACCGCCTCGAGCAGCTCGGCGTCGTCGGCCTCGACGGCGATGTCCACGGCGCCGGCCGCCAGGTACAGGGCCCGCACCGAGTGGCCTGCCATGATCCGTGTCTCACGCACCGGCACGTCGTCCTGGAAGTAGCTGCGGCCGAACTCGATGTCGCCCAGCCGCCCGTGCCCGCGACGCTCGACGAACAACGCGGACTGGTCCAGGTACTTCTGCTCACCGGTGTACCGGCCCAGCTCAGCGAGGGCCACCTCGATCTCGGGGTGCCCGCAGACGTTGTCGATGCCGCCCGGGCCGAACACGTCGCACACGTGGTCGGCGGCGCGCACCGCGATCTCCACGAGCAGATCGTGGCCGGTGGTGCGGCCGCGCGCCACGCCCGCCTGGATCAGGTGCCCGAAGCAGTACAGCTCGTGGCCCCACTGCAGGTCGGAGTAGCGGTCGCCTTGGCCGGGCCGCCCGTAGTGGGTGTGGAGGTACCCGTCGGGCTCCTGCACCCGGGCGATGCGCTCGACGAGGGCACGCAGGCGGCGGTCCATATCGGCGTCGCCCGTGCGGCCGATCTCCCAGGCCATGGCCTCGATCAGCTTGTACACGTCGGAGTCGGCGAACTCGCGGCCGCGACGGTCCTGCGGCAGCCGCCCCTCGACGGCAGCGTCGAAGTTGCCCGTCCAGCCCATCTGGTCGACCCACGCCTCGCAGTGCTCGATGATCGCCGTCGCGTTGAGCTGCTGGCGCTCGCCCCAGAAGCCGCCGTCGATCCGCGCCTCGCCGATCCCGAGGGGCTGCAGCACGCCCTGGGACGGGGCGATGGGCAGGCCGCGGTCAGGCCGGTCGGCGACCTCGGGGACGAGGCCGCGGGCGAGTGAGGGCAGGGTGGAGCGAGCCGAGAGAGGCATGGGGGAACCAGCTTCCGGGTGGAGGGTGTGACGAGTGCGAGGAAGGGGGCGCGGCTACTTGACGGCGCCGACGGTCAGGCCGTCGCGCAGCTGCTTGTACGTGCTCATGAACACGATGAGGATCGGCACCGAGGTGATGACGGCCAGCGCCATCAGGCCGGGCCAGTCGATGCCGAACGCGGAGACCTGCTGGGCGAGCAGCGCGCTGAGCGGGTACTTGCCCGGCGTGAGGAAGAAGTTCACCGAGTAGAGGAACTCGCCCCACGAGAGCAGGAACACCAGCGTGCCGGTGGTCGCGACGCCGTTGCGGGCGATGGGCAGCACGATCGACAGGAACGCGCGCGGGATCGAGGCTCCGTCGATCGAGGCGGCCTCCTCGAGCGCGATCGGGACCCCGCGGAAGAACGGCCGCAGCAGCAGCACCGCGAACGGGATGAGCAGCGCGGTGTCCGCGAGGATGACCGCGAGGGTCTGGTCGAGCATGCCCCAGTTGCTGAAGACCTGGAACATCGGGATGACCGAGGCCGTCTGCGGCACCATCTGCAGCACGATCAACAGGCCCAGCGCGATGGTCGTGAACCAGCCGCCGAGCCGGGCGAGCCCGTACGCCGCCGGGATGGCCACCAGCAGCACCAGAGCCGTGGTGCTGGTCGCGATGATCACGGACTGCTTCATCGCGAGCATCAGGTCGCCGTCGAACGCGTTGACGTAGGCGGCGGTGGTCGGGCGGAAGAACCAGGCGCTCTCGGTCGAGAAGACGTCAGCGGAGGTCTTGAAGGAGGTGAGCACGATCCACAGGAGCGGCACCCCGTACATGAGGGTCAGCAGCAGGCGGACTGCGATGTTGACCGGGCCGGCCTTCTTGTTCACGACTCCGACTCCTCTCGGCGGATGCTGCGGGCGTAGATGAAGGCCATGACGAGCACGAGCAGCACGGTCACGACGGAGGTCGCGGCGCCGAGGCCGAAGTCGTACCGGACGAAGGCTTGGATGTAGCCGAGGAACGGCAGCGTGTTGGTCGCCGTCCCGGGCCCGCCGTAGGTCATGACGTAGATGAAGTCAAAGCTGCGGAACGCGTAGACGACCGTCAGCACGGTGAGGACGAGCAGTGTGGGCCGGGCGGCGGGCATCATGATGTGCTTGATCTCCTGCCACGGCCTGGCCCCGTCGAGCTGCGCGGCCTCGAACACCTCGGTGGGGATGGTGAGGATCGCGGCCCGGAACACCAGGGCGTTGAACGGGATGACGGCCCAGGAGTTCACGAAGGCGACGGACATCAGCGCCCAGCTCTGGTCGTACAAGAACGGGATGGTGTCCATCCCCAAGCCGGTGATCACGGTGTTGAACAGGCCCGCGTCGCCGAGCAGGAACTTCCAGACGCTGCCGTTGACGACGGGCGGCAGCGCCCAGACGAACACCATGAGGGCCAGCAGCACCGTCGACCACTTGCCCGTGCCGCGCAGCGCGATCGCCGCGGCGAGGCCGCCGACGAGGCCGAGCACCGTGACCACGACCACGAAGATCGCGGTGCGCCCGAGCGCGTCGGGCATCTCGCCCTCGAGGCCCTTGCGGAGGTTCTCGAGCCCGGTGAACGCCCACGACGAGTTCAGCGTGATCGAGGTGACCTTGCTGACGCTCATCCGCACGAGCTGCAGCAAGGGGTAGAACGAGAATGCGGCGAGGAAGATCGCCGCGGGCGCGATGAAGTACAGCCGGTTGCGCCCCCGGTTCTTGTCGCGCCTGAGCGCTGGCGCCGATGACGCCTTCCTGGTCGGTTGTTCGTCCATGGTCAGTGCCATCGGTGCCAGCGCCCCTCAGTCTCGGCGGGTCGTTACTTCTTGAGCAGCGACGGCAGTGCGGCCATCACGCTCTCGGCGGCCTTCGCCGGGTCCTGCTGGCCGCCGATCGCGGCGCTCCACGCCTGGCCCACGGTGATCTGCAGGTCTGCCACGCTCGCGGCGGGGACGATGCTGTCGGGGTAGTTCGCGCCGGCGCTGGACAGCGAGTCGGCGAACGGCTTGAGCAGCGGGTTGCCGGTGACGGCCTCGTCGGCGGAGGCGTCGGCGCGGGCCGGGAGGCTGCCGACGTTGCTCACGGCGAGGAGCTGGCCCTCGGCGTCGAGGTAGGTCTCCTGCAGGTACTGCCAGGCGAGCTCGGGGTTCTTCGCGTGCGCGCCGATGCCCTCGCCCTCACCGCCCAGGTAGACCTTGCCCGAGTCGCCCACGGGCAGCGGCACCACGCCGTACTCGAAGCTCGCGTCGGCCTCCGCGGCGCCCATCTGCCAGTTGCCGTTCGCGGCGAACGCGTAGTTGCCGCCGGTGAACTGCTGGAACGGCACCGTCTGGTCCCAGGTCACGGACTCCTGCGAGAGCCAGCCGTTGTCGACCCAGTCACGCACCATGGAGAAGCCGGACTCGAGGTCGGCGGCCTGCGGGTCGGTGTAGTCGAAGCCCTGGCTCGTGAGCCACGGGTACGCCTGCCACTCGCCCTGCGACTGCGGCAGCCCCGAGAGCGTGATGCCGCCCTTGCCGGCGTCCTTCGCGGCGGCCATGGCGGCCTCGAGGTCGTCGATCGTGGTGGGGGCCTCGACGCCGATCTCGGCGAGGATGTCGGCGTTGTACCAGAGGCCCAGCAGGTTCACGTAGCCCTGCACGGCGTAGATCGAGTCGTCGACGGTGTGGATGACCGAGTCGGGGAACTGGTCCGCGTCGGCGAATGCGCCCCACTGCTCGTCGAGCGGCGCCAGGGCGCCGGCGAGGGCGAGCGTCGAGGCGTCGGCGCCGTTGAAGACGACGACGTCGGGGCCGGTCTTGGCGCCCGCCGCGGAGATCAGCTTGGAGTTGAGCTGGTCGTAGGGGACGAAGACGTTCTTGACCTCGACGCCCTCGTGGGCGGCCTCGAACTTGTCGGCGTAGTCGTCCATGAGCTTGACCTGGTTGTCGGCGCTGAAGTAGTGCCAGACGGTCAGCTCCTGCGATCCGCCGGCGGAGGACCCGCCTTCGGATCCCGAGTCGCTGCTGGAGCAGCCGGTGAGCGCGAGGGCGCCCACCACCGAGATGACGCCGAGGGCGCGTGCGCCCTTCCTAACCTTGATGTTCAACGGATCTCCTCTTTGAGTTCGCGCAAGGGCTCGAGCCTGGATTGACCTCGCCCGCATCGGCGCCGCCATCGGCTCCGACCCACCTCGGCGCTCTGCTCCGAAACTCGCCGAAATGCTTTTCGGGACGCTAGCATCGGGCTGCAGCGCTGGTCAAACAGTTCCAACGAAGGGATGACGACGGGTGGACGTGCCCCTCACAGCGGCCCACGAGGCCGCTGACACACCGGTCATCAGCCGACCCCGCAACCCGACGCTCAAGGACGTGGCCCGGCTTGCGGGCGTCTCCGTGGCCACCGCCTCCAAGGCGCTCAACGGTCGCGACAACGTGCACCCCGAGACCCGGCAACGCGTGGTGGACATCGCGAACCGCATCTCCTTCACGCCCAACACGCTCGCGCAGAGCCTCATCGCCGGGCAGACCGGCACCGTCGGGCTCCTCACCCACGACCTCGAGGGCCGGTTCTCCATCCCGATCCTCATGGGCGCCGAAGACGCTTTCGGCTCCGGGAAGATGTCCGTGTTCCTGTGCGACGCGCGCGGCGACGCGATCCGCGAGCAGTACCACCTGCAGGCGCTGCTCGGACGCCGCGTCGACGGCCTCATCGTGGTCGGCAGCCGCACCGAGCCCCGCCCCTCACTCGGCGCCCTGCCCGTTCCCGTCGTCTACGCCTACGCGCCCTCCGACGACCCGCAGGACTGCTCGCTCGTGCCCGACAACGTCAGCGCCGGGCGCCTCGCCGTCGAGCACCTCGTCGCCACCGGCCGCACCCGCATCGCGCACATCGGCGGCGACCCCGGATACGACGCCGCCGTGTCACGCGACGAGGGCATCCGCGCCGCGCTCCATGCCGCCGGGCTCCCCCTCGTCGGCGGTGACACGCTGTTCGGCAACTGGTCCGAGCAGTGGGGCCGCGCCGCCGCGCAGCGGCTCCTCGACCAGGAGCCCGGCCTCGACGCCCTCATCTGCGGCAGCGACCAGATCGCCCGCGGCGCCCTCGACACCCTGCACGAGCGCGGCATCGCCGTCCCCGAGCAGGTCGCCATCGCGTCCTTCGACAACTGGGAGATCCTCGTCACCGGGGCCCGCCCGCAGCTCACCAGCATCGACATGTCCTTCGAGACGCTCGGGCGCATCGCCGCCGAACGACTCACCAGGGCCATCGAGGGTCAGCGCACCCACGGCGTGGAGTTGCTCCCCTGTCGGCTCACCGTCCGCGGATCGACGGTGCTGGGCGCCTGAGGCCGTGCGCGCCCTCGACAATCCCGTCCTCGCGGGGTGCCACCCCGACCCGTCGGTGTGCCGCGTGGGTGAGACGTACTACCTGGTGACGTCGTCCTTCGGGTACTTCCCGGGCATCCCGGTGCACCGCAGCGAGGACCTGATCGAGTGGGAGCTGATCGGCCACGTCCTCGACCGCCCGGAGCAGGCGGTCTTGCACGGCCTGGACATGTCGGACGGCGTCTGGGCGGCGACCATCCGCCATCACGACGGCGTGTTCTACGTGGTCTCCGGCATCGCCCGCGAGCGCACCGGCGCCAGCATCTTCGTCGTCACGGCCACGGACCCCGCCGGCCCGTGGTCGGACCCCGTGGAGCTCGACGCCGAGGGGATCGACCCGTCGCTGTTCTTCGACGACGACGGGCGCTGCTGGCTCACCGCCGCGCGGGACGCCGTGGACCCCTCGGCCACCGGCCCAGGCGAGCTGTGGATACGGGAGCTGGACCTCGCCGCACTCCGGCTCGTGGGCGAGACGCATGTGCTGTGGCACGGCGCCCTGAGCGGCCAGTGGGTGGAGGGCCCGCACCTGTACCTGCATGACGGCCGTTACGTGCTGCTCGCCGCAGAGGGCGGCACCGAGCGCCACCACGCCGTCACCGCCGCGACGGCCGCCGCCGTGACCGGCCCGTACACCACCGACCCCCGCAGCCCGCTGCTGACCCACCGGCATCTCGGCCCGGGGCACCCCGTCCAGAACGTCGGACACGCCGACCTGGTCGACACCCCATCCGGGCAGTGGTGGGCGGTCGTCCTGGGCGTGCGGCCCGTCGCGGGCACGCATGTGCTGGGGCGCGAGACCTTCCTCGTTCCCGTCGACTGGTCGCCCGAGGGGCCGGTGTTCGCGCCAGGCGCCGGCGCAGTCCTCCTGCCCGACGAGAGCGACGCGGCGCCGGGCCGTGCCGAGGCCCTCGACTCCGGAGCCTCCCTCGCCCTGCAGGGCTGGTCCAGCCTGCGCGGCCCGGTTGCGGACCTGGTGGCGCCCCAGGACGGCGCCCTGGTCCTCATCCCCTCCACCACACGCCTCGAGGGCCGCGGCGCCCCGACGTTCGTCGCCCGCCGCCAGCAGCACCCGAGGTTCCACGCCACCTGCCGGTTGCGGGTCGACGGCCTCACCGGCGACGAGCAGGCCGGGCTCGTGGTGTTCATGCACCAGGACCGGTTCGTCACGCTCGCACTCGGCCTCGACGCCGCGGGAGCCCTCGAGGTCCGAGCGATCGCCCGCACCACGGCCGGCAGCGAGCTGCTCGCACGCGCGCCGGCGCCCGACGGGCCGGTGACCCTGCAGGTGACCGGCGACGACGCCGCCTACTCGTTCGGGCTCGACGTCCCCGGGCAGGCGCGGACACTCCCCCTGGCGGAGGTCGACCGGTCGTTCCTCAGCACCGAGGAGGCCGGCGGATTCCTGGGCGTCCACGTGGGCGTCTTCGCCGATGGCGCCCTCGGGCCCACCTCCGCCCGCGCCACCATCGAGGAGTTCGTCTACACGCCCCAGGCCCAGCCGACGCCCTGACAGTCAGCGGGCGGCGCCCACGACCTCCGCGGTCATCCTCGACGCCGAGGCCTCCACCAGCGGGCGCAGGTAGTGCGTGGCGAGCCACGCGACGACAGGCGCGGCCACCGCATCGCCGAACCCGTACAACGCCTGGTTCGTTCGCGCCCCGGACAGGTCGTAGTCCGCGGCGCCCATGAGACGCGCGTACTCGCGGGGCGTCATCCACCGCACCCGCACGCGCCCGCCTCCGAGCTCGACGACGGCCTGCTTGGACGATCCGCCGCGAGCGGTGCGCAGGCACCCGGAGATGTCGTCGGCGCGCACCTCCCACACCGCGACGCCCTGCCGGGTCCGCCGATACGCCGTCCGGCGGCTCACCCCGGCAGCCCGCTGGAGGGCATGCACCCGGCCCGTCTGCACCGGCGACAACGAGTCGAGGAATGCCTGCGTCCGCACTGCGTCCCACCAGCGCGGATCGCCCGCCGGCAGGTCTTCCGTCAGGTCGGTCAGGCCGGTGCTGCGCAGCGCGGGCGGCTCCGGCAGCGCCGCCTGGTGTGTGGTCAACGTCGGGTCCTCGAACGGGCGCCGCAGCCAGTCGGGACGCAGCTCCGGGCTCGGCGCCTCACTATCCGCCGGCGGATGCTGCGCGCCCACCAGGAACAGCCGCGGCCGTGACTGCGGCACGAACCGGCGCGCGTCGAGGGCCAGGATGTCCACCGAGTAGCCCAGGCCGTTGAACGCCCGGACCGCCGCCGTCAGGTCCGCGCCACCATGCGAGGTGGCCAGGCCCACCACGTTCTCCAGCACCACCACCCCGGGCCGGTCCGCGCCGAGCTCGCCCAGCAGGCGGGTGAACTGCCAGAACGCCCCCGACTCGCGGCCCGCCAACCCCGCCCTGCCGCCAGCCAATGACAGGTCCGTGCACGGCGACGACGCCCACGCGAGCGCGGCTCCACGCGGCAAGTCCGTGCCAGCCACCAGGCCGATGTCCCCCAAGACGAACGTGTGCGCCACCGCCTCGTCCCGGAAGTGCCCCTGGTACAGCGCGCGCTTGTCCGCCTCGTAATCGTTCGACCAGGCGACGTGGAACCCCGCGGCCTCCAGCCCGAGCCGCGCGAGCCCCATACCAGCGAAGAACTCCAGGACCTGCGGCTTCGCAGCGGGCAGCACGTCCGTCGTCGACATGGCGCCCATCCTAAGGAGCACCGCGCCGCAGTCCCCCGGCGGCGCCCCGTCGTACGGTGGTGGCGTGACCGACGCAGCCTCGTGGGCGAGCTCCCCAGCCGTCCGGAGGTCCATGCAGGGCAACCGCTCCCGCGACACGGTCCCCGAGCTGGCCGTGCGCCGCGCCGTGCACGCCCGGGGCCTGCGGTATCGCGTCGCCACCCGCCCCGTGCCGAGCCTGCGCCGCACCGCCGACCTCGTCTTCAGCCGCGCGCGGATCGCGGTGTTCGTCGACGGCTGCTACTGGCACGGCTGCCCCGAGCATCATCGGCTGCCCGCCACCCACGTCACCTACTGGTCCGAGAAGGTCGCCCGGAACCGCGCCCGCGACCTCGACACCGACGCCCAGCTCGCCGCCGCCGGGTGGACGGTCATGCGCTTCTGGGAGCACGACGACCCGGCCGTCGTCGCGAACGCCGTCGAGGCGGCCGTGCGTCCCCGTCCCACAACGCCGAATGACTAGACCAGCGCCTTCTCGGGCTCTGGCTCTCGCGTGGCCACTGGCGGGGGGCTCGCGATCGCCTCGGGGCGCCTTCTGTCGAATGTCCGGCGGATCCACTGCTGTGCGGGCCGCTCGATCACGAGGTGGGCGCCGACAGCCGCGAACATGATCATGGCGAAGAGGAGGCCCGTGGTGAACAGCCAGCCGAGCCACGTCTCCACCGGTCCGAGGGTGAGCCGGGCGACAAGCGGCCCGTGCAGCAGGTAGAACGCGAACGAGGCCTCACCGGCGAGGATCATGGGCTTCGTCGACAGCAGGCGGGCCAGAGGCGTCTCGGGACTCGCGGCGAGGCCCCAGATCACGAGTGCGGCAGGCAGCAGATACGCGGCATCCCACGACCAGGCCGTGTGCAGCAACGATGGCCACGTCATCAGCACGAGGAACGCCACAGCCCCCACGGCCTGGGCCGTGGCGCCGATCCATGCCTTGACCTGCACCGCTCGCGCGAGCAGGGCCACCGAGATCCCGACGACGAAGTCGCCCAGCCGAGCGAGCGGGTTCCGGTACAGCCAGCGGTGCGCCGACTCGGCGTCAGCCCATGGCAGGGCATCCCGGCCACTGGCGACGAACCACCAGGCGAGGGCGATGACCACAGCCGTCGCGACGACGGCCAGCCCGAGCAGCACCGACGGGCGCGACCGTATCCGGTAGATCGCGAGCATCAGCGCGGGGAAGCACGCGTACAGGAAAAGCTCGACCCCGATGGACCAGCCCGGCCCGTTGAGCGCCAACGCGAACGACATGTCGGACGACCACGTCTGGAGCGCCGCGACGTGCCACCAGGTGCTCGCGGGCAGTGTGTGCGTGACGAGCGCCGGCGCCACGACCCACAGCAGCGCCACCAGGTACAGCGGGTAGATCCTCGCCACCCGCGCCACCGCGAACGACCAGAGCGCGCGCCCGGTCAATGTCGAGAACCGGTCGGCGTAGTTCCACGCCAGCACGAAACCCGAGAGGACGAAGAACACGGTGACGCCGTTGTACCCCGCCGCCGCGAACGTCACGGCTCGCGGGTTGACGCCTGGGGGCACCCCCACGTGGCTCAGGTAGACGAGGACAGCGGCGACGATGCGGAGGCCCGTGAGCGACTCGATGCGCCTGGCGCCACTGGGTGAATGCACGCGAGCGAGCG
This sequence comes from Cellulomonas timonensis, assembly GCF_900046455.1. GTDB lineage: Bacteria > Actinomycetota > Actinomycetes > Actinomycetales > Cellulomonadaceae > Cellulomonas_A > Cellulomonas_A timonensis. The sequence continues at coordinate 599,088 of NZ_FCOT01000012.1, forward strand.
TAGAGCCTGACGTGCTCAATCGATGGCAGCCGTCCGGGGAAGTCTGCGGTGGGCCTTGCGGCTCGCCTCAGGCCTCGGCGGTGGGCGTGGGCAGCGGCCGGCCGTCAGGCCGCATTCCGGCGACCAGCATCGCCATGAGGCGGGTGTCGAACCCGGGGAACGCGTCGGGGGCATGCACGGTGGCCGGTTGGCCCACCTTGGCCACGGCGAGGACGAACTCGGTGGCCCCGAGGTCCGGGCGGAGCAGCCCGGCGTCGCGGGCCTGCGCGAGCACCGCCTCGACGGCTTGCTCGGTGCGCTGCTGGGCGGCGGCGACCTGCGGTGCCAGCGATGCCTCGGGGTCGTGTGACAGGGCGGGGATGACCGATCCGAGCTGGAGCCTGACCAGCCGGTCCGTGAACGTCTGCCACGTGGCGTCGGGCTGCTCCGCGAACGTCGCGCTCGCCTCCGAGGCCGCGAGCTGCATGTCCTCCAGGACCGCGCAGGCGGTCGCGTCGGCGAGGTCCTGACGGGTCGGGAAGTTGCGGTAGAGCGTGGCGATGCCCACACCGGCTCGCGCGGCGACAGCGTCGAGGGCGACCGCGTCGCCGTGTAGCAGAAAGAGCTCGCGGGCTGCGGCGATGAGGGCCTCACGTCGCCTGAGGGCGTCCGCGCGCATGGTCTCCCTCCAGGGTCGTCAGGGGTCGGGGGCCCAGGGCCTCCGTTTGACACCGTAGCCGAGGCGGACCAGATTAGCGGAGGAAAATCCTCCACTAATGCTTGAGGGACACACATGCCTGACACCGCCACGCCGAGATCGACCACGAACCAGGCGGAAGCCGTCCCCGCTCGCCCGACGCCACGCGCGGACGGGCATCTGCCGAAGTTCGCCGCCTCGCTGCTCGCCCTGACGGCGATCGTGGTGGTGCTGCTCGTCCTGTTCATCCTGCCCTCGCTCAAGAGCGGCGCGCGCGACCTGCCGATCGGCACGGTCGGCGACGCCCACGCCGTTCAGGTGCTGGGCGACCAGCTCGACGTCGTGTCCCCGGGAGCCTTCGACACCGCGGCCTACGACGACGAGGCAGCGCTGCGCACCGCGATCCTCGACCGGGCGGTGGTGGGCGGCGTGGTGGTCGAGAACGGCTCCGCACGGCTGCTGACCGCCAGCGCCGGCAGCGCCCCCATCGCCGGGGAGCTCACCGGGAGCGTCACGGCCGCCGGGGCCGGCATCGGGATGCCCGTCGCCATCGAGGACCTCGTGACGTTCACGACCGAGGACCCCACCGGCATCGGCATCGGCGGGCTGGCCTTCCCCCTGGTCTTCGGCGGCATCGTCCCCGCCGTCGTGGCGATGCGGGTGTTCCCGCACAGCCTGCGCCTGCAGCTCGCGAGCGCCGGATCGTTCGCCGTGGTGGGCGGCGTCGTGGTGACCGCCGTGCTGCGATTCTGGTTCGGCAGCTTCGACGGCTCGATCCTGCTGCCCGCGGCGGCGCTCGCCCTGGGCATCGCAGCCATCTCAGTGCCGCTGATCGGGCTGCAGTCCACGCTCGGCGGCAAGGGGTTCACCGCGCTGGCGGCCTCGATGATGTTCCTCGGCAACCCGCTCGCCGGCATCGGCGCCTCCGCGGCCTGGCTGCCCAGCGGGCTGGGGCTCTTCGGCCAGCTCCTTCCGCCCGGCTCGACCGGCACGCTCGTGCGCTCGGCGGCGTACTTCGACGGGCGCGGCGCCGGCAGCGCCCTAGTGGTGCTCCTGGTGTGGGTCGTCGCCGGGGTCGGGCTGTGCGTCCTGGGCAAGCGCCGCACGGCCGGCGCCCAGGCTCCCGTGGCCACCGAGCTGGCGCCGGAGCCCGCGCCGGCCTGACGGCCCGTGGCCAGCAACGGAAAGAGGCCCCCGAAGGGGCCTCTGACCTGCTGTCTTGCTGGAGCCGCCTAACAGAATCGAACTGTTGACCTTCTCATTACGAGTGAGACGCTCTACCGACTGAGCTAAGGCGGCATCGTCGTTCTCCGAGGAGCACGGCGAGCGCGCCCACTGTACCTAACGGAGGGGCCAGTCTCCAAAGCGGCCGACACGGCCCCTGGTCAGGGCCGCAACGGCGCGCCCCAGGGCTGCGGCCCGATGGTCAGCAGCGGGTCCCGTCGGCGGGCGCCTCGCCGGTGAGCAGGTAGGTGTCCACCGCGTCGTCCACGCACTCGTTGGAGCGGCCGTAGGCGGTGTGCCCCTCCCCCTCGTAGGTGAGCAGCACGCCGGAGGACAGCAGCTCGGAGAGCGACTCAGCCCACGCGTAGGGGGTGGCGGGGTCGTTGGTGGTGCCGATGACGAGGATCGGCGCCGCGCCCTCGGCGGCGTAGGAGTCGAGGCCGCCCGCCTCGGGCACCGGCCACTGCGCGCAGACGACGCCGCCGTAGGAGAAGTAGTAGCCGATGGTGGGCGCCGCGGCCTGGATGTCCTCGGCGGAGGCCTGCATGGTCCCCAGGTCGGATGGGGAGCGGTCGTCGGCGCAGTTGATGGCCCAGAACGCCTCGGTGGAGTTCGACGCGTACGTCCCGTCGGACTCGCGCTCGTAGTAGGCATCCGAGAGGGTCAGCAGCATGGAGCCGTCGTTGCGGAGGGCTCCACGCAGGCCCTGGGTGAGGGCGGGCCACCAGTCGGGGGCGTAGAGGCTCACGGCCATGCCGGAGAAGGCGAGGCTTCCGGTGAGCTGGCGGTCGGGGTCGTCGGTGGGGAGCGGGCTGCGACGGGCCCGGTCGAGGATCTTCTTCACCTGGGCCATGCCGTCATCCACGGAGCCGGTCAGCGGGCAGTCGGCGCCGGACTGGCAGTCCTCGACGTAGGCGCGCAGCGCAGACTCGAACCCGATGGCCTGGCCCTTGGCGAGCTCGTCCGCGGTGAGGGTGGGGTCGAGGGCGCCGTCGAGCACCAGGCGGCCGACCTTCTCGGGGTACAGCGCGGCGTAGGTCGCGCCGAGCTGGGTGCCGTAGGAGTACCCGAGGTAGGTGAGCTTCTCGTCGCCGAGCACGGCGCGCAGCACGTCCATGTCGCGGGCGGCGCTGACGGTGTCGACGTGCTCCAGCAGGGCGCCGGTGTTCTCCAGGCACGCCTGGCCGACGGCGCCGAAGACCTGCTCGGCGGCCTCGACTCCGGCCTCGGTGCTGTAGTCCGGGTCGGCGGAGACGATCTCGTCCATCTGCGCGCCGTCCACGCAGGTGATCGGCTGGGAACGGGAGACGCCGCGCGGGTCGAAGCCGACGATGTCGTAGCTCTCGATGACGTCCTTGCCGGCACGGTCCAGCACGACTGTCGTGAGGGCGTCCACCCCGGAGCCGCCGGGGCCGCCGGGATTGATCAGCAGCGAGCCGAGCACGTCGGAGCCGGTGGCGGTCGACCGGTTCACGGCGAGCTCGATGACGTCGCCCTCGGGGTCGTCCCAGTCGAGGGGCACCTCGACGGTGGCGCACTCAAGGCCGTCGCATGCCGTCCACTCGACCTGCTGCTCGTAGAACCGGGCCAGCTCGGTGGGCACGTCGTGAGTGATCGAGGGGCGCTCGTCACGTTCTGACTGGTGCTTGGGGCTGGTGCACCCGGCGAGCGCGAGCGCGCCGACGGCAGCCATGGCGACGGCGCTCCACACGCGGTGCGGGCGGTGGGAGCGGGCGCGGCCCTGGTCGGGGACCTGGGGGCTGGTGGGCATGGCGCGGCGCAGGTCACGGCGAGTGAGAGGCACGGCACCACCCTAAGCGGGATCGACCACCCCGCCATGCCGGTCCACGGATGCGGATGGAGGCGTCAGCCCTGCGCGTGTCAGCCCTGCGCGTGTCAGCCCTGCGGGCGCAACGCGATGGTCATGGCCTCCACTGCCAGGAGCGGCGCGACATTCCCCGCCAGCCGGGTGCGCGCCTCGCCGATGGCGTCCATGCGCCGCAGCGTCTGCTCGGGGGTGCTGCTGGCGGCGAGCGCCCGCACGTCGTCCTGCTGCTCGAGGTTGACCAGCTCGACCCCTGCGTGGAGCTGCACCACGAGGACGTCGCGGTACAGCGAGAGCAGGTCGATCATCGCGCGGTCGAGCACGTCCCGTTGGGCGCGGGTGGCCCGGCGCTTCTGCTCCTCTTCGAGCAGGCGGATCTGGGCCCGCAGCGCCGGGGGGATCGTCGCGGCGCCCTCGGCGCCCATGGAGCGCAGCAGCGCGGCGCGCTCGGCGGCGTCACGGTCCTCGGTGGCGGCCTTCGCGTCGGCCTGCGCGGTCTCCACGAGCTCCCCGGCGGCTAGCACGGCGTCGCCGACGCCCCGCACGCGCGGCGGGATGGACAGCACCTTGGCCCGGCGCGCCCGCGCCTCGGGGTCGCGGGCGAGGCGCCGGGCCACTCCGACGTGGCTCTGCGCGGCGCGGGCCACCACGGCCGCCACGGCCGGGTCGATCCCGTCGCGGCGGACCAGCAGCTCGGCGACGGCGTCAACGGGCGGCACCCGCAGCGGCACGGAGCGGCTGCGTGAGCGGATGGTGACCAGCACGTCCTGAGGGCTGGGAGCGCACAGCAGCCACACAGTGCGCGGCGGCGGCTCCTCGATGGCCTTGAGCAGCACGTTGCCGCTCGTCTCGTTGAGCCGGTCGGCGTCCTCGATGATGATCACGCGCCAGCGCCCCTGCGACGGGGACCGCTGGGCGAGCTCGACGAGGGGGCGTGCCGTCTCCGCGCGGATCTGCACGCCCTCGGTGGCGACGACTGTCACGTCGGGGTGCGTGCCGGCCAGCACTGTGGCGCATGCGTGGGACCTGACGTCGCCGCTCGGGTCCTGCAGGGCTGCGGCGAAGGCGCGCGCGGCGTTGGACCGGCCCGATCCGGGCGGGCCCGTGATCAGCCAGGCGTGCGTCATCTGGGAAGGGTCCTCGGCGGCGCCCCGCAGCACGTCGATCGCGGGCTCCTGCCCGACCACGTCGTCCCAGACCGTGGCGCCCGCCGCGATCGGGGTCGCCGTCTCCCAGCCCGTCACGAGGCGCGCTCCAGCAGCGCTGCCATCCGATCCCGCACCTGGGCGGCAATCTCGTCGACGGGGCGGGTCGCGTCGAGCACGAGCCAGCGCGCCGGCTCGGCGGCCGCGCGGTCCAGGAAGGCCTGCCGGGTGCGGCGGTGGAACTCGTCGCCCGCGCGCTCGAGCCGATCGGGGTCGCCGGTGAGGCGCGAGCGGCCCAGCACCGGGTCCAGGTCGAGCAGCACGGTCAGCGCGGGCATCAGGCCGTGCGTGGCCCACAGCGAGAGGTCCTCGACCTCCTGGGCGCCCAGGTCGCGCCCACTGCCCTGGTAGGCGACCGAGGAGTCGAGGTAGCGGTCGGTGATGACCACGGCCCCCCGCTCAAGCGCCGGGCGGACCAGGGAGTGCACGTGGTGCGCGCGGTCGGCGGCGTACAGCAGGGCCTCGGTGCGGGCGTCGACGTGGTCGCCGTGCAGCACCGCGTCGCGCAGCAGGTGGCCCAGTGCGGTGCCGCCGGGCTCGCGGGTCAGGACGACCTCGCGGCCGCAGGACTCCACCCACTCGCCGAGCAGGCGGGACTGCGTGGACTTGCCGGCGCCGTCCCCACCCTCGAAGGAGACGAACACCCCGGGGGCCGTCGGGATGGCGGGCGAGGTGGAGGTCACGCCCGTCAGGGTAGCCGCGATGGCTGACGTGGCTTCCCCCACCTGCCACACTGTCCCGTGACCACCACGCCGCGCGCCGAGGACAGCCGTGCGCTGCCGGTCTCCGCCTCGCTGCCCGCTGAGGCCGATGAGGCATTCGAACGCTTCTGCCGCCTGGCCCAGCGCCAGCTCGACACCCCTGTGGTGCTCGCCTCGCTGATCTCCCAGGAGGGCCAGGTCATCCCCGGCGCCGTGGGCCTGCCCCCGGACCTGGACGCCACCCGGATGCTCCCGCTGGCGCTCTCCCTGTGCCAGCACGTGGTGGCGGACGCGGCGCCGCTGATCACCCAGGACGCCCGGCTCGACGCACGCCTGAGCGAGAGCGGCGCCGTCCGCGAGCTGGGATTCGTGGCCTACGCCGGGTTCCCGATCGTCGACGCGCGCGACCAGGTGGTGGGCACGTTGTGCGCGCTGGACGTGGTGCCGCGCGAGTGGTCCGAGGACGACCGCGCGGTGCTGCTCGACCTGGCCGAGGCGTGCAGCTCCGAGCTGCGGCTGCGCGGCGAGCGGGAGCGCGCGCGCCGCGCCCAGCAGCAGGCCACCCGCTCGTACCGGCAGAGCGGGCTGCTGCTCCTGCTGAGCGACGCGTTCCAGGACGCCCTGACCGTCCGGGACGTGGCCCGGACGGCCGCGCGGGTCGCCGCGACGGGGCTGGGCACGTCCTTCACAGGGCTGGCGGCGCTGGAGCGTGACGGGAGGAGCCTGTCGTACGTCTCGATGGAGGCTTTCACCGGCGACGACATCGAGCGGTGGCGCCGGACGCGGATCACCGACGACCGCCCCATCGCGCATGTCGCACGCACCCGCAAGCCACTGTTCTACGAGGACCGGGCCACGCTGGTCGCGGACTTCCCCGTGGTGGGGCAGATGGAGTTCATGGGCGAGGCCCGCGCGTTCCTCCCCCTGGTGTCCCAGCATCGCCTGATCGGGGTGCTGGGCATCGGCTGGCAGCAGAAGCGCGCCTTCGACGACGACAACCGCACCATCAAGACCGCGCTGGCGGCCTACACCGCGCAGGCCCTGGAGCGGGCCCAGCTCCTCGAGGAGCGCCGCGACGTCGCGCGCACACTGCAGGACGCGATGCTCACCGCGCTGCCGCAGCCCGATCACCTGGCGATGGCCGCGCACTACCTGCCCGCAGGCCGCGCGGACCGGGTGGGCGGCGACTGGTACGACGCGGTGGTGCTGCCCGGCGGATCGGTGGCCGTGATGGTGGGCGACGTCACCGGCCATGACATGGACGCCGCGGCGCGCATGGGCCAACTGCGGTCGACGTTGCGGGCCTTCGCGTGGGACCGCCCAGACCTGCCCTCGACGTGGCTCGCGCGGCTCGACCATGCCATCAAGGGGCTGGGCCTGGGCACCGTCGCGACCGCGTTGGCCGGCCGCATCGACAGGGTCGACGGGGGCTACCGGCTGCACTGGTCCAGCGCAGGCCACCCACCGCCGGTGGTGGTGCGCCCCGGGGCGGGCGCCTGGGCACTGGGCGGCACTGGCGCCAACGACCTGCTGTTGGGTATCAACCCGCAGCGCGCACGGCGCGACCATGAGCACCGGCTCCAGGCGGGTGACACCCTGCTGCTGCACACCGACGGCCTGGTGGAGCGGCGCGGGCGTCCCCTGCAGGAGAGCCTGGACACACTCACCGCGACCGCCGGCAGGCTTAGCCACCTGCCGCCGGACAAGCTGGTCCGCGCGCTGACCGACGAGTTGGTGGGCGGTCAGCCCTCGGACGACACCGCGGTGCTGGCGGTGCAGATCCGCCAGTGCCCCGGTGACGCGGAGGTCACTCCCCCGGGTACGTGACCCCGACCTGCGCGCGCACGTCGTCGAGGGTCCGCATCACCGCGAGGGTGTCGTCCCAGGTGAGCAGGGGGCTCTCGACGTCGCCGGCGGCGATCCGACGGGACACCTCAGCCGCCTCGTACTGCAGGCCCTTGGTGGCGGGCAGGTCGAACGTCCACACCCGGCCGTCACGGCGGATCACCCGGAACGACGTGGGCGTGTAGAACGACCCCGCGACCTCGATGAAGCCCTCGGTGCCGGAGATCGTGGCAGTGGTCGGCGTCTTGGCCCACAGCGTGGTGGTCAGCGTCGCCTGCGCGCCGCCCGGGTACGTGAGCGCCATCGACACCTGGCCGTCGACACCGGTCTCGGTGAGCGCGCCGACGGCGTGCACCGACTCGGGGGCGCCCAGGAAGTCGTGCGCGAAGGACACCGGGTACACCCCGAGGTCGAGCAGCGCGCCGCCGGCGAGCGCCGGGTCGAACAGCCGGCTGACCGGGTTGAACGCGAAGAACTGGCCGTGGTCGGCGGTGATGTTGACGATGTCGCCGATCTCTCCGGCGTCGACCACCTGGTGCAGCGCGGCGACGTGCGGCAGGAACCGCGTCCACATCGCCTCCATCACGAAGACCCCCGCCTCGCGCGCGGCCGCGAAGACCTGCTCGGCCTCGGCGGGGTTGCGGGTGAACGCCTTCTCGATGAGCACGTGCTTGCCGGCGGCGATGGCCAGCAGCGCGTTCTCCAGGTGCTCGGAGTGCGGGGTCGCGATGTACACGACGTCCACCTGCGGGTCCTCGACGAGGTCGCGGTAGCCGACGTGCGTCGTCGGGATGCCGTGCGCGGTGGCGAACCTCTCGGCGCGGTCCCGGTTGCGGGAGCCGACGGCGACGAGCTGCGCACGGGTGTGCGCGTTGACCGCGTCGGCGAAGACTCCGGCGATTCCGCCAGCCCCCAGGATGCCCCAGCGGATCGGAGGTGCGGTGCGCGGGTCCTCGGTGCGTGACATGCCGACCAACCTAGCGCCCCCGCTGCGCCGCGGGCGGTTGGCGCCTACCGTGGAGGTGTCGCCGGTCAGCCGGCCCCGTCGCCCCGCGACGCCGCCGCGCACCCGTCGGCGGCGTCATGCCACATCCCGGGGAGGACCCATGCCCGCGCAGTCACCCGTTCGCACCTTCATCAGCCCGGCTCGGTACACCCAGGGCCGCGGCGCCCTGGCCTCGCTGGGCGCCCAGGTGGCGCCCATCGGCAGGGCCCCGCTGATCATCGCCGACGACGTGGTGTGGGGGCTCGTCGAGGACCAGGTCCGCAGTTCCCTCGAGGCCGCAGGACTACCGGTGCGGCGTGAGGGGTTCGGCGTGTTCGCGACGGCCGCGGCGGTGGACCGCATCGCCGAGCAGATCCGCTCCACGGGCTCGGACGTCGTGATCGGCGTCGGCGGCGGCAGCACCATCGACGCGGTCAAGGCAGCGGGCGACCTCACGGACATCCGGTGGGTCAGCGTGCCGACCGTCGCGTCCACCGACGCCCCCTGCTCGGCGCTGTCCGTGATCTACACCGAGGACGGCGCCTTCGAGGAGTACCGGTTCTTCTCGCACAACCCGGACCTGGTGCTGGTCGACACCCAGCTCGTGGCGAACGCGCCCGCCCGGTTCCTGGTGGCCGGGGTCGGCGACGCGCTCGCCACCTGGATCGAGGCCCGCGCGGTAGCGGAGGCGCGGTCGACGACGATGGCCGGCGGGCAGCCCACCACGACGGGCACCGCCCTGGCCAAGCTGAGCTGGGACGTGCTGTGGGAGTCCGCGCTGCCCGCCGTCTGGGCCGTGCGGAACCACCTGGTGACCCCTGCCGTCGAGCGGGTCGTGGAGGCGAACACGCTGTTGTCGGGTGTGGGCTTCGAGTCCGGCGGGCTGGCCGCCGCGCACGCCATCCACAACGGCCTCACGGCGGCGCCGCAGACCCACGGCCTGATGCACGGGCAGAAGGTGAACATCGGGTCCGTCACCCAGCTCGTGCTCGAGGGCGCGCCCACCGCCGAGATCAGCGACTTCGTGGTGTTCACGACGCGCGTCGGGCTGCCGAACACCCTGACGGAGATCGGCCTGTCACCCGACGACGTGGACGACCTGACCCGCGTCGCGGAGCTGGCGCTCGCCGAGGGCGAGACGATCCACGCGATGCCGTTCGCCATCACCGTGCCCGAGCTCGTGGACGCGCTGCGCGCCATCGAGACCCTGTCCCGTGAGGTCCGGGCCGCGGCGGGCCTGCCCGAGCCGGTGCCGTACCGGGCGCACTGAGCGGAGCCCGGCTGGCCGGGGCAGGCGGGCAGTCGCCGAGCGCCGTCAGGACGCCGCGGCGACCACCGCCACCCCGGCCAGCACTGCCACCACCCCGGCCACCTGCACCGGTTGCAGCCGTTCGCGCAGCAGCCGCCAGCCGAGCAGCACGGTGACCACCGGGTACAGCGACGCGAGCACGGCGACGAGCGACAGCGCTCCGGAGCGGGAGGCCAGCGCGAAGCAGACGTTCGCGAGCAGCCCGATCACGCCGATCGCGACGATGCCCACCAGCGAGGAGCGATCCACCTGCGCCCAGGGCCGTGCGGCGAGCCGGCGCCAGACGACCATCGCGGCCGCCGCGTAGAGGCCCAGCGTCACCACGGCGCCGACGAACAGGGTGGCCGGCACGCTCGTGGCGCTGCCGCGCGCCACCGACAGGTTGGCCAGCCCGAACGCGCAGGCCGCGAGCACCGCGAGCGCGATGGGCCGCACGCCGTGTCCGCTCGCTCCCCGCACCTCGGGCCCGCTGGCCAGCACCGTGCCGACCAGCGCGATCAACAGCGCGCCGACCACCACGGCGCCGAGCCGCTCCCCGTCCATCCATCCGGCGGCGACAGGCACGAGCGCGCTGAGCGCGGTGATGGGGGCGACGACCCCCATCGTGCCGATCGCGAGCGCCCGGAACAGCGACGCGACGGCCACCGCTGTGGCGACCCCGGCGGCGACGCCCCAGGCCCAGGCCGCGCTGCCGCCCGCGGTGACGTCGCCGCGCAGCAGATTCGGCACCAGCGCCACAGTCGTCACCACCTGCGAGCCGAGCAGCACCAGGAGCAGCGGAACCTTGCGGGACAGCGCCCCGCCCAGATAGTCGGAGGTGCCGAGCAGCGCGGCCGCGACCACGGCGAGCCAGATCAACGGACCGCCCGACGCGCCGCGAGGCCGTCGACGAACGCCGGGACCGTCAGCGGCGAGGAGTCCCAGCCGAGCTCGTCGGCCAGGCGCAGCAGCTGCGGCGGCTCGACCTGCGCGTCAGCCAGCGCCTCGGCCTGGCGGAACGCCCTCTCCGGCACGTCGTCGGCACGCACCTGGCCGTCGGCCATGACCACCACGCGGTCGAAGTTCTCGGCGCAGAAGTCCATGTCATGGGTGATGGCCACGACGGTGCGGCCCTGGGCGGCGAGGTCGCCGACGATGCGCGCGATCATCTGCACGCCGCGCTCGTCCTGCCCGGTGGTCGGCTCGTCGAGCACCACCACCTGCGTCTGCATCGCGAGCACGGAGGCGAGGGCCACCCGCTTCCGCTCGGAGAGGGCCAGGTGGTACGGGTGGTCCTGGGCATGCTCGGTGAGGCCGGTGGCCGATAGTGCCTCGCGCACGGCCTGCGCGGACCGCTCGGCGTCGAAGCCGAGGTTCCGCGGCCCGAAGGTCACGTCGTCGATGACCTTGCGCGCGAAGAGCTGCTCGTCGGGGTTCTGGAACACGTAGCCGACGCGGGCGGCGAGGTCGGCGATGTCCTTGTCGGACGTCGTCCAGTCGCCCACCCGCACTGTCCCCCGACTGGGCCGGAAGATGCCGTTCAGATGCCGCACCAGCGTGGTCTTCCCGGCGCCGTTCTGGCCGACGATGGCCAGGCGCTGCCCGGCCGGCACATGCAGGGTCACCCCCCGCACCGCGTGCACGCCCGACGGGTACGTGTGGTGCACGTCCTCGAAGTACACGTCCATGTCAGGCTCCCCGTCCGAAGGTGCGCAGCGCGTCGTCGAAGGACACCGGCGTGGGGCCGGGCACGTCGAGGCCCCGGTCCCGTGCCGCCCGCGCCGCCTGCGTGTAGCGCGTGGAGCCCGTGCCCCACTGGGTGAGGCGCTCGTCGCTGAGCACCTCGCGCGGCTCGCCCTGCAACGCGACGCGGCCGCCGGCCAGCACCACAACCTGGTCCGCGTGGTCGCGGAGCTGCTCGAGCTTGTGCTCCAGCAGCACCACAGTGGTGCCGTCGCGGGTGAGCTCGGAGACCACGTCGAACACCATCCGGGTGCCGCCGGGGTCGAGCTGCGACGTCGGCTCGTCCATGACCAGCACCGCCGGGCGCATCACGAGCATCGAGGCGATGGCCACGAGCTGCATCTGCCCGCCGGAGAGCGCATACGGCGATCGGTCCATGAGGTGCGAGATGCGCAGCAGCTCCCCCACCTCCTCGATGCGCATGATCATCTCGGCCCGCTCGATGCCGAGGTTCTCCAACCCGAACGCGATCTCCTCCCGCACCGTGAACTTCGCGCCGGAGATCTGGTTGAAGGGGTTCTGGGTGACCAGGCCGACCTTCTCGATGGCCTCGGCCAGCGGGGTCTGCGGCACGTCGATGCCGCCCACCTGCACGCTGCCGGCCAGCTCCCCGCCCTCGGCATGCGGCACGAAGCCGGACAGCACCTTGGCGAGCGTCGACTTGCCCGCCCCCGAGGCGCCCACCACGCCGCAGAGCGTGCCCCGCGGGACGTGCAGCGACAGGTCGGTGAGCACGGTGACGGCCGCATCCGGGTAGGCGTAGGTGACGTGGTCGAGCGCGATCATCACAGACCTCCGACGAAGGGGAAGACGACGGCCACGGCGCCGACGGCGGCCATCGCCCAGCGGGCGGCCCGCTGGCCTGGCGTGTCGGCCACGACCGTGAGGGCGGTGCGCTTGCGGGTGGCGCCGAACGCGCGCGCCTCCATCGCCGTGGACCGCTCCTCGACATCCGTGAACAGCCCGAGGATGAGCGGGGTGACCAGCGGCAGCAGCACCTTGGCCCGGCGCAGCACGTTGCCGTCGGTGCGTAGGCCACGGGCCCGCTGCGCGAGCAGGATCGCATCGGCCCGGTCCCGGAACGCCGGCACGATCTGCAGCGTCGAGCTGATGACGTAGCTGATCTTGGGCGGCATGCCGTGCTGGCTCAGCGCGGACATCAGGTCCCCCGGATGGGTCGTGAGCAGCAGCAGCAGGAATGCCGTGACCAGCACCACGATGCGCAGCGCGATGCCGAGCGCGAACATCAGGCCCTCGGCGGTGACCCGCGCCGGGCCCAGCTCGGCGAGCACCGTGGTGCCCTCCGGAAAGAAGAGCCCCTGCACCAGCACGAGCGCGGTGAGCAGCGGCAGCAGCAGCTTCACGCTGATCCCCCCGAGCGTCCGGCCGCACCGGGAGACCGCCGCGGCCGGGACGACGACGCCCACCAGGACCGCGGCGGACACCCACCAGATCGGCAGGGCGAACACGATCACGATGAGCATGAGCACCCCGACGAGCTTGGTCACCGGGTTGAGCCGGTGCAGGGGTGAGCCACGGTCCTGGTAGAACGTCGTCGCCATCGGCTCAGCCCTGCTGCGGGGTGGTCGTCGACGCGGCGGTGTCGGTGGGCGCGGCGCCGTCGATGGGCGGGGCGGACGCGGCCGGGACCGCGACGGGCGTCGCGGCCGAGAACACCCGGAACCGGCGCACGAACGGGAACCGCTGGCGGAACCGCGTCGGCAGCGCCGCCAGGATCGCCGCCACCACCGTGAACGTCACGGCCTTGTCGATCGGGTCGGACAGCAGTCCCTGCATCGTGGTCGACGCGAGCAGTGAGTTGCCCATCGCGCGGAACGCACCCACGAGGGCGCCGGTGCCCGCCGCGGTGGCGCCGCCGAACACGAACGCGGCGATCGGCGCCGAGACGAGCGCCGCCACGACCCCGGTGGCCAGGCCCGCGAGCGGGGCCAAGAAGAACTTGCGGAACACGCCCGTGCGCGCCGCGTACCCGGCGAGCACGCCGATCACCACCGACGTCACGGCGAACGGCAGCGCCACCGGGCTGATGGTCATGCCCCAGATCACGTTGGTCAGCGCGCCCGTGGCGGCGCCCGCGGCCGGTCCGGCGAGCACCGCGACCAGGATCGTGCCGATCGAGTCGAGGTACAGCGGCAGGCCCAGCACCGTGGTGAGCTGCCCGATGACGATGTTCACCGCGATGGCCACGGGCACCAGGGTGATGGTCGTGGTGGGCAGCCGGTGGATCGTGCCGACGACGATGAGCAGCGCGCCGATCAGGTAACCGGCGATCGCGATGAACGACGACTGCCCGAGCCCGTCCGCGATGTCGGTGGGCTGGAACAGGATCAGGTAGAGGTAGGTCGCCGCGATGACGACGGCCCCCACCCCCACCAAGACGAGGTTGCGGGTGTCACGCTGCGTTGCGGTGTCGATCTGGCCAGTCATGAATACCTCCTTGTATCCGCTGGTGGCGAAGATGCCGATGCGTGCGTGGTGCTGGCGTGCGTGGTGCGTGGTGCGTGGTGCGTGGTGCGTTGATGCGTTGGTGCGGGCCCGGGGCCGCCCGTGAGCAGGGGGTCTGACAGACGGCCCCGGGCGATCAGGGGGTGAACGCGCGGGCGAAGGCGCCCACGCGCTCGACGAGGTGGTCGAAGAAGGCGGCGGGGTCGGTTTCCCACGCGATGGCCGCGTTGTGCTCCCTGCCCCACATGCCGCGCCAGTCCGCGACGGTGGTGCCCCGCGTGAGCGTGCCGGAGAGCTCCACGTCCACGGTGGCGGCCCGGGTGCGGGCCATCTCGGGGTGCAGCGCCAGCGCGGCCGCGAATGGGTCGTGCATATGCGCCAGGAAGCCCTGCCCCTGCTCGCGGTGGAACTCCATGTAGAACCGCACCGCGTCGGACAGGTGCCGCACCACCGGGTTGGACGCCTGCGAGCGCGTCCCCTCGGGGTCGTCCGGGGAGATCACCTCGGCGGGTGTGGACCCGGCCAGCTCCGCGATCCGCTGGATGTGCTCGGGCTTCATCTCGATCTGCTCGGTGAGGTCCAGCGCGCACACCAGCGGGCGGCGCTCCTCGGGCAAACCGGAGAACGCCTGGAACACGATCGCGGCGGCGTCGGGGTCCACGGCGATGTTCCACTCGGTGGTGGGCGTCGTGTTGCCCTCGTGGTTGAACGCCCCGCCCATCACCACGAGCCGCTGCAGCAGCCGGGGCAGCTCGGGCTCGATGCGCAGCGCCAGGGCCAGGTTCGTCAGCGGCCCGGTGACCAGCCCGATCACCTCGCCGGGGTGGGCCCGCACATGCTCGATCCACACCTGCGTGGCATGCCGCTCGGAGAGGGCGCGCGTCGGCGCGGGCAGTGTGGCCCAGCCGATGCCCTGGTCGCCGTGCGTCTCCTCGGTGGTCATGAGCGGCGCGATCACGGGCACTTCGGAGCCGAGCGCCACCTCGATCTCCGGGGCGCCGCACAGCTCGAGCCAGGCGAGGTTGTTGATCGCCACCTGGCGGGCGGGCACGTTCCCCGCGGTGCAGGTGATCGCGAGGATCTCGGCCTCGGGGCTGGCGAGCAGGTACAGCAGCGCGAGCGAGTCGTCGATGCCGGTGTCGACGTCGAGGATCAGCTTCTGGGTCATGGGGGTGCCTCCAACGATGCGAACGGTGGGGCCGGAGCGTTCGGGACCCTCGCTCCGCCTGTGGGCGGTCCAGGTCAGCGGGGACGTGCCGGATCGGTGAGGGCCGGGGCCCTCGATGGTCGGGATCTCGGGGTCGGGGCGCAGGCGGGCTGCACACCCATCAGGGCGAGGTGGGCCCGTCCGGGCAGCCGCAGGACGCGCGCAGGGCCAGCGTGTGCCCGGTGGTGACGCGCGCGGTGACGTGCGGCCTGGCCAGCAGCAGCCGCACGGCGTGCTCGGCGATCTCGGCGAGGGGCTGCACCACACTCGACAGGGACGGGATCGCGAACGCGGCGTCCTGCGACCCGTCGAACGTGATGACGCCGAGGTCCTCCGGGACGCGGATGCCCAGGTCGTGGGCGGCGCGCAGGAGGCCCACGGCCTGCTGGTCGTTGGACGCGAACACCGCGTCGGGCCGGTCGGCGCCCCTCAGCAGCCGGCGTCCGGCCTCGAGGCCGCCCGAGCGGGAGAAGGGCGCCTCGACGAGCGGCCCGCGCTCGAGGCCCGCCGCGGCGAGCGCGCCGGCCCAGCCGGCGGTCCGGTCCTGCGACGTCGGGAGCCCGGACGGCCCGGCGATGAAGCCGATCCGGCGATGGCCGTGCCCGATCAGGTGCTCGGTGGCCGCACGGGCGCCGCCCATGTTGTCGGGCACCACGGAGGAGGTCAGCGCGCTGGGCGCGATGCGGTCGAGCAGCACCACGGGGGTGCCGCCCGCGATGGCGCCGCTGAGGTCCGGGTCGGCGTCGACGCTCGCGAGCATGATCCCGTCGACGCGGCGCTCCATCAGGGCGTTCATGAGCTCGCGCTCGCGCACGGGGTCGTCGGCGCTGTCGGCGAGGAGGATCAGGTGGCCCGAGGCGTAGACGTGCTCCTCGACCTGGTGCGCGAGCTCGGCGAAGAACCGGTTGGACACGTCGGGGACGAGCAGCCCGAAGGTGTGCGTGAAGCCGCCCGCCAACGCCCGGGCGACGACGTCGGGCCGGTACCCGGTGAGCTCGATGGCGTCGAGCACGCGGGCCCTGGTGGCCGCCGAGACGGGCCGGGGGCCGTTGTTGACCACGTAGCTCACCACGGCCACCGAGGTGCCCGCCGCGGCCGCCACGTCGGCGCGCGTGACGCGCCCGCTCGACTCGCCCCGGTTCACGGCGCGTCACCAGGCAGCGTGGAGGCGCCGCCCGCGCCGATCACCTGAGCACCACTCATGTCTGCTTGCCCCAGTCGCCGTTGACCCGGACCGCGTGCCGCACCAGGACGGTGCTCCGCACGAGTTGTCTATGCGCGTAGAACGTAGCCAGGGGCAGCGGGGGTGTACAGCCCCCGTCCGAGTGACCTCTCACCCGGACGGGGGAACGTCACGCCTTCGAGGAGGACGCCTTCTTCGCGGGCGCCTTCTTCGCCGGCGCCTTGCGGGCGGCGGGCTTGCGGGCCGGCTTCTTGGCCGGGCCCTTCGCGCGCTTCTCCGCGAGCAGCTCGGCGGCGCGCTCCAGGGTGATCGTCTCCACCGCGTCCTCCTTGCGGAGCGTGGCGTTCACCTCGCCGTCCGTGACGTAGGCGCCGAACCGGCCGTCCTTGACCACCACGGGCTTCTTCGAGGCCGGGTCCTCGCCGAGCTCGCGCAGCGGCGCCGCCGCGCTGGCCCCGCGCCCGCGCTTGGGCTGCGCGTAGATCGCCAGCGCCTCCTCGAGGGTGATGTCGAACATCGCCTCCTCGGTGGGCAGCGTCCGCGAGTCCGTCCCCTTCTTCAGGTACGGGCCGTAGCGGCCGTTCTGCGCGGTGATCTCCTCGCCGGTCTCAGGGTCCTTGCCAACCACGCGCGGCAGCGACAGCAGCTTCAACGCGTCGTCCAGCGTGAGCGTCGCGAGCTGCATCGACTTGAGCAGCGACGCGGTGCGGGGCTTCGGCGCGGCGGCCAGCGCCCGCTTCTTCGCCGCGGCGGACAGGCCCTCGTCGAGCTCGGGCTCGGGCAGCAGCTCCGTCACGTACGGGCCGAACCGGCCCTTCTTCGCGACGATGGTGGTGCCGGTCACCGGGTCCTCGCCCAGGACGATGTCGCCCTCGGGCTGGGTCTCGATCAACTCATGGGCCTTGGCCACCGTGAGCTCGTCGGGGGCCAGGTCGTCGGGCACGGACGCCCGCTTGGGCTCCCCGCCCTCGGCGGTCGCCGTGGAGTCCTCCAGGTACGGGCCGTAGCGCCCGACGCGGAGCGTGATCCCGTCGCCGATCTCGATCGAGTTGACCTCGCGGGCGTCGATGTCGCCGAGGTTCGCGACCAGCCCGTGCAGGCCCCCCACGTCCTCGCCCACAGCCGTCACGACACCGGACTGCGGCCCGCCGTCACCGAAGTAGAACTTCGTCAGCCACGCCACCCGGTCCTTGCTGCCGGCCGCGATCGCGTCGAGGTCCTCCTCCATGCCGGCCGTGAAGTCGTAGTCGACGAGCCGGTCGAAGTTCTCCTCCAGCAGCCGGGTCACGGCGAACGCGAGCCAGCTCGGCACCAAGGCCTGCCCGCGGCTGGTCACATACCCGCGGTCCTGGATCACGGAGATGGTGGCGGCGTACGTCGAGGGACGGCCGATGCCGCGCTCCTCGAGCGCCTTGACCAGGCTCGCCTCCGTGAAGCGCGGCGGCGGGGAGGTGCGGTGGCCGGCGGCCTCGAGCTCGCTGGCGGTGAGCTCGTCACCCTCCGCCATCTGCGGCAGGCGCGCGTCGGCCTCACCCTTGCGGGCGGCGCCGTCGGCGTCGTCGTACCGGTCGGTGTCGCGGCCCTCCTCGTATGCGGCCATGAAGCCACGGAACGTGATGACAGTGCCCGACGCGCCGAACACCGCGTCGACGTCGCGCCCCGCGAAGCCCTCCACCGGCACGTCGGCCGGGATCGAGGCCGTCGCGGCCAGGCGGACGGAGGCCGTCGAGCCGCGCGCGTCACCCATCTGCGAGGCGACGGTGCGCTTCCAGATCAGCTCGTACAGGCGGAACTGGTCGCCGGACAGCTCATGCGCCACCTGGGCGGGCGTGCGGAAGTGGTCGCCGGCGGGGCGGATGGCCTCGTGCGCCTCCTGCGCGCCCTTGCTCTTGGACGTGTAGACGCGCGGCGCGTCCGGCACGTACTCCGCGCCGTACAGCTCGGCGGCCTGCCGGCGCGCGGCGTCGATCGCCTGCGTCGACAGCGCGGGCGAGTCGGTGCGCATATAGGTGATGTAGCCGTTCTCGTACAACGACTGCGCGGTGCGCATCGCCTGCCGCGACCCCATGCGGAGCTTGCGGCCCGCCTCCTGCTGCAGGGTCGACGTCGTGAACGGCGCCGCGGGGCGGCGGGTGTACGGCTTGGTCTCGAGGCTGCGCACGGTGAACTGCGCGTCCGCGAGCCCGGTGGCCAGCGCGGTCGCGAGGGCCTCCCCGAGCTGCACGGCGCCGTCCTGGCCGCTGGACTTCAGGGCGCCACGGTCGTCGAAGTCGCGCCCGGACGCCACACGGCGCCCGTCGAGCTGCATGAGGCGCGCGCCGAAGTCCGGCTCGGCGGCGTCCGCGACGGCGAACGTGCCGGTGACGTCCCAGTACTCGGCCGGGACGAACGCCATCCGCTCGCGCTCGCGCTCCACCACGAGCCGCGTCGCGACGGACTGCACGCGGCCCGCGGACAGGCCCTGGCGGACCTTGCGCCACAGCACCGGCGAGATCTCGTACCCGTACAGCCGGTCGAGGATGCGCCGGGTCTCCTGCGCGTCGACCAGCCGCTCGTCGAGCTCGCGGGTGTTCTCCAGCGCGCGCTCGATGGCCTCCCGGGTGATCTCGTGGAAGACCATCCGCTTGACCGGGACCTTCGGCTTGAGCTCCTGCAGCAGGTGCCAGGCGATGGCCTCGCCCTCGCGGTCCTCATCAGTGGCCAGGTAGAGCTCGTCGGCGTCCTTGAGCAGCCGCTTCAGCTCCGCGACCTTCTTCTTCTTGTCCTGGTCGACGACGTAGTACGGCTCGAAGCCGTTGTCCACGTCGACGGCGAACTTGCCGAAGGGCCCCTTCTTCATGTCGGCGGGCAGCTCGCTGGGCTGCGGGAGGTCACGGATGTGACCCACGCTCGCCTCCACCTCGTACTCGGAGCCGAGGTAGCCGGCGATCGTGCGTGCCTTGGCGGGCGACTCCACGATGACGAGCTTGCGACCTGCGGACATACGTTCCTGCTTCCTCGAAGTTCTGGGTTGTGGGGGACGCCGAAGCTGGCCCCCGTGCGCGGAGGCACCCGGCCGGCCCTGGGCCAGCGGTGCGCTTCCGTCGTTCGGGCACTCTACGACGTCTCGTCAAGCGCCCATGCTGGGGATGCCGGCTGGCGGGCGGGCGCCGTCGACGCCCGGGTCAGCGCGAGCAGCAAGGCGAACGCCAGGCAGGAGGCCGCGACCACGCCCGCGGCGCCTCCCAGGTAGGCCGTGAGCATCTCGGCCCGGGCGTCCAGCGCGACCCGGTGCGTCCACGTGGTCTGCAGTGCCGCGAGCGCCACCACCCCGGAGCCGAGCCCGATCAGCACCAGCCCCAGCGTGATCCGCCGGGACCACCGCTTCTCCCCCGGCCCCGCGGCCGGCGCCTCGGCGTCGCGGGTGCTCGGCATCAGCGCCACCACCGAGCACGAGATCGCCGTCCAGGCCGTGACCACCAGCACCGCCGCGACCACGTCGGAGGGGCGATGCCACTGCCCGACGAGCGTCGAGACGCCCGTGGCCGCCGTGTACCCGGCTCCGGCCACCGCCGCCCAGGGGCGTATGCGCCTCGGCACCACCAGCAGCAGCACCGCGGAGATCGAGGCCGCGGCGGTGGTGTGCCCGCTGGGCAGGGTGTTGCCCCATGTGCCCTCGACGCCGAGGTCGGGGCGTTCCAGCAGCACGAGCTTGACCAGCCGCGTCGTGACGTTCGCGCCGATCATCAGCACCGCGGCCTGCACAGCGAGCGACCAGCGCCGGCGCACCAGCGCGATCAGCACCGCGGCCAGCAGCACGACGGCGATGGCGCCGACCGACACCACGTCCAGCACTCGCTCGGCCACGCGCCAGAGCTGCCCCTGGCCGTACAGCGCGCCCTGCAGCGCGGCCCACTCGACCTGCTGGCCCGCCCACGTGTCCACGAACACCCGCCAGCACAGCCACACACCGACGGCCGACAGGGCGGCGACGACCAGCCCGGTCACCCCCGCCCTCCGAGACGTCACAGGACGCGCGGCTCGCGGGAGCGCACGGGAAGGGCTCGCGTTCGTCACCCGTCCACGGTAGGTGACGACACGGGGCGATGTGCACCGACCTCGGTCGGGCTGCCCGACGCGAGCAGGACGGCGTGCTCGCCCGCGGAGGCCAGCGACGCGCGCGACTCGGCGTCGGCGTTCACGCAGAGCAGGCACCCGCCCCGCGCCTCGAGCGCCTCGGCGGCCGCGTCGACCACCGCCGCCGACCGGCTGCCGCGCAGACGCGCCACCTCCAGGTCCAGCACGACGACGGACGCGCTGAGCGACAGGGCCCCGAGCAGCACCGCCAAGCGGTCCGCGTCCACCTGGCCGAGCTCCCCCGCGGGCCGCACCGTCGCGGTGATCCACCCGTCGGCGCCGCCCGTCGGGCTGGTCGCGGTCCTGGCCATCTCTGCCTGAGCAGTCATCTCTCGGCTCCCTCTCGTCGGCCTGTCGCGTGTTCGCGCTTGTCGCCGACCCTGGCGCGACCTGCTGTGCCCCCGCTGGGAGCGCGCGCGGGATCCCCTGGGAGCGGCAAGCCACAGCAGGCTCACAGGAACTGATCAGACCGAGCACAGGCAGTGCGCGCACCATGGGGTCATGAGCACCCCGGGGACCCGCGACACGTTGACCCGCCGCGATGGCGCCCCCATCCGCGCGCTCGTGGTGGATGACGAGGCGACGCTCGCGGAGCTGCTGTCGACAGCGCTGCGCTACGAGGGCTGGCAGGTGGAGCACGCCCTCACCGGGAACGCCGCGCTGAAGCTCGCGAAGTCGTTCGACCCGGACGTGATCCTGCTCGACATCATGCTCCCCGACATGTCCGGGCTGGACGTGCTCCGCAGGATCCGCGCCCGGGACCCGCTCGTGCCCGTGCTGTTCCTCACCGCGAAGGACGCCGTCGAGGATCGCATCGCCGGCCTCACGGCGGGCGGCGACGACTATGTGACCAAGCCGTTCAGCCTCGAGGAGGTCGTCGCGCGGCTGCGCGCCCTGCTGCGGCGGGTCGGCGCGGTCAGCGAGCGCGAGGAGGCCGTGCTCACCGTCGGCGACCTGCGCATGGACGAGGACAGCCACGAGGTATGGCGCGGCGACGACGAGATCCGCCTGACCGCCACCGAGTTCGAGCTGCTGCGCTACTTCATGCGCAACCCTCGCCGGGTGCTGTCGAAGGCCCAGATCCTCGACCGGGTGTGGCAGTACGACTTCGGCGGGCAGGCGAACATCGTCGAGCTGTACGTCTCCTATCTGCGCCGGAAGATCGACGCGGGGCGCGCCCCGATGATCCACACGCTGCGGGGCGTCGGCTACGTGCTCAAGCCCGCCGAGGGCGCGGAGGCCCCGTGACGCCGGGCCGCCCGCGTCGGCGCCGCTGGACGTTGCGGCGCCGCCTCGTCGTGGTGCTGCTCGTGCTGATCGCGGCGGTGGCCGCGGTGATGGGCGTCGTCTCGACGCTGGCGCTGCGGGACTCGCTGCTGGGCCAGATCGACAACCGGCTCGTCGCGGCCAGCGCCCGGGCCGCGAGCGCGCCGGACCGGATCGACCCGGGCGCCGGCCCGGCGCCCGACGGCGAGGACCAGGAGCCCGGCCCCCCGTTCGGCGGCGAGCACCTGCCCCCGTCGCTGCGGCTGCCCGGGCAGCAGGACGTCGGCGTGCTCAACTACTTCGAGCAGGACGGCATGGTCTTCGCCGGGTACTTCGACGACTCCGGGGAGTTCCGGCCGTTGACCTCCGAGCAGGCCGGCGCCCTGGCCGACGTGGAGCGTGACGGCGAGCCCGCCTCGGTGACGATCCCCGACCTGGGCGGCTACCGGGTCATCGCGACCACCACGAGCGACGGCGCCGTCGTCGCCACCGGGATCTCCACCGCCGACGCGACGGCCACCGTCGAGAGCTACGTGATCGTCGAGGTCGTCGTGGCCCTCGCGGGCCTGCTCATCGCCGGGTTCCTCGGGTCGTGGCTGATGGGCCGTGAGCTCCGGCCCCTGAACCGGATGGCCGCGACCGCGACCCGGGTGGCCGAGCTGCCGCTGTCCCGCGGGGAGGTCATGCTCGCTGAGCGCGTCCCCGAGGACGACACCGACCCGTCCACCGAGGTCGGCCAGGTGGGCTCTGCCCTCAACCAGATGCTCGGCCACGTCGAGGCGGCGCTGGCCTCACGGCATGAGTCCGAGACCCAGGTGCGGCAGTTCGTCGCCGACGCGAGCCATGAGCTGCGCACCCCGCTCGCGTCGATCCGCGGCTACGCCGAACTCGTCCGCCGCCTGCCCGACGAGCTGCCGCCCGACGCGCTGCGCGCCATGAGCCGCGTCGAGTCGGAGTCCCGCCGCATGACCGCCCTCGTGGAGGACATGCTGCTGCTGGCCCGGCTGGACGCTGGCCGCGAACTGGAGCAGCAGGACGTGGACGTGGCGGCGCTGGCCGTCGACGCGCTGGCCGACGCCCACGCCGCCAGCCGCGACCACGTGTGGCGGCTCGACATGGACGAGACGGAGGACTCCAGCCCGCCGGTGGTGCGCGGCGACGAGCACCGACTGCGCCAGGTGCTGGCCAATCTGCTGTCCAACGCGCGCGAGCACACGCCCCCCGGCACCACTGTGCTGCTGGGGGTGCACGCCGACGCCGGGCACGTCCGCCTCACCGTCCGGGACGACGGGCCGGGGATCGCCGAGCCGCTGCGCTCACGCCTGTTCCAGCGGTTCACCCGGGGCGACTCCTCGCGCAACCGCGCGACGGGCTCCACCGGCCTAGGCCTCGCGATCGTGCACGCCGTCGTGCTGGCCCACGGCGGCACGATCACCGCCGACGGCACGCCCGGCGCGACCACGTTCACCGTCACCCTGCCCGCGGTGACGGCCGCCGACGACGTGCCGCCCACCCACGGGCCGGACACGGCGGCGGAACCGGAGCAGGGCGAGGCCTGAGCAGCGCCTCCGGGGCCCCGCGAGCCCGTCGTGGCGCCAGTCGTGCGTTTCACATCACCAGGTGGTGCGGGACGGACTCGCCGCGCGGGCCTCCCGCTCAGGAGACTCGTCTCGTGCAGGAGCCCTTCTCCCGCACCGGGGGGAGCACTGCTGATGATCCGCGTCGTCGTCGCCGACGAGAGCAGGCTGGTCCGGAAGACCCTGACCGCGCTGCTCGACACCGAGGACGACATCGACACCGTCGGCGAGGTCGACACCTGTGCCGGTGTCGTCGACGCGGCCGCTGCCTGGCGCCCGCACCTCGTCGTGCTCGACCTCGACCTGGTCGACGCCACCCGCACCGACGCCGGGCGACTCGCCGCCACCCTGCACCGCCAGGACCCGCCGGTGCGGCTGCTGCTCCTGACCACCCTCGGTCGCCCCACCTCCGTGCTGCCGGTGCTGAGCGCGAAGGCCGGCAGCATGATGCTGAAGAACTCGCCGCCCCGGCAGATGATCGACGCGATCCGGCGCACCGCCGCCGGGGAGCGCGTGCTGTGCGCCGAGCTCGAGACGACTGCCGGCCGGCTGCGCAACAGCCCGCTCAACGAGGCCGAGACCGCCGTGCTGGACCGCATGGCCTGCGGCTGCGGGCTCGCGGACGCGGCCGCCCAGCTCGGGATCTCGGAGTCCGAGGCGCAGCGCCACCTGCTCGCCGCGCTGCGCAAGGTCGGGGGCCGGGATGCGGTCGAGGCGGGGCGCATGGCGCGGGCGAACGGCTGGGTCTGACCCCGTTCGGCCCGCTCGGCTCATCCCGTGGCGCCCTCGGCGACCTGTGCGCGCCGGCTCCGCGCCCGGCGCGCGTCCCCTCTCGACGCAGTCGAGGCGGGCGCCCCGTTGAGCGCCCGCCTCGACTTCCCCCTGCGCGTCCGATTGCCGGCGACCTCCGCTGCACGTGGTTGACAGTCCCCCTGGCCTCCGGTGCTGCGGCGCCCGCTGTCAGAACCGGACGTCCCCCGGCGTCCGAGCCCTGACTATCGGCTGCATGCCGTCAACTTAACGGCCCTGAGCAGGGACGGAAGTCCCTTTCGGGAGAAAGTGCGAAACGCACGCGCACCGCGCGCATCCCCCATCCCAGCGTCCGATTGGCTCCCTTTGCGATGGGAGACAAGGGGCGAAACCCACCTTTCCTCGGTGCGCATCGCACTACGCCCGCCCTGCTGCCGTCGAGGACAGTGGGGGCCCGAGGCGCCGTCGGCGCCCACGAGAGGGGAGCTCGACATGACGACGCTCATCAGCCCGGAAGCGACACTCGACGAGCTGTACACCATGCTCGACGCCGCTGGCCCGACGGCCGAGCCCACGGCCGCCCCGGCGACCGGCGCCGCCCATGTGGAGGACTTCGAGTCGTTCTACTGGTTCACGCTCCGCGTTCCCGGCCACTTCCACCCGGGGGAGTTCGCCCCGAAGTGACCCTTCCCGCCACGAGGACCTCTCTCGGGGCGGCGACGACCCCGGCGCCTGTCCGCATGACACTCGACTCGCTCGTGAGTCTGGCGGATGGCGCCGGGGTCGTCCTGTGTCCCGGCCCAGGCCCGTCGGAGCCATGGACGCGCCCAGGCTCGGTCCGCCTGGTGAGCGAGGGGCGCCATCACGCCGTCACGTCCGCGACCGAGCGCGCACTGCTCGCGACGCTGAACCCACGTGGCGGGCGCAGCGCGCTGGTCGACGTCCTCGCCACGGTGACCCCCGGGATGACGGCCACCGCAGCCGAGTGGTGGACCGCCCTGCAGCGGCTCGCCAACCGCGGCGTGATCCACCTCGAAGAACCTGGCTGCGCCCCCGAGGCCGACGACGCCGCCGGCGCCCCACCGGTGGCACTCGTCATCGCCGGGGACACCCGAGGCTCCACTGGTGACGGCGTCCGCGCAGCGCTCAACGCAGCAGGGCTCGCCGCGCCGCGGCAGGCCGCCGGCGCCCCGGTGCACGTCGTGCTCACCTCCGATCTCGTCAGCGGCGCCGCCCGGGACGCCTATGACGCGGCGCTGTCGGCAGGCGCCCGGGTGCTGCCGGTCGGACTCGGGCAGCACACCGTGCAGATCGGGCCGCTGCTGCACGCCCGTCACGGCTGCCCGCTGTGCCTGACCCGCTCGTTGCTGCCCGGCGCCGCCCACGAGCCGCCCCATGACGCGCCCCTCGGCTGGTCGAGCGCGGCCGAGCACGTCGCCGGAGGCCTCGTCGCGGCCCGGCTCGGCGCCCGGCTCGGCGACAACTCAGCGGAGGCGTGGGAGCTGGCGGTGGTGGACCTGCGCCGGATCACCACGACCCGGCACCGGCTCACCCGGTTCCCCACCTGCGCACGGTGCGGAGTCCCGCCCGAGCGCCCTCTCGTCGCATCCGAGCTGTCGGCGCTGCCGCCCGCCCCGGTCGACGCCGCCCACGGGTACCGGTCCGGGAGCGCAGCGGAGTTCGTCGCGCTGTGCGCGCCACACGTCGACCCCCTCACCGGCGTCGTGCTCGAACTGGTCGTGGTCGAGCTGCAGGACGCCGAGCCAGGCGCGGGCGGCCACGTCGTGCGGGCACGGCACCGGGTCCGCACGGGTGACGGGTGGACGACGCTGACCGCGCTCGGGCGCGGCGCCGATCCCGCCCAGGCCCATGCGGCGGCGCTCGGCGAGGCCATCGAGCGCTTCTCGACGTCGTGGCACGGTGACGAGCCGCTGCGGCGGGGCACGCTCCGCGAGCTGGGCGAGGACGGGCTGGACCCGGCCGAGTGGCTGCTGTACGCCGATGGGCAGGCCGACCATCACGGCGCCACGCCCCGGCTGCTCGGGCCGGACGAGGAAGTCGACCTGGCGCCACTCCGGTCGCTGACCACCGGCAGGGTGCGCTGGGCCCCGGCGTCGGCGCTGCTGTTCGGGCACTCGGGGCCGCACGACATCGGGGCGCCGGACTCGAACGGCTGCGCTGCGGCGGCGACCTGGTCGGAGGCGGTGCTGCACGGCCTGCTGGAGCTCGTCGAACGGGATGCGGTGAGCCTGTGGTGGTATCCGCGCTCACGGCGGCCCGCCCTCGACCCGTCGATCCTCGGCCCGGTCCTGCGCGCGCAGACAGATGCCCGGCTGCGCGCTGCGGGACGCGAGTGGTGGCTGCTGGACCTGACGCATGACCTCGGCGTGCCCGTCGTGGCGGCGGTGAGCCGACGAGTCGGCTCCGCGTCCGAGGCGATCGTCTTCGGCTTCGGCGCCCACCTCGACCAGGCCGGCGCCGCACGGCGCGCGCTGGGCGAGCTCGACCAGATGCTGCTGCTGGGCCCCGACACCGACGCGCCAGGGGCTCCGCCCGAGGCGCGGGCGTTCTGGGCGGAGGCGCGCCTCGACACCCACCCCTACCTGCGGCCGCACGCCGACGCCCGGCCGTGCCCCGCCCAGGTGAGCCCGTCGGGGGACGCCGCAGCCGACGTGCGGGCGCTCGTGGCCCTGCTCGCCGCGCACGAGGTCGAGGTCCTCGTGCATGACGTCACCCGCCCGGAGACGGGCATCCCGGTGGCACGCGTCGTGGCTCCCGGACTACGCCACCTCGACCGGCGGCTCGGGCCCGGGCGCCTGCACAACGTGCCCGCGAGACTGGGGTGGGCGCCACCCGGGCCGCTCGAGCCCAATCCCGTCTGGCTCTTCGTCTGACGTGCCAGGATGCCTGCCCGCACGTCCTGTCCGCGGCGTGCCCAAGTCACTAGACTCTCGCGCGGGTCGTCGACGAACGAGGGGGTCGTCATGGTTCCCGCTCTGTCGGCTGTCTGGCGTGCGCGCGTCGCCCTGTGGCGGCGTTGGCCTGCCGTCCGAGCCCTCGACGCGGTCGCAGCGGCCCTCAGCCTCGCCCCCGCGCTGTCCGTCACCGCCGTCGAGCACGTCGGCGGCCCCACCGCCGTCCTGCTGTGGCTGTTGTCGGTCCCGCTCGCGGCGCTCGTCGTCCACCACCTCACGCTGCGCCTCACCCGTCACCGGGCTGGCAGCCTCCCGTGGACACTCACCGCGCTGGCCGCGGTCTGCTATCTGCCCGTGCTCGTCGTCGGCCCGTCGTGGGCCGCCTCCGCGGGGCTCCTCGCGGCCTGCGCCCTCTCGGCGCTGCCCTGGCGGCGCTCCGTGCCGGTGGTCCTGGCCATCGTGGCCCTCGACCTGGCGTTGTCGCTGCTCGTCTTCCGGCAGACCGCGACGGTCACCGGCTACGGCACGTTGCAGGTGCTGCTCACCTCCGCGGTGCTGGCGGCGCTGGCCTGGACCGTCGGCATCACGATCGAGCTCAACCAGCTCCGGGCGGAGCTCGTGAGCACCGCGGTGCTGCGCGAGCGGCTGCGGATGTCGCGCGACCTGCACGACCTGCTGGGCCGGGGCCTCGCCGCCATCGTGCTCAAGACCGAGCTCGCGCGCCGTTACCACGAGCGGGGCTACGACGCGGAGACCGTCGACGAGCTCGACCAGATCGCCGCAGTGGCCGTGCAGTGCGGCGACGACCTGCGAGCCCTCGTCACGGGCTACCGGAATCTGTCACTCGAGAGCGAGATCGACGTCGGCCTGGAGCTCCTCGAGGAGGCGGGCATCGACTGCCATGTGCGGGTCGACGCGCACGCCGTGCCGGACCACGTGCGGGACACCCTCGCCTGGGTGGTGCGCGAGGGCGTCACCAACGTGCTCAAGCACAGCCAGGCCACCAGCTGCCGGCTCACCGCCGAGCACGTGGGCGCGCGGGTGGTCGTCACCGTGCAGAACGACGGAGTCGCCGCGCCGGACCAGGAGCCCGGCGATGGGCAGCACGACGCCACGGCCCGGCCCGCCGGCAACGGGCTGCGCGGCCTGCACGAGCGGGTCGCCGCGTCGGGGGGCGAGGTGTCGACCACGGCCGGCCCCGACGGCACCTGGACGCTCATGGTCTCGATGCCCGCCACCGACGACCCCGCCCTGACCGAGGAGGTCTCCGCGTGATCCGCCTGCTCGTCGCCGAGGACATGCACGTCGTCCGATCCGCGCTCGTCGCCCTGCTGGGCTTGGAGGACGACCTCGAGGTCGTCGCCGAGGTGGGACGCGGCGACCTCGTCCTGGCCGCCGCCGAGCGCACCCAGCCGGACGTGGCGCTGCTCGACCTGGACATGCCCGGGCGCAATGGGATCGCGGTGGCGGGCGAGCTCGCGCGCGCGATGCCGCGGGTGCGCGTCATGATCCTCACCGGCGTCGGGCGGCCGGGTTCGGTGAAGGCCGCCCTCGACGCCGGCGCCCAGGGTTTCGTGCTCAAGACGGCCTCGGCGCGGGCGCTCGTCGATGGGGTGCGGACGGTCGCCGCCGGCGGGCAGGTGCTCGACGCGAACCTCGCGGCAGCGGCCGTCCGGTTGGGGGCGAACCCGTTGCGCCCTCGGGAGCAGGAGTTGCTCGACCTGGTGGCCAGCGGGTGCTCAGTGCGCGAGTCGGCCCAGCGGCTGTTCCTGTCGGAGGGCACGGTGCGCAACTACCTCTCCGCGATCGTGGACAAGCTCGGCGCCCGCGGTCGGGTAGACGCCATCCGGATCGCCCAGGACAACGGCTGGCTCTGACGGCCCGAGCGCGCTGCGAGCCGCTCGTGAAAAAACCACCCATCTGGCAGGGATAGAGTCTGGCGGCCGGAGCAGGGCTGCGAATGGCCCGGCTCGGGTGACCTTCGACCGGGCTGCGGCCCGCGTCGGCCCCCGGATCGATCGAGGAGCCTGAACGCACGGTGGGGCATCGTCAGAGCATGCGCGGGTCCACCCTGGTGGCCCGACAGCCGTCCACGGGGATCGGATGGAGCGCCGCGCTCCCCGCGCGGCCCGCTGCTCCCGTCGGCACGCCGCCTCGTCCGGCGAGTGGCATGTCGCCCCGGGCGGCGCGCGCGGCGCTGCGGGCGGCCTGCCGCACGACCCTGGCCCGCCAGCTTCTCCGGTTCACGCTGGTCGGTGTCGTGATGACTGCGTCCTACGTGACTCTCTTCCTGCTGCTGCGCAGCCCGCTGGGCGCCCAGGCCGCCAACGTGGTGGCCCTGTTCGTCACGGCGGTCGGGAACACCGCCGCGAACCGTCGCGTCACATTCGGTGTCCGCGGCCGCGCGCACGCCGTGACGCAGCATGGGCAGGGGCTGCTGATCTTCGGGGTGAGCTGGGGGCTGACCTCGGGCGCCCTCGCGCTGCTCGGCGCGTTCTCACCGCAGGCCTCGGCGACCGTCGACCTGGCGGTGCTGGTCGCCGCGAACCTCGGCGCCACGCTGGTGCGGTTCGTGCTGCTGCGCCACTGGGTGTTCCGGGCGCCGCCCGCCGCGGACCTCACCGGTCCGTCGACCCGCTGAGCCGCTGACCCGCTGAGCCGCCGGCCCGCTGACCTACGAGCGCGACGGGATCAGAGCGGGTAGGCGCTGTAGAAGTCGCGGATCGACTCGGCCGGGCCGGTGACGCGGAAGACTGTCGTGCCGTTGGACCAGACCGCCACCCCGTCGGCGCCCACTGGGCCCCAGGCGTAGGTCCCGACCACGGCGCCCGCGACGGTGACGTCCCCCGACTCCGGGGCGAGGGCGACGGGCGCCGCCGTCGAGTCAGCGGAGGCTGTGGGCGCGGCATCGGCGGCGGGCAGCTCCGCGGCGAGCCTCTGGGCGTGGGCGGCGGCCTCTTCGGCCGTCTCCCACTGGCCGGCCTGCACCGTGACGGCGCCGGCTCCCCCATCGGTGTAGGCCTCGGTGTACGCCTCGATAGCCCCGGCGGCGAGCCATCCCTCGTCGTTGGCCGACGTGGCCAGCGCGTACTGCAGCACGGAGACGGGCAGCACTGCGGCGAACGGGGTCGCCGCCGTGCGGGCCGCGGGCGCGACGGTGGGGGTCGGCGAGGGCAGGAACACCGTGGCGGCGTCGGTCGCCTGCTGGGGCGCGTCGTCGCGGTTGAGCAGCAGGGCTGTGGTCAGCCCGCCGAGCACGACGACGCCTGCGGCGATGCCGCCGATGAGCAGCAGCCGGCGTTTGCGCGCCCCGTCGTCGGCGACGCTGGCGTGTGCCGCGCCAGCGGGCTCGGGGGCGGGGGCCGCCGTGCCGTCGACGCCCTGAGGCCACAGCAGCGACGGGTCGGACGGACGCTCCGCGGGCTGTCCGGGCTGGCCGCCCGGCCGGATGTCGCTCATGGCACGTCTCCCCTGCTGCATGTCGTCCGGGTCAGCCCGGACGTGGTCGCTAGCACCCTAGTGGTTGGGGAAGCCCGTCAGTCCGCACCGACACGGGCGCGCTCAGCGCTTCTCGTCGCCCTCCGCCAGGCGCTGGCGGCTCATCTTCTGCACCTGCTGGGTGGCCACGGAGGCGAGCAGGCCCACGATGATCAGGTCGAAGAAGATCTGCACGGTGGTGACGATCCGGGCCATCTGGCCCACCGCGTGCACATCCCCGTACCCCACGGTGCCGAGCGTGACCACCGTGTAGTAGAGCGCGTCAGTGCGGGTCGCGATGCCGTCCATCTGCCCCTCGGCGCGTGTGGCGAGCCCGTAGTAGGTGAGCGAGAAGAACACGACCACCGCGTAGAGCACGATCATGATGTTCGCCAACCGCTCGCCGGTGTCACGCGCGGAGGCCCGGAGCTGGCGGCGGATCTGGAATGCGGTCAGCGCGATGAGGGCCAGCATCCCGCCCCCGAAGACGAACAGGCGGATCACTAGCGCGGTCGTGCTCTCATCCGTGGTCATCGGCACCGCGTAGTAGACGACGATCGCGCTCACGAGCAGCGCCGCTGAGTGGGTCCAGCGGCCCAGCGCCCGGATCCGCGGACCTGCTGCCATGCGCCCATCCTCCGTTCGCGGCCGCCAGGGCGCGCGCGGAGGGCATGTGGGCGGCGGGGGTTAGCGTGCGTGCGTGACCTCGACGACCAGCGCCCGGCGCCCCGAGCCCCGCAACCGCGCCGCGCGTGCGGGATACCGCTGCGGCGAGTGCGGGTGGACCACATCGAAGTGGGTGGGACGGTGCGGCGAGTGCCAGGCCTGGGGCTCGGTGCTCGAGGACGTCGGGCCGGGGGGCGGCGCGCCGCGCACCGCCACTGTCGCACCCACCCGCAGCCCGGCCCGCCCGATCGCCGAGATCGATGTCGAGGCCAGCAGGGCGCGGCCCACCGGCGTCGACGAGCTCGACCGGGTGCTGGGCGGCGGCCTGGTGCCCGGCGCCGTGGTGCTGCTCGCCGGCGAGCCGGGCGTGGGCAAGTCGACGCTGCTGTTGGACGTGGCCAGTCGAGCCGCGCAGGCCGGCCGCGAGGCCTCCTCCGACGGGACGGCGCCGCGGGGCCGGCGCGTGCTCTACATCACCGGGGAGGAGTCCGCCGGACAGGTGCGGCTGCGCGCGGAGCGGATCGGCGCGCTGGACCCCCACCTGCTCCTCGCCGCCGAGACGGACCTCGGCACGGTGCTCGGCCACGTCGAGCAGGTGCAGCCCGACCTGCTGGTCGTCGACTCCGTGCAGACCATCGCCTCCGCGGCGATCGAGGGCGCCGCGGGCGGGGTGAGCCAGGTGCGCGAGGTCGCCGGCGCCCTGATCGCCGTGGCGAAGGAGCGCGACATGCCCGTGGTGCTCGTGGGGCACGTCACCAAGGACGGGTCGGTGGCCGGGCCCCGCACGCTGGAGCACCTGGTGGACGTGGTGTGCCAGTTCGAGGGCGAGCGGCATTCGCGTCTGCGGCTGCTGCGGTCCACCAAGAACCGCTATGGCCCCACCGACGAGGTCGGGTGCTTCGACCTCACCGAGTCGGGCATCGAGGGGCTCACGGACCCGAGCGGCCTGTTCGTGTCGAATGCCCTGCACCACGTGCCGGGCACCTGCGTGACGGTCACCCTGGAGGGCCGCCGGCCGCTGGCCACCGAGGTGCAGGCGCTCGTCGCGCCCAGCATGCTCGCCAACCCCCGGCGCACCACCAGCGGCGTCGACGCGAGCCGGCTCGCGATGGTCCTCGCGGTGCTGCAACGACGAGTGGGCGCACGGCTCGCCGACCAGGACGTCTACGTCTCCACCGTCGGCGGCGCGCGGGTCGTCGAGCCCTCCGCCGATCTCGCCCTCGCGCTGGCCACCGCCAGCTCGCGGGAGAACATCGCCCTGCCCCGGGGGCTGGTGGCTGTCGGCGAGGTCGGCCTGGCCGGGGAGATCCGCGCCGTGACGGGCACCACCCGGCGGCTCGCGGAGGCCGCCCGGCTGGGGTTCGTCCGCGCCGTGGTCCCAGCCGGCTCGGTGGAGGCGGGGACGGCGCCAGCCGGGATGGAGATCCTCGAGGCGGGCGACTTGGCGGAGGCCGTCCGCGCCTGCGGCGTGTCCGGGGAGCGCAGATCCTGATCCCCGCGCCGATCTCCGGCATCAGTGAGCACGTCGCACCGCGAGTCGTCCCACCTACGCGAGACGGCGCCCCGCGTAGGATCACCGATGTGCCGACGACTCCTGTGCCCGACGACCTGCTGCGCTCGACGCTGGCCGCCGTCGCGCCCGGCGGGGAGCTGCGTGACGGACTCGAGCGCATCCTGCGTGGGCGCACCGGCGCGCTGATCGTCCTGGGGCATGACAGCACCGTCGAGTCCATCTGCTCGGGCGGCTTCGTGCTGGACGTCGAGTTCTCCGCCACACGACTGCGCGAGCTCGCGAAGATGGACGGCGCGATCATCGTCGACCGCGACGTCCGCCGGATCCTGCGCGCCGCCGTCCAGCTGCTGCCGGACCCCACCATCGAGACCACCGAGTCCGGCACCCGGCACCGCACCGCCGAGCGCGTCGCCAAGCAGACCGGCTACCCCGTCATCTCCGTGTCCGCGTCGATGCGGATCGTCGCGCTCTACGTGGGCGGCGTGCGGCACGTGCTCGAGGACTCCGACACGATCCTGTCACGCGCCAACCAGGCCCTCGCGACGCTCGAGCGGTACAAGTCGCGACTCGACGAGGTCAGCGGCACGCTCTCGGCCCTGGAGATCGAGGACCTCGTCACCGTGCGCGACGTGTCCGCCGTGGTGCAACGCCTGGAGATGGTGCGCCGCATCTCCGAGGAGATCGCCGGCTATGTCGTCGAGCTGGGCACCGACGGGCGGCTCCTGTCGCTGCAGCTCGACGAGCTCACCGGGGGCATCGGCTCCGACCGCGAGCTCGTCATCCGCGACTACGTGGACACCTCGCGCAAGGAGCGGGACGCGAGCGCCGTGCAGGCGGCCCTCGCCGAGCTCGACAGCACCGAGCTCATCGACATCACGCACTTCGCCCGGGTGCTCGGGCTGCCCGGCGGTGGCGACGCCCTCGACGCAGCAGCCGGACCGCGCGGATACCGGCTGCTGTCCAAGGTCCCCCGCCTGCCCGCCGCGATCGTCGACCGTCTGGTCGAGCACTTCGGCGGCCTGCAGAAGCTCCTGGCCGCGAGCATCGAGGACCTCATGGCCGTGGACGGGGTCGGCGAGCAGCGCGCCCGCGCCGTGCGCGAGGGGTTGTCCCGGCTCGCCGAGTCGAGCATCCTCGAGCGCTACGTCTGACGAGCGCCGTCTGACTCGAGCGCGACGTCTGACCTGGCCTGGGCTCAGTCGAGCACGAACACCTGCGGCGCGGACGCGGCGCCCGCGGCGGTGAGCGTCGCGGAGTACGTGCCCGACTTCACCGCGGGCAGCCCGGTGGCGCAGCCCTCCGCCGAGCGGACCCTCGTCCACTGGACCTGCGTGACGTCGCTCTGTCCCGGACCGAGCAGCAGCTTGCGCTCGGCCGCGCCGGCAGGGCAGTCCCGGCTGGACCAGATGCGGTCCTCCCCGGAGACGATGGCGATCTCGAGCTGCCCCGAGCCCGCGTCGACCAGGCAGTCCACCTCGCCCGTGTTCGCGAGGGTGACGGTGAAGGTCGGGATGGCCGCTGCCGCGTAGGACGCCGAGTCAGCGGCGAGGGTGAGGGCGAGGGCCTCGGGCGCACAGGCCTGCGGCGCCCCCGGGTCGGCAGGCTCGTCCTCAGCGCCGTCCACGGGCTCCTGCTCGCCGGAGCCGTCGGCGTTGACGTTGTCCGCGTCCGGGGTTCCGCCACGGCCCAGCAGCGCCCAGACGACGACGATGACCACTAGCAGCGGGAGGCCCAGCACCACGAATCGACGGGTCCAGTAGACCCGGGACGGCAACGGCCCCGCAGGTCGCAGCACACCCATGACGGCACCGTCCTCACGTCGGCCGCGTCCCCGGCGGCGCTTCACCCGGTCAGCCGTACGGTACCGGTCTCTCCGCCCTGCGCCTGCGCCCTGCCTGGGCGGGTCGGCGCCTGATCCTGTGCGTGGCCGGGGCGGCGCCGGGTTGGGGGAGGATGGGCGGGGGCTGCCCGCCCCCCACGCCGAGCCGATGGGGGGGGGGGGGGCGGGCGCGGGGGGGGGGGGCGCGCGGGGGGGGGGGGGCGGCGCGGGGGGGGGGGGGGGGCCGGGGCGGCGCCGGGTTGGGGGAGGATGGGCGGGTGCTGCCCGCCCCCCACGCCGAGCCGATGCGCGCCGCGGTGCTCGACTGGTTCGGGCGCCACGCGCGCGACCTCCCGTGGCGCGCGGCGGACTGCTCGGCCTGGGGTGTGCTGGTCAGCGAGGTGATGCTGCAGCAGACGCCTGTGGTGCGGGTGGAGCCCGCGTGGCGGGCATGGATGGCTCGGTGGCCCGAGCCGGCCGACCCGGCAGAGGCGAGCACGGCGGATGTGCTGCGCGCCTGGGACCGGCTGGGCTACCCGCGTCGGGCGCTGCGCCTGCAGGAGTGCGCGCGCGCCGTGGTGGAACGGCACGGCGGCGTGGTGCCGGCGGGCGCCGCGGAACTGCTCGCGTTGCCGGGGGGGGGCCCGTACACGGCGGCGGCGGGGCAGGCGTTCGCGTTCGGCCGCCGCTCGGGGGTGCTGGACACGAATGTGCGCCGGGTCCTGGCCCGCGCGGTGCACGGGGCCGCACTGCCGGCTCCCACGCAGACGGCCGCCGAGGTCCGCCTCGCTGAGGGCCTGGGGCCGGCGGACGACGCCACGGCGGCCCGCTGGTCTGCCGCGTCGATGGAGCTCGGCGCGCTGGTGTGCACGGCCCGCAGCCCGCGCTGCGAGGAGTGCCCGATCGCCGAGATGTGCGCGTGGCGGGCCGCCGGGCAGCCGGTGGACGAGCATCGGGGCCGACGCCGGACGCAGGCGTGGGCGGGCACGGACCGGCAGGTGCGGGGCAAGGTGATGGCGCTGCTCCGCGGCGCCCTGGGGCCGGTGCCCGCCCACGCGGTGGACGCGGTGTGGCCGGACCGGGCGCAGCGCGAGCGGTGCGTGGAGTCGTTGCTCGCCGACGGGCTGATGGTGCGGATGCCGGGCGCCGACGACGACCAGCCGCCGGCCTACCGGCTGCCCTGAGCGCGGACCCGGCGGCTCGGCGGTGCGGCCCCGCTCAGAGCTCGATGAGCATCCGTGTGTTGCCGAGCGTGTTGGGCTTCACGCGCGCGAGGTCGAGGAACTCGGCGACGCCGTCGTCGTGGGAGCGCAGCAACTCGGCGTAGACGTCCGGGGTGACGGGCGTCCCGTCGATCGGCGCGAAGCCGTGCGCCGCGAAGAAGTCCACCTCGAAGGTCAGGCAGAAGACCCGCCGCAGGCCGAGCTGGCGTGCGCGGTCGAGCAGCGCGTCGAGCAGCAGGTGGCCGACTCCCCCACCGCGCCACGCGGGGTCCACGGCGAGGGTGCGCACCTCGGCGAGGTCCTGCCACATGACGTGCAGCGCGCCGCAGCCGATGACGGCGCCGTCGGGCGCCTCGGCGACGACGAACTCCTGCACTGCCTCGTAGTACCCGACCCATTCCTTGGCGAGCAGGATGCGCTCGGTGGCGTACGGCTGCACCAGGTCGCGGATCGTGCGGACGTCCGCGGGAAGCGCGGAGCGGACTCGTGGAGGGGCGGCGGTCACGGCCCCAAACTACCGACCCGTCACTTCGGCCGACGGCCGGGTCCACTCTCCGGTGCGGGCGCGCGGCCTGCGGTTGCGCCGGTCGTCGCGCCGTGGTGACGTTGCGGCAGGCGAGGACGCTCGTGCGGGCTCGCGACGGGGCCGACCCGTCCTGTTCCCGTGCGGACTCGTCGACGATGACATCCAGGACCGACGGGAGCGACCCATGAGGACAGCGGCACTGACGGCACGCCTTCGAGGTGATGCCCTGGGCGCTCTGCGGGCGAGCACCCAGTCGGGGCGGGAGCTCGACGTCCTGGTGATCGGCGGCGGTGTGACGGGCGCGGGGATCGTGCTAGACGCGGTGACGCGTGGGCTGTCCGCGGCGGTGGTCGAGGCGCAGGACTGGTCGAGCGGGACGTCCAGCCGGTCCAGCAAACTGGTGCACGGCGGGCTCCGCTACCTGCAGATGCTCGACTTCCACCTGGTCCGCGAGGCGCTCACGGAGCGCGACCTGCTGATGTCCCGCATCGCGCCGCACCTGGTGAAGCCGGTGTCGTTCCTGTACCCGCTGGAGAACCGCGTCTGGGAGCGGGCGTACGTGGGCGCGGGCGTCGCGCTGTACGACACGCTGGCCACAGTGAGCGGGGCGAAGCGCGCGATGCCGATCCACCGGCACCTGACGCGCAAGGGCATGGAACGGCTGTTCCCCGACCTGCGGCACGACGCGGCGATCGGCGCCATCCAGTACTGGGACGCGGCGGTGGACGACTCGCGGCTCGTCTCGACGCTGATCCGCACGGCGGCGTCCTACGGCGCCCATGCGGCGTCCCGCACGGAACTGGTCAGCCTGCAGACGACCACCGGGGGCGCGGTCACGGGCGCCGAGGTGGTGGACCTGGAGACCGGCGAGCACATCGACGTGCGGGCCCGGCACGTGATCAACGCGACGGGGGTATGGACCGAGCAGACGGAACACCTGGCCGGCTCGGAGGGCGGCCTGCGCGTCCTGGCCAGCAAGGGCATCCACATCGTGGTGCCGCGCAGCCGGATCGCGGGCACGGCGGGGCTGATCCTGCAGACCGAGAAGAGCGTGCTGTTCATCATCCCGTGGTCGCGCTACTGGGTGATCGGCACCACGGACACCCCGTGGAGCCAGGAGCTGGTGCACCCGGTCGCGAACGCCAGCGACATCGACTACCTCATCGCGCATGCGAACACCGTGCTGGCCCGCCCGATCAGCCGTGAGGACGTGATCGGCACCTGGGCTGGCCTGCGCCCGCTGCTGCAGCCGGGCACGAAGGCGGGCACCTCGTCGGCGAAGGTCTCACGGGAGCACACCGTCGCGAGCCCGACGCCCGGCCTGACGGTGATCGCGGGCGGCAAGCTCACCACGTACCGGGTGATGGCCAAGGACGCCGTCGACTTCGCGATCGGCTCGCGCGCCACGACGCTGCCGTCCATCACCACCCGCATCGCGCTGGCCGGCGCCGAGGGGTTGGAGGCGGTGCAGCGCCAGTCGCGGTCCATCGCGAAGAAGTACGGCTGGGACCAGTTCCGCATGGACCACCTGCTGCACCGCTACGGGTCGCTCCTGGCGGAGCTGCTGGACCTCGTCGACGCGGACCCGGACCTCGCGAAGCCGCTGCCGCACGCCCCCGCGTACATCGGCGCGGAGATCGTCTACGCGGCCAGCCACGAGGGCGCGCTGCACCTCGAC
This sequence comes from Cellulomonas timonensis, assembly GCF_900046455.1. Classification (GTDB taxonomy): domain Bacteria; phylum Actinomycetota; class Actinomycetes; order Actinomycetales; family Cellulomonadaceae; genus Cellulomonas_A; species Cellulomonas_A timonensis. The sequence goes on from NZ_FCOT01000012.1 coordinate 636,962, forward strand.
GACGTGATGATGCACCGCACCCGCCTCAACTACGAGCAGGCCGACAAGGGCGTGGGCGCCCTCGAGGAGATCGCGGACCTGATCGCGCCGGTGCTCGGCTGGGACGCGGAGCAGCGGGCCGCGGAGATCGCGGCCTACCGCGAGCGCGCCGCCGCCGAGCACGCCGCGACGGTGGAGACGGATGACGCCACCGCCGAGCGGGTCCGGCTGCTGGCGCCGGACATCGTGCCCCTGACGCCCGTGGGCGGGCTGGATGACAGCGCCCCGCCGTTCACCCCCGACCCTGGCCGCAAGCCGGGGGCCGACGACTCGCCTGCGGCGCCGGGGCCCGCTGGCACCTGAACCCCCTGTCCGGACCGGCCCATGCCGGCCCCACCCGGGTCGCCTCGGCGGCCTGACCTGGCAGGAGCCGACAGGCTCCGGCAATTCCGAGGCCTCCGGGGACCACGGCTCTTCCCCCCGGACGACACCGACGTCGCTCAGGAAAGAGGTCGCACGTGGACGTGTACAGCACTTGGGAGATCTTCGCCTCGGAGGCCGTCGGGACCGGGCTGCTCACGCTGCTCGGCACCGGCGTGGTCGCCAACGTCCTGCTGCCGAAGTCGAAGGGCTTCAACGGCGGCTGGCTGCTCATCAACTTCGGCTGGGGCTTCGCGGTCATGGCGGGCGTGTACGCGGCCTTCAAATCGGGCGCGCACATCAACCCCGCGGTGACCTTCGGCATCTGGGCCAACGGGCAGCCCGAGTTCGCCCCCGGCATCGAGGTCACCGCGTGGAACGGGCTCGTCTACGTCACGGCGCAGATGTTCGGCGCCGCGCTCGGCGCGCTCGCCAGCTTCCTGGCCTACAAGAAGCACTTCGACGAGGACCTGGACCCCGCCTCCAAGCTCGCGGTGTTCGCCACCGGCCCGGCGATCCGCTCCTACGGGTGGAACCTCATCACGGAGATCGTCGGCACCTTCGTGCTGTTGTTCGTGATCCTCATGTTCGCGAACAACACTGCCGAGCTCGGCCCGCTGCCCGTCGCGTTCCTGGTCGTCGGGATCGGCGCCAGCCTCGGTGGCCCCACCGGATACGCCATCAACCCGGCCCGTGACCTGGGCCCCCGCATCGCCCACGCGCTGCTGCCCATCAGGGGCAAGGGGTCCAGCGACTGGTCGTACGCGTGGGTCCCGGTGATCGGCCCGATCATCGGCGGCGTCCTCGGCGGGCTCGCCGCCAACTGGTTCATCTGACGGCCGCGCCGCACCTCCCACATCCCGCACTGCGATCCCTCGACGGAGAGGAACACCATGCCTGACACCCCGCAGTACGTCCTGGCGATCGACCAGGGGACCACCAGCACCCGCTCCATCGTGTTCGACCACGCCGGGACGATCGTGAACTCCGGCCAGCTGGAGCATCAGCAGATCTTCCCCCGGCCCGGGTGGGTGGAGCACGACGCCGACGAGATCTGGCGCAACACCCGCGAGGTGGTGGGCATCGCCCTGACCCGCGCGAACCTCACCGCCCGGAACATCGCGGCGGTCGGCATCACGAACCAGCGCGAGACGGCCGTGGTGTGGGACCGGACCACCGGCAAGCCCGTCTACAACGCGATCGTGTGGCAGGACACCCGCACCCAGAAGATCGCCGACCAGCTCGCCGCGCTGGGCGGCGGCGCCGACAGGTACAAGTCGCGCGTGGGGCTGCCGCTCGCGACGTACTTCTCCGGGCCGAAGATCCGCTGGATCCTCGACAACGTGGAGGGCGCCCGGGAGAAGGCCGAGCGCGGGGAGCTGGCGTTCGGCAACACCGACTCGTGGGTGGTGTGGAACATGACCGGCGGCGTCGAGGGCGGGGTGCATGTCACCGACGTGACGAATGCCTCGCGGACGATGCTGATGAACCTCGACACCCTCACGTGGAACGAGGAGATCGCCGCGGAGATGGGCATCCCGATGTCCATGCTCCCCGAGATCCGCTCGTCCTCCGAGGTGTACGGGCAGGGCCGCTTGGGCGGCCTGGTGCCGAAGGTGCCGATCGCGGGGATCCTCGGCGATCAGCAGGCCGCGACGTTCGGGCAGGCGTGCTTCGACGTCGGCACCGCGAAGAACACCTACGGCACCGGCAACTTCGTGCTGCTCAACACGGGTGAGGAGTTGGTCCCCTCCGAGAACGGCCTGCTCACCACCGTCGCGTACAAGATCGGCGAGAAGCCGGTCATCTACGCGCTGGAGGGGTCCATCGCGGTGACGGGCTCCCTGGTGCAGTGGCTCCGGGACAACCTGGGCCTGATCAAGTCCGCGCCCGAGATCGAGAAGCTCGCCGCGAGCGTGCCGGACAACGGCGGGGCGTACTTCGTGCCGGCGTTCTCGGGGCTGTTCGCGCCGTACTGGCGCTCGGAGGCCCGGGGGGCGCTCGTCGGGCTGACCCGGTATGTCACCAAGGCGCACATCGCCCGGGCGGCCCTCGAGGCGACGGCCTTCCAAACCCGGGAGGTCGTCGACGCGATGAACGCCGACTCCGGGGTCGCGCTGACCGAGTTGAAGGTGGACGGCGGGATGGTCGGCAACGACCTGCTGATGCAGTTCCAGGCCGACGTGCTCGACGTCCCGGTGATCCGCCCGAAGGTCGCCGAGACCACCGCGCTGGGCGCGGCGTACGCGGCGGGCATCGCCGTGGGGTTCTGGTCGGGCGAGCAGGACGTCATCGACAACTGGGCCGAGGACAAGCGGTGGGAGCCCTCGATGGACGCCACCGACCGGGAACGGCAGTACCGGCTGTGGAAGAAGGCGGTGACGAAGACCTTCGACTGGGTGGACGACGACGTCCTGTGAGCCGGCGATCTGGGCGACGGGGCCGCGACCCCCTACCCTGACGGCATGGCCGCCACCGTCACGCTCAGCGATGTCGCACGGGAGGCGGGCGTCTCGCTCGCCACCGCGTCCCGTGCGATCAACGGCAGCGCCAACCGCACTGTCCGCGAGGACCTGCGCGAGCGGGTCCTCGCGGCCGCGGCCCGGCTGCGCTACTCCCCCGACGCCAATGCGCAGGCGATGGCGCGCGGCCGCACCACGTCGCTGGGCCTGGTGGTCCACGACATCGCAGACCCGTACTTCTCCTCGATCGCCGCGGGCGTCAGCGCCGCCGCCGATCGTTCAGGCCTGGCGGTGACCCTCGCCAGCACCCGGCACGACCAGACGCGTGAGCGCGGCCTGATCGAGGTGCTGCAGCGCCAGCGGGCGCGGGCGATCATCATCGCGGGCGGCCGCACCGACGACGACGCGCTGAACGCCGAGCTGCGCCGGGCGCTGGCCGACTACCGCGCGGGCGGCGGCTCGGCGGCGCTGGTGGGGCAGCCCGTGCTGGGCATCGACACCGTGGTCATCGACAACGCGGACGGCGCGGCAGCCCTCGCCCGGGCGCTGCACGGCCTGGGCTACCGGGAGTTCGCGGTGCTGGCGGGCCCGGCGGGCCACCTCACGGCCCGGGAGCGGCTGGACGGCTTCCGCGCCGGGCTGGCCGAGCTGGGCGTGGCGCTCGACCCCGCGAACGTCATCGGCTGCGCGTTCACCCGCGACGGCGGCTACGACGGCATGCAGGACCTGCTGCGGCGGCGCGGCTCCGTGGAGCTGGTGTTCGCGGTGAACGACGTGATGGCAGTGGGCGCGATGGCCGCCGCGCGGGACGCGGGCGTCGACGTGCCGGGCGAGCTGGCTGTGGCCGGCTTCGACGACATCGTGACGCTGCGGGACGTCACTCCCCCGCTGACCACCGTCCGGGTGCCGCTGGTCGAGGTGGGCGTCGCGGCCACCGAGCTGGCCTTGGCGCCGCCGTCGGATGAGCCCCGCCTGGTGCATGTGGAGGCCACCGTGGTGCTGCGCGCCTCGACGCCGCCGCGCCATCCCAGCGACAGCGCCAGCAACGGCCACGGCGCCGGCTCAGCATCCTGACGGTGCTGGCCGGCGCCGTGGCCGGGGGCTTGCCTCGCGCTACTTCTGGGTCGCCGTCGTCACCTCGGCGGTGAACTTCGCCGCCGCCTCCTCGGGCGTGATCTGGCCGAACAGGACCTCGCCGTTGACCCGCTTGATCAGCGGCACGACCTCGCCGGCGCCCACGGGCGGCACGGCCACCCCGTCGACGACGTCAGCGCTGAGCCCCTCGAGGAACTCGGCGGCCTGCTTGTCCGCGTCCGCGAAGCTGGGCTGCACGGCCTTGCGCACGTCGAGGTTCGCGGGGAGCCCACGGTCGGAGAGCAGGAGCTGGCCCGCCTCCGTGCTGTTGACCAGGAAGTCGATGAACAGCGCGGCCGCCTCCGGGTGCTCCGACGTCTTGGCCACCGAGTAGTACATCGCCGGCTTGAAGTACATGCCGGTGCGCTTGCCCTCGGACTCGCCGGGGAAGCGCAGGATCTCCAGCTGCCGGCCCGACGCCTTGGAGATCGCCCCGAGCTGGTTGGTCCACCACACGCCCATCGCGCCGGTGTTGGTGCCGAGCAGCGAGCCCTCCGGCCCGGCGCCGTCGATCTCGACGGACCGCGACGCCTCGGGCTGGCCGCCGGACTCCTGCAGCGCGAGCGAGATCTTCCACCAGTCAGCCATCAGGCTGTCCTTGTAGCCGAGCGTGCCGTCCTCCTTGTAGAGGGACTGGCCGTGCTGGCGGGCGTAGATCGAGAAGCCGGGCTCGTTGAAGCCGAAGTCCTGCGTGCCGTACACGGTGCCGCCGCTGGCCTGCGAGATCTTGGTGGCGATCTCGACGTAGTCGTCCCACGTCCAGGTCGTGTCGTCGGGCATCTCCACGCCCGCGTCGGCGAAGGCCTGCGGGTCGGCGAGGACCACGTAGGCGTTCACACCCGTGGCCACGCCGTAGGTGGCGCCGTCGAAGCTGCCGGACTCGGCCACCGACGGGTCGATGCCGGACAGGTCCAGGGTGTCCTCGACCTCGGCCAGGTCGAGCAGCACGCCGCGGGTGCCGTAGTCGCGCAGGTACCGCTCCTCCTGCGTGATGACGTCGGGGGCGTCACCACCGGCGATCGACGTCGACAGCTTGTCCCAGTACCCGTCCCACGTGGTGAAGTCCGGCTCGACGGTGATGTTGGGGTGCTGGGCCTCGAACGCGTCGATGACCTGCTGGGTGAGGGCGTGCCGGCTGTCGGAGCCCCACCAGGAGAACCGGATGGTGACCTCCTCGTCGGCCGCCTCGGTGGCGCTGGGGGTGGAGCCGGGATCGTCGGACCCGGCGCAGGCTGCCAGTGCGAGGGCCGCGGCGACGGTGACGGCGGCCAGGCGCACACCCGGCCGCGCGAGGCGGCGGGGGCTGGTGGGAAGAGACATCGTGCTCCTTCGGTGCGGGAGGTGGTGGGACCGGTGGATCACTTGATCCCCGTCGTGGCGATGCCCTTGACGAGGTACTTCTGACCGAGAAGGAAGATGAGGAACAGCGGGATCAGCGACACGATCGACATGGCGAACATGGGTCCCCACGAGCTCTCGCTGGACGAGTCGATGAACGAGCGCAGCGCGATCGGCACCGTGTACATGTCCGGCTTGGTGAGGAAGATGAGCTGGTGGAAGAAGTCGTTCCACGTCCAGATGAACGTGAAGATCGCCGTGGTGGCCAGCGCGGGCACGGACAGCGGGAGCATCACCTGCAGGAAGATCCGCACGTGTCCGGCGCCGTCGATGCGGGCGGCCTCGTCGAGCTCACGTGGCAGGCCCCGGAAGAACTGGACCATGAGGAAGACGAAGAACGCGTCGGTGGCCAGCAGCTTCGGCACGATCAACGGCAGGAACGTGTTCACCCAGCCGAGCTGGGAGAACAGGATGTACTGCGGCACGATCACCACGTGGATCGGCAGCATGATCGACATGAGCATGATGGCGAACCAGATCTTGCGGCCCTTGAAGTTGAGCCGGGCGAACGCGTAGGCGGCCATCGAGCAGGACACGAGGTTGCCGAGCAGCGCTCCGAGCACCAGCACCGCCGAGTTCAGCAGGTAGTGGCTGAACGGGTGCGCCAGGGCGTTCCACCCGACGGTGTAGTTGCTCATGTCGATCTCGGAGGGCAACAGCGACGGGTCGCGGAAGATCAGCGCGCTGGGCTTGAGGGAGCTCGCGAGCATCCACAGCAGCGGGTAGATCATGATCAGCCCGAAGGCGATCAGCAGCGCGTGCTTGAGCACGACGCGCAGCCGGGCGCGGGCGCTGGGGCGGCGCGGGGCGAGCGGCGGACGGGTCCTGGTGGGCTCGCCGGCGGCTCGGGTCGGGAGGCTGGTCGCGGTGTCAGTCATCGTAGAAGACCCAGTACTTGGAGACGACGAAGTTGATGGCGGTCAGTCCGGCGACGATGGCGAGCAGGAGCCAGGCCATCGCGGAGGCGTAGCCCATATCGAGTGCCCCGAAGCCCTTCTGGTAGAGGTAGAGCGTGTAGAAGAGCGTCGAGTCGACGGGCCCTCCGCTGCCGCCGCTGACGACGAACGCCTGGGTGAACGACTGGAAGGCGTGGATGACCTGGAGCACCAGGTTGAAGAAGACGATGGGCGTCAGCAGCGGGAGCGTGATGGCCATGAACTGGCGCACCTTGCCGGCCCCGTCGATCTGGGCGGCCTCGTAGTACATCTCCGGGATCTGGCGGAGCCCGGCGAGGAAGATCACCATCGGGGCCCCGAAGGTCCACACGTTGAGGATCACCAGCGTGCCGAGCGCGGTGTCGGGGTGGGAGACCCAGCCCTTGCCCTCGACGCCGAACACCTCCAGGAACTGGTTGACCAGGCCCTGCGTGCCGAAGACCTGCCGCCACAGCAGCGCGATGGCCACCGAGCCGCCGAGCAGCGACGGCAGGTAGAACACGGACCGGTAGAACGCCAGCCCGCGGACGCCGCGGTCGAGGAATAGCGCGAGCGCCAGCGCCAGCGCGAGCTGGAGCGGGATCGAGACGAAGACGTAGGTGAACGTCACCCGCAGCGACTGGTGCAGCCGCGCGTCGTCGATCATGCGCTCGTAGTTCTCGAGGCCGATCCACGTGGGCGGCTGCAGCAGGTTGTAGTCGGTGAACGACAGGAACAGCGAGGCGAGGATCGGCCCCACGGTGATGAGCAGCAGGCCGACGAACCACGGCCCGAGGAACAGGAGCGCGGCCTTGTTGTCACCCCGCTCCGAGGGGGCGACGGACTTGCTGGCGCTGCCCCGGAGCTTGCGGAGCTCGGCGATGCCGGCCATGTGTCACCGCCCCTGTGGGGGACGGACGGCGGGGGCCGTCGGATGGTGCTGGACGAGGGTCATGCGCACTCCCGGTGGATCTTCATTGATGCCCGAGCAACTGCTGCTGGAAAGCGCTCTCCGCTTTGTGTAGTAGTTTGGTACCAGTCGCCCAGATGTGATGTCAACCACACCCGCGCAGACCGGCTAGCGCCGGCGTCACCGTGAGACGGAGCCACCGTGCCGAAGCCGCCCGGAACGACCCGGTCGCTGGACCGCGAACATCCCCTCCCACCAGGCCAAATACCCGCACAGGCTGCCACGAAACCCCCCACGGTCGCACTGGTGGGTGCGCATGGCCACGGAACATCACATCTTGGTCACACCCGCTCGCTGGAGGAGCAAGGGGTCCTGCGGCTCGTCGCCGTCGTGGACCCCCGGCCCCTGGTCGACGGCGGCCTGCCGGCGCCCGACCAGCCGCCCGGCGTCCGGCTCGCGATGTCCGATCCCGAGAAACCGATCCCCTGGTTCCCCGACCTGGACGCCCTGCTCGCCGTCGAGCAGCCCGACGTCGTCATCCTCTGCACCCCCATCGACACGCACGCGGACCTCGCCGAGCGCGCCCTCCGCGCTGGCTGCGACGTGCTGCTCGAGAAGCCGCCCACCGCGACCCTCGCCGAGCTCGTGCGCCTCGTCGGCATCGCGCGGGACCTCGGCCGCGCCGTCCAGGTCGGGTTCCAGACCTACGGCTCCCATGCGCTCGACGTCGTGCGCCAGATCGTGGCCGACGGCGAGATCGGCGACGTGCGCGGCATCGGCGCCGTGGGCGCCTGGGTGCGCTCCGAGGACTACTGGGCCCGCGCGCCCTGGGCCGGCCGACGCACGCTCGCGGGCCGGCCCGTGGTGGACGGGGTCACCACCAACCCGCTCGCCCACGCCGTCGCGACGGCGCTGCTGCTCGCCGACGCGCGCACCGTCGACGACGTCGCGGAGGTCGAGCTCGACCTGTCCCGCGCGAACGACATCGAGGCCGACGACACCAGCAGCGTGCGCGTCACCACCCGCGACGGACTGCGGGTGGCCCTGGGCCTGACCCTCTGCGCCAGCGTCCATTCCGCGCCCCGAATCGTGGTGCACGGCAGCGCCGGCCACGTCGTCCTGCACTACACGCGCGACGAGGTCGAGGTCGAGGTCGCGGGCCGCCGTGGCGCCCGCACCGTCGCCTGCGGGCGCACCGACCTGCTGGAGAACCTGCTCGCGCACCGCGCCGACCCCCAGACGCCGCTGCTCGCGCCGCTGTCCTCGACAGGCGCGTTCATGCGCGTGCTCGAGGCCGTCCGCAACGCCCCGGCGCCACGCCAGATCGCCGCGGCGCACATCGACCGGGTGCACGACGCGCAAGGGCCCCGCCTCGTGGTCCGCGACGTGGAGCTCTGGTGCGAGCGCGTCGCGCAGGAACTGCGCACCTTCGAGGAGCTCGAGGCCCCCTGGACGGTGCGCGCATGAGCACGTCGCCAGTGGTGAAGGCCCCGCCCTGGGAGCCTCGCCCGCACTGGGGCCCGTCCACCCCGCTCGCCGAGTTGACGCTCGACGGGACGACGGTGGCCGTCTGCACGGACGGCGCCGGCGCCCCGGGCTTCGACTCGCCGCGCCCCCACCTGCACCCGGTGCGCACCCTGGCGGGCGTGGTCGTCACCGCCGCCGCCCCGGCCGATCACACCTGGCATGTGGGCCTCGGCCTCGGGGTGCAGGACGTCGACGGGCACAACCTGTGGGGCGGGCGGACGTACCTGCCCGGCGCCGGGTACACCTGGCGCCGGGACCACGGGCGGATCCGGCACGACGGGTGGGCCGAACAAGCACCCGACGCACTGACACAGCACCTGACCTGGCTCTCCGCCGACGCCGAGCCGCTGCTCACCGAGACGCGCGAACTGCGCTGGGCGCGCGCCAGCGGTCAGGCCTGGCGGCTCGACCTGGCCACCACCCTCGTCGCCGCCCGCCCGGTGCGGCTCGGCAGCCCGGGGGCGCATGGGCGCGGCGGCGGCGGCTACGGCGGGCTGTTCTGGCGGCTGCCCGCCTGCGAGGACGTGGACGTGCGCACGCCGTCAGCCCGTGGCGAGGACCTGGTGCACGGCTCCGTGCCCGCCGACGGCGCGCGGTGGCTGGCCTGGTCGGCGCGCGCTGCCTCCCCCACCCCACCCGCCGGCACTCCGGGCACGGGTGAGTTCACTGTGGCGATCACGCCATCCGACGAGTCCACCGCACGCGACCCGTGGTTCGTGCGCGTGTCCGGCTACCCGGGGATCGGCTCCGCACTGGCCTGGCAGCGAGCCGTGACCGTGCGGCCGGGCGCCGGGCTGCGACGATCGTTCCGCTGCCTGGTCGCCGACGGCCGCACCCCCGATGCCGAGGTCGGCCGCCTGCTGGCCGCGCCTGTCCTGAGTTCCCCTGCCACCCCGGAGACCGGTCCATGACGACCCTCACCCCCGCGCTCCACGACAGCGCGATCCTGCTGCGCACCGGCGACGACGTGGTCGTGACCACGCGCGACCTGCAGTCCGGCACCACCCTGCTGCACGACGGCGAGCCGCTGACCCTCGCGCAGAGCGTGCCGCGCGGCCACAAGCTCGCGGTGCGCGCGGTGCCCATCGGCGGGCAAGTGCACAAGTACGGCCAGTCCATCGGGCGCGCGACGCGCGACATCGCCGTGGGCGAGCACGTGCACACCCACAACCTCGGCATGGACGACGCCGCGCGGGACTACGAGTTCGGCACCGCCCGCGTGCGGCCCCCGGCGCCCACCGGCCCCCCGCGCACCTTCCAGGGGTACCGCCGCGGCGACGGGCGCTGGGGGACGCGCAACTACATCGGCATCCTCACCTCGGTGAACTGCTCGGCGTCCTCCGCGAAGCTCATCGCCGAGCAGTTCCGCGGCCCGGTGCTGGACGCCTTCCCCCATGTCGACGGCGTGATGGCCCTGACCCACCAGTCCGGCTGCGGGCTGGTGCCCGCCAGCGAGGGCGCGCAGATCATGCTGCGGACGCTGCGCGGCTACGCCGCCCACCCGAACTTCGCCGGGCTGCTGGTGCTCGGCCTCGGCTGCGAGATGCTGCCCGCGCAGTCGCTCCTGGACGGCCTCGACCTGCCCGACGACAAGCTGGTGCGCACCCTGGTCATCCAGGAGAGCGGCGGCATCCGCAAGACGGTGCGCGCGGGCGTCGAGGCCATCACCGAGATGCTGCCCGCCATCGACGCGCTGCGCCGCGAGCCGGCGCCCGTCTCCGAGCTGGTGCTCGGCATGAACTGCGGCGGCTCCGACGGGTACTCCGGCATCACCGCCAACCCCGCGCTCGGCCACGCCTCCGACCTGCTCGTGGCGCACGGCGGCACCACGATCCTCGCCGAGACGCCCGAGGTCTTCGGCGCCGAGCACCTGCTGACGCGGCGCGCGGTCTCTGAGGACGTCGGCCGGGCCCTGCTGCGGCGGATCGACTGGTGGCAGCAGTACGCGGCGCATGGCGGCGGGTCCCTCGACAACAACCCCTCCCCCGGCAACAAGGCCGGCGGCCTGACGACCATCCTGGAGAAGTCGCTGGGCGCCGTCGCCAAGGGCGGCTCAGCCGAGCTGGCGGCCGTCTACGAGTACGCCGAGCCCGTCACGGCCAAGGGCTTCACCTTCATGGACACCCCCGGCTACGACCCGGTGTCCGTGACCGGCATCGTCGCGGGCGGCTCCACGGTGGTCGTGTTCACCACCGGGCGCGGCTCCGTGCTCGGCTGCAAGCCGACCCCGTCCATCAAGGTCTCCACGAACACCGACATGTACCTGCGCATGGCCGAGGACATCGACCTCAACGCCGGGCGCATCGTGGACGGGGTCGCGACCATCGAGCAGGTCGGCGAGGAGATCTTCGAGAAGGTCATCGCGGTGGCCTCGGGTGAGCAGACCGTCTCCGAGGAGCTCGACCTGGGCCAGGACGAGTTCATCCCGTGGCAGCTCGGCACCGTGACGTGACCGATGCCGCGACCTGAGCGTCAGCGGAAGTACGCGCCCCCGTTGACGTCCAGCACCGCGCCGGAGACGAACCCGGCGCCCTCGGAGGCCAGGTAGACGACAGCCGCCGCGACGTCCTCGGGCGTGCCCGCGCGCTTGAGCGGGGTGCCCTCGATCGCCGCCTGCTGCGCGGGCTGCGGTGTGTGCATCGCGTGGAACGGGGTGCCGCCGATGAAGCCGGGCGCCACGGAGTTCACGGTGATGCCACGCGGGCCCAGCTCGCGGGCGACAGCCCGGGTGAAGCCGTCGAGCGCCGCCTTGGCCGTGGCGTACGCGACGGCCCCGGTGCCGCCGCCGTTCTGGCCGGCGAGCGAGCTGATGGTGATGATGCGGCCGCCGTCGGGCATCAGCGGCAGCACGGCGCGGGTGGCGTAGAAGACGCTCGACACGTTGAGGTCGAGCACCTGGTGCCAGTGCTGGTCGTCCATCCCGGTGACGAGCTGGCGCCCGCCCAGGCCGCCCGCGTTGTTGACCAGGATGTCGATGCCGCCGCCCAGCGCGTCGGCGGCCTGCACCACGACGCGGTCCACGTCCCAGCTGTGCCGGGCGTCGAGCTGGAACGCGACTGCCTTGCGGCCCAGGGCCTCGATCTCCTCGACCACCTCGGCGGGGTCGTGGGTCAGATGCGTGAAGGCGACGTCGGCGCCCGCGCGAGCGAGCGCGAGCGCTGTGGCGCGGCCGATGCCGGTCGCGGCGCCGGTGACGAGCGCGCGCCGACCCTCGAGGTTGTCCATGACCACTCCCTGCTTGTCCGGCGCGCCACAGTGCGCGGCGCGTCCCGGGAACCTGGCGCGACGCTAGTTCACCTCTGGGCGCGGGTCTACACCCACAGGGCGAGGCTCACCCGGGAGCCCCAACGGCCGAGGGCCATCCGGTGGTCACGGAAGGGTGAGGCCTGCGGGCAGCAGCGCGGGCAGCACCTCGCGCATCCGGGTGTGCAGCCGGGTGATGCGCTCCGTCGTCATGCGCTCGGCGGGGGCGGTGATGCTCACCGCGGCGATGGCGCTGCCCGAGCGGAGCAGCGGCACGGCGACACAGCTGATCCCGGGCTCGTTCTCCTCGCGCTCGGTGGCGTAGCCACGCGCCCGGGCGGCCTCGATCGCCTCCCAGGCGGTCTCCACCGCCTGGGCCTCCGCGGCGGCCGTCGGGGCTGCCCCGGGCCCCCGTCCAGGCGCGGCGTCGTCGTCTGCGCGCACGTACCCGACGAGGGCGGAGCGGTCCGTGCCCCGGTAGGCCAGCAGCGCCCGGCCCAGGGCGGTGCGCACCGCGGGGCTGCGGCGCCCGACGGCGGACCAGACGCGCACGGGCCGCTCGGGCTCCACCTTGTCGAGGTAGACGACGTGCGAGCCGCTGAGCACGCCCAGGTGGACCAGCTCGTCGACGGCGCCGCTCAGCGCCACGAGGGCGGGGTTCAGCATCAGGGGCAGGTTCTCGTCGCTGAGGAAGTCGTCGGCGAGGAGGGTCGCGGACGGGCCGAGCACGTAGTGGCCGGTGGCCGCGTCCTGCACCGCGAACCCGCGGAAGCGCAGGGCCTGCAGCGCGCGGTGCACTGTGGTCTTGTGCAGCCCCAGGGAGGCGGCGAGGTCCGCGAGCGTCAGCCCGCGCCCCCCGGCACGCGCGAGCGCCTGGAGCACGAGCAGCGCGCGGTCCACCGACTCGACCGGCGAGGCGGTCGGGCTGTCGGTCATCGGGGACATCGGGGGGTCGGCATGCGCACAGAGTAGGCGTGGGCGCTGACGTCAGGCCCGGGTATTCCGCGGGTGGGTGAGGGCGGCGGGGTTGAGGGGGTGCGCCGGGCGCCGGCCGTGCGCCACGTCGATGACCGCGTCGGTGGCGCTGCGGGCGACGGCGCTGACGAAGTCGTCCGTCCAGCACAGCGCGTGGGGGGTGACGATCACGTTGTCCAGGGCCAGGAGGGGCTCGTCGGGCGCGGGCGGCTCGGGGTCGAGCACGTCGAGCCCGGCGCCGGCGAGGCGGCCCTCGCGGAGGGCGTCCGTCAGGGCGACCTGGTCGACGAGGCCGCCGCGCCCCACGTTCACGAGGTGGGCGGTGGGGCGCATCCTGCGCAGGAACGCGTCGTCCACGAGATGGCGGGACGACGGGGTCAGCGCCGCGGTGAGCACGACGTAGTCACTCTCGGCGGCGAGGCGCTCCACGGGCACGCACTCCACGCCGGCGGCGGAGGCGCGCTCCCGGGCCGAGGGCCGGTCGAGCGTGAGCACGTGGACCCCGAGCGGCTGCAGCAGCGCCGCCAGCTCGGCGCCGACGCTGCCGAACCCGATGATGCCGACGGTGCGGCCGGCGATGCCGAGGCCGCGGTGGTCGCCGCGCGCCGACCAGCGGCCCTCGGTGGCGGCGCGGTGGTTCTCGAGCAGCCGGTGGCCCAGGGCGAGCACGAGCGTGAGCGCGGCGAGGGCGAGCGGCCGGCGGACGCCGTCGGGCGCGTTGGTGACGAGCACGCCCTCGGCGGCGAGGCCGTCCAAGTCGATGCCGTCGTACCCGGCGCCGAATCGGGCGACGTGGCGCAGCCGGGGCGCCGCGGCCACGGCCTCGCGGGTGAAGTGCAGGTGCCCGAAGGAGAGCACCGCGTCGTAGGGCTCGAGGCCGCTGGCGACGTGGCCGGACTGGGCGGGCATGACCTCCCAGCGCAGTCCCGCGTCGGTGAGCCGGTCGAGGCCGACGTCGCCGAAGAACACGGACCCATCGGCCCGCAGGACGTCGGGGGTGAGGCCGACGAGGTACTCGGTGGTCACGCATCGCTCCTTGGAGTCATCTGATCTGTATCGCCTAACCGACAGGCAATCCCGCTGCCAGCCGGGTCAATCACGAGGGCTTCCCGATAATTCATCTGATGAATGCTAGCCTGGGCGGAGCCGTTCCCCTCACCCCACGGAGCCCCGCATGAAGATCACCAGCGTCGAGATCGAGGACGTCCGGTTCCCGACCTCGCTCACCGCCGACGGCTCGGACGCCATGAACAAGGACGGCGACTACTCCGCCGCCTACGTCGTGCTGCGCACCGACGGCACAGCCCCCGACGGCACGCCGCTCGCCGGCTTCGGCCTGACGTTCACCACCGGCCGGGGCAACGACATCGTCGGCGTGGCCGCGCGCCAGCAGGCCGCCCTGCTCGTGGGCCGCGACGTCGCCGAGATGGCCGCCGACATGGGCCAGGTCTACCGCGACCTCACCGCCGACGCGCAGATCCGCTGGCTCGGGCCGGAGAAGGGCGTGGTGCACCTGTCCCTGTCCGCCGTCATGAACGCCGCCTGGGACCTCGTGGCGAGACTCGCCGACAAGCCCGTGTGGCGCCTGCTCGCCGACATGACGCCCGAGCAGCTCGTCGACGTCGCCGACCTGCGCTACCTGTCCGACGCGCTCACCCGCGACGAGGCCATCGCGCTGCTGCGCGCCAAGGAGGACGGCAAGGCGGCCCGCATCGCCGAGCTCGAGGCCACCGGCTACCCCTGCTACACCACGTCCGCGGGCTGGCTCGGCTACAGCGACGAGAAACTGCGCCGCCTGTGCCAGGAGGCCATCGACGAGGGCTACCAGCACATCAAGCTCAAGGTCGGCACGAGCCTCGAGGAGGACATCCGCCGCTGCGCCATCGCGCGCGAGGTCATCGGCCCCGACCGCACGCTCATGATCGACGCCAACCAGGTGTGGGACGTCGACCAGGCCATCGAGTGGACCAACGCGCTCGCCCAGTTCAACCTGCTCTGGATCGAGGAGCCCACCAGCCCCGACGACGTGCTGGGCCACGCGGCCATCAAGCGCGGCGTCGAGCCCGTGGGGGTCGCCACCGGCGAGCACTGCCACAACCGGGTCATGTTCAAGCAGTTCATGCAGGCCGGGGCGATGGACTTCTGCCAGCTCGACGCAGGCCGCCTGGCGAGCCTCAACGAGATCGTGGCGGTGCTGCTGCTCGCCGCGAAGTTCGACGTGCCGGTGTGCCCGCATGCGGGCGGCGTGGGGCTGTGCGAGATGGTGCAGCACGTCTCGGCGCTGGACTTCGTGGCCGTGTCCGGCACCCGCGAGGGCCGCGTCACCGAGTTCGTCGACCACCTGCACGAGCACTTCACCGACCCCTGCATCGTGCGCGACGCCGCGTACGTGCTGCCCAGCCTGCCCGGGTACTCCACCGAGATGCACGCCGCGTCGGTGGCCGAGTTCCGGTTCCCGGACGGGTCCTACTGGGCTGGCCGCCTCGCCGACGAGGCCGCCGCCGCCGTGTGAGCCTGAGCCCGCGTGGGCGTCACTGACGCCCACGCGGGCCGTGCTCATCGCGCCATCCACCCGCCGTCGACGGCGAGCACCTGGCCGTGCACGTAGGCCGAGGCCTGCGACGCGAGGAACACCACGACATTGCCGATGTCCTCGGGCTGGCCCCAGCGCCCGGCCGGGATGCGCACCGAGAGCTGCTCGAGGCGCACCGGGTCGGCCAGCAGCGCGGTGTTCATCTCCGTGGCCATGTAACCCGGCGCCACCGCGTTGACGTTGACGCCCTTGCCCGACCACTCGTTGCACAGCGCCTTGGTGAGCTGCGCGACGGCGCCCTTGCTCGCGGCGTACGCGGGCACGGTGAGGCCGCCCTGGAAGCTCAGCAGGGACGCGAGGTTGACGATCTTCCCCTCGCCGCGCTCGAGCATGGGCCGCCCGAAGATCTGGCAGAGCTGGAACACCGAGCGCAGGTTCACGTCGATGACGCGGTCCCAGGCGTCGAGCGGGAAGTCGACCGCCGGGTGGCGGTCCTGCGTGCCGGCGTTGTTGACCAGCACGTCCACCCGGTGCTCGGCGAGCACCTGGGCGCCCACCTCGGCGATCTGGTCCGTGTCGGCCAGGTCGAGCGCGTAGAACGAGACGGTGCGGCCCAGCTCGCCGGCCAGCGCCGAGAGCTCGTCCGGGATGCCGCTGCGGCCGAAGACGATGACATCGGCGCCAGCCTCCAGCAGGGCCTGGGAGATGCCGAGGCCGAGGCCACGCCCTCCCCCGGTCACCGCTGCCGTCTTGCCAGTGAGATCGAAGGCGTTGCTCATGCGTCTGCCGCTCCGTCCAGGGGGGTGAGGAGGACCTTGAGGCAGTCCTGCCCCGAGGTGGCGGCGTCGAAGGCCGCGCTGACGTCCTCGAGCGAGAACGCCTTGGTCGGGAAGCGGTCGAGGCCCAGGTCGCCCGAGGCGATGAGCTCGATGGCGCGCGTGACGTCGGCCGACGTGTACACGCGCACCCCGACCACTGACTGCTCCTTGAAGCAGATGTCGCGCAGATCGATCGGCGTGGGCTGCTTGTAGACGCCCACCACCACGATGCGGCCCAGCACCCGCGTGATCGCTGTCAGCTCGGCGGCGACGCTCGGGTGCGCGGCGCTGTCGAACGTGGTGTCGGCGCCCTCGCCGTCGGTCAGCGGCGCCAGCACCTCGGCCATCGTCGAGCCCTCGGGCACGACGATGAAGCCCAGGCCCTCGGCGACCTCGCGGCGCCAGGCGCTCGGCTCGGTGATGACGACGTGGCCGGCGCCCTCGTGGCGGGCGACCAGCGCGGTGAGGATGCCGATGGGCCCGGCGCCGTACACCGCGACCGTGTCGCCCTTCTCCATGCCGGACAGCGCCACCGCGTGCACCGCGACGGCGAGCGGCTCGGCGAGCGCGGCCGTGCGCGGGTCGACGCCCTCGGGCACCGGGTGCAGCACCTCGGGCGGGAGCGCCACGTACTGCGCCATGCCGCCCGCGGTGTCGATGCCATACAGGCCGAGGCGGCGGCACACGTGCGCGTGGCCGTCGCGGCATGCCTTGCACTCGCCGCAGCTGATGAGCGGCTCGGCGATCACGAGCGTGCCCTCGGCGGGGCCGCTCGCGCCCGCGCGCTCGACCCAGCCCGAGAGCTCGTGGCCCATCACCAGCGGCGCCTGGGCGCGCGGGTGCTTGCCGTGCAGGATCGACAGGTCGGTGCCGCAGATGCCGTTGTACGCGACCTTGACCAGGGCCCACCCCTCGGGGACCTCCGGCATCGCGATGCTGGTGACGGCGACCTCATCCGTGGCGGTCCAGACGGCCGCCTTCATGCTGCTCACGTCATGCTCCTGTCGTGCGGGTGGTGGCGGGCGGGCACGTGCTGTTCCGTCCGGGGGCCCCGAGGACCTCGGGGTTGACGATGTTGCGCGGCGCCCGGTCGGCGCAGACCTCGACGACGTTCTCGACGGTGCGCTGCTTCAACTCGTCGTACGACTCCTCCGTGTACCAGGCGAGGTGCGGGGTGAGCACGACGTTGTCGAAGCCGGTGAGCGGGTCGTCGGCGGGGATCGGCTCGGTCACGTGCACGTCGATGCCCGCGCCCCGGATCCGGCCGGCGGTCAGCACGTCGACCAGCGCGTCCGCGTCGATCACGCCACCGCGCGCCGTGTTCACCACGATCGCGTCCTCGCGCAGCAGCGCGAGCTCGGCGGCGCCGATCATGCCGCGCGTGCTCTCGGTCAGCGGCACATGCACGGAGACCACCTGCGAGCGCTCGAGCAGCTCGGTGAGCGACACCGACGGGAAGCCGTGGAACGTCGCCGCGCCCGGCTCGGCCGCCACGTCGTAGCCGATGACCTCATACCCCAGGCCGGCGGCCTTGCGGGCCGTCGCGGTGCCGATCAGGCCCATGCCGACCACGCCGAACACCCGGTCGCGGGTCTGGAACAGCGGGCGGACCGCGACCAGGTCGAACGACCCGGCGCGCACACCGCGGTCGAGGCGCGGGATGCCCCGGGCCACGGCCAGCGCCATGCCGATCGCGTGGTCGGAGACCGCCTCGGTGCCGTAGTCCGGCACGTTGCACACGGCGATGCCGCGCTCAGTCGCCGCCGCGACGTCGACCGAGTCGACGCCCACGCCGTAGCGGCCGATGGCGCGCAGATCGGGCAGCGCGTCCATGACCTCGGCGGTGATGTTCGCGTACTGGACGAGGATGCCGTGGGCGCCTGCCGCGTTCGCGATCAGCTCGGCGGCGTCCTGGGACTGGGTGAGGACGAGATCGGCCCCGGCCGCGTCCACCACTGCCTGCTCGGCGGTGAACGTGTCGTGGTCGCACTCGGTGATGACGATGCGCACGGTGCTTCCTTGCTCTACGTGGGGTGAGGCTCTGGGCGGGGCGGGGCTCAGCGAGCCAGCCAGCCGCCGTCCACCGGGAGGATCGCGCCGTGCACGTAGCTCGCGGCGGGCGAGCACAGGAACAGCACCGCGCCCGCGATGTCCTCGGCCTGCGCCCACCGGCCCGCGGGGATGCGGCCGAGGATCGAGTCGCTGCGCGCGGCGTCCTGGCGCAGGTCGTGCGTGTTGGCGGTGGCGACGTAGCCGGGGGCGACGGCGTTCACGTTGACGCCCTTGTCGGCCCACTCGTTCGCGAGCGCCTTGGTCAGGCCGGCGACGGCCGACTTCGAGGCGGTGTACCCGGGCACGTTGATGCCGCCCTGGAACGAGAGCATCGACGCGGTGTTGACGATCTTGCCGCTGCCGCGCTCGATCATGCCGCGGCCGACCTCGCGCGAGAGCACGAACGTGGTGCGCATGTTCACGTCGATCACGTGGTCGAAGTCCTCGTCGGGGTGCACGGCGGCGGGCACCCGGCGGATCGTCCCGCCGTTGTTGACGAGGATGTCCACGTCGAGGTCGACCAGGCGCGCGGCCAGCTCGGCCACCTGCGCGCGGTCGGAGAAGTCGGAGCGGATCGGCGTGAACGCGCGACCGGCGCCCTCAACGGCGGCGCGGGCGTC
Organism: Cellulomonas timonensis; assembly: GCF_900046455.1. Classification (GTDB taxonomy): domain Bacteria; phylum Actinomycetota; class Actinomycetes; order Actinomycetales; family Cellulomonadaceae; genus Cellulomonas_A; species Cellulomonas_A timonensis. The sequence continues at coordinate 655,947 of NZ_FCOT01000012.1, forward strand.
GCTGTCGCCCTCCGGCATGTCGTAGCTCACGCCGATGACGTCCGCGCCGGCCTTCGCCAACGTCGTGGCGATGGCCAGGCCGATGCCCTGGCTCGCGCCGGTCACGACCGCGAGCTTCCCCTCGATGGTCAGCAGGGACGCGGCGAACTGGGCGGGGGTCTGGGCTGCGTTGCTCATATGTCTGCGCTCTCTCTGGGTCGTGCGGTGCACGGCGACACGCACGACTGCGTGGCGCCGGGGGTCAGGCCCGGGGTCGGTAGCCCAGGGCCGCGGAGATCCGGCCGGCGGTGGCCACGGCCTCGGGGGCCATGGCCTCGATCTGGTCGAGGGTGTGCTCGAGCGTGAGCGTCGAGATGCTCAGCCCGTACTTCACGGTGCCCGTGTGGTCACGGACGGGTGCGGCGACGCATGCGACCCCGGGGACGTTCTCCTCGCGGTCGAGCGCGTAGCCGACCTTGCGGACGTGCGCGAGCTCGGCGCGCAAGTCCTCAAGGGTCGTGAGGGTGTGCTCGGTGCGGCGGGGCAGGCCCGCCCGGGCCACGAACCGCGCCAGGGCGTCGTCGCTGTAGTCGCTCAGCACGACCTTGCCGATGCCCGAGGAGTGCATGGGGATGGCGTGCCCCACCCGCGAGGGCATCTTGTAGGGCTTGTCCGAGTCGGTGCGGATCAGGTAGATGATCTCGTCGCCGTTCGCGGCGCCCAGGTGGATGGTGCACTCCACCCGGTCCACGAGCTCGTCCACGAATGGCTGGCAGATCGCCGAGATGTCGATGCGCTGCAACGCCAGGCCGGCGAGCGACAGGATCTTCGGGCCGGGCAGGTACCCGCCGTCCGATCCTGTCGCCACGAAGCCCCGGTCGCCGAGCGTCGCGAGGATGCGGTGCACGGTGGCCTTCGCCAGCCCCGTCGCCTCCACCACATCCGTGAACCTGGCGTGCGCCATCGCCGCCTCCAGCACGAGCAGTGTCTTCTCGCTCGCGCTCAAGGCAGTGCCGTGCCCCGCGCCGGGGTTCTCGACCTCGTTGACCATGGGTGTCTGCCTGTCGTGTGGTGGTGATCGGTTCCGTCGACCGACGTCATGGCATGTCGTACCAGGTCGGGCTCAGGATCCGCGCGTGTTCAGCGCATCTCGGCGACGGGGAAGGTGTCCATGTCGTCAAATGACTGGTTCTCGCCGGCCATGGCCCACACGAAGCTGTAGCTCGCGGTGCCGACGCCGGAGTGCACCGACCAGCTCGGCGAGATGATCGCCTCGTGGTTGCCCACCACCAGGTGACGGGTCTCGGACGGCTCGCCGAGGAGGTGGATGACGCGCGCGTCCTCCGGCACGTCGAAGTAGAGGTACGCCTCCATGCGCCGGTCGTGGGTGTGCGCGGGCATGGTGTTCCACATGCTGCCCGGGTGCAGCGTCGTGACGCCCATGACCACCTGGCAGCTGCGCACGCCGTTCTCGTGGATGTACTGGTTGAGCGTGCGGCGGTTCGAGGTCAGCGGGTCGCCCAGCTCGCGCACGTTGCCCTTGCCGGCCTCGACCAGCGTGGTCGGGTACGCGGTGTGCGCGGGAGCGGACACGGCGTAGAACCGCGCCGGGCCCCGCTCGCCGTCGACGTCGGTGGAGGCGAACACCACGTCCTGGGCGCCGCGGCCGATGTACAGGCAGGAGCCGTGGGCCAGGGTGTGCACCGTGCCGTCCACGGTGACGGTGCCCGCCCCGCCCACGTTGACGATGCCGGCCTCGCGGTGCTCGAAGAAGTAGTCGCTGCGGATCTCGGGGAAGGTCGGCAGCACGACAGTCGTGGTCACCGGCAGCGCGCCGACGAGCACGACGCGGTCGTGGTGCGTGTAGACGGCGTTGACCTCGTCGGCGACGAACAGGTCCTGGACGAGGTACCGGCGCCGCAGCTCGGCGGTGTCCATGCCCGGGATGTGCTCCGGGCTGGTGGCGTAGCGCTGTTCCATGACGTGCCTTTCCGTGCGTGGCCCCGTGCGGGACGGGTGGGCCGCTCGCTCACGCGGAGGCGGTGCGCAGCAGGCCCTATATATAAGGAGAGAAGTCGGGGTGCCGGACGGGGCACAGGGGACGTGCCCCGCCCGGCGGAGCCTCCACCTACGGCATCACCAATCCGAGGGTGGTCGGCAGCCACATCGACAGCGCAGGCGTGAAGATCACGACGATGAGCATCACGACGAGCGCGCCGAAGAACGGCAGCAGGCGGCGGATGACGTCCTCGATGGCCAGGTTCGCGACCTTGGCCCCCACGAACAGCACGGGTCCCACCGGTGGGGTGATCGTGCCGATGCACAGGTTGAAGACCATCATGATGCCGAAGTGCACCGGGTGGATCCCGAAGCTCGTGACGATCGGCAGGAAGATCGGCGTGAAGATCAGCACCGCCGGCGTCGGGTCCATGAAGCAGCCGATGATGAGCAGCACGACCGCGATCAGCAGGAGCAGGATCACGGGGTTGTCGCTGACCTTGAACATCGCCTCGGACACCAGCGCCGGGATCTTGGCGTAGGACATCACGAAGCCCATGACCGACGAGACGCCGACCAGGAACATGACCACGGCCGTGGTGCGCGTCGCGTCCATGAAGATGGCCGGGAGCTGCTTGACCTTGATCGCCCGGTAGATGAACGACAGGGCCAGCGAGTAGACGACCGCGATGCAGGAGCCCTCGGTCGGCGTGAAGTAGCCGGCCAGGATGCCGCCGATCACCACGACGATGAGCGCCAGCGACGGCACGGCGTCGAGGATGATCTTGGCGCCCTGCCCGAACGTGATCTTGTCCGTGAACTTGAGCTCAGGACGCTTGCGGGCGTACAGGTAGACGACGACCATGCAGGTCAGCGCCCAGAGGATGCCGGGGACGTACCCGGCGACGAACAGCGCGGCGATCGACGTGCTCGACACGAGCGAGTAGACGATCATCAGGTTGCTCGGGGGGATGAGCATGCCGGCCGGCGCCGAGGCGATGTTCGTGGCCGCGGCGAAGTTCTTGTCGTAGCCCTCCTTCGCCTGCAGCGGTCCCATGGTGGAGCCGACGGCCGCGGCGGCCGCGACTGCCGATCCGGAGACCGCGCCGAACAGCGCGTTGGCCGCAATGTTCGACTGCGCGAGCGAGCCCGGGGCCTTGCCGACCATCACCTTGGCGGCGTTGATGAGCCGTAGGGCGATGCCGCCGTTATTCATGATGACGCCGGCGAGGACGAAGAACGGGATGGCGAGCAGGGGGAACGAGTTGATCCCCCGGAAGATCTGCTGGGCGGAGGTGAGGACGCCATTCTCAAAGCCGAGGATGACGATCATCGCCACGGCGGACGAGCCGCCGACGGCCACGCTGATCGGGGTGCCGATCAGGAGGAGCACGACAATGCCTACGACGAGGACAAGGCCTGCGATTGCTGCGGGATCCATGTGTGTCGTCCCTCCTTTACAGAAGCTCGGGCTCGGCGTCCTCGTCGACTGCCTTCTCGGCGCCGGTGAGGATCCGGATCAGGTGGTACAGGGTGTAGAAGCAGATCAGCACCCCGGCGATCGGCAGGGCCAGGTACATCGGCCCCACGTTCACGGGCAGGCCCGTGAGGTTCTGCTCCCAGGCGAGCGACACCACGCGGTATCCGCCCCACACCAGCACCAGGCTGGAGAAGGCGAGGATCACGAGCTGCACCACGACGGTGAGCCAGAGCTGGACTGCCTGGGGAAGGCGGCGGACGGCGAAGTCCACGGCGATGTGCCCGCGCTCGCCGAAGACGAGCGCCGCCCCGAAGAGGCCCAACCAGATGAACAGGTACTTGGCCAGCTCCTCGGACCAGCCACTGGGGCTGTCGAGGATCTGCCGCGCGAAGACCTGCCACGAGACGTCGACGACGAGCACGGCGAACAGCGCCACGCACGTCCACGTCAGGATGCGGTCCAGCGCATTCTTGACTGCGGTCATGTCAGACCTCTTCGGGACGGGCGGCTCACTTGGCCGCGGCGCGGACCTTCGCGTGGATGTCGCGGACGACGTCGTTCGAGAGCTTCGACTCGATCAGCGGGGCGAGCGCGTCAGCGAACGCCTTGGAGTCGACCTCGTTGAACTTCGCGCCGGCGGCCTCGGCGGCGGCCATGGCCGTCTCGACGTCTGCCTTCCAGTACTTCGCCTCGGCGACGCGCGCCTCGGCCATCTCCTCGTTGAAGATCTCCTCGACCTCGGGGCCCATGGCCTCGAGCACCGCGGGGTTGGTGATGATGAAGTCGGGGAACATCAGGTGGCGCGTGTAGCTGTAGTACGGCGCGATCTCGGCGTGCTTGAGGTTCGCGTAGATGAGCTGGTTGTTCTCGCCGCCGTCGATGACCCCGGACTGGATGGCCGTGTAGACCTCGCCCTGGCCCATCGGGGTGCCGGTGCCGCCCATGAGGCGCATCATCTCGAGGTTCGTGTCCGACTCGATGACGCGGATCTTCATGCCCGCGAGGTCCTCGGGGGTGTTGATCGGCTTCTTGGAGTTGTAGACCGAGCGGATGCCGCCATGGAACGCGCTGACCACGCGGATGCCCTGGTCGTCGAGCGACTTGTACAAGTCACCAACGATCTCGGGGTCGTTCGTGACCTCGCTCTGGTGCTCCTGCGAGTCGAAGGCGAACGGCAGGTTGAACACCACGAAGTCGGAGTTGAAGTTCTCCAGCAGCGAGCCCGCGACGAAGGCCATGTCGATGGTGCCGGCCTGGACGAGCTCGATGGTCTCGCGCTGGGCGCCGAGGGTCTCGTTCGGGAAGATCTCGATGTCGTAGGCGCCGTCGGTGCGCTCCTTGAGCCGGTCGCCCATCTCGTCGAGAGCCTTGTACTGCGGGTGGTTCTCGGGCTGGTTGAACGCGAGCTTCAGCATCGTGGTCGCGGCCGCGCCGCCACCCGACGACGCGCTGGTCTCGCCACCGGCGGGCTTGTCGACCGTGCCCGTGCCCGCGCTGCACGCGGTCAGCGCGAGTGCGGCGACGCCGAGCGTCGCGGCGATCGAAACAACCTTGTTTCGCCTCATTCTGGGAACTCCTCTGTCGCGCTCACGACGACGTGAGCAGGTGGGGCGCACCGGGTTGGGGTGCTGCACGACTTCCGTGAGCTTGATGAGCGACCTCGGCGACACTGCCCGAGAGCCCTACTGGCCAAGTTCACGAAAATGGAACTAAGTTCTGACGTGCGGAACAAGTTAGCCACACGGTAGGCGTTTGGCCAGCGTGACGAAGGTCCCGGGACGACGATCGATACCAATTCGAGACTCCGGGGCGACCCTTGCTCGCGCGATGGAGCGCGACGACCACGGAGGAACCATGACGACCCACACCAGGCCCGGCACGCTGCTCGGCGCATACGCGATGGCCCCGAAGGACCCCGATCAGGCGCGCCGCTTCTACGCCGGCGTCGCCGAGCTCGGGGTCGCCGGGCTCGAGCTGCCCCTGCCCGCCGACGTGCCGCTCGACGCGCAGGCAGCGTGGGAGTCCGCGCACCTCGACCCGGCATGGGACCTGCTCGTCACCTGCATCCCCACTGTCATGGGCCGCCTCGGCACGCTCCCGGAGTACGGGCTCTCCTCGACGGACGAGACGGGCCGGATCCGCGCGCTCGCCGATGTCGCACAGGCCCGCGACCTGGCCCTGCGGCTCGCTGACCAGCACGGACGTCGCCGCGTCGTGGGCATCCAGGTGCACAGCGCCCCCGGCCCGCAGGCCGGCTCGCGCGAGGCGCTGACCCGGTCCCTCGCCGAGATCGCCTCGTGGGACCTCGCCGGAGCCGAGATCGTCATCGAGCACTGCGACGCGCGCATCCCCGGGCAGACGGCCGCCAAGGGCTTCTGGTCGATCGAGGACGAGATCGCCGCCGTGCATGCCGCCGCGGGGACCGGCGCCTCGATCGGCTTGAGCATCAACTGGGGCCGCTCCGCGATCGAGGGCCGATCCGCGCACACCCCCGTCGCGCACGCCCACGCCGCGCACGCCGCCGGCCTGCTGCGGGCCGTCGTCTTCTCCGGCGCCTCCGACGTCGAGACGGCGTGGGGCCCGGCCTGGGGCGACGCCCACATCGCGCCGCGCGGCCCGGCCGCCGCGCTCGAGCCCAGCGCCGCGTCGCTGCTCGGCGTCGAGGAGGTCGCGGCGACGCTCGCGGCCGGCGAGCCCGAGCTCGTCGCCGTCAAGGTCTCGGTGCGCCCCGCCGACGCCGACGTCGAGACCCGCCTCGCCGTGGCTCGCGCCGCCCTCGACCAGGTCGCCGAAGCCCAGGGAACGCCCGCAGGAGCCTGACCCGCGGGCGCGTCACGCGGGCGCGCCACGCGCGCGTCACGCGCCCGCCCGGGTACCACCGCGGCACCCCGCACCACCGGGATCACCAGGCCCCGGAGCAGTCAAACCCTGCCGTTAGGGTTCCCGCACCGACCGCCCCGCAACGACGTGGGGCGGTCGCCCAGACCGAGGGATGCACCATGTCGAACGCCAAGCCGACGATCTTCGGGCGGCTCACCCCAGGTGGCCGCCGGAACTTCGCCGACACCCTGCGCGCCGAGAACACCGGCGCGATCCTCCTGCTCGCCGGCACGGTCGTCGCGCTCGTGTGGGCGAACTCGCCCTGGCGCGAGGCGTACCTGTCGCTCGGCAGCATCGTGGTGGGGCCCAGCGCCCTGCACCTCGACCTGTCGATCGCCCAGTGGGCGACCGACGGGCTGCTCGCGATCTTCTTCTTCGTGGTCGGCGTCGAGCTCAAGCGCGAGATGGTCACCGGCCAGCTCCGCAGGCCGTCCACCGCCATCGTGCCGATCCTCGCCGCCGTGGGCGGCATGATCGTGCCCGCGCTGGTGTACACGCTGGTCAACTCGATGAGTGACGGCGGCAGCCTCGACGGCTGGGCCATCCCCGTCGCCACCGACATCGCCTTCGCCGTCGCGATCCTCACCATCTTCGGCAAGCGGCTGCCCACCGCGCTGCGGGCCTTCCTGCTCACGCTCGCGGTGGTCGACGACTTGCTCGGCATCATCGTCATCGGCGCGTTCTACACCGAGTCGCTCGCCTTCGCGTGGCTCGGCGCCTCCCTCGCGGCCATCGCGCTCTTCGCCGTGCTGGTCCGCCGGCGCGGCATGACCGCCTGGGTGCTCATCCCGCTCGGCGTCATCGCGTGGGGGTTCATGCACGCCTCCGGCATCCACGCCACCATCGCCGGTGTGCTGCTCGGCTTCATGGTGCCGGCGATCGCCCGCCACGGCGCCTCGATCAGCCTCGCCGAACGGTACGAGCACAAGTGGCGCCCCGTCTCGGCCGGGCTCGCCGTGCCCGTGTTCGCGCTGTTCGCGGCGGGAGTCACGCTCAGCCCTGACGCCCTCGCGAGCACCGCCGGGGACCCTGCCGCCCAGGGCGTTGCCCTCGGGCTCGTGGTCGGCAAGCCCATCGGCATCCTGCTGGCCACGTTCCTGCTGGTGAAGCTCACCAAGGCGAACCTCGACGCCAGCGTGCGCTGGCTCGACCTGGCCGCCGTCGCGTGCGTCGCGGGCATCGGGTTCACCGTCTCGCTGCTGATCGGCGAGCTGTCCTTCCCGGCGTCCTCGCCGCACAGCGAGCACGTGAAGGCCGCCGTGCTGATCGGCTCGGCCACATCCGCCGTGATCGGCGCCCTCCTGCTCACGTGGCGGACCCGGGTGGCCGCCAAGGCCGAGGTCACGGCCGAGGTCACGGCGGAGTTCACCGCGGACGCCTGACGCGTCACCGCTGGCCCTGGACGCTCAGACACGGTGGTCACTGCTCAGCAGGGACCACCGTGTCGACGTCGTTGACCCGCACCGTGAACTCGGTGGCGGGCAGCTCCTCGACCACGACCACGCTGGTGGTCGGCACGAAGTCGAGCGTGCAGGGCGTCTCGGGCTGGCCGTTGTCGAACTCGGCGCGCACGCTCAGCACCGTGCGCGCGGCGTCCCACTCCATGCTCACGGGCAGCTGGGGGCAGGTCGAGCTGCCCCAGGTCGTCACGAGGAGCCGGTCGGGGCTCGCGTCGCGCGCCGCCGGTGCCACGTCGGCGTCGTCATTGCGGCCGAACGACTCGGCGATCGTCGTCGGCCCGGGGATGGGCTCCGCCGTGGGGGCGGCCGGATCGGTCGAGGCGGCGGGGCCCGACGACTCAGTGGAGGAGTCTCCCGCCGGGGCCGCGCCCGTGCCGGTCGCGCACCCCGCCAGGCCGAGCAGCGCGAGGCCGACCAGCCCGGCACGCCACGCCCCCTGCCCCCGCCGCCAGGACCCTCCGGCCTTCCGCGCCAGTGCGATGGTCGTCATTCCACGTCCTCCCCGGATCGGGCGCCGCGCACCATGCGGCGGCGCCGTCACCAGCGAGTGTTGCCCGCCGTCCCATTCACGGCCACTCGCACCGCTGGCACAGCGGGCGCGGCGTCACGCGCGGCGCACGAGGGCCCGGGTGCTGAGCGCCAGGCCCGCCACACACCACACGACCAGCACCACCAGGTCGCGCAGGCTCGCGTCGTACGTGCCCGAGACCAGCCCGGCACGCAGCAGGTCGGCCGCGGGGCGGATCGGCAGCACGTCATGCACCGACTGGAACCAGCCTGGGAGCTGGCTCGCCGGGAAGGTGATGGGCGAGAACAGCATCACGAAGAACACCAGGACCTGGCTGAGCACCTGCGCCATCATGGGCGCGAAGGTGACGGCGATGGCGTAGCCCACAGCCGTCGCCGTCACGGTGACCAGCAGCGACGCGGCGATCAGCAGCGGCCAGTCGAAGGCGAGCGTCAGGTCGTAGCGCAGATCGGCCACGATCACGGCGACGGCCACGCTCGGCAGCGCGACCACCAGCCACACGGTGAGGTCGGCGAGCAGCAGCAGCGGCCGTGCCACGGGCAGTGAGCGCAGGTACGTGAAGGTGCCGTCGGTGCGGGCCCGCACCACGCCCTGCGGCACGATCGTCAGGCCCACGACCATGAGCAGCACCGTCGGAGTGCCGGTGGACAGGAACAGGGCCGACTCCGGCGAGATGTCGGGGATCAGGAAGCCGAAGCCGATCACGACCCCGGCGGCGAGCAGCGCCTGGATGACCACGATCATCGGCAGGTCGCTGCCGGCCTGCCCGAGCTGCCAGCGCAGCAGCGTGCGGTAGCTGCTCCACAGGCCCACGCGGGCGGGGACGAACGCCGTGGGGGGCGCCGCGGGGCGCGCGGTGGTGGTGGCCTCAGGCACGGGACTGCTCCTCGGTGACGGCCTCGTCGGAGGCTTCGGACGTGGTGACGGCGAGGTACGCGTCCTCGAGCGTGGCGGGGGCGAGCGCGTAGCCGTCGAGCGCTCCTCCCTCGCGCAGGGCCGTGGCCCAGGCGACGGCGGCGGCGGCCTGCGCCGCGGGGGCGGGGAGGAGCACGCGGCGGCCGGGGCGGACCCGTCGCGGGACGGGCACGGGCACCGCGTCGAGCACCTCGGATGGGTCGGCGCCGCCGGGGTGGAGCTGCAGTTCGAGGCGCAGGTCGGTGTCCTGGCTCCCCCGCAGCGCCGCCGGGCTGCCGGCTGCGACGACCTTGCCGCGGTCGAGCACCACGAGCTCGTCGACGACGCGCTCGGCCTCGACCACGTTGTGCGTCACGAGCAGGACGCCGGCGCCCTCGTCCCCGATGCGCCGCACCGCGTCCCACAGCCGCCGGCGGCGTGACGCGTCGATGTCGTTCGTCGGCTCGTCGAGCACCACGAGCGGGGTCGGGGCGACGACCGTCATCGCGAAGGAGGTGAGCCGTCGGACGCCGCCCGAGAGGCCGCCGCCGTCGGGCAGGGCCTTCTGGTCGATCCACGGCAGGATGTCGAGCTCGGCGGCGAGCTCCTCGGCCGCAGCACGGGCGCGCCGGGGGGACAGGCCGCGGATCCGGCCCGCGAGCTCGATAGCCGTGCGGGGCGTGAGGCCGTTGATCGGCGCCTGCGCCTGGGCTTGCAGCGCGACGCGGCGGCGCGCGCCGGCTGGGTCGGCCACGGCGTCGATGTCCCCCACGCGGATGGTCCCGGCATCGGGCCGCAGCAGGCCGACCACCTGTGAGACGAGCGTGGTCTTCCCGGCGCCGTTGTGGCCCAGCAGCCCGACGACCTCCCCGGCTCGGACCCGCAGGGTCACCTGGTCGTTCGCGACCACGGCGCCGAAGCGCCTGGTGATCCCGTCGACCGCCAGCACGTCAGCGCTCACAGTGTCACTCCGTCTCTAGATACCGTCGGTATCTGAAGACTAGCGGTATTGGAGTACCAGCGGTAGGCCGACGTACGATCTGCTGATGACGACCTCGGGATCCGCAGCGCCGCGCCCCGCACACGAGCAGCCCGCCGCCCCCTCCGAGGCTCCCCCGACTCGCGGGGAGCGCCAGCAGCAGACCCGCTCGGCGCTGATCGACGCCGCACGCACGGTCTTCGCCCGCGACGGGTACCACCGCGCCCGGCTCGAGGCCATCGCCCATGAGGCCGGCTACTCCAAGGGCGCCGTCTACTCCAACTTCGACGGCAAGGCCGCGCTGTTCCTCGCGGTCATCGACGACGACCTGGCCCGCGCCGACGCGATCGGCCGGGAGTCCTCCGCGGCCCTCCCCTCGGACTCCGCCGCCGCGAGCTTCATCGCCTGCGCGGACTCCGAGACGGCGGGTGACGACGACCCGGACATGGAGGAGCGGCTCAAGGTCGCCTACGGCTTCTCCCTCGCGAGCCTCGAGTTCATCGCCACCGCCGCCCGCGACCCCGACCTCACCGGAGAGCTCGAGACCCGCATGCGCCACATGCTCACGCTCTACACCGGCGCCACCCTCGCGCACAGCCCTGCCGTCGAGGACCCCCTGACCGTGACCGACCGCACCATGCTGCTCGCCGCACTGGAGCAGGGCAGCGCCCTGCTGTCGCTCAGCGGCATCGCGCCGCTCCCCGAGGAGCTGGTCCGCGAGGGGATGCTCCGGGTCCTCACCCCGCGTCCCGCCACCACCCTCGACGCCGAGGGCCCGCCCGCCTGAGCGCGGCCGGGCAGAGCACCGCAACCCGGCCTACAGTCGACAGATGGGTCAGGACCTGGGCTCTGACATCCCCCGGTGGGCCGTCGTGTCGGCAGTCGCGGCGCCGATCACCATAATCACCACCTGGACGCTCGCCGCGTCATTGCAGGACGACGGCTACGACCCGGTGCGCGACACCCTCAGCTGGCTGGCCACCCAGGCGGCCGTGGCGCCCAGGCTCGGGGCCTGCGGGTTCGCGTTGACCGGGATGGCCCACATCATCACGGCCGTGGGACTGCGGCCGGTGCCTCGGGCGGGGCGCCTGATGTTGGGGCTCGGAGGGCTCGCGACGGTCGGGGTCGCACTGCTGCCCACGGACCGCACGCACACCGCGCATATGGGCGCTGCTGGGGTGGCGTTCGTCGCAATGGCGACCTGGCCTGCGGTCGCCCGGGACGCCGCCGGGCTCGGGCGGATGGCGCCATGGTCGGGCGCGGCGGCGGCGTCGGGCATGTCCGTGATGCTGGGGTGGTACTGGCTCGAGCTGCAGGCGCTCATTCCCGGCCAGGGGGCACGGAAGGGGCTCGCCGAGCGCATCGTCGCGGTCACCCAGTCGCTGTGGCCGCTGGCCGTCGTGCTGGCCGTGCGCGCCGAGCCGGGGTCGGGGACGTCGGAGCGGGCCGCCGCCGCTGTGGCCGCGTCGGTCGGGGCCGCGACTCCGCGATGGGCCGCATGGACCCCCTGGGCGCGCGCTCGGGCCTGAGATCGCGCACCACCCCCCAGGCCTCGCGCCAACCAGGCATACTGCGTGATCCAGGCGCACTGCCATGCGTGGGCCGCCGATGGGGCGCGGTCTGCGGCCTCTCGGCGACCGTCGTTGAGAAACCGCTCCCCGGAAGGATCGCCCCATGTCTGACTCGCGCGTCCGACTGTCCCTCGACACCCTCGGCCGGGGCCGCAACCCCGGGGCGGTCGGCCCCGCACACGACCCGCGCGGGCTGGACGTCGGCATCGTGCACCTGGGGCTCGGCGCGTTCCACCGCGCGCACCAGGCGGTGTTCACCGAGGACGCGCTCGCCGCCACGGGTGACACCGGGTGGGGCATCCTCGGCGTGACGCAGCGCAGCGCGCGGGTCGCCGAGCAGCTCCGACCGCAGGACGGCCTGTACGGCGTGCTGTCGAAGGGCGCCGAGAGCACGTCGCTGCGGGTGATCGGGTCGTTGCGCGAGGTCGCGTTCCCGGGCGACGAGACGGACGCGGTGCTGCAGCGCATCGCCGCCCCCACCACGCGCATCGTGTCCCTGACGGTGACGGAGAAGGGCTACCGCCGCACCGCCACAGGCTCCCCGGACCTGGCCGACCCGGGCGTCGCCTCCGATGTGGCGGCGCTGCGCGCCGAGCTCGAGGGCACGGCCTCCGGGTCGGTGACGCCCTCCCGCACGCCCATCGGACTGCTCGTGCGAGGGATCGCTCTCCGGCGTTCTCGCTCCGAGGCGCCGCTCACCGTCGTGTGCTGCGACAACATGGTCGACAACGGCGCCACGGTGCGCGCGCTGGTGCTCGCGACGGCCGCCGCCGCGGGGCCGCGCGGCGAGTCGCTCGCGGCCTGGATCGACGGCGCCGTGCGCTTCCCGGCCAGCATGGTCGACCGCATCGTGCCGGCCACGAGCCCCGCGCACCGGGTGGAGGCCGCGGCGCTGCTCGGACTCGACGACGAGGGCCTGGTGGTGGGCGAGCCGTTCTCCCAATGGGTGGTGCAGGACGACTTCGCCGGGCCGCGCCCCCGCTGGGAGCTGGCCGGCGCCACGCTCACCGACGACGTCGCGCCGTATGAGCGCATGAAGCTGCGGATGCTCAACGGCACACACTCGACGCTCGCGTACCTCGGCCAGCTCCGCGGCCACCGCACCATCGCCGAGGCTGTCGCCGACCCGGAGATCGAGGCGCTGGCACGCGCGCTCGTCGACGAGGACGTGATCCCGACGCTGTCCGCGCCGGACGGCCTGGACCTGGCCGCCTACCGGGAGTCCGTGCTCGAGCGGTTCGCGAACCCGAACACCGGGCACACCACCCTCCAGGTGGCCATGGACGGCTCGCAGAAGCTGCCGATCCGGCTGCTGGGCACCGTCGCCGATCGGCTCGCCGCCGGCGTCGTGCCCCAGGCCGCCGCGCGCGCGCTCGCCGCGTGGGCGGTGTTCGTCGGCCGGTCCGCCGACGGCGAGACGCCGCTCGACGACCCGCTCGCCGACGTGCTGCGCGCCGCCGCGTCGGGCGCCCCGGACGGGCTGGCCGACCGGCTGCTCGACCTCGCCCAGATCTTCCCCGCCGAGGTCGCGGGCTCGGAGGCCTTCCGCGCCGAGGTGCGCTCGGGCGTGCGGGACCTGCGACAGGGACTCGTCCCCACGCGCTGACCTCTCCACCGCATGGGGTCCTTGACGTCTGTCTGCGCTCACGCCTACGCTGGAAAGCGCATTCCCAACCCGCCATCGACCTGCCCTCGGAGAGACCATGACGTCCCGCACGCTGCGCATCGCGATGAACGGCATCACCGGGCGGATGGGATACCGCCAGCACCTGGTCCGCTCGATCCTCCCCCTGCGCGACTCCGGCCTCGAGCTCGCCGACGGCACCCGGGTGCAGATCGAGCCCATCCTGGTGGGCCGCAACGAGGCCAAGGTGCGGGAGATCGCCGAGCAGCACGGCGTCGAGCAGTGGACCACCGACGTCGACGCCGTGCTGTCCGACCCGGGCATCGACGTCTACTTCGACGCGCAAGTCACCTCGCGCCGGGCCGCCGCGCTCACCTCGGCGATCAAGGCCGGCAAGCACATCTACACCGAGAAGCCCACCGCCGAGACCCTCGACCAGGCTGTCGAGCTCGCGCGCCTCGCGCGGGACGCCGGCGTGACCGCGGGCGTCGTCCACGACAAGCTCTACCTGCCCGGCCTGGTCAAGTTGCGCCGGCTCGTGGACGAGGGATTCTTCGGCCGGATCCTGTCGCTGCGCGGCGAGTTCGGCTACTGGGTGTTCGAGGGCGACGTGCAGCCCGCGCAGCGCCCCAGCTGGAACTACCGCGCCCAGGACGGCGGCGGCATGACCGTCGACATGTTCTGCCACTGGAACTACGTGCTCGAAGGCCTGCTGGGCCCCGTGCGGTCCGTGACCGCCAAGGCCGTCACCCACATCCCCACCCGCTGGGACGAGCAGGGCCAGGAGTACCAGGCCACCGCCGACGACGCCGCCTACGGCATCTTCGAGGTCGACGGCCCGGCGGGCGAGCCCGTCATCGCGCAGATCAACTCCTCGTGGGCGGTGCGCGTCTACCGCGACGAGCTCGTGGAGTTCCAGGTGGACGGCACCCACGGCTCAGCCGTCGCCGGGCTCAACCGCTGCGTCGCCCAGCAGCGCGCGCACACCCCCAAGCCCGTGTGGAACCCCGACCTGCCGGTCACCGAGTCCTTCCGCGACCAGTGGCAGGACGTCCCCGCCAACGGCGACCTCGACAACGGCTTCAAGGCGCAGTGGGAGGAGTTCCTGCGCGACGCCGTCGCCGGGCGCGAGCACCGCTTCGGGCTGCTCTCCGCGGCGCGCGGCGTGCAGCTCGCCGAGCTGGGCCTGCAATCCTCCGCCGAGGGGCGCCGCCTCGACATCCCCGAGATCACGCTGTGACCGGGCCCTCCGCCTCCGCCGGACCGCTCGCCCGGCTCTCGCTGAACACCGCGACCACCAAGGCGTGGACCCTGCAGGAGGCGCTCGACGGCGCCGCACGCGGCGGGCTGGGCGCGGTCGGCCTGTGGCGTGACCGAGTCCACGAGGTCGGAGTGGACAAGGCCGCGCGACTCGTCGAGGCCGCCGGGCTGCGCGTGTCGTCGCTGTGCCGGGGCGGCTTCCTCACCGCCGCCGACGACGCCGGGATCGCCGCCGCCCTGGCCGACAACCGCGCCGCGATCGTCGAGGCCGCGACCCTGGGAACCCGCGAGCTGGTGCTCGTCGTCGGCGGGCTGCCCGCGTCCAGCGCCCCCGGCGGCCCCGCTCTGCCCTACCCAGCCGCCGGCGCCGCCGCCCCGGATCCCGACCCCACGCGGGACGTCGTCGCCGCCCGCGCCCGCGTCGCAGACCGCATCGCCGACCTCGTCCCCTACGCCGCCGAGCACGACGTGCGCCTCGTCCTGGAGCCGCTGCACCCCGTCCTCGCCGCCGATCGCGCGGTCATCTCCACCCTCGGCCAGGCCCTCGACCTCGCGGCGCCGTTCCCCGCCCAGCCGGTGGGCGTCGTCGTCGACACCTCCCACGTGTGGTGGGACCCGGACCTCGAGCGGCAGATCGCGCGCGCCGGGGCCGAGGGCCGCCTCGCGGCCTTCCAGGTCTCCGACTGGACCCTCCCTCTCGCCGCCGACGCGCTGCTCTCCCGCGGGCACGTCGGCGACGGCCACATCGACTTCGCGACGATCACCCGGTGGGTCGCCGCCACGGGATATGCCGGCGACATCGAGGTCGAGATCTTCCACCAGGGCATCTGGGACACCCCTGGAGACCAGACGGTCGCGACGCTCGCGGAGCGCTACCTCCGCCACGTCCTCCCCCACCTGGGCTGACCCCCTCGACGCGCGGGACCCTTCCCCACCTGCGCGAACACCCTGCCGCAGCCGTCACCCGAGGGGGATGGCTGCGGCAGGACCTGTCAGGGCCGCGCCGCGTACGACGCGCGGGGTAGCTCGTAGGCGAGGTCCACCGCCGTCTCGAGGGCCTCGTCCAGGTCGAGCCGGTGCTCGGCGACGAGCCGGGCCAGGTAGCCGGCGTCGACGCGGCGGGCCAGGTCGTGGCGGGCGGGGATCGACGCGAAGGCGCGGGTGTCGTCGACGAAACCGGTGGTGTTGTAGAAGCCGGCGGTCTCGGTGGCGGCGTCGCGGAATCGGCGCATCCCGTCGGGGCTGTCGAGGAACCACCACGGGGCGCCGAGCCGCACGGCGGGGTACACGCCGGCCAAGGGCGCCAGCTCGCGTGAGTAGACCGTCTCGTCGATGGTGAACAGCACGAGCCGCAGGCCGGGGTGGCGGCCGAACGCCTCGAGCAGGGGGCGCAGGGCGCGCGTGTACTCGACCTGCACCGGGATGTCGAAGCCGGTGTCGGGCCCGAAGACGCGGGCGATGTGGGGGTCGTGGTCGCGGAGCACGCCGGGGTGGAGTTGCATCACCAGGCCGTCCTCGCTGGACATGCGCGCCATCTCGTAGAGCATGTGGCCGCTGAACGCGTCCGCCTCGGCGGTGGTGGCCTCTCCGCGCAGCGCGGCGGCGAAGATCCGGCGCGCGTCGTCGAGGGGCAGCGGTGTGGTGTCGGCGGAGAGGTGGCCGTGGTCGGTGGCCCGCGCACCGGCGGCGACGAACACGGCCCGGCGCTGCTCCAGGGCGGTGAGGTACGCGTCGTACCCCTGGACGTCGATCCCGCTGACCCGGGCCAGCTCCGTGATGGCGGGACGCCAGCCGGGCCGGTCGAGGTGGACGAGCGCGTCGGGCCGGAACGTGGGCACCACCTTCTCGCCCCAGCCCTGCGCCGCGAGGGAGGCGTGGTGGGCCAGGTCGTCGGTGGCGGCGTCAGTGGTGGCCAGCGTCTCGATGCGGAACCTGTCGAACAGCGCGCGGGGTCGGAACTCGGGGCGGGCGAGGGCGTCGAGCAGGTGGTCGTAGAGGGCGTCGGCGGACTTCGCCGACGGCCGGGTGGTCACGCCGAAGACCTCGACCAGCTCATGCTCGAGCCAGTAGCGCGTGGGGGTGCCGCGGAACAGGTGCCAGTTCGACGCGAACCGCCGCCAGATCTCGCGGTGGTCCTGCTCGACGTCCAGACCTCCGGCGCCGTCCAGCGTCGGGACGCCGAGGTCGTGGTTGCCCATGCCCTGCGAGACGAGCATCCGCACCAGGTAGTGGTCGGGGATGACGAACAGCTCGGCGGGGTCCCCGAACGGCTGGTCATCGTCGAGCACGCGCGCCTCGACGTGGCCGTGCATCGAGACGATGGGCAGGCCAGCCGTCTGGGCGTAGACCTGCCGCGCGATGCGGCGCACGCCGGGGTCGGCGGGCAGCGCGCGGTCGGGATGCAGTGCCCACGGCTCAGTCATGCGTGTCTCCCTCTGCTCCGCCGGGGCGGACTCTCAGTAGATGTTCTTGTGCTCTCGGTAGTCACGCCACACGTTCTCGAAGAAGTCGTCGTCCTCGGGGATCGGCCGCACGGGGCGCCAGCGGAACAGCGCATGCCCGGCCGGGTCCTTGGGCTCCCGCTCGACGCCGCCGGGCGCCCACGGCGCCGAGCCTGCCGGTCCCGCATCGTCGGGCACGGTGTCCCCCGGCGGACGCCACGCCGCCTCCTGCACCTCGCCGTCCAGCGCGCCGCCGTCGAGCCGGAACCGGAACACGTCCGGCAGGTCCAGCTCGCGCTCGGCATCCGGCCCATGCCCGACGCGCGGCAGCGTCCCGGCGGCGTCCGTGTACAGCACGGACCCGCGTGAGCGGCCCCCATGCGCGAGGTAGTCGGCCATCGCCGACAGGTACACGTAGGCGGTGGTGAGGATGTCCCGCACCAGGAACGTGCGGTTCACGGCGCGCCGTGAACCGGCGTCGGCGGCGACCAGGTCCTCGTAGCCGGACAGCCACTCGTGCACCTGGACGAGCGCCTCGTGGATCGACTCGGCCGAGCGGACAGGACCGGCCTTGGCGCTCATCAGCTCGCCGACGGCGCGAAGCAGCTCACCGGTGTTGTCGGGCACGCCAGCGGCGGTGCGGGCGGTGGCGCGTTCGACGAGCCCGCGCGCCGCAGACAGCACCGGCGCGGCGACGGCGGCGAACTCGTCGACGTCGAGGGGCGCGTGATCGCGCGTGGCGGCGATGAACTGGGCCGCCCGGGTGGCCCCGACCTGCCCGCTGTTGAGCGCCGCGCCGCCCGGCCGGTACACGCCGTGCGCGCCACCGGCCTCGCCGACGGGGA
Source organism: Cellulomonas timonensis (assembly GCF_900046455.1). Lineage (GTDB taxonomy): Bacteria > Actinomycetota > Actinomycetes > Actinomycetales > Cellulomonadaceae > Cellulomonas_A > Cellulomonas_A timonensis. The sequence goes on from NZ_FCOT01000012.1 coordinate 673,887, forward strand.
AGAACCCGGTGACGTTGGACTGCCACCACGCGTCGACCAGCAGGCCGCCGTTGTTGTGCTGCGCGCACACGTCCACCTCGAGCAGCTCGCGCTCCAGGTCCACGTACGGGTTCTTGTGCAGGTAGAACTCGTAGGCCGGGGCGTTCATCCGGCGCAGTCGCTCGATGGGGGTGCCGAACAGGACGCCCGCGCGGTCCAGGTAGTCGAAGGCCTCGGGGGACAGCGCCGACGCGTCAAGCTCGGCGCGCACCGGGTTGCGACGGAAGTCGAGGAACACCCGGCGGCCGCGCAGCACCGTCTCCTGGTAGACGAGCAGGTCGATGAGGGACGAGCCGTCGAGCGCCTTACGGATGTCGAAGGGCCACTGGTAGCCCTTGAGGAAGATCAGCGAGAGCTGGCGCCCGTAGTCGGGGATCGCGTCGCTGAGGAACTCGCGCTCGTCGCCGCCATCGGCGTCGGTGGACACGAAGCGCGGCAGCACCTGCATGTACGTGCCGGACACGTTCCAGCGGGGCTTGGTCGAGGCCAGCCCGAACTGCCATTCGGTGAGGTTCTTGCCGTGCACCCCCGCCCGGTAGGCGGCCCCGGATGCCCCCCATTGGCCGTTGGGGAACACCCGGGTCGCGTACAGGCCGGCGGGGCCGCCGGTGGCGTAGACGAGGTTGGCGCAGCGGAACAGCAGGAACGGCGACTCGGCGCCGTCATGCGGCACGTCGGTGCGCAGCACCAGCAGCCCGGCGACCTCGGGCCCGTCGGCGCCGGGCCGGGTGAGCACGTCCACCACGCGGCAGTCGTCGAAGACGCGGGTGCCGTTGCGGGCGACCTTCTTCTCGAGCTGCTCCACCATGCTGCGCGACGTGTACGGCCCCACCGACGTGGCGCGTCGGCGGGGGTCGTGGTCCGTCTTGTAGCCGATGAACTCGCCGTAGCGGTTCTGCGGGAAGGGCACGCCCAGCTCGCACAGCCGCAGGAATCCGCGCGCCGAGAGCGCCGCCTCGGCGAGCGCGTTGTCCCCGTCCATGGCGCCGCCGGAGTGCAGCGTCTGGGCCATCTCCCGCACGGAGTCCCCGTCGCCGCCGGAGAGCGTCATCTTGTAGTAGGTCTGCTTGTCCGAGCCCGCATTGCGCGACGCTCCGGCGCCGATCTTGTCGGCCACCATCACCAGGTCCGCCTGCCCGAACTCCCAGAGCCGGTCGGCGGCGCAGAACCCCGCGGAGCCGGTGCCCACCACCACGGTGTTCGCGGTGACGACCGGCACGTCGTGGCCGCCGATCCGCACCGTCTGCGGCGCGTGGTCCTGCGGCTCGTGCGCGTGGGGCTGGGCGTGGGGGGCGTCGTGGCTCATGGCGGTCCTCCTGGGCTCAGAGCGTGGGGATGTGCATGCCGCCGTCGACGTGGAAGACCTCACCCGTCGAGTAGGGCGTCTGGCCCGCGGCGAGCAGGGCGACGGCGCCGGCGACGTCGGCGGGCCTGCCCCAGCGGGCGATGGGGGCCAGGCCGCCGGCGAGCAGCGCGTCGTACTTGGCGGTGACCCCGGCCGTCATGTCGGTGGCGACGACGCCGGGCCGCACCTCGTAGACGACGATGCCCTCGGGCGCGAGCCGCACCGCGAAGAGCTGGGTGGCCATCGCGACGCCCGCCTTGGACACGCAGTACTCGCCGCGGTTGGTGGAGACGGCCGACGCGGAGATCGAGGACATGTTGATGACCGTCGCGACGGGGCGGCCGGTGAGGTCGACGTCCGTGCCGCGCAGTGCGATGACGCGGTTGGCGAACGCCTGGGTGAGGAAGTACGGGCCGCGCAGGTTGATGCCGAGCACCCGGTCGAAGCTCTCGGGGGTGGCGCTGAGCAGGTCCGCGCGCTCCAGGGGCGCGACGCCGGCGTTGTTGACCAGCACGTCCAGCCGTCCCCAAGCGTCGACGGCGTCGTCGAGGTACCGGGCGTGGTCGTCCGGGTCGGCCACGGAGCCGCGCACGTAGCGGACGGCCTTGTCGTCCTGGGCGTGGGCGCGCAGCTCGTCGAGCAGCTCGGCGGGCTCCTCGCGGGTGGCGAGGATGGAGACGGCGTACCCGTCGGCCAGCAGGCGTTGCGTGATGCCGAGCCCGATGCCCCGGTTGCCCCCCGTGACCAGTGCGACCGGCCGCATCGCCGCCCCTTCCGCTCAAGCACCGCGGGCCGAGGCCCTGCGGGGTGCGCGGCTGTGCGCACCACCGTGATCGTGCCACGTCGTCGACGGGTTGGGCAAGCGCTTTCCGATCCCGTCGAGCAGCACCCACCCGGGAGGGCGGAGGCGTCGTGGCAGGATCGGCGCATGTCAGAGGCCCGATGAGCGCCGTCCTGACCACCCTCGGCACGATGGGCGCGATCATCGCCCTGGGCTGGCTGCTCGGCAGCCGCCGCACGCTCGGCGAGCACGCACCGGCAGTCCTCGCGCGCGTCGTCTTCACCGTCGCGACGCCCTGCCTGCTGTTCGTCACCGTCGCGCACGCGGACCTGCGCCTGCTGCTCTCCCGCTCCGCGCTCACCACGGCGATCAGCACCGCAGTGGTGGCGCTGATCGCCATCGCCGTGCTGCGCGGCCTGTGGCGCCGGCCCGCAGCCGAGGTCACCGTTGGCACGCTCGCGGCCTCCTACGTCAACGCGGGGAACCTCGGGCTGCCCCTCGCGGTGTACCTGCTGGGCGATGCCGTGGCCGTGGTGCCGACGCTGCTGTTCCAGCTGCTGATCCTCGCGCCCGTGGCGTTCGCGGTGCTCGACGCGCGGTCCTCCCCCGGCGACGAGACGGCCGGCCTGGAAGGGCTGGCGCCGGACGGCGTGGAGGCGCGGCGCGGACGCCTCCCGCTCACCCGGATCGCGTGGGGAGTCATCGTCCGCACGGCACGCAACCCGATCATCGTCGGCACGGTGTCCGGGCTGGTGGTGACCGCCCTGCCATGGACTCTGCCCGAGGAGCTGTACAGCCCGTTCAGCCTGGTGGGCGCCGCCGCCGCGCCCCTCGCGCTGGTGACCTTCGGCATGTCGCTGGCCGTTCCCCGGCTGACCCGCGAGCGCGCGCCCCGGCGCGACCTGGCGCTGGCGGTGGCGCTGCGCAACCTCGTCGGCCCGGTGCTGGCCTGGCTGGTGGGGACGCTGCTCGGGCTCACCGGCCAGGCGCTGCTGGCCGTCGTCGCGATGGCCGCGCTGCCCACCGCGCAGAACGTGCTGGTCTACGCCATGCAGTACGGCCGAGGGCAGGCGCTCGCGCGGGACGCGGGGCTGGCGACCACAATCCTCGCGGCGCCGGCGCTGCTCGTGATCACCGCCCTGCTGGGCTGACCCGGGCGCCGGCTGGGCCCGCCGGGGATCCGATCGGGCCCGCCGGCGCGTCGGCGGCGTGCCGGAACCGGGTGGCGAGTTCGCGCGCCGCGTCCCGGAGCGGCTCGGGCCCCACGATCTCGAGGTCGCACCCGTGCATGCCCAGCGTCGCGGCCAGCCCTGCCCAGGACCAGGCGCCCGTGACCACGCGACACCTGTCACGCCCGAGCGGCTCCACCACGGCGCGCGGCCCGGCCCAAGGGGCCACCTGCTCGACGGGCGCATGCAGCACCGCTTCCCCCACGCAGGGCCACTCACCGGAGGCGAACCGCTCGCCGATGAACGTGGCGACGTCGGGCGCGGGCAGGTCGCGCGGGGTGAAACGCGGCCCGGTGGGAGTGCGCGGCGTCAGGCGGTCGACGCGGAACGTGCGCCAGTCGTCACGCTCGAGGTCCCAGGCCACGAGGTACCAGCGCCCGTTCCAGGTGACGAGGTGATGCGGCTCGACCCGGCGCGGCGGCGCGGTCTCCGGAAGCCCGTCGGCGTCCTGGCCGCGCGCCACGTAGTCGAATCGCAGCACCTCGCGGGCCCGCACCGCCGCACCGACCGCCATGAGGCGGTCCACGTCGACCGTCGCGCGCTCGGCGCCGGGCCTGCCGACCGCGGTGACCTGCAGCGCGTCGACCCGGGCGCGGAGCCGGGGCGGCATCACCTGGCGAACGGTGGTGAGGGCGCGCAGGGCCGCCTCGTCGATCCCGTCGATCCCCGTGGCAGCGGTCTGCAGCGCGACGGTGACGGCCACGGCCTGCTCGTCGTCGAAGAGCAGCGGCGGCATGTGCGCGCCCGCGTCGAGCCGGTAGCCGCCGTCGGGCCCCTTGACCGCGCGCACTGGGTAGCCGAGGCCGCGCAGCCGGTCGATGTCGCGCCGCACGGTGCGCGACGTGACGCCCAGGCGCTCCGCGAGCGCGTCGCCCGGCCAGTCCCGGCGGGCCTGCAGCAGCGAGAGCAGCGCCAGCAACCGGGCGGATGTCGTGGAGGCGTCGATGGCCATGAGCCCAGCATCCCATCGAGTAGAGGACAGCACCTGTCCGGTACTGGCGGCAGTGTGGGAAGAACCACCAGCCGCCCACCCAGGAGCAGCCATGATCCGCACCCGAGGGCTCACCAAGGACTTCACCGTGAGCCGCACCCACACCGTCCATGCCGTGCGCGGCATCGACCTGGATATCGCCGCCGGGGAGCTCGTCGCCGTGCTCGGCCCCAACGGCGCCGGCAAGACGACGACGATGCGCATGCTCACCACGCTCATCCGCCCCACCTCAGGCTCCGCGCACGTCGCCGGGCTCGACGTCACCGCGCGACCCGCCGAGGTCCGCCGGCGCATCGGCTATGTGGGCCAGGGGAACGGCGCCGGCCACAACCAGCGGGCTCGCGACGAGATCGTCACCCAGGGCGTCATCTACGGGCTCGACCGCCGGGCCGCGCGCCAACGGGCCGACGACCTGGTCGACGCGCTCGACCTCACGGACTTCGCCGCCCACAAGGTCGCCGACCTGTCCGGTGGCCAACGGCGGCGGCTCGACGTGGCGCTCGGGCTGGTGCACGCCCCGCGCCTGCTCTTCCTCGACGAGCCGTCCACCGGCCTGGACCCGCACAACCGCGCCAACCTGTGGGAGCACATCCTGCGGCTGCGCGCCCAGTACGACATGACCATCGCGCTGACCACGCACTACCTCGACGAGGCCGACACGATGGCCGATCGCGTGGTGATCGTCGACCACGGCCGGATCATCGCCGACGACACCGCGAGCGCCCTCAAGCGGGACCTCGCCGGGGACCGGGTCGAGGTGCGCACCGCCGCCGGGGACGGGCTCCCCGGATCGGCGGCGCCACCCGAGGCGGCCCAGGTCGCCGCGCTCCTCGAACGCCTGCCGGGCGCGCGTGAGGTGGCGGTGGACGGCGCCCGCGTGACCGCCCGCGTGGCCGACAGCGCGACGGCCGTCCCGGAGATCGTCCGGGCAGCCGCCGGCCTCGGCGTCGTGATCTCCACCGCCACCGGGATCACGCCGACACTGGACGACGTCTTCCTCAACCTCACCGGCCGCAGCCTGCGCGAGACCCACTCGGACGGCGCCGACACCAGCCCCGCGGACGCCGCGCCCGCCACCACGCACGCACCCACAGACCGCGACGCCCTCGTCGCCGGGAAGGACGCACGATGAGCCGCCTCGACACCGCCTCCCACCCCACCCCAGCCCGCCGCGGAATCGTCGGCGACAGCATGATCGTGCTGGTCCGTGAACTGCGCCCCGTGGTGCGCGAGCCGTTCTCGCTGATCTTCGGCCTGGTCCAGCCGCTCGTCTTCCTCGGGCTGTTCGGCCCGCTCCTGGCGGGCTCCGTCGGCGGGGGCGTCCCGGGCGCCGACGTGTGGCAGTGGTTCGTCCCGGGGATCCTGGTGATGATCACGCTGTTCGGCTGCTCCACCACGGGCGCGAACCTGCAGATGGAGATGCAGACCGGCGCCCATGAGCGGCTCCTGGTCACCCCGCTGTCCCGCTCCTCGCAGCTCACGGGCCGCTCACTCAAGGAGATGGCCCCGCTCGTGGTGCAGGCCCTCATCGTGGTGCTGGTGATGATCCCGTTCGGCTTCGCGCCGAATCCCGCGGGCGCGGTCCTGGGGCTCGCGCTGCTGGCCGTGCTGGGCGTCGGGCTCGGGTCGTTGAGCTACGCGCTCGCGCTGGCCGTCCGCAAGCAGGAGTGGATGTTCTGGGCCGTGCAGCAGACGGTGCTGTTCCCGGCGATGATCCTCTCGGGGTTGCTGCTCCCCCTGGACTCCGGCCCGCGCTGGATGCAGGTCGCCGCGCTGGTCAACCCGCTGACGTACGTGGTCGACGCGGAGCGCTCGCTGTTCGCCGGGGACATCCTCAGCTCCACGGCGGCCTGGGGCGCCGTCGCCGCGCTGCTCACGGCCGGGCTGGGCCTCGCGGTGGGCATCCGCGCCATCCACCGCAGCACCGACTGAGCCGTTCTCCGCCCGCCGGGCGCATAGCGCATCGGCGGGCGGATGATGTGCGTCGCAGGCGGGCCTGGCACGATCAGCGTGTGAACGATGACGCTCGCGACGCACGCGCACCAGAGGGCGGGATCCCCGCACGGGTCAGATCCGCCCTCTCCTCACTGCCCGGACCTGTGCGCTGGGTCGCCGTCGCCGTGGTCGGGGTGGCGCTGATCCTGGCCGGCATCGCGATGCTGGTGCTCCCCGGGCCGGGCTGGCTCGCCATCTTCGCCGGGCTGGCGGTGCTCGCTGCGGAGTTCACCTGGGCGGCGAAATTGCTGGGCCGGATGAACTCCGTCGCCCTGCGACTGTGGCACATGGTGCTCGGCTGGTTCGGGCGCAGGCCCGCGCCCCAGCCGGAGCCGGAGCCGGAGCCCGACGCAGCCGATCCCGACGCCACTGGCCCCAGCGCGACGACCGGGCGCGACACCACCCCCTAGCCCGGGCCTGGCGTGCTATTTGCCGCGCAGCCCGATCGGGTTGCCGTCGGAGTCCGCCAGCACACAGACCCTGGCCTCGGGCGCCACCTGCGTCGGGGCGCTGCGCTCGGTGGCGCCGGCGGCGAGCAGTGCCGCGCGCGCGGCGTCGAGGTCCTCGACGTCGACGTACGCCACCGGCCCCCCGGTGGGGTCGCCCGGCGCCAGGCTGACCTCGAAGCCGCCCACGTTGTAGCCGACGTAGTACGGCTGATCGGTGTGCGGCGTGCCGAGCAGCGCGCCGTAGACGGATTTCGCGGCGTCCAGGTCGGACACCGGGACCACAAGGCTGCGGATCGCTGGGCTCATGCGCTTCTCCTCCGGGCGCTGCGGGGATCGTCCCAGCGAGCGTATCCACCGGAAACGACATCCACCGGTTGGCCCGATGCCGCCGACCGACGCCGCAGGCGAGCCCGGCGGTCACCGCGTTGGGGCGGCCGCCTGCTCGTCGGCGTGGACGGCTGTGGGCACGAGCCGGCCCCGCAGCACGGCCACCACCACGGCGACCGCGAGCGCGCAGGCGACCACCACGAGCAGAGACGCGCGCAGGCTGACCGCATGGGCGACGCCGCCGATGAACGGCGGCGCGATGAGCTGGGCGGGCCATGCCCCGAGCGCCACCAGCGCGACCCCGCGGCCCGGCGGCAGCCCGGGGAGTCCGCCCGCCAGGCTGTAGATCGTCGGGACGATTGACGACAGCCCCAGCCCAGCGATCGCGAACCCGGCGATGGCGCCCGCGGTGGTGTGGGTCGCCAGGGCGAGGCCCACTCCGGTGGCCGCGACGACCCCGCTGCCGACCAGCATGCGCACGGTGCCGACCCGGAACCGCACCCGGTCACCGAACAACCGGCCCACGACCATCGCCAGCGCGAAGCCGGCATACGTGGCGGCGGGCCAGGCGCCGAGGGCCCCCACCGACTCGCGCGTGTAGATCGCGCTCCAGTTCGCCGAGACGCCCTCGGCGAAGAGGGCCAGGAACGCCATCCGGGCCAGCAGGGCCAGGCCCTGCGTGGGGCGCGGGCGGGCGCTCCCCGCCGACGATTCCCCGGCTGGCTCGGCAGGCAGCCGCCGGGCGGCGAACCCGAGGCCCACGGCCAGCAACGTGGAGGTGAGGGCGAACTGGTGGAACGGGGACACGTCGGCGGCGGCGGCGCCAGCGCCGAGGAGCGCGCCACCGAGCGCGCCGATGCTGAAGCAGGCGTGGAAGGACGTGAGGATCGGCCGGCCGTAGGCCTTCTCGACGGCGACGGCCTGCGCGTTCATCGGCGCCTGCAGCATCCCGATCGCGGCGCCTTGCACCAACAAGCCCGCGGCGAGCTGCCAGGGGTGGCCGGCCAGCGCGTTGACGACTGGCGCCACCACCACGAACGGCGCGGCGACCAGCGAGAGCCGGCGCGGACCGGCCCGCACGATGAGCACCGCGACGAGCAGCATCGAGCCGAGCACCCCGACGGCCGAGGCGATGTTGATCGTCCCCCAGGTCGCGTCGTCGGCGGCCAGCGCGGCCTTCACGTCGGGCACCCGCGACGCCCACCCGCCGATCACGAGTCCCGCGAGCGTGAACAGGAACGTCACGCTCCAGCGCGCGTGCCGGAGGCTCAGCTCGATGGGCTCGACGGTGTCAGCGGGCGCGGGTGAGGGCATCCGCGCAACGTATCCAGCCGGTGACCAGCGGACACGCTGATTTCGCTCAGCGGACGGAAGTCGCGGCGGCCGCGCTCAGTGCTCCGGCGCCACCGCCACCCGATCGGCGTCAGGCTCGACCCCCGGCGCCGCTGCCCGCCGTGCCAGCACCGCCCACACGGCCGCGCACACCACCAGCACCAACGGGAAGACCGCGGCGCCCAGCAGACCCACCCGCAGGCCCGAGCCGCCGTCGCCGGGCAGGGCGCCGGCCAGCGAGCCGAGCATCCCGGTGGACGTGGCGCTCAGGTCGGCGACCGCGCCGGTGAGCCACGGGCCGACGGCGCCGCCGAGGTCGCCCATCACGGCCAGCACCGCGAACATCGCGGCGCCCCCGAGCGGGAACCGCGCGGCGGCCAGGCTGAACGTGCCCGGCCACATGATGCTCACGGCGAGCCCGCACAGCGCGCAGGCCGCGAGGCTCACCACGGCATTCGGCGACAGCGTGGCGACGAGGTAGCAGACCACCGACAGCGAGCCCGCGCCGATCATCGTGGGCGCCAGCGGGATGCGCGCGCCCCACAGCCCGTAGACGATCCGCCCGATGCCCATGAGCACGGCGAACAGCCCCGGACCGGCCAGGTCGCCCCAGGCCTTCGTGACCCCCAGCGACGTCTCCGCGAAGAATGAGGACCACTGCGACATGGTGAGCTCGGCGGCGCCAGCCGTCATCATCAGCACCAGGGCGCACACGAACGCGGGGGCGCCGAACAGCGAGCGCAGCGACATGCGGTGCTCCTCGGGCACCGTGGCGGGCAGCGGCACCCGGAGGAACATGACGAAGTTGATCGCGGGCACCACGGCCCAGATCAGCGGCAGCACCTGCCACGAGCCGAAGCCGGTCATCGCGAGCACGGCGGTGGTGCCGCCGACCACTGCCACCTGCCCCCAGCAGTAGAACGAGTGCAGCAGGCTCATCGCGGCGGCCTTGCCCTCCTGCGGGCTGGGCAGCGCGTCGACGACGGGGCTGATCATCACCTCGAGCAGTCCGCCGCCGATGGCGTACACGACCACCGCGACGCACAGGCCGATGTACGGCGTCGGGGCGATGCCCGGCGCCACCGACAGCAGCACCAGGCCGAGGACGGCCAGCGCGTGGGCCAGCACGAGGGGGATGCGGTAGCCGATCCGATCGGCGAACCGCACGGCGGCGAGGTCGGTGAGCAGCTGGACGCCGAAGTTCAGCAGCACCAGCCGGCCCAGCATCTCCACCGGCACGTCGTAGGAGGTCTGGAAGACGATGAACAGCAGCGGCGCGAGATTGTTGACGATCGCCTGGGTGACGAAGCCCGTGTAGCAGGCGCGGCGGGTCGACGTGTAGGTCAGGGGCCGGTCGGCGCGACGCCTCACCGGAGGGACGTGGCGGGGACGGAGTGGGCGCGCATGGGCCGATGCTATCCAGCGAGCGACGGGTCGCTCGCCGGACATGCAGGTCAGCGCCGTGCGCGGGTCAGCCGACCTCGGGCACCGTGACGGCTTCGCCGTTGACCGTCGCGGTGAACTGGTAGTCCGGCAGACCGTCGATCGGGACGACGCTGGTGGTCGGCGCCAGGTCGCGGGTGCAGGGTCGCGGCGCCTCGCCTGGCTCGTACACGGCGGAGATCTGCAGCGTGGTCCGGCGCTCGTCCCAGGTGGCCGCGACCGGGAGGAGAGGGCAGGTGGAGCTGCCGAAGGTGGTGACGAGCAGCTTGCCGGGCTGATCGGCCCGCAGCACGAGGTTGACGGCGGCGTCGTCCTGGGCCCAGGACTCGGCGATCGTCACCGGGGCGGGCGCGGCCTCCGAAGGCGCCGGGTCCGACGACGCGGCCCCTGGCGCAGGGCTCGTCGGCTTCGGGGCGGCACTCGGCCCCGCGCCGACGTCCACGGCGTCGTCGTCGGGCGCGCACCCGGCCGCCAGCAGCGCCATCGCGAGTGCGACGGCGGCGAGCATCACCCCGCGCCCATGTCCACGCCCATGCCCATGTCCAGCTCTCGGCATCTTCCTCACCCTCCCTCGCATCCGGCTCCGACCCATGGTGCACCCGGCCACGGCGTCCTGGGGAGCGCGACACGGTGGCCCCAGGCCGAGCGGCGCCGCACGATCTCGCGCCCATCCACGGATTCGGGGGCTCGTCGATGGCGCATGGGCGACGGCTTCTAGAGTGGTGGCATGACGTCCCCCCACGCTGTCCCCTCCGTCGACGCGGGCTCCCGCGAGGAGTGGCCGGCTCCCGAGGACTACCCGTTCTTCGACGAGGAGCCGCCCTCGGAGGACGAGCCCCCGTACGAGCCGTTCGACGGCCCGCCGCACGACCACCGCGCCCCGACGTTCGTCACCCCGCCGAGCGCGGCCCGCCCGGACGCGGCGGCTCCCGCCGCCCGTGCGGCCGCCGCCCGCACGGCGCCCACGGGCCCGCCGCCCGCGCCGCTCGACGTGCTGCACACCGTCTTCGGCTACGACGCGTTCCGCGGCGACCAGGCCGAGATCATCGACACCGTGGTGCAGGGCGGCGACGCCCTGGTGCTGATGCCCACCGGCGGCGGCAAGTCGCTGTGCTACCAGGTGCCCGCGCTGGTGCGCCCGGGCGTCGGCGTGGTCGTCTCCCCGCTCATCGCACTCATGCAGGACCAGGTCGACGCGCTGTCCGCGCTGGGCGCCCGCGCCGGGTTCCTCAACTCGACGCAGGACGCGGCGCAGCGCCGCGCGGTCGAGGACGCGTTCCTCGCGGGCGAGCTCGACCTGCTGTACCTCGCCCCCGAGCGGCTCAAGGTCCCCTCGACCCTGGACCTGCTGGACCGCGGCGAGATCAGCCTGTTCGCCATCGACGAGGCGCACTGTGTGGCGCAGTGGGGCCACGACTTCCGGCCCGACTACCTGCAGCTGTCGATCCTGCACGAGCGGTGGCCGTCGGTCCCCCGCATCGCGCTGACGGCCACCGCCACCCGCGCCACGCACGCCGAGATCGCCCAGCGCCTGCAGCTCGAGGACGCGCGCCACTTCGTCGCGTCCTTCGACCGCCCGAACATCCAGTACCGGATCGTGTCCAAGGCGAGCCCCCAGCAGCAGCTCCTGGAGCTGCTGCGCACCGAGCACGCGGGCGACGCGGGCATCGTCTACTGCCTGTCCCGGGCGTCGGTGGAGAAGACCGCCGACTTCCTGGTCAAGCAGGGCATCCCCGCGCTGCCGTACCACGCGGGCCTCGACGCCCGGGTGCGGGCCCGCAACCAGTCCCGGTTCCTGCGCGAGGACGGCCTGGTGATGGTCGCGACCATCGCGTTCGGCATGGGCATCGACAAGCCGGACGTGCGGTTCGTGGCCCACCTCGACCTGCCGAAGTCCGTCGAGGGCTACTACCAGGAGACGGGCCGTGCCGGGCGCGACGGGCTGCCCGCCACCGCGTGGCTCGCCTACGGCCTGCAGGACGTGGTTCAGCAGCGCCGCATGATCGACACGTCCGAGGGCGATGCCGCACACCGCCGCCGCCTCAGCCAGCACCTGGACGCGATGCTCGCGCTCTGCGAGACGGTGGAGTGCCGCCGCGTGCAGCTCCTCGCGTACTTCGGCCAGGCCAGCGAGCCCTGTGGCAACTGCGACACCTGCCTGACGCCGCCGGAGGGCTGGGACGGCACCCGCGCCGCCCAGATGGTCCTTTCCACCGTGCTGCGCCTGGACCGCGAGCGCCGGCAGCGGTTCGGCGCCGGGCACGTCATCGACATCCTGCTCGGCAAGCAGACCCCCCGCACTGCCCAGCACGGCCACGACCAGCTGAGCGTGTTCGGCGTCGGCACGGAGCTCTCCGAGGCCGAGTGGCGCGGCGTGGTGCGCCAGGTCCTGGCCCAGGGCCTGCTCGGGGTCACCAGCGACGGCTACGGCACCCTGGTGCTCACCGACGCGAGCGCCGAGGTCCTGGGCGGGCAGCGCCAGGTGCGGCTGCGCCGGGAGACAGCCCGCGCCAAGGCCCCCCGGCAGAGCACCCGCCGGGGCAAGTCCGCCGCCACCGTGGATCTGGCCCCCGAGGACGTCGAGACCTTCGAGAAGCTGCGCGCCTGGCGTGCGGGCGCCGCGAAGGAGGCCGGTGTCCCCGCGTACGTGATCTTCCACGACGCGACGCTCCGCGAGATCGCCACCCGACGCCCGACGACGACCGCCGAGCTGGGCTCCGTCTCGGGCGTCGGCGCCGCGAAGCTCGACAAGTACGGCGAGCAGGTCATCGCGACGCTCGGCGCCGACGCGGGCTGACCGCGCCGGGCGCCGAGCCCCGCCTCACCAGCGAGCCCGCCTCACCAGGTGGTGTCCGAGCGGATGACCACGTCCGAGCCGCCGTCCACGAACACGACCTGACCGCACAAGTGGGTGTTCTCCTCGCCCACCAGCCAGGCGAGCAGCCTGGCCGGGACGTCGGGCGTCATGTACCCGCCGAGCGGCATGGGCACCTGGGCCGCGAGCGCCTCACGGGCCGCCTCGGTGGTGAGCAGGTCCTGCGTCATCGGCGTGACGACGATCCCCGGGCCGATCGCGTTGAGCGGGATCCCGGCGCCGGCCCACTCGGGGGTCGGCGCGTTGCGGCGCAGCCAGCGGCACAGCGCGACCTTCGAGCTCGCGTACACGAGGTGCCCCTGGTCGGCGCTCACCAGGTCGGCGGCGCGGGCGAGCGCCTTCGCCTCGTCACCCGCGAGCATCGCGTCGACGAGCACCGTGTCGCAGGGGTGCAGGCTCGCCATCGAGCTCGTGGCGGCCGCGCGGGGCGCCGGCGACCCCGCGAGCAGCGGACGCAGCCCGTCGAGCGTCGCCAGGGCGCCGAAGTAGTTGACGGCGACGGCGGCCGGCAACGGGAGCGCCAGCCCGGCATTCGCCACGATCGCGTCGATCCGGCCGTCGCTGAGGGCGCTCACCTGCTCGACCAGGTCGGCGCGACCCGCGACGGTGGTGAGGTCGACCTCGACGTCGGCGTCGTGGAGGTCGACCCCGATCACGCGCTCACCGCGCGCTTCGAGGACCTGTCGGGTGGCCTGGCCAATGCCGGAGGCCGATCCGGTGATGACGACGGTGCGCATCTGAACTCCCTCGACGGGGGCCCGGCGCCGTTGCCGGGCCGTCGCTCCTCACGCTACGGAGCACCCCGTCGGGCCGCCCTGGACCTTTGTCCCGGAAAACCCCGGGGAAGTTCCAGGCGCGGTCACCAGGTGCTGTCGCCGCGCATCACCACGTCGGTGCCGCCGTCGATGAAGATCACCTGGCCGCACAGGTGCGTGTTCTCCGGGCTGACCAGCCACGCGAACAGCGACGCCGCGGACTCGGCGGGCATGTAGCCGTTGAGGGGCATGGGCACATGCGACGAGACGGACTCGCGGCCCTGCTCGGTGCCGAGCATGTCGGCGGTCATGGCGGTGAGGACCACCCCGGGGGCGATCGCGTTGAGCGGGATGCCGGCGCCGGCCCACTCGGGGGTCGGCGCGTTGCGGCGCAGCCACCGGCTGAGCGCGTTCTTGCTGCTCGGGTAGATGAAGTGCTGCGGCCCGCCCTCGACGAGCTCGGTGGCGCGCGCCATCGCGGTGGCCTCGTCGCCGGCGAGCGCGGCCTCGACGAGCTGCGCGTCGGGCTCGCGCAGGCTGGCCATCGAGCTGGTGGTCACGGCGCGCGGCGCGTCGGAGCCGGCGAGGAACGGGCGCAGGCCCTCGAGGGTGGCCACGGCGCCGAAGTAGTTGACGGCCATGGTCAGCGGGATCTCGTGCGAGAGGCCGGCGTTGGCCACGATCCCGTCGATCCGGCCACCGGTCAGGTCCCCGACGCCCTCGACGAGCGCCGTGCGGCCGGCGGCGGTGCTGAGGTCGACCTGGACGTCGGCGTCACGCAAGTCGACCCCGATCACCTTGTCACCGCGGGACTCGAGAAGGGCCTTGGTGGCCTTGCCGATCCCCGAGGCGGAACCGGTGACGACGATGGTGCGCATGGTGACTCCTTGACGGCGTGACGCTGTTTTCCCCGGCGTGCGCCGGTGAATGCGACGGTACGCCGGGTCACCGGGAGCCCCGGCCCGCGCCCCCAGCGCGCGCCGGACGGACGGGCGTGGCCTCAGGCCCGTTCAGGGCGGCCGGCAATGCGCCGATCAGCCGTCTGACCTGCGCCGATGCCCCAGTCAGTCCTGGGCGACGGCGTCGGCGGCGGAGAGCACGGAGCGCAGCACCGTGAGGTACGTCTCCCTCGCCTCCCGGCGGACGCTGCGGCCCGCCCCGGGCACCTGCACGCAGGTGAGCTGGGCGCCCAACAGCGACTCCGCGCGCGCCAGGTCCTCGGGCTCCACCAGCGAGCCGAGCCGCGGCTCGCCGGCCAGCACCGTCACCGGCACCCGGATCGAGCCGAGCGCGCCCACCCAGTCCCGGCCGTACCACTTCTGCGCACGGGCGGCGAGCTTCTGGTCGACGCGCTGCTTGGCGTGCACCCAGGGCAGCAGCTCGTCCTCGGGCCAGGTCGGGTGCTCGGCGCGGGCCCGTTCGAGCAGGGCCGCCTCGTCGGCGCCCGCGAAGGACTCCAGGTAGGACGGCAGGAACGCCGGGACGCCGTCGGGGGTCGTGGCCTCGACGCGCCAGGCCGGGTCCTCGAGCACGAGCGCGACGAGCAGGCTCGGCTCGGAGAGCGCGACCTCCTCGGCGATGAGCGCGCCGAGCCCGTGGCCGACCACCACGACGGGGCGGCGCACCACCTCGCGCAGCACGGCGATCACGTCGGAGGCGAGGGCGCCCACGGTGAACGGCGCCGGGGACAGCGGGGTGTTGCCGTGCCCGCGGGCGTCGAGGGTGACGACCAGCCGGTCGGCGGCCAGCGGGTCGAGCAGCGGCGCGAACACCTCGCTGGAGTCGGTGACGCTGTGCAGCAGCAGCACCGGTGTGGCGTCCTGGCCGTGTGAGCCGTAGGTGGACCAGGAGATGTCCCCCAGGCGGCCGTAGGCGGTGGTCGGCCCCCGGTTCATCGTGCGGTCCCGTCCACGGCGAGGGGCTCGATGGCGGCGAGCTCCGCGTCGGTGAGCGCAGGGGCCCGCAGTGCCGCGACGTTGTCCTCGAGCTGGGCCACTGAGCTGGCGCCGATCAGCGCGGACGTGACCCGCTGGTCCCGCAGCACCCAGGACAGCGCGAGCTGGGCCAGCGTCTGGCCGCGACCGCGCGCGAGGTCGTCGAGCGCGCGAGCCCGCGCGAGGTAGGTCGCGTTGATCCGCTCGGGCTTGAGGAACCGGCCCTGCGCGGCCCGGGAGTCGCCCGGCACCTCGCCGCTGAGGTAGCGGCCGGTGAGCAGGCCCTGGGCCAGCGGGGAGAACACGATCATGCCGATGCAGAGCTCCCCCACCACGTCGAGCAGCGTCTCGCCGTCGCCGCCCTCGGGCTGCTCGACGTGCCGGTTGAGCATCGAGTAGCTGGGCTGGTGGATGAGCAGCGGGGTGCCCATCTCCGCGAGCACCCGCTGGGCCTCGCGGGTCTGCGACGGGCTGTAGTTGGAGATGCCGGCGTACAGGGCCTTGCCGCTGGTGACGGCGGTGTGCAGGGCGCCCATCGTCTCCTCGACCGGGGTCGTGGGGTCAGGGCGGTGGGAGTAGAAGACGTCCACGTAGTCGAGCCCGAGCCGCGCCAGGGACTGGTCGAGGGAGGCCAGCAGGTACTTGCGGGAGCCGCCGTCGCCGTAGGGCCCGGGCCACATGTCGTAGCCGGCCTTGGAGGAGATCACCAGCTCGTCACGGTACGGCCGCAAGTCGCGCGCCAGGTGCAGGCCGAAGTTCTGCTCGGCGGAGCCGTAGGGCGGGCCGTAGTTGTTGGCGAGGTCGAAGTGCGTGATCCCGAGGTCGAAAGCGCGCAGCAGCACGTCGCGCTGGGTCTCGAGCGGCGTGCCATCCCCGAAGTTGTGCCACAGGCCGAGCGACAGCGCGGGCAGGTCGAGCCCGCTGCGGCCGGCACGCCGGTAGGCCATCGAGTCGTAGCGCTCGTCGGCGGCGCGGTACGGGGACTGCGTGGACATCGGGTTCCTCTCGGGGGCGCGACCGCTGCTCTGCGGGCGCTTCCACCTTACGACTGGCGGAGGGCCACCCTAGTGCGGGTGCGAGGATCTCCGGGTGACGCATCTGGCATTCTTCGAGCCCCGCATCGCGGGGAACACCGGCAGCGCGATCCGGCTGGCCGCGGCGACCGGGGCGACCCTGCACCTGATCGAGCCGCTGGGATTCGACCTCTCCGAGCCCAAACTGCGCCGGGCGGGGCTCGACTACCACGACCTCGCGCATGTGGTGGTGCACCCCGGCCTGGGCGCGTTCCTGGCGGCGGCGCCGCAGTCCCGCGTGTTCGCCTTCACGACCCATGCCACGTCGCGGCACACCGATGTGGAGTACCTCGAGGACGACGTCCTGCTGTTCGGCCCGGAGCCGACGGGCCTGCCCCCGGAGGTGCTCGCGCATCCGCGGATCACCGGGCAGGTGCGGATCCCGATGCTCGCGGGGCGCCGATCGCTGAACCTGGCGAATGCCGCGTCGATCGCGACGTATGAGGCGTGGCGGCAGCGCGACTTCGACGGGGTGCGCTGACCCGTCCCGCCCAGGCGTGACGAAGGTCTCACGACATCAACAAGTTGCCTTCGGCGACAGTTGCCCTCTACAAGCATCGGTGTTAGGTTGCCTTCTGCAACAATCTGAGAGGCGCCTGACCGACTGATGCACGACCCCCGCCCCACCGCGCCGCCGCACCGCCCCCTGGTCACCGCGATCGAGCAGCTCGCCCGCGCCCAGCGCGAGTTCGGCGCCCAGCTCGCCCGCGAGACCGGGCTGCACCGCGCAGCGCTGTCGGTCGTCCGGATCCTCGAACGGCACGGCGAACTGCCCATCGGCGAGATCGCCTGCCACCTGCGCGTGGACCTGTCCGTCGCCAGCCGGCACGTCACCGCGCTGGTCACCGACGGCCTGGCCGAGCGTTCCACCCCCTGCACGCCCGGCCTCGACCGCAGGCTCCGCACCGTCCGGCTCACCCCGGCGGGCCACGCGAAAGCGGCGGCGAGCGCGCGAGCAGTCGACCTGAAGGCCGCCGCGGTCTTCGCGGACTGGACGCCCGACGAGCTCGCCTCGGCAGCCGCGCAGATCCGCCGGCTCACAGCGGCCGTCACCACCGCGCACGACGGCGACTCCCGCGCGCCGCACCACACTGATTCCCACGACAGAACCGAGAGCACCCACAGATGACCTCACAGCCCTCCACGGCGCCCGAGACGACTGCCCTCCCACAACCCGGCGCCGCGCCCGCGATGACGCCGCGCCAGGTCCTCGAGGCGCTGTCCGGGATCCTCCTGGGCATGTTCGTCTCGGTGCTCGCGACCAGCGTCGTCTCGACGTCGCTGCCCCGCGTCATCAGCGACCTGAACGGCTCGCAGTCGTCCTACACCTGGGTCGTCACCGCGACCCTGCTCACCACCACGATCACCACGCCCATCTGGGGCAAGCTCTCCGACCTGGTCGACCGCAAGATGCTGATCCAGCTCGCGCTGGCCATCTCCGTGCTCTCCTCTGCGGTCGCCGGCCTCTCGCAGAGCACCGGCATGCTCATCACGATGCGCGCGTTCCAGGGCATCGGCGCCGGCGGCCTCACCGCCCTGGGCACCGTGCTGATCGCCGACATCATCTCCCCGCGCGAGCGCGGCAAGTACATGGGCCTGATGGGCGGCATCATGGGCCTCGGCATGGTCGGCGGCCCGCTGCTCGGCGGCGTCATCACCGACGGCCCGGGCTGGCGCTGGAACTTCTTCATCGGCCTGCCGTTCGCGATCGCCGCGATCATCGTGCTGCAGCGCACCCTCAAGCTCCCCCCGATGCCCCGGCGCAAGCTGAACATCGACTACGCGGGCGCCACCCTGCTCTCCATCGGCATCGGCGGCCTGCTGCTGTGGGTCACCTTCGCCGGCAGCAAGTTCGACTGGATGTCCTGGCAGACGGCGGCCTTCGTGATCGGGTCGGTCCTGGCCCTCGCGCTCGCCGTGTGGGTCGAGTCCCGCGCCGCCGAGCCGATCATCCCGCTGCACCTGTTCCGCAACCGCACCCTCGTGCTCGCCGTCGTCGCCTCGATCGCCGTGGGCATCGCGATGTTCGGCACCTCGGTGTTCCTCAGCCAGTACATGCAGGTCGCCCGCGGCATGTCGGCCACCGCGTCCGGCCTCATCACCATCCCGCAGATCTTCGGGCTGTTCCTCGCCTCCACGATCAGCGGGCGCATCATCAGCGTGACCGGCAAGTACAAGCGCTACATGATCGCCGGCGCGGTGCTGCTGACCACTGGCTTGGCCCTGATGGGCACCATCCGACACGACACCAACTTCGTGCTCGTGTGCGTCTACATGTTCGTGCTCGGCAGCGGCCTGGGCATGCTCATGCAGAACCTGGTGCTCGCGACGCAGAACACCCTGGCCATCGACGAGGTCGGCTCCGGCACCTCCACCGTCGCGTTCTTCCGGACGCTCGGCGGCGCGATGGGGGTCTCGGTGCTGGGCGCGGTGCTCGGGAACAAGATCACCTCGCTGCTGACCGATGGCCTCGCCGCGATCGGCGTCGACGTCTCGGCGCTGGGCGGCAGCACATCGTCCATCCCGAACGTCGCCACGATCCCCGAGCCGATCAAGACGGTGGTCGAGTCCTCCTACGGCGAGGGCGTCGCCTTCCTGTTCATGCTCGCCGTGCCGCTGGCCGTCATCGCCCTCATCGCGGTGTGCTTCCTCAGGGAGGTCCCGCTGGGCGAGCGCTCCGGCATGGAGCTGCGGCTCGCCGAGCAGGCCGAGGCCGAGCTGGCCGCCGGCGCGGAGGTCTCGGCCATGGCCGTGGCCAGCGCCACGCCGACGTCCGCGGACGGTCAGCGGGCCCCGCGGGCCTGAGCGAATCCCAGCGAGATTGAAGCGAGATTGAGCCGAGGGCGTCTGCCAGCCGGGCAGACGCCCTCGGCGTCTCAACCGACAGGCAAGGATGTGTGCCGTGGACACCGACAACGTGCAGCGCGTGGAGCGTGAGCTCGCCCTGCTGCTGCGCCGTGCGAACGCCGCGGCACCGCGGATCGCCCAGCGCGTGCACCCCGACCTGGAGCCGGCCGCGTACCCGATCCTGGCCCGGATCGCGCAGGTGCCGGGCGTGCGCGGCAGCGAGCTCGCCGAGCACATCGGCGTGGGCCGGGGCACCATGTCCCGCCAGCTCGCCCGCCTGTCCGAGCTCGGCCTGATCGAGCGGAGCACCGACCCCGACGACTCACGCGGCCAGCTCATCCAGCTCACCGACGCGGGCGCCGAGCGGCTCGCACGGGCCCGGGTGGCGCGGCGGGACTTCTTCGAGCACGCGCTGCGGGATTGGACGGCCCCCGACCTCGACCACCTCGCCGAGCAGCTCGCCCGGTTGAACAGCAGCCTGGACGAGGCGCGGCGCGGCCGGGACTGAGCCGGTCAGGACTGACCGGCCCGCCGTGGCGGCGGGGTCAGCGCGACCAGGTGGTGCGCTGCCGGGCGATCGCGGCGATGGCGTCGACCCGGGGCGGCTCGAGCCGCTCCAGCAGGTTGAGGAACGCGCCTGGCACGTCACTGCGGGCCATCACCAGCACATCGTCCGGGCGCTGGCCCGGCGCCATGTCGATGATGCCCTGCAGCACCAGCACGGCCCGGACGGTGAGCTGCGACCCGACGGCCGCGCGGAGCAGCGCCTGCACCCGCGCCGCCTCGAGCCGCGCGTCGCGTTGGTAGGCCACCGGCTCGCCCTGCACGGTCATGGTCCGCCGGCGGACCTCGATCTGCTCGCCGGGGTGGGCCCGCTCGGTCACCGTGAAGATCCCACCGGGGCCGATCAGCAGGTGGTCGACCATGGTGCCCTGGCGGCCCAGCGGCACCCCGTGCACCACATGCCACCCGGCGGTGGCGAGGCCGTCGAGCCGGGCGCGGACCGAGCTGGCACGGGTCCGCACGCCGGGCTCGTAGACATCGCCGTCCAGCCGGCGCAGGTCCTCCAGGTCTTCCAGCGCGCCTTCGAGCTGGTACGGAAGGACGAGCTCCGTGACGTCCGAGCGCAGGTAGGCCTGCGCGGCGCGGCGCACGCCCTCCTCGAGGACGGGCTCGTCGACGATCACCTCGCCCGACTGCAGGTCGACGCAGCCGACCCGCGCGCCGGACTCGGCCGTGACGTAGAGGCGGTCGGCGCCATAGCGCCGCCATCGCCGCACGATCAGGGCCTCGTTCACCCGATCATTATCGGCACGCCCAGGCCCGGACTGAACCAACTCGGCCACTCTCGCATGGTGGGCGCCGCGTCCACCGGCGTGTCTCCGCACGGCGCGCCGGAGGACGGCGGACCGGGCGCGCGGGCGCGCCCCAGATGCTGTGCACGGCGATGTGCACCAAGCGGTGTGCAAGCCCCGCCGACAGGCCTCAGCCCGCGGTGTCAGCCGACGGCTCGAAGCTCAGGCTCACCGAGTTCATGCAGTAGCGGTCGCCTGTGGGCGTCTGCGGCGCGTCGTCGAAGACGTGGCCCAGATGCGAGCCGCATCGCGCGCAGCGGACCTCGGTGCGAGTCATGCCCAGGCTGCGGTCCTCGATGAGCTCGACCTTGTCGCCCGCGAGCGGGGAGAAGAAGCTGGGCCACCCGCAGTGCGAGTCGAACTTCGTGTCGGAGCGGAACAGCTCCTGGCCGCACGCGCGACAGCGGTAGACGCCCTCGCGCTTCTCGTCGAGCAGCTCACCGGTCCACGGCCGCTCGGTGCCCGCCAGGCGCAGCACCTGGAACTCGGCCGGATCCAGCTCAGCCCTCCACTGCGCGTCGTCCTTGCTGACCTCGTAGACCTTGCCCGTGTGGTTCGCCATGTCCGGTCCAACCGTGTGCGTGGCCCACGCATTCCGGGCGACGCCCCGGCGTCCCACCGACCCCGGACGCACGAGAGCCTGCCTCGGCGGGGCTTCACGGCCCCTGCCACGGCAGGCTCTCGGAGGATGTCAGCGCGAGCGGCGACGGCCCGACGACGGGCTCATCGACATGGCCACGGCGCCGCCACGGCCCGTCGAGCCACTGCCCGGCGTCGCGGTGGAGTGCACGGGACGCGAGCCGCCCGTCGCGGACCGCTGCGGAGCGGCCGAGGGGCCACGTCCACGGCCGCGGGCGCCACCCTGGCCGCCCGAGCCGGAGCCGGCGCCCTGCTGGCCGCCGCCCTGACCGGAGCCACCGGAACGGCCACGGCCGCCACGGCGCCGCGACGGGCCGCCCTCCGCGCCGTCGCGCGACGGCGCGCCGCCCCGACGACCGGGCTCGGCCGCTGCGACCGGCGCGGGCTGGACGTGCGGCGCCACCTCGCCGACCAGGCGGGCCACGAGGGCCGAGCCGGGACGGACCTGCTGCGGCTGGACGGTGATCTTCGCCAGGCGGGTCAGCGTGCGGACGTCACCGGCCTGCTCGGGGAGCATGACCGTGACGACGTCGCCGCCCTCGCCGGCGCGGGCCGTGCGGCCCGAGCGGTGCAGGTACGCCTTGTGCTCGGCCGGCGGGTCCACGTGCACCACGAGCTCGATGTGGTCGACGTGGATGCCGCGCGCCGCGATGTCCGTGGCGACGAGCACCTTGACCGAGCCCGAGGAGAACGCCTCGAGGTTGCGCTCACGCGCCGGCTGGCTGAGGTTGCCGTGCAGGTCCACCGCGGGGATGCCCGTCGCGGTCAGCGCCTTGGCGAGCTTCTTGGCCTGGTGCTTGGTGCGCGTGAACAGCACCCGGCGGCCGGTGCCGGAGGCGAGCTCGTTGATCACGAGGCGCTTGGACTCGGCGTCGGACACCGCCAGCACGTGGTGGGTCATCTTCGCGACGGGTGACTCGGCGGAGTCCACCGAGTGCGTCAGCGGGTTGTGCAGGTAGCGCTTGACGATCTGGTCGACGCCGTTGTCCAGCGTCGCGGAGAACAGCATCCGCTGGCCGTTCTTCGGCGTCTGGTCCATCAGGCGCTTGACGCCGGGCAGGAAGCCCAGGTCGGCCATGTGGTCGGCCTCGTCGAGCACCGTGATCTCGACGCCCTCGAGGGAGACGAGACGCTGCTTGATGAGGTCCTCCAGGCGGCCGGGGCAGGCCACGAGGATGTCGATGCCGCCGTTGAGGGCGCTGACCTGGCGGTTCTGCGAGACGCCGCCGAACACGGTGGTCAGGCTCAGGCGCTCGGCGCGGGCCAGCGGCTCCAGCGTCGCGGCGATCTGGGTGGCCAGCTCACGGGTGGGGGCCAGCACCAGGCCACGCGGCCGGGCCGGGCGACGGGCGCCGGTGGAGGCGGCCAGTCGAGCCACCATCGGCAGCGAGAACGCGAGGGTCTTGCCGGAGCCGGTGCGGCCCCGTCCGAGCACGTCCCGACCCGCGAGGGTGTCGGGCAGCGTGGCCGTCTGGATGGGGAACGGTGCGGTGATGCCCTGCGCTGTGAGCGCGGCGGCCAGGGTCTCGGGCACACCGAGGGCAGAGAAGGAAGACATGAAGAGAGGCGCCTTTCCGGCGGTTGGGAACGGTCGGGGCTCGCGGCGGCTTGCGGGTTGGCCCCGCCGGTGCTCCACGACGTCGGACGCGCAGGAAGACGCGCATCTACATGTCCATTGTGCCTCACTAGCGCAAATCGATTCGCCACAGGCCCCCACGGACCTCCCGGGCGCCGCTCCACGAGCGGGTGAGAAGGCGGGTGAGAAGCAGCCGTTTGGGCGCCGCTCCTGTCAACTCCGCACGACCCCCACCGATAGGAGGGCGAGCACCGGCGCCCCGGCCGGAGCTCTGCGGACCGGAAGGACATCACCGTGGCTCCCCCGAGCACAGTCCTTGTGCTGACCCCCTGGACAGCCGGCTCTTATCACGGCTCGATCATCGCTGGCGTCACGCGCGACGCGGCCGCCCACGACGATCGCCTGATCGTCGTGCAGACGCTCGACGCGGGCAGCATCACCGAGACGTCGGTGGACCCGCCGCCGTTCCACAGCCACGTCGGCATGGACGCCGCGCGGGGTGTGATCGCGGTCTCCACCGCGACCCGCCGAAGCCACATGGAGGCGGTGCTCGCCACGGGCACGCCGCTGGTGATCGCGAGCAACCGCTTCGCCGGCCTCGACGCGCCCGTCGCCATGCCGGCCAACGAGGGCGGCATCGCGGCCGCCGTCGAGCACCTGATCGAGCACGGGCACACCCGCATCGGGTTCGGAGGCAACCTCGGCCAATCGGATATCCGCGAGCGGTACGCGGCGTACCACGACACGCTCCTGGCCCACGGGATCACCCCCGAGCCCAGCCACTACTACCCGGCCAGCGACAACGTGGAGCTCGGCGGCGCGGAGATCGCCCACGCGCTTGTGCGCCAGAAGCCAGCAGACCGGCCCACCGCGATGATCGTGGCGACCGACCGCAACGCCATGGGGCTCCTGCCCCTGCTCCCACCCGCCGGAATCGCCGTGCCCTCGGACCTGGCAGTGATCGGCTTCGACAACGCAGCGGGCTCCGCGTACACCACGCCACCGCTGTCCAGCGTGAACCAGCGCTTCGACCGCCTCGGCATGCGCGCCTCCGCGCTGCTGCGCAGCCTGCTGGCCGGCGAGTCGACAGAGGTCGAGTCGACCGAGCCGGCGCGCCTCGCCCTGCGGTCCTCCTGCGGGTGCGAGCCGCTGCTCACCGAGGGTGTCCACGACGCCTCCGCCGCCGACATCGAAGGCGCCCTCCTCGAGCGGATCGAGGCGGCGCTGTGCGACAGGTTCGTGGTCCCGCCGGACGAGCAGGCCGTGCCCACGGCCCACCAGGCGCTGGTCGACTACGCGCACGACATCGTGGCCACGCGGCGCGAGCCCGCGGCAGAGGACC
This sequence comes from Cellulomonas timonensis, assembly GCF_900046455.1. Classification (GTDB taxonomy): domain Bacteria; phylum Actinomycetota; class Actinomycetes; order Actinomycetales; family Cellulomonadaceae; genus Cellulomonas_A; species Cellulomonas_A timonensis. The sequence goes on from NZ_FCOT01000012.1 coordinate 698,214, forward strand.
TGCAACGGATGCTCGAACCGCTCATCCAGCACGTCACCGTCCCCGAGGTGCTGCAGAACATCGACACGGCGGTCTCCCAGTTCGTGCGCGAGCTGGCGACGTCCATCGACGCGGACCCCGCCCTGGAGGCGCTGCTGGTCAGCGTCGGGGCGCGCGCGTCAGTTGTGCTCTGGCACCGGCAGTCCGGGCTGTACCTGGACCGCTCACATGACCTCCAGGACTCCCTGCACGAGCAGTACGGCGTCGGCGTGGAGCTGCTGGGCCACGGCACATCCGACCCCCGCCGGCTCAACTGGCTGGCCGGATCGCACCTGCGCGCGGGCATCCTGGGGACGTGGCGCGACCGCGAGACGATGGACGAGCTGGTCATCGAGGGCGTGCACGACCCGCATGGGCTCCTGGGCGACTTGCAGGGCAGGGTGGTGCCGGTGGGGGCGTTCCCCCCGCCGGAGTTCGTCGCCGCCTCCGACCCGTCCGCGAGCCTGGTCGTGTTCGTCGTGCCCGTGCGCACCGCCGACGACGACTGGGGCTGGTTCGCCGTCATCGGCCCCGTGGACACGGTCTCCGAGCGGCAGACGTACAACCACTGGGCAGCGCTGCTCTGCGCGGCGTTCTCGCAGGAGTCGCTCGCCGAGACGGTGCGCAGCGGCGAGGAGCGCTACGGCCTGCTCGCCCGCGCCATGAACGAGGGCCTGTGGGAGTGGCGCACCGGCGGCGGCATCACCATGACCGGTCGGTGCCGATCCCTGCTCGGGTTGTCCCCGGACGACGAGCTGGACTGGCGCGCGGGCGTCCACGACGGCGACATCGCGGACCTCACCCGGGAGGTGCAGTCCGTGGTCAACGGGCACAAGAGCCTCGCGGAGGTGGAGCTGCGCTACCAAGGGCCCCACGAGGACGAGTACCGGTGGCTGCTGGTGCGGACGATGCCGCTCAGCGACCGGTCACTCGGCTCCCAGCGGCTCCTCGGCTCGGTGAGCGACATCGACCACCGCAAGCGGCTCGAGGAGAAGCTGCGGCGCAACGCCCTCTACGACGCGGCCACCGGGCTGCCGAACCGGCGGCTCTTCCTCGAACGCCTGGAGCGCAGCGTCGCCCGCTGGCAGGAGACGCGCACGCCCTTCGCCGTGGTGTTCCTCGACCTGGACCGCTTCAAGGTGGTCAACGACTCGTTGGGCCACCAGGCCGGAGACCGGCTGCTGCAGGTCGTCAGCGACCGGCTGCGCACGGTGCTGCGGGGGCAGGACACTGCTGCGAGATTCGGCGGCGACGAGTTCGCGGTGCTGCTCGACGGCGCGAACCCCGACACAGTGCCGACCATCGTGCGGCGCATCCAGGACAGCCTCGCGCGGCCCGTGGAGATCGAGGGGCACGCCCTGTGGGTCACCGCGAGCCTGGGCATCGCGTCCTCCGCCGTCGACTACCACAACGCCGACGACGTCCTGCGGGACGCGGACACCGCGATGTACCACGCGAAGTCGCATGAGCCGGGGACGCAGTCGTACTTCGACGAGACGATGCACGCCGAGGCGCTGCACCACGTCCGCCTGCAGGGCGCCGTGCAGGACGGGCTCGACCTGGGCCAGTTCGAGGTCTACTACCAGCCGATCGTGCTGCTCGACGAGGGCCCGCTCGAGCGCTTCGAGGCGCTCGTCCGCTGGAACCACCCCGAGCGCGGCGTCCTCCTGCCCGGGGAGTTCCTGCCCCTCATGGAGGAGACCGGGCTCGTGGTGCGCCTCGGCCGCCAGGTCATCGAGGACGTGTGCAAGCAGCTCGCCGCGTGGCGGACCAGCTACGACCGGCCCGTGAACGTGAGCGTGAACCTGTCCGACCGCGAGTTCTGGCACGCCGGGCTCGTCGACCATGTCCGCTCCAACCTCGCCAAGCACGGGCTCGACGCGTCGTGCCTGACGTTGGAGGTCACCGAGGGCGTCATCATGCGCCGGCCCGAGCTCGCGCAGCAGCTCATGTCCCGCATGCGCGCCGCGGGGCTGCGGCTGCACATCGACGACTTCGGCGCGGGCCACTCGTCGCTGCAGACGCTGCACCGATACCCGGTGGAGGCGCTCAAGATCGACAGGTCGTTCGTGCAGGAGCTCGCGGCCGGCGGGCAGAACCGCGAGCTCGTGCGCGCCATCGTCGCGATGGGGACGGCGCTCGGCTTGGAGGTCATCGCGGAGGGCATCGAGACGCCTGAGCAGCTCGCGGTGCTGCGCGAGGTCGGCTGCGGCGTCGGCCAGGGGTTCCTCTTCGACCGGGCGGTGCCCGGCGATCGCGCGGCGGAGCTGCTGGGGCACTCGTTCGAGGCGCTGGCGTGCGTCCTCCCGGCGACGTCTCCCGCGATGTCGCCGGCAGAGCTGCCCGGAGCCTGAGCCCGGGGTGTCGTCGGCGTCGTGCGGATCGCGTCCGCACGGCGCCGGCGGCGCGTCAGATGCGCATGCGCTCGCGGCGCTGGGCCCCTTGCGTGTGCAGCACGTGCCGGAACAGCGCGTCCGTCTCGCGGCTGGTGAGCCCGAGGAACCGGCAGCCGTAGTGGGTGCCTGTGCGTGAGGGCTGGGCGCGCACGACGACGGCCTCGATGAGGATGGGCTCCGGGAGCTCCTCGAACAGGAACCGGATGCGCTGGCCTGCCTTGAGGGTGGCCTGCGACAGGATCCGCATGCCGTGGGCGCTGATGTCGAGCATCGTGAACGCGAGGTTGCCCTCGTAGGCCACGGACGCCTCGGACGACTCCTGCTCCGCTCCATCCGACGCCTGCTCGTCCGCGGACGGCTCCACCGGCGCCGGAGGGGCGGGCGGCGCGTCGAGCGGGTCGGACCATCGGGCGATCGCCGTGCCCGTGCACGCCACATGCGTGCTGACGCGCACCACCTCGCGCTTCTGCAATGTGGAGACCAGCGCGACGTCGGCGATGTCCATCCCGTCGGGGCCCACCCGGGAGAGGTACCCCGCGTAGAGGCACTCGCCGCGCACCTCGTCGAGCACCTCGACGGTGACGTCATTCCCGGGCTCGAGCCCGCGCGGGGGGACCTCGACGCCGATCATCATCATGCCGCTGTCGAAGACGCGGACGAACCCGGTCACGGCGGCGGCACCGTCGACGTTGACCGTGCAGGTGGCCAGCTCGTGCATGGCGGCCCCGTCCGTGTTGCTGCGCGCGCACACGGCTCACGCAGGGGCGATAGGAGATCCCGAGGCTACCGGGCGCCTGCGTCCACCTCTGGGACCCGGTCGGGTGAAACCGACGCGCCGGGGCGATTGCGCCCACAGGACCGTGGAGCGCCGTACCCTCGGGCGACCGTTCCCTTGTGATCCGTCCTGATCCGTCCCGTGAGGTCTAGGTGCCGTCCCCCCGCCGCCGGTGGCCGCTGACCCGTTACTTCGCCGTGGTCAGCACCATCGCCATGCTCGTGCTCGGCTGCGCCCTCATCCTGACAACCGGCACCGTGATGCGGCAGCAGGCCCTGCGCGAGGGCGCGGCGGCCGCGCAGTCCGTGGCCCAGTACGCCGGGGCCTCCCTCCCCCAGGACGTCTACACCCTGGGCCTGCTGGCGCCCGAGCAGCACGAGCTCGTCGCGCAGTCCGTCACCGGGTTCTCCGACCGGCTCGTGGGGCTGCGGCTGTGGACCCGCGACGGCGGCGTGCTGTACGACTCCGACGCCGCCGCCACCGGCTTCCCCGACTGGGAGCGCCTCGACGCGGCGCTGCGGGGCACGGGGGACGCGCGCGTCATCACCGAGGTGCACGGCGACGCGCTCGGCGGCACGGAGCGCGAGGTGCTGAACGTGTACGTGCCCAGCCGCGTCGACGGGGTGGTGGCCGGCGCCGCCGAGGTCAGGCTGGACTACACCGGGACGGCGCAGGCCCTGGCCTCGGCGAGCCGCCTGGTCACCTACGTGGTGGTGGGCGGCCTCGCGCTGCTGTGGATCCTGTTGTTCCGCACGGTGCGCACCACGTCGAAGCGCCTGCAGTCCTCTGCGCTCGACAACGCCCGGCTCGCGCTGCTCGACTCCCTCACGGGCCTGCCGAACCGGCGGATGCTCGCCGACCGGCTGCACCGGGCGATCGAGACCGCCCACGCGGACGGCACCCGCGTCGGCCTGGTGCTGCTGGACGTCGACAGGTTCAAGGACATCAACGACTCGCTGGGCCACGACCGCGGCGACGAGCTCCTCGAGCAGGTCGCGACGCGGCTACGCGAGTGCCTGCGCGACGGCGACCTGGTGGCCCGGCTCGGCGGCGACGAGTTCGCGGTGCTGCTGCCCGGGGTGCGCTCCCCCGCCGACGCCGAGCAGCTCGCCCACCGGGTGCGCGGCGTGTTCGCCGCCCCGTTCCCGCTCGGCGACCTGCCCCTGCACGTGGACACGTCCATCGGCGTCGCGGTGCTGCCCGACCACGCGCAGGACGGCACCACTCTGATGCGGATGGCCGACGTCGCGATGTACACCGCCAAGACGCACCGGCTGGGCGTCGCGCTGTACTCCCCCGACGAGGACGACTCCTCCCCCGCGCGGCTCGTGCTGCTCGGGGATCTGCACCGCGCGCTCGCGGCCAGCGCCGAGCTCGAGATGCACTACCAGCCGAAGGTCGACCTGCTCACCGGGGAGACCGTCGGCCTGGAGGCGCTGATGCGCTGGCGGCATCCGACGCGGGGCCTGCTGCCGCCCGACCTGTTCGTGCCCCTCGCCGAGCAATCCGGCCTGATCCACGACCTCACCGGGTTCGCGCTGCGCGCGTGCGTGGAGCAGATCGCGCGATGGCGGACCCACGGCCCCTGCCTGCCAGTGGCCGTCAACCTGTCCGCGCACGACCTCACCGAGGTGACGGTCGTGGAGCTGATCGAGAGCCTCCTCGAGGAGCACTCGGTGCCGCCCGAGCTGCTCGAGGTGGAGATCACGGAGACAGCCCTGGTCGCGGACCCCTCACGCGTGGTGCCGGTGCTGCGCCGCCTCGCCGACGCGGGGGTGCGGGTCGCGATCGACGACTTCGGCATCGGCAACACGTCCATCTCCCAGCTCCTGGACCTGCCGGTGGCCGTGCTGAAGATCGACCGGCTCTTCGTCACGGACCTCGCCACCGGCGGGGGGTCGGCACTGGTGGTCAAGGCGATGGTGGACCTGGCGCACTCGTTCGGGCTGTCCGTCGTGGCCGAGGGCGTCGAGGACGAGGAGACGGCCGCACTGCTCCGCGGCCTGCAGGTCGACCAGGCGCAGGGCTTCTGGTACTCCGCGGCGCGTCCCCCCAGCGACCTCGCAGCCGATGGCCGGATGGCGGCTCGAATTTCCGGACGAACATGACGGCAGGGCTCAAGTCCCCCGATTGACGTGCCGATCACCCGAATACCGACACACCACCCACACCCGAAGGGTTCACAGATGGACGAGCTTCTCCAGGAGATGATCGACCCGGTCCCGCCACAGCACGACGTCGCACGACGCCGTCGCCTCGTGACGACCGTCGCGATCCTCACCCTGGCCGGCACCGGCATCGCGGCGATGGCCACCGCCGCGGTGTTCACCGATAACAGCACGGTGAATAGCGGTGAGATCACCACGGGCACCGTCGACCTCGCCACGGGCGACCTCACGTTCACCGTGCCGAGCGAGGGCCTGGCGCCGGGCGACGCGCTGGTGGCGCCGCTGACCGTCACGAACTCGGGAACGCTCGCGTACCGCTACGCGGTCAGCTACAGCGCCGAGGACACCACGGCGGCCGACGGCGGCTCCGCGCCGCTGACCGAGTGGCTGCAGCTGCGCGTGTACGCGGTCGACACCTGCACCCGGGGGGCCACGGACTCGATGGGCGCCCAGCTCATCGGCGCCGCCGGCTCGCAGGTGGGCAGCGGCCCGCTGAGCACCGCCGCCGAGCCGGCCGCGCTGGTGGGCGACGTGGCGACAGGCCAGCAGCCGGGCGACCGGGTGCTGATCGCGGCCGACGCCTCCGAGCAGCTCTGCGTGCGCGTCGACCTGCCGATCGACACGCCGAACGAGGCGCAGGCCACGTCCGCGAACCTCACGCTGCGCCTGGACGCGGAGCAGACGACCAACAACCCGTGAGCAGGCAGTAGCACGCATGATCCAGATCGAGCTCGCCCGGCGCAGCGCCCGGCGCAGGCACGTGGAGCCCGAGCCCACGGACCTGCCCGAGTACCTGGCGCTCGCCGCGCGCACCGGGCCACCGGGTGGAGAGTCCACCCGGTGGTCCGCTGGCGCGGCCGACGAGCGCTGGTCCGCCAGCCGCGCCGAGGCGGCGGCCCGGGCCGCGAGCGCCGTGCCGGCCTCGCGCTGGCGACGGGTCGTGACGGGCGTCCTGTGGGGGGTGGTGGCGCTGTTCTCCACCGCCTACGCGACGTCGCTGGCGGTGCCGCTCTGGTTCGAGCTGCACCAGCAGCAGGTCCTGGTGGTGACGTCGGGGTCGATGTCGGGTGGCAAGTCCGGCGGTTTCGACGCAGGCGACGCGGTGGTGATGCGCCGGCTCACGGACCCGTCCCAGCTCAAGGTGGGGCAGGTCGTGTCGTTCTGGCCGCAGGGCTCCGACCACCTCGTCACGCACCGCATCGTCTCGATGCACTACCTGCCGGTGATGAGCCAGGACGAGACGACCGGGCAGATGGTCACGACGCTCGACCAGCGCACGGGCGAGCCCGTGCTGCGGCCGTACATCATGACGAAGGGCGACGCGAACGCCGAGCCCGACCCGGACGCGACGCCCTTCTCCCGGGTGCGCGGCGTGGTGCTGGACGTGTACCCGCGCTGGGGATGGGTGCTCGAGTGGGCCCGCTCGGCCACGGGTCGGTTGACGATGCTCACCCCGCCGCTGCTCGCGCTCGCCACGATGGAGTTGATGTCCGTGCTGCGCGAGCGGGCGCTCGCCCGAGGGCTGCCCGGGGTGGACGGCGACGCGCGACGCGCGCGCCCGGCTGACGGAGGCGACCGTGACCTGCTCCTCGACTGACCCGCGGCGCGGCGGGCGGGGCCGGGCGGCCCGGCTCGTGGCGGTGGGGCTGCTCGCCGCCGCGCTCGCGACCCCCGTGGCCCTCGGCCTGACGTCGGCGGTCTTCATCGACGACGAGTCCGCGTCCGCGTCGTTCTCCACGGCGCCAGATTTCTCCGCGCCCCGTGCCACCGCGCCCGGCGTCGAGCCCGAAGCCCCCGCACGTGTCGACGCCGTGGCCCACGCCCCGACGCCGACCCCCGCGAGCACAGGCACGAGCACGGGCTCAGGCACGCCACCCGGGGCCGGACTGGCGCCCACCCCCGCACCGAGCGCCACTGAGGGCAGCCGCCCCCGGCGTTAGGCCCTGCCGGCGCATGCCCCCGCGCCCGTGCCCGCTCTCAGTCGACCGCCGACCAGCACGGGTCGTCGAGGTCGAGTGCCTTGTAGCCCTGCCGCACCTCCGCCGATCCCACGACGATCTCCCACGGGCCCGTCGCGGCCGGCAGCCCGGCGAACGCGAGCGCGTCGTTCACGTCGAAGATGACGTCCGCCACCCGGGTCCGCTCCGCCGCCGGGGCGGCGCTGAAGTGGGCGATCATCGCGAATGACGTCGCGAGGTCCACGACGACGACCTGCACGTCGGTGCGGATGGTCGGACGCGCGCGTGGCGTGTCCTCATCCGTGAAGACCGCGTCGAGGCTCTCGGCGAGCATCTCGCGGGTGCCCAGGCTCAGCGGCGCCGGGATGTCCCAGCGCAACGATGGTCGATATCTCGTGCCTGCATGATCTGTCACGTTAGGCCCCCTTTGCCCCCTGAAACCGTCTCAGCAGTGTGGCAGCAGCAGAGGCCGGTGCGAAGACCTCGAACCGTCACATTCACCCGTGCGGGTGGCAGACCCCACCCCCGCCCCGCGAGCGGCGTGAGGCAGTCGCGCGCGCCCGACGCCTGCCGCGGGTTGAGACTGGGGAGACGAGGTCCCGCGCGGCCGGCCCCAGAGGCTGGTCCGGCCACCGGGACAGGGCTCTTGGCGACGGGGCGGTGCTCATGGCAGAGGTGATGGTGGCCGTCGTCGACGGCCCATACACGTTCGACGCCCACACAGTCCTCGGCGTGATCCGCGAGGCGTGGCCGGAGGCCGTCTGGACGCCCACACCCGTCGGGATGGTGGACCCGTCGCTGGGCCAGGCCGTGATCGGCGGGGACGACGGCGACCCGCCGCTCGTGGTCGACCTGCTCGCCGGGGGCGAGGCGATCAGCATGGACGGCGGCGTCGAGCGGATCGCCGAGCTGGTCTCCCGGCTCACCGCGATCCCGGACTTCCCCGACGACGGCTCGGTGGTGCTGACCGACTGGTCCGAGGACCTGTACCCGCTGGCGCCGAGCATGTCGCGGGAGACGGTCCGGATGGCGGCCACCGACGTCGAGTGACGCATCCGGACCGGCCTGCCTCTCCCGCTGGCGGTGGTCATGGGGAGGCGGGGGCGGCGGCAGGGTGCTGCGACCTCGCCGCGTGCGGCGAGAGGTCCTTGAGGGTGAGCGGGTGGGCCGGCTGCGGCGGCAGCGGGGCGCTGCTGTGGACCACCAGGTCCTCGCCCACGTGGAGCAGCTCGCCAGCGCCCATCAGGCGCCAGCCAGGGTCGGAGTCCATCGGCTGCGTGGCGATGATCACCGACGGGCGCTCACCCATCGCGTCGCTGTGCACGCTGATCCGATGGGTGCGCGCCTCGAGGCGCGTGGATCCCTCGTTGCCTCCCGGGTCGCGTCGCAGCACGTAGAGCGGGTGGGTCTCCGGGTAGCGCAGCGCCCACAGCTCGGTGGCCGTGGTGAGCACGATGTTGGCCGCGTACACCGGGATGTTCTGCGCGATCCAGGTCAGCGCCGCGACGATCGCGGCTCCCACGTCACCCCCGTTGCGGCGGGCCTCGACGGTGATCAGCGCGAACATCCGCTCGCTGTCGGTCTGCCCGTGCACCAGGCTCGTGGCGCCGAGCTCGGCCAGCCGCGCGTCGAGCACGTCGAGGCCCTCCAGCACCCCGTTGTGCACGAGGAGCCGCTGGTCCTGCTCGAACGGGTGGGTGTTGACCAGCGAGTTCTCGCCGGTGCTGGCGTAGCGCACATGCGCTACGAATGTGCGGCTCTCGAGCTCTCGGGCCTCTGACGCGAACTGCGTGTCCTCGTACGCGGCGATGGGCTGCTTGTCGACGATGGCCTGGCCACCCGGCCCGAACACCCCCACCCCTGTGCCGTCGGGCTCCTTGCGGCTCTGCTGCGCGAGGCTGTCAGGTGCGCTGACCAGCCAGAACGTCGCACGGGCCGGATTCTTGCCCGCGTGCATGCCGAACATTCGACACATGACAACCCCCGCTCAGGGCAGACGCCCTCCCCCAGTGCAGCAAGTCCCGGGCCGCCGCGCGAGCGGGACGGCCCGGGACCACGGGCTGGCTGAGGTCAGGCGCTGGCTGAGGTCAGGAGCTGGCTGCGGCGGGTGAGGCGCGGCCCGGCGTCGGCCGAGGCGGGCTCCCGCAGCAGGTACGGCACCAGGCCCGCGATCACGGAGCAGACCGCCAGGACCATGAAGGCCGGGCGTACGAGCCGTCGAACGCGTCGGTCAGGGTGCCGACCAGCGTGCCCTGGAAGATGCCGCCCACGAACGCGCCGATGTTGATGACCGCGAAGGCCGAGGCGATCATCCGGAGCGGGATGAGCCGGTACGGCAGCGTCAGCATGCTCGTGAAGGCGAACATGAGGCTCGCGGTCGTCAGGTACAGCGCGACGAGCTTGAGCGGCAGGCTGGGCGCGTAGATCAGGCCCACGATGAATACCGCGGACAGCACCGAGTTCACGAGCATGAACAGCTTCTCGCGGCCGGCGAACCGCTGGGTGACGAGCGACCCCGCGACTGCCACGGCCAGGGCCATGACGATGGAGTTGCCGACCATATGCCCGAGCGGTGCTCCAGGCGCCGTCGGCGGTGTTCGCCGGCATCGCGATCATCCCGATGCTGCCCGGCGTCCTGAGCTGAACGCGCAGCGGCCCGGACCTCGCACCAGGCGAGGTCCGGGCCGCTAGAGCCGCTCAGCGAGTACGGCTCACAGGTACAGCGGCGTCAGCTCCACGTACTCCTCGATCGACCCGTCGCGCAGGCAGACCTCGATGATCTTGCGGCCCAGCGGGTCGAGGTCGTCGGTGAGGAACTCCGCGAGCTCGCTCTTGAAGAAGTCCGTGAGGATCTTCGCGCCGGCGTCGTACGCCTCCACGCCCACCTGCGACTGCTGCTCGGGGCGCAGGAACGTGGGCCGCACGAGCTGCCCGTCGATCTTCATCTCCTTGAGCGTGTAGCCGAACAGCGAGCAGCGCGCGGGGACCAGCTCGCTCTCCCGCACGCGGCCGCCGCCTCGGCGGGCCAGGTACTCGCGGGTCAACCACTCGGCGGAGAAGCCCACCTTGTAGGCGCCGATGTGCTGGTTGGGGGTCAGCACGTAGCGGGTGCGGTTCGCCTCGACGAGCTGCTTCAGCAGCAGGTTCGCGGCCGCGACCTTGGTGCCGGTGGAGAACGGCCAGTACGAGCCGACGCCCTCCGCGACCATCCCGCCGTGCGCGAGCTTGTCGGTGGCGGCCTTGCTCTCGCCGATCGACGGGTTCTTGTCGCCGCGCGGGGCGATGAGCCGCCACAGCCAGGCGAGCGAGGCCGGGACCACGTGGGTCATGCCCATGATCCCGTAGGACGGCGTCTCACGGGTGCACGCGGGCATCCGCACGCCGAAGGTGCGGACGTCCACGTCGGCGGGCTCGCTGACCACGTGGCGGATCTGGCTGCGCGGGATGACCACGCGCGGGTTGGGGCACCGCTTGCCGTTGGAGTCGAGCGTGTGCTCCCAGGGGAGCACCGTCGAGTCGGGCATGCCCTCGATGTTGAAGAACACCAGCGGCTGCTCGGGGTGGATGCAGGCCCGTTCGAACGCCACGTCCTGGCCGTACTCGGTGAGGTTGTCGACGCGCACGAACCAGCCGTCCTCGGCGTCGGCGACCACGAGCTTGCCGTCGCCACGCTGGAGGTCCTTGTGGCACAGCGTCATGTCGTCGGTCACGGGCGCCAGCGCGCTGGTCTCGCCGAGCGTGATGACGTACGGCTCCTTCGTCACGACGTTGGTGCCCAGCAGGATGCGGCCGTCCTCCTGGCGGCGGATCTCCTGGTACATCTCCGACTTGCCGCCGCCCGAGGCGCCCTCGTGCATCACGACGGTCTCGTTCTCATACGGAGTGGTGACGCGCACCGACGACGCGTGGGCGGTGACCCAGCCCTCGTGCTCGCCGATGTCGAGCAGCACCGAGAACACGCCCTTCTTGGCGCTGGGACCCGGGTACAGGTTGTACGCGAACACCTCGTGCAGCGAGTCCGTGCGATCGTGCACGACGACCTGGCGGCCGTCGAAGTGGGTGTGCCGGAACGGCGGCGCGACGTACACGATGCTGCGCGGCGTGAACGGCCCGATCTCGTCGAGCGTCACCCAGCCCTGCAGGTCCACGAGGGTCAGCGCGAAGAACGCCGAGTTGACCGGGCAGATCGCGAGCGAGGGGTAGCCGTGGGTCAGGCCGCCGGCCTTGAACGGCACGACGGCGAGCTCCTGCTGCGAGAGCCACTCGAGCGTCTCGGCCTTGACGGGGGCGAACTCTGAGCCGAAGACGTCGCGGTAGCGCGGCTTGTCGGTCGGAAGGTCGTCGGCGATGCGCATGCAGTCCGGGTCGCGGCGGCGCATGTAGTCCTCGGGGTAGTTCACGGCGATGCCGTTCTTGCCCCGGACCACGGTGGCCTCGGTGACCGGGGAGCCGTTGACGTCGTAGTCCACCGAGAATCGGGGGCCACCCTCGGGGCCGAGCGCCAACTGGTAAAGCTCGTCGCGCGTGCTCGGCACGACGACGCTGGCACACGCGTCGAGGGCGGCCCGCACGTCGGGGGGCAAGGTCACGATGTCCAGGGGTCGACTCACGGCTACTCCTTCGTCGGGTGCTCTCGCGGGGAGACAGACGCTGTCGGGGGCTGCGGGGGCAGCGGTCGCGCGCACTGCACTCTTTACCCGGAGATTACGACTCCATGACATCTCAGACCTGGGACCTTTGGGACGCCACGTGCCGAGCAGATCCGGTTGCGGAGCCCGAGGACCACGCGGAACATGAGCCAGGTGGTCGATGTCAGCGCACCACCCATCCCAGCCCCGCCCCGCCGGGACAGCAGCACGCTGCTCGGAACCGTGGGCGTGGGCCGTCTCAGCCGCGCGGAGCGCATCGCGAAGGGCCGCAAGGCGCGATCCGAGGCGCCGCGCTCGAGCCTCGCGCAGTGGCAGCCCGAGGCAGACCGGCCCGACCCGGTGGGCCTGCTCGTCGAGCGGACCCACACCCGGGTGCCGGAGCTCGTGCCGATCCACTTCGGCCGGATGCTCGCCTCGCCGTTCGCCTTCTACCGCGGCGCCGCCGCGCTCATGGCCTGGGACCTGGCCAAGACGCGGACATCGGGCGAGCGCGTCCAATTGTGCGGCGACGCCCACCTGTCCAACTTTGGGGGCTACGCCTCGGCCGAGCGGGAGATGGTCTTCGACCTCAACGACTTCGACGAGACCCTGCCCGGCCCGTGGGAGTGGGATCTGGCGCGCCTCGTGGTGAGCTTCGAGCTCGCGGGCCGGGAGCTGGGCTTCACCGGCCGCGAGCGCCGGAGGGTCGACCTGGCGACCGCCCGGGCGTACCGCCATGCCGTGCGGGCCTTCGCCGATCAGAGCAACCTCGAGGTCTGGTACGCCCGGATGACGGCCGGGGCGGTCCTCGCCCGCTGGGGACCCGACGCGGGCGGCAAGGCCATCCGCACCCTGGAGCGCCGAGTCGACAAGGCGCTGCGCAAGGACAGCACGCTCGCCTCGGCCCGGCTCACCCGCCAGGACGGGGACACCGTCCGGCTCGTGTCCGACCCGCCGCTGCTGGTGCCCGTCGGGGAGCTGTTCGACGACGCCGAGCGCGACGAGCTCGTCCAGGGGGTGGGCGCGGCGTTCCGGCGCTACCGGCGCACCCTGCCCACCGACCGGCGCGATCTGCTCGCGCAGTTCCACTACGTCGACATGGCCCGCAAGGTGGTGGGCGTGGGCAGCGTGGGCACCCGCGCCTGGGTGCTGCTCATGCACGGCAGCGACGGCTCCGACCCGCTCGTGCTGCAGATCAAGGAGGCGGCCGAGTCGGTGCTCGCCTCGGCCGCGGGGCGCAGCGTGTACGCCAACCAGGGGCAGCGCGTCGTCGCCGGGCAACGCCTCATGCAGTCCAGCTCGGACATCTTCCTGGGCTGGACGCATGGGCAGGGGACGGACGGCGCCGACCGCGACTACTACGTGCGCCAACTCTGGGACTGGAAGTTCTCCACCGACATCGCCCACCAGACGCCCGCGACCCTCGCGATCCTGGGACAGGTGTGCGGCTGGACCCTCGCCCGGGCCCATGCCCGGTCCGGTGACCGGGTGGCCCTCGGCGCCTACCTCGGATCGTCAGACGTGCTCGACCGCGCCATGGCCGACTTCGCCGCCACCTACGCGGAGCAGGCCGAACGCGACCACGCGGCGCTCGCGCAAGCCGAGCGCGACGGCCGCATCACCGTGCGACGCGGCGTCTAGGCGGAAGGGCGGCCCATGGCGACGGCACCGCAGACGACCACGAAGTCACGCAAGGGGAGCCTCGTCCTGGGGGTGCTGGGCGCGAGCCAGTTCCTCATGACCCTCGACAGCTCGGTCATGAACGTGTCGATGGCCACCGTCGCCGCCGACGTCGGCACCACCATCACCGGCATCCAGACGGCGATCACGCTCTACACGCTCGTCATGGCCACCCTGATGATCACCGGCGGCAAGGTGGGGAGCATCCTGGGGCGGCGCCGGGCGTTCGCGATCGGGCTGGTCGTCTACGCGTGCGGCTCGACGGTGACGTCGCTCGCCCCGAACCTGGGGGTGCTACTGCTGGGCTGGTCGCTGCTCGAGGGGATGGGCGCCGCGCTGATCATGCCGGCGATCGTCGCGCTCGTCGCCGCGAACTTCCCGCCCGAGCGCCGGGCCTACGCCTACGGGCTCATCGCGGCCTCGGGCGCCATGGCGGTGGCCGCCGGGCCGCTGATCGGCGGCGCCGTGACGACCTACGCGTCGTGGCGGTACGTGTTCGCTGGCGAGGCGGTGATCGTCGTGGTCATCCTGCTGCTGCTGCGGCACATCGCCGACGTCGCCCCGCACCCCCTCAAGCTCGACCTGGTGGGCTCGGCGCTGTCGATCGTGGGCCTGGGGCTCGTGGTCTTCGGGGTGCTGCGCTCGGGCGACTGGGGGTGGGTGATCGCGACCCCGGGCACGCCGACGATCCTCGGCGGCTCGCCCGTCATCTGGCTCATCGTCATCGGCTCGCTCGTGACGTACCTGTTCATCCGCTGGCAGAGCCACCTCGAGCGCACCGGCGGCGAGCCGCTGCTCGACCCGAAGATGCTGCGGAACTCGCAGCTCGTCGGCGGCCTGAGCATGTTCTTCGCGCAATTCACCGTGCAGGCCGGGGTGTTCTTCTGCGTCCCCCTGTTCCTGTCGGTCGCCCTCGGGCTCTCGGCGGTGGAGACCGGCCTGCGGGTGTTCCCGCTGTCGATCGCCCTGCTCGTCGCCGCAGGGGGCATCCCGCGGATCTGGCCGCACGCCAACCCGCGCCGCGTGGTGCGGTTCGGGCTGCTCACCATGACGGCGGGCATCCTCGTGCTCGTGGGCGGCCTCAGCCCTGCCGCGAGCGCGAGCGTCGTCGCGATCCCCATGGTGCTCATGGGCCTGGGCCTCGGGTCGTTGTCCTCGCAGCTCGGCGCGGTGACCGTCTCCGCGGTGCCGGACTCGCAGAGCGCCGAGGTCGGCGGCCTGCAGAACACCGCGACGAACCTCGGGGCGTCCCTGGGCACCGCGCTGGTGGGCTCGGTGCTCATCGCGACACTCACCTCGGCGGCGCTCTCGGGCGTGCAGAACAACCCCGACATCCCCGACTCGGTCAAAAGCCAGGCCACCACGCAGTGGGCGAGCGGGGTCCCGTTCGTCTCGACGGCGCAGCTCACCACGGCCCTCGACGACGCGGGGGTGGACCAGGCCACGGCCACGCAGATCATCGACGTGAACGACGACGCCCGGATCAACGCGCTGCGCTCCGCGCTGTCCGTCGCGGCGCTCATCGCGATCGCGGCGTTGTTCTTCACGGGCCGTCTGCCGCGCACGGCGCCCGGGCAGCCCCCGAAACCCGGCAGGGCGCCGCCGAGGGGCAAGGCAGCCGAGGCTGAGACCGGTCAGGCGGGGAGAGAGCCGGACGCGGCCACGGCGTGAGCGTCGGTGGCACACGTCAGGATGGGCGCATGCCCGATGACCTGCCCGTGCCCGATGACCTGCCCGTGCCCGATGACCTGCCCGTGCTGCTCGTGCCCGACGCCGACGCCTGGCGCGCCTGGCTGCTCGCCCACCACGACAGCTCGCCGGGCGTGTGGCTCGTGCTGCACAAGGCGGGAGGCACGCAGACCGCGCTCACGTACGCGGCGGCCCTCGACGAGGCGCTGTGCTTCGGTTGGATCGACGGGCAGGCCCGCTCGCGCGACGCCGAGACGGCGCTGCGACGCATGACGCAGCGCCGCCCGCGCAGCAGGTGGTCGGCGCGCAATGTGGAGCACATCGCGCGGCTCGAGGCCGAGGGCCGCATGCACGAGGCTGGGTGGGCGCAGGTGCGCGCCGCGCAGGCGGACGGCCGCTGGGAGGCCGCGTACCCGGGCAGCGCGACGGTGCGGGCGCCCGACGACCTAGTGGCCGCGCTCGCCGCCGAGCCGTCCGCACTGGCATGGTTCGAGGCGCTGACGTCGGCCAACAGGTTCGCGGTGCTGTACCGGATCGACTCCGTGAAACGGCCCGAGACGCGGGCGCGCAAGATCGCCGAGGCCGTCAGCCGACTCTCCCGAGGCGAGACGCCCACCCCTCAGAAGCGCCGCCCGGCAGGCCTCTGACCTCGTACATTGAGCGGCATGGAACGTCACCCCACCGCGCAGGCGCTCATCGGGATCCTCATTGTCGCGATCGGGGCGGTGGCGCTGCTCAACCAGCTCGACGTGATCGACGTGGGCCTCGGCGAGCTGCTCAGCACCTGGTGGCCGATCGTGATCGTGCTGATCGGCGGGATGGGGCTGGCCAATGTGCCGCGCGCCTGGCCGGCTCCGGCAGCGGTCGCCACCGCCGGTGGCCTCCTGCTGGCCGGGAACCTCGGCGCGGTCGACGGCGGCCTGTGGGCGCTGGCCTGGCCGGTGGCGATCATCGTCGTCGGGCTGTCGTTCCTCACCCGGGCTGCCTCGACCCGCAAGGACGAGCGCAACATCACCGCGACGGCCATCTGGTGGGGCTCCCAGCACCGCCCGCTGACCCAGGATTTCCGTGGCGCGCAGCTCAGCGTGCTCATGGGCGGCGTCGACCTGGACCTCCGCAACGCGCAGATCGTCGAGCGCGCCACCGTGCGCGCGTTCGCGATGTGGGGCGGCATCGACATCAAGGTGCCGCCGTCGTGGCGCGTCGAGATCACCGGGCTGCCGCTGCTCGGCGGCTGGGAGAACCGCACCAAGGCGCCAGCCGACCCGATGGCGCCGGTCCTCGTGGTGCGGGCGATCGCGCTCATGGGCGGCATCGACGTCAAGAGCAAGGCGCCGACGACCGTCTGACCCCGCCCCGGCGCCGTCAGTGCTTGCGGTGCCGGATCTTCTCCGCGGCGACGCCGACCGCTGCCGCCTTCGCGCCCGCCTCGGCGGTCTTCCGGCCGACCTTCGCGGCGCCCTTGGCCGCCTTCTTGGTGGTCTTGCGGGCCGCCGAGCGGACGTCCAACCGCAGCGCGTCGAGCAGGAATGTCAGTGCCGCGCCGAACAGGATGACGTCCTTGGCGTACCCCTCGCCCTGCGCGTTGGGACGCGGGTCCCCCGGGCCGCGGTGCAGCGACGGCGTCTTGAGGTACATGCCGAGGAGCATCCCGGAGAACGCCGTGAAGCCCGCCGCCACCACCGTCCTGGGCAGCACCGGCACGATGAGCGCCGAGCCGAGCGCGATCTCGGAGCCGGACAGCAGGTTCGCGAACTTCTGCGGCTCCATGTCCTTGAACTGCGGGTACGCGGCGGCCGCCATGGCCTGCATCCCCCGCGCGGCCTCCTCGTCGACGCCCCTCTTGCTCAGCCCTGAGTTGAGGATGTAGGCGCCTGCCGCCAGTCGCAGCGGGATGAGATGGATGTGCATGTGTCCTCCTGAGCCAGGGTCAGTGGCACGCGGACGCGCGTCATGGCGACGCTACGGCTGATCTGCGCGGTCAACACCTCGAAACGGCGCCTCGCGGCCGCCCGCAGACCTGGACGCCTGTCCGGTTCGACATGCGGGATTCGAGTGCGGATGAGAAGTTCTTCCACGTCAGCCATCGATCCATCACAGGGAGACACACCTCATGGGCTTCTTCGGCTTCCTCCTCCTCGGCCTGCTGGCCGGCGTCATCGCCAAGGCGCTCCTGCCCGGCCGTCAGAGCACCGGCTGGCTGCTCACGCTCGTGCTGGGCGTGCTCGGCGCCGTCCTGGGCGGCTGGCTTGGGAGCGTCCTGTTCAACCGCGGGCTCGAGGAGTTCTTCTCGATCCAGACCTGGCTGCTCGCGATCCTCGGCTCGGTCGTCGTGTTCCTCATTTATGGGGCGCTGCGCAAGCGCTGACTCGAACGTGTCCGGGGCATGGGCTGCCAGCCCGCGCCCCGGACACGCCGACGTCGAAATCTCCACATTCGTCGCATTCGCGGTCACTCGGCCCCTACGTTGTCGCCATCAGATCGATCTGCAGGATCGCCGTGGGCCAGCCCGGCCCTGGCGCCGCTCCTCGACCAGGAGGTCCTCATCGTGAGAATGCGCCGAACCGTCGCCGGGCTCGTCATCGCCGGCGCGATGACTGTGGGGGCAGGGGTCGCCTCGCCCGTCGCGGCCCACCCCCAGTCGTCGACCGCAGCAGCCTTCGCCAAGAAGGTCACCGCCAAGAACGTCCTGCGCCACCTCGGGCAGCTCCAGAAGATCGCCGACCAGAACGGCGGGAACCGCGCGGCGGCGACCCCCGGCTACGAGGCCAGCGCCCGGTACGTGGAGAAGACCCTCAAGAAGGCCGGGTACACCACCGAGCGGGACTACTTCACGTTCGACCGGGAGATCCTCGACGCGCAGACCCTCACCCTGACCCCCGCCGCCGGCGAGCCGGTCAGCTACGTGGTCGACCAGATGGCGTACTCCGCGAGCACACCCGAGGGCGGCGTCACCGCTGACGTGGCCAGCCCCACCGACACGTTCGGCTGCACCCCCGAGACCTGGGAGGGCGTCGACGTCACGGGCAAGATCGCGCTGGTCAGCCGGGGCGGCTGCTCGTTCGCGATCAAGGGCGCCACCGCCGAGGCGGCAGGCGCCGCGGCCGCGGTGATCTACAACAACACCGACGGCCTCCTCAACGGCACCCTCGGCGAGGGGAACGGCGTCGGCATCGCCGTGGCGGGCATCTCACTGGCCGACGGCCAGGCCCTCGTCGCCGCGGCCGCCTCCGGCCCGCTCGCCCTCACGCTGGACGTGCGGTCGCACACCGAGACGACTGAGAGCTTCAACGTGATCGCCGAGACGAAGAAGGGCCGCGACGACAACGTCGTGATGCTCGGCGCCCACCTCGACGGCGTGGAGGACGGCCCCGGCATCAACGACAACGGCTCCGGCTCTGCCGCGCTGCTCGAGGTCGCGGTCCAGCTCGCCGACGCCAAGAAGCTCAACAACACGGTCCGATTCGCCTGGTGGGGCGCCGAGGAGCTCGGCCTGATCGGCTCCACCCGGTACGTCGCGGACCTCGCCACCCAGGCGGGCGAGCTCGACCGCATCGCCACCTACCTGAACTTCGACATGGTGGGCTCGCCGAACTACATCATCGGCGTGTACGACGCGGACGAGTCGACGTACGAGGCGCCGGTGGCGGTGCCCGAGGGGTCCGCGGCCACCGAGGACGTGCTCACCGGCTACTTCGACAGCATCGGCCAGGCGTGGGTGGACACCGAGTTCTCCGGCCGCTCCGATTACCAGGCGTTCATCCTCAACGGCATCCCCGCCTCCGGCCTGTTCACCGGGGCGGACGACGTGAAGACCGACGAGGAGGTCGCCCTGTTCGGCGGCACCGCCGGTATCACCCACGACCCGAACTACCACTCGCCGGGCGACGACCTGACGAACATCAACGCCGAGGCGCTGGGCATCATGAGCAAGGCGATCGCGTTCGCGACGTACTCGCTCGCGCAGGACACTTCGGCCATCAACGGCGTCTCCGGTCCTGGCGACCAGCCGGTCAAGCCGAAGCCCGGGAAGCCCGGCAAGCCGTGGAAGCCGGGCAAGGGCCACGGCGCCCCGGGGCACTGGGACAAGGCGGCCTGACGCGCGACGCCTCAAGCGCCCGGGCATGAGGCCCGGGGCTCGAGGCAAGCGCCGCACACACGGGCGGGGCTGGTGGACGAATCCGCCAGCCCCGCCCGTCACTTGCGCCCCTGACGCGACAGGTCAGGGCGCGACGGCCGCCAACGCGGGCTGCGGCGGCGGGAAGAGCCGGCTCAGCACGTCCGCGAGGGTGATCACCCCGATGAGCCCGTCCGGCCCCTCGACCACCGCGAGGTGCTGGCGCCCCTCCCGCATCGCCGCGAGCGCGCTCGACACCGGCGTCGCGACGGGGAGCATGAGCACCGGCCGCATGAGCTCCACCACGGGAAGGTCCTCCCGCTCGGTCAGGGTGTCGCGCACATGGACCACGCCCACCAGGGCGCCGGCGTCCGCCACGAGCACCCGCAGGTGCCCCGAGGTGAGGCTGGCCTCGCGCACGTCCGCGACGGTGGCGTCCCTCGGCACGGACGTCGGGCGGACGTCAGGCCGCAGCAGGTCGGCCACCGTGAGCCGCTGCAGGTCCAACGCCCCCGCGAGCTGCGCAGAGAACCCCGCGTCCAGCGCGCCGACGTTCACCGAGTGCTCCACCAGATGCCGCAGGTCGTCGGGGTTCTGCCCCGCCGCCACCTGCCCGGTGGGCTCCACGCCCACCTTGCGCAGGCACCAGTTGGCCATCCCGTTGAGGGCCACCAGCAGGGGGCGGGTCAGCACCATGAAGCCCCGCATCGGCAGGGCCAGCATCGTCGCCGACGCCTCCGGGTGGGCGATGGCCCAGGACTTCGGCGCCATCTCCCCCACCACCAGGTGCAGGAACGTCACGATGAGCAGCGCCAGGATGAACCCCGCCACGTCGGCGAGGACCAGTGGCGCGCCCCATGCCTCGAACAGCGGCGTGAGCCAGTGGTGCACCGCGGGCTTCGTGATGGCGCCGAGCGCCAGCGTGCACGCCGTGATGCCCAGTTGCGACCCGGCCAGCAGCAGGGTCAGCTCCGAGGAGCTGCGCAGTGCGGCACGCGCTGACCGGCTCGTCGCCGCCGCGTCCTCCAGCCGGTGCCGCTTGGCGGCGAGCAGGGCGAACTCGATCGCCACGAAGAACGCGCTGAGCGCGATCAGGAGCACTGTCACTGCGATGACTGCCCACGGGGCGCTCATCGGTCCCCCTCCTCGTTCTCAGTGGTGATGATGCCGCCGGGTGCGAGGTCGGGGAACGTGACCCGCACCCTGGCGGGCACGTGACGCTCGACCTCCTCCACCTCGACGCGCATCACGACGGGCGGGGGCGCATCGGCCAAGGCCAGGTGGGCGGGATCCGGCGGGAGCTCCACGTCCACCACCGTGCCCACGTCGGGCAGGCCGCCATGGACCGCGATCACCAGGCCGGAGATGGTCTCGTAGTCGCCGCGCGGCAGGTCATGCCCGACGGCGCGCTCCACCTCGTCGACATGCACGTCACCGGCCATCAGCCAGATGCCGTCCTCGTCCTGCGGCGCGCCCAGCGGCACGTCGGCGTCATGCTCGTCGGTGATCTCCCCGACGAGCTCCTCCGCGAGGTCCTCCAGGGTCAGCACCCCGGCGAAGCCGCCGTACTCGTCGACGACGCAGGCGAGCTGGTTGCCGGCGCCGGTCAGCACCCGCAGCGCGTCCGGCAGCGGCATCGACGTGGCGAGCATCAGGGCCGGGCGCATGATCGACGCGGCGTCGTCAGCGTCCCGGCCGTCGATCGCCAGCACGTCCTGCAAATGCACCACGCCGACCACCTGGTCGTCGTGGTCCAGGACGGGGTAGCGCGAGTGCCCGGTGCTCATCAGGGCGCGCACGTGGCTGAGGGTGTCGTCCGCCCGCACCACATCCACCCGCGAGCGCGAGATCATCGCGTGCTCCACGTCCTGCTCCGGGAAGTCCAGGATCCGGTCCAGCAGCACCGACAGCTCGGCGGGCAGGTCACCGCTCTCCCGGGAGTCCGCGACGATGTGCTCGAGGTCGCGCACTGTGGCCGAGTGCTCCACGTCATGCACCGGCTCGATGCGCAGCGCGCGCAGCAGCAGGTTCGACGCCTGGTCGAAGATCCGGATGAGCCACCCGAACACCGCCAGGTACGCGGTGGTGGAGGTCGCCAGCCACAGGGCGACGGGCTCGGGGCGCGCGATGGCCAGGTTCTTGGGGAACAGCTCCCCCACGATCATCTGCACGAACGTGGAGAACAGCAGCGCCAGCACGGTGCCGATCGCGCCGCCCACGCCGGTGGGCACGCCCACCCCGCCGAGCGCCTCGCCGAGCGAGGCCCCGATCAACGGCTCGGCCACATACCCGACCAGCAGGCCAGTCACGGTGATCCCGAGCTGCGCGCCCGAGAGCATGAAGGATGTCCGGCGGGTCACCGCCAGCGCGCGCTGGGCCCCCGCGTCACCGGCCGCCGCACGCGCGCCCAGCCGCGAGCGGTCCACCGCCATGTAGGCGAACTCCTGGGCCACGAAATACCCCGTGACCGCCGTGATCGCCAGCACCACCAGGATGCCGAGAAGCAGCGTCAACACCCACATCACCACCCGCCCCCCTTCGGCACTGCGCTCTCGCGCGGCTCATGGGGGCGCCTACTGTCGCTGTCCATCGGTCTCCAGGTAGGGGGCAGGCTGACGAGGACCCAACGATCGAATGCCTCCGCCCGTTCCCGACGGCCGATGTGGCGTCGCACACGATCGTCGGGCCCACGGCGCGCGCCCCTGAGCGGCAGGCCAGGGCATGCCCCGAACCGCTGCGCGGCACAGGCTCCGCGCGCCAGGATGTCCAGATGAGCGAGCCGGCGCCCGACACCACGCCAGCGCAGCCGTGGGATCCGCCGACGGACGACGGCATCGCGAGCCTCGTGCCCTTCGCGAGTTGGCCGATGCGGCTGATCGCGGCGCTGCTCGACCAGGCGCTGGTCGCGGGCGTGGCCTTCCTCGCCGGGAACGTCGGATACGAGGGCCCGACACTGCACCCAGGCGTGACGAACTTCAGCCAGGACGCGTCGGGGACGTCCGTCGCGTCGGGTTGGGTCGTCGCGACGCTCGTGTCGATGGCGCTGTTGCAGGCCTACCTCGGGGCGACGCCGGGCAAGTGGATCATGGGCATCGCCGTGGTGCGGACGGCCACCGGGCGGCCCGCCGGCGCGCTGCTCACCGTCCTGCGCACGGTGTCGCACCTGCTCGACTCGATCCTGCTGATCGGGTACCTGCGCCCCCTGGTCAACCGCGAGCGCCGGACCTTCGCCGACAGCATCGCGGGCACATATGTGCTGGCCACGAGGCGCCCGCTGCCGTGGGTGTCGCCGCTTATGGACCAGAGGGGTGGGCGGATCGAGCCGCCGCCGCCGTGGGAGGAACCCGCCCAGCCCCGCTGGCGCCGTGGGGTGGGCGCGGCCGTCATGGCGGCAGGCGTGCTCGGCGTCGCCTTCTCGTGCGCGCCGACGTCCGGGACGACGAGCGGCGGGATCAACCTCCAGTGCTGGCCCTCAGACACCCCCGACGGCGCCGCCGGCCCTGTCTTGGAGGAGGTGTGGGCCACCGGGCAGCCATCGACCGAGTGGACCCGGCTCGGGGTGACCCGCGGGGACCACTCGAACCCCCGACTGGACGTGACCTGGCAGATCACGAATGACGACGGGACGGATGACGCGACGTTCGCCGCGCTACAGGACACCTGGTGGGCCACGGTGCGCGACGCGAGAGGCACAGTGCGCTGGACAGTGAGTGTGAACTCCGCACAAGCGGTGGACGGCATGTTCGGCGCCGCGTACACGGGGGACACGGTGACCGCGACCATCCCCTGGGAGACCCTCGGCGGACCCGGTGTCGCCGGATGGACCCTCGAGGCCGGCCAGATCCGCGACGGACAGACAGTCGCGAGCTGCAGCAGCTCCTGAGCGCGGTCGGCGGGCGGCGCCCTCAGGGTCGCCCCAGGCGGCGTCGCAGCCTGTCAGAGGCGTGCGTGTCATCCATCGGATGAATTTTGATCGAGGCGTGGACTCCTGCGCTCCCCGTGGATAACCTCCCCGGATGCCGCGCCGATCAACGTTCACCGCTGCCCTGCTCGTCGCCCTCGCGCTCACGGCGTGCAGCGGCCCCGACCCCGAGGCCCCCCCCGTCGACACGTCCCACGCGCCAGTCGACGACGTCGACACCTCCATCGGCGCGCCCGACACCACCGACGACGGACCCACCGACGCCCTGGCCCACATCACGAGCTGCGACCAGGTCGCCGCGCTCACCGGCGGCCTCACCGATGGGCTCGCGCTCATCGACCCAACCGTCGATGAATGGGGATTCGGGTGCCTCTGGGAGTCGTCGGAAGCCGACAACCTCGCCGAGGTTCGCTCCATCGAAGTCACCGGCCAGCCCTTCGACCTCCGTGAGTCGATGACCACGCCCGCGGACATCGCCGCCGGCGGCGTGCTGACCCAGATCCCCGACGCGACCCTCGAGCAGGCCGGTGGCATCGCCTACTCGATGCGGCTCGGCGAGGTGGTCAGCGCGCTCGCCGTGACCATCCAGGTGCCCGACGCCCAGATCGCCGTCGTGGGCGCGGGCTGGGACGGGCAGGCGGGCGGGCTCGACGAGGCCGCCGCCGTCCGTATCGCCACCGCTGTTCTGGGCCTCTGACCGGGCGGCCTGTGGGACGCTATGCCGCCCGCCCCGACAATTCAGGAGCATCCCGTGGTCGCAGACGTCCATGACCTGGTTCGCATCGAGCGCTTCGCCGTCGAGCAGAAGATCACGATGATGGTGAACCGCTACGAGATCCGCGCCCTCGACGTGGACGGCAACCCCGGCGCCGTGCTGGCCGTCGCACAGCAGAAGCGGATGGCCTTCAAGGAGCAGGTCACCTTCTACACGGACGAGTCGCGCCAGACCCCGGTCTTCGGGTTCAAGGCCCGGCAGCGCATGGACCTCGGCGCCACCTACGACGTGACCGACGCCCAGGGCACGCCCATCGGCTCGTTCCGCAAGGACTTCGGCAAGTCGCTGCTCCGTTCCACGTGGCACCTCGACGCGGCGGGTGTCAGCGCCATGGGCCAGGAGCGCAGCCAGGGCGTGGCCATCTGGCGCCGCCTGTGGGAGGTCCTCCCCGTGATCAGCGAGTTCCCCGCGCCCTTCACGTTCCACTTCGACTTCCGCGACGCGGGCGGCCAGCTCGTGATGTCGTCCGTGCGGCGGCGCTCGCTGCGCGACAGGTACGTCATCGACGTGCCCGGCGGGCGGCTCGACGGGCGGGTGGCCGCCGCGATGGCCGTGGCGCTGGACGCCCTCCAGTCCCGCTGAGCATCCCGCCCGGCCTGGCGGCGTCCCCCGGCTGGCGGCATCATCGGCTGCATGGCGCACTCCACGTCCCGCTGGTCCATCCGCTCCGAGGACTCGCTGCTCAGCATCGGGTCCCGGAGGTCCGTGCTGTCAATCGGCTCCGTCGGGTCGGTGCTGTCCGTGGGCTCCATCGGCTCGGCGGCGTCGGTGCTGTCGATCGGCTCGGCGCTCTGCGTCGGCTCGCTGCTGTCGGCCGCCTCGCTGTGGTCGGTGATGTCCTGGCGGTCCCGGCGCGGGGTGATGGGCGCACCCGCGCACAGGTGAGGGCTCAGGTCGTGCTGTCGGGCGTGGCCGTCGAGCCCTCGTAGAGCCCGATCACGTTGCCGTCCGGGTCCGCGACGACAGCCCACCAGCTCGTCGCGTCGATCTGCGACTTCGGCGCCCGCACCTCGCCGCCCAGCGCCACCACCTGCCCCAGCAGGTCGTCGATCGAGTCCACCTCGACGTAGCTGCGAGGAGCGGTGAAGTCAGCGTCCCGCGGGGCCAGGCCGCCACCGCTGATCTTGTTCGGCGCCTGCCACATCGGGTACTCCTCGAAGCCCGGGGGCGCCTGGATGTCCCAGCCGAACAGTGGGCCGTAGAACGCCTTGGCCCGCGCGAAGTCCTCGACGGGGATGTCGATGTGCGTGATGTCGCCGTGTGCCATCTCGTCTCCTCAACGCAGGGCCGGGCCGCCCGGGTGCGGCTGGGCCGACTCTTCGCAGCGTAGGTCGGGTGGCGGCGGGCCGCGCGTTCGCTCAGCGCCACGCCCGAGATTCCCCTCGCCAATGCCTTGGTCGGATTTCCCCGGGCGCTGCGAAGGCGCCTAGCAGTCATGTTCAGAGACGCCCTGCCGCCCCTCTCAGCCGACCGCCATCATGAACAAGGAAGCCCTCGGTGACAGCGGCGACAACCACGCCGGCCAGACGGTCTCGAACGTTGCTGCCGAGCCGCGACCATCCGAAGAGACGGGCCGTCTCCCGCAGCAGTTCCTCCTCGTCGATGCGGAACGCACCGCGCACAACCGCCACCATCCCGTTCCGAAGCTCTTCGTAAGGAACGTCCGAAGCGTCGCGAGACTCCCCCGGTACGCGGTACCCGGCGTACGAGTTCGGCTCGAGGGCTCGCGGCCAGGCGACGAGATCGCCGTTCGCGCTCCGCACCACGACCCCGCCGGGCAGCATCCGGAGCATCTGTTCGGCTCGACTCCCCCGCACGCGGGCCAGCTCGAATCGTCGCGCCGTCACTCGAGCGAGCCGGTCCACCAGGATCGGCCCTTCCGCGTTCACGACGTCCATCATCTCCGCGGTGATGAGCAGAGCAGCGCGCCTTGTTGTCGCGTCGAGAACGTCGCGCGTGTGCCGCACATCCACAGCGGCAGCGAGGAACTCCGTGTGGTCGGGCTCGAGTTGCAGCGGCGCCTCGAGGCCAGCCCGCTCGAGAGCTGCTGGCGGCAGCGCCGAGGATCCAGATCCCGAGGCACGGAGTGCGTTGACGGCAGCCGCCGGGGCGTGGGGCGATCCGCCGATCCTCGAGTCGCTCTGCACGCCCGGCGAGGCCTGAGCTGTCGGGGCATCGGAGGCCGACGTACCGGTAGTTCTGATCGCTGGCGCGAGCCGATTGCCGTCATGTGACAGTCCCTCCGCCGTCGTGACGATCGACTGAACGACCGCATCAGCGTCGCGCAGCCACTCAGGAAGCCAGATCCGGGCGACGTCTGCCCAGCCCATCTGTTCGGTGAGCACTGTGCGCGGCAACCCGTCGCGATCCCCGGCGCTCTCCCTGGCGGCCCATCGTGGGCCGTCGAGAAGCACGGCGAGCCATGGCGCATCGAGGCCACTGCGGACTGCGAGGTCGATAGTGAAATCAGAGAGGCCCACACCTGCCCGAGTCTCCAGTCCTGCGGCTTCGAGACGTTCGCGAACCTGCTGCAGGTGCTTGTCACGAACGGGGGCTCTGCGGGTAAGCGCATGCTGGGCGCCGTCACGGGCGAGCAGCAGGTAGTCCTTCAGGTGGGCAAGGCCGATCGATCGGGACGACGACAGGTCGAGCTCATGCGGGTCGAAGGACGCGAACACAACAACCTGTTCCTTGGCCCGCGTCACTGCGACATTGAGCCGCTTCTCTCCTCCTGCCCGGGTTAGCGGTCCCCAGTTGAGTGGCACCTTCCCCTTGGCATCCTTCGCGAACGCCAGCGTGAAGAGCACGACGTCTCGCTCGTCACCCTGCACGTTCTCCAGGTTCTTAACGAACAACGGCTCATCGGCCTGGCCAAGCGCCTTTGCGATCACCGGATCCGTGTCTGCCCGCTGCTCCAACATGTCCAGGATCAGATTGCGCTGCTGGGTGTTGAAGGTCACCACACCGATGCTGCGTGATGGGTCGTCACCCAGAAGTCGTGCTACCTCGTCGACCACAGCCTGCGCCTCGGCACGGTTCACCCGGGCTGCGCGTGCCGAGCCGCCCTCCCATGCTCCGTCCACGCGGCGCAGCTGCACCGCTGGTGCGCCTCCCTCCCGGGGCGGCGTCGGGAAACTGGCGAGTCGACCCTCATAACTGTGCTCGTTGGAGAAGGCGATCAAGGATTCGTCTCGGGAGCGGTAGTGCCACGAGAGCATCAGGCGCGGGAGGTTGGACTCCACCGTCTCGCTGAGGATCGAGTCCATGTCGACCGGGACGGGCAGCTCGTCGTCTCCGAGCACTTCCTCGTCATCTCCACCCGAGCCGGAGGCGGCGAACATCGACGATGGCGGCATCTGCTGCGAGTCGCCGACCACCACCACTGCCTTGCCGCGGCCCATTGCCCCGATCGCCTCGGGCACCCTGATCTGCGACGCCTCATCGAAGACGACCACGTCGAATTCCACGGAGTCCGCCGGCAGGAATCTAGCGACAGAGCTCGGGCTCATCAGGAAGCAGGGCGTGACCTCCGTGATGATCGGCGCGTAGCGCTGCATGAGCTGCCGGATCGTCAATCCTCCACGGCGCCGGCTGATCTGCTGCCGGAGCTCGCCCACATCTCCGCGCTGCTGCTGGGCATCGAACGTCCGAGAAGCCACGATGCGCGCGGGCAACTCCTCGACCAGGCGACGCCGAACATCGCCGCCGGTCTCGACAAAGCGCCTGACGACGCCGGAGTGCTGGGCGGAGTCGAATCCGACGAGATTCGTCGTCTCAAGCCGCTCTGCGAGGATCTCCAGGGAAACCGCCAGGCGGACCGAGCTCTCGATGTCGGGCCCGCGCAGCTCGCCGTTGAGCACCCTCGTCTCGAGGTCCTCGAGGCCGAGTTCGCGCAAACGCCGTAGGGCGCTCGCTGACCTCACCCAGCGCTCCAACTGCACAAATGCCCCATCCACGGCGTCTGCCTGCCAGCTCGCGGCCGTGCGCTCGCGCGCACCACGCCAACCAGAGTCGCGTGTCCACGCCGCCAGGTCGGCGGGCTCGGCGCGCAGTGTGGCGATCAATGCCTCACGCGCCTGCGCCCATCCTCGGAGCAGCGCCCCGCCGGGACCACCAGACGTCAAGACGTCGGCAGTCGCACGGTCGAGGTCCTCGCTGGCGCCGAGCGCCGCCCCGAGTGCGGCGGACGCCTCCCATCCACGCACCCTGCCGGTCAGCCGTGTGAGGTCTGCCTCCCGGAACGGGTTGAACGACGGCGGCAGGTCGAGGCCAGACAGCGTCCGAACGTACGGAACCAGCCGGGCCAACTCATGCCGTGCTGCTGTCAGGCCCTGCAAGACGGGAGTCAGCCGCGACAACTCGACAGAGTCGGCGCTCGCCAGGAAGGGCTGCAGCTCCGCGAGGACGGCTGCGCGCGCCTTCTTCTTCCCGAAGAACTTTTTGTCTGCGGCGATGGATCGGGCAAGGAGGGCGTCGATGTCTCGCTCGAGCACCTCGGGCGCGAAGCCGGTGACCTGCGCGCCAAAGGTCGCGCGGCAGTGCTCGACACCGCCGAGCACATCCCCGGCCAGCCGACGCCATTCTGGCGTCACCACGGTCGAGGCCTCACGCAGACCACGCGCGACGCCCGCCCGCTCGGCATCGAGCCATTCGGCGAGGACGAGCGCCTGGGCTGACGTGTTGGCGAGGCCAGCGAGCCAATTCACTGCGGGCGTTCCCGTCAGGGCTGTTTCTGCGGCGCGAAGGGAAGCCAGAGCATTCTCGATCGCAGGCCGGTCTAGCCGCTCCCCCGCAGCGAGCGGCCCGGCCAAACGCCACGGCGAGTCCGCCGGGGCGACCCCGAGGCCCTGCAAGGCGTCACCGAGGTCATGAGCAAGCTCGTACACGTCATCGAGCGGCTGGCCGCCCATCACCAAGGACCGCGGAACCGTCAGCTGGGGAACACCATCCGACGCCAACTCGGTCACTTCGAGCACGATCTGGCGTGCAGTCCAGGCCGACAGCCCGGCGGGGCCCTCGTCGTGCAGGTGGCGGGGATAGTGCGACAGGGACTCGACGAGGCTTCGATACGTCGAGCGGAGCGTGCTCCAACTCGCATCGCCCTGCGCCGAGGACTCGAGCGCATTCTGGAGCTGGCTCCGCACTGCCGACACCGTCTGGTTGGCGCCATGGACGTCGAGGCTGAACGGCGCGAGACCGACAGCGTCAAGTCGGCGCTGGACCACCTCGAGCGCCGCCTGCTTCTCGGCCACGAAGAGCACCTTCTTGCCCTCGGCGAGGCAGTGTGCGATGAGATTGGTGATGGTCTGCGACTTCCCCGTACCCGGAGGCCCTTCAAGGATGAAGGACTTCCCTGCGGCGGCCCAGCGCACTGCTTTGATCTGGGACCCGTCGGCGGGGATGGGGAGATACGTCGTCGCCTCGGCCGCGTCGTCGTTTGCGGGGGTCTCCACACCGTCATCGAATGGCCTGCCTGGCGTCTCGACGATGTGCCGCACTGCCGGGCGGCGCACTAGGGCCTCCCAACTCTGGTCCAGGTCGCGCCACATGCCGAGGGTGGAGAACTGGAAGGTTGCCAGGTGCGCCGTCTCCTCCACATAGAACGAAGTCGCCTTCGCGCGGAGGAGAGTCGAGCGGATGCTGCGGAACGCGCCATCGAGGTCGATTCCCGAATCGTCGGTCCCCGGATCCACCAGCTCAGGCAACTCGAGCCCGAAGCTGACCCGGAGTTTCTCCTGCAGGCAGTAGTTCGGCTCCATATCGCGCGTGTCGTCCCGCTCGATGCGAAACGCCGTGGAGCCGCGGCCCCCGACGAGCCGGACCGGGAGGAGGAACAAAGGGGCGTGTCCCTCCTTGCGCTGCTCGGTCCACCGCAAGGAGCCGAGCGCGAGGTACAGGCTGTCGGTGCCCGTCTCCTCGCGCGCAGTGGCTGCTCGCCGGAGGAGCGCCTTCAGCTTGGTCGCGTACTCCGTCGCGGTGTGAGCAACGAACACGCGGTGCCCGGCCTGGAGCTCGGAGCGCAGAGTGTCCGCGTCGACGTCGGCAGCGGTTCGAGAGCCGTGCAGGTGGTGGATCGCGGCAACTTGGTCACTGGGAGAGAGCTCGATCGAGATTCCGCCGGCAATCAGGTCTTCGAGGGCGCCCAATGCCGCCGAGGGGATGTGGAGCGTCGATGTCGACGCCGCTTTGAGCTTGAGCAGCGGGTTCGCGTAGGTCATGTCCAGCAGAGATCGTCGCCATCGCGCGATCCGGGCGGGTGCCGATTCCGCCACAGACGGCGTGCGCGCTGTATCCCCCGAGGGCATGCGGAGCGCCTGGGCAACGGCGATCTCCCGCACCGTCTCGACGATGCGGACGTCACCCTCGCGTCGGATCGTGGGCAGCGGACGATACCAACGGTGGGCCGCCCGGACATCGATGAGCGCTTGCACCTCGTCGAGCCGCGACGTCCACCACCGGCGGGTCTCAGCCCGTGCGGCATCGAAGTCCCGCTGGCTGTCACCGGCGGTCAGCGCTGTGGTCTCGATCGCTTCGAACGACTCCGAGTCGGCGATGGTGACGATGCCGCCCCGCTCCTCGACTAGGGCCTCTGGCAGTTGCGTGTCCTCGGTGAGATACCCGCAGAACGCATGATTCCGGGTGACCACCAGCACGGGGGCGAGGCCAGCTTGCTCGAGAGCAGCGGCATAGGTGCAGGCAAGGTCGAGACACGTGCCGATGCGGTCGTCAAGCACCTCGCGGTGGCTACGGATCCTCTGTCCGGTCCCCTCGAACGAGGCTGGCGGTTCCACATACGTGATCTGACGAGCAGCCATCGCGTCGTACACGGCCCGCGCGATGCGGTGCGCCCGCTCGGGGCCCGCCTGGTAGCCCTGAAGCGATGGACTGCCTGTCCGCTCCTGGAGCAGCACGCTCGCCTCACCGAGCAGTTCGGCGATGGCCGGCTCGTTCGGACGGACGAACGAGACCAGAGAGTCCGCAGAGCTGCGTGCCCACCACTCGTCGGCGGAGAGGACGCGCACTGTGACCTCGTCGCGGTGCACAACGCCACCGCGCTCCACCTCGAGCGTGGCTACCGCGACGGCACTCTCGTCGATTTCGAGGAATGCCGAGGGACTCAACTGCCACGCCAGGGCCGCATGCGGGGCCTCCACGCGCTGCCCCGGGCGCACGTCGCCGAGGTGTACCGAGAGCGGGACGGCAATCGCCGAGCGTGAGACGTCGTCCGGCAGCCGGAGGCTGACCCCGACGCGGACATCCTCGGCCACCACCTCACCACGGTTGTGCACCGCGAGCCGCACCACCGGGCTTGCGCCGTTGTGCACCAGCGCGTAATTCAACGACTCGTGTGCGAGGACCACCACGTCGAGATCGCCAACGCGGGCGGAGAGCACGACGGTGCCCCGCGGTCCGTCCATTTCCGGCACGCGGACAGCGGTCTGCACCGTGGACGTGGGATCGACAAGCGCCGCAGCGGATATGGGCTCTCCGGCGGCAGTGCCCTCATCCGCACTCGCAGCGGCGACAGCGTTCTCGTCAGCGGTGCCGAGAACCCTTAGCTCGACCAGTTCAGTGGCCGCCTCCGCGAACCCCAACGACCGGGCGAGCAGCGTCATCGTGTCCAGCGCGCGGTCCACTTGCGCCTGCTCAAGGCTGATGGTGTGCGCCGCGCGGTTCGACGCCTGGATCAGCTCGTCGATCCACGCTCGCTGCGTGGCGTCGATCTCAGTGAACACACCCCGCTCGAACCGCACGATGCGCAGCAGAAGTCGCGGGTCGTCCAGGTCCGCACGGAAGGCGCGCCCACGCCGCTCGGACTCCTTCGCCTCGTACAGCGGAAGCCAGGGAGCACCCGCGACGGACTGCTGCATCCGGACGTCGACGAAGGCCATCAGTCCTGCCGCCAGTACGTCCAGCCCGCGCCCTTGGCGTTCCTTCTGGGTGAGCTTCATCAGTCCTTCACTCCTGTGTGTCGCCGCGTGCGATCGAGGGCGTCGCACCGCGCGGTGAGACAGCCTCTCAGCGCTGCGCGACCGCTCGACGGACTATCGCCCGAATGGCGTAGCGGAGAGGCGCCAGCCGAGACGGGTACGACGACGCGCGCGTCACGGGAAGGGCGGCGGTCTGAGGCAGACTGCTCCACAACAACCCCGCACAGCTCAGCAGTGGAGGCACGCCCGGTGAACGGCTACAACGACATGGTCGGGTTCATCTGGTCGGTCGCCGACCTGCTCCGCGGGGACTACAAGCAGGCGGAGTACGGCAAGGTCATCCTGCCGCTCACCGTCCTGCGGCGACTGGACTGCGTGCTGGAGCCCACCAAGCCCGCTGTCCTGGCCAAGGTGAAGGCCCTCGGCGAGGGTGTCGGCAACGTCGACCCGATCCTGCGCCGCGCGGCGGGGCAGCCGTTCTACAACGTCTCGCCGCTGGACTTCCGTGGGCTGCTCGCCGACCCGGAGCACATCGCCCGCTCGCTCCGCCTGTACATCGACGCGTTCTCGCCTGGCGCCGTCGAGGTGCTGGACAAGTACGGGTTCGACGCCCAGATCACGAAGCTGGACGAGGCCGGGCTGCTGTACCAAGTAGTCGCGCGGTTCGCGGATGTCGACCTGCACCCGGACAAGGTCACCAACCTGCAGATGGGCTACCTCTTCGAGGAGCTGATCCGCAAGTTCAGCGAGGCGGGCAACGAGACCGCCGGGGAGCACTTCACCCCGCGCGAGGTCATCCGCCTCATGGTCAACCTGCTGCTGGATGACGACGACTCGACCCTCGCAACCCCCGGCATCGTCAAGACCATCTACGACCCCGCCTGCGGGACCGGCGGCATGCTCTCCACCGCCGAGGACTGGATCCGCGAGCACAACCCCGCCGCGAACCTCGAGCTGTTCGGCCAGGAGCTCAACCCCGAGACCTACGCCGTCTGCCGTTCGGACATGATGCTCAAGGGCCACAACGCCCAGAACATCGCCCTCGGCAACTCGTTCTCGCACGACGCACACGCAGACAAGTCCTTCGACTACATGCTCGCCAATCCACCGTTCGGGGTCGAGTGGAAGAAGGTCCAGACGTTTGTCGAGGACGAGGCCGCCCGCGGCTACGCCGGCCGGTTCGGCGCCGGCACCCCGCGCATCAACGACGGCTCCCTGCTGTTCCTGCAGCACATGATCGCCAAGATGAAGCCGCTCTCCGAGGGTGGCTCCCGCCTGGCGATCGTCTTCAACGGCTCGCCGCTGTTCACCGGCGCCGCCGGCTCCGGGGAGTCGGAGATCCGCCGCTGGATCTTGGAGAACGACTGGCTCGAGGGCATCGTCGCCCTGCCTGACCAGCTTTTCTACAACACCGGGATCTCCACCTACTTTTGGATCCTCTCCAACCGCAAACGCCCCGAGCACAAGGGCCAGGTCGTCCTGCTTGACGCACGCGACCAGTTCACCAAGATGCGCAAGTCCCTCGGCGACAAGCGCAAGGAGACCTCGCCCGATCAGATCGCGCAGATCACCCGCTGGTACGCCGACGCCCTCGACACCGCCGCCGACCCCGAGAGCCCCGACCACGCACGCGTCAAGGTGCTCCCGACGACGGCGTTCGGGTACCAGCGCATCACCGTTGAACGTCCGTTGCGCCTGCGTTTCGAGGTGACCGACGACGCCATCGAGACGGTGCGCGCGAGCAAGCCGTTCCGGGCGCTCGCGCCGGCCGACCAGGAGCGACTGACCGCGGCGCTGGGCCTGCTCCTTCCCGATGGTGGAGCCGAGGTCGACGGCAGCACCCGCAAGACCTTCCAGGCAGGGCTCAAGGCCGCGCTCGTCTCACACGGCGCACCGACGTTCGCCGCGCTCGACAAGGTCCTGTGGGCCGCAGTGTCCACGCCCGACCCTGAGGGCGAGCTGCAGACCGACCGCCACGGCCACCCGTTGCCCGACCCCGATCTGCGGGACAACGAGAACGTCCCTCTCGGCGAGGACGTCGACGACTACCTCGCCCGCGAGGTCCTGCCCCACGTCCCCGACGCCTGGATCGATCACACCAAGACCAAGACCGGGTACGAGATCCCCTTCACCCGGCACTTCTACGTGTACACGCCACCGCGTCCGCTCGCGGAGATCGACGCGGAGCTCAAGGCCCTCGAGGCCGAGATCCAGCGGCTGCTGGGCGAGGTGACGGCGTGATGGAGACCATCCCCCTCCGTCACCTAGCGGAAGTCAACCCGCGCACAGTGGAATTCGATCGGCTTTCCGACGACGATGAAGTGACCTTCTTGCCGCTAGAGACAGTCTGGGCCGACGGCCATGCGGACTTCTCCCGGCGTCGCCCCAAGACCGACGTCTCGACCGGGTATACACGGTTTCGAACAGGCGATGTGCTCGTGCCCAAAGTTACCCCCACGTTTCAAGCAGGCCGAGTAGCGATTGCCGATCTCGACACACCCGCAGGCGCAGGCACAACCGAACTTCATATCATTCGCGCTCGACCCGGTCTCAGCGATCCACGCTTCCTTGGATACGTGTGCCGCTCGGCCCCGTTTCTATCTGAGGGCGTCTCCGCATTTCAAGGGGTTGCGGGCCTACAGCGTGTGCCTGACGAGTATCTCCGATCCTTTCCTGTAGCCGACCTAGACCTCGACGAGCAGCGCCGCATCGCCGACTTCCTCGACGCCGAGACCGGGCAGATGGATCGTCTCCTTGCCCTCCGAAGGCGCCAGGCAGCAGCAGTGGTCGACCGAACCCAACGCGCGCTCGACGACCTGTTCATCAGGCCTCAATTACCGACAACGCGGCTCAAGCACCTTCTGAGGCAACGACTGTCCTACGGAGTCCTCGTTCCTCGCTTCATCGACGACGGTGGCGTCCGGCTGATTCGAGTGAACGATCTCGTAGACCTCCCTGCGCGAGCGGAGCAACTGGCTCAGATAGACCGGCGACAATCTCTCGAGTATGCCCGCACCGTCGTGGCAGAAGGCGATCTCCTCGTGTCAGTGGTTGGCACTGTCGGCCGATCCGCCGTCGTGCCATCCGTAGTGGCCGGCTCGAACATTGCCAGGGCCGTAGCCCGCCTCCAGCCCGCACACACCATCGGGTCGAGAGTCCTTTGGCTGTGGACGCAGTCGGCGGATTTCAAGCGCCAGGTGGAGCTCGCTACCGAAGGGGACACTGCTCAACCGACATTGAATGTCGGCGACCTCGGCAACTTCGTGATTGCACTGCCGACAGAACGCTCGTCGCGCGATTCGCTCACAACGGAAGCTGCCACTGCAGTCAAGGTGCGCGACGAACTGCTTTCGGCGAATGCCAGGCAAGCGTCGCTCATATCGATGCGCCGCCAAGCGCTTATCACTGCTGCCGTCACGGGTCAGATCGATGTGACCACCGCCGGGAACGCGACACCGTGACTGCAGCAGGGCTCGCGATCCCGTCGACGCTCACACCCTCCGGCCGCACTCACGCTGTTCCGTATCTGCGGGACTACTTCGCGCCGGTCACCTCGGCGGCCGGGTACACAGGTTCTCGGTTCGAGCGGCTCGGTGGCGGTGGCGACCGGCCGGCCGTCGCGTACCAATTCACGCCCGAAGACCTCGTCGCCGTGACGCTGCTCTCGGTCGAGGTGCCTGGCCGCGCAGCACTCGAGATCCTCGAGCGCCGCCGCTCACGGCTGCACGAGCTGCTTCGTCAGATCCCCACCGACCTGGACCTCGTCGATGTCGAGCCTGACGCGATCAGACCTGAGTGGGCGCCCTGGCGGCTCGAGACCGAGCTGCGGTCGATCCCCGGCCTGGGCCCGACGACGGTCAGCAAGCTCCTCCCCCGCAAGCGCCCCCGCCTCATCCCGGTCTACGACTCCGTGGTCCAGGAGCTCGTCCAGCCCATCGGCGGGTTCTGGGCGTCACTGAACGCGGCTCTGCGCGCCGACGACCGCGCCCTGCAGCGGCACCTCGTCGACCTCCGCGAAGAGTCGGGCATCGGCGAGGACATCTCGCCGCTCCGAGTCTTCGATGTCGTGGCCTGGAGGACGGGCAAGGACTCGATCGCCCGGACGTCGGCAGGGGCAATCAACCTTCATTCGCCGGGTGCCGATAACTGACGCGAGATGTCGCCGGACGAGAGGACAGGTCGTGAGCGGGTACGCCGTTGTGGACGTCGAGACCACCGGGCTGTTCCCGGGTGGCCGCGACCGCATCGTGGAGATCGCCGTCGTGCAGGTCTCGCCAGGCGGCGAGGTCGAGGCGTCGTGGGCGACCCTGGTCAACCCCCAGCGCGACCTCGGGCCGCAGCACATCCACGGGATCCGCGCCTCCGACGTGCTGACCGCGCCGACGTTCGCGCAGATCGCCGGCACGCTGTCGGCACTGCTCGTCGGGCGCGTGTTCGTCGCCCACAACGCGTCGTTCGACAGGCGGTTCGTCCAACACGAGTTCAGCACCCTCGGGCACGACGTGCCGCTCGTCGCCGAGACCACGCTGTGCACCATGCAGTGGTCTTCTCGGCTGCTGCCGCACGCGCCGCGCTCCCTCGCCGGGTGCTGCGCGACGGCCGGCATCACGCTCACCGACGCGCATGAGGCGCTCGCCGACGCAACAGTGACCGCCTCGCTGCTGCGGCACTACCTGCACAAGGCCGGGATGCCCTCCGGGGCACGAGGACGCAGCCTTCTGGGCAGCAGCATGCCGGTGTGGCAGCCCCCATGGGCAGACACCGTGGAGCTCGCCAAGACCGCCCTGTGGCCGAGGATCCCCGCAAAGGACATCGCGTGCGTGCGGCGCGGGTCAGCCGCCGAACGACAGACTCCGTTCCTCGCCCGGCTCGTCGACCACCTGCCTCGGACGGCCGAGACGTGGGAGTGCGAGCAGTACCTCGCGCTGGTGGACCGTGCGCTGCTGGACCGGGTCGTGTCCGTCCGCGAGCAGGAGGGCCTGGCGCGTGCGTCCGTCGAGCTGGGGATCGACCGGCCCACGGCACTGCAACTCCACCGCACCTACCTCGACGCGCTCGCCCGCACTGCATGGGCAGACGGTGTCGTCACCGACGACGAGGTTGAGGACCTGTGTGCCGTCGCCACCCTGCTCAGCCTCTCGGCCGACGACGTCGACCGGGCGCTGTCGTCCGCGTCCACGGGTCCCGTGGTTCCGGGCACGGACGCCGAGTTCATCTCCCCGGCCCAGTTCCGACTTCGCGTCGGTGACCTGGTGGTCTTCACTGGGGACATGGTCGAGCCCCGTGACACCTGGGTCGGACGCGCCTCCCGCGCCGGGGTCGTGGCCCACCCGAGCGTCACCAAGAAGGTCGCCCTCGTCGTCGCCGCCGACCCGGACAGCCTGTCGGGGAAGGCGCGCAAGGCTGCCGACTACGGTATCCCGATCGTCACCGAGCACGCCTTCTCAGGGTTGCTCAAGGATCTCGTCGCGCGCCGCCCCGCACCGTGAACTCTCGCGAATCAGGCGCAGATCGCGCCGCCTCACAACTCATCACCCAAACTCACAACACGACTCACAACATGCAAGTACGGTGTCGGCAACGCTGATGTGGGGAGCTGCGATGCCGGGGTTGCAGAGCGAGGCCGACGACGCCGTGGCGCGCCTCCGGCTCGCGACGACGGATCTGCAGTGGGTCGAGGCGAAACGCGCTGAGCACGGCCCCCCGCAGAGCCTCGCCGAGACGGTGTCAGCCTTCGCCAACGCGGGGGGCGGATTGATCCTGCTCGGCCTCGACGAGGCCGCTGGGTTCACTCCCGTCGGCATCGACCCACGACGCCTCGCGGATGGCATCGCGCAGACGTGCGCGGATGCCGTCGAACCACCGATCCGCGCGCACGTCGACATCGTCGCGGTGGACGGCCAGCCCGTCGTGGCGGCCCGCATCGAAGAACTCCCCGCAGACCGCAAGCCCTGCTACGTCAAGACCCGGGGCATCGAACGCGGCTCGTACCTCCGCACGCATGACGGCGACCGCCGCCTCACGACCTACGAGGTGCACGTCCTCCACGCGTCGCACGGTCAACCCCGGGACGACATGGCTCCCGTCGAGGGAGCGAGCCGCGCCGACCTGGACCCCGAGCTGGTGTCGGCGCTGGTGCGTCGGCTTCGCAGCACACGCGGCCCCGTGTTCACCCGGGCCAGCGATGACGAGATCCTCCGCATGGTCGGGGTGCTCACCACCGACGGCAGCCACGAGAAGGTGACGCTGGCTGGCCTGCTCGCCCTGGGCGTCTACCCCCAGCAGTACGTCCCGCAGCTCGACACGACGTTCGTGGTCTATCCCACGAACGATGGCGCGCCTCTGAGCGACGGCACGCGGTTCCTCGACAACCAGTCGATCGACGGCCCGATCCCCCACCAGGTCTCGTCGGCAGTCGATGCGTTGATGCGGAACATGCGACGGCGTTCCATCGTCGTCGGACTGGGGCGCGAGGACCGATGGGAGTACCCGACGGAGGCGCTGCGGGAGATCATCGCCAACGCGCTCATGCACCGGGACTACCACCCGCTCGCGCACGGCACGCAGGTCAGGATCGAGCTCTACCCGGACCGGCTTGTGGTGACGAGCCCCGGTGGGCTCCATGGTCCGATCGCCACCGAGGACCTCCTCTCCGAGAGCGTCTCGTCATCACGCAACGCCGTCCTCGCCAA
The DNA here is from genome assembly GCF_900046455.1 of Cellulomonas timonensis. Lineage (GTDB taxonomy): Bacteria > Actinomycetota > Actinomycetes > Actinomycetales > Cellulomonadaceae > Cellulomonas_A > Cellulomonas_A timonensis. Next base: position 736,963 of record NZ_FCOT01000012.1, read on the forward strand.
ACTCCTCGAAGACGTGCAGATCCCGGGCACTGCCCGGACCGTCTGCGAGAACCGGGGCTCCGGCCTGCTCGCGACCGCAGCGATGCTGCGCTCTGCCGGGATGGAGCCGCCCATCCTCACCTCGGACGTCCGGTCGTTCCGCGTCGAACTGCGCAATCACGGACTGCTGGACGACGACGCCACGGCCTGGCTCTCCACGCTCGACACGATGTCGCTCAACGACCGCCAGCGCCTCGGCCTCGCCTACCTGCGGCGTCACGAGCAGCTCTCCAACGCCGGGTACCGGAGCCTCACCGGCTGCGACTCCCTCACGGCCACTCGCGAGCTGTCGGCGCTGGCCGCCAGCGGATTCATCGACCGGACGAGCTCAGGACGATGGACGACCTGGCACCTGACCCCCGCGTTCGCGGCATCCACGCACTCCCCGCTCACTCTCAACCTGCCCACCCTCAGCGGAGCCCGCCCCGGCACCTCGAGCCGACGTGAGCAGGTCGTAGCCCTCCTCAGAGGTGGCCCGCGCTCCACCTCCGACCTCGCCACGACGCTTGGCCTGTCCCCTCAAGCAGTGCTGCGCCACCTCCGGATCCTGGAGGACGCCGGGATCGTCCGCCCGACGGCGGCCAGCCGCAGAAGCCCGCTGAACGCATGGACTCTCGTCGGCGGAGCCGCCGCGACGTCCACGGAAGGATCACGATGACTCAGGTCCACCTCGAGGAGAAGTTCGAAGACGCGATCGAGGCGTCGATGCTGGCCGCCGGCTGGCATCGCGGCTCGACGCAGGGCTATCGGCCCGCCTGGGGGCTCGACGTCGAACAGCTCTTCGCATTCCTCACGGATACCCAGCCTCGGGCCTGGAAGAAGATCCTCGGCTACTACGGCGGTGACGAGGCCGTCGGGCGGACGAAGTTCGCCGAGCACCTGGCCGCTGAATTGGATCAGCGAGGCCCCCTGGACGTGCTCCGCCACGGAATGAAGGACCACGGAGTCAAGGTCTCCCTGGCGTTCTTCGCCCCGGCCTCCACGCTCTCCCACGAGCTCGTGAGCCTGCACGCGGCAAACCGCCTGAGTGTGACGCGGCAGCTCCGCTACTCGGCGACCACCACCGGCGAGCTGGATCTGGCGCTGTTCGTCAACGGCATCCCTACCGCGACTGCCGAGCTCAAGAACCCCCTGACCGGCCAGGACGTCGAGCACGCGAAGGCACAGTACCGCCGGGACCGCTCGCCCAAGGAGCTGCTGTTCGCTCGGCGGGCTCTCGTTCACTTCGCCGTCGACCCCGACCTGGTGTTCCTCACGACGCGCCTCACCGGACCATCCACCCGGTTCCTCCCGTTCAACCTGGGCACCGGCGGCGCCGGCAACGAGGGCGGGGCGGGCAACCCGACCCCTGATGGCGGCTACAAGACGGCCTATCTCTGGGAACAGGTATGGAGCCCGGACAACTGGCTCGACCTGCTACGGCGCTTCCTGCACGTCGAGGACCCCGTCGCGCCTGGCAAGGGCAAGCCCGTCGGCAAGAAGCCGTGGCACGCACGGACGCTGATCTTCCCGCGTCTGCATCAGTGGCACGCGGTGCGCAGCCTGTCCGCACACGCCGCAGAGCACGGCGCTGGGCAGAACTACCTGGTGCAGCACTCGGCCGGGTCCGGCAAGTCGAACACGATCGCCTGGCTCGCCCACCGGCTCTCGTCGCTCCATGACACAGAGAACTCCAAGGTGTTCCACAAGGTCATCGTCATCACCGACCGGGTGGTCCTGGACCGCCAGCTGCAGGACACGATCTTCCAGTTCGACCACACCGTCGGGGTCGTGGAGAAGGTCGACAAGACGTCCGCCCAACTCGCCAAGGCGCTGACCGGCGAGACCGCGCAGGTCATCATCACGACCCTGCAGAAGTTCCCCTTTGTTCTGGAGTCGGCAAGCACGCTCGCAGGGTCACGGTTCGCGGTCATCGTCGACGAAGCGCACTCCTCGCAAACCGGGGAGACGGCCAAGGCCCTCAAGCAAGTCCTCGCCCAGGGCGTCGACGCGACGGTGTCCAGCGATGGCGACGCGATCCTCGTCGCTGCCGAGGTGGCCGACGCGATCGCTGAGGCGGCCGAGGACGCGTCTGACCCTTTGGTGTCCTCGGCGCTGGCGCGAGGGCGACACGCGAACCTGTCGTTCTTCGCGTTCACCGCGACCCCCAAGGCCAAGACGCTGGAGCTCTTCGGCACGCTGGGCGACGACCACAAGTACCGCCCGTTCCACGTGTACTCGATGAAGCAAGCCATCGAAGAGGGCTTCATCCTCGATGTGCTGCGCAACTACGTCACGTATGCGACGTACTACAAGTTGACCAGGACCGGGCCGCACGGGGCGTCGTCATCCGACACCTCGGATCGCGAGGTCGACAAGCGGAAGGCGGCCGCTGAACTGGCCAGGTTCGCGTCCCTGCACCCGTCCAACATGGCGCAGCGCGCGGAGATCATCGTCGAGCACTTCCGCGCCCACACCGCGCACCGGCTGGGCGGCCGCGCGAAGGCGATGGTGGTGACCCGGTCCCGCTTGCACGCCGTGCGCACCCACGCCGCCATTGCTGCCTACATCCAGCGCAAGGGCTACCAAGGCCTCCACGCACTCGTCGCGTTCTCCGGCGTGGTCGACGACAACGGGGTCGCCTACACGGAGCCGATGGTCAACGGATTCGGTGAGAGCTCCCTCCCCGAACGCTTCACCTACACGTCCGCAGACGACCCCCTCGCTGGGCGCGAAGGCGCAGGTCAGGATCGCGATTACCACGTGCTGGTCGTCGCTGAGAAGTACCAGACCGGCTTCGACCAGCCGTTGCTGACCACGATGTACGTGGACAAGAAGCTTGAGGGCGTCAAGGCCGTGCAGACCCTCTCACGCCTGAACCGCACCCATCCTGTGAAGTCGCAGGACGACGTCTTCGTGCTCGACTTCGCCAACGAGGCCGCCGACATCGCCGAGTCGTTCGCCCCGTTCTACGAGACCACGATCACCGAGCCCACCGACCCGAACCTGCTCTATGCGTCGCAGACCGAGGTCATGGGCTTCGGCCTGCTGGTCGAGTCCGAGATGGACTCCTACGTTGGCGCGCTCTTGGCCGCCGGAGGCGACTCTGCCGCCCACGCGAAGCTCTACCACTTCACCGACCCGGCCCTGGAACGGTACGTGCACCTGCTCGAAGACGATCGCGAGACGGCCGAGGAGTTCCGGTCAACGTTGCGCAACTACACCCGCGCCTACGCGTTCCTCGCCCAGGTGATCCCGTTCCACGACGCCGACCTCGAGAGGCTGCACCTCTACGGCAAGGCTCTGCTTCAGCGTCTCCCCCGCAGCCACGACGCCGCCGTGGACGTCGGAGCCGTCGACCTCTCCCACCTGCGCATCGTCAAGACCGGCGACGACGACGTCTCACTCGTTGCCGGGCTGGGCGAGCAGATCCTGCCCGGATTCACTGGTGGCGGCCGCGGATCGCAGTCGACTGCCGAGCTCGCGCTCATCGACCAGGTCATCGCCGCCATCAACGACCGACTCGGCGGCAATCTCACCGACGCCGACAAGGTCTGGGTCCAGCAGACCTTCGAGTACGCCGCCGAGGACCCCCACATCCAGCAGACAGCCAGGGCCAACACCGAGGAGAACTTCGGCTACGTCTTCGACAAGCAGTTCGAAGGCCTCGTCCTGGACCGGCACGACGCGAACGCCGGCCTGATCGACCGCGTCTTCAAGGACTCCGACACCACGACGTTCTTCACCTCGATGGCCCGCAAGATCGTCTACGAGCTCGCTCGAGGAGCGGGGGAGGCCAGCTGAGATCGTGCGGCGCCGACCGGGCTAGATCACGTCGAAGACGTGGTCGAGCAGCATGACCGCGGTGCTCCGGTAGGCAGCGCTGGCGCCCCTTGCGTCCGTTGACCTTGATGTGCGCGAACCCGCGAAGCCCCATCCGCGGCGTGCCCTCTTGAACCCGCGCGACGATCTCGTCGGTGGCCGGCGTCAGCCGTGCCGGCCAGTTCCGGCAGAAGACCTCCACCTCGTGCTTGCGCGCCGCCGCTCTCCGCACGTCCGCCCTGGCGGTACAACGCCTTGCCCACGCGGCGCCGTCCGCGATGAGGTGTGACCTGACGTCGCCCGGGTAAGTCCCCGCACTCACAGGCTCCTCTCAGGCGGGTCGAGGTCATGGGCGCCGCGACCTGGCCGATGGGATGAGCACGGCCGACATGCGCCGCACCGCCACCTGGAAGAAGACCGCCGTGCAGATCACCAGCGCCACCAGCGCCTCCGCCGCCAGCACCTCCGCCACGACCACCGAGCTGCAGCGCCAGCTCGCCGCCGATCAGCGCACGCTGGCCCGGCACCAGCGCGAGGGCGCCGACGCCGCCGTCATCGCCGCGGCGCAGGCGGCGGTCACAGCCGACCAGATCGCCATCGCGCAGGCGGCCGCGACGGGGACGATCGACACCATCGTGTGACCGAGGCCCACGGATGGGCGATTCACGGCCCAACCTGCCGACTTGCGGGTTATCGTCCCTCGATACCCCTTCCCCGGTCGGCCCTCCGGCCTCTGCGCTATGGAGCCCGAGAACCACATGCCGACCCACCCCCGCCGCCTGCTCGCGCCCGCCGCGCTCATCACCCTGCTGCTCCTGACCGGGTGCACGTCCTCGGATGAGCCCACAGCACCGGCGGACGCGGACGGCTCCCCCTCCGCTGGCCAGGAGCAGAGCCCGGAGGCGGCCTCGAGCGCGGACAGCGCGGCCTTCACGACGTCGGCGGTGCTCGCCGAGCAGACGTTCGACGTGACGACGCGAAGCGACGACGTCGGCGGAACGATCACCACCACGCTGCGCGCGCTCGAGGTCAAGGGCGACGCGATGACGCTGCGCTGGGCGCTGCGGTGGGATAACGACGACGCGCCCGACGATGAGGCTGTCAGCCTCTTCAAGTTGGGGCTCGCCCAGTCCAACTCGCCCGTCCTCACCGACCCGGTGAACCTCAAGCAGTACCGCTCGCTGTGCACCGAGGGCTCCTGGCAGGGCGACAGGGCTGGCCAGGAGACCTGCGCGCGCACGGCACTCGTGTCGCCGTCCGACTCGTTGTTCCTCAACATCCCCAACCACACCACCGTCGAGGCGTGGGCGGTGCTCCCGGCCCCCGAGGACGATGATGCCGTCTTCGAGGTGCTGGTGGCCGATGGCTGGCCGGCGTTCTCGGGCGTCCAGCCGACCCCCGCGCCATGAGCCCGATGAACCGCATGCCGCACCGCCGCGTCGTCGTGCCCACGCTCGCGGCAGCGCTGCTCATGTCGTGGGCCACCCCGGCCGCCGCCGATCAGGACGCCGACCTGGCCCGCCTGGAGCAGGCCGTCATCACCCCGGCGATGCTCGCGGACGCCGTCCTGGACCTGGACGCCGCGTCGGCGGTGTTGGACCTGTCGCGGTCGGCCGCTGTGCGAGGGCTCGAGCAGACGAAGAAGGAGGCGGGCGCCGCCGTCGTGACCCTCACGTCGGACCTGCTCTTCGACTTCGGCGAGTCGACGCTGACTCCGGCGGCGAGCGCGGCGCTCGCCGAGATCGCCCAGGCGATCGGCCAGGGCGCTGCCGTGGCCGTCGACGGGCACACCGACTCGATCGGCGGGGACGCCGTCAATGTGCCGCTGTCCCAGGCCCGAGCCCAGGCGGTGGCCGACGTGCTGGCGGCGACGCGCCCCGACCTGGTGCTGACAGTCACCGGCCACGGCAGCACCGTCCCCGTGGCCTCGAACACCGGCGAGGGCGGCGACAACCCGGCGGGCAGGGCCCTGAACCGCCGGGTCGAGCTCACCTACGCGACCACCTCGTAGGGCCGATCGGAGCGCACCTCGATCGGCCCCACGCGGGCAGCCTCTCCGCAGGTCAGTCGTGCGCGCGGAGCCGCTTGACGAACGGCGCGGCGACCACGGCGATCAGCCCGAGGCATCCGCCCAGGAGGAACGCCTTCTGCGTGCCGACGGCCTGCGCCTGCGCTCCGGATCCGCTCGCGGCGGCTGCCCCGATGGTCATCGCGGCCACGAGCAGCGCGGTGCCGGCCGCGCCGGCGAGCTGCTGCAGGGTGTTCATGATCGCGGAGCCGTGCGCGTAGAGCTCACGCGGCAGGGCGCTGAGCGAGACGGTCATCAGCGGCGTCATGAGCATGGACATCCCGATGCAGAAGATGACGTGCCAGGCCACGACGACGCCCGGTGACGTGTGGGCGCCGATGGTGCTGAGCAGCCACTGCCCGCCGCACAGCAGGATCGCGCCGGGGATGACGATGGGGCGCGGGCCGACCTTGTCGTAGAGGCGCCCGACGAACGGCGACAACAAGCCCTGGATGAGCCCGCCCGGCAGCATGAGCAGCCCGGTCGTGAGGACGCTCACGCCGAGGCCCGCCTGCAGGTAGATGGGCAGCACCACGACGGTGCCGAGCATTGTGGCCATGGCGACCATCACGATGATCACCGAGACCCGGAAGGTGGGGACGGTGAACGGGCGCAGGTCCAGCAGCACGGAGCCGGTGCGCTGCAGGCGCGTCTGGCGCCGGACGAACACCACGAGCGCGAGGACGCCGATCACCAGGGATGCGAGGGGCGCCAGGCCGCCGTCGAGCAGCGCCTCGATGGAGGCGAGCCCGTAGACGATGCCGCCGAAGGCGAAGACGGACAGCACGACCGACCCGACGTCCAGGCGCGGGCGCGTGACGTCGTGGGTGGCCTTGATGAGCAGGAGGCCGACGACGAACGCGATCGCGGCGAGCGGCAGCATGAGCCCGAAGACCCACCGCCAGCCGAGCGTGTCGACGACGACGCCCGAGATGGTGGGCCCGATGGCCGGCGCCACGGAGATGACCACGGAGTTGAGCCCCATGACCGCGCCGCGCTTCTCGACGGGGACCGACGTGAGGGTGGTGGTCATCAGCAGCGGCAGGATGATCGCGGTGCCGCAGGCCTGGACGACGCGGCCGAGCAGGATGACGGCAAAGGCAGGCGCGATGCCGGCCAGCACGGTGCCCACTAGGAAGAGCACCAGCGCCGCCGTGAACAGGGTGCGGGTGGTGAACCGCTGGAGCAGGTAGCCGGTGGTGGGGATGACCACGGCCATGGTGAGCATGAAGCCGGTGGTGAGCCATTGGGCAGTGCCGGCTGTGACCTCGAAGTCGCCCATGATGCTGGGCAGCGCGACGCTGAGCACTGTCTCGTTGAGGATCATGATCAGTGCGGAGAGCACGAGGACGGTGATCACCGGGCCGACGCGGCCGGTGGCCTTCTCCGTCTCGATGGCCGGCGGGAGCGCCGGGGTCTCCTCGCGGAGCTGAACGTCAGACATGGGACCTTCTTCCTGGAAAACAAGCCAGGCGATTCTGTCACGGTGTGACACCATGGCAGCGACTGCCAGAGGAGTGCCGCTGGTCACACGTGCGCTCGTGCTAGGAAGGACCGCATGGACGACACCCCCTCCGACCTGCGCGCCCGGCGCCGTCTCGACACCCACGCCGAGATCCACCAGGCCGCACTGGAGCTCTTCGAGGAGCAGGGCGTCCGGGAGACCACCGTCCAGCAGATCGCCGACCGCGCCGGCGTCTCGTCGCGCACCTTCTTCCGGTACTTCACCTCGAAGGAGCAAGCCGCCCTGCCCGGCCAGCGGCGCCTGCTCCGGGCCATCGACGCGATCGACGTCTCGGCAGACGACCCGATCGCCTCGGTGCTGCAGAAGGTCGAGGCCGCCACCGAGTCGGCGATGGCCGGCGAGAACGACCCCGAGCTCGACGAGCACCGCCGCGTCGCGCGGCTGCTCACCCGGGAGCCCGACCTCCAGGCCCTGGCCGCCGCCCAGGAGCAGGCCCTGACCGCGCGCCTGCGCGCCCGGCTCGCCGAGCAGCTGCAGGGCGGGGACCCCGCCACCGTGCTGCTCATCGCCGAGATCGTCGTGGCGGTGTGGCGCGCCTCATGGGAGCGCTGGGGCGAGCTCGCGCTCGAGGGCCGCGCGGCCGACCCCGTGGAGGTCTACCGGCAGTGCCGCGCGGAGCTCCGCCGCATCGTCGGCTGACCCCGGCCGGTTAAGCATGACTCGGGCCCCCCGCGGGCCGATCGCCTGCCGGGGGCCCGAGCGCGCACCCCCTACAGCGCCGCGGTCGCCTCCTTGGCGGCGGCGCGGCGCCCGCCGATGTACCCGAAGGTCATCGCGGGGCCGATGGTCGAGCCGGGACCCGGGTACGTGTTGCCCATCACCGAGGCGGACGTGTTGCCCGCCGCGTACAGCCCTTCGATGACGGAGCCGTCCTCGCGGAGCACGCGCGCGTGCTCGTCGGTCAGCAGCCCGCCCTTGGTGCCGAGGTCGCCCGGGTAGATCTTGATGGCGTAGAACGGCGGCCTGCTCACCGAGCCCAGGTTCGGGTTGGGCTTGACCCGCGGGTCGCTGTAGACGCGGTCATAGGCGCTGTCCCCACGGTGGAAGTCCTCGTCCACGCCGGTGGCGGCGAACTGCGCGAACCGGCCGGCGGTGCGCCGCAGGCCGTCCTTGTCGATGCCCATCTTCTCGGCGAGCTCCTCCAGGGAGTCGGCCTTGGTCATGAACCCGGACTCGATGAGCTTCTTGGGCGTCATGCCGGGCAGGGCCATGCCGAACGGGTACCGGGAGCGGTGCCGCGAGTCGATGATCAGGTAGGCGGGGATCGCCGCGATCGTGGCGTTCCGCTCGTACTGGTGGTGTCCGGCGTCCACGTACGACTCGGACTCGTTCATGAACCGCTCGCCGCCCGCGTCGACGATGAACCCGTGCGGCAGCGAGCGCTCGGCGAGCAGGAACTGCGCCGCGCCGTCGGGCTTGAGCACCGACGGCCCCCACCAGGCGTCGTCCATCAGCGCGAGGGCCGCGCCGGCGGCGATCCCGGCCTGGATGACCTCGCCGGTGTCGCCGGGGTTGGCGCTGGTCCACTCGGTGGTGATGGGGTGCGGGTGGTGCTTCTGCCGCATCTCGTCGTTGTGGGCGAAGCCGCCGGCGGCGAGCATGACGCCGTGGCGGGCGCCGATCCGCATCCGCTTGCCCTCGTGGTCGACGACGACGCCGACCACCGCGCCGTCCTCGATGATCAGCTCGACCAGCGGAGACTCGAGCCAGATGGGGATGTCGCGCTGGAGCGCGAGGTGCAGCATCTGGCCCATGAGACTGTTGCCGAGCCCGACGAGCTTCTTGCCGAGCAGGCGGCTGCCGATGGTCTGGAAGCCGACCACGTTGGCGGCGGTGAGGAAGCCCTTGACGGTGCGCAGCGACAGGTTCATGGACGCCACCTCGTAGGTGTGCACCGGCATGGGGATCAGCCCGCGGAGCTTCGCGCCCCAGGCCCCCAGCTTGCGCATGTCCCAGCGGTCGCCCTCGATGCCGCGTCCGATGGCCATGCCACCCGGCTTCTCGGGGTAGTAGTCGGCGTAGCCGCGTCCGTAGACGAAGCGGAAGCCCAGGCCGCGCAGGAACTCGACCATCGCGGGCCCCTCGGTGAGGAACGCGTGCCGCCGCTCGGGGGAGCTCGCGGGTCCGACGTCGCCGATCACCTCGTCGAGATAGGTGCGCGCGGCCTCGTAGGAGTCGGAGACGCCAGCGTCGCGCATGACGGGGTTGTTCGGGACCCAGAGGCCCCCGCCGGACATCGCCGAGGACCCGCCGTACAGTTCCGTGCTCTCGAGGACGAGAGGCTCCTTGCCAGACTCCTTGACCGCGAGCGCTGTGGTCATCGCCGCTGAGCCCGTGCCGACGACCACGACGTCGACGACCTTGTCGAACTTGCCCATCGCACTTCCCCTTCGAAGTCGGACACGCCAGCCAACCGGACACCGGCGTCCACTTCAAGGTACCGGGGTCGCGCGCGGCCCGCCAGGGACAGAAGGCCTCGGGCCTGCTCGGCTAGGCTCGACGGGTGAGCCAACGGCGCGACGCCCAGCGCAACCGGGCCCGGCTCATCGCCGCCGCCGCCGAGGTCTTCCGCGAGGACGGGGCCGCCGCGCCCCTCGACCTCGTCGCCCGACGCGCCGACGTCGGGCGTGGAACCCTCTACCGCCACTTCCCCGACCGCGGGGCCCTCATCGCCGCCGTCCTCAAGATGCGCATGGACGCCCTCGAGCACTACGCGGCCGACTACCCCGGCGACGACCTCCTCGAGCACCTCCTCGCCGAGATCCTCGCCCTCCAGCTCGACGCGCCCGGGCTCGCCACCGCCATCCGCACCGCCGGATCCGACGAGCCACTCGGCGCCATGTTCGAGCAGACCCGGGGCCTGCTCTCCGCCGCGCTCGACCGCGCCCACGCCGCCCGCCTGGTGCGCGAGGACCTCACCCTCCCCGAGGTGATGCTCGCCATCGCCATGCTCGACGGCGCCGTCTCGGCGCACACCCGCCTGCCCGAGGACGCCCCTGTCGAGCTGGCCCTGGCGATCGTGCTGCGCGGGATGCGCAGCCCCGCGAGGTCGCGACTTCCCGTGCCCGACCCCGCGCTGCGCCTGCCGACCGCCCAGGAGCTCCAGCCCGACGACTGACCGCGTCGGCGTGGCCGCGCCGGCTGGCCACGCCGGCATGCCACGAGGAAGGGGCCCGCCGCATGGCAAGCCCCTTCCCGTTCATCTACTGCGATGCACTGCCAGGTCAGACGTCCGCGGTGACGGCCTCCGCGCGGGGCTGCGGGTTCGCCGCGGCGACCTTCTGGTAATCGGGCAGGTCCGTCCAGAGCTCGTCCTTGAGCGGGTTGAGCCGCCGGACGATGATGCGGCGCACCTGGTACACGGCCACCGCGACGTTCGCGACGAGGGCCAGCGCGCTGACGATGAACAGCGCCTTCGGGTCGTGTGAGGAGTCGACGGCGAACTTCGAGTCGGAGACGAACGCCGGCACGGCCATCGTGAACATCATCCAGAACGCGAGCGTCTGGGCACGGTGCTGCAACCAGGCGCCGCGCTTGATGAAGAACGCGGGGATGGTGCACGAGACCAGCAGCGCGGCGCCGGCGTAGAACGCGTGGTCGCCGACGCAGTTGTAGACGTACGCGAAGTTCCACAGGTCGTACGCGATGATCCAGAACCAGACCATGTCCGGCCACACCATGTCGCGCTTCTTGTCCTGGCTGATGACGATGCCGGCCCACCCGCAGATGGTCAGCAGGTTGAGCAGCCCGGCGATGCCGTTCATGACGTTCCAGGGGCCGCCGACCATCATGACGCCGTCGACCATGCCGTTCATCGACGTGACCTGGAAGTCGCGGATGACCGCCTCGAGGATGTTGAGCGCCAGGATCGCGGCGGGGAACATCAGCGCGTACTTGTTGCGGGCGATGCGCGGGTAGTACCGCAGCAGCATGAACCCGATGCACCCGGCCAGGGCCGAGTACACCTTGACCCAGTGGAACCAGCTGCCGGTGCTGGACCCCTCGCCTGCGGTGTTCGGCCAGACGAAGATCGTCAGGACGATCGGCAGCACGATGAACAGCACGATCGCCGCGCGCTTGCTGGAGCGCGCGATCTCGTTGGCGAGCATGAGGGCCGCGACGACCGCGACCCACATGAGCGCCGAGTACCAGGGGATGGACTCGAAGAGGAACATCTCGTCACTCGCCTTCGGGGTGGAGGGGACTGGGCGCGTCCGGCTGCTGCCGGGGCGCTTGCTGCTCAGACGGCGGGGCTTCAGAGGGCAGGCCTTCAGAAGACAGAGGGCCGTCGCTGGGATCGAGGTGCAGCGTCTGCCGGATGATGTCCATCAGGACGCGGTCGTCGACCTTGCGCTCAGAGGCCGCCAGCCCGATCAGGCCGTGGATGAGCACGTAGAACGTCTCGGGGACGTGGTCGATCGCGATGCGGTGCCGCTGGGCGTAGGCGGCCACGGTGGTGTCCTGCAGGCAGTCGACGAGGGCGCGCACGGCACGGTCGACGAACCTGCTGTACAGGCGGGTGTCCTCGATGCGCGGCAGGGCGCCCGGCTGGGCGACGGGGCCCAGGTGGCGGCGGAACAGCGCGACGCAGTCGGCGAGGGCCTTGTCGATGTTGCCGACCTCGCGCGCGGCGTCCCAGCGCCGCACGTCCTCGACGAACTCGTCGATGTGCTGTTCGAGGACGACCTCGACCAAGGTGTCCTTGTCGGTCAGGTAGTGGTAGACGAGCCCGCGGGTGATGCCGGCCCGGGCCGCGACGTCCGCGATGGACGTGCGGCCGACGCCCTGCTCGGCGAACAGCTGCCGCGCGGCGGCGATGATCGCCTCGCGCCTGTCGTCCGGGTCCATCACCGTCCGTGTGGCGCCTGATCCGCCCGTGCGTGCCACGATCCACCACCCTCACCGCCGGCTACGCCGCGTCCCCGAGGAGCCGGGGGCGGGTGCCGTCATGGATCATCCAAGGCCCCATTGACAGTGCGTCAATGGGACCTTGGTCCAACCACCCGTGGGCATGGCGAGGCCTTCACCCGGGCGGCGGACAGGCCGTTCACCCAGGGTGATGAGGGCAGGCGGTGAGGGCAGGCGGTGAGGGCAGGCGGTGAGGGCAGGCGGCGTCAGCTGCCGGCGCGCACCACAGTCGTGTAGTGGCGGGACTCCCCCGGCGCGAGCCAGATGACCTCGCCGTCCCGTTCGGCCTGCGCGCGGCCGCCGTCGCGGGAGGTCGAGGGCTCGACGCCCAGGACGTTCACGCCCGGCTTCGCGTCGCGCCACAGCACCAGCAGCGGCCACCCGTCGACGGCCTGCTCGATCTGCGCCCAGGCGCCGTCGGTGGCCATGACCATGACGGTGGCCGTCGGCCCGGGCTCGGGGGCGCAGTACAGGACGACCTCGGGCGTGGAGCCGTCCTCGCCCAGGTCCAGCGTCCACGGCAGCGCGCGTGGCTCCTCGCCGGGGCGGTCGCGCTCGGCGAGCGGCTCGGCCGTCGCCGCCACGACGGTGCCGGGGCCCACCAGCGGGTACCCGAGGTTGAGGTGGTGCCGGAACATGTGCCCGGCGGGGGCGAAGCCGTCGTTGGTGACGATGTCCTCGACGCGCAGCTCGGGGCGGGTCGTGCTGGCGACGATGCGCCGCCGCAGCCGCAGCGTGGACGAGCCCAACGCGGTCTCGACCACGTCGCCCGTGATCTCGACGGCCAGGCCGTCGTCGCCATCCTCGACCAGGCCCCAGCGGACGTTCTCGGCGGGGACGTGCCCCACCCGCCCGTGCAGGCCGTGGTGCGCGCCGTCCACCGTGGACGGCGCCCCCGTCGCGCTGAGCCCGCACGTGGTGAGCAGGCCGCCGCCGAACGTCCGGGTCCAGCCGGCGCCCTCGGGCTCATAACGCGAGGACTCGACAGGGCCCCGCGCCGAGCGCCACGCGAGCGGCAGGCCCGGCGCGTCGGCCCAGCCGACGTCCAGCGCACGGTCGAGCAGCACCTCGAAGGAGATCCCCCGGGGGTTGCGCACCACGAGGACCGGGGCCCCCCGGCCAGCTCCCTCGTCGCGGACCATGCGGTCCACCGAGACGAGCTGGTCGGGGGCGCCCACGAGTCGGCGCACAGCGTCGCCGACCGGGGCAGAGTCCGCTCCGAAACCCATCAGCCGGCCCCGCGCACCTCGGCGGCCGAGGACCGCCGGGCTCCGACGGCGATAGCCGCGATGAGCACCGCGCCGGTGAGGACGTACTGCCAGTACGACGCCACGCCGAGCAGGTTGAGCGCGTTCGCGAGCACCGCGAACAGCACCGAGCCGACGACGGTGCCGAACATCGTGCCCCGTCCGCCGCGCAGCGCCGTGCCGCCCACGACGACCGCCGCGATGACGTTCATCTCGAAGCCGGTGGCCATGTTGCCCTCGGCGGACGAGAGCCGCCCGGCCATGAACACCCCGGCCAGCGCGAAGCACACGCCCGCCACGATGAACACGATCACCTTGGAGCGGTTGACCGGCATCCCCGCGAGGACCGCCGCGCGCTCATTCGAGCCGAAGGCCCGCACGGTGCGGCCGAAGTACGTGCGCTGCAGCAACAGGAAGGTGAGCACCGCCAGGACGACGAACACCAGGAACGGCACGGGCAGCCAGCCGAGCTTGCCGGTGGTGGCGTCCCGGAAGTGGCTCGACGTGATCGGCACGACCTTGCCCGACGTCCAAATGAACGCCAGCCCCAGGAACAGGTACTGCGTGCCGAGCGTCGCGATGAATGGCGCGATCTTCACGTACGTGACGAGCAGCCCGTTGATCAGGCCCAGCACTGCGCCGATGACCAGCGCGAGCACGATGGCCCCGCCGATCGTGGTGTGCGGGAGCACCGTGGCCACCGCGATCGAGCTGACCGCGATGACGCCGCCGACCGACAGGTCGAGCAGCCCGCCCGCGATGAGCAGCGTCATGCCGCAGGCCGCCAGGCCCACGAACGACGCCTGGAACAGCACGTTCGACAGGTTGCCAGTGCCCCAGAACGAGGGCTTGGCGAGCCCGACTGCCACGCACAGCACGATGAGCACCGCGACGAGGTACTGCTTCGACGCGAACTGCAGGAGCGCCTGGCGCAGGCCGGGGCCGTTCTCATCCGGGGCGCCATTCGCCCCCCGGCGGGTCCGACCGGGCGTCGGGGTGACGGTGTCGATGGTGGTCACGAGTGCCTCCCTTCGAGCATGCGGCGGACTGCGGCACGCTGTGCGCCGTCGATGCTCAGCGCGAACACGAGCAGGGCTCCGAGGGCGACGTACTGGTAGAACGACGGGACGTTGAGCAGGTTGAGGCCGGAGTTGATCATCGTCAGCAGCAGCGCCGCGATGAACGTGCCGACGATGCGCGGCCGGCCACCGGCCATGGAGGTGCCGCCGAGGACGACGATCGCGATGGCCTGCAGCTCGAGGCCCGCGGCGACCGAGCCGTTGACCACGCCGAGCTGGCTGGCGAGCAGCACACCGCCGATGCCGGCGGTGGCCCCCGCGACGAGGTACGCGAGCAGCAGCACGCGGTTCACGCTGATGCCGGTGTCGACAGCAGCCTCCGGGCTGCCGCCCACCGCGACCACGTGCTTGCCGAACCGCATGCGGTCCAGCACGAACCACGCGGCGACGCCGAGGGCCGCGGCGACGAGGAACGGCACGGGGATGCCCAGCACCTTGGCGGTGGCCACGGACTTGAACCCGACGGACGCGATCATGATCGGCGCGCCGCCGGTGAACAGCAGCACGAGCCCACGGAACACGCTCATGGTGCTGAGGGTCGCGACGAAGCCGGGCACCCGGAGCTGGGTGACGAGCAGCCCGTTGGCCAGGCCGAGCGCGGCGCCGACGGCGATGCCGACCAGCGCCCCGACGACGGGGCCCATCGAGTTCACGGCCGCTGCGGCCACGCACGCGGCGAGGGCCTGGGCCGAGCCGACCGACAGGTCGATGCCGCGCACCGCGATGACCAGCGTCATGCCGTAGCCGACGATCGCGAGGATCGCGGCGTTGACCAGCATGTTCGTCACGTTCGACGAGGACGCGAAGTTCGGCACCGCTGCGAGCCCGGCGATGAGCACGATCAGGAACGGGATGAGCACGCCGGCGTTCTGCATGAGCCGCCGCCGGCTGTCCGCGCGGCGGGCGCGCTCAGCGGACCTGGCCCGCTCGTCCGCGACGAGCGCCTCGGTGGCGCTCGGGTTGGCGATGGTGTCAGACATGGGTGGCCTCCTGCGCGGTCTGCCCGACGGACGCGCCGACGATGTTGTCCTCCGTGACGTCGGCCCCGTGGAGCTCGGCGACCTGGCGGCCCGCGAAGTACACGGCGCAACGGTCGGCGATGGCGGCGAGCTCGGGGGCGTCGGAGCTCGACACGACGACGGCGACCCCGGCGTCGGCGAGCTGCTTGACGAGCTGGTAGATGTCGACCCTCGCGCCGACGTCCACCCCTCGGGTGGGCTCGTTGAGCAGCAGCACCGAGCAGCCCGACAGCAGGGCGCGGCCGAGCAGCACCTTCTGCTGGTTGCCGCCCGAGAGGTTGCCGATGAGCTGGCGGCCGTGCGGCACGCGGATGCGCATGTCCTCACGGAGCTTGGAGAACTGGGCGCGCTCGTCGCGGGCCATCGGCAGCAGCCGCTGCAGCAGCGGGAGCTTCGACTTGTCGCGCGAGACCATCGCGTTCTCGGTGACGTCCAGGTGCGGCAGGATGCCCTCGCCCTTGCGGTCCTCGCTGAGCATGAACACGCCGTTGCGCACCGCCTCGCGGCTGTTGCGCAGCCGCACCGGCTTGCCATCGACGCGGACCTCGCCGCCCAGGGCGGTCAGGTCGCCGAACAGCGCGCGGGTCAGCTCGGTGCGACCCGAGCCCACCAGCCCGGCGAGCCCGACGATCTCCCCGCCGCGCACGGTCAGGTCGAACGGCGTGGACACACCGGGCACCTCGAGGTCGGTGACCTGGAGGCGCACCTCGGCGCCCACGGTCGCGGCGGCGCCACGCTCGTAGGCCTGCGGCTTGCGGCCCAGCATGTGCTCGACGAGGCGCGGCTCGTCCAACTCGGCGGTGGGGGCGTGCGCGACGAGCTCGCCGTCGCGCAGCACTGCCACGTCGTGGCAGATCTCGAAGATCTCGTCGAGGTGGTGCGAGACGTAGACGATGGCCTTGCCCTGCGCGGCGAGGCGGTTGACGATGCCGTGCAGCCGGGTGATCTCGGCGCCGTTCAGCGCCGCCGTCGGCTCGTCCATGATCAGCACGTCGAACTCGCGGGACAGCGCCCGCGCGATCTCGACCATCTGCCGGTCGCCCACGGTGAGCGAGGAGACCGGGCGGTCCGGGTCGAGGTCCAGGCCGAGCTGGTCGAGCAGCTCGGCGGTGCGCTTGCGGGTGCGGGCGCGGTTGACCACGCCGCCACCGGTCATCTCGTGGCCGAGGAACACGTTGTCCGCCACGGACAGCTGCGCGACGAGCCGGAACTCCTGGCTCACCACGCTGATCCCGGCGGCCTGCGAGTCCGCCGAGCTGCGGAAGGTGTGCGGGGCGCCGTGCACCTGCACCTCACCGCGCACCGGCTGCTCGATACCTCCGAGGATGCGGATGAGCGTGCTCTTGCCCGCGCCGTTCTCGCCGACGAGCCCCAGCACCTGTCCGGCGGCGAGCTCGATCGACACTCCCTTGAGCGCCCGGACCCCCGGGTACTCCTGCACTACGTCCACGACCTGCAGCACCGCAGCCATCGACGTGTCCTTCCTCCGATATGGGAGCGGGGAGCGGGGACGGTCCTGCCGTCCCCGCTCCCCGCCGTGGATCAGTTCTTCTTGGCGAGCGCCGCGCGGAAGTCCGCGAGGCTGTCGTTCGTGACGATCTCCACCGGGAAGAAGACCGTGCGGGTGTCGGCGTCGTCGTAGCCGGCGTCCTCGCCCTCGAGCAGCGCGAGGATGGTCTCGACGGCCTTGATGCCCTGGCCGTACGGGTCCTGCGCCACCGTGGCGCTCATGAGGCCCTGCTCGATGAGGTCGAGCGCGCCGTCGGCGCCGTCGAAGCCGATGAGGATGAAGCCGTCGGCGACGGACTTGCCGGCCGTCTCCATGGCGCGCTGGGCGCCGATGGCCGAGTCGTCATTGGCCGCGTAGATGACCTCGAGGTCGGGGTTGGCCGAGAGCATGTCCTGCGCCGCGGCGAAGCCGCCGTCGACGGTGTCGTTGCCGTCCAGGCTCGAGACGATCTCGAAGTTGTCGTTCGCCTCGAGGATCGTGACGAACTCGGCGACGCGCTCCTCGCCGACGACCGAGCCGGCGTGCAGCTCGATGACGCCGACCTTGTGCGGGCCGGGGACCTCGCCGAGCTGCTCGATGACGTACTCGGCCGCGAGGGCGCCGCCGTTGAGGTTGTTCGACTGGATGTAGGCGTCGTAGTCGCCTGCGACACCGATGTCGGCGATGACCACCGGGATCTTGGCGTCGTGCGCGGCGTCGATCGTGGACGGCAGCGCGGACGGCTGCACCGGCGTGACGATGAGGCCAGAGATGTCCTGGTTGATCAGGTCGAGGCTGCCCGAGACCTGCTGGCTCTGGTCGGACTTCTGGTCGACGACGACGACCTCGACGCCTGCGGCCTCAGCGCCGGCCTTGACCCCGGCGGTGTACGACTGCCAGTAGGGGTTCTGCAGGTCGTAGACCGAGTAGCCGATGGTCAGCGGGTCCTTGGCCTCGAACTGCACCTCGGCGCGGTTCGAGTCGCCGGTGCTGGCGCCGCCAGCGGGCTCGTCGGCGCCACTGGCGCAGGCGGTGAGCATGAGGCCGGCGGCCGCGGTGAGCGCGACGACCTTGAGAGTGGAACGCACGGTGTCTCCTTTGACGGGTGGTGGTGAATCGGGTGAGGTCAGCGGATCGCGGTCGTGAGGCGGCCGGAGTTGGCCGCCGGGGACACGAACGCGTTGTCGTGCAGGCCCGCCCAGGACGGCAGCGGCGCCGGCTTGTCATGCGCGTGCTCGGTGGGCTCGTGGCTGTAGGTCGAGACCTCGCGCACGACGAGCGGCACCGGCGAGTCCGCGGGGCAGCGGAACGCGTGGAGGTGCTTGCGGTGCATGACGAACTTGGGGTCGCCCGCGCTGAGCCGCACGTAGCTGGTGAGCTCGGCGTAGGACTCCTCGCGGCCGGCGGCGAGGGCGACGCCCTCGGGCCAGGGCTGGCCGACGGGCATCGGGCGGAACGAGAGGACTTCCTCGTCGTCGACGGCGACGGGGGTCGGCGAGTAGAAGACCTCCATCTCGCCGAGCACGACTTCGTAGCTCTCGGTCTTGCGCTGGTGGAAGTGCGGCGGGCAGAACTTGCCCGGGTGCACGATCATCAGCTTGTCGCAGAGGCCGCTGTACTCGGCGTGCGCGGCGCCCGCGGCGGGCAGGCCGTCGACGGCCGCCTCGTTGAGGGCTTCGAAGATCACCATGAGCTCGTAGGGCTCACGCGACCAGAGGCCGTTCGCGAACGCCTCGTACTGGTCGTCGCCGAAGACGATGCCCGCGCTGTCGTTCACCATCTCGGGGGTGATGGGGTAGCGCAGCGCGCGGGCGAGGCTGGCCGCCTCGTTGAGCCACTCGTCGTACTCGCGACGGGTCACGTGGTCCCGGGTCACAGAATCCTCCGTTGGATCGTGCGGGTGCCTCGGCGAGTGACGCCATCGGCACGGTGGAGCGGCCCGGCGTGGTCGATTGAACCGGTTCACGCTGAACCGGTTCAAGACTCCCTCGCGTCCCGTCGGAAGTCAAATGAGCCCAGGTCACAGTTCGGTGACGACGCGCGAGAGGCGTCGCGAGAACGGATCAGGCGGGAGGAATCACCCGGGCGGGGGGCCGCTCGATCCGCGCACCACGAGTTTCGGCTCGAACCGCACGTGCTCGCCCGGGGCGCGCTCGTCGGCGCGCAGCAGCAGCCCGGCCGCGGCGACGCCCATATCGAAGGCGGGCTGCCGGACGGTGGTCAGCGGCGGGTTCAGGGCCGGCGCGAAGTCGGCGTCGTCGTAGCCGACGAGGGCCATGTCCTGCGGCACCCGGAGCCCGCGCTCCTGCATCTCCAGCAGCGCGCCGAGCGCCAGCATGTCGTTCACGCACATCACGGCAGTGACGCTCCGGTCGTCCAGCAGCGGCGCGATCGACGCGGCGCCCTCCGCGACGGTGAGGTCGTCCACCACCACGTCGACCAGCACGTCCTCGGCGTTCAGCCCGCGCTCGGAGATCGCCAGCACGGCCCCCTCGCGCCGTTCGGCGCACCACGACACCGACGGCGGGCCGTTCACCAGCGCGATGCGCCGATGCCCCAGGTCGACCAGGTGGCCCATCGCCAGCCGGGCGCCCTCGACGTTGTCCAGGCTCACCCACGCGCCGGTGGAGCCGGCCGCCTGCCGCTCGAGCGTCACCACGCCGAACCGGCGGTCCTCGAACGAGGCCCAGTCAGCGGCCCGGTCCACGATCGGGGCGATCACCAGCCCGTCCACGCCCTGGCTCTCCAGCACGCGCAGCACGTGCCGCTGCCGCTCCGGGTCCTGATGCGTGGAGCCCACCACCATGGTCAGCCCGGCGGCGTCCGCCACCGTCTCGACGCCGCGCAGCATCGTCGCCCAGAACGGGTTGCCCACATCCGGGACCACCAGGCCGATGAGCTCCGACCGGCGGCTGCGGAGCTGTCCGGCCGCGCGCGACGGGACGAATCCGAGGGAGCGCATCGCCGCCTCGACGCGGTCGCGCGTCTCCGGCCCGACCCGCTCGGGGTGGTTCATGACGTTGGAGACGGTGCCGAGCGACACTCCGGCGAGCGCGGCGACGTCTCGCACACCGACCGAACGCCCGGGCCGCTCCCACGCCCCAGAATCCGCGCCCATCGGCCCGCGCCCCCGTCCGTCCCGACATCACCGTCGTCGCTGTCCCTGTACTCCCGCTGCACACCTGTGGCAGCGCACCCCGCGAGGGACGGCTTCGGATACTACCGGCGGATCTGCGGCCACCTGGGACGACGCCCCTGCCCCGCCAGCGCTCGCGACCAGCCCGGGGCTGCTCCCCGCGCGGGATCGAGCGGCGAATCGCCCGGTCGCCACCCCTGGCCAACACCACCTCGACGGCGTAGCGTGTGTAAGTAATCACTTACATAAGGAGGCGGTGCAGTGCGGGCGGCGGACGACCCACTCAGCCGGGTGTTCAGCGCACTGGCGGACCCCACCCGCAGAGACATCCTCACGCGACTGGCCGACGGGCCACGCACCGTGGGCGAGCTGGCCGGGCACTACCCGATCAGCCGCCCCGCGGTCTCCCAGCATCTGGCGGTCCTCGAGGCCGCCGGGCTGCTCACCCGCACGGTGGACGCGCAGTGGCGGCTGTGCACCGTCCGCGAGGAGGGGCTCGACGACGCCTCCGAGTGGATCGCACGGCGCCGCGCCGACTGGACCGAGCGCTTCGACACCCTCGAGGAGCACCTCCGCTCCCGCAGAAAGGACCAGCGATGATCGACATGGCCAAGGGCTTCACGCTCGTGCGCGACTTCGACGCCACCCCGCAGGACCTGTGGCGCGCGTGGACCGACCCCGACGAGGCCGCCGTGTGGTGGCACCCCAGCGGCGTGCACACCCCGCGCGAGACCGTCGCCATCGACGCCCGCGTCGGCGGCCGGTACGCCTACACGATGGTGAACGACGCGACCGGCGAGCAGTACCCGACTGGCGGCGTCTACCGGGAGGTCGTCGAGCCCGAGCGGCTCGTCTTCACCTGGGGCCTCCCGGACGGCGACCCCGACGACGCGCCGCTCATCACCGTCACCCTGGAGCCGACCGACGCCGGCACCCGCATGACATTCGACCTGCGCGGGTTCGACGCGGCACGCGGGGACGGCAACGTCTACGACGGCTGGGACAGCGCGCTCGATGAGCTCGACGCGCATGTGACCGCGAGCGCCGCACGGTGACGGGCGACAGGCTGTCGGCGATCGCGCCCTAAGCCCGACCGGGCGCGGGCTCGCGGGGCGGCTCCTGGCCGAGGCCGGGATCCGCCCCGCCCTGGTCGAGGCGGAACGGCGGGTACTCGTCGGTCATCAGGGCGGAGTACGCCGCCACGCGCTGCACCCAGCGCTGCAGCCCGATGACCAGGTCGAACAGCGAGCGCGGGTAGCGGCCGCTGAACAGCAGCGCGATGGCCGCGAACAGCACGAGCAGGCTGATCAGCCCGCCACCCGACTGCCAGGCGCCGCCGCCGTCGTCCCACGAGTTGTCGCCATCCCACGTGCCGCCCCACGGAGCGCCGGTGAGGATGCCGACCACCAGGAGCTGCGGGAACACCAGCAGCCACCACTTCACCAGCACGAGCCCGCGGGACAGCCGCTCTGGGTAGTCGACCGTGAGCCGGGCCGGGTAGTCGGGCACGTCCTCCAACGTGAAGGGCGGGTACCTGTCGGTGCCGAGCGCCCCGTAGGAGTAGAAGGACACGCGCCATCCCCAGCGCAGCACGCCGACGTTGAAGTCGAAGAGCGGACGGGGATAGCGGGCCGTGAACAGGATCATCACCCCGGCGATGAACGTCAGGACGAGGAAGACGAGCCACAGCACGAAGAGCACGATGACGTGCGGGATGACGAGCAGCCACTTCAGCAGCCACAGCCACCGGTTGAGGCCGGGATCGATCTGGCCTTCGAGGTGCAGCGGGTAGGTCGAGGTGCTCATGTCTGGCCTCCGACGCGGGCGGGGAAGACGCTCCGTCCCACCCTCGCACCGTCAGGCGTCGAGAGCGCCCTAGGGCGCGGCCCAAAAAGCGTGACGCCGCCCCGCGCTACCCCCAGGATGGTCGAGTGACCCCACCCCACGCCGACGCCGACCCGACGCCGACCGCGGGTGGAGTGCTCCCCGACGCCGCGACTGCCGTGGACGTGGAGGTCGGAGGCCACCAGCCCAGCGGCCCCGATGCCCCGGCTGACGAGGCCGAGAAGCCGACCTGGCGACGCGACGCCACCCTGTTCCTGGGCGGCCAGACCGTCTCGCTGTTCGGCTCGATGCTCGTGCAGTACGCGATCATGTGGCACCTCACCCTCGAGACGAAGTCCGGTGGCGTGCTCGCCCTGGCCGCGGTGTTCGGCTTCCTGCCGCAGGCGATCGTGTCGGTCTTCGCGGGCGTCTGGGCGGACCGGCTCAACCGCAAGGTGATGATCATCGCGGCGGACGCCTCCATCGCGGTGACCACGCTGGTCCTGGCGCTGCTGATGGTCGGGGGCAGCGACGACCTGTGGCTCATCTACGCGGCGCTGGCCATCCGCTCCGTCGGGGCCGGGGTCCAGATGCCCGCGGTGGCCGCGCTCCTGCCGCAGCTCGTGCCGACCAGCAAGCTCATGCGGGTCAACGGGATCAACGGCTCCATCCAGTCCGCGATGGTGCTGGTCACCCCGGCCGTCGCGGCGGCCGTCTACGCGAGCGCCTCCATCGTCGCGATCTTCTTCATCGACGTGGTGACCGCCGCGATCGGGATCGCACTGCTGGCCCTGCTGCGCGTCGGCCGGGTGGTGCGCGCCGACCTGGCCGACGGTGAGAAGGCCGGCTACTTCGAGGACCTGGTCGGCGGGCTGCGGTACGTGCACCGCCACGGGTTCGTCCGCTGGCTGCTGGGCCTGTTCGCGGTCGTCTTCGTGCTCGTCGTCGCGCCGTCCAACCTGACCCCGCTCATGGTGGTCCGCACCTTCGGCGACGAGGTGTGGAAGCTCACGGTGACCGAGCTCGCGTTCTCCGTCGGGATGACGCTCGGCGGCGTGCTGCTGGCGACGTGGGGCGGTCTGAAGAACCGCATGACGATGATCGTGGGGACCACCCTCATCTTCGGCGCCCTGTCCATCGGCATGGGCTTCTCCACGAACATGTGGGTCTTCTTCGCGATCATGTTCGGCTTCGGCCTCGCGGTGCCGTTCTTCTCCACCACCTCCATGACGCTCCTGCAGGAGACCGTCGAGCCGGAGCGCCAGGGCCGGGTCTTCGGGATCATGGGCATCGTCATGGCGCTCGCGATGCCGCTCGGCATGGCGGTGCTGGGGCCGCTCGCCGACCGGTTCAGCGTCGAGTCGCTGCTGATCGCCACCGGCGCCGTGATCCTCGTGGTCACCGTGCTCGCGATGCTCACGCCGTCGGGCCGCCAGGCCGCGCAGGCCGTGCGCGACCATGAGGAGTCGAGCAGCAGCACCGTCGCCTGACGGCCTGACGCGGCTGGCCGCTCACTTCCAGCGGCGCCTGGCCCCGAACAGGTGCTGCGCGTAGCCCGCGAGCGACGCCCAGGAGCACAGCGCCTGGTACAGCAGCAGGAACGCGAGGTAGCCGCCGCGGTTGCGGCGCACCCGCAGGTTCAGCGGCCCGAACACGTTCCGCGACTGGTAGCGGCGCAGGCTGCCGTACACCAGCACGGTGAGCGGCAGCACCACGAGCGTCCAGGCCGACACCACCCACGGGTAGCCCAGCAGGAACAGCACGATGCCCGGCATCCAGATCAGCGCGTACCCGATGTCCAGCCCGGGGATCAGCAGGTCGATGCCGGCCACGAACCTGGTCATCGGCCGCCGCTGGCGCCACGGCGGCACCGCCGCGAGCCCCTCGAACATCCCCCGCGCCCAGCGGGCCCGTTGGCGCATGAAGTGCCGGACCTTCGTCGGCACGTCGGTGAACGCGACGGCAGTCGGCTCGAAGTACACCCGCTGGCCGTGCTCCATGAGCCGCCAGGTGACCACGATGTCCTCGCCGATCGCGTCCGGCCAGCCGCCGATGCGGCGCAAGTCGGCCGTGAGGTAGATGGAGAACGCGCCCTGCGCGACGAGCGTCGCCTGGTACAGCCCCTGCATGCGCTTCACCGCGGCGATGCCCAGGTAGTAGTCCCACTCCTGCATCCGCGCCAGCAGGTTCTCCCGGGAGTTGCGGACCAGCACCGCGCCAGCCACCGCGACGGTGTCGTCAGGCGCCGATTCCAGCCGGGACACGAGCCGGCGCAGCGACTCGACGTGCAGCAGCGTGTCCGCGTCCACGGTCACCACGTACTCGGTGGCGACCGTCTCCAAGGCGGTGTTGAGGGCATTCGCCTTGCCGGGGCGCTCTTCGCGCACCACCGACAGGCTCACCCCCAGCTCGTCGGCCGTGCGGCGGGCGGCCTCGGCGGTGCCGTCCGTGGAGCCGTTGTCCGCGAGGATCACGTGCACAGGGCCCGCGTAGTCGGTGCGGTGCACGGCGGCGATCGTCGGCCCGATGCCCTGCTCCTCGTTCCGCGCCGCGATGATCACGGTGAGCGGGGTGATGGGCTCCGCGACCCGCAGCGGCGGCTGACGGTCCATCGCGAGGGAGAACGTCATGAACGCCACGACGGCGCCCGGCAGATACGCGACGAGGCCGACGACGACCCAGGCGAACAGCACTCCGACCACGTCGGTGAGCTCGTTGATCCAGGCCTGGGAGATCCACACCGACAGGCCCACCCACAACACGGTCCCCAGCACAGCGAACAGGAACTTGGTGGCGACCGGGACATAGAGCCGCCGCCCGGCGGAAGGGGCCGGCGCGGTGGTGTCGGTGAGGCCGTCGAGCTCGAAGATCTGGGCCAGGGAGTTCGGGGGGATCTCTGGGACCGGCGCTCCCCGGTCGCCTGAGGAGTGCGGGCGGGTCCCCGCCGGAGCAGAAGGATCGATCAGCCCAGACACACCTGCCTGTTCGGCGGCGCCTGCCCCGTTTCGATGGGACCCCGGGGTGAAGACACGCCCCTGCCTGCGAATTCACCCTGCGAACAGGCTGCGGGGCAGGCTGCCGACGAGGATCGGCAGCCTGCCCCTGGCGACGTGCCCGGGGTCAGCCGGTGGTGCAGGTGGCGCCCGGCGTCGTGCTGTTCCCGTTCTTCATGACGGTGACGCCGAAGGAGTTGCCATTGCCGTTGGGCTTCACGGTCCGGGTGGAGCCGCTGCCGGACACCGTCGCGTTCCAGCTGCTCTGGATGCTCTGGCTGCCGTTGAGCGCCAGGTTGACGGTCCAGGCGGAGCTCCCGCTCACCGAGTACGTGACGTTGAACCTGTCGGACCACTCGTCGCCGCGGGTCGCGGTGACGGCGCATGAGCCGGTGCTGCCCCCGCCGCCCGTGCCGCCGCCTGTGCTCGTGCCCGGGGCGACCGCGCGCCCGGTGTCAGCGGAGATGACGCCCGGGCACAGGTTGCGCGACTTGAGGTCCTGCAGGATGTTCGGCAGGGCCGCGATCGTGTTGGCCGGCCAGTCGTGCATGAGGATGATCTGGCCGTTGGTCAGCCGCTGGGCAGCCTGGCGGATCTGGTCGGCGCTGCCGTTGTTGTAGTCCTGCGAGTCGACGTCCCAGATGATCTCCCGCAGGCCCAGCGAGGACTCGACCTGCTTGAGCGTCGCGTTGGTCTCGCCGTACGGCGGCCGGAACAGCTTCGGCGTGACGCCGGACGTCTGCTGGATCGCCGTCTGGGTCCGCGAGAGCTGCGACTGGATCTCGCTGCTGCTCATGTTGATCAGATGCGGGTGGTCCCAGCTGTGGTTGCCGATCTGCAGGCCGGCATCCGCGTACGCCCGCATGAGCGAGGCGTTGTTCTGGGCGTTCTGGCCCGTCGGGAAGACCGTCGCCGTGGCGCCGTTCTGCTTGAGGGTGTTGATGAGCTGGCTCGACGTGCCCGAGGTGGGCCCGTCGTCGAAGGTCAGCCCGACGTATCCGGCCGAGCAGCTTCCCGTCCATCCGCCGGTGCTGGGGGTGGTCGGCGTCGTGGTCGGCTGTGTCGTCGGCGTCGGCGTGCTGCCGCCCCCGCCCCCGCCTGCGCAGGTGGCGGACGGCGTGGAGCTGTTGCCGTTCTTCATGATCGTCACGCCGAAGGTGTTGCCGTTGCCGTTGGGCGTCACGGTCCGGGTGGAGCCGCTGCCGGAGACGTTGGCGTTCCAGCTGTTCTGGATGCTCTGGCTGCCGTTGAGGCCCAGGTTGACGGTCCAGCTGCTGCTGCCGCTGACCGCGTAGGAGACGTTGAACCGGTCGGACCACTCGTCGCCGCGCGTGGCAGTGACGGTGCAGCCGCTGCTGCCCCCGCCGCCGCTCGTCGGGGTGGGCGTCGGGTTGCCGCCGCCTGAGCCCTCGCTGACGGTGATGTTGGAGTTGCCGCTGCTCTGGTACCCCTCGGTGGCCATGATCATGTAGTTGTGGGTGCCGAGGTTCATGCCCTTGCTGGCCCACGCGTCGAAGTGGTTGCCGGTGGTGATGGTGCCGCCGGTGCGCTTCGACTGCCGCACGCTCCAGAACTGCTTGAACGTCGCGGTGCCCTCGATCGAGGGCTGGTTGGTGCGGGTGGTCTCGTAGATGTCGTAGGTGCCGCCGTCGCTGGTGACGGTGCCCTTGAAGGTGCCGGTGGGCCGGTAGGTGCCCCAGTTGTCGACGATGTAGTACTCGACGAGCGGGTTGGTGCTCCACCCGTAGAGGGTCAGGTACGCGTTGCCGGACGGGTTGAAGGAGCCGGAGTAGTTGACCGTCTTGCGGCCGCCGGTGCTCCAGCCCTTGCCGGCGACGAAGTTGCCGGTGTTGCTCCATTGGGTGCTGTAGTTGCCACTGGCTCCCAACTCCATGGAGACGGTTCCGGGCGCGTCGGTCCAGAACGAGTAGAAGTACCCGCCGTTGTTGCCTGTCTGGTTCGACGTGACGGCGGCGGTGGCGGGTCCAGCAGCCACCAGGCCGCTGGCTGCCATGGCGGCGGCTGCGCCGATGCTCAGCAGCGCTCGTGCCAGCCGGCGACGCCTGGGCATCGCTCGGTCGAGGACTAGTCGGTCGGACATGGGGCACCCCTTTGTGCGAATCGGTGTCGAAACTTGCGAAACTCATCGCGCCTGATGGCTCGATGCCTGGGGCCCGGCACAACCGGCCGCCCATCGTGGGGCGTCGCCGCGCGGAGCCGTGCCGCCCACTTTGCTGCGCTCGATACCCCTCGACAAGGCGTGTGAATCGAACCTTTCGGGTGGCGAAACGTTTCAGTGGTCGATCTGCGACCGAGGGCGACGGGCAATGCGCTATTGACCGTCACCGCATGCAGAACGCGTCGATAGTTTCGGCCTTCTGTCGATGCGTTTCGACTCGACCCCCGATCGGGCTCCAGACCGCCTACGCTGCCGAACACCGTGGCCCTCGCGCCCGAGAGCCCCCGAGCATCCACCAGCCGTGGCCGCGATCTCAGGAGGCATGGAATGCGTGAGACCCCCGGGAGGCCACATCCCCACCACGCGGTGGTGATCGCGGGCGCCGGCCCGACAGGCCTGATGCTCGCGGGCGAGCTGGCGTTGGCGGGCATCGACGTCGTCGTCGTCGAGCGCCGTGCCAGCCAGGACGTCAACGGGTCGCGGGCGGGCGGGCTGCACTCCCGCACACTCGAGGTGCTGGACCAGCGCGGCATCGCCGACCGGTTCCTCGCGGCCGGGCAGGCGATGCAGATCCAGGGCTTCGCCGGGATCCCCCTCGACATCAGCGACTTCCCCACCCGCCACAACTACGGGCTGGCGCTCTGGCAGGGCCACATCGAGCGACTCCTCGCCGACTGGGTCGGCGAGCTCGGCGTCCCGAACCTCAGGGAACGCGAGGTGGCGGGCTTCGTCCAGGACGACACCGGGGTCGATGTGCGCCTGTCCGACGGCCACATCCTGCGGGCGTCCTACCTCGTCGGATGCGACGGCGGGCGCAGTGCCGTCCGCAAGGCGGCCGGCATCGACTTCCCCGGCTGGGACCCCACGACCTCCTGGCTGATCGCCGAGGTCGAGATGGAGCAGCAGCCCGAGATCGGCATGCGCCGCGAGGGCGGGGGCATCGGGCCCGTCAACCGGGAGGCGGGCGGCGGGCCGTACCGAGTGGTGCTGAAGGAGCCGCTCGTCGACCAGCCCGCCGAGCCCACCCTGCAGCATGTCCGCGAGGCGTTGGCCGCCGCCTACGGGACCGACTACGGAGCGCACAGCCCGAACTGGGTCTCGCGCTTCACCGACGCCACCCGCCAGGCGGCGTCCTATCGCGCCGGACGCGTGCTGCTCGCCGGCGACGCCGCCCACGTGCACCCGCCCCAGGGCGGCCAGGGCCTCAACACCGGCGTGCAAGACGCCGTGAACCTTGGCTGGAAGCTCGCCCAGGTGGTCCAGGGCGGCTCCCCCGAGAGCCTCCTAGACAGCTACCACGCCGAACGCCACCCCGTCGGCGCCCAGGTGCTGCGCAGCACGATGGCGCAGGTCGCGCTCAGCACCCCCGACGACCGCCACGACGCGCTCCGCGACACCCTGGCCGGCCTGCTGTCGATGGACGAGCCACGCCGCCGGATCGCCGCGCAGCTCACCGGGCTCGACATCCGCTACGACCTCGGCGAGGGGCACCCGCTCATCGGGCGGCGGATGCCCGACCTCGACCTGGGCACTGCCGACGGCCCCACCCGCGTGTTCACGCTGCTGCACGACGCGCAGCCGGTCCTCCTCAACCTCGGAGAGCCCGGCGGCCTTGAGATCTCCCCCTGGCCGGACCGGGTCCAGTGGGTCGACGCCACGCACGACGGCGAATGGGAGCTGCCGGTGATCGGCCAGGTTCCCGCGCCGATGGCCGTGCTGATCCGGCCCGACGGGCACGTCGCCTGGGCGGGCGACCTCGCAGACCCCGAGCTCCCCCGTGTGCTGGGCACGTGGTTCGGAACCGCCGCCCTGTGACGGCGCTGAGAACAGCGAGGATGGGCCAATGATGGAGATGCAGCCGACAACGCCGCCGAAGACCGTCGCGATCCTCGGACCAGGGGGCGTGGGCGGGCTCGTCGGCGCCCTGGCGGCCCGGGCCGGGCACCGCGTGGTGTTCCTCGCCAGCCCGTCCACCGCCGAGGCCCTCCGCGCCGACGGGGTGGGCGTCACCAGCACGATGTTCGGAGACTTCACCGTGCCCGTCGAGGCGGACACCGTGCTCCGCGAACCGGTGGACCTGTGCGTCGTCGCCGTCAAGCACACGGCACTCCCCGCCGCCCTCGACCGCGTGCCCGCCGAGCTGGTGTCCGACGGGCTCGTGCTCCCGCTGCTCAACGGCGTCGAGCACGTCGACGCCCTGCGGCAGGTGTTCGGCCCCGCGTCGGTCGCCGCAGGGGTCATCCGGGTGGAGTCCACTCGGACGGCGCCCGGGCGCATCATGCACGGCAGCCCGTTCGCGCGGGTGGACCTCGCCAGCCGCACGGCGCCACCGGCCCGGGTCGATTCGGCGACGGCGATCCTGCGCGGGGCCGGCCTCACCACACGGACCCTCGACGACGAGCAGGCGATGCTCTGGGACAAGTTGACGGTCCTCGCCCCGTTCGCGCTGCTCACCACCCGGTACGGGACTCCCATCGGCGAGGTGCGGACCGCCCACCGCGACGAGCTCGTCGAGCTTGTCACCGAGGTGGCGGCGGTGGGACGCGCGAGTGGCGGCACTGTCACCCCCGAGGCCGCCCTGTCGTTCTCCGAGGGGTTCCCACCCGAGGCCCGGTCCTCCATGCAACGCGACGCCGAGGCCGGGCGGCCGATCGAGCTGGACGCGATCGGCGGCGCCGTGTTGCGCGCGGCGCAGTCGCACGGCGTGCCCGCGCCAGCCACCGCCCGCTTGGTGGCGCACCTCGCCTGAGCCCGCCGTGCACCCCGTGACGGCGAGGGGTCAAGCGCACATGGGAGGGATCAGGACGGCACGGTCCTGGGCCTGCGCACCACGCCGACGACGACGGCCAGGCCTGCCCCGGCCATCGCGCCCGCGGCCACACGCAGCCACTCGGATCCGTCGCGCTGGACCATCACCGTGACCTCGGCGTCGCCATCCTCCGTGCGGACGACGACATCCGCCTCGAGCCCAGGGCGCTCGAGCAGGGTCAACGTCCTCGCGGCAATCTCATCCCACCTCACAGGCAGGGGGCCCACACCACTACGCCGCCCTCGAGAATCGCGACGGATTCGAGGTGGAGCTCGTCGCGTCAGCGTGATTCCTGAACGCTTCGAGTTCGCCGACAGACCGTTGACCACGTTCTGTGACTTTTGTTAGTGTCGCTTATGAACCATTCGTACACCTTCCTTACATATTCGTCCGACGATGGACAGGGGAACGCACAATGGCTTTCATCCGACACTCCCACCACTCACCGACGGGACGACGACGTCCTGTCCTGATCACCACAGCACTGGCCGCGGTGGCCGCACTGCTCGCCGCACTGGCCGTGACCCAGCCCGCGTTCGCGGCAGGATCGATCAGCGCCACCTTCACCTCCGCCGGCGACTGGGGCACCGGCCACCAGGTCAACGTCAAGGTCACCAACTCCGGAACCACCCCCGTGAACGGCTGGACCCTCGAGTTCGACCTCCCCGCCGGGAACGCCCTCGGCAGCTCGTGGGACGCCGACGTCACCCGGGCCGGCAACCACTACACGGCGAAGAACAAGGGCTGGGCCGCCACGCTGACGCCCGGAGCCTCGTTCACCTGGGGCTACGTGGCCACCGGGCCGTTCGCTTCGCCGACAGCGTGCAGCATCAACGGCGTGGCCTGTGCCGGCGGCACCCCCACCACCTCGCCCACACCAACACCGACACCGACGACCACGCCCACCCCGACGCCGACGCCGACGCCGACCACCACGCCACAGCCAGGCGGCAAGAAGCTCGTCGGCTACTTCACCGAGTGGGGCGTGTACGGCCGCAACTACCACGCGAAGAACGTCGCGACGAGCGGATCGGCATCGAAGCTGACCCACATCCTCTACGCGTTCGGCAACACCACCGGCGGCAAGTGCTCGATCGGCGACGCCTACGCGGCCTACGACAAGGCGTACACCGCGGCCGACTCGGTCGACGGCGTCGCCGACACGTGGGACCAACCGCTGCGCGGCAACTTCAACCAGCTCAAGAAGCTCAAGGCGATGAACCCAGGCCTCAAGGTCATCTGGTCATTCGGCGGCTGGACATGGTCGTCCGGCTTCACGCAGGCCGCGGCCAACCCCACCGCGTTCGCCGATTCCTGCTACCAACTGCTCAACGACCCGCGCTGGGCCGGGCTGTTCGACGGCATCGACATCGACTGGGAGTACCCGAACGCGTGCGGCCTGACATGCGACTCCAGCGGTCCCGCGGCCTTCAACAACGTGATCACCGCGCTGCGCAGCAAGTTCGGCAGCAGCAAGCTGATCACCGCTGCCATCACCGCAGACGGCAGCAGCGGGGGCAAGATCGACGCCGCCGACTACGCCGGTGGGGCGCAGAAACTCGACTGGATCATGCCGATGTCCTACGACTACTTCGGGGCGTTCAACCCGACGGGCCCCACGGCGCCGCACTCGCCGCTCACCTCCTACGCGGGCATCCCGCAGGCGGGCTTCAACACCGAGGCAGCGGTGGACAAGCTCATCGGCAAGGGCATCCCGGCCAACAAGATCCTGCTGGGCGTCGGCTTCTACGGTCGCGGATGGACCGGGGTCACGCAGACAGCCCCCGGCGGCTCGGCGACGGGCGCCGCGCCAGGCACCTACGAGGCCGGCATCGAGGACTACAAGGTGCTGAAGACGAAGTGCCCGGTGACGGGCACAGTCGGCGGCACCGCGTACGCCAAGTGCGGCTCCGAGTGGTGGGGCTACGACACCCCCAGCACGCTCGCCGGGAAGACGTCCTGGGCCAAGAACAAGGGACTCGGCGGCGCCTTCTTCTGGGAGCTGTCCGGTGACACCGCCAACGGCGAGCTGATCAGCGCGCTGTCCAACGGGTTGAAGTAGACCTCGCCGAAGCCCGGCCGCCAGGCGACTCCGCCTAACGGCCGGGCTTCGGCGATGTCAGCCGCAGGCGACGCCGTTGACCGCGAACACCGTCGGGTTGGTGTTGGCGCCCGAGTACGAGCCGTTGAACCCGACGCTGCCCACCGAGCCCCCCGCGGGAACGGCGCCGTTCCACGCCGCGTTCGTGACTGTCACGGTGGAGCCGGTCTGGCTGAACGTGCCACCCCAGCCCTGCGTCACCTTCTGATCACCCGGGAACGTGAACGTCAACCGCCACGCCGTCCACGGCGTTGATCCGGTGTTGGTGACGTTGACCGACCCGGTGAAGCCCGATGTCCACGAGTTCGCCGAATAAGTGACCTTGCAGGTCCCGGCCGGCGCCGTCGGCGACGTCGTCGGTGTGGGCGTGGCGGTCGGCGTCGGCGTCGGTTCGACCGTGCCGGTGGCGTGCTCTGCCGCCCAGATCGCAAGCCACGCGAGCGCCGAGTTCCAGTTGACCGTCACCTCGTTCACCGAGTACGCCTCGATGTGGTCGACGAAGCACTTCTGCGCGGAGCACCCCGCGAGCTGGGCGGCCGCGTACGGGTCCTGCAGCTCGCTGTTCGGGCCACCGGAGAGCACGCCCGGAGGGGCGATCGGCAGCGACGAGCTTGCCTGGTTCGCCCAGAACCGGTGGTGCACGTTGCGCACCGCCTTCTCCCCGTAGCCGGAGATGTAGGACTGGTTCAGCGGGTTGCGGCCCTGCAGGTAGTCGAGTGCGGAGTAGACCCCCGCGCGGTACTTCGCCTGGCCGGTGAAGTCGTGGGCGAGCGCGATGACGTTCGCGTTGTTGGCGATCTGCCCGTTGGACCCCCAGTAGTAGACGCCCGGCGTGCTGTTGTTCGGCGCAGGGTAGGCCTGGCTCTCCGAGCGGGTGAGCGTGGCGTCCGCGAACGCGGTGATCGCGGCGCGGGTGGCCGTGACATCGGCCGCGGGCAGCCCGGTGGGCACGATCGCGAGGGTCGTGTCCCCCAGCCCGCCGACCCAGCCCCAGTCGTAGCCGCGCTGCGCGAAGCTCGCGCCCTTGTACAGCGACGACCCGGTCACGTCGGCGCGATACGTCGCGGAGCCGGTGGTGGCGTAGAGCTCGGCAGCGGCCCAGTAGAACTCGTCAGCCACCGAGGGGTCCTCGTACGAGCCGCCGCCCGTCGAGTCGCTCGCCGGGGCGAGCCGGTTCGGGCTCGCCTTCGCGGCCGTGTACGCACGCACAGCAGCAGCGAGCGCGCGGTCGGCGAACGCCGAGTCGTACGGGCGCCACAGCCGCGCGGCCTGCGCCGCCACGGCGGCCATGTTCAGCGTCGCGGCGGTGCTCACGGGCGAGAGCAGGCGACGCTGGCTGTCGTTCGCCGGGATGGTGGGGATGCCTGTCCAGTTCTCGTCGTGGATCTTGTGGTGCACCATTCCGGCGTCTGTCCGGCCCGTCGGCACCTGCATCTTCAGCAGGAAGTCGACCTCCCAGCGCGCCTCGTCCAGGATGTCCGGCACGCCGTTCGAGCGCTCGGGGATGGCCAGTGTGCCGTCACCGAGAGCCGCCTTGTCGGCCCCCGTGACGTGGAGCGTGCGCTCATAGGCGTTGAGCAGCTGCCAGGTCGCGATCCCGCCGTTGACCACGTACTTGCCGTGGTCGCCCGCGTCGTACCAGCCGCCGCGCACGTCCAGCGTGTAGCCGCACGACTGCCGGCAGGGCACGGCGTTGTCGCCCTGGTTCGGGGCGACGTTGAGGTGTCCGGCCGCGCGGGCGTACTGGCTGCCGACGTACTGCGCCTCGATCGCGATGCCGCTGCGCTGGTGGTAGAAGAACGCGAGCGAGTCGTCACGGAGCTTCTTGACCGGGGTGGCCGAGACGTCGAACGGGTAGCTATTCGAGCCGTCGGCCGACAGCACGTATCCGCTGCCGGTGGTGTCGAAGGACGAGAAGTCGATGAGGTGCGTGCGATCGCCCGAGAGCGCGTCCGCCCCCTTGACCGTTGTCTGGCCCGAGGCGACGGTGCTGCCGGACGCGCTGCGCAGCGTCCACGCGACAGGGCTCGTCGCGCTGCTCACCAGGGTCGCCCGCTTGGCCTGCCCCGGGACGTAGGCGACCTGGTTGACCCTGACGGGCGATCCCGGGTCGGGGGCCGCGGACGCGACCTGCGGCGGGATGACGATGCTCGCGAGCACCAGCACCGTCCCTGCGGCGATCGCGGCGCGTTGGGACCGCCGCGCGTGGCGGCGGGTGCGGGTGCGGAGCAACATGCTGGCCCTCCGGTCGATCGGACAGGACTCGAGAGACGGGATGGGACCGAGGCAACAGCCGTGTCGCCTTCCAGCCGCCCGTTCCCGGGGACGCCGGCGCCGCACCGTCGCGGGCCGAGCGCCAGCCACTGTGGCACGGGGTGCAGCGCGTGGCCCAGGCCACGCACTGCCTCGAAACGCTTCACGTCGGCGAGCGCCCTGCGGCCGGTCACAGAGCCCAGCTGGCTGAGCGCTCGCCATCTGCCCACGTCAGCGGCGGCCTAGAGTGCTGCCCGCAGGGCCCAGCCCGAAGGGGGCGACGCCGCCGCGACGAGAGAAGGCCCGCTGGTGAACCTCAGAGAACGCTTGCGCATCGTCGTGGCGATGTGGATCTTCATCGGCTTGATCGGGGGGCCGTTCACGCTCCTCGTGGCAGCGGCCGCCTTCACCGCGTTCGGCCCCTTCGCCCCGCACAGCACCGCGTCCGTCCGCGCGCAGTTCGCACCGGGCGAGGAGGTCAAGGTCCGTGGAGAGGATGCCGTCGGCCTCCGCCCGGGAGAGTTCATGATCCTGACCCGCCCCGCCACCGTGGACCCGTCCGCTGTGACGTGCGAGTGGAAGAGCCGGGTGTACAGCACCGGTGAGCAGGAGTCGGGGACCCTCGAGCCCGTGGCCGTCGAAGGTGTGGAGCCCGTGGTCACCGACACCCGCAGCGGTGTCGAGTACCGCCCGGCCATGACCACCGCGGGGGGCTCGGGCTGGCTGGGCATCGACTACGTGACGTGCCGCGGGACCGGAGTCGAGACGTTCGCCATCACCGAGGACAAGGGCATGTCCTCAGCGACCCGCACGTCAGCAGGGGTGGTGGCAGTGGTGTTCGGGCTCCTCATCACCGGCATGGGATTCGGCGCCCTGAAGCTCACCCAGCACTGGCGACGCCAGCCCGCCGTGCCGGCGCCGTACCCGCACGGTCATCCCGGACCGTACGGGCACGGCCCTGGCCCGTACTCGCACAACGGCCAGCGCTAACCAGCCCCGCGCACAGGTGAGGGGCTCCTCCAATGACGGTCGCTCATGGTCACTTAGCGCGGTTCGAGAGGATTTCCCACAGGTGTGTCTCATTTTGAGAGATGGAGAATCCCTCGCCCCACGACTTGTATGCCGAAGGCGGCCTTGAGGCGAGCCGCGCGGTGTCGAGCTTCAAGGCAATCGACACGTTCAACTGCTGGGCCCCCTCAGGGACGAGGAAGGTCCACACGTGGGAGTCAGCGTCCGTTTCAACCGCGACGGCAGGATAATCCTTGCCTCCCACCGCGACCGTCGCGTCAGCCGTCGTGGGCGGCAACATGTACTGGAAACTGCGTTGCCATGGTTCCAGGTCGAGGATCAGGTAGCTCTGACCTGCTGGGGCCCACTCGTCCTGGTCGGACCACGGCGTCATCGTCCAGGCGGTCTGCCCGAAGTACGTCCCATCCCAGTTGTGATCAAATCCCGGAACAGGGTCGCCCTCCGGGTCCAGAACAATAGGCTGAATGAGCTTCGGCGCGGCGGAGTCTCCGGAGGCCGTCGTCGCGAGGCGGGCACTCTCGCCATTGTCCTTGACCTCGCCAGTGAGCAGAGAGACTGACTGGGCAATCTCCCCCGTGGTCACCACGAATGTCACATCCTTGACATCCTTCGGCACCGAGAGCGCGATCTTGTCCGCGGCGCCG
The DNA here is from genome assembly GCF_900046455.1 of Cellulomonas timonensis. Taxonomy (GTDB): domain Bacteria; phylum Actinomycetota; class Actinomycetes; order Actinomycetales; family Cellulomonadaceae; genus Cellulomonas_A; species Cellulomonas_A timonensis. Next base: position 773,106 of record NZ_FCOT01000012.1, read on the forward strand.
TAGATGACTTCCTCGAGCGCCTGCGCGGCCTCGGCACCGGCTGGCACGTCATCGAAGTACAAGGCATACGTCTGGCTGGCGTCGGAGTGGGTTGCGCCGACGTCGAAGACCGGGACGATGATCCTCCTGTTCTCGCTGGCGACCATCTCCTCCCCGTTGACGACCACATGCCGAGGGGTGAGGAGGCTGTGCACCCTCACCACGGCTGACGGGGTGTGCAGAGCCTGATTCACCTCCGCCTCGTCGAACGAGTTGTCATCGCCCATGCGGAAGTCGTCGCCGATGGCGGCAAATCCTGAGCTGACCGCCGGCAAGGTCGTGAGCCACTCGTCATAGTCGTCCTCGACCGCGTTCGCGCGATCCTGAAGCCACTTCGCCACGGACTCCTGCTTGTCCGCCGCGACCTCCAGGTCGTTGCCGTTGGCATCCAGGAGCTCGATGGCCACGAAGTACTCGTCGCCCCGCGCGAACATGGAGACGTCGGTGGGCTTCTCGGCGGCGACGCGTAGCCAGAGCTCGCCATCGGTGTTGGTCTCGTACCGGCATTCGCCACCACGCTGAGCGTCGTAGAGCGTCAGACCGAGACGCTTGCCAATGGACTCCGCATCGCCGAAGAACCCTTCGCAGATTGCGAGCATCTCGGAATCATGGGCGTGCACGAAGACGTTGTATCCAAGGGATCCCTGAGCACCCCCGCACCCGGAGAGGACGAGTGTCGCGATGGTGAGTCCAGCAGCCGCCAGATATCCGCGCGCGGTTCGGGGCGTGGTGATGTTCAGGGGGATCCTCCAAGGGAGATGTCGGCTCGCGACGGGGATGTCGAGACCTGGGCCCCCTCTCGACATCGGCATAGCAAATCGTCCTATGAGTGTTCGACGCGCTCACACTTACCGCCTGGTCGGTTCTTCACCCGCGCTCGGGTGTTCGGTTTGACCGAGCACGGCCTCAGCGGCTCGCCTCGCCGCAATGCACTCGTCGCGGCGGGCAGCACTTCACCCTCCGCTGGATGCACGCAAATGCCCGCAACCGACAGGCGGGTGTGGGCGCGCACGGCGATTCGCCGCCGCCATTGGTCGAAGCAACATCAGACTCCTCGGCATGTTCCGTCACCGGCTGGCCAAACGCCAGCTCATCGTCGCGATCCTCCTTGCCACACTCGCACTGGGCGGAGGGGTGGCGTACGCGATCATCACCACGCAGAACAACGAGCGCGCGGCCGAATTACGCGCTCAGGAGGAACTCGCCGCTGAGGAAGCACGCGAAGCGCTGGAGGATCTCACGGACAGCGTCGTGGCTGAGGCCAAGACCACCGTGGCCGCAGCCGAGGCACACCTGGCCGAGGTCTCCGCAAAGCTCGACGAGGCGACGCTGAGCGCGTACAGCACGGCAGTTGACGCGCTGCGGGCAGCCGCCGCCCAGCGTGACGTCACAGGGATCGAAACTGCTACAGCCGCCCTCGCGGACGCCACTGCGGCAGCGGACGTCGCCGTCAGCGCCTTCGAGGCGGCAGCCGCTGCCGCCGAACTCCAGGCCGCGGCTGACGCGGCAGCAGCGCAAGCCGCCGCCGATGAGGCTGCAGCGCAGGCCGCCGCGACCGCGCAGGGTGCAGTGTCAGGCGGCGGCGCGAAGGCGAGCACCGGTGCATCCGGTTCTTCGAAGCCATCGACAACGACCCGGCAGGACGCCGCCGCGCCCGCGGCTGGCTCCGCAGCTCCTGCTCCCGCCCCGGCCCCCGCAGCGGACGACGACGTGGTCTGCAACACCCGACAGCCTGACGGATCCTTCATCACGTGCGGCGGGGCGTACGTCCCGCCGCCCCCCGCACCGCCGAAGGTGTGCCCGCCCGGAACGGTCGACAACCCGATCTACTCGGTGTGCACTCCCCCACCGAACTGGGAATCGACCCCATGATCCCGCCTTCGCGAAATCCCCCCACGAACGTCCGCTACGGCTCCACGGGCATCAACGACTCCAGAGCGGCGAGGTTGGCCGAGTGTCAGGCGATCATGAGGGGCATCGCCCTCTAGGCCGCGAAGGCGGGCCTCAGCTCGCGCATGCGGGTCCTGGCGGAGGCCACGGGACCCTGGTCCCACCTTTTCCACGGCACTTCTGTGTGTAATGGCGACGAAGGACTCGCGGGTCCCGCGGCGTGCGACCAGGAAGAGGTGAGGCGTGACGGCCGACCTCGACGCCAGAGTCCGCCGCTCCCTCGCCGCACGTTCCGCGGCATCGCGCGCCGCATCTGTCGGGGGTCGGCGCCGCCGGCGCCCCGGCCCCCCGGCCCCGAGTGCGCCGCCCGGCGCGCGACCATCGAAGGAGAGCCATGAGCCAGCCCGTCGAGATCCTGCCCACTGCCCCCGAGCCCGCCGGGCACACCCGCGGTTGCGGAGGTCCCGACGACGCTGACCCCGTGCTCGACGTGCGCACGATCCCGCACGCGATCCGGCACGCCACGGTCTTCGGCGCGTTCGACGCGATCGCACCCGGCGCGTCGCTCGTGATCGTCGCCCCGCACGCCCCGCTGCCGCTGCTCGCCCAGCTCGCCGAGCGCGCGCCCGTGGACGTCGAGTACCTCGTCGAGGGCCCCGACGCCTGGCACGTGCGGATCACGCGCCGCGCCGAGGCCTAAGCCCGAGCGGGCGGACTCGCGCGTCCGACCGAGCATCGGATACCCCGCGGGCGCCCGTCAGGCAGCGGTCGCCCGCGGCTCGAGCACGACGAGGACCGTCTCGGTGCGGCGGTGCGACGCGTACGCGTCGAACTTCGGATCGAATCGCGTCCACGTGCGCCACAGCCGGTCCCGCTCCTCACTGCGGGCGGCGCGGGCCCGCACCGCCCGCGGCCCCTCCGGCAGGTCGACGGTGGTCTCGGGGTGGGCCTGCAGGTTGAGCCACCACGCCGGGTGCCCCTCTCCCCAGCCGTTCATCGCGACCGTGACGACGTCGGGGCCCTCCTGCGCGTAGCCGACGATGACGTCGTGCGGGCGGCCCGTGCGGCGGCCGACGGTGTGCAACACCATCGTCCCGTAGCGGTCGTCGCGGGGCGGCCACAGCCCCCACCTGCCGCGGGACACCCGCAGGATCGCCCGGTGGACCACCCAGGCGGTGCGGATGAACCACCGCGGCGGCAGCCACGGACGACGGCCCTGCGGTGAGGTGTGTGCAGTCCCGGCATCGCCCATGACGTGCTGCCTCTCGTCCGGCGTCGCGCCCGCCTTGGCGCGCCCTTGGCACCGTACCGAGATCACGAGTTATGGGCCGGGGCTGTCGCCCGAGAGCTGCCAAGGCCCGTCGGCCCCGCCGCTGGACTCTCACACCGTGTCAGGCGTGGGCTCCTGCCCATATCCCGACGGACACCAGCGCTGACACCTGCCTACGTGCCCACCCCAGACGTCTCCGGCGCGGTCACCCGGCCGTCGCGCACCACGGCGACGACGTCGGCATGCGCGCGCAGCAGCGTCACGTCATGCGAGACGAGCAGGACCCCGACCCCGCGCTCCCGCGCGAGTCGGGCGACGAGTGCCACGAGCTCGGCGGCGGCCGCCGCGTCGAGCATCGCGGTGATCTCGTCGCAGACGAGCAGCGCGGGACGCAGCCCGAGCGCCCGGGCGACGGCCGCGCGCTGCAGCTCGCCGCCGGAGACCTGCGCCGGGCGGCGGTCCAGCAGGTCGGCGGCGAGGCCGACGGCGGCGGCGAGGTCCGCGACGGGATCGGGCGAGCTGCCGTGCGGCCAGTCGGCCAGGCGCTGCGGCAGCGTGATCGACCGGCGGAGCGTCAGCCGTGGGTCCATCGCGGCGCGCGGCTCCTGCTGCACCCAGCCCACGCTGCGGCGGAGCGCCGCTGGCACGCGCGCGCCGACGGCCCGCACGTCCTGGCCTGCGATCTGCACGCTCCCGGCGTCGGGAGGGTGCATGAGCGCCGCCACCGCCGCGAGCGTCGACTTGCCGGACCCGGACGGCCCCGCGACGCCGACGACCTCGCCGGGCCGCACCGTCAGGTCGACGTCCGTGAGCACGGGCACGCGCCCGTAGCCAGCAGCGACGCCCCGCAGCCGCACCGCGTCCGGCACATCCACCGCGTCGGACGCGGCGCGGGGCCCGGGTCGGAGCCCGCCGCGGCGCGCCCGCACCAATGCCCGCGTGACGGCGTGCACGGGATCGTCCAGCACGGCACGGGCCGGTCCGCGCTCGACGACCTGCCCGTCGGCCATGACGCTCAGCGTGTCGCCGTACGCGCGGGCGAGCTCGACGTCATGGGTCACCAGCAGGGCCGCGTGCCCTGAGCGGGTGTAGGTGCGCAGCATCTGTGCGAGCAGCGCCCCGGCGTCCTCGTCGAGGCCGCTCGCGGGCTCGTCCGCGAGCAGCAGCGGGGGGTGCCCGGCGAGCGCGGCGGCGACGGCGGCGCGGCGGATCTGCCCGCCGGAGACCTGGTGCGGGTAGCGGTCGAGCAGGTCCACGTCGAGCCCGGCGGTCGCGGCCAGCTCGTCCACGTGCCGCCGGACGGTCTCGCGCGTCAGGTGCGGGTGCCCGGGCAGCAGCCGGCCCGACGCGGCGCCGAGCGCCACGACCGCCTCGGTGAGCTGCACGCGCAGCGTGCGGACGGGGGTGAACGACGTGGCCGCTGACTGGGGCACCACGCCGACGAGCCGTCCGTAGACCGTCCCGGCGAACGTCGCGGCGTCCGCGCCGAGCAGGTCGACGGCGCCGTGGTCGACACCGAGCCGAGCGGCGCCCGCCACCTGGCTGCCGCGCGGCAGGGCGCCGGTCAGCGCCCGGATCAGCAGGGTCTTGCCGGCCCCCGACCGGCCGACGACGACGTGGAGGTCGCCCGGGACGAGGTCGAGGTCGACTCCCCGCAGCAGGTGGCGCCCGTCGATGCCGACGTGCAGCGCGCGGGCGCGGAGCACCGCGATGTGCTCAGACGGCATGACGGGCCCCCCGGTGCAGGGCGGCGCCGAGGCATACGGTCGCGGCGACGAGCAGCCCCGCGGGCGCGGCGAGCGTCCACCAGGCGCCGGACACGACCGACTGCTGCGCGAGCTCGATGAGCGAGCCGAGGGACGCCTGGTGCGGCGGCATCCCGAGGCCCAGGAACGTCAGCGTCGTCTCATGCCACACCGCATGCGGCACGAGCAGCGCCGTCGCGACGCCGACCTGGGCGCCCACATGCGGCAGGACGTGGTGGCGCAGCACCTGGCGGCGCGTGTATCCCTGCGACGTGGCGGCGCGCACCCAGGCCCGCTCGCGCAGCGACAGGACCTCGCCCCGCACCAAGCGCGTGGTGCCGGTCCAGTGCGTGAGCGCCACGACGAGCACGACAGTCCACAGGCTTCCCCGGTACACGGTCGCGATGATGATGCCGAGCAGCAGATGCGGCACTGCGGCGACCCCGTCGACGCCGCGCATGAGGATGCGGTCCGCGCGGCCGCCGAGCATCGCGCTCGCCGCGCCCAGGGCCGTGCCGAGGAGCGCCGCCACCGCCGCGCCCACTGCGGCCGCCAGCAGGGAGACTTGCAGCGCCCGCGCGCACCGCACGAACAGGTCGCGCCCCGCGACGTCCGTGCCGAACGGGTGCGCCCACGAGGGCGCGGTGACGCCCGCGACGTAGTCGACGGCGCCTGTGTCGGCGCCACCCCACCAGCCGGTGGCGCTCGCGACGATCGGCACGGCCAGTGCGTACAGGATGATGACGGCCCCGGCGGCGTACGGCCATCGGGGGGTGCGCGGCGGGTGCGTGACGGAGGACAGCCCCGCCATGGTGGCTGGCGCCCGCCACGGCGGGGCGGCGACCAGGCCGGCGGTCATGCGCTGCTCAGAGGTCATCGGCGCGCACCCTCGGGTCGACGAGCACGAGCGCGGCGTCGGCGAGCAGGTTGCCCAGCAGCACCAGGACCGTCAGGCACACGGTCGTGCCGGCGAGCAGCGCGAGGTCGCGGCCCACCGCGGCGTCCACCATCGCCTGCCCCAGCCCTGGCCAGGAGAAGACCGTCTCGACGAGCGCGGCGCCCACGACCAGCTCGGGCAGCCGGGTGCCGAGCAGTGCCAGCAGCGGCACGACTGCGACGGGGAGCACGTGCCGGGACGTGACGGTCCGCGGCGGCAGCCCGCGCAGCCGAGCCGCGAGCACGGCGTCCGACGAGCGGGCGCCGATGAGCGCGGCGTGCAGGTGCAGCGCGATCCACGGCACCTGTGACAGGGCGACGGCGAGCGCCGGCAGGAGCGCGTGCGACGCGACGGTCGCGACGGTCAGGGGCTCGCCGGGTGGAGCCAGGCCGCCCGCCGGCAGCCACCCCAGGCCGAGGGCGAACACGAGGAGCAGCCCGAGGCCCACGATGTAGGCGGGGGCGGCGGACAACGCCCACGCGACGCCCGTCAGCACTCGCGCGGCGAGGCTTTCGGGCCGGCGCGCGGCCGCGACGGCGAGCGGCACGGCGAGCAACGCGCCGAGCAGCAGCCCCGCCGTCATCACCAGCGCCGTCCACGGGATGCGCGCGGCGAGCGTGTCGGCGACCGGAGCCCGCAGGATCGTGGACGTGCCCCAGTCGCCGGTGAGCGCGCCCTGCCACCAGGCGAGGCACGCCTGCCACCAGTTGCCCTGGTCGAGCAGCTCCCCGACGGCGGCGCGGGTCTGTGTGTTCGTGAACTCCCCGCGGGCGCCGAGGAACCCGCTCGTGCCATCCGCCGGGGTGAGCGACGCCAGCAGGAAGACCAGGGCGCTGACGCCGAGCAGCAACGGCACTGCCCACAGGGCACGCCGCAGGACGACTCTCCGCACGGCATGCGCCCGGGACGACGAGCGCGCCGCGGACGGCACGGTCACGGGACGGCCTTCCACTCCTCGACGTTCCACCACGGCCCCCACGCGACGCCGTGCTCGTGGGGCTCGACGACGTGCTCGACGCCCGAGTACTCGTCGAGGCCGCGCGCCGCGTACGTGTGCTCGAGCGTGACCAGGGTGATCATCGGCGGGTTCGCCATGAGCACCTCCTGCAGGTCCAGGTAGGCCTGTGTGCGCACGTCCGGGTCCGCGCTGCGCCGCGCGGTGTCGAGCAGCGCGTCAGCGCGCGGGTCGGAGTACCCGGACGGGTTGGTGTAGGCGTCCTCGGGGTCGTAGGGCGCGAAGGACGAGTGCAACGCCGTGTACACCTGCGTGTCGGGGTCGTAGGGCCGGTCGCCGCCGCCGAGCACGAACGCCTTGGTGTTCATGCCCGCCGCCGCGGCGGGCCGGTCGACGGCCTCCACCTCGACGTCCGCGCCGATCTCCGACAGGTCCGAGGCCACCGCCAAGGCGAGGTCGCGGCGCAGGGTGTCCTCGGCGAAGTACATGATCGTGAACTGCAAGGGCACGCCGTCCTGGGCGCGCGTCCCGTCGGCGCCAGCCGTCCACCCCGCCGCGTCGAGCAGCGCCTCCGCCTCGGCGGGGTCGTGGGCGAACTGCGCGTCGGCGTCGTACGCCGCGCCCTGCGCGGGGGTGAACGGCGTCGCGGCGGCCCGCCCGTAACCCCGCAGGATGCCCTCGACGAGCGCCTCGCGGTCCACCGCGAGGTTGAGGGCGAGCCGGACGGCGGGATCTTGGAACGCCGGCACGCCCTGCGGCAGGGTGACGGCGCGGTAGTCCGCCGACGTGTTGGTGAACACGGTGAGGTCGTCAACGCCCTCGAGCTCGGCAGCAGCCCGCGGCGGCAGCTGGGCCCCGTCGAAGTCCCCGGCACGCAGCCGCTGCGCCCGGACGTTCTCGTCGGGCACGAACGCGATGACGAGCCTGTCGACGTCCGGGCGCTCGCCGCGGTACGTGTCAGAGGCCTCCAGGGTCAGCGATTCCCCCGCGCGCCACTCGGTCAGCCGGTACGGGCCGGACCCCACGGGCTCGCGGTTCAGCGTCGAGTCCAGGACGGTGCCGGTCAGCAGCTCGGACGGCGCGATGCCGACAGTCAGGGTGCTGGGGAAGGGCGCATACGGCTCCGACAGCACGAACTCGACGGTCGTGGCGTCCGGCGCCGAGACGTCGGTGAGGAACTCGAACGACGACGCGAGCGGTGACGCGTACGCAGGGTCGATCAGCGTCCGGTACGTCGCGACGACGTCTGCGCTGTCGAGGGCGGTCCCGTCGGAGAACCCGACGCCGTCCTGGATCCGCACGGTCCACCGCGTCAGGGACTGGTCGGGCTCCGGCTCGCCGGTGGCGAGGTCGGGCTCCATAGCGCCGTCTGCGGCGACGGCGTAGAGGCCGTCATAGATCTTCGAGGTGATGCCGAACATGGCGTCCAGCGGGTTGAGCGTCGCGTACTCCGCGTACTCCGCGAGGCGGACCGTCACCTGCCCCGCGTCCGCTCCCCCGTTGTCGGGCGTTGGGTTGGTGCAGGCGGCTGCGACCACCAGCACCAGCACCGCCGATGCTGCTGCTGACAGCCGTGATGATGTCCGCCCGGTGCTCATGATCACGGCCTCCGCAATGCGCCGATGCCCGCTGCGACGACCAGCAGCAGCCACGTCGTCAGGATGTAGGGCCAGGTGTAGTGCGGTGCGTCGGTCGCGTCGTTCAGCGCCAGTGTGACGACCGCCGTCACCGCCGTGCCGAGCACCGCGTACAGCCAGGACGCGACGCTGCTGCGCAGGAAGACAACGGACAGCGCGATCGCGGTCAGCACGCCGGAGTAGCCGGCCAACCCCTCGGCGACGTCCGCGTCGGCCCAGCCCAGGGCGAGCGCGCACAGGCTGCCGACCGCGCTGCCCATCGCCGCCGCGAGGCCCACCTTCCACGACGCGACGAACAGGCCCAGCAGGATCAGCGCGCCGGACCACACGCTGCTGATCAGGACGACCTCGGACACGTTCGTCAGCAGCGACTCCAGGTACGTCGCGCCGGCGCCCTCCACCACGTGCACGGCCGGGGACCTGACCTGCAGCCCCGCCGTGGTCGCGTGCATCACGCCAGCCACCACGCAGAACGGCGCCGTGGTGGCCGGCAGCGCGAACCGGGCGAGGGGGCGGGTGGCGAACAGCCACACGAAGAACCTCGTCACGGGCGCGCACAAGATCCCGCCGAGCGCGGCGATCGGATAGGCCCAGCCCTGCGAGCCCAACGCGGAGTAGACGGCGGCGCCGAGCAGCGCGCCGCAGAACCCCTGCATCCCCAGGCGCACGTCCTGCGCCCCCAGGAGCGCGCCCGTGAGGGTGTTCGCGACGGCGCCGATCGCCACCAGCAGCGCCATCCGCCAGTCCGCCACCAGGAACGCGGCCAGGATGAGCAGGCCCGTCCACACGTTGCGCTGGAAGAAGATCTGCGAGAGCCCGTCGGAGAGCGAGCGCACGTCCAGGGCCGCGCCGACCCCTGCGGCCGGCGGTGGGGCGTTCGTCGCTGTCATCGAGCCCTCCTGCCCGTGCTGGTGGTGCTGGCGGGATTCACCGTGCGCGGCGCCCGGCTCAGGTCTTGCGCACGACCGGCGCCGGCCGGCCCGTGAGCCGCAGGCGCAGTGCCCGCCACGCGAGGGCGGTGGCGTGCGCGACGGGTGCTGTCGCGTCACCGAGGATGCGCACCCAGGCGCCGACGTCCCCCGGCAGGGCGCTGACGCCCAGCACGACGCCCTCGGCGCCGGCCACCTCGGCGTGCAGCAGGTCGGCGAGATCCGCGGCCGACGCGAGCGGGGTGACGACGTACAACATCGCCAGCACGTCGTGGTCCGCGAGCACCGCGAGGCCGCCCGTGCCGCCGTCCGCCGGGGTGAGCCGCACGCGGTCCACCGCGAGGCATGTGCCGTCCGGCCGGCGGATCTCGAGGTCGGCGGCGAGCGCCGCGTACCGGTGCCGCTCGCCGCGGGCCAGCCGCCCGGCGACGATCGTCTCGCCCGCGATCACCGTGGCGGACTCCGCCACCGTCAGGCGCGTGCGCTGGTACAGGCGCGAGTCGGCGAAGAGGACGACGGGGTCCGGCAGGTACTCCACGTACGCGTGCTCGGCGGCGTCGAGGAAGACCTGCGCCACCGCGTAGTCCTGCTCCATCCGCAGCGCGCGCGTGTAGGCCGTCGTGGTGACGTGCGCGCATGCGCCGGGGCCGAAGCCCAGGTCGGTCCGCAGCCGGTCGCCCTGCAGGATGCCGGCGCCCGTCGACATCAGGTAGACGTACGGCATGTCCTGGCGCAGCGGGTCGTAGTACAGCGGCCGCATGATCTGCAACGGCGACTTCTGGTAGTGCGCCACCAGCTCCGTGCCGTGGACGGTCCGCGCGAACGCCAGCTCGAGGATGCCGACCTTCCCCGGGCTTCCCGTGGGCAGCATGTCGGGCACGCCGGCGAACCGGGCCACCTCCGCCGGGACGCGGTCCGGCTCGTAGTACGCCGGCTGGAGCCGGCGCCCGCCGTACGCGGGCGCCTCCTGCCCGGCTTCCGGTGGCGCGTCGGGCGGTCCGGCCGCGCGGGCGGCCGGGACCACCGGCTCCGTCACGACGTCGGCGCTCACGGGGGTCGCGATCACGGGACCAGGACGCGCGTGCGGCCGTCCCACAGGGCGAGGATCTGATCCTGCAGCGCGTCGACCCCCACGCCGGTCAGCGAGTTGGTCAGCACCACGGGCTTGCCGTCGCGCACGCGGTGCGCGTCGGACTCCATGACGCCCAGGTCCGTGCGCACGTACTGCGCGATGTCGATCTTGTTGATCACGAGGATGTCGGAGTCGGTGATGCCGGGGCCGCGCTTGCGTGGCATCTTCTCGCCCTCGGACGTGTCCAGGACGAAGACGAACACGTCGACCAGCGCCGGGGAGAACGTGAGGGTGAGGTTGTCGCCGCCCGACTCGTACAGGAGCGTGTCGACGTCGGGGAATCGCTCGAGCATCTCGGCGCCCACCGCCAGGTTCATCGTCGGGTCGTCGCGCACGGCCGTGTGCGGGCATGCGCCAGTCTCCACCCCGATCACGCGGTCGGGGTCCAGCACACCGGCCAGCTCACGGCGCACGTGGTGGGCGTCCTCCTGCGTGTAGATGTCGTTCGTGATCACCGCCGGGCGCCTGCCAGCGGCCAGCAGCCGGGGCACCAGGGCCTCCACCAGCGCCGTCTTGCCTGATCCCACCGGTCCCCCGATGCCGATCCGCAGCACGTTCTCGCTCATCGCTCTCCCCCTCTCCCCCGGCGGCACGTCACCGCCAGAGCGTGCTAGCTCGTGAACAGGCGCGCCTCGGCGCGCTCATGCTGGGCCGACATGACGTCCGCCATCGGGGCACAGCCCCCCAGATCGGCGAGGTCGCGTGCGACGGCCTCCTCGGCCGCCTGCGCGATGACCGGGCTCATGGCGTGCAACGTGACCTGGACCTGCCGGTGGTCGGCGAGCCGGAGTCGCAGGGCGGCGCCGAGGACGCTGACGGTGAACGCCGACAGGTCGGACGCGACGGCCTGGGCCGTCCCGACCCCCGCGGCGGCGTACGCCACCGCCATGGCGACCGGCTGGCACCCCGGCGACTCCTTGGCCGCCACGATCCGCGCCCACTCCGCGAGCACCGGCCCCCCGAGCGCGGCGCCCGCCACGTCGGTCAGCTGGTGTCCGCTGCGCACCGACGCCCGCCGCATCTCGGCGTTGAGCTTGGTGGCGTGCAGCAGGTGGTCCACCCGCCGGACGCGGTCCCAGTCGCCCACGGCCGCCGCCTCATGGGCCCGGGCGAGCGCTGTCGCGTCCCCCGGCCCCACGGAGTGCAGCAGCAGCCCCCGCAGCAGGCCCTCGACGCCACCCTGGTCGACCAGCCGCGCCTGGCTGAAGCCCTCCAGCCCATGCGACATCGTGTAGAAGCCGCTCGGGAACGCGGAGTCCGACAGCTGCAGGCTGACGAGCAGCGCGCGCAGGTCGGCGGTGGGCACGGCGCTCCTCAGGCCAGGAAGAACAGCTGGGTCATGGGCAGCGACTTCGCGGGCTCGATGTGCGCCGGGACGCCGTCGAGCGTCACCTTGTAGGTCTCCGGGTCGACGTCGACGACGGGCGCCCGGTCGTTGCGGACCATGTGCGCCTTGCCGAGCTGGCGGGTGCGGCGCACCGGCAGCACCGTGCTGCGCAGTCCCAGCATGTCGGGGACCCCGGCGTCGATCGCGGCCTGCGACATGAACGTCACACGCGTGCTCTGCTGCGCCCGGCCGAACGCCCCGAACATCGGGCGGTAGAGGACGGGCTGCGGGGTCGGCAGCGACGCGTTCGGATCGCCCATCTTCGCCCACTTGATGACGCCGCCCTTGATCACCATCTTCGGCTTGGCCGCGAACGAGTCCACCGGCCAGAGCACGATGTCGGCGAGCTTCCCCGCCTCGAGCGACCCGAGGTAGTCGGAGATGCCGCAGGTGATCGCGGGGTTGATCGTCACCTTCGCCAGGTAGCGCAGCACGCGGAAGTTGTCGTGCCGCTCGGTGTCCTCCGCGAGCCGGCCGCGCTTGTCCTTGTTGTGGTGCGCCGTCTGGAAACACCGCGTCACCGTCTCGCCGATGCGGCCCATCGCCTGCGAGTCGGACGAGAACATCGAGATGACACCCTCGTCTTGCAGCACGGTCTCCGCGGAGATCGTCTCGGCGCGCACCCGCGAGTCCGCGAACGCGACGTCCTCGGGGATGTCATGCGACAGGTGGTGGCACACCATCACCATGTCGAGCAGCTCGTCGACCGAGTTGACCGTGTACGGCAGCGTCGGGTTGGTGGACGACGGCAGCACGTTGGGGTAGCTCGCGAGCTTCATGATGTCGGGGGCGTGCCCACCGCCCGCGCCCTCCGTGTGGAAGGTGTGGATCGTGCGCCCGTTGATCGCCGAGACCGTGTCCTCGACGAAGCCCGCCTCGTTGAGGCTGTCGGTGTGGACCGCCACCTGCACGTCGTACTCGTCGGCCACTGACAGCGCGTCGCTCAGGGCTGCGGGCGTGGCGCCGAAGTCCTCATGCACCTTCAGCCCGGCGGCGCCCGCCTGGATCTGCTCGATCAACGCCTGGGGCAGCGACCCGTTGCCCTTGCCGTAGAAGCCCATGCTCACCGGGATGTCCTCGGCGGCCTCGATCATGCGGTGCAAGTACCAGGCGCCGGGCGTCGTCGTCACGCCGTTGGTCGCGTCGCTGGGGCCGGTCCCGCCGCCGAACAGCGTGGTGATGCCATTGCTGATGGCGGCCTCGGCCTGCTGCGGCGAGATGTAGTGCACGTGCGGGTCGATGGCGCCAGCGGTCGCAATGAGGTGCTCGCCGGCGATGAACTCCGTCCCGGTGCCCACCACGAGGCGCGGATCGACGCCGTCCTGCAGGTGCGGGTTGCCGGACTTGCCGACAGCCGCGATCTTGCCGTCCTTGACGCCGATGTCGCCTTTCACCACGCCGAGCACCGGGTCGATGATGATCGCGTTGGTGATGACCAGGTCGAGCACGCCCTGCGGGCCCGTCACGTTCGGGTCCGCGCCCATGCCGTCGCGTGCCGTCTTGCCGCCGCCGTAGACGATCTCGTCGCCGTAGAACCCCTCGTTGAAGTCCTTCTCGATCTCGACGACGAGGTTCGAGTCGGCCAGATGCACCCTGTCGCCCCGCGTGGGGCCGAACATGTCGGTGTACTGCTTGCGGGACAGGATCGCCATCAGTGGTCCCCCCCAGGGGTCGCGTCGGGCGCCGTCGTGGTCGGCGTGCCGTCCTTGAACTCGCACTCCGCCAGGCGGCGCAGCGCGTCGAGCCGCGTCTGGCGGGCGTCGAGACCGCCGTCGACGAGGTTGTTGAACCCGATGAGGCGGCGTCCGCCCCCGTAGGCGGCCAGCGTGACCTCGCGGGTGTCGCCCGCCTCGAGCCGCACCCCGGTGCCGGCGGGCATGTCCAGGTGCATGCCATACGCCTTCTCGCGGTCGAATAGCAGCGCCCGGTTGACCTCGAAGAAGTGGAAGTGCGAGCCGATCTGGACGGCGCGGTCCCCGGTGTTCGCGACCTGCAGCGTGACCTTCGCGCGGCCGGCGTTGATCTCGATGTCCTCGTTGGTGTGGTGGTACTTGGGGCTGCCTAGCATCGTGTCCCTCCACGTCGTGGTTGGGGTCGGGCTTGCGGTGTCACAGATGTGCCGGCGTCGGCGCGGGCGCCGCGACGTCGTCGTGCCGGTGCTGGTGCGTGTGCCCATGGGTGTGCGGATGACCGCCCGGCACTGGCTCATCGGCGTGCGAGTGGGCGTAGCCGTGTCCGTGGTCGGCCTCCAGCCCGTCGGCGATGCCGTCACGGCCATGGTCGAGGCCGTGCACGGCCGCGGCCACGCGCTCCCCCACGATCCGCGCCATCGCGCCGTCCGACAGCAGCGGACCGTAGAACGACGCGCCGTCGAGGGCCGAGGGCCCGGGACTCGACGCGGCGAACCCCGCCGGGACCACCACCACGCCGTCGGCCCCCAGGAGCCGTTCGCGCCCGACGGCGCGCGCGAGATCGGCATCGGCGCCGACGCACGCGACGGCCACCTCCAGGCCAGCGCCGTGGGCGCGCACCAGGTGGGCGACGCGGTGCAGCTCGGCGTCGTCGAACGGGTCGGCCCCAGGGGCCGCGACCACGAGGGCGGCGCCGGGCTGCGCGGCCGCCGTCCGTGTCGCCGCGATTCGCAGCAGCGCGACGAGGTGGTCGATCGTGCCGAACTGCTCGCACAGGACGAGCCGTCCGCGGGTGGCGCCCGTGCTCAGCCAGTGCAGGGTGCGGGCGGTGTCGGCGACCGCCACCGGGTCCCGTCCCCACGTCATCGGCAGCACCGCGACCGGCCCGGCGCCGGACTCCACCAGGGCGCGCACCCGGTCGTGCAGGGGCCTGCCGGGCACGGTCACGAGGGCCCCGGGCAGGAGGGCGAGCAGACGGCCCAGGTCCGCCCCCTGTCGGCTCTCATGGCCGCCCACCAGCACCGTCCGGGCCTGGGGCGTCGACATGGTCAGACCGAGACGGGGTCGTGACACGAGACGAGCTTGCTTCCGTCCGGGAACGTGGCCTCCACCTGCAGCAGGGCAATCCGCTGGCGAACGCCCGGCATGCAGTCGTGCTCCGAGACGACGTGCTTGCCCAGCTCCATGCACTCGGCGACCGACTTGCCATCCCGGGCGGCCTCGAGAATGGCCTCGGAGACCAGCGCCTGGACCTCGCTCACGTTGAGCTTGGTGCCGCGCGCACGTCGGCGACGGGCGAGGTCCGCGACCTGGTAGACGTACAACTTATCCACTTCACGCGGAGTCAGATCCATGTCCTGGGACCTTTCGTGACGACGTTGCCCCTCGACTGTGACTTGTGTGCTCGTTGTGCTCGTTTCGACGATACGCCGAACCCCATTGACGACAACTCGTGGACATATCCGCAGGTGAGCGGTGGATTCGCCATGCCCGGGCTTTCTGAACGGCTGTACAAATGAACCGTTTCGACGCTGGTCCGTTCTCCGTCGTGCGCGCGATGGAATTCCGGCTTAGCGTCAAAGACATGGCAGCCGACAGTCGCCACGAACACGGGCGTGCGCACCCGGCACCCCACAGCCTCACCGAACACCGCTGCGCTGGTCCGGGCTCGGCCTGGTCATGGTCGGCGGCATCCTGGGCGTCGCAGCGCGCGAAGGCCTGATGCAGGCCATCCCGAACGTCGACCAGGTGCCGGTGGTCGTGCCGGTGGTCAACCTGCTCGCCGCATTCGCCCTGGGCTACCTGTACGAGGCACTCGCCCGCACCGCGCCCGGCACCGCGCTGACCGGCCGGCTCAAGCTGCTGATCGGTACGGGATTCTGCGGCGGCCTGAGCACGTACAGCTCGCTCGCCACCGACACGGCCGTCCTGCTGCACGATGATCGCGCCAACGTCGCGGTCCCGTACGCGCTCGGCACGGTGCTGATCGGCGCGCTCGCGACGCTCGCGGGCATCGCCCTAGGCACGCGACTGCACCCGCACGAACCGGACGAGGACGAGTTGCGTCACATCGAGGGGCACGCCCAGAAGGCGACACCTGCGGCTCCAGGGGGTAAGTCATGACGCCCGGAGTCTTCGTCCTCGTGGTCCTCGCGGGCGGCCTCGGCGCCTGCACGCGCTACGTCGTGGACGCCCTCATCCGCAGCCGCGTCACCTCGTCCTTCCCCTGGCCCACCGCGATCATCAACCTGACCGGCTCATTCGTCCTGGGGCTGCTCACGGGGCTGGTCGCCGCCAACGTCGCCTCGCCCGTGGTCAGCGCAACGGTCGGTATCGGGTTCCTCGGCGGCTACACGACGTTCAGCACCGCGAGCTACGAGACCGTCCAGCTGATCCGGAAGAAGAAGTACGGCGTCGCGCTGGCCTACGGGATCGGGATCCTCGTCGTGACCGTCGCGCTGGCCGCTGTCGGATATACCTGGGGACTCTCGCTGTAGGCGCACTCCGACGCTCGCGTGTCCTGCGGGCTACGACGACGACGTCCCTGCCTCGAGAATGGACACGATCGAGAACAACGTGAAGCAGACCGCCCCGAGCCCGACGAGGACGTGTGCGCCGACGAAGAACCCAGGTTGTCGGGTGGTCGCCTCGAACAAGAACGCCGCGAAGAACAAGCACGTGAGCGCTGTGCCCACGGGAATGATCGGGATGCGGTTGGCCAGTGCGAACACCTGGCGCCACACGAGCGCGAGCAGCACCACCTTGGACACGATGCTGAAGCAGATGAGCCCAAGCCCGATCAGCACCACGCCAGGGGCGAGCCGCGCCGGGTTGTCCGAGGCCAGGAGCACCCCGAGGCCGAGGACGACGTTGATGGTCCCCATCGCCGCGACCCACCACGTCCAGCGGAAGCGCTCGACCTCGCCGAACTCGTTGCGGACCTGGCGCACGATGCTGGCGACCAGCGCGACGAGAGCGGAGCAGACCAGGGAGAGCCCGGTCACCACGTGCCCGGCGACGACCTCGGGCGTCGTGCCGCGCGCGTACAGCGTGCCCGCGATCACCAGGCCGACCACCGCGAGAACCGCGGGGATGGCGATGAGCAGGGCGCGGACGCGCTCCGAGTACGCCTCAGGCGGCGGACCGCTGCCGACGTCACGCGCGGCGCTCGCTTGGATGAGCGTGAACCTGGTCGAGGCCGTGGCCACGGTGCTCACGCTCGCGGCGATGAACCCGATGCCGAGCATCACGTACCCGGCGACGATGAACTGCGGCTCGTCGCCACGCCGCACGATCGTGACGCCCCAGATCATCGTGGCCACCGCGACCGCGTAGCCCAGCGCGGGCAACGCGATCTCCCAGACCCTGCCGTACCCGTGCACCAGCTGGCGGATGATCGTCGCGGCCGTCGAGAACAGCGCGATGCAGATCGCCGTGAGCGCCACATTGACGTGGCCGGCCACGAAGTGGTTCGCGTCGTCGCCGCCCGACAGGACGTACAACCCGAACGCGAGGCATACCGCGCCCATGACCAGCGGAATCGCACGGAAGAGGATGCTGATCGACCGATTCATTCGTGCCCCCAGTAGTTCCCCACACTAGGGACGGCCCGCGGGATCGGCGCGTCGGGCCGCCCACGCGCGCCGAGCCGCGGCCCACGTCGCCACCCGTCCCCACGGCGACCCCCAGCGCGGCCGAAGCGTTTCAGCCCCTTCGAGGCCCGCTGCTTTATCGCTAAATTCGCGCCCACCCGTGAACGCTCACCACCTCCCGGTCACGGCACACCTGCGTCCCGGCGACGACGCCCGGACGCACCGGCAAGGAGGAACCCATGCGACTGCGAACCCCACGACGACACCCGAGGGTGGTGCTGGCGGCCGCTGCCGCGGCACTCGTCCTGGGCGGCGTCACAGCGCCGGCGCCGGCACTCTCAGCCGACCTCGCGACCACGGCTGTCACGGCCGGTTGCGGCCGGGCGCCGGCACTCGCCACCGGCAACCACACGATCACCAGCGGCGGCCAGTCCCGCCAGTTCCGGCTCGACGTCCCCGCCGGCTACGACTCGAACAAGACGTACCGCCTCGTGGTCGGACTGCACTGGTGGCATGGCACGTCCCAGGACGTCGTCAACGAGAACCACTACGGGCTCAAGCCGCTCGCGGGCAACAGCACGATCTTCGTGGCCCCGCAGGGCATCGACAACGCGTGGCCCAACAACAACGGGCGCGACATCACGTTCATCGACGACGTGCTGCGCACCGTCGAAGCCGCACTCTGCGTCGACACGACACAGCGGTTCGCCACCGGCTTCAGCTACGGCGGCGGCATGAGCAACGCCCTGGCGTGCGCCCGGGCCGACGTGTTCCGCGCCGTGGCCGTCCTCAACGGGGCCCAGCTCTCGGGGTGCGCCGGCGGCACACAGCCCATCGCCTACCTCGGCTCGCACGGCGTCGTCGACGACGTCCTCAACATCTCGCAGGGGCGCGCCCTGCGCGACCGCGCGCTGCAGAACAACGGCTGCCAGGCTCAGCAGGCCCCCGAGCCCGCCGCAGGCAGCGGGCAGCACACGAAGACCACCTACCGGTGCCGTGACGGCTTCCCGGTGGTGTGGATCGCCTCCGACAGCGGCCACCAGTGGGCGGCCCGGGATCGCAACCAGCAGCAGTCGTTCGTCCCCGGCGAGATCTGGCAGTTCTTCACGTCGCTGACGTCGCCAACGCCGACACCTACGCCCACCCCCACCGTGACCCCGACGCCGACCGCTGCCTCTTATACACACCCGACGCTGCCGACGTCTTCACGCCTGCTGATCCCGCCGCCGCCCCCTTCGCTGACGAACTCCGTGTGCGACACTCGTGTCTCACCTCAATGACTGAACGCTGCGTTTTCGCCGTCACACCTGGACGACGTGTCCGACTGCTGTATCACCCTAGCCACGCCGACGACAGGACCCACCACCCCGCCTCCCGTGGGCGCGTGCACCGCGACGTACACCACGGTCAACAGCTGGCCCGGCGGGTTCCAGGGCGAGGTGACCGTGCGCGCCGGCGCCGCGACCAGCGGCTGGAGCGTGAGCTGGCGCACGTCGGGCGAGCGCGTCGAGCAGGTGTGGGGCGGCACGCTGGCGCCCCAGGGCGACCTCGTGGTGGTCCGCAACGCGGCCTGGAACGGAACGCTCCCGGCCAATGGGACGACGACGTTCGGGTTCATCGGCAGCGGCTCCGCCCCGAGCCCCGCACTATCCTGCGCCACCGCCTGACCAGCACGGACGTCGCGCCCGGCAGCCTTCACGGCTGCCGGGCGCGACGCATGCCGTGATCGGAGGCATCGGGCGTCCGCGCGCCCCGAGGCCGGTCGACTTGACCATGGCAATACCCCGGGGGGTATCGTCACGTCATGCCCCCAGGGGTATCGAGATCCGACCGACCAAGGGAACGCATGATGTGCCGAGCAGTGAAGTGCCGTGTGTGCGGCAAGACGACATGGGCTGGCTGCGGGCAGCACGTGGGATCGGTGAAGCAGACCGTCCCGCCATCGGAGTGGTGCAACGGCAAGCACACCGCAGCGCAGACCGAGGCCGCGGCAGCAAACCACCGGGGCTTCTTCTCCCGGCTGTTCGGTCGCTAGGAGGCGGGGAACCGTGAGCACGACCACTCTCACCTCCGAGACCTTCGAGCAGACCGTCTCAGGCGACGGCATCGTTCTCGTCGACTTCTGGGCAGCATGGTGCGGGCCCTGCAGGGCGTTCGCGCCCGTCTTCGAGGACATCGCGGCACGGAACCCGGACATCGTGTTCGGCAAGGTCGACACCGAGGCCGAGCAGGGCCTCGCCGCGGGGTTCGGCATCACGTCGATCCCGACCCTCATGGTCTTCCGCGACGGCGTCCTCGTCTTCTCCCAGCCCGGCGCGCTGCGCGCCCCGCAGCTGGAGCAGCTCGTCGACGGCGCCAGGGCGCTCGACATGGACGACGTCCGACGCCAGCTCGCGGAGCGCGACGCCAGCACGCCGCACGCGTGATCGACGGCCCACGCCTCGTGATCTCCCAGACATCGGCGCCGCGCGTCGGCGTCGCGAAGCCGGGCTTCGACGTGCCGGTGATCGACGAGCGGGCCGTCCGCGCCGCCGCAGGGATCCTCTTCCTCGCCGGGGCGATCGCGTTCGGGTTCGCGGCGGCGACGGGGACGGCCCGTCCGCTTCAGCCCTTCGGCATGTTCTTCATGCTCGACATGGCGTTGCGCGTGACCGTCAGCGATCGCTGGTCGCCGACCCTCGCCGTCGGGCGGTTGGTCGTCCGACGGCAGGCGCCCGAGTGGGTCGGGGCGCCGCAGAAGACGTTCGCCTGGTGGCTCGGGTTCGGGCTGGCCACCGTCTCGTGCGCCAGCATGGGGCTGCTGGCCGCGCCCCTGTGGCTGACGCTCGCCCTGTGCGCCCTGTGCCTGTCGCTGCTGTTCGCCGAGACCGCGTTCGGCATCTGCGTCGGGTGCGCCCTGCAGCGCGCGTTCAGCGCGACGCCCCCACGGCACTGCCCCGGCGACACGTGCGCCACCCCGAGCTGACCTTTCCAGGAGACCTCATGCACCGCATCATCTCCGCGGCCGGCGCCACGCTGGTCGCCACCACGCTCGTCGGCTGCGCGGGCACGGCAGCCGAGCCCGTGACCGTCACTGACCACACGATCATCGTCGACGTGCGAACCGCAGACGAGTACGCCCAGGGCCACCTCGAGGGCGCCACGCTGCTGGACCTCAGCGGTGGCCAGCTCGCCGATGCGATCCCCACCCTCGACCCGGATGCCGAGTACCTCGTCTACTGCAGGTCCGGCAACCGGTCTGCCCAAGCCGTCGAGCTCATGCACGACGCAGGGCTGACCGACGTCACCGATCTCGGCTCGCTCAGCGAGGCCGCGGAGGCGACCCAGCTCCCCACGACCCGCTGAGACGAGGAAGGCCCGTCCGGTCAGAGCCGCTCGACGTGGTCGGCCTGTGGCCCCCGGTCGCCCTGGCGCACCTTGTACTGGACCCGGTCGCCCTCCTGCAGCGCCTCGGCGCCCCGCAGGACCGACACGTGCACGAACAGGTCGGTGCCCCCCGCGTCCGGGGTGATGAAGCCGAATCCGCGCTCCGCGTCGTAGCGGGCGACCACGCCCTCGCCGCCGCGCACGGGAGCGTCGGAGGCCGACTGTCGCCCTGGCCGACCCGGGGGCGGCCCGGCGGGCGCGTCCTGAGGAGCCGCCTCGCCCACGAGGTGCAGGTTGCGTGCTTGCAGGCCCCGCTCACTCTCGGCGACCTCGTACGCCACCCGGTCGCCCTCGTACAGCTCGGTGAGCCCGCCGGCCAGGGCGCGGTGGTGGACGAAGACGTCCGCGCCGCCGGAATCGGGGGTGACGAAGCCGAAGCCCTTCTCCGGGTCGTACCAGGACACGGTGCCGTCCGCCCCGTCAGCGCCTCCCTGCGGGGCGGCGTCCGCCCCGAGCGGCAGCAGGTGATCCGCCTGCGGCCCCTTGTCACCGTCGACGACCATGAAGGCCACGCGCTGGCCCTCGGAGATGACGCCACCGCCCACGATGGCCGAGCTGTGCACGAAGATCTCCGCGCCACGACCGTCCGGCGTGATGAACCCGTACCCCTTGGTCGGCTCGTACCAGGTGACGGTGCCGAGCACCCCGACCGGCGCGCCAGCGGGCTGGTCGCCCGTGACCCGGACGCGGCGCGCCTGCGGGCCGCGGTCCCCCTCGCCGATCTCGAACTCGACCGTCTGCCCCTCGCGGAGCACCTTCGGCCCGTCCTCGCCGAGGATCTCGGACGCATGCACGAACAGGTCCTCGGCCTCGTCCTCGGGGGCGATGAACCCGAAACCCCGATCGGCGTCGAACCAGCGGACAGTCCCCTGGGGCACGTGTGACTCCTCGTCGAAAGACCTACGGATGATCTCCCTAGTGTCCCTGACGAACCTGCGGCAAGTGTCCGCCGGTCTCTCGCCATCCTCCGTGCGACTACGACGTCGACGTGCCGGCCTCGAGGACGGACACGATCGAGAACAACGTGAAGCAGACCGCCCCGAGACCCACCAGGACGTGGGCGCCGACGAAGAAGCCGGGCTGCCGCGTGGTCGCCTCGAACAGGAACGCCGCGAAGAACAAGCACGTGAGCGCAGTGCTCACCGGGATGATCGGGATGCGGTTGGCGAGCGCGAAGACCTGGCGCCACACGAGCGCGAGCAGCACGACCTTGGACACGATGCTGAAGCAGATGAGCCCGAGCCCGATCAGCACCACGCCAGGGGCGAGCCGCGCCGGGTTGTCCGAGGCCAGGAGCACCCCGAGCCCGAGAACCACATTGATGGTCCCCATCGCCACGACCCACCACGTCCAGCGGAAACGCTCGGCCTCACCGAACTCGTTGCGGACCTGGCGCACGATGCTGGCGACCAGCGCGACGAGAGCGGAGCAGACCAAGGACAGCCCGATCATCACGTGCCCGGCGACGACCTCGGGCGTCGTGCCGCGCCCCAGCAGCGTTCCCGCGATCACCAAGCCGACCACCGCGAGCACCGCGGGGACCGCGATGAGCAGTGCCCGGACACGCTCCGAGTACGCCTCTGGCGGCGGACCGCTGGCGACGTCGCGCGCGGCGCTCGCTTGGATGAGGGTGAACCTGGTCGAGGCCGTGGCCACGGTGCTCACGCTCGCGGCGATGAACCCGATGCCGAGCATCACGTGCCCGGCGACGACGAACTCTGGCTCGTCACCACGCAGGACCGTGACGACGCCCCAGACCATCGTGGCCACCGCGACCGTGTATCCCAGGGCGGGCAGCACGATCTCCCAGACCCTGCCGTATCCGTGCACGAGCTGACGGATGATCGTCGCAGCCGTCGAGAACAGCGCGATGCAGATGGCCGTCAGCGCCACGTTGACGTGGCCTGCCACGAAATGGTCCGCGTCGTCACCGCCCGAGAGGACGAACAACCCGAACGCGAGGCACACCGCGCCCATGGCCAGCGGGATAGCGCGGAAGAGGATGCTGATCGACCGGTCCATGGGCCCCCCTGTCGCTACCACAGTGGGGACGGCCCACCGGATGAGCGCGTCGAGAGACCCTGCGCGACGGCCCGTGCCTCCCGGGCGCCGCTCAGGCATGCGGCGCGGTCAACCTGCGCGGAGCACGAGGAGGAACTGCCCGCCGCCCGGCTCGACGGCGGCGGTCACGCGAAGGTCGGGGGCGAACCGCGAGAGCCGGTCCACGAGCCAGGCTGCTGCCGTCTCGCCGTCCGCCTTGGTCGGGCAGCGGCCCACGACCTCGCGCCCGCCCTTGCGGGTCAGCCGCTCGACGGTCGCCACGATGGGCGCCGGCTCCACGACGAACAGCGATGACGACCAGGCCACGACGGGCTTGACGGCCCCCTTGCGGGTGTTGCAGGCCCGATGCGCGAGCCGCTCGGAGCCCGGCGCCGGCTTCTTGCCCTTGGGCGTCGCGCCGCCGTCGATGCTCGGGCCGCGGTCGGAGTTGACGGACGCGTCGGGGTCCACCGGCTCGTCGCACAGCCAGCATCGCCAACCGTCACGCGTGCCGACCTCGTCAAGGGTGCTCATGGCCGGAGGCTACGGGGCCGCCGACGCCCGTCCAACTCGCGCCCCCTCACCCGCGACGCACAGGGACATTCCTTCATTCGCGCGCTTTCTCGTATCGCGGATATCAGAACCCACGTGGGCCGGTGCTCATTCGGTGAGGCGCAGATAGGCGTCGATCAGGGTGACGAATTCTGACCGCAGCCCGTAGTCGTCCTCGCCGGACGCGGCGTCGGCGCGTTCGCGCGCCCGGCTCGGGTCGGCGTCGGCAGCGTGCCGTGATCCCGTCACCGAGAGGCCGAACTCGACCACCGCGGACGCGAACCTGAAGTCGGTCGAGGGCGTCCGGGTGTAGGCGCTGGCTGTGGCGGGGTGCACGACCTCGGTGCTGGTGGTGGCGCCCGGCTGCTTGTAGCGCACGTGCACGGTCAGGAAGTCGGTGGAGGCGCCAGCCTGGACGGTCTGGTAGTCGAGGTCGTCGCCGCGTGCCTCGCCTCGAGCGGGGACGAGCTCGTAGAACGCGGTGACCGAGTGCCCGGCGCCGACGTCGCCGGCGTCCTTGGTGTCGTCGTCGAACTCCTCGTCCTCCAGCCGCCGGTTGTCGTAGCCCAACAGCCGGTACTGGGCGACGGTCGCGGGGTTGAACTCGACCTGGACTTTGAGGTCTTGGGCGACGACGAACATCGTCGAGTCGAACTCGTCCACCAGGACCTTGCGCGCCTCGTCGATGGTGTCGATGTAGGCGTAGTTGCCGTTCCCGTGGTCGGCGATGGCCTCCATGGTGTTGTCCTTGAGGTTCCCCATCCCGAATCCGAGCACCGAGATGTACACCCCTGTCCGGGCGTGCTCCTCGATCAGGTCGGTGAGCTGCTCAGGGGTGGACGGGCCCACGTTGAAGTCGCCGTCGGTCGCCAGGACGACCCGGTTGTTCCCGCCCTCGACGAAGTTCTTGGACGCCAGCTCGTACGCCGTCTGCAGTCCCGCAGCGCCGCCGGTCGATCCTCCGGCCCGCAGCTCGCGCAGGGCCCTGACCAGGTGGCTGCGCTGGTCACCGGGCACCGAGTCGGCGACCACCTGCTCGCTGCCCGCGTAGGTCACGATGGAGACGGTGTCGTCCTCGTCGAGCTGGTCCACGAGGAGCTCGAACGAGTCGGCCAGGAGGGGCAGCTTGTTCGGCTCGCCCATCGAGCCGGACACGTCGAGCAGGAAGACGATGTTGTTGCCGCGGCTGGTGGGAACCGCGGCGGTGGCCTGCACGCCGATCATGGCGAGCTGGTGGTCGGGAGCCCAGGGCGCGTCCGCGATCTGGGTGGTGACGGTGAACGGGTCCACCGCGTCCGGCTCGGGGGCCGGGTAGTCATAGTCGAAGTAGTTGACCAGCTCCTCGATCCGCACCCCCTCCGGCGCGACGCCGTGGAGCAGCTGGCGGCGCAGGTTGCTGTACGACGCGGTGTCGACGTCGGACGCGAACGTCGACAACGGGCTCGTCGTGACGTCCTGGAACGGCTGCTCCGGCGAGTCGTCGTACTCCTCCTGCGCGTCCATCGGGGCGTCACGCCACGCCTCGGACGCGACGGAGTCCTCGTAGGCCATGTCATGCGCCGCGGAGCCGTCCGACATGCCGCCGGCGGTGCAGGAGCCGACCAATCCGACAACGGCGACCACAGCCACAGCGGCGATCGCGCGGTTTCGCGTCTTCGCGCGGGCGGGCGCATCAAGGGCGATGCCTAATGTCCGAATGCGCATGAGCTGCCTCCATTGTCGAGGGCTGAAGCCTCGCGGCAGGAGTGGGCGGGCACCAGCACGTGATGGTCACGCGGTCATCCCATTCGGGTAACGAGCACCGCATTTCTCCGGCGCCCACCGGGAATTCCGCCCGGAATGCCGACTTCCGACGACGAGCGGGGCCTCCCGCAGCATTCGACCCCGCACCGTGGGTGCGGGGTCGAGTGCTGTGCACTGCTCGCCGGGCGACCGGCCTACGCGACGGCAGTCGCCACCCGGGTCGTCGGGCGTGCCGCGAGCGCGGTCGCGGCGAGGGCGAAGGCGACCACAGCCGCACTGACGATGACGTACGCCGGCACGGCCACCACGGGCAGCCCCTCGAGCATCCCCGCGCTCACGCCGATCACCGCGGGCGCCACCGCCACCGTTCCCACCACCCATGCCGTCACGCCGGTGATCGCGGCCTCGACGGTGGTCATGCCCAGGAGCTGGCGGCGGGTGGTGCCGGTGCGGTGCAGCAGCGCGAGCTCGTCGCGGCGCGCCACCGTGGTCATGGCCAGGGTGCTCGCCGCGCCGACCGCGACGACGGCGAGGAGCAGCATGAGGAGCGCGTTCCCGACCGCGTTGTCGCCCCCAGCCTGGACCGTCGCGGCGATGTGGGTCCTCGGGTCGGCCGCGGTGGCGCCCAGAGCGGTGATCGCGGCTGTGGCGTCCGCCACGTCCGTGCCGTCGGCCACGTCGACCAGCAGGGTGTCGGCCATCACGGGCAGCCCGTGCGCCTCGGCCGTCGCCGCACCGGTGACGATCCCCCCGATGCCGAGGCCACGGGAGTACACCGCGACGACGGTGGCGTCGACGACGTCGTCGCCGAGCCGGATCGTGAGCGTCTCGCCCAGGCCGGCGCCGCTCGTGTACGCCGTGTCGCTGCTGACGGCCACCGTGTCCGGGGCGTCGATGTCGGCGAGCGAGCCCTTCACCACGTCGGGGTCGAGCGCAGCGGTGTCGGCGGGCACCACCCGCAGAGCAGCCGCCTCCCAGGTCTCCGCGCCGTCGTCCACGCTGCGGACCTCTCCCGGGAGGGTCCCGAGCGGGACGGCCGCCTCGACGCCGGGCGCCGCGGCGACCTGCGCGGCCAGGTCCTGCGTGGCGTCCTCGGTCGGTGTGACGACGAGGTCCGTGGCGACGGCCGCGACGAACTCCTGCTCGATGGCGGTCGTCATGGCCCGGTCCACGCTGGTCTGGATGGTGGCCGCGGAGACGACCAGCGCGAGCGGCACGACGACCGTCGTGAGCCGCCGGGAGAAGCCGCGCACGTTGCGGACCGCGAGCATCGTGGCCGGGCGGCCACCGGACGGGTGCGCCCGAGCCACGCGGTCGAAGATCCAGCCGACGAGGACGGGGCCCGCGAGCGCCGCGGCGCCGATGAGCAGGAACGCCGACAGGGACGCCGCCGCGCTCCCGGTCGTGCCGGGGATCCACAGCGGGCTGAACGCCATGGCCAGGCCGCCGAGGGTCATCACCAGGGCGGTGATCCGGCGGCCGAGCCCCACGTGGCGGTCCTCGACGGCGCTCTGCTGGAGCGCCGCGGTCGGTGCGATGCGTGCCGCCTCCCGGGCGCCGAGCCGGCCCACGGGCACCGCGGTGACCGCGATCAGCGCGACGGCGGCCAGGACGGGCAGCGGCGAGAGGTGCGACGCGAAGTCGGGCGCGACCATCCCGCTGCGGACGAGCACCGGGTCGAGGAGCCGGGCGCCGAACAGCCCGGCGACCGCGCCCAGCGGGGCGGCGACGAGCGACACGACGGCCACCTCGAGGGTGACGGAACGCCGCACCTGCGACGGGGTGGCGCCCACCGCACGCAGCAGCGCGAACTCACGGCGACGGCTGCGCAGCGCGAGGCTGACGGTCGCCGCGACGACCATCACCACGACGACGATCAGCGTGCCGGCGTAGGACGAGGCGAGGGACACGAGCAGCCCGCCAGAGGCCCGGTCCCCGGCCGACTGCGTGCGCATGCCGGACTCGAAGAGGACCCCGGTGATCGCGAGGACCGCCGCTGCGACGGCGAGGACGACAGCGGTGCCGGCGAAGGCCCCGCGGTGGGCGCGGACGCCCGAGGACGCGAGCTGCCACATCGTGCTCACCGGCCCTTCGTGAGGAGGAGGCTGGCGGTGACCCGCTCAGCGGTGGGGTGCTCGAGCTGGTCGACGACCAACCCGTCCGCGAGGACGACGACGCGCTCTGCCGCTGCGGCGACCCCCGCGTCGTGCGTCACGATGACAACGGTCTGCCCGAGCTCGCGGGCCGTGTCGCGCAGCACCTGGAGCACCGCGGCCCCAGTCCGGGAGTCCAGCGCGCCCGTGGGCTCATCGGCGAAGACGACGGCGGGCCGCGTGACGAGCGCCCGGGCGATCGCGACCCGCTGCGCCTGCCCGCCGGACAACTCGCCCGGCAGCCGGTCCATGAGGTGCGGCACGCCGAGGAACTCCAGCAGCGCCGACTCCCACGCCGGGTCGACCGGGCGGCCGGCGAGCACGAGCGGCAGCCGCACGTTCTCGCCGGCCGTCAGGTGGCCGATGAGGTTGTACGCCTGGAAGACGAAGCCGACGTGCTCGCGGCGGAACCGGGTGAGGTCGTCGGGTCGCAGGGTCGTGAGGTCGTGCCCCCCGACGACGACCGAGCCGCGGCTGGGAGTGTCGAGCCCGGCGGCGCAGTTCAGCAAGGTGGACTTGCCGGAGCCGGACTGGCCGACAACGGCGGTCACGGAGCCCGCGAGCAACTCCAGGGACACCCCGCGCAGCGCGTGGACGGGCTCGCGGGCCGGGTAGGTCTTGTGGATGTCGACGAGGCGGACCGCGGTGCCGGTCGCCTCAACCGTGATGGGCGTGGCCATGATCTGCTCCCCTGATCGAGATCGTGCTGTCGATCTCGAACTTAGGAACCGGGACAGGCGCCCATCGAGCCCCAGAAGG
The DNA here is from genome assembly GCF_900046455.1 of Cellulomonas timonensis. GTDB lineage: Bacteria > Actinomycetota > Actinomycetes > Actinomycetales > Cellulomonadaceae > Cellulomonas_A > Cellulomonas_A timonensis. The sequence continues at coordinate 801,203 of NZ_FCOT01000012.1, forward strand.
AGGGCCTGCGAGGGTTCCACCCTTCGATGGAGGCCCCGTCCGACGCTGCGGTTGGCCCGCGGAGCAGCTAGTCCGACGCGCCCGTCGCGCCTTCCGACGCTGCTTCGCCGACCGTCGGTTGCGGCGCGTCAGGCTCGCCGTCGTCGTTCATGTCGGCACGTCGCGCCTTGCTGCTGTCCCAGCGCAGCAAGACGGCGGCCGCGACCGCGGAGATCGTGGTGCCCGCCAAGACCGCGATCTTGGCCCCTGCCGCGGTCGTCCCGTCCGTGAACGACAGCTCGGCGATCAGCAAGGACACCGTGAATCCGATGCCGGCGAGGAGTCCGACGGGGACCAGATCGCGAACCCCGACCCCCTCGGGCAGGCGAAGCGGCGACCACCGGGTCACCAGCGCCACCGATCCCAAGATCCCCGTGATCTTTCCGACGACCAGGCCCAGCACGACCGCCGGCACCACTGCCTGGGCCAGTGGGGACGCAGACCCGCCGCCGCCCGTCAGCGTGACGCCGGCGGACAGGAACGCGAACAGCGGCAGGGCGACGACGGTCGACCACGGGCGCACGGCCTGCTCGTAGCGATGCGCCCGGTCATCCAGCTCGCCGTTCACCGGGCGGGCCGGCACGCTCAGCCCGAGCAGGACGCCAGCGATCGTGGCATGCACCCCCGAGGCGTGCATGAATCCCCAGGCGATCACGGCGAGGGGCGCCAGTAACCACGGGTGCACGTAGGGCGACCGCGCGAGCGCGGCGAACGCCGCCACCGCGACGAGGGCGAGCGCCAGCATCCCGACAGACACGGCGTCCGTGTAGAACACGGCGATCACCACGATCGCCAGGAGGTCGTCGACCACGGCGAGCGTCAGGAGGAACGTCCTGATCGCCACCGGAAGTCCGCGTCCGAAGATCGCGAGGACCGCCAGCGCGAACGCGATGTCGGTGGCCGTCGGGATGGCCCAGCCAGAACGTGCGGCCGGATCGCCGGCGATGGCCAGCACCCCGATGTAGACCGCCGCTGGCGCCAGCATGCCGCCGACCGCTGCGATGACAGGGACGGCGGCTCGTTGCGGATCCCTCAGCGCGCCGACGACGATCTCCCGCTTCAGCTCCAGCCCCACGGTGAGGAAGAACACCGCGAGCAGCCCATCCGCAGCCCAGGTCGCCAGGTCGAGGTCGAGATGCAGAGCGCTGGGTCCCACCACGATGTGCGCGAGGGTGTCGTAGGCGGAGCGCCACGGCGAGTTCGCCCACACGAGCGCCACGACGGCGGCGCCGATGAGGAGTGCGCCGCCAGTGGTCTCACGGGACGCCCAGCGGCGCAACGAGGATGGGGCGGGCGCGTGGTGGTGCTCGTGGGTCATCGGTGCTCCCGGGGAGGGCCTCGGCCTTCGGGACGGGTCGCCGACGAAGACGCCGACCAGACTTCCCGGCACACCAGCCCACAACTCTACGGGAACGGTCGACGGCGGCACGGGCACCCACCCGCGCCGCCGTCGACGTCATGCGCGATCGGCCGCCGAGACCGTCGGAGCCGATGTCTCAGACCCAGCCACCTTCGCAGGCGTGGCACCCGAGTCGGGTTCGACCTCGCTCACGTCCGGCCGGTACCAGTCGCTGAGGACCGGGTCGTCTGTGTCGAGCCACGCGCCCGCGCCCTCGTCTGGCGCGGTCGCGACCACCCCGAGGACGAAGTCGTCGCCGTGCTCCTCGATCCCGGCACGCACGCCTTGGTCCAGCGCCTCGCGCGCGTACCGGCGCCGGATGGTCAACGGGTCTCGCGCCAGGTCCTTGGCCCACGCGAGCATGACGAGGATCACCACCAGAGCGAAGGGCAACGCCGAGACGATCATGAGGCTCTGCAGGCCGGAGAGCGCGACCTGCCCGCCACCGACGAGCAGCACCGCTGCGATCGAGGCCAGGGCGACACCCCACACCACGACGGTCCACCGGCGCGGGGTCGGGTTGCCCTGCTCCGACAGGCTCGCCATGACGATGGACGCCGAGTCGGCGCTGGTGACGAAGAAGATCACGATGGAGACCATCGCGAGCACAGACGTCACGGCCCCGAACGGGAGCTCGTTCAGCACCGTGAACAACATGTCCTGGCCTGACGCCGCCTCGCTGATCGCCGCCCCGGTCTGCTCGAGCCACATGGTGGTGCCACCGACGATCGTGAACCAGATCAGGCATACGACGCTCGGCACCACGATGACCGTGGTGACGAACTCACGGAGCGTGCGTCCGCGGCTGATCTTCGCGATGAACATCCCGACGAACGGCGTCCACGACACCCACCACGCCCAGTAGTAGGTGGTCCAGGCGCTCATGAACCCCTGGGCATCCGGGGATGTCGCGGCGGACTGCGCCATCAGTGCCGGCAGCTCGCCCACGAAGGTCATGAGCACACCGGGGATGAGGTTCAACAGCAGGACGGTCGGCCCCACCACGAGGACGAAGAGTGCCAGCACTCCAGCGAGGGCCATATTGATGTTCGAGAGCGCGCGGATGCCGCGCTTCAACCCAGAGACCGCGGAGAGGATGAACGCCACGGAGAGCACGGCGATGACGCCCACGATCACGGCGTTGCCGAGCGGGCCGACACCGCCGACGATCTCGATCCCGCGACCGATCTGCAGCGCGCCGATGCCAAGCGAGACGGCAGTTCCGAACAGCGTGACGACGATCGCGAACACGTCGACGACCTTGCCGAGCACGCCGTGGCTTCGCTGCCCGAAGATCGGCTCGAGCAACGCGGACATCAGCGGTGTGCGGCCCTTGCGGTAGGCCGCGTACGCGACGGCCCCGCCGACTAGCGCGTAGTACGCCCACGCGACCGGCCCCCAGTGGAACAACGTCTGCGCGAGCGCGATGTGCATGGCGCCGTCGCTGCCGGGTGTGGTGTCCGCGAACGCCGGCGGCAGGTCGAGGAAGAACGTCATCGGCTCGAGCGGGCCGTAGAACAGCAGCCCGATGCCGATGCCCGCGGAGAACAGCATCGCGACCCACGAGATCGTCGAGAACTCGGGCTTCTCGTCGTCCTGTCCCAGCCGGACGACGCGGTGCCGGCCGAATCCCAGCCACATCATGAACAGGAAGACGACGACCGTCAGGACGCCGAAGAGCCACCCGAAATCCGTGGTGACGAAAACGAACCCGGCAGCTGCGAAGTCCGCCAGCCCATCCGGCGACAGCACACCCCAGGCGATGACCCCGACCACGAAGGCCGCCGCCACCCCGAACACGATCCGGTCCACGCCGAACGACCGATGGGTCTGCTCGACGCCGATGCCTGGCAGCAGTGCGGGATGGGGGCTGCCGACCGTCTTGGGAGAGGTGACCTCCTTCAGAATGCGTGCTGCGCGTGCCCGTTGTGGGACCAGAGAATGGCCGGCCTCGCCTTCGGTCGATCCCGTACGACGGTCGCTCACCATGGGGTGACCCTTCTTTGGCGGTCAAGAAACGGTCAAGGACCATACATGAATGCCTAGGGGAGCGGCGCGTCGACGCGGTGGACCGTCAGGGCAGATCAGCGACCGAGCGCAGCACGACGTCGGCGCCGGCAGCCCGGAGCTCCTCCTCGTCGTCGCCGCCCGTGAGCACGCCCACGGCCGTCAGCCCCGCTCCCTTGGCGCCGGCCATGTCGGCGCAGGTGTCGCCGACGAGCCAGACCTCCGGTCCGAGGGCGATGCCCAGCCTCTGGCCCGCGGCCGCGGGCAGTTCCGCACGGCCCGCCCGCCAGTCCCCGAAGCCCCCGTCCCGGTGAAAGGAGAACCCGCGATCCAGGCCCAGACCGGTGAGCTTGAGCCGCGCCACGCCGTGCACGTTGCCCGTCACGAGGCCCAGTGGCGTCCCGCGCGACCGGAGCGCGTCGAGGACGTGCGCCGCTCCGGGGACCGGTCGTCCGACGAGGGCGGTCCCGTCCGCGAGCGCGTCCGCGTAGGTCGCGACGTAGCGCTCGACGAGAGCGTCGAGCGGCGCCCGACCCTCGGCCTGCGCACGGTCCCGGAGCAGGCGCAGCACCTGGGAGTCGATCCATCCGGTGACGTCCTGGTCGTCGAGGTGAGGGCGCTCCCCCACCATCTGGATGTCCACCCGCAGACGCAGCACATCCCACGCCGTCGCGACGAGCGCGGCCAGGTGAGCACTCGACCCGACGGCCAGGGTCCCGTCGATGTCGAACAGCACGGCCCGCGGGCGCTCCTCACGCACGTCGGAGCACGATCTCGTCGCTGGGAAGCTCGGCCAGCTCCGCGAAGTCGTCGCGCAGGCTCTCGTACGTCGAGACAGCCGCCCAGAAGTCGCGCGAGAGGGCGTCCAGCCAGCCGGGGTCGGGCACCCAGCCGGGGAGGTCCCGGCCGATGACGCCGCCGAGCCGGCACCGTTCCTGCAGCAGCTCCATCGCGTCCGTGAGCTGGCGCAGGGCGCCCAGGTCGTCCGACGTGGAGCGGGCGCCCAGCATCACGGGCGCCCACATCGCGGTGCCGTCATGCAGCCGCCGCCTCCCGTTCGCGGCCGTGCGGAACAGCATCTGCACGTACGCGGGCTCGGTGCACAGCGCGCGCAGGACCTGGTCGTGACTGGCGGCGCCGATCCCGCGCCACGATCCCGTCGACTGGTCGAAGGTCGGCTCCAGGCCGTGCCGGAGCAAGCGGGCGCGCGCCGTCGCCACGTCGTCGCTGCCGGCCGGGATAGCCAGAGCGTGCAGGTCGGCTCCGACCAGGGGTGCCAGCAACGACCTTCCAGCGTCGTTCACCACCTGCGCGAGGCTGCGGTAGGCCACGCTCGAGACCAGCCGCAGCTGCGCGGCCGACCGCTCCTTGAGCCACTGCTCCACCAGCAGACTGACCGCGACGAACGTGACGACGGTGGTCACGGTGCTGGCCGTCATGGGGTGTGCGGCGTACCAGTCCGCCCCGGGCGGGACGAAGTCCGCGAGCGTGAGCAGCGCGAGGAGCCCGACACCGCCGGACAGCGCCCCCAGGAGCCGCCGCCGGGCGCGCCGATCCGAGTCGCGCATCGCTCAGCGCTGCTTGGCCGACGCGGCGAGCACACCGCGGTCATCGGAGGTGAAAGCGCACGTCGTCACGGAGAGGGAGGCTACCTCGCGCGCACGGCCGAGCGGCTTCTGAGCTGGTCGAACAGCGAAATGTCCGCCCCGCCACGTCTCCGGAACCTAGGGCTGCACCGTCGAGGCTCGGGGACACACCGCGTGACCGATCTGCGTCGTCGACTTGTTGCGCCAAGACGGCGACCGGGCGACGGTGTGGTGATGAGCAGTCGCGTGGTCGTGCTGGGAAGTTGTGGCGCATGGCCCGAGCCGCGCCGGGCCTGCACCGGGTTCCTGTTCGAGCACGAGGGCTTCCGCGTGGTCATCGACCTGGGCTACGACACCCTTGCGCGCTTGCTGGAGAATCTGGGCTCGACGACCGCTCGCGGGCTCGACGCCGTCATCATCACGCACCGGCACCCTGATCACATGAACGACCTGCACGGGCTGTTCCGGGCTCGCTGGCTCGGCTGGCCCGCGGCCGAGGCCCCTGCCCTGCCGACCTACGCCGCCGAGGGCGTCCGCGAGCGGGTGCTGGGACTCGAGGAGCACGACACGGGAGCCGTCGACCAGGTCTTCGACTGGCACCCGCTCCCCGCCCAGGCGTACCAGGTCGGACCGTTCCGCCTCGAGAGCTGGCTGCTCCCCCACCAAGTGCCGAACGCCGGGGTCCGCCTGACCACCGCCGACGGCCTCGTGGTCGCCTTCACCGGGGACAGCGGCCCCTCCCCTGACCTGGTCGATCTCGGCCGCGACGCGGATCTGTTCATCGTCGATGCCACAGACCGCCCGCTCGGGGCCCCCACGGCGGTGGACCCCGTGCACCTCAGCGCCCGGGAGGCGGGCGAGGTCGCGGAGGTGTGCGGCGCGCGACGGCTGCTGCTCACGCACTTCTGGCCGGACCATGACAGGGCGCTGTCGCTGGCAGCGGCCCAGCAGGTGTACAGCGGGGAGATCCTGCTCGCCGACGAAGGAGCGGCGATCCCGCTGCGCTAGCGTCCCGCCCCACGCTGAACCGACCGCGCCGCGACTCACCACCCCGGCCACCGGGCCAGAACTACACGACAGTTATCCGGAGGGTTCCACCGACCCACCACCGCACGCCTGCGAGCGCGCCCACGCCAGCAGAACAGTCCCCTGACGAGGCGGTACCTTGGATCCCGTCGGCACCAGGGCGGCCCCACCGCCCCGGCGAACGACACGGGTGTTCTCCGGTGGGTTCCACGAGTGAATCCACTCACCACCCGGGCCTCTAGCTCAGTTGGCAGAGCAGCGGACTTTTAATCCGCGGGTCGTGGGTTCGAGCCCCACGGGGCCCACCCGCCGTCCGGCCCGGAAGGGCCGGGCATCCCGGGCGCGATGAAGAACCGCGCGATCGGGACGCCGAGCAGCCCGGACAGGGCCTCGAGGTCGTCGACGTCGAACGCGACCTTGCCCGACAAACGCCGGGACCAGTACGGCTGCGACTGCCCGAGCAGGGCAGCGAGCTTGTTGCCGCTGATGCGGGCTCGGGCCAGCTCGGCCCGAACCTCACCCGCGACGCGCCCACGTGCAGAACTGCGATCCGGCATCTCGATGAGTGAACTCATGCGCCGAGCGTATAACGGCAACGCCTATGTGTCTATACACACGCAAACGTGCGCCGATCCGGACCCCCAGAGGGCGCCCTAGTCGCCCACCGACTTACCAATGCTTGCAGCGACGCGGTTCGTCGTGTAGAACTCATCCCCATGCAGACGAACCTAGTCACTCAGCGACTCACTCAGGCGTCGCTGGCGGCCACCCTCCGCGCGGAGTGCGCGCGTCGCAGCGTCGGGCAGTCCGCCCTGGCCCTGCACCTCGGCCTCTCGCAGCCCGCCGTGAGTCGTCGGCTGCGCGGGGACGTCCCCCTCACCGTCCCCGAGCTGGCGGCAGTCGCCGAGTTGCTCGGCATGTCGCCTGAGGACCTTCTCGCGGCGGCCCGCACCTCCCCTGTGGCCCCCCTCCCCGAGCCGAGCCAACCATGAGCGCCCTCGCACTCGCCCTCGCGCTCCTGGCGGTCGTCGCCGTGTTCATCCTGTCCGCGCTCGTCGCGCAGCTCCGGGCCCAGGTCGCCCTCCTCGAGGACGACGCGCACACCCACGAGGACATCGGCGGCCCGGACAGCGCAGGTGAGGAAACCTCCTCACCTGCCCAGACGGACCAGGCCGCACGGGTATCCGGCGACTTCGCCGCGGGCGCCGCGCTCGCGGCCTGCATCGAGCACCTCGGCGTCGACGTCGACTCGATCACGGGTGTGCGTGTCACGCCCACGCCAGTCGCCGGGTGGGCCGATGTGACCGTCGACCACGATGTCGATCACGGCGACCAGTGCACCCCCGCGACCCTGCGCCGCTGGCTGCCCGTCGGCACCGCAGCACGCGGCGCGGCCGCCGAGGCCGAGCTGCGTCGCTCGTACCGGGCCGCGGCCGTGGATCACGACCAGTACGGCAGCTACCGCCGCCGCGACCTGCCCGCGCCGGCCGACCCGAGCCGGCCCTACGCCCGCAGTGTCCGCGACGCGCTGACCGAACTCAACGCCCGCCTGGACCACACAGCGGTAAATGGCCCGGATCGCGCGCTCCGTGCTGCGGTTCTCAAGCGCGATGGCGACACGTGCCCGGTGCGGGCAGGTGAGGAAACCTCCTCACCTGTCGCACCAGCACGGCCCCGTGGCCGCGGGGCGACCCACCTCGGTCTCGTCGATGAGAACGCCTGGTGGGCCTCCTGTGACCCCACAGACCACGGACCGCGGCTCCTCACGCTACGCATCGGCGCGGACGTTGTACCCCTGGACGACGAGCCCGGCCGCGTCACGGACGGTGGTCGGGACCGAGCCCTCGAAGACGACGCCGAGCGAGATGCCCGCTCCCACGGTCAGGACGAGTGGCGGTGTGGCCCCGTCCCCCTCGAGCAGCACGGCCTCGGTACGGCCGCCGTGTCCGGCGCGCATCGCGTGGGCGACGATCTGCCCGGCGCTGTAGTCGTCGACGGTGATCTCTCGCCCGTCGTACATGAGGGTGGCCATGAAACGTCTCCTTCGGTCGGACGTCCAGCGTCTTCTCACGCTGACGTCGTCGGGGTCCGGGCGCTGGTTACGCCTGGTGCCAGTGACCCGACCGTAGGGGGGCCCACCGACAGCCCGCCCGTCCCCCTTCCGGGTGTCGTGTCGGTGGATGGCCCGGTCGGGGGTGGCGCGCCCCCTGCGTCGCCCTCGACCGTGGCTCTGGGCGAGGGTCGTGAGCGGATCTCCGGGGCCACCCGCGAGGAGCTCATGACGGGTGTGCTGATCGCGCTGGACCTGCTCGATGACACGGTCACGGTCCACCAGCAGCGCGCGATTCGTCGGGCCCTGCTCGACCCGATCGTGCACCCCGAGCGGTACGCGCTGTGAGCCGCCCCACGCCCGCCGAGGTGCGATTCGACCCTCGCTTCCCGCCGCCGTTCTTCGACACGTACCGCACGCCCCTGGGGTCACCCGCGCGCCGCCGCACGGACGCCCGGAACGACGCGGCAGCCGCCGTCGACGCGCTCGCCAAGGCCTTCGCGGCGCTGCGCTCCGACAGCCGTGAACACGAGCTCGACCTGCACCTGGAGATCGTGCGCCGCCGCATGACCCGGGTCCGGGCCGCTCTGGACGACTTCGACGCCGCGCTCGCGGCCCCGGGTGGCCCGCCGCCGCCAACGCCGGCGCACCACCCCATCTGACCGGGGTCGGCCCGTCTCCCCCTCGGGCCGACCCCCACCGCCTGACCCCTTGCTCGTCTCCGTCCTCGATGACCGGAAGGCACGCCATGTACAAGCGCCCGCACGCCCCGCGCGACACCCCGATGGTGACCAACCTCCTTGCCCGGGTCGCGGCCTCGCGCCTCGCCTCGGGGCACACCCCCGACCAGGTCTGCGCCTGGGTCTCCTCGCCGACCGTCGCCCGCCAGTACGGCGCGGGCGCCCAGCGGGCCGTCCGCACGGTCCTGGTGGGGTCCCGGTGCCCGGCGTCGGCTCGCGCCCGCTGGCCCCCCCCACGCGGGCGCAGCTCGCGGGGTGGCGCGCCCACCTCGCGCAGGCCGCCGCCGACGCGGAGTTCGAGGCGCACGTCGCCGATGCGGTCGGCCTGCTGGTCGACGAGCACCACGCCCGGCCGGCGGGCGCCTTCGACGAGGGCGCGGTCGCCGCGGCCTTCGCGCTCCTCGACGCCGCGGACCGGGACGCCGCCCGCCGTGCCCGCCGGGCCCGCATCGGCCAGGCGGTGTTCTCGGCCGCGAACGTGCTCGTGATGGTCGTCGCCTCGGTGCTCGTGGCCGTCGTGCTGCTCTCCTGGTGGGCGCCCCCCCGCGGCGGCCGCCGAGACGACCGCAACGGACACCGGCCCCAGCGCCGTCGCCCACGCCATCCTGATCGGCACCGCCGTGCTAGGGATCCTCGGCGTCGCCGCGGTGGCCGTGCTCGACGCGATCGAGCGGAGGCGGCGATGACCCGCGAGCCGCTCGACGTGCCCGCGCTGATCGCCGACGCACGCAGGGTGCAGGACATCACCGCGCCGATCCGGGCGCTGACGACGATCCCCGCCCGCGCCGCGCACGCTGTCACGCACATCAAGGCGCACGCCGCCCCGCACACGTGGCGCCCGACGGCCGAGGCGCTGCTGATCGTCGCGGCCGTCGAGGCGGGCACGGGCCTGGCCACCGGCTCGCTGGTCTCGTCGGTGACGCAGGCGATCGGGCTGCCGCCCCTCGACGACGTGCGGGCCGCCGAGCGGGACACGACGTGACCCGCCGCAAGGGCGCTCGCGCCACGTCGTGGGGCAGCACGCCGGTGTGCGTGTGCGGGGCCGGGCTGATCTGGCCGCTGTACATCCCAGCGCCCGAGCGCCTCGACCCGACCGAGCGGCGCAAGCGCCTGCCGCTCGACGCCACCCCAACGGACGACCCCGCCGCCCGGTACGCGGTGTTCGGGGCCGGGCGCACGTGCCGGCGACTGGACGCCGACGAGCCCCTCGACCTCAACGAACGCCGCCACGAGACCCACTTCGCGACCTGCCCGCTGCAGGTCAACGCAGACCAACTGGCCTCGATGCCCCAGCAGAACGGACGCCCCCGATGACCACCCCCGCTACCCCGCGATCGCCCCGGGTAGGATGGCCGCAGGCGTCAGAGGTGTATAAGAGCCAGCTCGTCGTCGTCCCCCACCCCGATCTGCCCGGCGAGTACCGCGTCGTCATCGGCCCCCGGCGCCGCGCCGCCTGCGAGCTCGCGGGCCTGCCCGCCGCGACGTGCCGCATCCGCGAGGACCTTCCCCCGGCCGAGCAGCGCCAGATGATGGTCCGCGAGAACGTCCACCGCGCCGACCTCACCGCTGTGGAGGAGGCCGACGCGTACCAGGCCATGCTCGACATCGACGGCCTGACCGTCGACCAGGTCGCCACCGCCGTCTCCCGCTCCGAGACCACCGTCCGCTCGCGCTTGCGCCTCGCCCGCCTGCCCGAGCAGGCCCGCACCGCGATCCACGAGCACACCGCGACCCTCGAGGACGCCGCCGCGCTCGCGGACATCACCGACGACGTCGAGCGTGAGCGGCTCGCGGCCGCTTTGGGCGGTCTGAACTTCCCGTTGGCGCTGCGCAAGGCGCGTGACCGACAGGAGGAGCGGGCGCTGGCGGCACCGCTGCTAGCCGCGCTGGACGCGGTCGGCGCGGTCGAGCACAAGCGCGACGCGTACGGCGCCCCGGCGGGTTCCGTCATGGTCGAGTCCTTCAGCCCGCGGTACACGGCCACGGAGACCGCCGAGGCGCTCGCCGCGCAGGTCGCCCCGGGCTGGTCGTTCCGCTGGTCGTACGGGTCGCTGTACGTGTACCGCCCCCACACCCTCGAGGAGGCGCAGGAGGCCGCCGACCGGGAGGCCGCACGGACCGCGGCCGACGAGGCCCGCGACGCGGCGCTTGCGGCCGACGCTGCGGCTAGGGCGGTGCTGACTGAGCTCGCGGAGACGACCGCCGCGTTGCGCGCGGAGTTCCTGGGTCGCCTGATCCACGACCGCAAGGCCCTGCCGGCCAGCGCCCCGGCGCGCATCGCGGCGCTCGCGGCCGACGCGGTCATCTACACGCCGTCCAGTGCCCCCACGGACCTCGACATCGGCCTGGGCGAGTCGGACCTTGTCGCCTGGGCGCGGGTGGCGGTGCCTGAGGGATGGGAGGCGATGCAGTCCTGGCAGCGGCCCAGCCTTCTGCCCGAGCTCGTCGAGGCGACGCGGCCGCTGCCCGGGCCCCAGCGCCTGCTGCTCGCGCTCGCGGCATCGATCGAGCCGGTCCCGCCCCGGTGGTGGCGGGCCGGGCCCGACTCATCGGGATTGATGGCTTGGTACGGGCTGCTCGAGGACCTCGGGTACCCGGTCTCCGACGCCGAGCGTGCCCTGCTCACCCCGCCGCCGGCCGACGGCGAGGCCGAGTGATGGGGTGCGTCGGAGCCCCCCACGGGTCCGGGTCCAACCACGCGAACGCTGGCGCCCCTGACCTGCCGATCGAGCCGCGGCGCGTCGAGACGGTCCAGGAGCACCGGGACCGGATGGCCGCGAAGGCCGCGACGCTGCGCGGGTTCACCGAGCGGCGCGCGGCAGCGGCGAACGCAGTCGCCGCTGCCAGGAAGCACCAGCAGCCATCGGCGCCGCTCGCGCCCAATCACGGCTCGAGCGTGAAGGACCAGCTGAGCCGGATCGAGGCGTCCATATCCGCCGCCAGCGCCCCAGCCGCCCCGCCCGCTCGCCCTCGCCCCACGCCCCCGCGCCATACGGCACCGGCCCCGTCCCCGCGGGGGCCGCGCCCGCCCGCGGCCGTCACGGGACCACCGCCTACACAGGCGGCGAGACGATCGAGGCGCTCGCGGCCGAGCACGGGGCGTCCGAGCGGGCGGTGTCCCGGGCGCTGCGCGAGTCCGGGGTCGCGGTCGGCGGCGCCGGGCGGACCCGGATGATCGACGCCGCAGAGCGTGCGGTGGTGGTGGCTGCGTACAACGCCGGCGACACGGTCCCCGCGATCGCCGCCAGGCAGGGCCGCACCGCCAGCGGCGTCCGCAAGGCGCTGCGCGCGGCCGGCGTTGAGATGCGCGACGACCGCGCGGGCCGCACGGTCCGCCCCAAGGTCGACGACCCGGCGCTCGTCGAGGCGGTCACTGCCGCGTACACGGGCGGCCTGACGATCGAGCAGGTCGCAGAGACGGTCGAGGGCGTCGGCACGGCCAAGCACGCGCGCGGCATCCTGGTCCGGGCGGGCGTGGCGATCCGCCCAGCGGCGCACATCTCGACCACGCCTCCCGAGGTGCTCGACGAGGTCCTGCGACTCAAGGCCGAGGGCCTGTCCGATGCCGCGATCGGGGAGCAGGTCGGCTACTCGCAGCCGACCGTGTCCCGGTGGCTGCGCAAGCACGCCGCGGCCGCACCCGAGGTCGACCCGGCAGCACCGGGGTCCGAGGGCCCGGCACTCGACGCCATGCTCGTGGCCGCGCCCCCGGCGATCGACCTCGTGGCGCACGGTGAGCGCCTGTCGGCAGCGCTTGAGGCCGTGCGGCTACAGGGCGCAGCGCTGACTGCACCCCTCCTTCCCTCCGCGCCGGAGCCGGAGCGTGGCGCCGCGCTTCGGGTCTACATCTCCGGCCCGATGAGTGGGTACCCGCAGCACAACTACCCCGCGTTCTTCGCCGCCGAGGACCTGCTGCGCGCCGCGGGGCACGTGCCGCTCAACCCGGCCCGGAACCCCGAGCAGCCGACGTGGGCCGACTACCTGCGCCTGGACCTCGGCGACGTCCTGACCGCCGACCAGCTCGCGGTCCTCCCCGGGTGGGAGGCATCCCGCGGCGCCCGTCTCGAGGTGCACGTCGCCCACGCACTCGAGGTCCCCGTGCTCCCGATCGACGCCTACGCCCTCCTGACGACCCCAGAGGAGACCCGCTCATGACCCCCACGCACCCGACCGCCGCCATGCCTCTCGCGAGCGGGCCGGCGTTCGAGGTCGCGCGCGGGGAGATCCGCGCGGCCCTCGCCGCTGTCCTCCCGCACGCCGGCCGCGAGACCGAGGACACCCCCGTCCTGGGCCGCGTTCGCCTGCACCTGACGGGCGACGCGCTCCTCATCTGGGCCACCGACCACCGCACCGCAGCCCTCGCCCGCGTCGAGGACCCCGACTTCATCACCGACGAGCTCGCGACCTGGGACCTGCCCGTCGACGCCGTCGCCAAGGCGTTGAAGGTGTTCAAGGCGCCCACCAACGCCGACGCCCGGGCGATGTGGGCCGACCAGCCCATGCGGATCGAGGTCACCGACGCCAAGACCACCCTGACCGAGGTCGGGTCGCTCATCGATGGCCAGTCCCTCACCGTCACCCGCATCATGCCCGCCGGCGAGGACCGCTACCCCGACGTCCCACGCGCACTGCTCGCGCTCGCGGACGCGGTGAAGCCCGATCCGGGGGTGCGTGCCCGCGTGGACCCGGACGCCCTCTCGCGGTTCGTCGCGGCGGCGCGTGGGTACTCCGGGGCGGTCCCGATCCTGACGGTGCTGCCCGGGTTCGCGACGCACCAGGTGCTGGTCCGGATCGGGCAGTCGGTCATCGGGTCGGCGCCCGCGTACCCGGACGTCCGCCAGTCGCCGGCGGACGTGCTGATCGAGGAGACCGCGCAGCACCAGTGGTGGTCGGACCTGCTCGGCCCGCTGCGCAGGCCCCTGCCTGTGCGCCTGTCGACCGCGGCGACCGACGACCTCACCCGGCAGGCCACCGAGCTCCTGCGCACAGCCGGACACGACGTCGGGCTGCGTGTCGTGCCCGCTCTCCCCGATGAGGACGCGTGATGACGACCGAGTCGCCCAGCCTCCGGGCCAGCCGGCGTGGCCGGTACCGCGCCGCGGACGCGTTCCGCGCCGCGGCCGAGGAGAGCCACCGTCAGGCCCAGGCGCGCCGCGAGGCCCGGATCGACCGATGCCCCCGGTGCGGCGGGTGGCGCATGCACCCCCAGCCCGGTGACGGAGGGCGGAGCAAGGTCGCCGGCCGCGCCCGACCCGCACGACACGTCTGCCCGACCCCCCGCCCCACGACCGGAAGGCACGAACGATGAGCAGTAAGACGAAGCCCCGCGCGTGGGCCACTGAGGACCCCTACCTCGGCGTCGTGGGCGCCGACAGCCTGGACGACATGGCGAGCATCATCGCCACACACCCCGACGCGTATGACGTCCGCGCCGTGGTTGAGGAGCACAGCGAGGACCACGACGCCCCCATTGACGCCACCGACGTCGAGCAGGTCCGCGCGTTCCTCGACACCGTGACCGTCGAGCCCGTGATCGTGCCCATCCCGGTCTACAGGCGGGAGCGGGGGGGCGGCTCGCGCATGTACCCCACCGGGCTCGACGCCAAGCCGGGTCGTGGGCGCGTGAAGGTGCTGGGGGTGCACCTGTGACCCCCACCATCCCGCCCAGCCCCACGGTGGGCGACGTCATCACGACAGCGGCCCAGCTCGACGCTGTGGCGCCGGAGCGGCTGCTGCGAACCTCCAAGCCCGGCTACGGCCCGTCCTACGTGGTGACATTCGACCTCGGTGATGGCCAGGTGATGTACGACGTCAGCGGTGGCGAGAGCACCCAAGGGCTGACGGCCAGCGAGGTCGTCGACGAGTTCGGCCCCCTGACGCTCCTCCACCGCCCCGACGCCCCGCCGGCCGCACCTCCGGCGGGTGCGACGGGCGCGACCTCGGACGGCTACCACACGTTCGACGAGCTCTACGACTACCGGATGCTCTACAACGCCCACGCCGCTCGCGGGTGGCTCGCGGCGGGCATCCCGGTCGTGAAGTCGTGGCGCCACAGTGACGGCGAGCCGTGCTTCGGCGGCGGGTGGTTCATCGTCACGGCAACCTTGCCCACGGGGCAGGTGAGCAACCACTACAAGGCTGAGTCCTGGGACCTGTTCTCGGTGCCGGAGGTGGAACTGCCGCCGGAGTACGACGGGCACACGCCTGCCGATGCGTCCGACAGGCTGCGCACGCACCTCGCCACCCAGCCGACCCCCGCCCCGGCTGTCGAGGACCGGGAGGGGGTCCGCCGCGCCGTCCGAGCGATCTACGACGTCCGGCGAGCACGTGCCGGACTTGAGCCGATCAGCGACAGCGACTTCGGCCGAGGCTCCGGGCCAGACGCGTACGGCGACACGTGGGACGAGGCACGCGCGGCCTTCCTCGCCACCCGTGCTGGGGAGGTCCAGCGATGACGCGCACGAGCATCCTGGCCGAGCTGGCCGTCGAGCGGGGCCGCCAGTACGCCAAGCACGGCAACCAGGCGCACCTGCCCGACGGCACCGGCGGCTCGCAGGCCCAGGCGCTCGCGGGCATGGCTCGGTCCGACTGCCAGACCGCAGCGGCGGCCGGCGCGGTGACGTTCGCGCACATCCTGGCCGAGGAGGTCGCCGAGGCCCTCGCTGAGGACACCGCGGCCGAGCTGCGGGCCGAGCTCGTGCAGGTCGCCGCAGTCGCGGTGCAGTGGATCGAGGCGATCGACGCCCGCCCGGTGAACCCGGACTGCAAGGGTGGCAAGCACAGGTCGTGCGCGGGTGACGCGTGGGACGAGACGGCCGACACCGCGACACGGTGCGCGTGCGGGTGCCACGAGGGCGGTGTCCGGTGACCCCGCGCTCGGAGCGGACCGTGCCGAACGCCCTGCCCGTCGCGTCGGCGGGCGCGTTCGTCCGGGCGGCCATGGAGCCAACGGGCAATGAGCGTCGCGTGGGGCCCCCGTGGCGGCGCACGTCGCTGTACGAGTACCCGGCTCTTATACACATCTGACGCTGCCGGCGGCCCCTAGCGTGTACATTCTGGGTGTTGTGCCCTCCCGACGACTGCACTCCCGCGGTGAGTCGACCGCTGGTCCGGTGCTAGGTATACGGGCCAGGCCCCGCCCCCGTGCCGTACTGGATGCTCGACGACCAGGCCCCCCAGAAGGGCAAGATCCTCGGTCTGACCGCCCCCGTGCTCCTCGAGGGCGACATCACCGGCCTGGCCGCCATCGGCATGTGGGCGCTCGCGGGCGCGGCGTCCCAGCACGCAGGCACCGACGGCCTGATGGGACTGGCCAACCTCGTGCGCGTCGTCCCCGACCGCGCGATCGCCGAGCAGCTCGCCCACCTCCTGGTGGTCGCTGGGCTGTGGCACGAGCACGGGCACGACTGCCCCCGCTGCGACCCCGTCCCCGAACGCTCTTGGCGCTACCACGACTGGTGGGACATGCGCTACAAGCCCGACGCCGTGCTCAAGGTCGCCCAGGCCAAGAGCAAGGAGAACAAGCGGCCCGAGGTCGTCAATGCCGTCTGGCTCCGCGACTGCGTCGACCCCACCGCCGAGACCCGCCGCATGGCCGCCCACTGCCGCTACTGCGGCAAGCTCACCAAGAGGTCCGACCGCACCCCCGACGGTCCCCAGCTCGACCACGTCGACCCCACCATCGCCGCCGGCGCCAGCAACCTCGTCGTCGCCTGCGGCCCCTGCAACCGTGCCAAGGGGTCCAAGCCCCTCAGCGAGGCCGGCATGACCCTGCGTCCCGCCCCCCGCACACTCGTTGACCCCCAGCCGGGCCCCCCCCCCCCCCCCCCCCCCCGCCGCCACCGGTTATGTACGGCAGGGTGTGGGCGTCGAGCGACGACGAGGCCGCCGCCTACGCCCGCAAGATCCTCGACCACCACAACACCGCCGAGGCGCGCCGCTTGGCGCCGCGCTCCCGCCGGCGGGAGGTCGAGGCGTGACCGCCCGCACGACGGCCCGACGCCCCACGCACGCCGCAGACCAGGACCGCGCACGTCAGGTGCGCGCGCTCGCGTCGACCGCCGAGCTGATCGGCCTGATGCCGTACGAGCTCACCGTCGTGGGTGGCACGGCCGCTGACGCCGACAGGTGGCACCGGGTCTGGCGCACGCACCTGGGCTGGCAGCACGCACCATCCGTCGAGACCCGCGTCGAGGCCGTCCGCGCCCTCGAGGTGCGGTGCTGGGCGCTCGCGGGAGTGGTGCCGTGCCCGGACGGGTGCGGGTGGCCTGTGCGCCTCATGACGACCGCGGCGGGCCGCACCCTGGCGATCGACCCGCTGCCCCGTCAGGACGGCACCGTGTGGCGCCAGTCAGCCCGGGGCAAGGGCCCGGTCGCGGTGATCCTCGCCGGGCACCAGACACCGCCCGACGCCGAGCCGCTCTACCGGCAGCACTCGCGCTCGT
The DNA here is from genome assembly GCF_900046455.1 of Cellulomonas timonensis. GTDB lineage: Bacteria > Actinomycetota > Actinomycetes > Actinomycetales > Cellulomonadaceae > Cellulomonas_A > Cellulomonas_A timonensis. The sequence continues at coordinate 818,494 of NZ_FCOT01000012.1, forward strand.
GCCCCGCGACGTCGACGAAGAGGGTCCGCGAGGCACCGCGCTGCACCGCGTGCGGTGAGCGCCTCGACGCCGTCCTCGCCGGCCGCGACCCCACCTACACCACCCACCCGACCTGCGCGCCCGACCCGTGACCGCCGACGCTCCCAGCCCACCCGCACCACCTCGAGGCGGGCGCACGCCCAGCCTGCCCCCCGCAGACCTCGACGTCGACGCGGACGTGGTGGACGACCCCAGCCCGCACAGCCTGACCGTCAGCCGGTAGACGCAGGAGCAGCACCACTGGCCTGGCCCGCACCCACCGGGGGGTCACCCTGGCGTGGCTGGACTGGCCCCGGCTCCCCGCTCTCCGACGAGAACGTCTGCCCGATCCACCACCAGCACGCCCCGTGCGATCGATGCGCACGCGACGGGCGAGGAGAGACCCGATGACCGCCCCCACCCTGCCCCGACCTGCCCCGACCTCCGACGTCATCGCCGCACGGGTCCGCTCCCGGATCGAAGACCTGACCCAGCCCCGCACGACGACGACGCAGCGGTGGGTGCGTGAGGCCGGCGTCGACCATCTCGTGCGACGCGAGGTGACCGTGACGCTGCCCCCGCTGCTCGTGCAGCTCGCACAGTCCGTCGCCGGCAGCACCAGCGGTCACGGCTCGTCGGGCACCAAGAGCCGGCCGCCAGGCTCGCTCGAGGGGACAGACACGCTGCGGACCATCACCCGTGAGGCGGCCTACCTCGCCGGCCGGGTGCTCGCGCTGTACGCGGCCCAGGCGCTGCCCGGACTGCGGGTCAGCGTGAAGCCCCGGCGGCTGGGCGACTCCCTGGCCGTGATCCACCGGTACGTCGACCAGCTCGACCGCGAGTCGCTGGCCGACGTCGACGCCGCGGTGCGCGGCTGGTGGGCGCACGCCCGCGTCGTCACCACCTGGGACTCGCCGCCCCTCAAGCCCTACGTCGCCTGCCCGGCCTGCCGGGTGCGCGGGCGCCTGCAGGTCGTCGACCAGCCCCTTGCGATGGTCTGCCTCGAGTGCAGCAGCACCTGGGACGGGATGACCGCCGACGAGCTCGGCGAGCACATGCGCCTCGCCCTGACCGAAGCTATCCCCGATCCCCAGCTGGGTGCGGACTGCACCGGCGATGACGACCTCGAGATGGCAGGAGCAGCGACGTGAGCGACCTGGTGATGTTCCTGCTCGCGGAGATCGCGGCGGACGAGGCTGACCCGTACTGCGACGGCGCTGGCGAGTATCAGCGCTGCGCAGAGCAGAGTGATCGCAGGCACCTCGAGTGTGAGGCGAAGCGGCGGATCGTGGAGTTGCACATCAGCCGCGGTTTCGGTTGGTGCGAGCACTACTCGCCGTTCGACGACAACATCGACGACCTATGCCCGACCCTCCGCCTCCTCGCCATCCCCTACGCCGACCGTCCCGGATTCCGTGAGGAGTGGCGCCCGTGACTCGCCGTCGACGCCCGTCGTTGCGCACGGGAGCCGGTTAGGCGTACTGTCCCCACCAGTGGGTTCGTCATGCCCACGAGAGGCCCGGCCGGGAGGCTGGGCCTTCGTGCTGTCCGGGGTCGTGCACCTCGGGCGCAGGTCGCCCCGCTCCGGCGGGTGCTGGGCTGACGGGCCTCGGGGGTCGGGGTCATCGAGCGTCGCGCGACCCGACGCCGTCAGCCCTCCTCAACACCCCAGCCCGCGCGCCGGATCGGACACACCCGAGCGGCCATGAGCTGCACTGCGCCGAGACCGCGTAGGGCTGGGGGCCAGCAGTGGACGACGACGACCCGAACATCCTGGGCAGCCGCCGGTGGAAGAAGCTCGTCGACGAGCTCTGCCCGCCGGGCTCGGTGTGCGGGATCTGCAAGGGCGCGCGCGGGCCGATCCTGTTCGACGTCCGACCGCGCCACCCGCTGGGTCGCAGCCTCGATCACATCCGCCCGCGCAGCCTGGGCGGCGACGTCTGGGACCCGGCCAACCTGCAGCCGGCGCACTACGGATGCAACGCCGGCAAGCGCGACCGAGTACCCACACAGACCAACCTGCGCGGCTGGGAGTGGTGACGTCTCCGCAGGTCAGGGCCGATTTTCTGAGAAACGGCCTGCGTGGCGACCCGCGCATGTCCATTTTTTCTCACCCACCTGGGGCGCCCCGGTGGGGGAACCACGCGTGTGGTCCGGGTAGGAGGTGAGCCACGTGCTGATCGAACCCACCACCGGCGCGGTGATCCTGCACGGCGACACCCCCGGCCAGCCCGGGTACCGGCGCAAGTGCCGGTGCTCGATCTGCCGCGCCGGTCACGCCGAGCACAACCGCGCCTGGCGCGCGGCCAAGCGCCGACGCGAGACCGACGAGGCGCTCGCGGACGCCGAGCCGCTGGTGCCGCTCGTCCCGCCCGCCCCGCCGGCGGACCTGCAGTCCGTGCCGACGATCGACTTCGACGCGACCGCCGGCACGCTCGAGGCGGCCTTCGACCTGGACCTCAAGGAGCCCGACAGCAGGGTCGCCTTCGCGCGCACCCTGGTCGGTGTCGCCCGGTACAACGCCCGCGTGCTGGACCAGGTCCCGCTGCACGGGCGCATGGACCTCATCTCGCCTGTGCAGATCCGCCTGCTAGACGTGCTGCAGCGCATCGGCCTGCTCGGCTTCGCCGGGTTCGCCGACGGGCCCAGCCCTGCAGGCGGCGAGCAGGGAGCCGGGGACGGCGACGGCGTGGCAGCCGCGGCCGCGGCGATGCTCGCCCAGCTGGCGGGCCTGACGCAGCCCGGGGTGCAGCCAGATGCACCCGTGGACCAGTAGGGCCGGGGGCAGACCGGAGGCGGTCCCTCTCTACGCGACCGAGCGCAACCCGACACGGGCGACCCTCGGGCCGCGCGTCGCGAAGATCGCCGAGTTGCAGGGCACGCCGTTCATGCCCTGGCAGCGCGACGCGATCGACATCGCGTACGAGATCGACCCCGCCGACGGCGGCCCCTGGTACAAGCGCGTCGTCGTCATCGTCCAGCGCCAGGCCGGCAAGACCACTGTCGTGCGCACGGTGCAGCTCGACACCTGCCTGTTCCACCCCAACGCCACCGTCCGGTACACCGCCCAGACCAAGGGCGACGCCATCACCCGCCTCGAGCACGACTTCTACGACCCGATCTCACAGACCCCACTGGCGGCTTTCCTCGACCTTCGGGTCGGGTCCCGCAAGAAGGGGAAGCCAGGCTTCTACGCGAAGTCCGGCAGCGAGTCGATCGTGTTCGCGAACGGCTCCCGCTGGGGCGTCGGCGCCGTCAAGCTCTCCTCCGGTCACGGCCCAACGATCGACAACGGCGTGATCGACGAGGCGTTCGCCCACCCTGACGCGCGCCTCGAGCAGTCGATGTCGCCGGCCACCGGCCCGCGCAGGCACGCGCAACTATGGATCGCATCGGCTGCCGGGAACTACGCGAGCACGTACCTCAAGCGCAAGGTCGACGAGGAGCGCTCGCGGATCACGGTCGAGCGCACCCGCCCGCTGCACCTCCGCCAGTCCCGGACGATGTACCTCGAGTACGCCGCACCCGAGGGCTCCGACCGGGAGGACCCGGCGACCTGGTGGGCATGCCACCCGGCGCTCGGCTACACGATCGACGAGGCCTTCCTGCGCGCCGAGCTCGAGGCCTACGCCGCCGAGCCCGACGAGTTCAACCGCCCGTACTTGGGCTGGTGGCCCCAGCGCAAGGCCGCCGAGTGGGTCATCCCCGAGACGACCTGGATGGCCAACAGCGTCGAGCCGGACGAGCTTGCCTACTCCGGTGAGCCGGTCTGGTCGATCGACGTCGCACCCCAACGCGACGTCGCGTCCATCGGGCAGGCCGGCCGCGGCCTCGAGGGCCGGTGCTTCGTGGATGTCCCGGACCGCCGGGTGGGCCCTCCCGTGTGGTGCGTCGAGCGGCTCGTCGAGCTGCGCGAGCGGTGGGGCGGCAACCACGTCGGCCTCATCGACTCAGCCCGGTCCCTGCAGGTGGACCTCGAGTCCGAGGGCTTCACCGTCCACCTGCTCGGCGCGCAGGACCGGATGGACGCATGCGGCGCCTTCTACGACGACGCGTTCGACCACCGCCTCCGGCACGTGCAGGACGAGCACCTGACGGCCGCGCTCGCAGCCGCGACGAAGCGATTCATGACGCAGGAGGGCGGCTTCGTGTGGACACGCGGCCGCTCGCTGGACGACATCACCCCGCTCTATGCCGCGACCGTCGCCCGCCACGTGTGGGTCAAGGTCGCCGGCGACCTGGACTACGACCCGATGGACGGCATCGGCTGAACGGAGGTGGTGGGCATGCGGACCCTGACAACCGCGCTCGAGGTGGGTGGGGCCGTGCTGGTCATCGCTGGCGTCGCGATGCTGAGCGGTGCGCTCGCGCTGATCGTGGCCGGCGCCGCGGCGCTGGTCTTCTCCTGGCGGCTGGCCGCATGAGCCTGCTGTTCGGGCCACGCAACCGGGCGCTGACATGGCAGGACGTGTGGGGCGGGGGTGGGCCGAGCGCGGAGGACGTGCGCGGCGACCGCGCCTATCAGGTCATCCCCGTGTACTCCGCGATCTCGCAGATCGCGGACTCGCTGTCGACGATGCCGATCGGGCAGTACGAGGGCGGCCCAGGGGCCACCCGGCGGGAGGTCGCCACGCCCTCGCCGATCGTCGTCAAGCCCGACCCCACCCGGGAGCGGGTCGACTGGCTACACCAGGGCGCCGGATCAGCACTGCTGCGCGGGAACGCCTTCGGCCTGGTGACCGGGGTGTGGCCCAACCCCACGTCGGTGACCTGGTTGCACCCGGACCGGGTGTACGTCGACGAGACGGGCGTGGAGCCGCTCTACCACCTGGGAGTCCCTGGACAGGGCAAGCCCGCTCGGCGGTGGCCGCACGGCCCGATCTTGCATGTGCCGGCGTTCACGGTGGCCGGGTCGTGGAAAGGGCTGTCGCCGCTCGAGTTGTTCATGCTGCGGTTCGAGACCTGGGCGATGTCGGCGGGGTACGGGCACGACTGGTTCAAGTCGAATGCCCGGCCGTCGGGTGTGCTGCAGAACCTCAAGGCGAGCCTGACCAAACGGCAGGTGGCCGAGACCAAGGACCAGTACCTCGCGTCGGTGAGGGCGCACGAGCCGGTGGTGCTCGACCAGAACTGGTCGTGGACCGAGCTGTCGATCAAGCCCGGCGAGGCGCAGTTCCTCGAGACGATCAAGGCGACCTCGACGCAGATCGCTGCGATCTACAAGGTCGCCCCGGAAGACGTGGGCGGGGAGTCGGGCTCGTCCAAGACGTACTCGAACCGCGAGCAGGACCAAGCCCGCTACAACGTCCGCGCGCTGTTGCCGTGGATCGTGCGGTTCGAGGCCGCGATCACGTCGCTGCTGGCGCGCCCGCAGTACGTGAAGTTCAACATGGACGCCCTCTCGCGCCCTGACCTGCTGACCCGCATGCAGGCCCACGAGGTCCAGCTGCGCACCGGCGTCGAGACGCTCGAGGAAGCCCGAGCCGCCGAGGACCGCCCACCGCTGGACGACGAGCAGATCGCCGCGTGGCTCAGCCGCTACGCCAAGGCGCCCCAGCCGGGGCAGATCGGAGGTCCCCGTGACTGACATCGAGGCGGTGCGCCGGCGGGGGTTCGAGCAGCCCGTACGCCTGCGCGCAGCACCCGAGGGGTCGGGCTCGCCCGGAGTGCTGGCTGGGTACGCCCTGCGGTTCAACCAGCTCTCGCGTGACCTGGGGGGCTGGTTCGAGGAGATCGACCCCGCGGCCGTTGACCTGGCCACCACAGGCCGGGTGCTGTGCCGGTGGAACCACGACTCGTCCGGCCTCCTGGGGACCACCGACGCCGGCACGCTTCGGCTGCTCGTCGACGGCGAGGGTCTGGCCTACGAGAACGACCTGCCCGGCACGAGCCTGGGCCGTGACGTCGCGGTGCTCGCCGAGCGCGGCGACGTCGCCTACTCATCGTTCGCGTTCCGGGTGATGCCCGGGGGCGAGCGCTGGTACATCGACGCCGAGGACCGGCTCGTGTGCCGCGTGCTGGCCATGTCGCTCATCGACGTGGCGCCCGTGGCGGACCCCGCCTACTGGGCGTCCAGCGCAGGGATGACCCGCTCGATCGACGTCGGGCAGATCCGCTCGACGCTGACCGCGCCAGCCCCCACCGACACGTCCGCCGCTGACCGGCTGCGGACCGAGCTCGCCTGGGCACACGCCCTGGGCGATCGCATCACCACCCACTGAAAGGACCTGGCACATGCCGGAGCAGGACACCCTGGTGCGGTCGCTCGACGAGCGATTCCGCACCGTCAACACCGAGATCACCGAGATCCTCGAGCGGGCCGTCAACGGCAAGCGCGAGCTCTCGGCCGAGGAGCGGCTCAAGGTCGACGGCCTGTCGACCGAGCGCGCGCAGATCAAGGACCAGGCCGACGAGGTCACCCGCCACCACCAGCTCCTCGAGGAGACCCGCAAGGTCCTCGACGAGCTCGGCGCTCTCCCGTCGGAGAACATGCGCGGGCTCTCCCTCGCGCAGGAGTTCGCGGCGAACCTGCGCGCGGTCGCGGCCGGCAAGAGCACGGAGACCGAGCTGCGGGCCCGGATCACCGCGCCCGGTTCGCGCGTCCGCGCGCTGGGCGTGGACGTCACCGGCGGCGGGCGCGAGCTCGTCCCCGTGGACTTCGCCGCCATCCTGATCCGCAAGCTCACCGAGTCCCTGGGCATCTTCAAGGCCGGGGTCACGACGATCACGACCTCGCGGGACAAGTGGACCGCCCCCCGGGTGATCACCGACCCCACCGCCGTGTGGGTCGAGGAGAACACCACCATCGGCGGCACCGCCCCCACGTTCGACACGAAGTCGATCGAGCTGCACAAGGCCGGCATCCTGCTGCAGGTCGCCAACGAGCTGCTCAACGACGACGCGACGGACCTGCTGACCTACCTGGCCGAGGCAATCGCCAACGCGCTGCAGCGCGCGGTCGGGTCGGCGATGGTCTCGGGCAACGGCACCGGAAAGCCGTTCGGGATCGTCGGACGGGTCACGACCGGGGTCACCGGCGCCGGGAACGCGGCCACCGCCGAGGAGTTGCTTGCGCTGAAGTACTCGGTGGCCGAGCACTTCGCCAACGCCCCCGACGCGGCCTGGCTCGTGAACCGCACGTACCTGGGCCAGCTCCGCGCCCTCAAGGACGCCTCGGGCCGGTTCCTGTACAACCCGGCGGTGACCGTCACCCAGCCCGACGTCTTCGACGGCAACCCCCTGTACTCCGACTCCAACGTCGCGGCCCCGGCCGCGGGCGCCAAGTCGGTCCTGTTCGGGGACTTCTCCGGGTACTACCAGCTCACCGGCAACGCGATCTCGTTCGCCCGCTCGGACGAGTTCGCGTTCGACAAGGACCAGGCGACGTTCCGCGGCCTGGTGCGGGTCGGCGGGGACCTGGTCATCCCGGACTCCGTGAAGGCCTTCCAGGGCAAGGCCGCCTGAGCATGGGCGACTACCTGGTCAGGTACCCGATCTCCGGGACCCGCAACGGCGAGCCGTGGCCCGACCGCGGCGAGCGGATCGAGCTGCCGGACGCCGAGGCGCTGGACTACCTCAACGCCGGCTACATCACCCCCGCCCCGATCGAGGGCCCGGCCACGGCCGCGATCTCCGACCCGGTGGGTGCCGAGACCGGCAAGGCGCGCGCACCGCGCCCGGCGGTCAAGGCCGCGGAGAAGGCCGAGGCCGCGGCAAAGAAGGCGGCCGAGGACCTCGCGGCCACAGCGGCTGCCGACGCACTGGCTGCCGAGCAGGCCGCCAAGGACGCCGCCGCCACGGCCGCCAATGGTGGTCCGGCGGACGCCGGGAAGGAGTAGCCGTGCCGTGGCCGATCTCCGCAGACGATGTCCGGACCGAGCTCAAGTGGCCAGCCCACACGGGTGAGGGCCCGGACCCGGTGGCGATTTTCGCCACCGGGGCATGCGCGCGCATCGAGGCGGAGATCGGCCCACGGTCGGGGCACCCCGTCCTCAGACGGTCCCGGGGGCCGGCCTCGGCAGTGGTACTGCCGTGGCCGGCCGCCACTCTGGTCTCCGTCACGGTCGGAGGCGTCGAGCTGGACGTGGGCCTGTTCGACCTGGACGGACCGGCAGGCATCGTCTACGGACGGTTCGGCCGGGGCGCGATCGTCGTCACCGCGACCGCACCGAACGACGGTGTGCCGGAGTTCGTCGAGCTGGCCGCGCGCGTCCTGGCGGCGACCTGGGTCAAGCAGTCCAAGGTCGGACCGCCGACAGCTCGCTCGAGGGGCACCGAGCCTGACGGCAGCGACGTGCTGCAGGGGTTCGCGATGCCCCGCCGGGTCTCGGAGATGATCCGCCCTGAGGTCCCGTCCGGGGGGTTCGGATGAGCGCCGGCACCGGCACGCACAAGACCGCGGGCGCCGGGGTGAACGCGGTCAAGACCGCCTTGCACACCCGGATCGTGGCGGCGCTCGCGGCCGCCGGCGAGGACGAGGTCGACGCCGCGTTCGGTTTCCGGTGGCCGGCGCAGTGGGACGACACGATCGCGGTCACCGCGGTGCGTGCCACCCCGCAGGAGGACACGCTCGGCCCGCAGCGGCGCCGTCAGGTGGACGTGCAGGTCGACGTGAACATCGTGTCGTACCGGGTGACCGACGACGAGAAGGTCACCCACGACCGGGCGTTCGGCCTGCTCGACGTCGTCGACCAGGCGATGCGCGCCGAACCCACCCTCGGGGGCGTGGCCCTGTGGTGCTTCTGCGGTGAGGTCCAGTCCGACGGGGCGACCGCGGAGGACGACGCCGGCGAGGGCCGTGTGACCGAGATCGCCGCGACCTACGAGGCCCGCATCATCGTGAGCAGCTGAGGAGCAGCCATGCCGAAGTACAAGAACATCTCGCCGCTGGGCGCGCTCGAGCTCCCCCTGATCGGGAGGGTCGTCGAGCGCGGCGAGGTCATCACGGTGACCACCACCCAGGCGCGCCACCTGGCAGGGCAGACGGACGCGTGGCAGCCCGTCAAGGGCGCCCCGGGCACCCAGGACCCGGCCGAAGTCCCAGGCCCGCAGGACGCCGCAGACGGCGCCACCACGACGCAGGGAGAGGGTGAGGGCGCGTGAGCATCCAGTCTGACTACACGGTCGGCCTCGGCAAGGAGTCGGTCTACGGGCAGCCCGTGGCCCCGACCCGGTTCTTCGAGGCGGACTCCACCCTCAAGGAGTCCATCACCACGGTGCAGGGCTCGGGCATGCGCCCGGGCCAGCGCGTCGCGCGCGCCTCCCGGCGGGCCGTCGTCAAGCGCGAGTCCGCCGGGGACATCACCCTGGACACCATGTCCGTCGGGCTGGGGTACCTGCTCGGGGCGTTCTTCGGCTCGACGACGACGACCGCGATCGGGGCCACCGCCGCCCTGCAGCAGGTCCACACCCTCAAGGCCACGGACTTCGCCGACTCGTACACGATCCAGCAGGGCATCCCCCGGCTCGGCTCGGACACGACCGACGCCTACACCTACGCCGGGGCCCAGTGCGGCTCGCTGGACATCGAGGCCAAGGCCGACTCGATCGTGTCGGTGAAGACCTCGTGGATCGCGCGTTCCCTGTCCCTCGAGCAGGCGTACGCAGCCCCGTCCTACCCCGCGGACGTGGACCTGTTCACATTCGTGCACGGCCGGGTCGCGATCGGCGGCGCCGCGTTCACCGCGCCGACCACGACGGCGATCGCATCGGCCGGGCCCGCGCTCGCGGAGATCCGCGACGTGAGCGTGTCCCTGAAGAACAACCTCGACGCCGGCGGGTTCAACCTCGGCGGCGCTGGCCGGCGCTCCCGGCCGGCGGCGCTCGCGGGCGGGAAGGACGACGCGGTCACGGGCTCGTTCACCGCTGAGTACACGGGCCGGGACTTCGTCGACGCGTACCTCGACCAGGAGGACCTGTCCCTGGTCCTGACGTTCGAGGGGCCCACGATCGCGACGGACGTCCGCGCGCTGCTGCAGATCGCGGTGCCCCTGGCCCGCCTCGACGGGGACCTGCCGACCGGCAACGGCGGGGACGTCATCACCGTGTCCCACCCGTTCAAGGGGTACACCCCCGAGGCGGGGCAGCCGGTGTACGCGGTGTACCGCTCGCTCGACACCGCGCCCTAGCCATGGCACGCCGCTCGTTCGTCCGGTGGTCGCGGCAGCCGACGCAGCGTGCCCAGTTCGGCGACGCGCCGGAGATCACCCTCGAGGCGAAGAACTTGCGGGAGGTCCTGCAGGCGGCCAAGGACGTCTCGCCCGCCCTGGCCCGCCAGCTGCGCAAGCGGCTGCGCGGGTCGGGCGAGGCGATCATCGCTGCCCAGCGGGCCATCCTCGACGGCCCCCTGCCGGGCAACGCGGCGAAGTCCGGCACTCGCCTCAAGCTCGTCGCCGCGTCCGACAACCGCAAGGCGTACCTGCGCAGGGTCAATGTCTACAAGGACGTGGCCACCAAGCGCACCCGCTCGCGCGGCATGCGCGAGTCGATCAAGGCCTCGCTCAAGACGCGGGTGGTGGCCGGCACGAGCCGCCAGGGCGTGAACGTGCGCGCCGAGACCCGCGTCGCCGGCGTCATGGCGATCCAGTGGCAGGCCCGCCGGTTCCGCCACCCCGTCTTCGGCGGCGAGGAGTTCGTCGACCAGAAGGGCCAGCCGTACTTCTGGGGGCCCGCCGTGGCCGGCCGGGAGGCGGCCAAGGCCGAGATCGAGAAGGCGATCGCCGACGCGCTCGGCGAGGCCACCTAGACACGAGGAGGACCCCTGTGGCGAGGATCACCGCCAACGGCGTGGAGATGCGCGCGCACACCCTGTTCACGGCCCCTGGGCGGGCCGTGGCGGCGCTGCAGCGCGAGACCGGCATGAAGCTCCAGGAGCTCGTCGACCGGGCCAAGAGCAAGGACGCGGACTCCGAGACCTGGTCGCTGAAGGTCACCGAGTTCCTGTCCGAGCAGGCCCGCGGCAACCTGCTCACCCTCGAGCAGATCTGGGACCGGCCGCTGCCCCTGTACGTCCTGGACGCCGACGAGCAGCGGCGAATCGAGGAGGCCGGCGCGGCGGAGGTCCCTACGCCAGCCGGGACGGACATCCCGGCGCCCGACACCAGCGCCGAGCCCGCCCCGGCGCGGAAGACCTCGAGGTCGTCCGCCTCAACGCCAAAGAGCCGTGGCTCGAGGGGCAAGTCCGCGGCCGGCTCCTGACCGTCCTGCGCCTGTTCCCCGGGGTCACCCCCGAGTCGGTGCACGACCTGGAGTGGCTGACCTGGTCGTACATGGCCCTCTCCGTCGACGAGTACCGCGCCGAGACGCGACGCCTGCATGAGCAGGCCGAGCGCGTCGGCCGCACCGGTAGGAGGTAATCGTGGCGGCAAGCGGCGCCAAGGACTTCGTGGTCAACATCCTCGGCGACAGCGAGGGGGTCGACAAGACCTTCAAGCTGTTCCAGGACAACGCCGGCAAGGCGGCCGCCGGCGCCGCGGCGGCGTTCGCCGGTCAGCAGATCGGCAACGCGCTCGCGGCGAACCTGGACGCGGAGCGGATCAACGACGAGCTGACGGCCTCGCTCGGTGCGACCCCTGCCCAGGCCGAGGCGTGGGGCGCCGCGGCGGGGGCGCTGTACCGGGATGCCTACGGGGAGAACCTGGGTGAGGTGTCGGCCGCGGTCGAGACCGTGGTGTCCTCGATCGACGGCATGCGCGAGGCCTCTGAGCAGGACCTCGCCGACGTCACGGGCCAGGCCCTCGACGTGGCGAAGGCCTTCAAGGTGGACGTCGCCGATGCCGCCACGACCGCCGGCTTGCTGGTCAAGTCGGGGTTGGCGGGGAACGCGACCGAGGCCCTGGACCTGATCACTGCTGGACTGCAGAAGGTCCCGGTCGCGCTGCGTGGCGATGTCCTGGAGGCGACCAAGGAGTACTCGACGTACTTCGCCCAGCTCGGTCTCGATGGCGACCAGGCGATGGGGCTCCTTGTCGCTGCGTCGGCGAACGGGACCATCGCGATCGACAAGACGGGTGATGCGCTCAAGGAGCTCACCATCCGTGGGACCGACATGTCCAAGGCCAGCGTCGAGGCGTACGAGGCCGCTGGACTGTCCGCCTCCGACATGGCCGCGAAGTTCCTCGCTGGCGGCGACGTCGGCGCCGAGGCGCTCTCCCAGCTCGTCGGCGGGCTGCAGGGCATCACGGACCCGGCGGCTCAGGCGAACGCGGCGATCGCGCTGTTCGGCACGCCGATCGAGGACATCGGCACCGACAAGATCCCCGAGTTCCTCGCCTCGCTGTCGGCCGCGGAGACCGGCCTCGGGGACACGGCCGGCGCGGCGGCCGCGATGGGCGAGCAGCTCAACGGCAACCCGCAGTCGTCGGTGGAGTCGATGCGCCGCTCGGTCGAGGGCTGGGTGCAGGACCTGGTGAACCTGCCCGGCCCGATGGGCGACGCGGCACTGGCGACGCAGGCCTTCGGCGGGGACACCCTCAATTTGGTCGGCTCGGTCGGCATGGCGGTCGTCGCGATGCAGTCCATGAACGTGGCCAAGACCGCCGGCGCCGTGGCGTCGGGGGTGGCGACCGCGGCCCAGTGGGCGTGGAACGTGGCCATCACCGCCAACCCGATCGGGTTGATCATCGTCGGCATCGCCGCCCTGATCGCCGGCATCGTGCTCCTGGTCAAGAACTGGGACACCGTCAAGGCGGCCGGGGCCTCCGCGTGGGAGTGGATCAAGGGCGCGTGGTCGGATGCCGGGGGCTTCTTCTCGGGCATCGGCTCCGCGATCTCCCGGACCTTCAAGGGCTCGTTCAACGCGGTGGCGGGGTTCTGGAACGACTCTGTGGGCAAGGTCGGGTTCACCGTCCCTGACTGGGTTCCCGGCGTCGGAGGCAGGAAGTTCTCCGTGCCCCGGATCCCGATGCTCGCCTCCGGTGGGGAGATCACCGCCGCTGGCCTGGCCATCGTCGGCGAGGCCGGACCCGAGCTGCTGAGCCTGCCTGTGGGCGCCGAGGTCATCCCGCTCTCCGGCAAGGGCACCGCCAACGGGTCGGAGTCGGCAGGCGCCGGCAACGGGAAGCGCGTCGACGTGCGGATCGGCACCCTTAACACAGGCGCCGATCCCGCGGAGATGTGGGACGAGATCGAGTGGAGGGCCCGGCGCTGATGAGCACACCCACCCTGAGCGACTGGCAGGGCCAGATCGACGGGCTGCTCATCGGCGACGGCACCCCATACCAGATCGTCGAGCTGGCCGGACCCGACGGGCACCCGCCGGTGCTCTCTGACGACGAGCCGTACCCGACGTCCGACGGGGAGTTCTCTGGCGACGACACCATGTCCGCACGCACGATCACCCTGCAGCTCGAGGTGATGGCCGACATGGGTGTCACCTACCGGGACGCGCTCACGGCTCTGCGGTGGGCGTGCCGGCCCAAGCGGGTCGTCGACGCGTGGTTCCGGCTGCCGACGTGGGACACCCCGCGCCGGGCGCGCGTGAAGGTCCGGCGGTTCGACATCCCCACCGACCGCGAGTACGAGATGGGCCTGGCCACCGCAGACCTGCAGCTGCGCGCCCCCGACCCGGTGCTCTACGGCCCGGACACCACGGACGTGTTGGTGACCGGCTTCGCGCAGCCCGCCGGCGGGCTGCGGTTCCCGCTCTACACCAACGGCGCCGGCGTCGTCTCAGGCGTCCTCGACTACGGGCCACCGTCCGCCACCGGGCGCCTGACCGTGTCGAACCCCGGCACCGCAGACGTCGCCCCCGTGTTTGCGATCACCGGGCCGGTCCCCCCTCAGGGGTTCGACCTCGTGCGCACCGACACCCAGCAGCGGATCAGGTTCGCCGACCCGATCGCGACCGGCGCCACAGTCACGATCGACTCGGCCGACGGCACCGCCACGATCTCCGGTGGCGGCGACCGCGGCGGGCGCCTCACGTACCGCGACTGGTGGCTCTCAGCCCCCGGCGAGTCCTACGAGGTCGCGTTCGTCAGCCTCGGTGCCCACTCCACCGCGCAGCTGCGCATCTCCTCTCCTCCCGGATGGTGGTGACCACATGACCCTCTCCCGCTCTATGGGTGCCCGGCCTGACAGTGACTCGATCGGCACCACGACCCTGGACACCCGGCACGACTGGGCGGCGCTGCTCGCCTCAGCCGGGGCCGGGGCCATCCGCTCCGGCGTTTTCCCCGGGGCTCCCGCCGCCCTGGTGACCGGCACGGCCGGCCCTGGCTGGGCGTACAACGTCGCCCCCGCGTCCTACGCCACCTCCCGCGGTGCCACCGACGGCGCGCACGTGTTCCGCGGCGTCGGTGGCGACACCGTCCCCACGATCGCCGCACCCGGCACGGCCGGCGCGTCCCGCATCGACATCGTGTACGTGCACCAGCCGTCCAAGACCGAGAACGGCGACGCCAACTCCTACCCCGTGTTCGGGGTCGCGAACGGGGCCCCCGTCACCACGGGCAGCCCTATGCCCCCGACCATCCCCGCCGGCGCCTACGAGCTCATGCGCAACACCATGACCTCCGCTGCCACCAGCACCGCCTCGTCCGGCAACACGATCACCCAGACCTGGCGATACACCGCGCTCGCGGGCTCGCCGATCTGGGTCCGGAACGAGGGCGAGCGGAACGAGCTGACGTCACTGGCGTCGGCGTCCTTCCCGATCACGGTCGAGCGGCTCGATACCGGGACGTTGGAACGGAATGCCGGGAGTGGGTGGGTCGGGGTTGGGGGCCAGGCGCTCACCGTGGCACCCACCTACGAGCCGGGATGGGGCGACCTGTCGACTACGGGAGGGTTCGGTGCGCTGGCCGCGACGCGGTCAGCCGATGGGGACGTGACGGTGCAGGGCGTCGCCTCACGGCTCGGTCCCCCTCTCGCAGGGCAAGCCACGTCGGGCCTCATCGCCATGCTTCCGCCGGGGATGCGCCCGAAGGCGGGTCCAGGGGGTGGCACGCTGTTCGGCGCAGCGCTGGGGCACTTCACCATCTCGGGGTTGTACCGGGTCAACTTCGGCGTCGATGGGTCGATCACCGCTCAACTTCCCGACGGGAGTCTGACCACCTGGGCGACGGGTGGCTACATCGCCCTGCTCGGTGCGAGCTTCAAGGCGGCCTAGTCATTCGCCCGGATTCGGCCGGTTCACGACGGGCGGTACGTGACGTCCACGAACATGCTGTCGCCTGGGGCCCACACCCAGGGGGTCGTCGGGCTGATCCCCACCACCGGTGATCCGTAGAGGATCTGGATGTTGCCGGAGGACGTCATGACGGGGTAGGCCGGGTACACCTGGCCCGAGGACCCGCTGACGAGGCTGCCCCAGCCCGTGATCCGGTAGGTGATCGTCCCCGCGCCGGTCCAGGTGGAACCGACGGGCAGCGAGAACCGCGGCGTTGTCGGGAACGTCGCTCCTGAGGTCCCGAAGACCCACAGGTTGCGCAGGTGAATCAGGTCGCTCTCGCGGCGCCACTCGGTTGACGCGAGGGCGAGCCCCCCCGAGCCGACGGCAAACCCGAGCGGGGCGGCGTTGTAGGTCACCCACGGCGTGGTCATGGTGGGCACCCATCCACTCCCGGCATTCCGTTCCAGATCAGGAGATGGTGGCGCGCCAGGTCGAGGCATTGATGCGTGCGGCGCCCGAGGACGAGAACACCCGGCCGCGTATCCGCAGCGTGCGGGGTACCCCTGCGCGAACCCGCACCGGCCAGGAATCCAGCACGGTCCCGAGCCGGGTGATGCCCGACTCGAAGAACTGGCCGATGCCGACGGGGACGCCGTCGAGCTCGATCGTGTACCCGAAGAGGCCGAACCCCGCCGTCACCTGGGCCACGTCGAGCTCTGCCCGCGCCGTCAGCACCCCACCCCGCGACGGCGTGATGATCCACTCCGACCCGGTCAGGACCACCTCGGCGGTCGACGAGACAGCCTGCGACGTCGGTATCGCTGTCCCGAGGGTCACGGGCTCCCCACCCGCGAGCCAGTCCCATCCACTCCCGGCATTCCGTTCCGACAGCAGGGAGGCCTCGTGGCGCAGACCGTGATGTGTGGACAGCTGACGACCGGTCGGCGGCTGACGCAGCTGCCGGTGCTGTCGGCGCCGTGGTCGGTGGGCCTGAACGAGGCCGGCACGATCGAGGCGACGATCAAGCTGGACGACGAGCGGGTCCGGGCACGCAAGGAGCTGCTGCTCGCGCTCGAGCCGGCGCGGTCGTTCCTCGCGGTGCTCGCGGGTGACGACGTGATCGAGGCTGGTCCGATCTGGTCGCACTCGTACAACGACACGAAGCGGACCCTCACAGTCCGCGCGGCCGGGATGCGCAGCGTCTTCGACCACCGCGTCGTGATGAAGATCCTCGCAGCGGGTGAGAACCCCGCGGGCACGGCGATCACGTACACGGGCTCGTTCGCGGACATCGCCCGCAAGCTCGTGCGCCTGGCGCTCTCGCATGTGGGTGGTGGGCTGCCGATCATCGTCGGGGTCGACGAGGGAGGCGCGCAGACCCGCACGTACGCGGGCCACGAGCTGGGCCTGGTGGGTGAGCGGCTGCGTCAGCTGACCGGGGTGCTCGACGGCCCAGACATCGCGCTGCAGCCGCGGCTCAGTGACGACCGGCAGGGCATCGTGTGGGAGATGCGTACGGGCACGGCGCTCGATCCGCTGCTGCACCAGCCGGGCTCGTCGACGTCGTGGGGCGACGCAGACTGGATCTGGGACAACCGTGCGCCGAGGTCCGGGATCCGCTCGCTCGACGTCACGCGTGACGCAGGCCGCATGGCGTACCGATCCTGGGCGACAGGGCAGGGCATGGGTGAGGCGCTGCTCATGGCGATGGCCGACGACACCGAGCTCCTGGCGCACGGGTACCCGCTGCTCGAGTCGACGTCGGCGCACCAGACGGTCGAGACGCCCTGGGTCCTGGACATGCACGCGACCTCGGACCTCATCTCGCACATGCGCCCGTGGACGACCTGGTCGCTGTCCGCGCGCACCGACCGGACCCCTCCCCTGGGGTCCTACCGGGCTGGTGACTGGGCCAAGATCTGGGTCCCGGACGACCACCTGTACCTCTCCCAGTACCTACAGGCCGACTTCTACCGGACCCGGATCGTCGGGTTCTCCGGAGGCCTCGGCACTGCCGTCAGAATCGACCTCGCACCCACGATGGATGTCCGATGAGCCAGTGGTCCGGCGCCCCCCAGGCGTCCCAGTTCGCGCCCACCGCCCGCGGCCTCGAGGCGCTGTTCCAGCGGCTCGAGACGATCGAGCTGCAGCTGCGCGCCCTGACTGGCGCGAACATCCTGTCGCCGGCCGGGATCGGCGTCGACCTCGAGGGCATGACGATCGCCTCATCGCTCGCGGTCACCGGCAACATGCTGGTGCAGGGCACCCTCGCGCTGCCCGCCGGGATCATCGGCAACGAGGCGCTCGCAACGCCAGTCGGCTGGGGCTACGCGACGGACGCTCAGGATGGCTTCGGCGTTGGGACTGCGTTCTCATCGCTGGCTCCGGCGAGCTTCGTCGTGCCCCCCGGGTTCACCTCGGCGGCCCTGCTCGTCTTCGGGAAGGTCCGGATCTTCAACCCCAACGCCACCGCCGACTGGCTGAACATCGAGTGCGGCATAGCCGGCGCGCTCAGCGGCGGCATGCCCGAGCCCCTCCCCGCCGGGTACTCGGCCCACGAGATGCTCGGCGTCATCCCGCTGACAGGGATCACCGGCGGGCAGACGCTCACCACAGCTGTGCGCATTCAGGTGCAGTCGACTCCGCTCGCCCCCAGGGCCGACAACCTCGCCTACACGCGCTCGGTCGCCTTGTACTTCCGAGGCTAGGGCGCGGGCACCGGGTCGCCGGCGTTGCCGCTCAGCGCGGGCGGCAGCTCGACCTGCGGCGGCGGCGGGAGGTCCGGGGCCGGCGGCAGGTCGGTCAGCGGGGGCATCTGCCCCGGGGTCCCGGTGTCAGGGACGACATCCACGGGGGTCTCGACCGCGGGAGTCCCGGGCTGCGGCACGACGGGCTGCGACGCTCCCGGCGCCACGTCGGCTGGTGGGGCGGCCGGCGGTGTGGTGGGTGACGGCGCGGGCATGGGTGCCTCCTGGGTCGGCTCGGGGCTCACGGTCGGGGACGACGTCACCGTGGGCGCCGCGCTCGCGGACTCGGTCGCGACGGGCTTCGGCGCGTCGTCGTCTGCGTTGGCGATCGCCGCGGCGGTGACCCCGCCTGCGATCACGAGCAGTGTTGCGCCGGCCCCGATCAGTGCACCCCTGAGTTCCATGCTCGTCACCGTAGCCGTGCGCGCCCACGCGTCGCGGGGTGGTCGAGCGTTTCACCCGATCGGCACTCTCGCGGAGGTATCAGCTCGATGACGTCACAGGTCCTGATCGCGCTCATCACCTCGGTGATCGGGCCCGCCGTGATGGTGTTCCTGCAGCAGCGCACTCGCCGTGAGGTGCAGTCGGTGGCGGACCGCACGGACAAGGCCGTCGCAGAGCTCACGCCCAACCACGGCTCGTCCGTCAAAGACCAGCTCTCGCGGATCGAGGCGCAGCAGAGCGAGCAAGGGCGTGCGCTCGTGCGGGTGGAGACCGCGCAGGGCCAGGCCAGCAGGGACATCGGCGGCCTACGCGAGGAGATCCGCACCGAGCGCGACGAGCGCCTGGACCTCGCGGGCAGGGTCGGCGCGCTCGAGCGCCGCCCACGCACGCGCACCTGACCACCAGCACACCCACCCCGCGCCGCCTGGCGTCGGGGCCCGACCCATGCCAGGAGGCAGCCATGACCGTCGAGGTCATCTCGCGTGACGTGTGGGGCGCTCGCCGCCCGAACGGCGACAAGAACCTCAGCGGTGCCGCCGCCGGGGTGTTCGTGCACCACTCGGTGACGACGCACCTGCCTGAGGACGCCACGGTCGAGCAGGAGTGCGCCGAGATGCGCAAGCTCGAGTCGATCGGCTACTCGCGGTTTGGCGCCTTCGGGCAGGGCATCAGCTACAACCTCGTGGTGTTCCCCTCGGGGCGGGCCTACGAAGGTGTGTCGATGCACCGCCGCGGCGCGCACACTGACGGCCGCAACTCCGTCGTGCGGTCGATCTGCTTCGCCGGCAACTACCAGGCCACCGAGCCCAGCGCAGCGGCTGTGGAGACGGCCGCGCAACTGCTCGCGCACGGCAAGCTCGCGGGGTGGTGGACGGGCCTGATCCTCGGTGGCCACCGCGACATCAAGGCCACGAGCTGCCCGGGTAACCGGGTCTACCTCCTGCCGCTCGAGGCGATGAACGCGCGCGCGCGGGCACTGCTCGGCGGCGCCGCTCCAGTCGGCAACCCGGTGGTGCCGGCCCCGTCGACGGCGACCCGCTCGTCCTACCGGGTCTCTGGCGAGTACGTGCAGCGCGGGGACTACGGGCCCGGTGTGGGCGACGCTCAGCGCGAGCTCGCCCGGCTCGGCTTCTACCAGGGCGAGCTCGACGACGCTGCCGGCCCGCAGACCGAGACCGCGATCCGCGCGCTGCAGCTGGCTGCCGGCATCGCTCGCGACGGGGTGTGGGGCGATGAGTCCCGGGCCGCGGCCGCCGGCGTGCCGGACTACCCCGGGGTGACGGTGCTCGGCACCCGCCACACGGGCCGCACCGAGCCGTACCAGCAGCGCCTCGCCGACCGTGGCTGGCGGATCACCGTCGACGACTGGCACGGCGGCGGGACCGACAAGGTGCTCAAGGCCTTCCAGGCCGAGAAGGGCTTGACGGTCGACGGTGACGGCGGCCCGCAGACCTGGACCGCGCTCTACACCCGCCCGCTGTGACCCGCCGGGTCCTCACGCTAGCGGCCGCGGTTCTCGTCACCGCGGCCGCTAGCTGGCTCGTCCTCGCCGCCGTCGTGTGGCTCCTGCTCTATCCCGTCCGTCTCGTCCTCTCGCCCTTGATTGGAGCCTGACCGTGGTCCCCACTCAGCAGTCCCACCCGTGGCGCGCGACCCTGCGCACCGCCGTCCAGGTCGGCATCCCGGCACTGATCACGCTCTGCCTGGTCCTGCCGGTGGTCGTCCAGATCCTCCTCGACGAGCTCGGCGAGGCTCTGCCCCCGGGCGTGCGCGCCTGGCTGCTCGCCGCGGCCGCGCTCATCACGGCGATCGCGTCGGTGATCGCCCGCATCATGGCGATCCCTGCCGTCGACGCCTGGCTCGACCGGCTCCGGCTGTCGTCCGCGCCGGTCACCGCCGACGGCGTCGCGGTCATCACTTCGGTGCTGCCCAGCGTCACCCGCCCCGGACCTGGGCACTGGTCGAACGGCGACCCGGTTCATCTCGTCCTCGACGGCACGGGCAGTGCGCGCGTCGCCCCCAACCTCAACGGCGCGACCTGGGTGCCCGACGTGCTCGCCGACGCCGAGCGCACCAACCTCGCGAGCCTGCGCGACGCGCTCGACGAGGGCGACCCCGGCCGAGCCGCGCTCGACCGCATCCTCAGCTGACGCATCACCGACGACGCCCCCGCTCGGCCACACGGCCGGGCGGGGGCGTTCGTGCGTCCGGGGTCACGCGACCCGGGGCAGCCGTGCCACCGCCGCGCGGGCGAGGGCCGTGGACGCGCGGACGTAGACCTGGGTGGTGGCGAGGGAGGAGTGGCCCATGAGGACCTGCACGGTGCGCAGGTCGGTGCCTTGCTCGACGAGCGTGGTGGCGTACCAGTGGCGCAGGGCGTGTGGCGTGCCGGGGACCTGCGCGCGGGTCATGAGGTCGGAGATGGTGTCCGAGACCGACCCGGCGCGCACGTGCTCGCCGGTGCCGCGCCCGGGGAACCAGGGGCCCTCCCGGGGCCACGTGGCGGCCGCCTCGAGCACGACGTCGTGCAGCGGTGGGCGGCGCACGCGGCGCCCCTTGCCGACCACGGTGATGAACCCGGCGAGGCGGTCGACGTCCTGGCCGCGCACCCGGGCCACCTCGGACACGCGCATGCCCTGGTAGGCGGCGAGCAGCACCATCATCCGGGTGCGCCGGCGGAGCGGCTGGGCGAGCAGGGCCGCGAGGTGCTCGGTCTCGATCGGGCGCGGCTCCCACGCGGGGGCTCGCGGTGGGCGCAGGGTGCGCATGGGGTCGTCGGTGCGCACGCCGACGAGCTGCAGGTATCCCACCCATGCGCGCATCGCCGCGAAGTACGTCTGGCGGGTGCCGGGCGAGAGCGCCGGGTCGGCCAGGTGCTCGGCGATGTCCAGGCCGGACAGCTCGGTCGGCTGTACGCCGGCCCGGCGGGCGACCCGGGCGACTAGCCCGAGCCGCGAGTCGACGGTGCGCTCGGACATGGACTGTGCGCGCATCCACACCGCCCACGCCTCGAGGAACGTCGCCGCCGGCCGGACCGCCGCCGCGGCGCTCTTGGCGCTCACGCGGCGAGCGGTGTCGTGGCTTCCTCGAGGTCGTTGGCGCCTGGCGGTGCCACGCCGCCGATCGTGGCGGCCGCCAGCACGGCGCTGCGCAGGTGGTCGTCGGGCATCTGGACGTAGATCAGGGTCGTGTCGGTGCTGGCGTGGCCGAGCAGCTGCGAGACGGCGAGCAGGTCCCGGGTGCCGGCGTAGGCCTTGGTCCCGAACCGGTGACGGAGGGTGTGCGCCGTCCACGGGGATGGCAGGAGCCGCGAGAGCAGCTTGGACACGTGGTTCGGTGTCAGGTGCCCCCCGAGCCGGTTTGGGAACAGCCAGTCGTCGCTCGCGGCGATCGCGGCGAGCAGGTCGCCGTGCGCGAGCGGCACGAGCCTCTCCTTGCCGCCCTTGCCGTGCACGAGGAGCATGTCGCCGTCGAGGTCGAGGCGGTGCACGCGTGAGATCTCCCCGGCGCGCAGGCCGGCGAGGGCGCCGAGCTCGATCATGCGGCGCTCGCGGTCGTCGGCGCGCACCAGCGCGTCAGCGATGACCGCCTCGGGGGCGGGCCGGGGCCGCCCCTTCGGGACGCGCACGGTCGGCAGGTCGACGGCGGGGTCGACCGCGACGTAGCCACGCCGCCGACCCCACCGGTACAGCCCGCCGACGGAGGTCCGCAGCGACTTGCGCGCGGACGGGCCCCACTCCACCGAGCCGAGCAGGTCCTCGAGCGCGACGGCGTCGACGTCCCACGGCGAGCCCGGCAGCGCGTCCGCGGCCACGTGCAGGTAGTGCCGGTACAGCACGATCGTCGCGTTGCTCTTGCCAGCCGCGCGGAGCGACTTCACGTACAGGATGATGGCTTGTTCCCAGGTCATGGGACGGTCATCGGCCCCGACCAGGCGCAAGGGCTGGGCCCCCGCCGCCGGCGGGGTGGTGCGGGTCACGGGAGAGACGCCGTCAGGCCTGCGCGCGGTGCTCGATCGCACGCACCTCGGCGAGCAGCGCGGTCCAGTCGGCCGCGACCAGCGTCCCGCGCTCCCCGAGGCGCGCGCGCAGCAGCTCGAGGAACGCGTCGCGCTCGTCGTCGGCCACGGGCATCCCGAGCGCGGGCACCGCCTCGACGACGGGCACGACGGCGAGGTGCCGCGTCGGGGCGGTCGTGTATGTCTTCCCGTCGACGCCGGTCACGACGAGCGGCGCAGGTGAGGAATCCTCCTCACCTGCGGTCGCCGCGGCGATCGCCCGCCGGTCGTTGGAGATCGTCTTCTGGTCGACGGAGACGATCGGGGCGATCGCCCGCGTGCTCATCCCCCGGCCGGTCAGCCAGCCGACGACCTCGCGGCGCTCCTCGAGTGGCAGGCGCATCGGCTCGAGCGTGTCGGCCAGGTACGCGGTCCAGGACGCGTACCCGAGGGCGCTCCACGCCTCCCCCGTCAGTGCCTGCTCGACGAGCTGCAGCAGCCGCGTGACGCGGTCGTTCACGTCGCGGGCCGTCTGGCGGATCCGCTCGGTGAGGGCCCGCGCGTCCTGCTCCGACAGCGGCCCGGGCGCGACCGGCGGCACGAGCGGCGCGGCGCCGGTCAGGACGTCGACGACGCCGGCGCTCGCGGGCGCGGCGACGAGCGCCGGCAGCTGCACGCGGCGGGACATCAGACGACCGCCGGCGTCGGCTCGCCGGCGTGCCGGGGGAAGCGCACGGGGATGACGCGGCCGGGGATGGCCCGCTCGTACTCGTCGCCGTGGTGCTGGCGGAAGTGGCCGGACACGACGTCGCTGACCTGCTCGGACGTGTAATCCGCGGGTCGTGGGTTCGAGCCCCACGGGGCCCACTCAGTCGTCGCGGACATCGGCCCGTCAGGGCCGCGGCGCCGACGCTGATGCCTGCCGCCTGACGGCTTCGGCACTCCACCGTTGAGCCAGGGGCGCCGCACGTAGCAGGGTGCGCGCGGCCAGTCCCCGGGTGGCGACGAGCAGGTCGACTTGGGTGCGCCGGTCGGGGAAGAGCCGCGTGGCTGTGGCGTAGCGCGCGTCGAAGGCGGGGTCGAAGAACGGCGCGTCGGTGACCCGGAAGACCTGGGTCATCTCCGCGTTGCGGCCGATCGACCCGGGGCTGTACTTGGCGTGCTCCTGGGCGTAGGCGTCCAGGAATCCGAAGCATGCGCCACCGGATCGCAGGACGTAGCCGATCCACAGGGTCTGGCCGGCTGCCGCGAGCTGGGTGACGAGCAGGTCGCCGTCACGCCGGAATCTTGACGTGACCTCACGGAACCACCGTTCGTTCCGTGGGTTCAGCCGCAGGGCGGCGCCGCCGCGGCTGTGGTCGCCTTTCCAGCCGGATGCTTGCAGGTCGAGGAACTCCTCGTCGACGGCGGGGTCTGCGCTCCGGTCCCGTAGCTCGAGCGGCCCGCCGGCGACGCGTTCCAGCCCGCGTGCGCAGCGGCCCGTCTGCTTCCGCTCGTTCTTGGTCAGGTGGCTGGTGACCAGCACGGGAACGGTGGCGAGCCCGTCGCTCGGCAGGACTGGCAGGCTGGCCCGGCGCGCGAAGGCGGTGACCTCCCGACGCCGCTCGTGGACCAGCATGGAGGTCTGGTTCACCGCCTCTGCGAGCGCCTCCGCGAGGACGCCCTCGGCCGGGAACCGCTGGAGCTGGACCAGCCCGGGCAGGCCCACAGAGGTCATCCCGCTCAGCAGGAGCGTGAGCGCGCCGACGACGTCGCCCTGCCGCACGAGCGGGTGGTGGCGGTCGGAGTGCGGCGTCATGAATGGCCCGCCCGTGGTCGCCGCGCGCACCCGCGCCCCGGTGGCGACCTCCTTGGTGGTGACGGCCAGTGCCGCTAGCCACTGCCCGCGCTCCTCCACGACGACGATCTGCATGCCGTCGGACTCCGGACGCGCCCGAGCGGGGATGAGGTAGCGCGGGTCCAGGTACAGATTGGGCTCGACTGCCAGGTCGGCGAGTCGCCGCCAGGCCTGGGCATCGGTCTCCGTCACCCGGGACAGCGGGATGAGCCGTATGTGCACGAGGTCCTCCATTGGGCTTCGTGGAGGGCCGGATCGGACAAATCGGGCCCTGCCCCTTGTCTACCTCTTTTCGGCGCTGATGGCGCGCGGTCTCGGCCCTTTGCGCGATGTTGCACTTCGCTGGGGTCACCGCTCGACGGTGAACGCGACGCTGCCGTCTGGCTTCGTCTCGCTGACCTCGACGTTGCTCACCGCCGCGAGCCGTGGGCCCAGGCGCGCCCAGCCGACCAGCGCCTCCACCGCGTCGGCCTCCCCGATCACATGCGCCTCCACCGCCCCGTCAGGACGGTTGCGCACCCAGCCGGCCACCCCGAGCCGCCGTGCCTCGGCGACGAGCGCCGCGCGGTAGCCGACCCCCTGCACGACGCCCCGCACGACGAGCTGGCGAGCGATCACGGGTCCATTCTGCGCCGATCAGGTGGCAGCGGGGATTCCCGCGACCACGAGGGCGGCGGCGATGTCCTCGGCGATCATCTGCCGCTTGGAGGCCTCGATGCGCCATGCGGGCCCGGCCTGGAGGTAGGACGGGAACAGGCGAACGCCGCCCAGCTCGTACGCGCCGCCACGGATCCTGTACGTCGAGCCGGCGGGGACCGCGCGCTTGCCAGTCCGTTCCCGGGCGATGTGGTTGACGGCGGCGATCGCGACGTCTCCCATGAGCAGGTAGGCGCGGGCTGCGGGCATCCTGGCGAGCTCGTTGGCCAGGACGCCGGCGTGTTCACGGACCGTGGCCGCGCTGATGCCCGATGCCGTCTTGGGGTGCCGTACCGCGACGGTGCGGTGGATGCCAAGGGCGGTCAGGTCCGCGGCGGTTCGCACGGGTAGGCCTGCGGCGGCGAACGCCTCGAGGGTCGTGGTGTCGAACAGCGATCCACGTGAGCCGTCGTAGTCGTCGTGCGGGTCGGGGGCGGCGCACTCGGAGATCAGCACGAGACGGACTGCGGCCGCGTCGGTCATGGCGGGCGCCCAGGCCCGGCTCAGGTCGATGTCAGCGCTGCCAGCGCTGGCCTGTGCGTCGACGCCCATCCGGTCACGCTAGCGATGCCATAGCGACGCACGCATGAGGCTTTCGTCCCGGTCTGCCCGATGCCGCGGCATCAGCCCTCGGCGCGCTCGAGCACGAACACCGGGATCTCCCGCTCGGTCTTGCGCTGGTAGTCGGCGTAGTCGGGGTATGCCGCGACGGCGCGCTCCCACCACAGGGCTTTCTCGTCGCCCTTGAGCTCGCGGGCGATCATGTCCCATTTCTGCGGGCCGTCCTGCAACTCGACGTGCGGGTCGGCGACGACGTTGTAGTACCAGACGGGGTTCTTCTCGGCGCCGCCGAGGGAGGCCACGACGGCGTACTCGCCGTTGTGCTCCACGCGCATCAGCGGTGTCTTGCGGAGCTTGCCGCTGCGGGCGCCGCGGGTGGTGAGGATGACGACGGGCATGCCGCGCATCGTCGTCCCCTCGGTGCCGCCCGAGCTCTCGTACTTCTCGACCTGCTGGGCGGCCCAGGAGCTGGGGCTGGGCTCGTACTCACCGATGAGAGGCATGCCCCCTCAGTACTCCCCTCTCGGCGGCCTTGTCCATGCCTGTCCCGTCAGGCGGCGTCTTTCGCGCGCCGCAGGCTCCCCGGTGACACGCCGTACTCGCGGCGGAAGGCCCGGCAGAACGCGGCCTCGGACAGGTACCCGACGTGCTGGGCGATGACGGGGAGCGGGTCGGCGCCGGCGGTGAGGGGGTCATGCGCGACTTGCAGGCGCCAGGCGGTCACGTAGCGCATCGGTGGTGTGCCGACCAGCTCGGCGAACCGGGCGGCGAACGCGGAGCGTGACATGCGCGCCTCGCGGGCGAGCAGCTGGAGCGACCACGGGAGCCCGGGGCCTTGGTGCACGGCTCCGAGCACCCGGCCCAGGTGCGGGTCGCGCAGCGCGGCGATCCAGCCGAGCCGCGCCTCGGGGGCGTGGTCGAGCCAGGAGCGCACGAGCTGCACGACGAGCACGTCGGCGAGCCGGGTCATGACGGTCTCACCGCCGGGGCGGCTGGTCTCGGCCTCGGCGGCGACGATGCGGAGCACGTCGTGGAACGCCCCGGCGCTCGCGTCGCCCCAGGCGTCGACCTGGATCGCCTCGGGGAGCTGCTCCACGAGCCTGCGGGTGCTGCCGCTCTCGACGGACAGCACCGCGTACGTCACCCGGGTGATCGCGCCGCCACCGTCCACGCGCATGACCTCGTATCGGTCGCTCACCTGGTCGACGGGGATGTCGAACAGCGGGACCACGGGGTCGCCGGCGGCGCTGCGCAGCGTGTGGGCGGCGCCACGCGTGAGGAGCGCGACGGACCCGGCCTCGAGGGTTCGCGGGGCGGTCGCGCCGGTGTCGAGGAGGCACCGCCCGGCGGTGACGACGATCAGGACCATGCACGAGTCGAGGGGCGGTACCTCGACGCCCCACGGCGCCCCGAGCTCGGCCCGGCAGTAGAGGGTGCCGGTCAGCCGCAGCAGGTGCAGCGACTCACCGAGCGGGTCGGCGGCGGGCAGCGGGCGCGGCGGCTGAGGCACTCCCTGACCTTCGCATGTGGATATACCGGCCATCCAGGCCTGTGGACGAACGGCACACAGCGCCGGACGCCAGGCGATGGCGCCACCCCGGCCGCTCCGGCGACGGTGGAAGAGACGCCGGAGACGTCCTTCCCGGACCCACCACCAACGCAGGAGGCATCCCATGCAGAACTCGAACCTGGCCGTCATCGGCGCGACCGGCACCACCGGCCGCCGCATCGTCGAGCGGCTCACCCGCCTCGGCCACGACGTCCGACAGCTGTCTCGGCGCACCGCCGTGCGGTTCGACTGGGAGGAGCCGGCCACCTGGCCCGATGCCCTCGCCGGCGTGCGCGGGCTGTACGTGTCGTACTACCCGGACCTCGCGGCCCCCGAGGCGCCCGCCGCCATCGAGGCGCTCACCGCCGCCGCACGCGAGGCGGGCGTCGAGCGGATCGTCCTGCTCGCGGGCCGTGGCGAGGCGGGCGCGCAGCGCTGCGAGGACATCGTCCGCGCGTCGGGGATCGACCACACGGTGGTGCGGGCGTCCTGGTTCACGCAGAACTTCACCGAGGGACAGCTCCTGGACGCGGTCCTCGGCGGCGTGGTCGCCTTGCCCGCGGGCGACGTCCTCGAGCCGTTCGTGGACGCGGACGACATCGCCGACGTGGCCGTGGCCGCGCTCACCGAGCCGCATCACGGCGGGCGCGTCTACGAGCTGACCGGCCCCCGGCTGCTGTCGTTCGACGCGGCGGCCCAGGAGATCAGCGCGGTGACGGGCGCTCCCCTGGCATACGCGCCGATCGACCCCGAGACGTTCCGGCAGGCCCTCACCGACCAGGTGGGAGCCGCGCACGCCGATCTGATCACGGGGCTGTGCGTCGAGGTCTTCGACGGCCGCAACGCCTCGCTCGCCCACGGCGTGCAGGACGCCCTGGGCCGCGAGCCCCGGGACTTCGCCGACGTGTGCCGTGCCGCGGCGACCGCGGGGGTGTGGGACCAATGAGCGCCACAGCCGGGCGCCGGACCTCGCCCGCGCCCCCGCCCGGGGCAGTGGGGCGCTCGGGAACCACCGTGAGTCGCCAGCGTGGGGCCACGACGCTCGTCGTGCTGGTCGCCTCCGGCGCCGTCGCGGTGGTCGTGGGCGGCGCCGGGCTCGTGGCGCCGGACGGGTTCCACGAGGCGTCGGGCGTGGTCGCGGGCGATGACGCCGGCCTGCGGAGCGAACTGCGCGCGGGCTCGGCCGTCGTGCTCGCCACCGGGCTGCTCCTGCTCGCCGCAGTTGCTCGCGCCCGCCTGACCAGGCCCGCGCTGCTCGCCGGGGCGCTGGTGTACCTGTCCTACGTGGCGGGCCGCACCTCCGGGCTCGTGGTCGACGGCTGGCCAGGTGGCGGCCTCGCCGTGGCCGGGGTGGTCGAGCTCGCGCTCGGCGTCGCATGCGCGTGGTGCGCGGCACAGCAGGCGAGCCCGGGCGTCGGGAGCATCGCGTAACGGCGAAGCCCAGAGCGAGAGCCGCCACCTCCACGCCCTGGACCATGCAGACTCACCCCGGAGCCCCGTCGTCCAGGGGTGGAGCCCGGAGTTCCGGAGTCCATGGTGGTGTCGACGGGAGGCGGGATGGCGAGCACGCCGGGCATGATCGAGCGGCTGAGCGGGGGCGACCTGGTCGAACTCCGCTCGGACGTCGGCCCCGCGCCGAAGAACGTCGGCGCGTTGCTCGTGCTCGACGACGCGGACGCCGCCGCCGTCGAGCAGGCCCTCCGCACCCGGCTCGCGGGCATCACCCGGTTGCGCCACCGGCTGGTGGCGCCCGCGCGGGTGCTGGGCCCGCCGTACTGGCTCGACGAGCCGTCCTTCGCCGTCCGGGACCACGTGACGCGCGTGCGCTGCCCTGCGCCCGCCGATCACGACGCACTGCTCGAACTCGCCGCGGAGGCGCTCACGCAGCCGTTCCCCCCTGACCGGCCGCTGTGGCGGGCCGTGGTGGTCGACGGGCTGCAGGACGGCGCCGTCGGCGTCGTGCTGGTGATGCACCACGTCTTGTCGGACGGCGTGGGCGGCCTCTCGATGCTCGCTGCGTTGGCCGATCCGGGCACGCCCCCGGCCTCGCACCTCCCGCCGCGTGAGCTCGGGCTGCGGCCTGGGCCGAGCGCGTCGGAGTTGCTCACCGACCGCGCGGGGCGGCTCGCGCGCGCCGCCGCCGCGCTGCCCGCGAGCCTGGCGCGCATGAGGCGCGGGCGCGTCGAGTTGGGCGGCCACCGACGCGGGGCTGGCGCCCCACGATGCTCGCTCAACGTGCCGACCGGCGCCCGGCGACGGCTCGCGACCGTCGACGTCGACCTGGAGGAGGTGCGGACGGCCGCACGCCGGCGCGGCGCCACGGTCAACGACCTGCTGCTCGTCGCCGTCACGTCGGCGATGGACGCCGTGCTGCGCGCACGCGATGAGGACGTCGCCGCGCTGGTCGTGTCCGTCCCCGTGTCCGCCCGGCGGCCCACAGGGTCGGGGACGACAGGCCGCGTCGGAGCCGCTGGGCTCGGCAACCAGGTTGGCGTCATGCGGGTCCGGGTCCCCGTGCGCGGCTCGCTGCCGGAGCGGCTCGCGCAGGTCGCCGCGACCACCCGTGCCCGCCGGCTCGACGACCGTGGCGCGTCCGCTGGGCTCGTCGGGCCGGTGTTCCGGCTGCTGGTGGCGGTCGGCGCGTTCCGGTGGCTCATCGACCACCAGCGGCTGGTGAGCACCTTCCTCACGAACGTGCGCGGCCCCGTGGACGCGGTCACCGTGGCCGGGGCGCGCGTCCGGCAGGTCGCCCCACTGACGTCCTCACCCGGGAACGTGGCGGTCACGTTCGCGGCGTTGTCGTGGGCCGGGCGCCTCGTCGTGACGGTGGTCGTCGACCCGGACGTGGTCGCCGACCCCGCGGTCCTCGCGGACGCGACGGGCGAGGCGCTGCGCGAGCTCGTGCGGGACTGAGCCCGCACCGGGCACGGCCCCGGTTCCCCGGTCGGCGAACAGGGCGGCGCACCCGGAATGGACGCGCGGGGCCGACCGTTCGAATGGCATCGCCCGCGGACCGCTCCGCGGCGAGCACCGATCACCGCAGCGAAACGAGGTCCCCATGACTGCTCCGACTCTCGAGACGTCCGCCCCCGCGACGCTGACCCGCCGCGACCGCTGCGACCGCTGCGGCGCGCAGGCGTACGTCCGGGCGACGCTCCCGGGCGCCGACGGCCTGGAGCTCCACTTCTGCGGCCACCACTTCCGCAGGTTCGAGCCCGGTCTCGTCGCCTCGGGCGCGACCATCCTCGACGAGCGCCACCGCATCGACGCGTCCACCGACGACTGACCACCGCAGACGGCAGCGCCCCCGCACCCGTGACGGGTGCGGGGGCGCTGCTGCGTCCGGGCATGGATCCAGGGACGCCTAGCTGAAGCCGACCATCCGCTGCGCGACGCGGTACGCCAGCACCGACACCCGTCGGCCGGCAGGTCCGGGCAGGTTGCTGACCTGGCCGAACACGCTCCACCGCACCCTGCGGTACAGCCACAGGTCGGCGGCCCGCAGCTCCCGCCACAGCCGCTCCTTCTCCGCGAGGCTCTGCCGGGTGTTCGCGCGGATCAGCAGGATGGACGACACGGCGCAGATGATCGCCGTGTAGTGCAGCAGGTACGCGCGCAGCCGCCGGTCGGCCACCGGTGTGGTGCGGACATGGTCGAGCAGCAGCCAGTTGACCCGGAGCTGCTGGTCGAGGCGCCGGAGCATCACGGCCTCATGCACGGACTGGTCCTCGCGCCCGATGAAGTACCGGTACAGGTCGACATCCAGGTAGTACAGGGTCCGCACGTGGGGCAGCGGCACCAGCGCGTAGAGGCTGTCCACGTAGAACGTGTGCTCGGGCAGCCGCAGCCCCGCGCTGCGCAGCACCTCGGTGCGGTAGATGAGCGCGTGCATCATCAGGTATTGCCGCTTGCCGAACCGCCGGGTCTGGGCCCAGCGCAGCTCGCGGCGCCGGGGCAGGGCGCCGTGGTACCGCACCACGGTCTTGTTCTTCTTGCCCTGCTTCTCGTAGACGAAGTTGCTGACCAGCAGGTCAACCCCTCGGCCGCCCGCGACGAAGCCGGCCAGGGTGGAGAGCACCTCGGCGAACGCGTCGGCGTCGACCCAGTCGTCGGCGTCGACCACCTTGAGGTAGTGCCCGCGCGCGTGCTCGAGGCCGGTGTTGATCGCGGACCCGTGGCCGCCGTTCGCCTTGCGCAGCAGGTGGACGGCGCCGGGATGCGCGTCGACGTACTCCTGGGCGAGCGCGGCGGTGCCGTCGGTGGACCCGTCGTCGACGACGAGCACCTCGACCAGCGGCCCGGCGCCCACGAGCGAGTCGAGGCTGCGGCGCAGGTATGCCTCGGCGTTGTACGCCGGGACGACGACGGTGAGCAGCGGGGTCACGATGCCGGCCTCGCCGGCTCGACCACCGCCGCGGTCTCCGGGACGGACCTGAAGATGACCTTGAAGATGGGGAAGAACACCCAGAACGAGATGGCGGCGTTGATGATCATGGTGACGACGTCGGCCAGCGTCTCGCCGGCGCCGCCCAGGCCCCAGGTGTCGATGAACAGGTCATAGACCGGCGCCTTGTACAGGCCCTGGAGCGCGGCGGCGGCGATGGTGATGACGACGTAGGCGACGGCATACCAGAACGCGGCCTTGGCGATGGAGCTGGTGGACTTGAACGTGATGGTGCGTTGGGCGAAGAAGTTGATCACCTGTGCGATCAGCAGGGTGATCTGGACGGCCAAGAAGTATGCCAGTCCTCCCCCACCGGCCGGCAGCGCGCCCGCCGCGTAGTCGAACACGAAGTACTGGGAGCCACCCGGGTTCGACCCGATCTGCCAGAGCTGGAAGTTGGTGTCCACCAGCGCCGTCATGCCGAAAGCCCACTTGATGGCGGGCATGAGGGCGAGCTGCAGCACGGTGATGCCGTTGCTCAGCACGAGGAACACGACGAACTGGGCGGTGCCGGGACGCTGGGCGGCGAAGCGGCCCCAGATCTCCTTGATGCGCGTGACCATGGGGGGGTCGGTCTCTCTCTTCGTTGAGGCGCGGCGCCGGTCGGCGGCGGGGCGCGGGGTTCGCGGGTGGCGGCCGGTCAGCGGCGGCCGGACAGCTCGCGGGCGGAGCGACGGTTGGCGCGGCGGTTGCGGGGGAACCCGCCGCCGACGATGCGCGCCCCGGGGAAGTGGCGCCCATTGACGATGCGGACGATCCCGTCGACCATCTCGGCGCTGACCATGCCGTTCGTCATCTTCCCGATGGCACGGAACGGCATGTTGAGCAGGAACAGGATGCTGAGGTCGGGCGTGCCCTTGGCGTCGCTGCGGTCCTTGCGCCAGGCGAGCACCCGGTAGGCGAGCCGGGCCAGCGGGCTGCGCGCGGTAGCCATCCGGCCGAGCGCGTCGTTGGCGCCCAGCGGCCCGCTCCAGGTGGAGGCCGGGACGGGCCGGCCGAGCAGCGCGGCGAACTCCGCATCCGACACCCTGCGGATGTCGCCCGTGTGGTGGCTCGGCAGCGCGGGGTCGCGCGGCGCGGGGGGCATGGTGCCCGTGATCTCGCGCAGCGTGCGCTCGTCCACCACGGAGTCGCTGACCATGCGGCGCAGCTCCTGGCTGTTCGCCGCGTAGTGCTTGGGGCACGCCGCGACGCCCTGGGACTGGATGCCGCGCACGTAGGCGGCGGCGAGCTTCCCCGCCAGCAGCGGGTCCTCGGAGAAGTACTCGAAGCTGCGCCCGCCCAGGGGGCTGCGCTTGATGTTCAGCCCCGGCCCCAGCAGCACGTCCACGCCCTGCCACGCGGCCTCGGCGCCCAGCGCCTGGCCGACCTCCTCGGCGAGCACCGGGTCCCAGCTGTTCGCGATGGTCGCCGCGGTGGGGAAGCAGGTCGCCGGCTCGGAGCCGTGCAGGCCCAGGTGGTCCGCGGATCCGACCTGCTTGCGCACGCCATGCGGGCCATCGGCCAGCCACACCGAGCGCAGGCCGAGGCGCGGCACGTCGTGCGTCTCCCAGACCGACTTGCCGGTCAGCAGGGCGGCCCTCTCGAGCAGGGTCAGCTTGTCGATCATGACTGCTGCTCCTCCGCCTCGGGGGCGGCGCCGTCCTGCGGCGCGGCGGCCTCGGCGGCCTCGAGCTCGCGGTGCGTGCGCACCCGGCGGACGACCAGCACCGTGCCGAGCGCCAGCAGGATCCCGACGACAGCGCTGATCGCGATCTGCCAGTAGCGCCACGCCGGCGGCGTGTAGTCGAGCTCCGCGCCAGACGCGATCCCGTTCATGGCGTTCGAGTTCGCGACGGCGTACAGGATGTTGTGCGTCGCCTCACGGATGTTCGAGACGGCCTCGGCGCTCGTGGTGTCGGCGAGCGACTTCATCGGCTGGAACGTCAGCATCAGGTCGGAGCCGGCCTTGATGCCCTGGTCGGGGTACATGTACCCGTACAGGTTGAAGTCCGTGATCACGATGCCGCGGAAGCCCCACTCGTCGCGCAGGACGGTGTCCATGAGCGCCTCGGAGCCGCCGGCCCAGGTGCTGCCGATGCGGTTGAAGGAGCTCATGACGGCGGTGGCGCCGAGCTCACGGGTGGAGACGGTGCCCTCGTCGTCGGAGATGTACTCGATCTCCGACGAGGCGTCCTTCAGGGTGATCTCGAACGGCTTGAGGTAGATCTCGCGGATCGCCTGCTCATTCGCCCAGGTGGCGATGCCGTTGTCGATGCGGCGCGCCTCCTGGTCGTTCATCGCGAAGTGCTTGACGAACGAGTAGACGCCCTTCGACGCCGTCCCGGACACGACCTGCGCGGCCAGCTCGCCGGACACCACGGCGTCCTCGGAGTAGTACTCGAAGTTGCGGCCCGCGAACGGCGAGCGGTGCAGGTTGACCGCCGGGGCGTACCAGCCGTTGGCGCCGAGGGTCAGCCCCTCGTTGCCGATCGAGACGCCCATCTCGTACGCGAGGTCCTTGTTCCAGGTCTGCCCGATGACGACCTCGGACGGGTAGGCCACCCCGGAGATGGTGTTGCTGATGAACGAGCTGAATCCGGCGGGGCCGTCGAAGTCGCCCGTGACCTCCTTGACGATGCTGTTGATCGCCCCGGTGTTGTACGCGCCGTTGAGGAGGACGTTCGTCATCTCGGCGACGGTGATCTGGTCGAGCAGCGACTCCCACTGCGGGTCGTCGTAGTCGAGGCCGCGCATGTCGATCAGGCCCAGGTCGCCCTCGGCGCCCTGCGTCGGCATCTCGGCGTCCGAGGCCGCCGAGGCCGCCGCGCTGTCGTACGCCGCGAATCCGGCGATGACGTCCGCAGACGCGGCCAGGTCGGCGGCTGTCGGGGCGGTCGGGAACGTGCCGGCGAAGTCGGCCCGCGACAGGTTGAGGATCTTGCCCTCTTCCGGGGTGTCCGTGAACGCCGCGGAGACGTCGTCGAACTGGTTGGTGACCTCGACGTCGTCGCTGGCCCGGTGGTTCTCGCCGCTGTAGACGACCGTCTCGCCGACTGTGTACGTGATCGGCTCGACGCCCGCCGCGACGGTGTGCGAGTCGCTCTGCACGGTGACCTGGTAGTCGCCGGCCTCGAGGACGTACGCCCGCTCCACCTTGTAGTCGTAGGACGCCATGTCCTCGACGGCCAGGTCCAGGGTCAGCGTCTGCGACTCGCCCGGTGCCAGCAGGCCGGTCTTCTCGAACGCGCCCAGCACCACCGAGGACTTCTCGATCCCGCCCGGGGTGTACGGGGCGGAGTAGTAGAGCTGGACGACGTCCTTGCCCGCGACATCACCGGTGTTGGTGACCGTGACGTCGACGGTGATCTCGCCGTCGACCTCGCCCAGCGAGACGTCCGTGACATCCCAGTCGAACGACGTGTAGCTCAGGCCGTAGCCGAACGGGTACACGACAGCCTGGTCGTAGTCGAGGAAGCCCTCGACGGCGGCGGTCTCGTAGTAGCGGTAGCCGACGTAGATGCCCTCCTCGTACTGCACGAGGTAGCCGTCGCCGGTGGGGCTGTCGAGGCCCGTGTACTGGAAGTCGCCGAAGTTGACGAACGTGGGGTCCTGCGTGAAGTCCGCCGAGTAGATGTCGACGGTGCGCCCGGACGGGTTGACCGCGCCCGTCAGCACCTGCCCGACGGCGTTGAAGCCGCTCTGGCCCGGCGAGCCGACCTGGAGGACGGCGTCGACACCCGAGTCGTCCTGCACGAGGCCGAGCTCCATGCTGGTGCTGGCGTTCACGACGACGATGACGGTGTCGAAGTGCTCCTGTGCGAGCGCGATCGTCTGCTGCTCGTCGAGGTTCAGCTCGAGCTGGTGCTGGCCGGCGACGTAGTTCTCGTCCCAGCCCTCCATGCTCGTCGCCAGGTCGCCGCCCTCGCCGCCGGCGCGTCCGATGACCACCACGGCCGCGTCGTTGTAGTCCGCGAAGCTCGCGACGGCCGCGTCGGTGTAGTCCGCGGCGGGCATCTCACCGATGTTGAAGATCGACTCGGCGGGCTTGTCCATCACGATGTTGGTGCGGGGCGTCTCCGCCGCGTAGTCGGCCAGCAGGTCGTAGACCGTGCCGTTGACCTCGAGGCCCGCGTTCTCCAGGCCCGCGCGCACGTCCACAGCCTTGCTCGTGTCGGTTGAGCCGGAGCCGGCGCCGCCGTACACCGGGTCCGCCGCGCCGCGGCCCAGCAGGGTCACCTTGAGCCCGTCACCGGTGAGCGGGAGGGCCTGCGCCTCGTTCTTCAGCAGGACGACGCCCTCGGCCTCGATCGACTCCACCAGGGCCTCGGCTGCGGCCGTGGCCTCCTCGGCGGTGGCGAAGTCCTGCTCGTTGTACGTGGTGTCCCAGTCCGCTGTGGCGTCCGAGTTGGTGATCGTGTAGGTCCCCGTGCCGAGCTGGGAGGCGACCCAGTTGGAGAAGACTCCCAGGAGGACGTTCGCGGTGATCGCGAGGACTAGGACGACCCCGAGCACCGGGGCCCAGATGGCCACGAACTTCTTGTTGGACATCGGCACCTTCGCCGCGTTGCTGCTCACGAGGAGCCTCTCCTTCGAACACTGTCTGGATGTGCCGCCGGTCCGCGAGCAATGCCCGGAGGATGACGAGGGTGCGCGGCTCCACCGTCCCCCGGTCCGACGACGTTGGCGTTCGGGTCAGGGGGCCGCTGCGGCCGGGAGTAGAACACAGCAGGCTGCGCGGGGCGCCTCGTGGAGGCGCATGAACTGTCAGTTCCGGCGCATGTTCTGCCGTCGCCCTCGGCCGGCGCGGGAGCTCCACGGGACGCGACCTAGACTGCTGCCGCCCGAGCGCGGGCACCCACCCCGCCACCCACCGATCCGGAGGCCCCACGATGGACCTGCTCGTCGTCGGCGCGGGCCTGTACGGCTTGACGATCGCCGAGCAGGCGGCGCAGTCGGGGCTCGACGTCGTCGTCATCGACCGACGCGACCACCTGGGCGGCAACGCCTACAGCTCGGTCGACGAGGCCACCGGAATCGAGGTGCACCGCTACGGGTCGCACATCTTCCACACGTCGAATGAGCGGGTGTGGCGGTACGTGCGGCACTTCACGGCGTTCACGGACTACCGGCACCGCGTCTACAGCACGCACGCCGGAACCGTGTACCCGCTGCCCATCAATTTGGGCACGCTCAACCAGTTCTTCGGCGCCGCGATGGGGCCCGCCGCCGCGCAAGCGCTCATCGCCGAGCAGGCCGCCCAGGCCGGGGTCGACGCCGAGTCGGCCGCGAACCTCGAGGACAAGGCCGTCGCGCT
Source organism: Cellulomonas timonensis (assembly GCF_900046455.1). Lineage (GTDB taxonomy): Bacteria > Actinomycetota > Actinomycetes > Actinomycetales > Cellulomonadaceae > Cellulomonas_A > Cellulomonas_A timonensis. The sequence goes on from NZ_FCOT01000012.1 coordinate 855,195, forward strand.
GATCGGCCGCCCGCTGTACGAGGCGTTCATCCGCGGGTACACCCACAAGCAGTGGCAGACGGACCCGCGGGAACTCCCGGCGTCCGTCATCGCCCGGCTGCCTGTGCGGTACACGTATGACAACCGCTACTTCTCGGACACCTACGAGGGCCTGCCCGCCCACGGCTACGGGCCGTGGCTCGAGGCGATGGCGTCCCACCCGCGCATCGACGTGCGACTCGGCGTCGACTTCTTCGACCCCGCGCAGCCGTTCTGCAAGGACCGCGTGCGCGGGCAAGTCCCGATCGTCTACACCGGGCCCGTCGACAGGTACTTCGACCACAGCGCGGGGCCGCTCGCCTGGCGGACCCTGGACCTGGAGACGCAGACCCTGCCCGTGCGCGACTTCCAGGGCACGAGCGTCATGAACTACCCCGACCTGGACGTGCCGTACACGCGCATCCACGAGTTCCGGCACTTCCACCCCGAGCGCGAGGACCGGCACGCGCAGGACCGGACGGTCATCGCCCGGGAGTTCTCCCGCCCCGCCGGGCCCGACGACGAGCCGTACTACCCGGTGAGCACCCCCGCCGACCGCGAGCGCCTACGGCAGTACCGCGAGCTCGCGGAGGACGAGCCTGGCGTGCACTTCGGCGGGCGGCTCGGCAGCTACCTGTACCTCGACATGCACATGGCCATCGCGTCGGCGTTGCAGCTCTGGAGCCAGGGGACGGTCATGGCGGGGGTTGTGGGCCGCTCAGGGCGCGGGCGCCGCGCCGAGGGACTGGGCTCCGTGCGGCCGTCTGGGGCCTGAGCGCGCCCGCGGCATCGGCAGGAGGATCCGCAGCACGAACCAGTCGTCCTCTGTGTTGACGGTCATCGAGCCGCCGTACTTCTCCGCGGTGTACCGGATCGACTTGAGCCCGTATCCGTGCCGGTCCCGGTCCGGCCTGCGGGTCACGATGTCGCCGTTCTCCACCCGCAGCTCGCCGGTGAAGTAGTTCTCGAACGTCACCACCACGAAGCTGTCGCGTGCGAACAGCGCCATCTTGATCAGCCGCCGCTCCGGGTCCGGCACCTGCATCGCGCCGTCGATCGCGTTGTCGAGCGCGTTGCCGAACACCGCCGAGACGTCCATCGCGGACATGAAGTCGAGCATCGAGCCGTCGGCCACGTAGGTGAGGTCGATGCCACGTTCGGCGCACTCCATGGCCTTGGTGGTGAGGATGACGTCCAGCACCCCGTTGCCGGTGTCCGCCTGCGCCCCGTAGTCCTTGATGCTGGCCTCGAGGTCGTCCAGGAACGACGCCTTCTTCTGCGGGTCGCCCTCCGCCCGGATCACGCTGATCTGGTGTTTGAGGTCGTGGTACTTGCGGTTGACGACGTCGATGCTCCGCTTGGACTGCAGGTACTGCTCGTGCTGGATGCGCAGGATCCCGTCGATCGACTTCACCTCGGCACGTGCGCGCTGCTGCAGCCGGTGCCCCTGCTGGGCGTAGAGGGCCACGAAGCCGCACAGGTCCACCAGGGTGCGGATGTAGAAGATCTCCAGCCCCAGCCGGCCGCTGAACGGCGTGTTCGCGTTGAGGAAGCTGATGTTGCTCATGAAGAACGTCACCAGCGCGATCGCCCCCGCGGAGGCGAGCTCACGCAGGCTCACGTCGAGCGGCTGCGCGCGACGGAAGTGCCGCGACTCCATGAGGTACGCGACGCCGAACGCGGCCGCGTACACGGCGACGAAGAACGCCTTCTGCCACACCACGCCGGGCCGGTCCTCGGGCAGGAAGAAGAAGCAGTGCACCTGCCAGTGCAGGGCCGCGACGAGCTCCGCGAGCACGAGGGCCCGGGCGCAGAAGTACCCGGCGTCCCGCACCGACACCTGGGTCGCCGCCAGGATGAACGCGTACATGCACGCCACCGCCGCGGCCATCCCCAGGGGCCAGAAGGCCAGGGGGAGCCGGCCCGCGAGCTCCTGCACTCCCAGTTGCGCCACGAGCGCCCCCACGGCCAGCAGCGCCAGCCGCGGCCGTCGCATCCGGTGCCGGCGCATGACCACGTACAGCAGGCAGGCCGCCCATTCGGCCACCCCGGTCAGGTGCCGGGGGATGTCCGGCAGAGTCTCCAGGATCATGCGTTCCGCCCGCCGAGGTAGTCGGTGAGCGCCGCGAGGAACGCCTTCTTGCGCGGGCGGCTGATGAGCAGGTTGTGGCCGCCCACCATCACCGCGCTGCTCTGCTGGACTGCCAGGACGTGCCGCAGGTTCACCAGGTAGCCGCTGTTGCAGCGGAAGAAGTCCTTGCCCTCGAGCTCGGCCTCCATCGTCTTGAGCGGCGCCACCACCGAGTACCTGCCGTCGACGGTGTGCACGATCGTGCGGTGCTTCGCGCTCTCCAGGTACACGATGTCGCTCGTCGCCACGCGCACCAGCCCTCCGTCGACGGTGAGGAGGACGTAATCCGCCGAGCGGCGGCGCAGGCGGGCGATCGACCGCTTGATCTCCTGGGAGAACGCGAAGTACGACACGGGCTTGAGCACGTAGCTCAGCGCGTCCACCTCGTAGCCGCGGATCGCGTGCTGCGTCATGTTGGTGATGAACATGATGACCACGTCCTGGTCCACCTGGCGGATGCGCTCCGCGGCGCTGAACCCATCGAGCTCGGGCATCTGCACGTCGAGCAGCAGGATGTCGAAGCCGGGGCGGTAGCCGGCCACCACCCGGCTGCCGTCGGTGAACATCGAGACGTCGAACGCCTCCCCGTGCTCCCCCTCGTACCGACGCAGGTGGTCGACGAGAAGGGCCGCGCTCGCTGCATCGTCCTCGACGATGCCGATCTTGATCACTGTGCTTCCCCGGTCGTGGCTGGGCGCCATGGACGGCAGCGGGAGTGGTCGACCAGGGATGGGGGCGCTGACCCCGACGTCCCCGGTCGCGCGCGCGCCGGTCCAGCGAGTCCGGGGTGATGCTAGGCGACGGCCGCCCGACGTGTCATCCGTGCAGGCCGGGCGCCCTGGAGGCGTGCGCGCTCAGCCGCTGGGCCAGGGGCGCCGCGCGCAGCACCGAGCGGGCGGCGAGCCCCTTGGTCGAGACGAGCAGGTCGACCTGTTCGCGCCGGTCGGGGAAGATCCGCGCGCCCGTGGAGTACCGCGCCTCGAAGGCCGGGTCGAAGAACGGGGCGTCCGTCGAGCCGAAGACGTGCGTCATCGCCGCGATGCGGCCGATGGACCCCGGGCTGTACCGGGCGTGGTCCTCGGCGTAGGCGTCCAGAAACCCGAAGTACGCGCCTCCGGAGCGCAGGCCGTAGCCGATCCAGAGCGTCTGGCCGCCTGCGGCGAGCCGGATGACGTGCAGGTCACCGTCCTCTCGGAACTGGGACACGACCTCGCGGAACCACCGCAGACCCGGCGGGTCCAGCCGCAGCGCCGCGCCGCCCTGCGTGCCATCCCCCTTCCACCCCGACGCCTGCAGGTCGAGGAACTCGTCGTCGGCGGCGGGGTCCGCGCTCAGGTCGTGCAACTCCAGGGGCCCACCGGTGGCGCGTTCCAGCCCGCGCACGCAGCGGCGCATGTTCCGTCGCTCGTCGGTGGGCATGTGGTCGGTGGCGAGAGCCGGTCGGACGATCGACGCCGCCACTGAGCCGCCGCGCGCGCCGGCGGCGGCGGCGGACACAGTGGACTCCTGGTCGGCGGGAACCGGCGTGCTGCTCCGGCGCGCGAAGGCGGTGACCTCCCGGCGCCGCTCATGCATCAGCATCGGGGTCCGGCCCACCGCCGTCGCGAGCGCCTCGGCGAGGACGCCGTCGCTCGGGAACCGCTGGAGCTGGACGAGCCCGGGCAGGCCCACCGACGTCATCCCGTGCAGCAGGGCCTCGAGCACCTCGGCCACCCGCCCGCCACCGCGCACGAGCGGGTGGTGGCGGTCGGAGTGCAGCGTCATGAACGCCCCGCCCGTCGCCGCCGCGCGCCCCGGCGCGCGGCGCGCCACCGGCTTGGTCGTGACCGCGAGCGCCGCGAGCCACTCCCCGAGCTCCTCGACCACGACGACCTGGAGGCCACCGGCCTCGACGCGCGCGCGGGCGGGGACGAGGAACCGCGGGTCCAGGTACACATTGGGCTCCACCGCCCGGTCGGCCAATCGCCGCCAGGCCTCGGCATCGGTCTGCGTCACCTGGGCCAGCGGGATGAGCCGTATGTGCACGAGGGTCCTCCGTCGGGCGTCGCGGGCCACGGGGGCGGACATTTCGGGCCCTTGTCCTGTCTACCCGTTTCGGGCGCGCGCCGGGCTCGGTTCGGGGATCCGACACAGGACCCCGACGTGACCGGGAGTCAGGCCCCGAGGCTCACAATCAGCGAGCAGACGGCCAGCACCAGCACCGCAGGCGTCATGACGGCGCGCTCCGACCGGCTCCTCGAGATGCCGTTCATCAGCACGCCGACCGAGAAATAGGCCGTCAGCACCCACGCGGCGGGCCGCGCGAACCCGTCCGGCAGCAGGTCGGCCATCCCCGCCCGATCGAGCAGCACCACCGCGAACACCGCGTAGACCAGCACCGAGACCGCGCTGCCGACGCGCAACCGAGTCGGCAGCACCTGCGCGTGCTGGCCGCCCCAGGCGAACCGCCCCCAGGGGGCGCCGAACGCCAGGCAAAGCTGGAAGACGCTCAGCGCCGCGAGGGCCACACACGCGGTCGAGGCCGCAATGGTCTGCACGGCGCCGACGCTAGCGGGCGCACGCGCGCGGTGACGCCGAAACGCGCTGCCGGCGATCATCACCGCGAGCGCCTCGGTGTCGCCGACCTCGAGGTCGCGTCGGCCGCCGGGGGGCGTGGTCATGGGCGTGGGCCCCGTTCGGGCCTGCAGGGCGTCGCGGCGGGTGACCTCGACCCGCCTCACGCGCGGTTCGGGGTGGCCCCTGCGTCTGCTGCCGCGTCTCGGGTCGCGGCGAGCGAGGCGAGCAGCGCGAGGCCGTCCGCATCAGCGGATCCGGGCGCCGCGCTGTAGGCGACAAGCATCAGCCCGGGCTCCTGGACCACCTGCATCACGTCGTAGTCGAGGGCCAGCACACCCACGTCGGGGCGCCGCAGCCCCGGCACCCGCCGCCGCCCGGTCGTCGGCAGCCCCACGTCGGGAGGTGTCAGCCGTGCGCGACGGGAGGCCAAGAAGTCCCGCACCTCATCCCAATGTCCCATGCCTCGACGGTACGAGAGCTGTGGCGCCCATAGCCACGCACTGCGAGTACGCCCATCCGCAGGGCGTTCCTCCAGTCGTGGCGCCGTGGTCGGGTGAGGACGCCGGGCGGGCGGGCCTCACACCTGGTGTGCTGGACAGAGCACCCCATGTCGACGGGGCTCGCGCCTCAGTCCTGGAGCACCACCAACGACCACCGGAGCACCCATGACCAGCACCTCCATGCCGACCCTCACGCTGAACGGCGGCGTCACCATGCCCGCCCTCGGCTTCGGCGTCTTCCAGACCCCGCCCGAGGAGACGGTCGCCAGCGTCCGCACCGCGCTGGACACCGGCTACCGCCTGATCGACACCGCCGCGGCGTACGGCAACGAGCGTGAGGTCGGCCTCGCGATCGCCGAGTCGGGGATCGACCGGGCCGAGGTCTTCGTCGAGACGAAGGTGTGGATCAGCGACTACGGCTACGACCAGACGCTGCACGCGTTCGACAAGTCAGCGGCCAAGCTGGGGCTCGACCAGATCGACCTGCTGATCCTGCATCAGGCGCTGCCGAGCCGCTTCGACCTCACCATCGAGGCGTACCGCGCCCTGGAGGCGCTGCTGGCCGACGGGCGGGTGCGCGCCATCGGCGTCAGCAACTTCATGCCCGAGCACCTGGACCGGCTGCTGGCGTCGGCGAGCGTCGCGCCCGCGGTCAACCAGGTCGAGGTGCACCCGTACTTCCAGCAGCCCGATGTGCAGGCCACCGACGCGGCGAGCGGCATCGTCACGCAGGCGTGGTCGCCGATCGGCGGCATCACCGCCTACCGCGACACCGGCACGCGCACGTTCGACGACCCGACGATCACCCGCATCGCCGAGGCCCACGGTAAGACCCCCGCCCAGGTGATGCTGCGCTGGCACCTGCAGGAGGGCCGCTCCGCGATCCCCAAGTCGACGAAGCCCGCCCGTATCCGGGAGAACTTCGACGTGCTGGACTTCGAGCTCACCGGCGACGAGCTCGCCGAGGTCGACGCGCTCGACCAGGGCGTACGCCGTGGCCCCGACCCGCCGGACATCACCCTGGAGTCGTTCGGCCGCCCCATCCCCGAGGCCTGAGCGCCGCCGTCAGCCGAAGGTGGCGAGGACCTCCCCGAACGCCCCCGTCGCGGCGACAGTGACGCCACCGTCCTCGGATCGGCGGGGGACCTGCTCGAGGCCGCCGTCCCGCCAGAAGAACACGTTCTCGCGGAGCCCGCCGGGACCGCTGGACTGGTTGGCGGCCATGCCGATCAGCGTCCGCATCGCCTCGATCACCGAGAGGCCCTCGAGGGGGTGCACGATGATCAAGGTGCGGTTCGGCACCGCCACCAGCACCCCGTGTCGGGGGCTCTCAAGCTTGAAGTCGGCGGCCAGCACGTCCCCGAGCACCAGGAGCCGGCTGGCGTGGAAGTACCCGCCGGTGCTGACGTGCAGGTCGCCCCCGCTGTCGAGGGCGTACACCTTCACCTGCTCCGCGGCCAGCGCCCGAAGGTTGCGCAGCCCGGTCTCGCGGACCGACGCCCACCCGCCGAGCCTGTCGATCGCCTTCGCGCCGCTCAGCGTCTCCACATGGTCCGGGTAGTCGATGCCGAGCACCGCCACCAGGTCGCCGACGATGTCGTCGCCCACCTCCATGCCGCCCGGGATCGCGTCGCGCTCGAGGACCCGCAGGTAGACCTGCTCGTCCCGGATGGGCTCCGGGGCGAGCGAGCCCTGCAGGGCAGGCGCCATCACGCCAGCGTGCTGGGCCAGGAGCGCGGGCCACTCCCGCTCGGGGACTGCGGCGGCCCTCGTGGCGATGCCGTGGAGCGGCAGGACGCCCTCTGACGCCCGCAACACGCCACCCTCCAGCACGGTCTCCATGCCAGCCTCCGCGAACGCCCGCTGGGCCGCGGAGGCGAACCGCGCCGCCTGCTCCACGGTGAACATCGGCAGGGCCTCGTCGGCAGGCCCCTCCTGCTCGCCCTTGCGCCGACCGAACCAGCCCACGAGCACCGCCCTCTCTGCGCCGATGCCCGCTGGCCGGCCGAGGATCGGCTGGGTCGAGGTCGGAGTAAAGCCCGGAACTTATCGCGGCCCACATCGCCCACGGGCGGGAATGGCGCCAGGGCGACGGGTGAGCGGCGCGAGCATTCCAGTGACGGGAGGCCGCCAGTGCCGACTTCCGGTGGGATTGATACGTTTTGCGCAGCGTCGCGTGTCGATGGCGGACTGCGCCAGGCATGGAGGCGTCGGACCCGGCAGGTGGGCACGTGACCGAGCAGGAGAAGAGCAGGCTCGTCGCCTGGAACCGTGAGCTGGCGGCGGCCCATCAGCGGCTGCGCGACGCGCTGCGCGTGACGCGCGATGCGCTCGACTCCGGCGACACCGGCTCGGCGCGCACCGACCTGCTGTTGTACTGCCACGGGTTCTGCACCGCCCTCAGCGCCCACCACGTCAGCGAGGACGTCGCGCTGTTCCCCGAGCTGTCCGCGCGTTGGCCGGCGCTGCGGCCCACGATCGCGAGGCTGCGGGAGGACCACGACACGATCGCGTCCCTGCTCGGGCGGCTCGACCGGGCCCTCGGCCGTTCCGCCCCGGTGGAAGAGCTCCAGCAGCACCTGGACGGGCTCGCCGCGATCATGGAGTCCCATTTTCGCTATGAGGAACGCCAACTCCTCGACATCCTCTCCACCTTGGAGCTCGACGCGGAGCCCCAGGCGATTCTCGGCCCACTCTGAACCATCCCCACCAGGAAGGACCGGCCCCATGGCTGCTGGCGCGCCCTCGCAGAAGGTCGTCATCCACGGGGCGGGCGGCGCGATCGGCGCCGCCGTCGCCGAGGGGTTCGCGCGCCGGGGAGCGGAGCTCTTCCTCGCTGGCCGCCACACCGCTGCCGTCGACGCGACAGCGGACCGCGTGCGCGCGCTGACGACCGCCCCCGTGCACGTCGCCGAGGTCGACGCGTACGACCAGGCGGCGGTGACCGCGCACACCGACGCGGTGGTCGACGCCGCCGACCGCCTCGACGTGATGCTGAACGCGGTGGGGATCCCGCTGGTGCAGGGCGTCCCGCTGCTGGAGATCAGCCTCGACGACGTCCTCGCGCCCGCGACGAGCTGGCTCCGGACGCAGTTCCTCACCACGCAGGCCGCCGCCCGTCACATGGCGCCGCAGGGCAGCGGGACCATCCTGACGCTCTCCGCGTCCCCCGCGAGGATGTCGATCGCCGGAGTCGGCGGGTTCGCCGCGGCATGCGCTGCCGTGGAGGCGCTCACGCGCACCTTCGCCGCCGAGGTGGGCCCCTCCGGTGTGCGCGTGGTCTGCCTGCGGCCGCAGCGCATCCTCGACACGATCGGCGACACCCCCGACCTGCCGATGCCTCTCGAGGACTTCACCCAGTTCCTGGAGTCGCTCACCAGCAGCAAGTCGCTGCCCACCCTCGCCGACGTGGCCCAGATGGCCGTCTTCCTCGCCGAGGGGGGCGCCTGCGCCATGAACGGGGCGATCGTGAACCTCACCTGCGGCATGAGCCCGGACTGATGAGGCCCACGCACAGCGCCCACGCACAGCAGAGGGGCGGCGCCCGACCGGGCGCCGCCCCTCGTGATGCGTGTGCTGGCTATGCCTGCGGGCTCAGTCGGAACCCTGCGCTGCCCGCCGTGCTCTCCACGTCGAGCTCCTGATCAGCGAGCGTGGTCGAGGTCTCCGGGGAGACGAACACGTGCGCCGGCCCCTCGGTGATCACGTCGTCGCCGGGCGCGGGCTCGGTGACGAGCGAGAGCTCGAAGCTGCCGATCTGGTCGGGCGACTCCGCGATCCGCAGACCGCCCGAGTCGGGCAGGCCCGCCTTCGAGGTGAGATCGGCGACTGCACTGCGGGCGTTCTCGGTCAGGGTGAGCACGGGTGCTCCTCTCGTTTCCGGTGAGGACGCCGCCCTGCCACGCACCTGGGTCCGGGCAGGGGGGAGGCGCCTTCGGACCGTCCCACGGTCACAAGGCCCGCCAGGCCCCGCAACCGGGTGTCCGCTGGGCGAGACCGCGTCCCGAAGGCTAGACCTGGCCGCCCGAGCCTCCCGTCCCCTCCCCCGGCCCGTCGCCTGTCGCCTCACCAGGCCCGTCGAGCGCCGCTCGGGGAGGGCGGGATGACGCACAGGGCGCCCCGAGGGCGGGACGGCCGGCGGCTTTCCCGGGCGCGACTGGAGGCCCTCGACCATGGCCCGCTCGTCGCGTCCCGGATCCTCGTCGCGCCCCTCGTCCTCGCCCTCGTCACGGTCGGCGTCCTCGTCCCCCGCGGCGCCCTCCTGCGCCCCGGCGCCCTCGTCACGCCGTGCTGCCTCGTCACGCCGTGCCGCCTCGTCGCGCGCGGCGTGCTCCTCGCGTTCGGCGATCACGTCCTCGCCCGGGCCGGCGAAAGCCCGCGAGCGCTCGATCGCCTCGATGCTCCCGGTGAACAAGCTCGAGTCGCTCGTGAGGTCGATGCGCTGCGTCTCGTCCGAGCTGCGCGGAGCGGGCTGCTCGCCCTTCGCGCGGGTCGACACGCGCGCGCTGCGGCGCCCCACGATGCCGGGCGGGGCGTGGCCGGCGGTCTGGTCACGCGCAGCCTCCCGCGGGGTGGCGGCCCGCTCGGGCGCCGACGGGGTGGGCGCGCGCGATGCGGGGACCCATCGGCGCAGGCCACGCGTCGGCCGCGCCCCGGTGTCCTCCTCGTCCTCGTCCACCACGCTCACCAGCGCGACTGTCCGGGTCCGCGGAAGCGCCTGTGGCGCCTCGCTCCGGAGCCATTCGACGAGCCCCTCGCGCAGGAAGCAGCGCAGGTCGAACAGCGTGCCGGCGTCCCGGGCGCTCGCCAGGGCGCGCAGCCGCACGAAGCCCTGCGTCGCGTCAGTCACCTGCAGCACGCCCACCCGGCGGTCCCACAGTGGCGTGCTGGCGAGCAGCCGCGACATCTCGGCGCGCACGTCCTCGACGGGCACGTCCCAGTCGACGTCGATCTCGACGGTGCCGAGCAGGTCGGCGGCCCGACGCGTCCAGTTCTCGAACGGGGTGGTGGTGAAGTAGGTCGACGGCAGGATCAGCCGCCGGTCGTCCCATACGTGCACCACCACGTACGTCAGCGTGATCTCCTCGATGCGCCCCCACTCGTTGAGGACGATCACCACGTCGTCGACCCGGATCGCGTCGGTGAACGCGAGCTGCACCCCGGCGAAGAAGTTCGCCAGCGAGCTCTGCGCCGCGAGCCCCGCGACGATCGACAGCAGCCCGGCCGAGGCGAACACGCTCGCGCCGACGCCGCGGGCCTCCGGGAACGTCATGAGGATGCCCGCGAACGCGCTGATCACCAGCACGGCCACGGTGATCCGGCGCACCACGGTGATCTGGGTGCGGATGCGGCGGGCTTGGCGGTTGTCGGGCAGATCCATGCGGTACCGGCTGAGCATCGCGTCCTCGACCACGAACGCGAGCGTGCCGATGAGCCAGGACACGGACGCGACGAGGGAGATGAACAGCGCGTGCCCGACGATGCGGGTCCAGCGCGCCGGGTCCGTGGAGAGCCAGACGCCGATCCACACGGCGATCAGCAGGAAGGTGACCTGCAGCGGCGCACGCGACTTCCTCGTCAGGTCGGCCGCGATCGCGTACCGCTTCGCCACCCGGCGTGCGATGACAGAGACGATCGCAGCCGCGATGAGCGCCCCGATGGCGCACGCGACCAGCACGAGAACCGGGACGAAGACCTCGCTCGGATCGTCGACCGCGGCGGCCAGGGTCACCAGGTCAGGGTAAGCACGCTGGGCGACGGGCGCGCAGCACGGGCGCGGGCGGGCTGCGCGTGGTGAGGTCGACGGAGCGATGGTGGAGGGAGGTCACGCGGTGCGTGTGCTCGTGACGAATGACGACGGGGTCGCGTCGCCTGGCCTCGCGGTGCTGGTCCGGGTGGCGCAGGCCCTGGGCGGCGACGTGCTGGTGGCCGCCCCCGCGCATGACGCGTCCGGCTCGAGCGCGGCGTTGACAGGCGCCGAGCACTTCGGCCGCGTCGAGGCCGTGGAGGCCCGGCCGCCAGGCGTCCCCGATGGCGTGGAGTGCCTCGCCGTCGACGCGACGCCCGGGCTGATCACGCTCGCCGCCGCCCGTGGGAGGTTCGGCCTGCCGCCCGATCTGGTGCTCTCCGGCGTCAACCGAGGGCCCAACACGGGCCGGGCGGTGCTGCACTCGGGCACTGTGGGAGCCGTGCTCACCGGCGCGACGCATGGCATCGAGGGGCTTGCGGTGTCGCTGGCCTCCGCCGACCCCGCGCACTGGGACACCGCCGAGGCGTGCGCCATCGCCACGATGCGCACGCTGCTCGCCGCCCCGGCCCCCGGCCGGGCTGCCAACCTCAACGTGCCCGATCTGCCCCTGGCCGGGCTGCGGGGTGTGCGGCGCGCGCGGCTCGCGGCGTTCGGCGCCGCGCAGGCCCACGTGGAGGAGCGGGACGGCGGCGAGGTCGTGGTGACCTACTCCAGCCCTGACGAGTCACCCGACGACGACACCGACTGGGCGCTGCTCGCCCGCGGATGGGCCACCTTGACGCTCATCAACCCGCCCACGTCTGACGACACCTCACCCCTCGGGCCGGTCACACTGCCGGGCTGATCCCGGCGGCCCCAGTGGCTCAGGTGAGCGCGTCCGCGATGAGCAGCATCGTCACCAGGAACCCGGTGACGAGGTTGAGCCACAGGAAGCGGCGCCACCCGCGGTTCGCGCGCTCGCAGTCCGCGTCGCGCACCGACCAGAACGCCGCGGCGTTCAGCGCGTAGGGCAGTGGCAGCAGCGCCGCCAGCCAGCCCGGCCACGGCAGCAGGGCGAGCACGGCGGCCGCCAGCAGGTAGGCCACGGTGGCCGCGACAACCGTGGCGTGGGCGCCCAACACCGTCGCCACCGACCCGATGCCACCCGCGCGGTCCGCCCGGACGTCCTGCACGGCGCCGAACGCGTGGGAGGCCATGCCCCACAGCGTGAACGCGACCAGCACCGGCCACACCGGGCGCGCCGCCAGGTCCGCGCCCACCAGCACCAGCGCGTACAGCAGCGGCCCGACGAAGTGCATCGCCGAGGTGAACGAGTCGAGCACCGGGCGCTCCTTGAAGCGCAACCCTGGCGCCGAGTACGCGACCACCAGGAACAGCACCGCCAGCAGCGTGATCCCCGCGCCCACAGAGCCCTGGCCGAGCAGCCACGCCGTGAACGGCGCCGTCGTCACCACGCAGGCCCACAGGATGCGCCGGTGCACTGTCCGCGCGACGGCGGGGTCCGCGAGCGCCCCCTCGATGCCGCCCTTGCGCGGGTTGCGCAGGTCGGAGGCGTAGTCGAAGACGTCGTTCACGCCGTACATCAGCAGGTTGTAGGGCGCCAGGAAGAAGAGCGTGCCGACGACGAGCAGCACGTCGACGCGTCCGCCGGTGGCGACGAGGTACCCGGCGGCGAACGGGTACGCGGTGTTGATCCAGGAGAACGGCCGTGAGGCGGCGACCCCCTGCCTCACCCGTCGGTCCCGTCAGCCCTGTCCGGCGCCGGCGCCGACACATGCGCGTCCGGCGCCCGATCCCGCCGCCGGCGCCCCAGCACCGTCCACAGCACGGGCATCGCGATGCCGGCCGCGATCGGGTACGCGAAGTCCTCGAGCGGGGCGCCCCACACCCACACGCCCAAGATCTTCGAGGGCTCGTACGTGTACAGGCCCACCTCGATCATCAGGGTGTCGAAGATCAGCGTGAGCATCAGCAGGTGCGCCACCGTCCAGACCACCGCCCAGCCGCGCAGACGGCGCAGCACCGGCGCGCACACCAGGCACAGCACGGCGAGCACTGCGACGTTGAGCACCGCGTTGGTCATCGGTCGCGCTCCGCCGTCTCGCTGGGCTCGGCCCTCTGGCCGTGCTCCCGCCCGGCGGCGGACCTGTCGAACCAGCGCCACGCGAGCAGCGCCAGGTAGCAGAGCAGCGCCAGGAAGAACGCCTCCTCCACCGGCAGCTCGGGCGCCAGCAGCAGGCCCGTCATATGCGGGCTGTCGCCGCGCGCGAAGATGCCGAGCAGCAGCCCGGCGCCGTCCCACGCGAGGAACCCCGCGACGCCGATGCCGACGCACAGGGCGGACCGTCGCCAGTCGGACCAGAAGGCGAGCCGGTGGGCGCGGTCCAGCAGCGCGAGGCCGCCGAGGGACACCAGCAGGGCGCCGAGGTAGGCGAGGCCGATCACGGGCGCCTTCCCGGCGAGGCGCCGGGCCACAGGCCGCGGGGCAGCGCCGCGTCCAGGAACCCGCGGCGCAGCGGCGCCGGCAGCGGGCGCGGCGACGTCTCGCCGAGCAGGCGCTTGACCACCAGCTCGGCGCTGATCAGGCACATCGGCAGTCCCACACCGGGGATCGTGCCAGCCCCGACGTGCAGCAGGTTGGGGACGCGCGGCGACGCGTCGCCGGGTCGGAACATGGCGCTCTGCCGCAGCGTGTGCTCCATGCCGAGGGCCGTGCCCCGCCATGCGGAGAAGTCCCGTGCGAAGTCCGCGGGCCCCACCACGCGCCGGGTGACGACACGTCCGCGCAGGTCGTCGATACCCGCCCAGGCCCCGACTTGGTCGAGGAAGCGGTCGGCGTGGGCTTCGAGCTGTGCCCGGGAGGCCGGATCGGCGCCGAGTGCGGCGTCGGCCGGGAACGGGACCAGCAGGAAGAGGTTCTCGTGGCCGGGTGGCGCGGCGCTCGGGTCGGTGGCGGTGGTCCGCGAGACGTAGGCGGAGGCCACCTGCGGCACGCGCAGCGTCGACGGGTCCGCGCCGGCGCGCTTGCCCAGGATGTCGTCGAAGTTCCCGGCCCAGTCGCGCGTGAAGAACAGCGAGTGGTGCGCCAGCTCGGGCAGCTCGCCCCGCACGCCCGCCATCACCAGCATCGACGAGATCCCCGGCCCCCGGTCCCGCCACCACGGCTCCGGCAGTGAGCGGTGGCGGGGGCCCAGCAGCGCGGTCTCGGTGTGGTGCCGATCGGCCCCGGACACCACGAAGTCGGCCTCGACGAGCTCGCCGGACGTGAGCCGCACGCCGCGTGCGACGCCGGTGCGCCGGGGATGCCGCAGGCTGCGCGCGGCGGGCTCCACCTCGATGGACGCGACATCGGCCCCGGTGCGGATGCGCACGCCCTGGTCGCGGGCAATGCGCTCCAGCGCCTCGATCAGCGTGTACATCCCGCCGCGCGGGTAGCGCACGCCGTCCACCAGGTCGAGGTGGCTCATCAGCGAGTACAGGGCGGGCACCCGGTATGGCGACGAGCCCAGGAAGACCGCGTGGTACCCCAGCACCTGGCGCAGCACCGGGTGCTGGACGACGCCGGCCACCTTGTCGGCGAGCGGCCGGGTGAGCAGCCCGGCGAGGGTCCGGGCCCTGCGGAGCACGTCGGCGGACAGCGCCCGGTCGGGCCGTTGGAACGTCGTGTAGAGGAAGTGGTCGAGCGCGATCCGGTAGGCCTCGCTGGACTCGGCGGCGTAGGCGCGCATGGCCTCGCCGGCGCCGGGCTCGAGCGCGTCGAAGGCCTTCCAGTTCAGCTCGGCGTCGGCGGAGACCTCCAGCATCGCGGCCGGCCCCGCCCCCACGGGCTCCGGGAACACGCGGTACGCGGGGTCGAGCCGCATCAGGTCCAGGTGGTCGTCGACACGCTCGCCGAGCAGCGCGAACAGGTGCTCGACGACCTCGGGCATGAAGTACCACGACGGCCCGGTGTCGAACCGGAACCCGTCGAAGGACGCGGCGCCCACCCGGCCGCCGACGCTCGCGTGCCGCTCCAGCAGCGTGACCTGGGCGCCGCCCCGCGCCAGCAGCGCCGCCGTCGCCAGGCCCCCGATGCCGCCTCCGACCACCACCACCCGGCTCATGCGCCCATCCTCGCGTCCTGCGGCAGGCGGTGACCCGCGCCACCGCCGCGCGCCTCTGCGGCCACCGACCACAGCACGACCGCCACCTTGCGCGGCCCCCGCACCCGTAGCCGGCGCGCCAGCAGCTCGTCGGGCGGGGTGGCCGCCAGCCGCGTCAGCAGCGTGTCGTAGAGCCCGAGCGTCGCGGCGACGGCGAGCCGTGCGCGGCGCGGCAGCCGCGGCAGCGCGCCCCGCGCCACCCGGAGGTCCCGGCCGATCTCGTCGAGGATGCGGTCCAGCTGGGCGCGGTCCAGGGCCCCCGGCCGCACGCCCGGGAAGTAGCACCTGCCAAGCTCGCCGGAGTCCACGCCCAGATCGCGCAGGAAGTTGATCTTCTGGAACGCGGCGCCCAACGCCCGCGCGCCAGCGACCAGCCCCGCGTCGGGGCGCCGCACGGGCTCGCCCGGGGCCCGGTCGGCGTTGAGGAACACCGCCAGGCACATGAGCCCCACGACCTCCGCGGAGCCGTAGACGTACCGCTCGTAGCTCTCCTGGTCGTGCACCCGCACCGTCAGGTCGGCGCGCATCGACGCGAAGAACGGGTCGAGCTCGGCATGCCCGATGCCGGTCCGCGCGGCCGTGGCGGCGAACGTGTGCACCACCAGGTTCGTGGAGTAGCCCGACACCAGGGCGCGGGCCGTCTGCGCCTCGAGCTCGTCGAGGAGCGGCCCGGCGTCCGCGCCGCGGTGCGTGTCGACCACCTCGTCGGCGATCCGCACCAGCGCGTAGACGGCCTCGATGTCGTGGCGTGCCTGGCGCCCGAGCAGGCGTGCGCCCAGCCCGAAGGACGTCGAGTAGCCGGCGAGCACCACGCTGCTGGCGCGGGCCGCGGTCCGGTCGTAGAGGGCCAGGGCGGTGTCGCGCATCAGCTCCCCCTCCCGTCGAGCTCGTCCACCATCGCGACAAGGCGCCCCGCGAGGGGTGCGGGCAGATTCTGCACCGCGCACTCGCGCGCGGCCCGCGCCGCGCCGCCGGCCAGGGCGAGCGCCCGGTCTCGGGCCCCGCACGCGGTCATCAGCTCGCGCACCTGGGCCGCGCCGTCCTCGTCCAGGCCCGGGTCGCCCACGCGGTGGTCCAGCAGCTCGCGTCCGGCGTCGTCGGCGAGCAGGTACGTCAGGCGCAGCAGCTCGGTGCGCTTGCCCTCCCGCAGGTCGGAGAGGGCGGACTTGCCGGTGCGCGCCGGGTCGCCGAACACGCCCAGGTCGTCGTCGACGAGCTGGAAGGCCACGCCCAGCGCATTGCCGAACTGCTCGAGCCGTCCGTGGACACCGGCGGGCGCGCGCGCGAGCAGGGCGCCTGCGGACAGGGGCCCGGTGAATGAGTAGGCGGCGGTCTTCAGCTCGGCAATCCGCAGCGGGTCCACGTCGGACGGGTCGCGCAGCTCCGCGTCGATGTCGAGCAGCTCGCCCGCGACTGTGGCGCCGAGCGTGCGGGCCATCAGCGCGACGACCGCCACGCGCAGCGCCGGGTCGACGGGCGCCGCGGCGACGAGCTCGAATGCGGACACCAGGGCCAGGTCGCCGCCCAGCAGGCCTGCGGCCAGCACCTGGTCGTCCGCTGCGGGTCCAGCCACCCCGGCCTGCGCGAGCCGGGCGCGGTGGGCGCCGGCGATGTTGGGCTGGCCTCGGCGCACCTCGTCGTGGTCGAGGAGGTCGTCATGGGTGAGCATCGCGGTGTGCACGAGCTCCTGCGCGGCGGCGACCGGCGCGACGGCCTCGAGGTCCGTGCCGCCGAGGCCCAGGTAGGCCGCGACGGTGAGCCGGGGGCGCATGAGCTTGCCGCCCACCTGGTCGGCAACGGCCGACCAGAGCTGGGCGTAGGGCTGGGCCACGTGCGCGGCGCGCTCGAGCCTGCCGGCGAGGTACCTGTCGAGCACGGCTGTGGTCGCGGCCATCGCGGCGTCGACTCGGCGGGCGAGCCCGTCCGGGTCGGCCTGCTCGTGGACACGGGTGTGGGACTCGGCGGTGCTGACCTGTTCGTTCACGGTCCCCTCTCCCCACATCGGAATGCTCAGCATACTGAGCATGGCGTAGATCGCTAGCCCGTGCTCCAGGCTCCCACCTGCGGCGATCCTCGGCAGGCCCGAAATGTCCAGCGGTAGGGTGGCGGCATGAACTGGCTGGTCACCGGCGGCGCCGGGTACATCGGATCGCATGTCGTCCAGGCGTTTCGGGAGGTCGGCCTCGGCGCTGTCGTCCTGGACGACCTCTCCAGCGGGCACGCCGAGTTCGTGCCCGACGACGTGCCCCTCATCCGCGGCTCGATCCTCGACACCGACCTCGTCGCCGGCACCCTCGCCGAGCACCACGTCACCGGCGTGGTGCACCTCGCCGGGTTCAAGTACGCCGGCGTCTCCGTCGACCGGCCGCTGCACACCTACGAGCAGAACGTCACGGGCACGAGCCACCTGCTCGCAGCGATGGCGACCGCTGGTGTCGACGCGATCGTCTTCTCGTCCAGCGCCGCCGTCTACGGCACCCCGGACACCGACCTGGTGACCGAGCAGACGGCCACCGCGCCCGAGTCGCCCTACGGCGAGTCCAAGCTCATCGGCGAGTGGCTGCTGCGCGACCAGGGCCGGGCCACCGGCCTGCGCCACACGTCGCTGCGGTACTTCAACGTGGTCGGATCCGGCTCCCCCACGCTGTACGACTCCAGCCCGCACAACCTGTTCCCGCTGGTGCTCGACGCGCTCGCCGCAGGCCGCACCCCCCGCATCAACGGCGACGACTACCCCACCCCCGACGGCACCTGTGTGCGCGACTACGTGCACGTCGCCGACCTGGCCGTCTCGCACGTCGCGGCCGCCCAGGCGCTGGCCGGGGGGCGCGCGCTCGAGCCCGTCTACAACCTGGGCAGCGGCGACGGCGTCTCAGTGCGGCAGATCATGACGGCGATGGCCGACGCCACCGGCATCGAGTTCACCCCCGACGTCGCCCCGCGCCGCCCCGGCGACCCGGCCCGCATCGTCGCGTCCGGCGCCCTGGCCGCCCGGGACCTCGACTGGAAGATGCGCCACACGCTCGCCGACATGGTCGCGTCCGCCTGGCGGGCCCACACCCGCTGACCCGCCGGGCGCGGCGCCCGCTACCGGCTACTTCCGCAGGTCGTCGAGCCGCGCGGCCACCTGCTCCAGCACCCGCTCCGACCCGGCATAGACGCCGCTGGCCCGCGGCCAGTGCACGACGACGTCCGTGAAGCCCAGCGCCACCGCGCGCTCGACGCCCTCCATCAGCAGGTCGACGGAGGCCAGCGAGAACATCGGGGCGCCGTCCAGGCTCAGGTAGCGCCGGCGGGGCCCCACGTCCGGCCCGGCGGCCTCCCGCTCCTGGGCCAGGACGTCGTCGAAGTCGGCGACCATGCCCGCCAGCCCCGCCCACCAGTGCTCCTGCGCCACCCCGGGCGCCAGGCCCTCCTCCTCGGGGCCGAACGACGGGCCGAAGGTCGCCCACCCCTGCCCGTGACGCGCCGCGACGCGCATCGCCCGCGGACCGTTGGCCGCCACGACGAACGGCGTCCGGGGCCGGGCCAGCGTCCCGGGCAGCATCCGGGCGTCGTGCGCCTCGTAGAACTCGCCGACATGCTCCGTGACGGGTTGCGTGAGCAGCTGGTCCAGCAGCCCCACGAACTCCTCGAACCGCCGAGTGCGCACGCCCCGCGTCGGCGGCGGACCCAGCACCGACGCGTCGAAACCCTCCCCGCCGGCGCCGATGCCCAGCAGGAACCGCCCACCGCTGATGTCGTCGAGGCCCATCACCTCTTTGGCGAACGGCACCGGGTGCCGGAAGTTCGGCGACGCCACCCACGTGCCCAGCCCGATCCGCTCGGTCACCGCCGCGGCCGCCGCGAGCAACGGGACCGTCGCGAACCACGGCTCGTCGACCAGCGACCGCCACGAAAGGTGGTCGTAGGTCCAGGCATGGTCGAAGCCGTACTCCTCCACACGCCGCCAGCGCTCGCGCGCCTCGCTCCAACGGTCCTGCGGCAGCAGCACCACGCCCAGGCGCAACGGTTCGCTCATGGGACTCACGCTATCCGTGGACGCCGCCGCCGTTCGGCCCCAGCCGCTCAGTCCCAGCCGCTCAGTCCCAGCCGAGCTCGTGCAAGCGCGCGTCGTCGATGCCGAAGTGGTGGGCGATCTCGTGCACCACCGTCACCGCGACCTCCTCGACCACCTCGTCGCGGTCCTCGCAGATCGCAAGCGTCGGGTTGCGGAAGATCGTGATGCGGTCCGGCAGCGAGCCCATGGCCCACCACTCCCCACGTTCGGTCAGCGGCGTCCCGTCGTAGACTCCGAGCAGGTCGGGCTCGCCCTCGGGCGGGTCGTCCTCGACCAGCACCACGACGTTGTCGATCTGCGCGGCCAGCTCCGGAGGGATCAGGTCGAGCGCATCGCCGACGGCCACCTCGAAGTCCTCGCGTGACATCTCCACCATGACGACCATCCTGCCGCGCCGCACCGGGCTCCGGAACCACGGCGCAACAGGGGGTCACACCCCTTCTGACCTGCGGTTTTGGTGTTCCTGGCTCCCACACCTTATGGTTATCACCGGTCAGAAGACGCCTCGACGTCAGGGGCAGTCCCGCCCCCATCGTCTAGCGGCCTAGGACCCCGCCCTTTCACGGCGGTAGCACGGGTTCGAATCCCGTTGGGGGTACGAGCAGTACTGCAGGAACCTTGTCTCACCACAAGGCCCCGTAGCGCAGTTGGTTAGCGCGCCGCCCTGTCACGGCGGAGGTCGCGGGTTCAAGTCCCGTCGGGGTCGCTCGATATACGCCCGGTCATTTGGCCGGGCGTTGTCGGTTCGGCCACTTAGCTCAGTTGGTAGAGCGTTCGACTGAAAATCGAAAGGTCGGCAGTTCGACCCTGCCAGTGGCCACAGAACGAGCCCCGCCCGGAGTCCCGGTGCGGGGCTTCGTCGTCTCCGGATCACGCGGCCGGCCCGCGACGGGCGCGGCGCCCACCCCGTCCCGTCACACGGCGCTCATCTGCCCGAGTGGCCCCGGAAACATCGGCACGCCACGATGCATTTGTCCGCTTCGCTCGTCCGAGGGAAAGTGTGGTCCGCCCGTGCTCAAGAAGTCCCGCTCCGCCGCGTCCGCCACCCGCACGCTCACCTTCGCCCTGCCGGCGTCCACGCTGCCCGTGAGCGTCGTCGGCACGTTCAACGACTGGACGCCGGGGGCGCACCCACTGCGCCGCCGCTCCAACGGGACGGCCAGCACGTCCGTGACGGTCCCGGTCGGGACGACTGTGCGGTTCCGGTACCTGGGCGACAACGGGCTCTGGTTCGACGACGCCGACGCCGACGAGATCACCGCGGACGGCGGAGTCGTGCTGGCCTGAGGGCCTGCGGCGCGCGTCGTCCACCCGGGCGATGTCGGCGCCCGTCACTACGGTGCGCACATGCACACCGTGACACGTGGCGAGGGCCGCCCGATCCTGCTCATCCACGGCTTCGGCGTCGACCATCGCCTGCTCACCAGCCTCGACGGGGCGGTCGCCGCCGCCGGGCCGTGGCGCCGGGTGTACGTGGACCTGCCGGGCATGGGTCTGAGCACCGACCCCGTCTCCAGCTCCGACGACGTGCTCGACGCCCTCACCGACCTGGCCGCCGTCCAGTTCGCCGAGCCGTTCGCGGTGCTGGGCTCGTCGTACGGAGGCCTGATGGCCCGAGCCCTCGCCGCGCGGCTCGGCGACCAGGTGGCCGGTCTGGCGCTGCTGGCGCCCCTCGCCACCGACGGCGACCCGGACGCGCCACCGAAGCACGTCGCCCACGCGGACCCGGCCCTGCTCGCCCGGCTCAACCCGGCGGACGCGGCGGAGTTCGCAGCGATGGCCGTCCGCCAGACGCCTGAGGCCTGGGCGCTGTTCCGGGACCACGCCCTGCCGGGCATCCGCGCCGCCGACCAGCCCACGCTGGCGCGCATCCGGGCGCAGTACGCGCTCTCTCACACCGTCGAGCCCGCGGGGTACGCGTTCACCGGCCCCACCCTGGTCGTCACCGCACGGCACGATCAGGTCGTCGGCTACCGCGACGCCCTGGCCCTGCTCCCGCACTACCCCCGGTCGACGTTCGCGCTCTTGGACGACGCCGGCCACAACGTGCACCTCGACCAGCCCGCCGTCGTGGCGGCACTGCTCCAGGAGTGGCTCGCCCGGGTCGCCTCCGCGTCGCCCGCCGCTCGTCCGGCCGCTAGTCCGGCTGCACAGGCTGGTGCGCGGTGACGAGGGCGGCGTCGAGCTGCTCGAGGATGGCCCGCCCCTCCTCCACGTCCCAGGGGGTGCCGGCCAGCTCGAACTCGAAGAGCATCGGCCGACCCGAGCGGCGGGCGATCTCCCGTGCGGCCATCTGGTAGTGCTGTCCGAAGTTCCGGTTGCCTGATCCCATCACCCCGACGAGCCGCCGGCGGTTCGCCTCCGAGCGCAGGAAGCGCCGGACGGCCTCCGGGATCGTGTCGTTGCTGTCGTTCCCGGTCTTGTAGGACGGCGTGAGCAACACCCACGGCCCGTCGACCTCGCTCAGGCGGTGCTCGCGCTCCGCGAGGTTGAACACGGGCCGCTCCAGCCGCTCGGCGAACGAGCGCACCAGCCCGCTGGCGCTCGAGTAGTAGTAGAGCGGGGTCTGTCGCATCCGTCGATGCAACCAGGGATCGACGGCATCGCTGCCGGGACGATCGTCCCGGCAGCGATGTCTCGGCCACCACTCGCGCCGGTCACGGCGTCAGGCTCAGGCCGCCGCCTTCTCCTCGGCCTTGGCCTCGGCGATCGCCCTCTCCAACTCCTTGCTGTCGGCCTTGAGCTGCTTCTTCAGGATCTTCTTGCCCCGCGACAACGCGGCGTCGACTCGGGCCTCGACGTCCTCGGCGGCGACGATCAGCACGGCGCTCTGGCCACTGTCGAGCTCCTCGCCGAGCTCCTTGAGGTCCTTGCGGCTCACCCCGCCGACCACGTGCCCGGTCAGGGCGCCCAGCACCAGGCCCCCGCCGGCGCCCCAGGCCAGCCCCGCGCCGATGACCACCGCCGGGAACAGCGCGCTCAGCGCGCCCACCGCCAGGCCGATGCCGAGCCCGGCGACGCCGCCCTGGATCACCGGCTGCTCGTGGCGCTTGACGATCTTGACCTTGCCGTCATCACGGCGGGTGACGACGGCAGCGTCGTAGGTGTCCCCCAGGTCCCAGTCCTCGTAGAGCGTCCGCGCGGCGTCGTAGTCGGCGAGCGCGGCGTCGGTGTCGTCGTAGGTGTTGATGATGATCACGTAGCTGTCCAGTGGCATGACGTGGCTCCGTCGCGGTCGTGAGGCGCTGGGATCAACACCTCTGCACTCCATTGAAGGCGGGCCACCGGCGGCTGCAACCGGCCGCACGGCGCGCTCCGGGCGGATCTGGACCGGGCCTGGGCATCCCCATCGCCCGCCGGCGCCGTCCCGCCGGGTGGACTTCCGCGTCTTACCTGCACGTCTATACGGGGAACGGGCGCACGCGGGGCCTAGGCTGTCGCGCGCGCGGCGACGACGCCGGCGCACCATGCCGATGGCGGAGGTTTCCGTGAGCGAGTCCCCCGGCCCCGAGCGCACCCGCTCCGGCCGATTCTTCGATCGATTCACCGAGCCGATCGCGGGGATGGCCCGCGACAAGATCGGGCAGGTCGAGGACAAGGTGCGCGCCTCGGTGCAAGCCGAGATCGACGTGGTCTCCCGCGCGGTCAAGGCGAAGGCCGTCGAGGTCCGGCCGAGCGCCCTCGCGTTCGCCGCAGCCGCGCTCCTCACGGTGCTGGGCGCCGCGCTGCTGCTCGGAGGCGCCGTGGTGGGCCTCGCGCATGTGGTGTGGCTGTGGCTGTCGTTCATCCTGGTCGGCGTAGCGGTCATCCTGCTCGCCGCGGGATTCGCCGCATGGGGCCGCAGCCACCTGCCCCAACCGGCCCGTGTCGCCCCGCCCGCCCCGGACCCGGTCATCGAGGAGCAGGTCCACCCCTGGGCCGACTGAGGCCGAACGGCGCGCTGAACGCGCATGTCGGGCCTGTGACCAGCAGACTGGGGCATGGCACGCAAGCCTGGTGCGGACGGAGGGTGAGGTCATGGTCACGGGATCGCAGCGCGAGACGGAGGATCGCCACTCGATCGGTCGGCTCGTCAGCCAACTGAGCGAGCAGGGCGCGCGCCTGGTGCGCGCGGAGATCGATCTCGCCAAGGCGGAGATGGCGGCCCGAGCGAAGCAGGCGGGCATCGGGATCGGCCTGCTGGTCGGCGCAGGGCTGTTCGGCTTCTTCGCGTTCGCCACGCTCATCGCCACAGCGGTGCTCGGCCTGGCGACCGCGCTCGACGCATGGCTCGCCGCGCTGATCGTGGGGGTGGCGCTGCTGGTCATCACCGCGATCCTCGGGCTGCTCGGCAAGAACCGCCTGCAGGCGGGGATGCCGCCCACGCCGGAGGCCGCCAAGGAGAACCTGAAGCTCGACGTCGAGGCAGTCAAGGGAGGCATCCGGTCATGACCGACCCGAAGATCACAGCGCTGGAGTCCGAGCTCCGCGCCACCCGCGCGCAACTGGCCGCGACAGTGGACGAGCTGACGACGCGGCTGGACCCGCGCCGTCAAGCCTCCGAGGCTGTCGAGAACGGCCGGCGCCTGGTGCGTGACGCGGTCGGCAATGACCCGCACACCGACCCGAACGCCCGTCAGCGGGCCCGGGTGATCCTCGGAGTCGCAGGCGCCGCCGTGGGCTTGGTCGTCGCCGGGATCGTCCGCAAGCTCTAGCGCGGCAGCCGTGACGCGCGGGCCTCGACGGCCCGGGCGGACCAGGCCGACCACAGGTGCTGCGCGGCGTAGGACCGCCACGGGCTCCAGCGACGAGCGATCCGCTCGGCGGTCCGCTCGCCGACTGCCGCGCCGGCGCCCCCGGGCAGCTCGGCCAGCGCCCGGCGGAGCACGAGGTCGCCGGCAGGGAACACGTCCGGCGCCCCGAGGGCCCGGAGCGCCAGATAGTCAGCGGTCCACGGCCCGATGCCCCGCAGCGCCACCAACTGGGCCCTGACCTGCGCCACGTCCACGTCCGGGCCGGGCTCGAGCGAGAGGCCGTCCACGACCGCGCGGGCCAGCACGCCGATGGCGGCGGCTCGCCCCGTGTTGAGCCCGAGCGCGCGCAGCGCGTCGACGGGCAGGGCCGCCAACCGCTCCGGCCCGGGGAACAGCCACAGCCCGTGGCTGCCGGGCTCCCCGAAGGCACGCACCAGGCGCCCTGCGACCGTGCGGGCCGCGGAGGTGGAGACCTGCTGGCCGAGCACCGCACGCACGGCCAGCTCGAACGGGTCTGATGTTCCGGGCACCCGGAGCCCGGGCCTGGCCTGGATCAACGGCCCGATCAGCGGATCGTCGCCGAGCGCGGCGGAGATCGCTGCCGGGTCGGCGTCGAGGTCGAGCCAGCGGCGCAGGCGCGCCGTCACCGTGGGGATGTCCCCCTCGGCGGCGCCAGCCACCACGGCCTCGAGGTGCGAGCCGTCGGCGGCCAGCACCACGGTCGCCCGCACTGGTCCAGCGCTGCCCGTCAGCAGCCGTGTCACCGCGTGCTGCCCCTGTGAGGGCGAGGCGTCGGTGGAGGCGCTGCTTGCGGCGATCTCGAGGCCAGGTATCGCCCGATCGCTGACGTGCCGGTACCAGGCGACGGCGTCGAACGGCTGCCGGTGCGGCAGTGGCAGCCGAATGCCGTCTGCTGTGGTCAGTGTCACGTCAGCGACGGGCGTGCGCCCGGCCGGCGCCCATTCCGCAGCCTGTTCCGCACCGCGAGCACGACCGGTCGATCCCTGAGCCGCGCACCGTCCATGATGCGGACGGCCTGGGGGAAGAGTGTGGACCGTTGCGCTCCGGCCGCCGCATGGCGGGACCGGGCGCTCATCGTGCTCAGCGGGACGTGCGGCGCCGAGAACGTCAGGCCTTGCCCTCACGCGGCTGCGGAACGCCGTTGAGGAGCTCGCGGACCTCGGACTCGCGGTATCGGCGGTGTCCGCCGAGCGTGCGGATCGACGAGAGCTTGCCCGCCTTCGCCCACCGCGTCACTGTCTTCGGGTCGACCCGGAACAGCGTCGCGACCTCGGATGGGGTGAGCAGGGCCTCGGACTCTGCGGGGTGTGCGGACATCGACTGCCTCCAGGTGGCGCACGGCCCGCGTTCCGGAACGTGTGTCCCGTGGGCCGTGCAGTCTCGTGTGTCGTGCTTCCGACCGAGGCGTCACCGCAGCGTCCGCAAGCGGAAGCCAGGTGATGCCCTGCCCCCTGCAGCGCTGTCGTCTAGCATGGCGTACCTGGTCGAAAGCCGCATAAGGTTCACGGGCTGCGCGGCTGATTCTCACGAACGTCTCATGCAGACGGTGCGTATCGGTCACAACTAGAGTAATCCCTACCGTCCGGTCGGTGCAGCCCCAGACCACGCCTCGACCACCACCCAGGCATCGACACCGGCGCCCTCGGGACGCGAGTGGTCGGAATAGCAGCCGAGCATGTACCGTTGCCCCACGAAGAGACGATTCAGCACCCCGGGGCCGCACGTGTACGCACGGTGCCGCCCCGCATCCACGTAAGAGGGGGTCGATGCCATGGGGCGCGGCCGTCAGAAGGCTAAGCAGACGAAGGTCGCCCGGGAGCTGAAGTACTTCAGCCCGGAGACCAACTACAGAGCACTCGAACAAGAGCTCACGTCGCGAGGCCACAACGATGTCGTGACCGACAGCCGCCGTGCTGTGGACACAGACGACGATGCGGACGGGTCGGGCGACTACCGCCCGTGGGCAGACGAGCGCTGACGCCTCCAGCGTCAGCGCAAGGGCACGTCGCGATCCCCAGAGCACGAGTGTGCTGGACGGGATCGCGACGCCACCGCCCCCACTTTCGGGCACCACCCCACTTCGGGCATCGCCCCCGAGCCCGCATGCGCAGGCCCGGGGTGACGCCGACCCGCAGGCTCAGGCCGTCCGGTAGGCGCCCGTCATCCGCACAGCGCCCGCCTGCACACCCTTGGTGCCCGACACCAGCTCGACGTCCAGCACGTCCCGCAGCGCCTCCAGCGGGCTCACCGTGCCGAGATCCCAGGCGGGCAGGCCCAACTCCGCAGCGTGCGCCACAACCCCGTCCACGGCCTCGGGGGCCACGATCGCGACCATCCCCACGCCCAGGTTGAGGGTGTTCTCCAGGTCACTCCACGGCACCCCGCCGAGCGTCCGGACCAGGTCGAAGACCGGGGGCAGCAACCAGCTGCCGCGCGCCACCTCGGCCACCAGGCCGGCGGGCAGCACCCGGGCGACGTTGGCCGCCAGGCCGCCACCGGTGACGTGCGAGAACGCGTGCACGCCGCCCGCCGCCCGCTCCACGAGGGCCAGGCAGTCGGAGGCGTAGACCCGGGTCGGGACCAGCAGCTCCTCGCCGAGCGTGCGGCCCAGATCGGGCACATGCCGCTCGAGGCCCCAGCCGGCGACCTCGATCACCTTGCGCACCAGCGAATACCCGTTGGAGTGCAGGCCGCTGGACCCCAGCGCGATCAGCACGTCACCGGAGCGCACCCGCTCCGGGCCGAGCACCTCGTCAGCCTCGACCACTCCGGTGGCGGCTCCCGCCACGTCGTACTCCTCCGGCCCGAGCAGGCCCGGGTGCTCGGCGGTCTCCCCGCCGACCAGCGCCGTCCCCGCGACCTCGCAGGCCGCCGCGATCCCGCGCACGATGTCCGCGATCCGCTCCGGCACCACCCGTCCGCAGGCGATGTAGTCCGTCATGAACAGCGGCTTCGCGCCGACCACCACGATGTCGTCCACGACCATGCCGACCAGGTCGAAGCCGATCGTGTCGTGGATGTCCATCGCCTGCGCGATCGCGACCTTGGTGCCGACCCCGTCAGTGGACGTGGCCAACAGCGGACGGCGGTAGCCCACCAGCGCCGAGGCGTCATAGAGCCCGGCGAACCCGCCGAAGCCGCCCAGCACCTGCGGCCCGTGGGTCGCGCGCACGGCGTCCTTCATCAGCTCGACGGCCTTGTCGCCGGCGTGCGTGTCCACTCCGGCGGCGGCGTAGGTGACGCCGGCGCCCTGTGCGGCGCTCACGGGTGTTCCAGGGCGGTCGCGCCACCCGAGGTGCTCATCAAGGTCGACAGTCCGTCCTCTGGGGCTCCCAGTGGGAGCTCGTTCTGCTCGAGCAGCTGCTTGCCGAGCCGAGACTCGGGCGGCAGCTCGATGGGGTAGTGGCCGCTGAAGCACGCGGTGCAGAGCTGCGACGCGGGCTGCTCAGTCGCCTCGATCATCGCCTCCTGGGAGATGTAGCCGAGGGAGTCGGCGCCCAGCGACGCGCCGATCTCCTCGACGCCCAAGCCGGTGGCGATGAGCTCGGCACGGGTGGCGAAGTCGATGCCGTAGAAGCAGGGCCACTTCACCGGGGGCGAGCTGATCCGCACGTGCACCTCGGCTGCCCCGGCCTCGCGGAGCATCCGGATCAGGGCGCGCTGCGTGTTGCCGCGGACGATCGAGTCGTCCACCACCACGAGGCGCTTGCCGCGGATGACCTCGCGCAGCGGGTTCAGCTTGAGCCGGATGCCCAGCTGGCGCAGGGTCTGCGAGGGCTGGATGAACGTGCGGCCCACGTAGGCGTTCTTGGTCAGCCCTTGTCCGAACGGGATGCCCGACGCCGCCGCGTAGCCGACGGCGGCCGGGGTGCCGGACTCGGGCACGGGGATGACGAGGTCTGCCTCGACGGGGTGCTCGGCGGCGAGGCGGCGGCCCATCTCGACGCGCGCGGCGTGCACGGAGCGGCCCGCGATGGTCGTGTCGGGCCGGGCCAGGTAGACGTACTCGAACACGCAGCCCGCGCGCTCCACGGGGGCGAAGCGCTGCGTGCGCAGGCCGTCGGAGTCGATCGCGATGAACTCGCCGGGCTCGACCTCGCGCACGTAGGACGCGCCCACGATGTCGAGGGCTGGGATCTCGCTGGCGACGACCCAGCCGCGCTCCAGGCGGCCGAGGACGAGCGGGCGCACCCCCTGCGGGTCGCGTGCCGCGTACAGGGTGTGCTCGTCCATGAAGACGAGGCTGAAGGCGCCTCGCAGGCGCGGCAGCACTTCGAGCGCCGTGGCCTCGAGGGTGTGGTCCGGGTCGCCCGCGAACAGTGCGGTGATGAGCGCGGTGTCGGTGGTGTTGCCGCGGGCCAGCTCGCCGCGACGCTGCGGGCCGTACCGCTCGGCGACCAGGTCGACGAGCTCGGCGCTGTTCGTGAGGTTCCCGTTGTGGCCCAGGGCGAGGGTTCCGGAGGCCGTGGCGCCCAGCGTGGGCTGCGCGTTCTCCCAGGTGCTGGCGCCGGTCGTGGAGTACCGCGTGTGCCCGATGGCCAGGTGGCCGGTCAGGGCGTTGAGCGCGGTCTCGTCGAAGACCTGCGAGACGAGGCCCATGTCCTTGTAGACGAGCAGTTGCTCGCCGTTGGACGTCGCGATGCCCGCCGACTCCTGGCCGCGGTGCTGCAGCGCGTAGAGCCCGAAGTAGGTGAGTTTGGCGACCTCTTCACCCGGAGCCCAGACCCCGAAGACGCCGCAGGCGTCTTGGGGGCCCTTCTCATCCGGTAGCAGGTCGTGGGTCAGGAGTCCGTCTCCGCGAAGGGCCACGCCACCATGGTTGCACACGTGCCCGGCTGCCCGGGGCGACGATCCGGGTCGCGGATCGCGGGCCGGCGACGGGCAGCACGAAGCCCCACGGGTCGGCCGGGAGCCAGGGCAGACCCGTGGGGCTTCGGGGTGGCTGGGGGCGCCGTGGGGCGCCCCCAGCCGGGGTTCACCTCGAGGTCATGACCCCGAGGAGCCGCTCGGCTGGAGCGCGTCGCGCCGGCGCGAGACGACGACGAACGCCACGCCAGCCATGACCAGGACGAGGGCCAGCAGCCCGAGTCCGAGGCCCATGCCCGTCGACGCGAGCCAGCCGCCGGGGGTGGTCGCCCCCGGAGTCGTGCCCGGCGTCGTGCCCGGCGACGTGCCCGGCGCGCCCGGTGTGCCGGCGTCCGCGGCGGCGACGGTGAGGCTCGCTTCCACCAAGATCACGCCGTTGACCGCAGCCCCGATCCGGTACACCCCGAACGGGGTGTCCGCCGGGACCTGGGCGGCCACGACGGCGCTGCCGTCGGCGCCGACCACTGCCGTGCCGATCGTCAGCCCCGGAGCGACGCGTGCCCGAGCGGCACGCCTCTGGGCTCCAGCGTTCTCGGCAGTCCCGTCGATGAGCTGGATCGTGACCTCGTCGCCGGGGGTGAAGCCGGCCAGCCGCACCTCGAACGCCCCGCCGGGCGCGACCGTGACGTCGCTGAGCGACATCGACGGCACGGGCTCCTGCGGGCCGACGGGCGAGTCGATCGCCGCGACGAGCTGGCCCACGCCCCAGCGGGCGGTGGACTGGTAGCCCGCGCCCGTGGGGTCGGCCCAGTTGGTGATCCCGGTGCGCGCCCCGGCGGACGCGTCGTTGACCTGGAAGTCCAGGCCGTGGAACGTGGCCAGGCCACCCTCGCCGAGCAGGTCGACGGCGGCCTCGACCCGGTAGCCGGTGGCGGTCCGCACCACAGCGGACTCGAGGCGAGCCCTCTGGGCGCTCTCGTCACCGGTCCCGAACGAGACCACGTTGTCGGCGCTGATCCGGATCTGCGTGTCCTCGGCGCGGTAGCCGCCGTTCTTGTGGTTGCCCGCGTCGACGAAGAGCTCGACCGAGTCCTGGATCCACGGGTCGGAGCCCGTGACGTCCACGATCGGGTCGGTCACGTCCGCCAGGACGTACAGGGTGTCGCCCTTCCACAGCGTGCGGACCTGCGCGATGGCGCCGCCCGCGCCCTGGACCTGCTTGTCCGTGGCTATGACGCCGGAGTCGGCCCACACCTCGTCGACCGCGCCGTCGATCGCCGGCGCCGCCGACGCCTGCGCGACGTCGAGGTACGAGATCGGCTCCAGGAGCGTGAGCGTCCCCATCGCGCCCGGGGTGTTCCAGGCGCCCGTCGACGAGCCGTAGGCGACGCGGACGTCGAACTGGAGCGTGCTGCCCTCGACCGCCCCGTTGAGGGGCAGGTGCACGACGGCGACCCAGCCGCCGTCGACCTCAGTCGCGACGCCGTCGACGTCACCACTGCCGTTGCGGTGGAAGGAGAAGGTGTCGCCTCCGACGACGAGCGTCACCTTGTCGGCGACGTCCACGACGCTGTCGGCGACCTTGACGTACGCCGTGAGGTGGTCCGGCGCCCAGCGGAGCTGGAACGCCGAGTTCTCGTCGACAGCCCGCAGCCGCAGACGGTCCCACTCGGGCGAGCTGGTCGCCTCCGGGGTGAGGGCGACGTCGCCGCCGAACACGTCCGCCGTGCGCAGGCGGGCCGGGAGCGAGGCCCCGGCGGCGCCGTAGTAGGCGGGCTTGGCCAGCATCGCGTCGTTGAACACCAGGGGCGCGCCCGAGGAGTCCCGCCAGCTGCGGCCGTCCGTGAGTCCCCACACCGTGATCGAGAACAGCGAGCTCTCGTGGGCGCGGAACATCTCGAACGCGTCGCGGAAGTAGTAGCCCTGGTCGATCAGCCGAGCCTGCGTGACCGGGGTGCCGGTCGTGACGTCGAACTCGGTGACCGCCTGCGTCACGCCCATTCCCTCGAATCGCGTGATCGCGGACTCGAGCGCGGAGACCGGCATGTCGAGGTTCACATGGAACTGGTGGCCCACGCCGTCCAGCGGCACGCCCCGCTCGAGCAGGCGCTCGACGAGGTCGAAGTACCGCTGCTGCTTGCCGCTCTGCTCGGTGTTGTAGTCGTTGATGAACAGCGCCACCGGCCGGGCGGGGCCGCTCGCCGACGCGAACTCGTCGTTGAACGCCTCGTCCGCGTACTGGAACGCGAGGTCGATGTACTGCTCGCCGAGGATGCGGAACCACTCGCTGCGCCGCAGGCCGTCGGCGTTCTCCGCGCCGTCCGAGACGACCTCGTTGACGACGTCCCAGGCGACGAGCGGGTTGGTGGCCGAGCCGAACTCCCCGTACTCGTCAGACAGGTACTCGGCGACGTTGAAGATGTGGTCGCGCAGCCGGTCCTTGAGGATCTGCTGCCCGGCAGGCGTCGCGGGGAGCGGGGCCCCGGCGCTGTCCTGGAAGAACCAGTCCGGCGTCTGGCTGTGCCAGACGAGCACGTGGCCGTACATCCGCAGGTCGTTGTCCTGCGAGTACTTCATCAGCGCGTCAGCCTCGACGTGCGGGCTGAACGTGCCGTCCGCGGCGTACCAGGCCTCGGGCTTCATGTGGTTCTCAGGCGTGATCTGGTTGAAGTGGCGCAGCAGGAGGTCGCTGGCCGATCCGGTGGTCTCCCGGCTGTCGATCGCGACACCGAGGGGCACCCCGACCGAGTCCATCAGCGCGGGAAGGTCCTCGATGACGCTGGGCGCCGGCTGACGGACGGTGATGTCGTCGATGAGGAACGTCGAGGTGTTGCCCGCGGCGTTGTTCGCCCACTTCGTCTCGAAGTAGACGGACGCGGAGTCGGTGAACTGCGGCAGCGTGAACGTGCCCGTGACCTTGGTCCACCCGGTGGTCAGGCCCGTGAGCTGGACGAGGTTGGAGTACGTGGTGGTTCCGCCCGACGTCGTGGCGGAGCTGAAGGTCATGTCCCCCGGGGCGGAATCGAACTTGATCCACGCCTCGAGCTCGTAGGCAGTCCCCGCGGTGAGGAGCCCCGACACGTCGAACGAGATGCCCTGGCCCTGGGACACGCGGTCGCTGACGCGGGCCGCGTACGTGCTGTTGTGGCCATCGGCGACAACGGCCACCGTCGGGTCGCCGTTGCCGTCGTCCCGCGGGCCCCAGCCCTGGAGCGTGTTGTCCTCGAAGTCAGCCTGCAGCGACGGGGCCGCGGGCGCCGGGGCGCCTCCGACGGGCAGCGTGAAGGTCCAGCCAGCGGCGAGACGCTCGGCGACGACAGCCTTCGTGGCGGCGACGGAGCCGGCGCGGGCGCCGCCACCGTCATGCACGAGGACGATCTCGCCCGGCTTCATGGCCGCGCGGAGCCGCGTGGTGAGCAGGGCCTCGTCCTGCGTCTCCCAGTCGGCGATGAGGTTGTCGACAGCCAGCGGCTGCATGCCGAGCGCGACCGCGACGGCCGAGGTCTGGCCCCAGCTGCCGTTGGGCGCCCGGAAGTACGGCACCTGCGCGTTCGGGTTGCCGAGCGCGGTGCGGATGATCTCGAGGTTCGCCATCAGGTCGGCCTGGGCCTGCTCCGGCGTCATGGAGCCCATGTCGGCGTACCCGGTGGAGTGGTTGCAGAGCGTGTGGCCCTCACGGACCATGCGCTTGAGGATGTCGCCGCCGCCGGTGGCCTGGATGTTCTGGCCGATGACGCAGAACGTGGCCTGGACGTCGTTCGCGGCCAGGAAGTCCAGCAGGTCCGTCGTGTAGGCGCCGTTGGGGCCGTCGTCGAAGGTCAGCGCGGAGACGTTGCCGGTGCCGCGCGCGAGCTTGGAGGGCGCGAGCACCGGGGAGACGGCGCCGCCGGGCACGAAGGCCGGGTCGATCACGATGCCGCCACCGGTGGCGGCCTTCGTGACGAGCACGTCGTCGAGCAGGAACCCGGGCTTGGACCCGGCCCACGAGCCGGCCTCGAGCGCGAACTTGACCGTCGCCGCGTCCGCTGCCGCCGGCAGGGTGTAGGAGCCGGACACGGTGGTCCAGGCCGTGGTGCTCAGGGCGGCCGCGCCGACGGGCGTGTAGCTGCCGTCGTACATCGTGAACCGGCCGATCGCGTCGGCGTCAGCGTCGACGAGCTTGACGCGCGCGGACAGCGTGTAGGCCACCCCGTGCTCCAGCACGCCCTCGGCCGACCCGACCGAGTCCCAGGTGTTCGCACGGTTGGTCACGCTCAGCGCCTTGCCGGCGCCTTCCGTGACGTACGCGAGCGTGGGGCTGCCGCTCTGCTGGAGGGAGCCGAGGGTCTCGTCGTCGAAGTTCGCCGACAGCACCTCCACCGGCCCGGCCGCCTTCGCGGGGAGCGGGGGGACCCCAGCATCTGAGCGGACGCGACGCCGCCGATGACCAAACTAATTCCGAGGGTTCGCAGAAACCTGCGAGTTCCTTGAGTCCGACCCACGACGACGCTCCTTTGCGCACCCTGACATGGTTAGTGACCTGGGAATCTACGCAGAACTCGGACATTCAGACAAGCGTCCAGCAATATGTTCACCCGATCAACTATTCAGTCGCTCGGCGTGTCGCGACACGGAATCGTTCGGGTGACATACGGAATCCATCGACGGGCGACCCGGGCACAGGTCGTCGACAACGCCCTGACCTGCGAGGACGCACAGCGCAAAGCCCGCCGAACCGCCTCGAACCCGCCTGGAGGCGGGTGGATGGGCGGCCCGGCGGGCCTGGGAGGCGCGGGTCAGCGCGTGCGGCCGCTACGCCGATCGAGGAGGACGGCGATCGCGCCGCCGACGAAGGCCCCGAGGACGCCCAGCGCGAGGCCCACGAGGAACCGCACGGAGCCGAGCCCGTCGAGGAACGAGATGAAGCCGGCGCCGTCCGAGCCGCGCGTGCCGTCCTCCGCGCTCAGCTGCACGAGCACGAGCGCCACGACGATGCCGACGAGCGCGCCGACGGCCATGAAGACGCTGACCTTAGGCGCCCGGCGCACCGTGGCGGGCGTCGCGACCCGTCGGAGCTCGGCCTCGCTGGGCACGGGCTTCGGGTGCTCGACATCCGGCTCGGGCCGGGTCTGCGGCTCGGGCTGCGACGGCGGCGGAGTCTGCGGCTGGCCGTGCGAGGGCTGCTGGTCTGACACCTGACGATCGTAGGCCAGCGCGCCGCGGCCCCGGACTCTCACCCGGGGCCGCGACCGCCATCAACCTCTCAGGACACCGTGCAGGGCGTCCCGCCGAGCGTGAACCCGGTGGGCGTGCCCGGCCCGGTGCGCGGCGCCGACGCGAGGAAGCCGAAGCTCACCGAGCGTCCCGGTCGCACGGTGCGGTTCCACGACTCGTTGCGCACCGTCACCTGGGCGCCGTGCTGCGTCAGCCGGCCGTTCCAGGCGTCGTAGACCCGCTCGCCCTTCGTGAACGTCCAGCCCAGCTCCCAGCCGTTCAGGGTGGTGGCCGAGTCGTTGGTGAGGGTGACGAGGGCGATGAACCCGCCCGGCCACAGCCCCGCCTTCCGGTAGTCGACGGTGCACGTGGCCACGGGCGCCGCCTGCACCTGCACGGTCAGGGTGACGCTCGTGCCGGTGCCGGGGACCGTCGCGACGATGTCGAGCGGCCCGGTGGTGGCCGTCATGGGGATCGTCGCTGAGATCGACGCCCTGCCGACCTCGTCAGTGCCGTCGACGCGCGTCGGGTCGACGGGGAACGCGCCCGCCGCGACCCCGCCGACGGTCACGTCGACCGTCTGCGCCTGCGTCTCGCCGCCACTGAACAGCAATGACGACAGCTCGGCCGTGACCGTGCCGCCCGGCGCGTAGACGCCACCCGCGGGAGCGCTCGTCACCCGTGCGCCCACAGCCCGCTGGGCGAGGTCCGGGCCCACCGGCGAGGACGCCGCGAGGTAGTCCACGAACGCCTGCAGGTCCACCCGCCCGGAGTCCCGTGCGCCCGCGCCCTGCGCCAGGGTGGCGAAGTTGTCGCCGCCCGACGCGAGGAACGAGTTCACCACGACGGTGTAGACCGCCGCCGGGTCCAGGGCGACGCCGTCGAGGGTGATCTGGGTGACGTGCTGCCCGGCGGGGGCCGTCGGGTCGTACACGTACTTCAGGCCCTGCGAGACGCCGAGCTTGAGGAACGGCCGGCTGGACCCTGCGGGCTGCCACTGCTCCTCGAGCACCTGGCGTACCTGCGCGCCTGTGAGCTGCGTGGTGACCAGGGTGTTCGCGAACGGCTGCACCGTCGCGGCCTCCCGGTAGGTGACGTTGCCATCAGGGTCCCCGGCGCCGGTGGACGCGTAGCGCAGGTCCGCCCGCAGGCCACCCGGGTTCATGAAGGCGATCTGCGCCCCGAGCTCGCGCGTCGACCACAGCTGCACGTCGGCCACCAGGTTGCCCAGGGTGGACTCGCCGCCCCGGTTCTCCGGCCCGTTCGCGTTCGTGGAGGTCGGGGTGTCACGGGCCCGGTTGAAGTCGGCCGCGATCGTGCCGAGCGACCGCGAGCCCAGCTCGCTCGCCGCCGCGACGGCGTCGGCGACCAGCGCGGCCACCGCCGGGTCGGCCGGGAACGCCGCCACCCCGCCCGGGGCCAAGCTGACGTTCTCCGCGTCGATGCCGGTGACCTCGCCGGTGGCCCGGTCCACGGTGAACGTGAGGTGGCCCAGCGCCTCGCCGTACTGGCTGGACTGGATCACGGGACGGGTCAGGCCCTCCGCCCAGCCCTCGACGGGAAGCCGGTGCAGGTACCGCTGATGGGTGTGGCCGCCGACGATGGCGTCCACCTCGCCGCTGACCTGCGTGGCGATCCGGCCGAATGCCGAGTCGTCGGTGACGTCCGCGAGATCCGTCCCCGCGGCGCCCTCATGCACCAGCAGCACGATGACGTCCGCCTCGCCGTTGGCCGGGTCGCCGTCGGTGAGCCCGGCGGCGACGCGGTTGACCTCGGCGACCACCGGGCGCACCTCGAGCGACGCGATGCCCGCCGGGGTGACGAGTGTGGGCAGGTCCTCGGTGATGGCGCCGATGAAGCCGACGGTCACGCCGTCGACGTCGCTCAGCGCGTACTCATCGAATGCGGGCGCGCCCGTGGCCCGGTCGTAGAGGTTGGCCGCCAACCACGGGAAGTCCGTGCTGGGGATGACGCGATCGTCCATGTCCGCGCGCCCTTGGTCGAGCTCGTGGTTGCCGAGCGCCGACGCGTCCACACCGATCAGGTCGAGGAAGTCGAGCGTCGGGGTGTCCTGCTGGACGAAGGACGTGAACGTGGACGCCCCGATCGAGTCGCCCGCCGAGGCCACCAGCGTCGCCGGGTTCTGCGCCCGGAACGCCTCGATGGCGCCCGCGACGACGGCGGCGCCCGCCACCGGGCTGGTGCCGCCGCCCGCCTCGAGCCGGCCGTGGAAGTCGTTGAAGGTCAGCAGGTCGATGGTGGCCGTGCCGGTGGCCGGACCGCCCCCGGCGTCGAGGCCGAGCAGCACCGGGTCGTGGTCGGAGGATCGGTACACCGACGCCGCGTCAGCCCACGGCCGCGTGTACTCCAGGCCCAGCCACTCGGGCGCGTTGATGGTCCACACATCCGAGCCGGTGACCCGCTCGGCGAAGGACGGCGTGCCGATGGCGTGGTCCAGCGAGCCGAGCTCCCCGTCGAACGTGTAGGTGTCCTCCCCTGGCGCCAGCGTGGCGACGAGGTCGACCCACCCGGCGTCGGCGAAGACCTGCACAGGGTCCTCCTGGCCGTAGGAGTTCAGGTCGCCGAGCACCACCACGTCGTCGGAGCCGCTGTTCGCCCGCAGCGCGTCCGCGAAGGCCACGACGGCCTGCGCCTGCGCGATCCGGTCGGCGTTGAAGAACCCCTGGCCGTCGGCGGGCTGTGTGCCGGAGCCGCTCTTGGACTTGAAGTGGTTGGCGATCACCGTGAACGGCTGGGCCTCCCCCGCGCCGCCCGCGACCGTCGGGACGAAGGTCTGCGCGATGGGCTCGCGCGCGTTGCCCCACACCGTCTCGTCGACCTGGGTGGCGCTGTCGCCCACCGGGGTCGCCGCCGCGGGGCGGTAGATGATCGCGCTCTGGATGACGTCGGTGGCGGGCGCTCCCGGCCCGACGAGCGCCTTGGGGGTCGGCACATACGCCCACTCCTCGGCGCCGGCGGCGTCGTTGAGGCCGGCCACCAGGTCCGCGAGCGCCACATCGGGCGTCCCGTCGCCGAACTGCGTGGAGTTCTCGATCTCCTGCAGGGCGACCACGTCGGCGCCGAGCCCGCTGATCGCCGCGACGATCTTGGACCGCTGCACCGCGAACTGCGCCGCGGTGGCGGCCCCTCGGGCGTCCGGGTCCACCGATGTCAGGGTGGTGAAGTAGTTGAGCACGTTGAAGGCGCCCACCTGCAGGTCGCCGCCGACGGCCTCGGGCGCTGCCGGGCGCTCGGCGCCGGTGAAGGCGGCCTTCTGGGCAGCCGGGGTGCTGGCGTCGATCGGCAGCGTCGGGTGCAGCCGCCAGTCGTCGAAGCCGTAGCTCAGCACGTACGGCGCCTGCGGCCAGGCGACGGCCGCGCCATTGCGGACCGGCGCGTCGGGCGTGGCGTACGGCTGGGCCGTGGGGTCGCTCAGGGTGACGTTGCGGCCGTCGTCGAGCAGCAGCCGGCGTGCGAGGTTCTGGGCCGTGAGCGCCTGCGCCTCGGGGCCGGGCCGCAGCACGTCCGTGGCCTTGACGGGCAGCTCGTCGCCCGCCGCGAGCCACACCGTGCCGAAGTTGAGGAGCTGGTGGGAGGACGTCACGCGGTAGTCGCCCTGCGGGACGACGAGCATGCCCTCGAGCTGCTCGCGATCCGCGCCCAGAAGCGTCGCGGGCAGCTCGGTGGGCTGCGGCGGAGTGGCGTCGCCCCCGACGACGGCGACGGTGGCGCCGACGGTGGACGTGCCGATCTGCGTGAGCCCGAAGTACTCGGAGACCGTGCCGGTGACGCTCACGGCATCGCCGAGCACCGCGTCGGTCGTGCCCGCG
Source organism: Cellulomonas timonensis (assembly GCF_900046455.1). GTDB lineage: Bacteria > Actinomycetota > Actinomycetes > Actinomycetales > Cellulomonadaceae > Cellulomonas_A > Cellulomonas_A timonensis. Next base: position 892,934 of record NZ_FCOT01000012.1, read on the forward strand.
CGCAGGAAGACGAAGACGCCGTCGGAGGCCCCTGGCGTGGCGTCTTCCGCGCCGCCCGATCCTGCCGTCTGCACGTATAGCCCGCGGTAGCCCGAGGCACGGTGGTCGGCGGTGACGACACCCTCGACAGTCACCTCCTGGCCGACCAGCGGCGACGCGGCGCCGGTTCCCTGGACGTCGGCGATGGTGTGGGTGGCGGCGACGGCCGCCGTGACGGCCGACTCGTCGGCGGACGCGGCTGCCGAGCCGTCCGGCGCCGGATCGGCGGACGCGGGAAGCGCCCCGACCACGAGGGCCAGGGCGCTGAGGGTGGAGACGGGGAGCAGAAGGCGCTTGGTGTGGCGCCGTGGGGTGAGCATCGGACGGTCCTCCTTGGCCGAGCCATGCCGTCGGTGCGGGTGGCACCTGGCGTGCTCGCACGCTAAACCCGGCGAATCGCCCACCGCTACCCCCAGAACGGACTGGTCGGTAACTCGTCACCGAGCGGTGACCCGCGCGTCATCGGGGCGACACGCCCTGGCCACTTGGCACCCGGTCAGGCGCGTCGGCGCGTCGCCTGCAACGGCAGCCAAGCCGCCAGGTCCGCGCGCTCCCCCGAGGCCGAGACCCTGCCCGCGGCGACCGCGTCCTCCCATGTGAGCTCGCCGGTCGCGAGCCCCAGCCACGTCTGCGCGTCGGTCTCCACCACGTTGGGCGGGGTGCCGCGCGTGTGGCGCGGCCCTTCGACGGCCTGCACGGCGCCGTCGGGCGGCACCCGCACCTCCACTGAGCGGCCCGGCGCCACGTCGGCCAGCTCCTCGAGCGTGAACCGCACAGCGGTGCGGCGCACAGCCACCGGCACGTCCCCACCCGCGTCGCGCCACTGCCACACGGCCTCGCGCCCCTGCGCCGGATCGGTCCGCCGTCTCACACCCATGGCTCGATCATGCCCGAGCCCGCGCGCTGTCCCGCGGGGCGCCACAGAGGCGACGCACGCTGGCGCGGCGCGCTCTGGCCGATACGGGGGGAAACTGGGGGAATCGCAGGTTCCACGAGCGATCAGGGGGCGCATCATGGCCAGCACACCACCCGTGGCGGGCGCCGCGGGCTCCACCATGTCGGCTCAGAGCCGGGTGGTCACCTCAGGGTCCGGGCGGCGATGGCTCGCTGTGCTGCGGCTCGCGACAGGGTTCATCTTCTTGTGGGCGTTCCTCGACAAGACGTTCGGGCTGCACTACAGCACCGGGGCGCCTGTCGAGGGGGGCACGCCGTCGGTCGCCTGGATCGATGGCGGGACGCCCAGCCAGGGCTTCATGAAGTTCGCGGCGGTGGGGCCATTCAAGGACTTCTTCGCATCGATCGCCGGCACCTTCACCGACTGGCTGTTCATGGCGGCGCTGCTGGGCATCGGCATCGGGCTCATGGCAGGCGTCGCACTGCGGATCACCGCCGTGGCGGGCACCATCCTCATGCTGTGCATGTGGGCGGCCGAGTGGCCGCCGCTGGAGGGCTCCAGCAACCCGATCGTCGACTACCACATCATCTACGCGCTGGTGATGATCGTCTGCGCCGTGCTCTACGCAGGCGACACGTGGGGCTTGGGCCGCTGGTGGGGCTCGCTAGTGGGCCGCCAGCACTGGCTCCGCTGACGCGCTGGCTCCGCTGACGCGCTGGCTCCGCTGACCCGCCGTGCCGCCGGCCAACGGCACGGCGGGACCACCGACAGGCGCCGGCCGGCCTCATCCGCAGGGAAGAGGCCGACCGACGCCCGTCAGGAGTACTCGCTCAGCGGCTGACGCCAGCGCTCACCAGCGGGCGTTGCGCGCCATCTCGATCGCGATCTCCTGCCACCACTGGCCGGCGGCCGGGCCGCCGTTGCACGCGCCGTCGCTCTCGCCGGGCAGCTTCACCCAGAGCAGGGCGTCGAGCCCGCCGCTGCCCACACGCACGGGCCGCTCGCCGAGCGCCCGCCCACGCGGGTTGCACCACTCGCCATTGGAGCCGTTGCCGTTGCGCGAGGTGTCGATGACGAACGTCTTGCCACCCGTCAGGCCCGAGATCGTCTGGCCGTAGGACCGTGACGCGTCGGTGGTCTGGTAGTTCGAGGTGTTGAGCGCGAAGCCCACCGCGTGCTCGAAGCCCACCAGGTTCAGGCGGCGCGCCGCCTCAGCTGTGCCGAGCCAGCCCGAGTGGCCGACGTCGAGGTACACGCGGGCGCCCTTGAGGGTCAGGGCCTTCGCGGCGTACTTCAGGTACCCGACGCGGTCGCCCTGCCCGCTGCAGTCCCCGAGCTGGGCGAGCGCGTCCGGCTCCAGGACCACCCACGGGTTGCCCTGGATGCCCGCGGCGACGGTGTCGATCCAGCGCGCGTACTCGCTCTCGGCGACGCCGCCGCCCGAGTGGGAGCCGCAGTCACGGCCCGGGATCGCGTAGATGACCAGCACGGGCGTCTTGCCCGCGGCCACGGCCCGCGAGGTGTAGTCGCGGACACCCGCCTGCGCCTCCGCCGGGGTGTCCCAGTCGCCGACCCAGTAGGCCTGCGGCGTCTGGGCGATCTTGTTGAGCAGCGTCTTGGTGTCCCCTGACGCGGCTGCGGCGGCGCGGTACGCCTGGGTGTCGGTGTCGACGTAGAAGTCGCCCGTCTGGGGCGGCGGCGTCGTGGGGTTGGTGGTGGGCGTCACCGTGGGGGTGACAGTGGGCGTCACCGTGGGGCTGACCGTCGGGGTGGGCGCCACTGTCGTCGGGCTCGACGTCGGCGTCGTGCCGGTGCAGGTGGTGCCGTTGACGCGGAAGGAGGTGGGGATCGGGTTCGACCCGCTCCAGGAGCCGTTGAACCCGAAGCTCGTGCGGGCGCCTGTGGCGAGCTTGCCGTTCCACGGCAGGCTCGCGACCGTCACGTTCGCGCCGCTCTGGGTGAGCGTGCCGTTCCAGAGCTGCGAGATCTTCTGCCCTGCGGTGTAGGACCAGTCGACGGTCCAGGACGTGAGCGGGTCGCCGAGGTTGGTGACCGTGACGTCGGCGCCGAAGCCGGTGGGCCACTGGTTGGTGATCGCGTAGTCGACGCGACAGGCGGGTGCGGCCTGGGCCGTGGTGGCTGTGGCCAGGCCGATGCCGGTCACGGTGAGCAGGCTCGCACTCAGCAGCGCTGCGGCCTTCCTGCGGTGGGACATGCGTCTCTCCATCGTTCGAGGGCGCGACCGACGTGACGACGATGTGCACGGGGGTCGCTCGTGTCGGGACGACACAACCCGGTCAGCGTCGCCAGCGCCAGAAGGTGAGCGCTTTCTCTTCCGCCCTAAACGATTCAGAGCGCGTGCGGACCGCGGACGACGAAGCCCCCGCCGACCAGGAGGTCGTGGCGGGGGCTCCGAGGGCTGCGGGGGCGTGCGGGTCAGATGACCCCGAGCGCCAGCATCGCGTCGGCCACCTTGGTGAAGCCCGCGATGTTCGCGCCCATCACGTAGTTGCCCGGGTGCCCGTACTCGTCGGCGGTGAACGCGCAACGGTCGTGGATGCCGGACATGATCGCCGAGAGGCGGTCCTCGGTGTAGTCGAAGGACCACGCGTCACGGCTGGCGTTCTGCTGCATCTCCAGGGCGGACGTCGCGACACCGCCGGCGTTCGCGGCCTTGCCCGGCGCGAACAGCACACCGGCGTCCTGGAACATCGCCACCGCGTCCGGGGTGGTCGGCATGTTCGCGCCCTCGGCCACGGCGAGCACGCCGGACTCGATCAGCTGGCGCGCGTCGTTCGCGTCGAGCTCGTTCTGGGTCGCGCACGGCAGCGCCACGTCGGCCTGGATGTCCCACACCCGCACGCCCGGGCGGAACACGGCCCCGTTGCCACGGCGCTCGGCGTAGACCGAGATCGGGCGGCGCTCGACCTCCTTGATCTGCTTGAGCAGCGCGACGTCGATGCCCTTCTCGTCCACGACCGAGCCGGTCGAGTCCGAGCACGCCACGACGTTCGCGCCGAGCTGCTGGGCCTTGTCGATCGCGTAGATCGCGACATTGCCGGAGCCCGACACCACAACGCGGCGCCCGTCGAACGCCAGACCGCGGGTGCGCAGCATGTCCTGCGCGAAGAGCACGGTGCCGTAGCCGGTGGCCTCGGTGCGGACCAGCGAGCCGCCCCAGGAGACGCCCTTGCCGGTGAGCACACCCGACTCGTAGCGGTTGGTGATGCGCTTGTACTGGCCGAACAGGTAGCCGATCTCGCGGCCGCCCACGCCGATGTCGCCGGCCGGGACGTCCGTGTACTCGCCGATGTGGCGGTACAGCTCCGTCATGAACGACTGGCAGAAGCGCATGACCTCGCCGTCGGACTTGCCGCGCGGGTCGAAGTCGGAGCCGCCCTTGCCGCCACCGATGGGCATGCCCGTCAGGGAGTTCTTGAAGATCTGCTCGAAGCCGAGGAACTTCACGATGCCGAGGTACACCGACGGGTGGAAGCGCAGGCCGCCCTTGTACGGGCCGAGCGCGGAGTTGAACTCCACGCGGAACCCGCGGTTGCTCTGCACGTGGCCCTTGTCGTCCACCCACGGCACCCGGAAGATGATCTGCCGCTCAGGCTCGCAGATGCGCTCGAGCACCGCCGCGTCCACGTACTGCGGGTTCTTGTGCAGCACCGGGCCGAGGCTGTCGAACACCTCGCGGACAGCCTGGTGAAACTCCAGCTCCCCGGGGTTGCGGTGCAGCACCTGCTCCAGGACCGACTCGAGCTGAACCTTCACGATCATGCCTCCACAGCGTTCGTACCCACGGCACACAAAACCCTGCGCACCTTAGGGCTCATGACCCGCACCCGCCTGGGACGTCCGCCCTCTGAGCGTCGCATCCGCAGCGCCCGCAGGCCTCTCGTGCCCGGCTGGATCACCCGAAGTATGCGGGGAGAGTCTGGGCGGAGACCGTCCGGGCCTCGTCGAGGGGCAGCGTGAACAGCCCCTCCACCTCGACGGCCGGCACGTGGGCGTGCTGGTCGTCATGGGCGCCCGTCGCCGCGCCGGCGCCTGCGGCGCAGGTCTCGGCGGTGATCCCGATGCGCAGCGCCGGGACCCCGCGCGCGGTGCACAGGTCCGTGAACCGGACCTCCTCGCTGCGCGGCACCGCCACGAGCGCGCGGGCGCCGGACTCGGAGAACAGCGCCGCGAACGGCGTCACCCCGTCCCGCTCGCACAGCCCCGCGAGGCTCACCTGGGCGCCCACGCCGAACCGCAGGCTCGACTCGACGAGCGCCAGGGCGAGGCCGCCCTCGGAGAGGTCGTGCGCGGCGTCGACCAGGTCGTCCCGGCTCGCGTGGGCCAGCACCTCGGCGAGACGGCGCTCGGCCTCCAGGTCCACCTTCGGCGGCAGCCCGCCCAGGTGCTGGTGCGCGACATCGGCCCAGGCCGAGCCGTCCAGCTCGTCACGCGTCGTGCCCAGCAGGTAGATGGCCTGGCCTGCGGCGGTCCAGCCCGACGGGGTCGCGTCGGCGACGTCGTCCAGCACGCCGAGCACGCCGACGACGGGAGTCGGGTGGATCGACGAGTCGATCTTGCCCGGCTCGCCGGTGCCGTTGTACAGGCTCACGTTGCCGCCGGTAACCGGGACGCCCAGCACCTGGCAGCCGTCGGCGAGGCCGCGGATGGCCTCGACGAGCTGCCACATGGCGTCCGGGTCCTCGGGGCTGCCGAAGTTCAGGCAGTCGGTCACCGCGAGCGGGCGGGCGCCCGTGGTCGCGACGTTGCGGTACGCCTCCGCGAGCGCGAGCTGCGCGCCGGTGTAGGGGTCGAGCTTGGTGTGGCGGCCGTTCGCGTCGGTGGCGAGCGCCACGCCCAGGCCCGTCTCCTCGTCGACCCGGATGACCCCGGCGTCGTCGGGCTGGGCCAGCGCGGTGTTGCCCTGCACGAACCTGTCGTACTGGTCCGTCACCCACGCCGGGGAGGCCAGGTTCGGGGAGCCGAGCAGGCTCAGCAGCGTCGCGCGCAGCTCCTCCGGAGCGCTCGGGCGGGCGGCGCGGTCGGCCGCGTCACCGCTGATCGAGTCGGCGTTCAGCGCGTCCTGCCACGACGGGCGGGCGAACGGGCGGTGGTAGACGGGGCCGTCATGCGCCACCGTCTTGGGGTCCACGTCCACGATGCGCTCGCCGTCGTGGTCGATGGTCAGGCGGCCCGTGCCGGTGACCTCGCCGATGATGGCCGTCTCGACGTCCCACTTGCCGGTGATGGCCAGGAACTCGTCGAGCTTCTCCGGCGTGACGACCGCCATCATGCGCTCCTGGGACTCCGACATGAGGATCTCGCCGGCCGTCAGGGTCGGGTCGCGCAGCAGCACGTTCTCCAGGTCGACGTGCATGCCGCCGTCGCCGTTGGACGCCAGCTCGCTCGTCGCGCAGGAGATGCCCGCGGCGCCCAGGTCCTGGATGCCCTCGACGACGCGCGCGGCGTACAGCTCGAGGCAGCACTCGATGAGCACCTTCTCCATGAACGGGTCGCCCACCTGCACCGACGGGCGCTTCGAGGGCTTCTCGTCATCGAAGGTCTCGCTTGCGAGGATCGACGCGCCGCCGATGCCGTCGCCGCCCGTGCGGGCCCCGAACAGGACGACCTTGTTGCCTGTGCCCGACGCGTTCGCCAGGTGGATGTCCTCATGGCGCAGCACGCCCACGCACAGCGCGTTGACCAGCGGGTTGCCCTGGTAGCAGGCGTCGAACACCAGCTCGCCGCCGATGTTCGGCAGGCCGAGGGAGTTGCCGTAGCCGCCCACGCCCGCCACCACGCCGTGCACCACACGAGCCGTGTCCGGGTGGTCGATCGCGCCGAACCGCAGCTGGTCCATGACCGCCACCGGGCGCGCGCCCATCGAGATGATGTCGCGGACGATGCCGCCGACACCCGTCGCCGCGCCCTGGTACGGCTCGACATACGACGGGTGGTTGTGCGACTCGACCTTGAACGTGACAGCCCAGCCGTCGCCGATGTCCACGACGCCCGCGTTCTCGCCGATGCCCACCAGCAGGTGCTCCTTCATCTCCGGCGTGGTCTTCTCGCCGAACTGCGACAAGTGCACCTTGGACGACTTGTACGAGCAGTGCTCAGACCACATCACCGAGTACATCGCCAGCTCGGCGGCCGTGGGGCGCCGGCCCAGGATGTCGCGGATCCGCTGGTACTCGTCGGGCTTGAGGCCCAGCTCCGCGAAGGGCTGCTCCTGATCCGGGGTCGCGGCGGCGTGCTCCACCGTGTCCGAGTGACGCCGGGCGTCGGAGGCATGCGTGGCGGGGTCGTGCTGAGGCGCGCTGGTCATCGATTCCCTCGAGTGGGTGGCCCGGACGGCTGGGTCCGCGGGGTCCGTCGGAAGACCAGGCCAGGCTACCGGCGTCCACTGCGTGCCCGGGCTGGGTGCCCAGAGGGCGGTCGGGCGCCCAGACGAATCCGTACGGAAATGTCCCGTGGTTGAGTTCCGGCATGGGAACGTTCAACACCTACGTCGTTGCCCAGTGGGACCGTCCACTGACCGAACTGCGCGCCAACGCCGCCCTTGAGCACCTCGGCGCGGATGAGGGGTTCTCGTGGGCTCGCGCAGACGGCCGGCAGTGCTTTGCGCCCGAAGGGGAGTTCTACGGAGGCGAGTTGCTACCGCCCATCACGGAGATCGAGCGAGAGGTCGAGGGCCCTGTCCTCGGGCTGGGGGTCGCCAGCTCTCATTGGGAAGTGGCGTTCAACCTGCGCGGTGCGCCATGTTGGATTGCTGCCGAAGGGTCTGACGAGACGCCTGGCGCGTACTTCGAGGAGCTGATGACTCGGCATTGGGGGCGGCCATGGCAGACGGGCGCCGCAGCCGCACTGGCCGAGTGGGTGTCGCCGTGGGCTCAGGTCAACGCGGCGGTCGTGGCGGTGACTTTGACCATTCCGCACCTGCTCGCCGAGGCCAAGCTCGCCGACCTGCAGCGCGTGCTGACCCTTGCGCCTCAACGCGGACACCCTTGGTGGAGCATCTATGGGTCCGACTCGGTCAGCGAGTCTGATATCCCGGGAGCGCTCTACGCCATCGATGCCTACTCGCTGATTGTCTCGAACCTTGTCCTGCCATACGAGGAGGGGTGCGTACCTGGGTTGGCGCTTGTCTTCACGTCCACGGGCTTCGGCCTCTGGGACCGCGTCAACTCAGCGTGGTCCAGAGCGCCCGAGTTGACCTACAAGGCCGCCCTCAGCGAACTGGCGCCGCTCCTGGTCGCGCTCGGGTGGTCGCCGCTGCGCTGAAGGCGCGGCCTAGCGGCGGATGATGCCGCGTTGGGTGGCGACGGCGACCGCCGCGGTGCGGGAGTCGACACCGAGCTTGGTGTAGATGTGCACCAGGTGGGACTTCACGGTGGCCTGGCTCAGGAACAGCCGCTGGCTGATCTGCTGGTTGGACAGCCCCTCGGCGACGAGTTGCAGCACCTCGGTCTCGCGGGGGCTGAGCACGCCGCCCGGCGCCCGGACGCGGTCCATGAGCCGCATCGCGATCGCGGGGGCGAGGGCTGAGCGGCCCGCCGCGGCGGTGCGGACGGCTGCTGCGAGCTCCTCGGGCGGGGCGTCCTTGAGCAGGTAGCCGGTGGCGCCCGCCTCGATGGCGGCGAGAATGTCGGCGTCAGCCGCTCGAGGCGCGTCACCACCGCCCCGACGGACTTGTCATGCGGTCATACCGTCGGGCTAGCGTTGAAGGGCCGGAGGCCGTGGAGGGCATCACGCGCTCGGGCCGCGACCGCGATGCTCCGCCTCGTGAGACCGCGACACACACGCGAGCGCTCGACGTCGCACGAGCCACCGGGAGCCAGATCCCGTCGATGGCCGCCATGAGCCTCCTCGTCGCCCACCTGCCATGCCCCGACCCCGCTCAGCGCCACCGCCCATGTTTTGTCCGAGGGCGACGTGGGCAGCCCAGAGAAGGCTCGACATCGCGGATCTCACAATTCGGACATAGTGGCCATTTTCACGGGCTGTAGATACCGTTTTGCTGGTACACACAGCGACAGTGAATCGCTCCGATCTTCGATCTCCACTTGATGCCGCAGGGGGCCTGCACCGTGACCGACACCAACATTGGCGTGCGCAAAAACGATCTTGCAGATATCGGATTCGTCCATGGGTACCTAGAGTTTGCAGATAGCACACAGAAAGAGATCGACGAGTCGACTGCCGATTGGACCACCTTCACGCGCACATGGGACGATCTGCACCCAGACACGTACATGGCAGATGGAGGTCGATACCGCTATCGGCGATACTCGGAATTCGACGTGGAAGCACCTACGGGAACATTCACTCGTCGACCGCACGTTGCTTACTCGCAAACCACGGATGTCAACCACCTCAACGGAGGGTCGAGCGCTGGTATGAGCCGATTACGAACGCGATGGTCCAGAGCGGGAGTTTCGCTCGAATAATCGCCACATGCAGCCAGTTCCTCGAGTCGGCACGACCCGGACATCACTGGCTCGCTCAGTGCTTTCAGAATCGGATTGTGGCGACGCCAGATGAGTCAGGTAGGCCTGCACCCGAAGGCCGTCATCGCGACGGCGTCGATTTTGTGCTCACGCTATTCGTCGCTCGCGTCGGAGCAGACGGCGGGGAGAGCAGCACCTGGACGCGCGACGAGCAGAAACTCGCGAGTGTCCAGCTTCAGGACTCCGGTGAATACATCTTCCTCGACGATAATCGCCTTCTCCATGACGTCACACCCGTTCTCCTTCGGCCCGCTGCAGACACTGGCTACCGTGACGTTCTGATCGTCATGTTTACGTCGCACGGCAAGGCCTGAGGTCCGTGAACCGAAAGATCAGATCCTTCTCCCAACTCCACACTGAGGTCGCCGATCGCGGACGACCTGTGGTAACCCTGTTCAGCGGCGGTCTAGACAGCAGCTATCTCCTCCTGCGCCTGCTCCAGTACGGCGTGAGTGAGGTACACGCACTCTCGGTCAACATCGGCGACCATGAGAGCACCGAAGCAAAGCAGCAGATTGCGGAAGCGATGGGGGCCACGCTTCATCTTGTCGATGCTAGGTCGGAGTTCGCCGAGAAGTTCGTCCGTCCAGCGATATTGGCGCACGCGGTTTACCTCGACACGCATCCGATCAGTTCGTCGCTATCGCGGCCGCTAATTGCGGCGCGAGCAGTAGCCCTAGCGAACGACCTTGGGGCATCCACAGTGCTCCACACGGCGAACCGTTCGCAGAACACGCTGCGTCGCATTAACGGGGCAATTTCGGACCTGGAGTATTTCGGCTCGTTTGGCAGCCCGTACGACTTGGACCCTGTAGACCGCTCCCAGAAGGTTGCGGCGCTAGCGGCGGCGGGCATCACCGGATCGGCAGCCCGCCTTATCAGCGGTGATTCCAATCTCTGGTGCCGCGAGTACGAGTCCGGCGGCCTCGACGACCCCGAGAGCCACGATCTAGGACTTGCCCCGTTCGAATGGACACGTCCCGACGCGTTAGCAATGTCAGATGATGTCGCGATCACGTTCAGTCAGGGCATCCCTGTGGCGGTCGATGGTCGGCCGATGGGACTCGTCGAATTGATCGGCGAACTGAACAGCCGAGTCGGGCGATTCGGATTCGGTCGGTACAGCGGACTTGAACACCTCGACGGGGGACAGAAGGTCCTGGAAGTACGGGAGATGCCTGCCGCTTGGATAATCTTGAGGAGCCGTCGCCACCTAGAGCTAGCGACTCTTCCAGAGAACGCCGTCAGAGAGAAGATGGCTCTCGAGCAGACGTGGGTGACGGAAGCACTCGAAGGACGCTGGTATCGCGGCCTTCGTGAGAGCTTGGACCACTTCTTCGCGAAGCTACTCGACCCGATTGAAGGTACCGTGCGCTGGAAACTATCACCTCATTCCGCGGATACCGTATCCATTGTGGCCGACCGACCGTTATACGTGCGTGACCGAGAGCAGTGGGAGCGGGAATCGATCGCCGACGAACGTAGTCATCATCTTGTTCCAGCGCCACGGCCATTAGTTGACGCCATGGTCGTTACCTAGATGACGACGGCCCGCCCTGCCGGAAGGGCCAGTCTGCGCGTCGACCTGCTCGTCATGTCGGTGGCCGTCGCTTGGGGCGCGACCTACTGGGTGGCCAAGGACCTGGTCGCCGGCGGCGCGGTGCTCGCCGTCCTCGGGGTGCGGATGGGCCTGACGACCGTGCTGCTCGGGGCGGGCCTGCTGCTGTCCCGTCGGCGGGTCACGAGGAGCGAGCTGACGGTCGGCGTCACGCTGGGCGTGATCCTGACGGCGGTCTTCGCGTTCGAGACGTTCGGCATTGCCGGCCCCAGCGCCACGAACGCCGGACTGATCATCAGCCTCACGATGATCTTCACGCCGGTCCTCGAGTCCGTGGTGAACCGGACCCGGCTGGCGGGGATCTACTACGTCGCGGGCGTCCTGTCGATCCTCGGGGTCGCGCTGCTCACCGCGGGCGGCGAGGTCACGACCTTCGGCCTCGGGGACTGGCTCGTGCTCGGCGCCGCCGTCGTCCGGGCGGTCCACGTCACGATGATGCACCGGCTGCCGCGGGGCAGGCCGCTCGACTCGTTCAACCTGACGTTCGTGCAGATGGCGGTGTGCGGCGTCGCCTTCGTGGCGGCCTCATTCTTCACGTCTCAGTCGGTGGCCTCGTTCGTCCCCCGCATGGACGCCGGGCAGGTGGCGGCGATGGTGTTCCTGGTCATCGTCTGCACCGTGTTCCCGTTCGTCGTCCAGATGTGGGCGGTCCGTCGCACGTCGCCGAGCCGGGTCAGCCTGCTGCTCGGCACCGAGCCGGTGTGGGCGGCGCTCGTCGGCGTCACGCTGGCTGGCGACCGGCTCGCCCCGATCGGGTGGGTCGGGCTCGTGATCGTGCTGGTGTCGACGCTGGGCGCGCAGAGGTTGGGCTCGGATGGGCCGGCGCGGCCCGGGAGCCACCCGACCGGTCCCGGCGCGGAGACCCGCGAGGTCGGGGCGGCGCGGCCTAGCGGCGGATGATGCCGCGCTGAGTCGCGACGGCCACCGCCGCGGTGCGGGAGTCGACGCCGAGCTTGGTGTAGATGTGCACCAGGTGGGACTTCACGGTGGCCTGGCTCAGGAACAGCCGCTGGCTGATCTGCTGGTTGGACAGCCCCTCGGCGACGAGTTGCAGCACCTCGGTCTCGCGGGGGCTGAGCACGCCGCCCGGCGCCCGGACGCGGTCCATGAGCCGCATCGCGATCGCGGGGGCGAGGGCTGAGCGGCCCGCCGCGGCGGTGCGGACGGCTGCTGCGAGCTCCTCGGGCGGGGCGTCCTTGAGCAGGTAGCCGGTGGCGCCCGCCTCGATGGCGGCGAGGATGTCGGCGTCGGTGTCGTAGGTGGTCAGCACCAGCACCCGGGGCCCGCCGGGCTGGGCGGTGATCTGCGCAGTCGCCTGCGTGCCGTGCATGCCCGCGCCGAACTGCAAGTCCATGAGCACCACGTCCACGTCCCCATGGGCGGCGCGCTCGACGGCCTGCTCGGCGGTGGTGGCCTCGGCGACCACCTCGAAGCCGGGCTCGGTCTCGAGGACGGCGCGCAGCCCGGCGCGGACCACCGGGTGGTCGTCGGCGAGCAGCAGGCGCACGCGCTCGCTCATGCGCCGGCCTCCACGGGGAGGGTCACGGCCACGGCCGTGCCGGAGCCGGGCGCGGACTCCACCGCGAGGGAGCCGCCGAGCGACCGGGCGCGCGCCCGCATGGCCGCGAGCCCGAAGCCCGCGCCGTCGGCTGCCCGACCGGGCGCGTCGACGGCGTCCGGGTCGAAGCCCTGGCCGTCGTCGACCACGTCGAGCGCCACCTCGGGTCCCATGTAGCTCAGCGTGAGCTCGACGCGGCTGGCATGCGCGTGCTGGACGGCGTTGGCGAGCGCCGACTGCGCGATGCGCAGCAAGGCGAGCTCATGCGCCGACGGCAGCGGGGTCGGCTCGCCGGAGACCTGCACGTGCACGGCGATCCCCGCCGTGTCGGCGGTGGTGGCGCCCACGCGCCGCAGCGCGCTGGGCAGGTCGCCCGCCTCGAGGTCGGGGGGCGACCAGTCACGCACGAAGCGCCGCGCCTCGGCGAGGTTGTCGGCCGCCGCCACCCGGGCCCGCTCGACGTGCGCCAGCGCCTCGTCGGGGTTGTCGGGCAGGCGCCGCTCGGCAGCGCGGAGCAGCAGCTGGATGCTGGACAGCCCCTGCGCGAGGGTGTCGTGGATCTCCCGGGCGACGCGCTCGCGCTCCTCGAGCATTCCCGCGGTGCGCTCGGCCGCCGTGAGGTCGTCACGCGCCTCCTGGAGCTGCTCGATGAGCCGGCGGCGCTCCTCGCTCTCCCGGTACAGCGCCTGGTAGCCGAGCACCACCGCCACCGACACCGCCGCACCGAGCACCGGGCCGATGACCATCGCGGCGGTGAACACGTGCTGATGCCAGCCGAAGCCCGCGATCGCGGCGACGGTGGTCAGCCCGACGGCGACCACGCCCCAGCGGGTGCGCAGCAGGTGCATCTCGACGAAGAACAGCGGGAACGCGAGCCAGATGCCGTCCGGGGTCAGCGCGAGCAACACCAGCCACACGGCGATGAGCACGCCCAGCCACACCGTCGCCGCGCCGCGCGAGCGCCGCACCGCCGGGACGAGCTGGCCCGCCAGGTAGACGAGCCCGAGCGCGACGGCCGTCGCCGCCACGGCGCCCGCGTCGTCCATCTGGTCGACGACCGCCCGCACCCCGGCCAGCACGAGGAGCGCGACCACCAGCAGGTGCAGGCAGGCGCGCAGCAGCACGGGGGTCAGGGATCGGGCGCTCACGTCCTCCCAGGCTAGGTCGCTGCCCGAGCCGCGGCATCGATCAAAAGGCGGAGCGGGCCTGCGCCTTCCGGCCATCACAGTGCCACCGCGAGCGCGATGCCCGAGGGGGGTCGTTCCGGGGAGCGTGGGGGATGTCGCCGGGCCCCGGTCCCGGCGCCTGCATCCACTCGTAGGAAAGGCCGTCATCTGTGTTCGTCCCCTGGAAAGACCTGCGGTTCGCCAAGGGCCGCTTCGCCCTCATGGGGGTGGTCGTCGTCCTCATCACCGTGCTCGTCGGGCTCGTCTCCGGACTGACCGCCGGGCTCGCGCATCAGAACATCTCCGCCATCACCGACCTGCGCGCCGACCGGCTCGCGTTCACCGCCCCGGCCGACGGCGAGAAGGTCTCGTTCACCGACTCGCAGGTCGACGCCGCCACGTGGCAGGCGTGGGCCGACGTGCCGGGGGTGACCTCGGCGGAGCCCCTCGCCATCACGATGACGCGGGCGGCCGTGGACGGCGGCAAGGCCGCGAGCGTCGCCGCGTTCGGCGTCGAGCCCGGGTCGTCGCTGGCGCCTGACCGCCACGTCGCCGACGGCTCGGTGGTGCTCTCGACAGCCGCCGCCGACGACCTGGGGCTGGCCCCCGGGGACACGCTCACTCTCGCCGGTCGCCAGGTCGAGGTCGCGGCCGTGGCCGGTGACGACTGGTACAGCCACACCCCCGTGGTGTGGGCGAGCCTGGCCGACGCCCAGCAAGGTGGGGCCGCCGCCGACGGTGGCGCCCCGACGGCCACCGTCGTCGCCTTGACCACCGGCTCCGACGCCGATCTGGCCGCCGCCGACGCACGGCTCGGCACCAGCACCGTCACCACCGGCGACGCGCTGTCCGCGATCGGCTCCTACACCTCGGAGAACGGCTCGCTGCAGCTCATGCGGGGGTTCCTGTTCGCGATCTCCGCGCTGGTCATCGGTGCCTTCTTCACGGTGTGGACCATCCAGCGCAGCGGCGACGTCGCCGTGCTGAAGGCCCTGGGCGCCTCGACCCGGTACCTGCTGCGCGACGCGCTCGGGCAGGCAGTGGTGCTGCTGGTGCTGGGCACCGCCATCGGCTCGGCCATCGCGGCCGGTGTCGGGCTCGCCATCCGCGGCTCCGCGCCGTTCGTCCTCGACCTCAGCACGGTCCTCGTGCCCGCGCTCGTCATGATCGCGCTGGGCGCCGCCGGGGCTGGGCTGTCCATCCGACGGATCACGTCCGTCGACCCGCTGACCGCACTCGGGAGCGCACGATGAGCCTCACCCTGACCGATGTCACCCTCACCTACCCCGACGGCACGTCGCGCCTGACGGCCCTCGACCACGTGAGCCTGGACGTGCCCGCGGGCACGCTCACCGCCGTGGTGGGCCCGTCCGGCTCGGGCAAGTCGAGCCTGCTGGCCGTCGCCGCGACCCTTATCAGCCCCGACTCCGGGCGCGTCGTCGTCGCCGGCACGGACACCGCCGGCCTCGACCGTGACGCGCTCACCACGTTGCGCCGCGACCGCATCGGCATCGTGTTCCAGCAGCCGAACCTGCTGCCGTCGCTCACCGCCGCCGAGCAGCTCCAGGTCATGGCGCACCTCGCCGGGCACTCCCCCCGGGCCGCCCGGACCCGCGCGCTCGAGCTGCTCGACTCCGTCGGCATGGCCGACCTCGCCGACCGCCGCCCGCACCAGCTCTCCGGCGGGCAGCGCCAGCGCGTCAACATCGCCCGGGCCCTCATGGGCGACCCGGCGGTGCTGCTCGTCGACGAGCCCACCAGCGCGCTCGACCACGAGCGCGGCGCCGCGATCATCGACCTGGTGGTGACGCTGACCCACCGGCAGGGCGTCGCGACGGTGCTCGTCACGCACGACCGCGCGCACCTGGGCGAAGTGGACCAGGTGGTCGAGATGCTCGACGGGCGAGTGCGGCTGCCCGCGGCAGCGGCCTGAGTCTGCTGTTCGACGTCCCCGGGAGCGCTCACGCGAAGGGCGCTCCCGGGGACGTCGCGGGTTACCGTGCCACCGTGCGGAGACAGGCGGCTGCCCGAGGGCGAGCGAGGCGGGGCTGGCCCGCGCATGGCGCGCAGGCCGGTGGGCGCAGCGCGCGGAGTGCCGCCGTGGCAGCGCTCGGCGCCGCGGTGCTCGGAGCCGCAGTGCTCGCGGGCTGCACCGGGCTCCCGACGACGACTCCCCCGACCAGCGCGGACACCTCCGCTCCCACAGCAACGGCAACGCCCGACGCCGCACGGCCCACCGCCGACGAGATCCGCGCCCAGGGCGTCCCCCTCACCGCAGAGGGAGTGACGCTCACCGTGATGACCCCGGGAGCGACCCCCGACGCCGAGGCCCTCGACGACGGGTCGGCGCGGCTCACCCTCGACGTGCCGGACGGCTCGGCGGCGCCTGCGCTGGTCGTGACGCTCGCGGCGCCCTCGGGCAGCGTGTTCGAGGTTCAGGTGGACGGCTCGGTGGTGCTGCGCGCGGCGGACGGGTCGTTCGCCGGCGGCCTCGCGGCGCCGACCGCCCGAGCCTCGGAGGGCGCTGTGACGGCGAAGTTCTCCGCCGTCGCCGAGGACGTGCTCGACCTCACCGTCTCCTCGCTGACCGGCGACGCGACGTTGGCGGCGGGCTCCGCGACGCTCTGGCTCGGCGCCCGCATGCTCGACAGCCCCGCCGACTGGGGTGAGCGGGAGGGCGGCCGGTCGCTCGCGGTGCGGCCCACCGCGTGGGCGCGCGCCGGGGGCCTGGCCGCGCAAGAGGGCGTGTGGGCGGCGGTCATCGCGCAGGAGCCCGAGGCCGACACGAACGGGATGCGCGATCAGCTGCTCTGCCACGCGCTCGGGGCCCCGGACAAGGAGTCCTGGAACCTCGAGCCGTGGCGGCCCGACGTCGGCTCCTTCGCGACGCTCGCGGCCCGCTGCAACCCCACCTGAAAACTGCCCGCGCGCGGCAGGCCCGGCGTGGCACGCTCGGAGCATGGTGCCCACCGACCGGCTCGTGCTGTTCGCGCTGGCGAGCGTCTCGCTGATCCTCGTGCCCGGCCCGTCCGTGGGCTTCATCCTCGCGACGACGCTGCGGCACGGTCGCGCCTCGGGCCTCGCGGCCACCGCCGGGATCGAGCTCGGGTACCTGGTGCATGTGCTGGCCGCCGTGGCGGGGCTGTCCGCTGTGGTGGTGGCCAGCGCGAGCATGTTCACGGCCGTGAAGGTGGTGGGCGCGGCGTGGCTCGTGTGGTTGGCGGTGCGCTCGTGGCGGGCCAGGACGCCGGGCACCCTCGCCGACACCCGGGATCCGGAGGGCGCCAAGGGCGGGGCGAGATCGGCCACGTCGGCCGGGGCGTTCCGCGCGGGCCTGCTGGTCGGCGCGCTCAACCCGAAGACTGCTGTGTTCTACCTGGCGTTCCTCCCGCAGTTCGTCGTGCCCGCGGCCGGGCCGGTGTCCCTCCAGCTCCTCACCCTGGGCCTGCTGTTCATCGCGTTGGCGTGGGTGCTCGACTCGATGTGGGCGCTCGCGGGCGGAGCAGTGCGGCGGTTCCTGCCCCGGCTGCGGATGCGGGTGCTGGACCGGGTCTCGGCGGGCGTCTACGCGGCGCTCGCGGCGGTGACCCTCACCGCCCGACGTGTCGCCGCATGATCTGACCCGGGGTGGTGACGGCTACGGTCGTGGGCAACACCGGCGAAGGAGTGCTGTGCCCACCGACCCTGAGGTGACCGCGCATGAGCGCGAGATCACTGAGGCCGTAAATCTGTGCTTGCCCTCGGGCCGGCTGAACCCTGCGGCAGTGGGGTGGAGCCGCCGCCCGCTGCACCGCACGGAGTTGCGCGGCTGGGGCCGGGCCAAGCGGTGGGAGTACTGGGGGGTGATGACCCCGACGCATGTCATCGGGGTGACGGTGGCGAGCCTGGACTACGCGGCGCAGCACCAGGTGTGGGTGCTCGATCGCGCGACGGGCGAGGAGATCGACCACGTCGCTGTGGTCCCGTTCGCGCGCGGCGCGGTGCTGCCAGCAAGCCTGGGACTTGGCCCCGCGAGTGCGACCGCGCGCGGGTTGGAGATCACGCTCACGGAGGGTGACAGCCGCACGCTGCTGCGCGCCCGCACCGATCGGGTCGTGGTGGACCTGCTCTCGATGCCGGAGGAGGGCCACGAGAGCCTGGGCGTCGTGGTGCCGTGGAGCGACCGCCAGTTCCAGTACACCGTGAAGGACGTCGCCCGGCCGGTGACGGGGACGCTCGTGGTGGACGGGGTGGCCCATGACGTGCCCGACGGCGCCTCGTGGGCGGTGCTCGACCATGGGCGCGGCCGGTGGCCGTACTCGATGCGCTGGAACTGGGGCGCGGGCAGCGGCAGGGTCGACGGCGCCGTGGTGGGGGTGCAGGTGGGCGGCCGGTGGACCGACGGCACGGGCTCCACGGAGAACGCGCTGCTGCTCAATGGGCGGCTGCACAAGAACAGCGACGAGCTCGTGTGGGAGTACGACCGCGCCGACTGGCTCGCGCCGTGGCAGGTGCACGATGCCGGACGCGAGCGCGTGGACCTGGAGTTCACGCCATTCCACGAGCGCGCCTCGCGGATGAACCTGGGCGTCGTGGCAGGTGAGACCCATCAGTGCTTCGGCACGTGGGCCGGGTGGATGAGCACGGACACGGGCGAGCGGGTGCGCGTCGACGGGATCGAGGGCTGGGCCGAGGAGGCGCGGAACCGCTGGTGAGGCGCCTGTCCGCCACGAGGTTGTCGGTCCGACCCTCGCCGACCACCTGGTAACCTCACGGCATCATGCGCTCTCAGACCCTCACCACCACGTGCCTCCGCAGCTTCTCTGCGTCGAGCGCACGGTGTTGTCGCTGACCGCTTGCTGAGCGCGGGTCGCTGAAGCGACCCCCCGGCACTCCCCCGAGGCCCTCGCCTCACCCGCCGATCCGTCGGCATCCCTGACGTCCCCGCGCGCCCTCCTCCGATGATGCGGCGCGCGCCCGTCGCACCCCCTCTCCCGTTCCTGGCATCCCCAGGGCGGAGCCCTGTCTCTATACCACTTCGGCGGCGGCGGCCGACCTTACGCGGGTAGACCCGGGGGCGCCGGCGTCATGTGAGAGAAAAATATCATGCGCAGCACGCGACAGAGCTAGACACAGCGAGGCGATCCCGACTGTTCCCCGCCGCCGCGCTCGCCCTCGCCGCCTCCCTGGCGCTGGCGGCGTGCGGTGGTGGCTCCGGCTCCACTGACGCCGGCGGCTCCACGCCCGGCGCCTCCGAGGCCGAGATCGTCATCGGCTCGACGAACGAGCCCACCGGGCTGGTCCGCAATGTCGGCGGCTCCTCCGGCGTCTCGCAGACCATGACGCGCAACGTCTTCGAGGGCCTGACCTCGGTGGACGTCGACGGCGCCGTGATACCGACGCTGGCCGAGAGCTGGGACGCCTCCGAGGACGGCCTGACGGTCACGTTCCACCTGCAGACCGATGTCGTGTTCCACGACGGCACGCCGTTCACCTCCGCCGATGTCGCGTGGAGCATCTCGCAGGCCATCGCGCCGGAGTCGAAGAGCGCGCGCAAGGCCGACCTGTCGGTGATCCAGGACATCGCCACGCCCGACGACGCCACTGTGGTGCTCACACTGGCCCGCCGCAGCCAGGCGCTGCCGTTCTACCTGGCGTCCGTCACCATCGTGAAGGATGGCGACACGGAGCTGAGCAGCGACAACGGCACCGGCCCGTACCGGTTCGCCGAGTGGACGCAGGGCGACCACCTGACCATCGAGCGTTTCGACGACTACTGGGGCGAGCCGGCTAAGAACATCGGCGTCACGTTCCGCTTCTTCAAGGACACGACGGCGCTGAACAACGCGCTGCTCACCGGCGACCTGGACCTGGTCATCGCGGAGGACTCCCCCGACCAGCTCGTGCAGTTCGAGGGCAACCCGGACTTCACGATCACGGAGGGCACGTCGACGACCAAGCAGATCTGGACGTTCAACAACCGCATCGCGCCGTTCTCCGACGTGCGGGTGCGCCAGGCGCTGTACAAGGCGCTGGACCGCGACAAGATCCGCTCGGCCGTGTGGGACTCCTACGGCACGGTCATCGGCTCGATGGTGCCGCCCACCGACGACTGGTTCGTCGACCAGGCCGACGTGCACGCGTACGACCCGGCCGCGGCCAAGGCCCTGCTCGCCGAGGCCGGCGTCACCGACTTGGCGTTCTCCCTCGACTACGTCGCCGGGGACAACAACGAGACGATCGTGCAGCTCATCAAGGCGGACCTCGCGGCCGTGGGCGTCACGCTGAACCTCAACCCGATCGACGACGCGACCTGGTACCAGAAGATCTACACGGACAAGGACTACGAGACCACCCTGATGGGCCACGTGAACCCGCGTGACCTGGTCTGGTACGCCAACCCCGACTTCTACTGGGGCTACAACAACGCCGACGTCCAGCAGTGGGTCGCCGACGCCGACCAGGCCGCGACGACCGACGAGCAGGTCGCGCTGCTGCGCAAGGTCAACGAGACCATCGGCCTCGAGGCGCCGTCCGCGTGGCTGTACCTCGACCCGCAGATCCGCGTGGCCCGCTCCGACATCAGCGGCTTCCCGATCGACCAGGTGACGGAGTCCTTCTACGTCGCCGACATCGTCCGGGAGGGCTGAGCTGCTGATGGCCCGTCACCTGCTGCAGCGCGCGCTGGCGCTGCTGGTCTCGCTCGCGATCGCGGGCGTCGTCGTCTTCGCCGTGCTGCGGCTGCTGCCGGGCGACGCCGCCGGCACGTCGCTGGGCGTCGGGACCACGAGCGACCAGCTCGCGCAGCTCCGCAGCGAGCTCGGCACCGACCAGCCGGTCGGCGCACAGCTCTGGCAGTGGGTGACGGGCCTGGCCTCCGGCGATCTGGGCACGTCCTTCGTGTCCCGGATGCCGGTGGCCGACCTCATCGCGGCACGGCTCCCCGTCACGCTGCCGTTGAGCCTGGCGGCGTTCGTGCTGTCCGTGCTCATCTCCGTGCCGCTGGGCATCATCGCGGCGGTGCGGCGCCGTGGCGTCGTGGGCGTGGCCGTCTCCGCGATGGCCCAGCTCGGCGTCGCGGTGCCGGTGTTCTGGGTGGGCGTGATGCTCGTGTGGGTGTTCGCCCTCAAGGCGGGGGTGCTGCCCCCGGGCGGCTTCCCCCGGCAGGGGTGGTCCGACCCGGCGGCGGCGATCCGCTCGCTGACGCTCCCCGTCGTCACCGTCGCCATCGCCATGTCGTCGGTGATGGTCCGCTACGTGCGCTCGGCGACGCTGGACGTGCTCGACCAGGACTACCTGCGCACGGCCCGTTCGCTCGGGTACAGCCGCACCCGCGCGCTCGCCCGGCATGGGCTGCGCAACGGCGCCGTGCCGGTGGTCGCGATCCTCGGCATCGAGCTGGCGACCTCGCTGCTGGGCGCCGTCGTGGTCGAGAACGTCTTCGCACTGCCCGGCCTCGGCGCGCTGCTGCTCGACTCGGTGCAGGCGCGCGACCTGCCCGTGGTGCAGGCGCTCGTGCTGATCATCACGGCCGTCGTGCTGCTCGTGAACTTCCTCATCGACCTGACGCAGCAGGCCATCGACCCGCGGCTGCGCGGCGCCGCAGCCACGAGGGGAGCGGCCCGATGAGCACCGACCTGACCGCCGGGGCGGCGCTGACCCCCGACGACCTGTCCGGCCCCCGGCCCGACGCCCCCGCTCCGGCCCTCGCCGCCGGTCGCGCCGCGCGCCGCCGCAGCCCGTCGCTGATCGTGGGCGCCGTCCTCGTCGGACTCGTCGCACTGGTCGGCGTGGTCGCGACGTTCTGGACCCCGTACGCCCTCGACGCCACCGGCAGCGGCCCCCGTCTCGCGGGCCCGTCCGCGGAGCACTGGGCGGGCACCGACCGGTTGGGCCGGGACCTGCTCAGCCAGCTCATGGGCGGCGCGCAGGCCGCGATGGTCGTCGCCGTGGCCTCGGTGCTCGTCGCCACCGTGCTCGGCCTGACCCTCGGCATCCTCGCCGCCGCGACCACCCGCTGGCTCGACGTGGCCCTGGTGAACGTGGTGGACCTGCTCATCGCCTTCCCGACGCTGCTGCTCGCCATGCTGATCGTCACCGTGCGCGGCGCCTCGCTCACCTCCGCGATCGCGGCCATCGGCATCGCCGGCTCGGCCGTCATCGCGCGGGTCACCCGGGTCAACACCGCGCGGGTGCTGCGTGAGGACTACGTGACGGCCGCGAAGGCGTCGGGCACCGGCTGGTGGGGCACCATCCGGCGGCACGTGCTGCCGAACATCAGCCCCACGCTGCTGGTGCAGGTCATGCTGCTGGCCGGCTCCGCGATCCTCGCCGAGGCGTCGTTGTCCTACCTGGGGCTCGGCGCCCCGCCGCCGCAGGCCTCCTGGGGGCGGCTGCTGCGCGAGGCACAGGCCACGATGCTGGTGCAGCCGTGGGGCGCGATCCTGCCGGGCCTGGCCGTGGTGGCCACGGTGCTGGGCCTCAACCTGCTGGGCGACGGCCTCCGCGAACGCAACGACCCGAACCTGAGGGGTGACCGATGAGCCTCCTCGAAGTCCGCGACCTGACAGTCCGCACCTCCGGCGGGCGCACCCTGCTCGACTCCGTGAGCTGGTCCGTCGAGGCTGGCGGGCGGCTGGGCGTGATCGGCGAGTCCGGATCGGGCAAGTCGATGACCGCGCTGGCCGTGCTGGGCCTGCTGCCCGACGGGATGACGACGACGGGCCAGGTGCTGCTGGACGGCGTCGACCTGCTCACGCTGCCCAGCCGCAGGCTCGACCGCATCCGCGGCGCGCAGATCGCGATGGTGTTCCAGGAGCCGCTCACGGCCCTGGACCCGCTGATGACCGTGGGCCGCCAGATCGCCGGGCCGCTGCGCCTGCACCGCGGGCTGTCCCGAGCGCAGGCCCGCGAGCAGGCGGCGGCGCTGTGCCGCATGGTGCGCCTCGACGACTACGAGCGGATCCTCGGCTCGTACCCGTGGCAGCTCTCCGGCGGGCAGCGGCAGCGCGTCGCGCTGGCGATGGCGCTCGCGTGCGAGCCGCGCGTCCTCCTAGCCGACGAGCCGACGACGGCCCTCGATGTGACGGTCCAGGCAGAGGTGCTCGACCTGCTCGACGAGCTCGTGGACCGCACCGGCGTCACCCTCGTCTTCGTCTCCCACGACCTGCCGGTGGTCGCGCGGGTCGCGCGGGACCTGGTGGTGATGCGCGAGGGCCGGGTCGTCGAGTCCACCACCGTGGCCGACGCGTTGGCCGCCCCCGCCCACCCGTACACCCGCCAGCTCATCGACGCGGCCCGTGCCGTGACCCGGCTGCCGTTCACACAGGAGGCGATGTGAGCACCGCATCTGGCCTCGACACCGCGCCCGGGCCTGCGCTGGCGGCTCCGACGGGCGCCCCGCTGCTCGAGCTCGCGGGCGTCGGGCGCTCGTACGGCTCCGGGCCGCGCGCCACCACCGCGCTGGCCGGCGTGGACCTGGCCGTCCACGCCGGGCGCAGCGTCGGCATCGTCGGGGAGTCCGGCGCCGGCAAGTCCACGCTGCTGCGCCTGCTCCTCGCCCTGGACCGGCCGACCACCGGGGAGGTCCGCTACCGCGGCGAGCCGCTCGCCCACCGCAACCGGGCCGCCGTGCGCCGGTTCCGGCGCGACGTGCAGATCGTCTTCCAGGACCCGCGCTCCTCGCTGGACCCCCGGATGACCATCGGGGACGTCATCGCCGAGCCGCTGCGCTCGCTGCGTATCCCCGGCGACCGCCGCGCGCGCGTCGCCGAGGTGCTCGGCTGGGTGGGCCTGGAGCCCGACGCGGCGACCCGGTACCCGGCGCAGTTCTCCGGCGGGCAGCGGCAGCGCATCGCCATCGCCCGCGCGCTGGCGCCGTCGCCGTCGGTGCTGGTGGGCGATGAGCCGGTCAGCGCCCTGGACGTGTCCGTGCGGGAGCAGGTGATGGACCTGCTGCGCCGCCTGCGCGCGGAGCTGGGCCTGACGCTCGTGCTGGTCAGCCACGACATCGCCGTGGTCGGCCAGCTCTGTGAGGACACCGTCGTGCTGCACGACGGCCGCGTCGTCGAGGCCGGGACCACCGAGCAGGTGCTCACCCGCCCCCAGGACCCGTACACCCAGCGGCTGCTCACAGCCGTGCCGCGCCTTCCCTGACCGCCCGCGTTTCCCGTTGACCCGGCGGGCGCCCACGCCAAGACTGCCCGGGTGGACCATGAGACGCCGCTGACCGGCGGCAACACGACAGCCGGCGTGGTGCGCGCCGGCGACACAGTGCGCCGCACGGCGGGCCCCTGGACGCCCGCCGTGCACGCCGTGCTGACCCGGCTGGCCGACGTCGGCTTCCCGCACGCGCCCCGCTCCCACGGCCTCGACGACCAGGGCCGCCACGTCGTCGACTTCATCCCCGGCCCGATGGCGCACCCGACGAGCCCGGGCGTCACGCCGCCGGACCTACGCGAGGTGGGACGCGTGGCCCGGGACCTGCACGACGCGCTCGACGGCTGGACGCCGCCCAGCGACGCGCAGTGGCACACCGCGATCGCCCCCGACGGCACCGACCTGGTGATCCACCACGACCTGGCGCCATGGAACCTGGTGCTGGCCGACGATCGGCTCGTGCTGATCGACTGGGATGGCTGTGGTCCCGGCACGCGCGGCTGGGACCTGGCCTATGCGGCCCACGGGTTCATCCCGCTGTCACCGGGCGGCCCCGGGCCGTCGGCGTCGGGTGACGCGTTGCGTGCCCTCGCCGACGGCTACCGACTCGACGAGGCCGGGCGCACCCGGTTGGCGGACCTGCTGGCGCCCCGCGCGTGGAGCATGTTCGACCTGCTGGAGGGCGGCCATCGCACGGGCGCCCAGCCGTGGTCACGGCTCTGGGATGAGGGCCACGGCGGCTACTGGCGTGCTGACGCCGAGTGGATCGAGGCTCACGGCGAGGTGCTGCGCCGCGCCCTGGGCGTGGGCTGAGGCCAGGCGTCGAGCTCGCCGTCAGTGCAGCAGCTCGATCCAGTTCGGCGGCACGTTCCCCGCAGGGCCGGGGACGGGCTGGCCCGACGGGTGGTGCGTCGGCGCGGCCAGCGGCGGCCCCTCGAAGAAGCCCTCACGCGGGTAGTCCCAGAACCACTCCTCGCCCGGCTCATACGACTGGACGATCGGGTGGCCGGTGTCATGGTGGTGCCCGGTGGCGTGCTGGGCCGGCGACGAGTCGCAGCAGCCCACATGGCCGCACTCCGCGCAACGCCGCAGGTGGAACCACCAGCCGCCGGACTGCAAGCACTCGACGCAGCCAGGCCCGCTCGGCGGGACGGTGGTGTCGATGCCGGGGATCGCTGGCTCGCTCATGTCTCAGCCTCCTGCGGGTGACAGCACTGGCGTCTCCTTCGAGGCTAGGCGCAGCCGCCGGGCAGGGCGCGGCAACGGCCCCGCGCATGGTCTCGCGCGGGGCCGTTGCCAGGGCTGGCGCCGTCAGGCGGGCGTCGCCTCCGCCGGGATGGCGTCGCCGATCGGGTTCGCGTGCTCCGTCACCGGCGGCGTCTTGGCGATCTTCGCCGCGGGCGACTGCTTCTCCGGCAGTGGCGCGTCGGCGGAGGCCCGCTGGGCCCGGTAGTACGCCCGTGCCTCGTCCTGGCGCTCCCGCTCGGCGCCGGAGGCGATGGGCGCGCGCACGTGCTCGGGCCCATACCCGAACGCGTCGACGAGTTCCTGCGCATGCGGGCGCAGCCGCCGCAGCAGCCGGTCGATGTAGGAGGTGACGGTGCGCGCGCGGCCTGCCGACAGGCGCCCGTGGATCAGGTACCAGGCGAGGTTCCGCTCGATGACCGAGAGGCCGAACAGGTCGCGGAGCCAGACCAGCACCCGCTTGGTCCCCGGGTCCTCCACCTGCTCGATCCCGGCGGTGAAGGACTCCCACAGGATCAGGTCCACGTGGGCGCGGGCCATCTCGATCAACTCGTGCTGGTGCTGGTTGAACAGCTCGGCGGCCTGCTCGCGGGGCGCCTTGGTGGCGGGGCGCAGCGCCTGGGCGACGTCGGCGACCATCGTGTCGACCCGGTCGGCGAGCAGCGCGTGCTGGGTGTCGGCGTCGCGCAGCTGGCCCGCGGAGCGGCGCGCGTCGCCCACATCGGTGATGGTCTGCACGGCCCGCAGCAACGGGGTGCGGTGCAGCGCCGCCGACGCGGCCTGCCCGGCGACGAACCTGGCCACGCCGCCCGCGTCGAACTTGGCGAACTCGCGGCCGTAGTCGGCCAGCAGCCGCTTCGCCACGAGCTGCAGCAGCACCGTGTTGTCACCCTCGAAGGTGACGTACACGTCCAGGTCGGCGCGCAGCGACGTGAGCCGGTTCTCGGTGAGGAACCCCGCGCCGCCGCAAGCCTCCCGCGCCGTCTGGAGCGTGGTCAGCGCCAGCCAGGTGGAGGCCGGCTTGAGCGAGGCCGCGAGCGTCTCCAGGTCCTGGCGCGCCTCGTCGTTGTCCTGGCGGCCGGAGAAGACGGCGTCGAACTTCTCGAGCAGCACCTCATGCGCGAACGACGCCGCGTACGTGTCGGCGAGCAGCGGGAGCAGGCGGCGCTGATGCTCGCCGTAGTCGAGGAGGACCGTCTCCTCGGTGTCCGAGGCTCCGGTGAACTGGCGGCGCTCGTTGCCGTACCTCACCGCGATGGCGAGCGCGACCTTCGCCGCGTTCACGGCTGCGCCGTCGAGGGAGACGCGGCCCTGCACCAGGGTGCCGAGCATCGTGAAGAACCGGCGGCCGGGGCTGGCGATCGGCGAGGAGTACGTGCCGTCCGCAGCCACGTCGCCGTACCGGTTGAGCAGGTTGGCCCGCGGGACGCGCACGTTGTCGAAGTGCAGCCGGCCGTTGTCGATGCCGTTGAGCCCGCCCTTGAGCCCGTCATCCTCGCCGCCGATGCCGGGCAGGAACTCGCCGGTCTCCGGGTCGCGCAGCGGTACGTACAACGCGTGCACGCCGTGGTTGACGGCCGGCGCGCCCGGGGCGGCGGTGATGAGCTGGGCGAAGACGACGGCGGCCGTGCCGTGCAGCGCCGCATTGCCCAGGTAGTCCTTCCACGCCGCACGGAACGGGGTGTGGAGCACGAACTCCTCAGTCGCCGGGTCGTAGGTCGCGGTGGTGCCGATGCTCGCGACGTCCGAGCCGTGGCCGGTCTCCGTCATGGCGAACGCCCCCGGGACGTCGACGCTCATCGCCGCGGCGAGCAGCCGCTGGTGGTGGTCGGCAGTGCCCAGGTGCATGATCGCGGAGGCGAACAGGCCCCACTGCACCCCGGCCTTGATCTGCAGCGACGGGTCGGCCACCACCAGCTCCTCGAAGCGGGAGATGCTGCCGCCGTGGTCGTCACGGCCGCCCAGCGCGGTGGGGAACGCGCGGAGCACGTCGGCCTCACGGGCCAGGGTGCGCAACTGGTCGAGCACGCGGGCGCGGTGCTCGTCGAGGCTCAGGCCCTCGATGCGCTGGAAGCGCTCGTCGCCCGCGACAGCGCGGGCTTGACGGCGGAGCTCGGCATACGGGCCGAGCAGGACGGCGGCGAGCCCCTCGACGTCGACCGTGGGGTCGTCGGACGGGATCGCGCGGGCCGGACGGGCGGAGCTGGCGGTCATCGGGACTCCTCCTCGCGCTTATACCCATTCGAAGCCGCCGACCAAGCTACGCGGCTTGTCGTTGTTGTACGCGCACCCTGCTCGCATGATGCCGCCGTCAAGCCCGCGCTGTCGCGGGCGACGAGCCCGACGGGGCCGGCCCAGAGCCAGGCGGAGATCTGTGCGGTGACGGCCTCGCGGTCGGGGTTGCCGGGCTGGCCGCGTTGCGCGAGCCAGCGCTCGCCGGCGCCGCGCACGAATCCGACGGCGCCGGCGGCCCAGGCCTCGACGAGCGCCCGCTGGGTGGCCTCGGCGTCGGTCTCGGCGGTGGCCGCGACTGCGTCGTCGGGCCGCACGGCGGGGCCGGGCTCGTCGGGGAGCCCGCGCAGGGACGGCGCCGCGACGAGGTGGGTCACCGAGTCGAGGAAGTGGCCGAGCGGGCCGCCGGACTCCACCGAGCCGTCGCGGGTGACGAACGCGTACACGTGCGGGGAGGACTCGATCATCTCCAGGTAGACGGCGACCATCGCGCGCAGCCCCTCGCGGGGGGTGGGCGCCACGCGCAGCACGCCTTCGAGGGCGCCCTGGATCTGCAGCACGACGGCTTCGGCGACGGCGATCTGCAGGCCGGTCTTGTCCGCGAAGTACCTGTAGACGATCGACTTGGAGGTGCCCGCGGCGGCCGCGATCTCCTCCATCGAGACGTCGGGGCCATGGTGGTGGACGGTCTTGCGGGCCACGCGGACGAACTCGGCGCGGCGGGGCTCGCGGGGGTCCGCCCCGCGGGGCGAACGACCGTCAGGCGACGTGTCGGGCGAGGTGTCGGGGCCGAGGATCGCCGGCGTGGGCCGGTCTCCGGGGCGCGTGGAAGGGGCGGCGGCGCCTGTCGCCTGCCGCAGCAGAGCCGGTGTGGCGCCCGTCGCCGTCGACGGGGCAGGTGTGATCTGACTCACGAAACCGAAGGTATCAGGTACTGTGGGTTTCGGACACATATCACCGCTTGGGGTTCACTCCCTAGGCCGCAGGTCCCAGACCAGGGCACGCTGAACCTCACACGTCCCGGCAAGGCTCGACGGCATCTCGGCACGGCATCCCAGGCACGGCATCTCGAACTCAGCGACGACGCGAGAGGAACGCCCATGGCCAGCACACGCACCCCCGCCTCAGCAGGCGGGCAGCAGACCAGCACCCCGGAGGGCCCCCGGCGCGCCCTCGTCCTCGGTGGCAACCGGATCCCCTTCGCGCGCGCCGGCGGCCCCTACGCGCACGCCAGCAACCAGGACATGCTGACCGCCGCACTCGACGGGCTCGTCGCCCGGTACGGCCTCCAGGGCGAGCGCATCGGCTCGGTCGCCGCCGGCGCCGTGCTCAAGCACAGCCGCGACTTCAACCTCACCCGCGAGGCGGTGCTCGGCTCCGCGCTCAGCGATGAGACGCCCGCCTACGACATGCAGCAGGCTTGCGCGACGGGCCTCGAGACGATCGTCAGCCTGAGCAACAAGATCCGGCTCGGCCAGCTCGAGTCGGCCATCGGCGGCGGCGTCGACACCACCTCCGACGCGCCGATCGCGGTGAGCGCCCGCCTGCGCCGCGCGCTCCTCGACCTCTCCCGCGCCAAGACCCTCCCCCAGAAGCTCGCCGCGGCCGCGTCGATCCGCCCCAAGGACCTCGCGCCCGCCGCGCCCCGCACCAACGAGCCCCGCACCGGCCTGTCGATGGGCGAGCACCAGGCCATCACCACCGCCGAGTGGGGCATCACCCGCGAGGCGCAGGACGAGATCGCGTACGCCAGCCACATCAACCTGGCCGCCGCCTACGACGCCGGGTTCTTCGACGACCTGGTCACCCCGTTCCGCGGGCTCACCCGCGACGCGAACCTGCGCCCCGACACCACGCTCGAGAAGCTCGCGAAGCTGCGCCCGACGTTCGGGCTGGGCCTGGACGTCGAGGCGACCATGACGGCGGGCAACTCCACGCCCCTGTCCGACGGCGCCTCGACGGTGCTGCTCGGCTCCGACGAGTGGGCCGCCGCGCACGACCTGACGCCGCTGGCCTCGATCGTCGACGCCGAGACCGGCGCCGTGGACTTCGTGCACGGCGTGGACGGGCTGCTCATGGCGCCCGTGTTCGCGGTGCCGCGGCTGCTCGCCCGCAACGGGCTGACCCTCGACGACTTCGACTACGTCGAGATCCACGAGGCGTTCGCCGCCACAGTGCTCACTACGCTCGCCGCCTGGGAGGACGAGGAGTTCAGCCGCACCCGGCTCGGCCTCGACAGCGCGTTCGGCAAGGTCGAGCGGTCCCGGCTCAACGTGCACGGCTCATCCCTCGCCGCCGGCCACCCGTTCGCGGCCACTGGCGGGCGCATCGTCGCGACGATCTCCAAGGAGCTCGCGCGGCGCAAGGCCGAGCAGGGCGCCGACGCCCCGGTGCGCGCCCTCATCTCCATCTGCGCCGCAGGTGGCCTCGGACTGACAGCGATCCTGGAGGCGGCGTGAGCACCGACACCTACCTGAACCTGGTCAACTCCGGGGTCACCCAGAAGATCGCGAAGCAGCTCGGCCTGCCGCGCCCCGCCCAGCTCCGGCGGTTCCGCCCCGGGCAGCCACTGGTCGCCGGGCCGGTGCTGGTGCTCGGCACAGGCCCGGACGCCGATGCTGTGGCGCACCTGCTCTCCGGCACGTCGCTCGGCGACACCGGGCTGAAGAGCGGCTGGGACCTCGACGTGCGCCGCACCGCCGCGGCGGGTGAGCGGCATGCCGCGATCGTGCTGGTGCTCACCGAGATCACCCACCCCGACCAGCTCTCCGAGCCGATGCTCGCGGCGGCCAGCGCCCTCAAGGGCCTGGCTCCGGGCGCGCGGATCGTCACGATCTCGCGTCCCGCCACCGCCGACATCGGCCCCGCGCTGTCCGCCGCCCGGCAGGGCGTCGACGGGGTGCTGCGGTCGCTCGCCAAGGAGCTGCGCGGCGGCGCCACCGCCAACGGCGTGGTCGTGGCCGATGGCGTGCCCGTCACCGCGCCGAGCGCCCTGGGCGCCCTGCGGTTCTTCCTGTCCGCCCGCTCCGCCTTCGTCGACGGCCAACTGCTGCACATCGACTCCGACGCCGGCGCCCTGCCCGCCGACTGGGACCGCCCGCTAGCCGGCCGCGTCGCCGTCGTCACGGGCGCTGCCCGGGGCATTGGCGCCGCGATCGCCACGACCCTGGCCCGCGACGGCGCCACGGTGGTGGCCGTGGACGTCCCCGCAGCCGGGGAGCAGCTCGTGGCCGTGGCCAACTCCGTGCGCGGCACCGCGCTGCAGCTCGACGTGACCGCCGACGACGCCGGGCAGAAGATCCTCGACCACGCGACCACCCGGCATGGGCGGCTCGACATCGTGGTGCACAACGCCGGGATCACCCGCGACAAGCTGCTCGCGAACATGACCCCGGAGAAGTGGGACCCGGTGCTCGCCGTCAACGTCGCCGCGCCGCTGCGGATCAACGAGGCGCTGCTCGAGTCCGGCGACTTCACCGACGCTCCGCGCATCGTCGCGCTCGCCTCGACATCCGGTATCGCGGGCAACCGCGGGCAGACGAACTACGCGGCGTCCAAGGGCGGCGTCATCGGCATGGTGCGGGCCACCGCCCCTCTGCTCACGGCCTTCGGCGGCACAGCGAACGCCGTCGCCCCTGGCTTCATCGAGACGGAGATGACCGCGCGCATCCCGGCCGTCACCCGGCAGGTCGCCCGGCGGCTCAACTCGCTGCAGCAGGGCGGGCTGCCGGAGGACGTCGCCGAGACCGTCGCCTTCCTCGCGTCGCCGCAGGCCGGCGGGGTCGTGGGCCAGACGCTGCGGGTGTGCGGGCAGAACCTGGTGGGCCAGTGACCGCGCCCGTCAGCGTGCCGGCGGAGGTGGTGCTGCCCGGCGTCCCGGCGCTCGGCAGGCTGTACGGGCGGGGAGTCGCCGCGTCCGCACGGCTCAACCTGGAACGGCGGCTGGGCCGTGCGCCCGGCGCCCTGCCGGACGTCGCCTACGTCGTCGCCGGGGTGCAGGCCGACCCCGAGCACCTGACCGCCTACCAGCACCTGCTCGGCGAGAGCGCGTCCGACGTGCTGCCCGCCGGGTTCACGCATGTGCTCGCGTTCCCGGTGGCCACGGCCGTCATGGTGCGACCCGACTTCCCGCTGCCGCTGCTGGGCATGGTGCACCTGGCCAACCGGGTCGACCAGTACCGCCCGATCCTGCTGGGCGACCGCCTCGACATCCGCGCCTGGGCGCAGGGCCTCGCGGAGCACCGCTCGGGCACGCAGCTCGAGCTGGTGACTGAGGTCCGGATCGCCGGGGCCGACGACGACGTGCTGGGCGGCGAGCTCGCCTGGCGTGGGGTGTCGACGTACCTGGCGAAGGGCGTGCGGCTGGGCGCGTCCGGCTCGGGCGCGAGGTCCGCAGCGGCGTCTGCGTCGGCGTCGTCCGACGACGGGCGGCGGGAGCTGTTCGCCCCGCCGCTCCCCACCGGCCGCTGGCGCCTCGACGCCGACACCGGCCGCCGATACGCCGCCGTCTCCGGCGACCAGAACCCCATCCACCTGTCGAAGCTCAGCGCCAAGGCGCTCGGCTTCCCCCGGGCCATCGCGCATGGCATGTACACCGCCTCGCGCGCACTGGCCGACGTGGGCGCCGGGCGGGGCGACGCGTTCACCTGGACCGTCGAGTTCGCCAAGCCGGTGCTGCTGCCCGGCACTGTGGACGTCCGCGTCGCGCCCGACGGCAACGGCGGGTTCGCCTAGGCGGGCTGGAACCGCCGCTCCGGCAGGCCGCACCTCACCGGCGCCGTCGTCCCGCTCTGAGCCCTGTAGACCAGCAGCCCCCGTCCGGCCAGGCGGGGGCTGCCGCCGTGTGGGCGGTGAGTGGCACGCTCGCTCGATGGACCAGCGACTGACCCTCCTGACCGTGGGCGTGCCCGAGGTCGCCGCCGCCCGCCGCTTCTACATCGACGGCCTGGGCTGGACGCCCACCCTCGACCTGCCCGAGCAGCGCGTGCTGTTCGTCCAGGTGGCGCCCGGCCTGCTGCTCAGCTTCTTCGACGCCGGGTTGCTCGCGCAGGACATGGGCCTGCCCCCGGACGCGGCGCCCACCGCCCACGGCATCGCGCTGGCGCACAACGTCGGATCCGAGGCCGAGGTCGACGCCGTCATCGCCCAGGCCGTCGCCGCGGGGGCCACACTGCTCAAGGCCCCGCGGCGCGCCGAGTGGGGCGGCTACAGCGGCTACGTCGAGGACCCCTGCGGGGTGCGCTGGGAGATCGCCCACAACCCGGGCCTCACGGCCGACGCCGACGGGACGGTGCGGATGGTCCCGGTCGAGTAGCGCGAGCGGGCTCAGCCCAGTTCGCGGACCGCCGCGGTCCTGTCGCCGCCCGCGTCGCCGGTGTTGACGGTCCCCTGCGGCTCGAACAGCAGGGCGTGCACCTCGGCGTCCGCCCGGGGGCAGTGCTCGACGCCCTTCGGCACCACGAACACGTCATGGGGGCCGAGCACCACGTCCCGGTCGCGGAGCTGGATGGTGAGCGTGCCGCTGATCACCATGAACAGCTCGTCGGTGTCCGGATGGGTGTGCCAGACGAACTCGCCCAGCAGCTTGACGACCTTCACGTCGTAGTCGTTCACGCTGGTCAGCCGGTGCGGCTGCCAGTGCTCGGCGACCGCGTCCAAGGCTGCCTGCACGTTGCGCACGTCCTCGCTCACAGCCGGAGCGTACGCCGCAGATCACCACCTTCCGGTCGCCGACGCGGCCTGACGGTGCCACGATCGGCCCCGCGAGCGCGGACGGTCCGCCCGCGAGGAGGAGGTCTGATGAGCGCCATGACGTCAGCGGCGGCGACCACTGCCCGGCAGCGGCCGTGGGAGCTGGCCGCACGCTGCGGGTACGCGGTGAGCGGAGTGCTGCACGTGCTCATCGGGATCATCGCCGTCCAGGTGGCGCTCGGTGGCGGCGGCGAGAGCGCCGACCAGTCCGGAGCGCTGCGCCAGATCGCTGAGACGCCCTTCGGGGGCATCGCACTGTGGGTCGGCGCCATCGCGCTGCTCGCCCTCGCCGCGTGGCAGGCCGCCGAGGCGCTGCGCGGACGAGGTGAGGCCGCCGACCGTGCGAAGGCGGCGGGCAAGGCCGTCGTGTACCTGGCGCTCGCGGTGAGCGCGGCGGCGTTCGCGATGGGCTCTGGCAGCTCGAGCGAGGGCCAGACGGAGGATGCGACCGCTGGGCTGATGCAGGCCCCGGGCGGACGCGCGCTCGTCGTGGCAGTCGGCCTCGGCGTCCTGGCCGTCGCCGGCTACCACGTCATCAAGGGCATCCGCCAGAAGTTCCTCGAGGACCTGAGGGGCGTCCCCGGAGGCCAGGCCGGCAACGCCGTGAAGAAGGCAGGCATGCTCGGCTACGTCGCCAAGGGCGTCGCGCTGGCCCTGATCGGCTTCGCCTTCGTCGTCGCCGGCATCACGTCCGACCCGGCGCAGGCACAGGGCCTCGACGGCGCGCTGCACGATCTGCGGGACCAGCCCGCCGGGGTGGCCGCCCTCATCGCCGTCGGCATCGGCCTGGCCTGCTACGGCGCCTACTCATTCGTCCGGTCCCGCTACGCGCGGATGTGACCCGGCGGCGCCAGGATCACCTCATGACGAACCCGGTGCGCATCGGCGTCCAGCTCAAGCCCCAGCATGCCGACTACGCGCAGATCCGCGACGCGGTCCGGCGCGCCGAGGACACCGGCGTCGACATCGTCTTCAACTGGGACCACTTCTTCCCGCTGAACGGCGATCCCGACGGCAAGCACTTCGAATGCTGGACGATGCTCGGCGCCTGGGCCGAGCAGACCAGCCGTGTGCAGATCGGCGCGCTGGTGACCTGCAACTCGTACCGCAACCCGGACCTGCTGGCCGACATGGCGCGGACCGTCGACCACATTTCCGGTGGGCGGCTGATCCTGGGCATCGGCGCCGGGTGGTTCGAACGTGACTACGACGAGTTCGGCTACGAGTTCGGCACGGCGGGCTCCCGCATCGCCGACCTGGGCGCCGCCCTGCCCCGGATCAAGGCCCGGTGGGCGGCCTCCCACCCGCAGCCGACTCGGCAGATCCCGATCCTGATCGGCGGTGGCGGGGAGCGGAAGACACTGCGAGTCGTCGCCGAGCACGCCGACGTGTGGCACAGCTTCGGGGACCTCGAGACGCTGCGGCGCAAGAGCGCGATCCTCGACCAGCACGGCGTGGACGTCGGCCGCGACGCGAGCCAGATCGAGCGCTCGTTCGCCGCCAGAACGCCCCCGTCCGAGGTGGCCGACGATCTGGTCGAGGCCGGGGTCACGCTGGTCACGCTCGACGCCGACGGGCCCGACTACGACATGTCGCTCGTCAAGCAGTGGGTGGCCTGGCGCGACGCCCACTCCTGAGCCCGCCAGATGGCAGGCTTCGGGGATGAGTCGCCGTCCCCAGACCCTCGCCGCGCCCCGCATCTCACTGCCCGCGCTGACCCCCTTCGATGGCCAGCTTGAGGAGGAGGGCGATTACGAGGCGCTCGCGTTCGACGGGCTTGACCTCACCGGCCAGGACCTGCGGCATGCGCGCTTCATGGACTGCGGGTTGACCGGATGCCGCATGGACGGCGTGAATCTGGGCCACGGGCAGGTGGCGGACAGCACGCTCACCGACGTGCATGCGGGCAGCCTCGACGCGGCGACGTCGATCTGGCGTGATGTCGAGCTGCGCGACTGCCGGCTCGGCGCGGTGACCGCGTACGCCTCGACGTTCACGCGGGTGCTGTTGCGCGGCGGCAAGATCGACTACTTGAACCTGCGGGACGCGGCCCTGACGGACGTGCGCTTCGACGGGTGCGTCATCGGCGAGCTCGACCTGGGCGGGGCGAAGGTCACGCGCATGGCCTTCGAGGGTTGCCGCATCGGGCGGCTGGATCTCACCCGCGCGACGCTGGCACAGGTGGACCTGCGCGGGGCGGACCTCTCGGGGTTGCAGGGGCTCGAAGGGCTGGCCGGGGCGACGATCAGCCAGGAGCAGCTCGTGGAGCTGGCGCCGGCGATGGCCGCCCAGCTCCGCATCGTCGTCGCGTAGCGGGCGGGAGGCACCGTCAGGCCCCCGCCGCCGCAGCGCTGACCAGGCCGACCGTGTTGCCCTCGGTGTCCCGCACGAACGCCCGCCACTCGTGGCGGCGTTCCTTCCCGAGCACGGGGTCAGCGTTCTGGCAGACGACTGACGGCTCCCCCTCGACGACGATCCCGTCGGCGCGGAGCTCCTCGACCCTGCGGCACACGTCGTCGACGCGCAGGTAGACGAGGGAGCTCGCCGCCTCGCAGTCGAGGAGCAGCCGGGTGCGGAGCCGGTCGAGCACGAACAGGGCGAGCCCGGACGGGTCGAAGACCACGTCGGCGGGCTGGCCGAGGAGTCGCTGGTAGAAGTGCACGGCCCGCCTGAGGTTGACGACCCGCTGAGCGACCTGGACCACGACGTCGGTGTCCGTTTTGTCCGTCATTCTCGGGACACTAGCCGTCCTGCGGGCGTGACGATAGAGGGACAGGCGACCAGGTCAGGCGCCTAGTTCCGGCGGGTTACGCTCGGCGCTCCGCACCTATGCAGGGAGCAGTCTGATGACGCAGTCGTCCACCACGCCGGACCAGCCCGGACTCCCTGTGTCACCGCTGTACGCGCCGCCGGTGCTCCGCAATCCGCGGGCCCGCGCAGGGTTGATCCTCGGCGCTGTGAGCGTCCTGGTGAACCCCGTGCTGCTGGTCTCGATCGCCGCGCTCGTCGTCTCCGGGCTCGGCCTGCAGCGAGCCGGGCAGATGACGCAGTTCGGGTACGCGCCGGTGGGGCGCAAGCAGGCGGCCGGGGGCCTCGTGCTGGGCGTCATCGGGCTCATCGCCTCGCTCGCGCTCAAGGGCGGGTTGTTCTGAGGGCATCGTCCGCGCGTCGAACAACGGCGCCCCTGGTGATGTGAGCTGCGTCATCAGCACCCTGACCAGGTGTTTCATCTCCAGCCCGGGTGGCAGCCACCCGCGGCCTGGGTGATGATCTGCGCCGAGGCCCGTCCGGGTGCTCGTCGCATGACCAGGCGAGGTGACGCATGCCCGATTCCCGACCGGTCCGCATCGGACCGCGAACGCCCTCCGTGCTCGGCACGATGCCGGGGTCGGCGCCGGAAGCCCTCCGTGCCGCAGTGGCGTGGCCCGACAGCCTGCGGCCAGGCGCCGGGGCGACCGTCGTCCTGTGGGAGCACCTGGCCTCGCTCGCGGCGCATGACCTCGCGGTCGCGCGGGCCGTCGAGCCGCATCTGGACGCGCGGGCGATCCTCGACCAGGCGGGCGCGACCGGGCTGCCGTCGCGCCTGGGGCCCGCAGCGACCTGGGGCGCGTACGCGGCCGAGGGGCCTGGGCCGGCGCTGGCCGCCTCGGAGGATGACGATGGCTGGGTGCTCGACGGCGTCAAGCCGTGGTGCTCACTCGCCGCCGAGCTGGACGCGGCCCTAGTGACGGCCCGGGCCGATGACGGGCGGCGTGGGCTGTTCGCCGTCGACCTGCGCGCCCCCGAGGCGCGGCCCGTAGGCCAGGAGTGGTCGGCTCGCGGCCTCGTCGAGATCCCCAGCACGCCCGTCGAGTTCCAGCGCGCCCGCGCCACGCTGGTCGCCGACGGCGACTGGTACCTGGAGCGGCCCGGCTTCTGGTGGGGCGCCATCGGCGTCGCGGCGTGCTGGTTCGGCGGGGCGGTCGGCATCGCGCGGCGCGTGCATCAGCAGGTGGCGGCCCGTTCGGACGACCGGCTGCTGGCCATGCACATGGGCGCCCTCGACGAGCGCCTGGAGGCGGCCAGGATCTGCCTGGCCGACGCCGCGGCACGCGTGGACGCCTCCGGTGCCGCGACCCGTCGCGGCCTGGACCCCGAGGACGAGGAGGCGCGGACCGCCGGGCGCGTCCTGGCCAAGCGGGTGCGTGCCACAGTGGCCCGGACCTGCGAGGACACCCTCCGCATCGCCGCCCACGCACTAGGCCCGGGCCCGCTGACCCAGGAGCCGGAGCACGCCAAGCGCGTCGCGGACCTCGAGGTCTACATCCGGCAGCAGCATGCTGAGCGGGACGACGCGTCGCTCGGCGCCCTGCTGGCGAAGGCGCCCGCTCCGTGGTGACGTTCGACGGCCGAGCGGCTGGCACGCCGGCGGCGGTGTGGGACGCCGCTGGCCGGTTCGACACCCTCCCGGGTCTCGCGCTGCCGACCGGCCGCACTGTCGTGGTGGCAGCGCACCCCGACGACGAGACCCTCGGCGCCGGCGGCCTCCTGAGCAGGCTCGCGGCGGCGGGCCGCCCCGCAGAGGTCGTCGTCGTGACCGACGGCGCCGGCTCGCACCCCGGCTCGCCCACGCTCACGCCCTCCGACCTGGCCGCGCGGCGCGTCGAGGAGGTCGCCGACGCCGTCGCATTGCTGTCGCCCGGCTCGACGGTGCGGCTACTGGGGTTCCCCGACGGGTCGGTGCGGGAGGATCGTGCGGCGATCACCCGAGCCCTGCGGGACGCGATCGGCGCGGAGCCGGTCACCGCCGTCGTCGGCCCCTGGCGCGGCGACGGCCACCGTGACCACCGGGTCACCGGCGAGATCTGCGCGGAGATCGCCGCCGAACTGGGCGCCCGGCTCCTCGAGTACCCGATCTGGCTCTGGCACTGGGCTGCCCCCGACCACCCGGACGTCCCCTGGGACCAGTTCCGCGCGCTGCTGCTCGACGATGCGGACGTGACGGCCAAGCGGCGCGCCCTCGCCCGGCACGTGACCCAGACCCAGCCGTTGTCCCCCGCGCCCGAGGACGCCTCGCCGCTGCACCCCGAGTTCCTGCGGCAGTTCGACCGCGACGTCGAGCTGTTCGTCTCGGCGGAACCGCCGCCTGCCGGAGTCGGCGCGGAGCACTTCGAGGCCGCCTACAGCCGACGCGGCGACCCGTGGCGGCTCGAGACCCGCTGGTATGAGGAGCGCAAGCGCGCCCTGACCCTGGCGGCGCTCCCAACGCCCCGGTTCGGCTCGGTGCTCGAGGTCGGCTGCTCGATCGGCATGCTCACCGCCGAGCTGGCCCAGCGCAGCGACCACCTGCTCGCCACCGACCTCGCCGAGTCCGCCGTGGAGACCGCGACGGCCCGCCTGGCGCACGCGCCGCACGTCATCGTCGTGCCGCACGACATCCGCACCGGCGTCCCGGGCGGCCCGTACGACCTCGTCGTGCTCTCCGAAGTGGGCTACTACCTGACGCGCGCTGAGCTGGTCGAGCTCGCGGGCCAGGCACAGAAGGCCCTGGCCCCGGGCGGCACGGTGCTCGCATGCCACTGGCGGCACCCGGTGCCCGAGTACTCGCAGACCGGCGACGATGTGCACCGCGTGCTCGATCGCGCGCTCGGGCTCACGCGCGTGTCGGCCTACCGCGACGCGGACATGGCGCTGGACGTGTGGAGCGCGGACGGCGCCT
Organism: Cellulomonas timonensis; assembly: GCF_900046455.1. Classification (GTDB taxonomy): domain Bacteria; phylum Actinomycetota; class Actinomycetes; order Actinomycetales; family Cellulomonadaceae; genus Cellulomonas_A; species Cellulomonas_A timonensis. The sequence goes on from NZ_FCOT01000012.1 coordinate 931,783, forward strand.
CGGTCGCCCAACGCGAGGGGTTGGCGCCATGAGGTCGCGGCCGCCACTGAGCCGGCTCCTGGTCGTGGTGCCGGTGCACGACGAGGAGGAGCTGCTGCCCGAATGCCTCGCCTCGCTCACCGTGGCGTGCGCCGCGGTGGACCTGCCCGTCGACGTGGTCGTGGTGCTCGACGACTGCCACGACGGCTCCGCGCAGGCGGCCCTGGCCTCCGACGCACTGGTCCTCGAGGTGACGGAGCGGGCCGTCGGGGCGGCGCGCGCCGCGGGGGTCCGCGCCGGACTGGCCCTCCACGACGACGACCCGGCCACGGTGTGGATCGCCTGCACGGACGCCGACACCGTCGTCCCCGCCCACTGGCTGCGAGCGCAGCGCGCGCTGGCCGACGACGGCGCCGACCTCGTCCTCGGCACCGTCCAGCCCGACCCGCGCGACCTGTCCGAGCGGCAGCTCACCGCGTGGCGGGCCACCCGGGTCCCCGGACGGCCGAACGGCCACGTGCACGGCGCCAACCTGGGCGTCCGGGCGGACGCGTACCTGCGGTCCGGTGGTTTCGCCCCGCTCGTCGAGCATGAGGACGTGGACCTCGTTGAGCGGATGCGCGCCGACCCGCGCGTCGTGGTGCGCGCCTCCGAGGAGACGGATGTGGTGACCTCCGGGCGGACCGTGGGCCGGACCCCGGGCGGCTACGCGGGGTACCTGCTGGCGGCCTTCCCGCGCTGAGCGGAGCCGCGCAGGGTCGGGCCGGCGCGCGTCAGTCGATCGCTGGCCCGCAGGCCTGTGCGGCGGTGGCGGTGAGGGAGTCGAGGCCGTGCACGGCCAGCAGCGGGCGGGTGTCATCAACCACCGTCCAGCAACCGTCGACCACCTCGTACCGGGCGCGGGGCCCGGCCGCGAGGTAAGCCGCCAGCCCGGCGATGAGCCGGTCCACCGCCTCCCCCGGCGTCCCGACGCCCACCGACGCACGGATGGCGCCCGATGACGCGCCGAGCCGCGAGAGCAGCGGGTGCGCGCAGAACCGCCCGTCCCGGACGCCGATGCCGTACTCCGCCGCCAGGTACGCCGCGACCAGGCCGGGGTCGTGCCCGGCGACGGTGAAGGTCACCACGCCGACGGGGTCGTGGGAGTCGGGCCAGATGCGCACCACCTCCACGCCGTCGAGCGCTTCGAGGCCCTCGACGAGCCGGGCGCGCAGCACCTCCTCATGGGCCGCGAGCGCGCCGTCGGGCAGGGCGGCGAGCGCCTCGCACGCCTCGGCGAGGGCGACGGCGCCGATGACGTTCGGCGAGCCTGCCTCATGCCGGGCGGGCGCCGGCTGCCACAGCGTGCGATCTGCCCGGACGTCGCGCACCGCGCCTCCCCCTGCGAGGTACGGAGTGCCACCGTCGAGCCAGTCGCGCCGCCCGACGAGGACCCCGGCGCCGAACGGCGCGTACGCCTTGTGGCCGGAGAACGCGACGTAGTCGACCCCGCTGTCCGCGAGGGAGAACCGGCGGTGCGGGATGAGCTGGGCGCCGTCCACGGCCACCCGGGCCCCGGCGGCGTGCGCGATCCGCACCACGTCCTCCAGCGGCAGCGCCTCACCGGTGACGTTCGACGCGCCGGTGACCGCCACCAGCGCGTACGGACGGGCCGCGAGCTCCGTGGCGAGCACGTCGAGCGTGCCGGCGACTGTCGCGGCGATGCCCACCACCGTCGCCTCACGCCCTGCGCCATGCGCCCACGGCAGCAGGTTGGCGTGGTGCTCCGAGTCGAGCACGAGCACCCGGCCGGGCGCGCCGTCGGCGGCTGCGGGGACGACCCCCGCGAGCAGGTTGAGCGAGTCGGTGGTGTTGCGCGTGATGATCGTGACGTCGTCCTCGCGGGCCCCGACGAACCGGCCCACGGCCTGCCGTGACGCCTCGTACAGGGCCGTCGACACCTGGGAGAGGTACCCGGCGCCGCGGTGCACGGAGGCGTACAGCGGCAGCACCTCGGTGACGCGCGCCGCGACGGTCTCCAGTGCGGGGGCGCTCGCGGCGTAGTCCAGGTTGGCGTAGGTGCGCGAGGTGCCGTCCACGAGCGGGACCTGGGTCGAGGCTCCGACGACGGGGAGCAGCGGGAGGCGCTCCGACGCGGCGGCCTCGTCGACACACGAGGCGGACTCGGTGGTCAGGGACTTCATGGCACTCCTCCAACAGCTGTGGGGGGAGCAATCGAGCCAGCCCCCGCGCTTGCCGTGCGCGGACGTGCGCACGACCTGGTCGTCACCCGGGGCACCCCACCGCGGAGGAGGGTTGCCGGCCAGCAAGCCGGGGCTGTGCGCTGGCACTCATGACCTTGAGTTCAAAGATAAGCACGGTGGGGCTGACGGCGGCCATCAGGAAGCCGCCACGTCTCGCATGGTGAGCCTGATGTCCGGTGCGTGGAATCTTCCGCCGGTGCGGCGTACTCTCGCAGGACCATCCAGAGCGGCCGAGAGATCTGGCTCGATGACGCCGCAGCAACCCGCGCGCACCTCCCCGGTGCCGGTCGAGGGTGCTACCGCCAGGACCGATGGAGGCGACATGACGACACCTGTTCCCGCCCCGAGCGCGCCCGAGGACGGCGCGCCCGAGCGGCTCCGCTACCGGCTGCTGAGCGGCCCCGACGACCGCACATTCTGCGAGCGGGTCAGCGCGGCGCTGGCCGAGGGGTACGTGCTGCACGGCTCCCCCGCCGCCACCTTCGACGGCGAGCGCGTCATCGTCGCGCAGGCCGTCGTGCTCCCGCAGCCGCAGCAGCCCGAGACGAGGCTCGTGTGAGCGCCGACCAGTACGCCGGGGACCTGACCCCCCGCGAGGCCTGGGACCTGCTGGCCGCCGACGAGCACGCGGTGCTGGTCGACGTCCGCACCGACGCCGAATGGCGCTTCGTGGGCGTGCCCGACGTGAGCACGCTCGGCCAGGGCGTCGCGTTCATCGAGTGGTCCCGCTACCCGTCCGGGCAGATCAACGCGGACTTCGTCGCCGATCTGGCCCGCACGGGGCTCCAGCCCGGCGACGGCCGCCCCGTGGTGTTCCTCTGCCGCTCGGGCGCGCGCTCGCGCAACGCCGCAGCCGCCGCGACCGAGGCCGGGTTCGGCCCGGCGTTCAACATCACCGAGGGCTTCGAGGGCGGCGTCGACGAGCACGGGCACCGTGGCTTCGAGGGCTGGCGCGCCGCCGGCCTGCCGTGGCGGCAGCCGTGAGCGCCGCCGACGGCCGCGTCCCTGGGCCCGCCGACTGGGACGACCGCTCCGTCGCCCGTGACACCCTGCGGCCCGACACCCTCGCCGTGCGCGGCGGGCTCGTGCGCTCCCAGTTCAACGAGACGTCTGAGGCGCTGTACCTCACGCAGGGCTACGTCTACGAGCGCGCCGCCGACGCCGAGGCGGCCTTCGCCGGGGAGTCCGACCGGTTCCTGTACTCCCGATACGGCAACCCCACCGTCTCCACGTTCGAGGAGCGCCTGCGCCTGATCGACGGCGCCGAGGCGGCGTACGCCACCGCGTCAGGGATGTCCGCCGTGTTCACGTCGCTGGCCGCGCTCGTCAGCTCGGGCTCGCGGATCGTCGCCGCACGCGCCCTGTTCGGCAACACCGTGACGATCTTCGACGACCTGTTCGCGCGCTGGGGCGTGCGCACCGACTACGTGGACGGCCACGTGCTGTCCCAGTGGGAGGACGCGCTGTCCACCCCCGCCGACGTGGTGTTCTTCGAGACGCCGTCCAACCCCATGCAGGACCTCGTCGACATCGCCGCCGTCTCGCGGCTGGCACACGCCGCCGGGGCGACGGTCGTGGTGGACAACGTGTTCGCCACCCCGGTGTTCTCGCGGCCCCTCGACCTGGGCGCCGACGTGGTCGTGTACTCCGCGACCAAGCACATCGACGGGCAGGGCCGCGTGCTCGGCGGCGCGATCCTCGGCTCCGAGGAGTACATCCACGGCCCCGTGCAGACGCTCATCCGCAACACCGGGCCGTCACTCAGCCCGTTCAACGCGTGGGTGCTGCTCAAGGGCCTGGAGACGATGTCGCTGCGGGTGCGCCACCAGGCCGCCTCAGCCCTCCAACTCGCGACCTGGCTCGAGCAACAGCCCGGCATCGCGCAGGTGCGCTACCCGTTCCTGCCGTCCCACCCACAGCACGAGCTCGCGCTCCAGCAGCAGACGGGCGGCGGCACTGTCGTCACCCTGGACCTCGCCGTCCCGGAGGGCGCCACACCCGACGTCGCCAAGAAGCTCACCTTCGGGGTGCTCGACGCGCTGCGGATCGTGGACATCTCCAACAACCTCGGCGACGCGAAGTCCCTGGTCACACACCCCGCGACGACCACGCACCGCAAGCTCGGCCCCGCCGGCCGCGCCAAGGTCGGCATCGCGGAGTCCACGGTGCGGCTGTCCGTCGGGCTCGAGGACCCGCTGGACCTCATCGACGACCTGTCGCAGGCCCTCAGCCAGCTCTGCTGACGGCCGCCAGCAGATCGGCGGAACCCGCCAGCGGGATGACGTAGGCGCCGTCCGCGCCGACCTCCTGCGCCAAGCGGGCCGCGACCACGGGAGCCTGATCGGCCGTCGCCACCACACGGGTGGCGGCGACCGGCCAGGCCACGCCCGCCATCGCGTCGAGGCAGGCGAGCTGCTGGGACTTGCGCTGGGCGGCGGCCTCGTCGGCGACGACCACGACCTCCACGTCCAGCAGCACCGTCACGTCGGCGCGGCGGCGGCCCACCGCCGCGACCTCCTCCTCGACCTCCGCGACCAGCGCGGTCATCGCGGTCCGGTCGGGGGCATCGACGGAGAAGCCCACGCGCACCACATCGGCCCGCGCGGCGGCGAGCAGGAGCGTCGCGTCGGAGCCGGTGTCGCCGCGGAAGACGACCGGCGGCCGGCCATCGGGGCCCGCGGGCAACGCGCCGACCACCGCGAACGGGGACTGGCCCAGGCTGGTGAGCGACGTAGGGGCGGGCGCCGCGACGCCGGACGCGACACGGGAGGTCGCGGCCGAGTCGTGCAGGGGGCGGGAGAGCGTGAGCGTCGTCACGAGCTGATCCTCAAGGGGGCGTCATGCGGGTGCGCTGCCGGGGCCGGGGCCGCTCAGGCGCGCGAGGTCGTCAGCTCAGCGACAACACTTCCGCAGGGACACGCGGCGATCCTACCCACAACCCGACAGATGTCACGCCGCCATCCGCCAGGCGCCTCCGTGGACCGGGGCGCCCGGAACATGACGTAGATTGATCTCACCGACGCGGGGTGGAGCAGCTCGGTAGCTCGCTGGGCTCATAACCCAGAGGTCGCAGGTTCAAATCCTGCCCCCGCTACTCAGAAGTCGAAGGCCCCAGGGAATCCCTGGGGCCTTCGGCGTTCCCACACGATGTGCGTCAGCGGGACAGGCCGAGGGTCGCGATGAGGTCCTCGTGCAGTTCGAACCAGACGCGATGCGCGGAGTCGCGGTCCGTCCCCGTGATCCAGCGCGGATCGTGCACGGCGTGCGCGAGGGCGCCGGTGAATCTGCCTAAGTACCCGGCGAACCGCTCGACGTCGCCGGCCAGGCGATGCTCGAGGGGTTCCCAGGCGTCGGCGGCCCGACGCAGTTCCGCGACCGTATCCTCAAGTGACGTCTGCTTGCCGCCGATGCCGAGCTCCGCGAGCTGCCAGTCAGAGCAGGCCCGTGCGACGACGTCGTTGAGGGGCAGGAAGTCGCGGTAGCAGGCCTCGACGGCAGGGCGGGCGGCGATGCGGGGCACGTCGGCGTAGCCGAGGGTGCGGACGGTGTGGAGGACCCGGAGGAGCGAATCCGGGCGGTCAGTCACGGGTCGGCCTCTCAGAGGACGGGGCGACGGTTCCGCGGTTCCCGTCGACGAGGACCGTGGCGTGTCCAGCCAGCAGGGTGGTGGCGTCGTCGGCCGACACCACGGCCGGGACGCCGAACTCTCGGGCCACGATGGCGGCGTGGGAGAGCAGCCCGCCGGTCTCCGTGACGACGGCTGCGGCGCGTGCCAGGACGGGAGTCCAGGCGGGTGAGGTCGCGCGGCAGACCAGCACGTCGCCCTCGCGGAACTCGGCGAAGTCGTCGAGTCCGCGCACGACCGACACCCGGCCTGTCGCCCGACCTGGGCTGGCGGCGGTCCCGAAGAGAATCGGGTCAGCGGCCGGCCGATCGTCATCCGCGCGGGAGCCGCGCTTGGAGGTGATCGGACGCGACTGGAGCACCCAGACCCGCGCTCCCTCGACAGCCCACTCGATGCCTTGGGGCGCGCTGAGGCTGGCCTCAATCTGTCGTCCGAGCCTGACCAGCTCTGCCACCTGTTGCTCCGTGAGCAGCGCGCCTGAGCGGGGCGCCTCGACGATGCCGTGCTCCCCGACGATCCAGCGCTCGGGCGCCACCTCGCCGCTCACGAGCCGATCGCCGAGGCCGTCCACCGCCTCGATCACCACCTGGTCGGCGCCGGTCACCGGGTGGCGTGTGAACAGCACACCCGCCACGTCGGGCTGGACCATCTGCTGGACCAGCACCGGCGCTATCTCGGTGACCGACTGCCCGAGCCGCGATGCGTACGACCTGGCCGCGGCGCTGGCCCCGGAGGCGGCAGACCGCAGGATCGCATCGGCGACGCCCGCCACCGGGACGTTGAGCGTCGTGTGGAGCTGGCCGGCGAACGAGGCCGAGATGCCGTCCTCGCCGAGACCGGACGAGCGGACGGCGTACGGGCCCGGCCTCAGCCCCGCTAGCGCCTGCCCCAGACCTCGTGGCCAGCGGCAGTCCCCGGGGTTCGCGATCACGAATCCCCGAGGGACCGCGAAGCCCTCTCGCATGAGCCGCCCGAGGGTGGCGGCCTTGCGGCCGCACCGCTCGTCGGCCTCCGCCAGGGAGACGATGCCGTTCACGTGGCTCGGCCACCGACGACGCGGTCGGTGATGCGGCCGAACCGTTGCTGAGCGGCCTGCGGCGACCGGAGGCCGAGCGCTTCGGAGAGCTCGGGCCAGGTCATGCCACGGGCTCGGGCGGCGAACAGCAGGCCAGCCTCGATCTGATCCAGTTCCGCCCGCGCTGACTCGAGCAGGCGCAGGCCCGCCGACAGCACTTCGGCCTCCACCTCCGGGCTCCGGGCCAGCCACGCGGCGTGCCTGACGAGCTCGAGGTCGGCGAGCGGTTGTCCCGGGTGCTGCCACGGGCGCGGCGGCAGGTCCTTGGCCCCGGACGCGTGGAGGACGGCGCGGCTCTGCTCGGCCGATGCGGCCTGGGTGTGATCGTCGGTGGGCACGCGCCAATCCTCAGATCATCAACACACTGTTGTCAACATTTCGTTGATTCTCAATGGATCAGCCCGCCACAGCTGCAGGCCGCGGCCACGGCCGCGCTGAACGCAGAAGGTCAGGACGAACGCCAGCTCCCGAGTCGACGCAGCAGATCGGGGACACCCTCTATGCCATGCTCGCCTGTGAGTAATTGAGCGAGTGGGTGACCGTTGCCACTTCCCATAGATGGGATATATCTTTCGGTTATGCGTAGTGACGGTCCAGCTCTGCTACCGGTGTTCAGGTCGCAGCACCAAGCGGAGCTGCTGATGTGGCTCTTGCTGCACCCTGAGCAGGAGTTCGGCGTGAGCGACCTCGCCACGCGCCTCGGAGTTCCGCTGTCCACCCTGCATCGCGAGGTGGTCCGCCTCGACAAGGCTGGCCTCCTCACCAGCCGCACGCTCGGCCGCAACCGGCTGCTCCGGGCAAACACTTCTCACCCGGCCGCCCCGGCCCTGACTCAGCTGTTGGAGATCACATTCGGCCCCAAGGCCGTGATCGCGGAGGAGTTCGACATCCCTGGAGCCGAGCAGGTCATGATCTTCGGGTCGTGGGCGGCGCGCTACGCCGGGCAGCAAGGCCCACCTCCGCATGACGTCGACGTGCTCGTCGTCGGCGACGTCGACCGGGCAGATCTCTACGATGCGGCCGACAGCGCACACGCTCGACTTGGCATCGAGGTCAACCCGGTCGTCCGCTCCGCGAAGCAGTGGCTGGATCCTGCCGACGCGCTGGTCGCTCAGATCAGGGCATCGGCGTTCACCGTCGTACTCGCCCACACTGAACCGGCGAGCGCCTGATGGCCCGCTGGAAGCGCGGCGAGTCGGAGATCGAGGCGCTCATCTCGTCCGGAGAATTGCAGAGCCTCATCGGCGCCGCAGCCAATGGTGAGCGGCTGATGGAGAAGGCGGGCGTCACGCTGCAGACCGCCCGCTCAGCCATCACAACCGACCCGGACTCGGCGTTCGTCCTCGCCTATGACGCATCCCGGCAGGCACTGACGGCACTCCTCGCCCACCAGGGACTCCGCCCGACAACCAGAGGCGGTCACTACGCCGTCGAACGAGCCGTCAGAGCCCAGTTCGGCCCGGGCTTCCGTCAGTTCGGGGCACTGCGCCGACGGCGCAACGAGTTGGAGTACCCCGAACGTCCGGGTGATGACGCCACCACCGATGAGGCGAGTGAGGCCGTCCACAATGCTGACGCGATCCTCAGAGCTGCAGAGGGTTTGCTCAACCAACTGGGGTTGTTCTAGCGACCTGTTCACCATCCGCCGACCTGATTCCTGGGCGCTGAGCCCTAGCTGACGTCAACGGCCGGCGACCCACTTCTCCCCCGCCTCGACGGCCACCGTCAGGGTGTTCTGCGCAGGCGCCACCGGGCACGTGGCGAACTGTGTGAGCCCGCACGGCAGGTTGGCCGCCCGGTTGAAGTCGAGGGTCAGCGTGCCGTCCTCGGCGACGGGGCCGAGAGCCAGGGTGCGGGCGCCCGGGTAGGTGGTGACGCCGCTGGTCGCGTCGCGGAACAGGACGCTAGCGCCGTGGTTGCCGTCGAAGACGATCAGCGACTGGTCGACGCCGCCCAGCGTGAACGTCACAGTGCCGATCGCCGTGTGGTGGTGCTCCAGGCCGTCCACCACGGCGCCGGTGGTGACGGTCTGGGCCGCGTCGTAGCGGTCGAGTCGGGCCTGGACCGCCCATGCCGGGTCGGGGGCGAACGTGGGGATGCCGGCGAACTCGGCGAGCTGCGTGGCCTTCGGGTCGTGCACGCGGACGATGTCGTGGCCGGTGCGGCGGGCGACCTCGAGCAGCAGGTCACCGGCCCGGACAGCGAGCCCGGGGGCGCCCTCGACGGGGGTCAGCTCGGCGGCGCCGTCCACCGTCGACCCGTCGGGCAGCGTGACGCCGTCCGACGCGGCGGCCTCGATGCGGACCGTGCCGTCGACGCTGGACCAGCGGCCGGGAACACCATCCAGGGTGGCGCTGTCGGAGGTGAGCCAGTGCAGGGCGGTGATGGCGACCCAGCCGTGCGGGGCGCGGAAGTACTCCTCGCGGGCGGCGTGCCAGGCCTCCCACTCGGCGGCGAAGGCCGCGCGGTCGAGGTCGGTGGAGATGTCGGTGGTGGTCATGTCGGGCCTCTCTGTTGTGATGCTCGGGCGGTGGCTGGGATAGCGGTCAGGCGGTCAGCGCCTCGTCGGGCGCGTCCACGTCGTCGAGGGTGCTGCCGAAGCGGTCGGCGGCGGGCAGGCCCAGGTGCTCGCGGAGCGTGGTCCCCGTGTACTCGGTGCGGAATGAGCCGCGCTCTTGCAGCAGCGGCACCACGCGGTCCACGAACTCGTCGAGGCCGTGCGGCGTCAGGTGCGGGACGAGGATGAAGCCGTCGGACGCGTCGGACTGCACGTACCTGTCGATCTCGTCCGCGACGTGCTGCGGGGTGCCGACGAAGGACTGCCGCCCGACGACCTCGATGACCAGCTCGCGGATGCTCAGGCCCTTCTCCTCGGAGAGCGCGCGCCACGTCGCGGCGATGGCCAGGGGGTCCTTGAAGAAGGACGCCCGACCCTGGGTGATCGACGGCGCCTCGACGAGCGGGTCAATCTCCGGCAGCGGGCCGTCGACGTCGTACTCGGACAGGTCGCGGTTCCACAGCTGCTCGACGAACGCGCGGGCCACCGCCGGGCGCACCTGCTGGTGCTGGATCTCCCGGAGCCGCTCCTCGGCCTCGGCGGGGGTGTCGCCGAGCACGAACGAGGCGCCGGGCAGGATCTTGAGGTCCTCCGGGCTGCGGCCGTAACGCGCCAGGCGGCCCTTCACGTCGGCGTAGAACGCCTGGCCGTCCTCAAGGCTGCCGTGGCGGGAGAACACCGCGTCCGCGACCTGGGCGGCGAGCTCGCGGCCCGCGTCGGAGTCCCCGGCCTGGAGGATCACCGGGTGGCCCTGCGGGCTGCGCGGCAGCGTGGGGCGCGCCTCGATGTCCACGAGGCGGCCGCCGGTCCGGACCAGGCCGATCGACCGGTCACGCGCGTAGACGCCTGCGGCGGCATCGGCGGCGATCGCGTCGGGCGCCCAGGCGTCCCACAGCGCGCGCGCCGCCTCGACGACCTCGCGCGCCCGCTCGTAGCGGTCGGCGTGGTCGAGGTAGCCGCCGCGTCGGAAGTTCGCGCCATGGAACGCGTCCGACGACGTCACCACGTTCCACGCCGCACGGCCCGCGGACAGGTGGTCGAGGGTCGCGAACTGGCGGGCCAGCTCATACGGCTCGTTGAACGTGGCGTTGATGGTCCCCGCGAGGCCCAGGTGCGTGGTGACGCCGGCCAGCGCCGCGAGCACCGTGTACGTGTCGGGGCGGCCCACCACGTCGTGGTCCACGAGCTGCCCGCGCTGCTCGCGCAGCCGCAGACCCTCGGCGAGGAACAGGAAGTCGAGTTTGCCGCGCTCGGCCGTCCGGGCCAGGTGCTCGAAGGACGCGAACGCGGTCTGGGTCTCGGGGCGGTGGGACGGGTCCGTCCACACGGTGTGGTGGTTGACGCCGGGGAAGTGCGCGGCGAGGTGGATCTGCTTGGGCATCGGAAGTCCTTCGGGTCGAGGGTGGGCGGTGCTCAGCGGGCCAGGGTGTAGCGGCTCAGGGGCCGGTCCAGGCCGAACGCGTCACGCAACGTGCGCGGCGCCTCCGGGCCGGCCTTCGCGGGCAGGTCGGCGAGCCGGCCCTGCTCGCGCAGCCGGGGCGACACCTCCTCCGCGAGCACCGCGAGGTCGCCCGCGTGGGCGAGCGGCTGCAGCACGAGCCCGTCGACGCCGGTGAGGTCCACGACATCCGCGAGCGCGTCAGCGGCCCGCTCCGCCCCCGCGACCACGTGCACGCCACTGGGCTCATACGGCCGCCCGGCCAGGCGGTCGAGCTCGGCGAGCCGCTCGCGCGCGGCGGCCTCGTCACGTCCGAGCAGCGTCTCGACGTCGAGCAGCACCTTGACCGAGCGGGCGGGCCGGCCCGAGCCCGCGACGGCCGCGCGCACCCTCGCGGCCAGGGCGCTGGCCTCCTTGACGTCCCGGGCCGCGATGCGGATCACGTCGGCGCCGGCCACGGCGACGCCCAGCGCGTAGGGCACGTCACCGCGCACCACGACGAGCGGCTGCCCCTGCGGCGAGCGCGGCGTGATCGAGGCGCCGGCCACCGAGAAGGTCGTGCCGGTGAACGCCACGTCGTGGACGCGGTCACGGTCGATGTACCTGTCCGTCGCCGCGTCGAGCACGATCGCGTCGTCCTCCCACGAATCCCACAACCGGCGGACCACCTCGATGACGTCGGCCGCCTCGCGCCACTGGGCCGCGGAGCCGACAGCCGACCGGCCGTGGAACTGCGCAGCCTGCACGTCCCCGGCGCCCGTGCCCGCAGGCGCCGCGACGTCCACCTGCCACCCCGCGCGGCCCTGGCTCACCAGGTCGACGGTGGCCACCGCCTTGGCCACGTGGAACGGCTCCGCATAGGTCACCGGCACCACGGGCACGATGCCGATGCGCGAGGTCAGCGGGCCGAGCAGCGCCGCGACACCCGTCGCGTCCAGCCGGGCCTGCACGGTGTCCGCAGCCGCGCTAGGCGGCGCCACCGAGTCCGCGAGGACCACGAACGCGGCGCCGGCGCGCTCCGACCTGCGGACCAGCTCAGCCCAGTGGGCCGCGGTCAGGAGGCCCGCGGCGTCGGCGTCGGGCAGCCGCCAGGCGGCGGGATGGCGGCCGGCGCCGCCGAGCTCGACGGCGAGGTGGAACGGACGTGACTCGGACATGGGTACCCCTTGCTGACGGGTGCGCCGACGGAGCAGGCGCGGATGGAGGGTGCGGGATCGTGCATCGGGCGACGCCCTGGACACGGGCCCCGCCAAGCCGGTCGACGCGGTCCGAACGGGCCACGGCGGACGGAGGGCTGTGGGCGACGTGCCCCCGGAACGGGCCGGTCGCAGGTGCGCGCGTGACGCGCGGTGGGCTGACGGCGGGGTCAGCGGAGAGTCATGTGCCCGCGCGCGGCGGACGGCCTGGCGTCAGGCTGGACAACAACGACAGCGGTGAACGCTGCTCGGGTTGCGCACGGTGGACCTCCATCGGTCCTGGCGGGAGCACCCTCGCCTACCGCGGGATGCGGACGGGGGTTGCTGCGACGTCGGCGAGCCAGGTCTCTCAGTCGCTCTGGATGGGCACGCACACGGTACGGACGGGACATACCTCCAGGGAAGGGCGCATCCGGGATACGAGACACCCGCAGGAACAGGCGGCGGTCCCGGGCCGTTCCCCCTGCACAACCACCAGGAGGCGGCAATGGCCATCGAGCTCGGCATCGACACGTTCGGGGACGTCACGCAGGGGCCCGACGGCACACTGCTCAGCCAGGCGCAGGTGCTGCGCAACGTCGTGGAGCAGGGCGTGCTCGCGGAGCAGTCCGGGCTGGACGCCATCGGCGTGGGCGAGCACCACCGCGACGACTTCGCGATCTCCGCGCCCGAGGTGGTGCTCGCCGCCATCGCCGGGCGCACCGAGCGCATCCTGCTCGGCTCGGCGGTCACCGTGCTGTCCTCCGACGACCCGGTGCGGGTCTTCGAGCGCTTCTCCACCCTCGACGCGGTGTCCCGCGGACGCGCCGAGGTGACGGTGGGCCGAGGCTCCTTCACGGAGTCGTTCCCCCTGTTCGGGCTGGACCTGTCGCAGTACGAGGAGCTGTTCGAGGAGAAGCTCGACCTGTTCACGCGCCTGCTGGACGGCGGCCCCGTCACCTGGTCCGGGAACACCCGCTCGGCGCTCACCGACCAGCACGTCTACCCGCCCATCGAGCACGGGCGGCGGCTGCGCACCTGGGTGGGCGTGGGCGGCAGCCCCGAGTCCGTGATCCGCGCGGCCCGCCACGGGCTGCCGCTCATGCTGGCGATCATCGGCGGCGAGCCCGTCCGGTTCCGGCCCTTCGTGGAGCTGTACCACCGGGCCCTCGCGCAGCTCGGCACCGGGCCCGGCCTGATGGGCCAGCACTCGCCGGGGCACATCGCCGACACCGACGACGAGGCCCTCGAGCAGCTCTGGCCGCACTACCGCGTCTACGTGGGCCGCATCGGACGCGAGCGCGGCTGGCCGCCGCCCACCCGAGAGGCGTTCGAGGCCGCCGCCGGCCCCGACGGCGCCCTCTACGCCGGCTCCCCCACCACCGTCGCCGCGAAGATCGTCCGCTCAGCGCAGACCCTCGGGCTCGACCGGTTCGACCTCAAGGTCTCCCAGGGCGCCCTGCCGCATGAGCACACGATGCGCGCGATCGAGTTGTACGGCACCGTCGTCGCGCCGCTGGTCCGCGGGGCCCTCGCCGCCGATTCCACCGCCCCCACGCCAGAGCGATCGGACGAGGCTCGGGGGTGAGGCGGCGAGGACGGCCTCCGCGCGCAGCAGGTGCTCTGCTCGCCGGAGGCCGTCCGCCAGGGCTGTGACGCCCCACGCGTGGGACGTCTAGGCGAGGGCGGCCCGCACCTGGTCTTGGAACACCGCATAGGCGGGGTTCGGACGACGCTCGAGCACGTTGTCGGGTCCGCGCACGAGGTCGACGAGTCCGAACCGCATCATGTAGTCGTCCGCGGGCCCGACACCATCCCGGTACGACCAGTCCACGAGGTCCAGCATCGGGAACCAGAACGCGGCGACGAGCGGAACCCCGGCAGCCCTCAGCTCGGCGACTGCCCGGAACAGCTCTTCAACCCAGAGGACCTTCTCGTCGTCATCCGGGGTGGCCCGCGCCGTCTCCGTCACAGCGACCGGCAGTCCATAGCGCTTCGCGTACGCGCCGACGAGATCGACGAGGCCTGCTGCCCCCGCCTCCACCGGGATCTCCTGGTCTGTGGCGGGATCGAAGCGCATCGTCGTGAACGCCGGGTAGTAGTTGACGCCGAGCACGTGCGGAAGGACCGGGTCGCTCTGGAACCACGCGAGGTCCTCCGTTGTGGCGGAGTTGCTCAGCAGGTACTCCCGCAGGGGATGGACGGCGCCGACCCGCCCCGTGATCAGGTCCATCGCCAGGAAGCGCCACTCGTCGAGCTCCGCGTGGGACAGCCCGGGGAAGTGCTCTCCCGCCCACAGGAACCCCGCGTCGACGTGGACGATCGTCGCGTCCGGGTCCACCTCGAGGATGGCGCGGTGCGCGAGCACGATGCCCTTCGCCAGCGGCAGCAGCACCCGCACAAAGCCCGAGTGCCCCTCGAGGTACGGGGGCCAGCGACGGTCACGCCCGCACCAGATCGCGTTGACGAGGGGCTCGTTGAGCGGGGTGTAGTCGGTGAAGACCCCCCGGTACCGCTCGGCGACCGCACGGGCGTACGCCGCGACCTTCGTGGGGTAATCGGGGTTGAGGAAGCCGTTCTCCAGCCACAGCGGCGTGCCGTAATGCATGAGGTCCACGACGCAGCGCAGCCCCAACTCCTGCATCCGCGCGGCGACCTGGTCGACCCAGCCGAAGTCGTAGACCCCTTCGTCCTTCTCGACGAGGTACCAGGGGATGCCCCATCGGATGAGGGTGGCGCCCGAGGCGGCCGCGAGGTCGAGGTCCTCGCGCCAGAGGTGGTAGTGCTGCGTCAGCTCGTACTCGTCCAGCTTGCGCTGTCCCACCCGCTCCTGGGGGATGAAGGTGTCCTCGATGCCGACGCCCAGGTGCAGGGCGCCGTCTTCGAACCAGCGCCCGGTGGTGGACGCGTCGGTGGTCTGCATGTGGTGCCTCACTTCATGCCGGTCGTCGCGATGCCTGCGACGAAGCTGCGTTGGATCAGGAGGAAGAAGACGACGACGGGCAGCAGGGCGAGCACCGAACCAGCCATCAGCAGGCCGTACTCGACCACGTGCTGTCCCATGAACATGGCCAGGCCCGCGGGCAGCGTGGCGCTCTCAAGCCCGCTCGACATGACAAGCGGCCAGAGCAAGTCGTTCCAGTTGTACTGGAAGTGGAATAGTCCGAGTGTGAGCATCGCGGGCTTGGCCAGCGGCGCCATGATCCGGGCGAAAATCCGCATCTCCGAGGCGCCATCGATTCGGGCTGCCTCCTCGAGGTCCCTGGGCAGCGACAAGAAGTACTGGCGCATGAAGAAGATGCCGAATGCGTTGGTCATTCTGGGGATGATCATGCCGGGCAGAGTGCTTGCCAGCCCCATGGCGCCGAGGACGTCGTACAACGGGATCAGCGTGACCTGGAAGGGAACCATCAGGAACGCCAGGATCAGCACGAACACGACGTTGCGGCCACGGAACTCGAAGCGCGCGAGGGCGTAACCGGCCATCGTGTCGAGCAACAGCGAGACGACCGTCACGGTCCCGGCGAAGACGATCGTGTTGCCGTAGAGCTTGGCGAACGGGATCGCGTCCCAGATGTCGACGAAGTGGTCGATTGTGAGCGAGCTGGGGAAGACCGTCGGCGGGAAGGCCACGATCTCGCTCTCCGGCGTGAAGGCCGCGATCAGCATCCACACCATGGGGAAGATCACCAGCAGGCCGACGAAGGCCCCGCCGATGCCGAGCAACCAACGCCAGACTCGCTCGAGGCGGCGCGCGCGGAGGGCCTGTGGGGTCGACGGAACGAGCTGCGGCGACCTGGTCGTCCCCGTCTCGACGATCTCGGTACGGACGGACATCAGTACGTCACCGCCTTCTTGCGGAAGTAACCGACCTGGATCATGGACAGCGCGAAGACCAGCAGCATCAGGACCCAGGAGATTGCGGCGCCGTATCCGAGGCGCAGCTCGCTAAAGCCAGAGCGATAGATGAGCATCACCAGGGTCTCGGTCTTGAAGTAGGGCCCGCCGTGCGTCATCACGAAGATCTGGTCGAACGCCTGGAGCGAGGCAGTGGCGGCCAGGATGCAGATGAGCATCGTCTGGTTGGACAGCAGAGGCCACGTCACATTGCGGAAGCGCTGGAACGTGTTGGCGCCGTCGAGGCGCGACGCCTCGTGAAGCTCCTCGGGAATGGACTGGAGGCCCGCTAGGTACATGACCATGTAGAACCCGACGTTCTTCCAGACTCCAACCACCATGACGGTGCCCATTGCGAGCTTCGGGTCGCTCAGGAACCCCTGCTCGGAGACTATGCCGATCTTGGAGAGCCAATGCGAGACGAGCCCGATGTTGGGGTCCATCAAGAATGAGAAAGCGATGCCGATGATCCCGAGCGAGACCACGAACGGCAGAAAGAGCGCCGTGCGGGTGAATCCACGGAACGCCATCGCGTTGTTGAGGTAGAGCGCCGCGGCGAGCGCCAGGGCGACAGTCACAGGTGTGACCACCGCCGTGTAGAGCGCCGTGTTGCCCAGGGCGTTCCACACGTTCGAGTCGCCGAGCAGTTCGGCGTAGTTGTCGAGCCCGACCCAGCGAGCCGCCTGGATCCGGTTGTAATCCGTGAACGAGAAGTACAGGGACTGGACCATGGGCCACACCATGAATAGCGCCAAGGTGATCAGGCTCGGCGCCAGGAAGAACCAGGCGGTGCGCGAACGCCTGGCACTGACAGATCGTCGATGGTCAAGCCTGCGCAGGGTCGGCGCAGGGACGTAGCTCATGGGGTTCTCCTGTTCGTGCCCAGAGTGGGAGGGCGCCCCGGGCGGCAGTCGAGTTCGCCGCCGCCCGGGCGTGACGTCAGCCCTTGTCGATCGCGGCCTGGATGTCCTTCGACGCCTGTCCGAAGACTTCGGGGACAGTGCCGTCGCCGTTCAGCACGCGCTGGAGAGCCGGGTAGAAGATCGAGTCGGTGATGGTCCCCGCGTTGGGGACACCGGCGAGATAGACCTGCGAGTTGTCCAGCAGCTCGGCCGAGCCGAAGATCGACGAGTACTTGTTGGTCAGGTCGGCTGCCGGGATGTCAGTGCGCAACGCGGGGAAGCCGCTGCCGTTCGCCCACGTGGTCTGGCCCTCGACCGAGTTCCAGTACGCGAAGAACGTGTACGCGGCGTCCTTCTCGGCGTCCGTCACGTTCGCGTTGAGCGTCAGAGAGACGACGTCGGCCAGGGTGTCCTGGCCGGTCGGCCCTGCGAAGGGACGCGCGAGTCCGAAGTCGATGCCTGCCTCTTCGAAGCCGGTCGTCATCCACGGGCCCACGATCTCCATCGCGGCCTTCTCCGTCTGGAAGAGCTTGTCGGCATCGGCGCCGGCCAGCCCGATCGGCGAGACCTTCTTGTCACGCAAGAGGGAAACCCAGTACTCGAGCGCCTCGATGGACTCCGGGCTATCGACGATCGACGTCGTGCCCTCGGCGTTCACGACACCGCCGCCGTTGTTCCACAGCAGAGGCTGGTACGTGGGGATGGTGGCCGAGTCCGCCATCGCGATCGCGTACTGCTCGGGCTTGCCGTCACCGTTCTCGTCGATCGTGAGCTTCTCGGCCATCGCCTCGAACTCGTCCCACGTGGCGGGGGGGACCTCCGGGTCCAGGCCCGCAGCGGCGAAGAGGTCCTTGTTCCAATAGAGCATCATCGTCGAGATGTTGAACGGGACGCCGTAGTTGGCGCCCTGGAACACGGATGCGCCGATCGCGGTGTCCGCGATCGGCGAGGTGTCCATGTACGTGCTGCTCGCGTAGAAGTCGTCCGTCGTGGCGAGGGCGCCCTTGCCGGCGTACTGCGGCACGTTGGACGAGCTCATCGCGATGATGTCCGGGCCATTCGGAGTAGAGACGGACGTGAGGACCTTCTGGTAGAGCACGTCCCACGGCATGGGCTCGGCCTCAACCTTGATCTCGTCCTGAGACGCGTTGAACGCGTCGATGACCTGCTGCACCGCGGGACCGTCAGGCCCCGTCATGCCGTGCCAGAACGTGAGCGTCGTGGTGCCACCGGCTGTGGCCCCGTCCCCCTCGGACGAGCCCGACGTCCCCTGACCGGCGCACGCGCCCAGCGCCAGGACTACACCCACAGCGACAGCGGGGGCGCCGACGCGCCACCTTGCACCTCTTGAGAACACAGTTGCCTCCTTGCGACTGTTGGGAATGTACTGTCGGGCCCACGCCCGCGCCGTCAGTGTGCACGAGCGTTTGCAACGATGCAAGGTCGCCACACTCAGTGGATGGGAAGGAGAGCGGACACATGGCGGTAACGCTGCGCCAAGTCGCCCAGATGTCGGGGGTGTCGGTCCGGACCGTGTCGAACGTCGTCAACGGCTTCCACCACGTCGCCCCCGAGACGCGAGAGCGGGTCCAGCTGGTGCTCGACGCCGTCGGTTACCGCCCCAACGCAGCGGCACGCTCGCTCCGCACCGGCCGCACCGGGCTTGTGGGCCTGGTGGTCCCCGCTCTGGACCAGCCCTACTTCGCCGAGCTCACCCGGGCGATCGTGGCGCACGCCACGGAGCAGGGCTTCACGGTGGTGGTCGACCAGACGGACGGCGACCCGGAGCGCGAACGCGACCTGCTGGCGGCCGGCCCACGAGGCGCCATGTTCGACGGCCTGATCCTCAACCCCCTGGCCCTCAACCTCGCCGACCTCGAGGCGTCGCCCGAGCGGCGCCCCGTCGTGCTGCTCGGCGAGCGCACCCTGAGCACCCGCCACGACCACGTGCACATCGATAACGTCGCCGCCGCGCGAGCGGCCACACAGCACCTGATCTCGCTCGGACGGCGCACGATCGCCGGGATCGGCTCGCAGGACTCGCCGTCGGGGCAGTCGGCGCGCCTGCGCGCCGAGGGCATGATGACGGCCCTCGCCGAGGCGGGCTTGCCCGCGCACCCCGCACTCCTGCGAACCGCCCCGCGATACGACCGCACCGTCGGCTATCAGCAGATGATGGCGCTGCTCGACGGCGCGATCACGCCGGACGCGGTGTTCTGCTTCAGCGACATGCTCGCCGTCGGCGCACTGCGCGCCTGTGCCGAACGGGGCGTGCGCGTCCCCCAGGACATCGCCCTGATCGGCTTCGACGACGTCGAGGAGACGCGCTTCACCACGCCCAGCCTGAGCACGATCCGCCCCGACAAGGACGCGATCGCGCGCAGTGCCGTCGAACGGATGGTCGCCCGCATGCAGGGGGACGATTCGCCCGGCATCGAGGTCGAGATCCCGTTCGAGCTCGTCGCGCGCGAGTCCACAGGGGCTTGACGCCTCCTCCCGGATCAGGGCGGGAATGTCCGCCCCTGACGGCTTCCGCACGCCCGGAAGGCGCGCCCCCTCCCCTCCACATTCGACTTGCAACGTTGCACGACTAGCAAATGTTGCAACGTTGCAATATCGTGACCGACTTGACCCGCAGCTCGACACGGAGGACCTGTCCGGTGACACGCCTGAGCCCACTCGCCCACCCTGCCGACCGGGGTGCATACCCCCGTCCCCAGATCTACCGCGAGTCCTGGCTCTCGCTCGACGGCCCGTGGGAGTTCACCTTCGATGACGACCGGCGAGGCCACGTTGAGCACTGGGAGCAGGATCCGCGCCCCTTCGCGCGCACGATCGTCGTGCCGTTCCCCCCCGAATCGCCCGCATCCGGGATCGGCGACACCACCCCCCGGGCCACAGCCTGGTACCGCCGCACCCTGCCCTCCGCCGAGCTGCCGGCCCGCCGCAGGCCCGACGACCGCCACGTGCTGCACCTGGGCGCCGTCGACCACCTCGCAGACGTGTGGGTCGATGGCCAGCACGTGACGACCCACGTCGGGGGCCAGACCCCAGTCGTCGTGGACGTGACCGATGCGCTCGACCCCCACGCGACTGAACACGTCATCGTGGTGCGCGCCGAGGACGATCCCGAGAACGTCGAGCAGCCGCGCGGCAAGCAGGACTGGCTGCCGGAGCCGCACGTGATCTGGTATCACCGCACCACGGGCATCTGGCAGAGCGTGTGGATCGAGACCGTCCCGCGCGATCATGTCGAGCACCTCACCTGGCGCAGCGACGTGCCCGGCGCGCGCATCGAGGTCGCAGTGCGCCTCGGGGCGCGTCCCACCACCGCGCGGACATGCCGCGTCCAGATCGAGCACGCCGGCAAGACCCTGGCCACAGCGGAGGTCGACGTGCACAACGACCTCGCAGAGGTCACGCTGTCACTGCCACGCCAGCGCAACGGGCAGGCATACGAGACGCTGCTGTGGTCGCCCGACGCCCCCGTGCTGCTCGACGCCCGCGTCGCATTGCTCGACGAGGCCGGCGACGAGATCGACCAGGTGCTGTCCTACGTCGGGATGCGCTCAGTGCAGGTCGACCGCGGGCAACTCCTGCTCAACGACCGCCCGTTCTACACGCGCGCGGTCCTCGCCCAGGGCTACTGGCCCGAGTCGCACCTCGCCGCCCCGAGCCCCGACGCGTTGCGCGCCGAGGTTGCGCTGATCAAGGAACTGGGATTCAACACGGTGCGCGTGCACCAGAAGGTCGAAGACCCCCGCTTCCTGTACTGGTGCGACACGCTGGGCGTCGCGGTGTGGGCCGAGACAGCCGCCGCGCTGCAGTTCAGCGACGTGGCCGTGCAGCACCTCACGCGCGAGTGGCTCGACATCGTGCGCCGTGACATCTCGCATCCTTCGGTGCTCGCCTGGGTCCCGTTCAACGAGTCCTGGGGCATCCAGCACGTCGCCCACGACACTGCGCAACAGCAGTACTCCCGCGCGCTGACAAGCCTCACGCGTGCGCTCGACCCCACCCGTCCGGTGATCTCCAATGACGGCTGGGAGCACACCGACTCCGACCTGTGCACTGTGCACGACTACGAGGCCGACCCTGTGGTGATCGCCGCCCGATACGGCTCACCCGAGACCGTCGAGGGGTGGATGCGCGGGATCGGTCCCGCTGGGCGCCGCATGTGGCTGGGCCCGCACCCGCCGGCGGTCGGTGAGATGCCCATCCTGCTCTCGGAGTTCGGCGGCGTCTCCTTCGACACTGCCCAGCTCGACGACGCTTGGGGCTACTCCACCGCTCAGGACGCTCCCGGCTTCGAGGCAGCTGTGGGTGGGCTCCTCGAGGCAGTGCACCGTTCGCCTGTGCTGCAAGGCTTCTGCTACACCCAGCTCACCGACACGCGGCAGGAGACCAACGGGATCTGCGACGACACCCGCCGGCCGAAGCTGCCCATCGACGTGGTGCGCGCCATGGTCATCGGCACGCATTGACCCGCGGCAAGGCCTGGAATCACCAGGCCTTGCCGAAGTACAGCGAGTAGAGGTCGTCGCCGTAGGCGCCGAAGGGCGGGATCGGCCGGTAGCCGAGCGAGGTGTACAAGCCGACGGCCTCGGGCTGCCGGGTGCCGGTCTGCAGCACCAGGCTCGTCAGCCCGTGGCGTCGGGCGTCGTCCTCGAGCGCGGCGAGCAGCGCGCGGGCCACCCCGGCGCCGCGCGTGGACTCGTCGACGAACACCTTCTTCACCTCGCCCGACCCTGCCGGGTAGCCCTCCCGGGCGGCGCGCAGCGTGGCGCATCCGACAGGCCTGCCCTCGAGGCGCGCGACGATCGTCGCGAGGATGCCGACGCCCTGGCGCTGGTCGTCGAGGTCGACCCCGCCCTCGAGCTCGATCGCGTCGAAGATCTCGGGGTAGCGCCGCAGGCTGTCGGCCCACATGTCCTTGCGCAGGTCGCGCGCCACCGCGTCATCCCAGGCGACACGCTCCACGGACACCGTGCCCGGCGGCCGCTCCGACCTCTCCCGGGCGGGGGCGCGCAGGTTCTTCATGAAGCACCGGGAGTCGAGCACGCCGGCGTACTCGCCGAAGTTCTCCATCGACACGTACCCGGCGCGCAGGTACAGGCCGATCGCCTCGGGCTGCAGCACCCCGGTCTCCAGGATCAGGCGGCGCCAGCCCTGCTCACGGGCCAGCCGCTCGAGCTCCTCCAGGACGAGACTCGAATAGCCCCGGCCGCGGTGCTCGGGCGGCACGAACATCCGCTTGACCTCGCCGACGCCCCTGCCGTGCTCGACCGAGACGTCGCGGATCGCGCCGCACGCGACGGGCTGGCCGTCAACGCGCACGAGGACCATCGCGGTGATGCCGTCGCCCGTCATCGCGTGGCCGGCGTCATCGTCCCCGTAGCGGTCGCGCAGCTCGGCCTGCTGGGCGGTGCGCAGCGCGGTCGCGGCCGGGTGGTCCCACGACACGAGCTCCACCGTGGCGGGGCCGAGCGACGCGGCGCCCGGCTCAGCCAGCGTGGCGGCGGAAGGGCTGTCGGTGCGGTCGTCCGTCGCCATCAGCCGACGAGCGAGTGCAGCACCGACGTGAAGAACCGCAGCCCGTCCGTGCCCGAGCGGGGGCCGTTCGCGCCATCCGGGCCGAACCCCGCCTCGACGGCGTGCTCGGGGTGCGGCATGAGGCCCACCACGTTGCCCGCCGCGTTGGAGATGCCCGCGATGCCGCGACGCGAGCCGTTCGGGTTCCAGCCGTCGTAGCGGAACACCACGCGGCCCTCGCCCTCGAGCTCGTCGAGCGTCGACTCGTCGGCGACGTACTGGCCGTCCTGGTTCTTCAGCGGGATGGTGATGCGCTCCCCCGCCGTGTACTCGCGCGTCCACGCCGTGTCGGCGTTCTCCACGCTGAGCGTCTGCTCGCGGCAGATGAAGTGCAGGTGGTCGTTCTTGATCATCGACCCGGGCAGCAGGTGCGCCTCGGTGAGGATCTGGAAGCCGTTGCAGATGCCCAGCACGGGCAGGCCGCGGTTCGCGCCGTCCACGATCGAGTCCATCACCGGCGCGAACCGGCTGATGGCGCCCGCACGCAGGTAGTCGCCGTAGGAGAAGCCGCCGGGCAGCACCACCGCGTCGACGCCCTGCAGGTCACGCTCGGCATGCCACAGCGCGACGGGCTCGGCGCCCGCGAGCCGGACCGCACGCGCGGCGTCCCGGTCGTCGAGCGTCCCGGGGAACGTGACGACCCCGATGCGCGCCATCAGGCGAGGCCCTCGCTGGCGATGGTCCCGGCGGCGTCGGCCTCGCTGTCCGCGACGCGCACGACGTCCTCGATGACCGGGTTCGACAGCACGGTGGCGGCGGCCTCCGCAGCGGCGGCCAGGACCTCCGGGGTCACCGGCCCGTCGACCTCGAGCTCGAACCGCTTGCCCTGGCGGACAGAGGTGAACTGGCCGAATCCCAGGCGCGGCAGCGCGCCGGCGACGGCCTTGCCCTGCGGGTCGAGGATCTCGGGCTTCGGCATCACATCGACGACGACTCGTCCCACGGTGGTGGCTCCTGTTTTCGCGGCGGAGGGGGCGGTCCCAGGGTACCGAGTCATCCCACGAGGTCGGCCCAGTGTCCGGGGCTCGGGCAGCAGCGGCCCGGTCCGCCGCATCGGTCTGGTCACGACTGCGTCTCGGTCCGGCGTGAGCGCGTGCCCCCGTCCGTGCGACCGCGCATCATCAGGGAGATGAGGCGCATGCCGTGGTCCGACCCGCGCGCCCGTGCCATGCCAGCCGCTCTCGTCATCCCGCTCGCGCTGGCGGGCTGCGCCGGCCTGTGGGCCCCGAGCAGCGCCCGACCCGACTCCGCGGCGCCCACGCCCACGTTCACCGCCGCGTGCCCGGTGGTCGAGGACCAGCCGATGCCGACGGACTGCGCCCTCTACGACGGCGAGTTCTCGATGCGGCAGAACGACGCCTACCGGCAGCGCCGGGACCTCACCGACGCCGAGCAGGACGACCTCGAGCCACGCCGGAAGGCCGCCCAGGAGGCGCTCGCGGATGTGCCCGCCGCCGATCTCAGCACCGTCACGGTGACCCGCTCACTCGAGGACGCAGGGTTCGACGAGCGGCAGATCACCGCGCATGAGAGCAACATCGACGACCTCACCGTCGTCAACGTGATCATCTCCGTGCCCGGCGGCTGCCTCGTGGGATCGGCCACGGAGGGCGGCGCCGAGGTGGACACCGCCGGCCAGATCGCCGACGGCGGCTGCGTCACGGCTCCTGGGCACTGAGCCGACATCGAGCCAGCTCTGAACCGGCCCCCGCGCCGGCGAATCGGCGCGGGGCTCAGTCGCGCTCGGCCAGGGCGGGGACCACGCGCTCGCGCAGCAGCGGCGCCAGCGGGCTGCCGTCGACAGCCGCGCCGTCGACGATCCGCACCCAGCGGAGCTCGGCGATCTCGGCGGCGGCGGCCGGCTCGCCGCGCAGCGGGGCGACGTAGACGGTGCCGACCAGGTCGGTGTCGGGCTCGTTGGCGGCATCGGTGCGCCACGTGCCCAGCAGTGTGAGGTCCGCAGGCTCGAGGCGGATGCCGATCTCCTCGTGGATCTCGCGGCGGGCGGCCCGATCGGGCGCCTCGCCGGGCTCGAGCTTGCCGCCGGGCAGCATGAAATGCGAGGGGCCGCGCTTGCGGGCGGGGAGGGTGCGGCCGTCGGCGGCCTGGAAGCAGACGGCGGCGACGATGAGGGTCGGGTGGTCCAGCAGGCTCGGGTCGTTCAGGTTGCGCGTCTCGGTCACGTCGGACGACGCTACCTCGGCTGCCTCAGGGCACCGCGACGGTGATGCCCGCATGCGCAGGCGGGCCGCTCATCGCCGCGAGGGCGGCCGGCGCCTCGTCGAGCCCGATCACGGCGCCCACCAGGCGGTCCAGGTCGAGCTCGCCGGCGACGACCCGGGCCAGCATCGCCGCGTACTCGTGGGCGGCCATGCCGTGGCTGCCGTAGAGCTCGAGCTCCCACGCGACGACGCGGCCCATGGGCAGCGGCGTGGGGCCGTCGAGCAGCAGCCCCACCTGCACGTGCCGTCCGCGCCGCCGCAGGCCCATGACCGAGGCGCGCGCCGTCTGCGCGGAGCCGAGGGCGTCGAGGGACACGTGGGCGCCGCCGCCGGTGACGGTCCGCACGGCCTTGGCGACCGCATCGGCCCGGGCGTCGGCGTCCAGCCCTTCGGGGCCCTCAGCAGTGTCGTCGTCGGGCCCGATCGTCACTTCCGCGCCCAATTGGGCCGCCGCCGCGCGGGCCTCGGGCGACACGTCCACGGCCACCACCCGGGCGCCCGCCGCCACGGCGATGAGCACGGCGGACAGACCCACGCCGCCGCAGCCGTGCACGGCCACCCACTGCCCGCGCCGGACCCGCCCATGCACGGTGATCGCGCGGTAGGCGGTGGCGAACCGGCAGCCGAGCGCCGCCGCCGTGACGGGTGACAGGCCGGGCGGCAGCCGCACCAGGTTGACGTCAGCGTGGTCCAGCGCGACGTACTGCGCGAAGGATCCGTCCTGCGTGAAGCCCGGTTGGGTCTGCCGCTCGCACACCTGGTGCTCGCCGGCCAGGCAGGCGTCGCACTCGCCGCAGGCGCACACGAACGGCACTGTCACCACGTCGCCGGGGGTCCACTCGTCCACCTCCGGCCCTGCCTCGACGACGGTCCCGGCCAACTCGTGGCCGGGGATGAACGGCAGCGTGACGTCGGGGTCGTGGCCCTGCCAGGCGTGCCAATCGCTGCGGCACACGCCGGTGGCGGCGACGCGCACCACGACACCGTGTGGCGGGCAGGCGGGGCGTGGCACGTCGCGCACCTCGGCGGGAGCCCCGTGCGCGGTGACGACCACGGCGCGCATCGGCTCGCCCGCTGCGACATCCGGCACGTCGGGCACAGGCAGGCCAGCGCGTGCGGGCACGGCGGCGGGCGCGGGCAGATCGGCGGGCACGGGCAGATCGGCAGGCACAGCGCCCGGGTCCTGGATCACCACGCCTGCCAGGTCCAGCGCCCGCCCAGCAGGGTGGCCGCCACCGTCATGTCGCGCAGGTCCGCGGCCACCCACGGGTCGATGTCGAGCACAGCCAGGTCGGCGACGTGGCCGGGCTCCACCCGCGAGCGCACCGACGCGCCGAGGGCGGTCTCCAGGTCCAGGCGCTGCTCGGGATGCCACGGCTCGCGGCCGTCGCGGGCACGCGTGACGGCGGCGGCGATCGCCGCCCACGGGTCCAGCGGCGCGATGGGCGCGTCGGAGCCCAGGGCCAGGCGCACCCCGGCGGCGGCGAGGGACGCGAAGGCGAAGGCCCGGTCGGTGCGGCCAGCCCAGGCCTCGTCGGCCATGTCCCTGTCGTCCATGGCGTGCTCGGGCTGCACGGAGGCGACGATGCCGAGGTCGACGAAGCGGCGGATGTCGTCCGGGTCGACGAGTTGCGCGTGCTCGATGCTGCCGCGGGCGCCGCTCGCCTCGAACGCGTCGAGGGCCACCGCGGTCGCCGCGTCGCCGATGGCGTGGATCGCGCACCGCAGGCCTTTGCGGTGCGCGTGGGCCATGAGCAGCCACAGCTCCCCCGGCGCGACGGACAGCACACCCCGGGCGTTGTCGCCGTCGAGGCCGGGGTACGGGTCGAAGCAGTAGGCGGTGCGGGACTTGAGGGTGCCGTCGGCGACGATCTTGAGCGAGCCCATGGTGAGCAGGCCGTCCGTGCCGACCAGCACGTCGCCGCTATGCAGCTCCTCGGCGACGACGCGGTCCAGGTGGCCGGGCCATACGGCGACCTCGACGCGCAGGCGGCGGTGGCCGGCGTCGATGCGCCGGCGCCAGGCGGTGAGGTTGTCGGCGATGTCGAAATCGACCACGCCCACGACGCCGCGCGCGGCGGCTGTCTGGGCCGCCTCGGCGATCAGGGCGTCGAGCGCCTCCGGGCCGAGGCTGACGGCGGCGTCGGCGGGGTCGGCGTGCTCGCGCAGGGTCAGAGCCCATTCGGCGAGGTGGACGTGCGCGTCCCACAGGCCCGGCAGCACCACGCGGCCCTCCAGGTCGACCCGCTCGACCTCGGGCCGCACTGTCGCGTCCAGGCCGGGGCCGATCGCGGCGACCTTGCCGTCGCGCACGTGCAGGTCCAGGGGCTCGCCGTGCGGCCGGGTCACCCGGGCGCCGTCGGGGGACGTGCCGGCGATGCGGGCCCTGGTCAGCAGCAGCTCGTCCATCGTGCTCCTCGTCCTCGAGCGACGACCCCGTGCCGGGGTGGGGCGGTCCGTGGGCCGCAACGCCCACTCTGGCACGGCTCCGGGTCAGAGCGCGTGGTGCGCCCACCGCCCCGCGACGAGGGTGGCGGCGACGGGCAGCCCGCGCACCGTTCCGGCCCGGGCGAGCCGGTGATGCGGGTCCTCGTCCAGCACGGCGAGGTCCGCCGGGGCGCCCACAGCCAACCCCAGGGGCTGCTCGTCCACCGACGAGGCGAGTGCCGCGTCGAGGTCGATGGCCTGCTCGGGGTGCCACGGCTCGCGCTCGTCGCGGGACCGGCGCACGGCGGCGTCGATGGCGGTCCACGGGTCCAGCGGCGCCACGGGCGCGTCCGACCCGAGGGCCAGTCGCACCCCGGCCCGGTGCAGGGCGCCGAACGCGAACGCCCGGTCGGTGCGGCCGGCCCAGTGCCGGTCGGCGACGTCCCGGTCGTCCATCGCGTGCTCGGGCTGCACGCTGGCCACGATGTCGAGCTCGGCGAAGCGCCGCACGTCGGCGGCGCTGAGCAGTTGCGCGTGCTCGATGGCGCCGCGCGCGCCGGTGGCGGCGAACGCGTCCAGCGCGAGGGTGTTGGCGGCGTCGCCGATGGCATGGACGGCGACGCGCAGGCCGTGGCGGGCGACCTGCTCGAGCAGCGGGACGAGCCGCTCCGGCGGCACCGCGAGGATGCCGTGGGGGTGCTCGCCCGAGGCGCCCGGGTAGGGGTCGTGGCAGTAGGCGGTGCGGGTGTTGAGGGAGCCGTCGGTCACGACCTTGAACGGCCCCTGCGTCACGAGCCCGTCGGGGGTGAGCGGGTCGCCGGTGCGCAGGCCCTCGCGCAGCACGTGGTCGAGGTACGCCTCCCAGACGCCGGCGCGGACCCGGGTGGCGGGGGCGGCCACAGCGGCCCGGCGGCGCCAGGCGTCCACGTTGTCGGCGATCTCCAGGTCGACCACGCCGACCACGCCGAGCGCGGCGGCGTCACGCAGGGCCTCGGCGACCAGCGCGTCGGCGACGTCGTCCGCCACCCGGTCGACCTCGCCCATCACGGGCAGCCACTCGTCCTCGCGGAGCAACCCGGTCGGGTGCTCGCCCACCCCCAGGTAGGCCAGGCCCGCGGTGGACAGCCAGGCGCAGTGCAGGTCCCCGGAGACGAGGATGACGGGCATCGACCCGGCCACCGCGTCGAGCAGTGCGGACGTCGGCGCGTCGGGCCACAGGCCGTCGCGGAACCCGTAGCCGATCAGGGCCGCGCCGGGGCGGGGCGGACGGTCGGCAAGGCGCTCGGCGACCAGGCGCACGGCGTGCGCGGCGGAGGTGGCGGCGGAGACGTCGAGGCGCTCGCGGGCCAGCGCCCACTGGGTGAGGTGGGTGTGCGCGTCCCACAGGCCGGGCATGAGGGTGCGCCCGTCGAGGTCCACGCGCTCCGCCGGGGAGCCGGGCAGCGAGCCCGCCGGGCCGAGCGCGGCGATCCGCCCGTCGCGCAGCAGCACGTCCACGGGCTCGTCCCGGCCGATGAGCCGCGCCCCGGCGAGCAGCAGCGCGCCCGCCTCTGCGGTGGCGCTCATGCGCCCTCACCCCGGCGGCCCAGCTCCTCGCGCACGGCGGCGGCGAGCACGGGGTTGGCGTAGTGGGGGTCGTCCTCGAGGGCGGCGACGACGCGCTCGACGACGGCGCGCGGCTTGTCCTGGCTGAGCTTGGCCTTCCCCTGCCAGCGGGTCACGCGGATCCGGAAGCCGGCGGCGCCGCGCGCGGTGCGGTGGGCGTACTCGGCGACGTCGGGCAGCAGCACGGGATCGGGCAAGGGCTTCTCGTACTGGTCCACAGTCTGGGACAGCACTCGGTAGGTCTCGTCGGCGTCGAGCAGTTCGAGCTGCCCGTAGAGGTGCGCGCTGATGTAGTCCCAGGTGGGGACTGCGGGGCCGTGCTGGTACCAGCTGGGCGACACGTAGCCATAGGGGCCTTCGACGACGAGCAGCACCTCGCGGCCGGAGCCCATCTGGTGCAACAGCTCATCGGGGCGGCCGACGTGGCTGACAATCACCAGGCTGTCGCCGGGCTCGTCCTCGTCGAGGAGCACCGGGACGTGGGAGGCGACCATCCCGTCGTCGGCGGTGCTCACGAGGAGCGCCCAGCCGTGCTGCCGGATGAGCTCGCGCAGGCGGGCCTCGTCCTCGAAGGCGTAGTCAGCGGTGTGGATCACGGGCCCATCGAAGCAGGTCGGGGCTGCCGGTCACGTCACCGCAGCGTTAAGAGTTCATTTCATATTGAAGTTTCGCTATGTTCTCTATTGACGAGTAACCGGCTGTCACGGTTGCCTGACCGCAGCACGGCTGAACGGCAGCGACCCGGGGAACACCCTCCCCCGACCGGCATGAACCCACTCACCCCCGTGGGAAGCGACCTATCGCGGCGGACCTGTCCGCTCCCCCCACGGAGGACCCATGAGACTCATGAGCCTGCGGCTCGCGGCCGGCGCCCTCGCGGCATCGCTCGCCCTCGCCGCCTGCAGCACCGGCGGCAGCGATGCCGACCCCACCTCGACCGGCGCCGACGGCGCCGCGATCAGCGTCGCGATCAGCCCGGCCACCCAGCTCATCCCCGGTCGCAATATCGAGGCCTACGACTTCAACATGGCCGTCTGGGCGCCGCTGACCTTCGTCGACGCCGACAGCACGCTCACCTACGTCCAGGCCGAGTCCATCGAGACCGAGGACGCCATCACCTGGACGATCACGCTGCGCGAGGGCTGGACCTTCCACGACGGCACGCCCGTCACCGCGCAGGCCTACGTGGACTCCTGGAACGCCGTGGCCTATGGCCCGAACGCGTTCGAGAACTCCGGCCAGCTCGCCAACGTCGTGGGCTACGCCGACCTCAACGTCACGGAGGGCGAGCCGGCCACCGAGATGTCCGGCCTCAAGGTCGTCGACGAGACCACCTTCACCGTCACCCTGCTGGGCCCCGACAGCCAGTTCCCGATGCAGGTGTCGCAGGGCCAGACGGCCATGTACCCGATGCCCACGAGCGCCCTCGACGACTTCGAGGCGTACAACCGGCACCCCGTCGGCAACGGCAAGTTCGCCCTCACGAACGACTTCGTGGAGAACGAGCCGCTGATCCTGGAGGCCTACGCCGACTACCAGGGTGAGGCCCCCACCGTCTCCCAGATCACCTTCGTGCCCTACGCGGACACCGCCACGGCGTACACCGACGTGCTCGCCGGGAACATCGACGTCGCGGGCCTCCCGCCGAACAAGATGGCGCAGTCCGCAACCGACTTCGGCGCCGAGCGCGTCTACTCCTTCGAGGCGCCCGGCATCTCCTTCCTGGGCCTGCCGCTCCAGGACCCCCGCTACCAGGACATCCGCGTCCGCCAGGCGATCTCCATGGCGCTGGACCGCGAGACGATCAACAAGGTCGTCTACGGCGGGCTCTACACCCCCGCCACGGCCTTCACCCCGGCGATCGAGCCCGGCACCCCGGTGGGCATCTGCGGCGAGCTGTGCGAGTACCAGCCCGAGAAGGCCAAGGCCCTGCTCACCGAGGCCGGCGGCTTCACCGGCTCGATGAACGTCTACTACCCGGGCGGCATCGGCCTCGACGAGCTGTACACGGCCATCGCCAACCAGCTCCGCCAGAACCTGGGCGTCGACGCCGTGGCCACGCCCAGCACCGACTGGGCCGAGTTCTACGAGACGCGCCTCAACGGCCTGGCCACCGGCCCCTTCTTCTCCCGCTGGGGCGCCCTGTACCCGAGCCAGCAGAACACGCTGCGCGTCTTCTTCGTCGAGGGTGGCGGCTGCGCGAACTGCATCCCCTGGTACGACCCCGAGGTCGCCGACCTGATCGCCGCCGCCGACGCGCAGGTCGACGGCGCCGAGGCCGCGTCGGCCTACGCCGTGGTCCAGGAGCGGATTCTGGAGGAGTTCCCCGCGCCGCCGCTGTTCTTCGAGT
Source organism: Cellulomonas timonensis (assembly GCF_900046455.1). Taxonomy (GTDB): domain Bacteria; phylum Actinomycetota; class Actinomycetes; order Actinomycetales; family Cellulomonadaceae; genus Cellulomonas_A; species Cellulomonas_A timonensis. The sequence continues at coordinate 962,870 of NZ_FCOT01000012.1, forward strand.
CGTACTCGTTCGTCACCTCGGAGCGCGTCGCGAAGCTCAACACCTCCGCCGCGGGCAACCCGGACTACTCGCAGACGATCCTGGCAGAGGGCGCCTGAGCACCATGAGCACCAGCACCACCGCGGTGGGTTCGCTCGAGGACATCCTCGAGCGGACCCACCAGGTCCCCCCCATGCACGACTTCCCCACCGTCGACGCGCTCCTGGAGTCCTTCGACGACCTTGTCGCGGCGCATCCGGGCATCGCCTCGTCGCGGCGCATCGGCACCTCGCGGCTCGGCGAGCCGATCCCGATGGTCAGCATCGGCCACGGGCGCCGACAGCACCTGCTGTTCGCCGGCGTGCACCCGAACGAGCCCATCGGCTTCCGGATGCTCCAGCACCTAGCGACGCTGCTGTGCGACGACGACGCGCTGCGCGAGTCCTTCGACGCCACCTGGCACCTGATCCCGTGCATCGACCCCGACGGCACACGGCTCAACGAGGGCTGGTACGGCGACCCGGCGCGGCGCACCGTGTACGCGCGCCAGTTCTACCGCCCGGCGCCGAATGAGCAGGTCGAGTGGACCTTCCCGTTCGCGCACAAGGACGCCTGGTTCGACCAGGTGCTCCCCGAGACGCAGGCGCTCATGCGGGTGATCGACGAGGTCAAGCCGCAGATGATGGTGTCGCTGCACAACGCGGAGCTGGGCGGCGTCTACTACTACCTCAGCGAGGACGTGCCCGGCGCCGTCGAGGCCCTGCACGCCATCCCGGCCGGGCTGGGCCTGCCGCTGGACACCGGCGAGCCGGAGTCCCCCGCGCTGCAGGCCATCGCGCCCGCCGTGTTCGGCATGCTGTCCACCGCGGCGGAGTACGACTACCTCGAGGAGCTCGGCGTCGACCCCACGGGGTCGGTGGGCGGGGAGTCGTCCAGCGCGTACGCGTCGAGGCACGGCACCGTCTCGCTGGTGGCGGAGCTGCCCTACTGGTCGCATCCGGCCGCCGACGACGACACCCCCACTGACACGGCCTACCGGGACGTGGTGCTGGCCAAGGCCGCGGGCCTGGAGGAGATGGGCGCCGTGCTCGGGGGCATCCTCGACGAGGCCGCCCAGGACCTCACGATCCGCAGCCCGTTCCTGCGGGCCAGCGAGGCGTTCGTGCCGATGATGTCGGTGATCGGCGGCCATGAGCGGATGCGCGCCGACCGGCCCGAGTGCGACAGGCCCGCCACCGTCGCCGAGGTGTTCAGCAACGACGACCTGGTGCGCTGCTTCCGGCTGCGCTACGGCGGCATGCTGCTGCGCGCGCTCGACGCCGAGGTGGTGGCCGGCACCGCGACAGCGCGCGTGCGGCGGCTGCGGGAGCGGATGGCGGCGGTGTACGACGCCTGGACTGCCGAGGCGGACGCCATCGACGGGCTCGAAGTGCTGGACGTGAACCGGCTGGTCGGCGTGCAGCTCGGCGCCGCGCTGGCCTTGGCCCGCTGCCTGGCGGCTCGCGAGGAGGACGCCGGATGACTGCCGCGCGGCACCTCACGCGCCGGTTCGCCGAGCTGGCGCTGGTGTTCGTGGGGGTCACGTTCATCATCTACGCGATGGTGTTCACCCTCCCCGGTGACCCGATCGCGGCCCTGGGCGGCGACCGCCCGCTGCCGGCGAACGTCGTGGCGGCGCTGCGGGAGAGGTACCACCTGGACCTGCCGGTGTGGCAGCAGTACCTGCACTACATGGGCGGGCTGCTGCAGGGCGACCTGGGCACCAACTTCACCGGGCAGTCCGTCGGGGAGAAGATGGCGGCCCGATGGCCCGTGACGGCCACGCTCGCGCTCACGGCCTGGGGCATCGAGGTGGTGCTGGGCATCGCGCTCGGCCTGTTCGCCGGCCTGCGCCGCGGCCGGATCGGCGACAACCTGGTACTTGCGGGCACCATCCTCGCCTCGTCGATCCCGGTGTTCGTGGTGGCCGTGTCCGCGCAGCTCGTGTTCGGCGTGAAGCTCGGCTGGTTCCCGGTCGCGGGCACGTCCACTGGCTGGCCCACCGCGTACCTGCTGCCCGCCTTCTGCGTGGCGATCTTCGGGCTGGCCTCCGTGGCCCGGCTGATGCGCGGCTCCGTGGTGGACGCGATGCACTCCGACTACGTGCGCACCCTGTGGGCCAAGGGCCTGCCGCGCCGCCAGGTGGTGGGCGTGCACGTGATGCGCAACTCCGCGATCCCGGTGCTCACCTACCTGGCGATCGACCTCGGCTACCTGCTGGGCGGCACCGTCGTCATCGAGGGCGTGTTCAACCTGCCCGGCGTCGGGCAGATGCTGTTCCAGGCCATCCGCGCGCATGAGGGCCCCACCGTCGTGGGGGTGTCCACCGCGCTCATCATCGTGTTCCTGGTGACGAACATGATCGTCGACCTGCTGCACACGGTGCTCGACCCGAGGATCCGCCATGAGTGAGCTCGTCGCCGCCACCGAGACGGCGGCCCCCACTGCTGAGCCCGCCGAGCCCGTCGAGCACGGCGCGCACCGCTCGGTGTGGCGCACGCTGCGCCGTCGGCCGCTGTTCTGGATCTGCTCGTCGGTGCTGGGCGTGCTGGGCCTCATCGCGCTGTTCCCGTCGTTCTTCGCCGGCTGGTTCGGCCAGCCCGACCCGCGCGCGTGCCAGCTGACCGACAGCGCCCTGCGCCCGGGCGGCGAGCACGTGTTCGGCACCGACCTGCAGGGCTGTGACGTGTACGCGAACGTCATCTTCGGCACGCGGAACTCCCTGAGCGTGGGGCTGCTGTGCACCGGCGTCGCGCTGGCCGTCTCCCTGGTGCTCGGCACCCTCGCCGGCTACCGCGGCGGCTGGGCGGACCGGCTCATCTCCCGGCTGACCGACGTGTTCCTCGGGTTCCCGTTCCTGCTGGGCGCCGTCGTCGTGCTGACCAGCGTCGGCTCGCGGTCCACCGTCACGGTGGCGCTGGTGCTGGCGCTGTTCTCCTGGCCGACGATGGCCCGCCTGGTGCGCAGCTCGGTGCGCTCGGTGCGCTCGGCCGACTACGTGGACGCCGCGCGCGCGATGGGCCTGTCGGACGCCCGCATCATCACCCGGTACGTGCTGCCCAACTCGATCGGCCCGGTGCTGGCCGTCGCCACCATCAGCGTCGGGGCGGTGATCGTCTCGGAGTCGACCCTGACGTTCCTCGGCCTGGGGCTGCGCGCCCCGTCGATCTCGTGGGGGCTGCAACTGTCCAGCGCGCAGGCCTACTTCCAGACGGCCCCGCACATGTTGATCTTCCCCAGCATCTTCCTCACGGTGACGGTGCTGGCGATGATCACCCTCGGCGACATCCTGCGCGACACCCTCGACCCCAAGGGCCGCTGACCACAGCCGGTCGGCCCCCACCCCGAACCCCCCGGAGCGTGCTTCCCATGACCCAGACCGAGACGATCCGCGCCGCCGCCGGGTACCTCGCCCAGTTCGTCGAGGCGCAGGCCCTGCACCAGCGGGTGCCCGGCGTGCAGGTCGCGATCCGCTCGGGCGACGAGCTCGTGCTCGACCTCGCCGTCGGTGTCGCGGACGCCGTCACGGGGACCCCGCTGCGCACCGACCACCTGTTCCGCATCGCGTCGCACTCCAAGACGTTCGCGGGCACCTCGGTGATGCAGCTGGTGGAGGCGGGCAAGCTCCGGCTCGACGACCCCATCGGCCAGTACGTCCCCGAGCTCGCGGAGGCCGGCTCCCCCATCGCCGCCGCGACCATCCGGGAGCTGCTGGGCCACCAGTCGGGTGTGATCCGCGACGGCGTGCACGCCGACTTCTGGCAGCTCGAGTACCCGTTCCCGGACCGCGCGACCCTCATCGCGGACATCGTGGCCGACGGCACGATCTACGCCCGCAACGAGCACTTCCACTACTCGAACGTCGGGTACTCGCTGCTGGGCCTCGCGATCGAGGCGGTCAGCGGGCAGACCTTCGACGAGTACACGCGCACGCACATCGTCGAGCCGCTCTGCCTGACCCGCACGGGCGCCGAGTACGACCCGGCCCGGGCCGACGAGTACGCCGCCGGGCACACTGCGCTGCTGTTCGGCACGAACGAGCGCGACGTCATCGAGCATGTGGACACCCGCGTGATGGCCGCCGCCACGGGCTTCTACTCCACGGCCGCCGAGCTCACCGAGTACGGCGCCGCGCACTGGTTCGGCGACACCCGCCTGCTCAGCGACGACTCGAAGCGGCTCATGCAGCGGCTCGAGTCGGTGGTGTCCGCGTACGGCGAGGAGGTCGGCCGGTACGGGGTCGGCATGGAGGTCCGCAAGGTCGGCGACCGGCCGATGATCGGGCACTCGGGCGGCTACCCGGGGCACATCACGCGCACGTACATCGACCCGAAGGACAAGCTCGTGGTGAGCGTCCTGACCAATGCGGTGGACGGCCCGGCCGACCAGATCGCCACCGCCCTGGTCAAGCTCATCGACGCTGCCCTCACCCCGCGACCCGGCCACACCCCGGCCGCCCACCCCGACGGCCTGCCCCCGCTGGAGTCGTACACGGGCCGCTTCGCGAACCTGTGGGGCCTGCTCGACCTCACGGTGCTCGGCGGGCGCGTCGTCGCGCTGCGCCCCTCGCTGCCCGATCCGCTGGGCGCCTTCGAGGAGCTCGACGTCGTCGGCCCCGACACGCTGCGCATCCACCCGCAGACCGGCTTCGGCGGCTCCGGCGAGTTGGTGCGCCTGGAGCGCGCGGCCGATGGCTCCATCGCGTCGGTGCGCTTCGGCGGGATGACGAGCTGGCCGGTCGAGGAGTTCCTGCGGCGGCGGGCCTCCATGCTGCATGTCGCCACTTCTAAGGTGAGCGTGTGACAGAGACGACACCCCCCGCGAGCGCCCGGCAGCCCACCCTCGACGAGACGTCACAACGTTTCGTCGAGGAGTTCGGGCTCGCCTGGGAGGGGATGCACAGCACCCGCATGGAGGGCCGGGTCATCGGGCTGCTGATGATCATCGACGAGCCCTACCTGTCGAGCGCGCAGATCGGCTCACTGCTGCGCGCGAGCGCCGGCGCGGTGTCCACGTCCACCCGGCGGCTGGGTGACGCGGGCTTCATCAAGCGGCACATGATCCCCGGCGACCGCAGCCACTACTTCCGCGTCGAGGACGACATCTGGGGCGGCTTCCTCGCCGGGGAGCGCGCCTACCTGGTGCGACTCTCCGACGCGATCACCACCGGCTTCGCGACGCTGGACTCCGACGAGGACCACCCGCCCCGCCGCCGGCTCACCAACGCCCGTAACTACATGACGTGGCTGGCGGGCTACCACCGCAAGATGCTCGCCGACTGGGAGGCGTACCGCGACGCGCTTCCCGACGACGAGGACAGCGCCGCCGACGCCGCGCTCCCGCCCACCCGAGGAGAGCCGTGACCGAGACGACCCCCGCCGCGCCCGTCCTCACCACGTCCGCCGACGCCGCGCCCGCGCCGGCGCCCGTGCTGTCCGTGCGGGACCTCGACGTCACGTTCCGGGTGGACGGCGGCCGCTCCCCCGACGTGCACGCCGTGCGGGGCCTGAGCTACGACCTGATGCCGGGCGAGGTGCTGGCCATCGTCGGCGAGTCCGGCTCCGGCAAGTCCGTCAGCTCGATGGCGCTGCTGGGCTTGCTGCCCCGCAACGCGACGGTCACCGGCAGCGCGCTGCTCGGCGACGAGGACCTGCTGGCGATGGCCCCGGGCGCGCTGTCCGGCGTGCGGGGGCGGCGCATCGCGATGATCTTCCAGGACCCCGTCGGCGCCCTGGACCCGGTCTTCACCATCGGCTTCCAGCTCCGCGAGATGCTGCGCCGCCACCTGCCGCACCTGAGCCGTGCCGAGCGCCGCGAGCGCGCCATCGAGCTGCTGCGCATGGTCGAGCTGCCCGATCCGGCGGAGCGCCTGAAGTTCTACCCGCACCAGCTCTCCGGCGGGCAGTGCCAGCGCGTGATGATCGCGATGGCCCTGGCCTGCGACCCGGAGGTGCTGGTCGCCGACGAGCCCACCACCGCGCTGGACGTGACAGTCCAGCAGGAGGTGCTCGACGTGCTGCGCCGCCTGCGGGCCCGCACCTCCGCCGCGATCGTGCTCATCACCCACGACATGGGAGTCGTCGCGGACCTCGCCGACCGGGTCGTGGTGATGCGCGACGGCGAGGCCGTGGAGTCCGCCCCCGTGCAAGCGCTCTTCTCGGCGCCGCAGGCCGCGTACACCCAGACGCTGCTCGCCGCGGTGCCGCGCATCGGCGCCCCGGAGCGCGAGTCCGCCGCGGACGCCCGCGACCGCCCCGTGCTGTCCGTCGAGGACCTGGTCGTCGAGTACCGCAGCCAGCGGGGCCGCCCCGTGCGGGCCGTGGACGGCGTCACCCTGCACATCCAGCCCGGCGAGATGCTCGGCCTGGTGGGCGAGTCCGGATCGGGCAAGTCCACGCTCGGCCGCTGCGCGTTGGGCCTGGCGCCGCTGACCTCCGGCACTGTCGACGTGGTGGGCGTGCGGCTCGGCGCCGGCAGCCGCGCAGCCGAGCGCAAGGCCCGCAGGCGCATCGGCGTCGTGTTCCAGAACCCCGCCTCGTCGATGAACCCCCGGTACACGATCGGAGAGTCCATCGGCGAGCCGCTGCGCGTGCACGCCGGGCTGCGCGGCGAGGCGCTCACCCAGCGCGTCGCGTCCCTGCTGGACAGCGTGGAGCTGCCGGCCGCCTGGGCCACCCGCTACGCCCACGAGCTCTCCGGCGGCCAGCGGCAGCGCGTCGCCATCGCCCGTGCCATCGCCCTGGATCCCGAGCTGCTCATCGCCGACGAGCCCACCTCGGCCCTCGATGTGTCGGTGCAGGCCACCGTGCTGGAACTGTTCCGGGAGATCCAGCAGCGGCTGCGCTTCGCGTGCCTCTTCGTCAGCCACGACCTGGCGGTGGTCGACGAGCTCGCCGACCGGGTCGCCGTGATGCACCGCGGCCGCATCGTCGAGCTCGGGGGACGCAGCCAGGTGCTGCTCGACCCGGCCCATGACTACACCCGCACCCTGCTCGACGCGGCGCCGGTGCCCGACCCGGCCGAGCAGGCAGCGCGGCGCGAGCGGCGACTGGCCCGCGTCGGCTAGGCCGCGCCGTCCGGCTGACTCTGCTTCTTGCGCCTCTTCTTCACCTCGGGGACAACCAGCCGTGGCACAGCGCGCAACATGAACTTGTCGAAATCCGGCACTGTGAACGCCGCATAGCCATGTTCTGGCGTGTAGAGAAGGCCCATGTCAATCAACTCTGCACGCGTGGGCCCCAGTTGTGTCGACTCTCGATTCATGATGCGGGCCACTTCCGATGCCTTCTGCGCTTCGGGGCCAAGTTCAGCCATCGCCCGCATGTAGGCGGTTTGTAGTGGTGTGGCCCTATCCAGGCGCACGCGAAAGAATGAGCTGTCGAGCTTGGTCTCGTATAACTCCCTGGCAAGCTCCACGTCGGTTCGCGTGATGCCCGGGCCCTCGGCGATCTCCCAGACCTGGTATCCCAACTCCTGGATGAAGTAGGGATACCCCCTGGTGATGGACTTGGCCAGGTCGAGTGCCCCTTGCTCGTACGCGACTCCTTCCGTCAACGCTGGCTCGATCAGGGCCTTGTCCGCGTCCGCGTCGTTGAGCGAGTCGATCTTGGGGAACTTGAAGAGTCGCTCGGCGTACGACTTCGCGTCACCTGCCAGTTCCGCGATTTGGGGAAGGCCAGCGCCGACGAACGTGACAGGCAACTTCTTCTGTACCGTCTTGTGCACCGCCTGGATCAGGGCCTCGAGTTGCACAGTTGAGAGAAACTGCACCTCATCGATGAGCAGGGCGACGCCACGCCCCTTCTCCTTGGCAGCCTCACCGACCGCGACAAGCACATCCGTCAGATCCATGCCGAGGTCTCCGTGATCAGCGAGGCCCTCGGCTGGTGCGATATCCCATGACAATGACCACGTGCCCTGCTGATCCACCGAGGCCGCGAACGACGCGATCACTTCTGCGGCCCGTCGGCCGCGGTCAGACCACCGCGCGCGCGGGGAGAGTCGAAGCAGCGCACCTTTGAGCAGGGACGCGATCGTCTGCCGAAAGCTGACGTCGTTGTGCTTCGTCGCTTCAATCTCAAGCACTTCCCAATGAGCCGCTCGGGCGATCTCCCCGAACTCGTTGAGGAGCACGGTCTTCCCGACACCTCGCAGACCCGTCATGATCATCGACTGCTCGGTGCGCCCGCTCTCGAGCCGCTTGATCAGCACCTCGAAGACGCGCTTGTGCTCGTCCCTCCCCACCACGATCTCGGGCGAGGCACCAGCGTTGGGCGTGTAGGGGTTCCGGATGCTGTCCACGGTGACACTTTAGCCACCTTAGCCTGCTTTATCTAGAAGCAATAAAGTCGATCAAAGCCTGCAAGGCCCACCTCGCACCGTGGTGCCCGCGCTTTCCGCGCAGCCGCCAAGACCACTCCTCGGCGCCTCACCGACGCTCGCGGCGGTACAGCGACCGGGCCCAGGCGTAGCCGAGGCCGGTGATGACCGCGCACCAGCCCAACGTCAGCAGCGTCGTCGAGACGTCCAGGGCGGCGCCGGTGAGCAGCGCGCGCGTCGTCTCGATGATCGGGGTGAGCGGCTGGTACTCGGCGAACCAGCGCACCCCCGCCGGCATCGTCTCCACCGGCACGAACCCGCTGCCCAGGAACGGCAGCGCCGTGAGGATCATCGGGGTGTTCGACGCGGTCTCCACGGACTTGGCCGAGAGCCCCATCGCCACGCAGAGCCAGCTGAAGGCGAAGGCCACCAGCGCGACCAGCCCGGCCAGCGCCAGCCAGCCCGCCAGCCCGGCGTCCGGCCGGTAGCCGAGCGCCATCGCCAGGCCCAGCACCACGACGACGGCGATGAGCGCCTGGACCACCGTGCCCAGCACCGGGCCGCCCAGCACCGAGCCGGGCGAGATGGCCATCGTCTTGAAGCGGGCCATGATGCCGCTGGTGGCGTCCATCGACGCGGAGATCGCCACGCTCTGCGCGGCGCCGACCACGGCGAACAGCAGGATGGCCGGGGTGATGTAGTCCAGGTACGCGGCCCGCCCGTCCGCGCCGGGGGTGACACCGGGCGCCACCCCGGCGCCGAATGCCCCGCCGAACACGAAGACGAACAGCAGCAGCAAGATCACGGGGATGGCGATGGTGAAGCTCGTCAGCCCCGGGTAGCGCACGGCGCGCAGCAGGTTGCGGCGCAGCATGGCAAGGGTGTCGGCCAGCGGCCGGGCGCCGGCGACCGGAGGAGCGGATGCGATCGTGACGGTGGTCATCAGGCCATCTCCTTCGGGGCGGTCTCGGCGGGCAGTTCAGCGCTGGGCTCGGTGAGGCGCAGGAACACGTCGTCGAGCGAGCCCGCGTCATGCGCGGACTTGAGCTCGGCGGGGGGGCCCCCGGCGGCGATGCGCCCGCCGTCGAGCACCGCGACGCGATCCGCGAGCCGGTCGGCCTCCTCGAGGTACTGCGTGGTGAGCAGGATCGTCGTGCCGGCCGCCGCGAGGGCGCGCACCTCGTCCCACAAGGTGCGGCGACTGCGCGGGTCCAGGCCCGTGGTGGGCTCGTCGAGGAAGACGACGGCGGGGTTGCCGACGAGCGTCATCGCCAAGTCGAGCTTGCGCCGCATGCCGCCCGACCAGGTCGACACCGGCTTGCGGGCGGCGTCGGTGAGGCCGAACTGCGCCAGCAGCGCATCGGCGCGCTCACGCCCTGGCCGGCGGCCCAGGTGGTGCAGCGAGGCCATGAGGCGCAGGTTCTCCAGCCCGGTGAGCAGGTCGTCGACGGCCGATGTCTGGCCGGTGACGCCGATGGCGGCGCGCACCGCCTCGGGCTGCGCGACGACATCGTGCCCGGCGACCCGGGCCGTGCCGGCGTCGATCTTGAGCAGTGTGGACAGCAGGCCCACGATGGTGGTCTTGCCGGCGCCGTTGGGGCCGAGCAGCGCGGTGATGGAGCCGGCCCGGACGGCGAGGTCCACGCCGTCGAGCACCGTCTGGTCACCGAAGGATTTGCGCAGGCCGCGCACGTCGATGGCGAGGTCGCTGGTCATGGTGGTCTCCTTCTCGCAGTGCTCGGGCGCTTGGGGTGCGGCTCTGGGTCGTCCGTCAGGGGCGGCGGACGATGATGTCCCCGTAGGCGGTGCTGGCATGGATCTCGGCGGTGGCCTCGCCGTCGGTGGGGCCGTTGGTGGGCGTGAGCTGGTTGCGGACGGCGCCATGCTCCGAGGTGACGTCCAGCCAGGCCGCGGTGCCCTCCGGCACGCCGATCTCGATGGCGCCGTAGCCCGTGGCGAGCGTGACAGTCCCGGACTCGACGTTGGCGACGCGGATGCCAGCGTGGGCGGACTTGGCGGTGAGGGCGCCGCGCACGCGGCCCACGGCGATCTCGGCATTCGCTCCCACCACCTCCAGGGAGCCCGTGACGTCGCCGATGGCGGTGGCGCCGTTGCTGGCCTTGATCGTGCCGTCGCCGGCGAGCTCGGTGATGCGCACGGAGCCGGCGCTCGCCTTGATGCCCACCGGGCCGGTGACGCGACCGACGACGACGTCCCCGGCCGAGACCTTGACGTCGAGGCGCGCGGCCTCCTCGATCCGGGCCTCGCCGCCGTTGAGGGTGAGGCTGACGTCGCCGAGCCTGCCCTCCGCGAACAGCGTGCCGGCCTTGCCGCTCAGGTCCGATCCGGCGGGGAGCTCAATGGTGACCAGGGCGGAGCCCGACGCGAACGGGCGGACGTACTGCTTCCACGCGGACGAGTAGGTGATGGTCACGGCGTCGCCCTCGCGCTCGACGCGGGTCTCCTCGGCGGCGCGGACGGAGCCGGACTTGGCCGGGTCGGCGGGCAGGACCGTGACGACGATGTCCTCACGCTCCCCGGCGACGACGTGCAGGGCGCCGAAGGGCACGTCCACGATGACCGGGACGGGTTGGGGTGCGGGGAAGGTCGGCATTCTTGGCTCCAGAGTGGTGTCGTCGCGGTGTCGTCGCGGTGTCGTGGCGGGCGGGCGCTCAGCGCACCCAGCCGGTGAGGCGGGTCGCGCCGCCGCGCCGCCGCGGGCCGGGCGGGGGGATGGGGCGGGCTGCGGGCTGTTCGAGCGCGGCGGCGACCGCCCGCACGAGCCAGGTGTTGACCGACAGGCCCTCGCGGGCGGCGGCGATCTCGACCTGCGCCTTGAGGTGGTCGGGCAGGCGCAGGGTGGTGCGGCTGGTGACGCCCGCGTCGGCGTCGGCGTCCGGCAGGGGCAGCGCGACCGGGGGCAGCGCGGACGCCGCCGACGCGGCGGGCTCGGGGGCGGCCGGGGGCGCTGCGACGACGAACTCGGGGTCGCCGCCGCGCAAGCGCACGTCGACCGAGCCAGGCGCCAGCTCGGCGGAGATCTCGCCGGCCGCTGCCGAGAGCGCGTCGAGCAGGACGAGGCGCACGGCGGCGTCGAGAGGCGCGGTCAGTCGCTGGGCGAGCTGCCGGGCATCGTCGCCTGCGGCATCGGCCGCTGTGACGAGTCGGCGCTGGAGGTCGTCGACGTAGTGCGTGAGGTCCATGACGTCATCATGACACCACTATGACGTCACCACAGTGCCTAAGCGGCGCCCACCGAGGCGGACGGGACGCCTGTCAGGCGTGGCGGATGTGCCCGCCGCGCCGGGCCGGCACCACCATCGGCGTGCCCGTCTCCGGGTCGGGCACCACGCGGCACGCGAGCCCGAAGACGTCGGCCATGCGCTCGGCGGTGATGACCTCCTGCGGGTCGCCCTGCGCGACCACCGCGCCGTCCTTCATCGCGATGAGGTGCGTGGCGTAGCGGGCCGCCTGGTTGATGTCGTGCAGCACCGCCACGAGGGTGCGGCCCTGCTCGTGCAGGTGCGCGCACAGGTCCATGACCTCGAGCTGGTGGGCGATGTCGAGGAACGTGGTGGGCTCGTCGAGCAGCAGCAGGTCGGTCTGCTGGGCCAGGGCCATCGCGAGCCACACCCGCTGGCGCTGCCCGCCGGACAGCTCGCTGACCAGCCGCTCACGCAGGTTGGTGACCTCGGTGGCCTCCAGGGCGTCCCGGACGGCGACCTCGTCGGTGGCAGACCACTGCCGCAGCAGGCCCTGGTGCGGGTAGCGGCCACGGGCCACGAGGTCGCCCACGGTGATGGCCTCGGGGGCGAGCGGGCTCTGCGGCAGCAGCGCGATGCGCTTGGCCACCTGCTTGGTGCGCAGCCCGGAGATGGGGGCGCCGTCGAGCAGCACCCGGCCGGAGCGGGGGACGAGCGTGCGGGCCAGGGCGCGCAGCAGTGTGGACTTGCCGCAGCCGTTGGGGCCGATGATCACGGTGAACGACTCGCGCGGCACCGACACCGACAGGTCCTCGACCACGACGGTCTTGTCGTACGCGAGGGTCAGCCCATCGGCGCGCAGGGGCGGCTCGGCGAACGCGGCGGCCGGGTGGGCGCCGCCCGCGGTGTGCGTCGGGACTGAGGTCGAGCTGGTCACGGAGGTCACACCGCACCCCTTCTCCACTCGCGGATCAACAGGATCGCCAGGTAGACGCCGCCAAGCGCGGCGGTCACCACCCCGACGGGGTACTGCACGCCGAACGGCAGGCGCTGGGCCAACAGGTCGGCGACCACCAGCACGGTGGCGCCGGTGCAGGCCGCGGCGACCATGCCCGGCCCGGAGGACCGGGTCAGGCGGCGGGCGATCTGCGGCGCGGTCAGCGCCACGAACGCCACGGGACCACTGACGGTGACGGCCGCCGAAGTCAGCAGCACGGCGACCCCCACGGCGAGGTTGCGGGTCCGGGTGGGGTCGACGCCTAGGCCGATGGCGGCGTCGTCGCCCATCTCCACGAGCTGCAGCCGCCGGGTCAGCAGCAGCGCGGTGGGGATCAGCACGAGCAGCGCCAGGGCGATGAGCGTGACGTCGCTCCACCGGCGCGAGGCCAGCGAGCCGTTGAGCCACGCGGCCATCGCGAACGCGTCCTCGCGGGTGGCCCGCGCCAACGCGAGCTGCACGAACGCCAGAGCCATGGCGCCGATGGCGATGCCCGTGACGACCATCCGGTACGGAGCCGCGAAACCGCGCCCCGAGCCGACGTACACCGCGCCGATCGCGATGCCGGCGCCGGCCAACGCCCCCACGCTCGCGGGCACGAAGCCCGGCCACACCAGCGACGCGGCAGCAGCGCCCGCGGCCGCCCCGGCTCCGAGCCCGATCACGTCGGGGCTGCCGAGCGGGTTGCGGGTGACGCTCTGGAAGATCGAGCCGGCCACCCCGAACGCCGCCCCGGCCAGGGCGCCCACGAGCAGGCGCGGCAGCCGGTTGGTGCGCAGCACCCACTCCTGCGCCCGCGTGCCATTCCCCGTGAGCACGTCCGGCAGCTCGCGCAACGGGATGCCGAGCTCGCCGATCGTCAGCGTGAGCAGCGCCGCGACCACCGCCAGCGCGAGCATGGCGACGCAGACGAGCACCGCCCGGCCCTTCCAGTGCAGCGCGCCCAGCGGCCCGAGGGACAGCACCGGGACGCGCGCCTCGGCGCCGTCCGGCCGGGTCAGCGTGGGGGCGCTCACAGCGCGGCCCCCCTTCGGCGCACGGCCGCGATGAGGAACGGGGCGCCGAGGAACGCGGTCACGGCGCCCACCATCAGCTCGCCGGGGCGGGCGGCCACCCGGCCCAGGATGTCGGCGCCCAGCATCAGCACGGGCCCCAGCACCACGCAGAACGGCAGCAGCCAGCGGTGGTCGGAGCCGGTGAAGCCCCGGACGACGTGCGGCACGGCCAGTCCGACGAAGGCGATGGGCCCGACGGCCGCCACTGAGGCGGCGGTGAGGACTGTCGCGACGGCGCCGCCGACCAGCCGGGTGCGGCCCGCGCGCAGACCCAGCGAGGTGGCGGCCTCGTCGCCGAGCGCGAGCGCGTTCAGCGCCCGGGACAGCAGCAGCGCGATCACGAGGGCCACGAGGATGACGGGCAGCACCTCGTCCACCGCCGAGAGCGGCCGGCCCGCGAGGGAGCCGACCACCCAGTGCCGGTAGGAGTCGAAGACCTCAGGGTTGGCCAGCGAGATCGCCTCGACGAGGGCCACCAGCACCGCGGTGATGGCCGCGCCCGCGAGGATGAGCCGCACCGCGGTGGGCCCGCGCCCGCTCGCGCCGATGGCGTACACCGCGATGGCTGCCAGCACGGCGCCTGGGATCGCCGCCCACACCGTCCCACCGGCGCCCGTGCCCGCGATCGCGGTGACGACGACCACTGACGCCGCGGCGCCCGCGTTGACGCCGAGCAGCCCGGGATCGCCCAGCGGGTTGCGGGTGATGCCCTGGATGACGGCGCCCGCCACGGCGAGCGCGGCCCCGACGAGCAGGCCGAGCAGCGTGCGCGGGATACGCGAGTCCACGACTGCCGAGGCGTAGGAGTCGTCGGGGAAGCGCAGCGCCTGCCACACGTCGCCCAGCGGGACGGACTTGGAGCCCACCGCGATGCTCAGCCCGGCGACGAGCACCAGCAGGGCCACCGCCGCCACAAGGCCGACGCCGAGCCGCCACGAGCGCGCGCGGGAGCCCCGCACGTCGGTGACGTGCGGGGCTCGCGCTGTCGTGCTGTCGACGACGGTCATGCGGGGCGACCTCAGTCGAGAAGGTGCGGTCAGGGCAGGTGGGTGACGGCCTCAGAGATCAGCGGCACGTACCGGTCCAGGGCCCACGGGATGCTCAGCGGCGAGGCGACCGAGGTGGCCATGCCGAGCTGGCGGTCGAGCATCGTCACGTAGGAGCCGCGCTGCACGGCCGCGATCTGCTGCCACAGCGGCTGCGCCTCGGTGGTGGCCTGCTCGGTCTCGTCGTTGAACCAGGTGAACACGACGTCCGCGTCGTTGAGCTGGTCGGCGTTCTCCAGGCCGAGGCTCGCGGTGAACGCGCCGGTGGGCGACGTCAGGCCGGCAGCGGAGGGCGCCAGCTCGAGGCCGAGCTGCGTCAGCAGCTCCACGCGGGTGTCGCCGGGCAGGTACACGTCGAGCGAGCCCGCCTGCGTGCCGCCGTAGACGTACGCGAACGAGACGCCCTCGAACTCGGGGTTCTCAGCGGCGGCGGTCGCGGTGGCCTCGGCCATCCCGTCGAGGATGCCCTGGACCTTGTCCTCCTTGCCGAGCGCCTTGGCGGTGATCTTCACCTGGTCCTCGACGGAGGTGCCCCACGCGTCGCCGGGGTGGGCGACGACGGGCACGAACTCGGAGAGCTGGTCGAAGGCGTCCTGCGTCAGGCCCGACTGTGGGGCGATGACGACGTCGGGGTCGAGGGAGACGATCTTCTCAACGTCCAGCTCGGGGTACATGTCGATGGTGGCGGGCAGCTCGGCGCCCTGCTCCTCCACGGCCTCGCGGAACCAGGGCTCGTAGCCCTCCGCGTCGCCGCCCCAGGCGTCGGCCTCGATGCCCACGGGCACCACGCCGAGCGAGAGCACAACATCAGCCCCGCCCCAGCCGAGGGCCACGACCCGCTCGGGGGCGCCCTCGATGACGGCGTCGCCGTAGGCGGAGGTGATCGTGACGCTCTGGCTCGCGGTGGCGTCGGCGTCAGCCGCCGGGTCGGTCGCGTCGTCGCTTGCGCAAGCGGTCAGGCCGAGGGCGAGGACTGCGGCGCCGGCGACAACCGCCATGCTCCTGCGCAGGTGCGTGCGTGCGTGCACGGGTGGGCTCCATCCGTTCCAGGGGGCCGGGGCGGAGCTCGCCACCTCGCTGGGCAGAGCAGACGCCCCCGGCATCGATGAGGTAAGGCTAACCTCATGCCGCAGTCTGCTCTAGGACTTAGGTCGTGCGCTAGGTCACACCGCGACGAATGTCGCCAGCGCGCGGCCGGTCAGCCGCTCGAAGGCCTCCAAATAGCGCGCCCGCGTGCGTTCCACCACGTCAGACGGCAGCGCCGGAGGCGGCGTGTCGGCGGCCCGGTCCCAGCCCGACGCGTCCGACGTCAGCCAGTCGCGCACGAACTGCTTGTCGAAACTGGGCTGCGACTGGCCCGGCTGCCAGGCCTCGGCGTCCCAGAACCGCGACGAGTCCGGGGTCAGCACCTCGTCGCCCAGGGTCACGGCGCCCGTCACCGGGTCGGTGCCGAACTCGAGCTTCGTGTCCGCCAGGATCACCCCGCGCCCCCGCGCGACCTGCTCGGCCCGCGCGTACACGGCCAGCGTCAGGTCGCGCAGCGTCGACGCCGCCTCGGCGCCGATCTGCTCCGCCACCGCCTCGAACGGCACGTTCTCGTCGTGCTCGCCCAACTCGGCCTTGGTGGCCGGGGTGAAGATCGGCTCGGGCAGCCGCGAGCCGTCCACCAGGCCCTCCGGCAGGGCGATGCCCGTGACGTGGCCGTCCACCCGGTACTCCGCGAGCCCCGAGCCGGTGAGGTAGCCGCGCGCCACGCACTCGACCGGGAACATCTCCAGCCGGCGGCAGATCATCGCGCGCCCGGCCACGGCCGCGGGCACCTCGGTCGACACCACGTGGTTCGGCACCAGGTCGGCGAGCTGGTCGAACCACCACAGGCTGAGCTGGGTGAGGACCACGCCCTTGTCGGGGATGCCGGGGCTCAGCACATGGTCGTAGGCGCTGACCCGGTCGCTCGCGACGACCAGCACCACGTCGCCGTGCTCGGCCACGAGCGCGCGCCCGGCATCCGAGGCATCGGGCGTGAACAGGTCGCGCACCTTCCCGGAGTAGGTGTGCGTCCACCCGGGCAGGTCGAACGGCTGAGCAGAGGCGGCGTCGGGCGCGTGGGTCACGGCGCTAGTCTGCCGCGCCCGATGGGCGCCGTGGGCCGGGCGTCCGCCGGGCAGGCGATACTCCTGCACATGGAACTGCCCCTCGCCTGGTCCCTCGTGCTCGTCCTCGCCGGGATCTGGAACATCGTCATCTGGCCCCGGTTCTGGCAGCGCATCGACAAGGACCCGCGCTCACGCGACGAGCAGGGCCGGCCCACGCGGTTCCGCACGGTGCACGCGGTGCTCATCGTGGTCTCGCTCGCGTTCGGCCTCGCGATCACCCTGCTGGGCGTGCTGACGCTGTTCTGAGCAGCCCCGCGCTAGCGGCTCGCGGGGCTCACTCCCCCGCGGCGGCCGCCTGCGCGATGTCCGTGCGGTGGTGCGACCCCGGCAGGTCGATGCGCTCCACGCCCGCATAGGCGGCGGCCCGAGCGGCGGTCAGATCCGCGCCGACGCCCACGACGGTGAGCACCCGGCCCCCCGCCGCGACGAGCTGCGCCTCGCGCAGTGCCGCGTCGTCGTCCCCGGCGGGCGCCTGGCGCAGCGCGGTCCCGGCGTGCAGCACGTGCACCCCGTCGATCGCCTCCGCGTCCTCGATGCCGGTGATCGGGTCGCCGGAGCGGACAGAGCCCGGGTAGCCGTGCGACGCGACCACGACGGTCACGGCGGCGTCGTCGCGCCACTCGAGCGGCGGCAGAGTGTCGAGGGCGCCGGTGGCGGCGGCCCTCAGCACGCCGGCCAGCGGTGTCGCGAGCCGGGCGAGCACCACCTGCGTCTCCGGATCGCCGAACCGGGCGTTGAACTCCACCACACGGGTGCCGCGCGACGTCAGCGCGAGGCCCACGTACAGCACGCCCACGAACGGCATGCCGCGTCGCCGCATCTCGTCGATGGTCGGCTGCGCGACCTGCGCCACGACCTCGTCCACCAGGCCCTCGGGAGCCCACGGCAGCGGCGAGTACGCGCCCATGCCACCGGTGTTGGGGCCCTGGTCGCCATCGAGCGCGCGCTTGAAGTCCTGCGCCGGCACCAGCGGGACCACCGTCGAGCCGTCGGAGAGCACGAACAGGGAGACCTCGGGCCCGTCGAGGTAGTCCTCGATGACAACCCGGCCGTCGGCCTTGTCCAGGCACGCGAGCGCGTGGGCCAGGGCCTCGTCACGGTCGGACGTCACCACGACGCCCTTGCCGGCGGCCAGCCCGTCGTCCTTGACCACGTACGGAGCGCCGAAGGCGTCGAGCGCGTCGGCGATCTGGTCGGCGCTGGTGACCACGCGCGGCTCGGCGGTGGGCACACCCGCGGCGGCCATGACCTCCTTGGCGAAGGCCTTCGAGCCCTCGAGCCGCGCACCCGCGGCGCTGGGGCCGAAGACGGGGATCCCCGCGGAGCGGACGGCATCCGCCACCCCGGCGACCAGTGGCGCCTCGGGGCCCACGACCACCAGGTCGACGCCCAGCTCGGCGGCGAGCGCGGCGACGGCCTCACCGTCGAGCGCGTCCACCGGGTGGAGCTGCGCGAGCGCGCCGATGCCGGGGTTGCCCGGAGCGGCGTGCAGGGCGGTGACCTGCGGGTCTGCCGCCAGGGAGCGGACGAGGGCGTGCTCACGAGCACCGGTGCCGACGACGAGGATCTTCACGGTCCTGGAGCCTAACCGGCGCGGGCGCCCACCCGTGGGGGCGTCCGCCGCGCGATCGAGCCCGCTCAGTCCACGATCCGCGACTCCAGCCGGGCCCGCACGCGGGGCCACTCCTCCGCCAGGATCGAGAACACGACGGTGTCGCGCCAGGTGCCGTCCGCGCGGCGCACATGCTCGCGCAGCACGCCCTCACGGACGGCCCCGAGACGCGCGATGGCGGCCTGCGAGCGCAGGTTGATCGCGTCTGTCTGCAGCTTCACGCGGTGCATGTGGCAGTCCTCGAACGCGTGCCGCAGCAGCAGCAGCTTCGACGCCGGGTTCACCAGGCCGGCCCACGCGTCGGGGGTGTACGCCGTCCAGCCCAGGTGCAGGCGCCGGTTGGGCAGGTCCACGTCGCCCAGCGCGCTGGCGCCCACCAGGGTGCCCGCGGGCCCGAGCTCAGACTCCGCGGTGGTGCGCACCGCGTACGGCGTGAGGCCGGGGACGGCCAACAGGCGGGAGATCCAACGCTCCGCGCCGCCGACGTTCGGCGGGCGGTTGCCCGGGCCGCCGCTGTACCCGGACGCCCACACCCGTGCGTCGTCGAGCGCCCGGAACAGCGCGGGCGCGTCCTCGGCGGACAGCAGGCGCAACTCCACCACCGGGCCCAGCAGGTCGCGTCCGTCGGGGGCGGTGGCGGGGACGTCCGGCTCGGCGTCCGGTGCGGCGGGGCTCATGCGCTCGACCGTAGCGGGACCGCGCGTGGTCGGCCCTCAGGCGTCGCGGAGCCTCCCTCGCAGCGCGTCGAGCTCGGCGGTCATCGCCGGCGGCAGGCGGTCCTCGAACTGGGCGAAGAACTCCTCGGTCAGGTCGCACTCGTCCAACCACGACGCCGGGTCGATGTCGAACAGCGCAGCGACGTCCTGCGCGGGCAGGTCCAGGCCGTCCAACGCGAGCGCCCCGGCCGCTGGCACGAGGCCGACGGGCGACTCGACGGCCTGGGAGTCCCCCGTGATCCGGCCCAGCGTCCAGGCGAGCACCCGGGAGTTCTCCCCGAATCCGGGCCAGAGGAAGCGCCCATCGTCACCCTTGCGGAACCAGTTGACCTGGAAGATCGCGGGCAGTTCCACGCCCTCGGCGGCGAGCCGGGCGCCCAGGTCGAGCCAGTGCCCCCAGTGGTCGCTCATCGTGTAGCCGCAGAACGGCAGCATGGCGAAGGGGTCGCGGCGCAGCTCGCCGACTGTCCCCTCGGCGGCGGCGGTCTTCTCCGAGGAGATCGTCGCGCCCATGAACACGCCATGGGTCCAGTCGCGGGCCTGTGTCACGAGCGGCACGTTGGTGGCGCGCCGGCCGCCGAAGAGGATCGCGTCGATGGCGACGCCGTCGGGCGAGTCCCAGTCGTCCGCGATCGAGGGGCACCGATCAGCCGCGACGGTGAACCGCGAATTGGGGTGCGCGGCGGGCATGCCGGCGTCAGGCGTCCAGTCTTGGCCCCGCCAGTCGATGAGGTGCGCGGGCGGCTGCTCGGTGAGGCCCTCCCACCACACGTCGCCGTCGTCGGTGAGCGCCACGTTGGTGAAGATGACGTCGGAGCGCAGCATCTCGATGGCCGTGGGGTTGGTCGCCGGGCCGGTGCCGGGCGCCACGCCGAAGAACCCGGCCTCAGGGTTGATGGCGCGCAGGCGACCATCGGTTCCGGGGCCGCCGGGGCGCATCCAGGCGATGTCGTCGCCGATCGTCTCGACCTTCCAGCCGGGGATCGTCGGGCGCAGCATCGCCAGGTTCGTCTTGCCGCAGGCCGACGGGAACGCCGCCGCCACATGGAGCACCCGGTCGGCGGGGTCGGTGACGCGCAGCACCAGCATGTGCTCGGCCAGCCAGCCCTCGTCGCGGGCCATCACGGAGGCGATCCGCAGCGCGAAGCACTTCTTGCCGAGCAGCGCGTTGCCGCCGTACCCGGAGCCGTAGGACCAGATCTCGCGGGTCTCCGGGAACTGCACGATGTACTTGGTCGCGTTGCATGGCCACGGCACGTCGTCGACCGGCTCACCGTCGCGGTCGACCAGGGGCGCGCCGACGGAGTGCACGGCGGGCACGAAGTCCCCGTCCTCCCCGAGCTCGTCGAGCACCGCCGAGCCCACGCGCGTCATCACCGCCATGCTCGCCACCACGTACGGCGAGTCGGTGAGCTCGACGCCGATCTGCGAGATGGGGCCGCCGATGGGACCCATCGAGAACGGGACGACGTACATGGTGCGCCCGCGCATGGCGCCCGCGAACAGCCCGGACAACTCGGCCCGCATGGCGCGCGGCTCACGCCAGTTGTTGGTGGGGCCGGCGTCGGCGCGGTCCACCGAGCAGATGAACGTGCGGTCCTCGACGCGCGCGACATCGTGCGGGTCGGAGCGCGCCAGGTAGCTGTTCGGGCGCAGTGCGGGGTTGAGTGGGAGGAGCGTGCCGCCCTCGACCATGCCATCAATGAGTTCCTGCTGCTGCTCGGCGGAGCCGTCCACCCACACGACGGCGTCGGGCTCGGTCAGCGCTGCGATGCGCGCCACCCAGGCGAGCAGGGCGGCGTGCCGGGTGGGCGCGCCGATGTCGATCCGCAGCGTCGAGGCTGGCGTGGCGCCGGGCGTCGCGGCGCTGAGCCGCACGCGGGTCGCGCTGGCGAGGACGGGATCGGTGAGGGTCATGGAGATCGGCCTCCTTGGCGGGCGATGGGCGGGGCGTTGGCCTCGTCCTTTCCCACACTTCGCCAGGTCTGAACCATCTTCAACCGCAACAGACCGTCAAGAACTGCGGTTCTTTCGCTAGTGTCAACAGATGAGCTCTCGACCCCCTGTCTCGCGACGCTCCGACCTCCCGAGCCCCGGCAAGCCGCGCACCGGGGACCTGCTCACGCTGGGCCGACGGATCCGCCACTTCCGCACCGCGCGGTCACTCACCCTGGACCAGCTCGCGCAGGCCACCGGATCGGCCGCGAGCCAGCTCTCCCTGATCGAGAACGGCCACCGCGAGCCCCGGTTGTCGCTCCTCCAGGAGATCGCCGCCGCGCTCGACGTGGACATGGCCGACCTGCTCGCCGCCGAGCCGCCCAACAGGCGCGCCGCACTGGAGATCGCCCTCGACAGGGCCCAGCGCACATCGCTGTACACCGGCCTCGGACTGCCCGCCGTCCGCCCCGGCCGCTCGGTGCCCACCGAGGCCCTCGAAGCCCTCGTCGGCCTGCACGACGAGCTCGCGCGCCGCGTGAACGAGTCCATCGCCACCCCCGAGGAGGCCCGCCGCGCCAACACCGAGCTGCGCCTGTGGATGCGCGAGCGCGACAACTGCCTGCCGGACATCGACGACATCGGCGAGCGGATGGCCCGCGCCGCCGGGTACACCGTGGGCGCCCTGACCCACCGGGCCGTGGCGCGGATGGCCGAGCAGCTCGGCTTCAAGATCCTGCACGTCAGCGACCTGCCGCACTCCACCCGCACCGTCACCGACCTCGCGTCGGGCCGCATCTACCTGCCGCCCGCGTCGATCCCCGGCGGCCACGGGCTGCGGTCCCTCGCACTGCAGGCCATCGCGCACCGGGTGCTCGGCCACGTGCGGCCCGAGTCGTATGCGGACTTCCTGCGGCAGCGGCTCGAGATCACCTACTTCGCGGCCGCCTGCCTCATGCCCCGCAGCGCCGCCCTGGAGCACCTGGGCGCCGCGAAGCGATCGAAAGACCTGGCCATCGAGGACTTCCGCGACGCGTTCGGCGTGACCCACGAGGCCGCCGCGCACCGGTTCACCAACCTCGCGACCAGCGGCCTCGACCTGCCCGTGCACTTCCTGCGCGTCGACGACGCGGGGGCGCTGACCCGCGGCTACGAGAACGACGGCGTCGGCTTCGCCACCGACCCGACGGGCGCCATCGAGGGCCAACATGTGTGCCAGCACTGGGCCGCCCGCGCCGCGCTGACCAGCCGCGACCGCACCACCGAGTACCACCAGTACACCGACACCCCGGCGGGAACGTTCTGGTGCACCGCCCAGACGGGCACCGCCGACTCCGGGGAGTTCTCCATCACCGTTGGCGTCCCGTTCGCCCACGCCAAGTGGTTCCGCGGCCGCGACACCACGCTGCGGACGACATCGCGCTGCCCCGACGCCTCGTGCTGCCGCCGCCCCGACCCGGAGCTCGCCACCCGGTGGGCCGACCAGTCGTGGCCCAGTGCCCGCATGCACGCCCAAGTGCTCGCGCCGCTGCCCCAAGGGACGTTCCCGGGGGTGGACGACGCAGAGGTGTACGCGTTCCTGGACCGGCACTCGAACACCCGGTGACCCCGGCCCGCTAGCGTCGGAGGGTGCCGATCCCCCGCTGGATCACCCCGGTCAACCGCCGAGTCACGAACCGCGTGCTCGGCCCGCTGGCGGTGCGCATGCCGCCGCTCGCCGTCATCCACCACGTCGGCCGCCGCTCGGGCATCCCACGGGCGACACCCGTCATGGCGTTCCGCACCGCGCGCGGCGTCGCCATCGCCCTCACCTACGGCCCCGACGTCGACTGGCTGCGGAACGTCCTCGCCGCCGGGCGGGCGCGCCTGGTGCAGGGCGGGCGGACGACAGCACTCGTCGACCCCGTCCTGCTGCACGGCGCGACGGGCGCCCGCCTGATGCCCTGGTGGGTCCGGGTGGCGCTACGGGCGCTGCGGGTCGACGACTACATCGAGCTGGCCGCCGCGTGGGAGCGACCGGCGCGCGGCGGCCGCCAGAGCGGCTGACACACCTGCGAGCAGCAGCAAGACGAGCGCGAAGACCAGCGTCGAATGCGCCTTGTGCAGCAAGTCGTACTTCCCCTGCCAATCCGCCACAGTCTCGGCAGGAACCGTGGCGTAGACCCGTTCCGCGAGATACCAGCGGTTCCCCCACCTGATGAGCTCGCCAACGCCCCACAGCCCCAGCAGCCATGCCGCGACCGGACCCCAGCCCGCCGCACGCTGACGCGCCTGAAGACGCCAGCGCGGCAGTGGGGCTCGCGCACTGCCGAAGTGAGCGTCCATAGGTCCTCTCCTGCGCACAGCGGCTGGCGATCCGGTTGCGGGCCTGTGTACCGCACCGCCTCCGCGCTGTCAGGCGATTCGTGATTCCGGGCGCGGATGGCCGCCACCATGCGGCCAACCGGGGTAACTCTCCGGTTTCGCCTGCCTGACCACGCTCCCACCCGACATCCTGTTCGCGCTGGCCCGCCCACTGGGTGCCTGCCGGCCCCGGGAGTGCCAAGGAGAGGCGCATGATCGACACGGCGATCGACCGGCTCACCGCGGCGTACGCGTCCGCAGGCCTCCCACCGCTCCGCCCACCCAGCGCCGACGTCGACGCCCTGATCGCGCAGGCCAACGCGACGATCCACCCGCTGCGACTCCCCGAGCAGCTGGAGACGCTGTGGCGGCGCGTCGACCCGACGTCCCTCGTCGTCGCTCCGCATCCCGCCCTGACCGCTCCCGAGCTCGCCCTCAGCACGTGGGTGTCGCACCGCGACGACTTCCCGGGGATGACACCGCAGCTGCTGTTCCCGGTGTGCTACGAGAGCCACAGCTTCCTGTTCGTCGAGCTCGACGCACCGGGCCAGCCCGGCGGCGCATGTCTGGACTGGGCGTTCGCCGGCTCGGCGTTCACGGTGGTGGCGGCGGACCTCGCCGCATACCTGGACCTGATGGCCGCGATGATCGAGCTCGGCGAGGTGCGCGAGCACCGCGTCCTGGGCCGCGTGCACTACGAGTTCGACCCCGACGGCCGATGGCCGGAGTACCAGGAGGCCCTGCTCGCGCGGGCGCTGCCCCTGCCGGGCCTCGGCGACCGGGTGGTGCTGGACGAGGACGTGCGCCTGTGGCCGGCCCACTGGCTCGCCGCCGACGGCGTCACCGCGCACGACCGCTACCCGCAGGGCGCCACCACCACCGTCGGCACGCTGCTGCTGGAGGCGGGCGCGGGCGCTGAGGCGTCCGGCACCATCCAGGCCCGCGTGGTCAGCCTGGTGGGCTCGGGCGACGGCGCCCGCATCACCGTGGACGACGGGACGGGCACCCTCGACGTGTGGTGCCCGGCGCCGGTCTGCCGGTTCGGCCCCGTGATCCGCCGGGCCTTCGAGCTCGACGTGCGCGTGCGGCCGTACCCGTCGGAGCCCCCGGAACTGGACGACGCCCACGCGCGGATCGTGCGCGACGCCTTGGAGCATGACTTGGGCGGAGCCCAGGAGGCTGTCGTGGAGACGTACCGGCTGGCCTTCGAGACCCCCGCTGCCGCGGAGGCCACCGCCATCCGGCCGCTGGACTGAACGCCGTCCGGAAGCCGTCGAGGCGCAGAACGGTAGCGTTTGGCACGACGAAACGGTCGTGTATGAGTGTTCGAACGCCCGCGAAGGCGCGCTAACTCTTGCCGCATGGGCCATGCAGGGTGAGGCTGCGGTATGGGCGTCCGACACATCCGCGGAGCTGTCCGTGATCGCAACGGCGTCACGCTCGCGCTGTGCCTGGGCGAGCCGGGCGCGCCGGTGGTCTCCGTCGGCCAGGTGATCGACGACGTCGACGCGCGCCGCCACACCTACCTGGTCGACGCCGGCCCTCGGGCCGCCAGCGTCCGTGTTGTGCGGGACCCAGACGGGGCCTACCTGCGCACCGACCCAGACGCGGATCCAGCGAACAACCTCGACTCGCTGCCCCGCTGCGAGGACCTGCCACCGTTGGCCCCACAGCCGGTCCGCCGGGATGCGGCCACCGTGGGCGCCGAGGAACGGCGACGGCTGCGCGACGCGATTCTCGAGTTGAACCACCGCCACTACCCGGTGCCCACCGGCCCGGCCGACCCGGTGTCCATCTGGTTCAAGCAGGACGAGGTCCACCAGGCCACCCATGTCCACGACGAGGCCACGTTCCTCGCGTGGCACCGTGCGCTGGTCAACGAGTTCGAGGCGCAGCTGCAGCAGATCGACCCGACTCTCGCCCTGCACTACTGGGACTGGACCACGCACCCGGAGCGAGCGCCGGACGGCCAGGGCGGTCTCGTCAACCTCTTCGACGAGGGCTTCATGGGCGCGAACGGCACGATCGGTTCGCCGTTCCTGGAGGGGGGCTTCTACCGTCCCGACCCACCCAACCGCTACGTCACCAAGGACGGTCACTTCCGGAGCGTGCCGTTTCCGGCGGACCTCCCACCGCCGAGGATCACGCGGGCACTGCCCGTGTCTGGGCACGGGCCCCGGGAGGTGACGATGGCCGAGCGCGACGAGCTGTGGCCCCCGGGGTCATCTGAAATCCTGCCCGGCGTCGACGAGGCCATGCGCGTCCACACCGACGAGGACCTGCTCCGCCCCTTCCTGTTCGACCGCGTCGGGGCGCCGGCTCCCCGGCCCGGCGTGGCGTTCGAACGGTTCTGGCGCAGGCTGTACATCGACCACGGGCTGATCCACCGGTTCATCGGCGGGGCGATCGGCGGCGGTAGGACGAGCGACGCCGCGCACTCCTCATTCGAGGACCCGTTCGTCTTCCTGCTGCACTCGAACGTCGACCGGCTCTGGGCCAGCTGGCAGCTCAGCCCTGCCGGATTCGACGCCCGCGCCGAGCCGCCCTGGCGACTGGAGCCGGCGTGGGCCTACGGACAGCTCCTCGACGGGAAGGTGGAGGTCGCCACCGACACCGAGCCCTTCCCGGGCGAGACGCAGGAGCATTACGACGCCCGCTACGACGCCGCCCTGGCCCGGCAGGGGGCCACGGCCGGACGCGAGATCCGCTCCACCATGTCTCCCTGGAACGGCCTGCCGCGCCCCGGCTCGTCGGAACGCGCCCCCCGCCCCTGGGGCCCCGGCGCCCAGGGTGAGCCCGGCACGCCACGGCCGCTGCGCCCTATCGACCGGGCTGTCCTCCGTCCACCGCCCTACGACGAGTACACGTTCGAGCGCGACGGCCTGGCCGCCGCCTGGGCCACCCTCCTGACCGGCAAACGGCTCTCCACCCACGACGTCGTCCGCCTCACCGTCGAGGGCGACGCCACCGACGCCGACCACATCGAGGTCGTCCTCCAACTCGGCCCCGACGTCTCCTGGTGGAAGGGCATCCGCCTGCCGGACTGGACGATGCTCGACACCGAGGGCGCCCTCTCCCGCGCCACCACCCAGCACCGCGTCGACGAGCTCGGCGACGGCCAGTTCATCTTCCACAAGGCCGTCCCCGGCCGGCGCATCGTCTTCCGCGTCGCCGACATGGAGTGGATCCGCCCCGGCAGCCGCCTCACGTTCCTCTGGGAGGACGACTGACCGCGCTCAGCGTGCTCGCTCAGCAACTGCTGTGATGTCGGCGATAGGCAGCAGGAGCATCGGCTCCTCCGTGGGCGCCGGCCCGAACCCGAACCGCCGCCAGAACCTGTCGGCATCGTCGTCGACCGGGTGCACGAGGACGAACATGAACGCCACCTCGTCCAGGAGGCGCGCGCAGCGGATCAGCGCATCCTGGAGCAACGACCGCCCAAGACCGGCGCCCTGGTGCGCGCTGGCGACGGCGAAGCGGCCGATCATCAGGACGGGCACGGGATCAGGCGACCCATGCCGACGTACGCGCGGGAGCGTCTTCCGCACGATCGATCCGGTCGACAGGGAGTAGTACGCCACGACGGTGTCTGAGTCGTCGCACACCACGAACACGCGCGAGGCACCGGACACCGAGTTGGAGCGCGCCCGTTTGACGAGCCAGTCGTCCAGCGACTCCACGCCGCACGTGAAGCCGTCCAGCCTGTGTTGGTCGGCGAGGGGCTCGGGAGCGAAGAAGCCGGTCACCGGGTCTTGAACACCGATGGCTTGGCGAACAGCTCAGTCAGCCCACGGTTCGGGGTGACAGGCGCATCCAGCAGCCGTTCGAACTCCTCACGTCGCGCCGCCGGCACATGAAAGACCCGCTGATCTGCCAGCACCTCGTTGGCCCGCTCGACGGTTGTCTGGATGGCGAAGTCCGTCACGGAGCGACCGAGCACGTCGGCGGCAGCGGTGATGGTCGCCTTCTGGTCACTGGTCAGACGCAACGCGAGGCGTTCATCCTTGGTCGCAGCACTCATACCCCGACCGTACGCCTGTTGTACGCCCACGTCGAGGAAGATCGGCGCTCAGATCAGAGTCCCCCTGGTCAGAGGGTCCGGCCGCGACCGACCGCTCGCGCAGGTCTCGCATGCCCTGAACCCAGCCACCCAGCGCAGGGAGGCGCGACAAGTCACGGCTGGTCAACCACGCGGCAATGACCCCGACGACCAGGCTGATCGCGCCGTACCCGAGCAGGTCGACCGCCCGCCGCCCAGGGGAGGACAGGCCGATGTACAGCACTGCGCCCCCGACTCCCGCTGCGGCCACACCTGCCCTGGCCGAGCCGCGGGAAGAACGGAATGCGAGCCAGACGGCAACCGCCTCCACCAGGCCCGCGAGCGCGAGGACCGGAGCCAGGAAGACGACCCCGAACGTCATATCCACGACGAGCCGCCCCAAGCCGCCGACAGCGCTCCAATTTGGCTCGGGCTGCAATATCAACGAACCCAACAGGAGCACTGATCACGCCGCGAGTGTGCCAGGCCGCTCGCTCCTCCGAACGACGAACGCCACCCCTCAGGAGCGACACACGTCGGCAACCCGACTCTTGTTGATCCCTATACCGTCACGAGCTATCACGGAGGCCTGCTTTGGCTGACGCCCTAACCACAAACAACCCAACTGAGATGCGACCTGTTGTGTTTTTGGTGGATGGCCTACCCTTGAGGCATGCGCACACTGGTCTATGAGGAAGCCGTACGGGGCGACAGCGACGAGCTGCTCACCACCGGTGAGGCAGCGACGCTGCTCGGTGTCTCGCGCCAGCAGGTCGTCAACATGGCAGAGCGGGGCGACCTGCCCTATGAGACGTCTGGCACGCATCGACGCATCCGCCGATCCGACGTGGAACGCGCGCGCTTCTCCACCCGCCGCATGTCGGCCGACCAGCGCCGTTCGCTGCGACTCGGGTACGCCATCGCCGGGAAGATCGTCCAGGAGCCCGAGACGGCGTTGTCCCTCGGCCGCGCGAACCTCGACCGGCTTCGGGCCCAGCACGTCCGTGGACAGAGCGCCCAGTGGCTGGCCCAGTGGCAACGACTCATCGATGGCCCACTCGACGAACTGCTGCTCGCACTGACCTCGCCCAGCCCACGCGGACGCGAGCTACGCCAGAACTCGCCGTTCGCAGGGGTCCTGGACGAGTCCGAACGAGCCGCCGTTCTCGCGGCGTCCCGATGAAGCGCTCCGATCTGTCGCACCTCTTGCGTGCGGCATCCACCATCGCGAACGACAGGGAAGTCGTGATCGTCGGCTCCCAATCGATCCTTGGCTCCTACGACGAGGATGACTTGCCCGACGAGGCGGTCGGCTCCATCGAGGCCGACGTCTCCTTCTTCGGGCCGGACGCAGAGGAGAAGGCCCTCGCCGTCGACGGCGCGATCGGCGAGGACTCCGCCTTCCATCAGATGTACGGCTACTACGCGCAGGGTGTCGAGATCGACGGCCTCGTCGTGCTGCCGGACGGATGGCGCGAACGAATCGTGGTGTGGCAGTCCTACTCGTCGGAGCCCGCACGGGCTCATTGCCTCGAACCTCACGATCTGGCCGTCTCGAAGCTCGCGGCGTTCCGGGCAAAGGACTTGGATTTCGTCCACGCCCTGATGACCCACGGGCTGCTCTCGGCCGAGACGCTGGTCCAGCGACTCGAGATGACGACGCTGCCACCAGCACACCGACGACGACTCGTCGCCTGGGTCAGATCGTCACCCGCCTGACGGCTCCACGCCTCGTCACGACTCATCGCCAACGTCTCCGCGAGCCACACTACGGATCTCGGCAAGTCCGGGCTGGGCTGTACAGCGCCACCGCTTCGCGTCTGGCGCGCTCGACGATGGGCCCTTCGATGCGCCCCGAGATGATGTGCACTCGCACGCCGGTGATCTGCTGAAGATGATCGGTCAGGTCGAGAAGATCAACCAGGTCGAAGCCCCGAGGAAACGTGACGATGAGGTCAAGGTCAGAGTCGACCGTGTCACTCCCCCGCGCAACGGACCCGAAGACCTGGGCATCGGCCCCACCGTGATGGGCGATCGCCGCCAGTACCTCGGCGCGATGCGCCGCCAGGGCTTCTGACGGACGCACGCGGGACACCCCGGAGCGGTTCACCCGCGGCACGCTAGCGCCTTGATGGCGCGCGTCGCCTCACGTTCGTGAGGACGCTCAAGCGCGGGGACATGCATGTCAGTGCCGCCCCCGACAATGGACCGTGCCCCTGACCGTCGTGCTCGACCATCCGCGCCTACGGGACGTGGTCGTGCTGCAGGACGTCACCGACGACGGCCAGCCACTCGCCCGCGCAGATGTGCCGCGGGCCGCCCTCCCCGCCGCGGTCGCCGCCCGTGAGGCCGAGCGTCCCCGCTGGGTGTGGGACGACACCGCCCGCTGGTATCCGCCGCTGCTGGCCGCCGGGGCCCGGGTCGAGCGCTGCCATGACCTGCGGTTATGCCACACGATCCTGCGCCGCAGTGTGTTGACGCGGGACTCCGAGCTCGCGCAGTCAGCGCCGGGCCGATGGGATGCGCCGTCGCCCGGCGAGCCGAAGGCGGTCGAGGTGAGCCTGTTCGACGACCCGAGGCTCGCCTCCACGCCCGCCGCCCACGCCGCCACCGATGAGGACGCTCCGGACGACTCCGACCCGCTCGCCGAGCTCCAACGCCAGTTCGCGGCGGTCGCTGGCGCGGACGATCCGGGCCGCCTCCGCCTGCTGCTGGCCGCCGAGTCGACGGGCGCCCTGATCGCCGCCGAGATGCGCCACGACGGCCTGCCGTGGGATGTCGCCGTCCACCACGAGCTGCTGACCCGCGAACTCGGATCGCGTCCCGCCGGCGGCGGCCGTCCGAGCCGCCTGGAGGCCCTGGCCGCCGAGGTGCGCACTGCTTTGAGCCAGCCCGCGCTGAACCTCGACTCGCAGCAGGACCTGCTGCGCGGGATGCGGGCGGCGGGGCTCGACGTGGAGTCAACCCGCAAGTGGGACATCCAAGGGCTCGATCATCCGGTGGCCGCACCGCTGCTGGAGTACAAGAAGCTCGCAAGGCTGCTCAGCGCCAACGGCTGGGCGTGGATGGAGCAGTGGGTGCGTGACGGCCGGTTCCGGCCCGACTACGTGCCGGCTGGCGTCGTGACGGGCCGGTGGGCGTCGAGCGGCGGCGGGGCGCTGCAACTCCCGACGAGCATCCGTGGAGCGGTGCGGGCCGATCCGGGCTGGCGGCTGGTCGTCGCCGACGCCGCGCAACTCGAGCCGCGGGTGCTCGCCGCGATGTCGGGTGATGACGCGATGGCGGCAGCCGGGCGGCACGCGGACCTGTATCAGGGCGTGGTCGACGCTGGCATCGTCGAGACCCGCGAGCAGGCCAAGTACGCGATGCTCGGCGCCATCTACGGCGCCACCACGGGCGCCAGCGCGATGCTCATGCCGGGTCTGACGCGCGCGTACCCCCGCGCCGTCGGACTGGTCGAGGCAGCCGCCCGCGCGGGTGAGCGCGGCGAGCCGGTCTCCACCTGGCTGGGCCGCACCTCGCCGGTGCCCGACGCGGCCCGCATGGCCGAGCTGCGCGCCGCGTCCTCCGAGGGCGCGGGGCCCGCCGACGTCCGCGCCGCCCGGCAGCAGGCCCGGACCTGGGGGCGGTTCACCCGCAACTTCGTGGTGCAGGGCACCGCCGCCGAGTGGGCGCTGTGCTGGATGGCGGCCTTGCGGCGCAGGCTCCGCGCGATCGACGGCCGCCCGCATCTGGTGTTCTTCCTGCACGACGAGGTGATGGTCCACTCCCCCGAGCCGGTGGCCGACGAGGTCGCCACCGCCATCCACGACGCCGCCGTCGAGGCCGGCCGCCTCCTCTTCGGCGATTCCCCGGTCGACTTCGCCCTCCAAGTCGCCGTCGTCGACAGCTACGACCAGGCGAAGTGATGACAGCCCCTCACCGCGCGGTCGAGCCGATCGCCGCCGCGCCCCGACAAGCAGCCCCGGCTACTCGACCTCGATCTCCGCAGTGGTGAACTCCCGCAGTTGGAGGTCCGCGGCTTCCGGCGCTGTGAAGCCCTGGTCAGCCAGGTACGCGAGCCGGACCTCCCAGTCGAAGCCGTCGTCACCGTTGCGGTCGGAGTAGTAGATCTCCATGAAGTCCTCGGTGGGCCACCGGGTGAGCACGCCGATCTCCCGCAGGTGGTGGTCCGAACCGGGAGTGAAGTACGGCCGGAAGTTGAGGTGGAACCCCTGGATGAAAGGCACGCCCGGCGGGATGGCCCTCCGCACCCCGCCCCGCGCGCGGGTGCCTGTCGCCCGGTGGTCGCCCAGGATGAGGTCCTGCGGCACCCAGGCGTACTGCGCGCGCCACAGGAACGTCTCCTTGTCGTCCTGGTCGTTGAACGCCACCGACAGGCGCCCGTCGGACTCCAGCAGCTTGATCTGGTCGACGTGCTGGTCGGAGCCGCGGAAGTAGAAGACGAAGCCGCTGAGCACGAAGACGTAGTCACCGGACGGCTTGTCCAGCTCGCGGGTCTCCTTGGCCTTGGCCACGCTCTCGATCTGCCCCAGGATGATCCGCCTGTTGATGAGGTCCTGGTGTTGGACCCGGTAGAAGTACTCGTCGTTGCGACTCTCGTCGAAGTACTCGATGGTCAGCGTGTTGGTGTCCGGCACCTCGACCTCCACGCCCACGGCGTCGATGTGCCTGTCCTCATGGGAGAAGCGCAGGTAGAAGGTCTGCATCAGCGGCACGCCCCGGACGGGGTAGGTGCGGCGGGTGATGTTGCGTCCGAATCCCTCGACAACTGGAGTCATGGCCTCGCCCCCTTCCTTCGACGCTAACTCCGCGCCCAGACGCTCGCGAACGGCCGCCGACGTCGGACGGGTGAACCCGCGCGGGCATCAGACACGCCCGAACGGGCGATGCACGGCCACCCCGGGCCGAATCGTCCGGTGCGTCCCATCTGCACGGTTACCGTGAGCCCATGAGCAGGAACCGACGGCGATGACGCACGAGAGCCTGGGCCTGGTCGAGGGGTCGGACGTCGACCCCGAGCTCGGGTTCCTGGTGCATCTGGCCGACACCACGGGCGTCACGGTGGGCCTCGTCCTCACAGTTCCCGCGGGGCTCATCGGCGGCAGGCTGGTGGGCGTGGCCAGGCACTTCGAGGGGCTGGCCACGCAGATGAGCCGCTTCTCGGGCCAGGAGATGCTCGGCGAGGCGGTGCTCGGCATGTTCCGGCTGCGCGCTGCGATCCAGGCCGATGAGCACGCCAAGCGGGGCCTGCCCGATCACGGCGCCATCCCGTCGGGGTTCGTCCATCTGGAGAACGCGAGCCTGGTGGGCCCGGGCGGTCAGGAGACGTGGCTCGGCCCGTGGCGCGGCCGGCTGTCCGAGGTCACGGGCTGGACGTTCACGTCCTGAGCGGCCGCCCGGGGTTCACGGTTCTCGCGGTGTGACGGCGGTGACCGTCAGGCAGGTCTCGTCGTCGATGGCGGCGGGCATCGGGTCGAGCACGAGCGCCATCGGGTGCCCCCAGTGCGGGCTGAAGGTGGCGTGTGCGTTCCCGTCGCCCGCGACGGCGGCCTCGAGCCGGTCGAAGAGGTCGGGGACGGTGGGGATGTCCTCGTACTGCTCGGCAGTGGGCGTCCACCCGTCGGGGATCTCGGACGCGACCTCGGCCACGGCGCCGCCGGTCACGCGCACAGCCCAGCGGCCCACGAGCTGCTGCTCGCCGCAGGTGCCCTCGAGCACGTAGGAGTAGTCGGCCATGTCGGCGGTCCCCCCCCGTTCGCGGGCCTGCGCGAGGTCCTCCTCGCTGGGGTTCGGCCCCTGCGGCGGCTCGCCCGCCGCTCCCCAGGGTGTGCAGCCGCTGAGGGCCGCCGCACCGAGGAGGGCGCCGACGGGCGCGACAGCCAGGCTGCGCGCTCGTCGGCGTCTCATGTCAGCCCAGCAGGTCGGGCCGCAGGATGGTCGCCTCGCGACCCGGGCCCACGCCGATCGCGGAGATGCGCGTCCCGGAGATCTCCTCCAGGGCGAGCACGTACCGCTGCGCGTTGACGGGCAGGTCCTCGAACGTCCGGCAGCCGGAGATGTCCTCGCTCCAGCCGGCGAACTCCTCGTAGACCGGCTTCGCGTGGTGGAAGTCGCTCTGGTCGAGCGGCATCTCGTCGTGGCGCTTCCCGTCGACGTCGTAGGCCACAGCGACAGGGATCTTCTCCAGGCCCGACAGGGTGTCGAGCTTGGTGAGCACCAGGTCGGTGAGGCCGTTGACGCGGGCGGCGTACCGCGCGACGACGGCGTCGTACCAGCCGGTGCGGCGCGGGCGGCCCGTCGTGGTGCCGAACTCGCCGCCCTTCTGCCGCAGGTGCTCGCCCATGTCGTCGAGCAGCTCGGTGGGGAACGGGCCCTCGCCGACGCGCGTCGTGTACGCCTTGATGACGCCGACGACGCGGTCGATGCGGGTGGGTCCGACGCCCGATCCGGTGCACGCGCCGCCCGCCGTGGCGGAGGACGACGTGACGAACGGGTAGGTGCCGTGGTCGATGTCGAGCATCGTGGCCTGGCCGGCCTCGAACACGACAGTCTTGCCCTCGTCGAGGCCCTTGTTCAGCACCAGCGGGGTGTCGGCGACGTACGGGCGTACGCGCTCGGCGTAGCCGAGCAGCTCCTCGACCGTCTCGTCGACGGTGATGGCCCGGCGGTTGTAGACCTTCACCAGCAGGTGGTTCTTCTGGTCGAGGGCGCCCTCGACCTTCTGCCGCAGGATCTTCTCGTCGAACAGGTCCTGGACGCGGATGCCCACGCGGTTGATCTTGTCCGCGTACGTGGGGCCGATACCGCGACCGGTGGTGCCGATCTTGCGGCTGCCGAGGAACCGCTCGGTGACCTTGTCGAGCGTGCGGTTGTACGGCGCGATGACGTGCGCGGCGGAGCTGACCAGCAGGCGGCTGGTGTCCACGCCGCGAGCCTCGAGGGCGTCGATCTCCTGGAACAGCACCTCGAGGTCGATGACCACGCCGTTGCCGATCACGGGCACGACGCCCGGGGAGAGGATCCCCGAGGGCAGCAGGTGCAGCGCGTACTTCTCGCCGTCGATGACGACGGTGTGGCCCGCGTTGTTGCCGCCGTTGAACTTCACGACGTAGTCGATGCGCGAGCCGAGTTGATCGGTCGCCTTGCCCTTGCCTTCGTCGCCCCACTGGGCTCCGAGAACTACGACGGCCGGCATGGCATCACCTTTTCCACACTGCCTAGCGGTCCGATCCGCGGCACGTCCGGTGCGAGCGAGGCTCGCGGCCAAGGGATCGGGGCACGGGCGACAGTGACCCAGTACCTCCGAGAGGATACCGGACAGGTAA
Organism: Cellulomonas timonensis; assembly: GCF_900046455.1. Lineage (GTDB taxonomy): Bacteria > Actinomycetota > Actinomycetes > Actinomycetales > Cellulomonadaceae > Cellulomonas_A > Cellulomonas_A timonensis. The sequence continues at coordinate 997,637 of NZ_FCOT01000012.1, forward strand.
AGCGCTGGTCATTGACCTGCGCGGCCAGTTGGGCGATACACACCTCGCCACGCGCCAGATCAGCGCAGCGCCGCGACCTCGACCACCGACGTGCCGGAGTCCGCCAGGAACTGCGTGCACCGCTCGGCCTCGTCCTCCTCGCCGATGGCGTCCGCCGCCTCGGTCAACGCGAGCAGCGCCCGGAGGAAGCCCTGGTTCGGCACGTGGTCGGCGGGGATCTCGCCGACGCCGCGCCACCCCGCGCGCCGCAGCGCGTCGAGCCCGCGGTGGTAGCCGGTGCGCGCGTAGGCGTACGCCGCGACGGGGTCGCCGGTCTCGGAGAGCGCCTGCTCGGCGAGCAGCGCCCAGGCGAACGACGACGCGGGCACGGCCCGGGCGGCGTCACGCGCGTCCGACCCACCGGAGAGCAGGAGACGCGCCTCGGCGTCGGCGCCATCGGCGGGCAGGAGGGTGGGCTCAGGGCCGAGCAGGTTCCGGTTCATGGGGCCAGTCTGGCAGCGATGCCACGACCCGGAGCCAGGCGCGAGCCCAACGGGGTGCGGGTCCCAGCGTCCATGGCTACAGTCGAAGCGCGCGTGCCCCCTCCGCCTCTCCCCCGAGGACGACAATGATCGAGATCTCGACGTCGCCGACGACGACCACCGTTGTCATCGAAGGCGACCTGGACCTCGCGGAGCGTGACCAGTTCCCCGAGATCGCCGCCCGCATCGTCGGGCTGCGCCGTCAGCTCCTCGTCATCGACATGTGCGGTGTGACGTTCATGGACTCGACGGGCGCCGCGTTCCTCATCTCGCTGGCCGACTCGGGCCGCAGGCGCGGTGGCGCCACGGTGTTGCGGGGCGCGGACGCCCGGGCCCTGTTCGTCATCGGGGTGTGCGGCGCGCTCGCCCTGTTCCGGGTCGACGACGAGTGCAACCACGACCGCCACTCGTCGGGCTTCCGCCGGCCCGCTAGCGGCACGGTCGCCCCCGCCTGACACCGCGCGGGCCCGCGCCCACACCGTGCCGGCCGCAGCAGCAGGTCAGCCGTGCGACCGATCGTGGCCGGCCGGTCGCATCTCGCCACGCACCTTCGCCCACACGAGCTTCCCGTCGCGCGCCGGCCGCCACCCCCAGTCGGCCAGGCGGTCGACGATCTGCATCCCGTATCCGCCGATGCGTCCCGGGTGCCCGTCGGTGGCCACCGGCGGCGTCGGGTTGGAGTCCTCGACCTCGATCCGCAGGCCCTCGCCGGTGTCGTACAGGCGCAGCGCGATGTGGCCCCACCCGTGCAGCACCGCGTTGGCGACCAGTTCGGAGACGACCAGCTCGGCGCTCGGCCCGTCGGGCAGCGACCACGCCTGGCAGGTGCGCAGCACCGCGTGCCGTGCCCGCCCGATGGACGCCGGCTCGCTAGGCAGCAGCCACCTGCGGCTGCGCGGGCTGCCGGAGAACGCGGCATCGTCCTCAGGGTCGGGGACCCGCACCACGACCACCGCGACGTCATCCTCGGGGCTGTCCGCCAGCCGGGACAGGAGCTCCTCGCCGATGCCGGCGGCGTCGATGGCGGTGATGCCCGACGCGATCTCGACGAGCGCGTCCACGCCGTCGCGCAGCGCGCGGTCGCGCCGCTCGATGAGCCCGTCGGTGTAGAAGATCAGCACGTCGCCGGGCGCCAGGTCGGCGCTGGCGGTGGTGCGCGGACGCCCGCCGAAGCCGATCAGGGGACCTGAGGCCTCCCCCAGCGAGGTCACCTCGCCGCGCCGCGCCAGCAGCGCCGGCAGGTGGCCGGCCCGGGAGTACTCCACATGCCAGCCCTCGCCGGCCCGGGTCAGCGTGGTGAGCACCAGGGCGGCGGAGCGCGGGATGCGCATCCCGGCCACGAGCTGGTCGACCCGCTCGAGCACCGGGCCCGGCGACGTCACCTCATACGCGTAGGAGCGCACCACGGACCGCAGCTGCCCCATCGCGGCGGCGGCCTCGACGTCATGGCCCACGACGTCGCCGATGACCACGCCGACGACCTCCGGGGAGATCTGCAGCACGTCGTACCAGTCGCCGCCCACCTGCGCGTGCTCGGCGTTGGGCGCGTAATACGTCCACACGTCCAGCCCGACGATCTCGGCCTGCTCGGGGAGCATCGGGCGCTGCAGCGTCTCGGCGAGCCGGTGCTCGCGCTCGTACAGGCGCACGTTGTCCACGGCCAGGCCCACGCGTCGCACGGTGAGCTGCAGCACGGTGCGGGCCGACTCGTCGAGCGCCTCAGCACTGACGCCGTGGGAGGCGTCGCGCGGGATCACGGCGAGCACGCCCATCACCCGGCGGCGCCCCGGCACCGGCAGCACCAGCACCTCGGTGAGCGTGGGGGCGATCTGCGCGACGAGCGGGCGGACGTGCTCCGCGAGCCATCCGGAGGCGCTCGTGGTCGCGTGCCAGCCCGTGAGGTCCAGCGTCACGGGGACGTCGAGCGCGCCGTCGAGGAGCTGCTGCACCTGGTCCGGCTGGTCGCGGAACGCGGCGGGGACGTCGTCGGGTGGGACGTTGCCGTGGCGGCGGCCACTGCCCGACGGCGGGGCCGTGACGGCGATGCCGTCGGCGGCGCTCAACCCGCCGTCGTTCAGGTAGAAGCCGGCCCACGACACGACGTTCCCGCGCTCCAGGAGCCGTGCGATCTCCCGCAGCGTGTGCGGGTCGTCGAGGTCCATCAGCAGGTCGGAGATCTGCGCCACCAGGCCCAGGCTCGTGCGCTCGGTGCGCTCCTGCTCCACCAGGGCGGCCTGTGCGGCGTCCCGCTCCACCAGCTCGGTGACGTCGACCAGCACGACCACGCTGTGCCGGGCCGGCCCGCCATCCGTGCTCGGCACCGGGGCCACGGACGCCCGGGTCCAGATCGGGGCGCCGTCGGCACGGCGCCCGCACACCGTCGCGGTGCCCCGCTCCCCGGCCTCCACCAGATCGTGCAGTCGTGAGATCTCCGCCTGGTCGGTCCACTCGCCATACAGGATGTCGGGCGCTCGGCCCGCCACACCGTCGAGTGAGAAACCCGTGGATCGTGTGAAAGCGTCGTTGACCCACACGATGCGAGGGCCGGAAAGGCCCAGTTCCATGATGAAACAGGGGATGTCAGCGACCCGCAGTGCTCTGTCGCGCAGTTCTGCGAGAGACTCGCCATGATGATCGGGGGCCAGGGAGTTGACCGCGACCACCTCCGATCGTCTAGCGTGCCGAACAGGTGCTGCGACCGAACGCAGCCCGTGCAGGAACCGGGGCCTCGGGGATCGCCCGTGCCCGGGGAAGGAGCATCGTGCGCGACGGTAACAGCCCGACGACGGACGAGCCCGCCCAGAGCAGCGGGGGGGCCGCAGGAATCACCCCGGGCGCCCCCGCGGGCGAGCCGGGAACCGTCCATGTCATCCTCGGCGCGGATCGGACGCGCATCGTCCTCTCGGGCGAGATCGACGCCGATCTGGGGCCCGACCTCCAGGAGGCGACGACCGATGCCGAGCAGGCCGGTCTGCCGATCGAGGTCGACGCCCATCATGTGACGTTCATGGACTCGTCGGGTGTGGCGTTCCTCGCCCGCTTGTCGATCCGTAGCCAGCACCGGGTGCGCCTCCTGCGGGTGCCGCCCACGGTGCGGTTCCTCCTCGAGGTGACCCGCATTGGCGAGCTCCTCGACGTGGTCGACGTCGATGAGCCCCACGACTTCGACGCGGCGCCCGAAGGGGCGCCAGGTGAGACGGACCCCGCCGCACCCTGAGACGCAGCCGCCCTCTCCCCGGGTGCCGGCTCCGCGCCCTGAGACGGCTGAAGGCCCGGCCCCGACGCGATGAGCGTCGGAGCCGGGCCTTCGTCGATCAGTCGATCAGACGGTCAAGCTCAGAGCTTGCGACCGGCCGAGCGGAGCTGCTGCGCGGCCTCGACCAGACGCTGGGCCATGCCGGCCTCGGCCAGCTTGCCCCAGGCGCGCGGGTCGTACGCCTTCTTGTTGCCGACCTCGCCGTCGATCTTCAGGACGCCGTCGTAGTTCGCGAACATGTGGCCGGCGACCGGACGCGTGAACGCGTACTGCGTGTCGGTGTCGATGTTCATCTTGATGACGCCGTTGTCCACGGCCTCGGCGATCTCGGCCTCGGTGGAGCCCGACCCGCCGTGGAAGACCAGGTCGAACGGGCTGTCCTTGCCGAGCGAGGCGCCGACCGCGTCCTGGATCTCCTTGAGGATCGCCGGGCGCAGCTTGACGGCGCCGGGCTTGTAGACGCCGTGCACGTTGCCGAAGGTCAGGGCCGTCAGGTAGCGGCCCTTCTCGCCGGAGCCGAGCGCGGCGACCGTTGCCAGGCCGTCCTCGATCGTCGTGTACAGCTTGTCGTTGATCTCGGCCGTGTGGCCGTCCTCCTCACCACCGACGACGCCCACCTCGATCTCGAGGATCGTGCGAGCGGCCTGCGACAGGGCGAGGAGCTCCTCCGCGATGACGAGGTTCTCGTCGAGCGGGATGTTGGAGCCGTCGAACATGTGCGACTGGAACGTCGGGTTCTTGCCGGCCTTGACCTGCTCGGCCTCGAGGGCCAGCAGCGGCCGCACCCAGGAGTCGAGGTTCTGCTTGGTGCAGTGGTCCGTGTGGAGCGCGACGGTGATCGGGTAGTTCTTGGCGACCTCGGCCGCGTAGGCGGCGAGGGCGAGCGAGCCGGCGATGCGGTCCTTGACCGTCGAGCCGGACGCGTACTCGGCGCCACCGACGGAGACCTGGATGATGCCGTCGCTCTCCGCCTCGGCGAAGCCCTGCAGGGCAGCGGTGACGCCCTGCGAGGAGGTGACGTTGACCGCGGGGTAGGCGAACTTGCCAGCCTTCGCCCGGTCGATCATCTCGTTGTAGACCTCAGGGGTTGCGATCGGCATCGAGGATTCTCCTGGTGCTAGTGGGAGTGGTTTTCCACCTGAGTCTTCCACGTCCTGGGCATGGCGCGATCAGGACGTCCTACCCATCGGACCGTGGGGCCACATGCTGCGAGATCCACGCGTGCATCGCGATGGCCGCCGCGGCGCCCGCGTTGATGGACCGCGTCGATCCGAACTGGGCGATGTGCAGCACGTCCACCGCTGCGGCCTGCGCCTCCGGTGACAGCCCGGCGCTCTCCTGCCCGAACAGGAGCACGCACTCGCGGGGCAGCGGGTACCCCTCGAGCGGCACGGAGCCGGGCAGGTTGTCGACGCCGATCACCGGCAGCGGCCCGCCGCCGGTGCCGGCGGTCCGCGCCCAGGCGAGCAGGTCGGCGACGTCGGGATGGTGGCGCAGGTGCTGGTACCGGTCGGTGACCATCGCGCCCCGGCGGTTCCAGCGGCGCCGCCCGACGATGTGCACCTCGGCGGCGGCGAACGCGTTGGCGGTGCGCACCACCGAGCCGATGTTCATGTCATGCGCCCAGTTCTCGATGGCCACATGGAACGGGTGCCGCCGGGTGTCGAGGTCGGCGGCGATCGCCTCGACCGTCCAGTAGCGGTACCTGTCCACGACGTTGCGGCGGTCGCCCTGCTCGAGCAGCTCGGGGTCATACCGCTGCCGGCCGTCGGGGCCGTCGAGCGGCGGCCAGGCGGCGCGGCCCCCGGGCCAGGGGCCCGCGCCGACGCCCAGGTCGGCCTCCCGGTCGGCGCTGCCGGCGGTCACGCTGTCGTCGCTCACGCCCACATCCTCGCCGAGCCCGGCGAGGATGTGGGCGTGCGATCGCGCGAGGCGGTCAGCCGCGCCCGGGGTGTCCCGGCTTCGGGCTGGCTGGCGCCTTCGAGACGATGCGCCCGGCGCCCGCCTCCTTCTGGACGATCCGCTCCACACTGCGCACCGGGTCCTTGTCGGCGGCGTGGACCGGCTCCCACCCGGCGGGCCCGGCGAACGGGGCGCCGCCGGCGGCGAGGAAGGCGTCGAGCGCGCTGGCCGGTCGGCCGTTGACGAGCGTGCCCTTCTCGGTGAGCTGCGTGGCGCCCCAGTTGGTCAGCACTGACGACAGCTCCACGCCGCGTCCGAGCCGCAGCACGTTGTCCTCGAGGTAGAGCTGGGACTGGGTGCCCGGGCCCCACTGGTACTGGTACAGGTCGTCGCCCGTGACCACGTACAGGTTGTCGTAGACGTGCACCTGGCCGTAGCGCACCCGCGGGGCCCGCTGCCCGATGCCCTCCCAGAGGTTGTGGTGGATCGTCACCTTGAGGGTGCCCACGTCCGCCGGGCGGTTGTTCGACGAGCCGATGAGCATCGTCTTGTCGTGGCCGGTGAACCGGTTGTAGGCGACGGTCACGTAGTTCGAGCTGTGCGTGATGTCCAGCAGCCCGTCATGCACCTCATAGGGGCGCCCGTAGACCGTCGGCAGGCTCGACGCCGGGTGGTCGCCATCGTCGAACGTGGAGTTGGCCACCCACACGTTGGTCGAGGTCCACACCGAGACGTTGTCGTAGGCCGAGTTCCAGTTGCCCTCGTCGGTGTCGCCCGGGTCCCACTGCGGGAAGCAGTCATACGCGTCGCTGAAGGTCAGGTTCCGCAGGATCACGTTGGCGGAGTCGCGGATGCGCATGTTCGCGCCCACGATGCGCGCGTCCTTGCCGAGCCCGACGATCGTCACGTGGGAGCCCACGTGCTGCTGCGTCTGCTTGGCCTGCACGGCGGCGGCGGCCACGCGCGCGTCCTCGAGCGGGCCCGAGGGGTCCGTCCGACCCCAGACCGCCGGGTCGTAGGCCGCGATGTAGGCGTCCATGCTGAACGGCGCCGCGGGGTCGCCACCCACTCCGATCTGCCCGGCGAAGTCGTCGCAGGTGAGGCGGGCGCCGTCGGCCCCCGCGAACGCGTCGATCGTGCCCTTGACGTAGATGACCCGCGGGGTCGTGTCACCGCGTGCCGCAGACCCACCGAGCGCGGCGCGGAGCTCATCCCAGGTGCGGACGGTGAAGACGTGCGCGTCGTCCGCCACGGCGCCACCGGTGGTGCCGCCGTTGGCCGCCGCCCAGCCGTCGTCGTCGGGGAGGACCTCGCGGCCGAGGTCGCGGGCGCCCTTGCCGGGGCCGCCGTGGCCGCCCGATCCGTGCCCGGACCCTGTGGGCTGGCGGGGGCCGGCTATGGCGGGTGGCAGGGCCACCGTGCCGAGGAGCAGCGCCGCCGCCGTGCAGGTGGCGAGCATGCGTGCGTGGGTGCGTGCCATGCCAGGTCTCCGTTCGGTGTGCCCGACGCGCGACTGGCGACTTCCACCGGAGCAGCCCGCGGCGTCGGTGGCGCGGCCTGCGGGTGACACGGTGGCGCCTTTGTCGGGAAAGCGCAATCCATCCGTTTTCCGGCGGTTGTCCGCACGCGAGGTCTTCACCTCGTCTTCAGCCTGCGTTCCCACACGGCACGTAGGCTGGCCGGGTGTCCACCATGAGCGCCCTCGCGGCAGCCCTGCCCGCACTCGGATCCGTCCCAGCACTCGGGCCAGACTTCCTCAACGCGGAACACCTGATCGAGTCCTTCGGCACGTATGCGCTGATCGGCGTGGCCATCGTGGTGTTCATCGAGACAGGGCTGCTGTTCCCGCTGCTGCCGGGTGACTCTCTGCTGTTCACGGCGGGCATGCTCGTCGCGCAGGACCAGATGAACGTGCCGCTGTGGGCGCTCTGCCTGCTGCTGTTCGTCGCCGCGTTCGCCGGCGATCAGGTCGGCTTCCTCATCGGGCGCAAGGCCGGGCCCAAGATCTTCAACAAGCCCGACTCCCGCTTCTTCAAGCAGCAGTACATCGACCAGACCTACGCCTACTTCGACAAGTACGGCGGCCGGACCATCATCGTGGCCCGCTTCGTGCCCTTCGTGCGCACCTACGCCCCCGTCGCCGCGGGCGTCGGCAACATGACCTACCGGCACTTCGTCGCCTACAACGTCATCGGGGCGTTCATCTGGGGCGTCGGCGTCACGGTCCTCGGCTACCTGCTCGGGAACGTCACGTTCATCAAGGACAACATCGAGCTGATCCTCGTCGGCATCGTCGGCATCTCGGTGATCCCCGTCTTCGTCGAGCTGCTGCGCGCCCGGAGCAAGAAGCGCGACCCCCGGTATGACGAGCCGCAGGAGCGCGACGCCACGGCCCGGGACGCGTTCGGCCCCACCGAGTGACCCGCGGCAGAGACGAGACCGGCATGACCACACGACAGATCCACAGCTGGCTCACCGACATGGACGGCGTGCTCGTCCACGAGGGCACTGCCCTCCCCGGCGCCGCCGAGTTCGTCCGGGCGCTGCGCGATGCGGACCGCCCGTTCCTCATCCTCACGAACAACTCGATCTACACCGCGCGCGACCTGCGCGCCCGCCTCGCCGCCACCGGCATCGACGTGCCCGAGGGCGCCATCTGGACCTCGGCCCTCGCCACCGCCCAGTTCCTCGCCGACCAGGTGCCCGACGGCAGCGCCTACGCCATCGGCGAGGCCGGCCTGACGACCGCGCTGTACGAGATCGGCTACACGCTCACCGAGAGCGACCCGGACTACGTGGTGCTCGGCGAGACCCGCACCTACTCGTTCGAGGCCATCACCCGCGCCATCCGCCTCATCAAGGGCGGCGCCCGGTTCATCGCCACCAACCCGGACGTCACCGGCCCGAGCCCCGAGGGCGACCTGCCCGCCACAGGCGCCGTCGCCGCGATGATCACCGCCGCCACCGGACGGCAGCCTTACTTCGTCGGAAAACCCAACCCCATGATGTTCCGTTCCGCGCTCAACCGGATCGACGCGCACTCCGAGACCACCGCGATGATCGGGGACCGGATGGACACCGACGTCGTGGCCGGCATCGAGGCCGGGCTGCAGACGTTCCTGGTGCTCACCGGCTCCACCAGCGCCGCCGACGTGGAGAAGTTCCCGTTCCGGCCCAGCCACGTCGTCGACTCGATCGCGAACCTGGTCGACCTGGTCTGACGCACGAAGGGCGCCGACCACGACGGTCGGCGCCCTTCGTCATGCCGTGAGGCCTACCGCTGCGTGTCGCCGAAGCCGACCTGCGGGACGGCGCGGACCGCCGGGTCGTCCGTCTCGAAGTACTCGGCGCGCGTGAAGTGGAACATGTTCGCGATGACGTTCGACGGGAACGACTCGACCTTCGTGTTCAGCGTCCGCACGTTCGCGTTGTAGAACCGGCGCCCGGCCGCGATGCGGTCCTCCGTGGAGGTCAGCTCGAGCTGGAGCTGCTGGAAGTTCTCGCTGGCGCGCAGCACCGGGTAGGCCTCCGCGACGGCGAACAGCCGGCCCAGGGCCTGGGTCAGGACGTTCTCCTGGGCGGCCTGGGCTCCCGGCGTGGCGCCTGCGGCCGACGCCGCCGAGCGCGCCTGGGCGACCTCGTCGAACACGCCCCGCTCATGCGCGGCATAGCCCTTCACGGACTCGACGAGGTTCGGGATCAGGTCATGGCGACGGTGCAGCTCGACGTCGATCTGCCGCCACGACTCCTGCACCAGGTTCCGCAGCCGGATGAAGCCGTTGTACTGGGCGATCGCCCAGACGAGCACGATCACGACCAGCACGGCGAGGACGACGAGTGCGACCTCCATGGGGGACCTCCAGAGTCGGGGTGGAACAGGATGGTAGCGGTCGGCCGCAACGCGGCCCTTGACCATTCCCACAGGTCAATGTGCAGGTCAGCGGGGCGTCGGGCGGCCCATGTCCTCCCAGACGTGCTGCGGGACTGCGCCGGAGACCGCCCGCAGCAGCGTGAGTGCGGCGTCAATCCGCGCGGGGTCCGTGCGGCCGGACATCCAGGTGAGCACTGTCGCCCCCTCGACCCGAAGGCTCGTCCCCTGGGCGTCCGGCAGCAGCAGGCGGGCCATCAGGCGCGGGTGCACCACGTCGTGCGCGAACTTCAGGTTCCGCGCCCGCACGCGCCAGGCCCGGTTGAAGTCCTCGGACTCGAACTGGATGTCCTGCCCGCCGAAGGCCCTGAGCACCCGCGTGCCGAGCCACTCAGGTGTGAGCTCGAGGGTCGGCAGCGCAGTCGGCAGGCCCAGCGCCACCACGTGCCGGGTGTGCGTCGTCTTCTCCTTGCCCGAGCCGACGGTCCAGCGGTAGGTGAAGGACACGACCCCGTGGCCGTCCACGGCGCCGCGCAGCACCTCGGTGGCCCGCCGGCTGTGGCCCTCGCCGAACGGCTCGCCACTCCACGTCGACACGAGCGACTGGTCCTGGCGCTGGTACGCCCAGCCGCGCGCCGCGGCCCACTGGGCCAGTCGCTCATGCCGCTTCTCGTCGAGCCACCACGCCAGCGCCACGCCCCCGACCACCAGCCACCCGATGACCACCGGGGCCAGCAGCGTGCCGTCCGCGGCCAGCGCGCTCCACGCGATCGAGCCGGCCACGAGCACGCCGAGCACCGCGGCCACGATGCCCGGGCGGCGGCGCATGGGTCAGGCCAGGCCGAGGTCGGCCAGGCTGAACAGGTAGTGGTAGGGGACGCCCAGCGCCTCGATCTTCTCGGCGGCGCCCGTCGCGCGGTCCACGACCACCGCGACGCCCATCACCTCGGCGCCGGCCTCGCGCGCGGCCTCGACGGCGGCGATCGGCGAGCCGCCCGTGGTGGACGTGTCCTCCAGGACGACGACGCGCCGCCCGGCGATGTCCGGGCCCTCGATCCGGCGCTGCATGCCGTGCGCCTTCGCCTCCTTGCGGACCACGAAGGCGTCGAGGTCCTGGCCGCGCGAGGCCGCGGCGTGCAGCAGCGAGGTGGCCACGGGATCGGCGCCGAGCGTCAGGCCGCCCACCGCGTCGACCTCCGCGGTGCCCAGCCCGACCTCCTCGAGCCGGTCCAGCAGCAGGTGGCCGATCAGCGGCGCGGCGCGGTGGTGCAGCGTGACGCGCCGCAGGTCCACGTAGTAGTCGGCCTCGCGCCCCGAGGACAGCGTGACCTTCCCCCGGACCACCGCGAGCTCCGTGATCAGGGCGAGGAGCTGCTCGCGGGGAGTGAGGGACATCGACGAGGCGTCAGGCGCGTTGTTCACGGTGCACAGGCTACCGATCGTCGCCCGACGGCGAGGAGCCCGCGGACGTCCAGGCCTCCCGCTCCGGCGTCGCCCGCCGGTAGGACCCGAACGCCCGGATGGCCGAGCGCGGCAGCAGGCGGGCCACCCCCGCCGCCAGCCGGTAGCGCAGGCTCGGCGTCGAGATGACCACCCCGCGCCGCACATCGGCGAGCGCGGCCGCGACCACGTCATCCGCGTTCAGCCACGCGATCTCGGGCAGCACGTTCTTGTCGATGCCCGCGCGGTCGTGGAACTCGGTGTGCACGAAGCCCGGGCATAGCACCGTGGCCGTCACCCCCGTGCCCCGCAGCTCCACGGCCAGCCCCTCGGTGAACGTCCGCACCCAGGCCTTATGCGCCGAGTAGGTGCCCGACGCGAGCAGCGCCGCCACCGACGCCACGTTGAGGATCGCCCCACGACCCCGCTCGACCATCGCCTCCGCTGCCGCGTGGGACAGCACCATGACCGAGCGCACCATCAGGTCGAAGGCCTTCTCCTCACGCTCGAAGTCCCCGCCGACGAACGGCTGGTGCAGCCCGATGCCGGCGTTGTTCACCAGCAGGCCCACCGGGCGGGACTCGTCGCGCAGTCGCGCGGCGACCCGCTCCAAGTCGGCCCGGTCGGTCAGGTCGGCGGTGAGGACCTCGGCGTGGATGCCCGCTGCCGCGCGCAGCTGCGAGGCGAGGCGTTCGAGGCGCTCGGTGTCGCGTGCGACGAGCACCACGTCATGCTTGGCCGTCGCCAGCTGCCAGGCGAACTCGAGCCCGAGTCCGGCGCTCGCGCCGGTGATGAGTGCGGTTCCCATGACGCCACCCTACGGAGCCGCCGGGCATGTTGTCCCCGAACCTCGCACGGCGGATCTGCGTCACATCCGGCGATCGCGGGGGCGGCCCCGTGGGCGACGGCGGCTAGCCTGGCCGTCATGCGCCTCGCCACCTGGAACATCAACTCGATCCGTGCCCGCACCGACCGGGCCTTGGCCTTCCTGGAGCGCACCGGCACCGACGTGCTGGCGTTGCAGGAGACGAAGTGCAAGGACGAGCAGTTCCCCCGCGAGGTCTTCGAGGCTGCGGGCTACGAGGTCGCCACGCTCGGCTTCAGCCAGTGGAACGGCGTCGCGATCATCTCGCGCGTGGGCCTGGAGGACGTCGAGACGACGTTCCCCGGACAGCCCGGGTTCGGCGTGGAGCCGGTCACCGAGGCGCGGGCGCTCGGCGCCACCTGCGGCGGGGTGAAGGTGTGGAGCCTGTACATCCCCAACGGCCGCGAGATCGACGACCCGCACTACGCGTACAAGCTCGAGTGGCTCAAGCACCTGCGGGACCAGGCCGAGTCGTGGATCAGCCCCGGGACGGGCAACCCGGACGCGCAGATCGCCCTGGTGGGCGACTGGAACATCGCCCCGCTCGACGAGGACGTGTGGGACATCGAGAAGTTCGCCGGGCGCACCCACGTCACCCCCGCCGAGCGCGCGGCCTTCACCGCGTTCGCCGACGCCGGGTACACCGAGGTCTCCCGTGAGCACATCCCCGCGCGCACCTTCACGTACTGGGACTACCAGCAGCTCCGGTTCCCCCGCAACGAGGGCATGCGCATCGACTTCACCTACGCCTCGCCGGCCCTCGCCGCACGGGTCACGGGCGCGACGATCGAGCGGAACGAGCGCAAGGGCAAGGCGCCCTCCGACCACGTCCCGGTGATCCTGGACCTGGCGGACTGAGCCCGCACCGCCACCCGGGGGACATCACGTCCGCGTCTGTGGAAGCGCGCCCGCCGCGCTCTCCCGCTCCGATACGTTCCTGCCCATGAGCACGCCGCCGACCTGGTCCGCCCCTGATCAGGACCGTCCCGACCCGTTCGCGGCTCCCGCGCCGTCCGCAGCCGCCGCACCCGCTGCGCCATCGGCGGCGGCGGGCGAGCAGCCCTCGCCCTACGGGCCCCCGGCTCCCACCGAGCAGCCCTCGCCCTACGGCCCCCCGGCGGGAGCGCCCGCCGCCTCGGCGCCGTACCCGGCGGCGCCCGCCTACAGCGCCCCCTCGCCGTACGGCGCCGCGTCCCCCTACGACGCCGCGTCTCCTTACGGCGCGGCTTCCCCCTCCGGCGCCGCTGCCCCACAAGGGATGGCGTCGCCCTATGGCGGGGCGCCGACGCCGCCGTATTACGGCGGTCCTCCGATGCCCGGCCAGCCGCAGGGCCCCGGTGGCTACTACCCACCTCCGGGCGCCTGGGGTCCGCCGCAGCCACCCATGGATGGGCTGGCGATCGCGTCGATCGTCACCAGCGGCGTCGGCGTGGTCGCCGGCGGGATCACCGGACCGGTCGGCGTCGGGCTCGGCATCGCCGCCCTGGTGAGGATCCGCCGCTCGGGCGCCCGTGGCCGCGGGCTGGCGATCGGGGGCATCGTGGTCGGCGGCGTCATGACCTTGCTGCTGGGGGCCTTCGTCGCGCTGATGGTCTACGCCGCCTCGCAGTCTCCGGGCAGCAGCGTGGAGTGGGACTCCACCTGGGACGAGGAGAGCCTCGGCTCGGACTCGTGGTCCTGGGAGGACGACGCCACCAGCACGGACACCCCGGTGTACGAGCTGGCCGGGCCCTTCGCGGCCGGGCAGTGCCTCGCCGCGTGGCCGGAGCTGTACGACATGAGCGACGCCCTCGTGGTCGACTGCGCCGAGCCGCACATCGCGGAGGTGGTCGACTCCTTCGAGCTCACGGCCGCCCCGTGGGGCATGGGCGCGGACCCCGCCATCGATCTGGCATGGGAGGACTGCTGGGGTGAGCTCGACGCGTTCGGGGCGCCGGCAACCGACGCCTTCGCCTCGATGGACGTGTACTACCCGCATCCGTCGTACTGGGCGGAGGGCGACACGACCGGGTACTGCGTGGCCATCGCCTACGGGACGGTGACCGGCTCGGTGGTGGGCCAGACTCTCGCCGTCGATGACGGGATGCTGAGCTGACCGCGGCCGAGGAGCCCCTGCAGCCCGAGCCGTACTACGCGCCGGGCTGGCAGCCGCCGCGTGCTCCGCTCGACAGCTGGTCGGTGGCCTCGGTCGTCGCGGGGGCGCTGATGACCGGCCCTGTCGCCGTCGTCCTCGGCGTCGTCGGGCTGCGCCGCACCCGGGCACGCGGCAGCCGTGGCACGCAGCTCGCGATCGCCGGCATCGCGCTCGGGGTGGCGGGGACGCTCGCGATCGCCGCCGTCGTCATCGGCGTGCAGCTCCCCGCGGCGGCCCCCCGCGCCCTGCCGCTCGACGTCGACGCCCCGCGCGAGGCGCATGCGGCCCAGCTCGTCACCGGGCACTGCGTGGACCCGCTGCCCTCGGGCGGCGACGTGGACGAGGTGACGGTGGCGCCCTGCGCTCAGCCGCATGCGGCGCAAGTCGTCACCGAGTACCGGTTCGACCAGGCGGCGGTGTGGCCCGGGCAGCAGGCGGCCGATCGGCGCGTCTCGGCGGCGTGCACGCTGACGCCCGACGAGATCGCCGCCGGGGTGACGGCGGTGACGTGGGCGCCCACCGAGCAGTCCTGGAAGCGTGGCGACCGCACCGGCCTGTGCCTGGCCACCGTCGACGGTGGCGGCCTGACCGGCTCATTCCTCGACGGCACCGTCGTCCTGCCCTGAACGCTGGCACGAACGATGGCGCCGCGCCCCGAGCCCTGGCGCCGAGTCAGCGCAGGTCAGCGCACGACGGTGGTGGCCAGCCGGTCGGCGGTGACGTCGCGGCCCACCCGCAGCGTGAACGCCCCCGGCTCGGCCGCCCATGATCCGCTCGGCACATCCCAGTGCTGGAAGGCCCGCGCGGCCACCCGCACCTCGGCGGTGACGTGCTCCCCGGGGTCCGCGGTGACGACAGCCCAGCCCGCGAGCCACCGCACGGGCCGCTCGACTGCTGACTCGTCCCGCTCGAGGTAGGCCTGCACCACCTCCCGCCCGCGGCGCAGGCCCGTGTTCGTCACGGTCACGCGCGCCACCACGTCAGGGCCGGCCACGTCATGGCCGGCCACGTCATGGCCGGCCACGATGTGGACGGCGTCATAGGACCAACTCGTGTAGCCGAGCCCGTGACCGAACGGGTAGGCGGGTGTGGCGCTGGAGCGCAGCCACGCCCGGTAGCCGATGTGGATGCCCTCGGCGTAGCGCAGCACCCCGCCCCGCGGAGTCACATCCCGCACCGGCACGTCCTGCTCGGCCGCGGGCCACGTGGTCGGCAGCCGGCCGCCGGGCTCCTGATGGCCGGCGAGCACCTCGGCGACGGCGTTGCCGTACTCCTGCCCCCCGAACCAGGTGAGCAGCACCGCGCCGACCTCGTCGCGCCACGGCATGAGCACCGGCGACCCGGAGTTCACCACCACCACGGTGCGGGGCTGTGCGGCCGCCACCGCGCGCACCAGGTCGTCCTGGGCGCCGGGCAGTCGCAGGTCGCGGCGGTCGAAGCCCTCGGACTCGACGTCCTCGTTGGTGCCGACCACCACCACCGCGACATCGGCCTCGCGGGCCAGGGCGGCGGCCTCGGCGATGAGGTCCGCGGGGGAGTCGACCACTGGGCGCCATCCGGCGGTGAAGCCGAGGGCGCCTGTCGTCACGGGGCCTTCGGGGGTGACCGCGAGCCCGGCTAGCGGGTGCCGCCAGCGCAGCCGGTACGTCCGGCTGGCCTCCACGTCCACCCGCGTCGTCGCCGAGGGCGGGGACATCAGCGCCGCGGCGAGGTCCGTCGACTCGGAGGCGAGGGCAGCGTCCAGCACCTGCTCCCCGTCGACTTCCAGGGTCGTGTCGCCCACGACGGCGAACCCGACCTCGATCGGCCCCGATCCCGTGGGGGTGAAGTCGGTGACGACCTCGAAGACGTCGGCCTCCGGGGCGTCGCCAAGCCACATCAGCGCGCTGCTGCGCCGCACCTCGTCGAGCACCGCGGCGCCGTCGGCGGCCAGGAACCGGGTGCGCACGCCGGGCTCGCCGGTCTCGGGGTCGCGCACGGTGGCGAGGTCGAACGGGAGCACCCCCTCGTGCACGAGCGCCCCGGTGGCGTGCGCGACCTCCACGTCGGGGAGCGCGGCGCGCAGCCCGTCCACAGGTGTGACGACACGGGTCGGGACGACCGTCGCGGAGCCGCCGCCCTGAGTGCGGGGCAGGACGGCGGCCTGCCCCAACACGGCGATCCGGCGCGGGCCGGGCGCGTCGGGCGGCCGCAGGGGCAGCACGCCGTCGTTGCGGACCAGCACCGCGCCGCGCACCTCCACCTCCCGGGCCAGCAGCACGGCGTCCGGGTCCACCTCGGGCCGCACGTCCAGCGCGGGGCCGGCTGTCGGGTGCGGGCCGTGGGGGAGCTCGACGGCGCCCACGCGGGCGGCGAGCAGCAGCAGCCGTCGCACCTTGTCGTCGACGACCTCGACGGGGATCTCCTCCGCCTCCACCGCGGCGACCAGCGCGTCACCCCAGGGCCCGTCGGGGCCCGGCATCACCAGGTCCTGCGCCGCCCGCGCCGAGTCGAGCGAGCGCACGGCCATCCAGTCGGAGACGACCACGCCGTCGAACCCCCACGCGGCCTTCAACGGGGAGCGCAGCAGGTCGTTCTCGCTCATGGTGACGCCGTCGACCCCGTTGTAGGCGCTCATCAGCGACCACGCGCCGGCGCCGGTGGCGACCCGCTCGAAGGGCTGCAGGTACACCTCGTGCAGCGCCTTGGCGGAGACGTCCACCGAGGCGGTGAACCGGTCGGTCTCGAAGTCGTTGGCCACGTAGTGCTTGGGGCATGCGGCGACGCCGTTGTCCTGCAATCCGCGCACCACGGCGTCCGCGATCACTGCGGTGAGCAGTGGGTCCTCGGAGAACGCCTCGAAGTGGCGGCCGCCGAGCGGGCTGCGGTGCAGGTTGATGGTGGGGCCGAGCACCACGTCGACGCCCTTGCGGCGGGCCTCGTGGGCCATAGCGGCGCCGTACCGGTAGGCGAGGCCCGGGTCCCAGGTGGCGGCCAGCGCGGTGCCGCTGGGCAGGTTGAGCGACGGGTCGCGCTCATCCCAGACGGCGCCGCGCACCCCGGCGGGCCCATCGGACATCACGAGAGCGCGCAACCCGATCGCCGGCTCCGCGTGCAGGGACCAGAAGTCGGCGCCGGTGAGCAGGCGGACCTTCTGGGCCAGGGTGAGGCGCGCGAGGAGCCGGTCGAGGTCCGCGTCGTCCAGGGTGGTGGCCATCGTCGACCTCGCTCGTCAGGGAACGTCCGGCTTCATGCCTACCACGGCTCGCCGATCACGGCGCTGCCGCGGCGGCCGGGGTGCGGGCCGGGCTCTTATACCCCTCTGACGCCGCCGACGACCTTCCGCGCTGCTTCTTGCTTCGTCCGCTCTGCCTGGGGCGCGGCGGCCGGGGTGCGGGCCGGGCGGGGCGAGGCGGGGGCGGGACGAGCGCGGGGTCGCTAGAAGTCGCCCTTGAGCTGCCGCGAGAGGTGCTGGCGCAGCGTTCCGGCCATGTCGACGCCCTCCCGGTCGAGCAGCCACTGCACCTGTAGCCCGTCCATCAGGGCGATGAAGCTGCGGGCGGCGTGCTCGGGGTCCACGTCGGAGTTGAGCTGCCCGGCGTCGCGAGCCTCCTCGAACGCGTCGATGCACAGGCGCACGGCCCGCTCGTAGCGGTCGGTGAAGAACTCATGCGCCGGGTGGTCGGGTGACGTCGCCTCGGCCGCGAGCACGCAGGACAGCTCGACGATGCCGGGCCGGGTGGCGTTGTAGTCGGCGAGGTCGAGCATGTGCCGCAGCACCTCGGCGCCGCTCGAGGCGGTGAGGTCGAACTGCGCGGAGTCGGTCTCGTCACGTCGCTCCAGCACCGCCAGCAGGAGCGACTCCTTGCTGGTGAAGTGGTGCAGGAGGCCCGGATGCGAGATGCCCGCGCGGGCTGCGATCTCGCGGAGCGAGGCCGCCCGGTAGCCGACGTCCCCGAAGAGCGCCATCGCCTCGTCGAGGATCTGCTGGCGCCGCGCCCGCCCCTTGGCATAGCCACGCTCGATCTGGCTGGTCACTGCGCCCCCTCGTTGCCCCCCGGCCGTTGGCAGATCGAGAGTACGCCCCCTTTCGCGCGTGTTTGAGCCCCTCCGTCACTCATACGAGTGACGGAGGCCGGATGAAAACGTGTTCACTCCCCGGGGAAGACGACGCCCAACTGGCGACGGACCTCGTCGGCGGTCTCGAGCACCCGCACCGTCTCCTCAAGCGGCAGCCATGGCGACTCCGTGCGTCCCTCCCCGACGTACCGGGCGAGTGCCGCCGTCTGGTAGCAGAGGCCGTCGTGCCCGCGCAGCGGGTCCTCGTCCCACACCACCCGATCGTCGCCCACGCGCAGGGTCACGCTCGACGGCGCGAAGAAGTCCTCGCCCAGCTCGAGCCGCCCGCGTGAGCCCGTCACCGTGGCCGTGCGGCCCGTCGCCGCGAGCATCGACGTGAAGACCTGCGCCTGGCCGCCGCCCGCGTGGTCGAGCAGCACCGTCGCCTGGGCGTCCACCCCCGTGGACGCGAGCACCCCCGCGGCGTGCACGGCCACCGGGGCGCCCCAGCCCGCATGCGCGGCGACGAAGGACGCGAAGGACAGCGGGTAGACGCCCAGGTCCAGCAGCACCCCGCCCGCGAGCGCCGGGTCCAGCAGGCGGTGACCGGCCGGCGGGTCGGTGCGCACGCCATAGTCGCCGGTCACCAGGCGCACGTCGCCGAGCGCGCCATCGTCCAGGAGCTGGCGCACCACATCCGTCTGCGGCAGGTACCGGCTCCACATCGCCTCCATGCACAACACCCCGGCGGCGCGGGCGGCGTCGACCACCTCGCGGGCCTCGGCGGCGTTGCGGGTGAACGCCTTCTCCACCAGCACGTGCTTGCCCGCGGCGATGGCCGCCAGCGCCTGCTCGCGGTGGTGGCTGTGCGGGCTCGCGACGTACACGACGTCGACGTCCGGGTCCTCGACCAGGCGCTCGTACCCCGAGTGGGCGCGGTCCACGCCGTGCCGCCGCGCGAACTCGGCGCCCCGCTCGGCCGAGCGGGAGCCGACGGCGACGACCCGCTGGCCGGTGTGCGCGTGCATCGCCGAGGTGAGCTGCCCCGCGATCCACCCGGGCGCGATGATCCCCCAGCGCAGCGGCGGCGCGTCATGCGGGTCGGCGTGCCGGGGGGCGGGCAGGACGGTCGTCGTCGTCATGGCGGAACTCTGGCAGACCGGCCCCGGGCGCGCGGCAGATGCGCGCCCGGCGGGGCCGGATCGCGGGTCAGGCGGCGCCGCGTGCGGTGAGCGTCAGCCCACGGTCCTCGGCCGAGGGGCGGTCGACGAGGATCGTGTCGCCGTCGTGGGCCTGCCCGGACAGCAGCAGCCGCGCGAGCTGGTCGCCGATCTCCTTCTGCACGAGCCGGCGCAGCGGCCGGGCGCCGTAGGCCGGGTCGAAGCCCTCGATGGCCAGCCACTCCTTCGCGGCGGGGGTCACGTCGAGCACCAGGCGCCGGTCGGACAGCCGCTTGGCGAGGTTCGCGACCTGCAGGTCCACGATCTGCCCGATGTCCTCCAGGCTCAGCGTGTGGAACAGCACCACGTCGTCGAGGCGGTTGAGGAACTCCGGCTTGAACGCGGAGCGCACCGCCGTCATCACGGCCTCCTCCTTGGCCGCCTCGTCGAGGGTCTGATCGGCGAGGAACTGCGAGCCCAGGTTCGAGGTGAGGATGAGGATGACGTTGCGGAAGTCGACGGTGCGGCCCTGGCCGTCAGTCAGCCGGCCGTCGTCGAGCACCTGCAGCAGGATGTCGAAGATCTCCGGGTTGGCCTTCTCCACCTCGTCGAGCAGCACCACGGAGTAGGGCCGGCGCCGGATCGCCTCGGTGAGCTGGCCGCCCTCCTCGTAGCCGACGTAGCCGGGGGGCGCCCCGACGAGCCGGGCCACCGAGTGCTTCTCGGAGTACTCCGACATGTCGATGCGCACCATCGCGCGCTCGTCGTCGAACAGGAAGTCCGCGAGCGCCTTGGCAAGCTCGGTCTTGCCGACGCCGGTGGGGCCCAGGAACAGGAAGGAGCCGGTGGGCCGGTCGGGGTCGGAGACGCCGGCACGGGCACGGCGCACCGCGTCGGACACGGCGGCGACGGCCTGCTTCTGCCCGATGATCCGGCCGCCCAGCACGTCCTCCATCCGCATGAGCTTGGCGCTCTCGCCCTCGAGCAGCCGCCCGGCGGGGATGCCCGTCCACGCGGAGACGACCTCGGCGACCTCGTCCGGCCCCACCTTCTCGGCGATCATCGGCGCGGGCGCGGGGCCAGCCGCGTCCTCTTCGCCGACCTCCTGCTCGTGGCGCTCGGCCTCCTCGATCTCCTTCTGCACGGCCGGGATCTCGCCGTAGAGGATGCGGCCCGCCGCGGCGAGGTCGCCCTCGCGCTCGGCCCGCTCGGCGGCGCCGCGCAGCTCGTCGAGCCGCGCCTTGAGGTCGCCGACCATGTTGTGGCCGGCCTTCTCCTTCTCCCACCGCGCGGTGAGCCCGGCGAGCTCCTCGCGGCGGTCGGCGAGGTCCGCGCGGATCTTCTCCAGTCGCTCGCGGGACGCGTCGTCGTCGGCGTTCTCGAGGGCGAGCTCCTCCATGGTGAGCCGGTCCACCGCGCGCCGGAGCACGTCGATCTCGACGGGCGAGGAGTCGAGCTCCATCCGCAGGCGGCTGGCCGCCTCGTCGACCAGGTCGATGGCCTTGTCGGGGAGCTGGCGCCCGGGGATGTACCGGTCGGAGAGCGTGGCGGCGGCCACCAGCGCGGCGTCGGAGATCGTGACCTTGTGGTGCGCCTCGTAGCGCTCCTTGAGCCCGCGCAGGATCGCGATGGCGTCCTCGACGCTCGGCTCCCCGACGAAGACCTGCTGGAAGCGGCGCTCCAGCGCGGGGTCCTTCTCGATGTGCTCGCGGTACTCGTCGAGCGTCGTGGCCCCGACCATGCGCAGCTCGCCGCGCGCGAGCATCGGCTTGAGCATGTTCCCGGCGTCCATCGAGCCCTCGGAGGCCCCGGCGCCGACGACGGTGTGCAGTTCGTCGATGAAGGTGATGACCTCGCCGTCGGAGTTCTTGATCTCCTCCAGCACAGCCTTGAGCCGCTCCTCGAACTCGCCGCGGTACTTGGCGCCCGCGACCATGGCCCCGAGGTCCAGCGCGATGAGCCGCTTGCCGCGCAGCGACTCGGGCACGTCCCCCGCGACGATGCGCTGGGCGAGGCCCTCGACCACTGCCGTCTTGCCGACGCCGGGCTCCCCGATCAGCACGGGGTTGTTCTTGGTGCGCCGGGACAGCACCTGCACCACGCGGCGGATCTCGGAGTCGCGGCCGATCACCGGGTCGAGCTTGCCGTCGCGCGCGGCCTCCGTCAGGTCGTTGCCGTACTGCTCCAGCGCCTTGAACGTGCCCTCCGGGTTGGGGCTTGTGACCCGCCCGGTGCCGCGCACGGTGGGCAGGGTGGCGACGAGCGCCTCCCGTGAGGCCCCCTGGGACCGGAGGGCGTCTGCGATGCCACTCTGGCCTGCGGCGATGCCGATCAGCAGATGCTCGGTGGAGACGTACTCGTCGCCCAGGGAGCGCGCCTCCGCCTGCGCGGCCTCGAGGGCGGCGGCGGTGGCGCGGGACGCGGTGGGCTGGGCCACGGCAGTGCCGGTGGCGGCTGGCAGCCCGACCAGGATGGCGCGCACGGAGCGGCCGAGTGCCGTGCGGTCCGCGCCCACGGCGTCGAGCAGTGCGTTCGCGACACCCCCCTCCTGGGTGAGCAGCGCGTTGAGCACGTGGGCGGGCTCGAGCTGCGGGTTGCCTGCGGCGGACGCCTGCTGGATGGCGTCGCCCAGCGCCTCCTGCGCCTTGGTGGTGAACTTCGCGTCCATCGTTCCTCCGGTGCCACAAGAGCTGGTGCGGTCGGCCTGCGGGGCTTCCCCGCGGGTCTTTCAACTGGAGTTGAGCCTACTCGGCTCAACACTGCAGGGCTGGGCGAGGTCCGGTTTACCCCTTCCGCACGAGTCGTCCGGGCGCCAGGGTGTCCCCCATGCCTCGACGCACCACTGCCGTCGCGCTCGTGGCCCTCGTGACACTCGGCCTGGCCGGGTGCGTGCGGGTCGACCTCGCGACCACGCTGCACCCCGACGACACGCAGAGCGGGTCGCTGACCTTCGCCGTCTCGGAGGGCTTCGCCGAGCGCTCCGGCGTCGCCGCCGAGGACCTGGTGGAGTCGCTCCAGCTCCCCGCACTGTCAGGCGACCTGCCGGGCGCGACGGTGGAGTCGTTCACCGAGGACGGGTACGCGGGCAAACGCGTCACCGTCGAGAACGCGCCACTGGACACGTTCGGCAGCGATGGCTCCTCGGTGGAGATCACCCGCGACGGCGACTCCTTCGTCGTCTCGGGCGCGATCGACGTCTCCGAGGAGATGATCGGGGCGTCCACCGGCCAGGCCGACGCCGCCGACCTCGACGACCTGGACGTCCGGGTGTCCATCACGTTCCCGGGGGCCGTCGTCGACCACAACGGCGAGCTCGACGGGCGCACCGTCACATGGCACGCCGTGCGCGGCGACCGCCTGACCCTGTCCGCGCAGGGCTCGGCCATCGAGGGCGCCGCCGCGCCCGCGTCCACCCCGCAGTGGATCTGGCTGGCCGGCGGGGTCGTGGTCCTCGCGGTGCTCGGCGCCATCGTCGCGGCCCGCGCGCGCCGACCTGGCGCGCGCGACGTCACGGTCGCGGACTGACACCGGCTCGCCCGGGCCATCCCCCGCGACACCCCTCGATCCGGCTGCCCTGCCGCCACCTGGCGCCACCCCCCGAGCTCAGCGGACTCACTGTCCAGCCTCAGCCCGGGCCGGGCGGACCGCAATGCCAGCGCCTGGCAGGGGTCCGACCTCGCCCCGCAAGACGGCGCGTCGGCCCCGTGGCACGATCACGCCATGTCCGACCGCGCCGCGCCCGATCACGCCGTGCCCGATCACACCGTGCCCGACGACGCGCTCGCCGCTGACGGGACCTCGCCCGTGCCGGACGTGCTCGGCGACGGCTGGACCGCGCAGACGCTGCGGCTTCGGCCCGAGGCCGGCGGCACGCCCGTCGCGACGCTGGTGCACCGCGTCCCGGACCCGGGCGCCCCGCCGTCGCGGCGCGCGGTGCTGTACGTGCATGGCTTCGTCGACTACTTCTTCCAGCGCCATGTCGGGGACGCGTTCGCCGCGCACGGTGACGACTTCTACGCCTTGGACCTGCGTGGCTACGGCCGCTCGCTGCTCCCGTGGCAGGAGCCGAACTACGTGACCGACCTGTCGATGTACTGCGAGGAGCTGGACGCGGCGGCGCGGGTGCTGCTCGCCAGCCACGACGAGATCGTGCTGATGGGCCATTCCACGGGCGGGCTGATCGCGGCACTCTGGGCCGATGCCCGGCGCGACGCAGGCGTGGTCGACGCCGTGGTGCTGAACAGCCCCTGGCTGGACCTGCGGGGGTCGTGGCTCGAGCGCGTCGTGGCGACGCCGCTGATCGACGTGGTCGGCCAGTTCGCGCCGCGGCTGAAGGTGGGCAGGCTGGGCGGCCACTACGGCCCCGCGCTGCATGTGGGCACGGGGGGCGAGTGGGACTACAACCTCGCATGGAAGCCGCATGCGGGGTTCCCGGTGCGCGCGGGGTGGCTGCGGACGGTGCGGCGGGGGCATGCGAGGGTCGCGCGCGGGCTGGGGATCGCCTGCCCGGTGCTGGTGCTCGCCTCGGACGCGTCGGGCCCGGACGACCGGTGGCATGACGCGCTGCTGTCGACCGACTCGGTGCTGGACGTCGCCCAGATCGCGGCGCGATCGGTCGGCCTGGGGCCCGACGTGGCCTTCGTCGAGGTGCCGGGCGGCACCCACGACCTCGCGCTGTCGGCGGAGCCGGCGCGCACCCGGTACCTCCGCGAGGCGCTCGACTGGCTGGACGCCCGCCTGCCCCGCTGAGCCCTGGGGCAATCCCTCCAGCACATCAATTGCATTGGCGCAAATTGTTCTGGTGCTATTCATGGACATGCGTTCAGGACGCCTGTCCTGGACGTTCGTCCGTCAATGAGAATGTTCTCATGTGCGGCGCCTGAGTCGCGCGCCAAGATATTGCAATAGCGGACATCCGGCCCAGATTGACCCCCAGAAATGACCCGGAAACGCCCCTCCCCCATGAGCGGAGGTTGCATTCTTCGGGCTTGAGCGGCCAGTGTGTGGATCACGCCGAACCGGACCAACCGGTAGGCATCGCCACAGCCGCACCCACCGGTCAGGCGCTCCGGGAGACCACCCCGAGCGCCAGTCGAGCATGCCCGACGACCACGTCGGTGCGCCTGGTCCGACGATCCCCGTCCACCCGCCTCGCCATCGACGCCGAGCGCGCTCCCCGCCAGAACGACGACGTCACTCGAGGTCAGCGCGATGTTCATCTTCCTGCTCCAGGTCCGCCACATGCTCGACGACAACAGCGAGCTCTACCTCTTCGCCGTCTTCTCGGGCCTGGTGTGGCTGCTGTGGCTCCTCAAGGTGGTGCTCTCGCGCCGCTACCGGCCCTTCACCGCCGAGCACCTCGCGCGCACCAGCGTCATCGTGCCCGTCGTGGACGAGCCGCTCGACCTCTTCCGAGAAGTCCTGGGCCGCGTGACCGAGCAATCACCCGACGAGGTGATCGTCGTCATCAATGGCGCGCCCAACCCCGGCCTGGTGGCTGTTTGTGAGGAGTTCGCGCCGCTCGTCCAATGGGTGCACACACCCATACCCGGAAAGCGGAACGCGGTGAAGATCGGCACCGAGATGTCGCGGCACGAGATCACCGTGCTGCTCGACTCCGACACCATCTGGACCGAGGGGACGCTGCCCGAGCTCGTCAAGCCGTTCGCCGACTCCAGCATCGGCGGCGTCACCACCCGGCAGCGGATCCTGGAGCCGACCCGGTCCTGGATCACCCGCTGGGCGGACTGGCTCGAGAACTCCCGGTCGCTGTACTCCATGCCCGCGCAGTCCGTGCTGGGCCAGGTCGGCTGCCTGCCCGGCCGCACCATCGCGTTCCGCCGGGAGATCCTCATCCGGGCCATGGACGACTTCATGAACCAGAAGTTCATGGGCGTCTTCCTCGAGGTCTCCGACGACCGCACCCTGACGAACCTCACGCTGAAGCAGGGCTACCGCACCGTCTACCAGCACACGAGCCTCGTCTACACGGATGCCCCGCTGGAGATCAAGAAGCTGTTCAAGCAGCAGCTCCGCTGGGCCCGCGGCAGCCAGTACAACACCCTGCGCATGCTGCCCTGGATGCTGGGCCACGCCCCCGTGCTGGCGGTCTTCTTCCTCGCCGACATCCTGCTGCCGTTCCTGCTCATCGGCACGCTGCTCGGCTGGGCCTACCGCGCGATCAGCGGCACCGGGGTCAACCTCTACCAGGCGATCCTCGAGACGTATGGCGCCCGCAGCGGCTGGCTGTGGGTCGTGGCGCTGATGCTCGTGTCCACGGTGCTGTCGATGGCGGTGCGGCAGATCCGGCACCTGCAGGAGGTGCCGTCCGACTTCTTCCGGCTGCCGATGTTCATCATCGTCTCCACGTTCTTCCTGATGCCGGTGCGCCTGCTCGGGTTCCTGCGGATGGCCCACGCGAGCGGCTGGGGCACCCGTGCCGGCGCCTACGCCGGTGGGGACCCCGCCCCTGCGCCCGACGCCCCCCGTCCCGATCGGCCGGAGCCGCTGGTGCCCGACCAGCGCCCGGCGCATGACGACGACCTGATGGCCGAGCTCGCCCAGCTCGAGCTCAGCGGGGCCGACGGCATGCACAGCCCCACCCGGGTCGCCGTCCGCGAGCGCCGGGTCACCCGCACCACCGTCCAGCACCCGCCGGCCGCGGCGCCGGTGCAGGTGCTCCCCGGCGCCGACCGCGCCCGCCGTCGGCGCAATCCGAAGGCCGCCATCCCCTACGCGATCGCCGCGATCGTGCTCAGCCTGGAGGCACTGCTCTATGTCTGACCGTCCCCTCCCCCCTCCCGCCTCGGGCCGCGCCTGGTGGGCGCCGCGCGGCGGGCGCATGACCCGCCGGGCCGCGCTCTCCACCGTCGCCCTCGTGGGCTCGCTGGCCCTCGTCACCGGGCTCGTCTGGAGCACCCCCGCCGTGGAGTCGCTGCGCGGCGTCGCCGAGGCCGCCGAGCCGCGCTCCGCGGAGGAGCTGCGACTCGCCCGCGAGAACGCCGCGATGCGCGACGAGCTGCAGAGCAGTCGCGCCCAGGCCGGATCGCTGCGCGAGGCGCTCGACAAGGAGCAGTCCGCCCGCGTGAAGGGCGAGGAGGAGCGTGCCGCCGCGCAGGCTGCCGAGGAGGCCGCCGCAGGCTCGACCACCACGAAGAAGTCCACGAGCTCGACCGGGCGCACCACGGCCCGCACCGGCTCGTCCGGCTCCGCGAACCCCTCGAACCCGACTCAGCCCGCCGGCCCGGCGGCGCCCGTCGACACCAAGCCGACGGCGCCGTCCAAGGGCGAGCTGCTCGACCCCGCGCAGCGCTACTTCGGGATGTACACCGCGCAGGCGCCGTTCAGCTGGTCGACGCTCGACGACGCGGCGGCCAAGGTGGCCCGCACCCCAAGCCTGGTCGGCTGGTTCAGCGGCTGGGACAAGCCGTTCCGCTCCGACGCGGTGGTCCGGTCCTGGGAGCGCGGGATGCTGCCGATGCTCACCTGGGAGTCACGGCCCAGCACGTCGGGCAATGACGTCATCGTCGAGCCCGACCACACGCTGCCGATCATCATCGGGGACCCCGAGGCCGGGGTGCCGGGCCGCTACGACGACTACCTGCGCCAGTACGCCCGGGACGTCGCGGCCCTCGGGCTGCCGATGGCCATCCGCCTGGACCACGAGATGAACGGCGTCTGGTACCCGTGGTCCGAGCGGACCGGCTCCGGCGACTCGATCAACAGCAACCGCCCCGGCGACTACATCGCGATGTGGCGCCACGTGCACGACATCTTCGAGGCCGAGGGCGCGAACGAGCACGTCATCTGGGTGTGGTCCCCGAACATCGTGAACAACCTGCCGGCCGCGCTGCAGAGCCAGCAGAACCTCGCGAGCCTCTACCCCGGCGACGCCTACGTCGACTGGGTGGGCGTCTCGGGTTACTACCGCCCGCCGTACAAGGTCGACAACAACCACACCTTCCAGTACACGTACGACCGGACGCTCCGCCAGGTCCGGGCGCTGACGGACAGGCCGATCCTGCTCTCCGAGGTCGGCGCGTCGGAGATCGGCGGCCAGAAGCCCACGTGGGTGCGCTCGTTCTTCCAGGGCTTCGCCCGGCCGGAGAACGCGGACATCATCGGGTTCGCCTGGTTCAACATGGCCGTCTCGACGTACTCCGACGGCCAGCTCATCACCAACGACTGGCGGGTCGACTCACGCCGCAACTCCCTGGCGGAGTTCGTCACCGGGCTCAACAACCCGGCCAACGGGTTCGGCGGCACGCCGCTGGGCGCCCCGGCGCCCGACGAGGGCACGGATCCCGAGGACTCGCTCACTCCCGACGTCGCGCCACTCAGCGTCGGCCCGGTGGCAGAGCCCACCCCCTCGCCGTTCGCCACTCCCACCCCCACCGCCGCCGCCACGCCGACGGTCAGCCCCACCCCGTCCCCCACCACCCCTGCCCCCCCCCGGCCGCCGTGACTTCCCGCACCGAGGAGCCCTCATGAGTGACCACCACGACCTGACCCTGCTGGACGGCTCCGACGAGGAGCACGGCGACGCCGTCGACCGGGCCAGCGCCTGGGAGCAGGCCGACGGCCTGGCGCTGGCGGACCGCGACCCGAAGGACATCCGCATCGCCGTCTTCGGCACCGGGTACCTGGGGGCCACGCACGCCGTGGCGATGGCCGAGCTCGGCTTCGAGGTGATCGGCGCCGACACCGACAAGCACAAGGTCGACGCGCTGGCCGCCGGCAAGGTGCCGTTCTTCGAGCCTGGGCTCGACGAGCTGCTCGAGAAGCACCTGCTGACCGACCGCCTGCGGTTCACCACCGACCTCGCGGAGGCGGCGGCCTGGGCCGACGTCCACTTCGTCTGCGTGGGCACGCCCCAGCAGAAGACCAGCCACGCGGCCGATCTGCGGTTCGTCGAGGCGGCCACCCGCGGGATCGCCGAGAACGTGACGAAGGACGCGCTGATCGTCGGCAAGTCCACAGTGCCCGTGGGCACCGCCGAGCGCCTGCGCGGCATGATCGCGGCGCGCATCCCGGCCGGCGTGCACGTCGAGCTGGTGTGGAACCCGGAGTTCCTGCGCGAGGGCAAGGCCGTGGGCGACACGCTGCACCCCGACCGGATCGTCATCGGCGGCGCGTCGGCCCCCGCGGAGGCGCTGCTGCGCCAGGTGTACGCGACGCCGATCGCCGAGGGCACGCCCGTGGTGACCACCGACCTGCCCACCGCAGAGCTCGTCAAGGTCAGCGCCAACGCGTTCCTCGCCACGAAGATCTCGTTCATCAACGCGATCTCCGCGGTGTGCGAGGCCGCCGGGGCCGACGTGACGGTGCTCGCGGACGCCCTGGGCCACGACGTGCGCATCGGGCGCCAGTTCCTCGACGCGGGCCTCGGCTTCGGGGGCGGATGCCTGCCCAAGGACATCCGCGCGCTCATGCACCGGTCCACCGAGCTCGGCGCGCACCGCGCCGCGTCGCTGCTGCAGCAGGTCGACGAGATCAACATGGGCCAGCGCGAGCGGGTCCTGGACCTGGCCATCGACGCCTGCGGCGGCTCCGTGCTGAACCGGCGGATCGGCGTGCTCGGCGCGGCCTTCAAGCCGCTCACCGACGATGTGCGGGACTCCCCGGCGCTGAACGTGGCGGCCGCCCTGCACCTGCGCGGCGCCCACGTGACCGTGTTCGACCCCGAGGCGGGCGACACGGCGCGGGCGAGCTTCCCGACGCTGAGCTACGCCACGTCGATCGACGAGGCCGTGGAGGGCACCGACGTGGTGCTCGTGCTGACGGAGTGGGACCAGTTCCTGGTGGCCGACGCCGCGCACCTGGCCCAGCTCACCATCTCCCCGCGGGTCATCGACGCGCGCGGCAAGCTCGACGCGCGCACGTGGCGTGACGCCGGATGGGACTTCCGAGGCCTGGGGCGCGCTGCCGCCTGAGACCTCCTGCGGGCGGGGCGAATCCCCTGACGCCCCGCAGGGCAGACCCCGGGAACCTGACTCCCGGGGTCTGCCCATGCCCGGGACCGGCGCGCCGCAGCGGCAGGCCGGGACCAGTGGTGGAGTCCCCGGCGCCGGTGTGTGATGGCACGGTGGCCCGGCGTCTGACGGGCCCGTCTCACCAGGGGGGTCTGGGATGAGCACCAGAGAGGCGCGCTGGCCCGAGGGCGTCCCGGCGTGGGTGGACCTGCGGGTCCCCGACCGGCAGGCGGCGCGGCGGTTCTACGGGAAGCTGTTCGGCTGGGATTTCGAGGAGGCTGGGCGCGGCGCCGCGTATTACACGACGTGCCTGCGCGGGGGTCGGCGGGCGGCGGCCTTCAGCACGCTCCCGCCGGGTTCGGCGCCAGCACAGTGGACGACGTACCTGGCCACCGATGACATCGACGCGGCAGTCGAGAGGTGCGTGGCGCACGGTGGGCAGGTCGTCGAAGAGGTGGCGCACCTCGACGAGCGCGGCGTCGAGCGCGTCATGGCGATCCTGGCCGACCCGACGGGCGCCGTCTTCGGGCTGTGGCAGTCCGGCGGCCACACCGGCGCCGACGTGGTGAACGAGCCCGGCACCGTCGTGTGGAACGAGATCATGACCCGGGACGTCCCGGCCGCGCGCGAGTTCTACGGCCAGCTCTTCGACTACGTGTTCGGCGACATGAGCGGGCCGGGCTTCACCTACAACACGCTGGAGATCAGCGGGCACATCGCCGGCGGCATGGGCGGCATCCCCGCCGACACCGCGCAGGACGTCCCGACGTCCTGGACCACCTACTTCGCGGTGGCCGACACTGACGCCTCGGTCGACCTGGCCACGCGGCTCGGCGGCGAGGTCGCCAGCCCGGCGGCCGACAGCGCCTACGGGCGGATGGCGGTCATCCGGGGGCCGTTCGGGGAGACGTTCGCGCTGATGTCCACCGAGGAGGAGCCCACTCCCCCGCTCACCCGCTGACGACGCCGCGCCGGGCGCCCAGGCCGGGTCCGTAGGCTGGGCGACCGTGACCCTCCCGTCTGCCGCGTTCCGGCACAGCTCCGTCTCCGCCCACGAGCCGGTGCGCACGTTCCACCCGCGCCGCAGCCAGCTCGGCCCCGGCCGCGAGGACGCGCTGGCCAGGCTGTGGCCGCTGCTGGGCTTCTCGGTGCACGACTCCGAGCAGGGCCCGATGCCGAGCACGCCCGAGGGCCTGCTCGACGTGCCGGCGCTGTTCGGGCGGACGGCGCCGCTGGTGCTGGAGATCGGCTCCGGGATGGGCGAGACCACCGCCGAGATGGCCGCCGCCGACCCCGACCGCGACTACCTGGCCGTCGAGGCCCACCTGCCCGGGATCGCGCACCTGCTCGGGCTCGTGGAGACCCGTGGGCTGCGTAACGTGCGGGTCGCGCATGGCGACGCGCTCGACCTGGTGCGGCGCCGCCTGCCGGAGCAGAGCCTCGACGCCGTGCACGTGTTCTTCCCCGACCCGTGGCCCAAGGCCCGGCATCACAAGCGCCGGATCATCCAGTCCGATCACGTCGCGCTGCTGCGCTCGCGGCTCGTGCTGGGCGGGACCCTGCACTGCGCCACCGACTGGGTGGAGTACGCCGAGTCGATGCTCGAGGTCCTCGACGCCGATCCGGGCCTGGAGAACTCGTCGGGCGGCTTCGCGCCCCGTCCCGAGCACCGCCCGGTGACGAAGTTCGAGCGCCGGGGGCTGCGGCTCGGCCACGAGGTGCGCGACCTGGTGGTCCGCCGCGTGCGCTGAGCCCGGCAACTGCCGCGCCCAGCGCTGGAGGCGTCAGGCCTGCGGGCTGTCCTCGCCGGCGCGACGGGCGGCGTCGCGCTCCTTGAGGCGCCGCTCCTCGCGCTTCACCTCGGCCTGGACGGCACGCTCGCGCGACAGCCACTCCGGCGGGTTCTGGATGATCTCGTCGATCTCCTCAGTGGTGAGGGGATCGGTCAGGCCGTGCCGGCCGAGGGCGCTGATGGACACGCGCAAGCGGGCCGCCACGACGCCGCGCGGGTGCGGGCCGTTCTTGCGCAGGTCGACGAGCCACTGCGGGGGCGTGCGCTGCAGCTCCTGCAGCTCCTCGCGCGAGATGTCGTGCTCCTGGAACTCGGCGGGCGTCGCCGGCAGGTACACCTCGAGCTTCTGCGCCGCAGTCGAGGGCTTCATGGTCTGGGTCTTCCGGGGCGCGCTCACGCCACCAGGGTAACGAGCGCAGGGGCCCACGGCGTCATCGCCAGACGTCATCGCCAGAGCCCGCCGGTAACCTGGCCCGAGCGCGCGCGTCGGACGACGTCGGGCACGACGCCGACCGACTGCCGGTCGCGGAACCGGAGGCAGCGGGTGGACGAGCACGGCTCGAGCGAGACCGAGGGGACGTTCCGGCTGCTTGTGGTCCCCGGCGCCACCCCCGCGAAGTGGGTGCGGGTGTGGAAGGAGCGGCTCCCGGACGTCCGGCTCGAGCTGGTCCACGCCGAGGTCGAGGACCAGGCCAGGGCGCTCCACGAGGGCCGCGCCGACGCCGCGCTGGTGCGCCTGCCGATCGACCGGGCCGGCCTGAGCGCCATCCCGCTGTACACCGAGACGTCAGTGGTCATCGTCCCGCGCGACCACCTGCTCACCGCCGCCGAGGAGGTCACGCTCGCCGACCTCGCGGAGGAGCTGCTCGTGGTGCCACTCGACGACACGCTCGGCTGGCGTGACGCGCCGGGCACACGCCTGGACGTCGAGGCCCCCGCGACGACCGCCGACGCTGTGGCGCTCGTCGCCGCCGGGGTGGGCGTCCTCGTGGCGCCGCAGTCGCTCGCGCGGCTGCACCACCGGCGCGATGTCACGTACCGGCCGGTCCCCGAGGCGCCGACCTCGTCGGTGGCGCTCGCCTGGGTCGAGGACCGCACCACCGACCTGGTCGAGGAGCTCGTGGGGATCGTGCGGGGCCGCACCGTGAACAGCTCGCGCGGGCGGGGCGCGGGGGCGGCCGCCCCGGCGACCGATGGCGGGTCCCAGCGCGACACGTCGGGCAAGGGCGGCGCGTCAGGCAAGGGCGGCACCCCCGCCAGGGGTGGGGCGCCCGCCAGGGGCGGCGCGCCCGCCAGGGGCAAGGCGTCGGGCAAGGGCGGGGCGCCCGCCAGGGGCGGCGCGTCGGGCAAGGGCGCGGGCAAGGGCGGCGCCGCGCGGGGCAAGGGGCGCCGCGGGCGCTGAGCGCTCCGCGGGCGCACGGCGGGAAGCCTCGACGCGGGGCGATCCCCACGGGATGATCGGGGCGAAAGGCGCATACCGGGCACTCCCGCCGGACCACCCCGCGAAGGAGACACCGATGACCCGTCCTGCCGTCCGTTCCCGACGACGCTCCCTGACCCTCGTGGCCGCAGCCCTCGCCACGCTCGCGCTGCTCGCGACCACAGCCGCCGCCTCCGCCCATCAGCGTCCGCACCCGCCCGCCGCGAAGCCCACCATCGTCCTGGTGCACGGGGCCTGGGCGGACGCCTCGTCGTGGGATGCCGTGACCGCACAGCTGCAGCGGGACGGCTACACCGTCGTCGCGCCACCCAACCCGCTGCGCGGGCTCTCAGCGGACTCCGCGTACCTCAGCGCGTACCTCCAGCAGCGCACCACCGGGCCGGTGCTGCTCGTCGCCCACTCGTACGGCGGGGCCGTCGTCACGAATGCCGCGACCTCCGATCCGGACGTCGTCGGCATCGTCTACGTCAACGCGTTCGCGCCCGCCGAGGGCGAGACGCTCCTGGGCCTGCTGACCTCCGCCGGCCCGCTCGACATCGAGGCCTTGTTCGACGCCGTGGTCTACCCCGGCGCCCCGGAGGGCGACGTCGACCTGTACCTCAAGACCCCGGTGTACACGAACGTGTTCGCCGCCGGGGTCCCCGCCAAGCGCGCCGCAGTGCTCGCGGCGGGCCAGCGGCCCATCACGCTCAGCGCCGCGACCGAGCCCTCGGGCGTCCCCGCCTGGGCCACGCTCCCCAGCTGGTACGTGCTGGGCACGGAGGACCAGATCATCTTGCCGGCCCTGCAAGAGTCGATGGCCACCCGCGCCGGGTCCACGATCACCCGCGTCAAGGCAGGTCACCTGACGCTCGTCACCGACCCCGGCGCCGTCACAAAGGTCGTCAAGGCCGCGGTCAGGCGCCACGTCATGACGCGCGGCGCCTGCCCGCGGCGCCCGGCCGTGCACGCCACGGCCGGGCGTCGCGGGCGCGAGCAGGCCGACGCTCACCGCCGGCGACGCGCCGCTCACGTCGCGCGCTCGGCCTCGTCCCCGTGCACGATCAACGCCCACAGCACCACCATCGACAGGATGATCGCGACGAGCGACCACCACGGCGTGGCCGGCAGCGCGACGAACTGGGCCAGCAGGTTGAACACGATCAAGACGATCGCGATCAGCCGAGCCCACGCGGCGCCGCCGAAGAGCGCCAGCCCGACGAGCACCATCAGCACGCCGATCGCCAGGTGGACCCATCCCCACGTCGAGACGTCGATCACGGCGACGGCGTCGCCATTCGACGCGATCACGGTGTCCGGGCTGAACACCGCCACAAGTCCGGAGATCACCCCGAACAGCCCGACCGTCACCAAGACGGCCGCCGCGAACCACACCCATCCGACCCACGCCGTGACACGTCCCTGTTCCATGGCAGCCCCCCTGCTCCGGTGACCTCATCGTCAACCCAGACCGACCGGTCGACAACCGGGCCAGGGACTACGGCCCGCGTCAGGCGACGGGCAGGCCCTCCTCGACGGCACGCACACGGCCCGCGTCCAGCCGCACCAGGCGGTCGGCAGTGCGCACGGCGCCGGGCCGGTGCGCGATGACCAGCACGGTGCGCCCGACGGCCGCCTCGGCGAACGCCGCCTGGATCTCGGCCTCGGTCTCGACGTCGAGCTGGCTCGTGGCCTCGTCGAGCACCAGCACCGGCGCGTCGGCCAGCAGGGCGCGCGCGATCGCCACGCGCTGGCGCTGACCGCCGGACAGCCGCTCGCCATGCTCCCCCACGACCGTCTCGTACCCGGCGGGCATCGCGGCGACGGCGTCGTGCAGGGCCGCGCGCCGGCAGGCGTCCGCCAACTCGGCGTCGGTGGCGTCGGGGCGGGCCAGGCGCAGGTTCGCCGCGATGGTGTCGTTGAACAGGTAGGTGCTCTGCCCCACGACGGCGACACTGCGGCGCAGGTCCGCCAGGCTCAGGTCGCGCACGTCGACGCCGCCCAGCAGCACGCGCCCGGCCGACGGGTCCCAGCTGCGGGTGAGCAGGTGGACGAGCGTCGACTTGCCCGAGCCCGAGGGGCCCACGACGGCGGTGGTGGATCCGGCGGGGACGCTGAGCGTGACGCCGTCGAGTGCGGCTGCCTTGGCGCCCGGGTAGGTGAAGCCGACACCCTCGAAGACGACGTCGAGCGGGCCGTCGGGCAGCGGGACCGGATGCGTGGGCGAGGTCGTCGCCGGCGGGGTGTCGGTGACCTCCCAGATGCGGCGGGCGCTGGTGAACGCCTGCTCCAGGTCGGGGGCGACGTCCTCGACGGCGAGCACCGGCGCGAAGGCCCCGGCCGCGATGGCGCAGGCCACCACGAGCGACGTCCAGTCGAGGGCGCCGTCGGCGACCCGGAATGCCCCCACGAGGGTCACGGCGACCAGCCCGGCCACGACGAGCCCGGCGTTCACGCCGCGACGCCGCGCCGTCCACGCGCCGAGCACGCGCAGGCCGCCCGCGACCTCCTCGCCGGCGGCGGCGATGTGCGCGCGACGGCGCTCCCCGGCGCCGAACGCGAGGATCTCCCGCACGCCCTGCATGGACTCCGCGACGAGCTGCGCGACGTCGCCGCGCGCCCGTCGCACCTCCATCGCGGCCCGGCCGCTCGACTCGCGGCCCCAGCCGGGGACCAGCGCGCCGACGGTCACCAGGAACGGCGCCAGGGTGAGCGCGAGCACCGGGTCGACCTCGAGTGCCAGGTACGCGAGCACCCCGACGGGCACGATGACGGCCGCGACGGCGGGCACCAGGGTGTGCGCGAAGAACACCTCGACCCTGTCCACGTCCTTCGTGGCCCGCGACAGCAGGTCGCCCGAGCGGCGGGACAGGATGCCGGCGGGCGACTGCGGGGCCAGCCGCGCGTAGAAGTCGTCCCGCAGCATGGTCAGCGCCTTGAACGCGACGTAGTGGCCCGCGAACTGCTCGAGGTAGCGCAGCACGCCCTTGAGCAGCGAGAGCCCGATCAGCGTCCACACGACGGACGCGATGGGCGCCGTCGGGTCGTCGGCGATGCGGGCCACGCCCCACGCCCCGAGGGCGAGCAGCGCGATGCCGAGGGTCTGCGCGGCGAGCCGGCACAGCAGCGACAGGCCGAGGGGCGCCAGCACGGGCCGGCCGAAGCGGACCAGCCGCGCGGAGATCTGCCTCCGGGTGAGCTGGCTCGCCGGAGTGGCCGGCGCCGTCGTGGATGCGGGGGCGTTCATCGGGTGGCTCCTGCGTTGCTCGTGAGGTCGACGGCGCGGGCGTAGTACGAGTCGGCCGCGCGCAGCCGCTCGGGCGGGCCCTGCTCGACGACCCTGCCGCCGACCAGCACGATCACCTCGTCCACGTCCTGCACGGTGGTGAGCCGGTGCGCGACGACAAGCACGGTGCGGCCCTGGCCGGCGCGCTCGAGCGCCTCCACGAGGGCGGCCTCCGACGCGGCGTCCACCTGGGACGTGGGCTCGTCGAGCACCAGCACCGGGGCGTCCTTGAGCAGCGCGCGGGCGACGGCCACGCGCTGCGCCTGCCCACCCGAGAGGCTGACCCCTCGCTCGCCGACGCGGGTGGCCAGGCCGTCGGGGAGCCCGCGCACGTGGTCGGCGAGGTTCGCCTCGGCGAGGGCGTGCCACAGGCGGTCGTCGTCGGCGTCGGGAGCCGCCAGGCGCAGGTTGTCGGCGAGGCTGCCGGTGAACAGGTAGGTGCTCTGGGCGACGACCGAGAGCTGGGCGCGGGCCCAGTCGAGCGGCGTCCCGGCGAGGTCGTGGCCAGCCACCCGCAC
Organism: Cellulomonas timonensis; assembly: GCF_900046455.1. GTDB lineage: Bacteria > Actinomycetota > Actinomycetes > Actinomycetales > Cellulomonadaceae > Cellulomonas_A > Cellulomonas_A timonensis. The sequence continues at coordinate 1,033,808 of NZ_FCOT01000012.1, forward strand.
CGTGCCGGACGTGGGACGCAGGTGGCCCTGGAGCAGCGCGGTGACGGTTGTCTTGCCCGATCCGGACGGCCCGATGAGGGCGGTGCGCCCGCCGACGGGGACGGTCAGGCTGACGTCGTCGAACACCGGGTTGCCGCCCGGGTAGGCGAACCGCACGTGCTCGAGGGCCAGGGCGGACGTGGCGGCGCCATCGTCGGACGCGGCGCGCTCAGCCGTCCTCGCGGGGGCGCGCAGGCTCACGGCCGGGGCCTCGACGCCCTCGGCGTCCACCACGTCCGGGACCGTCGAGAGCACGCCCTCGATCTCCCGCACCGCGGCGCGCCCGCCCATCCCCACGTAGAAGAACTGCCCGATGCGGTCGAGCGGCTCGAGCAGCACCGTGGACACGAGCACCACCGCCACCGCCTGGCCGGGGGTGATGGCGCCATCGCGCAGCCGCGCCATCGCGAGGCCCGCCGCGGCGGTGACCATGCCGAGCGAGAACGCGGAGTCGACGATCAGCAGCACGAGCTGGTTGCCGGCCAGCAGGCGCATGACCTGCAGGCGCAGCTGCTCGGCGGCATGGGCCAGCTCGGCGCCCTTGGCCTCGGCCCGGTGGAACGCCGTCGACGTGGGCAGCCCCTGCAGGCCGTCGAGGAACTGCGCGGCGAACCGCCGGCCCGTGGCGCGGTACTCGTCGGACACCTTGCGGAACACCCGCTGGAAGCCGCCCACCAGCACCGGGATGGCCGGCACGGCGAGCGCGAGCCACCCCGCGACGACCCAGTCGACTGTGGCGCCGAGCACCACGAGCGCGATGAGCGGCACGGTGAGCGACGCGATCATCGGGCCGATGAACGTCGACTCGTAGAACGCGGCGCGCTCGACGCCGTCGGTGGCCGTCGACACGAACCGCCCGGACCGCTGCTGGGTGCGGAACGTGACGCCGAGCCGGAAGAGCTGGCGCAGCAGCACGTCACGGCGCTCGCCCTCGCGCGCGCCCACGCCGACCAGGCTCAGGTGCGAGCCGAGGTAGGCGGAGACCGCGGCGGCGAGCAGGCCGGTGATGACGGTGGCCATCGCGCCCGCGCCGGGCCGCGCGCCCGAGTGTGCGGCGTCCAGCACGGCGCCGATGCCGACGAAGGCCACGGTGGTGCTCGCGGCGGTGGCCCACGTGAGCGCGGCGGGGATCAGCACGACGCGGCGCGGCAGAGCGGGGGTGAGCGGGGAGGCCATGCCCAAATCTTAGGGTTGCCTCGCCTAAGGGTTCGGACGTTGGTCCTGGGCCGCGCGCCCCGGCGCCTGGGTGGCGGACACCGGGCTGCGCAAGAGGTGCGGCCGCCAGTGAAACTGCTCGCGCACGAACGGTCGTCCTTGACGCACAACCTGTCGGGCATCGGACAATTGGGGGGACTGCGCGGTACCACGCGCGGCAGGGGATTTGCCTGTGCCGAGGAGCGCTGCTTGGCTCGCGAGCACAGGTCGCACTGCCGCGATGCACTCGAGGAGCACCCCATGCACGCACGAGCAGAAGAAGCTGCTCACCCCGACGGCCACGATCAGCCATGACGCAGATCATCCGGGTCGGCATCGTCGAGGACGACACGGGCGACCGGGACCACCTGGGCGCCCTGCTGCGCCGATTCGAAGCCGAGAACGACGTGCGACTCCGCATCCACGCCTTCCCCGATGGGAAGGACATCGTGAACAGGTATCGGCCGGACTTCGACATCGTGTTCCTCGACGTGCAGATGCGTCATCTGGACGGCCTGGAGACGGCGCGGCGCATCCGAGAGCTCGACAACGACGTCACGCTCGTCTTCGCCACCCACGTCGCGGGCTACGCCACGCACGGGTACGAGGTCGACGCCATGAGCTACCTGGTCAAGCCTGTGGACTACTTCACGCTCGCCCACGAGATGTCCCGCTTCCTCCGGCGACGGGAGGCCACCACCGGCGCCGTGATCCTCCTGCCGACGAGCAGCGGCATGGCGCGCGTGCGCGTCACCGACATCGTCCACGCGGCCAGCAGCCGCCATCGGATCGAGGTCCACGGCCTCGACCGGAGCTACGTCTTCTCGGGGACGCTCAAGGCCCTGCAGGCCGAGCTCAGCGAAGAGCATGGCTTCTTCCGCAGCAATAGCTGCTACCTCGTCAACCTCCGCCACGTCGCCGAGGTCAGGCAGTTCAGCTGCGTCATGTCGGACGGCGTCGAGCTCACCGTGAGCCGGTCACGCCGCAAGCCGTTCGTCGAGGCGCTCACGAACCACTTCGGGGCGCGCGCGAGCTGAGAACGGCCCGGCGGGCGCGAGTGCGCCTGCCGGGCCGCGGCGTCAGCTGAAGCCGATGGCGCGCTGGGCGACGCGGTAGGCCAGCACTGTCACCCGGCGGCCGGCGGCGCCGGGCAGGTGGCAGATCTGGCCGAGGGCGGACCAGCGGACCTCGCGGTACACGGCGGGGTCCTGCGCGCGCAGCCGCGCCCACAGGCGGTCCTTCTCGGCCAGGGCCTGCGGGGTGCCGGCCCGGATCAGCAGGACCGACGACACCGCAGTGGTGATCTGCGCGTAGTGGAGCAGGTACCGGCGCAAGCGGCGGTCGTGCACTGTGGCGCTGGACAGGTGCTCGAGCATCATCCAGTTGACGCGGAGCTGCTGGTCGATGCGCCGCAGCATCACGGCCTCGTGCACGGACTGGTCCTCGCGCCCGATGAAGTACCGGTAAAGGTCCACGTCCAGGTAGTACAGGGTCCGCACATGCGCCAACGGCACGAAGGCGTACAGGGAGTCCACGTAGAACGTGTGCTCGGGCAGCCGCAGCCCGGACTCGCGCAGCACCTCGGTGCGGTAGATCAGCGCGTGCATCATCAGGTACTGCCGCTTGGCGAACCGCCGCGTCTGCGACCAGGCGAGCTCCCGCCCGCGTGGCAACGCGCCGCCGTACCGCACGGCGGTCTTGGTCCGCTTGCCGACCTTCTCGTACACGAAGTTCGACACCAGCAAGTCGACCGGTCGCTCACCGGCCACGAACCCGCGCAACGTGTCCAGCACCCGCGCGAACGCGTCCGCGTCAACCCAGTCGTCCGCGTCCACGACCTTGAGGTACTCGCCCCGGGCGTGGTCCAGGCCGGTGTTGATCGCCGACCCGTGCCCGCCGTTCGCCTTGCGCAGCAGGTGGAACTCGCCCGGATGCGCGTCGACGTACTGCTGGGCGAGCGCGGCCGTGCCATCCGTCGACCCGTCGTCGACCACGAGCACCTCGACGTCCGGGCCGAACCCGGCCAGGGAGTCCAGGGCCCGCGCCAGATAGGCCTCCGCGTTGTACGCGGGGACCACCACGGACACCACCGGGCTCATGGCGCAAGCGCCTGCTCAGGGGTGGCCTCGGCGGGCACCTGCTTGAAGATGACCTTGAAGATCGGGAAGAACACCCAGAACGAGATCGCGGAGTTGATGATCATCGTGACGAAGTCCGCGAGCGTCTCACCGGTGCCGCCCAGGCCCCAGGTGTCGATGAACAGGTCGTAGATCGGGGTCTTGTACAGGCCCTGCGCGGCGGCGGCGATCAGGGTGATCACGACGTACGCGATGGTGTACCAGATGGCCGCCTTCGTGATCGACGAGTTCGACTTGAAGGTGATGTTCCGCTGCGCGAAGAAGTTGATCACCTGGGCGATCAGCAGGGTGATCTGCACGGCGAGGAAGTACGCCAGCCCGCCGCCACCGGCCGGCAGGGCGCCCGCGGCGTAATCGAAGATGAAGTACTGCGACCCGTCGGGGGTGGACCCGATGGGCCAGATCTGGAACGCGGTGTCCACCAGGGCGGTCATGCCGAAGACCCACTTGATCAGCGGCATCAGCGCGAGCTGCAGCACGGTGATGCCGTTGCTCAGCAGGAAGAACACAGCGAACTGGGCGACACCGGGGCGCGCCGTGGCGAACCGGCCCCAGGCGTCTTTCAGACGGGTGAGCATGGTGAGGTCTCTCTTCTGTGGTGCAGGATCAGGCGTCGCGACGCAGGTCGCGCAGCGTGGCGCGGTTGGCTCGCCGGTTGCGGAAGAAGGCGCGCGCGGTGGCGCCGAAGCCGGTGAGGAAGTGCCCGTTGACGATGCGGACCAGGCCGTCGACCATCTCCGCGGAGACCATGCCGCCGGTCATCTTCCCGACGGCCCGCAGGGGCATGTTCAGCAGGAACAGGATGTTCAGGTCGGGCGCGCCCTTGCGGTCGGCCACGTCCCGGCGCCAGGCCAGCACCCGGTACGCCAGGCGCGCCAGCGGGGAGCGCGCCGTCGCCATCCGGTCCAGGGCGTCGTTCACGGACAGCGGCCCGGACCACTCGGCCGACGGCACGGGACGTCCCAGCAGCGCGGCGAAGTCCGCGTCCGGCACGCCTCGGACATCGCCCGTGCGGTAGCGGGCGGGCACGTCGTCGGCCCGTGCGGGCACAGTGCCGGCCACCTCGACCGGGACCGCCAGCGGCAGGTCGTCGACGTGGGCGCCGGCGAGCACCTCCCAGGAGCCCTGCTCCACTTGCCAGGCGCCTGAGGCGGTGTCCCAGTGCCGGAACGCGGCGTCGCCGAGCGGGACGCTCACCGTCGCCGACTCGCCAGGCTCGAGCTCGACCCGGGCGAACCCGGCGAGCGTGCGCGCAGGGCGGTGCACGCCAGGCGAGACCCGGCGCACGTACACCTGCACCACGTCAGCGCCGGCGACCGCGCCGGTGTTGGTCACGGTGACCGTCGCGGAGCCCTCGGACGCCGACAGGCCGGTGTGCGCGAACGTCGTGTACGACAGGCCGAAGCCGAACGGGAACGCCACCGGCACACCAGCGGACGTGTAGTACCGGTACCCGACGTACAGGCCCTCGCGGTACTCCGCGCTGCGGCCCAGGGCAGGGAACCCGCCCGCCGTCGGGGTGTCGGCCAGCGCCAGCGGCATCGTCTCGGCCAGCCGGCCCGAGGGGTTCACGGCGCCGGTCAGCACGTCGAGCAGACCGCCCGCGCCGGCCTGCCCGGCGAGGTAGCCGTGCACCAGGGCACGCGCCGAGCCCAGCCACGGCGTCTCGACCGCTCCACCGCCGGCCAGCACCACCACAGTGGCGGGGTTCGCCTCGGCGATGGCCGTGAGCAGCTCGGTCTGGACGCGGTGCAGCGACAGGGTCGAGCGGTCCAGGCCCTCGGACTCCGCGATCTCGTCCAGCCCGAGGAAGAGCAGCACGACGTCCGCGCTGCGGGCCGCCTGCACTGCGGCGTCGTGCAGCGGCCGGTCGGGGGTGCCGTCGCGCCGGAAGCCCTGGACGACGGCGCTGACGTCGAGCCCGCTCTCCCCGATCACGTCGAGGACGGAGTCCAGGCGGGTCGGGTTCACAGCCGACGAGCCGGAGCCCTGGTAGCGCGGCGTCCGGGCGAAGTCCCCGATCACCGCCACCCGCGTCCCGGCCGCCAGCGGCAGGATCGCGTCGTCATTCTTCAGCAGCACCGCGGAGCGGGCCGCCACCGACCGCGCGAGCGCGTGGTGGGTGTCGAGGTCGACGGGGTCGGCCGTGCCCGGCTCGCGCGCCTCGGCGACGAGCCGCAGCACCTCCGCCGCACGGGCGTCCAGGTCGGCCTCGTCGAGGCGCCCGGAGCGGACCGCCTCGACGATCTGCCGCACCGAGTCCAGCCCGGCGGCGGGCATCTCGAGCGTGCCGCCAGCCGCGACGGCGGCCACGATGTCGTTGGACCCGCCCCAGTCCGAGACCACGGCCCCGTCGAAGCCCCACTCCTCGCGCAGCACCTGCGTGAGGAGGAACGGGTCCTCATGGGCGTAGACGCCGTTGACCAGGTTGTACGCGGACATGATCGTGCGGGGCTTGGCCTCGGTGACCACGATCCCGAACGCCGTCAGGTAGACCTCCCGCAGCGTCCGCTCGTCCACCACGGAATCCGAGACCATGCGGCGCAGCTCCTGGGAGTTCGCCGCGAAGTGCTTCGGGCAGGCGGCCACGCCCTGCGACTGGATGCCCCGGACGTACCCGGCGGCCATCTTCCCGGCCAGCAGCGGGTCCTCGGAGAAGTACTCGAAGCTCCGGCCCCCGAGCGGGGACCGCTTGATGTTGAGGCCCGGGCCGAGCAGCACGTCCACGTCCTGCGCGGCGGCCTCGGCGCCCAGCGCCATGCCGACGGACTCGGCGAGCTCGACGTCCCAGCTGTTCGCGACCGCAGCGGCGGTGGGGAAGCAGGTGGCGGGCTCGGAGGCGTTCAGCCCGAGGTGGTCGGCGGACCCGACCTGCTTGCGCACGCCATGCGGGCCGTCGGCCAGCCACAGCGACCGCACGCCGTGCCGGGGCAGGTCGTACGTCTCCCACACCGACTTGCCTGTCAGCAGGGCGGCCTTCTCCAGCAGGGTCAGGTTCTCGATCATGGCTTCCTCGATCGTGCGTGGCGGCTCGGACGGCCGTGGGGTGGGAGCCGCGCGCGATCGGCGGACGCGGTGGCGTCCTCGCCGAGGAGCCGCACGCGCGCTCCTTGTTCCTGGTGGTGGCTGCGTCGCCCTCGTCAGGCCGGCGGTGGGGGGCACCACCGGCCTGACGGGGGTTGCTGCCGGGGGGGCTACCCGCTCGGCGTTCCCGCCGTGGCATTGCGGTGCCGCAGGACGCGGCGGGTCACGAGGACCACACCGACCACGACGAGCAGGCCGATGACGATCGTCGCGATGATCTGGATGTACACCCAGGTCGGCGGCGTGTAGTCGACCGTGGCGCCCGGCGCGAGCCCGTTCATCGCGTTGGAGTTCGCGACGGTGAACAGGATGTTGTGCGTCGCCTCGCGGATGTCGCTGACCGCCTTGGCCGAGTCGGTGTCCCCGAAGGACTTCGACGGCTGGAAGGTCAGCGTCAGGTCCGTGCCCGCGCTGATGCCCTGGTTCGGGTTCATGTACGGGTACAGGTTGAAGTCCGAGATCGCGAAGCCCTCGAAGCCCCACTCGGAGCGCAGCACATTCGTCATGAGCGCCTCGGAGCCGCCGGCCCACGTGGCGCCGATGCGGTTGAACGAGCTCATGATGCCGCCCGCGCCGATCGTCGTCTCCGAGATCGTGCCGTCCGCGTCGGACACGTACTGCACGTCCATGGAGATGTCCTTCACGGCCATCTCGAACGGCTTGAGGTAGATCTCGCGGATCGTCTGCTCGGTCGCCCAGGTGGCGATGCCGTTGTTGACCCGGTTGGTCTCCTGCTCATTGAGCGCGAAGTGCTTGAGCGTGGTGTACACGCCCTTGGTCGCCGCCCCGTTGGCCACCGACGTCGCCATCGCGCCCGAGAGGAACGGGTCTTCCGAGTAGTACTCGAAGTTCCGGCCGCCGAACGGCGAGCGGTGCAGGTTGATCGCCGGGGCGTACCAGCCGTTGATCTCCTTGAACATCGCCTCGTTGCCGAGCATCTCGCCCATCGCCGCGCCCAGCTCGACGTCCCACGTCTGCGCGATGAGGAACTCCGACGGGTAGGCCACGCCGTTGATCGAGGAGTTGATGAACGAGGAGAACCCGGCGGGGCCGTCGGGCTCCGTGGTCTGCGGCTTGGCGATCGAGCCGATCGCGGCCGTCTGGTAGGCGCCGTTGAGCAGCATCGAGGTCATCTCGTCGACCTCGAGGGAGTCGAGCAGCTCGTCCCACTTCGGGTCGTCCTTGGCCAGGCCGCGCATGTCGACCAGCGCCAGCTCACTGCCCGCGCCGGTGGTCGGCATCTCGCCGTCGAACTCGGCGGCCACCGCGTCGTAGTCCCAGGCCTCGAAGCCCGCCTGGACCGCGTCCGCCGCGACCAGCATGTCCGCGGTCGGGGCCACCGGGAACGTCCCAGCGAAGTCCGCGCGGGACATCGACAGGATCTTGCCGTCGGCCGGCTCGGCGCTGAACTGCGCCGAGACGTCGTCGAACTGGTTGGTGACCTCGGCGAGGTCGCTCGCGCGGTGGTTCTCCCCGGAGTACACGACGTCGGAGTCGACCGTGTAGGTGATCGGCTCGATGCCCTCGGCGACGGTGTGCGAGTCGGTGCGCACGCTGATCGCGTAGTCACCGGCCTCGAGCACGTACGCGGCGGCGTCCAGGTGGTCGTAGGACGCCATGTCCTCCACGGCCAGCTCCAGCGTGACGGACTCGCTCGCGCCGGGCTCGATCACGCCGGTCTTGGCGAAGTCGCCCAGGACGACCTCGGCCTTCTCGATGCCGCCCGCGGTGTAGGGCGCGGTGTAGTACAGCTCGACGACGTCCTTGCCCGCGACATCGCCGGTGTTGGTGACCTCGACGGTCACGGACACGGAGCCGTCCACGTCGCCCGCCTGGGTGTCAGTGACCGCCCAGGTGAAGTCCGTGAAGCTCAGGCCGTACCCGAACGGGTAGACGACGGCCTCGTCGTAGTCGATGAAGCCCTCGGCCGCGGCGGTCTCGTAGTACCGGTAGCCGAAGTAGATGCCCTCGGCGTAGTTCACGAACGGCGCGTCAGACGTCACCGTCGCGTTCGACGTCGCGGTCTCGATGGAGGACACCGGGTAGGACGCCTCGATGTTCTGGTAGACGAACTCGCCGAAGTTCACGAACGTCGGGTCGGCGGTGAAGTCCGCGGCCCACAGGTCCGCGGTGCGCCCCGACGGGTTCACGTCGCCCGAGAGGATGCGGCCCAGGGCGTTGAGGCCCGTGGCGCCCGGCGAGCCAGCCAGCAGGATCGCGTCGACCTCGGGGTCGTCCTGCAGTGCGCCCATCTCGATGGTCGTGGAGGCGTTGACGACGACGACGACGTTCTCGAAGTTCGCCTTCGCCAGCGCGATCAGGTCCTTCTCGTCCTGGTTCAGCTCCAGCTGGTGCTGACCCGCGACGGCGTTGTCATCCCAACCGGTCATGTCCTGGGTGAGGTCGCCGCCCTCGCCGCCGGGACGCCCGATGTAGACCACTGCCGCGTCCGAGTAGTCCGCGAAGGACGCCTGCTGCGCCTGGTAGTCGCCCACAGGCATCTCGCCGATGTCGTAGGTGGAGATGTCGGGGCGGTCCATCTCGATGTACCCGCGCGGGTTCTCCGCCGCGAAGGCCTCGATCGCGGCGAACACCTGGTCGTTGACCTGGAAGCCGGCGTTCTCGAGTCCGCCACGTGCGGTCACCGCGGAGTTCGTGTCGACCGAGCCGGAGCCCGAGCCGCCGAAGACCGGGTCCGCTGCCGCGCGGCCCAGCATGGTCACGCTCGCGCCCGAGGCCAGCGGCAGCGACGCGCCCTCGTTCTTCGCCAGGACGATGCCGGCGCCGGAGATCTCCTCGACGAGCGCCTTCGCGGCCTCGTCGACCTCCTCGATGCTGCCGAAGTCAGCGGAGTAGTACTCGGTGTCCCAACCCGCGGACTCCTCCGAGTTCGTGAAGGTGTACGTCCCCGACCCGAACTGGGACGCGACCCACCCGCCCGCGATCGACAGCGCCATGTTCGCGACGACGGTGACCACGGTCACCACGGCGAGCACGGGCGCCCAGATCCACAGGAACTTCTTGTTCGACATCGGGCTCTTCACCCGATCGGCGTTCTTCGCCCTGGCGTTCACTGCATTCCTCCTCGAGAGCTGACCGCGATCAGGCCAGGGGCGGGACCAGGGAAGTCCGGCTCGGCGCACGATCAGTCGGTACTGCGGCAGGACCGACCCGCATGGGCGGTCGTCCTGTCCCGCCGCGGGGGCGGGGATCCTGTCCCGCCGGGGCGCGAGTGCCCGCCCGCTCTTCGGCGGAGCGGGCACTCGGCCCAGGTAGATCAGACGGGCGGGGTGTGCGAGCTATTACTCGGTGACCTCGGTGATCTTCCCGTCCTGGTCGATCTGCCACGTCTGGTCGGTGGCGGCCGAGTCGCCGTCGATCGTGTACTTGCCGTCCGAGATGTTGACCGTGCCCTGGATCCGCGAGGCGGCGTCCGACTTCGTGTAGGGGACCACCAGCAGGCCGTACTTCACGGTCGGGGCCTTCACGTCGCTCGCGAGCATGATCTGGGCCCAGGAGTCGTCCTCGGCCAGCGCGTCGGCGACAGCCGTCCGCGCGTTCTCGAGGTCCTCCGCGATGTCGACGTCCGCCGCCTGCTCAGCGGAGGCGCCGGAGCCGCCGTCGTCGCTGCCGCACGCTGCAAGCCCGAAAATGCCCGTCAGGCCGACCAGGACGCCGAGGCCGCTGGTCAGCACCTTGTTTCGCTTCACTTCTACTCCTTGATGAGTTCTGGCCCCGGGCCCACCCCGCGGCCGGTTCCGGGGCGGCCGGCGGCATGTGCCGCCGACCACCCCGGGTTGTGCTCGCGCGGACTAGTCCGCGATCACACCGGCGTAGTTCAGGCCGAAGCCGAATTCGTAGGCGTTGCCAGCCGAGTCGACGTACACCTCGGTGTCCTCGCCGACGTCCTCGAGCTGCGCCTCAACCGCGTCCATGGAGGCGGGGAAGCCGATCGGCAGGCGCCCCTGGGGCTCGGACAGGCCGAGCGCCACCTCGATGAGCGCCTGGTCGCTGATGCCGAAGCCGACCAGGATCGCGTCGGACTTCGCCTCGAACTCCGTCGGGACCGTCGGGTTGTTGGCCTTCAGGACCGTGATGACCGGGATGTCCTTGCCGGAGGCCTCGACGGCCGCCACGGCACGCTCGAACGCGTCGAGGTCCGACTCGTTGGCGATCCGCGAGGTCTTGCCGAAGTAGGACCGGTTCTCCTTGGAGCCATCCGCGAGGATGTCGCCGGCAATCGAGGTCGTCCGGACGTTCGCGCCGTCCGCGGTGTACGGGCGGTACTGCAGCGACAGCGGGTAGAACTCGCCCGTCTCGGTGTCGAGCCCGGCGTTGGTGAAGTTGCCACCGTTGTTCGGGCTGCTCATGCCGACCAGCACCAGGTCGACGTCGCTCAGGTCGGGCGCCGTGTAGCTGACGACCTGCTCGTTCTCGTCCAGGACTGCCTCGTCGGTGACGACCTTCGCGAAGTACTGCTCGGCGGTCTCGATGTCCAGGCCAGGAGCCTCGAGGTACTCGGCCGGGCCGAAGGCGCCGGCGAAGCCCGTGTTGTACGAGCGCGGGATGTAGACGGTCTTGTCCTTCCACGCCGCCGCGTCGGCAGCGGAGATGGTCTCGCCGTCGTTCTTGACCATGACAGCCGAGTCGAGCTGCGCCTGGTAGCCGGCGTCGACCTTGTCGGCGCTGGCGACGATCTTCCGCGACTCGTCGAGGTCGAGGTAGGCGTTCTCGTACAGGCCCGGCTGGAACAGCATGTTCAGGATGCGAGTGCCGGTCTCACGGAAGCGCGTGTCGGCGTCGATCTCGTTCACGCCGGCCTCGAAGTCGGCCTGCCACAGCGCGTGGGCCGCGAGGACCGGAGCGACCTCGTTGTTGCCACCGAACATGTCGTGGCCGGTCTTGAGGATCGCGTAGTGGCGCTCGTCCACCGAGAGGTCGCCGGCGCCCCAGGCGGTGCCGCGCTTGGACTCCGGGTCGGTCACGGACTTCGTGACGCTCCAGTCCGTGACGACGACGCCCTCGTAGCCGTTGTCCCCACGCAGGAGGTTCATGCGGCCCGAGTCGTACGCCGTGCCGACGAGCTCGTCGAACAGCGGGTCGCCGTTGCCGTCGACGGCGATCGAGTAGGCGCTCATGACGGCCGCCGAGTCGAGCGTTCCGAGGAAGGCCTGGGCGTGGGCGTCGAAGTTGTCGCCCGGGTACACGCCGAACTTGCCGGCGTTGGTGTGCGACTCGCGCCCACCCTCGCCCGGGCCGTCGCCGGCCCAGTGCTTGATCATGGCGGCGACGGACTCGGAGCCCCAGCCGTCGGTGCCCGGCGAGCTCTGCAGGCCGTCGACGAGCGCCGCGGCCATCTCGCCGGTCAGCTCGACGTTCTCACCGAACGTGCCGTCGACGCGCAGCCAGCGCGGCTCGGTCGCCAGGTCGATCTGCGGGCTGAGTGCCGTGGTGATGCCCAGGGCGCGGTACTCGGCCGAGGACATCGTCGCGAAGTTGCTCACGTTCTCGACGTCGAAGGTCGAGGCCAGGCCCAGGTTCGAGGGCCAGCGGGAGATGTCCGCGCCCTCGGAGTTGTAGCCGCCGGAGCCCGCGGTCGAGCGCGGGTCGGAGCTGAAGTTGACCGGCACGTACGGCATGTCGGCGGTCGCGAGCGACTCGACGTAGGCCTGCATCTGGTTGGACCAGGTGACATTCGCCTCGACGTCGTTCGGGCCCGCGTTGAGCACGTTGCGGAGGTTGGACTCCGACAGGTACGTCTTCTGCGCGTCAGTGATCCCGTCGGCAGGCGAGCGCTCATGCGAGCTGAACAGCATGAGGCCGGCGATCTGCTCGATCGTGAGCTCCTCGCTCAGGGCCGCCGCACGGTCCTGAGAGGTCTTGCGCCAGTCTTCCCACGTGTCGAGCGTGCCGTTGGCGTTCATGTCCTTGAACGCGAACTTCTTGCCGTCGACCTCCTCGGTGAGCAGCTCGATGCCGCTGTCCGCGCCGTAGGAGAGGACCGGCCCGTCGCCCGGGTTCGTGACGACCACGAACTCCGTCTTGCCGTCCGTGACCTCGCGCGTGGTGAACGAGTCACCCGCTGCGCCGTCCGCGTCCGAGGTGCTGGGTGAGCACGCTGTGAGAGCGAACAGGGCGAGACCGGCAACCGCCGCCGCACCCTTGACGTATCCGCCGCGCCGTCGCGCCGTTGTCGTTGTCTTCATCGACCTTCCCTTGTCGTCTAGCGGCCCTGCCCGCGCGCCGTGGGCGCCGCACCGACCTCGGGCGGAGCACGCGGACGTGCGCGACACAGCGCACTGAAGCGAACCGAACGCGGCCCCGGACGTCGTGGTCCGGGCGCCGCGACGTCAACGTAGGCACGGCCGTAGCACCCGCCTGGCGGGGACGCATGTTCTGTCGATTTCGGTGGACGAACAGCAGCGAATATCACGGAACCATCACGGAGACGGGCCTCGGCACAGTCGTCCTGCCGCATGATCGGGCCCATGCGGGCAGGCGCAGCCCGGCATCGAGGGACTGCGGCTCAGCCGCGGCGGGCACGTCGAGGAGATGGCCCCCGTCGGGCCGCATCTATCCTCGAGCGCAGAGGCTCAGGCCTGCTGGCTGTGGTGGATGGGCCCGTGGAGCCCGGTCAGCGGGGCGCCCGCGCCACCCCACCGATATGCGACGAGCTCGGCGGCGATCGAGACTGCCGTCTCCTCGGGCGTTCGCGCGCCTAGGTCGAGGCCCACAGGTGAGGAGAGCCGTTCAAGCTCGACGTCGGTGAGTCCCACCGCGCGCAGCCGACGGCTCCGGTCCTCATGCGTGCGCCGCGAGCCCATAGCCCCCACGAACCCCAGCGCGTCCGAGCGCAGGGCCACCTCGAGCAGCGGGACGTCGAACCGGGGATCGTGCGTGAGCACGAGCAACGCGGTCCTGCGGTCGGTGCGCCCCGCGTCCGCCTCGGCCGCCAGATACTGGTGGGGCCAGGCGACCACGACCTCGTGCGCGTCAGGGAATCGCTCCGCGGTCGCGAACACGGGCCGTGCGTCGCACACCGTCACGCGGTAGCCGAGGAAACGGCCCATGGACGTCACAGCGGAGGCGAAGTCCGTGACCCCCGCGACGATCATCCGGGGTGGCGCGGCGAACACCTCGACGAGGACGCGGCACCCCGTCCCCTGCCGCTCGCCATCAGGACCGTAGGCGAGCACGCCAGTGCGCCCGGCGCCGACGAGGCCCTCCGCGTCGGCTGCCACGGCGGCGTCCAGTCGCCCCGCCCCGAGCGATCCCGACACCGGGAGCTGCCCGCCCCGCAGCAGCATCTGCAGCCCCACACGAGCAGGGTCGGGGTGCTCGACGATGGTGGCCAGGCCCGCCGGGCGGTGCGCCACCTGGTCCGCGTACAGGTCTCGGGCGAGGGAGCCGGCGCTGGCGGGCGACGCCGTCCCGGGGTCGAGACGGCGCACCAAGATCTCGATCGTCCCCCCGCAGGTGAGGCCGACCGCGAGCGCGTCGTCGTCGCCCACGCCGTACCTGCGCACCACCGCGGTCCCCGTCACGAGCACCTCTCGCGCGAGCTCATAGACATCGCCGTCGACGCAGCCGCCCGACACCGAGCCCACCACCGAGCCATCGGCGGCGACGAGCATCGAGGCGCCCGCCTCGCGTGGCGCCGAGCTCCAGGTCTGCACGACCGTCGCCACGGCGACTGCCTCGCCTCGGTCCAGGCGGGCGATCGCCTCCGTCAGAACGCCTCGCATGTGGCGCCCCCTCCTGCGGCGCCGACCCGGCCCTGGCCAGCAGCGTCCACGTCCACATCCACGTCGCGAGAATGGCCCACGTCGCCGCATTCGACCCGCTGCGGCGCATGCTCCGCGAGGTAGGCCCGGGCGCCGCGATCACCCTTGGCTGCGTGCGCGGCGCCGGACCAGTGGTCGCGGCCGAGCAGCACGGGATGGCCAGGCACGCCGTCGTAGGCCGCCTGCGCGAGGAGGCTCGACCCCTCACTGTCCCGGGCGAGCGCCGCGAGGCGCCCGACCGCGGCCGCGCCCACGCCCGGCGTGTCCACCAGTGTGACGACGACCGCGCGCGCGGCGGTGCGCTCCAGCGCCCGCAGCCCCGCGCGGAACGACGCCGCCATCCCCTCGTGCCAGTCGTCCGCGACCACGACGTCGACTCCTGCGGGGACCAGCAGACGAGCCTCCTCGGCGCCGGCGCCGAGCACGACGACGCACGGCGCGCAGCCGCCGTCGAGCAGCGCGTGCGCGCGGTCGGCGAGCCAACCCCCGACGAGCGCCTTCGGCCGTCCGTACCGGCTGCCCGAGCCGGCGGCGAGGAGCAGGCCGGCGACGTGCGGGGCAGTCATCCCGACCGGCCGGCGCGGTCGCGCAGCCGAGGCAGGACGTGCTTCTCGTAGAGGTGCAGGAACCTGCGCTGATCTGCCCCGGGATGGTGGAAGACGAGGTGGGTGAAACCCATGTCCACGTACTGCCAGATGCGCTCGACGTGCTCGTCCGGGTCGTCGGAGACGATGAACCTGGAGGCGGTGCGCTCGGTGGACAGCGCGTCGGCGAGCCGCTCCATCTCCATCGGGTCCTCGACCCCCGTCTTCTCCTCGCTCGACAGTGCGAGGGCGCCCCAGAAGCGCGTGTCCTCGAGCGCGCGCTGCCGGTCGGTGTCGAAGGAGACCTTCATCTCGATCATGAGGTCGAGGTCGCCCAGCTCGCGGCCGGCCTGCTCGGCGCCGGCGGCGAGCGCCGGGAGCAGCGTCTCGGTGTACAGGCTCCGGTCCTTGCCCGACGTCGTGATGAAGCCGTCCCCGACCCGGCCCGCGAGCCGGGTCGCGGCGGGCCCGGAGGCGGCCACGTAGATCGGCACCTGCTCCTCGGGCCGGTCATAGATCGTCGCGCGGTCCACCTGGTAGTGCGTGCCCTCGATGGTCACGCGCTCACCCGACCAGAGCGCGCGCATGAGCGTGATCGCCTCCTTGAATCGCGCGAACCGCTCCTTGCCGTCTGGCCACTGCAAGCCGAGGGGGGCCTCGTTCATCGCCTCGCCCGTGCCGATGCCGAGGACCACGCGCCCCGGGGCGAGGCAGCCCAGGGTCGCGAAGGCCTGCGCGACGACGGCGGGGTGGTACCTGAAGGTCGGCGTCAGCACGCTCGTGCCCAGGATGACGCGCTCGGTGCTCGCCACGAGCGCGCCCAGGAGCGGCAGGGCGGCGGGCGCGTGCCCGCCCGTGTGCCGCCACGGCTGCAGGTGGTCCGACACGAAGACCGAGTCGAACCCTGCGCGCTCCGCGAGCACCGCGAGCTCGACGAGCTCCCGGGGGCCGAACTGCTCGACAGAGGCCTTGTAGCCGAATCTCAGCATGGGGTGTCTCCTTTCAGGCCCATGGAGCGGGCCGTGCCGCGGTCCGCGCGGCGATGGTGGGGTCGAGGGGCGGCGCGGCGTCAGCGGCGTCGCGTGAGGTCCCGGTCGGAGCCCGCAGCGGATGGCCCTGCCCGCAAGGCGGCGCGCACCGCGTCGCCCACCAGCGCCCGCACCCGATGGCGCGCGTGCTCGGTGCCGGCGGCGACATGCGGGGAGACGAACGCCGCCAGGCGGAGGAGCTCGTGGTCATGCGGCACGGGTTCGGACTCGAAGACGTCGAGCGCCGCGGCGCCGAGCCGTCCGCTGCGCAGCGCGTCGACGAGCGCGGCCTCGTCGACGAGCCCGCCGCGGGCGGCGTTGACCAGCACTGCCCCGGGGCGCATCCGCGCCAGGCGCGCAGCGTCGACGAGGTGGTGGGTCGCGGGCGTCAGGGGCGCATGGAGCGTCACGACGTCGCTCTCCGCGAACAGCGTGTCGAGGTCGACCTGGCGGGCCCCGTGCTCGTCGACAGGGTGCGGGACCACGTCGTGGTAGAGCACGGCGCTGCCGAATCCGGCGAGCCTGCGCCGGACCGCGCGCCCGATGGCGCCAAAGCCGACGATGCCCACGGTCACCGCGCCGAGCTCGCGGCCAAGGGGCTGCGAGGACCATCCGGCGGTGCGCAGGCCACGGTCGGCCCCGACCGCGTCGCGCAGGGCGATGAGCATCGCCATCACCGTCCAGTCGGCGACGGCCTCGGCGTTGTACCCGGGGGCGCTCACCACCTCGATGCCCAGCGCGGCGGCGGCCTCGACGTCGATCACGCCGTCGAGTCCGACGGACGGCTGCACGACGAGCCGGCAACGGTCGAGGCCCGCCAAAGTCGCGGCGTCGAGGCGGTAGCGCCGGGAGGCGTCGCCGATGACGATGTCGGCACGCGCGAGGTCGTCCGCGAGGTCGGCGATCGTCACGTCGCGCGGGGCCAGTGCCACCGTGCAGGGCGTTGCCGCATCGGCGAGCCAGGAGTCGAGCAGCTCACGGGGGTAGTCAGACAGGCAGACGATGTGCACGCGGCACCTCTCAGGGAGGGGAAGGTCAGTCGGGCAGGGCGCGGCTGCGCACCACCTTGTCGAGGTCCAGGGCCATGCCGAGCCCTGGGGCCGTCGGGCAGTCCACGGCGCCGTCGACCGGGAGGATGGGGGCGGCCAGCACATGCTGGTAGAGCGGCATGAGCCGCGACAGATACTCCATCTGGGGGACCAGCGCAGGGGACGCGGCGAACGAGACGGCCGCGTTGCACTGCAGCGACTGGCCGTGGGGCACTGCCTGCCCACCAGCCGCCCCCACCACGGCGAGGATCTTCATCGTCTCGGAGATGCCGCCCGCCCAGTGCGGGTCCGGCTGGTACAGGTCCAGGACGTCGGCTGCGACCAGCTCGGCGAAACCCCACCGGGTGTACTCGTGCTCCCCGCCCACGACCTGCACGTCGGGGGGCAGGCGCCGGCGCAGCATCCGGTACCCGGCGAGCTGGTCCGCCGGCAACGGCTCCTCGATCCAGCGCAGCCCGAGTCCCGCTGTCGCGCGGGCGACGTCGACGGTGAACGGCACGTCCCACGAGCTCCAGGCGTCGAGCATGATCTCGACGCCGTGGCCAGCCGCGTCACGCACCGTGCCGACGAGCTCGACGATCGCGTCCACACCGGCAGCCCCGTCCTCGGGCCCCCACCGGGGGAACCACTTGAGGCCGCGGAAGCCCTCGGCCACGAGCTCGCGCGTGCGCCGTGCCACGTCCAGCGGGTCGAGCGACTCGCCCAGCGTCGAGACGTACGCCGGGATCCGCTCGCGGGTCGGGCCGCCGAGCAGCACGTGCGCCGGCACGCCTAGCGCCTGGCCGCGAATGTCCCACAACGCGCAGTCCACTGCCGACAGCGCCACCATGCCGGTGCCCTTGCGGCCGTGGATCGCCGAGCGGTACAGCACGTCCCAGATCCGCTCGGAGGCCATCGGATCCTGCCCCAGGAGCAGCGGCCGCAGCACGCGCTGGATGGTGAACGCCTGCTCCGGCGACAGCTGGGTGACCGTGCCGGTCCACCCCTCGTCGGTGTCCACATGCAGGAGGATCGAGCTCACCTCGAACCGGTCCGGCGCGACCTCCACGAACGCCTGCGGGCCTGACGCCCGGAACTCCGGGTAGACGTCGGTGGGACGCCGGAGCCGGTCGAGGAAGACCCCGCCCGGGGCCTCGACGACTCCCGTGTACTCGACGCACCGCACGTCAGTGATCTTCACGTCGCTCTCCTCTCCAGGAACTGCTGGACGGCAGCCGCCACACAGTCCGCCGTGCGCGTCCACGACGCCTCGCCGTACAAGTCGGCGAGGCCGAGGACGGGCACATCGAGACCGTGGCCTGGGAGCACTGTCCCCGCCACCACGACCACGGGAACCCCCAGGCCGCGCGCGCGCTCCACGAGCCCGCCGACAACCTTGCCCTGGCGCGAGCCGGCGTCGAGGCAGCCCTCGCCGGTCACCACGAGGTCGGCGCCCGCGAGCGCAGCGTCCAGCCCGGCGTGCCGCGCGACGAGGTCGACCCCCGGCACGAGCCGCGCTCCGAGGGCTGCGGGCCCCCCCCCGAGGCCCCCTGCCGCGCCGGCGCCAGGCAGCCGTCGGACGTCCACGCCGAAACGCGCGCGGTAGCCCGCCGCAAGCGTCTCGAGCCGGCGCGTGAGCATGACGACCTGCGCGGGGTCGGCGCCCTTCTGCGGCCCGAAGACCCTCGCGGCGTCGAGGAACCTGGTGGTCACGTCGCAAGCGACCACCACCTGGGCCGCCGCGCCAGGGCCCCCCAGCGGCCCACGCCCCGCGAGGACCTCGACGGCCCCGGCCCCGCCGTCTGTCGTCGCGGAGCCACCGAGGGCCACGACGATCTCGCGGGCGCCTGCGTCGAGCGCCGCCGCGACGAGCTCGCCCGTGCCGCGGCTCGTGGCCTCGAGGGGCGCGTTGCCCTCGGCCCCGCCGACCAGCGCGAGCCCGGAGGCGCGCGCCGCCTCGACCACCGCGACGCCGTCGGCCCGCAGCAGCCAGGCGGCGTCGACCGGGCGGCCGAGCGGGTCGCTCACGCGGGTGCCGCGATCCGGCCCGCCGAGCACGTCGAGCGTGCCCTCCCCGCCGTCGGCGAGCGGCAGCGCGTCCCCCGTCCATCCCGCGGCGCCGGCGCCCGCGAGGATCGCGGCGGCGCCATCGGCCGCGCTCGCCGAGCCGCGGAACTTGTCCGGCGCCGCCAGCACGCGCCCCCTCACCGCGCGACCGCCGTGTCGCGGTCTCGGGACGCCACGGCCAGCACGCCGACCAGCGCGAGCCCGAGGGCCCCGGCGCCCATCGCGGCGGGGCCGCCCACAGCGGTCCCCGCCAGGTAGCCGCGGAGCGCGGCGCCGGCCGCGGTGCCGCCGTCGAACGCGGCGTTCCAGACTGAGCTCGCGGTGGGCGCATGGGCGGTCGGCACGCGCGCGAGGCTCACGTCGAGGGTCACGCTCTGGAGCGCGCCGAACGCGACACCGAACAGGCCGGCTCCCGCCACGAGCGCCGCTGTCGCGCCACCGGCGCCGCCTCCGCCCAGGCCGAGCGCGACAGCTGCCAGGCCAGCGGCCCCCGTCGCCAGGAGCAGCGGCGTGACGAGCCGGTGACCATGGCGGTCCGTGACGTGCCCGACACGCCATCGGGCGATCGTCCCCGTGGCGCCGTAGACCAGCAGCGCCACAGCGACCACGGCGCCATCCGGCCGCTGCAGCGGGAGCACCGTCACCAGGCCGCCGCCGCACAGGGTGACGAGGAAGAGCGTCACCGTCGGCAGCAGCAGCCGCCGGAGGGTCGGGACCAGTGAGCCCTGCCCGCCAGTGCCGGGACCGGGCCCGGCGCCGACGCGGTCGGCGGGCAGCCCCCGGGCGACCAGCGGCGCCAGGAGCGGCGCGGCGGCGAGCCAGGCGACGACGGCGAACCGCCCGTCGAGGGTGAGCGCCGTGGCCGCGGACACCACGAGCATGTTCGGGATCGCGGCCGACAGCCCGTAGATCCCGATGGCCTCGCCCTGCCGCTGGCGTGGCGCCGCCCGCGGGATGGCGACGGCGCCGACGACCGTCAGGAGGGCGAACCCGACGCCTCGGAACGCCGACAGCACGTAGAGGGAGCCCAGGTCGGAGGCCACGAGGTACAGCGGCGACGGCGCGCCCATCAGCACCGCGCCGACGAGCAGGAGGGTGCGCACTCCCCAGCGCCGCATGAGCGATCCCGCGACGAGCTGGGTCGCGACGGTGACAGTGAGCATCACGCCCGTCACGGTCCCGACGACCGCCTCGGGATGGCCGTGCTGGGCCGCCCGCAGCGGCAGGGCGCCGAGGGTCGCGGAGAAGCTGACGAAGCCCAGGAGGTTCGTCGCGAACAGGGCGCGCACGGTGCTCGAGCGCCACAGCGAACGGGCCTCGGTCGACGTCGCGGTCATGCGAGGCCTGCCTCGTGCAGCGGCCCCGAGGACGTCGTCGTCGTGCGGCTGATGACGTGCCCCGCGCGCAGCACCAGGCGATCGGCGGGGGCGAGGGCCACGGCGTCGCCGAGGCTCTGCGCGCGCACAGCGAGCAGGTCGGCGCGCCGCCCGACCACAGGGCCAGCCTCGGGCAGTCCCATCACCGCGCGGGACGCGGGGACCGTCATGCGCCACGCCTGGTCGACGCTGCGGTGGCCGGCGGTGACCAGCAGCGACGCCGTCTCCAACGGGTCGAGCCGCCCGACGGGGTTGAACGGGTCGCGTGCGTTGTCCCCTCCTGCGGCCACCGTCACCCCGGCACGCTCGAGCGCGTCGATCGCCGTCAGCCCGCGCGGCGCCGGGTGCGCGCCCCGGCCTTGGAGGTGCAGGTTCGTCGCGGGCAGGGTCACGACCGAGACGCCCGCGGCGGCCACCTCGGCCGCGATCTCGTCAGCCAGCGCGGGCGCCACCGCGCCGAGCGACACGGCATGGCTCGCGGTCACGGGCACCCCCGCCTGAGCCGCGAGCGCCGCGAGCCGGCGCAGCGTCAGCACTGACGGGTCGGTGGTCTCGTCGACATGCAGGTCGACCGGGCGCCCGGCGTCGACCGCGACCTGCAGGCATGCGTCCATCGCCTCGTCGGGCGCCG
Organism: Cellulomonas timonensis; assembly: GCF_900046455.1. Classification (GTDB taxonomy): domain Bacteria; phylum Actinomycetota; class Actinomycetes; order Actinomycetales; family Cellulomonadaceae; genus Cellulomonas_A; species Cellulomonas_A timonensis. The sequence goes on from NZ_FCOT01000012.1 coordinate 1,054,761, forward strand.
CCTCGCTGAACGGGTTGCCCCCGACGACGTCCGCGCCGGCCGCGAGCGCGTCCCGCAGGATCCGCGCGTGCCGGGACCACGGCACGTCCAGCGCCGGCCCGCCGACGTGCGCGACGACCTGCACATCCACGAAGGGCGCGAGCTCCTCACGGACCTGCGCGAACGCCTCGACGGCGCGCAGCCCCAGCAGGCGCCCGCAGCCCAGGTGGGTGCGGACCGCGGTGACACCGTGCCCGACGAGGATCAGCAGCGCGCGCCGGGCGCGGCGACGGATGTCAGCCGCGTCGGACGCGAGCAGGACTGCCTCGTACCCCGACATGGCCCCGGCGAGGGTGCCGAGCGGGTTCGCGGCCCGGTCGGCGGTGAACACCTTGTCGAGGTGCGCGTGAGGCTCGACGAGCGACTCGACCAGGAGGTATCCGGCTAGGTCCGTCGACAGGCGGCCGGAGGGGGCAGACGACCCCGCGGGGCGCACAGCGCAGACCAGCCCGTCGGCGACCTCGACGTCGACCGTGCGGCCGTCGGGAAGGAGCGCGTTGGTGAGGAGCACTCAGCCTTTCACCCCGCCCCCGGCGATCTGGGTGACATAGCGCTGCAGGTACGAGAAGACCAGCAGCACCGGGATCATCACGAGCACGCCCGCCGCGAGCAGTCGGCCCCAGTCGGTGGTGAACTCCCCGATCAACGTGTTGAGGCCCACCGACAGCGTCCGCTTCGAGTCCGTGTCGATGAAGGTGTTGGCGTACAGGAACTCCTCCCACACCTGGATGATCGTGAAGACTGCGGCTGCCATGACCCCGGGCATCGCCGGCGGCAGGACGACCCGCCACAACGCCTGGAACCGGCCGCAGCCGTCGATCATCGCGGCCTCCTCGATCTCCACAGGGACGGCGAGGAAGTAGTTGCGCATGAGCCAGATGCAGAACGGCAGCGCGAACGAGACGTAGACGATCGTCAGGCCCACGAGCGAGTCGAGGAGCCCCAACGCGTTGACTGTCTTGTACAGCGGGATCGCCAGCAGCACGGCGGGGAACATCTGCGCCGCGACGACGATCAGCAGCATCCCCCGGTTGCCGATGAACGTGAACCGGGCGAAGCCGTAACCCGCCAGAATGGCCAACAGGAGCGCGATCGTCGTGGTGCCGACCGCGACCAGGACGGAATTCATGAAATAGGTGAAGAACGCGGTGTCCGCGATCTTCGCGTAATGCCCTAGGTACAGGCCGCTCGGCAGCAGGCGCTTCTCCGCGCCGTTGAGCTCGGGTGTCGTCTTGAATGACGACACGACCATGTACGCGAACGGCAGGACGGTGCCGAGCAGGAACAGCAGCGCGACGAGGTGGGCGCCGCCGCTCGCGCGTTCACGGGAGGCCCTCATCGCTTCTTCTCCTTTCGGCCCTCGACCACGTAGAAGTACAGGACGGCGAGGACCATCATCATCAGGAAGATGATCATGGAGATCGCCGCGGCCTTTCCGAAGTCGAACTCCTGGAACGCCGTGCGGTAGGCCAGAGTCGTCAAGATGTCCGTGGCGCCCACGGGCCCACCCCGCGTGAAGAGCCAGATGCCGTTGAAGTTGTTGATCGCGCCCGAGATCGCTGTGAGCGTCACCAGGGCCAGCGACGTGCGGATACCCGGCACCGTCACGTGCCGGAACCGCTGCCACGCGTTCGCGCCGTCGATCATCGCCGCCTCGTACTGCTCGGGCGGGATCTGCTGCATGCCGGCGAGCAGGATGACTGCTGTGAACGGCGTCCACTTCCAGGCGCTGATGAGCACGAGTGTTGGCAGCGCCGTCGAGGTGTTCGCGAGCCACAGCGGAGGGTTCTCCATGAGCCCGGTGTCCCGCAGGATCGAGTTCACGGGGCCGGACGCCGGGTCCAGCAGGAAGCGCCAGATGAGCGCGACCAGGACGGTGGGGACGACCCACGGCACGATCATCGTGGTCCGGATGAGCCCGCGGGCGACCAGGTGCTTGTTGAGGGTCGTGGCGATGACGAGGCCAAGACCGACCTGGAAGGAGAGGGTCGCGCCGGCCCAGACCAGGGTGCGCGCCATCACGGTCCAGAACGAGGCGCTGGTGAACAACTCGACGAAGTTGTCGAGTCCCACGAAGCGCTCCTGGCCCGGAGCCATGAGAGACGCGTCAGTGAAGCTGGTCGCCGCCGCGTTGATCACCGGATACCCGATGATCAACGCGAGCACGACGAACGCGGGGGCGATGTAGAGGAACGGCTCGAGCCGGCGGCGGCGGAGCCGGCGCGCCCGGAGGCGCGACGGGTCGACGACGGGGCGCGTGGCGACGGGTGTGGTGGTGGTGGTGGTCATGGTCTTCCTGGCTCGTGCCAGCGTGTCCGGCCGCCCTGGACGGCGGCCGGACACGCACGGCTAGCTGGAGAGCTTCTCGGTGGCCTGCTGGGCGGCGGAATGCAGCGCGTCGGCGGGCGACGCCTGGCCTTGGATGACGGAGTCCCAGGCGTTCGCGAACACGCCCCACTCGATGTCGCCCCAGATCGGCAGGGCGGGGCGGGCGCGGGCGAACTCCATCTGCTCGACGAACACCTGGCGAACCGGGTCTTCCGTGGCCCACGCCGAGTCGATGACGTCCTTGCGCCCGGGGATGTTGCCGCTGGCCTGGATGTACTCCATCTGCTCACCGGCGGTGACCCACTCCATGAACTCCCAGGCCTCGTCGGGTGCGGTGGCGTTCCCGGCCAGACTGATCGTCGCGCCGCCGAGGATGGTCGCCTTCTCCGTGCCCTGGGGAAGGGGGGCGACCCCCCAGTCGAGGTCGGGGTTGTTCTGCGTGATCGCGTTCTGCCCCCACGGGCCAATCGCCATCATCGCCACCCGCTCCTGCGCGAACGGGGCCACGTACGGGTCCCATCCGCCGGTCGCGGCGAGGAAGTCGGGCGGGGCCACGCCGTCCTTGAGCGCGAGGTTCGCGTAGGCCTCGAACGCCTCCAGGCCCTTGGCGTCGTCGAACACCGCCTTCGTGGCGTCGCCGCTGACGATCTGGCCGCCGTTCTGCCACAGCCACGGCCAGAAGAGGAACGCCCCGTAGCCGGCCGGGCCCATCATGTAGCCGTACTGGTCGCCGCCGGTGAGCTCGATGCTCGCCGAGCGCAGGTCGTCCCATGTCGTCGGCACGGCGACGCCGGCGTCCGCGAGCATCGCCTTGTTGTAGAACAGGCCCACGTTGTTCGTGTAGTACGGCAGGCCGAACTGCTTGCCGCCAAACGTCGAGTACTCCAAGGCCCCGGCGTGGAAGTCGCCCGAGACGCTCCCGGTGAGGTCCGAGACGTCGGTCAGCACCTTGGCGCTGGCGAGCTGCGGCACCGCGGAGGAGTCCACGATCGCGATGTCGGGGCCGCTGCCCCCGCTCACCGCGGTGGTGAGCTTGGACACGAGGTCGGCTGTCGGGATGCCCTCGACCTGGACCGTGAGCCCCTTCGCCTCGCCGAATGCCTTGGCGGCGCGCTTGAGCCCGGAGTCAGCCTCGCCTGCGACCGCAGAGTTGGCCCAGATCCGAAGCGTTCCCGGCTTGCCGGAGCCTCCGCTGGCGCCTCCGCCGGAGGCAGTGCCCCCTGCGCCGCAGGCGGCGAGGCCGATGCCCGCGGCGATGCCGCCGCCGATGCCGAGGAGCTGGCGGCGGCTGAGGTTCACGGCGGAGATGGAGGTGCGGGTGTTGCGCGTCATTGCGTTCCCTCTCTTGTCTTCGACCGTCGGTCGATGCGGGCCCCGCCGTCGGCGGGCGCCCAGTCGGCCGGATGGGCCGTCCCGATGCGGTGGGCCATGTCGCGTGTGGCGACGTAAGCCCTCTCCACGAGCTCGTCCTCATCCGTTCTGGTGAGCCGGCCGTCGTGGAGCACGAGTTCGCCGTCCACGACGACGTCTGTCACGTCGCCTGGGCCGGCGCGGTGGACCACTGACCACACGGGGTCCACCAGGGGTTGCAGGCCGACCCGCGAGGCGTCCAGCCGGACGAGGTCCGGGGAGCCGTCGAGCCGGCCGGTGACGCCGTCCACCCCGAGGGCACGAGCGCCCTGGACGGTCGCCATGTCATAGGCCGCGGTCGAGCCCAGGGCGGCGGGATCCTGCCGCGCCTGGCCCTGGGCGTAGACCGCCTGGCGCATCTCGTGGAACAGGCTCTCGGTCCCGTCGATGCCGAGGCCGACGGTCACCCCGGCCTCGAGCATGTCGGCGACGCGAGCGAATCCCTTCGCGAGGCGGAGGTGGTTCGTGGGGCAGTACGCGACGGCCGTGCCGGAGCCCGCGAGCAGCTCGATCTCGTGGTCGCTGAGCTGCACGCAGTGCACGAGCACTGTGCCGGGCCGCAGGAAGCCAAGCCGGTGCAGCAGCTCGACCGGCCGGACGCCGTGCTCGGCGACGCACTGCTCGACCTCGGCTGACGTCTCGGCGATGTGCGTGTAGAGCCGCAAGCCCAGGCGGTCCGCGGCGGCCACTGTCGCGGCGTAGTCCTCGGCGGCCGCCTGCCGCAGCGAGACCGGGGCGAGGAACAGCCGGTCGGCGGGCAGCAGCTCGGCGAGCGCACGCTCGGCCAGACGCTCGATGTGCTCGACGGTGGTGCAGGTCTGCGCGGCGCCGCGGGTCATCACGCCCAGGGCGACGCTCGCGCGCACGCCGACGTCGCGGTGGCCCGCGACGGCGGCGTCGAGCAGCTCGGGCCGGTGCAGGGGGTAGACGTGGTCGATCACCGAGGTCACACCGGCCCGCAGCTGCCGTGCGCTCGCGAGGGCTGTGAGCGCACGGTGCTCGTCGGGGGTTGCCACCGCCTGCGTCGCCGCGGCGGCCGTGATGACCTGCGCGAGCGGCATGCCCTCCGATCGCCGGCCGGTGGGCATGAACGAGCGCAGGTGGTCGTGGAGGTTGACGAGCCCGGGCAGCAGGAGGGTGCGCGCGGGCGCTGTGCCGGTCGCCGGCTCAAGGCGCACGCGCCCGTCCACCACCTCGGCGGTGACGGCGCCGGCGCCGTCACCCACCGAGGTGCCGGTGAGGCGACCGGCCATCGTCACCACCACCCGGTCCGAGTGGCCTCGAGAAGCCCGTCACGACCCACACCCGCCAGGCCGAACGCCTCGAGCGTGCGTCCCTCGGCGCGGAAGTCGGTTCCCGTCGCGATCGAGGCGAGGTGGATCATCGCGTCGATCGTGGGGGTCGGGACGCCCACCTCGCGCCCGATCGAGGACATCAGGCACAGCGCGTAAGGGACGTCTTCGGTGATGTACCGGCTGCTGAGGGCCTGCGGTCCCGTGCCGAAGGTCGAGTCCCCGAACGCGCTCGACTGCAACGTCTCATGCAGGTCCGCGCCCAGGCGCGGCGCGAAGCCCTGCTCGACGAGGTACTCCTCGTAGCCGCGGAGGTTGCTGAAGCCCAGCTCCCGGCGGATCGCGATGAGCTCGGCGTCGATCTCGGCGATCCAGCGGCACACCGCCGGGCTGGCGCCCTCGCCCCACAGGAGGAACTTGCCGGGACGCCCCTGCACCGCCCCCAGGTTGCCGAGGATCGGCGGGACGTGGTCGATCGCGTTGAAGTTGAGCAGCACTGTCTCCCACACGCTCTCGCCCGCGGTGACAGAGGGCCAGATCGCGCAGGCGGTGGCCTCGGCGGGGTTGCCGGCGGGCAGGCCGGCGACAACGGTCCCGCCGACCTTGCGCGAGGCGGTCACGAGGCCCGGCTCGCGCACCCGCGCGCCGTAGGGCAGCGAGTTGAGCTCGGCGATGTGCGCGCGCACGCGGCGCCCCTGGCGTCGCATCGCCGCCACGAGCGCGAGGGCGCCGCCGCCCTCGCCCGCGAAGACGACCTGCTGCCCGTCCTCGAGGTTCGCGGCGAGGATCTCCGCGAAGACGTCGTGGCCGAAGGCGGGCACGGACACGACGACCAGCTCGGCGCCGCGCACCGCGCCGGCCGGGTCGAGCGACGCCTTCGCGGGGGCCTGCGTGACGTGGTGCCACGGCGAGCGAAGCCGCACGACACCGCGCTCGGCGATCGCGTCGATGCTGGCGCGGAAACGCTCGAGGTCGGCGACTGTGACGTCGATGCCGAGGAGCGACATCTCGAGCGCGGAGCTGAGCGCGCCGGCGCCCGATCCGAGCACTGTCGCGGACGAGGGGAGCTGGGTCATGCGAGGACCGCCTTCGCGAGCTGGGTGAGCTGGGTGAGGGTGGCGTCAGGGGTTGTCCCCCCGACGCTGAGGATGACCTCGTCGACGCCGGCCTCGGCCAGGCGGTCGACGCCTTCTCGGACGAGTGAGGCCGGGCCGGCGATTCCGAAGGCCTCGGCCATGGCGTCGGTGACCTGCGCGGCCGCGGCGGCCCGGTCCCCGGTGCGCACCGTGGCCCGCAGCGCGCGGACCTCGTCGACGTCGAGGCCGTACACCTCGATGAGCTCGTCGGCGTACGCGCCGCCGGCCATGGTGGTGCAGCGCGGCCGCAGGGCCGTCAACGCCGCCTCGCGGTCCTCGCCGATCTCGAGGTCGAGCATGAGGCAGAGGGAGGTGCGGCCACCCTCGACCCGTCCCGCCGCCCCGGCCGCGACGTGGTCGCGGACGTACTCGAGGTGGGTCGGCGCGATGCCGTGCGTGATGACGCCGTCAGCCACCCTGCCCGCGAGCTCGAGCATCTTGGGCCCGCGCGCGGCCAGGTAGAGGGGCCCGTCCTGGACGTCCCAGCGCAGCCGCGACCCACGTGCGCTGAACGTCTCGCCTGACACGTCGCAGTCGCCGCGCGAGAGCTGGCGGATGATCTCCACGGCCTCGCCGGTGAGGCGCAGCGGCCGCTTCATCTCGACGGCCAGCTCGCTCGCGAACTCGTAGCCGCCCGCGCCCAGCCCCAGCACGAACCTGCCGCCGCCGATCTCGCGCAGGCTCGCGGCCATGCTCGCCAGGAGTGCCGGGTGGCGCAGGAACGGCGACATCACGGCCGTCCCCAACGTCACCCGCTCGGTGGCCGCCATCATGAGGGCCAGGGCGCCGGAGACGTCGCGGTGGAAGTAGTGGTCGGCCAACCACACCCCGTCGAAGCCGAGGTCCTCGATGCGGCGGGCCCAGGGCGCCGCGTCGGTCATCTGTTTCTTTTACACATCTGACGCTGCCGACGAGCTTACGCGGGGTGTTCTATGGGGGTGCCCGGGCGTTTCACAACAACAACACAGTACCGACAGACACTGGAGCATCAATCTATGCGACTATATCACCAGCGGATACAGGACAGGTAGGGTGTTCGCATGACGTTGAAGTCGTGGGCAGCGCCAGATGTGTATGAGAGGCAGCGGGGTGGGGGTGGCGGGCGTCGATGGATCCCAACGCCTCGCGCAGGAGCCCGGCGGCGCACCGCCTGCGGTACCCGGCGCTCGCGCGCAGGTCGTCGATCGGATGGATGTCCGCCTGGACGGCGGCGATCGCCGCGTGAGCGACGTCGGGTGTGACGCGGCGGCCCTCGAGCTCTGCCTCGGCGCCGCGCAGCCGGACGACCGTCGGCGCGACGGAGCCCATCGCGAGGCGGACGTCCCGCAGCACGCCGTCATCTGCTCGCCACTGCCACGCGAGGTCCAGGAAGGAGATCGCGAGCGCCCGACGGCCGCCGACCTTGCGGTAGCCGCCAGCCGCGGGCGGCGCCGGCACGGTGACGGCCAGGATCCACTCGGCCGGGCGCAGGTCGACCGCGCGGGGTCCCAGGAGGAAGTCCTCGAGCGGCGCCTCGCGCTCGCCGTCGGCGCCACGGATCGTCACGACGGCGCCCGCGGCCAGGAGCGGCGGCACGGTGTCGGCCGCTGGCGAGCCTGTCGCCAGGTTCCCCCCGATGGTGGCCCGGTTGCGGATCTGCTGCGACGCGAAGAAGGCGGCCGCGTCAGCCAGTGCCGGGAACCTGCCGTCGAGCGCGTCGACCACCACGGCGATCGGCGCGACCGCTGACAGCACCAGCGACGGCGAGGGCCCGGCCGTCACCCGGAGCGGCGGCGGCGCGTCCTCCAGCCCGGTGAGGTCGACGAGAGAGTGGTGCGGCGCGCCGGCGCGACGCTGCACGAGCAGGTCCGTCCCCCCTGCCACGGGCCGGGCGCCGCCCAGGAGCGCGCTGACCTCGGCGACCCGGCGCGGGCGGACGAGACGCGCGGGGCCGGTCATGAGGCGCCTGCGCAGCGGCCGCGCGCGACATCGTGCACGGCGTCGTGGAACCGGTTGTACCCCGTGCAGCGGCACAGGTTGCCGTCGAGCGCGCCGCGGATGTCGTCGTCGGTGGGCTCAGGTACTCGCTCGAGGAGCGCGGCGCACGACATGAGCACCCCCGGGATGCAGTACCCGCACTGCACCGCCTGCCGCCGGACGAACGCCTCCTGCAGGTCGGCGCCACCGCGGTCCGCAAGCCCCTCGACGGTCTCGACGTCGGCGTCGGTCACTTGGCCCTGCAGGACGAGGCAGGAGCACACCGCGCGACCGTCGACGAGCACGGTGCAGCTGCCGCACTCGCCCATGCCGCAGCCCTCCTTGGCCCCGGTCAGTCCCAGGCCGTCGCGGAGCACGTCCAGCAGGCGCGTCCCCGCCACCTCGTCGACCTTGACGCCGAGCGCGTCAGCCGCGGCGGCGAGGTCGACGCTCTGTCCGTTGACGCGCATCACGCCACCTCTTCCATCAGTGCGAGCAGGCGCTCCGGGGTGACGGGCAGCTCGGCCGGCAGCACCCCGACCGCGTCGAGCACTGCCGCCGCGAGGGCGGGCGGCGTCGGGACGACCACGACCTCGGACATGCCCTTGGCGCCGTACGGGCCGGTCGCCTCGGCGCCGGGCACGAGGACGGTGTGCATGCGCGGCGCGTCCGCCACCGTCGGGGCGAGGTAGTTCTCCAGGCTCGTGGTGCGCGGGATGCCGTCGGTGACCACGTGGTCCTCCATGAGCGCGAGCCCGAGGCCTTGGAGGATGCCGCCCTCGGCCTGGCCCAGCACGCCACCGGGGTTGATGGGCGTGCCGCAGTCGAGTGCGCACAGCAGCTCGGGGACCCGGATCTCACCGGTGAGCACGTTGACCTCGGCGCGCACTACCTGCGCGCACGACCCGTACACGCGGTGCGGCGCGAACGTGGCCAGGTCCGCATGCGGGACGAGCCCGATGTGCTCGGTGTCGGGCAGGCGGAACTCGGCGGCGTGCTCCGCGCGGCCCAGCGCCTCGAGCTTCTCCCCCGTGCCGGCGGCGTCGGTGTCGAGGTGCAGGCCCAGGCGCTCGCAGTCCTCGCGCAGCGCGAGGCAGACCGCGTGCACCGCCGCGCCCCCCGCGTAGGTCGAGCGCGACGCCGCCGTCGGCCCTGACTCGGGCACGACGGCTGTGTCGCCGACGATCACGCTGACGTCGTCATAGGACATGCCGAGCGTGTCGGCCGCGACCTGCCGGTAGGTGGTCTGGATCGACTGTCCCGTGTGGTTGGGGCCAGCCCAGATGGTCACATGACCGGTCCCGTCGATCCGCAGGCGTGCGCGGGCGGTGTCGCCGGTGCCGCTGCCCATGCCGACGCCCTTCATCGCGACGGCGACGCCGGTGCCGCGCCGCCAGGGCCAGGTGGCGCCCGCCGCCCACTCGTCGCGGTCCGCCCACAACGGGTGCGCACCTGCGATCCGCAGGGCCTCGTCGACGCGCAGGCTCTCGGTCGTGAGATGCCCGTAGAGGCTGTGCCGGTCGCCTCCGCGCAGGGCGTTGCGGAGCCGGATCTCGACGGGGTCCACGCCGAGGCGCTGGGCAGCCCGGGTCATGGCGTTCTCGACGGCGAAGGCGACCTGCGGGACGCCGTAGCCGCGGAAGGCTCCGGCGTTCGCGTTGTTCGTGTAGACCACTGTGCCGTCGAACTCGGCTGCTTCGAAGGCGTACGGCCCCGTGGACATCTCTGCCGAGGTCTTCATGACGTTGGGCCCCGACGTGATGACGGGCCCGGTGTCGGCGAGCGCACGCACCCGCGAGCCGAGGATGCGCCCGTCCGCGTCGAAGCCGACGGTGATCTCGGTGCGGAACGGGTGCCGCTTGGCCCCGGCCGTCATCACCTCCTCACGCGTCGTGTGCAGGCGCACGGGCCGGCCTGTGGCGCGGGCGAGCAGCGCGAGGTACACCGGCATCGGGTCGTCATTGCGGGCGCCGAACGCGCCGCCCACGGGGCCGCCGATCATGCGCACGTGGTCGGGCTCGACCCCGAGCGCCCGGGCGATCTTGCGCTGGTGGAGGCCCGGGTTCTGCGAGCCGCACCAGACGGTCGCATGGCCGTCCTCCCAGATGGCCGTGCCGCCCGGAGTCTCGATGGCCACGTGCTCTTGGCCGGGAGTGCGCACCTCGTGGTGGACCACGAGGTGGGCGCCGGCGAGCGCGGCGTCGACATCCCCCGATCGGAATGCGATGCGCCCGGAGAGGTTGCCGTGGGCGTGGAGCCTCGGGGCGTCGTCGTCGAGCGCGGCGGCCATGTCCGAGACCACCGGCAGCGGCGTGAGGGCCACCCGCACGAGCGCGGCCGCCCGGTGCGCCGTGGCGGCGTCCTTCGCGGCGACCAGCGCGATGGCCTCGCCCACCTGGCGGACGACGGTGTCGGCGAGGACGGGGCCGTCGACGTCACGGGGGCCGAGCGCGTTGACCGGCACGTCGGCCGCCACGAGCACGGCGGCGACGCCCTCCAGCTCACGGGCCGCGTCGACGTCGACGCCGTCGAGCCGGGCATGTGGCACGGTGCTGCGCACCACGACGCCGTGCAGCGTGCCCGGCAGGCGCAGGTCGGTGACGTACTGCAGGGCGCCCGTGACGATCTCCGGCGCCTCCTCTGCTGGTTGCGAGCGGCCGACCCATGGCGTGCTGGCGATGTCGGTCATGCCCACCACCCGCCCGGTCGGTCCTGCCAGGCGAGGGCGGCCGCGGCCGTCCATGACTGCGCCATCGAGCCGAGGGGGCGCCCGTCGACGGCGTCGTAGTACTCGGCGAAGCGCAGGTCGTCGAGCTGGGCCAGCCCAGCATCACGCAGCGCCCCGGCCTCGTCGTGCCGCCCGCGGTGCGCGAGCGACCAGGACAGCAGCCAGGTGAGCACTGGCCACTGCGGGCCGCGCCAGTAGTTGTGGCTGACGAAGGCCGCGCTGGCGGGCGACGTGGTCGGCGGCAGGGGGCGGTGGAGCGCGGGGTGCCCACACCACCGCTCGCCCATCAGCAGGGCAGTGAGGTCGCCCAGCGCCGCGGGGTCCCCGCACAGCAGCGGCGCGAAGCCTCCGATGGTCTCCGACTCGAGCCAGGCGCCGGTCCGCAGGTCCAGGTCCCGTGCCAGGCCCGTGGTCGGTGAGACGGTGCGCGCGACCGCGTCGGAGGCGCGGCGCGACATGCTGCGCAGCACCTGGGCCTGCTGGTGGCGGCCGATGCCCGCTCCGAGGTCGGCGAGCATCTCGCACGACAGCGCGTGGACGGCGGTGAAGAACACGTCGCCCACGCGGAAGTCGATGATGTCGCGTGCTGCGTCGTCGTCGTATGCGACGGACGCGAGCTGGTCGAGCAGCCAGACGTAGCGGTCGTAGTCGCCGTCTGACGGGCGCTGGTCGGCCTCGGCCACGTGGCGCAGGTCCTGGCGGACGTACGGCTCGAGCATGCCGACGTTGACGCGCCGGTACGCCTGGTCCCAGCGGGGCGAGTTGTCCATGCCCGACTCCCAGCCGTGGTGGATCTCCACCAGGCCAGCGGGGTTGGTGGACCGGACGTCGCCGAGCCACATGTGCCACGCGAACCAGGAGTCGAAGGTCTTGCGCAGGAACGCCTCGAAGAGCTCTGCGTCCGCGCCCCCTCGGGATCGGGCCTGTGAGCCGATGACCGCCAGAGCCAAACTATGTACGCCAGGTTGACAGATTCCCGAGGTTCGCACGTTGTGCGGCGCCGCCGCGGCCCGCTCGGTGCGCCACCGCTCTGGCCCGGGGAAGTACCCGCCCTCCTCCGAGAAGACGATGTGCGGGATCATCCCCGTCGACCACTGGCCCGCGAGGAGCCCTTCGAGCTCACGCAGCGCCCGGGGGACGGAGATCCGCGCCCAGCCCATGGCCACGAACGCGGCGTCCCAGCTCCACTGATGCGGGTACAGGTCCGGCGCGGCCACCGTGCGCGCCCCGCGGTCGTTGCCGCGCAGCACGTCGGCAGCCGCGTCGGTCAGCCGGTCGGCCGCTCTGCTGATCATGACCTCACACCTCTGCACGCCATCGTGCGTCGGGGAATTGCGTTCAGTCGCTGAACGTAACGGACTGGTGCGGCGACGTCAACAGTGGCAAGATGCCGCTCGTCCGAGAGTCGGGCATGAGTGGGAGGGGGCTCCATGGCCGAGGACTCGACAGCAGGCCTGGCGCCGCCGCTGCAGGATGCGGCCACCGCGCCCCCGCCCTCGCCCAGCTCGCACGGCTCGCTCGTCGCCCTCATCCGCTCGCGGCCCGGCTGGACGCGCCAGCAGCTCCTCGCGGCGACCGGCATGTCGCGCACCACGCTCTTCGACCGGCTCGACGCGCTCTTCGCCCACGAATACGTCTACCAGGCGGGCTCGGCGCCTGCGGGCCCCGACGGAGACGGCGCCGGGCCGGGCCGCCGCGCCGAGCTGCTGCGATGGGACGATCGTGGGCGCGTCGTCCTGGTGCTCGACCTCGGCCAGACGCACGCCCGGCTCTGCGTGACCGGGGTGCGCGGCGACATCCTGCGCATGCGCGACGTCGCGATGGACATCGACACGGATGCGGGGCCCTACCTCGACACGGTGTTCGACATCGCCCAAGAGCTCGTCGACGCCGGCGACGACGACGAGAAGCTCATCGGCGTCGCGCTCGGCATCCCTGGGCCGGTGGACCCGCTCACAGGCGTGCTCGGCCGGTCCACCACCATGCCCCGATGGCAGTCCTTCCCCATCTCCGCCACGGTGCGCGAGCGCTGGCACGCCGAGGTGGTCATCGAGAACGACGCGCGCGCCTTCGCCCTGGGCGAGTCCAGCGTCGCCGGATCCGGTCAGACGGTGCTCGCCGTCAAATACGCGACGGGGATCGGCGCCGGCATCGTCGACGGCGGCCACGTCCTCGAGGGGTCGGCCGGCGCCGCCGGCGACATCGGCCACATCCGCCTCACAGCCGACGGGCCACGCTGCACGTGCGGCCGCCGGGGCTGCCTCGCCGCCTGGGCCTCGGGCCATGCGCTGGTCCGGCGCCTCGCGAAGACAGGCGTGCAGGACCTGCGCGACATCACCGAGCGCGTCTCGGCAGGCGACGCCACTGTGTGCGCCGAGCTCGACACGGCCTCCGCTGCCCTCGGGCGGGTGCTCGCGACCGTCGTCGCCACCATCAACCCCGACACCGTCGTGCTCGGCGGCACACTGGGCCGGCTCCCGCGCGTCGTGAGTGCCGTCGACGCCGTGATCCGCGACCACGTCTCCGACCGGACCACACAGCACCTCACCGTCACGTCGGCCCGACTGGGCGCGGACGGCGGCGTGGTCGGCCTCGCCCGCAAGGTCGTGGACCTCGTCTACGCGCCGGCGGCAGTCGACGCGGCCATCGCCGGCGGCGACGCCTCGACGGGTGGCGCCACGACGTGACACAGGGCCGGCCAGGGGACGCGCCCCCTCCCCGGGGCGGGCCCGACACAGGGCTCGCCGGACTCGTGGTCGACCGCGCGAGCGCCGGCTACGACGCGGCACGACGCGCACTGTCGGCATCCGCCCACCAGCCCCCGGCCGAGCCGGCCGCAATAGCCCGGCCCGCGAACATCCACGGCGTCGTCGAGGCGGTGCGCACCGCACGACGCGAGGGCCTGCGGCTCGCTGTCCGCAGCGGCGGCCACAGCCTCAGTGCGACACACCTGCGGCACGGGAGCCTCGCGCTCGACCTGCGCGACCTGAACGGGATCGATGTCGACCCGAGCCGTGGCACCGCGTGGGTCGGCCCGGGCACGACTGTCGCACAGGCCGCCGCGCTGCTCGACGCCTCGGGCTGGTCGTTCCCCATCGGGCACTCCCCGACGGTCGGGCTCGGGGGATTCCTGCTGGCTGGCGGCCACGGCTGGAACGGCGGCTCCTGGGGCGCCGCATGCGAGCGCGTCGTCGCCGTGGACGTCATCACTGCCGACGCGCGCCGTTCACGGTTGACGCCCGACTCCACACCCGACCTGCTGGCCGTCGCCCGGGGCGCGGGCCCCGCGTTCCCCGCCGTCGTGGTGGGCCTCGAGCTGCGCCTCGTTCGCGGCGTCCCGGCGATCGCCCGGCGGCTCCTCACCGTCGGTGGCGAGCACGCGGCGCAGCTCGGGGCTGCTCTCGACACCCTGCGCGCCGCGCAAGTCGACGGGCTGGAGTTGACGGTGTTCGCCCGCCGCGCGACTCGCGCAGGAGCACCAGCGGACGGCGCGGTGCTCACTGTCGCCGCCACGGCCTTCGGCGCCAGCCCGACCCACGCGAGTCGCCTGTTGGCGCCCTTGGCCGATCTGCCGGGCACCGGGAGCGCGGATGCGGCCGCCCACCTGGGCCTCGCGTCGATGGTCGCCACGCTCCCCAGGCACGAGGGCGACGCGCTCTGGTCCGATCACGTGTGGACCAACCGGCCGTGGGCCGAGCTGCTCCCGGAGGTCGTCCAGGCGGCCGCTGCCGCGCCGTCGGACCGCTCGAGCATCCTCGTGACACCAGCGCCGGCCTCCGACCCGGGCATCGACGCGGTCCATCGGCCCCAGGGCGCCACGAGCGTCTCCGCTTACGCGCACTGGCGGCCTGGGGCGACGGATGCGGGCGGCCCAGGTGGCAAGGGCGGCGAGGGTGACGCGAGGTCGAACGCCGCGTGGGCGCGCGCCGCCGTCACGGGTGAGGGCCCACACCCCCGTCGCTACGTGGGGGAAGCGGACCTCACACTCCCTGGGCGCGTCGAGGAGTGCCTCACCCTTGACGCGCTCGACCGCGTGCGCGCCGCGCGCGAGCAACTCGATCCGGGGCGCCTGCTCTGGTCGGCCCTCGATCCCAGCTGACGCCACCGTCGCCCTCCCACGGATCCTGCTCGTTCGGGGGCGGCCTGCTGCGGTCAGGGGCCGAGCGGTGATGACAGCCAAGACGGCCGGTGATCCGACCTTGTCGGTGTCGATGTCGGCGGCGAGCTTCAGCAGTCTCGCGGCCCACACGTCGATGGACGCTGACCCAAGCTTGACCGCGCACCACGAGGGACTCGAACAGAAGGCCCATGGTCTCCAGATCGCCCAGCACACTGACGGATGTCGACCTCGGCGATCGTCCACCCTCCCCCACGAGCACGAGACGCAACGGCAACGACGAAGGCCCAGCACCGACTCGGTGCTGGGCCTTCCTCTACTGTGCGCCCGAAGGGACTCGAACCCCCAACCTTCTGATCCGTAGTCAGATGCTCTATCCATTGAGCTACGGGCGCGTGGCCCTTGGCGGGCCGACGATGACAATACCGTCCCGCGGGCCTGGACCCAAACTGAGTTCCCCCGCCGCCCTGGTGACGACTGCCACACCGCGCTGGCTGGCCCCGGCCACGCGGCTCCGGATGCAGCCACTGCGCCGACGTGCGACGGTCAACGGGAGAGGCGCCATCTGGAGGTTGACATGGGATTCTTCGCTTTCATGCTGCTGGGGCTGCTCGCCGGCGCCATCGCCAAACTGATCCTCCCGGGGAAGCAGGTGGGCGGCTGGATCGCGACGCTGGCGCTCGGGGTCATCGGCGCGCTGCTCGGCGGATGGCTGGGCAGCATCCTGCTGGACGCCCCGTTGCAGGACTTCTTCTCGCTGCGCACGTGGCTGTTGGCCATCGGCGGATCGATCCTGGTGCTGCTGGTCTACGGGGCGCTCACGGGCAACAAGGGCGCTCGCGCCTGACCTGCCCTGGAGGGCTCACCCTCGTGGCTGAACCCCTGTCGGTCCTCCGGCGGGGGTTCTGTCATGTGGGCGGGCCGCGGCGGGCAGCGTCACGGTGAAGGCAGCGCCCTGGCCGCGCCCGGCACTGGCGGCGGCGATCGTCCCGCGATGCGCCTGGACGAGGGCCTTGCTGATGGCCAGCCCGACGCCCGATCCGCCGCCGCGTGTGCGGTCACGGGCGGTGTCGGCGCGGAAGAACCGCTCGAAGACGTGGGGCAGGTGTCGGCGGCGATGCCCTCCCCCGTGTCGGTGACGGTCAGGTCCACGAGCCCCGGTCCGGCGGCTCGGGCGGCCAGGGTGACGGCGCCTCCGGGCCGGGTGTGGCGCACGGCGTTGGCCACGAGGTTGTCGATCACCTGGGCGATGCGGTGGCGGTCGACCAGGACGGGCGGCACATCGGCGGGCTGCTCGACGCGCACAGCGACACCGGCGTCGGCGGCCCGTTCCCGGGCTGCCCCGGCAGCGATCTCGAGCAGCAGGGCGACGGGCTCGGGCCGCAGGTCGAGGTCGAGGTCGCCGGCCTCGGCGTGCGTGACGGCGGCCAGGTCCTCGGCGAGGCGGGTCAGGCGGGCCGCCTGGTCGCGGAGCACGGCGATCGTGTCCTTGCCCATCGGGCGGACGCCGTCCTCCTCGGCCTCGAGGTACCCGGCGATGGTCGCGACGGGGGTGCGGACCTCATGTGCGACGTCGGCCAGCAGCCGGGCGCGGAGCCGTTCCGACTCCTGCAGGCGCGCGGCCATCGTGTTGAAGGAGTGCGCGAGGTCGTCGAACTCCGCGCCCAGCCCGGGCGCCGGCACCCGGGGGTCGTAAGCCCCGGAGCCCACGCGGTTGGCGGCGGACGCGCCGGCGGACACCGACCTGCCGATGCGGCGGGTCAGCACCACGCTGACCGCTGCCGACGCCACCGCCGCCGCGCCGATCGCCAGCCCGAGGGACACCGCGCTGGCATCCCGGAACGCGCGCTCGGCATGCAGCACGGCGCTGTCGTGATCGCCCAAGCCGGCGCTCACCATGTGCTCGTGGAACAGGCCGGGGCCGACGGCGGATGCCACCAGGGCAGCGGTCGCGGCGCCGACGGCCATCACCACCGCGAGCGCGCCGAGCAGCCGCGCGCCGAGGCCCCACGCCGCCCGGGCCCTGGTCACGCGCCCGCGCCGATGCGGTAGCCGACGCCGCGCACCGTCCGCACGTAACGCTGCGCCTCGGCGGTGTCGCCGAGCTTCTGCCGCACATGCAGCACATGCACGTCCACGAGGTGCTCGTCGCCGACCCAGCCGGGTCCCCACACCGCCTCAATGAGCACCTGGCGGCTGAACACGCGGCCGGGACGGGCGGCCAGAGTCGCCAGCACGTCGAACTCGGTGCGGGTCAGCGCCACGAGCTCGCCGTCGCGCAGGACCTCCCGGGCGTCGACGTCGATGCGCAGGTCGCCCGCGCGCAGCACGCGCGACACCGACTCAGCGCGATGGGAGGTGGCGGGTATGGCGGCGCCGTTGCGGGGCCGGCGCATCATCGCGGTGATGCGGGCCATCAGCTCGCGCGGGCTGAAGGGCTTGGTCACGTAGTCGTCCGCCCCGACGGACAGCCCGATGAGCGTGTCGACCTCCTCGGCGCGCGCGGTGAGCATGACGACGTAGCAGTCGGAGAACGTCCGCAACCGCCGGCACACCTCGACGCCGTCCACTCCGGGCAGGCCCAGGTCGAGGACGACGACGTCGGGGTCCACCTCGCGCAGCACGTCCAGGGCCTGGGCGCCGTCATGGCAGAGGCGCGTCTCGAAGCCCTCGCGTTCCAGATACCCGGCGACCAGGCGGGCCAGGGGCTCCTCGTCGTCCACGACGACGGCGCGGCGGGAGGAGGCGGTCGCAGTCGGGGTCACGCGCACCATCTTGGGCGCAGCCGCCGCCCCCGGGGAGCCGCCGCGCGATCTTCATCGAACCTTGATCGAACGGCGAGGGGCCCTTCGTGGCGGGGCTCCAGGCTGGTGGTCGACCGCCCCACTGAGGGCGCAGCCCCACCGAAGGAGCCGCCATGCCGCACCCACCGGTCGTCACGCTCGTGCAGTCCCCGGCGTGCCACCTGTGCCTCGACGCCGAGCAGGCGCTGGCCGAGCTGGCCGCGCGGTTCCCCGTGGAGGTGCGCACCGTCCAGCTCGACTCTGAGGAGGGCCGCGCCCTGGTCGCCCTGCACCGCCCGCCCATGAGCCCGCTGGCGTTGGTGGACGGGGTGTTCCTGTCCTCCGGGCGCCTGCCCCGCAAGAAGCTCGCCGCGCTGCTGGCCGGGCGGGCCGCCGCGATGGCGGCGGGCTGATGGGCAGCGAGCTGCTGACCACGGGCAGCATCCTGGCGGCGTTCTTCGCCGGTGGCGTGGCGCTGTTCGCCCCGTGCTGCATCGTGTTCCTGGCGCCGTCCTACCTGGCGGGCGCCATCAAGAACGCCCGGTGGCGCCTCCTGCCGCTGACGTTCGTGTTCGCGGCCGGGCTGGCCCTGGTGCTGGTGCCCATCACGCTGGGGATGAGCCTGCTGGCCGGGGCCATCGCGCAGTACCACGAGCCCCTGTACTGGGCTGGTGGGCTGCTGATGATCGTGCTGGCCCTGCTGGCCTTGTCGGGGCGGATGTGGTCGCT
This sequence comes from Cellulomonas timonensis, assembly GCF_900046455.1. Lineage (GTDB taxonomy): Bacteria > Actinomycetota > Actinomycetes > Actinomycetales > Cellulomonadaceae > Cellulomonas_A > Cellulomonas_A timonensis. The sequence continues at coordinate 1,073,279 of NZ_FCOT01000012.1, forward strand.
GCCGTCGTTCCTGCGCGCCCCGGACACCACGCGTGGCGACACCGCGAGCTTCTTCACCCTGGGCGTCTTCTCCGGTGTCGCGTCGAGTTGCTGCGCCCCGGTCCTGGCGGGGGTGATGACGCTGTCGGTGCTGTCCGGCTCTGCCATCGGCGGCCTCGCGCTGGGGTTGGCCTACGTGTTCGGGATGGTGTTCCCGCTGTTCGTGATGGCGCTGGTCTGGGACAAGGCCCGGCTGGGCGAGCGCCGATTCCTGCGGGCCAGGTTGGTGCGGCTGCGCGTCGCCGGGCGGACGCTGGTCACCAACTCCCTGAACATCGGGGTGGCCGTCGCGTTCGCCGTGATGGGCGTGTTCGTCATCGCCCTGGCCGGCAGTGCGGACATGACCGGCGGCAGCGCGTTCCAGGACGCCGCCAGCCGCACCCTGACCGACATCTTCGCCGCCGTGCAGGACGTGCTGTCCCCCGTGCCCGAGCCGGTCCAGGGCCTGGCGCTGCTCGCCGTGGTGGCCGCCTTCGTCTGGGCGACCCTCGCCGACCGGCGCCGCGGCGCCCCGGAGGACGCGCCCTGCCACTCGACCCCGGCGGCTCCGGCCGCGCCCGACACCACCCTGCCCGCTCCCACGGAAGAAGTGACTCGATGACCTCCGGAACTGCCGCCCGCCGCGAGCGCGAACGCCAACAGGCCCTCGCCGACGTCCAGCAGGCCCAGACCGGCGCCGCGCTCCGTCGCCGCCGGCTGGGCGGGGCCGCCTGGGCGGCAGGCCTGCTGGTCGTGGTGGCGCTGGTCACCGCGGGGCTGCTCACCTCGCGTCCCACCAGTTCCACGGAGGCCCGGATGGCGCCGGACTTCACGCTGCCCGCCTCGGACGGGTCGAGTGTGTCGCTGGCCGACCACCGCGGCTCGCCGGTCATCTTGTACTTCAACGAGGGCGCTGGCTGCGACTCGTGCCTGGTGCAGATGGCCGAGATCGAGAAGGACCCGGCATTCGCCGAGGCGGGACTGACGGTGCTGCCAATCGTCATGAACACCGCCCAGCAGATCAACGCCGATCGCGAGCGCCTGGGCGTGAACGCGCCGTTCCTGCTGGACGACGGCACGATCTCCGAGGCCTACGGAACCCTCGGCGTCGGCATGCACGAAGGGCTGCCAGGCCACGGCTTCATCCTCATCGACGCCGATGGCAACCAGCTCTGGCACGGCAACTACCCGTCGATGTGGCTGTCCCCCGCCGACCTGCTCGAGGAGGTCAACGCGCGCCTCTGATCCCCCACCGCACCGACCGCGGCTCCGAGCCGCGCCCCTTCCAGGAAAGGAAGCCCCGTGCTCACCACCACCCGACGACGCCTGAGCCTGACCGTCGGAGCCCTGACCCTCGCCGTCACGCTGGCGGCCTGCTCCGGCGGCGCCGAGCACAACGACGCCGACACCCAGTTCGCGCAGATGATGGTCCTCCACCACGAGGGCGCCGTCGAGATGGCCGACCTCGCCGTCGAGCGTGCCAGCACCGAGGAGGTCCGCGCCCTGGCCGAGCGGATCACCGCGGCGCAGGGCCCGGAGATCGAGCTGATGACGGGCTGGTTGGAGGCGTGGGACGAGGATCCGCCCGGCTCGACTGACCTGGGCGGCATGGACCACTCCGGTATGGACCACGGCGGGATGGACATGGACGGCCTGGACCAGGCCGAGGCGATGGCGAACGTGGCCGCGCTGAGCGGCGTCGAGTTCGACAGGCGATTCCTGGAGCTGATGACGGCCCACCACGAGGGCGCCGTCGAGATGGCCGAGGCCGTGCTCGCCGACGGCGCCCACCCGGATGCGCTCGACCTGGCCCGCTCGATCATCGAGGCGCAGGCTGCGGAGATCGCGGAGATGGGCGGCCTGCTGCGCGGGCTGTGACGCGCTCGGGGTCCAGGTCCAGGCGGCGCAGCAGTTGTGCGTTGGCGGCCACCACGATCGTGGACGCGGACATGAGGATCGCGCCGACCGCCGGGGACAGCACGAACCCGGCCCAGGCCAGCACGCCCGCCGCGAGCGGCACGGCGATGACGTTGTACCCGGCCGCCCAGGCCAGGTTCTGCTGCATCTTGCGGTAGGACGCCCGCGACAACTCGATGACCGAGACCACCGAGCGCGGGTCATCCGAGGCCAGGACCACGCCCGCGGACTCCATGGCGACGTCGGTGCCCGCCCCGATGGCGATGCCCACGTCGGCCTGTGCCAGGGCCGGCCCGTCGTTCAGGCCGTCACCCGTGAAGGCGACCTTGCGGCCGCGCGCTTGGAGCTCGGCGACCTTGGCGTGCTTGTCGGCGGGCAGCACCTGGGCGAACACCTCGTCGATGCCCAGCTCCGCGGCGACCGCGTCCGCCACATGCTGGGCGTCGCCCGTGACCATCGCCACCTGCACCCCCCGGGCGTGTAGCGCGTCGATCGCTGCCCGGGCCCCCGGGCGGATCTCGTCGGCGACGGCCAGCGCGCCGATGACCCGGCCGTCGCTCACCACATGCAGCACGCTCGCGGCCTGCTGTTGCCAGCCCCGCGTGGTCTCGGCGAGTTCCGCCGGCTCGCTCAGGCCGAGCTCGGAGAGCAGCGCCGGGCCGCCCACATGCACCGTCCGCCCGCCGACCTTCGCCTCGACGCCGCGCCCGGGCAGCGTGGCAAAGTCCCGCACCGCCGGCAGCGGGCCGTCGTGGGCCGCCGTGACGGCCCGGGCGATCGGGTGCTCGGAGTCGGACTCGACCGCCGCGGCCAACGCGAGGAGCTCGTCGTCGGAGACGCCGCGCACGGCGGCGTGCCCGAGCAGCGTCAGGCGCCCCTGCGTCAGGGTGCCGGTCTTGTCGAACAGGACGGTGTCCACGGTGCGCATCCGCTCGAGCGCGAGGCGGTTCTTCACCAAGACCCCGGAGCGTGCGGCGCGCTCGGTGGAGATCGCGATGACCAGCGGGATCGCCAAGCCGAGCGCATGCGGGCACGCGATGACCAGCACTGTCACGGTGCGCTCGACGGCGTCGGGCACGTTGCCCAGCAGCGCCCACACCGCGAAGGTCAGCATCCCGGCGACCAGCGCGAACCAGAACAGGAGTGCCGCGGCCCGATCGGCCAACGCCTGGGCGCGTGAGCTGGATGCCTGGGCGTCCGCCACCAGCCGCTGGATGCCCGCCAGGGCCGTGTCGGCGCCCACGGCCGTGACCCGCACGCGCAGCGTCGAGTCGGTGGCCACCGTGCCGCCGACCACCGCGTCGCCAGGCCCGCGCCGCACCGGCTTCGACTCGCCGGTGATCATCGCCTCGTCGAGGTGGGCGGTGCCGTCGACCACCACGCCGTCGGTGGGGACCCGGCTACCGGCCCGCACGAGCACCACGTCGCCAGTTCTCAGCTCGTCGAGCGGCGCCTCGACGACGGCCCCGTCGTCGGCGACCCTCTCGGCGACGTCAGGAAGCAGCTCGGCCAGGGCGTCCAGCGCGCCCGACGCCGCACCCAGCGCGCGCATCTCGAGCCAGTGCCCGAGCAGCATGATGACGATCAGGAGCGCGAGCTCCCACCAGAAGTCCAGCCCCGACGCGAACCCCAGAGTGGTGGCCCACGACGCGACGAACGCGACGGTGATGGCCAGCGCCACCAGCATCATCATCCCCGGGCGCCGGGACCGCGCCTCGGCGACGGCGCCGGTCAGGAACGGGGCGCCGCCGTAGAAGAAGATGACAGTGCCCAGCACCGGGGAGACCCAGCCGGCGCCGGGGAAATCCGGGGGCATGTACCCGAGCAGGTCGGCGAACATCTCGCTGAAGACCACCACGGGGACCGCCAGCGCGAGGGTCCACCAGAACCGGTCGCGGAACGCGGCCGCATGGTCGCCGTGACCGCCGTGGCCCGCGTGACCGGCATGGCCCGCGTAACCGGCATGGCCCGCGTCCTCGTGACCGGCGTGGGCCTCGGTCGCGCCGTGTTGGTGGTGGTGCTGCTCGCTGTCGCCGTGGTGCTGATGTGGGGTGCTCACGTGCTCGTCCCTTCTCGATACCCCCCGAGGGTATGCACAACCCCTCGGCGCCGCAGGCTGTTCCCTCGCGGCCCGTCGCCGTGAGGCACCAGACCGGAAGTTACTTACCGCAAAGTGCCTACTTCCCGGTCCGCAGTAACTCTCTTACGGTAAGTAGCGGTTCCGAACGGAGCCGAGGACGAGAGGAAGTTGTCATGGCACGCATCACCGTGATCGGCGGCACCGGATACGCCGGGTCGCACATCGTGCGCGAGGCGGTCTCGCGAGGCCACCAGGTCACCTCGATCTCTCGGAACGCGCCAGTCGAGCCCGTCCCCGGCGCCTCCTACGTGACCGGCGATGTGTTCGACACCGCCGTTCTGGAGCGGGCCGTGGCGGACACCGACGTGGTCGTCGAGACCCTGTCGCCGCGTGGCGAGCTCGAGGGCAAGCTCGTGGGCGTGGTGCGCGCGCTCGCCACCGCCGCGCAGGACGCCGGCGCGCGGATCGGCGTCGTCGGCGGCGCCGGCTCGCTCCTAGTCTCCGAGGGCGGCCCGACCGTGGCGTCGACCGACGAATTCCCCGACGCGTTCACGTCCGAGGCCGCCGAGCTCGCTGAGGTGTTGAGCGACCTCCGTGCAGCAGACGCGACGCTGGACTGGTTCTTCCTCAGCCCGGCGGGGAACTTCGGCCCGTGGGCGGCCGGCGAGCACACCGGCGAGTTCCGGATCGGCGGCGACGTCCTGCTGGTGGACTCCGAGGGCAACTCGAACATCTCCGGCGCGGACTACGCGCAGGCCTTCGTCGACGAGATCGAGAACCCGGCCCACAGCCGCCAGCGGTTCACCGTCGCGTACTGAGATCCACCCCCGGCTGCGGCCCGACGCCTCCACGGCGCCGGGCCGCAGGTGTATCGGGCGCCCTCCTCAGACCGCCTGGTCGTACTGCTCGCGGGCCTCGAGCACGCCGCCGATGTGCGTGGTCGCCCAGTCCTCAAGCGCCTTGAGCGGCTCGCGCAGCGTGCGCCCGGCCTCGGTGAGCTCGTACTCGACGCGCGGGGGGACCTGCGGGTAGAGCGTCCGCTTGACCAGCCCGTCGCGCTCCAGCCCACGCAGCGTCTGGGTGAGCATCTTCTGCGAGATGCCGTCGATCCGGCGCGTGATCTCCCCGAAGCGCATCGGCCCGTCGTCCAGCGTGCCGACCACGAGCACCGTCCAGCGGTCCCCGATGCGGTCCAGCACCCGCCGGGTCGGGCAGTTGCGGTCGTAGGGATCCCACTGCGGGTCGGCCATCGTCGTCTCCTCTGCGCCGCCACGGTTCAGGCTGTCGGAGGTTGCTTACTCTCCATGCGTGGCTAACTCTCCCACGGTAAGTGTTGGCGAGAGCGAGAGGAAGGCCCTGCGACCGCCAACGAGCCCAGAAACCGCGAAACCCCGCCCTGGGGTCATTCCCAGGACGGGGTCATCGGTCGTACTCAGGGGTTTTGCGGCCCCTCACAGCGGAGACGGTGGGATTTGAACCCACGGAAGGGTTGCCCCTTCACGACCTTAGCAGGGTCGCGCACTAGACCTGGCTATGCGACGTCTCCAGGCTCGCACAGGGTACCTGGCCAGGTCGGTGCGCAGCAAAGTGGCTGCTGATCAGCGCTCGAACGCCCACGCCTTGTCGGTCAGCATGCGGGCCACAGCGAGCCCGATGGAGATCGCGGTCACCACCAAGGCCGCCTGCACCCCATACGCCAGAGCCTCGGTGGTGTTGCCGTTGGACAGGTGGAAGACGGCCCGGTACGCGGTGACACCGGGCACCATGATCACCACGGCCGGCACCGAGATGGTGATCCGCGGGACCCGCAGGCGCGGCGCCACCCAGGCGGCCAACAGCCCGACGAGCAGCGCCGCCACGGCCGCCGCGCCCTGCACCACGAAGCCCGCGTCGACCAGCTCGATGCGCACCACGTTCGCGACCATCCCCACGCTGGCGGCGCCCACCGCCATCCGCCACGGGCTGTTGAACATGAGTGCGAAGCCCAGCACGCCGAAGAAGCTCGCGACGAGCCGCAGCACCAGCAGCACCCAGGGCGCCACATCGATCGGGGTGGTCAGATCCGGCGTCAGGCCCACCGCCGCCGACACCCCCCACACGGCGAGGGCCGCCGACGTCAGCAGCATCAACGCGTAGACGAGCCGCGCGACCCCCGCGGAGAAGTCCAGCTTGGCCAGGTCCAGGGCGCCTGTGACCAGCGCGAACCCCGGGATGAGGAACAACACCGCCGAGACGTACCCCGCCTGGTGCTGCGAGTCGGTCAGGCCCAGCGTCGACAACGTGACGACGAAGCCCAAGTACACAAAGCACGCCACGGTCGCGGCGAGCATCGTCACACCGAACTGGTTGTACCCCTTGTGCAGCATCGCGCGCCGCGCGAGCTGGCCCAGCCCAGCGCCGAGGAACACCCCGCACAGCTCGATCACGCCGCCGTTGTTGAGGAACGCGAACGCCGCACACGCGATCGACGACCACAGCGCGTTCAACAGCGCCGGGTACAGCGGGGGCCGCGCGGCGATCTGGTCGAGCCGCCGGTTGACGTCGTCCACCCGCGCGGTCTGGCCCGTCTCCCGGTGCGCCGCGTCGAGGCTCGACACCATCGTCTCGAGCGCCGAGAGCCGGTCGGCGTTGATGCCGATCGACCGCACCTCCGCGACCTCCGTGCGGAAGCTGCGGCCCCGGTGCGAGGTGGTGGTGATCTCGGTGAGCGTCACATGCGCCTCATGCCGCTCGATGCCCAGCGCGCGGGCGACCCGCGCCATCGACGACTTCACCCGGTAGCTGCCGGTACCGGAAGCGAGGCTGAGCCTGCCTACCCGGAGCGCCGCTCCGGACTGTCGGATCAGCTCGAGCTCGTCATCATTCGGTTCCAATGGCACGCGCACCATTGTGATGGCGCCCCACCACCCCCCGCAGGGACGTCCGACCTATGAGAGTCGGCTGTGGAGGAAACGGCCGCCGACAAGCGTGGGATCGTCGGCAGCGTCGGATGTGTATAAGAGTAAGAGGCAGTCCCCGCGCTTCGTGCCCTCGAGCCGGAAACCCGCGCGCGTGGCCACGGCACATGAGGCCGGGTTCCGCGTCGAGTGGTCGACGAAGATCCGATGGAGGCCGAGGACATCGAACGCCCACACCGCCAGCGCGCCCAACGCCGCCGTGGCGACACCTCTGCCCCGGGAGGAGGGCATGACCCAGTAGGAGACGTCGGAGACGCCGTCCGCGTGATTCAGGTGGCGGAGGCTGATCTGCCCGACCGGCTCATCGTTGACGGCCAGCGCCCAGCCGGCGCTGGTCTCGGCACGCCACCGATCGGGCCAGTGCGCGATCCATGCGGCGGCCTCTTCGGCAGTCATCGAGCGGGCGTGCCAGCGCCGGATGTCCGGGGCGTCGAACGCAGTAACCACGCTGGCCTGGTCGGAGGCGCGCCACGGTCGAAGCGTGCAGGCCCCGACCTCGAGGACGGGCTGCTCCAGGCCGCTGAGCAGGCCATGCGGGACGGCGTCTGTCGTCGTGCGGGGCACGCGCCCAGCATGGCTGAGCCAACGGTGTCCCGGTAAGAGCGGAGGGCAAGGGATTCGAACCCTTGAGTACGGGGTCACCGCACTAACGGTTTTCAAGACCGTCGCTTTCGGCCGCTCAGCCAGCCCTCCTGGTGCGCGGACATTCTGGCACGTCAGCCGGGGCGGGTCGGCTCAGGGCCGCCTGCCGGGACGGGAACCCTCGGCTGGGTGGGCGGCGCGTGCTGCTCCCACCAGCCGTCGGGCAGCCCCGGGGAGACCACCTGGAGCCCATGCAGCGCCGCGAGCCGGGCGAGCCGTCCGTGGTAGGTCGCGACGGCGCCCACGTCGCGGTGGGTCATGGCCATGCCCAGGTGGACGGCCGCGAACGGGCTGAGCACGCCCGTCACGTTCGTGGCCCAGCCGAGGGCCTGGTCGCTGAGGCGCAGCACCTCGATGCGGTCGAGGTCGTCGCGGGCGCGCACCCGCTGCGCAGAGGTCGTGTGCAAGGTGGCGATCCGCAGCTCCGCGCGGGAGACCACGCTGACGAGCAGATCCGGCTCGATCGGCTGCGCCCATGCGCGGAACTGCGCCGACCCGCGCACGTCATCGAGGTACCGGGTGAGCGCCGATCCATCGACGTAGACCCGCACGGCGTCACCCTAGCCAGCGAACCCGGAGGTCAGGGGCAGGACACACCTCCGGCCGGCCACCACGCGGGTGGGCCGGCCGGAGGTCGAGCGGAGCGTCAGGCGCCGCGCAGCCGCTCCATCGCGAGCTGCACGAGGGCGATGAGCGCGTGCTTCGTGGCCGCCCGCGAACGGGCGTCGGTGTAGAGGACGGGGACGTGCGCCGGGATGGCGAGCGCCTCGCGGACGTCGTCGAGCTGGTGCTTGGCGACGCCGTCGAAGCAGTTGACCCCCACGACGAACGGGATGCCGCGGCTCTCGAAGTAGTCGACGGCCGGGAAGCACTGGTCGAGCCGGTCGGTGTCCACCAGGACGACCGCGCCGATCGCACCGCGCACCAGGTCGTCCCACATGAAGAGGAAGCGGTCCTGGCCCGGCGTGCCGAACAGGTAGAGCCACAACGACCCCGGCAGCGCGATGCGACCGAAGTCCATCGCCACCGTGGTGGTGGTCTTGCGGTCCGAGACCCCGCCGGCGTCGTCGACGCCGACTGAGTGCTCCGTCATGGCCGCCTCGGTGTTCAGCGGCTCAATGTCGGAGATGGACCCGATGAAGGTCGTCTTGCCGACGGCGAAGCCGCCCGCGACGACGATCTTGACGACTGTGGGGGCGACGTTGCCCGGAGCGGCCGTCGTGGCCACAGCGGCGTCAGAGGGCGGAAATGCCATTGAGAACACTCTCCAGCACGCTCAGTGAAAGGGCAGGGGACTGGCCGGTGTTGACCTCCACCGGCGTGGACGTGTGCACACGGATGTACTTCGCGTCGGCCAGGTCGGCCACCAGGATCCGCACCACGCCGAGCGGCAGGTGCAGCAGGGCCGAGAGCTCGGCGACGGAGATGTAGGTGTGCGCTGCGTGCTGAAGGATCGCCCGCTTCTCGGGGGGCAGCCCTTGGCTCGAGACGGCGCCCGGCATGACCTCGACCAGCGCCTCGAGGGGCAGGTCGGATCGCGCCGAGCGCACGCGGCCCCCGGTCACGGCATAAGGCCGGACCGTTCGGGCCTCGTACTCCACGTGGTCGCTCATCGTCAGATCACGCCACCGGCGCCCGAGTGGCGCCATCGATCGGCAGCTGGCCGCGCATCTCGCTGATGAGCTGCGGGGTCAGCGTCGCCTCGGTGCGCGAGACGAGCATCGCCATCTCGTAGCCGATGAGGCCGACGTCGCAGCTCGCCTCGGCGACGACCGCGAGGACCGACCCGTTGGAGACGCTCATCAGGAAGAGGAACAGGTTGTCCATCTCGACGATGGCCTGCCGGACCTCCCCTGCGCGCAGCTGCCGCGAGGCTCCACGGGTCAGGCTCGACATGCCGGAGACGATTGCGGAGAGCTGGTCGCCGCTGGTGCGGTCGAGCTGCTCCGACATGGCCATGAGGAGACCGTCGGCGGAAACGACCAGCGTATGCCGGGTCCCGGGCACGGTCCGGACGAAGTTGTCCAGGAGCCAGCCGAAGTTGGCTGCCTCGGTGCTGAGCGCTGTCACACTTCCTCCTTGCGGTGGCAGCCGGGGTTGACTGCGTACTGAAACGTCACCATGTCGGGGACGGCGGGTTGCTGTGCTGATCCTGATCGACCAGCGGATCGGATTCGTGACGGTTCGGTGAGTCGATCGGCGCTTCCGCCGCTCGACGTCCCCTCGACGTCCCGGACTGGAAGCTCGACAGCCGCGTGCGCAGCTCCTCGGCATCCCGGCCGGTGGCCCCGGTGGCCTCCTGGGTCACCAGGGGCGGTGACTCGGGAATCGCGACCGGAACCCGCTTCGTGAGCGACGGGGAGCCGGTCGAGCCGTTGACCGCGCTGGGGCGGTAGGCGGAGAGCTGGCTGAGCTCGGAGAGCGCCTGCTCCTGGATGTCGGACCGCAGCGCCAGCATCGCGGCGACCTCGTCGTCCAGCGCGCCGATCCGTGGCGCCGCTGACGGGGGCGCCGAGCGTGGCGCGTCCGTCGGAGCGGCGGCGGGTGCTGCGGGCGCCCGGCCCGACCACTCGGGCGGCGTCCACGACGCGGGGGCGGTCGCGGCCGGACCCTGCGGGCGGAAGAACGACGACACCTGCTGCGGGGGCTGCGCCGCTGCGGGCCGCTCCTCCGGGAGCGTGGGCGGCGGGGCCCAGCCCTGCGGCTCGGGGGCGGGCGGCTGCACGGACGTCCTGCGCATCAGACCGGGATCCGTGGGCGCAGGCTGTGCGCTCTGGTCCATGGACCACGCCGACTGCCGGGGGGCGATCGGGGCTGGAGCGGGCACAGGCGCGGCCGGGGGGTCCGGCTGGTACGACGGCACCGACGACGTGGGCTGCGACTCCGGCGAGCCGTCGGCCTTGCGGCGGCCGAACAAGCTCCAGCGGCGACGGCCCTTGGAGTCCTGCTCGTCATGCTCGCCCTGCACCAGGTCGCTGAAAGCCTGCGCGGGCCCGGACGACATCGGCATGGCCGGGGCCCACGTCGGAACTGTGGGCTCGTGCTGGACCACGGGCTCGACCGCGTGCGCCTCGGCGACGAGCTCGGCCTCGACGGGGGTGAACATCTCCGTCTGCGCGTAGGTGTCGCGCTCGCGGTAGACGACCGGCTCGTCCTCGACCAGGCCGGGGACGGGCTGCTCCCAGGCGCCCTCGACGACCGGCTCAGGCTGCGGCGTCCCACGGCGATCCCAGGCGGGTGCGCCGTTCTCGATGACGGTCGGCTGCCACGGCACGTCAGCGGCGGGCGCCGGGACGTCGTCCCACTGCGGCGCCTGCTGCTGCCAGGACGGCTCAGCGGGCTGCTCGGGCGCGCTCCACAGCGACTCGGCGGGCGCGTCCTCCTGCCACGGCTGCGCCTGCGGCGCGTCCTGCCATGGCTGCTGCGCCTGCGGCGCGTCCTGCCAGGTCTGCTGCGCCTGCGGCGCGGCGTCGGCGACCGGCTCCCAGGCGGGCGTCGGCTCCCACGCGGGCGCCGGCTCGGCGGCGGGCTGCTCGTCGACCTGCTCGCCGGCGTTCCACGCGCGCGACTCGTCGAGTCCCGAGCCGAGCGACACGGGCTCGTAGGACGAGGCGTACGGCGAGGTGAACTGCGGGGCCGGGCGGGCCTCGTCGATCGGGTTGGCCCATCCCGTGTAGCCGCTGTAGGCGGTGAAGTCGGGGTAGGACGTCCGAGGGGCCTCGGCGATCGGCTCGACGCTCTGCGGCGCGGGGCTCGGGGCGACCTCGTCCCAGGTCGGCGTGGCCTGGTCCCATGTCGGCGTCGCCACGGGCTCGTCCCAGGTCGGCGCCGACCACTGCTCGTCGGCCTGCGGCGCGTCGGACTGCGGCACGTGGACCTGCGGCGCGTCGAACTGCGGCTCCTCAAGCTGCGGCACGTCGAACGCCTCGAACCGGGGCGCCTCGACCTGGGGAGCCTCGACGTGCTGCGCGGCGGCCGGCTCGTTCGCCGGGGCATCCGTCGCGGACGCCCAGGACGGCGTCCAGATCTGCGTCTCGTCGCCCTCGGGCTGGTCGGGCATCAGCCCGGGGACCTCGAAGTCGGCGGTGCTGCGCCGCTGCACCAGGGCGGGCGGAGCAGCGGGCTCGATCTCCGGCGTGGGGGTCGTCGGCGAGGCGAGCGCCTCGGCGGCGGCACGCGGGGACAGTCGCGGCATGCCGGCGGCGGGCATGTCGGTGCGCCCACGGAAGCCGGTGAAGAGGCCCGCGCGCTCGGACGGCGCCGACGGCGTCGGCTTCTCCTCGACGGCCGGCTCCTCCTCAGGAGCCTGCCAGGCGGGGGTCGTCGCACGGGAGCGGCTGGGGAGGCCGGCCGATGGCGCCGCGGCGATGGCCGGGCTCCACCCGGTCGACTCCGCGGACAGCTCAGGCGACAGCCGTGCCTCGGTGGGCGCCGGGAGGACGATGTTGTCCTCGTCGAACGTCTTCGCCGACCGCTTGGGCAGTCCGCCCGGCAGGGGGCTGCCCAGCGGGATCTCACCCGAGTCGTCGTCACGCAGGCGGCGGCGCGGCAGGCCGAGGGAGGTCGCGCCGTCGGTGAGGGCGGCGAGGTCCACGGCCTCCACGACCGGGGCCTCCTCCTGGACGGGGCGGGGGCGCTCCTGCACCGGGTCCGAGGACGCCGTCAGGGTGGGCGGGGCCTGCTGCGACGAGCCGAACGTCGGGCTCTCGGTCGTGGCGAACAGCGTGACCGGGAAGCGGACCGTGGTGACGGTCCCGGTGCCGCGCTGGCTCTTGGCGAGCCGGACCTCGGCGCCGAGGCGGTGCGCGATGCGGCCGACCACGAAGAGTCCCAGGCGCTGGGCGCCCAGTGCGTCGCTCGCGGCGGTGGACCGAATCTTGATGTTCGCGGCCTCGAGCTCCTGGTCGGACATGCCGAGTCCGTGGTCGAGGACCTGCACGACGACGAACTCGCCGATGACGCCGGTCTTGACCTCGACCGGGGTCTCGGGCTCGGAGAAGATCGTCGCGTTCTCGAACAGCTCGGCCAGGAGGTGCGCCGCGCCCAGGGCGTTGAAGCCGTGCATCAGCGGGTCGATGGGCAGGTCGAGCTCGATGCGGTCGTACTGCTCGATCTCGGACGAGGCGGTGCGGATGACATCCGAGAGCGGCATCGAGTCACGCACGCGACGGCCCGAGTCGATGCCGGCGAGCACGAGCAGCGACTCGGCGTTTCGACGCATTCGGGTGGCGAGGTGGTCGAGGCGGAACAGGTTGGCCAGCGTGTTCGGGTCTTCCTCGGCCCGCTCCAGCGAGTCAATGAACGAGAGCTGGCGGTTGAGGAGCACCTGGTCGCGGCGGGCGACGTTGACGAACATCTCCGCGATGGACCCACGCAGGGCGGCCTGCTCCTGGGCGACCTGCAGCGTGGTGGCGTTCACGGAGTTGAACGCCGCGGCGAGCTGGCCGACCTCGTCGGAGGAGTCCACCGGGATCTGCACGAGCTCCAGCCCGGGGCCCTCACCGGGGACGGTGACCTGCTCGACGAGTCGCGGGAGCTGGTCGCGGACGTCCTGCGCGGCGACGGTCAGGCGTCGCAGCGGGTTGACGATGCCGCGCGAGACGACGATCGCGAAGGCGAACGAGGCGATGGCGGCGAGGACGGCGCCGAGGATCGTGACGAGCGCGGTGTTCCGGGCATCGGCCGAGGCGTTCGCGGCGACGACCTTGGCCGACCCGAGCACCTTCTGGCTGACGTCGGAGATCGTCGTCAGCTGCTTGTTGATGTCGAAGTTGAGGTCTTCGATCGTGGGCAGGTTGCTGCCCGGCGTCGCCTCGGCGATCAGTGCGCGCTTGCGGGTGAACGACGACGTGGGGTCGTCCACAGGCAGGCGCAGGGCACGCTGGCCCAGCGACGCGAGCTTGATGCGCGCCGCGTCACGGGAGATCTCCGTCGAGGCGGTCTGCGTCTGGTAGGACCGCAGCGAGGCGGGGGACGAGCCCTGCGACGCGATGATGCCGGTGCCGAGGGCGAGCTCGTTGACCAGGTCCTCGGCGGTCACTGTCAGCGCGTGGTACGACGCGACGTAGCGGCCGAGCTGCCGGTTCTCGAGCGCGTCCGCGATCTGGCTGACCAGGGTGATCTGGCCCTGGATGATCGCGTTGTAGGCGCGGGTCACCGTCGAGGTGTTCGCGTCGGAGTCGACCAGGTCGCGCACCGCGACGACGTTGATGTTGTGCGCGGTCTGCGCCTCCTGGAAGGAGGCGACGACGTCGGCGGGGAACTGCGAGAAGTCGACCTTCGCGGTCAGCGGCTTCACGGCCGACAGCGCGGCGTTGGTCACCCCGCGCGCCTCCTCGAGCGCAGCGGTGTCTCGCGAGGGCTGCACCGACAGCGCTCGCTCCTGCTGCAACGCCACACCGAGCGGGGCGTAGGCCTCGAGGACCTCGACGACTGTCGCAGCGGCGCCGGCCGAGCGCGCGGTCCGCAGCGCGTCGTACGAGATGTACGCACCGGCAGCGAGAAGCACGATCATGGGCACGGCGAGGACCGCCAGGACCTTGGCGCGGATGCCAAGTCTGCGCAGCATGTCGACCTCTTTCCTTCACCCGTGAAGGGCGTCGCACCGGCGGTGACCGGCTCTCTGGCGCCAGCCTGGCGGTCACCGTTCGCTTCTCATCGGCTCCTGGACACCGGACCATTAGCCCGCCGAGGAGTTTGCCACGACCTCACCCTGAGCGGTACGCCCCTTTCGGACCTAACCTCACAGTTGTGCACGCCATCGTCATCCGTTCACCAGGCGGACCTTATGTCCTCGAAGTCTCAGAACTGCCAGATCCGGTCCCCGGGCCGGGTGAGGTTCTGATCGATGTGGCCGCCTCAGGGGTCAATCGGGCCGACCTGTTGCAGCGTGCGGGGCACTATCCGCCGCCGCCGGGAGCGCCCTCCTGGCCGGGTCTGGAGGTGTCCGGGCGGATCGCGGCGACCGGCTCGGACGTGCCAGGGCCCGACAGCGGCGGCTGGGCGGTGGGCGACGAGGTCGTCGCACTCCTGGACGGCGGTGGGTACGCCACGCGCGCCTGCGTCGCCGCAGGCCAGGTGCTGCCTGCCCCGCCCCACACGGACCTCGTGGACGCTGCTGGCCTCCCGGAGGCCGTGTGCACCGCCTGGTCCAACCTCGTCGACGTGGGCGGGGTCCGCCCCGGGTCCACGGTGCTGGTGCAGGGCGGCTCGGGCGGGGTCGGGTCGGTGGCGGTGCAGCTCGCGAAGGCCCTGGGGGCGCGGGTGCTCGCCACCGCCGGAGGGGCCCAACGGGCGGCCCGCTGCGCGGAGCTGGGCGCGGACGTCGCCATCGACCACCGCGCCGACGACGTGGTGCAGACGGTGCTCGACGCGACGGACGGCCGCGGCGTGGACGTGGTGCTCGACGTGCTGGGCGCCGGCGCCCTGGGCTCGAACCTCCAGATGCTCGCCACCGGCGGACGCCTCGTCGTGATCGGCACGCAGCGCGGACGTCGTGGCGAGCTGGACCTCGGGCTGCTCATGACCCGCCGTGCGAGCGTCGCCGGCACGACCCTGCGCGCACGTCCCGCACACGAGAAGGCGGCGATCGTCGCGGCTGTGCGGGAGCACGTGTGGCCGATGCTGGCGGACGGCCGGCTGCGCCCCGTGGTCCACGCCCGCCTGCCGCTCGACGAGGCGCCCGCCGCGCATGAGCTGCTCGACTCGGGCGAGGTGTTCGGGAAGGTGCTGCTGGTCAGTCCAGCAGCCCCTCCGCCAGCGCCGGGGCCAGCACGGGGGTGAGGGGCAGCCGCGGGATCAGCGTGGCCTGCACCGCGTGGTACAGGTCCGCCTTGCCCTCCCACACCGTGCGGGACACCGCGTTGTCCGCTCCCAGCTCATGCCACCAGGAGCCGCCCACACGGTCCAGCAGGTGCTGCTCGGCGTAGTCCCACCACGTCGCGTACCAGTCGTCGAAGCGCGGGTCGCCCGTCGCGGCGAAGAGCGTCGCAGCGGCGCCGATGCCCTCGGCGACGACCCAGTGCATGCGCTCGCGCACCACGGGCCGCCCCTCCCAGTCCACCGTGTAGACGAAGCCGGGCGCGCCGTCCACGTCCCAGCCCTCGGCGACGGACGCGTCGAACAGCGCCACCGCGTCGTCGAGCATCCAGGCGGGGGCGACGTCGCCGCGCACGGTCAGCGCGGCCCGCGCGTGCAGCGTCAGCCGCGCCCATTCGAGCCAGTGCCCGATGGTCGCGCCGTACGGCCGGAACGGGTGCGCCGGGGTGTCCGCGTTGTACTCGAGCTCCGGCGCCCACGCGCTGTCGAAGTGCTCGGGGATGCGCCATGCGTTGTCCCGCGCGAACCCGTGCACCACGCGCTCGATGATCCGCACCGCCCGGTCGAGCCAGCTCCGGTCGCCAGTGACGTCGGCGGCGGCGAGGTACGCCTCGACGGTGTGCATGTTCGCGTTCACGCCGCGGTAGTCGTCCAGGGTCGAGAACGTCCGGTCCCAGCTCTCGACGGCCATGCCGGCCTCGTCGTCCCAGAAGTGCCGCGTGGAGACCGCAAGCGCCTCGTCCAGCAGGTCGCTGGCGCCCGGGCGGCCGGCGGCCACGGCGCTCGCCGTGGCGAGGACCACGAACGCATGCGGGTAGGCCGCCTTCTCGTCGTCGGTGGGGCCGTCCGCGCCGACCTCGGCGAACCAGCCGCCGTGCTCGTCGTCATGGAAGATCCCGCGCAGCGCCGCCAGCCCGTGATCGACCAGGGGCGCGCAGCCCGGGCGTCCCAGCAGGGCGCCGAGCGCGTACACGTGCGTCATGCGGCAGGTGATCCACAGCTCCGCCGGCCCGTCCACCGCCGCGCCCCGCTCGTCGAGCCGCGCGAATCCGCCCGACTGGACAGCCGAGGCGACCCCGAAGGCGAGCAGGCGGTCCGTCTCCTGCTCGAGCCAACGGGCATGGGCAGGAGTGGTCAGCCACGTCATGGCCGTCACCCTAGCGGCGCTGCCGGGGGCGACGTCGGGCACATGCGGGCCCCGCGGGGGCGAGTGACAATCGAGGATGGCCAAGACCACGCACGACGACCCCGCCGAGGAGCAGCGTCCGTCGCGAGGACGGTCCCGTCGGAAGCCGAAGGACGAGCCGCAGACGACCGAGGAGGCGCCCCCGAGCGGCGAGGACCACGCACCCGCGCCCGAGGCGCCGTCCGCCCCGGCGAAGGGCGCACAGCCCCGCGCGGGCCGTGACGCCCGCGTCGTCGTGGTCGGGCCGGACGGACGCCCCATGGTGGTGCCGGCCGTCGCGGCGGGCACGCCCCCCGAGGGCGAGGGCGAGGCCGCCGGCGCCGAGGAGCAGCGCACCACCGCTGGGCTCGTGGACCAGCCCACGAAGGTGATCCGGATCGGCTCGATGATCAAGCAGCTCCTGGAGGAGGTCCGCACCGCCCCGCTGGACGAGGCGGCCCGGGTGCGGCTGACGGAGGTGCACCACCGCGCGGTCCACGAGCTCGAGGATGGGCTCTCCGGGGACCTGCTCGCGGAGCTGCGCCGGCTCACACTCCCGCTCGGGGAGGAGGGCATGGTGCCGAGCGACGCGGAGCTGCGGATCGCGCAGGCACAGCTCGTGGGGTGGCTGGAGGGCCTGTTCCAGAGCATCCAGACGGCCCTGGTCGCGCAGCAGGTCGCGACGAAGTCCCAGCGCAGGGCCCTGCCGCCCGGGCTCGTCCCGATGGCCCAGGCGCAGGCCCAGGGCGCCGAGCAGGGTCAGCAGCCGTCGCCCGAGACCCGTCCGGGCCAGTACCTCTGACGCTCAGTCCACGATCACATCGTCGGCGCGGGAGCCCCGGCGGCTGCCGGAGCTGAGCATGATCGCCACGCTCACGCATGCGAGGCCCACCAACTCGAGGCCGTGCGGCCACTGGCGCAGCACCACGGCGCCCACCACGGCGGCCGTCGCGGGGAGCATCGCCAGCAGCACCGCGAACGTGGCCGAGGTGACCCGGCGCAGCACGATCTGCTCGAGCGCGTACGGCACCACCGAGGACAGCACCGCGATGGCCACGATCAACAACGCGAGCCGCGGGTCGGTGAGGGCGGGCCCGGCGTCACCGGCGAAGAACGGCGCCAGCACCAGCGCGCCGAACCCCATCGCCACAGCGAGCGACGTCACCCCTCCCCCGGCGCCGCCGTGCTGCGACACCCGACGGCCCAGCAGGATGTAGCCCGCCCAGCACGCGGCGGCCACACCGATCGCGACGAGCCCCCGGACGGCGTCCGGCCCGCCGTCGAGGCTGACGCCGGCGAGCAGCACCACGCCGACGGCCGCCACCGCGATGGCGCCCCGCTCACGCCAGCCACGCCCGGTGACGGCGGCCACCGCCACCGGGCCGATGAACTCGATCGCCACGGCGGTGCCCAGCGGGAGGCTGCTGATGGCGATGTAGAACGTGACGTTCATGAGGGCGAGCACCACGCCGAACAGCGCGGAGGCGCCCAACTCGGCTCGCGTCCATCGGGTGCGCCATGGCCGCCGCCACAGCCCGAGCACCACGGCGGCCACCGCCACCCGCAGCCACGCGATGGTCGGGGCGGGCAGCACGGTGAAAAGCCCGACGGCGATGGCCGCGCCCAGGTATTGGGTCAGGCCCGAGACGACGAAGAGGGCTGGTGCGGGGACGCGGCCCAGGCCCTGAGCCGACACCACTCCCCGGGAGACGGGCGAGGGGCGCTGGACCACCCGGCGATGGTGTCACACGGCCCTGATCCCCCTGCCCGCCTCGAGCAACAGGTCAGCCCTTCACGGAGCCCGCGAGCAGGCCCCGCACGAAGAACCGCTGGAGGAGCAGGAACACGATCAGCGGCACGATCATCGCGATGAACGCCCCGGCCGACAGCACGTGCCATTGCGCCCCGCGGGTGCCCGCCAGCTCCGCGACCCGGACCGTCAGCGGCGCCACGTCGGGGGACCCGCCCGCGAACGTGAGGGCCACCAGCAGGTCGTTCCACACCCACAGGAACTGGAAGATGGCGAAGGACGCGATGGCGGGGGTGAGCAGCGGCAGCAGCACCCGGAAGAAGATCGTCACGTGCCCGGCGCCGTCCACGCGCGCGGCCTCGACCAGCGACGGCGGGATGTCCTTCATGAAGTTGTGCAGCAGGAAGATCGCCAGCGGCAGCGCGAAGATCGAGTGCGAGAGCCAGATCGTCCAGAACGAGCCCGCGAGCCCCCACTGCACGTACTGGGTGAGCAGCGGGATCAGCGTCACCTGGATGGGCACCACCTGCAGCGCGAAGACCGCGACGAACAGGATGTTGCGGCCCTTGAAGTCGATCCACGCGAACGCGTACGCCGCCAGCAGCGCCAGCGAGATGGGGATGACCACGGCGGGGATGGTGATGACCACCGAGTTCACGAAGAACGTGGAGAACTGGGTGCCGCTGCCGAACAGCACCTCGGTGTAGTTGTCGAGGGTGGTGGCGGGGTTCTGCAGGAACGTCCACCAGCCCGACGTGCGGATCTCCTGACGGGGCCGGAACGAGGTGAGCAGCAACCCGAATGTGGGGATGGTCCACAGCACCGCCAGGACGATGGCCAGCAGCGACGTCCAGGGCCGGGCGAGCCGGGCGCGGGCCATGCCGGCCCGCTGGTCCATGCGGCCGAGCCGGCCTGTGCGGGCCTTGGCGGTGCTGGCGCCGGAGTCGACGAGGGTGGTGGACGGAATCGCGGCAGTCATCGGATCTCCTCCGCGATGCGCAGCTGACGGACGTTGTAGATGACCAGCGGGATCACCAGGACGAAGAGGATCACCGCGAGGGCGGCGCCGAGTCCCAGGTCGCGGATGCGGAAGCTCTGCACGTAGAACTCGTTCGCGACGACGGACGTGCCGAAGTTCCCGCCCGTCATGGTCCGGACGATGTCGAACACCTTCAGCGTGCCCATCGCGATGGTGGTGACCACCACGACCAGGGCCGGGCGGATGCTCGGCACCGTGATGAAGCGGAACATCTTGGCGCCGTGCAGCCCGTCGAGCCGGGCGGCCTCGACGATGTCGTCGGGGATCGCCTTGATGGCCGCGGACAGCACCGTCATCGCGAACCCGGTCTGGATCCAGATCATCACCGCGATGAGGAAGAGCGTGTTGGCGGGCTCGCCGAGCAGGAACTGCTGCGGCGGCAGCCCGAGCCACACGAGGAGCTGGTTGAGGATGCCGATCTGGTTGACGCCGGGCTGGTCGGGCCGGAACTCGTAGACGAACTTCCAGATGATGCCGGCGCCCACCATGGAGATCGCCATCGGCAGGAAGATCAACGTCTTCGCCAGGTACTCGAACCGGGTCCGGTCCACCAGCACCGCGTAGACCAGGCCGATCAGGGTGGCCAGCACCGGGACGAGGATCACCCACATCAGGGTGTTGCGGAGCACCGTCTGGAATTGGTCCTCAGAGAAGACCCTGACGTAGTTCTCCAGCCCGACGAACGCATTGCCCTTGCTGTCGAGCAGTGATCCCCAGATGGTCCGCAGGCCGGGGTACACCAGGCCGAAGCCCAGCCCCAGCACCGTCGGGCCGAGGAACGCCGCCGCGACCACCCAGCCGGGCACCCGCTTCGGGCGGTCCACCGCCAGCAGGATCGCCCCCATCACCACCACGAACAGCGCGATCGCCACGAACATCAGGGCGAACTTGTGCCCCGTGGACCCCGCATCGATGAGCCAGTCCATCGCTCCCCGCCTTCCACCGCGTTCAGCCGGGGGCGCCATCGACCCCGGTGGGAAGGACGAACGTGACGGGCGGCGCCTCGCGGGCCGCCCGTCACGTCCATCCGGTCAGTCGGTCAGTCGGTCAGGAACTGGGCCATGAGGCCTCGATCGCGGCGAGCACGTCCTCGTCGGACTTGTCGCTCGCCACCCAGGCCGTCATCTCGGTCCAGAACGTCCCCGCGCCCACGGCGCCCGGCATCTGGTCCGACCCGTCGAACCGGAAGGTGTAGCTCGGGTCGGTGAGCAGCTCGTAGGAGAGCTGGTCGATAGGCGACTGGAGCAGCGACGCGTCAAGCCCGCTGTTGGCGCTGAACCATCCCTGGCCGGTCACCGACGCCTTGGCGTTGGCCCACTCCGGGCTGGAGAGGTAGGCGTGGAACGCCTCGACCTCGGGGCGGTCGCTGAACGCGGTCACGAACTCACCGCCACCGAGCAGCGGCTTGTCGTCGGCGGTCTTGCCCGGAAGGTAGAAGGCGTAGACGTCGCCGTCCTCGGCGACCTCGAGGCTCTCGTCCCAGTTGGCCTGGTAGAAGTTGGCCGCGCGGTGCAGCCAGCACGTGCCATCCGGGATGCCGTTGGCCGACTCGTTCCACGGCGCCGTGGCGATGGACGTCACGCCGCCCAGGCCGCCGTTGACGAACGTGTCGTTCTTGAGGATGTCCCCCACCGTCCCGAGGGCCGCGACGATCTGCGGGTCGTTGAACGGGATCTCGTGGTTGACCCACTGGTCGTAGACCTCGGGGCCGGCGGTGCGGAGCACCACGTCCTCGACCCAGTCGGTGGCCGGCCAGCCGGTCGCCTCACCGGACTCGATGCCGGCGCACCACGGGATGGCCCCGTCGTCGGCGATCTGCTGGCTGAGGTCCATCAGCTCGTCCCACGTGGTCGGCACCTCGTAGCCAGCGTCCGCGAACGCGGACGGGGAGTACCAGACGAAGGACTTCACGTTCGCGCCGAGCGGCGTGGCGTAGAGCTTGCCGTCCACCGTGCCGTAGTCCACCCACTCCGGGGTGTAGAACTCGTTGGCGTTGGACACGACCGACTCGCCGGCCGGGACCACGACGTCCGGGAAGTCCTCCACGAGCGACTTCAGGAAGCCCGGCTGCGGGATGTACGCGATGTCCGGGGGGTTCCCGGCGGTGAGGCGGACGGGGAGCTGCGCCTCGAACTCGCGCGAGCCCTCGTACTCGATCTCCGCGCCGGTGCACTCCTCGAACGGCGCGTAGGACGCGCGCTGCTCCTCGGCCTCCGGGTCGACGATCGACGTGTACACGCTGATCGTCTTGCCCTCGAGGTCCCCGTACTGCTCGAACTGCGAGCAGTCGATCGCCGCTGCGGTGTTCTCCCCGTCGGACCCCCCATCGGTGTCCGTGCTGCAGGCCCCCACGAGGATGAGGAGCCCTGCTGCGCTCGCTGCCGTGATCTGGCTGCGACGCCTGCCCATGCTGTTCATCTGACCTCCACGTCGTCGTGGTCCGCTCCCCGCCAAGACAAAAGGTCCTGGTCGGCGGGCATTTGCCCTCCGTTGATGGAAGCCCTGCCTGAACCAGGGCGCAACCCCAGAAGGCACCTTGCACGGTCACGATTGAGTCACATCAGGACAGAGGCGTCACAGACAGGTCACGGCGCCCCCGCGCGGTCACGATCACGTCACGTCTCGCGGGGCGACCCAACGCTTCGGCGCAGGTCAGGAGGCATCTCTCACTGGACGCCGGACAGCACCCCACGCAGCACGGCGGCCGCGCCGTCGTCGTCGATGGTCCCGGTGACCTCGTCGGCCACGGCCAGCAGCGACTCGGGCGCATGGCCCATCGCGACGCCCCGGGCGGCCCAGCGCAGCATCTCCAGGTCGTTCGAGCCGTCGCCCATCGCCACCGTCGCGAACGGCTCGACGCCGAGCGCGCGGCGCAGCTCCTCGAGCGCGCTGCCCTTGGACACCCCGCCCGGGGTCAGGTCGAGCCACGCCGTCCACCCGACGGCGTAGGACACCTCGTGCAGGCCGACCCGCTCGACGAGCGCGTGGAACTCCTCCGGTGTGCTCTGCGGGCTGCGGATCACCACTCGGGTGGAGGGCGCGGCGCACAGCTCGTCGAACGAGACGACCTGGTGGTCGCCGCCCAGCTCCCCGTCGGGGAACGGCGCGCTCACCAGGAACCCGCGCCCCAGGTCCTCGACGGCGTACAGCGCGTCGGGCAGCTCCAGGGACAGCACCCGCAGGGCGGGCTCCGGGTCGAAGGTGATGGTCTCGGTGAGCTCATAGCCGCCCTCGAGCGACGGGTCGAGGCGCACCGTCACGGCGCCGTTGGACGTGATCGCCCACCCGGTGTCGATCCCCAGGTCGTGGGCGACCGGGACGGTGGACACCACCGAGCGCCCGGTGGCGAGCACGACATGGGCGCCCGCCTCGACCAGCGCCGCGACCCCCTGACGCACCGCGGGGGAGATCGTCCCGTCGAAGGACATCAGCGTGCCGTCGATGTCGAGAGCGACGAGCATGCCGTCTGCGGCGCGTGGCTGGGTCATCGTGTCACCGGCTCCAGGGTCTCGAGGCCGCCGAGGTACGGGCGCAGCCCTTCGGGCACGCGCACCGAGCCGTCGGGCAGCTGGTGGTTCTCCAGGATCGCGACGATCCAGCGGGTCGTGGCGAGCGTGCCGTTGAGGGTGGCGACAGGTCGCGTCTCCCCCGTGGCGGTGCGCTCCCGGATGCCCAGGCGGCGCGCCTGGAACGTGGTGCAGTTGGAGGTCGACGTGAGCTCGAGGTAGCGCTCCTGGGTGGGCAGCCACGCCTCGCAGTCGAACTTGCGGGCCGCGCTCATGCCCAGGTCCCCGGCGGCCGTGTCGATCACCCGGTACGGCAGCCCGGCCAGGGCCAGCATCTCCTCTTCCCAGCCGAGGATGCGGCGGTGCTCGTCGGCGGCGTCCTCGACGGTGGTGTAGCTGAACGCCTCGACCTTGTGGAACTGGTGCACGCGGATGATGCCGCGGGTGTCCTTGCCGTAGGACCCGGCCTCGCGGCGGTAGCAGGCCGACCATCCGGCGTACCGCAGGGGGCCGTCCGCGAGGTCGAGGATCTCCCCCGAGTGGTACCCGGCCAGCGCGACCTCGCTGGTGCCCACCAGGTACAGGTCGTCGGCCTCGAGGTGGTAGATCTCATCGGCGTGGGCGCCGAGGAACCCGGTGCCCGCCATGACCTCGGGCTTGACCAGCGTCGGCGTGATCACCGGTGTGAAGCCGTGCGCCAGCGCGCGGTCGACGGCGGCGTTCAGCAGCGCCAGCTCGAGGCGCGCGCCCACGCCGGTCAGGTAGTAGAAGCGGGCGCCGGAGACCTTGGCGCCGCGCTCGGTGTCGATCGCGGCCAGCATCTCGCCGAGCTCGAGGTGGTCGCGCGGCGTGAAGCCCTCGGCGGCGAAGTCCCGGGGCGTGCCCTCGTGACGCAGCACGACGTAGTCGTCCTCACCGCCGGCGGGGACGCCGTCCTCGATGATGTTCCCGATGCTGCGCGCGAGCTCCCCAGCGGCCGTGTCGGCGGCCTCCGCGTCGGCCTGCAGCGCCTTGACCTTCTCGGCGAGCTGCTTCGCGTGTGAGAGCAGCGCCGCCTTCTCCTCGCCCTGCGCGGACGCGACCTGCTTGCCGAGGGCCTTCTGCTCGGCGCGCAGCCGCTCGAAGTCCGTGAGGGCGGACCGGCGGCGCGCGTCGGCGTCGAGCACCTGGTCGACGAGTCCGGGGTCGTCCCCACGGGCACGCTGGCTGGCACGGACGAGGTCGGGGTCCTCACGGACGAGTCGCAGGTCGATCACGAGCACGAGCCTATCGACCCTGCCAGCACCCGGCTCAGCCAGCCACCGCTGTGGGCGGGTCCGGCGGCCGGCGGCGGCTCTCTGCGGGCGGGCGGGGCGAACGCGGGCGGCACTAAGTT
>NZ_FCOT01000013.1 GCF_900046455.1 Cellulomonas timonensis
GCGTCTGTTCCTTGAGAACTCAACAGTGTGCCAAGTAGTCGATGCCAAGATGGTTCATCGTCTGGTGGTTCCCCGCTTTTCGGTGGGGGGTTGCTGGTTGGTGAGTCTTGGTTGACTGAGTGTGTCGTCCACCCCGTGGGTGGCATGCTCGAATCAGCCGAATTAACTGGTCCTGCTTTCGAGTGGGGCTGTTTCGTGTGTCGGTTTCCTTGCCGCTTCGGTGGCAGGGTGCCATGAGACATCTACGGAGAGTTTGATTCTGGCTCAGGACGAACGCTGGCGGCGTGCTTAACACATGCAAGTCGAACGGTGATGACAGGGCTTGCCTTGTCTGATCAGTGGCGAACGGGTGAGTAACACGTGAGTAACCTGCCCTTGACTCTGGAATAACCGCGGGAAACGGCGGCTAATACCGGATACGAGACGCACAGGCATCTGTAGCGTCTGGAAAGATTTATCGGTCAAGGATGGGCTCGCGGCCTATCAGCTTGTTGGTGGGGTGAAGGCCTACCAAGGCGACGACGGGTAGCCGGCCTGAGAGGGCGACCGGCCACACTGGGACTGAGATACGGCCCAGACTCCTACGGGAGGCAGCAGTGGGGAATATTGCACAATGGGCGCAAGCCTGATGCAGCGACGCCGCGTGAGGGATGACGGCCTTCGGGTTGTAAACCTCTTTCAGCAGGGAAGAAGCGAAAGTGACGGTACCTGCAGAAGAAGCGCCGGCTAACTACGTGCCAGCAGCCGCGGTAATACGTAGGGCGCAAGCGTTGTCCGGAATTATTGGGCGTAAAGAGCTCGTAGGCGGTTTGTCGCGTCTGCTGTGAAAACCTGAGGCTCAACCTCGGGCTTGCAGTGGGTACGGGCAGACTAGAGTGCGGTAGGGGTGACTGGAATTCCTGGTGTAGCGGTGGAATGCGCAGATATCAGGAGGAACACCGATGGC
Source organism: Cellulomonas timonensis (assembly GCF_900046455.1). GTDB lineage: Bacteria > Actinomycetota > Actinomycetes > Actinomycetales > Cellulomonadaceae > Cellulomonas_A > Cellulomonas_A timonensis. Next base: position 947 of record NZ_FCOT01000013.1, read on the forward strand.
GAAGGCAGGTCACTGGGCCGCAACTGACGCTGAGGAGCGAAAGCATGGGGAGCGAACAGGATTAGATACCCTGGTAGTCCATGCCGTAAACGTTGGGCACTAGGTGTGGGGCTCATTCCACGAGTTCCGTGCCGCAGCAAACGCATTAAGTGCCCCGCCTGGGGAGTACGGCCGCAAGGCTAAAACTCAAAGAAATTGACGGGGGCCCGCACAAGCGGCGGAGCATGCGGATTAATTCGATGCAACGCGAAGAACCTTACCAAGGCTTGACATACACCGGAAAAGTGCAGAGATGTGCTCCCCGCAAGGTCGGTGTACAGGTGGTGCATGGTTGTCGTCAGCTCGTGTCGTGAGATGTTGGGTTAAGTCCCGCAACGAGCGCAACCCTCGTCCTATGTTGCCAGCGGGTCATGCCGGGGACTCATAGGAGACTGCCGGGGTCAACTCGGAGGAAGGTGGGGATGACGTCAAATCATCATGCCCCTTATGTCTTGGGCTTCACGCATGCTACAATGGCCGGTACAAAGGGCTGCGATACCGCGAGGTGGAGCGAATCCCAAAAAGCCGGTCTCAGTTCGGATTGGGGTCTGCAACTCGACCCCATGAAGTCGGAGTCGCTAGTAATCGCAGATCAGCAACGCTGCGGTGAATACGTTCCCGGGCCTTGTACACACCGCCCGTCAAGTCACGAAAGTCGGTAACACCCGAAGCCGGTGGCCCAACTCGCAAGAGGGGGAGCCGTCGAAGGTGGGACTGGCGATTGGGACTAAGTCGTAACAAGGTAGCCGTACCGGAAGGTGCGGCTGGATCACCTCCTTTCTAAGGAGCATCTGGCCAGGTCTCTTCGGGGGCCGGGTCCAGGCCCATGTCCCTGGCCGAACGAGCCGGGGGTGGAGCTCAAGGGTGGAACATCGACTATGGCCGGCCGCGATGCGGCCTCCTTCTAGTACGTCCCGGGCTTGCCCGGTTCTGGAACGCGGGGGGTCGTGTGAGGGGTGGGCTTGGCGCACTGTTGGGTCCTGAGGGAACAGCCGGAAGGTTGTTGTCTCGGGTTGCCCCGCTGGCTCGTCTTCGGATGGGTTGCGGTGGGGTGGCTGGATACGGGTCCGTGTGATCGGTCGAACCGCCCAGGTGTTCTTGGGCAGGCGCCGGTGTCAGCACGGGGATCGTTCGTAGCTTGAGAACTGCACAGTGGACGCGAGCATCTTTGTAGAAATTATTGTGGTCAAGTTTTTAAGGGCACAGGGTGGATGCCTTGGCACTAGGAGCCGATGAAGGACGTAGTAGCCTGCGATAAGCCTCGGGGAGTTGGCAAACGAACCGTGATCCGAGGATCTCCGAATGGGGAAACCCCGCTGGAGTCATGTCCAGTGACCCGCACCTGAATATATAGGGTGTGTGGAGGGAACGTCGGGAAGTGAAACATCTCAGTACCGACAGGAAGAGATATTCCGTGAGTAGTGGCGAGCGAAAGCGGATCAGGCCAAACCGTATGCGTGTGATAGCCGGCAGGCGTTGCGTGTGCGGGGTTGTGGGACCTTTCAGCTGGTTCTGCCGAATCAGCAGGGAGTCAGAAAGCCGCGTTATAGTCGAAGGGCATTGAAAGGCCCGGCACAGAGGGTGTGACCCCCGTAGACGAAATGACGCGGCCTCCCGAAGGGGATCCCAAGTAGCACGGGGCCCGAGAAATCCCGTGTGAATCCGGCAAGACCACTTGCTAAGCCTAAATACTACCTAGTGACCGATAGCGGACAAGTACCGTGAGGGAAAGGTGAAAAGTACCCCGGGAGGGGAGTGAAATAGTACCTGAAACCGTGTGCCTACAATCCGTTGGAGCCTCCCTAGCAGGGGTGACAGCGTGCCTTTTGAAGAATGAGCCTGCGAGTTAGTGGTACGTGGCGAGGTTAACCCGTGTGGGGAAGCCGTAGCGAAAGCGAGTCCGAATAGGGCGATTCAGTCGCGTGCTCTAGACCCGAAGCGAAGTGATCTAGCCATGGGCAGGTTGAAGCGCGGGTAAGACCGCGTGGAGGACCGAACCCACTTGGGTTGAAAACCGAGGGGATGACCTGTGGTTAGGGGTGAAAGGCCAATCAAACTTCGTGATAGCTGGTTCTCCCCGAAATGCATTTAGGTGCAGCGTCACGTGTTTCTTACCGGAGGTAGAGCTACTGGATAGCCGATGGGCCCCACAAGGTTACTGACGTTAGCCAAACTCCGAATGCCGGTAAGTGAGAGCGTGGCAGTGAGACTGCGGGGGATAAGCTCCGTAGTCGAGAGGGAAACAGCCCAGACCACCAGCTAAGGCCCCTAAGCGTATGCTAAGTGGGAAAGGATGTGGAGTTGCACAGACAACCAGGAGGTTGGCTTAGAAGCAGCCACCCTTGAAAGAGTGCGTAATAGCTCACTGGTCAAGTGATTCCGCGCCGACAATGTAGCGGGGCTCAAGCATACCGCCGAAGCTGTGGCATTCACACAATAGCTCAGCCCCCTTGTGGGGTTCAGGCGTGTGGATGGGTAGGGGAGCGTCGTGTGGCGAGTGAAGTCGCGGGGTGACCCAGCGGTGGACGCCACACGAGTGAGAATGCAGGCATGAGTAGCGAAAGACGGGTGAGAAACCCGTCCGCCGAATGACCAAGGGTTCCAGGGCCAGGCTAATCCGCCCTGGGTAAGTCGGGACCTAAGGCGAGGCCGACAGGCGTAGTCGATGGACAACGGGTTGATATTCCCGTACCGGCGAAGAACCGCCCATACCGACCCCGGTGATGCTAAGCGCCCGAAGCCGTCCATCGTCCCTTCGGGGACACCGGGCGGGGGAGCGCGCGACCCGAGCCGGCAGTAGGTAAGCGCATTAACAGGGGTGACGCAGGAAGGTAGCCCAGCGTGGCGATGGTAGTCCACGTCCAAGGTTGTAGGGCGAGAGGTAGGCAAATCCGCCTCTCACATAGCCTGAGAACTGATGGTGACCGCGAATGCGGGATGATTGGGTGATCCTATGCTGCCAAGAAAAGCCTCGGCGCGAGGTTCTAGCCGCCCGTACCCTAAACCGACTCAGGTGGTCAGGTAGAGAATACTAAGGCGATCGAGAGAATCGTGGTTAAGGAACTCGGCAAAATGCCCCCGTAACTTCGGGAGAAGGGGGGCCCGAAGCGTGATCCCACTTGCTGGGGGAGCGTGGACGGCCGCAGAGACCAGGGGAAAGCGACTGTTTACTAAAAACACAGGTCCGTGCGAAGTCGCAAGACGATGTATACGGACTGACGCCTGCCCGGTGCTGGAAGGTTAAGAGGACGGGTCAGCCGCAAGGCGAAGCTCAGAATTTAAGCCCCAGTAAACGGCGGTGGTAACTATAACCATCCTAAGGTAGCGAAATTCCTTGTCGGGTAAGTTCCGACCTGCACGAATGGCGTAACGACTTTCCCGCTGTCTCAACCGCGAACTCGGCGAAATTGCACTACGAGTAAAGATGCTCGTTACGCGCAGCAGGACGGAAAGACCCCGGGACCTTTACTATAGCTTGGTATTGGTGTTCGGTGCGGCTTGTGTAGGATAGGTGGGAGACTGTGAAGCCGGCACGCCAGTGTCGGTGGAGTCAACGTTGAAATACCACTCTGGTCGCTCTGGATATCTAACCTCGGTCCGTCATCCGGACCAGGGACAGTGCCTGGTGGGTAGTTTAACTGGGGCGGTTGCCTCCTAAAATGTAACGGAGGCGCTCAAAGGTTCCCTCAGCCTGGTTGGCAATCAGGTGTCGAGTGCAAGTGCACAAGGGAGCTTGACTGTGAGACTGACAGGTCGAGCAGGGACGAAAGTCGGAACTAGTGATCCGGCGGTGGCTTGTGGAAGCGCCGTCGCTCAACGGATAAAAGGTACCCCGGGGATAACAGGCTGATCTTGCCCAAGAGTCCATATCGACGGCATGGTTTGGCACCTCGATGTCGGCTCGTCGCATCCTGGGGCTGGAGTAGGTCCCAAGGGTTGGGCTGTTCGCCCATTAAAGCGGTACGCGAGCTGGGTTTAGAACGTCGTGAGACAGTTCGGTCCCTATCCGCTGCGCGCGCAGGAAACTTGAGAAGGGCTGTCCCTAGTACGAGAGGACCGGGACGGACGAACCTCTGGTGTGCCAGTTGTTCCGCCAGGAGCACGGCTGGTTGGCTACGTTCGGAAGGGATAACCGCTGAAAGCATCTAAGCGGGAAGCCTGCTTCAAGATGAGGTTTCCATGGGGACTAGTGCCCCGAGAGGCTCCCAGCTAGACCACTGGGTAGATAGGCCGGATGTGGAAGGCAGGACGAAAGACTGCTGGAGCTGACCGGTACTAATAAGCCGATGACTTCACCACACTACATTGCTACGCGTCCACTGTGCGGTTCCCGAGATACGAACGGGAATCATCCCGAGATTCATATCTCCATAGAGTTACGGCGGTCATAGCGAGGGGGAAACGCCCGGTCCCATTCCGAACCCGGAAGCTAAGCCCCTCTGCGCCGATGGTACTGCACTCGCCAGGGTGTGGGAGAGTAGGTCGCCGCCGGAACATCATTCAGAAAGAGCCACCCCTATGGGGTGGCTCTTTCTGCGTTTTCCAGGGCATTCACGTGGAGTTCGTGCGCGGGCGGCCTCGCGCTCTTGCGCTGGTCAGTGCACGTCGAAGGGCCCGCAGGAGGCAGACTCCGCGGGCCCTTCCACACATGCGGCTACGCCGCCGAGCTCACTCGGGGATGAGGTAGACGGCGCCGAGCGGAGGGACGCGGACCGTCGCGGAGAACGGACGGCCGTAGTGCGGCTGGGCGACGGCTTCCACCGCGCCGAGATTGCCCACACCGGAGCCTGAGTACGCCGTCGAGTCGGTGTTGAGGGCCTCGATCCAGCGGCCGCCCGTGGGCAGCGCCAGTCGGTAGCCCTCATGGGGCGTGCCGGCGAAGTTGACCACCACGGCGACCTGCCGGCCGGCCGAGTCCCGGCGCAGGTAGGCGAGGACGTTGTGGTCGGCGTCATTCGAGTCGATCCACTCGAAGCCCTGGGGCGAGCTGTCCAGCTCCCAGAGAGCCGGAGTCTCCCGGTACAGGCGATTCAGATCCCGGACGAGACGCTGGATGCCAGCGTGCGGCGCGCTGTCGAGCAGCCACCAGTCGAGGCTGCGGGACTCCGACCACTCGGCGCCCTGGCCGAACTCCGAGCCCATGAAGAGCAGCTGCTTGCCCGGGTGCGACCACTGATAGGCGAGCAGTGCGCGGACGTTCGCCAGTTTCTGCCAGTCGTCGCCGGGCATCTTGCCCATGAGCGAGCCCTTGCCATGCACCACCTCGTCATGGCTGATCGGCAGGATGAAATGCTCCGAGAAGGCGTACACCAGCGAGAACGTGGCCTCGTTGTGGTGATACCGGCGGTTGATCGGCTCCTCCGCGAGATAGCGCAGAGTGTCATTCATCCAGCCCATATTCCATTTGAATCCGAAGCCGAGGCCGCCGTGATCCGTGGGCGCCGTGACACCCGACCAGGCGGTCGACTCCTCGGCGATCATCATGACGCCGGGGCTGCGGCGGTACGCCGTGGCATTGGCCTCCTGGATGAACGCGATCGCCTCGAGGTTCTCGCGTCCGCCGTGCACGTTCGGCCGCCACTGGCCGGGCTGGCGCGAGTAGTCGAGATAGAGCATGGAGGCGACGGCGTCGACGCGGAGCGCGTCGATGTGGAACTCCTCAAGCCAGTACGTGGCGTTCGCTACCAGGAAGTTACGCACCTCCAGTCGCCCGTAGTTGAAGACGAAGGTGCCCCAGTCGGGCTGCTCTCCGAGGAGAGGGTCTGGGTGCTCGTAGAGCGGGGTGCCGTCGAACCGGGCGAGTGCCCACTCGTCCTTGGGGAAGTGGGCGGGCACCCAGTCGAGGATCACGCCGACGCCGGCGCGGTGCAGGGTGTCGACGAGGTGCCGGAAGTCGTCGGGGTGCCCGAAGCGCGAGGTCGGCGCGTAATACGAGGACACCTGGTAGCCCCAGGAGCCGCCGAAAGGATGCTCCGCCACGGGCATCAGCTCGACGTGGGTGAATCCGAGGTCCACGACGTACTCGGTGAGCTGGGTGGCCAGCTCGCGGTACGACAGGCCCGCGCGCCACGAGCCGAGGTGCACCTCGTAGATGCTCACCGGCCCGGTGTGCGGGTCGCGCGAGGCCCGGCCAGCCAGCCAGGCGTCGTCGGTCCAGGAGTAGCGGCTCTCGACGACCACCGACGCGGTCGCGGGCGGCACCTCGGTGCCCTTGGCCAGCGGGTCGGCCTTCTGCCGCCAGGAGCCGTCACGGCCCAGAATCTCGAACTTGTACCGGGCGCCAGCGTCGACCCCGGGGATGAAGAGCTCCCACACACCGCTCTCGCCGAGTGAGCGCATCGCGTTCTGGGTGCCCTGCCAGTGGTTGAAGTCCCCGACCACCCGCACCGCCACGGCGTTGGGGGCCCAGACGGCGAACGCCGTGCCCCGGACCTCGCCGAGGACGCTCGGGTACGTGTGGGGGTTGGCGCCGAGCACCGTCCACAACTCCTCGTGCCGGCCCTCGCGGATGAGGTGGCGGTCGAGCTCGTGCACCGTGGGCAGGAACCGGTAGGGATCGTCGGCGCGAGTGGTGTGGCCGGCGTAGGTGACGTCCAGGCGGTAGTCCGGCACCTGCTCGCCGGGCAGGACGGCGAACCAGATGCCGTCGAGCTCATGGGTTGCGGAGACCGCGCCCTGGGGGGTCACGATCTCCACGGAGTCGGCCAATGGCCGCAGCACCCGGATCGTCGTCCGCCCGTTGCCCACATGGGGGCCGAGCACGGAGTGCGGTTCATGGGAGACGCCCTGGGCGACCGCGCGCAGCAGTGCGGGGTCGACGGGGACGGGGATGAGCTCGGCCTGCCGGTTCATGCCCCTACCCAACCACCACGAGGGGCGCCATGCAGCGTCTCCACGCGGGGAACTGCGAGGTCAGCGCGTGAAGGAGGCGGTGGAGCCCCGTGCGACGAGGCAGGGGAGAGGCGCCATGTGGGAGGCGACGGGACCGCCGGCGAGCAGGTTGAGCACGCAGTCGGCGGCCTGCGCGCCCATCGCGTACACGTCCAGGCTCATCGCGGACAGCGGCGGGTGGGCCAGGCGGCACAGCGCCGAGTCGTCCCACGCCAGGATCGAGAGCCGCTCGGGCACTGAGACGCCCATCTCCTGGGCGACGCCCAGCCCGGCGAGGGCCATCACATCGTTGTCGTAAACGATCGCGGACGGGGCGCCGCGGCGGCCGAGGAGCGCCCGCGTCGAGCGGGTCCCGGACAGCTCGGTGTAGTCGCCCTCGACGACCGTGCCCTCGGCGCCGCGGCGAGTGCACTCGGACAGGAAGGCCTCGGTGCGGGTCTGCGTGTGGGCGAGGGTGCTGGGCCCGCTGACCCGCGCCAGGTGGAGGTGGCCGAGCGAGACGAGGTGGGCCACCGCGTCGCGCATCGCCTGGGCGTTGTCGATCCACACGTTGGAGAACGGCAGGTCGCGGGTGGGCCCGCCGATGACGACGGCGGGGATGCCGAGCTCGGTGAGGATCGGCAGGCGGGGATCCTCGGCGACGACGTTGACGACGACGACGGCGTCGACCATCTCGCCCTTGCCCCAGCGCCGGTACGCCGCGATCTCGGCGTCGTGGTCGGGCACGACGTGCAGCAGCAGCGAGCGCCCGTCGGAGGCGAGGACCTCCTCGATGCCGGCGATCAGCTCCATGAAGAACGGCTCGAGGCCCAGCATGCGGGCGGGTCGAGCCAGCACCAGTCCGACGGCGTCCGCCCTGCTCTTCACGCGGGTCAGCCTAGTGCCGCGGGCATCGCGCCGGGGCGGGGCGCGTCGGGGCCCCGGGCGCGCGGGGTGATGGCGCAGGCGCGGTGGGGCGCGATACACTTCCCGTTCATACCGAACAGTCGGTTTGTCAGACAGGAGCGAAGGGGCCCCGTGAGACGATTCGAAGGCGACGTCGCCGTCGTGACAGGCGCGAGCCGGGGAATCGGCCTCGCCATCGCGGAACGGCTCGTCTTCGAAGGCGCCCGCGTCGTGCTGACGGCCCGCGACGAGGACGTGTTGCGACAGGCCGCCGCGAGGATCGGACCGCCCGAGCGCGTGCTCTGTGTCGCAGGGCGCGCCGACGACCCCGCGCATCGGGCCAGCGTGCTCGACCTGGTGGACCGCGAGCTGGGCCAGCTCGACCTGCTCGTCAACAACGCCGGGGTCAACCCCGCGTATGGGCCGGCGCTCGAGATCGAGGTCTCGGTGGTCCGCAAGATCCTGGACCTCAACGTCGTGGCGGCGCTCGAGTGGTCGCGAGACGCCATGGCCCACGGACTGGGCGACGGCGACGGCGGCGCCATCGTCAACATCGCGTCGATCGCGGGCCTCACGGCGAGCCCCGGTATCGCGTTCTACGGGGTGTCGAAGGCCGCGCTGATCTCCCTGACCACCCAGCTCGCCTACGAGCTCGCGCCCCGGGTGCGTGTCAACGCCGTGGCGCCCGCAGTGATCAAGACGGACTTCGCCAAGGTCCTCTACGCGGGACGCGAGGAGCAGGTGGCCGCGTCCTATCCTCTTGCCAGGCTGGGCGTCCCGGCGGACGTGTCGGGGCCCGTGGCGTTCCTGCTCTCGCGCGACGCCGGCTGGATCACCGGGCAGACGCTCGTCATCGACGGCGGCGGCTCCATCCGCCCGGTCTCCTGAGGAAGAAGGACAACCAGTGAAGAACTCCAGCGTCCAGGACAGCGTCAAGAAGGCCGCTGTCGACCTGTTCGCGAGCCAGGGCTACGCCACGACCTCGGTGCAGCAGATCGTCGAGGCGGCGGGTGTCACCAAGGGCGCGATGTACCACTACTTCCGCTCCAAGGACGACCTGCTGTTCGCGATCTACGAGCAGCTGCTGACCCTGCAGAGCGAGCACCTCGCGGAGATCGTCGACAGTGGCCTGCCCACCGACGCGACGCTGCGCGCGGTGTGCGTGGACGTCATCGAGACGTCCATCGACTACCTGCCCGAGGGCACCGTCTTCTTCAGGTCCGTCCACATGCTCGCGCAGGACCGGCAGGAGGAGGTGACACGGCGGCGACGGCAGTACCACGACGACTTCGCCAGGATCATCGAGCGTGGGCAGCGGGAGGGCCTGTACCGCGTGGACGTGCCGCGGGCGGTGCTCGTGGCGCACTTCTTCTCCGATGTCCACTACCTCTCGCACTGGTACTCGCCCGCGGGGCCGGAGAGCAAGGGCGAGATCGCCGCGCAGCTCACAGACCTGTTCCTGGTCAGCCTGCGGTCGGGTGCGGGACAGGGCACGCGATGATGCGCGCCTGGCAGGCGCAGGCCGCCGGCGAGCCGAGGGACGTGCTCCGGCTCGTCGACGTCGAGCGCCCGGAGGCCGGACCCGGCCAGGTGCTGGTGCGCGCGCTGGCGGTCGCGGCCAACTTCCCGGACGTGCTGCTGGCGCGTGGCCAGTACCAGGTCAAGCCGCCGCTGCCGTTCACGCCCGGCATCGAGCTGTGCGGCGAGGTCGTCGCCGTGGGGGAGGGCGTGTCGCGCCTGGCGCCGGGGCAGCGGGTGATCGGCTCGAAGATCGGGGTGCTTGCGGAGTACTCGGTGCTCGACGCCGCGCTCGTGTTCCCGGCGCCCGAGCCGCTGAGCGACGCCGAGGCGGCGGCGCTGTACGTGGGCCACCAGACAGGGCACTTCGGGCTGCACCGGCGGGCCCGGATCCAGGCGGGGGAGACGCTGCTGGTGCATGCCGCCGCGGGCGGGGTGGGCACCGCCGCCGTGCAGCTCGGCAAGGCCGCCGGGGCGCGGGTGGTCGGCGTGGTCGGCACGGCCGCGAAGGCAGGCGTCGCCCGCGCCGCAGGCGCCGATGTGGTGGTGGACCGCAGTGCGGAGGACTTCGTCGACGTGGTCATGGAGGCCACGGGCGGGCGCGGCGCCGACGTCGTCTACGACCCCGTGGGCGGGGACGCGTTCGACAGGTCCACGCGGTGCATCGCGTTCGAGGGGCGGATCGTCGTGGTCGGGTTCGCCGGTGGCGTCATCCAGACCGCCCGTGCGAGCCATGCCCTGCTGAAGAACTACGCGGTGCTGGGCCTGTACTGGGGGCTGTACGCGGAGCGCCGCCCGGACCTGGTCGCGGCGACCCACGACGAGCTGACCCGGTTGGCATGGGCCGGGCAGGTGCGGCCGGTGGTGCGGCAGATCGTGCCGTTCGCCCAGGCGGCCGACGCGATCCAGGAGCTCGCCGGTGGCGTCACCGTCGGCCGGGTGGTCATCGCGATGGAGTGACGACGACGGCGGCCCGGCCGGGCGCGCCGCGAAGACCCGGAAGAGGTGCGCAGTGGGACGAGTCGACGGCAAGGTCGCCATCGTGACGGGCGGATCGCGGGGTCTGGGCGCCGCCTACTCCCGGGCGCTGGTGCGCGAGGGGGCTCGGGTGATGGTCGGCGACGTGCTCGACGACGAGGGCAAGGTCCTCGCCGACGAGCTGGGCGAGGGCGCCGTCTACCAGCACCTGGACGTCACCCAGGAGAGCGCGTGGGCGGCTGCGGTGGCGGCCGCCGAGCAGGCGTTCGGACCGGTGGACGTGCTGGTCAACAACGCGGGCGTCGCGAGCGCCGGGTCGGTGGAGTCGTACCCGATGGAGAGCTGGAACGCGACGCTCGCGGTCAACCTCACGGGCGTGTTCCTGGGCATCCGGGCTGTGGTGCCGGGGATGAAGGTGTTGGGCCGCGGGTCCATCGTCAACGTGTCGTCGGTGGAGGGGCTGCGCGGGAGTGCGGCGCTGCACGGGTACGTGGCCAGCAAGTTCGCCGTGCGGGGCCTGACCAAGTCGGTGGCGATGGAGGTGGGGCGGCACGGCATCCGCGTCAACTCGATCCACCCGGGGTTCATTCTCAGCGCGATGACGGAGCGGCTGGACCCGGAGCACCTGCCGATCCCGCTGGGGCGGCCTGCCACGGCGGAGGAGGTTGCCGGGACCGTCCTGTTCTTGGTGAGCGACGAGTCGTCGTACTCGACGGGGGCGGAGTTCGTGGTGGACGGCGGGCTCGTCGCGGGGGTCGGTCACCGCTAAGAGAAGGGCAGTTCGGTCACAACGGCATACCGTCTAGTCGGTTTCTTGCTACGGTGGGCACACGACCGACACGACGAGGTGTTCATGTCACGCAGCTCCCCGGCCACAGCCGCCACCGAGCGGCTCTCGCTACACAACGTCAGCGTGCGCTTCGGCGGCGTCCAGGCGCTCGACCAGGTGAGCCTCACCGTCTCCGACGGCGAGGTGGTCGGCCTCATCGGCCCGAACGGCGCGGGCAAGACCACCCTCTTCAACGTGGTCTGCGGGATCGTGCGCCCCACGAGCGGGGAGGTGCGCCTGGGCGGCACGCCGCAGCGCCCCGTCACCCACCGGCTGGTGCGCGACGGCGTGGCCCGCACGTTGCAAGGGCTCGGGTTGTTCGCCGGGCTCACCGTGCGCGAGAACGTCATGGCCGGGCTCAGCTCGACGGTGCCCGGCATGGCCGCCGCAGCCATCGGCGCGCACCGCATGCTGCGGCACGATCGGGAGGCGGCGCGGCGCGCCGAGGACGTGCTCGACGAGCTCGGCGTCCTCGACGCCGCCGATCGGCGCCCGGGCGACCTGCCGTACCCCGTCAGGAAGCGGGTCGCGCTGGCGCGCGCGCTCGTGAGCGAGCCGGCGCTGCTGCTGCTCGACGAGCCGGCCGGGGGGCTGGGCGCCGCCGACATCGCCGACCTCGCCCGGACCGTTCGGGACCTCGCGGCCACACGCGGCTGCGCGATCCTGCTCGTGGAGCACCACGTCGACCTGGTGATGTCGCTGTGCGACCGGGTCGCGGTGCTGGACTTCGGCCGGCTGATCGCCGACGGGGCCCCGCAGGAGGTGCGCGCCGATCCTGCGGTAGTCGACGCCTACCTGGGGATCGAGGCGCCCACGGCGCCGCGCGCCAGCGGGGGAGCGGCATGAGCGCCGGCGTCGTGGCTCCCCGCGCCGGGACGCCGCCGGAGGCCGCCGGCGAGCCGCTGCTCGACGTGGCCGGGCTCACCGCCGGGTACGGGGGTACCCCGGTGCTGCACGACGTGGCGCTGCGCGTCCCGGCCGGCGACGTCGTGGCGGTGGTCGGGGCGAACGGCGCGGGGAAGACGACGCTGCTGCGCGCCCTGTCGGGCCTGGTGCGGCCGCGCGCCGGGACCGTGCGGCTCGGCGGCGCCGACCTGCTGGCCGTCCCCGTCGAGCACCGGGTACGCGCGGGGCTCGCGCACGTGCCGGAGGGGCACGGAGTGATCGCCGAGCTGACAGTCGACGAGAACCTGCGGCTCGGCGGCCTGTGGCGCGGCGGCGGACGCGACCTGCGCGACGCCGTCGACGAGGTGTACGCGCTGTTCGAGCCGCTCGCCCGACGCGTCGCCAGCCCCGGCCACCAGCTCTCCGGGGGTGAGCGGCAGATGCTCGCCGTCGGCCGCGCGCTCGTCTCCCGCCCCCGGCTGCTGCTGCTCGACGAGCCATCGCTCGGCCTGGCCCCCCGCGTCGTCGCCGACATCATGGCGATGCTGCGCCGGCTCTGCGACGACCACGGGCTGACGATCCTGCTCGTCGAGCAGAACGTGCGCAGCGCGCTGTCCGTCGCCGACGTGGGCGTCGTGCTGCACCTGGGCCAGGTCGTCGCCACCCGCCCCGCGCGCTCGTTGCTCCACGACGACGCGCTCCGCCACGCCTACCTGGGGTTCTGATGGACCACTTCCTGCACCTGCTGAGCAGCGGCCTCGCGCGGGGCGCCGTGTTCGCGGTGTTCGCCCTCGCGCTCGTGCTCATCTGGCGGGCCGCGCGCATCGTCAACTTCGCGCAGGGCGCCATGGCCGCGGCCACCACCTACGTGGCGTTCGCCGTGACCGCCGCGACCGGGAACTACTGGCTGGGGCTCGCCGCCGCCGTGCTGGCCGGCGCCCTGCTCGGACTGGTGGTCGAGCGGGGCGTGATGCGCCACGTCGCCCGGCAGTCGCCGCTCAACAGCGTGATCGTCGCGCTGGGCGTGGTCATGGTGCTGCAGGCGGTGCTGGGCATCGCGTTCGGCAACGACTACACGCCGATGCGGGTCCCGTTCAGCATGGAGCCGCTGTGGGTGGGCGGCGTGCCACTCCTCTCGCCCTACGACCTGTACGTGATCGGCGCCGTTGCGATGCTCCTGCTGGCGCTTGGACTGCTGTTCACCCGCACAGCCGTGGGCCTGAGGATGCGGGCCGCGGCGTTCGCCCCTGAGACGTCCCGGCTGCTCGGCGTGCCCGTGTCCCGGATGCTGACCCTCGGCTGGACGCTGTCGGCAGCAGTCGGGGCCTTCGCGGCGGTGCTCGTCATCCCCACCGAGCTGGGCCTCAACCCGCACGCCACCGACACCCTGTTCGTGTACGCGTTCACAGTGGCGATCGTGGGCGGGCTCGACTCGCCGGTGGGCGCCGCCGTGGGCGGGCTGGTAGTCGGGGTGCTGCTCAGCCTGGTCACCGGCTACCTCGGCTCCACGCTGGCGCCCATCGCGGTGCTGGTGCTGCTGGTGGTGGTGCTGCTGGTGCGGCCCGCGGGGATCTTCAGCGCGAGGCAGGTGCGGCAGGCATGAGCGCCCACAGCCGCATCGACGCCCGTGCCGCCCGATGGCGCCCCGGACCGACGCTCCGGCGCCTCGCGCTCACAGTGCTCGGCCTCGCGCTCGCGATCACGGCGACGCTCGCGCTCGAGCCCTACCGCGCCTACCAGGCGGCGGTCGTCGCCGCATACCTGTGCGCGACGGCAGGCCTGACGCTGCTGGTGGGCCGGGGCGGGCAGCTCTCGCTCGGGCACGCCGCGCTGATGGCCGCGGGGGCCTACGGGTTCGGGCTCACGTCCAACGCCCTCAGCGCCGCAGACGTGGCCGGGCCCGTCCGGCTGCTGGTCCCCCTGGCGGTCGGGGTCGCGTCGGCCGCCGCGCTCGGCGCCCTACTCGGCGCCGCCGGCGCCCGGCTGCGCGGGCCGTACCTGGCAGGCCTCACCCTGGCCGTGGTGGTGGCGGTGCCAGCGATCACCAGCACCTTCTCCCGGACACTGGGCGGGGACCGCGGGCTGTGGATCGAGATCGAGCGGCGCCCGGAGGCGCTGCGCCCGTACGTCGGCGCCGAGCAATGGCAGGCCTGGGTGGCGCTCGCGGCCGCCGCGCTCGTGCTCTTCGTGCTGGGCAACGTGGGATCCGGCAGTGCCGGGCGCCAGATCGCCGCCGTGCGGGACGACGAGGCGGCGGCGCGCCTGGCCGGCATCGACGTGACCCGCGTCAAGGTCGCCACGTTCACCCTCAGCGCCGCGGCCGCGGGGCTGGGCGGCGCCGTCCTGGCCTACGTCACGCAGATCGCGAACCCCGGCGCGTACTCGCTCGTCTTCTCGCTGTTCCTAGTGGTGGCGGTGGTGGTCGGCGGGCTCGGCTCGCTCGCTGGGGCGTTCTGGGGCGCGTTGCTGCTCGTGGCGCTGCCCGAGCTCACCAGCTCCGTCACCGACGCCCTGCCGGTCAGCGCGGGACTCGCGCAGCGCCTCGACGGGAACCTGGCGGTGCTCGTCTTCGGCGTGCTGCTCATCGTGCTGATGATCGCGGCCCCGCGCGGGATCCAGGGCGCCCTGACCGCTGCCCGCCGCCGCGACATGCGGCCACGCAGGCCCGCGCGCGGCGCCACGCCAGCCCCGGGCCCGGCCGCCCAGACACAGGGGGACCCCGCCGCACGGGCTCCGACGGCCGGGTGACAGGCGCCAGGACCGCGCGCACGACCGACCCGCAGGACAGTCCCAGACCCACCCACAGAGAAAGGCGTTCCCGATGACACGTCCCAGGATCGTCCGAGCGGTCGCCGCCGCCGGCGTCGCCGCGCTGCTCGTCCCGCTGCTCGCCTCGTGCAGCGCGGACTCCACAGATGACGCGAGCGGGGCGGCAGGGGACGCCGAGCCCGCGCCCGGCGTCACCGACACGGAGATCGTGGTCGGCACGCACCACCCGCTGAGCGGTCCCGCAGCGGCCGGATACGCCTCGATCTCCGCGGCGACCACCGCCTACTTCGCCTACCTCAACGACAACGGTGGGGTGAATGGCCGCACCATCGAGTACATCGTCAAGGACGACGGCTACAACCCGGCGACCACGCAGTCGGTGGTGCGCGAGCTGGTCCTGGAGGACCGGGTGTTCGCGCTGCTCAACGGGCTGGGCACCGCGCCGCACAGTGCCGTGCTGGACTTCCTCGACGAGAACGAGGTGCCGGACCTGTTCGTCGCGTCCGGCAGCCCCGTCTTCAACCAGCCCGACGAGCACCCGTGGACGTTCGGGTTCAATGCCGACTACACGGCGGAGGCGAAGGCGCTCGCCACCTACGCCCAGGAGCACTTCCCGGGGAAGACCACCTGCCTGCTGGCGCAGGACGACGACCTCGGCGAGGACTTCGCCGCCGGCCTGGTCACAGTGCTGGGAGAGGATGGCCTGGCCTCGGAGCAGGTGTACACGACGTCCAACCCCGACGTCTCGGCACAGGTGGCCGCGATGAAGCAGGCGGGCTGCGAGGTCAACTTCCTGGCCGCGATCAACGCGTTCAGCGCGCTCGCGGTGGGCACGGCGGCCAAGCTCGGGTACCAGCCGCAGTGGCTGTCCTCGTCGGTGGGCGGGGACTACGGCACCGTGTCGCAGTACCTCGGGGAGAACGCCGCACTGCTCGAGGGGTTCGTGAGCGCGAACTACCTGCCGTCCCACTTCAGCGAGACCGACGAGTGGACCACCCTCTTCCGCCAGATCAACGAGGACTACAACGAGGGCGCGCCGTTCGACGGCAACACCGTGTACGGCATGTCCGTGGGCTACCTGTTCGCGGAGGCGCTGGCGAAGGCCGGTGAGACGCCGACCCGGCAGGGCATCGTCGACGCGGTGACGTCAGGGGACCTGCGCGGCAACGGCGTGGTGCCGCTGGCGCTCTCGGCGACGAACAACGGCGCCTACCAGGGCGTGCAGGTCACAGTGGTGGCCGGCGGTGTGCAGGAGTACGTGGGGACGCCGTACACGGCGGAGCCCGGCGCCGGGGAGGTGACGCCCTACACCGGCGGGCCTGTCGCGCTCGAGGACGACGGCATCCCGTCGTCCTGACAGGCCGTGCGCGAGGCGCCTCCGACGGCAGGGCCCGGTCGACACCGACCGGGCCCTGCCATTCCCCTGCCGTTCCCCTGGGGCGGATGCGGTGCTGCCTCAGGGCTCGTGCGTGAACTCCGCGACGAGCTCGCGCTTGAGCACCTTGCCGCTGGCCCCGACGGGCAGGGCGTCCACCACGTGCACGTGGCGGGGGTACTTGTAGGCGGCGATCCGCTCCTTGGCGAACGCGACGAGCTCCTCGCCGTCGAGGTGCGCGCCGGGGGCGGCGACCACCGCCGCGTGGATCTCCTGGCCCCGCGCCTCGTCGGGCAGGCCGAAGACCGCCGCGATGGCCACGCCGGGGTGCCGGGCCAGGATCTGCTCCACCTCGCTCGGGTACACGTTGTAGCCGCTGCGCACCAGCATGTCCTTCTTACGGTCGACGATGGTGAGGATGCCGTCGGCGTCCTGGGTCCCGAGGTCGCCGGTGCGGAACCAGCCGTCGACCATCACCGCGGCGGTGTCCTCGGGGCGGCCGAGATAGCCCTTGAACAGGTTGTGCCCGCGCACCACCACCTCGCCGACGACGCCGTGCGGCACGATCTCGACGACGTGCTCGAGCGCGGCGTCGGCGATCGCGACGTCGACGCCCCACAGCGCGCGGCCGACGGTGCCGGGGCGCGGCTCCTCGTTGACGTAGTTGAAGGACACCGTGGGCGAGGTCTCCGTGAGCCCGTAGCCCTCGTGCACGGGCGCCCCGAACGTCGCCTCGAACTGCTCCAGCACGGCCACCGGCAGCGCGGACCCGCCGGAGACCGCGTAGCGCAGCGGCGGGCGGCCGGGATGCTCGATGGCGGCGGCGAGCAGCGCGACGTACATCGTCGGCACCGCTGTGAACACGGTCGCGCCGTGCTCGACCATCAGGTCGAGCGCCTCGGCCGGGTCGAACCGGGGGATCAGCAGCACCGTCGCCCCGCGCCGGAACGCCATGTTCATCACCGAGCTCTGCCCGAAGCTGTGGAACAGCGGCAGGCCGCCGAAGACCACGTCGTCGGCGGTCAGGTCGAACATGTCGATCAGCGCGACGTGCACCTGCTCGACGAGCGCCAGGTGCGAGCCCACGGCGCCCTTGGGCTTGCCGGTGGTGCCGCTGGTGTACAGCACCGTCGCGGCCGCCAGCGGGTTGACGGGCTCATGGCGCGGCAGCGGCTCGGCGGCCGCCGCCTCGTCCTCGAGCCGTGGCACGGGTGTCTGCGCCGCGAGCGTCTCGGGCAGCAGCACCGAGACCATCGGCACGCCCGCAGCCGCCGCGGCGGGTGCGGCCACGGGCAGCAGCGGGGCGGCGACGACGAGCACCCGAGCGCCGCTGTCGCGCAGCACATGCTCGATCTCCTCGGCCTTGAACAGCAGGTGCACCGGCACGACGACGGCGCCCAGGGCCAGGACCGCGTAGTAGACGCGCGGGAAGTCGGGCACGTTCGGCACCAGCATGGCCACCCGGTCGCCGGGTCCGATGCCCCTGGCCCGCAGCGCGCCGGCGTAGCCGCGGGCCTGGTCCCACAGGTCCCGGTAGGTCGTGGCGGCGCCCGCCCAGACGACTGCTGTGCGGTTGGGAGTGCGCCGGGCCTGCTCGGCGAGGATCGAGGCCACCGACAGGCTGCCGTGGCCGAGGCCGCCCAGGGCGGCGTCTGGAGTGGGGCCTTGGGCGTGGGCCGGCGCGGGGGCCGGTTCGCGGAGGCCCGCGAGCGCGGGAGAGGACTGAGGACTCGACATCATGCCCTTCCTTTCATCGTCGTCGTCGACGTGCTCCGGTGCTGCGGCACACCACCGGTAGAACAGCTCAGGGATGAGCCGGCTCGGGGAGCGGCTGCGTGCGGCGCAGCTCTGCCGCTCCGAGGGAGACGCGGTGGACCTCGTCGGGCCCGTCGGCCAGGCGCAGCGCCCGGGCGGCCGCGAACATCGCGGCCAGCGGCTCGTCGTCGTGCAGGCCGGCTGCCCCGTGGAGTTGCACGGCGCGGACGAGGATCTGCTGCACGGCGCCAGGCACGGCGACCTTGATCGCGTGGATCTCGGTCATGGCGGCGCGGTTGCCGGCCGTGGCCATCAGCCAGGCCGTCTTGAGCACGAGCAGCCGCAGCGCCTCAATGGCCCACCGGGACTCCGCGAGCCATTCCCGCACCACCCCGCGCGTCGCGAGCGGGCGGCCGAACGTGACGCGCTGGTGCGCTCGGGCGCCCATCAGATCCATCGCGCGCTCGGCCATGCCCAGCGCCCGCATGCAGTGGTGGACGCGGCCCGGGCCGAGGCGCGCCTGCGCGATCGCGAAGCCCTCGCCCTCGCCGCCCACCAGGTTCTCCGCCGGGACGCGGGCGTCCTCGAACACGATCTCGGCGTGGCCGCCGTGGTCCCGGTCGTCGTAGCCGAAGACGGTCAGCGGCCGCACCACCCGCACGCCGGGGGTGTCGCGCGGCACCAGGATCATGCTCTGGCGCCGGTGGCGCGGCGCCTCGGGGTCGGTGGCGCCCATCACCACCAGCAGGGCCGCATCGGGGTTCATGGCGCCTGTCGACCACCACTTGCGCCCGGTCACGACGTAGGAGTCGCCGTCGCGGCGCAGGCGGGTGGCCAGGTGGGCCGCATCCGAGGAGGCGACGTCCGGCTCGGTCATGCAGAACGCGGAGCGGATGGAGCCGGCGAGCAGCGGGGCGAGCCAACGCTCCTTCTGCGCGGGCGTGCCGAACTGGTGCAGCAGCTCCATGTTGCCCGAGTCCGGCGCCGCGCAGTTCATCGCCACCGGGGCGAGCTGGGGGCTGCGGCCGCTCAGCTCGGCCACCGGCGCGTACTGCAGCGTGGTCAGCCCGCGCCCGCCGTCGCCGTGGTCGCCGGGCAGGAACAGGTTCCACAGCCCGCGCTCGCGGGCGTCGTCGCGCAGCGCGCCGACCACTGGCCGCAGCGACCACACGTCCGGCGTCTGCGCGACCTCGCGGCGCAGCACGGGCTCGGCGGGGTAGACGCAGTCCTCCAGGAAGTCCTGCATGAGGTCGACGTACTTCGACGCTGTGGCGTCGTGCGCGAAGTCCATGACTGCCCCTCTACCTGGCGCCGGTGCGGGTGGGGCCCAGGGACGCGAGCCCGTGGGCGGCGAGCGGGGCGACGAGCGCGCCCACGGTGTCGAAGCCGGGGCCGACGGTCTCCCCGGCCAGGTGCCTGTAGTGGATCCCCTCGAGGATGATCGCCAGCTTGTATGCCGCGAACGCGCGGTACCAGGCGAGCTTGGGCACGGGGGCCCGGCGGGTGGCGCTGTACACGTCGACCAGCTCGTCGAACGAGGGGTAGCCCGCGGCGGGGTCGACGGCGCTCGCGGCCGCTCCCATCGCCTCGCCGCTGAGCGTGCGGATGTCCCAGTAGAGCGCCAGCAGGCCCAGGTCGGTGAGTGAGTCGCCGAGGGTCGCCATCTCCCAGTCGAGGATGGCCGCGAGCGTGGGCGCGCCGTCCGGCCCGACCTGCACGATGGCGTTGTCGAGTCGGTAGTCGCCGTGCAGGATCGAGGTGCGGGTCGTGGCGGGGATGCTCGCGCGGAGCTCGTCCTGGAGTTGGTCGAGCTGGGGCAGCGGGCGGCTGCGGGACCTGTCGTACTGCTCTCCCCAGCGGCGTGCCTGCCGGGTGAGGAACCCGTCGGGGCGCCCGAGGGACCCGAGCCCGACGGACTGCGGGTCGAGGCTGTGCAGGCGCCCGAGGGTGGCCGCGAGGTCGAGGCTGAGGGCGCGGAGCTGCGGCGCCGAGAACTGGGCGTTGTCCGCCGGGGACCTGAGCACGACGCCCTCCACGAGCTCCATCACGTAGAACGGCGTGCCGACACCTGCCGACCCGTCGGAGTCGTCGTGGTGGAGCTCGGCGCGGGGGACGGGCACCGACGCGGGCGCCAGGGCCGAGATGACGCGGTGCTCGCGGGCCATGTCGTGGGCGGTGCTGAGCACGTGGCCGAGGGGCGGCCGGCGCAGCACGAGCGGGGCGGCGCCGCCGGTCACCTGGTAGGTGAGGTTGCTGCGCCCGCCGTCGAGGATGGTCGCGCGCAATGGCCCGTCGGCGAGCAGGTCGGGGCGCCGGGGGCGCAGCCATCGTTCGAACGTCGAGGTGGACAGGCCCACCGGTTCCGTCAGGTGTTCGCTCACAGTCGGCGTCTTCCCGCAGGGGTCGTGGCGACGCGCCCTGGTGGGGCGGTGGCCCTGGAGCGTCACGGTAACATACCGGCTAGTCGGTTTGATGGTCGTTCGCACGACTTAGGCCACCAGGCGCGCCTCGACCGCCGCGCGCAGCGCGGCCGGGATGGGGACGGGGCGACGATGCGCCCGGTCGACGAAGACGTGCACGAACCGGCCCGTCGCCAGCAGCTGTCCGTCGTGCTCGCGGAAGATGCCGGTCTCCCAGGTGAGGCTCGTGGAGCCGAGGCGCCCGGCGCGCAGGCCGACCACCAGCACGTCGGGGTAGCTGCCGGAGGCGACGTACTCGCACGACGACGCCTTGCAGACGCCGATAGCCGATCCGTCCAGCAGGTCCAGGCCGCCGTGCTCGATGAGCCACGTGTTGATCGTCGTGTCCATGGCCTCGTAGTAGACGGCGTTGTTCACGTGGCCGTAGACGTCGTTGTCGTTCCAGCGGGTGGGGAACGCCGCTCGGTGCCCGTACTCGTCCATGTCGCGTCCACCTCGTCGTGGGTCGTCGTGGGTCGGTTCGTGCTGCGCGGTCAGGCGCCCCGCAGCACGTAGGCGAACGAGGCGTGCGCGCGCTCGGCGCTGGGCTCCTCGCCCGTGACCAGGTCGGCGTAGGTGAAGGACTCGGAGATGCGCACCAGCAGGTATGCGAGGTCGTGGGCGGGCAGCCCGAGGGTCAGGCGGCCGGCGTCGGACTCCTCGCGCAGCAGGTGCTCGATCACGGCGACGTAGCGCCGTTGCACCTGGCTGTCCTTCGTGGTCAACAGGCGCAGCGCGCGGGCGGGCTCGCGGCGCAGGAAGGCGCGGAAGTAGTCGGCCGAGATGAGCGCGTCGACGAACTCGGTGAGCAGCGCGACGACGCGGTCGGCGCCGCGCCCGGCCGCCAGGCTGTCGGCGTGGGTGAGCGTCGGGACGGCAAGCGACCACAGCACCTCGGAGAGCAGCGAGTCACGGTTGCCGACCCAGCGGAACAGCGACGTGCGGTCCACGCCCAGGCTGGCCGCGAGCTCGCCCATGTCGACGCGGTCGCCGGCCACGAAGGTCTTGCGGGCGAGGAGGAAGGCGCGCAGGGCGTCGGCGTGCGCGTCGGGGCCGGGCTCGAGGCGGCGCGACAGCGGGCTGGGCGCGAGCGTGGCGCCGAGGTCGCCGAGGCCCTGGGCCCGAGGGGTGGCCGTCGAGGTCATGCCCGCACAGTAACGGGGGGACAAACCGGATGCAACATTCTGCAGAATGATGCATAGTGGAAGCCACGACAGGAGCCACGACACCCCTCGAGCAACGGAGCCCAGGATGCGGTCAGACCTGCTGAGCAGCGACTTCTACTCGTTCCAGGACCGCCTCACGCCCCGGGAGTCCGAGGTGACGCTGGCCGTGCGCGACTTCTTCGAGGCCGAGGTCCGGCCCATCGCCAACGACTTCTGGGCCCGCGCCGAGTTCCCGGGACACCTCGTCAAGCCGCTTGCCGGCCTCGGCCTGCTCGGCGCCGCCTGGGAGGAGTCCCGGCAGTTCGAGAACTCCGCCCAGTGGCGCGGCTGGATCGCCCTGGAGATGTCCCGCGTCGACGCGTCGGTCTCCTCGTTCGTGGGCGTGCAGAGCGGGCTGGCGATGGGGTCCATCGCCAGCGGCGGCTCACCCGCCCAGCGCAAGGAGTGGCTGCCCGTGATGGCCACCGGGGAAGTCGTCGGCGCCTTCGGGCTCACCGAGCCGTTGTCCGGCTCCGACTCCGCGCGCGGCCTGCGCACCGTGGCGCAGCGGCGCGGCGAGAGCTGGGTGCTCAACGGGGCCAAGCGGTGGATCGGCAACGGGACCTTCGCCGACATCGTGGTCATCGCCGCCCGCGACGCCGCCGACGGGCAGGTCAAGAGCTTCCTGGTGCCGACCAGCACACCCGGGTTCGCCGCCGCCAAGATCGAGGGCAAGCAGAGCCTGCGGATCGTGCAGAACGCCGACCTCACCCTGCGGGACGTCGTGGTGCCGGACGAGCTGCGGCTACCGCTCGTCGAGTCGTTCCGCGACGTGGCCACGGTGCTGCGGCTCACCCGCGCCGAGGTGGCCTGGCAGGCCGTCGGCAACTCGATCGGCGCCTACGAGGCGGCCGTCGCCTACGCCAAGGAGCGCGAGCAGTTCGGCAGGCCCATTGGCGCCCACCAACTCGTGCAGGACCTGCTCTCACGATGCCTGGGGAACATCACGGCGAGCATCGCGCTGTGCATGCAGGTCTCCCGGCTGCTCGACGAGGGCCGCCAGCTCGACGAGCACGCGGCGCTCGCCAAGTCCTTCGCGACCAGCCGGATGCGCGAGACCGTCGCCTGGTCGCGGGAGATCCTCGGCGGCAACGGCATCCTGCTGCAGAACGACGTCGCCCGGCACTTCGCCGACGCCGAGGGCATCTACTCCTACGAGGGCACGCGCGAGATGAACAGCCTCATCGTGGGGCGCGCGATCACCGGCCACGCCGCGTTCGCCTGAGACCCGAGCCACCGCCCCGAGAGGACGTCGCCGTGCCTAGACCTGCCATGCCCGAGGCCGTCATCGTCGCCGCCACCCGGTCGCCCACCGGCCGGGCCTTCAGGGGCTCGCTCGCCGCCCGGCGCGCCGACGACCCCACCGCCGAGATCGTCGCCGCCGCGCTCGCGGCCGTGCCCGCGCTGAACCCCGAGCGCATCGACGACCTGATCCTGGGCTGCGGGCTGCCCGGCGGGGAGCAGGGCATGAACATGGCGCGCGTCGTCGCAGTGCTGCTCGGCCTCGACGCCGTCCCGGGAACCACCGTCACCCGCTACTGCGCGTCCAGCCTCCAGTCCACCCGCATGGCCTTCCACGCGATCAAGGCCGGCGAGGGCGACGTGTTCGTCTCGGCGGGCGTCGAGACCGTCAGCCGCTCGGCGCACGGCACCAGCGACCACATCCCCGGCGAGGAGGTCCGCAACCCGCGGCTGGCCGACGCGATGGCGCGCAGCGAGAAGCTCGCCTCGGGCGGCGGGCGGTGGACCGATCCGCGTGGGGAGGGCGACGTGCCCGACGTCTACGTCGCGATGGGGCAGACCGCCGAGAACGTCGCCCAGCTCTGCGGGGTCACCCGCGACGAGCAGGACGCGTTCGCCGCCCTGAGCCAGCAGCGCGCGCAGGCGGCACTCGCCAGCGGCTTCTGGGGGCGGGAGATCACGCCCGTCACCCGGCCCGACGGGTCCGTGGTCTCGCGCGACGACGGCCCGCGCGCCGGGGTCACCGTCGAGACGCTCGCGGGGCTCGAGCCGGTGTTCCGGCCCGACGGCACCGTGACCGCCGGCAACTGCTGCGCGCTCAACGACGGCGCCGCGGCGCTGGTCGTCATGAGCGACACCGTCGCCGACGAGCTCGGGCTGGCGCCGCTCGCCCGGATCGTGTCCACGGGGGTCAGCGGGCTCTCGCCCGAGATCATGGGACTCGGCCCCGTCGAGGCGAGCCGGCAGGCGCTGGCGCGGGCCCGGCTCACGATCGACGACATGGACCTGGTGGAGATCAACGAGGCCTTCGCCGCACAGGTGCTGCCCTCCGCGCGCCAGCTCGGCGTGGACCCCGAGCGGCTGAACGCGCATGGCGGGGCGATCGCCGTCGGCCACCCGTTCGGCATGACTGGCGCCCGCATCACCGGCACCCTGCTCAACGGCCTGGCCGCCGTGGACGGACGCTACGGGCTGGAGACGATGTGCGTGGGCGGCGGGCAGGGGATGGCGATGGTGGTGGAGCGACTCCGCTGACACCGGCGTCAGCGAGCCAGCACCGAGATCGTCTCGGCCACCAGGGCGGGCTTCTCTGCGCCCTCGATCTCCACGGTCACGGCCAGGGTGAGCCGCACGCCGAGG
Organism: Cellulomonas timonensis; assembly: GCF_900046455.1. Taxonomy (GTDB): domain Bacteria; phylum Actinomycetota; class Actinomycetes; order Actinomycetales; family Cellulomonadaceae; genus Cellulomonas_A; species Cellulomonas_A timonensis. Next base: position 25,136 of record NZ_FCOT01000013.1, read on the forward strand.
CCCACCCGGCGCGCGTCGGCCACCGAGCCCGTCGCCCGCACGCGCGAGCCCACGCGCACGGGCTGCAGGAACCGGACCCGGTCCAGCCCGTAGTTCACGGCCATCGTCACACCGTCCACCACGAGCAGCGACGAGGTCAGCACGGGCAGCAGCGACAGGGTGAGGTAGCCGTGCGCGATCGGGGCGCCGAACGGCCCGGCGGCCGCGCGCTCGGGGTCGACATGGATCCACTGCTCATCGTCGGTGGCGGCCGCGAACGCGTCGATGCGCTCCTGGTCGACGGGGAACCAGTCCCCGGCGCCGAGGTCGGCGCCCGCCGCGTCGAGCAGGGCGTCAGGGCTGGTGAAGGCTCGCACGGCGCCCCCTAGGCCTGAGGTCCGCCGGCGACGTACAGCACCTGGCCCGAGACGAAGGAGGCCTCGTCCGAGCACAGGTAGGACGCTGCGGCGGCGATGTCGTCGGGCTGCCCGACCCGGCGCACCGGGATCTGCTGGGCTGCGGCCCCCAGGTACTCCTCGAAGCTGATGCCCAGGCGGGCTGCCGAGGCGCGGAGCATGTCGGTGGCGATGAAGCCGGGCGCGATGGCGTTCGCGGTGATGCCGAACGGGCCCAGCTCAATGGCCAGCGTCTTGGTGAAGCCCTGCAGCCCGGCCTTCGCCGCCGCGTAGTTCGCCTGCCCGCGGTTGCCCAGTGCCGAGGTGCTCGACAGGTTGACGACGCGGCCCCAGCGGGCCTCGACCTGGTGGCGCTGCACCTCGCGTGACATGAGGAACGCGCCGCGCAGGTGCACCGCCACGACGGCGTCCCAGTCCTCGTCGGCCATCTTGAACAGCATGTTGTCACGCAGGATGCCCGCGTTGTTGACCAGCACGGTGGGCGCGCCGAGCTCCTGCGCGGTCCGTGCGACTGCCGCCTGCACATGGGGGCCCACGGACACGTCGGCCCCGATGCCGATGGCCTTGCCGCCCTTGTCGGTAATGGCGGCGACGGTCGAGGCGGTGTCCTCTTCCCGCAGGTCGAGCACTGCGACGTGGTTCCCGTCGGCGGCCAGGCGGCGGGCGATGGCCGCGCCGATCCCGCGCGCGGCTCCGGTGACGATTGCGACTCGTGTCTCAGACATGGGCGTGCTGGTCCTTCCGCTCGTGCTCGGGCTGCTCGCCGGCGTCGCCGTCGAGGTGGATGAGCTGGCGTAGCGCGCGGCCGTCTGCGAGCGCGTCCATCGCCTCGTTGACCTCTCCGAGTGTGATCCGGGCGGAGATCAGCCGCTCGACGGGCAGCCGGCCCTCACGCCAGAGTTGGGCGTAGCGCGGCACGTCCCGCTCCGGCACGGCGGAGCCGAGGTAACTGCCGATGATGGTCCGGGCCTCGGCGGTGAGCAGCAGCGGCGAGATCGCGGCTCGGGCGTCGGGGGAGGGCAGGCCGACGGTCACGGTCCGGCCGCCTGGGGCGGTGGCGAGCACGGCGGTCTCGAACGCGCGTGGGTGGCCCGCGGCCTCGATGACCATGGGCGCCGTGCGGCCTGTGTCGAGGAGCTGCTCGGGGGTGGACGTCTCCTGGACTCCGCAGGCCCGGGCGTGCTCGAGCTTGGCGTCGAGGCTGTCCACTCCGATCACGTGGTGGCCGAGCGCGAGCGCCACCAGCGCGGCCGCGAGCCCGACGCCGCCTAGCCCCACCACCATGACGGTCTGGCCGGGCGCCGGCCGGGCGGCGTTGACCACCGCCCCGCCGCCGGTGAGGACGGCGCAGCCGAGCAGCGCGGCCACGTCGGGTGGCACGTCGGGGTCGACGCGCACCACCGAGGCGCGATCGACCACGGCGTGGGACGCGAAGGCCGAGACCCCGAGGTGGTGGGCGACCGGCTGGCCGTCGCGGTGCAGCCGCACGCCGCCGCGCAGCAGGGCTCCGGCGCTGTTGGCCGCGCTGCCGGCTGGGCACGGCAGCCGGCCGTCGCTCGCGCATGCGTCGCAGCGCCCGCAGCGCGGGAGGAAGGTCATGACGACGCGGTCGCCCACTGCGACGTCGGAGCCGCCCGGGCCGATCGCCTCGACGATCCCCGCCGCCTCGTGGCCGAGCAGCATCGGAGTGGGCCGTGCCCGGCTGCCGTCCACCACCGACAGGTCTGAGTGGCACACCCCTGCGGTCTCGATCCGGACGAGGATTTCGCCGGGGCCGGGCTCGTCGAGCTCGAGCGGCCCCACGGTGAGCGGCCGTGAGGCGGCGAATGGCGCGGGCTCGCCGACGGACTCGAGCACGGCGCCGAGGATCTGCATCGCTGGCCTCCTGGTGCGGCCCGGGCGCAGCGCTGCGCGCGGGGTCCAGTCGGCCACGAGAACCGGGCGAATCGCAATACCGACTGGACGGTACGTTGCTGGAACCGTACACCAGGGACCCCGTCCGCGGCCCTCGATCCTGAGTCCCTCGCCGGATCGAGGGCCGCGCGCGGGCCGTCAGTCGACGGGCGCCGCGACCAATGCCACGTCGTCGGCCCGAGTGGCCACCAGGTCGTTGGCGGTGCGCAGGACCGGCGCGGACGTCAGCGCGCGCTCGTCGAGCCGTGCCGACGTCTTCACCCAGAACGTGACGGTCGCGCCCGCGGGGAGCGTCACCAGCGCATCGTCCACCGTCGCGTCCGGGTCGAGGCGGTCCACCAGCAGCGTCACGTCGCGTGCGAGCGAGCGCGCTGTGGCGTCGACCCGGTACCCGCCATCGGCCGGCGTGGCCGTGACCTTCAGCGGGGTGGGGTCCAGATCGAGAACCACATCCTCGGCCCACAGGTGGACGGAGCGGATGCCGTCCAGCTCGGCGACGAGCACCTCGCGGCGTGGGTCGCCGGGCGTCCGGACGTCGTCGGGCAGCGGGAGAAGTGCCACCGACCGGGCCCCGACGCTCACCGGCTGGGTGGACTCGGCGAGGAGCGTCCCGTCGAACAGCTCACGACGCATGCGCACGGCGCCTTGCCAGAGCTCCGGGCTGTCGTTGACGACGGCCAGGGCCAGCCGCCCGTCACGCTCATGCACCGACAGCACGCGGTCGGCGAACGCGTGCCGCAGCGCGTACCAGAGCGGCTTGGGCCGCTCGTCGCCGTCCACGGCAGCCCAGGATGTCACCGGCCAGCAGTCGTTGATCTGCCAGACGATGGCGCCGGTGGTCCGCGGCCACCAGGCCCGGTAGTGGTCGATGGCGTGCTGCACGGCGCGCGCCTGGTTGAGCTGGGTGGCCCAGTGCCAGTCGCCGAAGTCGGCGGGCACGCCCAGGTGCGGCGCCAGGCCGCGGTCGAGCTTGCCGTTGCCATCGTCGGCCTTCTGGTGGAGCAGGAACACCGGGTCGGTCTTGCTCAGCGGGGCCCCGTCGGCGTTGCGGACCGCGCGCTCCAGCGTGGCCCAGGCGGGCGGCCCCTGGAAGCCGAACTCCGAGCAGAACCGGGGGACCTCGTCGCGGTAGGCGGCGTAGTCCACCCGGTTCCACACCTCCCACTGGTGGTGGGTGCCGTGATCCGGGTCGTTCGGGTGCGCGCCCTCGGGCGCCGAGTCGGGGGAGTACGGACTGCCGTCCATGTACGGCCGGGTCGGGTCGAGCTCGGCGACGATCGCCGGGAAGAGCTCCGTGGCGTACCGCCGGCCCCAGGTGGCGCCGTTGAGCCGGTCCTTCCAGCCCCAGTCCTCGAAGCCCCAGAGGTTCTCGTTCCCGCCGTTCCACAGCACGAGCGAGGCGTGCGGGGTCAGCCGGGCGACATTCTCCCGGGCCTCGGCCTCGAGCTCGTCCCAGAGCGGGGCCTCCTCCGGGTAGGCCGCGCAGGCGAGCAGGAAGTCCTGCCAGACGAGGACACCGCGCTCGTCGCACACGTCGTAGAAGTCCTCGGACTCATAAACGCCGCCGCCCCATACCCGCAGCAGGTTGAGGTTCGCGCCGAGGGCCTGGTCCACCCGGCGGGCCACCTGGGCCCGGGTGATCCGGGTCAGCAGGTGGTCGTCGGGGATCCAGTTGGCTCCCTTGACGAAGATCGGCCGCCCGTTGACCCGCAGCGTGAAGGACGAGCCGAACTCGTCTGGCTGGGTGTCGAGCTCGACGGTGCGGAACCCGATCCGGCGCCGCCACGAGTCGAGGGCCACCGGGCTCGCCGCGGCGGGCGCCGACTCCTCGAGGGTGACGTCCAGGTCGAGCAGCGGCTGGGCGCCGTGGCCCACCGGCCACCACAGGGGGGCGTGCGGCACGGTGACGCTCACCGTCGCGGAGTCCTGGCCGGGCGCCAGCGCGACCTCTCCCTCGACGTCCCCGATGCGGGCCCGGAGCACGAGGGCCGCGTCCCGCGATCCGGCCAGGCCAGAGCGCTCGACCTCGACGTGGACGGCGACCTGGCCGGTCCCGTCAGCGTCGACGGTGACCTGCGGGCGGACCTGGGCCAGGCGGGCGGTGCGCCAGCGCTCGACGCGCACGGGCTTCCAGATGCCGGCGGTCTGCAGGTCGGGGCCCCAGTCCCAGCCGAAGCTGCAGGCCATCTTGCGGACCATGTTGAACGGGTGGTCGTAGGCGGTGGGACGGGCGCCGATCCTGTCGCGCAGCGCCTCGGCGTGCTCGAGCGCTGAGCGCAGGTCGACGGCGAGGGTGCGGGCGGTCCCGTCGGCGGCCCAGCGGACGTCGAAGCGGTAGGACCTGTGCTGGTTGGCGGTGGCTCCCACGAGCGCGTTGTCGAGCCGCACCTCGGCCACGGTGTCGAGGCCCTCGAAGACCAGGTCGACCCGCTCGTCGGCGTCGGCGGGCTCGAGGGCGAGGTCGCGGCTGTACCGCCAGTCGGCGCGGTGCATCCAGGCGAGGGCTGTCTCGTTCTGGTCGAGGTAGGGGTCGGGGATGAGGCCCGCGGCGAGGAGGTCCGTGTGCGCGCTGCCGGGGATCTCAGCGGCCACCGTTTGGCCGGCGATCTCGGCGGGCACAGGTCCGCCTGTGGCGCGCAGGGTCCATCCGTCGTGCAGGTCCAGTCGGTACATCCGGGGGTGCTCCCTGCCTCGTGGGGCCCTCGCACACGGCGCGCGCAGCGTTGCGCGGCTCCGTCGACGACATCGTCACCGAGGCGAGAACCCGGGTGGATCAATTCTTAGGCAACTGAACAAAGTAAGTCAAACATTTCTCCTCTATGGTCGTCTCCTCAGCCGACGAAGGAGCCGACCTGTGACGCGCGACGCCGTGCACCACCACCTCACCACCGCCCGCACCGGCTCGCCAGCCCTCGGCGCGCGCTCATCCGCCGCCGCGCGCGCTGGCGCCCTCGTCGACGTCACCGGCGAGATCCTCCAGCTCCGCGCGGCGGGGGTCGGCGTCGTGGTCGACCTGGGAGGGGGCACGCTGCCCCGGGTGCTGCACTGGGGCGCCGACCTGGGCGGGCTCGACGCGGACGCGCTCGCCGCGCTGCGCGCCGTGTCGCGTCCGCAGCCGCTGGGCTTCCCGGTGGACGGCGAGGTCGAGATCGCCGTCCTGCCGGAGCAGTCAGCTGGCTACCTGGGCACTCCAGGGCTGGCCGGGCACCGCGACGGCGCCGACTTCTCCACCGCGTTCCGGGTCCGGGGCGCCCGGCTCGAGGCCGACGTCGACGGGACCCAGCGCCTGGTGGTGGACGCGGAGGACCCGGACGCCGGGCTGGACCTGCGCCTCGTCCTCGAGCTCACCCCCCAGGGCCTGGTGCGGCAGCAGGCCCGGCTCATGAGCTCGGGGCCGGGCGTCTTCACCGTGGACGGGCTCCTGCTCACGCTGCCCGTGCCCGCGCGGGCTGCCGAGCTGCTCGACTTCACGGGCCGCCACCTGCGCGAGCGCAGCCCGCAGCGCACCGCGTTCACCCACGGCGTCCGGCTGCGGGAGAACCGGCGCGGGCGCACCGGCTACGACGCCGCGCACGTGCTGGTGGCCGGCGTCCCCGGCTTCGCGAACCGGCGCGGAGAGGTGTGGGGGGTGCACACGGCGTGGTCCGGCAACCACCGCTCACTCGCCGAGCGCAGCCACTACAACCCCGGCCTGCTGGGAGGCGGCGAGCTGCTGCTGCCCGGCGAGGCGCGGCTGGCGCCGGGGGAGTCGTACACCAGCCCGTGGCTGTACGGGTCCTACGGCCACGGCCTCGACGACCTCGCCGCCCGGTTCCACGGCTGGATGCGCGGGCGCCCGCAGCATCCGAGGCGTCCGCGCCCCGTCGTGGCCAACACGTGGGAGGCCGTGTACTTCGAGCACGACCTGACCCGCCTGACCGACCTCGCTGACGCGGCCGCGGCGGTCGGCGTCGAGCGGTTCGTGCTGGACGACGGGTGGTTCGGCTCACGGCGCGACGACTCCACCGGGCTCGGAGACTGGTTCGTCTCGGCGGATGTGTGGCCGGACGGCCTGGGCCCGCTGGTGCGGCATGTGAACGGCCTGGGCATGGAGTTCGGGCTGTGGGTGGAGCCGGAGATGGTCAACCCCGACTCCGACGTGGCCCGCGCGCACCCCGACTGGATGCTGCGGACTCCTGGCCGGCTCCCGCGCGAGGCGCGTCATCAGCAGGTGCTCGACCTGGCCCGGCCTGAGGCGTTCGCGTACATCCTCGGGCGGCTGGACGCGCTGTTGGCGGAGTACCCCATCGCGTACCTCAAGTGGGACCACAACCGCGACCTCGTCGACGCCGGGCATGGCGCCCGCGGGGTCGGCGGCGTCCACGGGCAGACGCGCGCCGTCTACCGGCTGCTGGACGAGCTGCGGGTGCTGCATCCGGGCGTCGAGGTGGAGTCGTGCTCATCTGGCGGCGGGCGGGTCGACCTGGAGATCCTCGAGCGCACCGACCGGGTGTGGACGAGCGACTGCATCGACGCGCTCGAGCGCCAGCAGATCCAGCGCTGGACCAACCTGCTGGTGCCGCTCGAGCTGATGGGCGCGCATGTGGGCTCGGGCGCCGCGCACTCCACCGGGAGGCGCCATCCGCTGTCCTTCCGGGCGGGCACGGCGCTGTTCGGGCACCTGGGCGTCGAGTGGGACCTGCGCGAGGCCGACGAGGCCCAGCGCGCGGAGCTCGCCGAGTGGATCGGGCTGTACAAGGAGGTGCGCGGCCTGCTGCACACGGGCGTCGCGGTGCACGCGGATGTGGCCGATCCGGCGCATGACGTGCATGGCGTGGTGGCCGCGGACGGCTCGGACGCGCTGTTCGCGTGGGTGGCGACGGCGACGTCGGCGGACTACCCGACGGGACGGCTGCCACTGCCCGGTCTGGAGCCCGACGCGCTTTACCACGTGCGCCCCCAGGCGCCGGGCGCCAAGGTGGACGGCGTCGCGAGCCAGTGGACCCATGTGCCCTGGTGGGCGCCGGAGGGCGTGCGACTGCCGGGGCGGGTGCTGTCCGAGGTGGGGCTGCAGGCTCCGGTGCTGTTCCCCGAGCGGATGGTGCTGCTGCGCGCGACGCGGGTCTGAGCGCGGGGGAGGCGTTCGCGCAGGTCATCCACGCGTCGGGCAGACAGGTCACAAACAGGACACAATCCTTGACAGCGATACTTTGGACAGTTAAGAAAGTAACCACTGGAAGGCCTAATGCAGTGCCGTGCCGCCGACAGGGACGTCGCGGAGGCTTCCAGCACAGCCTCGTCACGACGTGGTGACGACAGACCGAGGGATCACAGATGCTCCTCTTCACTCGGCGCCCCGGAAGGCGCCTGGCCTGGACCGCGGCAGCCGTCGCCTCGGTCGCCGCACTCAGCCTGAGCGCATGCTCGGGAGCCGACCCCGCCGCAGGCCCCGAGGGGGGCGGCGGATCCGCGATCACCGTCTTCAACGGCGCCACCGGCACCATCACCGAGAACTTCAACCCGTTCTCGCCCACCGCGCTGCAGCCCACGCTCGGGGTGATCCACGAGTCGCTCTACTGGTACAACCTGGCGTCGGAGTCCGAGCCCACCCCGCTGCTGGCCACCGGCTACGAGTGGAACGAGGACGGCACCGAGCTGACGATCACCACGCGCGAGGGCGTCAAGTGGAACGACGGCGAGCCGTTCAGCGCCGCCGATGTCGCCTTCACGTTCAACCTGGTCAACGAGACGCCCGAGTTGAACACCACAGGCCTGGCCGCCACCGCTGAGGCCACGGACGAGAACACCGTCGTCCTCACCTTCCCGGAGAAGTCGTTCATGCAGGAGCCGGAGATCCTCGGCAACCGAGGCATCGTGCCCGAGCACATCTGGAAGGACGTCGCCGACCCGGTCACCGAGGTCAACTCCAACCCCGTCGGCACCGGCGCCTTCAAGGTGAAGACCTTCTCCGCGCAGAGCTACGCGCTCGAGAAGAACGCCGACTACTGGGAGAAGGGCAAGCCGGCCATCGACGAGGTGCGCTACATCTCGCTCGAGACGGCCGACGCCGCCAGCGCCGCCCTCATCGCCGGCCAGGTCGACTGGATGAGCGCGTTCCTCCCCGGCCTCGAGCAGCTCCTCAAGGACCAGGAGGACCTCGCCTACGTCAACACCCCCGGGCTGACGGCCTCCATCTACACCTGCTCCAACGCGGACCTGGGCTGCGAGGGCCCGCAGACGGACGTCGCTGTGCGCCAGGCCATCTACCACGCGATCGACCGCACCCAGCTCAACAAGCTCGCCGGCGGCGGGTTCGCCGGCGAGGGCAGCCCGACGCTGCTTCTCCCCGAGCGTGACGCCAAGTGGATCGCCGACAAGGACCACGCCGTCGCGCCGCAGACCGCCGACACGGCCAAGGCCAACGCGATCCTCGACGCCGCCGGCTGGACCCTCGGCTCAGACGGCATCCGCGTGAAGGACGGCCAGAAGCTCTCCCTGACCATCCAGACGGTCACCGGCTGGAGCGACTTCATCTCGCTCAACGACGCGATGAAGCAGCAGCTCAAGGAGGTCGGCATCGACCTCACGCCCACGCAGCTCTCGTGGAACGAGTGGAACGCCAACCAGACCGGCGGCACCTACCAGCTCTCGCTCGACTCGATCGGCCTGTACGCCTCGCCGAACCCGTACTACCCGTACAACCAGCGCTACCACAGCGACAACACCACGCCAGTGGGCGAGTCGGCCATCTCCGGCAACTTCGCCCGCTACGCCAACCCGATCGTCGACGCGGCGGTCCGCGCGGCGGGGTCCACGAATGACGAGGCCGAGCAGCTCAAGCAGTACGCGATCGTGCAGGAGCAGATCGTCAACGACCTGCCCTACATCCCGATCTACGTGAACTCCACGCTCACCGAGTTCAACACGAGCCGTGCCGAGGGCTGGCCTTCCAACGACGACAAGTACGCGTTCGCCGCGTCGTGGAAGGCCTGGGACAACGGGATCATCCTCAAGACGATCACGCCCACCAGCAAGTAGTCCCACCCGCGACACAGCACTGCGAGTCGGTGCCGAGGGGCGCCGTCGACGAGGGAGAGCGACCGCATGAGATACGTCTTGCAGAAGCTGGGGTTCTACGTGGCAGCCCTCTGGGCCGCGCTCACGCTGAACTTCTTCATCCCGCGATGGATGCCGGGCGACCCCGTCGACATCATGATCTCGAAGCTCGCGACGCGAGGGCCGGTCACCCCGGCCACCCGTCACGCCATCGAGCTCCTCCTCGGCACCGACACGCAGCAGCCGCTGTGGCAGCAGTACATCGCCTACCTGGGCCAGATCTTCTCGGGGAACCTCGGGACGTCGGTCGTCTACTTCCCGACCCCGGTGGCGAAGGTCATCTCCCAGACGCTCCCGTGGACGATCGGGCTGATCGGCATCGCGACGATCATCTCGTTCCTGGTGGGCATCGGGCTGGGGACCCTGGCGGGCTGGAAGCGCGGCTCGTGGCTGGACAACGTCATCCCCGTGACGACGATGCTCCAGTCCGTGCCGTACTTCTGGCTCGCGCTGATCCTGCTGTTCCTCTTCGGCAGCATCTGGCAGGTGTTCCCGCTCAACGGGGGCTACGACGTGTACACGACGTCGATCGGGTTGAGCTGGCCGTTCATCTCGTCTGTCGTCTACTACGGCACCCTGCCGGCGCTCACCATCGTGATCTCCTCGATCGGCGGCTGGATGCTCGGGATGCGCAACATGATGGTCTCGACGCTCTCGGAGGACTACATCCTCACCGCCGAGGCCAAGGGCCTGAAGCCGGGGCGCATCATGCGCACCTACGCCGCGCGGAACGCCGTGCTCCCCTCGATCGCGGGGTTCGCGATCTCGCTGGGGTTCGTCGTCGCGGGGTCCATCGTCACCGAGGCCGTCTTCTCCTACCCGGGCATCGGGTCGGCGCTGCTGCAGGCGGTCAACAGCAACGACTACGCGCTCATGCAGGGCATCTTCCTGGTGATCACCCTGTCCGTCCTCGGAGCGAACCTGCTGGTCGACCTCCTGTACACGATCATCGACCCGCGCACGCGGGCCCGGGCCTAGGAGGAACCCCGACATGGCACTGACCACCCAGGACCCGGCGGTCGCGGAGAGCGAGCCGCACGCCCCGGCCGCCTCCGGCCGCTCACGCAAGCGCTCGTTCCCCCCGATGACGGCGAAACTCGCCATCGGGCTGTCCATCGCCGGCGCCATCGCGCTCTTCGGCCTCGTCGGCCCGTACCTCGTCGGCGACCCGTCCAAGGTCGACGACATCGGGCTGAGCGGCCCCGGCGGCGGCTTCCTGCTCGGCACCACCCAGACCGGGCAGGACGTCTTCGCGCAGCTCGCCTACGCGACGCGCGGCTCGCTGACCATCGGGCTCGTGGTGGGCGTGCTGACGCTCGTGCTGTCCACGTTCTTCGGTGTGGTGGGCGCGTACATCGGCGGCGTGGTCGACGAGTCGTTCTCGCTGTTCAGCAACGTCATGCTGGTGATCCCCGGACTGCCGCTCGTGATCGTCATCTCGAGCTATGTGCCGAACAAGAGCGTGTGGCTGATCGCCTTCGTGCTCGCCCTGACCGGCTGGGCCGGCTCCGCGCGGGTGCTGCGCGGGTTCACACTGTCGCTGCGCAACCGGGACTACGTGCTCGCGTCGCGCGTCTCGGGGGAGCGGTCGTGGCGGATCCTCACCGTGGAGGTGCTGCCCAACCTCATCCCCCTGCTGGCCTCGCAGGTCGTGTTCGCGATCATCTTCGCGATCCTCGGCGAGGCGGGCCTGTCGTTCCTGGGGCTCGGCGCCTCCGGCTCGTTCACCTGGGGCACGATGCTCTACTTCGCGCAGAACGGCCTGGCGCTGCGCTTGGGCGCCTGGTGGTGGTTCATCCCGCCGGGCCTGATGCTCGCGCTGTTCGGCGCCGCGCTGTCCCTCATCAACTTCTCGATCGACGAGATCATCAACCCGAAGCTGCGCTCGCAGACGCGCGCGGCACGGCGCACGTGGCGCATGTCGCGGTCCCAGCTCAAGAGCGCGAAGGAGGCCACGCTGTGACGACCACGCCGACCCCCACGCCCGCCCCGGCTTCCACGCCGACACCCACCCGTATGAGAGCCGGGAGGACGTCCCCGGCTTCCACGCCGACACCCACCCCGCCGGGGACGTCCTCCCACCCGGTGCTCACCATCGAGAACCTGAGCATCGACTACCTCGTCGACCCCGTCGTGCACGCCGTGAAGAACGTGTCGCTGTCGCTCGGCCGCGGCGAGGTGCTCGGCCTCGCGGGGGAGAGCGGCTGCGGCAAGAGCACCCTCGCCTACGGGGTGAACCGCCTGCTCAAGCCGCCTGCCGCCATCACCAGCGGGCGCGCGGTGTTCCACTCGCGGGAGGGGTACGAGCTCGACCTGGGCGCCCTGCACGGCGAGGACCTGCGGGCCTTCCGCTGGGACCGGATCGCGATGGTCTTCCAGGGGGCGATGAACTCGCTCAACCCGGTGATCAGCGTTCAGGCCCAGCTCGAGGACATCTTCACCACGCACCGGCCCGACATGGGCCGCGCCGAGCGCGTCGAGCGCTGCGCCGAGCTGCTCGAACGGGTGGGGGTGGACCGCGGCCGGCTCAAGTCGTTCGCGCACGAGCTCTCCGGCGGCATGCGGCAGCGGGTGATGATCGCGATGGCGATGGCCCTGGACCCGCAGGTCATGATCATGGACGAGCCGACCACCGCGCTCGACGTGGTGGTGCAGCGGGAGATCCTGCGGGAGATCACCCGGCTGCGCTCCGAGCTGGGCTTCGCCGTCATCTTCATCACGCACGACCTGCCGCTGCTGCTGGAGATCAGCGACCGGATCGCCATCATGCGCGACGGAGAGATCGTCGAGCTGGCTGACGCGATGACGCTCTACACCCAGCCGCAGCACGAGTACACCCGCACGCTGCTCGGGTCCTTCCCGAGCCTGACCGGCGCCCGCGGCGGGTTCATCCGCTCCGGCGTCGACGAGGAGGAGGCCCGATGACCACCCTCGAGGTGCGTGACGTGGTGAAGGAGTACCACCTGCGCAGCGGCTTCCGGTCCACGACGCTGACGGCCGTCGACCATGTGAGCTTCACGCTGGAGCCGGGGCGCACCGTCGCGCTGGTGGGGCAGTCCGGCAGCGGCAAGTCGACGATCGCCAAGCTGCTCATGCAGCTCGAGCGCCCCACCAGCGGAGAGATCGTGGTGGACGGCGAGCCCGTGCAGCGGCGCGGGCCCGGGCTGCGGCGGTACCGCAAGGAGGTGCAGATGGTCTTCCAGGACCCGTTCGCCTCGCTGAACCCGTACCACACCATCGAGCACCACCTGGAGCGCCCGATCCGGCTGCACCAGCGCGGGCTGTCCGCCGACGAGGTGCGCGACAAGGTGCGCTCACTGCTCGAGCGGGTGCGGCTCGACGCCACCGACGACTTCGCACGGCGGCGGCCGCATGAGCTCTCCGGCGGGCAGCGGCAGCGCGTCGCGATCGCCCGCGCGCTGGCCCCGGAGCCCGGCATCCTCGTCGCGGACGAGCCGGTGTCGATGCTCGACGTCTCGATCCGGCTCGGGGTGCTCAACCTGCTCGCGAGCCTGCAGCGCGAGGAGAACCTCGGCGTCCTCTACATCACGCACGACCTCGCGACGGCCCGGCACTTCTCCGACGAGATCCTGGTCATGTACCGGGGGCAGATCGTCGAGCGCGGGCCGGCGGACGACGTCATCCTCAACCCGCAGCACGAGTACACGCGGCTGCTGGCGGAGGCCGCCCCGGACCCCGAGCGGCGGCTGCGCGAGCTGTCCGCGACGGCTTGACGGAACGCAGGCGTGGCAGTCGGGGGAAAGCGCGGCGGACGGCCCACGATCCTGTGGCACGCTGTGGCGATCGAACGAATTCGGTGGACTCGCGGTCCCCGGGCGACGCCACGCCGTGGCCCAGTCGGCACGGCGCGCAGCCGTCCAGATCCCGCGCACTGCCGGACAGGAGACCCAGCGTGAGCAGCACGAGCCTTGGCATGGCCCACACGAGCAGCCGATCGGCGATCCTCGACGTCATCCGGGCCGCCGGCACCATCAGCCGCGTCGAGCTCACCCATGCCACCGGCCTCACCGGCGCCACCATCTCGACGGTCGTGCGCCGCCTGATGAACGAGGGGCTCGTCGTCGAGGCGGGGCAGGCCGAGTCCACCGGCGGCAAACCCCGCAGGCTGCTCCGGCTCGATCCGAACGCCCGGTACGCCGTGGGGGTGCACCTCGACCACGCGGGCATCACCTACGTGCTCGCGAACCTCGGCGGGGCGATCGTGGGCCGGTGGCGCAAGTCCGGCGCGGGCTCCGACGACCCGCAGGAGGTCGTCACCCGCATGGTCGGCGAGATCGACGCGATGATCACCCGCGTCGGGGTCGACCACGCCCGCGTGCTCGGCATCGGCGTGGTCTCGCCCGGGCCGATCACGGCATCTGTCGGCATGGTGCTGGCGCCGCCGATCATGCAGCGGTGGGCCGACTACCCGCTCGGCGACGCTCTCGAGGACGCGGTCGGGGTGCCCGTGCTGCTCGACAACGACGCGACGGCCGCCGCGATCGGCGAGTACTGGGCGGGCGGCATCGAGACGACGTCCGCGTTCGCGGCCCTGTACATGGGCACCGGCATCGGCGCGGGCGTGCTCGTCAACGGCACCGTCTACCGGGGCTCGTCCTCGAACGCCGGGGAGGTCGGCCACATCTGCGTGGACGTGGACGGGCCGGAGTGCTGGTGCGGAAGCCAGGGTTGTGTCGAGGCGCTCGCCGGGCCCGCTGCCGTGGTCGCCGCCGCGCAGGCCCAGGGACTCGACCTCGGCCAGCCGGACCGCACCATCGCCGAGCAGTTCGCGGCCGTCGCCCGCGCCGCGCTGCGCGGGGAGCCCGCCGCACAGGAGATCCTGCAGCGCTCGGCCCGGTTCATCGGCGTCGCCGCCCAGACGTTGGCGAACGTCATGGACCTGGACCTGGTGGTCCTGACCGGGCCGTCGTTCGCGCTCGCGGGCTCCATCTACCTGCCCACCGTCGAGGACCAGCTCGGGCGCTCGTTCTTCGCGCGGGGCAGCCACCCCGTGCGCGTGACGATCTCCTCCAACGCGTCCGAGGCCGCCGCGGTGGGCGCCGCGGCGCTCGTGCTGCAGAGCGAGCTGGCGCCGCGGCAGTCGGGCCTGCGGATCCCCGCGGAGCTCATGGCCGAGGGCGACGGGAAGCCGGTGCAGGCCCTGGCTTGAGCGATCAGGCGAGCAGCCGGGTGATCGCCATCAGCGGGATGGGCAGCCACGCGGGCCGGTTGCGGGCCTCGTACACGGCCTCGTACAGCGCCTTGTCGAGCTCGAGCGCGCGCAGGAGCTGGGCGCGCGTCTCCAGGCTGATCGCGTCCGGGTCGCCGTCGGCGCCGTGCTGCGGCTGCGCGCAGAGCCGGGCGTCGCGGTAGCCGACGAGCAGGCCCTCCCGGGCGGAGTCCGTCCACGCCAGCGCCGCCGCCTCGTCGGGGATGCCGTCGGCGCCGCTCGCCGCGCCCACCGCCGCCGCGTAGTCGAAGGACCGCAGCATCCCCGCGACGTCCCGCAGCGCCAGGTCGGGGCGGATGCGGGCCGCCACCGGCGCCAGCGGCTCGCCCTCGAAGTCGGTGATGAACCAGACGTCGTCGGCGTAGAGCGCCTGGCCCAGGTGCAGGTCGCCGTGGATGCGCTGCGGGGCTGGCAGGCGGTCGAGGTGCTGGGTGCGGACGGCGAGGTCCTCGACGGCGCCCGCGAACTTGTCGAGCACGGGCACGGCGGCCGCGGCCCAGCGGAAGCGGTCGCGCACTGCCTGGGCGACAGAGCTCGCGCGGTGCACGGTGGCGGGCGGCGGCGGCACGGGGAGCGCGGCGGCGAGGGCCCCGTGCATGCCGGCCACGACCCCGCCGAGCGCGCGGGCATGCGCGGCGAACGACCCGCCCCGCCCCGCCATCGCGCAGGCGAGCTCAAAGCCGTCCTGCGCGCCGGACAGGAACTGGCTGAGCACGGCCAGGTGCCCCTCGGCGATCTCCGCCCGGTCCGGCCAGGCGCCGTCGAGCCAGCCCAGCGGGCGTGGCACGTGTCGCCACCCGTGCGCGGCGAGCGCCCGGGGCACGTCGACGTCCGGGTTGTCGCCGGGGGACAGGGTGCGGAAGACCTTGAGGATGGCGGGGCCGGGCGGCAGCCCGCGCTCGTGGGCGACCGCATCGTCGGCGGGCAGCACCACTGACGTGTTCGACTGCTCGCCGGTGAGCACCCGCGCGCGCTCCGGGTCGACAGCGGCGCCGGGGCCGTCCGCGGCAGCCAGCCAGGCCCGCAGGAACGCCGGGTCCCCGCAGCCGTCGTGCACCTCCATCGGCGGGGCGCCGGCCACGCCGATCCACGAGGCGACCACGCCCTCGTCCGGGCCGCCGGGGCCGCCCGGGAGCCTCAGCGTCACGGGGATCTGCAGCACCACGTCCGTGCCCGGCGCGGTGGCGCGCACGAACAGGATCCGGACCCGGGCCTCGCCGCGTGGGTCGATCAGCTCACGCGCGCCCACCAGGTCCAGCGCGGCCACCACCCCCTTGACCGGGAACCAGCGCCGCTCCGGGAGCCAGTCCGCGAGCAACTGGACGAGCTCGCCGTCCACGAGGTCGTCGGCCGCGCCGGGGGCCGCCATCACTCGCCGATCTGCAGCCAGTAGAAGTCGCGCGAGCCGAGGGTGAGAGGCAGGGTCCCCTCGTGCGAGATCGCCGGGAAGTCCGCCCCGCCGAACACGTCCCGCGTGCGCTCTCCCGCCCGGCCAGGGATCTGCACCGTCGTCGAGCGGGGCGTGGCGGCGAGGTTCGCCACGACGAGGATCGTCTCCTCGGGGGTGGACCGCAGGAACGCGAGCACGGCGTCGTTGTCAGTGCGCAGCACTGTCAGGTCGCCGAGTCCGAGCGCGCGGTGCTGGCGGCGGATCGCGAGCATGCCGTGCACCCAGTGCAGCAGCGACGTTGGCTGCGCGAGCTGCGCCTCGACGTTGATGTTGCTGTAGTTGTGCACCAGCGACTGGATCACCGGCAGGTACAGCTTGCCGGGGTCGGCGGTGGAGAAGCCGGCGTTCCGGTCAGGCGTCCACTGCATGGGCGTGCGCACCGAGTCGCGGTCCGCGAGCCAGATGTTGTCGCCCATCCCGATCTCGTCGCCGTAGTACAGGCAGGGGCTGCCGGGCAGCGAGAGCAGCAGGGCGTGCGCGAGCTCGATCTCGCTGCGGGAGTTGTCGAGCAGCGGCGCGAGCCGTCGCCGGATGCCGATGTTCGCGCGCATCCGCGAGTCGGGGGCGTACCACCCGTACATCGAGGCGCGCTCCTCGGTGGAGACCATCTCGAGGGTCAGCTCGTCGTGGTTGCGCAGGAAAGTGCTCCACTGCGCGCCCTTCGGGATCGGAGGCGTGTCCGCGAGGATGTCCACGATGGGCGTGGCCCGCTGGTCGCGGATCGCGTAGAAGATCCGCGGCATCACCGGGAAGTGGAACGCCATGTGGCACTCCGGCTCCTCCTCGGTGCCGAAGTACTCGACCACGTCCTCGGGCCACTGGTTCGCCTCGGCCAGGATGATGCGGCCGGGGAACTCGTCATCCACCATCTTGCGGAGCTTGCGCAGCATCCCGTGGGTCTCGGGCAGGTTCTCGCAGTTGGTGCCCTCCGCCTCGTAGAGGTACGGCACGGCGTCCAGCCGGAACCCGTCGACCCCGAGCTGCAGCCAGTACCGGGCGACGTCCATCATCGCGTCGACCACACGGGGGTTCTCGAAGTTCAGGTCCGGCTGGTGGCTGAAGAACCGGTGCCAGAAGTACTGGCGCCGCACCGGGTCGAAGGTCCAGTTCGACGTCTCCGTGTCCACGAAGATGATGCGCGCGTCCTGGTACCGGGTGTTGTCGTCGCTCCACACGTAGAAGTCGCCGTAGGGCCCGTCCGGGTCCGAGCGGGAGGCCTGGAACCACGGGTGCGCGTCGCTGGTGTGGTTCATCACCAGGTCGACGACGATGCGGATGCCGCGCTCATGCGCCGCGCCGATGAGCTCGGTGAACTGCTGTGCCGTCCCGTACTGCGGCGCGATGGCCGTGTAGTCCGACACGTCGTACCCGCCGTCGCGCAGCGGCGACGGGTAGAACGGCGGGAGCCACAGCACGTCCACGCCCAGCCACTGCAGGTAGTCGAGCCGCTGGATCAGCCCTTGCAGGTCGCCGCTGCCGTCGCCCTTCCCATCGGAGAACGCCCGGATCATCACCTCGTAGAAGACGCCGGGGCGGTACCAGTCCGGGTCGTCGGACAGCCCCGGGCGGTCCTCGCGCGGGCGCGGCACGAGGGGCTGCGGGCGGCTCGGAAGGGCGCCGCGAGCGGGGTGCTCGGGCCCGGCGGGCAGGCCGCGGGGGGAGACCCCCGACGTGGGCGCGCTCATGCCGGGTCCGCCTGGACCACGTGCGCGGCGCGGACAGCCGGGTCCAGCCGCACGTAGACCGTGGACCCCCAGGCGTAGGTCTCCTCCGAGAGGAGGTCATGTGCCACGAAGAGGCCGGTGGGCTCGCTGCCCGGGCGGGGCAGCCCGAGGGCCGCCAGGTCGAGGTGGACCAGGCCCTCACGGGCCTGGAACGGGTCGAGGTTCACGACGACGATGATGGTGTCCGGCCTGCCCGTCGGCGAGTCCTGGGCGGACAGGCTCCGCGAGAAGCACACCAGCGCGTCGTCGGTGGTGGGGTGCACCACGAGGTCGCGGAGCTGGCGCAGCGCCGGATGCTGGTGGCGGATCGCGTTGAGCTTGCGGATCAGCTCGGCGATGCCGAACTGGTCGGCGCGACTCCAGTCGCGCGGCTTGAACTCGTACTTCTCGTTGTCGATCTGCTCCTCGACGCCCGGCCGGGGCACGTTCTCGACGAGCTCGTAGCCCGAGTAGACGCCCCAGCTCGGCGATCCCAGCGCGGCGAGCACCGCGCGCACGGCGAAGCCGGCGACGCCGCCCTGCTGCAGGTACGGCGGCAGGATGTCGTGCGTCGTCGGCCAGAAGTTCGGCCGCATCCACGAGCCCTGCTCGCCGGACACCTCGCGCAGGTACTCCTCCAGCTCCGGCTTGGAGTTGCGCCAGGTGAAGTACGTGTACGACTGGTGGAAGCCGATCCGGGCCAGGTTGAGCATCATCGCCGGGCGGGTGAACGCCTCCGACAGGAAGATCACCTCGGGATGGGCAGCGCGGACGTCCGCGAGCAGCCGCTCCCAGAACGGCAGCGGCTTGGTGTGCGGGTTGTCGACGCGGAACGCCGTGACCCCGTGGTCGATCCACACCTGCAGCACCCGGCGGATCTCCTGGTAGATGCCCTCGGGGTCGTTGTCGAAGTTGAGCGGGTAGATGTCCTGGTACTTCTTGGGCGGGTTCTCCGCGTAGGCGATGGTGCCGTCCGCGCGGGTCGTGAACCACTCCGGGTGCTCGGTGACCCACGGGTGGTCCGGCGACGCCTGGAGCGCCAGGTCCAGGGCCACCTCGAGGCCCAGGCCGCGGGCGGTCGCCACGAAGGCGTCGAAGTCCTCGAACGTGCCCAGCGCCGGGTCGATGGCGTCGTGGCCGCCGTCGGGCGAGCCGATCGCATACGGCGAGCCGGGCTCGTCGGGCTGGGCAGTCAGCGAGTTGTTCCGGCCCTTGCGGTACGTCGTGCCGATCGGGTGCACCGGTGTCAGGTAGACGATGTCGAAGCCCAGGTCCGCGATGCGGGGCAGCTCGAGCGCGGCGGTGCGGAAGGTGCCCGACGTCCACTGGCCGGTCTCCGGGTCGCGCAACGCGCCCGCCGACCTCGGGAACATCTCGTACCAGGCGCCCGCGAGCGCGAGCTCGCGGTCCACCTGGAGCGGGTACACCGGCGACGGGCTGACCAGGTCGCGCAGCGGGTGCTCGTCGAGCACGGCGCGCACCGGGTCGCCCAGCGCCGCGGCGAGGCGGGCCTGCGGCGGCCGCGCGGTGTCGCGCAGGGCGGTCACCGCGCCGAGCAGCACCCGGGCGGCCGGCTCGGGCAGCGCCTCGCCGCCGTTGCGCTGGGCCGCGCGCTCGAGCAGCAGCGCGCCCTCGGCGAGCATCAGCTCGACGTCGATGCCCGCCTCGACCTTGATCGACGCGTCATGCGCCCACGTCGCGTACGGATCGGACCAGCCCTCCACCCGGAAGCCCCACAGGCCCAGGGAGTCGGGCACGAGCCGGCCCTCGAAGCGGTCCAGGCCGGGCGCGATGTCCACCATGCGGGTGCGCGCCCGGTCACGGCCGTCGGGGCCCACCAGCACGGCCGTGGCGGCGACGGCGTCATGGCCCTCGCGGAACACGGTGGCGCGGATGGGCACCGCCTCGCCGACCACGGCCTTGGCGGGCCATCGGCCGGCGTCGACGACGGGGGAGAGGTCGACCACGGGGATGCGCCCGATCGGGGGTCCGTCAGCGTGGGGCTTGGGGAGTGCCGAGGTGCGGGCGCGACGCGGTGTCGCCGGGGGGACCTGCGGTGGTGTCTGCGTCACGGTCCGAACCTATCCACTCCGTGGTGGTCAGAGCATCCGCTGGCCACGGCGCGCCCCAGGTCGGGCGGCATTCGCGACCCGTGAGCGACCCCGACGCGCCCGGGCGCGCCTCAGCAGCGCGTTCGGGGTGTGCGCAGGGGGTTGACCTGCGTAGTGTCGGGCACGTGAGAGCGATCAGACGATTCACCGTCCGCACTGTTCTGCCGGCAGAGCTCGCTGACCTCGACGAGCTAGCCCATAACCTGCGCTGGTCGTGGCATGCGCCCACACGCGACCTGTTCGCCTCGATCGACGAGGAGCTGTGGGCCCAGGTGGGCGGCGATCCCGTCGCGCTGCTGGGCGCGCTGGCGCCGGGCCGCCTCGCCGCGCTCGCGGCCGATGAGGCGTTCGTCGGACGGGTGCAGGCCGCTGCCGCCGATCTGCAGCGCTACCTCACGGCGCCGCGCTGGTACCAGGAGCAGGACCCTGAGGACCTGCCCGCCTCGATCGCCTACTTCTCGCCGGAGTACGGCATCACCTCGGTGCTGCCCCAGTACTCGGGCGGCCTCGGCATCCTGGCCGGCGACCACCTCAAGAGCGCCTCCGACCTCGGGGTGCCGATCGTGGGCGTCGGGCTGCTCTACGGCTCCGGCTACTTCAAGCAGTCGCTCACCCGCGACGGCTGGCAGCTCGAGACGTACCCGGTGCTGGACCCCGACGGGCTCCCGCTCAGGCTGCTGCGCGAGGAGGACGGCGCCCCGGCGCTGGTGAGCATCTCCCTGCCGGGCGGGCGCGCCCTGCACGCGCACATCTGGTCCGCCGCCGTCGGCCGGATCCCGCTGCTGCTGCTCGACTCCGACGTCCCCGAGAATGACGAGCTCGCCCGGAAGGTCACCGACCGGCTCTACGGCGGCGGCGGCGAGTACCGGCTGCAGCAGGAGCTGCTGCTGGGCGTCGGCGGGGTCCGCGCGCTGCGGCTGTGGTCTCAGCTCACCGGGGCGCCCGCCCCCGAGGTCTTCCACATGAACGAGGGCCACGCCGGCCTCCTCGGCGTGGAGCGCATCCGCGAGCTCGTCACCGACAAGGGCCTGGACTTCGACTCGGCGCGCGAGGCCGTGCGCGCGTCGACGGTGTTCACGACCCACACCCCGGTGCCCGCCGGCATCGACCGCTTCGAGGCGCGGCTCGTCCGCCAGTACTTCGGCGAGGACAACGCCGTCGAGGGCGTCCCCGTGGAGCGCGTGCTCGAGCTCGGCGCCGAGGACTACGAGGGTGGCGACCCGCTGCTGTTCAACATGGCGGTGCTGGGCCTGCGCCTCGGCGGCCGTGCGAACGGCGTCTCGCTGCTGCACGGCGACGTGTCCCGGAACATGTTCAACGGGCTGTGGGAGGGGTTCGACGCGGCCGAGGTCCCCATCGGCTCCATCACCAACGGCGTGCACTCCCCGACATGGGTGGACCGCAAGCTGGCCGACTTGGCAGCCGCCCGGCTCACCCCGGAGGAGGTCGCCACCGGCACGGGCTGGCTGCGACCGGACGGCGTGACCGACGTCGAGCTGTGGCAGGTGCGCCACGAGCTGCGCGCCCAGCTCGTCGCGGACGCGCGCGATCGGGTCGGGTCGTCCTGGCACCAGCGCGGCGCGAGCCCGGCCGAGCTGGGCTGGCTGGACGACGTCCTCTCGCCTGACGTCCTCACCATCGGCTTCGCGCGTCGTGTGCCGACGTACAAGCGGCTCACGCTGATGCTGCGCGACCCCGTCCGGCTGCGCGCGCTGCTCACCGACCCGGATCGCCCGGTGCAGCTCGTGGTCGCCGGCAAGTCCCACCCCGCCGACGACCAGGGCAAGCGGCTCATCCAGCAACTGGTGCGCTTCGCTGACGAGCCGGACGTGCGCCACCGCATCGTCTTCCTGCCGAACTACGACATCGGGATGGCGCAGACCCTGCTGCCGGGCTGCGACGTGTGGCTCAACAACCCGCTGCGCCCGCTGGAGGCGTCCGGCACGTCCGGGATGAAGTCCGCCCTCAACGGTGGCCTCAACCTGTCCGTGCTCGACGGCTGGTGGGACGAGTGGTTCGACGGCGAGAACGGCTGGGCCATCCCCACCGCCGACGGCGTCGACGACGCCGAGCGCCGGGACGACCTGGAGGCGGCGGCGCTGTACGACCTCATCGAGCACCAGGTCGCGGCCCGGTTCTACGACCGGGACGAGCGCGGCCTGCCGGTGCACTGGCTCGAGATGGTCCGCCACACGCTGGCCACGCTCGGGCCCAAGGTCCAGGCCACCCGCATGGTCGCCGACTACGTGCGCCACCTGTACGTCCCCGCCGGGGTCGCGGGCCGGGAACTCGAGGCCGACGACTTCGCCGGGGCGCGCGAGCTGGCGCGCTGGAAGGAGCGCGTGCGGGCCGGCTGGAGCCAGGTCCGCGTGGACCATGTCGAGTCCGGCGGCGTCGGCGACGTGCCGCAGGTCGGCGACGAGATGAACGTCAAGGCCTACATCTCCCTCGGCCAGCTCACCCCCCAGGACGTCGAGGTGCAGGTGCTGCACGGGCACGTCCGGGAGGACGACGAGCTGTCCACCTTCGCGGTGTCGGCGTTGCAGGTCGCCGAGACGTTCGAGGTGGGCCGCTATGCGTTCGCGGGCACGGTGCGCCTCGAGTCGTCCGGCTCCTTCGGCTACACCGTGCGGATCGTGCCACGGCACCGCGGGCTGACGTCGGTCGCCGATGTGGGGCTGGTCGCGAACGCCGCGAGCTGACCCCGCCGCGATGTGACCCCGCGGTGATCTGACCCAGGGCGCTCGTCGATCAGCCGCTGAGCTGGTCGGCGAGCGCCTTGCCGGTGGTGCGCCCGGTGAACAGGCAGCCGCCCAGGAAGGTCCCCTCGAGCGCGCGCCGGCCGTGCGCGCCACCACCGCCGAAGCCCGCCGCCTCGCCGACCGCGAACAGCCCGGGCAGCGCGCCCCCGCCGGGCCGCAGCACCCTGCCATCGGTGTCGGTGAGCAGGCCGCCCAGGGTCTTGCGGGTCAGCACCGACAAGCGCACCGCCAGCAGCGGCCCGTGCGCGGGGTCGAGCAGCTCATGCGGCTTGGCCACCCGGATCACCCGGTCCACCACATAGCGGCGGGCCATCGCCGTGGCCGTGACCTGCAGGTCCTTGCCGAGGCCGGTCCGCACCTGGCGGTCGCGGTCCCGGATCGTGCGGTCGAGCCGCCCGGGGTCGATGCGGTCCGTGCCGGTCAGGGCGTTCATCCGCGCGGCGAGCTCCCCGGGCGTGTCCGCCCACAGGAACTCCTCCGAGTGCTGGGCGAAGGCCTCCACCGGCCCCACGGCGCCGGGACGCACGCGCTGCAGCAGCAGCCTGAGGTCCTTGCCGGTCAGGTCGGGGTTCTGCTCCGAGCCGGAGAGCGCGAACTCGGCGCCCAGGATCGTCTTGTCCAGCACGAACCACGAGTGGTCGTCCCCACGGCCGGTGATGTGCTGCAGCGCGCCGAGCGAGTCGAAGCCGGGGAACAGCGGCGAGGGCAGGCGGTGGCCGTCGGCGTCGAGCCACAGCGAGCTGGGGCCGGGCAGGATGCGGATGCCGTGCCGCCCCCACACGGGCGAGTGGTTCGTGACGCCCTCGGGGTAGTGCCACATGCGGTCCTCGTGGACCACGGCGGCCCCCGCGCCCCGGGCGGCCTCGATGCCCGATCCGTCGACGTGGTCCGGCACGCCCGACAGCATCCGCTCCGGCAGGCGCCCCGCTCGCTCCGGCCAGGCGGCCCGGACCAGGTCGTGGTTCGCCCCGATGCCGCCGGTGGCGATCACCACGGCGCTCGCGGCCAGCTCGAACTGCCCCACGGCCTCGCGTGAGCTCGGCGCCCCGCGCGCCGCGCCGTCGGCGGCCAGGACGTCCCCGCGCACCCCTGTGACCCGGCCGTCCGTCAGCACGAGGCCGGTCACCCGGCGCCGGAACATCCCCGTCAGGAGGCCCGCGGCGCGCGCGTCGAGCAGCGCCCGCACGAACGGCTCGAGGATGCCCGGCCCAGTGCCCCAGGTGACGTGGAACCGGGGCACCGAGTTGCCATGCCCGTCGGCCAGGTACCCGCCGCGCTCGGCCCACTGCACCAGGGGGAACCAGCGCACGCCCTGCGCGTGCAGCCAAGGGCGCATCTCGCCCGCGGCGAAGTCGATGAACCCCTCGGCCCAGGCGCGCGACCACTCGTCGCCGCCGCCCGGGGCGCCGCCCGCGTCGAAGTCCGCCGAGCCCAGCCAGTCCGCGAGCGCCAGGTCGGCGGTGTCCCGGATCCCGAGTCGGCGCTGCTCGGGCGAGTCGACCAGGAACAAGCCGCCGAAGGACCACCAGGCCTGCCCGCCCAAAGCCGCGGGGCCCTCGGCGTCGACGAGCGTGACGTGACGGCCGGCAGCGGTGAGCTCGGCGGCGGTGACGAGCCCCGCGAGGCCCGCCCCCACGACGATCACGTCGGTGGCGCGCTGCGGGCGCTGCGGGACCTGCTGCGGACTGACGGCGGTGTCGGCCATGCGCGCAGCGTAGCGGCGCGTCAGCGCGCGATGTAGACCCGAGCGCTGAGCGGCGCCAGCACGGTGCGCTCGCCGGAGGCCGTGTGCAGCGCTGAGCTGATCGCGGCGGCGCGCAGCTCGCGCGGGCTCTCCCAGGTGGAGTCCCAGGCCAGCTCCCACACGGTGGGCCGATCGGCGGCGAGCACGACCTCCACCTGGTCCAGCGCGCCGTTGACGACGAGCATCACGGTGTCGTCCTCGGGCTGGGGCGGGCGGCGCGCCTCGGGCTGGTGCTCCTGCGCGCCGCCGGCCTGCTCGGCGGGCAGCGAGCGCACCATCTGCAGGGTGCGGAGGTCCGCGTCATGCCAGCGGTCGTGGTCGAACGCGGACCCGTCGCGGTCGTACCAGGCCAGGTCCGGGCGGCCGCCTGGGCGCACCGGGCGGCCCGTGAAGAAGTGCTCGCCGCGCAGCGCGGGGTGCTCGCGCCGGATCCGCAGCAGGTGCGTGACGGTGGCGAGCAGGTCCGCGCGCCAGGGCGACAGGTCCCACGACACCCACGACGTCTCGTTGTCCTGGCAGTAGGCGTTGTTGTTGCCGTGCTGCGTGCGGCCCATCTCGTCGCCGGCGGTGATCATCGGGGTGCCGGCGGACAGCAGCAGCATCGCGAAGAGGTTGCGGATGGAGCGCCGGCGCAGCGGCAGGATCGGGGCGGCGACCGAGTCGGCCGGCAGCGGCCCCTCGATGCCGTGGTTCCACGACCGGTTGTCGTTGGAGCCGTCGCGGTTGTCCTCGCCGTTCGCGGAGTTGTGCTTGTGCTCGTAGGCGACCAGGTCCGCCAGGGTGAACCCGTCGTGCGCGGTGACGTAGTTGACGGAGGCGAGAGGGCCGCGCATGAGCGGCGGGTCGGTGTGGCCGAAGAGGTCGACCGACCCGGCCAGGCGGGTGGCCAGCTCGCGCACGCGGTGCCCCGGCAGGCCGTGCGCCGCCCGGGCGGGGTCGGCGAGCCAGAACGAGCGCACGGCGTTGCGGAACTTGTCGTTCCACTCCGCCATCGGTGGCGGGAAGTGTCCCGTCTGCCAGCCGCCAGGCCCCACGTCCCACGGCTCGGCGACGAGCTTGAGGTGGCGCAGGCTCGGGTCGGTGGTGAGCGCCACCAGGAACGGGTGGTGCGGGTCGAAGCCCGACGGCCCCCGGCCGAGCGTCACCGCCAGGTCGAACCGGAAGCCGTCGACTCCCACCTCGTCCGCCCAGTAGCGCAGCGAGTCCAGGGCCATCGCGATCACGGGGGTGCGCCGGTAGTCCAGTGAGTTCCCGGTGCCGGTGAAGTCGGCGAGCGTCGCCGGGTACCCGCCGTCGTGCGCGTAGTACACGCTCGGGTCCAGGCCCCGCCAGCTGACCTGCGGCCCGCCGATCCCGCCCTCGCAGGTGTGGTTGTAGACGACGTCGAGCAGCACCTCGATGCCCGCCGCATGCAGCGCGTGCACCGCGGCCTTGACCTCCGCGAGCACCGCCGCCGGGCCTTGAGCCTGTGCCTCGGCCGTGGCGTAGTCGGCATGCGGGGCGAAGAACCCGAGCGTGTTGTAGCCCCAGTAGTTGGTCAGCCCGCTGTGGGCCAGATGCGGCTCCGACGCGAACGCCTGCACCGGGAGCAGCTCCAGGGCCGTGACGCCGAGGGACCGCAGGTGATGGATCGTCGCGGGGTGCGCGAGTCCGGCGTAGGTGCCGCGCAGCGCGGGGGGCAGGTCCGGCATCCGCTGGGTCAGCCCGCGCACATGCGCCTCGTAGACGACGGTGCGCGACCACGGGGTGCCCGGCCGGTTCGCGGCCGGATCGGGCACCAGGCTGCGGGCACGGGTGTCCACGACCACCGAGTGCGGCACATGCGCGGTGGAGTCTCGCGGGTCCGCCGGGCCGTACGGATCGCCGTGCAGGGCGTCGTCGACCACCTGCCCGTACACCTCGGGCCGCAGCTCGAGGGAGCCGGCCAGGCCGCGCGCATACGGGTCCACGAGCAGCTTGGCGGGGTTGTAGCGCAGGCCGCCGGCGGGGTCCCACGTGCCGTGCGCGCGGAAGCCGTACCGCTGGCCCGGCCGCACCCCGGGGACATCGGCGCGGAAGACGCCCAGGTGCGGGCCGCGCATCGGGACCCGGCGCTCGGCCCACGTCGGGGCGCCGTCGGGGCCAGGCGGGCCGGGGTCCAGCAGGCACAGGTCGACGGCGCTGGCGTGCGACGCGAGGACGGCAGCCACGATGCCGTCGTCGGTCACGCGCACGCCGAGCCCTGGCGTCCGCACCCGCGCGTCCTCTTGCGTCACACGGCCATTCTGACGTGCCGGGCGGGCATGCGGCGTCGGAGGCCTGCCCATGGGCGTCCGCAGGGCGGACTGTGACGAGGGCGGGCTGGGGTCCGCGCGCCCCGGGAGGTAACGTTCCGCGGGTGAGAATCGTGGTGTGCGTCAAGCACGTGCCGGACATCCAGTCAGAGCGCTCCCTCCAGCCCGACGGCCGGATGGCCCGCGACGGCGGTGACGGCACCCTCAACGAGTTGGACGAGAACGCCGTCGAGGCGGCCCTCGCCCTCGTCGAGGAGCACGGCGGCGAGGTCGTCGCCGTGACCGTGGGCCCGGACGACGCGGTGGACGCGGTGCGCCGGGCGTTGCAGATGGGCGCCGAGCAGGCCGTCCACGTCGTCGACGACGCGATCGCGGGATCCGATGTCTTCGGCACCGCGAAGGTGCTCGCCGCCGCCGTGCGCCGCCTCGGCGAGCAGGAGCCCGTCGACCTGGTGGTGACGGGGATGGCCGGGCTCGACGGCCTCACCTCCCTGCTGCCCGCCGCGCTCGCGACCGAGCTGGACCTGCCCCTGCTGGTCCTCGCGGCCGAGGTCGGCGTCACGGACGGCACGGTGCGGGTGCGCCGCGAGCTGGACCACGCCACCGAGGTGCTGCAAGCGCCGCTGCCCGCGCTCGTCTCGGTCACCGACCAGGCGAACGAGCCGCGCTACCCCAACTTCAAGGGCATCATGGCGGCCCGCAAGAAGCCCGTCGACGTCCTCACGCTCGCCGACCTGGGGGTCGACCCGACCACCGTCGGCGCCGCGGGCGCGCGCACCGCGGTCCTCGAGGCGGCGCCCCGGCCCGCCCGCGAGGACCGCGTGCTGGTCACCGACGACGGCGAGGCGGGCCTGCGACTGGCGGCCTACCTCGTCGAGAACAAGCTCGTCTGAGCGCAGCGACCGGAGGACCCCTGACGATGACGAACCACCTCGCCGGCCCTGTGCTGGTGCTGCTCGACCACGCACCCGACGGGACGCTGCGCGCGCCTGTCCTCGAGCTCCTGACCCTCGGCCGCGGCATCGGCGCCGTGCACGGCGTCTGGCTGGGCGCCGACGGCCCGGGCGGCGACGTGCTCGCACAGCTCGGCGCGCAGGGCGTCGAGGCCGTCGACGCGCTCGACCTGGGAGATGCCGACCAGCGGCTCTCGCCCGTGGTCGCGGACGCGCTCGCCGACCTGGCCGCCGCCCTCGGCGCCGCGGCGCTGCTCCTCACCTCCACGTTCGACAACAAGGAGATCGCCGGCCGGCTCGGTGTGCGCTCCGGCGCCGGCGTGGTCGTCGACGCCTCCGACGCGCGCGTCGTGGACGGGCGGGTCGTGGCCGACAAGACAGTGCTCGCGGGGACGTGGACCACGAGCTGCGCGGTGCGCACCCCGTTCGCCGTGGTGGCGCTCAAGGCGAACTCCACGCAGCCCACGCCCGCCGCCGCGCCCACCTCGCCCGCCGTCGTCACCCACCCGGTGGCCATCAGCGGCGCCGCCCGTCAGGCAGTCGTCGTCGAGCACGCCGAGCGCGCGCCGTCGGACCGCCCGGCGCTCGGCGAGGCGCAGGTCGTGGTCGTCGGCGGCCGTGGCACCAACGGCGACTTCACCCCGCTCGAGGAGCTCGCCGACGTGCTCGGCGGGGCCGCGGGCGCCACCCGCGTCGCCCCCGACGAGGGCTGGATCGGGCACGACGCGCAGATCGGCCAGACGGGCGTGACGATCGCCCCCCGGCTGTACATCGGCGCCGGGGTGTCGGGCGCCGTGCACCACCGGGGCGGCATGCAGGCCTCCGGCACGATCGTGGCCGTCAACTCCGACCCCGAGTCGCCGATCTTCGAGATCGCCGACCTGGGGATCGTGGGCGACCTGTTCACGGTGCTGCCGCAGGCCACCCAGGAGCTGCGCCGGTTGAAGGACGCCCAGGGCTGAGCCCGCCGCGGGGCGGACGACGCCCGCCGGCCCGTGGGGTCAGGCGAGCTCGCGGAGCCAGCGCAGCGCGGCCTCGGCCTGCGCGCGCTGGAACCGGCGCAAGTTGGGGATGCCCCGCGGCGCGGGCTGCAGCGACCCGTAGGCGAGGCGCCCCGACATTCCGGCGAGCGCCGCGCGCAGATGGTCCACCGGCAGGCCGTCGGCCACCGGCTGCGACCAGAACAGGTCCTGCGGGTCGCCGCCGCCCTGCATCGAGACGCTGGGCAGCATGAACGCCAGGTCCAGCCACGGCGCGCCGACGCTCGCATGCGGCCAGTCGACCAGCGCGATCTTGGCGTGCTCATGGTTGATGAGCATGTTGTCGGCGCGCAGGTCGCCGTGCACCAGCGCGCTCCCGACGGACACCCGGGGCGCGTCCTGCTCCCAGCGCACGAGCTGCTCCAGGTTCTCCAGCGCCCAGAAGCCCGGCTCGCCAGCCCGTTCGGCCGCGTCACGCCGGACCTCGGGCGACGCGGCGTGCAGCTGACGCCAGCCCGTGAAGTCCCCGGCGAGGGCCGTGTCCGTGCTGGGGAGCTGGTGGCCGGGCAACGGCTCCGCATCCGCCAGCACCGCCAGCGCGTCCAGTGCGAGCTCCAGGTCGGCCGGGCGCCATGGCGACTCCGGCGCCCGCCCCTGGACCACCTCGAAGCCCAGCAGCACCCACTCGCCGTCGTCGTCCGACCACAGCATCCGCGGGGCCGGGACCTCGGGGGGCAGGGCCGCCGCGACCCGGATCTCGGCTCGCGCGAGATCGGGGGAGGCAGGGTTCTGCTCCGGGGAGACCGCCTTGACGAACACCCCGCGCCCGTCGGCCAGCTCCAGCACTGCCGCGAAGCCGGGGCTGAACCCGGTGTTCGCGCTGATCTCCGCGGTCACCTGCGCGCCCGCGAGCTCGGCGATGCGGCCCCGGACGGCGCGCGGGAGGTCGCGCCAGTCGAGGCGCTGCCCGCTGAACGCGAGCGGGGATCCCTGGACGTCGTCGGCACTCACGGACACATCTTGCCAGTGCGGGTTCGTAGGATGACGCGGTGAGTGTCTATCTGGACCATGCGGCGACCACGCCGATGCTCCCCGAAGCCGTCCGCGCCTTCACCGAGTCCCTGGTCCGCACCGGCAACCCCTCGTCCCTGCACTCCTCGGGCCGGGCGGCTCGCCGTGCCGTCGAGGAGGCGCGTGAGCAGCTCGCCGCCGCCCTGGGCGCGCGGCCGAGCGAGGTCGTCCTCACCGCCGGGGGCACCGAGGCGGACAACTTGGCCGTCAAGGGCCTGTTCTGGGCGCGGCGCGCACAGGACCCGGCCCGGCGGCGCATCCTCGTCTCGGCGGTGGAGCACCACGCCGTGCTGGACCCCGCCTTCTGGATGGCCGAGCACGCCGGCGCGGAGATCGTGCTGCTGCCCGTCGACTCGGACGGCGTGCTGCGGATCGACGCGCTCGCGGCCGAGCTCGAGGCGCACGGCGACGCTGCGGCTCTGCTGTCCGTGATGTGGGCGAACAACGAGGTGGGCGCGCTGCAGCCGCTTGCGGAGGTCGCGGCGCTGGCCCACCGCCACGGCGTCCCCGTGCACGCCGACGCGGTGCAGGCGGTGGGGCAGGTTCCCGTCGATTTCGCCGCGTCGGGCCTCGACGCGCTCACGGTCAGCGGCCACAAGGTCGGGGGGCCGATGGGGGTCGGCGCGCTGCTCGCGCGTCGCGGCCTCGACCTGACCCCGGTGCTGCACGGCGGCGGCCAGGAGCGCGGAGTGCGCTCGGGGACGCTCGACACGCCGTCGGCCGCAGCCTTCGCGATGGCGGTGGAGACGGCTGTGGCCGCACGCCCGGTGGTCGCCCCGCGACTGGCCGCGCTGCGCGACCGGCTCGTGGCGGAGGTGCGGCGCGTCGTCCCCGACGCTGTGCTGCGCGGGCCAGCCGACCCGACGCTGCGGCTCCCGGCCAACGCGCACTTCACCTTCCCGGGCTGCGAGGGCGACTCGTTGCTGTACCTGCTGGACTCCGCGGGGGTCGAGTGCTCCACCGGCTCCGCGTGCCAGGCGGGTGTGCCGCAGCCCAGCCACGTGCTCCTCGCGATGGGGGCCGGTGAGGACGAGGCCCGCGGCGCGCTGCGCTTCACCCTCGGCCACACGTCCACCGACGCCGACGTGGACACCTTGGTCGAGGTGCTGCCCGCCGCCGTCGAGCGGGCACGGGCCGCAGGGCTCTCCGGGCGCCCGCGCACCGTCAGCGCGACTGGCGGGACACGCTGATGCGGGTGCTCGCCGCACTCTCTGGAGGAGTGGACTCCGCGGTGGCCGCCGCGCGCGCCGTGGACGCCGGGCACGAGGTGGTCGGCGTGCACATGGCGCTGTCCCGCAACCGCGCCCAGCTCCGCAGCGGATCCCGGGGCTGCTGCTCGATCGAGGACGCGGGGGACGCACGCCGGGCCGCCGACGTGCTGGGCATCCCGTACTACGTCTGGGACCTGTCCGAGCGCTTCGAGGACACCGTCATCGCGGACTTCCTGTCCGAGTACGCCGCCGGGCGCACGCCGAACCCGTGCGTGCGGTGCAACGAGCACATCAAGTTCGAGGCGCTGCTGGACAAGGCCCTCGCGCTCGGCTTCGACGCCGTGTGCACCGGCCACTACGCGCGCATCGAGCGTCCCGGAGGCGGGCAGCCCGAGCTGCACCGTGCGCGCGACGCCGCGAAGGACCAGTCCTATGTGCTCGCCGTGATGGGCCCCGAACGCCTCGCGCGGTCGATGTTCCCGCTCGGGGACGCCGCCTCCAAGGACGACGTGCGCGCCGAGGCCGCCGCGCGGGGCCTGTCCGTCTCGGCCAAGCCGGACTCGTACGACATCTGCTTCGTCGCCGACGGCGACACCCAGGGGTTCCTGCGCGAGCGGCTCGGCGCGCGGCCCGGCGAGGTCGTCGACACGACAGGCGCCGTCGTGGGCGCGCATGACGGCGCCTACGCGTACACCATCGGGCAGCGCAAGGGCCTGGCGCTGGGCCGCCCCGCCCCTGACGGCAAGCCCCGCTACGTCCTGTCGATCGAGCCCGTCAGCAACACCGTCGTGGTGGGCCCTGCCGAGGCACTGCGGGTTGGCGGCATCCAGGGCGACGCGGCGGTGTGGCTCGCACGGCCCGAGGGCGACGACTGGTCCGCCTGCGCCGTGCAGGTGCGCGCGCACGGCGAGGCCGTCCCGGCGCAGGCCCGCGCGCTGGGCGACGAGGTCGAGGTCCAGCTCGCGGACGGCGCATCCGGCTTGCAGGGCGTCGCGCCCGGGCAGTCGCTGGTGCTCTACTCCGGCACGCAGGTGCTGGGGCAGGCCACCGTGCGCGCCACGACCCCGGCGGCGCGAGCATGACCGCGGTGACGGGCTCCGGCCCGTGGCCCGGATCCGACGTGCTCGAGGCGCAGATGGTCGTGGTCGGCGACCTGGCCGACACGCCCAGCGGCGTCACCGGAGTGCCCTTCACCGTGCGGCTGCCGCAGCGCGGGCCCTGGGGCGGGCCGACGGGCGCCGCGGCGACGGTTCTGGTCGACCTGCCCACCGAGCTCGGCCCGCACGGCTGGAAGCTCGCGGACCGTCCCGGCGGCGACCTCGCCCGCGCCCAGGCCCTGCGCCGCGAGGACCTGGACGCGCTCGCGGTCGCAGCCCACGGGTTCAGCGGGCCGCTCGTGATCCCCATCACCGGTCCGCTCACGCTCGCCGCGCGGCTGTACCTGGCACGCGGCGACCGCGTCGTCTCGGACCGCGGCGCGCTCGAGGAGCTCGCCTGGTCGCTGGCCGCTGGCCTCACCGAGCACCTGGCCGACGTGCGGCGCCTCGTGCCCGGCGCCGAGCCCGTCGTGCTCCTCCACGAGCCACTTCTCGCACAGGCCGTCGCGGGGGTGCTGCCCAGCTTCTCGGGGTACAGCGCACTGCGCGCCGTCCCCGCGCCCGTCGCCACCGAGCTGCTGGGCGTCGTCGTGCGCGGCGCCCGCCCCGGCGCCACGCAGGTCGTGGTGCACGGCGGAGCCGCGTGGACGGCGCTGCGACCGGCGGTGGCGGCCGGCGCGGACGGCATCGCCCTCCCGCTCGCCGGGCTCGACGAGCGGGCCTGGGAGCACATCGCCGAAGCCGTCGAGCAGGGCACATCGCTGTGGGCAGAACTGCCGCCGCTGGCGTCCTCGCAATGCGCCGGCCCCGACCTGCGGGCCCACGCCGACGCGCTCACCGTGCCCTGGCGCCGTGTCGGGCTGCCCGCCGAGGGCCTGGCTCGCGCTACCCTCCTGCCGCCCGCGCCTCATGCGCAGGCGACCCCTGACCAGGCACGAGCGGCACTCGCCGCAGCCGTGCGGGCGGCCGAGCTGGTCGCCGAACGAGCAGAAGGCTGACCGCCATGGCGCGCACGGCAGGACGGACCCGGGGACAGTTGCTGGCGCTGCTGGCCTCCTCCGGGGTGGCGCTCGTCGGGCTCGTGGTGCTGATCGTCGGGTGGGTCGGCCTCGGGGTCACGACACTCGAGTCGAGCTCCGCGAGCGATCAGCCATGCCTGGTCGCCCACGCGGCGGAGCAGGCGAGCGTGCGGTTCACCGCGTTCCCGCCGCGCGCGGTGTGCACGTGGGACGCGGACGGCGCCGAGGTGGTCGTCGGGCAGATGGCCCCCCAGGCGTTCGCCGCCGGGCTCACGGCGGCGGTGCTCGGAGCGGGGACGACGATCGCGGTGGGCGTCCTGACCCGGCGCCGGCGCGTGGCGGCTGTGCCGGTCGGCTGACGCGCGTTCCTGTGGGCTGACGCCTGTGCCTGCGGGCTGGCCGAGCGCGCTCGGGTCGAGGGCCGGTCGGTGAGCGGCGTCTGTGGGCGGGACACGCGATGATGTGCCGGTGAGCACCGCACCTGATCCCGCAGTCGACCCGAGCATGTCGCAGGGAGCCGCCACCTCGGTCGCGACGCCCGAGGAGGTCGCCGCCCGGCGCCGGTGGACCGAGCTCGCCGAGCGCGTCCGCGACCTGCAGTTCGCCTACTACGTGCGCGACGCCCCGCTGGCGAGCGACGCCGAGTACGACGAGTCGATGCGCGCGCTGGAGGCGCTCGAGGAGGAGTTCCCGGCGCTGCGGACCCCCGAGTCGCCCACGCAGGTGGTCGGCGGCACGTTCTCCACCGAGTTCACCGCCGTGGACCACGTCGAGCGGATGCTGTCGCTGGACAACGCGTTCTCCGCTGAGGACGTCGCCGCGTGGGCCGAGCGCGTGGCCCGGGACGTCGGCGAGAGCCCGGGCGGGCTGCACTACCTCACCGAGCTCAAGATCGACGGGCTCGCCATCGCCCTGCTGTACGAGCGGGGGCGGCTCGTGCGCGCGGCCACCCGTGGCGACGGGCGGACTGGTGAGGACGTCACGCTGAACGTGCGGACCATCCCCACGATCCCGCAGGTGCTGGCGGGGGACCCGGCCGGCCACCCGGAGCTGATCGAGGTCCGCGGCGAGGTGTTCCTGCCGGTGGAGGCCTTCACGGAGCTCAACGCCGCCCAGGTCGAGGCGGGCAAGGCGCCGTTCGCCAACCCCCGCAACGCGGCGGCGGGCTCGCTGCGGCAGAAGGACCCCCGGGTCACCGCCTCGCGGCCGCTGCGCATGTACGCGCATGGCATCGGCGCGCTGCGCTGGGGCGACGGCACGGGCGGCGCCGGCCTCGAGCGGCAGTCGCAGGTGTACGACCTGCTCGCGGGGTGGGGGGTGCCTGTCTCGTCGCACACCCGCGTCGCGGCCGGGCTGCCCGAGGTGCAGGAGATGATCGACCACTACGGCGAGCACCGCCACGACGTGGAGCACGAGATCGACGGCATCGTCATCAAGGTCGACGAGATCTCCCTGCAGCGCCGGCTCGGGTCCACCAGTCGCGCTCCGCGCTGGGCGATCGCGTACAAGTACCCGCCCGAGGAGGTCAACACCAAGCTCCTCGACATCCGCGTGAACGTCGGGCGCACGGGCCGGGTCACGCCCTTCGGCGTGATGGAGCCTGTCCGGGTCTCCGGCTCCACCGTCGAGATGGCGACCCTGCACAACGCCAGCGAGGTCGCGCGCAAGGGCGTGCTGATCGGCGACACCGTGGTGCTCCGCAAGGCCGGTGACGTGATCCCCGAGATCGTCGGGCCCGTCGTCGAGCTGCGCGACGGCACGGAGCGGCCCTTCGAGATGCCGACGGAGTGCCCGTCCTGCGGCACGCCGCTCGCCCCCGCCAAGGAGGGGGACATCGACATCCGGTGTCCCAACGCGCGCTCCTGCCCGTCCCAGCTCCGCGAGCGGGTCTTCGGCATCGGCTCACGCGGCGGGCTCGACATCGAGGCGCTCGGCTGGGAGGCCGCGATCGCCCTCGTCGACCCCGAGTTCAACCGGCCCGAGGACGCGCAGGGCGAGCCGCAGACGCCGGTGCTCAGCACCGAGGCCGGGCTCTTCGACCTGCGCGCCGAGGACCTCGCCGACGTGCGGGTCTGGCGCGAGAAGAAGAAGTCCGGTGTCGGCACCGGGGTCTGGGAGCAGGTCCTGTACTTCTACACCCGGCCCACCGCGAAGAAGCCCTCGGCCCCCACCGCGACGACCCTCAAGCTCATCGAGCAGCTCGACCTGGCGAAGTCCAAGCCGTTGTGGCGGGTGCCCGTCGCCCTGTCGATCCGGCGTGTGGGACCCACGGCCGCCCGCGCGCTGGCCGGGGAGTTCGGCACGATCGAGGCGGTCCGGGACGCGGACGCCGCGGCGCTGGCGGCCGTCGACGGGGTCGGCCCCACCATCGCCGCAGCGGTGCAGGAGTGGTTCCACGGCGAGGGCGCCGACTGGCACAACGAGATCGTGGACCGCTGGAAGGCGGCGGGCGTGGTCATGGCCGACGCCCGCGACGAGTCCGCGCCGCGCACCCTCGACGGCCTCACGGTGGTGGTCACCGGCGGGCTCGAGGGGTTCAGCCGGGACGGCGCCAAGGAGGCCATCCTCAGCCGCGGCGGGAAGGCGTCGGGCAGCGTGTCGAAGAAGACGGACTACGTGGTGGTGGGGGAGAACGCTGGCAGCAAGGAGGCCAAGGCGCGCGAGCTCGGGCTGCGGATCCTCAACGAGGCGCAGTTCACGCGACTGCTCGCCGAGGGGCCGGCGGCCTTCGCCGACGAGGCCGCCGTGGTCGATGAGGGCGTGGTCGACGAGGTCGTGGTCGACGCGGGCGTCGGG
Source organism: Cellulomonas timonensis (assembly GCF_900046455.1). Classification (GTDB taxonomy): domain Bacteria; phylum Actinomycetota; class Actinomycetes; order Actinomycetales; family Cellulomonadaceae; genus Cellulomonas_A; species Cellulomonas_A timonensis. The sequence goes on from NZ_FCOT01000013.1 coordinate 60,940, forward strand.
ACAGACGAGGCATGACCGCGCTCACCGAACAGGGCCGGGGCGTGCGGGTCCGGGCCGCCGCCACGCCCGCCGAGATCGCGGGCGCGGGCGAGGTCACGGTCGCCGCCTATCTGTCGGACGGCCTGCTGACAGCCGAGCACCCGTACACGCGTGAGCTGCGGGACGCGGCGCGACGGGCTGCGGAGGCGACGCTGCTCGTCGCGCTCGGCCCCGTCGGCCCGGGCTCGGCGGAGCCCTCGGTGGTCGGCACGTTGACGCTGGCGCGCCATGGGAGCCCCTGGGCGGAGTTCGCGCAGCCCGGCGAGGTGGAGCTCCGGATGCTCGCCGTGGACCCCGGGGCGCGCGGCCGCGGGGTGGGGGAGGCTCTCCTGCGGTCTGCCCTGGGGGAGGCGGTGGCGCTCGGCGCCCATCGCGTGGTGCTCTCGACGCTCGACTCGATGCGCACCGCGCACCGGCTGTACGGTCGCCTCGGGTTCGTCGCCGCGCCAGCCCGTGACCGGCACGAGCACGGGATCGACCTGCGGGTGCTCGAGTGGACCCCGCCGCTGGCCCCCGGCGTCGCTGTGGAGGCCGCCACGTGGCCTCCGCTCGAGGTCGTCGACGTGGACGGGTGGCGGGTCGGGATCTCGGGCGGGTTCACCCGCCGCGCGAACAGCGTGCTCCCGCTCGCGGAGCCCGGCGACGTGGCGGACGCCCTCGCACGGGTGGAGCGGTGCTACGGCGAGCGCGGGCTGCCCACCGTGTTCCGCGTCGGCCGCGAGAGCCGCCCGGACGGGTTGCGCGACCTGCTCCTCGCGCGCGGGTACGCGCCTGTGGCGGTGACGGACGTGCTGGTGCTCGACGGGCTCGGGCTCACACCGGACGGCGGCGCCTCCTCCGACCCCACGACCGATCTAGCGAGCGGGATGCTGCCGGGAGTCATCGGCGACGTGGCCCTCGACATCGCCGACGCGCCCGACGAGGCATGGCTGACCTGCTGGACTGGTGTCAAGGCCGGCGCGAGCGCGGACCTGGACCTCGCCAGGAGGATCGTCACCGGATCGCGCGCCGCCTACCTCAGCGCGCGGGACGACACCGGGGTGGTCGGCGTGATCCGGGCCGCGTTCGCGGACGACTGGGCGGGTCTGTCCTGCCTGACAGTCGTGCCCGCCGCCCGGCGTCGGGGCCTCGGCCGCGCGCTCACGCGCGCGGCGCTCGACGTGGCCGCCCGGTCCGGAGCCCGCAGGTCGTTCTTGCAGGTCGAGGCGGGCAATGTGGGCGCGGGGGCGCTCTACGCGCAGATGGGGTTCCAGCCGGCCGACCGGTACTGCTACGTCGAGCGATGACGCGTCGGGGCGTCCGGGGCGACGGCGTGCGCGCGTCCGAACAGCGGGTAGGACGCCCCGGTCGCCCTGAGGTGCCGCCGTCCGTGGGCCGTTCGATACTGGCCGCATGGTCTCTGTCGATCGCGCGCTGCGGCTCCGTGCCGCCGGAATGAGCTGGCGCCCGCGCGCCGGCGACCGGTTCACGATCCTGCAGCCCGAGCTCTCCGGCGAGGTCTTCACCATCTCGGACATGATGATCGAGGCGCATGAGTTCCCCACGGGCACGGTGCTCGGGTTCAACGGCACCACCGAGTGGGCACTGGACTCCGTGTCTCAGGAGGACGCGCTGTGGCTCCCGAGCGAGGGGCAGCTCCGCGAGCTGCTGGGCGGCACGTTCCGCAGCCTGTCGCGCGGCATCGACGACTATCAGGTGGTCGTGGAGCTGCCGGGCCGCCCCGAGCAGTCGTTCCGGGCCCCGACGGTGCCCGACGTGTACGCGGATGCGCTGCTCGCCCTGGTGGCGGCGGCCGTGGACCGGGTCCGTTGAGGGCGCGGCCGTCGCTGCGGGCATGCCTGAACGCCTAGACTTCGAGGCATGTCCACCCTCTCCCGCGACGAGGTCGCGCGCGTGGCAGCCCTGGCCCGGATCGACCTGACGACCACCGAGCTCGACCGCCTGGCGGGCGAGCTCGACGTGATCGTCGAGTCGGTCGCCCGGGTCAGCGAGGTCGCCACGCCCGACGTGCCTGCCACCAGCCACCCGCTGCCCCTGACGAACGTCTTCCGGGCGGACGTCCCCGAGCCGCCGCTCCCGGTGGCGGACGCGCTCGCTGGCGCCCCCGCGACGCAGGACGGCAAGTTCCTCGTCCCGCAGATCATGGAGGAGGACTGATGACCGACCTGACGCGGCTGAGCGCCGCCGACCTGGCCGACAAGCTCGCCGCCGGCGACGTCTCAAGCGTCGAGGCCACGCAGGCGCATCTGGACCGGATCGCCGAGGTCGAGCCCGCCGTGCACGCGTTCCTGCACGTGAGCGGCGAGGAGGCACTGGCCACGGCCCGTGACATCGACGCGCGCCGCGCCGCTGGCGAGCAGCTGCACACGCTCGCCGGGGTGCCGATCGCGGTCAAGGACATCATCGTCACGAAGGGCCTGCCGACGACGGCCGGCTCGAAGATCCTCGAGGGCTGGGTGCCGCCGTATGACGCGACGCTCGTGTCCCGGATCAAGGACGCGGGCCTGCCGATCCTCGGCAAGACCAACATGGACGAGTTCGCGATGGGCTCCTCCACCGAGCACTCCGCGTTCGGCAACACGCACAACCCGTGGGACCTCGACCGCATCCCCGGCGGCTCGGGCGGTGGCTCGGCCGCCGCGGTGGCCGCGTATGAGGCGCCGTTGGCCATCGGCACGGACACGGGCGGCTCGATCCGCCAGCCCGCGGCCGTCACCGGCACGGTCGGGGTCAAGCCGACGTACGGCGGCGTGTCCCGCTATGGGTTGATCGCGCTGGCCTCGAGCCTGGACCAGGCGGGCCCGGTGACCCGCACGGTGCTGGACTCGGCGCTGCTGCACGAGCTCATCGGCGGGCACGCCCCGCGTGACTCCACGTCCATCGACGAGCCGCTGCCGAACCTGGTCGCGGCCGCCCGCCTGGGCCGCACCGGCGACCTCACCGGGGTGCGCGTCGGCGTGGTCAGCGAGCTCACGGGCGAGGGCTACCAGGCGGGCGTCAGCGCGCGCTTCGCGGAGTCCCTCGACCTGCTGCGCTCCGCGGGCGCCGAGATCGTCGAGGTCTCCTGCCCGCACTTCACGTATGCGCTGGGCGCGTACTACCTGATCCTGCCGAGCGAGGCGTCGAGCAACCTGGCGAAGTTCGACGGCATGCGGTTCGGCCTGCGCGTCGAGCCGGACGAGGGCCCGATCACGGCCGAGCGCGTCATGTCCGCCACGCGTGGCGCCGGATTCGGCGACGAGGTCAAGCGCCGCATCATCCTGGGCACGTACGCGCTGTCCGCGGGGTACTACGACGCGTACTACGGCAGCGCGCAGAAGGTCCGCACGCTGATCCAGCGCGACTTCGCGGCCGCGTTCGAGCAGGCCGACGTGCTGGTCTCCCCGACGGCGCCGACCACGGCGTTCAAGCTCGGCGAGAAGCTCGACGACCCGCTGGCGATGTACCTCAACGACGTCGCCACGATCCCCGCGAACCTCGCGGGCGTGCCGGGGCTGTCGGTGCCGAACGGCCTGTCGGACGACGGCCTGCCCGTCGGCTTCCAGGTGCTGGCGCCTGCGAAGGCGGACGACCGGCTGTACCGCGTGGGCGCCGCGCTCGAGGCGCTGCTGGAAGCACAGTGGGGCGGTCCGCTCCTGGATCGCGCGCCCGAGCTGGAGGTGGGCAAGTGAGCACGCAGACCGTCGACCTGGTCGACTACGACGAGGCCGTGCGCCGGTACGACCCGGTGATCGGCATCGAGGTGCACGTCGAGCTGGGCACCGCGACCAAGATGTTCTGCCCGGCCCCGGCGGTGTTCGGCGAGGAGCCCAACACGTCCGTCTCCCCGGTGTCGCTCGGACTGCCCGGCGCGCTGCCGGTCGTCAACGGGACGGCCGTGGAGTACGCGATCCGGATCGGCCTGGCGCTGAACTGCCAGATCGCCGAGTCCTGCCGCTTCGCCAGGAAGAACTACTTCTACCCGGACGTCCCGAAGAACTTCCAGACGTCGCAGTACGACGAGCCCATCGCGTTCGACGGCTACCTCGACGTCGAGCTGGACGACGGCGAGATCTTCCGCGTGCAGATCGAGCGCGCGCACATGGAGGAGGACGCGGGCAAGAACACCCACGTCGGCGGCTCCACGGGCCGCATCCAGGGCGCCGAGTACTCGCTGGTCGACTACAACCGCGCGGGCATCCCGCTGGTGGAGATCGTCACGCGTCCCATCGAGGGCGCGGGGGAGCGGGCGCCCGAGGTGGCGCGCGCCTACGTGCAGACCCTGCGGGACATCTTCCGGGCGCTCGGCGTCTCGGAGGCCCGCATGGAGCGCGGCAACGTGCGCGCCGACGTGAACCTGTCGCTGCGCCCGACGCCGGAGTCAGTGCTCGGCACCCGCACGGAGACGAAGAACGTCAACTCGTTCCGATCGGTGGAGCGCGCCGTGCGCTACGAGGTGTCGCGGCAGGCCGCGGTGCTCGACGCCGGTGACACGGTCACGCAGGAGACGCGGCACTGGCACGAGGACACCGGCATCACGACCGCCGGCCGCGTGAAATCCGACGCCGAGGACTACCGGTACTTCCCGGAGCCCGACCTGGTGCCGGTCAACCCGAGCCGTGAGTGGGTCGAGGAGATCCGTGCGACGCTGCCCGAGCTGCCCGCCGCACGCCGCCGCCGTCTGCAGGGCGCGTGGGGCTTCGCGGACGCGGAGATGCGCGACGTGGTCAACGCGGGCGCCATCGAGCTGATCGAGGCGACGGTGGCGGCGGGCGCGAGCCCGGCGGCCGCGCGCAAGTGGTGGATGGGCGAGTTGGCCCGCACCGCGAAGACGCAGGAGGTGGAGCTGGGCGACCTGCCCATCACCCCCGCGCAGATCGGCCAGCTCCAGGCGCTCGTCGACTCGGGCCGGATCAACGACAAGTTGGCCCGTCAGGTGCTCGAGGGCGTGCTGGCGGGGGAGGGCGACCCCGAGCAGGTCGTCGTCGCCCGCGGGCTCGAGGTCGTCTCGGATGACGGCCCGCTGCTCGAGGCCATCGACGCGACGCTCGCCGCCCAGCCGGACCTGGCGGAGAAGATCCGCTCCGGCAACCAGGGCCCCATCGGCGCGATCATCGGCGCGGTGATGAAGGCCACCCGCGGCCAGGCCGACGCCGGCCGGGTGCGCGAGCTCGTGCTGGAGCGGCTCAGCGGCTGACCACATCGCGTGCGCCTTCCGCGCACAGAGCGACGCACAGCGGGGCGCGACCCATCGGTCGCGCCCCGCTGTGCATGTGCCCGGCCACGCCCGGGCGGTCTCACGCCGGCGCGGGCTGCCCGTCAGGACAGGACGCTGTCCGCGTAGACCCGGATCGCGTCCCGCAGGTAGGCAGCGAGGCCGGGCGCGTGGGCGTCGTAGACAGCGGCGAACCGCTCATCCGCCACGTACATGTCGCCGAGCCCGGTGTAGGCCTCACGCCCGGGCGTCCACGACACGCTGACCCACGCGTGGTGGCGGGCGATGAGCGCCTGGACCTCGGGGTCGTCCACGGGCATGCCCGCCACGAGGCATCGAGCGAGCTCGCGGCTGACGGCGTCGTGCTCTGCGGTGTGCCGGGCACGACCCTCCTCGCCGAGGCTCGCCCATGTGGCCTGACTGCGGTCCACTGCCTCGTCCCCCCAGCGCTCGCGCGCCTCGGTGTCGTACTGGCTGTTGTCGAATCCGGCGTACATGTCCTTGGCTTCCATGGCTGATCCCCCTTCTAGGGACTCGAGGGTGGAGGCGACGGTGGCGGCGAGCCGTGCGAAGCGGTCGCTCTCCGCGAGCAGCCGTTCGCGGTGCTCGCGGAGCAGGTCGAGCCGGGCCCGGCGTGCGGCGTCGGGCTCGGCGGCGTCCTCGACGCGCAGCGCGTCGGCGATCGTCGCGAGGTCGACCCCGAGCTCCCGCAGCACGAGGATCTGCTGTAACCGCAGGAGCTCGGGGCGCCCGTAGACGCGGCGCCCCCCGGCGGCGGCGCCGCAGGGTGTGAGCAGGCCGATCGCGTCGTAGTGGCGCAGGGTGCGCGACGTGGTCCCCGACAGGCGGGTGACCTCGTCGATGGTCCAGGTCTCGTCCTGGACCGAGCCCGTCTCCATGCCGCCCCTCCTCATGTCGTCTCCTGACTGCGGGACTTCCGCCGTCGAGAACGACGCTACGAGTTGACGTTACGTCAAGCGCAAGCGCTCATCTCGACGCCCTGGCGCGGGCGTTGTCCTCGAGCGCGACGCGCCGCTCCGCGGCATGGTCCACGAGCCGCTCCGGGTAGTCCACGGTCCCGGCGGGCAGCCGCCACGGCTCGTGCACCGCGGCGCCCGCGACACCGCGCAACTCGGGGACCCACCGGCGCACGTAGTCGCCGTCGGGGTCGTACCGCTGCCCCTGGGCCACCGGGTTGAACACCCGGAAGAACGGCGCCGCGTCGCGCCCCGTCCCCGCCACCCACTGCCAGTTGAGCTGGTTCTGGCTCAGGTCGGCGTCCACGAGCCAGCGCAGGAAGTGCTCGGCGCCGCGCTGCCACCGGATGTGCAGGTCCTTGACCAGGAACGACGCCACCACCATGCGCGTGCGTCCGTGCATCCACCCCTCGGCGCGGAGCTGGCGCATGCCCGCGTCGACGAACGGGTACCCGGTGCGGCCGTCCTGCCAGGCGGTGAGCAGGGCGTGCTCGCGGTCGCCGGCGGCCCACGCGTCCTCGGGCGCCACCGGCCGCAGCGACTCGGTCCGCGCCGACGGGTGGTGGTGCAGCACGTCGGCGTGGAACTCGCGCCACGCGAGCTCGCTGCGGAACATCGCCGGCCCGTCCCCGGGGAGGCGGCCGAGGTCGCCGAGCAGCGTGCGAGGGTGGACCTCGCCCCAGCGCAGCGCGGCGGACATCCGCGAGGTCCCCTCCCGGTCGGGGCGGTCCCGCTCGTCGGCGTAGCGAGGCACCACGTTGTCGAGCGCGGACGCCCATCGGCGTCGGGCGGCGTCCTCGCCGGCGTCGGGCAGCCGGAGCCCGCCCAGGTCCGGCTCGGCGGGGAGCGCCGCGCCGCCGGCGGCGCCCACCCAGCGCACCCGCGCGCCCTCCCCGGCGGGTCCTGGCCACCCGCGCTCGAGCCACGCCGTGCGGAACGGCGTGAACACCTGGAACGGGCCGCCCGCGCGGGTCCGCAGCACGCCAGGATCCACCGCGTACGCGGAGCCTGTGCGCACCAGCGCAGTGCCCGCCGCGTCCAGCGCGGCCTCGACGGTCCTGTCGCGTCGCACGCCGTACGGCTCATAGGACCCCGCCACGTGCACGGCCACGGCCTCCACCTCGCGGGCCAGGCGCGGGATCACGTCGACGGGGTCGCCCCGCAGCACGAGCAGGCGTCCGTCCATGCTCGCGTCGAGGGCTTCGAGGCTGCGCACCAGATAGGCGCGGCGCGGGGCCCCAGCGGAGTGCCACAGCCTGTCGTCGAGCACGAACACCCCGACCACCTCGCCACCGGCGGCCGCGGCCAGCAGGGCGGGGTTGTCGGCGAGGCGCAGGTCGCGGCGGAACCAGTGGATCGCTGTCACACGGCCACGCTAGCCGGGCCGCGCGCCCGGGTCGGCTGGCCGGGAAACCTCGGCGACATCGGCGGGACGTAGGCTCGTGCGGTGAATGAAGGAGGCGCCATGAAGAAGCCTTCCCTCGAGGGGGAGATGATCCGGCTGCGCCCCGTTCGCGCAGCCGACGCGGACGCGATGTGGGAGATGGTGCAGGACCCGGAAGGGGCCCGTATGACGGGCACGACCACGATCTTCACGCGGGCGCAGATCGACGACTGGTGCGCGACGGTCTCCGATCAGGACGGCCGCATCGACCTCGCGATCACGGCGAACGGCTCCGACGAGTACCTGGGCGAGATCGTCCTGAACGAGATCGACGACGTCGTGCGCAGCGGCAACCTGCGGCTCGTGATGCGCCCGGGGTACCGCGGCCGCGGCTACGGCACCGAGGCGATCCAGCTCATGCTCGGGCTGGCGTTCGACGGGCTTGGCCTGCACCGCGTCGAGATGGACGTGCTGAGCATCAACCCGCGGGCCCGTTCCCTGTACGAGAACCTCGGCTTCCGCGTCGAGGGCAGGCTGCGGGACGCGTACCGCGACGGTGAGCGCTGGTGCGACAGCCTGGTGATGGGGCTGCTCGAAGACGAGTTCCGCGCCAGCCAGCTGGACTGACCCGGCGCCGGCGCACGGGCCTGGCGTACTGCCCCGGCGCCAGGCCGCCGATCCGGTCGTGTCGAGCGACCGGGCGGCGGCCTGGCTGGGGTACCTGACCAAGGATCAGCAGGGTCAGGCGTAGCAGGCGGACTGGTGGTCCGCTGCCAGCGTCGCCCCTCGTCGTGGGGCACTCGTGGTTCCCAGGAGTGTGGGGCGATCCGGCATGTCCAGGATGCTGTGCGCCGCGCGTGGCCGTGTGGGCCGTTCGTCCTGGTCAGACAATCCTTCTGTGGCCGGGCCGGTTGGGCTGACTCGTTGCACCATGGGGGGATGACTAGCGCACCGGTCCAGCCCTCGCCGGAGCACCAGCCACCGGTGCCCCGCGACCACGCGTTCTTCGGACACCCCCTGGGACTCTTCACCCTCTTCAACACCGAGCTGTGGGAGCGATTCAGCTACTACGGGATGCGCGCCATCCTGCTGTTCTATTTGACGGCCTCCGTCGAGGACGGCGGCCTCGGCATCGCGAGCAGCACCGGTGGCGCGCTCGTCGCGATCTACGGCACGGCCGTCTACCTGCTGTCCGTGGTCGGTGGCTGGCTCGCCGACCGGGTGATGGGCGCCCGACGGGCCACGCTGTACGGCGGTGTCGTCATCGCCGCGGGCCACGTCTTGCTGACCGTCCCGTCGGCGGGCTTCTCCTTCGCGGGCATCGCCTGCGTCGCGGTCGGCACCGGCCTGCTCAAGCCGAACGTCTCGACGATGGTCGGCGAGCTCTACGCCCGCGAGGACCCGCGGCGCAGCTCGGGGTTCTCGATCTTCTACATGGGCATCAACATCGGCTCATTCGCGGCGCCGTTCGTGGTCGGGGCGGCCCGCGCCTGGGGCGGCTTCCACGCCGGGTTCGCGGTGGCCGCCATCGGCATGGCGATCGCGCTGGTGTTCTTCGTCGCCGGCCGGCGGTTGTTGGGCCACGCGGGCGACCAGCCCGGCAATCCCCTGACCCGGGCGGACCGCCCTGCGCTGGCGCGCACGGGGGTCCTGGTGCTCCTGGCAGTGGGGCTCGCAGTGCTGCTCGCGTCCTGGGTGTCGGGGGAGTCCGGGCTCGGCGTCCTCATCGACGCGTTGTCGTACCTGGCGTTCGCGGCGCCCATCGCGTACTTCCTGGTGATGTTCCGCTCGCCGCGGGTGAGCGCGCACGAGCGGTCGCGGCTGGCCGCGTATGTGCCGCTGTTCCTCACGGCCGTGGCGTTCTGGATGATCTTCGAGCAGGCGGCCAGCACCCTGGCCGCCTATGCGGAGAACCGCACGGACCGCACGGTCTTCGGGTGGACGATCGCGCCGGAGGTCTTCCAGTCGGTGAACCCGGCGGGCATCGTGCTGCTCTCGCCGGTGTTCGCGTGGATTTGGTACAAGACGAACAATCGCCCGTCCACGGCGGTGAAGTTCGCCATCGGGCTGACGATGGCCGCGTCGAGCTTCCTCTTCCTGTCCGCCGCGTCGGCGGTCGCCGGTGACGGGAAGAGCCCGGCCTGGGTGCTGGTGCTCACGTATGTCATGCAGACGCTGGGCGAGCTGTGCCTGTCGCCGATCGGGCTCGCGGCCACGACCCTGCTCGCCCCCGAGGCGTTCCGCAGCCAGGCGATGGCGCTCTGGTTCCTGGCGCCCGCCGCGGGCAATGCCATCACCGCGCAGCTCCTCACAGCCACCGAGGGGGTGAGCGAGACGGCGTACTTCGGCTGGATCGGGGCGATCGCGATGATCCCCGCGCTGGCGATGTTCGCGCTCGCCCCGTGGGTGACCCGGCACATCAAGGCGGGCGCGGAGAGCACCCGTGAGGCCGAGTTGCAGGCGTGAGCCCCGCATCGAACGAGTGATCGCCGCTGGGCCGCACGGGTGGCGCCGCCTGGGCCGGACGAGTGAACTCGGCGGGTGATCCTGGCGGGCGCCGTAGCGGTGTCGGGCGGCGGGGCCCGGCGCGGGGCGTGAGGTCAGTGGCGCGGAGGCGCGCAGGAGGCGCGCATCACGAGCTCGGTGGGCAGCCGCAAATGGGAGGGACGCTCGCGGCCGTCGATGAGGTCGACCAGGAGCCGCAGGGCCTCGGAGCCCATGCGCTGCAGGGGCTGGTTGATGGTGGTGAGCGGCGGGGTCGCGAGAGCGGACTCAGGCACGTTGTCGAACCCGATCACCGACAGGTCGTCGGGCAGGCTCATGCCGAGCCCGCGCGCGACGGTCATGACCTGGATGGCGGAGAGGTCGTTCGCCGCGAACACCGCGGTGGGCGGATCGGCCCTGTCCAGGAGTGTGCGCGCGGGCCCGTCGGCGGTCTCGGGCCGGTAGCCGCCCACGGCCACGAGGGACTCGTCGACGGGGATGCCCGCCGCGTCCATCGCTTGGCGGAAGCCCTCCTCGCGCTGCTGCGCGGAGTCGAGGTCCTCGCGCCCGCCGAGGAAGCCGATGCGCCGGTGGCCGAGCGCGATCAGGTGCTCGGTGGCGAGCACGGCGCCGCCGCGGTTGTCCGAGTCGATCATGGGGATGCCGGACGGGCCGGTGTGCGGGTCGACGGCCACGACGGGCACGCCGTGGTTGGTCCCGACCACTGTCGGGGTGACGATGATGGCGCCGTCGATCAGCGTCCCGGACAGGCGTGAGAGGTAGCGCTTCTCCCAGCCGATGTCGCCGCCGCGCCCGCCGCCGGAGTAGGCGAGCAGCTCGTATCCCGTCGCCGCCACCGCCGTCGAGGCGCCCTTGAGCAACTCGGTGCTGAACGGCTCGAACTCGGCGACGAGGATGCCCAGCACGTTGGTGCGGTGCCGGCGCAACGACCTGGCGCCCAGGCTGGCCTCATAGCCGAGGTCGTCGATCACCTCCTGGACGCGGGCCAGGGTGCTCTGGGCGACGCCGTAACGGCCGTTCACCACTTTCGAGACGGTGGCTACCGAGACTCCTGCGGTCCGGGCCACATCAGCCATTTTGACGCGGGGAGTCGTGTCCACGTTGGGAAGCATAGAGCATCAGTTCGATAACGATATCGACAACGATTGACGCAGCGGGCGAAATGCTGCCAACCTGATCCGCGTCCCGCCCTGTCAGTGACGACGAGGAGATTCGACGATGAAGAAGACGAGGACCGCAGCGCTCCGCACCCTCAGCCTGGGTGTCGGTGTGGCGCTGCTCGCAACGGCGTGTGGCTCCGGCACTGACGCCGGAGAAGGCACGGATGAGGGCAACGGAGACGCGACCACCATCACCTGGTGGCACAACTCCAACACCTCGCCTGGCAAGGACTACTACGACCAGGTCGTGGCCGACTTCGAGGCCGACAACCCTGGCGTGACCGTCGAGATCAGCGCCATGCAGCACGACGACATGATCACGAAGCTCGACGCGGCGTTCCAGAGTGGGGACGCGCCTGACGTCTACATGGAGCGTGGCGGCGGCGAGCTCGCGGCCCACGTCGAGGCGGGCCTGACCAAGGACCTGTCCGAGGGCTCGGCCGACGCGATCTCGACGATCGGCAGCGCCGTCGCCGGCTGGCAGGTCGACGGCAAGACCTACGGCCTGCCCTTCTCCATGGGCGTCGTCGGGTTCTGGTACAACAAGTCGCTCTTCGCCCAGGCGGGCATCGAGACTCCGCCCGCCACGATGGAGGAGTTCTACGTCGCCATCGACAAGCTCAAGGCGGCCGGCATCGAGCCCGCCTCCGTGGGCGCCGGCGAGAAGTGGCCCGCGGCGCACTACTGGTACTACTTCGCGCTGCGCGAGTGCTCGCAGAAGACGCTGCAGGACGGCGTTGGGACGCTGGACTTCAGCGACCCGTGCTTCGTCAAGGCGGGTGTCGACCTCGAGCAGCTGATCGCCGCCGAGCCGTTCAACGCGGGCTTCCTGGCGACGCCCGCCCAGAAGGGCCCGACGAGCGCCTCGGCTCTCCTCGCGACCGGCAAGGTCGCCATGGAGCTCGCCGGCCACTGGGAGCCCGGCGTGATGCAGGGCCTCACCGAGGACAAGACGGGCCTCGGCGACGACACCGGCTGGTTCCCCTTCCCGGCCGTGAGCGGCGGCAAGGGCGACCAGACGGCAGTCCTCGGCGGCGGTGACGCCTGGGCCGTGTCGCAGGACGCGCCCGACGCTGCTGTCGACTTCGTGAACTACCTCCTGTCCGACAAGGTCCAGCAGGGCTTCGCGGACAACGACATGGGCCTGCCGACCAACCCGTCGGCCACCCAGTACGTGAAGGACAAGGCCCTCGCCGACCTCCTTCAGGTCCGTGACGCCTCGCCGTTCGTCCAGCTCTACTTCGACACGGCGTTCGGCACCTCGGTCGGCGGCGCGATGAACGACGCGATCGCCCTGGTGTTCGCCTCCAGCGCCACGGCGCAGGACATCGTGGACGCCACCCAGGCGGCGGCTGACGCGGAGAAGTGACCGACGTGGCAGACGAAACGACCGCCCCTGCGGGCGCCCCCGTCTCGGCTGCGACGTCCACCTCCCAGGCCCCGGTCGCCGGTCGCGCTTCGGCGCGGCCGGCGGCCCGGGCCCCGGGCGGACGCCGTGGGCCGGGCCCCGCCTGGCGCAAGCGCGCGGAGATCTTCTTCTTCGTGGCGCCCGCGCTCCTGCTCTTTCTTTTCTTCGTGGTGTGGCCCATTGTCAAGGCACTCCAGTTCTCGCTGTACCGCTGGAAGGGATTCGGCCCCCTCGTTGATTTCGTCGGGCTGAAGAACTACGTGACAGTGCTCCAGAACGACGTCTTCACGGACGCGCTGCAGCACAACCTCACCATTGTGGTCTTCTCGATCCTCATTCAGCTCCCGCTCGGCTTGGCTATCGCGCTCTTGCTCAATCGCAAGATGTGGGGCCAGGGCGTGCTGCGGACCATCATCTTCGTGCCTTACGTCCTCGCTGAGGTCATCGCGGGCGTCGTGTGGTTCCAGCTGTTGCAGCCCAACTACGGCGTCGTCGACACGATCCTTGGCGCGGTAGGGCTCCAGGGCCCGCCGCAGGGCTGGCTGGGCACTCCCGACAAGGCGATGATCGCGGTCATCGCGGTCCTGACCTGGAAGTACCTCGGCCTGGCCGTGATCCTCTTCCTCGCCGGCCTGCAGGGCGTCCCCGAGGAGCTCTACGAGGCCTCGCAACTCGACGGCGCCAGCTGGTGGCAGATCCAGCGGAAGATCACCATCCCGCTGCTCGGCCCGACCATGCGCACCTGGGGCTTCCTGTCGATGATCGGATCGCTCCAGCTCTTCGACATGGTGTGGATCCTCACCAAGGGCGGGCCCGCCAACGCGACCACCACGATGGCGACGTTCCTCATCACCGAGGGCACCAAGCGGCAGAACTTCGGCATCGCCTCGGCGGCCTCGGTGATCCTCTTCGTGATCGCGCTCGCCCTGGCGCTGGTCTACCAGCGCTTCGTGATGCGCCGTGACACTCACGACCCGGCTCCGCGGAAGAAGGCAACTCGATGAGCGCCGGCACCCTGACCTCGGCGTCGACAACGCCGCACGAGCGGCCGGAGCAGGCCCGTCGGCGCATCAAGCGCCCCGGGGGAGGCTCGCCGCTCGTCTACGGCCTGGCCCTGGTGGTCGTGGCGATCACCCTCGGGCCCGTGCTCTACGGCGTGTTCGGCGGCTTCCGCTCGAACGCGCAGCTCGCGGAGAACCCCGCCGGCCTCCCCTCGCCGTGGATCCTGTCGAACTACACGGGGGTCCTGACCAACCCCGACTTCTGGCAGTACACGCTGAACTCCACGATCATCGCGTTGGTCACCACGGCCATCGTCGTCGTGTTCGGCATGATGGCGGCCTACCCGCTGGCGCGCTACAGGTTCCGCGGGCGGGAGCAGCTCTTCCTGGTCTTCGTGGCCGGGCTGCTGTTCCCCGCCACGGTCGCGATCATCCCGCTGTTCATCCTCATCACCAAGGACCTCGGGCTCGGCAACACGTGGTGGGGCGTGGCACTGCCGCAGGCGGCCTTCGCGCTGCCGACGACGGTGATCATCCTCCGCCCGTTCTTGCAGGCGCTGCCTGACGAGCTCGAGGAGGCGGCGCTGATCGACGGCGCGTCCCGCATCGGGTTCTTCTGGCGGATCTTGGTGCCGCTGTCCGGCCCGGGCATGGTGACGGTGGGCGTGCTCGCCTTCGTCGCGTCATGGAACGCCTACCTGCTGCCGCTCCTGCTGCTGCAGGGCGACATGAAGACGCTGCCGCTCGGCGTCGCGGACTACTCGTCCGAGTACTCCTCTGACACCGCCGGAGTGTTCGCGTTCACCTCGCTCGCGATGATCCCCGCCCTGGTGTTCTTCCTCGCCATGCAGAAGCGGATCGTCAACGGCCTGCAGGGAGCGGTGAAGGGATGAGCCCCGCGCCGCTGGACGGGGTGGGCGCCCCACAGCGCCCGCTCCGGCTCGTTAGCTCCAATGAAGGGGATGGTTCGGTGACTGTTCTGCAGCCGCTGGCTGGGTCCGATGTCGGCACACGCCCGCGCGCGCTGCTCGCGCAGATGACCCTCGAGGAGAAGCTCGCGCAGATCGTGGGCTTCTGGGAGAAGGCCGACGGTGAGGCGGTCGCCCCGCTGCAGGGTGAGTTCACCCGCGACATCGGGCTGGCCGAGGCGATGCGGCATGGGCTCGGCCACCTGACCCGGGTGTACGGCACACGTCCGGTGGAGGCGGTCGAGCGGGCCCAGTGGCTGTGGGAGAAGCAGCGCACCCTGGTCCGCGACACCCGGTTGGGCATCCCGGCGCTCGTGCACGAGGAGTGCCTGACGGGCCTGTCGGCCTGGCGGGCCGCGACGTTCCCCACGCCGCTGGCGTGGGGCGCCGCGTTCGACCCCGACCTCGTGGCCGAGATGGGCGCCGTGATCGGCGACTCGATGCGGGTGCTCGGCGTGCACCAGGGGCTCGCGCCGGTGCTCGACGTGATCCGCGACCCCCGCTGGGGGCGTGTCGACGAGTGCATCTCCGAGGACCCGTACGTCGTCGGGACCCTCGGGACGTCCTACGTGCGCGGCCTGCAGTCCATGGGCGTGCACGCCACCCTCAAGCACTTCGTCGGGTACTCGGGGTCGCAGTCGGGGCGCAACTTCGCCCCGGTGCACGCCGGGCCGCGCGAGGTCGAGGACGTCCTGCTCGTGCCGTTCGAGATGGCGCTGCTCGACGGCGGCGCCCGCTCGGTGATGCACTCCTACGCCGAGATCGACGGCGTGCCCGTCGCGGCGGACCCCGCGATGCTCACCGGTGTCCTGCGCGAGCGCTGGGGCTTCGACGGGGCAGTGGTCGCGGACTACTTCGGTGTGGCGTTCCTGCACCTGCTGCACTCCGTGGCCGCCGATCTCGGCGAGGCGGCCGGCTTGGCCCTCGCCGCCGGGGTCGACATCGAGCTGCCGACGGGTGACGCGTACCTCACGCCGCTCGCCGAGGCCGTGCGGGCAGGACGCGTCGACGAGGCGCTCGTGGACCGTGCGGTGCTGCGGGCGCTCGAGCAGAAGGAGGAGCTCGGGCTCCTCGACGCGACCTTCGACGACGAGCCGCCCACGGCTGTCGACCTCGACAGCGCCGAGCACCGCAGGATCGCCGCGCGACTGGCCGAGGAGTCCCTCGTGCTGCTCGCGAACGACGGCACACTGCCGCTGGCGGCGCCCGCACGCGTCGCGGTGATCGGCCCGAACGCGGACCGCGTCGAGGCGCTGTTCGGCTGCTACTCGTTCCTCAACCACGTGCTGGCGCACCATCCGGGCGTCGAGGTGGGGATCGAGATCCAGACGGTGGCCGACGCGCTCGCCACTGAGCTGCCCGGGGCGGAGATCATTGGCGCGCGCGGCTGCGCTGTCGATGATGACGACCGTTCGGGCTTCGCTGCGGCGATCTCGGCGGCGGCCACCGCCGAGGTCGCCGTGGTCGTCGTCGGCGACCACGCCGGGCTCTTCGGCCGGGGGACCGTCGGGGAGGGGTGCGACCGCGACGACCTGGAGCTGCCTGGCGTGCAGCGCGAGCTCGTCGAGGCCGTCCTCGCCACCGGCACGCCCGTGGTGCTCGTGCTGCTCACCGGTCGGCCGTACGCGGTCGACTGGGCGCTGGGCCGCTGCGCCGCGGTGGTGCAGGCGTTCTTCCCGGGTGAGGAGGGCGCGCAGGCCATCGCCGGGGTGCTGTCCGGCCGGGTGAACCCGTCCGGCCGCCTGCCGGTGAGCATGCCGCGCTCCGCGGGCGCGCAGCCGTACACGTACCTGCACCCGCAGCTCGGCGGGAACGGTGACGTGACGAACCTGCGCAGCACTCCCGCGCTGCCGTTCGGGCACGGGCTCTCGTACACCACGTTCGCCCGATCGGACCTCCAGGTCCCGGCACAGGTGGCCACCGACTCGCCCGTCGAGGCGAGCGTGCGGGTCACCAACACGGGGGAGCGGGCCGGCGAGGACGTGGTGCAGCTCTACGCACGTGACGTCGTCGGCTCGGTGACACGGCCGGTGGCGCAGCTCATCGGGTACCAGCGTGTGCGGCTGGAGCCGGGCGAGTCGATCCTGGTGACGTTCTCGGCGCCGCCGGCGCGGTTGGCGTTCTCCAACCGCGACCTGGTCCGGGTCGTGGAGCCGGGCGAGCTGGAGCTGTGGGTCGGGCCCTCGTGCGCCGAGCGCGAGACCGAGGCGCGGACGACGCTCACAGGGCCCGCGCACCGGGTGGACACGAGCAGCGAGCGCTGGACGTCCGTCTCGGTCCGCTGAGGCAGTTGGGGGATCAGTAGCGCGCCGGGCGTCGACAGGCACATGTCGGCGCCCGGCGCCACGCTGTGCCCATGAGCGATCTGCTGACCCACGCCGATGTGACAGCCCGCACCGACGCGCGCCACTGGCGCGTGCTCTTGCACACGATCCACGCCTCGTTTCGCACCGAGACGTTCTCGCGTGGATTCCTGCTCGCCCAGCGCATCACCATCGCCGCCGAGGCCGTGCAGCACCACCCCGACCTGCACCTGACCTACGGCCGCCTGCGCGTGGCGCTCACGAGCCACGACGTGCACGGCGTGAGCGAGCGCGACGTCGCGCTCGCGGCCGTGATCAGCCACATCGCCGACGAGCTGGGGATCGAGTCGGAGGTCCCGGTGCTGGGGATCACCGAGATCGCCGTCGACGCGCTCGACATCCCCGCGGTCCTCCCGTTCTGGCGGGCGGTCTTCGCCTACCGCGACGACCCGGGTGCGACGCCGGCGATCGAGGACCCGGCGGGCATCGGCCCGGCGATCTGGTTCCAGCAGATGGACGCGCCGCGGCCGCAGCGCAACCGCATCCACCTGGACGTCACGGTGCCGCATGACGTGGCGGAGCAACGGGTGGCGGACGCGATCGCCGCCGGGGGCCATGTGGTGAGCGACCAGCGCGCGCCGTCGTTCTGGGTGCTGGCCGACGCGGAGGGCAACGAGGTGTGCGTGAGCACCTGGCAGGCCAGGGACTGACGGCGCCACACTCCGAGGATGCCCACTGCCTCCGAGAGTCCGTCCGGCGCCCCGGTGAACGGCGTCGACATCAAGCCACGGTCACGCCAGGTCACCGACGGGCTGGAGGCCACAGCAGCGCGCGGCATGCTGCGCGCCGTCGGCCTCGGCGACGAGGACTTCGCGAAGCCGCAGATCGGCGTCGGCAGTTCGTGGAACGAGATCACGCCATGCAACCTGTCCCTCGACCGGCTGGCCAAGGCCGTCAAGGAGGGCGTGCACGAGGCCGGCGGCTTCCCGCTGGAGTTCGGCACCATCTCGGTGTCCGACGGCATCTCGATGGGCCATGAGGGCATGCACTTCTCGCTGGTGAGCCGCGATGTCATCGCGGACTCGGTGGAGGTGGTGATGCAGGCTGAGCGGCTCGATGGCTCGGTGCTGCTGGCCGGCTGTGACAAGTCGCTGCCGGGCATGCTGATGGCCGCCGCGCGCCTCGACCTCGCCAACGTGTTCCTGTACGCGGGCTCCACGCTGCCGGGATTCGTCACCCTGGAGGACGGCACCGAGAAGGACGTCACGATCATCGACGCCTTCGAGGCCGTGGGCGCATGCGCGCGGGGGCTGATGAGCCGGGAGGACGTGGGCCGCATCGAGCGCGCGATCTGCCCCGGCGAGGGCGCCTGCGGCGGGATGTACACCGCGAACACGATGGCGTCGGTGGCCGAGGCGATGGGCATGTCGCTGCCCGGCTCGGCGGCGCCTCCCGCGGTGGACCGGCGCCGGGACGTGTTCGCCCGGCAGTCCGGGGAAGCCGTCGTCGAGCTGCTGCGCCGCGGCATCACCGCCCGGCAGATCATGACGAAGCCGGCCTTCGAGAACGCGATCGCCGTGGTGATGGCGTTCGGCGGCTCGACGAACGCGGTGCTGCACCTGCTGGCCATCGCGCATGAGGCCGAGGTCGACCTCACACTCGACGACTTCGCGCGGGTGGCGGCGCGGGTGCCGCACCTGGGCGACTTGAAGCCGTTCGGCAGGTATGTGATGAGCGATGTCGACCGGGTGGGCGGCGTGCCGGTGGTGATGAAGGCGCTGCTCGACGCGGGGCTGCTGGATGGCGACTGCCTGACCGTCACAGGCCGGACCGTCGCGGAGAACCTCGCGGACATCGCGCCTCCCGACCCGGACGGCAAGATCCTGCGGGCGATGGGCGACCCGATCCACCGCTCCGGCGGCATCACGATCCTGCGTGGCTCGCTGGCGCCCGAGGGCGCCGTGGTGAAGTCGGCCGGCTTCGACTCGGACGTGTTCGAGGGCACGGCGAGGGTCTTCGACCGCGAGCGGGCGGCGATGGACGCGCTGGAGGACGGCACGATCGTGGCGGGCGATGTGGTGGTGATCCGCTATGAGGGGCCCAAGGGCGGCCCCGGCATGCGGGAGATGCTGGCCATCACCGGCGCGATCAAGGGCGCGGGGCTGGGCAAGGACGTGCTGCTGCTGACCGACGGCCGGTTCTCCGGCGGGACCACCGGGCTGTGCGTTGGGCATGTGGCGCCGGAGGCGGTGGACGCGGGGCCGATCGCGTTCGTCCGCGATGGCGATCGCATCCGCCTCGACGTGGCCAACGCGAGACTGGACCTGCTCGTCGCGCCTGCGGAGATGGAGGCGCGCGCGGTGGGCTGGGAGCCGTTGCCGCCGCGGTACACGCGGGGGGTACTCGGCAAGTACGTGAAGCTCGTGCAGTCCGCCTCGGTGGGCGCGGTGCTGATGTAGAGACGGTGCTGATCTAGGGACCGGCATGGGCGTCTGTCCGCGCAGGTGGGGCAGGGGGCGCGTCCGAGAATTGGACACGTGCACCACGATGTGAGACGGCAGGTGGGAGGCGTGACATTCAGCGGCGGACCGGCGTACAGTCCAGTCCGTGCAGACGATCATTGTTGTAGTACTTCCTGGGCGCGCCGGCTGAGGCCACCTTCGTCACAGGTCTCGTCAGCGCGCGCACCCCTCGTCCAGCCCCTTCCGGGCCGAGGGGTTTTTCTATGCCAGACGCACGGGCCACCGTGCGAGCAGTAGTGATCGACCCAGAGCACTCAGCTTCAGCACCGACGCCAGGGAGACACGATGGTCCAGGGCACCCACCCCGCACCGCAACGCACGACGCCCGCCACACCGGCATCGGTGCGCGCGACGGTCGAGCCGCGGCTCGCCAGCGCGCAGCAGCCCGTTCCGCAGGCCTCGGTTGTGCGAGAGCAGGTGACGGGCGCCCAGTCGATCGTCCGCTCCCTCGAGGAGGCCGGCGTCGACGTCGTCTTCGGCATCCCCGGCGGCGCGATCCTGCCGACCTACGACCCCCTGATGGACTCGAAGAAGCTCCGTCACATCCTGGTGCGGCACGAGCAGGGCGCCGGGCACGCGGCGTCGGGCTACGCGCACGCCACCGGTCGGGTCGGGGTCTGCATGGCCACCTCGGGGCCGGGCGCCACGAACCTGGTGACGCCGATCGCCGACGCGAACATGGACTCGATCCCGATGGTGGCCATCACCGGCCAGGTCGGCGCCTCCCTGATCGGCACTGACGCCTTCCAGGAGGCCGACATCGTCGGCATCACCCTGCCGATCACCAAGCACAACTTCCTCGTGACCGACCCCGCGCAGATCCCGCGGGTGATCGCCGAGGCGTTCCACATCGCCTCCACCGGCCGCCCGGGCCCGGTGCTCGTCGACATCGCGAAGTCGGCGATGGTCACGGACACCACGTTCTCGTGGCCGCAGGAGCTCGACCTGCCGGGCTACCACCCGGTCGTCAAGCCGCACGCCAAGCAGATCCGCGAGGCCGCACGGCTGCTCGCGACCGCGCGGCGCCCGGTGCTGTACATCGGCGGCGGCGCGATCCGCTCCGGAGCCTCGGCGGAGCTGCGCCAGCTCGTCGACGCCTCGGGCGCGGCGGCCGTGACCACGCTGATGGCCCGCGGCGCGCTGCCTGACTCGCACCCGCAGCACCTGGGCATGCCGGGCATGCACGGCACCGTCGCGGCGGTCGCGGCCCTGCAGAAGGCTGACCTGGTCGTGAGCCTGGGCGCGCGGTTCGACGACCGCGTCACCGGCAAGCTGTCGAGCTTCGCGCCGAACGCGACGATCGTGCACGCGGACATCGACCCGGCCGAGATCGGCAAGAACCGGGCCGTGGACGTGCCGATCGTCGGCGACCTGCGCGAGGTCATCGCCGACCTGCTGCCCGAGCTCGCCCGCGAGCACACGCAGCACGGTCGCCCGGACCTGGGCGCCTGGTGGAGCGAGCTCGACAAGCTGCGCGAGACGTTCCCGCTGGGCTACGACGAGCCCAGTGACGGGCACCTCGCCCCGCAGCACGTCATCTCGCGGATCGGCGACATCTCCGGACCGGACTCGATCTTCGTGGCGGGCGTGGGCCAGCACCAGATGTGGGCCTCGCAGTTCATCCGCTACGAGCGGCCGAACTCGTGGCTCAACTCCGGCGGCCTGGGCACCATGGGCTTCGCCGTGCCCGCCGCGATGGGCGCGAAGGTGGGGGAGCCCGATCGCACCGTGTGGGCGATCGACGGCGACGGCTGCTTCCAGATGACCAACCAGGAGCTCGCCACCTGCGCGATCAACGAGATCCCGATCAAGGTCGCGGTGATCAACAACTCCTCGCTCGGCATGGTGCGCCAGTGGCAGACGCTGTTCTACGAGTCCCGCTACTCGAACACCGACCTGCACACGGGCCACGGCACACGCCGCATCCCGGACTTCGTCAAGCTCGCCGACGCGTACGGCTGCGTCGGGCTGCGCTGCGAGACCAAGGCGGACGTGGACGCCACGATCAAGCGCGCGATGGAGATCAACGACCAGCCCGTGGTGGTCGACTTCACGGTCTCGCGCGACTCGATGGTGTGGCCGATGGTGCCGTCGGGCGTCAGCAACGACGACATCCTGTACGCGCGGGGCATCACGCCCGCGTGGGACCGGGAGGACTGAGTGCGCCGCATCGGACTGCTCGGCGGCACGTCCTGGCAGTCGTCGGCGCACTACTACGCCCAGCTCAACGAGGGGGTGCAGGCGCGCCTCGGCGGCCTCCACTCAGCCGACCTGGTGCTCCGCTCCGTGGAGTTCGCCGAGATCGAGGCGCTGCAGAGCGCCGGCGACTGGGCGGCGCTCGGGGAGCGGTATGAGCGGGAGGCCGCTCAACTGCGCGCCGCTGGCGCCGAGCTGGTGGGCATCCTGGCGAACACGATGCACCTGCTCCACGACGAGGTCGCGCGCGGCTCCGGCCTGCCGGTGGTGCACGTCGTCGACGTGGTCGCGGACGCGGTGGCCGAACTGGACGTCGAGCGGGTGGGCGTGCTCGGCACCCGCTTCACGATGGCCTCGGACCTGTACCCGGCCCGCCTCGCCGCCCGTGGCGTGGCCACGATCATGCCCACCGGGGCGGACGCGGCCGAGGTCGACCGGGTGATCTACCAGGAGCTCGCACTCGGCCGGGTGCTGGACTCCTCACGCGCGGCGTATGTCGCGATCATCGGCCGGCTGGTCGAGCAGGGCGCGCAGGCCATCGTCCTCGGGTGCACCGAGCTGTCGATGCTCATCTCGCCCGACGACCCCACGCACAGCCCCGTGCCCGTGCTCGACAGCACGGCACTGCACGTCCACGCCCTCCTCGACGCGGCACTCGCGCCGCAGGCCTCGTCCCTGGAAGAAGGTGCAGCATGACCAGGCACACGCTCTCGGTGCTGGTGGAGAACAAGCCGGGTGTGCTCACCCGGGTCGCGGGGCTGTTCGCCCGGCGCTCGTTCAACATCCACTCGCTCGCGGTCGGCCCGACGGAGCGCGAGGAGATCTCGCGGATCACCGTGGTGGTCGACGTGGCAGAACTGCCGCTCGAGCAGGTGACGAAGCAGCTCAACAAGCTGATCAACGTCATCAAGATCGTCGAGCTCGAGGACAGCGCGTCCGTGCAGCGCGAGCTGCTGCTGGTCAAGGTCCGCGCCGAGGCCGCGCAGCGCACCCACGTGCTCGAGGTCGTCCAGCTCTTCCGCGCGCACGTCGTGGACGTGGTGCCGGACACCGTCACCATCGAGGCGACGGGCGGCCCGGACAAGCTCGCGGCGCTGCTCGCCGCGTTGGAGCCGTTCGGCGTCCGCGAGATCGTGCAGTCTGGCACCGTCGCGATCGGCCGTGGCTCCCGCTCCATCACCGACCGCGCGCTCGAACGGGTCAACCGGTCCGCGTGACCGCCCCGCCCGAGCACCCCCTGACGTCCAACACCACCGAATCACACAAGGAGAACCACCGTGGCTGAGCTGTTCTACGACGACGACGCCGACCTGTCCATCATCGCCGCCAAGAAGGTCGCGGTCATCGGCTACGGCAGCCAGGGCCACGCGCACGCGCTCAACCTGCGCGACTCGGGCGTCGACGTCCGCGTCGGCCTGCGTGAGGGCTCCGCCTCGCGGGCCAAGGCCGAGAACGAGGGCCTGCGCGTGCTGTCCGTCGTGGACGCGGTGAAGGAGGCCGACGTGGTCGTCATCCTCGCGCCGGACCAGGTCCAGCGTCACGTGTACCGCGACGAGATCGCCCCGAACCTGAACGAGGGCGCCGCGCTCGTCTTCGGACACGGCTTCAACATCCGCTTCGGCTACATCAAGCCCGACGCCGGCCACGACGTCGTCATGGTCGCCCCCAAGGGCCCCGGCCACCTGGTGCGTCGCGAGTACGTCGACGGCCGTGGCGTGCCGGTGATCGTCGCCGTCGAGCAGGACGCGTCGGGCCAGGCCTGGGAGCTCGCGCTCTCGTACGCCAAGGCGATCGGTGGCCTGCGCGCCGCCGGCATCAAGACGACCTTCACCGAGGAGACCGAGACCGACCTGTTCGGCGAGCAGGCCGTGCTGTGCGGCGGCGCCTCGCAGCTGGTCCAGTACGGCTTCGAGACGCTGACCGAGGCGGGCTACCAGCCCGAGGTCGCGTACTTCGAGGTGCTGCACGAGCTCAAGCTCATCGTCGACCTGATGGTCGAGGGCGGCATCGCCAAGCAGCGCTGGAGCGTCTCCGACACGGCCGAGTACGGCGACTACGTCTCCGGCCCGCGGGTCATCGACCCGAGCGTCAAGGAGAACATGAAGGCCGTCCTCGCGGACATCCAGAACGGCGCCTTCGCGAAGCGCTTCATCGACGACCAGGACGCGGGCGCCCCGGAGTTCACCGAGCTCCGTGCCAAGGGCGAGGCGCACCCGATCGAGGCCACCGGCCGCGACCTGCGCAAGATGTTCGCCTGGGTGAAGCCGTCCGAGAGCGACTACGTCGAGGGCAGCGCCGCGCGCTGACCTGATCGACGGCGCTGAGCTTTCGACGGCGCTGAGCTTTTCGACGGCCCGGGCCCTGTCCATGGACAGGCCCGGGCCGTCGGCGTTCCACCCCGGACTCGTGGCTGCGAGACTCGGGCCACGCCACGAACCGCGTCACCGACCTGGAGGCTGAGATGACCGTGACCGACCACCCCCGTGATGACGGCGAGCTGGCCCAGTTCTGGGAGGTCGCCCGGGGTCATGCCGGCATCGACCGGCTGGGCGTCGTGGTGGGCGCGTCGCCGTTGGGCTCCGTGCCCCCGCCCGCGTGGTCGTTCGGCGACTCGCCGCGACTGGCCGACGAGCTGCTGGGCCTGGTCCTGTCGGGCCGGAAGACCGCCACGACCACCGCGCTGTGGGAGTTCGAGGCGGGGTACGAGGAGCGGCCGAGCGTCGGCGACCTGTCGATCCTGCTCGACGGCGCGGGGCGCCCGCGGGCGCTCATCCGCACGACTGTGGTGCGCGTCGTGCCGTTCTGCGACGTGGAAGCGGAGTACGCGGCCGCCGAGGGGGAGGACGACCTCTCGCTGGAGTCGTGGCGCCGGGAGCATGAGAAGTACTGGCGCCGGCTCGCGGAGGCGCGCGGCGGGCAGCCCTTCTCGCAGGATCTGCCGCTGCTGCTCGAGGAGTTCGAGCTCTTGTACCAGCAGCCCGCTGTTCCGGAAGATGAGATGCAGGTCCCGATGCGTGAGACGGACCGGTAGCCTGCGTCCATGGTCGAGAACAACGCTGCACGGGATGTCCGCCTCGCTGTCGTGGCGGGCGACGGGATCGGTACCGAGGTCGTCGAGCAGGGCCTGCTCGCGCTGGAGACAGCGCTGACCGGCACGGACGTGCGCGTGTCCACCACGGACTTCGACCTCGGCGCCCGGCGCTGGCACGCGACCGGGGAGACCCTCACCGACACCGACCTCGACGCGATCCGCGCGCACGACGCGATCCTGCTCGGCGCCATCGGCGACCCGACGGTGCCGTCGGGCGTGCTGGAGCGGGGCCTTCTGCTCAAGCTCCGCTTCGCGCTCGACCACTACGTCAACCTGCGGCCCAGCCGCCTGTACCCCGGTGTGGCCTCCCCGCTCGCGAACCCCGGCGAGATCGACTTCGTGGTGGTCCGCGAGGGCACCGAGGGCCCCTACGTCGGCAACGGCGGCGCGATC
Source organism: Cellulomonas timonensis (assembly GCF_900046455.1). Lineage (GTDB taxonomy): Bacteria > Actinomycetota > Actinomycetes > Actinomycetales > Cellulomonadaceae > Cellulomonas_A > Cellulomonas_A timonensis. The sequence continues at coordinate 86,081 of NZ_FCOT01000013.1, forward strand.
CGGGTCGGCACGCCTGCCGAGGTCGCCAACGAGGTCAGCGTCAACACCGCCTTCGGAGTCGAGCGGGTCGTCCGCGACGCGTTCGCCCGTGCCGCCGCGCGCCCGCGCAAGAAGCTCACGCTCGTGCACAAGCACAACGTGCTCGTGCACGCCGGCCACCTGTGGCGCCGCACGGTGGAGGCCGTCAACGCGGAGTTCCCCGACGTCACCGTCGACTACCTGCATGTGGACGCCGCGACCATCTTCATGGTGACCAACCCGTCGCGCTTCGACGTGATCGTCACCGACAACCTGTTCGGCGACATCATCACCGACCTCGCCGCCGCGATCACGGGCGGGATCGGCCTCGCCGCGTCGGCCAACATCAACCCCGAGCGCACCACGCCCAGCATGTTCGAGCCCGTGCACGGCTCCGCGCCCGACATCGCAGGCCAGGGCAAGGCCGACCCGACCGCCACCGTGCTGTCGGTCGCCATGCTGCTCGACCACCTGGGGCTGCCCGACGCGTCCGCCAAGGTCGAGGCCGCCGTCGCCGCCGACATCGCCGAGCGCGCCAACCTCGACGGCCGAGTACGGTCGACGGCCGAGGTGGGCAAGGACCTCGCCGCGCGCATCGCCGGCTGACCTCCGAGCCTGTCCCCACGGCCGTCCTCACCCGGTAACGTCAGAGCAGTCCCTGGTGAAAGGCCAAACCATGAGCACGACGACCCCCACTTCGCTCTCGAGCTTCGAGATCCGCCCCACTGCCACGCCCACCTCTGACGAGGACCGCGCCGCCGCCCTGGCCGCGCCGCGGTTCGGCACGGTCTTCACCGACCACATGGCGCGGATCTCCTGGTCGGAGGACCAGGGGTGGCATGACCGGCGCGTGGAGGCGTACGGCCCGCTGCTGCTCGACCCCGCGACCGCGGTGCTGCACTACGCCCAGGAGATCTTCGAGGGCATGAAGGCGTACCGCCACGCCGACGGCTCGGTGTGGACGTTCCGACCCTGGGCCAACGCCGAGCGGTTCGCGCGCTCGGCACGGCGGCTCGCGCTGCCCGAGCTGTCCGAGGAGGACTTCCTCGGCTCGCTCGCGGCGCTCGTCGCCACCGACGCCGCATGGGTGCCCTCGGGCGAGGAGACCAGCCTCTACCTGCGGCCCTTCATGTACGCGTCGGAGGCCTTCCTCGGCGTGCGGCCGTCGCGGGCCGCGGAGTACCTCGTCATCGCGTCGCCGGTGGGCCCGTACTTCGCGAGCGGCGTGCAGCCGGTGTCCATCTGGGTCGCCGAGGACTACCACCGCGCCGGCGCCGGGGGCACCGGGGCCGCCAAGTGCGGCGGCAACTACGCCGCGAGCCTGCTGCCGCAGCAGGAGGCCTACGCGCTGGGCTACGACCAGGTGTGCTTCCTCGACGCCTCGACGAACACGCTGGTCGAGGAGCTCGGCGGCATGAACGTCTTCCTCGTGCACGCCGACGGGAGCGTCTCCACCCCGGAGCTGTCCGGCTCGATCCTCGAGGGCGTCACGCGCTCCTCGATCCTGCAGCTCCTGCGGGATGCGGGCCACCAGGTGCACGAGCGGCCGGTTCCCCTCACGGAGCTCCGCGCCGGCCTGGAGGACGGCTCGGTGGCGGAGGTCTTCGCGTGCGGCACGGCGGCTGTGGTGACGCCCATCGGGCGGCTCGGGGGGCAGGGCTTCGACCTGACGGTCGGGGACGGCTCGGCGGGCCCGGTCACGTCGAGCGTGCGCAGCGAGCTCATGGACATCCAGTACGGCCGCGTCGCCGACCGGCACGGCTGGCTGCACCGCCTGCTCTGAGCAGATCAGCATCGACTCACCCCGACACACAGGACGGGCCGCGGCGGGCGCCGTGGCCCGTCTGGTGTGTCGGGTGAGGTCGCCGCGTGTCGGGTCCACTCGTCGTGCGGGTGTGGCAGGATGGCCCGCGTGACACCTCACACGTCGTACCGCCTCATCATCGCGTAGCGCGTCTGCCCACCCGCAGACGCGCCAACCTCCCGCACCTCCGGGGGGTTTTTTGTTGTCGCGCACCATCCCGCGCGCGGCCACGACGCACCATGCTGGAGGGGCGCCTCCCTCCGGAGGGGCGCACCGTCCCGGGCCCGCGTCGGCCTGAGACCCCTGGGTCGGCCTGAGCCGCCACCCCGTCACCCGCCTGGAGAGAGACCACCGTGAGCAGCAGCACCACTGGCCCCGGCCTCCCGTTCCACGTCTACGACACGACGCTGCGCGACGGCGCCCAGCAAGAGGGCATGAACCTCTCCGTCGCCGACAAGCTGGCCATCGCGCCGCTGCTCGACGAGCTCGGGGTCGGCTTCATCGAGGGTGGCTGGCCCGGAGCCATCCCGAAGGACACCGAGTTCTTCGCCCGCGCCGCCAAGGAGCTGACGCTGCGCAACGCCGTGCTCGCCGCGTTCGGGTCGACCCGCAAGGCCGGCGCCGAGGCGTGGCAGGACCCGCAGGTGCGCGCGCTGATCGACTCCGAGGCGCCCGTGGTCACGCTCGTCGCGAAGAGCGACCTGCGGCACGCCGAGCGCGCGCTGCGCACCACCGGCGCGGAGAACCTCGCGATGATCACGGACACCGTCGCGCTCCTCACCCGTGAGGGACGGCGCGTGGTGATCGACGCCGAGCACTTCTTCGACGGATACCGCGACGACCCGGCGTACTCGCTCTCCGCGGTGCTCGCCGCGTTCGAGGCGGGCGCGGAGGTGGTCGCCCTGTGCGACACCAACGGCGGCATGCTCCCCGACTGGATCGGGCAGATCGTCGCGGAGGTCCGCACGGCCGTCGGGCCCGCCGCGATCCTCGGCATCCACGCGCACAACGACTCCGGCTGCGCGGTGGCCAACTCGCTAGCGGCCGTGGCCGCCGGGTGCACGCACGTGCAGGGCACCGTCAACGGGTACGGGGAGCGCACCGGCAACGCCGACCTGCTCGCCGTCGTCGCGAACCTCGAGCTCAAGGGCGGCCGCGAGCTGCTCGCCACCGACGGCGCCGAGTCGGGGGGCCTGCGGGAGATGACCCGCATCGCGCACGCCATCAGCGAGATCACCAACATCGCGCCCTTCGCCCGGCAGCCGTACGTGGGCGCCAGCGCCTTCGCGCACAAGGCCGGCATCCACGCCAGCGCGATCAAGGTCGACCCCGACCTGTACCAGCACATCGACCCCGTGGCCGTCGGTAACGACATGCGCATGCTCATCTCCGACATGGCCGGGCGCGCCACCATCGAGCTCAAGGGCCGCGAGCTGGGCTTCGACCTCGCCGGCCAGGGCGAGCTGCTCACCCGGGTGACCAACCGGGTGAAGGAGGCCGAGGCGAACGGCTACACCTTCGACGCCGCCGACGCGTCCTTCGAGCTGCTGCTGGTCGAGGAGCTCGACGGCGCCCGCCCCGGCTACTTCACCGTGGAGAGCTGGCGGGCCATCGTCGAGCGCGCGGGCAGCCGCGGCGTCCCGGCGACCGCGGAGGCGACGGTCAAACTGCACGCGGGCGGCGAGCGCCACGTCAGCACGGGGGAGGGCAACGGCCCCGTCAACGCGCTCGACCAGGCGCTGCGCCAGGCGCTGGTGCGCGTCTACCCCGAGCTCGAGGCGTTCCAGCTCATCGACTTCAAGGTGCGCATCCTCGACGCGATGCACGGCACCGACGCGGTGACCCGGGTGCTCATCGAGACCACCGACGGGCTGACGTCGTGGAGCACCGTGGGCGTCGGGCCGAACATCATCGAGGCGTCCTGGGAGGCGCTGACCGACTCGGCGATCTGGGGGCTGCGGCACCACGGGGTCGCCCCCCGCTGAACGCCTCGGCTCGACCGGTTCCGCTGGGCGTCCTAGGGTCGAAAGAGCCTTCGAGGCAGGGAGCCCACGGTGTCCGCGAACGTCCCCGAGCGACCCGCAACGGCTGCGGGTGACGCCTCGACGACGTCCCGCCGGCGGGTCCCGCGCTGGTGGTGGTGGAGTGCCGCGGTCACGGTGTTGGTGGCCGGCGTCCTGCTCATGCGGCTCTGGGGCAACGGCGGTGGCGGTAGCGCGCTGCCGAGCGTCGTGGAGTCCGGCGCTGGGCTGCTGACGCCGGGCCCCTCACCGGTGGCGGGCGCCCCGATCTTCGACGCGTCGGACCTGGACTCGCTGTTCGTCACGCCGGGGACGCTTGAGGACACCCTCCCGGGCGCCGCGGACGGCGTCGAGGAAGTGGGGCAGGGCGCCGTCGCGGCCTGGGGGCTGGGCGCGGGGGAGCAGGTGTCCCCGGCGTCCTGCACTGTCGCCGCGACGGTCGTCGACGGCCCGCCCGCGGCATTCGACGAGCGCTCATGGGGCAATGAGCGCGTCGTGTTCGAGCAGCAGGTGACCCTGTTGGAGAGCGCCGCCGCCGCCGAGCAGGCCTTCCGCACGCTCGTCACCGTGGTGGACGCCTGCCCGGAGTACCTCCTGCAGGGGCCCGATGGGGAGGCGAGAGTCGTCGCGTCGCCCGCGATCGAGGACCAGGGGTTCTTCCCCTCGCTGGCCCAGGCCGTCGACTTGGCCGCGCCGGGCGACGACCCGCAGGCCCAGCTCCACGGGCATCTGCTGGTCGGCAACGTCATCGTCACCTGGACCGCGAGCGTGGACGCGGGCGACGACCCGGCGAGGGCGCGGCAGCAGCTGGGCTCCGAGGCCGACCTCGACGCGATGATGCAGGAGCAGGCGCGCGCCGCGGCGTCCGCGCTGCCCTAGCCGGCGCCAGGGCTCCCACACTCGGACCTTAGGCTGTGGGCGTGCATGGTGAGTACAAGGTTCCCGGTGGCAAGCTCGTGGCGGTCGACGTCGAGGTGGACGGAGGGATCCTGACCAGCGCCTCCGTCAGCGGCGACTTCTTCCTCGAGCCTGATGAGGCGTTGGCCGTGATCGAGCGCGCGCTCGTCGGCCAGCCCGACACGACGCGGGCGTCAGAGCTCGCCGCGAGCATCGACGCCGCGCTCGCGGCCGCCGAGGCCGACGGCGAGCTTCCCGGCGGCGCGACGATGGTCGGCTTCGACGCCGAGTCCGTGGCCATCGCCGTGCGCCGCGCGCTGGGCCACGCGACCGGCTGGCATGACCATTCCTTCGAGCTGATCCACGAGGCGCCGCAGACGGCCGCGTTCAACGCGGCGCTCGACCAGGTGCTCACCGAGGAGCTCGCCGCCGGGCGGCGTGGGCCGACGCTGCGGTTCTGGGAGTGGGTGGAGCCCGCGGTGGTGATCGGCTCGTTCCAGTCGCTGCGCAACGAGGTCGACCCCGAGGGCGCCGCCCGGCACGGTGTGACGGTGGTGCGGCGCATCTCCGGCGGCGGGGCGATGTTCATGGAGGCGGGCAACTGCATCACGTTCGCGCTCGTGGTGCCCGCCTCGCTCGTGGACGGCCTGACGTTCGAGCAGTCGTACGCGTTCCTCAATGACTGGGTGCTGGGCGCCCTGGCCGACGTCGGGGTCAAGGCGACGATCTCAGGGCTCAACGACATCGCGTCGCCCGCCGGGAAGCTCGCGGGGTCCGCGCAGAAGCGCCTCGCCGGCGGGGCCGTGCTGCACCACGTGACGATGGCCTACGACATCGACGCGGACAAGATGCTCGAGGTGCTCCGGATCGGCCGCGAGAAGCTCTCCGACAAGGGGACGACCAGCGCCAACAAGCGCGTGGACCCTGTCCGCTCACAGACCGGCATGCCGCGCGAGCAGGTCATCGAGGCGTTCAAGGAGTCGTTCCGCGCGCGCTACCGGACCGTCGACTCCACGTTGACGCCCGCCGAGCTCGAGCGCGCACAGGAGCTCGTCGCCACGAAGTTCGCCGACCCGGAGTCGACCGCGCGGGTGCCTTGAGCCGGGGGCGCCCGAGCCGGGGCGGCCGGGGAACTCGGGCGCGATCGGCGGGGGGCGCCTAGCGTGGCGTTGTGAACCGTGACGCGGTGGGCTCCGGCCCGACGGGCTCGCCTCCGCCCGACGGGCCCGGGAAGCCCGCGTCGCGGCGGCGCGCCTCGACGCCGCGCCACTCCTCGACGGCCATCCGGCGCCGGTCCCCGTGGTGGACGCTGTGCCTCGTCCTGGCAGCGACCCTCGTGTTCGGCGGCTCCCTCGCCGGGTTCGCTGTGCTGCGGCTGCAGGGCAACGTCCGCACCGTTGGCGACCTGGGCGACCTAGTCGCCCGCGACGACGCGACGACCACCGCCCCGCCGGACGCCGACGCCTGGGAGGGGCGCCCGCTGAACTTCCTGGTGATCGGCTCCGACGACCGGGAGGGCGAGAACGGCGACATCGGCGGGGTGGTCGGTGGCATGCGCTCCGACACCGCGCTGCTCGTGCACGTGTCCGCCGACCGCAGCCGCGTCGAGGTCGTCTCCATCCCGCGCGACTCCGAGGTGCGCATTCCGGCCTGCCACCTGGACCGCGACCCTGACGGGAGCATGTCGGCAGCGACGAAGGACAAGTTCAACGCCGCGTTCTCCACCGGTGGGGCGTCCGGCGACCCCGGGCTGGCCGGCCTGTGCACGGCTGCGACGGTGGCGGAGAACACGGGCATCGACGTGGGCGCGGACTTCGCCATCGTGGACTTCGCGGGCTTCGAGGGGATGGTCGACGCCATCGGCGGGGTGCGGATGTGCGTCCCGGAGGCGATCCGCGACACCCACCGCAACACGGACCTGGACCTGTCGGCCGGATGGCATGACCTCACGGGGGACCAGGCGCTGGACTACGTGCGCGCGCGGTACGTCACCGGCTCCGACAACTCCGACACCCAGCGGATCCCGCGCCAGCAGAAGTTCATCGCGGCGCTGGTGCGCAAGGTGACGTCCTCTGACGTGCTGACCAGCCCGCGCAGCGTCGCGGGGTTCCTCGAGCAGGGAACCAGGGCGCTGACGCTCTCCGGCGACCTGGCCTCGGTGCGGAACCTCGCCGGGCTCGGATGGCGGCTGCGCGGGCTCGACCCGTCCGACGTCACCTTCGTGACAGTGCCGGCAGTTCCCAAGGCGGGCTCGGGCCGGGTGCTGTGGTCCGAGGAGGCCGACCTGCTGTGGGCGCGCCTCGCGGCGGATGAGCCGGTCGTCGACCCGACTGTCACGACGGCCGACCCGTCCGCGACGCTCGACCCGCCCGCGTCGTCCCACCCGTCCGTCTCGCCGAGCGCCCCCCCGACCGGCGGCGCGACCCCCGCACCGGCACTCACGCCGCGCACGGGACAAGACCCGGACGACGTGCTCTGCGGTTGACCCACGTTTGCTACGGTTCGTCACACAGAGGATCCGTGCCGGGGGGGAACCGGGAGGAGCCTGGTATGCCCCACGTCATCAATCCCCACCGCGGGGTGCGGGCGTCCGCGCACGTCCTGTGCCTCGAGCGTGGACGCGCGTTGCTCACCCGTCGGCGGGGATCGCACGGACTCGCCTGGACACTGCCCGGCGGCCCCCTCGACTTCGCCGAGGCGCCCGCGGACGCCGCGCGCCGTGAGGTGCTCCAGTCCACCGGGTTCGTCGTGGAGATCGGGGCACTCCTCGGCGTCGACTCCTCACGCGGATCCGGCACGGCGCCCGTCGGGCGGCGCGGGCCCACGGACCTGCACCTGCTGAAGGTCGTCTACGCCGCCCGGGTGGTGGGCAACCTCGTGGTCGACGACGTCACCGCCTGGGGCTCCGGCGCCGAGTGGGTGGACCTGGGCTCCCTGATGGACGGCCGACGGGTGGAGCTGGTCGACACCGCGTTGGCCTGGGCGTGGAGCGCGGTTCCCGTCTGAGGAGTCAGAGCCGCGGCTCGCCGGGCCAGGTCGTCTCGAGCGCCTGCCGGTCCCAGTCCGCCAGATCGGCGGCCGCGCGGTACGTGCTGTCGTAGAACGAGAGCAGCGCGGCGGCGGGGTCCGGGGCGTCGCGCACCGCGGCGTATGGCAGCAGGAACTCGCCCGCCGAGTGGTCGTAGTGCGCGCCCGCAGGCTCCACGGGCTGATCCGCGTACCCCGGCGGCTCCGGGTAGGAGTACGCGTAGAACTGGCCCTCCTCCCCGCCTCCCGGCCAGAATCCCGCGTTGCTGTTCTGATGCGACTCGGCCTCGGCCATCACCGACGCGGGGACGTTCAGCGGTGTGCCGGTCCACGTCGGGGCCGGTCGCCCGGAGAACACCGTGACCACCATGTCGAACCCGCCCCAGAAGAAGTTCACCGGGCTCGCCTTGCCGATGAACGGCGAGCGGAACTCGCTCATGACCTGGTGCGCCCCGACGAGCTGGCGCCAGAACGTCTCCACCGCCCCGGCGTCATACGACGCGTGGTGCTCGTCCTGCGGGTACGGGACCTGGTTCTCCACCTCGTTCGGCACGGTGCTGATGTGCGCGTCGAGCCCGATCCTGGCCAGTGCGGCGAGCGCCTCGTCGTAGAACTGCGCCACCGACTTGGGCGCCAGCGACACGCTGCTCGCGCGGCCGTCGGTGGAGCGAGCCCTCAACTCGTGGTCCACGAAGTCGAACTCGACGTCCACGAGGTGCGAGCCGTTGGCGAACGCCGACGTGGACAGCCCACGCGCCGTCACGTACAGCGGCACCTGCCACCAGTGGTTGAGCATCGGCGACTGCTCCATGCGGACCTTGCCGATGATCTGCGTCCACATGTGCAGGGTGTCGCGGGTGTCCGCCCACGCGTCGGCGCGCAGCGTGGGCCAGGCGTCGGAGGCGACGGGTGGCGGCACAGGGCTGTCCGTTGCGGTGCTGTCGGATTCGCTCATGGTCCACCGTCAGCCCGGGGGTGGGGGCTGTCAATCGCACTGCGGGCGGGTCAGGGGCAGCGGGTCAGGGGGTCGGCCGGGAGCCGAACACCGCAGTGCCGACGCGCACGATCGTGGCGCCCTCCGCGACGGCGAGCTCCAGGTCGCCGCTCATGCCCATCGACAGCTCGACGGCGCTCGCGGTCCCGGGCGCGCCGCAGTCGCGGACCTCGTCACGGATCGCCCGCAGCAGCCGGTACCCCGCGCGCACCCGGTCCGGGTCGGGGGAGTGCGCGCCGACGGTCATCAGCCCGCGGAGCCGCAGGCCCTCGAGCGCCGCCACCTCGACGGCTGCGCGGACGGCGTCGTCGGGGTGGGCGCCATGCTTGGTCGCCTCCCCGGAGACGTTGACCTGCACCATCACGTCCAGGGTGCGCCCGGCGGCGGCGCACCGGGTGGCGAGCCTCTGGGCGAGCGCCAGGGAGTCGACGGACTCGACGCAGGACGCTGCGCTCAGGGCCTGGTTGACCTTGTTGGACTGCAGCGGGCCGATCAGGTGCACCTCGGGGCCCAGGTCGAGCAGGTGCGGGGCCTTCGCGACGAGCTCCTGCACCCGGTTCTCGCCCACGAGCACCGGGGAGGCCGCCGGGTCGTCGACGCGGGCGGCGGCGTCGGCCAGGAGGGCCGCCCGGACGCCCTCGAGCGGGATCGTCTTGGTGGCGAGGAGGAGGCGCACGGAGCCGGGCGCCCGCTCGGCGGCCCGCTCGGCGGCGGCGACCCTGGACCGGACTCCGGCTAGTCGCGAGGCGATGTCCCCAGGGTGCTGCACGCTCATGCCGAGGACCTTAGCCCGGCGCCCTGGGGCTCTGGCGCCACGGCTCATCGGGGGCGGCTCAGGGTGGTCCCCGATGTCGCCCGCGCGCGCCAAGGAGGACGATGGGGAGATGAAGACGCTGCTCAACCTCATCTGGCTGGTCCTGGCCGGCTTCTGGCTCGCGGTGGGGTACGTCGTCGCCGGCGTCATCTGCTGCGTGCTGATCGTGACGATCCCGTTCGGCATCGCGTCGTTCCGGATGGCGAACTACGTGCTGTGGCCGTTCGGCCGCACGGTGGTGGACAAGCCGACCGCGGGGGCCATGTCGACCATCGGCAACGTGATCTGGCTCATCGTGGCGGGCTGGTGGCTCGCCCTCGAGCACATCCTCACGGGCATCGCGCAGTGCGTGACGATCATCGGGATCCCGCTGGGCATCGCGAACTTCAAGATGGTGCCGATCTCGCTGATGCCGCTCGGCAAGCAGATCGTCAGCACGGACCGGGCGTTCGCCGGCTACGGCCGCTGATCCGGCTCAGTCTTCGCTGTCGGCTCAGTCTTCGCTGTCGGCTCAGTCCTCGCGGCCGATGTCCGCCACCGTGGCCGACGTCAGCCGCACCAAGTCGGCGGGGGAGAGCTCCACGTCCAGGCCCCGTCGCCCGCCGGAGACGAACACCGTGTCGAAGAGCCACACCGTCTCGTCGATGACCGTCGGGTGCGGGTGGCGCTGGCCCAGCGGCGAGATACCGCCCACCACGTAGCCGGTGGCCCGCTCGGCGGCGGCCTTCTCCGCCATGACCGCCTTCTTGCCGCCCACGGCCTGCGCGAGCGCCTTGAGGTCGAGCTTGCCGGTCACCGGCACCACCGCGACGGTGAGCACGCCGTCCACCGAGGTCATAAGGGTCTTGTAGACCTGCTCGGGCGGCACGCCGAGCACCTGCGCAGCCTCCAGGCCGTAGCCCACGTCACCCGTGGGGTCGTGCTCGTACGGGTGCGCCGTGTGCGCGACGCCGGACTCAGCGAGCGTCACGAGGGCGGGGGTGCCGGACGGGCTGTGCTTGGAGCTCTTGGCCACGAGTCCAGCCTAGGACGGCTCGGGGGGCCGGGCGGGGCGAGGAAGCGGAGCGGCCTACAACGGCCCGACGTCCGTGATCCGCAGCACGACCTCCCCGGCGGCGTCCGACGCGGGCAGGTCCACCACGGCGTCGATGCGCCAGTCGTGGTCGCCCTCGGGGTCGTCGAGCATCTGCCGCACCTGCCACGTCGTCGCGCCCGGGGTCACCTGGAACAGCGCGGGGCCGCGCGCCGCGCCTCCGGTGAGGATCTCGTCGTGCTCGTCGTAGTACGGGTCCAGCGCCTGCGCCCACCGCTCGGAGTCCCACGGGGCGCCCTCGGCGTCCAGGTCCCCGAGTGCCGCCAGGGCGCCGTACTGCTCGCGCGCGGCGAGGTCGACGCGCCGGAACATCGCGCCGCGCACCAGGGCGCGGAAGGCCCGGGGGTTGGCGGTGACGGGCGGCGGGGTGTCGTCGTCCACGCCGCCGGGCGCGTCCGCGCCCTCCTCGTCGAGCGGGTTGCGCAGCCGCTCCCACTCGTCGAGCAGGCTCGAGTCGGTGCGGCGGACCAGCTCGCCGAGCCACTCGACGATCTCGTGGAGCTCCTCGGTGCGGGCGTCGTCGGGCACGGTCTGCCGCAGGGCGCGGTAGGCGTCGGCCAGGTAGCGCAGCAGCACGCCCTCGGTGCGGTCGAGCGAGTACGCGGAGACGTACTCTGCGAACGTCATGGCCTTCTCGTGCATCTCCCGGACCACGGACTTGGGGGAGAGCTCGTGGTCGGCGATCCACGGGTTCGTCTTGCGGTAGGTCATGAACGCGGCGCCGAGCAGCTCGGCGAGCGGGCGCGGGTAGGTGACCTCCTCCAGCAGGGCCATCCGCTCGTCGTACTCGATGCCGTCGGCCTTCATGGCGCCGATGGCCTCGCCGCGCGCCTTGTTCTGCTGGGCGGCCAGCACCTGGCGCGGGTCGTCGAGGGTGGCCTCGATGATCGACACGACATCGTGCGCGTAGGACGGGTCCTCGCGGTCGAGCAGGTCGAGGGCAGCGAAGGCGAAGGGCGACAGCGGCTGGTTGAGCGCGAAGTTCGCGGGGATGTCGACGGTGAGCCGCACGGTGCGCGGGGTGGGCCGCCGGCCGGAGGCGTCGTCGGGCAGGGGCACGCGCTCGACGACGCCGGCGGTGCGCAGCGACAGGTAGATCGAGATGGCCCGGCGGATGTGGCCGGAGCGGTGCGCCTCGGGCTCGTGGTTGTCGGTCAGCAGCCGGGTCATCGCGGCCACCGGGTCGCCCTCGCGGGCGAGCACGTTGAGCACCATCGCGTGGCTCACCGCGAAGCTCGACGTCAGCGGCTCGGGCGGGGCGTCGCGCAGCCGCTCGAAGGTCTTGTCCGTCCAGTTGACGGCGCCCTCGGGGGCCTTCTTGCGGACGATCTTCTTGATCTTCTTCGGGTCGTCGCCGGCCTTGGCCAGCAGCTTGCGGTTCTCGATGACGTGCTCGGGGGCCATCACGATGACCTCGCCCACCGTGTCGTACCCCGCGCGGCCTGCCCGCCCTGCGATCTGGTGGAACTCGCGCGCCGAGAGGTGGCGCATGCGCACCCCGTCGTACTTGACCAGCGACGTGAGGACGACGGTGCGGATGGGCACGTTGATGCCGACGCCCAGGGTGTCGGTGCCGCACACCACCTTGAGCAGGCCCTTCTGCGTCAGTCGCTCGACGACCCGGCGGTACTTGGGCAGCATCCCGGCGTGGTGGATGCCGATGCCGTGGCGCAGCAGCCGGGACAGCGTCTTGCCGAAGCCGGGGCCGAACCGGAAGGCCCCCAGCTCGGTGGCGATGGCGTCCTTCTGCTCACGCGTCGCGAGGTTCATCGACAGCAGCGACTGCGCGCGCTCGACGGCCTCCTTCTGCGTGAAGTGCACCACGTACACGGGCGCGCGCTTCGTCTGCACCAGCTCTTCGAGCAGCTCGTGCAGCGGCTCGACGGCATAGCTGAACGTCAGGGGCACGGGGCGCTCGGCGTTCGCGATGACGGCGACCTCGCCGCCGGTGCGCCGAGCGATGTCCTCGGCGAAGAAGCCGACGTCGCCGAGCGTGGCGGACATCAGCACGAACTGCGCGCTCGTGAGCTCCAGCAGCGGCACCTGCCACGCCCAGCCGCGCTGCGGGTCGGCGTAGAAGTGGAACTCGTCCATCACCACCTGGCCGACATCCGCGTCGGGCCCCTCGCGCAGCGCGGTGTTGGCCAGGATCTCGGCCGTGCAGCAGATGATCGGCGCGTGCGGGTTCACCGCCGAGTCGCCGGTCATCATGCCGACGTTCTCGGAGCCGAAGGCCGCGACCAGTGCGAAGAACTTCTCGCTGACCAGCGCCTTGAGCGGGGCGGTGTAGTAGGTGCGGCGGCCCTGTGCCAGCGCCACGAAGTGCGCCGCCACGGCCACCAGCGACTTCCCGGAGCCCGTGGGGGTCGAGAGGATCACGTGCGAGCCGCTGACCAGCTCGAGGAGCGCCTCCGCTTGATGCGGGTACAGGTCCAGGCCCTCGTCCGCCGCCCAGCCCGTGAACGCCTCGTACAGCGCGTCGGGGTCGTGGGGGTCGGCGGGGATCCGCTCGGTGAGGGTCAGACGCGATTCGGGCACGCGCCCAGTGTCCCAGGCTCGGCCGCCGGCAGGTCCCGCCCACTGCTGGGAGCCCACGCTCGGGCGGCGTGGCTCAGGGCGTGGGCCGTTCCGCGGGGACGGTGTCGTCGGCACGCGCAGCGGGTTGGGCGTCCCGCGCCGGGGCCGCGCCGTCGGCGTCCACCACGCCCTCGGCGGGCTCGTCGTCCGGTTCGCGACCCGGCGTCCGCAGGTTCCAGCGCAGGATCACCCAGCGGAACAGGACGTAGTAGAGGACCGCGTAGCCCAGCCCGATGACAATGAGCAGCAGTGGCCGCTCGGCGATCCGGAAGTTCAGCAGGAAGTCGATCGCCCCGGCCGAGAACCCGAACCCGTCGCGGATGCCCAGCGCGTTCACCAGCGCGAGCGAGGTGCCCGTGAGCACCGCGTGGATCGCGTAGAGCGGGTAGGCGACGTACACGAACGCGAACTCGAGCGGCTCCGTGACTCCGGTGACGAAGGCGACGAGCGCTGCCGATCCCATGATCCCCGCGACGAGCCTGCGGTTCCTCGCATGCGACGTGTGCACGATGGCCAGGGCGGCGGCGGGAAGCGCGAACATCATGATCGGGAAGAACCCCGTCATGAACGCGCCGGCGGTGGGGTCGCCGTGCAGGAACCGCGCGATGTCCCCGTTCCACACCTCGCCATCGGCGTCGGTGAACGAGCCGAACTGGAACCACGGCAGCGAGTTGAGCAGGTGGTGCAGCCCGAACGGGAGCAGCAGCCGGTTGAGGGTGCCGTAGACGAAGGCGCCGAGGATGGTGCTGCCCGTGACCCAGTCGCCCACAGCCGTGAGTGCCGCGCTGAACACCGGATAGGCGAACGCCCCGACCACCGCGATGCCGATGGCCGCGACCGCGGTGACGATCGGCACGAACCGGCGGCCCCCGAAGAACGCGAGGTAGGGGGGCAGGGCGATGCGGTGGTAACGCTGGTAGAGCAGCGCGGTGACGAGGCCGATGACGATGCCGCCGAGCACCCCGTAGTTGATGAGCTCCTGATCCTCGCCGACGGGCGGCTCGCCCAGCACGTAGGGGGACAGCGCGTCCGACACGCCCTCGAACACGAGGTACCCGATGAGGGCCGCGAGCGCCGTCGAGCCGTCGGACTTGCGCGCGTACCCGATGGCGACGCCGAGCGCGAACAGCAGGGCCAGGTTCCCGAAGAGCGCGTCCCCGGCGGCGGCGAGCACGTCGGCCACGGGGAGCAGCCAGGGCGCATGGGCCCCGAGGCCGTCGGCGCCCAGCATGTCGTCCTGGCCGAGGCGGAGCAGCAGCGCGGCGGCTGGCAGCGAGGCGATGGGGAGCATGAGGGAACGGCCGACGCGTTGGAGCTGGGCGAGCCCGGGGATGCCGCGTGACGTGGCGGCGGGGCTGGCGGCGGTGGCAGTCATGGGCACTCCTGGGTGCTGACGTCCGGCGCGATCGAGGGTGGCGGCGCGTGGGTGGGGCGCGCGCGGCCGGTGCCCGTCGGGGGTCGTCCCGGAGTCGTCAGGCCCCGGGCTCCGAGCAGGCGACAAGTTGTCTGGACCAGTTGCGCCCACACTGGTCTAGACCTCAAGATGGCGTCAAGGGGGCCGGCCACGCAGCGCGCACGGAGGGAGCGGGTCGCATGGAGACCGAGCAGCCCTTTGCCGCCGCGTCGACCGGCAAGCGCAAGCACCTGGCCGTCCGGGAGTACCTCGCCGGCCTCGTGGCCCGCGAGCTCGACGTCGGCGACGCGATCCCCTCCGAGCGCACCCTCTCCGAGCGGTTCGGCGTCGCCCGGATGACCGTCCGCCAGGCCGTCGACGCCCTGGTCGCGGATGGCCTGCTGGCTCGCGAGCAGGGCCGCGGCACCTTCGTGGCCCCCCGCCGGGTCGACTTCGAGATGCGGCTGACGACATTCGGCGAGGAGATGCGCCGACGCGGCATGCGGCCCGACAGCAAGGTCCTCGCGGCGGAGCGCGTCTCCGCGCCAGCCGACGTGGCCGACGCCCTCGGAACCCTCACCGGGCGCCCGCTGCACTACCTGTGCCGGGTGCGGTACGCCGATGGCACCCCGATGAGCATCGAGCAGACCTGGGTGCCGGTGGCGCTGGCCCCGGACCTCTTCGCCGGCGGGGCGCCGGGGAGCGTCTACGACGCGCTGCGCCGGCTCGGCCTGGACCCGGCCTGGGGTGAGGAGACGCTGACCGCCGACGACGCGGACGACCGCGAGGCCGCGCTCCTCGGCATGCGCAGCAGGCGCGCGGTGATGCGCGCCGAGCGCCGCACCTTCAGCGAGGCCGGGCCCTGCGCCTACTCGCGGGCCTGCTACCGGGGGGACCGTTACAGCGTGTGGGTGCCCCTCGGCGCCCCGACCCGCGTGCTCGTGCCCCGGCAATCCCCACACCCCGCGGCATGAGAAGCCCAGCGGCCTGAGAAGACGAGCGAGGAGGAGATGACGACGATGCGCGGACCGCAGAACCAGCGCGAACAGGCAGCGGCGATCCTGGCCGCGCTCGGCGGCGTCGGCAACATCGACGAGATCGAGCCGTGCACCACGCGGCTGCGGTCCCTGGTCAAGGCCCCCGGACAGGTGGATGCGGCCGCGCTGCGGGCCGCGGGCGCCTACGGCGTGATGATCTCCGGGCGCGTGGTGCAGGTGGTGGTCGGCCCGGGCGTCGACACCCTGGCCAGCGACCTCGAGGAGCTGATGTGAGTGCCGACGCCACCACGAAGGAGCGGGACATGAGCGAGCGGGCCGCGACCAGCAAGGCAGGGCGGATCGTCGAGGCGCTCGGCGGGGACGCGAACATCCTCGACCTGGAGCCCTGCATCACCCGGCTGCGGGCGGAGGTGGCCGACAGCGCCCTGGTCGACGCGCGCGCCCTGCGGGCCGCCGGCGCGATCGGGGTGGTGGCGTCGGGCAACGTCGTCCAGGTGGTTGTGGGCCCGGAGGCGGACACGCTCGCGTCGGACATCGGCGAGCTGCGCTGATGGCCGGCGTCACGATCCTGGCCCCGGTGCGGGGGACGGTCGCCCTGCTCGCGGACGTCGACGACCCCGTGTTCGCGGGCGAGCTGGTTGGCCCCGGCGTGGCGATCAAGCCCGACCAGGAGGGCTCGGGCACGGTGCTGGCGCCGGTCACCGGGCGCGTCGTCAAGCTGCACCCGCACGCCTTCGTCATCGAGGCGCAGGCGGGCGCGGCGTCCGTGGCGGTGCTGGTCCACCTGGGCATCGACACCGTGCAGCTGGGCGGCGAGGGGTTCGCCCTGCGCGTGGCCGAGGGGGACGAGGTCGTCGCCGGGCAGCCGCTGGTGGCCTGGGACCCGGCGGCGGTGGAGCGCGGCGGCCGGTCGTCGGTATGCCCAGTAGTGGTGCTCGAGGCCACGCCGGAGTCGTTGACCCGGCGGGTCGAGCGGGGCGGCCGCGTGGACGCGGGGGAGCCGCTGCTCGACTGGTCGTGAGCGCTCGGGCGGCCGAGGGGGACGCCCGAGCGCTCACCGGCCCACTGCTGCGGCGGCGTCCTGTCGCGGGGCGCCCATGTCGGCCGCCCGGGTCGAGGCCGCGTGCAGCGCCCGCTCCAGCGGCCCGCGGCCCAGCCACAGCCGCCAACCGGTGCAGAACGCGATCGTGACCAGCACGAACGCCGCCCAGATCGCGTAGCGCGGCTGCCACACCACCTCGCTGCCCAGGAGCCCCACCACCACCACATGCCCGACGTAGGCCGTGAGCGCCAACGCCCCGGTGGCCGCGAGGGGGAGGAGCACGCGTGGCGCGCGGTCATAGGCCACCAGGCACAGGCCGAGCACGGCGACCGCCACACCGGCGTTCGCCACCACCTCGAACGCGGTGCTCGCGTGCGGCTCCGTCGTCACCAGCCGCATCAGGCCTGCCGACGCGGGCCCGGCCTGCAGCAGCGCCCATGACAGCAGGTGCGCGGCGAGCGCCATCCCCGCGCCGACCAGCATCATCATCCGGCGGACGCGAGGCGAGCGCAGGTCCATCCGCCCCACCGCCAGCCCAGCCAGCAGGTACGCGATCCAGACGCCGACGGGGTAGTGCGGGCCGATCACCAGGTCGGTGAGCGGCTCGAAGCCAGTCGGTGGCTCGGCGACAAGCCAGTCACGGGCCGCGAACACCAGCGGCGGCGCCACCACGGCCACCACCGCGGCGACCGCCAGCAGCATGCGCGCGCGCAGCCCTAGGAACGGCGCGACCAACAGGAACAGCAGGGCGTACTGCAGCAGGATCAGCGCCAGGGGAGCCCCGAACAGCTCCAGCACCAGGCCCAGCGGGATCAGCAGCGCGCCACGGATGACGATGCGACGGCGCGACCTCGCGCGCTGTGCGCCCTCGACGGGCTCGGCGCCGCCGGACAGCAGCGCCACCGCCACCCCCGCCAGGACGACGAAGAGCGCCGACGAGCGGCCGTCCGCGATCTGCACGGCGCCACGCGGCCACGGGTCGCCCGCGGCGCCGGGCGCCAGGTGGGCGGTGATCATCCCCAGGACGGCCAGGCCCCGTGCGACATCGACCCCCCCGAGGCGCTCCACCCACCGCACGCTACCGGCGGAGGGCCGGCACAGGGCGCTCGGCGCTCGCGGACGTCACTCCGACGCCCGGGCGAGATCGCAGACGTCCAACAACCTCCGCCGCAACTCGTTGGAGCGCGTGGCGTAGTCCCGCTGGCGCCGCACGTACTCGGCCTTGCCCTCGGGGGTCTCGACAGCCACGGCGTGCTCGCCGAGGGAGGAGACGTCGTACGGGGAGGCCTGCATGTCCAGGGTGCGGATGTCGCGTGCGAGCTCGAAGCAGTCGAGCAGCAGGTCGCCCGGCACGAGCGGCCCGAGCTTGAGCGCCCACTTGAGGCAGTCCATGTTCGCGTGCAGGCAGCCGGGCTGCTCGCTGGCCACTTGCGTCTCGCGGCTCAAGGGCTCGCGGTTGCGGGGGACCGCCTCGGGGGTGAAGAAGCGGAACGCGTCGAAGTGGGTGCAGCGCAGGGGGTGCTGCTCGACGACGGCGTCGGTGCCCTCGCGGCCGAGTCGCAGCGGCAGGGTGTGCCGGCGGCGGGTGTCGTCCTGCCGGTAGACCATCGCCCACTCGTGCATGCCGAAGCAGCCGGTGTGGGCGGGGCGGGCAGCGGTGGCCGCGAGCAGCTCGCGGATGTAGGCCACGGGGTCGGCGCGGTCGGCGAGGAAGGCCTCGACGTCGAGCGTCACGGCGCCGTTGGCGTCGGCCCGGTACCAGCGCCAGCCGGCGTGCTCAGCCGGGCCGTCGTCCGTGGCGGCGAGGGCGACGCCGACGCCGGGGTGCCATCGGCGCAGCAGCGACGGCTTGATGCCGTAGTAGTCGTAGAGGAAGTCGTCGACGGGGTGGCGCTCGCGGTTCGCCTTGCGGGCGCGGTGGGCGGCGGTGAGCGCGTCGGCGCGGGCCTGGTGCGCGTCGGCGCGGGGGCGCCAGTCCGCCGGCGCGAGCGGCTCGGCGTGCACGGGCTGTCTCACCCGCCCAGGGTAGGCGGCGCGATGCGGGGGTCTGACCTCCAGATGCCCGGGCCGACCCCCTTCTATCTCATCAAAGGAGACGAATTGGTCCGGGGGTTGAAACGGAGTCGCGTGTCCGGATTACAGTGACGTGTGAGCACCCAGGCCAAGCAGGACGTCTACACCCACGGGCACCACGACAGCGTGCTGCGTTCGCACAGGTGGCGGACCGCGGAGAACTCCGCGGGCTACCTGCTGCCCTACCTGCGACCAGGCGCGCACGTCCTCGACGTGGGCTGCGGCCCGGGCACCATCACCATCGACTTCGCCGGGCGGATCGCCCCCGCGCAGATCATCGGCCTCGACAGGTCCGCCACGGTGATCGACGCCGCACGTGAGGCCGCTGCCGAGGCCGGCGTGGAGAACGCCGAGTTCGTGGTCGGCGACGTCTATGAGCTGCCGTACGCCGACGGGACCTTCGACGTGGTGCACGCGCATCAGGTGCTGCAGCACCTCACCGACCCCGTCGCCGCGCTGCGCGAGATGAAGCGGGTCACCAAGCCCGGCGGCGTCGTGGCCGTGCGCGACGCCGACTACGCCGCGATGACCTGGTACCCCGCCTCGCCGGGCCTCGACGAGTGGCTCGCGCTCTACCACGAGGTCACGCAGGCCAACGGGGCCGAGGCCGACGCCGGACGGCGTCTGCAGAGCTGGGTCCGGGATGCGGGCTTCGACCCGGCCGGCATCGCGCCGGGCGCCGGGGTGTGGTGCTACGCCACCCCGGAGGACCGCACCTGGTGGTCCGAGCTGTGGGCCGACCGTGCCGTCGCGTCGAACTTCGCCGCGCAGGCCATCGAGTACGGGCTCGCCGACGACGTCGGCCTCGAGCACCTGGCCGAGGCCTGGCGCGAGTGGGGCCGCGCGGAGGACGGCTGGTTCACGATCCTGCACGGCGAGGTCATCGCCCACGTCTGACCGGCCGGCTGAGCCGCCCGTTGATCGGGCGCGGCCGAGGCGCCGCGCCTGATCTAGGGTTGGCTCGTGCGCATCGCGAGGTTCACCACGGGGGACGACCCCCGCTACGCCCTGGTCGACGGAGAGCCCGGCTCGGAGCAGCTGCTGGTCATCACCGGAGACCCCATCTACACCCCGGTCCAGCCGACCGGCGAGCGGATCCCGCTGGACGACGACGGGGTCCGCCTGCTGGCGCCCGTCATCCCGCGCTCCAAGATCATCGGCGTGGGGCGCAACTACGCCGACCACGTCGCCGAGATGGGCAACGAGCTGCCTCCGGCGCCGCTGCTCTTCCTCAAGCCGAACACCGCCGTCATCGGCCCGGACGACCCGATCGTGCTGCCCGAGTGGACCGAGCACGTCGACCACGAGGCCGAACTGGCAGTGGTGATCGGCAAGGTCACCAAGAACGTGGCCCCCGAGCACGCGCTCGCGCAGGTCTTCGGCTACACCGTCGCGAACGACGTCACGGCCCGTGACGCGCAGCGCTCCGACGCGCAGTGGACCCGCGCCAAGGGGTTCGACACCTCGTGCCCCATCGGCCCGTGGATCGTGCCCGGCCTGGACGTCGACGACCTGGCCGTGCGGGCCCGCGTCAACGGCGAGCTCAAGCAGGACGGACGCACCTCGCAGCTCATCTTCGACGTGGCGTACCTGGTCTCGTACATCTCCGAGGTGTTCACGTTGCTCCCGGGCGACGTGATCCTCACGGGCACGCCCGCCGGGGTCAGCCAGATCGAGGCCCGCGACATCGTCGAGGTCGAGGTCGAGGACATCGGCGTGCTGCGCAACCCGGTGCTGCGCCGCGCCTGACCCCGGGCCCGCGCGGATAGGCTGGCGTCGTGACTTCTGCAGCCTCTGACGCACCCACCGGTTCCGCGATCCGTGTCCGCTTCTGCCCCTCGCCGACGGGCACCCCGCACGTCGGGCTGATCCGCACCGCCCTGTTCAACTGGGCGTACGCGCGGCACACGGGCGGAACGTTCGTCTTCCGGATCGAGGACACCGACGCGGCGCGCGACTCCGAGGAGAGCTACCTCCAGCTCCTCGACGCGCTGCGCTGGCTGGGCCTGGACTGGGACGAGGGCGTCGAGGTGGGCGGCCCGCATGAGCCGTACCGGCAGTCGCAGCGCATGGACCTGTACCGGGACGTCGCGCGTCGCCTGGTCGAGGCCGGGTTCGCCTACGAGTCCTTCTCGACGCCCGAGGAGATCGAGGCCCGCCACCGCGCCGCCGGGCGCGACCCGAAGCTCGGCTACGACGGCTACGACCGCGCGCTGACCGACGAGCAGAAGGCGGCCTACCGCGCCGAGGGCCGCGAGCCGGTGCTGCGCCTGCGGATGCCCGACGAGGACATCACCTTCACCGACCTGGTGCGCGGCGACATCACGTTCAAGGCGGGGTCGGTGCCCGACTACGTGATCGTGCGCGGCAACGGCCAGCCGCTGTACACGCTGGTCAACCCGGTGGACGACGCGCTCATGGGCATCACCCACGTGCTGCGCGGCGAGGACCTGCTCTCCTCCACCCCCCGCCAGGTCGCGCTGTACCGCGCGCTGCTGGCCATCGAGGTCGCCACCGTGATGCCCGCGTTCGGGCACCTGCCCTACGTCATGGGGGAGGGCAACAAGAAGCTCTCCAAGCGCGACCCCGAGTCGAACCTCTTCCTGCACCGCGAGCGCGGCTTCACCCCCGAGGGGCTGCTGAACTACCTGTCGCTGCTCGGCTGGTCCATCTCGCCCGACAACGACATCTTCTCGGTGGACGAGCTCGTCGCGGCTTTCGACATCACGGATGTGAACCCGAACCCCGCGCGCTTCGACCTGAAGAAGGCCGAGGCCATCAACGCCGCGCACCTGCGGCTGCTGGCCCCCGACGACTTCCGTGACCGGCTGGTCCCGTACCTGCACGCCGCGGGCCTCGTGCCAGCGTCGTCCTACGCCGACCTGGAGCCCGCGCACCGCGCGCTGCTCGACGTCGCCGCGCCGCTGGTGCAGGAGCGCATGACGCTGCTCGGCGAGGCGCCCGGCATGCTCGGCTTCTTCTTCGTGGCCGACGACGCCGTGGTGGTCGAGGACGACGCCCGCTCCGGGCTCCGCGAGGAGGCCCCGGCAGTGCTCGACGCGGCCACGGCGGCGCTTGAGGCGATCCCCGCCGACGGGTTCACCACCGAGGCCACCCAGGCCGCGCTGCAGGCCGCGCTCGTCGACGGGCTGGGCATCAAGCCCCGGTTCGCGTACACGCCGCTGCGCACCGCGCTCTCGGGCCGGCGGGTCTCCCCGCCGCTGTTCGAGTCGATGGAGATCCTCGGCAAGGAGTCGGCGCTGACGCGCCTCGCGGCTCTGCGCGCGAGCCTGTGACCGCGGGCCGCCGATGACGGGCGTCGGGCCCCCGGCGCCGCCCGGGCCTCCGGGGGCGCCTGCGCAAGCCTGGGAGCCCCGCGCGTACCCACAGGCCCTGCGGGGGCCGTGGCACCGCTGGTGGCGGCCGCTGCTGGGCATCGCGGTGGTGCTGGGCGCCGGCCTCATCGCGGTGATCGGGCTGACGCTGGTGCTGGCGGTCTACGCGCTGCTGAGCCTCAGCGGCGCGGTGGGCACGCCGGCGTTCGTCGAGGACGCCTGGTTCGTGACCCCCTGGGGCCTGCTGTCGACGAACCTGGCGCTGGCGATGGGCATCCCCGTCGCGGGCCTCGCCGTGTGGGCCGGGCAGCGGTGGCGGCCGGGGTTCGTCTCCTCGGTGGCCGGACGGCTCCGTTGGCCGTTGCTGCTGGCCTCGACGACCCGGGCCGCGCTCGTCCTCGTCCCGATGCTGCTCGCCGCCATCGTGGTGGACGCCGCCACGTCCGGGGCGTTCGGCGACCTGCTGGCCTTCGCGCCCGAGCCGCAGTGGCTCGCGCTGGCGCTGGTGGTGCTGCTGACCACCCCGTTGCAGGCCGCGGGGGAGGAGTACTTCTTCCGCGGGTGGCTCACCCAGGCCATCGGCAGCTGGTGTGCGAGCGCCCGGCTCGCGCTCGTGCTGCCGGCGCTCGTCTCGGCGACCCTGTTCGCCCTCGCGCACGGCGCCCAGGACCCGTGGCTCTTCGCCGACCGGTTCGTCTTCGGCCTGCTGGCGAGCCTGCTCGTGTGGCGCACGGGAGGCCTGGAGGGCGCGATCGCGGTGCACACCGTCAACAACGTCGTGGTCTTCGCCGTGGCGATCGCCTACGGAGACCTGGAGGCGTCCCTGGGCGTCACCTCGGCCTCGCCGTGGATCGTGCTGCTCGACGTGGTCGCGTTCGCCGCTGCCGCCCTCGTGGTGGTGCGGCACGCGGACCGGGCTGGGGTCGCGCGCGAGGTCCCCGGCGGGTGGGTCGGCCGTCGGCCGCCTGCGCCGCGCACTTTCCCGGGCACGGGCCTCCCGGGACCCGATCCGACTGGAAGCGAGGCGCGATGAGCGTCGACGGAGTGCTGTTCGACATCGACGACACCCTGGTGGACACCCGTGGGGCGTTCACCCGGGCGCTGGCGCGCACAGCCCGCTACTACCTGCCCCACCTGGGCCCCGAGCGGGACCACGAGGTCGTGGCCATGTGGCGCCGGGACGCGGGGGGCCACTACGCCGCCTACACGCGCGGCGAGGCCACGTACCGCGGCCAGCGCATGACCCGCGCCAACGAGCTGCATGCCGCGTTCGGTGGGCCGCAGCTGGACGAGGCCGGATACGACGCCTGGGACGCGCTCTTCGAGGAGGCGTTCTCCTCGTCGTGGCAGCCGCTGGACGACGCCGAGAAGGCCGTCCGGGGACTGCTGGACGCGGGCGTCGCGGTGGGCGCGCTGTCCAATGCGGGCACGGCCTACCAGACGGCCAAGCTGGCGCGTGCGGGCTTCGGGGACACCGTCCCCATGTTGGTGGGCGTCGACACGCTCGGTTTCGGCAAGCCGCGGCCCGAGGTCTTCCTGGAGGCGTGCCGCGGGCTCGGCACGGAGCCCTCGCGGACGGCGTACGTGGGCGACGAGCTGGATGTGGACGCCGCCGCGGCGGTGCGCGCGGGACTGGTGGGCGTGTGGGTGGACCGCCCGGGGGCCCGGCGCCACGAGATCACCGACGGAGACGTCGAGGCGGCCGTCGCCGCCGGCGTGATCGTGCTGGGCTCGTTGGCCGAGCTGCCCGGGGCGCTCGGACTGTAGGGGCCTGGCGCGGGGTCGGTGGCGCCCATGACGCCACCGCCCCGCGGCGACCCCTCAGCTCAGACCGCTGCCTTCTCGACCGGCCGACGATCGGCGGCCTCGAGGTTGCGGCGCAGCGACTCGCCCTCGATGTCGACGTTCGGCAGGAGGCGGTCGAGCCACCTCGGAAGCCACCAGGCCCGCTCGCCCAGCAGGGCCATCACCGCCGGCACGATCGTCATGCGGACCACGAACGCGTCGAAGAGGATCGCGACGGTGAACGCGAAGCCGAGGATGGCGATGATGAAGTCGTCGGACAGCATGGACGCGGCGAAGACGCTGATCATGATGGCCGCCGCAGCCGTCACGACCCGGGCGCCGTGGCCGAACCCGACCACCACGGCCTCCCGTGGGCCCGCGCCGTGGACATGCTCCTCGCGCATGCGGGTCACCAGGAAGAACTCGTAGTCCATGGCGAGCCCGAAGATGACGCCGATGACGAGGATCGGCACCAGGCTGAGGATCGGCGCCGCGGCGAGGTCGAACGCCTCGACTCCCCAGCCCCACTGGAACACCGCGACGACCGCGCCGAACGTGGCCGCGATCGACAGCAGGAATCCGAGCACGGCCTTGAGCGGGACCAGCACGGAGCGGAACACGAGGGTCAGCAGGGCGAGCGCGAGGAGGACGACGACCGCCAGGTAGGGGAGCAGGGCGTCCGTCATGGTGGTGGAGATGTCGATGTTCAGGGCCGTCTGGCCCGTGACCGAGATCGACGCGCCGATGTCGTCCCGCAGGCCCTCGGCGCGGTCGCGGATCGCGGTGACGAGGTCCTGCGTCTCGACGCTGCTCGGCCCGCTCGCCGGGACGACGTGGAACACCGCTGTGTCGCCCGCCTGGTTCACCGTGGCCGGTGACACGGCCACGACTCCGTCCATGCCGGAGATGGCCTCGCCGGCCTCCGCGGCGGCCCGCTCAGGGTCCTCCGCGCCGTCGACGACCACGGTGAGCGGCCCGTTGAACCCGGGGCCGAAGGCGTCGCTCAGCAGGTCGTATGCCTCGCGCTCGGTGCTGCCCTCGGCGGCCGCGGAGCCGTCAGGCAGTCCGAGGCGCAGGTCGAGGGCGGGCAGCGCCACGATGCCGAGCCCCAGGACCGCCGCCACCAGGACGGGGACGGGCCGACGGGCCACGCCCCAGGACCGCCGCCACCAGGACGGGGACGGGCCGCCGGGCCGCCGCCCGCCCCCACCGCAGGCCCAGCGCGGGCTTCCCCGGCCCGGCGCCGGTCTCGAGCTGGCGGCGGGTCGAGCGGGGGCGGATGCGCTTGCGGGCCACGCCGAGCAGCGCGGGCAGCAGGCTGATGGCGATGAGGACGGCGACCAGGACGGTGCCGGCGGCCGCCAGGCCCATCTCGGTGATCACCGGGATCCCGACGACGGCGAGCGCGGCGAGGGCGACGACCACCGTGAGACAGCGAAGACCACCGCCGAGCCCGCGGTGCCCACGGCCCGGCCCGCCGCCTCCTCCGGGTCGCGGCCCTCGGCCAGCTCGCCGCGATAGCGGGAGACGACGAACAGCGCGTAGTCGATGCCGACGGCCAGGCCGAGCATGAGCGCGAGGGTGGGCGTCGTGGAGCTCAGGCCGACGAACCCGCTCGCGATCGCGATGCCTCCCACTCCGAGGCCCACGCCGAGCAGGGCTGTGAGCAGGGGGAGCCCGGCGGCGACGAATGAGCCGAACGTGAGCACGAGCACCAGGGCGGCGACCGCGAGCCCGATCAGCACACTCGCGTCCTCGGACTCCTCATCCAGGGCGTCACCGCCCATCTCGACGGTCAGGCCCGCGTCGCGGCCGGTCTCCGCGGCAGCCTCCAACGCGTCGCGCGCCTCGGGGGTCATATCGCCGGGGCCCACCTCATAGGCCACCTGGACAAGTGCGACAGTGGCGTCGGGGTTCACGAGGCCGGCCGCGAACGGGTCGACGACGGAGGCGACCT
Source organism: Cellulomonas timonensis (assembly GCF_900046455.1). Classification (GTDB taxonomy): domain Bacteria; phylum Actinomycetota; class Actinomycetes; order Actinomycetales; family Cellulomonadaceae; genus Cellulomonas_A; species Cellulomonas_A timonensis. Next base: position 111,909 of record NZ_FCOT01000013.1, read on the forward strand.
GCGGCGCCTCCGCGAGCTCGTCGAGCACGGCCTGCACCGCCTCGGCGGCGTCGGGGTCGTCGAGGCGGGAGTCCCCGCGCGCGGCGAGGACGACGCGCGCGCTGACGTTCCCGGCCGCGACCTCGGGGAACCGCTCCTCGAGGAGGTCGACGGCCCGCTGCGATTCTGTCCCGGGGACCGAGAACGTGTTGGCGGTGGGGGCCGAGAGGGTCGCCGCGCCCGCCCACACGGCAGCCAGGACGGCGAGCCACAGCGCGATGACGGTCCGCCGCCGGCGGAAGGAGAACCGGCCGAGCCGGTACAGGAAGGACGCCATGAGAGCTCCTCACGAATCAGCCGGCCTCGCCCACAGCGCGGTCCGGTCTACCGGGTGGGTCACCGGCCCAGCGGTCCCGGGTCGGCTGCAGCCCCTCGCGAGGCGTCAGAAATCGACCATATACGAGACTTCATCGTTCCGGAACGGAACGGTCTCGTTCTGGAACGCTCTCGTATCGATGTGATGGCCTACGCTGGCCGCAATGGGCTTCTCGACAAGGCCCTGAGGGATGACGGGACGCGACGACATGGGCTTCAAGCAGGCGATCAGCGACCTCCAGCGGACAGTCGACGCCGAGGTCGAGGCGGCACTCCACGTTCCGACGTCGCTCGGCCGGCCTCGGGACCACACGCGAGACGCGGTGATCCTCGAGGCCGCGCTCGACGTCCTCGCCGAGCACGGGTACGACGCCATGACCATCGAGATGGTGGCCGCGGCCGCCAAGGCGGGGAAGGCGACGCTCTACCGGCGCTGGCCCTCCAAGGCGCACCTCGTCGTCGACGCCGTCGGGACCCTCGCGAACCTCACCCCGGACCTGGCCCAGCTGCCGGACACGGGCACGCTGCGCGGCGACCTGATCGCGCTGAGCCGCGTGGCCGACCCGCAGCTCGACGACCGCAAGTGCCGGATCGTCGCGGGCCTGTGCTCCGCGTTCCCGCGCGAGCCCGAGTTGGCCGCCGTGGTGCGGGAGCGGCTGCTCGAGCCGTTGAAGACGCTGATCTGGGTGCTGCTCGACCGCGCCAAGGCGCGCGGCGAGATCCCGCCCGACCGGGATCTCGGGCTCCTCGCGCTCACCCTGCCGGCGATGGTCCTGTACAACACCGTCTTCCTGAACGCGCCGCTCACCGCCGACTCGGGCCTCGCGATCATCGACCAGATCCTGCTCCCGGCGGCGGGGGTCGGCGCGTAGCGTCCACGCCCCGGCAACCGCGCGGTTTGGAGCGGCCCGATCAGTCGGGTAGTGTTTCCCGGCGGTAGGGCAACCACGGAAAACCCGCACAGGACAGGTCTCAGGGCTGGTCAGGGGCGGGTGGCAGCGTGGGAGTCATACCCCATGGGGTATGGTGTAATTGGCAGCACGACTGATTCTGGTTCAGTTAGTCTAGGTTCGAGTCCTGGTACCCCAGCGGTTGGCAAAGGCTCCGGAGAACATCCGGTAGAGTTGTCACCCGGCAGCCGACGAGGAGACTCGCAGGTTGTTGGCTCAAGTGTTGCAGGCCCCCGTTGTGTAGCGGCCTAGCACGCCGCCCTCTCACGGCGGTAGCGCCGGTTCGAATCCGGTCGGGGGTACGTCGAGAAAGGCCCGGTCACCTGAGGGTGACCGGGCCTTCGTCGTTGTCCAGCACTCGTGCGCCGCGCAGCGCGGGATGTGGGGTACGTCACGCGGCCCCGCTCACCTCCGGTGCGGGTCGCGGATGCGCTGCTCGCGCTTGTTCTTGCGCGTGCGGAGCTGGCTGTCCAGCTCGTCGCGTGCGATGTGCAGCGCGCGCAGCGGATCGGCGTCCTCGGCGTGGGCCACGAGCTCCGGCTCGCCGGCGATGCTCAGCACCAGCGTGACCGTCTGGACGCGGTGCTCGGCGTCCTTGCGGTCCAGGGCCAGGTCCACCTGCTCGGCCGTGTACCCCTCCAAGAGCGGGTCCAGCTTGTGCAGCTGGGCGACGATCTCCGGGCGCTCCGCCTCGGTGTAGCCCTTCACCAGCCGCAGCGCGCTGTCGACCGTCGCGCGCCCATGCGGGTCGGGCGCGCGGGGCTCCGGCTCGGGGGATTGGGGGCGCTCAGGGCTTTCGGTCACGGTTCCACCTCCGGCACAGTCTTCCGGCACAGGACTCTTCCGGCCCATCGTCCGCGCGTCCGGCCCGCGCCGCACGACGGGCGCCCCACGCGCAGCGGGACCGGAGTCCGGCCTGTGCCGTCCTCCGGTCCCGCTGGGTCGTCCTCGTGAGTGGTGCGCGCCTACTCGCCCGTGCGGCGCAGCACCTCGGTGAGCCGGTTGGCGGCCGAGACGACCGCGCCGGCGTGCAGGCGGCCGGGCTGGCGGGAGAGCCGCTCGAGCGGGCCGGAGATGGACACTGCCGCGACTATGCGGCCCGACGGGCCGCGCACGGGCGCCGAGACCGACGCCACGCCGACCTCGCGCTCGGACACGGACTGGGCCCAGCCTCGGCGGCGGACGCCGGACAGGATCGTCGCGGTGAACTTCGCGCCCTGCAGGCCACGGTGCAGCCGGTCGGGCTCCTCCCAGGCGAGCAGGATCTGCGCGGCGGACCCGGCCTGCATCGTCAGGGTGGCGCCCACCGGGATCGAGTCCCGCAGGCCGATCGGGCGTTCGGCGGCGGCGACGCAGATACGCTGATCGCCTTGGCGGCGGTACAGCTGCGCGCTCTCACCGGTGTGGTCGCGCAACGCCGTCAGGACGGGGTTGGCGGCGGCGAGCAGCCGGTCCTCCCCGGCAGCGGTGGAGAGCTCGGACAGGCGTGGGCCGAGCACGAACCGGCCCTGCATGTCGCGGGCGACGAGCCGGTGGTGTTCGAGCGCGACAGCGAGACGGTGAGCGGTCGGGCGGGCGAGGTGGGTGGCGGTCACGAGCTGGGCGAGGGTCGCCGGTCCCGCCTCAAGGGCGCTGAGGACGGACGCTGCCTTGTCCAGGACGCCGACTCCGCTAGAGTTGTCCATAGGTCGATATTGCCGTCTCGCAGGCTGAGATGCAAGTGAGTCGACGAGATACCACCCCGTAACACCCGCCCGGGGGACACTTCGAGAGGACACGACATGGCCGGCACGCTGGCAGAGAAGGTTTGGGACGCACACATCGTGCGCCGCGGCACCGATGGCGCACCCGACCTCCTCTACATCGACCTGCACCTCGTGCACGAGGTCACGAGTCCGCAGGCGTTCGAGGGACTCCGGCTCGCCGGGCGCCCCGTCCGGCGGCCCGATCTGACCATCGCGACCGAGGACCACAACACTCCGACGCTCGACATCGACCGCCCCATCGCGGACGTCACGAGCCGGACGCAGATCCAGACCCTGCGCAACAACGCCGCCGAGTTCGGCGTGCGGCTGCACTCCCTCGGCGACGCCGACCAGGGCATCGTGCACCAGGTCGGACCGCAGCTCGGGCTCACGATGCCCGGCCTCACGGTGGTGTGCGGCGACTCGCACACCTCGACGCACGGCGCGTTCGGCGCCCTCGCGTTCGGCATCGGCACCAGCGAGGTCGAGCACGTGCTCGCCACCCAGACGCTGCCGCTGGCCCCGTTCAAGACGATGGCGATCACCGTCGACGGCGAGCTGCCCACGGGCGCCACGTCCAAGGACATCATCCTGGCAATCATCGCCAAGATCGGCACCGGCGGCGGCCAGGGCTACGTGCTCGAGTACCGCGGCGAGGCGATCCGCGCGCTGTCGATGGAAGCCCGCATGACCATCTGCAACATGTCGATCGAGGCCGGCGCCCGCGCGGGCATGATCGCCCCCGACGAGACGACGTTCGAGTACCTCAAGGGCCGTCCGCACGCGCCCGAGGGCGCCGACTGGGACGAGGCCGTCGAGTACTGGAAGACGCTGCGCTCTGACGACGACGCGCAGTTCGACGCCGAGGTGGTGCTCCGCGCCGCCGACCTGGAGCCCTTCGTCACCTGGGGCACCAACCCGGGCCAGGGCCTGCCGCTGTCGGCGAACGTCCCCGTGCCGGCGGAGATCGCCGACGCTGACGAGCGCCAGACCGCCGAGCGCGCCATCGAGTACATGGGCCTGACGCCCGGCATGCCGCTGCGCGAGATCGCCGTGGACACCGTCTTCATCGGCTCGTGCACCAACGGCCGCATCGAGGACCTGCGCTCGGTCGCCAAGCTCATCAAGGGCCGCACCAAGGCCGAGTCGGTTCGCGTCCTGGTGGTCCCCGCGTCGGCTCGGGTGCGCCTGCAGGCCGAGGCCGAGGGCCTCGACCGGATCTTCCTCGACTTCGGCGCCGAGTGGCGCAACGCCGGCTGTTCGATGTGCCTGGGCATGAACCCCGACCAGCTCGCGCCGGGGGAGCGCTCGGCCTCCACGTCGAACCGCAACTTCGAGGGCCGGCAGGGCAAGGGCGGGCGCACGCACCTCGTGTCGCCGCTCGTCGCGGCCGCCACCGCCATCCGGGGCACGCTCTCGTCGGTCTCCGACCTGGGCCCCGACGTCGTCGCCCCCGACGGCAGCCCGCTCGACGACCTGCAGCTCGTCTGACCCCGACGGCCCACTGAGAACGAGAGACGCATCATGGAGAAGTTCACCCAGCACACAGGCGTCGGGGTCCCGCTGCGCCGCAGCAACGTCGACACCGACCAGATCATCCCCGCCGTGTACCTCAAGCGGGTCACGCGCACCGGTTTCGAGGACGCCCTGTTCGCCGCCTGGCGCGGCGACCCGGAGTTCGTGCTCAACCAGCCCGCGTACACCTCCGGCTCGGTGCTCGTCGCCGGCCCGGACTTCGGCACCGGCTCCTCGCGTGAGCACGCCGTCTGGGCGCTCAAGGACTACGGCTTCAAGGTCGTCGTCTCGGCGCGCTTCGCGGACATCTTCCGCGGCAACTCCGGCAAGCAGGGGCTGCTCGCGGCCCAGGCGTCGCAGGAGGACATCGAGCTCATCTGGAAGATCCTCGAGACCCGCCCGGGCACCGAGGTGACCGTCGACCTCCAGAGCCGCACGATCGTGTGCGACGACGTCGTGGTCCCGTTCCAGGTCGACGACTACACTCGCTGGCGCCTGCTCGAGGGCCTGGACGACATCGGGCTGACCCTGCAGCACGAGGGCGACATCACGGAGTTCGAGAAGTCGCGGGCCGGATGGCGCCCGAAGACGCTGCCGGCGAAGCACCTGCCGCCCGTCGAGATCCAGGCCGCCCGGCCCGTGGGCGTCCCCGTGGACCTGGGCCCGACCCACACCGTCTGACCAGGGCGAGGTTCCGCCACACGCCCCGCTCCACCGCACCACCCGAGCCGCCCGCGCGCCCTCCCGGCACGCGGGCGGCTCGTCGCGTCCCCGCTGCGGGGCGCCGCGCACCGGCCTAGCGTCGGAGCATGTCCGAGGTCGCCGCACGCCCCGCCGCCGTCGCAGGCTGAGATGGCCGCGCGCGCCGGGCCGGGCCTCACCGTCGTCGTGGTGGGCGTCGCCCTGGGGATCATCGACATCAGCGCGGTGAACTCGATCCTGCCCGAGCTACGGCGCGACCTGGGCGCCACCGCGAGCGACCTGCAGTGGGTCGTCTCCGGGTACCTGCTGGCCTATGGACTGGCGATGATCGTGACCGGCCGGATCGGCGACGCGCGAGGCCGGCGGCCCACGTTCCTCGTCGGCGTCGGGCTCTTCACCGCCGCGAGCCTCGTCGCGGCGCTCGCCCCGAACCCCGGGGTGCTGCTCGTCGCGCGCCTCGCGCAGGGCTTCGGCGGAGGGTTCCTCAACCCGCAGGCGACGGCCCTGATCCGCGACCTGGTCTCCGGCCCCGCGCGCGCCCGCGTCTTCGGGCTGTACGTGGCCGTCGCCGCGTCGGCCGTCGCTGTGGGCCCGTTCATTGGGGGAGTGCTCGGCTCGGTCGACTGGCGCTGGGTGTTCTGGGTCAACGTGCCCCTGGGCGTCCTGGTGCTGGCCGGCGGCATGCGATGGCTGCCCCGGGCGCCCGCTCCCGGCGCTGAGCGGCCCGACGTGCTGGGCGTGGCGCTGCTGTGGGCAGGGCTGGCGGCGTTGCTGGCGCCCCTCTTCGAGCTCACCGAGCTGCCCACCGGCGCCGTCGTGGCGAGCCTCGCGGCGGCGGTGCTCATCCTCGCGGGCTTCGTCGCCTGGGAGGGGCGGCTCGCGCGGGGCGGCGGCGCGCCCGTCGTGGACCTGGGCCTGTTCCGGCAGCGCTCGTACAGCGCAGGCGTCGCGCTGAACGTGACCTACCTGGCGGGGTACACCGCGCTGTTCTACGTGCTGACCCTCTACCTGCGCTCGGGCCTGGGCCTGAGCCAGGTGGAGGCCGGGGCGATGCAGCTCCCGGTCGCGCTCGGGGCCGCTGTGGCGGCGCCCCTCGCCGGCCGCCGCGCGCCAGGCCGTCCCCGGGTGGTCGAGCTCGCCGGGGTCGTGGCGATGGTCGTCGGCACGCTCGCCGTGTGGGCGTTGGCGGTGGGGCTCGGCCACCGGACCGACGCGTTGCTGTGTTCCCTGGTCGCGCCGCTCGTCGTCATCGGCGCGGGCGGCGCGCTGGTGATGTCCATGAACATCGACGTCACAAACGCGGAGATGCCGGCCGGGGAGGCCGGCAGCGCCAACGCGGTGCGCCAGACGTCGGCGCGGGTCGGCTCCTCGGTGGGGACGGCAGTCGTCGGCGCGGTGTTCGGCGCCGTGCTGGGGACGTCGAGCGTGTCGACGGCGCGCTCGGACTGGGACCGCGCGCTGTCCGCGGGCATGGCGCTCTCGGCGGGCTTCCTCGCGCTCACCCTGGTCCCCGTGGCCGTCGACCTCGTGGGCGCGGCGCGCGAGCGACGTGCGTCGCAGTTGTGAAGGTTCGGCGGATGGCGAACGTCTCAGGCCTTGCGTTGCGTGCCGAGCCCTCTGATGGTTCACCATGGGGTCATGAGCGACCTGCTGTACGTCAACGGCGGCACCCCGCTGTCGGGTGAGATCACCGTCCGAGGGGCCAAGAACTTCGTCTCGAAGGCCATGGTGGCCGCCCTGCTGGGCGAGACCCCGAGCACCCTGCGGAACGTCCCCCAGATCCGGGACGTCGGTGTCGTCACCGGGCTGCTCCAACTGCATGGCGTGGACGTGCAGGCGGAGAACGGCACCCTCGTGCTCGACCCGTCGAACGTCGAGTCCGCGCATGTCGCCGACATCGACGCGCACGCCGGGTCGAGCCGCATCCCGATCCTGTTCTGCGGCCCGCTGCTGCACCGGCTGGGCGAGGCGTTCATCCCCGACCTGGGCGGCTGCCGTATCGGCGACCGGCCGATCAACTTCCACCTCGACATCCTGCGGCAGTTCGGCGCGGTGGTGGAGAAGCGCGAGGGCGGCATCCACATCGAGGCGCCGCGCCGGCTGCAGGGCACCAAGATCGCGCTGCCGTACCCGAGCGTCGGCGCCACCGAGCAGCTGCTGCTCACGGCCGTGCGCGCCGAGGGCATCACCGAGCTCGCGAACGCCGCGATCGAGCCCGAGATCATGGACCTCATCAACGTCCTGCAGAAGATGGGCGCGATCATCTCGGTCGACACCGACCGCGTGATCCGCATCGAGGGCGTCGACCGCCTGGTCGGCTTCCAGCACACCGCGCTCTCCGACCGCATCGAGGCCGCGTCGTGGGCCTCCGCGGCGCTGGCCACGGGTGGCGACATCTACGTGCGCGGCGCGACCCAGCCCGAGATGACCGCGTTCCTCAACACGTTCCGCAAGGTCGGCGGCGAGTTCGCCGTGGACGACGAGGGCATCCGGTTCTTCCACCCGGGCGGCGACCTGAACTCGATCGTGCTGGAGACGGACGTGCACCCCGGGTTCATGACGGACTGGCAGCAGCCGCTCGTCGTGGCGCTCACCCAGGCCAAGGGCCTGTCCATCGTGCACGAGACGGTCTACGAGAACCGCTTCGGCTTCACCGACGCGCTGCGCGGCATGGGCGCCACGATCCAGGTCTACAAGGAGTGCCTGGGCGGGCGGCCCTGCCGCTTCGGGCAGCGCAACTTCTACCACTCGGCTGTCATCTCCGGCCCCACCCCGCTCGCGGCCGCCGACATCGTGGTGCCCGACCTGCGGGGCGGCTTCAGCCACCTCATCGCGGCGCTCGCCGCCAAGGGCACCTCCGCGGTGCGGGGCATCAGCCTGATCGACCGGGGCTACGAGCACTTCACCGAGAAGCTCACGGCGCTCGGCGCCGAGTTCAGCCGGGACTGACGCGGTGGCGGGGCCCGCGGCGGGCGCGGCGGCCGGCCACGGCCGGGTGCAGGTGCGCCCGGCGCGGGCGGACGACGCGGCGGACCTGGCCCGCGTGCACGTCGCCGCGTGGCTCGGGGCCTACCGCGGCCTGCTGTCCGACGCGTTCCTCGACGCCCTGGACGTGGCCAGCGTGGAGCGGCGGTGGGACGGCCTGCTCGCCGACGGGCTGCGCCCCCACCTGCTCGTCGGCGTCGTCGCGGGGCGCGTGGTCGGCTTCGTGAACTCCGGTCCCGCGTTCGAGAGCGTGCCGGACGGCGAGGTGTACGCCATCTACGTCGAGCCAGACGCGTGGGGGACGGGCGCGGGGCCGGCCCTCCTCGCGGCCGCCGAGGACGAGCTGCGCGGCCTCGGGCACCGGGAGGCCGTCCTGTGGGTGATGCCCGGCAACGCCCGGGCCCGCCGCTTCTACGAACGGTCAGGCTGGGCGCCGACGGGGCTGGAGGCGGTCCACGACGCTATGGGGCTGAGCGTCGACGTCGTGCAGCACGCCAAGACGCTCGACGCCTGAGCCCCGCGCGCTCTGCCTGAGCCCTGCCCTCCCGCAGCGCCGCCCGGGCCGTTCGGGGGTAGCGTGCGACGTGGCACCCCCCGGCCACGTCCATGCACTCCGACGTGGGGAGGCCCCGTGCAGACGACTCGTCGCAGCGGCCTCCGGCCGGGTTGTGTGGCGCCAGGTCTCCGGAGCCCGGGGCGACGATGAGCCCGGCCGGCCCGACACACGCCCGGTCCGCCCGCTCCCGCACAGCCGCGTGGCTGGTGGCGACGGCACTCGTCGCCATGGTCGCCGCCGTCGTCGCGGCGGCGCTGCTCAGCCCCGCGATGCGCTCCGAGCCGGCCAAGCGCGAGCCCGAGGCCACGCCCGTGACTCGCGCGGTGGTGGAGCGTCGCGCGCTCGGCGACGAGGTCCCGACGTTGCGGGGCACGCTGCGCGCCACCACGACGATCTCCGTCAGCGCGCCAGCGCTCACCCCGCCCGTCGCGCGCCTGGTGGTGACCGACGCGCCCGCGGACGTCGGGACGGTCGTGTCGTCGGGGAACGTGCTCATCGGGATCTCCGGGCGCCCGATCATCGCGCTGGCCACCGACGTCCCCCTGTACCGGCCGCTGTACCCCGACGACACCGGGGAGGACGTGCGACAGCTCCAAGCGGCGCTGGCCGAGCTGGGGCTGTACGCGGGGGAGGTCGACGGCGTCTTCGGCTCGCTCACCGCCGAGGCGGTCACCGCGATGTACGCGCAGGTGGGCTATGAGGCGCCCGCGCCGGAGGCGCAGCGCGTCGCCGCGCTCGAGCAGGCGGAGGACCAGTGGGCGGCCCTCGCCGCGGCCGAGGACGCCGCTGCGGAGGGCGACGGCGCCGGCGGCCCCTCCGCCCACGACCGGACGGCGGCATGGCGCCAGCTCACCCGCGCGCGGGACGACGCGGGCGCATGGCTGCCGCTCGACGAGGTGGCCCACGTCCCCGACGGCGGAGCGCTGGTGACGAGCATCACCGAGATGGGCTCTGTGCTCGCCCCCGATCAGACGACGGTGGCGGTCCTCGTCGGAGGCCAGCCCGTCTTCACGGTGCGCGCGCCCGCCGGGCAGGCGGCAGTGTTCGGCGCCGGCGAGCGCGTCCAGGTGCGGGCCGCCGACGGGTCGGCAGTCGTCTCGGGGACGGTGCAGCACGCGGCGACGGCGACCGGCACGGCGACCGGCACGGAGGGCGGCGCGAGGGCTGATGCCGACGCCGGCGAGCTCGTCATCGTCGCCCCGCGGGCGGCGGAGGCCGGGCTCGCCGACGGCGCGCAAGTCGTCGTGACCCCGGAGGGCCGCGTCCCGCCCGCGCCCGCCCTCGTGGTGCCGCCCGGCGCGGTCCGGGAGGACGAGGGCGGCCGCTACGCCCTGGTGGCCGCGGCCGACGGCGCGCGGCACGGTAGTGAGAGGAGCGCGCGACCCCCGGGGCCTAGAGGCGAAGGGTGGCCGGCGGCGTCAGATGGGTATACGGGAGGGCGCCCTCGTGGTGCCGCTCGGCGCGGTCCGGGAGGACGAGGGCGGCCGCTACGTCCTGGTGGCCGAGGCCGACGGCGAGCCGCGCCGCCTCGACGTCGACGTCGGCGCGCGCCGGAACGGCTATGTCGAGCTGCTCGTGGACGGCGGCCTGCGCGTGGGAGACGAGGTCCTGCTCGGGGGCCCCGACGCCCGTGCTGGGACCGGGTGAGGTCTCCGGGCGCGGGCGGGTAGCATCCGTGACCGTGCGAGCACCGCAGCGATCCAACCGCGCCTACCGCAACGTCGCCCGCGTGATCCGGCCCCTGCTGCTGGCGATCACGAAGCGCGACTGGCGGGGCGTCGAGAACCTCCCGGCCACCGGGGGGTACATCGCCGCGGCCAACCACATGACGAACTTCGACCCGCTGACGTTCGCGCACTTCCTGTACGACAACGGGGTCGCGCCGAAGATCCTCGCGAAGTCGTCGCTGTTCACGATCCCCGTGGTCGGGCGCATCCTGGCCGCCACCGGCCAGATCCCCGTGCACCGCAACACTGTGCAGGCCGGGCAGTCCCTCGACGCCGCCGTCACCGCGCTGGCCGAGGGGGAGTGCGTCGCGGTCTTCCCCGAGGGCACCCTGACCGGCGACGCCGACCTGTGGCCCATGGTCGGCAAGACGGGCGTCGCCCGGCTCGCGCTCACCACGCGGGTCCCCGTCATCCCGATCGCGCAGTGGGGGCCGCAGGACGTGCTGGGCCGCTACGGCAAGGTGTTCCGGCCGATCCCGCCCAAGCCGGTCACGGTGGTCGCTGGCCCCCCGGTGGTGCTCGACGACCTCTACGACCGGCCCTTGGACACGGCGACACTGCGTGAGGCCACGGGCAGGGTCATGGCGGCCATCACCTCGCTGCTCGAGGAGATCCGCGACGAGAAAGCCCCCGCGGAGACCTACGACCCGCGCCGCGCGCGGCAGGCGGGCGAGGCGTGAGCGCCGGGGCGGCCGGCCTGCGGGCCGCGGTGCTGGGCACCGGGAGCTGGGGGACCACGTTCGGGGCCGTGCTGGCCGATGCGGGCTGCGAGGTGGCCCTGTGGGGCCGTGACGCCGCCACCTGCGAGGCGATCACCCAGGAGCATCGCAACGAGCGTTACCTGCCCGGTATCGACCTCCCCGAGGGCATGACCGCGTCCACCGACGCACGGGCCGTCCTCGACGGCGCCGACCTGGTGGCCATCGCGATCCCGTCGCAGAGCGTGCGGGCCACCCTCGAGCCGCTGCGCGAGCACTTTCCGGCCGGGGCCGTGGCGGTCAGCCTGATGAAGGGCGTCGAGCTCGCCACCGACCGCCGCATGAGCCAGGTCGTCGCCGAGGCGCTCGGGCTCCCCGCCGAGCAGGTCGCCGTCGTCTCCGGCCCCAACCTCGCCCGCGAGATCGCCGAGCGGCAGCCCACCGCGACAGTCGTGGCCTCCACCAGCCCGGAGACCGCCGCGCTCGTGGCCCGGGCCTGCGCGTCCGCGTACTTCCGGCCCTACACCAACGACGACGTGGTGGGCGTCGAGCTGTGCGGCGCCGTGAAGAACGTCATCGCGCTCGCCGTCGGGATCTCGCAGGGCCGTGGCCTCGGGTACAACACCATGGCCACGGTCATCACCCGTGGGCTCGTGGAGATCAGCCGACTCGGGCTCGCGCTCGGCGCCCAGCCCGCCACGTTCCCCGGGCTCGCCGGCCTAGGCGACCTCATGGCGACCTGCGCGTCGCCGGACTCCCGGAACCACTCGCTCGGCGTGCACCTCGGGCGGGGGATGACCCTCGCCGAGGCGCTCGAGGCCACGGGCGGAACCGCCGAGGGGGTGAAGAGCTCCCGGTCGGTGCTCGAGCTCGCGCGGTCCGTGGGCGTGGAGATGCCCATCACCGCCGCCGTGGTGCAGGTGCTGCACGAGGGGCTGCCCGTCGAGGAGCTCGCCCCGCTGCTGCTGTCCCGCCCGCACAAGGCCGAGCGGGTCTGACGACCGAGCGCCTCTAGCCGGCCAGCGGGACTGACCTCAGGCCCCGGCGACCTCGTCCGCGAGCTCCCCGGCGGCCGGCTCTGCCGTGCGTGTCGCGCGCAGGGCCTGGTCGAGGTCGCGCCACACGTCCTCCACGTCCTCGATGCCGACGGACAGCCGCAGCAGGTCCTCGGGCACCGTGAGCGACTCGGTGGCGAACCGGCGCCGGCGCTCCAGTGTCGACTCGACCCCGCCGAGGCTCGTCGCCGGCACCCACAGCCGCACCGCGCGAGTCACCGCGTCGGCCGCGTCGGCGCCGCCGCGCGGGCGCACCCCGATGATGGACCCGAACCCGTTCATCAGGCGGGCGGCCCGCTCGTGGCCCGGATCGCCCGGCAGGCTCGGGTGGCGCACCTCCAGCACGTCCGGGTGCTCGGCGAGGCGGCGGGCGAGCTCGACGGCGGTGGCCTGCGAGCGCTCCACCCGCAGGGCCAGCGTGCGCAGGCCGCGCAGCGCGAGCCACACCTCGAATGGCCCGGCGATGGCGCCGTGCAGCGTGCGGTGGGCCAGCACGCGGGCGTGCAGCGCCGCGTCGTCGGCCAGCACCGCCCCGAGCACCACGTCGGAGTGGCCCGCGAGGTACTTCGTCACCGAGTGGACCACCAGGTCCGCGCCCAGGGACAGCGGGCGCTGGCCCAGCGGTGTGGCGAAGGTGTTGTCGACGGCGACCAGCGCGCCGACGGCGTGGGCGCCCGCCACCAGCGCGGGCAGGTCCGCGACCTCGAGCATCGGGTTCGTGGGCGACTCGACCCACAGCATCGACGTGGGGGCGGCCGACAACTCGGCGAGGACCGCTGCGGTGTCGTCGATGTCCACGAGGACCACCTCGACGGACGAGCGCTCGGTGAGCTCCTGGGCGTAGCCGAGGGTCACCTGGTACGAGTGGCGCGGCATGACCACGCGCCCACCGACCGGGACCAGGGAGAACGCCGCGGCGATGGCCGCCATGCCCGAGCCGAAGACCAGGCCCGGGCGGGTCGAGCCCTCAAGCGCCGCCAGGGCTTGCTCGAACGGCTGCCAGGTCTCGGTGCCGCCCCGCGCGTACAGCAGCTCGCCGGGTCCGGGAACGCCCGTCGAGACGTAGGTCGAGGACAACACGAGCGGGGGGTTCAGCGGGGAGCCCTGTGCCCGGGCGGGGCGGCCGGCCGTCACCGCGACGGTCGCCGGGGACAGGTCGGCAGGCTCATGGGGCATACGCGCAGATTACTCGCGCCGCTGTGCCGGGGGGATCGGGCTGCAGCCAGCGGACGCCGAGATGTCCGGTCTTGCCGGTCCGTGGCGCGACCCGCGGTAAGGTCGCACGCGATGGAGACGAGCACGCAATCCCACGACATCCCCACGACCCCGGCCCCTGTGGCGCGACCACGCGTCCTGCTGCTCTTCGGCGGCCGATCGGGGGAGCACGCGATCAGCTGCGCGACGGCCGGCGGCGTGCTGCGCGCGATCGACGCCGACCGCTACGACGTGCTCGCCGTCGGCATCACGCCGACGGGCCGCTGGGTGAGCGTCGACCCGGACCCGGACCACTGGGCGATCACCGACGGCCGGCTGCCCGAGGTCGCCGACGCGCCCGAGCGCATCCTGCTGCCGCAGTCTGCTGACGAGCGCTCCGTCCACGTGCTCGACGGCGGCGGCCTGCCGCGCGACCTCGGCCAGGTCGACGTCGTGTTCCCGCTGCTCCACGGGCCGTTCGGCGAGGACGGGACGCTGCAGGGCATGCTCGAGCTGGCCGACCTGCGCTACGTCGGCGCCGGGGTGCTGGCGTCGGCCGTCGGCATGGACAAGCAGTACATGAAGCTCGTCCTGGCCGGGCAGGGGCTGCCCGTCGGCCCCTACACCGTGCTGCGGCCCGGCGAGCTGGAGCGCGACCCCGACGGCGTCCTCGCGCGGGTCGCCCCGCTCGGGCTGCCGCTGTTCGTCAAGCCCGCGCGGGCGGGCTCCAGCCTGGGCATCACCCGCGTGACCGACTTGGCCGACCTGCCCGCCGCGGTCGCCGAGGCCCAGCGCCATGACCCCAAGGTGATCATCGAGGCCGCCATCGTCGGCCGGGAGATCGAGTGCGCGGTGCTTGGCAGCCCCGGGGTCGAGCGGCCACGGGCGTCGCTGCCCGGCGAGATCGTGGTGACCGACGTCAAGCACGACTTCTACGACTTCGAGGCGAAGTACCTGGCCGAGGCCGATGTCGAGCTGCGCTGCCCGGCCGACCTGCCCGCCGAGACCGTCGAGCGGGTGCGCGACATCGCGGTGCGCACATTCGAGGCCGTCGACTGCGAAGGGCTGGCCCGGGTCGACGTGTTCGTGACCGAGGCCGGCGAGGTCATCGTCAACGAGATCAACACGATGCCCGGCTTCACGCCGTTCTCGATGTACCCGCGCATGTGGGAGGCGTCGGGGCTGCCCTACCCCGAGCTCGTCGACGAGCTGCTGCAGCTCGCGCTGAACCGGCCCACCGGGCTGCGCTGAGCCACGTCGCCGGCCGCCTGTCACAGGCAGGAGCGGGTGGCCTCCACCTGGGCGATCGCTGGCCCGAACTGGTCCACGAAGCTCGTCGAGTGGCTCGCGGTGACCTCGGCGGGCACCACGACCTCGACGGCGGGATCGCGTCCGTAGGTGGTGAACGTCCAGTCCGCGGCGCCGTCGGCGTCGGGCTCGCCGGCCACCGTGACCCAGTCCACCGACGGTCCGCCCGGAGTCTCCACGGTGACGCAGCGGTCGGTGGTGGGCCCAAGGGGCTCCACGCCGCAGCGCAGCACCACGGCGGACGTCGTGGACCCCCATGCGGCGCTCGCCTGGCTCGTGGTGTCCATTCGCTCGAGGTCCCCGAGGGCGTCGGGCAGGGCGAGCACGATGCTCGCGCAGTCGGGCTCCTGGGCGTGGGGCGCCGCCTGCACCGACACCGCCGACGTGCAGCCGGCGAGCAGCAGGAGCCCCGAGGTCGCGGCGAGCGCTGAGACCGCCGGTCGGATCGCCGTCGCGCGGCGGTGGCGTCGTCGTGCGGGGTGTCTTGTCCCCACGTGCACCGGGTTCACGCCGCCACGCTAACCCGGCCCGGCCGGTCCCGATGACCATGCGGCCCCAGGGCGTGCCCGGGGAACGTCACGTCGGCCTGGCCGGGATACCGTGACGCAGTGACCGCACCCGACGACCCCACCGTCGCCGACCTGTCCGAGGACGCGATCCTCGCTCGGATCTTCCCCCACCTGCCGCAGGCCCCGGGCACCGTGGTGCCGCCGGGCGACGACGCCGCAGTGGTCCTCGCGCCGGATGGGCACGTGGTCGTGTCCACCGATGTGCTGGTCGAGGGCCGGCACTTCCGGCGCGAGTGGTCCAGCGGCGCCGACGTCGGCTGGCGCGCGGCGGCGCAGAACCTCGCCGACATCGCCGCGATGGGCGCACGGCCCACGGCCCTCGTCGTGGCGCTCGTCGCCCCCGCCGACCTGCCCGCGTCCTGGGTGGAAGGGCTCGCGCGCGGGCTCGCGGCCGCGTGTGAGCCGCATGGCGCCGGGGTGGTCGGCGGTGACCTGTCGGGCGGCCCGGCGGTGGTGGTGTCGGTGACAGTGCTGGGCGACCTCGAGGGCCGCGCCCCGGTGCGCCGCTCGGGCGCGCGGCCCGGCGACGTCGTCGCGCACGCGGGTGTGCGGGGCCGCTCGGCCGCCGGCCTGGCCCTGCTGGCCGCGGACCGGGCCCTGCTGGACCCCGGGCTGGTCGCCGCCTACCTGCGCCCCGACCCGCCCGTCGGCGCCGGTGTCGCCGCCGCCCGATCGGGGGCGAGCGCGATGCTGGACGTCTCGGACGGGCTGCTGCGCGACGCCGGCCGGATCGCCGGGCCGAGTGGCGTGCGGGTCGACCTGGACCCCGTGGAGCAGGCCTTCGCCGTCGACCTCGGGCGCCTGTCGGCCGTCGCCGACGCGCTGGGCGCCGACGCGCGCGGCTGGGTCCTCACCGGAGGCGAGGACCACGGGCTGCTCGCCACGTTCCCGGCGGGGACGGCACTGCCGGCTCCGTTCCGGTCGATCGGGCGGGTGCTCCCGGCAGGGGAGGGCGCGTCGGTGACGGTGGGCGGCGCCGCGCCCGGGGTCGACGGCTCCGGGTGGGACCACTTCGCCCGATAGCCCGGGCCTGGAAGCGGCGTCAGCCGCGGCGGTAGCGGACCTGGAGCAGCTCTGCCCCGCCCACGTCCTCATAGCGCTCGGTGCCGTCGGCCTGGAACCCGTTGCGGCGGAAGAAGTGGCGTGCCCGCTCGTTCTCGGCGAGCACCCACAGCGCCAGGGGGAACGTGCCGCCGACCTCATGCACCACCGTCCGGGCCAGGTGGCGCGCGACGCCGTGCCCCCAGGTCCCGGGGTCGAGGCACATCGAGTAGATCTCGCGCTCACGCGGACGGGCGTCCTCGTCGCGGCTGGGGCCGACCGTCACGAAGCCGAGCAGCGTGCCCTGCGACTCCGCGATCCACGTCCGGACATGGTCGTGCGGGCCGGTCTCCAGGTGGCGCACCCACTCCTCGGCGCGGGTCTCCGGGTCGAGTGAGGCGAGGTGCGCGGCGGGCACGATGCTCTCGTACGCCTCTTGCCACGACCGCACGTGGACGCGGGCGATCGCGGGCGCGTCGTCCACCTGGGCGATGCGGATGGTCACCTCGTCGAGATCGTCCGGCATGCCCTCACCCTGCCACATCGCCCCTCGGCGCATCAGGCTGAGCAGCACGAAGGCCCGTGAGGATCTCCTCACGGGCCTTCGTGGCAATACGGGAAATGCTCAGATAGCGCGCTGGACCTTGCCGGCCTTGAGGCACGAGGTGCAGACGTAGAGCCGCTTCGGGGTCCCCGCGACGACGGCGCGCACACGCTGGATGTTCGGGTTCCAGCGACGCTTCGTCCGCACGTGAGAGTGCGAGATGCTGTGCCCGAAGCTCGGGCCCTTGGCGCAGACTTCGCAGTTGGCAGCCACGGTGTTCTCCTGATTCGGTCTTGACACGCCGCAGCGCGGCGAAGTTCTGGTCCGGGGGCGGGCGCACAACCCGGAATGGGGCGCGACCCGTGCCCGGACGCAGCCGGGCAACCGCTACAGACTAGCCCACCTCGCCGATGGACCCAAACGTGGGCGCCATGCGGCATCGTGGGGCCCGCACAAGCCGGAGGGAGGACGGGATCGCGTGACACTGCTCGACGGGTCTGCTGTGCGCGCGTGGGCGCATGCGGCGCAGGAGGCGCTGGCCGCCGCGCGCGACCGCATCGACGCGGTCAACGTGTTCCCGGTGGCCGACTCAGACACCGGCACCAACCTGCACCTCACGGTCGCGGGCGGGGCAGCCGAGGTCGCCGCGCTGAGACCTCCACATGGGTCGCCCGAGGGCGCCGGCGACGTGGCGCGCGCGTTCGCCCGCGGCGCCCTGCTCGCGGCCCGCGGCAACTCCGGGGTGATCATCAGCCAGTACCTCGCCGGGCTGGCCGACGCGCTGCCCGGCCAGGCCGACGGCGCGCAGGTCGCCCAGGCGCTCGCCGCCGCCGCGACAGCCGCCGCCCGCGCGGTCGCCGATCCGCAAGAGGGCACAGTGCTCACGCTCGCCCGCGTCATGGCCGAGGCCGCGACGACGGCCGCCGAGGGCCAGGGGCAGGGCCACGACGTCGAGGGCGTCCTGCGGGCCGCGACCGAGCGGGGGCGCGCGAGCCTCGGCACGATCAGCGCGGCGCATCCGCAGCTGCGCGCCGCCCATGTGCTGGACGCCGGCGCCTGCGGGCTCCTCGTGCTCGTCGAGTCGCTCACCCGGGTGCTGGCGGGCCGGGGCCACGAGCCTCCCGACCTCGACTGGCTCCCGGCGTCGGGGCCGCAGCCCTTCGCGCAGCCGCTCGCCGGGGGCGCCTATGAGGTCATGCTGCTGGTCCGCGCGGACCCCGCGAGCGACATCGGCGACCAGTTGCGCGCGCGGATGCAGGCGGTGGGGGACTCAGTCGCGGTGGTGGGGGTCGAGGGGGTCTGGAACGTGCATGTGCACACCGACAGCCCGGCGACCGCGGTCTCCCAGGCGGCACTCCTCCCGCCCGACCACGTGGTGGTTCTCCCGCTCCGCCCCCACCCCCCCGAAACGTCTGCCCCCCCTGCTGACCGCTGCACCCGCCGCTGCGCCCTCCGCGGCGCGTGGTGGGGGTCGAGGGGGTCTGGAACGTGCATGTGCACACCGACAGCCCGGCGCTCGCGATCTCCGAGGCGGCACTCGGCACGCGCGACCAGGTGGTGGTCCGCCTGCTCACCCCCGACCACCCGGAACGGCATGCCGCGCATGACGACGCGGCTGTCGACCGTGCGGCCGTCGCGGGCGATGTCCCACTCGGCGAAGGCCCTGCCAGTGAGCCGCTCGGGGTCGTCGCCTGCACCGGCTCCGCCGAGCTGGCCGCGGCGCACGCCTCGGCCGGGGCCGTCGTCGTGGTGCGGTGCGACGGCGAGGAGATCGGCGTCCGGCACCTGGAGCGCGCGCTCACCGACGCCGGGTCGCGGCATGTCGTGGTGCTGCCCGGCGACGCGGCCACCGCCGACGTCGCGCGGTCCGCGGCCCTCACGCTCGCGTCGGCAGGGGTGCGGGTCGACGTGCTCGACGCCTTCGACGAGCTGCGGGTGCTGGTCGGGCTGCTCGCGCTGCACGAGGGCCCGGAGGACGCAGCGGGGCGGATCGCGGCAGGCGCCGCCGCGCTGGGCCGGCTGCGGACGTCAGCCGTCGGGCAGCCGGACGCGGCCGCGCTGGACGCCGCGCTCGACGAGCTCGTGGCGGGTTGCGGCGGCCCGCCGGAGTCACTCACGGTGCTGCTGCGCGAGGCCGTCGACGACGGGCTGCGCGCCGAGATCGAGGCCGCCGCGGCACGGCGCCGCCTCGAGCTGACAGTGGCCGTCGCCGGCTCCGGGGACGGCCTGCCCGGCGCCTGGCTGGGAGTCGACTGATGGCGGGGAGCCGTCACGGGGAGGCGAGCAGATGAGCGTGCCCGACGACGCCGTCGTGCGGCCAGGCGCCCGGATGGACGAGCCGCTGGCCCGGGTGCTGGGGGAGCGCAGCGCCGCCCCGCTGGCCAAGCTGGGCCTGCGCACCACCGGGGACCTGCTGCGGCACTACCCGCGCCGGTACTCCGAGCCGGGCACGCTCACCGACCTCGCGAGCCTGGCGATTGGCGAGCACGTGACGGTCATGGCGCAGGTGCAGCAGGCCACCGTCCGCGAGATGCGCTCCCGCGGCGGCGCCATGCTGCAGGCCGTCGTCACGGACGGCTCGCGCAACCTCCACCTGACGTTCTTCGCGAAGCGCCGCGGCGCGCTGCGCGTGCACGAGCAGCGCCTGCTGCCCGGCCGCACCGGGATGTTCACCGGAGTCGTCTCGGACTACCGGGGGCAGCGCCAGCTCACCCACCCCGACTACCAGCTCGTCGGCGTGGACGCCGACGACGAGGCAGCCGCCCTGGTCGAGGCGAGCCGGCCCATCCCGATCTACCCCGCGTCCGCATCGGCCCCGACGTGGCGCGTCCAGCGTTGCGTGCGGACCGTCCTGGACCCGCTGACCGACGCCGACCTGCCCGACCCGTTGCCCGAGCAGGTGCGCGCGCGGCGCGGGCTGGCAGGGCTGCGCGAGGCGCTCGGGCTCGTGCACGAGCCGTACGACGACGACCAGTGGCGCCGTGGGCTGGACCGGCTGCGCTTCGAGGAGGCGTTCGTGCTGCAGGCCGAGCTGGCCCGGCGCCGGGCGCGCACGGCCCAGCAGGAGGCGGTGGCGCGGCCCCGGGTCTCCGGCCGCCTGCTGGACCTGTTCGACGAGCGACTGCCGTTCACGCTGACCGCCGGGCAGCGCGAAGTCGGCTCGGTGCTGGCCGAGGAGCTCGCGGGAGCCCACCCCATGCAGCGCCTGCTGCAGGGCGAGGTCGGCTCCGGCAAGACGGTCGTGGCGCTGCGCGCGATGCTGCAGGTTGTCGACGCGGGCGGCCAGGCGGCGCTGCTGGCGCCCACCGAGGTGCTCGCCGCGCAGCATGTGCGCACCCTGCGGGCGCTGCTCGGGGACCTCGCCGAGGGCGGGTTCCTGGGCGGCACGGACGTGAGCACCCGGGTCGCCCTCCTCACCGGGTCGCAGGGAGCCGCGGCGCGCCGGGAGAACCTGCTCGACGCGGCCAGCGGGCGCGCCGGCATCGTGGTGGGCACCCATGCGCTGCTCACCGACACCGTGCAGTTCGCCGACCTCGGCCTGGTGGTGGTCGACGAGCAGCACCGCTTCGGCGTGGAGCAGCGCGACCTGCTGCGCGCGAAGGCCGCCCAGACCCCGCACCTGCTGGTGATGACCGCCACGCCCATCCCGCGCACCGTGGCGATGACGGTGTTCGGCGACCTCGAGACCTCCACCCTGCGCGAAATCCCGGCCGGGCGCAGCGGGGTCACCACGCATGTGGTGCCCGCCGACAACGCCGCCTGGGTGGAGCGCGCCTGGCAGCGCGTGCGCGAGGAGGTGGACCGCGGTGGGCGGGCATACGTGGTGTGCCCGCGGATCGACCCCGACGACGTGCGGGGCGCCCGGCGCGGTGGCGACGACGACGGCGCGGACCTGCTCGCCGAGGACCTCGACGCCGGTGTCGGCATCGGCGACCCGGCGGATGGCCCGGGGGCAGGGGGCCTGCCAGCCCGCCAGCTGCGCTCGGTCGTGGAGGTGGCCGCCGAGCTGCGGGCCCGCCCCGCGCTCGCGGGAGTGCCGGTGGGCGAGCTGCACGGGCGCATGGGCCCGGACGAGAAGGAGCGGGCGCTCGCGGACTTCACCGCCGGGCGGGTCCCCGTGCTCGTGTCCACGACGGTGATCGAAGTCGGCGTCGACGTGCCCGAGGCCACCGTGATGGTGGTGCTCGACGCGGACCGGTTCGGCATCTCCCAGCTCCACCAGCTCCGTGGGCGGATCGGCCGCGGCTCGGCTCCGGGTCTGTGCCTGCTGGTCGCGAGCGCGCCCGACGGCACCCCGGCCGCCACCCGGCTCGCGACCCTTGCCGCGACCTCCGACGGCTTCGAGCTGGCGGCCGTCGACCTCGGGCTGCGCCGCGAGGGGGATGTGCTGGGCGCGGCGCAGTCCGGCGCGGCGAGCTCGTTGCGCCTGCTGCGGGTGACCCGCGACGCGCAGGTGATCGCCGACGCGCGCGCCGACGCCCGCGAGCTCGTCGACGCCGACCCCGAGCTGACCGGATGGCCGGCGCTGCGCGCGGCGATCGACCAGCAGCTCGCCGGGGAGCGCGAGGAGTTCCTCGACCGCGCCTGACCGTGCGGCGCGGCTGGGCGATGACGGCGGTGGGGCTGGCGGCGCCCAGCTCCCGGCGCGTGATCGCCGTGGACGCGTACTCTGGCGCCCGTGTCCAAGGCCCCTGTGATCCGCGCCCGCAACCTCCTCGTCGGGTACGGCGGTGAGCCCGTGTGCGCCCCCGTCACGTTCACCCTCGCGCCCGGCCGTGTGCTGGCGCTGGTGGGCGCGAACGGGTCCGGCAAGTCCACGGTGCTGCGCGCGGTGCTCGGCCTGCTCGACCCGGCGGGTGGCACGGTGGAGGCCTTCGGCCGCCCGGTCGACGAGCGCGAGACCGGCTTCCGCATGCGGGTCGCCAGCGTGCTCGACGACGACGCGTACTTCCCGGCCCTGACGGTGGCGGAGCACCTGTACCTGACGGCGCGCGGGCACGGCGTGCGTGACGCCGACGACGTCGTCGCGCACGTGCTCGACGACTTCGGCCTCACCGAGCACGGCACGTCCCTGCCCGTGGCGCTCTCCTCGGGCCAGCGCCGTCGGCTGCTGCTCGCCGCCGGGTTCGTCCGCCCGCGCGGGCTGCTCGTGCTCGACGAGCCGGAGCAGCGGCTCGACCTGTCGATGCGCAGCCGGCTCGCGGAGCGCCTGGTGCAGGAGCGGGCCTCGGGCGGCTCGGTGCTGCTGGCCACCCACGACCCGGTGCTGCTGCGGGCCGTGGCCGACCGCGCGGTCCTGATCGCCGATGACGAGTGCCGGCTCCTGAGCGCTGACGACGCCGCAGCCGCGATCGCGCCGGGCGTGCTGTGAGCGCATACGTGGACCCGGAGGAGAGCCGCTCGCCGGACGACGTCGTGTCGGACGACGACTCCGCGGCGCCGGCAGGCGCCTGGGAGGCGCCCCTCGTCGGCCCCACGGACGTCGGCCCGCCGCCGCCCGGCAGGTCGATCCGCCGCTACACCGCCGCCGCCGCGAACCAGCGGGGCGGCGCCAGCGTCGGGCAGCTCCTCAACGACGTGTACTACGTCGTGATCTCGCTGGCCATCGGCATCGGCATGGCGCTGGGCGTCGCGGGAACCCTGCGCGAGGCGCTGCCCGAGCCGCCTGCCGGCGGTGTCGACGCGGGCATCAGCCTCCCGGCGCTCGTCGCCGTCATGGTGGTGGGCCTCGCGGGCGTCCTGCTCTCGTTGGCCGGCCGGCTCGGCCCGGTCGGCGCGGGTGGCGCGGAGGCGGCCTGGTGGCTGTCCCTGCCGGTGGACCGGCGCGGCCTGCTGCGCCCGGCGTCGCGACGCCTGCCCCTGCTGGCGGCAGCCGCCGGGGCCGTCGTCGTGGCCCTGTTCGACACCGGGCTGCTGGCGGCGAGTGATCCCGCGCGGGTCATCCGGGCGACCGTTGGCGCGGCCCTCGGCGCGGCGCTGGTGGTGCTCGCGGCGGGTGTCGGGCAGTCGTTCCTCATCACACGGCGGACCACGGCGCTGGTGGGCGACCTGGTCCTGGCCGCGGCGCCCCTCCTGGCGCTCGCCGGCGCGGTCGCGGGCTGGCGCCTCGACGTGCTGCCCGTGGCGCCCGCCTGGCTGTTGGGGGTCCTGGCGGTGGTGGTGGCACTGCTCGCCTGGACGCTGGACCGCAGGCTCGACCTCATCCCGTCCCGGTCGCTGCGCGAGAGCGGCTCGGTGGCCAACCAGGCTGTCGGGGCTGTGGTCTCCCTCGACTCCCGCGAGCTGGGCCGTGCCCTCACCGATGGCGCCGCCCGCGCCCGCCGCCGCCGCTCGGTGCGGTTCCGCGGCGTGTCCGGGGCGCCTGCGGCGCTGCTCACCGCCGACGCGATGGTGCTGCTCCGCTCGACTCGGCACCTGGTGCAGATCGCCGTCGCGGCGCTCGTGCCGGTGCTCGTGGCCCTGGTGCCGCAGCTCGCCGGGCCGGTGGGCTTCCTCCTCGCCGTCCTCGTCGGCGGCTACGCGGCGATGACGGCCACCGGCGAGGGAGCCCGTCGGGCCGAGATGGCCCCCGTGCTGGACCGCTTGCTGCCGCTGCCCGCCGGGCATGTGCGGCGCTGGCGCATGGTCGTGCCCGCCGTGGTGATGCTGGCGTGGTCGATCGTCGCGTTCGGAGCCGTCGGCGTCTGGGCCGGGGACCTGCCGACGTGGCTCGCACTCGGGATCGCGTCCGCGCCGGTGTGGGCGGGCGCCGCGATCCGCTCGGCGTACCGGCCGGCGCCGAACTGGCAGGGGCCGCTCGTCGCGACGCCGATGGGCGCGCTGCCCACAGGCGTGACCTCCGTGCTGGCCCGCGGGCCGGACGTGGTGATCATCGGCATGATCCCGGTGGCCATCGCCATCCTGCTCGGCTCTGTGCTGCCGGCGCTGTTGATCGCGCAGATGGTGCTCTCCGCGATCGTCGTGGCGGTGTCCTCAGGCACCCGCACGATGATGGAGCGCATGCAGGACACCCTCGACCAGGACGCGGCCAAGCCCGCAGGGGCGCGCCGATGACCCGCATCGTGTCCGGCTCAGTCGGCGGGCGCACCCTGCAGGTCCCCGCCAAGGGCACCCGGCCCACGAGCGACCGCGTGCGTGAGGCGCTGTTCGCGCGCCTGGAGCACCTCGGGGTGGTCGACGGCGCGCGCGTGCTCGACCTGTACGCGGGGTCGGGGGCGCTGGGCATCGAGGCCGTCAGCCGGGGCGCGGCGCACGCCACGCTCGTCGAGGCCGCCCGGCCCGCGGTCGAGGTGTGCCGCCGCAACGTCGCCGCCCTCGGGCTCGCCGCGCAGGTGGCCGTCGTCGCGGACCGCGCGGAGCGGTTCACGGCCCGGGGCGCCGCGCAGCCCTGGGACCTGGTGCTGCTCGACCCGCCCTACGACGTGCCGGAGAAGGACCTGGCCGCGGTGCTCGCAGGCCTGCCGGGCCATCTATCGCCCGATGCCGTGGTCGTGGTGGAACGGTCCACGCGCAGCCCGGAGCCGACCTGGCCTGCCGGGCTCGAGCGATTCGACGAGCGCGCCCACGGGGAGACCCGGGTGTGGAGTGCCCAGCCTGTCACGCAGCAGTCCGAGGACGTGCTCGCGTAGGTTGGCATCCGTGACCACAGCCGTCTGCCCGGGATCCTTCGACCCGATCACCCTCGGCCACCTGGACGTGGTGCGCCGGGCCGCCAGCCTCTTCGACGAGGTGGTGGTCGGCGTCGCCCAGAACTCGTCCAAGAAGGCGCTGCTGCCGGCCGACGTGCGCGTCGAGCTGGCCCGTGCGGCCCTCGCCCGCCTCGACGGGGTGCGCGTCCAGGTGATCCCCGGCCTGCTGGCCGACTTCGTGCGCGAGGTGGGCGCCGTGGCTGTGGTCAAAGGGCTGCGGGGTGGCGCCGACTTCGACGCCGAGGCTCCGATGGCCCTCATGAACCGCCACCTGACCGGGGTGGAGACGGTGTTCGTCATCGGCGACACCGCCCTCGCCCACATCGCGTCCTCGCTGGTCAAGGACGTGGCCCGGTTCGGTGGGGAGATCGACGACCTGGTGCCGCCTGGCGTGTCCATGGCGGTCCGTGACGCGCTGGGCGCAGGCCCGGCGGGGGGAGGCAGCACATGACGACGGCAGACGCCCACGATGGCGCCCAGGACCGGAATCAGCCCGAGGGGCTGACGGGCATACTCGAGGCGCTCGCGGCGTCGATCGAGACGGCGCGGGCGATGCCCATGTCGTCCTCGGTGCTGGTGAACCGCGCCGAGCTGCTCGACCTGGTCGAGCAGGCGCTCGACGCGCTGCCGACCCAGCTCGTGCGGGCGGACGCCGTGCTGGCCGACGCCGCCGCCGCCCGGGAGGCCGCACAGGCCTCCGCGGACGTGATGCTCCGCGAGGCCCGCGCGCAGGCCGCCCGCCTGGTCGAGCGCGAGGAGGTCGTCGAGCAGGCCCGCGCACACGCCGCAGAGCTGATCGCCGAGGCCGAGCGCACCGCCGAAGTCCTGCGCCGTGACGCCGACGACTACTGCGACCGGCGGCTCGCGGACTTCGAGATCGATCTCGGCAAGGTGCTCAGCCAGGTCCAGGCGGGCCGGGCGAAGCTCGCGGGCCGGCTGGCCGGCTCGGACGGCTAGCCGGCGCCGGTTTGGGACGCGGCCCGCGGTGCCGTAGGATTCTTCTTTGGTCCTGCCGGTCATCGTGCGGACCGAGACACCTCTATGACGGGAACCTGGACCGTGCAGCGCGCGACACACCTCGATCCCCGCTCGCCCTTCGTGCTCGACACCCACGAGCTCGGACGACGTCCGGGATCGATGCGGACCGTGCAGCGGACGGTGCCCGCCCCAGAGGATCTCGGCACCGAGGTGATCGGCGTCCCCGCCGGGAGCGACCTGGAGCTGGATGTCCGGCTCGAGGCTGTGATGGAGGGGGTCTTGGTCACCGGATCCGTCCGCGGCCGGGCGGTCGGGGAATGCGTGCGCTGCCTGGAAGAGGTCGTCGAGGACTTCGACGTCCCGTTCCAGGAGTTGTACGTCTACCCTGAGCGTGCGGCGGTCGCTGTCGAGGATGGCGACGACGAGGAGGACGTGCGCGAGCTCGACGGCGATTTGGTCGACATCGAGCCCGCGATTCGGGACACGGTGGTGCCTGCGCTACCCTTTCAACCGCTCTGCGGACCCGACTGCCCGGGCCTGTGCTCCGAGTGTGGAGCACGCCTGGCGGACGACCCGGACCACACGCATGAGATCCTTGACCCTCGGTGGGCCGCCCTCGGGCGCCTCCAGGGCACGTTCGACGAGACGAAAGAGAGCTAGCCGTGGCTGTTCCGAAGCGCAAGATGTCGCGCAGCAACACCCGTGCGCGTCGGTCGCAGTGGAAGACCACTGCCACGACGCTCATGACCTGCCCCCAGTGCAAGGCTGACAAGCAGCCGCACATCGCCTGCCCGTCGTGCGGTGCGTACAACAACCGTCGTTACGCCGAGGCGGTCCGCACCGAGCACGAGGCACGCTGACGGTCTTCCGACCGTTGAGAAGCATCATGCTGCGCACGCGCCGTCCCTTGACCTGGTCATGAGCGACGCGGCCACACAGCTCGTCGAGAAGCTCGGGGTCCAGTTGGACCCCGAGCTTCTTGTGCTGTCGCTCACGCACAGGTCCTTCGCCCATGAGGCGGGCGGCATCCCGACCAACGAGCGCCTCGAGTTCCTCGGGGACACGGTGCTCGGGCTCGTCGTGACGGAGGCGCTCTACCGCACGCACCCCGGGCTGTCCGAGGGGGAGTTGGCGAAGATGCGCGCCGCGACCGTCTCGCAGCGCGCGCTGGCCACCGTGGCACGCGAGCTCGACCTCGGCGCCTACGTGCTGCTCGGCAAGGGCGAGCTGGCGACCGGGGGCAACGACAAGGACTCGATCCTGTCCGACACGCTCGAGGCGCTATTCGGCGCCGTCTACCTCGCCCACGGGCTCGAGGAGGCACGCGGCGTCGTGCTGCGCCTGGTCGGCCCCACGCTGACCGCCGCCGCCGATCTGGGCGCCGGCCTCGACTGGAAGACCAGCCTGCAGGAGCTCGCCGCCGAGCTGGGCCTGGGCGCCCCGGTCTACGAGGTGGTGGGCGAAGGCCCGGACCACGCTCGCACCTTCACCGCGCACGCCATCGTCGGCGGGGAGGCGCGCGGGACCGGCACCGGCCCCGCGAAGAAGCTCGCCGAGCAGGAGGCCGCCGCGAACGCCTACGGCGCCCTGGAGGCGTTGCCACGCTCCACGGCCCCCCCGGCCTGAGCCGGTCCAGGCATGCCGGAGCTGCCTGAGGTCGAGACCGTCAGGGACGGGCTCGAGCGCCACATCGTCGGCCGCACCGTCGCCGACGTGGAGGTGCGGCGCGACTACAGCGTGCGCCGGCACGAGGGCGGCCCGCTGGACTTCGCCGGGCGGCTCAGGGGCCGGCGCCTCGACGCGGCGGCCCGCAGGGGCAAGTTCCTGTGGCTGCTGCTGGACGCGCCGGACACCGAGCTGCCGGACGCCGCCCTGATGGCGCATCTGGGCATGAGCGGGCAGCTCCTGGTGCGCAGCACCGCCGACGACGCCCGGGCCGCCGAGCCGCATCCGCACCTGCGCGTGCGGCTGCGCCTGGACGACGGGGGAGCGCTGGACTTCGTCGACCAGCGCACCTTCGGCCACCTGTCGGTCGCGGAGCTCGCGCCCACGCCCGACGGCGCCCCCGGCGGGGCCGGCTCGCCGCTGCCGTTGGCGCCCGAGCCGGTGGCGCACATCGGACGCGACCTGCTCGACCCGGCCCTCGACCGCGCCGCGCTCGTAGCCCGGTTCCGCCAGCGCAAGACGGGTCTCAAGCGCGCGCTGCTCGACCAGACGCTCGCGTCGGGGGTGGGCAACATCTACGCCGACGAGGGGCTGTGGCGCGCCAGGCTGCACTACGCCCGGCCCACCGACACCCTCCGCCGTTCCGAGGTCGAGCGCGCCCTGGACGGCGCCACCGAGGTCATGCGCGAGGCGCTCGCCCAGGGCGGCACCAGCTTCGACGCGCTGTACGTCGACGTGAACGGGGCCTCCGGGTACTTCGACCGCTCGTTGGCGGTCTACGGCCAGGAGGGGCGTCCCTGCCCGCGCTGCGGGACGCTGGTGCGGCGCGACACCTTCATGAACCGGTCGTCGTACACCTGCCCAACCTGCCAGCCGCGCCCGCGCAACGGCCGCTGGTAGCCGCACGCCCAGCCGAACTCGGTCCGATCGGTGGGTCTCGTGAGGCTGTGCCCGAGTCCCTGGATACGATGAGGTGTGCCCCCCACGAATCCTGCACCGAAGCCCGAACGCAGCGGCCCCATCACCGTGATGATCGTCGACGACCACGAAGTCGTGCGTCGCGGCATCGCGGAGGTCGTGGAGCGCGCTGAAGGCATGACAGTGATCGCCGAGGCCGGATCGGTCGCCGACGGCGTGCGCCGCGCCACGCTGGTCCAGCCGCAGATCCTGCTGGTCGACCTGCAGCTGCCGGACGGCACCGGCATCGACCTCATCACCGCGGTGCGCAAGCTGCACCCGGAGGCGCGCGCCATCGTGCTCACGTCCTTCGACGACGATGACGCGCTCACGGCCGCCCTCGAGGCCGGGGCGTCGGCCTACTTGCTCAAGAGCGTGCGCGGCGCGGAGATCACCGAGGTCGTGCGCGCCGTGGCCGCCGGCCGGACGCTGCTCGACGAGCGGACCGTCACGCGCCGCCGCGCCGGGCACGACGACCCGACGGAGAACCTCACGCCGAGCGAGATGAAGGTGCTCGACCTGATCGGCGAGGGCCTGTCCAACCGCGAGATCGCCGAGCGGCTCGGCGTCGCGGAGAAGACCGTCAAGAACCACATTACGTCGCTGCTCGCCAAGATGGGCCTGCAGCGCCGGACCCAGGTCGCGGCGTGGGTCTCGGCCCGCAAGCACAGCGGCTGGCGCGCCGAGACCGGTCGCTGAGCCCGGCGGCCTGACCAGCCCCGCTGGTCAGGCCCGGCTGGTCAGCCCAGCGGGGCTGACCAGCTCAGCAGGGTGCCGTCGCCGCTCGGCGACACTCCCAGGCTGAAGGACCCGCCGTGCTGGCGTGCCCGGGCGGCCAGGTTGCCGGTGCCGGAGCGGCGGTCGCGCACGGGCGGCAGGCCCGAGCCGTCGGCCTCCACCTCCACCTGCACCGAGCCGGTGGGCCCGGCCCCGCGCACGGACACCCGCACGATGACGCCCGAGGCGTGCGCGTGGCGGGCCGCGTTCGCCAGGCCCTCCCGCACCACCGCGACGACGTCGTCGGTGAGGTCGGTGCCGACGCGGGCGTCGAGCTGGTCGGCCTCGAGGTAGTCGCCGTCCGGCACGGGGACGTCGTCGAGAGAGACCACGAGCGACGGGGCGAAGCCCAGCCCGGTGCGGGCCAGGCTGGCCTCCCGGCGCAGGCGCTCCACCAGGCCGGTGGCGGCGTCGGGATCGCGCAGTGCGTACACGATCTGGCGGATCTGGCGCACCGAGCCGTCGACGTTGTCCAGCGCCTCCTCGACGATGCTCGTGAGCTCGCTCGGGTCGACGCCGCGGGCCGCGCGCCGGCGCACCGTCTCGAGCTGCATGCCGGTGGCGAAGAGCTGCTGGATGGCCAGGTCGTGCAGGTCGCGGGCGATCCGCTCGCGCTCGTCGAGCAGCGCCGCGACGTCCTGCGCGTGCCGGGCCTCGGCGAGCACGAAGGCCAGGGCGGCCTGGGACGCGAACGACTCGGCGGTCACGAGGTCGCTCGGGTCGAACGGGGGGCTGCCGATCCGGCGGAGCAGGATGAGGACGCCGACGCCGCGCCCTGAGGTCTGCAGCGGGGCGAACAGCGCCGGCCCGAAGGCCCGCATCGGCACGACGCGCACGACGCGCGACCTCGACAGCGACTCGACGAGCAGGCCGCGGCCCTCGCTCATCACCGACCAGGAGCGGCCGTCGCGCGGCATCACCTCGCCGATCAGGCTGTCCGCGTTGTAGCCGTCGGCGAGCTCGATCATCAGCTCGCCGCCCATGCCGGGCAGCGCGAGGGCGGCCGTGTCGGCGTCCGCGACGTCGCGGGCAGTCGCGGCGATGTGGGCGAGCGCGTCCTCCTCGTCGACCCCGGAGAGCAGCATCGTGGTGATGTCCTGGCCCGCGCGCAGCCAGTGCTCGCGCTGGGCGGCCTCGGTGTACAGCTGGGCGTTGGCGACGGCGACGCCCGCGGCGGCGGCCAGCGCGACGACCACGGCGGCGTCGTGCTCGGTGAAGCCGCCCGGCTTGTCCGACAGGTACAGGTAGCCGTACACCTGCTCGCGCACGCGCACGGCCGCGCCGAGGAACGAGCCCATCGGGGGGTGCCCGGCGGGGAAGCCCTCGAACGCCGGGTGCTGGGTGAGGTCGTCCAGGAGGAGCACGCCGTCGGCGGGGATGCGGCTGAGCACCCCGATCTTGTGCGGCGGGTGGCCGAGCATGGCCGCGACCGCCGCGGGGACGCCGGTTTGCACGAACGTCGTGGAGGCTCCCCGCTTGTCGAGCACGTTGATCGCGCCGTACGGGGCGCCGGTGAGGTCGGCGCACAGGTGCACGAACCGCTCGAGCACCCCGGTGAGGTCCAAGTCGCTGGCCACCGACAGGACGGCGTTGAGCAACTCGGTCAGACCGTCGCCGGTCGGGGCGTCCTCCACTGCGGCGCCACCGCTGGTCGGGCGGTCGGTCATGGTTCCTCCGGTGCCTCGTGCTCTCGTGCGAAGCCCTCACGGTAGCCCGGGTGGGAGGCGAGGAGCGCAGTGTGAGATCCGCGTCCGGTCACGCGGCCCCCGCTGAGCACGATGATCTCGTCGGCGGCGTCGAGCGGGGAGAGGCGGTGTGTGACCAGCACCACTCCACGCTCGGACCGCTGGGAGAGCAGGTCGCGCACCAACCGGTCGGCGGTGGCCGAGTCGAGGTGCTCCGCGGGCTCGTCCACCAGGAGCAGCGGCGCGGGGGAGACCAGCGCGCGTGCCAGTAGCAGACGTCGGCGCTCGCCCCCGGAGACGCTCTGGGCGTCGGGGCCGAGCTCGGTGTCCACCCCGTCGGGCAGTGCCGCGAGCCACGACCCCAGCCCGGCGCGCTCGAGCGCGTCGACGGCCTCGTTGGGCGTGACATCGCCGCGTGCCACACGGAGGTTCTCGAGCACCGAGGTCTCGAAGACGTGCGCGTCCTCGGACGTGAGCACCACGCTGCGCGCGACGTCCTCATGCGCGAGACCCGCGACAGGCGTTCCGTCGAGGGCGAGGTCGCCCGCCCGGGCGGGGATCAGGCCGGCGAGGGTGAGCAGCAGCGTCGTCTTGCCGGCGCCGCTCGGGCCGACCACGGCGATCGATCGGCCGGGGCGCACGTCGAGGTCCAGGCCCTCGACGACGGGGTCCCGGCCGGGCCAGCCACAGGAGAGCGCGCGAGCGCTCAGCGCGGGGACGTCGTGCTGGGGGGAGGCGTGCCCGGGGAGCGCGGTCCGGGCGGGGTCTGAGTCGGCGACGGGTGCCCCGTCGGCCTCGTCCGGCGCGGCGGAGTCCAGCAGCGACATGATGCGCCGGGCCGCCGCGCGGGAGCGCTGGAGCTGGATGGCCGCGGTGGGCAGCACGCTGACGGCCTCGAAGGAGGCCAGCGGGGTCAGCACGATGACGGCCAGCTCCACGGGCGTCATCGTCCCGGCCTGGACGGCGGGCACCCCGAGCACGAGCGCGGCGAGCGTCGCCACACCTGTGGCGAGCGACCCGAGCAGGGCGCCGAGGGCGGCAGGACGGGCGCCGGCGTCCGACGCTGACGCGAGCTCGCGGTCCGCCTCGCGCAGCGCGGCCAGCTCCTGGGGCGTGCGGCCCTGCACGGTGAGCGGCCCGGCGTCGTCCAGCAGGCCGAGCGACACGGTCGACAGGGTGGCCCGGGCGCTGGCGGCGCGCTGCTCGGTGGTGCGGGCCGCGCGTGCGGCGAGCCAGGGCGCCACCACGCCCGCGAGCAGCAGGCAGGCCGCGAGGCTCAGCCCGGCGGCCGGGAGGAACAAGCCCATCGCGATCACGGTGCCGACGCCCAGCACCGTCGCCACGGCGATGGGCAGCAGGCCGCGCACCACGGCGTCTCCCACGGCGTCGACGTCCGCGCCGACCCGCGTCAGCAGGTCGCCGCGACGCAGTCGGAGCGTCGCCTCAGGGCGCCCCACCGCGAGCCGCTGGTACAGCGCCGTGCGGAGGTTGGCCATGCCGCGCAGTGCCACGTCATGCGAGGTGAGCCGCTCGACGTAGCGGAACACCCCACGCCCGATGCCGAAGGTCCGCACGCCGACCGTGGCGATGGACAGCGTCAGCACCGGGGGCATCTGTGACGCGCGGGCGATCAGCCACGCGGACACGGCCCCCAGCGCGACGGCGGACCCGAGGCTGAGCACGCCGAGCAGCACCGCCAAGGCGACGCGCGCCGGGCGCACGTCGAGCAGTGCCACCGCGCGCCACAGCGGGTCGCGGCTGCGGCCGAGCCTGCCCGGCCGGCTCGGCCGCGGGGTGGGGGCGGCGGGGGGCGGGGGGGGGGGGGTGCGGTCTCTTATACACATCCGGGGCCGCCGACGGGGGTCCGGGGTGGAGGCATCCTGGGGCGCGCGTTGCTACGGGCTCGTGGGGCGTGATGGGGGTCGATCGGGGCGTCGTGGCGGTCATCGGAGGGCCTCCGCGTCGGCCTCGGCGGGCAGGTCTGCGTCGGCGGGCACGTCGACGGACCGGACCTCGACCACCTGGTCGGCCAGCGCGATCAACGACGCGCGGTGCGCGACGAGCAGCACCGTCCGGCCCTCGCGTCGCAGCGCCTCGACTGTCTCGAGGACAACGTCCTCCGACGCCGCGTCCAGGTGGGCGGTGGGCTCGTCGAGCACGACGAGCGGCGCGTCGGAGAGCAGCGCCCGGGTCAGCGCGACCCGCTGGCGCTGGCCCACCGAGAGCCCGGCGCCGCCACGGCCCAGGAGGGTCTGCCATCCGGCGGGCAGTGCCGCCACGACCTCGTCCAGCCCGGTGAGGGCCGCGGCCCTGTCCCGTCGGGTCGCGTCTGTCAGCCGTCCCGACGCGTCGGCGTCGGCTCCGGTCACCACCGCGTCGATCGTCCCCGGCTCCAGCACCGGGCGCTGCGGCAGCCAGGAGACCTGCCGCCAGTAGTCGGCAGAGTCGATGTCCGCCAGGGGCACGGCCGGGCCGTCGGAGGGGAGGACGTCCACCGTGCCGGTGTCCGGCCGCAGCAGCCCGAGCAGCACGGACACGGCCGTGGACTTGCCGCCGCCGCTGGCGCCTGTCAGGGCGAGGACCTGCCCGGGGCGCAGCTCGAGGTCCAGGCCAGCGGGCGCCAGCACGTCGCGACCGGGCGCCCGCACGCTCACGTCCCGCAGTCGGAGAGTCGCCGCGCGCAGGTCCGGGCACGGCAGCGAGCCGCGCTCGGGCAGCGGGGTCTCGAGCACCTCGAAGACCTGCTCGGCGGCGGCGACGCCGTCCGTCGAGGCGTGGAAGTGGGCGCCGACCTGGCGCAGCGGCAGGTACACCTCGGGCGCGAGCACAAGCACGGTCAGCCCCGTCACGAGGTCGATCTGGCCGTAGACGAGTCGCATCCCGATCGCGACGGCCACGAGGGCCACCGCCAGCGTCGTGAGCAGCTCCAGCACCATCCCCGACAGGAACGCGATGCGCAGCGTGCCCATCGTCGCCCGGCGGTGCGCCTGGCCGAGCTCGCGCACCCGGCGCGTGGCGCCCCGCTCGCGGCCGAACCCGCGCAGCGTCGGCAGCCCGGCGAGCAGGTCCAGCACCTGGGAGCCGAGCCGCTGCATGACGCGCAGGCCGCGCTCGGAGCGCCCCTGCGTCAGGCGGCCGACCAACGTCATGAAGATCGGCACCAGCGGGATGGTGCCCGCGATGATCGCCGCGGACAGCCAGTCCAGGCCCAGCACCACCAGCAGGGTCGCCGGCGTGACCGTCGCGGCGAGCACGAGCTGGGGGAGGTACTTGACGAAGTACGGCTCGAGGTTCTCCAGCCCGCGCGTCACCAGGGTCACGACGCGGGGGCCCTCGCCGCCCGCCAGCCAGCGTGGTCCGAGCGCGGTCGCCCGCTCCACCACCTGCGCGCGCAGCTCCCCGATCGCCCGGGTCGCGGCCCGGTGGGCGTACCGCTCCTGCGCGCCCGTGACGAGGGCGCGCGCGGCCACGACCAGCACGAGCCAGCCGATCAGCGGACGGAGGTCGTCGAGGCTCGCGCCGTCCTGCACAGCCGAGCCCAGCGCGTGGCCGAGCAGGAGCGCCTGGGCGATGACGAGCCCCGCGACGGCCAGGCCGAGCACGACGGTGAGGGCGACGTACTGCCGGGCCGCGCGCGCGTGGCGCAGCAGCCTCGGGTCGAGGGGCTTCACAGCCGGATGCGCCTCATGACGTCGTGCCGTCCGTCCGCGAGCTGGAGGCCGCCGAACCGTTGTCCGTGCCCGTGCCGCCGCTGAAGGCCGCGGCCTTCACGCGGGCGAAGGTGAGGCCGATGGAGTCGGGGATCTGCTCGGACGAGATGCGCTTGCGGAAGACCCAGTACGTCCAGCCCTGGTAGAGCAGGACGAAGGGCACCAGGCACACCGCGACCCACGTCATGACCGTCAGCGTGTACGACGACGACGACGCGTTGTCGATGTTCAGCGAGTTCGCCGGGTCGAAGGCGGGCATCACGTCGGGGTACATCGAGCCGAAGATCAGCACGACGGCGGCGACGAGAGTCACGGCCGAGGCGATGAACGCCCAGCCCTCACGCCGGGCGCGGGTTGCCAGGACGAGCGCCACCAGGGCGATCGCCGCGACGGCGACAGCAGCCCAGGTCCAGGCCACCGAGTAGGCGACCTGCGCCCAGATGGCCCACGCGGCCGCGACGACCAGCGTGACCACCGAGAGTCGGGAGGCCAGCGCGCCAGCGCGCTGGCGGACCACGCCGTCCGACTTCAACGCCAGGAACACGGCGCCGTGGGTGAGGAACAGCAGCGCCGTGGTGACGCCGCCCACCAGGGCGAACGGATTGAGCAGCGCGAAGAAGCCGCCCACGTATTGGTGGTTCGCGTCCAGTTCGACGCCGCGCACCAGGTTCGCGAACGCGACGCCCCACAGGATCGCGGGGACCCAGGAGCCGATCGTCAGCGCCCAGTCGGCGCGGTCACGCCACGCCTGGTCGTTGATCTTGCCGCGCCACTCGAACGCGACCACCCGCACGATGAGCGCGAGGAGGATGAGCAGCAGCGGCAGGTAGAACCCGGAGAACATCGTGGCGTACCACTCGGGGAACGCCGCGAACGTCGCGCCGCCCGCGGTCAGCAGCCACACCTCGTTGCCGTCCCACACCGGGCCGATGGTGTTGATCATCACGCGACGTTCCTTGTCGTCGCGCCCCAGCAGCTTCAGCAGCATGCCGACGCCGAAGTCGAAGCCCTCGAGGACGAGGTAGCCCGTCCACAGGAGGGCGATCAGCAGGAACCAGACTGTCGTGAGCTCCATGACGCCTGCCTCAGTAGGCGAACGACAGCGGCTTGTCGCCCGCGTCGTCGCTGTGGTTGTCGGGGTTGTCGGGGCTCGGGTCGTGCTCGGTGTCAGCCACGCCCTCGACCGCGTAGCGGTGCATGAGCTTGTACCAGATGACCGCGAGCACGCCGTAGAGCGCGGTGAAGGCCACCATCGAAATGATGACGGTGGTGGGGCTCACCACCTCGGAGACCCCGCGCTGGGTGAGCAGCCACACGCCGTCGACGCCCGCGGGGTTCGGGGCGACGACCCAGGGCTGGCGGCCCATCTCGGTGAAGATCCAGCCGAACGAGCTGGCCAGGAACGGCATGGGGATCGCGATGAGCGCGAGCCGCGAGAACCAGATGTTGTCGGTCACCCGGCCCTTGCGGGTCAGCCACAGCGACGCGAGGGCCAGCGCGGCGGACCCGGCGGCCAGGCCGATCATCAGGCGGAAGCTCCAGAAGGTCACCGCGAGGTCGGGGGAGTAGTCGATCCCCTCGCCGTACAGCTCCTCGTAACGCTCCTGGATCTGGTTGACGCCCTCCAGGTGGCCGTCGAAGTCGCCCGACGCGAGGAACGAGGTGACGCCCGGCAGCTCGATCAGGTGGGTGACCCCGTCGCAGTCGGTGTTGATGTTGCCGATCGCCAGGATCGTGAAGGACGCGCCGTCGGTGCTCTCGCACAGCGCCTCGGCCGCGGCCATCTTCATGGGCTGCTGCTCGAACATGAGCTTGGCCTGGAAGTCGCCGGACAGGGCCAGGCCCGCGCCGGACAGCAGCATGGTCACCATGCCGAGCACCACGGCCGGGCGGTAGACGTCGCGGGCCTTCTCGACCTCGCCGCGGCGCACCAGCTTGACCATCCACCAGGCGGCGATGCCCGCGACGAACGTGCCCGCCGTCAGCCACGCGGCGGTGATGGTGTGCGGGAAGGCCGCCAGCAGCGTGCTGTTGGTGAGCACCGCCCAGATGTCGACCATCTCGGCGCGGCCGGTCTCGATGTTGAACACGGTGCCGACGGGGTGCTGCATCCACGAGTTCGCGGCCAGGATGAAGTAGGCCGAGAGGTTGGTGGCGATCGCCACGGCCCAGATGCACGCGAGGTGGATCTTCTTGGGCAGCTTGTCCCAGCCGAAGATCCACAGGCCCAGGAACGTCGACTCGACGAAGAACGCGGCGAGCGCCTCCATCGCGAGCGGGGCGCCGAACACGTCGCCCACGAAGCGCGAGTACTCACTCCAGTTCATGCCGAACTGGAACTCCTGGACGATGCCGGTGGCGACGCCGATCGCGAAGTTGATCAGCAGCAGCTTGCCGAAGAACTTGGTCAGGCGTAGCCAGCGCTCGTTGCCGGTGCGCACCCAGAACGTCTGCATGAGCGCCACGAGCGGGGCCAGGCCGATGGTCAGGGGGACGAAGATGAAGTGGTAGACGGTGGTGACACCGAACTGCCATCTGGCCAGGTCAAGGGCTTCCACGGGAGGACTCCGTCACGTGCGTGGCTACTGGGGGGTCGGACCGATGCACCCAGGTCGAACGGTAGGTCGGCGCACAGGGGGCGTTCGGGACCTTGGTCCCGGGTCCCACGCCGGGATGACGACGACGGCCCCATACTGCCCCGTCGTGTCGCCTCCCCGTCTGAAGGGTGCTGTGCGATACTGACAGAGGATTCCAGGGCGCCCACACCGTTCTGATTCCGTGACCGTGCTCGCAGTACCTAGCGTGTCGAGCTCGCCAGGCGCCGCCGGATGTGACCGATCCCCACTGTGGGGCTCTCGAACGACATGCTGGCTGGCGATGGCGCCGACCGCGGTGCAGCAGCCGCCACCGACGACTTCCGTCGCAGCGCACAGCGCGAGCGACGACCGACCGCCCCTGGGGCGCCGAGGAGTGTGGCCGGCTCCGAGGGGCATGCAGGAGTACCACGAGTGACGCTCGACACCACCCCCGAGAACAGCAACAGCACGTCACAGGTCGACGCCGGGGGCCCCGCTCCCGATGCTGCCCCCACGAAGCCCGCACGACGTCGGGCCACCCGCAAGACCGCGCCGCCGACGGACGCGACTCCCGCCGAGGCCTCCGCACCGGTCGAGGCTGTCGCCCCCGTCGAGGCCGCTGCGCCTGTCGAGGCCGCCGAGGCTCCGGCTGCCGCCCCCCGCACCCGGTCCCGCCGAGTGACGAAGGCGCCCGCGTCAGCCGTCCCGGCGCCCGCAGACGCTCCCGCCGAGGCCGACGCCTCTGCCCCAGAGGCGGCTCCGGCCGTCGAGGCCGCGGCGCCGCGGACGCGCTCACGCCGTGCGGTGCGCCCCGCTGCCAGCGCCGAGGCGGCGAGTGTCGAGCCGGCCAGCCTTGCTCCTGACGCCGCGAAGGCCTCGGCTCCCGACGCCCCCGCGTCCGCCGAGGTCGCGGCCGCCGACGCCGACGCGCAGCCGGCCCGCAAGCGCAGCCGCCGTTCCACCCGCCCGGCCACGGCGCCGACCGCTGAGCCGGCCGATGCCGCCGCCGAGCAGGCCCCCGAGGCCGCCCCGGCTGAGGCCGTCGCCCCTGCCAAGCGCACGACCCGGCGGACGCGCAAGGCGCCGGAGCCGGTGATCGAGGTCGTCGACGAGGTCGAGGATGAGGACGCCGAGGCAGTCGAGGCGGACGAGAAGTCGTCGCCCGCGCCCGCGCTGGACGTGCTCGCCGAGCTCGCCGCGACCACAGGCCCCGCCACCGGCTCGGCTCGGCGCGCCAGGACCCGCGCCACGCGCTCCAGCGCCGCCGCTGCCCCCGCAGCCGCCGAGGCCCAGCCCGAGGCTCAGGAGCAGCCCGCCGAGCAGGCGCCCGCGGCGCCGCGCGGAGCGGCCCGCCTGGCCACGACGGCCCTGCTGTTCCAGGCCCCGGACCCGGACGCCCGCCCGCGCCGTCGGCGCGCACAGGCCCCCGCCGGCCCGCCGGAGCTCGTCTCGGAGGCCGCCGCGGTGCAGCACGCCGAGGAGCGCGCCGCCGAGGAGTCTGCCGACGAGTCCCGTGCGGAGGCGCCGGCCGCCGCCGAGCGGCCGTCGCGTCGTCGTGGCCGGCGCGCCCCGCAGAGCGAGGCCGCGCAGGACCAGGACGAGGAGCTGACCCCGGCGGACACCGCCGACCAGGCGCAGGACGGCGCCGCGGCAGACGAGTCCGACACGGATGAGTCGCGTGAGGGCGAGTCGCGTGAGGACG
The DNA here is from genome assembly GCF_900046455.1 of Cellulomonas timonensis. Classification (GTDB taxonomy): domain Bacteria; phylum Actinomycetota; class Actinomycetes; order Actinomycetales; family Cellulomonadaceae; genus Cellulomonas_A; species Cellulomonas_A timonensis. Next base: position 150,590 of record NZ_FCOT01000013.1, read on the forward strand.
AGCAGTCCGCGCAGCGTCGTCGCCGTCGCCGTGGCGGCCGCGGCCGCCGTGGGCGCAGCCAGGACGAGCAGTCGGACGAGCAGGGTGACGCCGGCGAGCGCGCTGAGTCCTCCGAGGGCTCCGGCTCCTCGACGGACGACACGCACGATGAGGATGCCGAGCACGAGGGCGACCACGACGCCGAGCACGACGGCGAGCACGACGAGCAGGGCGGTTCGAGCCGTCGTCGCCGTCGCCGTCGCCGCAGCAGCCGGGGCGAGTCCTCCGAGCAGGAGCCGTCGGCCCCCACCCGCTCGCGCAGCTCGCGCAGCACGTCCAGCGACGAGGTGACAGCGCTGCGGGGCTCCACGCGGCTCGAGGCCAAGCGCCAGCGCCGGCGGGAGGGGCGCGACGCGGGTCGTCGTCGTCAGATCATCACCGAGTCGGAGTTCCTGGCCCGCCGCGAGGCCGTCGAGCGCTCGATGGTCGTGCGCGAGGCCGGTGGCCGCACGCAGATCGCCGTGCTCGAGGACGGCGTGCTCGTCGAGCACTACGTCTCGCGCCAGGCGCAGGTGTCGATGGCCGGCAACGTGTACCTCGGCCGCGTGCAGAACGTGCTGCCGAGCATGGAGGCCGCGTTCGTCGACGTCGGCAAGGGCCGCAACGCGGTGCTGTACGCCGGCGAGGTCAACTGGGACGCCGCGGGCCTCGAGGGCCAGCCGCGTCGTATCGAGCAGGCGCTGAAGTCGGGCGACTCGGTCCTGGTGCAGGTCACCAAGGACCCGATCGGCCACAAGGGCGCCCGCCTGACGTCGCAGATCACGCTCGCCGGCCGGTACCTCGTGTACGTGCCCGGCGGTGGCATGACCGGCATCAGCCGCAAGCTGCCCGACAACGAGCGCGCGCGCCTGAAGAAGATCCTGCGCGAGATCGTCCCGGACTCCGCGGGCGTCATCGTGCGCACCGCCGCCGAGGGCGCCAGCGAGGACGAGCTGCGCGCCGACATCGCGCGCCTGCAGGGCCAGTGGGAGGCCATCGAGAAGAAAGCGAAGTCGGCGTCCGCGCCGGCGCTGCTGCAGGGTGAGCCCGACATGGCCATCCGCGTGGTGCGCGACATCTTCAACGACGACTTCAGCTCGCTCGTGGTGCAGGGCGACGAGGCGTGGGCCACGATCTCCGGCTACATCGGCGAGCTCGCCCCCGACCTCGCCGAGAAGGTCACCCGCTGGACGGGCAACGGCGACGTGTTCTCCGCGCACCGGGTCGACGAGCAGCTCGCCAAGGGCATGGACCGCAAGGTGTGGCTGCCCTCGGGCGGCTCGCTCATCATCGAGCGCACCGAGGCCATGACGGTCGTCGACGTCAACACGGGCAAGTTCACCGGCTCGGGCGGCACGCTCGAGGAGACGGTGACGCGCAACAACCTGGAGGCGGCCGAGGAGATCGTCCGCCAGCTCCGGCTGCGGGACATCGGCGGCATCATCGTCATCGACTTCATCGACATGGTGCTCGAGTCGAACCGCGACCTGGTGCTGCGTCGCCTCGTCGAGTGCCTGGGCCGTGACCGGACCAAGCACCAGGTGGCCGAGGTCACCTCGCTCGGCCTGGTGCAGATGACCCGCAAGCGCGTGGGCCAGGGCCTGGTCGAGGCGTTCAGCGAGACGTGCGAGCACTGCCACGGGCGCGGGTTCATCGTGCACACCGACCCGATCGAGAAGAACGGCCGCCCCGACGCGGGCGCCGCTCAGCAGCCTGCCCCCGCGGCCCCGGCAGAGGTGGAGCCCAAGCGGGCGCGCCGCAAGCGTGGGGCCAAGGAGGCCGCCCCGGCGGCGTCCTCGACGCTTCCCGCGGTCCCGGTGCTGCCGGAGGCGCGTGAGGCCGTCAAGGCGACTCTCGCGACCATCGCAGCCGCTGCGGCGCATGCGCATGAGCACGGTGACGAGGCCCCCGCCCAGGCGCCCGTGCGTGCGACGGCCGCCGAGCTGGACGCCCTGGCGCCGGCTCCGCGTGCCACTGAGGCTCCGGCGCGCGCTGAGGCCCCGGTGCGGGAGTCCCGTGCCGTGGCGTCTGTGGCGTCTGGCGCGGTGGACGTGGCGCCGGTGGAGGCCCCGCCGGTGCTCGACGTGCTGGCCGCCTTCGCCGTTCCCTCGGCCGAGGCGACCGACGTGGTCGTGGCCGAGGAGCTGGCACAGGACGAGGCCGTGGAGGCGCTCGCGCTGACGCCGGTGGCGCCCGAGGTGTTCGAGGCTGACGAGGACGAGGAGTCCCCGACGGCTTGACGGGTGCGGGGCGCCTCGGGCTCATTTGACCGAGCCAGAGGCGTTCCGTACTCTTGAGCGTCGGTGCCTTAGGGCGCACCGACGTGCGCGTCCGTGATGTGAGGGTCCAACCCGAGTCCACGTAGAGCGCGCCCCTGACTGAAGTTCGACGAGCAGAGATGAGCAGCAACGTGGTGTACGCGATCGTGAAGGCTGGCGGCCGCCAGGAGAAGGTCGCCGTGGGCGACGTCGTCGTCGTCGACCGCCTCTCCGCACAGGCTGGTTCGACTGTCGAGCTTCCCGCCCTGCTGCTCGTCGACGGTGAGAAGGTCACCCACGACGCTCAGGCTCTCGCGAAGATCACCGTCACGGCGGAGGTCGTCCGGGACGAGAAGGGCCCGAAGATCGACATTCTGAAGTACAAGAACAAGACCGGGTACCGCGTCCGCAAGGGCCACCGCCAGAAGCTGACCCGCCTGAAGGTCACCGGCATCAACTGATCTTGCGCCGCGGCGTCGTTCGCGGAGCGTTATCCATCTGAGCACGAAGGCAGGTACGTCATGGCACACAAGAAGGGCGCGAGCTCGTCGCGCAACGGTCGCGACTCGAACGCGCAGCGCCTCGGCGTCAAGCGCTTCGGTGGTCAGGTCGTCAAGGCTGGCGAGATCATCGTCCGCCAGCGCGGCACGCACTTCCACCCCGGCATCAACGTCGGCCGCGGCAAGGACGACACGCTGTTCGCCCTCGCGCCGGGCGCGGTGGAGTTCGGCCAGCGTCGTGGCCGCAAGGTCATCGACATCGTGGCGGCGGCGGTCTGACCCCGTCTATCTCGTTCGTCGAAGGGGCGCACCGGTGCGGTGCGCCCCTTCGTCGTTGCCAGCACAAGACGCGCGCGCAGCGCGCGTGATTCACAGCAGGACCTGCCAGCATTCGCGGCAGTGATGATGGCCGCATTCGCGGCAGTGATGATGGCCGGCTGATACCGGCTCGAGGAGAGTGGTGACCGATGGCGACCTTCGTCGACCGCGTCGTCCTGCATGCCAGCGGCGGGGACGGCGGCCACGGGTGGGTCTCGATCCGCCGGGGGAAGTTCAAGCCGCGCGCCGGCCCCGACGGCGGCAACGGCGGTCATGGCGGCAGCGTGACGCTCGTCGTCGACCCGCAGGTGACCACACTGCTCGACTACCACCACGCCCCGCACCGCCACGCGTCGTCGGGCAAGCAGGGCATGGGCGACCACCGTCAGGGCGCCTCGGGCGAGGACCTGGTCCTGCCCGTGCCGGACGGCACAGTCGTGAAGTCGACCACCGGCGAGGTGCTCGCCGACCTGGTGGGCGCGGGCGCGGAGTTCGTCGTCGCCGCCGGCGGCCACGGCGGCCTGGGCAACGCGGCCATCGCGTCCCCGCGCCGCAAGGCCCCCGGATTCGCGCTGCTGGGCGAGCCCGGCGAGGCGCGGGACATCGTCCTGGAGCTGAAGACGATCGCCGACGTGGCGCTCGTCGGCTTCCCGAGTGCCGGCAAGTCGAGCCTGGTCGCGGCGATCTCCGCCGCGCGGCCCAAGATCGCGGACTACCCGTTCACCACCCTGATCCCGAACCTTGGCGTGGTGCAGGCGGGCTCGGCCCGCTACACCGTCGCCGACGTGCCCGGGCTGATCCCCGGCGCCAGCGAGGGCAAGGGGCTCGGCCTGGAGTTCCTGCGGCACATCGAGCGCTGCGCCGTGCTGGTGCACGTGCTGGACTGCGCGACGCTCGAGCCCGACCGGGACCCGTTGAGCGACCTCGAGGCCCTGGAGGCCGAGCTCGCGACGTACTCGGGCGACCTCGGCATCGAGGGTGGCCGGGTGCCGCTCAACGAGCGCCCGCGCCTGGTGGTGCTCAACAAGATCGACGTGCCCGAGGCCCGCGATCTCGCCGAGCTGGTGCGCCCCGAGTTGGAGGCCCGCGGGCTGCAGGTCTTCGAGGTCTCGACTGCGAGCCACGAGGGACTGCGACAGCTCACATACGCGCTGGGCGAGTTGGTGGACCGGGCGCGTCGCGAGGCGCCGGTCGCCGAGCCGACGCGTGTGGTGCTGCGTCCCAAGGCGATCGACGACACGGGCTTCACCGTGACGCACAAGGCCGAGGGCGGCCGCGACTACTTCCAGATCCTGGGCTCCAAGCCGGAGCGCTGGGTGCGGCAGACGGACTTCCGCAATGACGAGGCCGTCGGGTACCTGGCCGACCGGCTTGCCCGGCTCGGCGTCGAGGAGAAGCTCTTCGCGGCCGGCGCGGTCGCGGGCGCCGAGGTCGTCATCGGGTCCGGGCCTGACGCTGTCGTCTTCGACTGGGAGCCCACGCTGATGACCGGGTCGGAGCTGCTGTCCGGCCCGCGTGGCACCGACCTGCGCATCGAGGAGCGTTCGCGGCCCACCCGTGGGGAGAAGCGCGAGCAGTACAAGGACCGCATGGACGCCAAGGCCGAGGCCCGCGCGGAGCTGTGGACCGAGCGCGAGGCGGGGCTCTGGACGGACGAGGACTGACATGTCAGCGGTCCGGGGTGCGGGCGCGCAGGTGACTGCGGGCCGTCGCGGGGGAGAATGCCCCCTGTGAGCGCAGCCGCACTGTTCGACCGTCGCCAGCTCGTCGACGCGCCCCGCGTGGTCGTCAAAGTCGGCTCCTCGTCCCTCACGGACGCGGATGGCCGGCTCGACCCCGCGCGCCTCGACGCGTTGGTCAAGGTGCTGGCCGCTCGCAGGGCGGCTGGCGGGCAGGTTGTGCTGGTGTCCTCCGGCGCCATCGCCGCGGGCATCGAGCCGCTCGGGCTGTCGGCGCGGCCGCGTGACCTGGCGACGCAGCAGGCCGCCGCATCGGCCGGGCAGGGCCTGCTCGTCGCCCACTACACGCGGTCGTTCTGGGATCACGGCCTGCGGGTGGGCCAGGTGCTGCTCACGGCGGACGACACGGTGCGGCGCACCCATTACCGCAACGCGCAGCGCGCCCTGACCCGGCTGCTCGAGCTGGGCCTGGTGCCCGTGATCAACGAGAACGACGCGGTCGCCACGGATGAGATCCGCTTCGGCGACAACGACCGTCTCGCGGCACTGGTCTCCCATCTGGTGCACGCCGACGCGCTGGTGCTGCTCACCGACGTCAACGGGCTGCACACCGGCCCGCCGTCACGGCCCGGCTCGGTGCGCATCCCGGAGGTGCGGGGGCCGCAGGACCTGGACGGCATCGACGTGACCGCCCGGGGCAGCGCGATCGGCACGGGCGGCATGGTCACCAAGCTGGAGTCCGTCGCCATCGCGACGGCCTCGGGCATCCCGGTGGTGCTGACCTCGGCGGAGAACGCCGCCGCCGCGCTGGCCGGGGAGGACGTGGGCACCTGGTTCGCGGCCACCGGCCGCCGGGCGTCCACGCGGCTGCTGTGGCTCGCGCACGCCGCGCGGACACGTGGCCGGCTGGTGCTCGACGAGGGCGCCGTGCGCGCTGTCGTGGAGCGGCGGACGTCGCTGCTGCCCGCCGGGGTGACCCGGGTGGAGGGCGCCTTCGAGGCCGGCGACCCGGTGGAGCTGTGCGGCCAGGACGGCGTGGTGGTGGCCCGTGGGCTCGTCGCGTACTCCTCCGAGGAGGTGCCGGGCCTGCTGGGGCACACGACCTCCGAGCTGCGCGCGGACCTCGGGCCGGAGTACGGGCGCGAGCTGGTGCACCGCGACGACCTGGTGCTGGTGCGGCGCAGGCGCTGACCGCGGCCCTCGTTGGGCTCGCGCGCGTCGAGCGGATGGACTGAATCGCTTCGTAGCCCGGTTCGTCCCGTGACACACGGGTTGTCCGCTCCTAGCCTCTCCTGCGGGAGAGCGCTTGCTCGACGCGGGCGCAGGGCCGGGTCGTCTCCCATCGCTCGAAGGGGAGACTGATGTCAGTTCGACGCAGAGCCACCGGATGGGCCGCCATCGCGGCATTGGCGGCGGGGATGGGGGTGGTCGCCGCCCAGGGTGCGGTCGCGGCCACGGCCTGCCGCGTCACCTACGAGGTGACGAATCAGTGGTCGACGGGGTTCGGCGGGTCCGTGTCTATCGCGAACCTCGGGGACGCGCTCAACGGCTGGACGCTGGGCTGGGCCTTCGGCGCCGGGCAGACCGTCACGCAGGCATGGAACGGCGTCGCCACCCAGTCCGGCAGCGCGGTGAGCGTGAAGGACGCCGGGTACAACGCGGCGGTGCCCAGCGGCGGATCCGTGTCGTTCGGGTTCAACGGCGCGTGGAACGGGTCGACGAACCCCGCGCCCACAACGTTCACCCTCAACGGCACGGTGTGCACGGGATCGGCCGCGACGCCCACCACCACGCCCTCGCCGACCGCGAGCCCGACCACGAGCCCCACCGCCAGCCCCACGGCCTCGCCCAGCGCGTCACCGACGCCCACGCCGGAGCCGACGGCGCCGGTGGCGGGCTCCTGGCAGGCCGAGCGCCTCGACCGCGGGCTGATCAGCGTGCGCTCCGGCAGCGGCAACCTCGTGCAGTGGCGCCTGCTTGGCACGGAGGCGCGCAGCACCACGTTCCACGTCTACCGCGGCGGCACGCGGATCACCTCGACACCCGTGGCCGACTCCACGAACTTCTACGACGCCGGCGCGGCGGCGAACGCGTCGTACACGGTGCGCGCCGTCGTCAACGGGACCGAGCAGGCCGCCTCGGGGGCCAGCCTCACGTTCGCCAACGGCTACCTGGACGTGCCGATCCAGAAGCCCGCTGGCGGGACGACGCCCTCGGGGGAGGCGTACACGTACAGCGCCAACGACGCGAGCGTGGGCGACCTGGACGGCGACGGGCAGCTCGAGTTCGTGCTCAAGTGGGACCCGTCCAACGCCAAGGACAACTCGCAGTCCGGCTACACCGGCAATGTCTACCTGGACGCCTATGAGTTGAACGGGACGCGGCTGTGGCGCGTCGACCTGGGGCGCAACATCCGCGCCGGCGCGCACTACACGCAGTTCCAGGTCTACGACTACGACGGCGACGGCCGGGCCGAGGTGGCGGTGAAGACGGCGGACGGCACCCGATCGGGCACCGGCCAGCTCATCGGCTCGTCGAGCGCCGACTACCGCAACTCCTCCGGCTACGTGCTCAGCGGCCCCGAGTACCTCACGGTCTTCAAGGGCCAGGACGGGTCCATCGGCGCCACTGCCGACTACGTGCCCGCGCGTGGCACGGTGTCGAGTTGGGGCGACTCCTACGGCAACCGGGTGGACAGGTTCCTCGCGGGCACCGCCTACCTGGACGGGCAGCGGCCCTCGATCATCATGGCGCGCGGCTACTACACGCGGGCCGTCGTGGCGGCATGGGACTACCGCGACGGGTCGCTCACGCGGCGCTGGACCTTCGACTCGAACAGCTCGTCCGCGGGCAACAGCGCGGTGGCGGGGCAGGGCAACCACCAGCTCTCGATCGCGGACGCCGACGGCGACGGCAAGCAGGAGGTCGTCTACGGCGCCGCCGCGATCAACGACAACGGCACGGTGATGTGGAACACGGGGCTCGGCCACGGTGACGCGCTGCATGTCGGCGACCTGGATCCCTCGCGCGCCGGGCTGGAGGTCTTCAAGGTCAGCGAGGACGCCAGCAAGCCGAGCTCGTGGTTCGCGGACGCACGCACCGGGCAGATCCTGTGGTCCACTCCGGCGGGCGGCGACAACGGCCGCGGCGTCTCGGGTGACATCTGGTCGGGCAGCGCGGGGGCGGAGTCGTGGTCGTCGGCGGACTCGGTGATGCGCAGCGCGAAGGGCTCCGACATCGGGCGCAAGCCGTCGTCGGCGAACTTCCTGGCCTGGTGGGACGGCGACCCGGTGCGCGAGCTGCTGGACCGGACGTATGTGAACAAGTACACGCCGTCTACCGACACCCGCCTGCTCACCGCATCGGGGGTCGTCGCGAACAACGGCACCAAGGCCACGCCGTCCCTGTCGGGGGACCTGTGGGGCGACTGGCGTGAGGAGGTCGTCTGGCCGACCACTGACTCGACGGCGCTGCGGGTCTACGCGACGCCGGCTGTCACGACCTACAAGGTCCACACCCTCCTCCACGACGCGCAGTACCGCACGGCGATCGCGTGGCAGAACACGGCCTACAACCAGCCGCCGCACCCGGGGTTCGCACTGGGTGACCCGTTCACGGCTCCGGCTCAGCCGAAGATCTACACGCCGTAGCGGGAGGGCGGAACCGCATGGGTGGGGCGGTGGCCTGGTGGCTGCCGCCCCACTCGTGCGCGCGCATCTATCGAGTTGCCCGAGATGTGCGCTGCCTGCGTGAGGGGAGTGGTGTTCTGTCGCGTGGCCTTGACGCGACAGCCGCTCAGGGGGCGACGACGAAGTACTCCGGGCCCGCCTGCTCTGCCCACGCGGTGATTGCTGCCGTGACGGTGTCCTTGTCCTCGCTGGCCATCACGCTGTGCTCGTCCATCCAGGGCGTCACCGCCCAGACCGTCATGTAGTTCTCGCCATCGATCGACCCGTACAGCGGGGAGACCACCAGCGCCGTCCGCCCAGAAGCGTCCGACAGGCGCTTCTGCAGGGTCTGAGCGTCAGCCTCAGCGTCGCTCATCACGAGCCGCTGCTCAGGGGTTGATCCCGAGCCGTTGGCTGGCAGGTTCGCAGCGGCGAGGGCCGCGACGGTTTCCTGCAAGGCCGCCTGCGCGTCCGGGATGATCACGTCTGGCAGCGGCTGGTCGGCGTAGATGTCGACCTGCGTGCCGTCGTGCATCTCGTACCAGTCGTCGGGCGTGGGCGTCGCGGACGGTTCGGCCGTCACAGCAGGCGCTGCTGGCGGCGTTGACGTTGAGCATCCCGTCACTGCGGTGACGGTCAGCAGGGCGCCCAGGAGTGTCCCTGCCACGTGCTTCATAGAACTCTGCACAGAGCTCACCTCTATCTTCTTTTGACATTGCCATCACACCTATCGGGACCGAACGTTCGCCCTTGAGGGACTCGCGCCCACGACGCCGGGCGACGCCCAGACATCCGTTGAGGCCGGCACAGGGCAGCACAAGGAGTGCACGCATGCGCCGACATATGAGATCAAACCGCTCAATGGTTGCCAACCCGGGCTCTGCGCCGCTGTACTTCTCGCAGGCACAGAGTGTCGATGCCAAGGCCCGGCTCGTCGACCAGCAACCCCTCGATGTGACGGGGTGCTCCGGGTACGCCTGACCGGTCGGCACCCGACCGGTAAGCACACCGCATCTGACGAAGGACTGACCGTGGCCCACTGGCAGTGTCCCGACGCCCCCTGTGTGGGCTGTCGACGCATGCTGCTGGTCCCGCGCGCCTGTCGATAGTTCCGACCCGGAACTGCCCGACACGGCCTCGCCCGTCCGACTGCGCCTCCAGCGCCTCGTCCTTCGTCTCTGCCTGTCCCGCTGCGCCATGACGGCCGATCGCCGTCCCCTGCGCCAGGGCCGCCCGCTCCCGCGCCCACCCGTCGATGTGACGGGAGGCCCGCGACGGGCAGGGTCGAGGACGCCTCCACCGCACCGACCCGACCGATCGAGGAGTCGACCCACATGCGCACCCTGCACCGTCATGCCCCTGGCACGGCCCTGGCCTTCACCGCCGCACTGGCCCTGTCCGCCTGCGCCGGCAGCGCAGGCGAACCCGCCGAGGGCGGCTCCACGTCCTCGGCGTCGGCGGAGCCGGTGCGCGGCGGCGACCTGGCCTTCGCGATCACTGTCGACTCCAAGTGCGTCGACCCGCAGCAGGTCGGCAACAACGACGCCATCGCCATCGCGCGCCAGACGGTGGCGTCCCTCACGGCGCAGAACCCGGAGTCGGGCGAGATCGTGCCGTGGCTGGCCGAGTCGTGGGAGGTGAACGACGACGCCAGCCAGTTCACGTTCCACCTGGTCGACGGCGCCACCTACGCCGACGGCACGCCCATCGACGCGGCGTCGGTCAAGACGAACTTCGAGGCCATCGTCGCGCTCGGCGCGAAAGCGTCGCTGGGCTCGACGTACCTGGTGGACCTCGAGTCGGTGACCACCCCCGACCCGACCACGGTGGTGGTGGACTTCAGCGCGCCGAGCGCGCAGTTCCTCCAGGCCACGTCAACGTTCTCGCTGGGCCTGCTCTCGCCGGCCTCGGCGGCGCTGAGCGTCGAGGACCGCTGCGCCGGGAAGTTCGACGGGTCGGGGCCGTTCGTCGTCCAGGAGTACACCGTGGACCAGCGCGCCGTGCTCGCGCGGCGCGACGGGTACACGTGGGGCGCGGCGGGGGCCAGCTCGCACACCGGCGAGGCGTATCTGGACACCGTCACGTTCACGGTGATCCCCGAGGCCGGTGTTCGCGCCGGGAGCCTGGCGTCCGGGCAGATCGACGCGACCGCGGCCATCGGCACCGCGGACCTGCCGCAGTTCGACGGCAACGGGTTCTGGCTCGCGTACCGCGCCAACCCGGGCGTCGTGTTCAACCTGTACCCGAACGAGTCCCGCCCGCTGCTCGCCGACGAGCGGGTGCGGGTGGCGGTGCTCAAGGGCATCGACCGCGAGGAGGTCACCGGCACGGTGCTCACCCCGCTCGATGAGCCCGCGAGCGCCGCGCTCGCCCACACGACGCCGCTGTACGACGGGCTGGACGAGCTGCTCGCCTACGACCCCGAGGGCGCCAAGGAGCTCCTGGAGGAGGCCGGCTGGGTGGAGGGGCCGGACGGCATCCGGGTCAAGGACGGCCAGCCGCTGTCGACCGAGGTGACGTTCTGGCAGGTGAAGGACCCGCTCGAGCTGGTCCAGCAGCAGTTGCGGCAGATCGGGTTCGACCTGCGGCTCCACCAGGTGACGATCGCCGAGGCCACTGCCGCCAGCGCCGACGGGGAGTACGACTTCTCCTACGGGAACCTGACCCGCTCCGACCCGGACATCCTGCGCAACCTCTTCTCGGTGAACGCGCGCAACACGAACAAGCGGGCGGCGGAGCCAGTCGACCAGCTGCTCGACGCGCAGGCCGCGGCCGTCGACCCGGCGGAGCGGCAGCGGCTCGTCACCGAGGCGTCGCGCCTGCTGCTGGAGAAGGCGCACTCGATCCCCGTGGTGGAGCTGTCCACGACCATCGCCGCGGCCGACACCGTGCACGACCTGAAGTTCGAGGCGTCCACCCGCCTGGACTTCTACGACGCGTGGGTGTCCCAGCCATGACCCGTTACGTGCTCCGCCGGCTGGCGCAGGGGGCAGTCGTCCTGTGGGCCGCGTTCACCGTGACGTTCGCCATCTTGTACCTGCTGCCCAGCGACCCGGTGGAGCTGATGGCCTCCGGCGGCGGGGAGCAGTCGGTCATCGACCCGGCGCTGCTGGCGGAGCTGCGCGCGGAGCATGGGCTCGACCGGCCGCCGCTCGCCCAGTACCTGCACGCGCTGGGCGGCGCGGCCCGGCTCGACTTCGGCCGCTCCTACCAGTCCGACGCCCCGGCGACGTCGCTGATCCTGGACGTGCTGCCGCAGACCTTGCAGCTCACCGTCGCAGGGCTCGCGCTGTCCGTGCTGCTCGGCGTCGGGCTGGCCGTGGCGAGCACGTACCCGCGCACGCGGTGGCTGCGGCACGCCCTCGCGGCGCTGCCACCGCTGGGGGTGTCCCTGCCGGTGTTCTGGGTGGGGCTGATGCTGGTGCAGGTCTTCAGCTTCCAGTGGCGGCTGTTCCCGGCGATCGGCAACGACGGCCTCGCGAGCCTCGTGCTGCCCGCGGTGGCCCTGGCACTGCCGACCAGCGCGTCGATCGCGCAGCTCTTGGCGCGGTCGCTGCGCCAGACGCTGGCCGAGCCGTACATCGAGACGGCGCGGGCCAAGGGCACCGGGCGGGCGCGCGTGCACTTCCGCCACGCGCTGCGCAACGCGTCGATCCCCGCGTTGACGGTGCTCGGCGTGAGCGTCGGCCAGCTGCTCTCCGGCGCGGTGGTCACCGAGACGGTCTTCTCGCGGGTGGGGCTGGGCCGGCTCACGATCTCCGCGGTGAACACCCAGGACATCCCCGTGGTGATGGCGGTGGTCGTGTTCTCGGCGCTCGTGTTCGTGGTCGTCGCGCTCGCGGTCGACCTGTTGTACCCGCTGGTGGACCCCCGCATCAGCCTCCGCCGCGCGCCGGTCGCCGCATGACCTGGCGCCCGAGACAAGGAGCGATCTGATGGCAGCAGTCGAGCACCTGCAGCCCGGCGCATCCCACGCGGCCGGCGCCGTGATCCCGGCCCCCGGACGGCGCTGGCCGGCGTCGGCGGCCCGCCCGGTGTGGCATGCGCTGCGCCGCAGCCCGGGGCTGACGCTCTCGGTCCTGGTGCTGCTGGGCGTGGCGGCGTGGGTCGTCGCGCCGGGCCTGTTCACCTCTGCCGATCCGATCACCGGCGTCCCGGCCGAGCGCCTGCAGGGCCCCTCCGCCGCGCACCCGTTCGGCACCGACCAGATCGGGCGGGACCTGTTCGCCCGGGTGGTGCACGGGGCCGCGCTGTCGATCCAGGCGACAGTCGTCGCCGTGGTCGTGGGCCTGGCCGTCGGCACGTTCCTGGGCCTGCTGGCCGGGTTCCTGCGGGGGTGGGTGGACGACGTGGTGGGGCGCGTCGTCGACGTGCTGCTCGCCATCCCGGGATTGCTGCTGTCGCTGGCCCTGGTCACCGTGCTGGGCTTCGGCTCCCTCAAGGTGGCCGTGGCGGTAGGCATCACCAGCGTGGCGGCCTTCGCCCGGGTGATGCGCTCCGAGGTGCTGCGGGTGAGCGCCTCGGTGTACGTCGAGGCCGCGCGCTCGTCGGGCGCCCGCTGGCATGCGGTGCTGGGCCAACATGTGCTGCCCAACGCCTCGGGGCCGGTGCTCGCGCTCGTGGCGCTCGAGTTCGGCGCAGCGATCCTGGCGATCTCCGCGCTGAGCTTCCTGGGCTACGGCGCGGCGCCTCCCGCGCCCGAGTGGGGGTCGCTGGTCTCCGAGGGGCGCAACTACCTGGCCGCCGCCTGGTGGCTCGCCACGTTCCCGGGCCTGGTGATCGTTGCCGTGGTGCTGTCGGCGAACCGCGTCGCGCGTGCGCTGGAACGACGGGTGGAGGACTGATGGGCACGGTGGCCGAGCAGGGCCCGCTGCTGAGCGTCGAGGACCTGCGCGTGTCGTACCGGTCCGGGGAGGGGCGGGCCGACGCGGTGCGTGGCGTGACCCTGGAGGTGCGCCCCGGCGAGGTCGTGGCGCTCGTGGGGGAGTCGGGCTCGGGAAAGAGCACCCTCGCGCACGCCGTCATCCACCTGCTCGCCCGTGGCGGACGCGTGGACGGTGGCAGGCTGCGCTTCGGCGGCGAGGACCTCACCGGGCTGTCCGAGCAGCAGTGGCGCGAGGTGCGCGGCCGGGACATCGGGCTCGTCCCCCAGGACCCCACGGTGTCTCTCAACCCCGTCATGCGGGTCGGCGCGCAGGTGGCCGAGGTGCTCGTCCTGCACGGGCTCGCCGGGCGGCGGCAGGCCCGCGCCCGCGCGGTCGAGCTGCTCGGCGAGGCCGGGCTCGACCGCCCGGAGGTGCGCGCCCGCCAGTACCCCACCGAGCTCTCCGGCGGGATGCGCCAGCGCGTGCTCATCGCCGTCGCGCTCGCGGCCCGGCCACGCTTGGTGATCGCCGACGAGCCGACCTCGGCCCTCGACGTCACTGTGCAGCGCGGCATCCTCGACCACATTGCCGCGCTCACCTCGACGCTCGGCACCGCGGTGCTGCTCATCACGCATGACCTGGGCGTCGCCGCGGACCGCGCGGACCGCATCGTCGTGCTCCAGCACGGGCAGGTCGTCGAGCACGGCCCGACGGCGCACGTGCTGGGCGCGCCGCGCCACCCGTACACGCGGGCGCTGATCGCCGCCGCGCCGAGCCTGGCGGACATCCCCGGGCGACGGGCGCCGGCCGCCCGGACGGAGCCGGTGGGCGGACCAGGCTCCGCTCTGCCAGACGACGGCCGGGCCGCCCCGCTGCTCAGCGCGCGCGGGCTGGTCAAGGAGTTCGCCCTGCCCCGCACGGCAGGCGGCGCCCGCACCCTGCGGGCCGTCGACGAGGTGAGCTTCGAGATCCCGCCCGGGCGCACGTTCGCGCTGGTGGGCGAGTCGGGATCGGGCAAGAGCACCACCGCGCGGCTGGTGCTGCGCTTGGAGCAGCCCACGTCCGGCACGGTCCACCTCGACGGGGCGGACGTGACGCGGGTGTCGGGGGAGCGGCTGCGCCGGCTGCGGCGACGCGTGCAGGTCGTCTATCAGAGCCCGTACGCGTCGCTGGACCCGCGCTTCACCGTCGAGCGGGTGATCGCCGAGCCGTTGCGCGCGTTCCGCGTCGGCGACGCCGCGACCCGTGCGGCCCGGGTCTGTGAGCTCCTCGACCGCGTCGCGCTGCCGGCGGGCGTCGCGGGCCGGCTGCCCGCGGAGCTCTCGGGCGGCCAGCGGCAGCGCGTGGCCATCGCGCGGGCACTCGCCCTGCACCCGGACCTGGTGGTGCTCGACGAGCCGGTCTCCGCGCTCGATGTGTCCGTCCAGGCGCAGATCCTGGACCTGCTGGCGGAGCTGCAGGCCGAGCACGGGCTGAGCTACCTCTTCATCTCCCATGACCTGGCCGTCGTGCGGCAGATCGCCGACGAGGTGGGCGTGATGCATCGTGGGCGGCTCGTCGAGCGCGGGACGCCGGAGCAGGTGCTGCTCGACCCGCGGCAGGCGTACACGCGCGAGCTCGTCGAGGCCGTGCCCGGGCGGCGGGCGCGTGCGCTGGGGGTGTCCGGGTGAGGCTGGCAGGCGCGGTCCAGGGTGGTGTCGGGCATCGGCCATGCCCGCGTGGTTGGCCTCGTGTGCGCTGCGGGCACCATCCTGGTCCTGGCGACGGCGTCGTTGACCGACGTCCACCCCTCCGAGGCGCCACTCGGACCGACCCCGCACCACCCAGGGAGACCCACGATGACCGAGCATCCGCTCACCGCCCCACCGCGCGACCGGGGTCTCGACCGGCTGCTGACCGAAAGCCGCGGGCGATGAGCGAGGACCGCACACGGCCGGCGCCGCCGAGCACCGCCTATCTCGACGCGCTGCGGGCGCAGACGGAGCGCCGCCGGGCGACCTTCGTCCCATCGGCCTCACCGCACCAGGGCGCAGCTGAGCGCGATGTGGCACGGGTCCGGTCCGCCGCCGAGGCCCAGCAGGATGACGTCGTCGCGCTCTCGCGCGTCATCCACGCGCATCCCGAGGAGGCGTTCCAGGAGCGCCGGGCCGCGGCGGAGATCGCCGACCTGATGGCCAGGCACGGCGTCACCGCGACTGTCGGCTCGCACGGCCTGGCCACGGCGCTGCGCGCCGGGCTGACGGCCGCAGGCCCGGACTCCGGGGATCCCGACCTGGGCGCGGGCCCCACCGTGGCGATCCTCGCGGAGTACGACGCGCTGCCGGGGATCGGCCACGCCTGCGGCCACAACGTGATCGCCGCGGCGGGCGTGGGGGCGGTCCTCGCGCTGCGCCGGGCGGGGGCCGACGGGCTCGCGCTGCCGGGCCGGGTGCTGCTCCTGGGCACCCCGGCCGAGGAGGGGAACTCCGGCAAGGAGATCCTCGCGCGCGCCGGGTTCTTCGACGGGGTCGACGCTGCGGTGATGGTCCACCCGTTCGGCTATGACGTCGTCGACCACCCGTTCTTGGGGCGCCGCCGCCTGCGCGTGACCTATCACGGCGTCGCGGCGCACGCGTCGGCGAGCCCGTTCATGGGGCGGAACGCGCTCGACGCCGTCGCACTCAACTACCAGGCGGTCGGTTTTCTCCGCCAGCACATCCCGCCCTCGGACCGCGTCCACGGCATCGTGCTCGAGGGCGGGGAGCGGCCGAGCGTCGTGCCCGAGCGCGCCACCCTCGAGTACTACGTGCGATCGGCGCACGCCGCCACGCTCCGCGACCTATCCCAGCGCCTGGAGGACATCGCCCACGGCGTCGCGCTGGCCACCGGCACCACCGCCGAGGTGACCTGGGATCCCGTGCCGTTCAGCCTGCCGCTGCGCACCAACACCCCGCTGGCCGAGCGCTGGGCCCAGCACCAGGCGGCGCAGGGGCGCACCGCGCTCGCGGGCGGCATCGTGCCGGAGATCCTCGCCGCGTCGACGGACTTCGGGAACGTGAGCCAGCGGCTGCCCGGCATCCACCCGATGATCGCCGTCAGCGAGCCCGACGTCGCCCTGCACACCCGCGAGTTCGCCCACGCCGCGGGCGGGCCGGCCGGCGACCGGGCCGCGATCGACGGGGCCATCGGGCTGGCGCTCACGGCGCTGGACTACCTTGCCGACCCGCAGCTGCGGGCGGCGGTCCTCCAGGACTTCGAGGACGCCGGTGGCCAGGTGGATGTGCCCGGCTATTTCGAGTGAGCGAGCCGCGGGGGCCAAGCGACGGCCGAACGGGCAGGACGAGGGACAGGGAACGGATGACCATCGAGATTCGCAGCGCGCGCGTCGACGAGCACCCCGCGGTGGGGCGCCTGACCGAGCACGGCTTCGCCACCGGGGTGTACGGGCCGACCACGAATCCGGAGCGCGTGCGGCTGCTGCGCGACGCCGCCGGGCGAGCCGCCAGCGGCGACCTGCTGGTGGCCGTCGAGGGCGACGAACTGCTCGGCACGGCCAGCCTGCTGCGGAACGGCACAGACCACGCCCGCGAGGCGCGGGACAGCGAGGCCGAGCTGCGGCTGCTCACGGTCGCCCCCGCCGGGCGGGGCCGGGGCATCGGGGGCGCGATGGTCCTCGAGTCCCTGGACCGGGCGCGCGCCTGGGGCATGGACGCGCTCGTCCTGGACACTGGGCCGGCCAACGTGGACGCGCAGCGCCTCTACGAGCGGCTGGGGTTCACCCGTGACGTCGAGCGCGAGACGGCAGAGGTGCCGGGCGTCGGGCGCCTCGTGTTCTACAGGTACGACTTCTCCCGACACGGCGTGCTCGTCCGGCTGATCGCCGCGCATGAGCATCAGCGGGTCGCCGAGCTGACCGTCGCGGCGTACAGCCACGACTACGAGCTCAGTGACCGGTACCGCGCCGAGCTCGCGGACGTCGAGACCCGCGCGCGCGAGCACGAGGTGTGGGTGGCCCAGGACCTGGCGACCGGCGCGCTGCTGGGCGCTGTCGCCACCCCACGGCCAGGGGCCCGCATCTCCCTGGTCGCGGAGGACGGCGAGCTCGACTTCCGGCTCCTCGCCGTCGATCCGGCTGCCCGCCGGCGCGGCGTCGGCGAGCTGCTCACCCGGCACGTCGTGGGCCTCGCGCGGCAGCGCGGCCTGCGGAGCGTGGTGATGTACTCCGGGGCGCAGATGACCGGCGCCCACCGGCTCTACGAACGGCTCGGCTTCACCCGGTTGCCCGAGCGCGAGACCCACATCTTCGAGGGGGGACCGCTCCTCGCGTTCGGCCTCGACGTCGCGACCCCCGAAGGAGCACGCCGATGAGGTTCCAGGTCCTCGACATCGTCCCGCACACCCCGCACCCCGTCACCGGCGAGCTGATCGGCCCCACGGAGCGGCTCGAGCGGGTGGTGCAGAACGCGGTCCTCGCCGAGCAGCTCGGCTTCGACTCGTACGCCGTGGGGGAGCGGCACGCCGGCGACTTCCTGTCCTCCTCGCCCACCGTGCTGCTCGGCGCGCTCGCGCAGGCCACCGAGCGCATCCTGCTGAGCACCGGGGTCACCGTGCTCTCGCTGCTGGACCCGGTGCGCGTCGCCGAGGACTACGCCACCGTCGACCAGCTCTCCGGCGGGCGGCTCGAGATCATCATCGGCAAGGGCAACGAGGACCGGCACTTCCCGCTGTTCGGGCTCGACATCGCCCACCAGTACGACTACCTCCAGGAGAACTACGAGCTGCTGCGGCGCCTGCTGCGCGAGGAGCACGTCGACTGGTCGGGCCGCTTCCATGCCCCGCTGGCCGACGCGACGACGCAGCCCCGCCCCTTCGACGGCCCGTTCCGCGTGTGGCACGGCTCCGCGACGTCGACCTTCGCCGTCGAGCTCGCCGCCCGATGGGGTGACCCGATCTTCACGGCGAACGCGTTCCAGCCCCGGGAGGCCTACAAGGCGCTCATCGACCACTACCGCGAGCAGTACGCGGCCTACGGCCACGACCCGGCGAAGGCGTACGTCGGCTCCGGATCGGGCGGGCTGTTCCTCGCCGACACCACCGAGCAGGCGACGGCCGAGTACCGGGCGGTGTACGAGGCGCAGGCCGCCCGCACCGCCGCCGCGCACGCCGGTGACGGCCGTCCCGGCAAGGCGTCGTCCTTCCCCACCCTCGAGGACGCGGTGGCGCACGGGCCGGCGCTGGTGGGCTCCCCGGAGCAGGTGGCCGAGAAGATCCTCGGCTACCACAAGGCCTACGGCCACGACGTCCAGTCCGTCTCGCTCAACCCCGTGCTGCCCTATGAGCAGCAGCAGGACGTGCTGCGCCGCTTCGCCGAGGAGGTGGCGCCGCTGGTGCGCCGCGAGGTGTCGACGACACTGTGGGGGCCGGACGACGCGGGCCGGGCGCGCGGGCTCGCCTGACGGCCTGGCCTGTGCGGTGAGGCGGGCCCGACGGTCGAGACGGGGCTCGATGGGCGGAGGGCCCCGGACTACGCTGGCGTCATGACTGCCTCGCTCGAGAACACGGTCGCGACCCCGACGTCCCACGCCGCGGGCCCGGCCCCCGACGTGGCCGAGCAGGTGCTGGCCGCCGCGAGGCGCGCGAAGTCGGCCGCGCGGGTGCTCGCGACGGCGACCCGGGCCACCAAGGACGCCGCCCTGGACGCCCTCGCCGACGCCCTCGTCGCGCACACCGACGAGATCCTCGAGGCCAACGCCGAGGACCTCGAGCGCGGCCGCGAGAACGGCACGTCGTCGGGGCTGCTCGACCGGCTCGCGCTGACCGACGCCCGCATCGTCGCCATCGCCGAGGCGCTGCGCGAGCTGGCCGCGCTGCCCGATCCGGTGGGGGAGGTCGTGCGCGGCTCCACGCTGCCCAACGGACTGCGCCTGCGCCAGGTCCGGGTGCCGATGGGCGTGGTCGGGATGATCTACGAGGCCCGCCCCAACGTCACTGTCGACGCCGCCGGGCTGGCGCTCAAGAGCGGCAACGCCGTCGTGCTGCGCGGGGGCTCGGCAGCCGCCCGCAGCAACGAGGTCATCGTGGGCGTCCTCGGCGCGGCGCTGGCCGCGCAGGGCCTGCCCGCCGACCTGGTCCAGTCCATCGACGCCTACGGCCGCGAGGGCGCCGTCGCGCTCATGCACGCGCGCGGGCTGGTGGACGTGCTCGTCCCGCGCGGTGGCGCGGACCTGATCCAGACCGTGGTGCGCGAGTCCACGGTGCCCGTCGTGGAGACGGGCGTCGGCAACTGCCACGTGTACGTCGACGCCAGCGCCGATCCCGCGATGGCGCTGCCCATCCTGCTCAACTCGAAGACCCAGCGGGTGGGGGTGTGCAACGCGGCCGAGACGCTGCTGGTGCACGCCGACGCCGCCGCCGGGTTCCTGCCCGCGGCCCTGGCGGCGCTCGCGGGGGAGGGCGTCGTGCTGCACGGCGACGCGGCGACGGCGGCGCTCGCCCCCGAGGGCGTGGCCGTGGTCCCCGCCACCGACGAGGACTGGGCGACGGAGTACCTGTCGCTGGACCTGGCCGTGCGCGTCGTGGACGACCTGGACGCCGCGATCGAGCACATCCGCACCTGGTCGTCGGGGCACACCGAGGCGATCGTCACGCGCGACCTCGCGGCGTCGGAGCGGTTCGTCGCGGAGCTCGACTCGGCGGCGGTCATCGTCAACGCGTCGACCCGGTTCACCGACGGCGGCCAGTTCGGGCTCGGCGCGGAGATCGGGATCTCGACTCAGAAGCTGCACGCCCGGGGGCCCATGGGCCTCGCGGAGCTGACCACGACGAAGTGGGTCGTGCACGGTGACGGGCACGTCCGGGCCTGAGCGCCCGACCGACGTGCGACACTGGACCCGCTTTGTCTCAGGACCTTTCTGGAGGATGACGTGCACGCTGCCCTGCTCGCTGCTGAGGAAGCCGTCGTGAACCATCTGGAGTTCCCGCCCGTCGTCTACGGGGCGATCACGCTGGCCAGCCTCCTCGCGCTGCTGGGCGTCACGTACGCGTTCCGGAGCGTCGGCACCCGCCACTGAGCGCGGCTCCGAGCACCACGAGGACGAGAGCGAGGTTGCAGCCGATGACGCCGCGACGGCCACGGCTCGGTGTGATGGGCGGCACGTTCGACCCCATCCACCACGGTCACCTGGTCGCCGCGAGCGAGGTCGCCGCCCAGTTCGACCTGGACGAGGTGATCTTCGTCCCGACGGGCCACCCGACGTTCAAGCAGGACCAGCACGTCACAGCCGCCGAGCACCGGTACCTGATGGCGGTCATCGCGACCGCGTCGAACCCGCGCTTCACGGTGAGCCGCGTCGACATCGACCGTCCGGGGCTGACCTACACGGTCGACACGCTGCGCGACCTCAACCTGCACCGGCCGGGCGCCGATCTGTTCTTCATCACCGGGGCGGACGCCGTCGAGCAGATCCTCACGTGGAAGGACCCGGACGAGCTCTTCGGCATGGCGCAGTTCGTGGCCGTGACGCGTCCCGGTCATACGTTGTCCATCGCCGGCCTGCCCGCGGACAGGGTGAGCCAGCACGAGATCCCTGCGCTGGCCATCTCCTCGACGGACGTCCGGGCGCGTGCGCGCGCCGGGCACCCCGTCTGGTACCTCGTCCCCGACGGGGTGGTCCAGTACATCGCGAAGCACGGCCTGTATCGAGGTAACGATGAGTGAACCCGGAGAGCGTCGCCGCCGTCGAGAGATGGCCCGAACGGACGACCCTGGAGCCGTGGACGGCGCCGCGGGTCCCGACAGCGCGCCGATGTCCCGTCGCGCGCTGCGCAGCCAGCCCGTGCAGTCCGTCGGACCCGACGGCCAAGGTGGCGGCCAGGGGCCGTACCAGGTGCCCGGCTTGGCGCCCGAGCCCGCGAGCCCGATGCGCTCGCGCCGTTCGATCCGCGACACCTCGCTGGAGCCCTCCGGCCCGCGCCAGGGCCCGGTGGCCCCGTCCCCGAGCCCACGAGACAGGCAGCAATCTCGTATGCCGTCTTCTGCTTGAAAAAAAAAACAAATTTCATACCAGCCTCACCCTTACCTTCATTATGGTTCTCGTTAGCGACCACGTCCCCTTTATATCCCATCTACTCGGCTGCTTTACCGCGTCCAATCGGCCTGGGGCGCCGCCGCGGCGCCGGTGGACGCCCCCGCCGAGAACCCCGCGGCCGGTGTGCCCTGGCGTCCCACGGCGAGCCCCGCGGGCCCGTCTTGGGCGAGCACCGCGCCCGCCGCCCCGGCCGCTCCCGCAGCCCGCACCGCTCCGCCCGCCGTGCCGGTCGACGCGCCTGCCGGCGCCGGGCCCGCGTGGGCGCCGAGCGGAGCGCCCGCCTCCGTCCCCGCCGAGGAGCCGGCGGCTCCGCCGTGGGGCGCCCTGTCGCGCACCACACGCGCTGGGGCCGAGGCGCAGCCGGAGCCTGGGGCCAGCGCCACGCCGTACGCTAGTGACGACGACGACGAGGACGACGAGTACGACGAGCGCCCTTCGCACCCGTACACCTGGCTGCAGCTCATCGTGCTGGCTCTCGTCGCGTTCGTCCTCGGCTTCCTCATCATGCTGCTCGGCAGCAAGGCAGCCGGTGGCGACGAGTCGGCCGCTGGCCCGGCCACCACCGACGTGGCTGCCGGCGTCGTGGCCGTCGACATCTCACCCGGTCTGCGCGTGCTCTGACGAGCGCCGCAGCGCCCATTACACAAGGAGTCCCGTGCCGGCAACCGAACGCGCCGTCGAGCTCGCCATCCTGGCAGCCCGCGCCGCAGCCGACCTCAAGGCTGAAGAGATCATCGCCCTCGACGTGAGCGAGCAGCTCGTCCTCACGGACGCGTTCGTCATCGCGTCGGGCACCAACGAGCGACAGGTCGGCGCCATCGTCGACGCCGTCGAGGAGTCCCTGCACAAGGCCGGCTCGAAGGCCGTGCGCCGCGAGGGCAAGTCCGAGGGCCGCTGGGTCCTGCTCGACTTCGGCGACATCGTGGTGCACGTGCAGCACGCCGAGGACCGCGTCTACTACGCGCTCGAGAAGCTGTGGAAGGACTGCCCGGCCATCGAGCTGCCGGCTGACATCCGCAGCGGCGACGGCACCACCGCAGACGAGCCCGGCGAGGACGGAACCGCTCTGTGACGGCGGGGCGCGTGCTGCTCTGGCGGCACGGGCGCACCGCGCACAACGCCTCCGGGCGGCTGCAAGGCCAGGTCGACATCCCGCTCGACGATGTGGGCCGCTGGCAGGCGCACACCGCCGCGGCGGCGCTCACGGCCCGGTACCGGCCCACGCTCATCGTGAGCTCCGACCTGTCGCGCGCGCGGGCGACAGCCGAGGCGCTCGCCGAGCAGGCCGGGCTCGACCTGGTGCTCGACCCGCGCGTGCGGGAGCGGTCGTTCGGCGACTGGGAGGGCATGACCTCCCTGGAGATCGCCGAGCGCTGGCCTGCCGACCACGCCGCATGGGCGCAGGGCGGCGAGCCGCACCGTCCCGGCGGCGAGAGCCGCGCCGACGTCGCGCAGCGCATGCATGAGGCAGTGGTGGAGCACGCCGCCGGGCTCGACGCGGGGGACACCCTCGTGGTCGTCACCCACGGCGCGGCGATCAGCCTGGCCGTGGGGGCGCTGCTCGGGCTCCCCGCGGACTGGCGGGGCATCACCGGTCCGAGCAATGCCCACTGGGCCGAGCTGCACGCCGGACGCGCCTCGCATGGCGGCGCCTGGCGGCTCACGGGCTACAACCTGGGCCCGACAGACGCCTCCGCTGACTGGAACGCGGGGCCCGATCAGCAGGTCAGAGATCCCGATTAGCCATTCGGGGCCTGTCTGACCTACAGTTATCCACGCCCGCAAGGGCACGGGGGATCCGCCCGGGAACACGTTTCCGGTTGATCTCACGGGGCTGTGGCGCAGCTGGTAGCGCACCTGCATGGCATGCAGGGGGTCAGGGGTTCGAATCCCCTCAGCTCCACCGAAGACGAAGAGCGTCCGACCAATGGTCGGGCGCTCTTCGTTTGTGCGGGCTCGTTTGTGCGGCGCGGGAGGGTGGCCCTGACGCGGCCTCCCTCGCGTCGCCAGACGTCGGCAGGGTGGATCGCATGACACACACAACGGATCACACCAACCCTGCCCGCCTTCTGACCGGCGCCCCGCTGAGCGGCCGCGTGGCCGTGGTGACCGGAGCCTCCAGTGGCATCGGCGAGGCCACCGCTGAGCGGCTCGCGGGCCTGGGCGCGAGGGTCGCCCTCCTCGCGCGTCGTGGAGAGCGCCTCGACGCGCTCGAGGACCGCATTCGCGGGAACGGCGGCGAGGCGCTGGCGCTGCCCACCGATGTGGTGGACCGAGACGCCCTCCTGGCGACCGCGGACCGCGTCCAGCGTGAGCTGGGCGAGGTCGACCTCGTCTTCGCCAACGCCGGCGTGCAGCTCATCAGCAGCATCGTGGACCTCGCTGTGGAGGATTGGGACGCCCAGATCGACCTGAACGTCAGGGGCACCATGAACACGGTGCAGGCGTTCGTGCGCACGCTGGTCAGCAGTGCGGAACGCGGGCCGGCCGACCTCATCGTGACGTCCTCAACGGCAGCGGTGCGCCACCTCGAGCGCTTCCAGGTGTACTCGGCGACGAAGGCGTACCAGGCCCAGCTGACGCGGTTGCTGCGGATGGAGCTGGGCCGCAGCAAGGTCCGGGTCTCCGCGATCGAGCCCGGCATGGTGGACACCGAGCTGCCCGACCATGTGACCGACCCGGCGGCGAGCCAGCTGATGGCAGACCTCATCAAGGAGATCGACGTCCTGCAGCCGGCCGACATCGCGGAGGCCGTCGCCTTCATCGCGAGCGTCCCGCGCCACGTCAACCTCGCCGAGGTGCACATCCTGCCCACCGAGCAGGTGATCTGAGCCCGGGCCGCGGTGTCAGGGGGTGATCACGAGCTCCGCGACGAGGCCGTCCTCGAGCCGGAAGTGCGGGCGGAGGTCGCCTGGCCCGTGAGCGTCGGGGTGGAGGTGTGCTCGCTCGCCGCGGGGAGCAGGTCGGGGCGGTAGGGCTCGAACGGCGCGTTGCTCTGGTGGTCCTGCTGCTGCTCGGTCATGCCCCGCACGGTGCGCCTTGCCCCAGGGGAAGGTCAACCGGAGGGCGGCCGGGCCTCAGCGGGAGATCCGGAGGATCGGCCAGCCGATCTCGGTGACGGCGTGCGGGTCGATCCGGGGGAACCCCTCGAGGTAGGTCTCCCGGATCGGCCCGTCGACGCTGAGCTCGTGGCGGGTGACGTGCCCGCCGAGCGCCGCGTACACGTGGGGCACCGTCTCGTCCGCGCCACGGTGGGTCGCGACGGCGAGCTCCACGGGCGGGAGCAGTATGAGGCGCGCTCGCCCCTCCAGCGCCCAGCTCTCGGGCTCCGCCGCGACGGGGACGTGGACGGCGGCTGCGCCCTTCTCGTCGAGGAAGAGCTCGGTGGACCACTCGCCGCCGTAGGGCCCGGTCCGGCGGAGCGCGCCGCCATCGGCGAGGGCGGTCAGCTCCGCCATGGAGCGCTGGAACCAGGTGCCGAGATCGGCCAGCTCGATGGTCTCCCTGATCTCCACCACCAGCGTCTCCGGAACGCTGCGGTGGGTGATGGGGATCGGGGCGGACGCCTCGTCGAGCAGGCCTCGCAGGCGTCGGACGGCGGCACGGGCCTCGTCGAGCCGCGCCTCCATGCGCTCGAGGTGCTCGGAGACGAGGGCCGCCCTCGTGGCGATGTCCGGGGCTGTCAGTACCGCGCGGATCACGTAGACTGGCACGCCGAGCGCACGCAGCTCACGGATGATCCGGGCGTCGGCCAGCTGCTCGGCGCGTACTGGCGGTAGCCGTTGCGCGCGTCGACGGCCGCAGGGGTGAGCAGCCCGGACTGGTGGTAGAGGCGCAGCGCCTTCGCGCTGAGGTGGGTGGCCCGGGAGAAGTCGCCGATGGTCATGGAAGCGCGCATGGCTCCATCTTCCGCCGCCACGGGAGGGAGCGGACGCGCCCCGTGGTGGCGCTCCGCTGCTGGCTGATCAGCACACCGGCCAGGACGAGCGCGGCGCCCACCGCCTGGCGCGGGCCGAACGCCTCGCCGGCGGCCAGCGTGCCCAGCAGCACGCCCGTGACGGGGTTGAGCAGCCCGATCGCGCCGACGGCGCCTGCGGGCAGTCGGCGCAGCCCGGCGAACCAGGCGACGTAGGCGAGCGCTGTCGCCACCAGTGTGACGTAGCCGAACCCCAGCAGCGCGGGGGCGTCGAGCGATGGCGGCGGGCCCTCGACCAGCAGCGCGGCGGGCACGATCAGCGCGCCACCACCGATGAGCTGCCAGGACGTCACGGCGACCGTCGACTCCGTCGGCGCCCATCGCTTGGTCAGGACGAAGCCGAGGGACGACATGGCCATGGCCGCGATCGACGCGGCCACGCCCCATCCGCGCACCGCGGCGCCGCCGCCGAGCAGCAGGACCCCGACGCCCACGACGCCGGTGACCGCTCCGATGACGCCTGGCGCGGCGGGCCGCTCAGAGAGCAACGGCCAGGCGAGCAGCATCAGCACGAGGGCTGAGGAGGCCATGATCGTCGACGCCACGTTGGAGGGCAGGAGCTGGGAGGCGACGTAGATCAGGATGAAGAACGCGCCGACGTTGAGCGTGCCCAGGACGAGCGACCGCCACCACCACGAGCCGCGGGGGAGCCGGCGCGCGAGGAGCAGCAGGAGGATCCCGGCGGGCAGCGCGCGCAGCACGGAGCCCCACAGCGGCGATTCGGCGGGCAGGTACTGGCGGGTCACGAAGTAGTTCGATCCCCAGGCCACCGGGGCGATCGCCGTGATCAGGACCCATCGCCATTTCGCTTCCATGGAAGCGACTATAGCTTCCGGGGAAGCTATAGTCGGCGCATGGCAGAGGCGAGCGACCGGGTGGCCCACATCCAGGCGGAGTGGCGGCGGGAGCGTCCGGACCTCGACGTCTCACCCCAGGGGATCGTCGGGCGCCTGCACCGGCTCGCCGCGCACCTCACCGCCGAGTTGGTCGCCGTCTACGAGCGCCACGGGCTCGGCGAGGGAGAGTTCGACGTGCTCGCCGCGCTCCGCCGAGCCGGCGCGCCGTACGAGCGGGCGCCCGTCGACCTCGCGCGGCACACGATGGTCACCACCGGCGCGATGACCAAGCGTGTCGACAGGCTCATCGCCGCGGGGCTCGTGGAGCGCCGGCTGGCGGAAGGCGACGGCAGGCGTCGGATCGTCGCGCTCACGCCGGCCGGGCTCGAGGTCATCGACGCCGCGTTCGCCGAGCACATGCGCAACGAGCGGCGCCTCGTGGAGCAGCTCTCGGCCGCGGACCGAGCCGCCCTGGAGCCGATCCTCATCCGCTGGCTGCAGGTCTACGAGGCTGGCTGACGGGGGCGTGCGCCGCCCGGAGGGGGGCGCGCGGGGCGCGACACCCGGGTGCTCGCGTGGGTCGTTCGTCCTGTGTGGCGGCTACTGGGCCATGCGCGAGCCCCTGACCTGCGGCTGCACGCGCGACCGAGTGGTGGAAGGGTGACCTCACTTAGGGAAGGCTCTGCTAACTTCCAGGTGGCGCGGCGTGGGTCGTGCCCCGAGAACTCCTGAGGAGCCACCACCGTGAAGTCCCTCCGTCTGCGCTCGCTGGCGACCGTGACGCTCGCCGTCGCGGCGCTCGCCCTGAGCGCCTGCAGCTCGTCCGAGACCGCCGACCCGGGGGACGCCACCCCCCAGGCCGAGGTCACCGAGGACACGTCATGGCCGCGCACCATCACGCACGAGGCGGGTGAGACGGTCATCGAGGCGAAGCCCGAGCGGATCGTCTCGACGGCCATGAGCGCCACCGGCACGCTGCTGGCCATCGACGCCCCGGTGGTGGCGTCGGCGGCGAGCAAGCCCGACACCGCCAGCGCCGACGCGAACGGCTTCTTCCGCCAGTGGGGCGACCTGGCCGTCGAGCGCGGCGTCGAGGTGCTGTACCCGAACCTCGAGTTCGACCTGGAGGCGATCATCGCCGCCGAGCCCGACCTGGTCATCGTCTCGACCAGCGGCGCCGACAGCGTGCTCGACCAGTACGCCCAGCTCAGCGAGCTGTACCCGACGATCGTCGTGGACTACTCCAGCCAGACCTGGCAGGACCTCGCGGCCGAGCTGGGCGCCGCCACCGGCCTCGAGGACGAGGCCGCGGCAGCAGCTGCCGACTTCGACGCCTACGTGGCCGACGCCGCGAAGAAGATCACCGTCGACCCCGGTGTCGCGAGCATCGTCAGCTACAACGGCGCCGAGTCGGACTCCGCGGTCGCCAAGACGACCAGCCCGTGGGCGCAGCTCTTCGACGGCCTGGGCATCGAGGTGGTCGCGGCCCCTGACGAGCTCGACACCTCCGAGCAGGTGCGCCAGGACGTCGCCTGGGTCTCCTTCGAGAACGTGACGGCAGCCATCGGCGGCGACAGCGTGTTCCTGCTCTCCGGCGAGGCCCCCGACGTCGAGCGGTTCCTCGCCGAGCCCACGCTCGCGAACCTGCCAGCCGTGCAGAGCAAGCAGGTCTACCCGATGGGCCTGTCCTTCCGGCTCGACCTCTACAGCGCCACCTCGCTCGTCGACACGCTCGTCGAGCAGCTGAGCTGACTCGGCCCCTCATGTCGATCGCCCCGGCCCGCACCATGGGCCGCACCCCCGGCCCGTCGCCTCGCATGAGGCGGCGGGCCGGGCTGGCCGTCTCCTGGGTGTGCCTGGCCGTTCTGCTGCTGGCCAGCCTGGCGCTCGGCTCACGGCAGATCCCGCTGTCGGAGACGATCAACGCGTTCGTCGCCTACGACCCCGGCAACGACCTGCACCTGATCGTGCGGGAGCTGCGGGTGCCGCGCACGATCATCGCCGTGCTGGTCGGCGCCGCCCTCGGCATGTCCGGCGCGCTGATGCAGGCGATGACCCGCAACGCGCTCGCCGAGCCCGGGGTGCTGGGCGTCAACGCCGGCGCCGCGGCCGCCATCGTGCTCGGTGTCTCCGCCTTCGGGCTCAACGGCATCGGCGGGTACGTCTGGTTCGGGTACCTCGGTGCGGGGCTCGCCGCTGTCGCGGTGCTCGCGCTCGGCCGGGCGCACGACGCGGGGACCAATCCGGTGCGGCTCGTGCTGGCAGGCTCGGGGCTGAGCGTGATGCTCGCGGCCCTCACCTCGATCGTCATCATCAACTCGCCCGACCGCGCCCTCGACGCGTTCCGGGCCTGGGCCACGGGATCACTGCAGGGCCGGGGCATGGACGCGGTGCCGGTGGTGGCGGCGAGCATCGCCGTCGGCGCGGTGCTGGCCCTGGCGGTGGCGCCGTCGCTCAACGCCGTCGCGCTCGGCTCGGACATGAGCAAGGCGCTCGGGCTGAACGGCCGCCGCACCTGGACGCTCGCGTCGGTGGCGGTGCTGCTGCTCGCCGGCTCCGCGACCGCCGCCGCCGGGCCCATCGCGTTCGTCGGACTCGCGGCGCCGCATATGGCGCGGCTCGTGGTGGGCCCCGACCAGCGGCGCGTGCTGCCCTGGTCGGCGCTGTTCGCCACGATCGTCCTGCTCGGCGCCGATGTGCTGGGACGGCTTGTCGCGCATCCCAGCGAGATCGGCGCAGGGGTGATGTCGGCAGTCATCGGCGGCCCCTTCTTCATCGCCCTCGTCCGCCGCCGGAGGTTCGCCCAGCTATGACCGCCGCCACCGCCCTGCCCGACTCCGCTGGCCGTGCGCCCGCGCCGCGCTCACGCGTCTTCCGACGCGGGCCCCTGTCGTGGCGCTGGCACCCCCGCACCACGGCGGTCTGCGTCGCGCTGACCGTCCTGGTCCTGGTGCTCGGGGTGCTGGTGATGGCCACCGGCACGATCCAGCTCACCCCGTCGGAGGTCCTCGCCGGGCTGACCGGCCGCACAGACGACGCGGTGGCCCGCAAGGTCGTCACCGACATCCGGCTGCCGCGCCTGCTCACCGCCGTCTTCGTGGGCGCCTGCCTGGGGACCGCAGGCGCCGTGTTCCAGTCGATCTCCCGCAACGCGCTCGGCTCGCCGGACATCATCGGGTTCACCACCGGCTCGGCCACCGGCGCCGTGGCCCAGATCGTGCTGATCAACGCCGGCGCCACGGCGACGGCTGTGAGCGCAGTGGCCGGCGGGCTGATCACCGCGCTGGTCGTCTACGCGCTGTCGTCCAAGGGCGGCGTGACCGGGGGCTTCCGGCTGGTGCTGGTGGGCATCGGCGTCGGGTCGATGCTCGCCGCCGTGAACACGCTGCTGCTCTCACGGGCCGGCATCGAGCAGGCCATGTCCGCCGAGATCTGGCTGGCGGGCTCGCTCAACGCGCGCGCCTGGGAGCACGTGTGGCCGGTGGCCGTGGGCTTCGTGGCGCTGCTGCCCGTCATCCTCGCGCTCGGCCGCCATCTGGACCTCATGGAGATGGGCGACGACGCGGCTCGCCAGCTCGGGGTCCGAGTCGAGCGGACCCGACTGGTGTTGATGGTGGCGGCCGTCTCAATGACGGCGCTGGCCACCGCCTCGGCCGGCCCCGTCGCGTTCGTCGCCCTCGCCGCGCCCCAGCTCGTGGTGCGCGTGACGCGCTCGGTGCGGGCGCCGCTGGCCTCCTCGGCGTTCATGGGAGCCGCGCTCGTGGTCGCCGCCGACCTGCTCACCCAGCATCTGCCGGTGAACGCCGCCATCCCGATCGGCCGGATGACCGGCCTGCTCGGCGGCGCCTACCTGCTGTGGCTGCTGACCCGATCGCGCCAGGTGTGAGGCCGCGCGTGAACCACGATGAAGGACGCTCCATGACTTCCACGCTCGCCGCCCAGGGCCTCACCGTCGGCTACGACGGCCGGGTCGTCTCGACCGACCTCGACGTCGAGATCCCCACCGGGTCGTTCACCGCGATCATCGGCCCCAATGCCTGCGGCAAGTCGACGCTGCTGCGCGCGCTCTCGCGGCTGCTCGCCCCGCGCGCCGGGCAGGTGGTGCTCGACGGGAAGGCGATCACCGAGTACTCCTCCCGCGAGGTCGCCCGGCGCCTGGGGCTGCTGCCGCAGAGCTCCACCGCGCCCGATGGCATCACGGTCGCTGACCTGGTGTCCCGGGGCCGGTTCCCGCACCAGTCGATGCTGCGGCAGTGGTCCGCCGACGACGAGCGCGCCGTGCTGGCGGCGATGACGGCCACCGGTGTGGCGGACCTCGCCGAGCACGCCGTGGACCAGCTCTCGGGCGGGCAGCGGCAGCGGGTGTGGCTCGCGCTGGTGCTCGCGCAGGAGACGCCGGTGCTGCTGCTCGACGAGCCGACGACGTTCCTCGACATCGCGCACCAGATCGAGGTGCTGAGCCTGTGCCGTCGTCTGCACGACACCGGCGACTACACGCTCGTCGCGGTGTTGCACGACCTCAACATGGCGTTCCGCTACGCCGACCACGTGATCGCCATGAAGGACGGCCGGGTGGTCGCCACCGGCGCCCCTGACGACATCGTCACGGCTGAGTTGATCGGCGCGGTCTACGACATCGAGTGCGTGTGCGTGCCGGACCCCGTCACGGGCCGGCCCATGGTCGTGCCGCTCGACGCCGACCGGCCCGCCCGCCCTACCCGTCCTGCCCTGAACGACGCGCCTGCTCTGACCACCACCCGGGAGACCCGATGACCGCCGACAGCCTGCCCGTGAGCGCCGAGGTCGTGCGGGTGGTGGACGTGACCCCGCGGATGCGCCGGGTGACGTTCGCGGGCCCCGAGGTCGAGGAGTTCCTCGCCGTGACCGGGCCGCCCAACATCAAGCTCTACTTCCCCGACGCCGACGGCCGCCTCGACCTGCCTGCCCGCGAGAACCGCAGGTACGTGTGGGCGCCCGGCCAGCGGGACCGGGTCCGCACCTACACGATGCGCCGCGCCGACGTGCAGGCCGGCGAGCTCGACGTGGACTTCGTGCGCCATGGCGACGAGGGGCTCGCGTCCGCGTGGGCGGAGCGGGTGGAGCCTGGCGACCGGTTGGGCCTGCTGGCCGGCGGCGGCCTGGTGCCGGGGGTGTGCGACTGGATCGTGCTGGTGGCCGACGAGACCGGGCTGCCGGCCGTCGGGTGGATCCTCGAGGGCCTGCCGCACACGACGCGCGGGCTCGTGATCGTCGAGGTCGCGGACGCCGGCGAGGAGCAGGATCTGCGCAGGCCCCCGGGCGTCGAGGTGCGCTGGCTGCACCGCGACGGCGCCCAGCCGGGCTCCACGCGGATGCTGCAGGACGCCGTGCTCGGCCTGGCGCTGCCCCCGCAGGACGTGGTGGCGGCCGGCGGCACGGCCCGGGTCTGGGTCGCCGCGGAGTCGGCGGTGGTCCGCGAGCTGCGACGGCATCTGCGCGAGACCGGCTTCGACAGGCGCCAGCAGCTCATCATCGGGTACTGGCACCACGGGATCACCGAGGTCGGGTACGGCAAGGAGTCCGACCACGACCGGGTCGACGGCGAGCTCGAGGTCGAGCCGGGCGAAGGCTCGCCCGTGGCGGCCGGCGTCGCGGCGGCAGTCGTGACAGCGCCGTGACCCGTCGCACCGCCGCGCCCCCGGAGCCGCGCTCCCACCAGGTCCACGGGCAGCGCTTCGACGAGCGCAAGCCGGTGGCGGCGCCCGGGATCGAGCGCGTGCCACGGGTCGTCGGCGAGCCCGAGCGTGCCTGGCGCGAGGCCCGGTCCGGGGGCTCCGAGGCCACCGCCCGCTCGCGTCGGGAGCTCGCCGCGCGGCTGCTCGCCGGGCCGTCACCCGCCATTGACGACAGCGACCCCGGCAGTGGCGAGTGCGTCTACACGTGGGTGGTGGAGGACCCGGACGCGTCGGCGGTGCTGCTCAGCGCCAATGGGGTGCTCGATGTGCGCGACGTGGGCGCCAGCGAGCTGACCCGGCTCGAGGGCTCCGATGTGTGGACGCTGTCGTACCGGATGCCGCGTGACTGGCGCGCGTCGTACGTGGTCACCGCCCACCACGGCGACGGGCTGCCGCCCTGGCGGGTGGCGACCGACCGCCGGGCCATCCGGCTCGCCGCGATGGCCGGCGCACCCGACCCGCGCAACCCGCTGCGCTCGGCGACCATGCACGACACGGCCGTCTCGGTGGTGGAGGGGCCCGCCGCGCCCGCCCACCCGTGGCGCGCGGGCCCCGGGGAGCAGGCGCTGAGCGTCATCGACTTTCCCGCCACTCCTGCCCGACGCGCGTGGCGGGTGTGGCTGTACGAGCCGTCCGGATCCTCGCCCGACGATGTGCTGCCGCTGGCCGTCGTGTTCGACGGGCAGGTGTGGGCGCAGGCCCGGCCGCTCGCCGGGGGCCTGGACGCCGCGATCCGCGCGGGCGCCCTTCCGCCGCTGCGGGCGGTGCTCGTCGACTCCGGCGACGTGCCCACCCGATGGGAGGAGCTGGGGGTCCCGGGCGGCGTCACCACGTTCGTGCTGGAGGACCTGCTGCCCGCCCTGCGCATGCGCGTCGGGATCAGCGACGACCCGTCCCAGGTGGTCGCGACCGGGGCGAGCTTCGGTGGCCTGGCGGCGCTGTGGCTCGTCGCCCTGGGCAGTGGCCAGGTGGGCGCCGCCGTCGCGCAGTCGCCATCGCTGTGGCGCTTCGACCTGACCGGGCCGCTGCTCGCCGCGACGCCCGGGCGCGTCGAGCTGCAGGTCGGCACGCTCGAGCCGGAGATGCTCGGCGCCTGCCGTGAGCTGAGCGGCGAGCTCGCGCGCCACGGACGCGACGTGCGACTCACCGTCGTGGCCGGTGGGCACGACTGGGCGTGGTGGCACCCCGCGATGATCGACGGGCTGGCGCGGGCGCTGCGCCCGCCGGGCGCCTGAGGGCCGCTACCGTGACGGCGTGAGCAGCACCGACGCCAGCACCGAAGCCAGCACCGAAGCCAGCACCGACGCGAGCACCGACGCCACCGACCTGGCGATCCACCCCGACAGCCCCGACTGGCGCCGCGGCCTCCCGACGGCTGCCGAGAGTCGCGCCGACCTGGCGATGGCGGCCGCCCTCTTCGCCGGGGCGGTGCTGAGCTGGGTGCTGTACCGGACCGCCGGGGTCTATGAGGAGCCTGCCTCGGGGCCGGTGTCGCTGCTGTGCCTCGCGGCGGCGACGCTGCCGCTCGCGTGGCGCAGGCGCTGGCCGGCGGCCGTGGCCGTGGCGGTGGGCGCGGCGTTCGTGCTGACGTCCACGCTGTCGGTGCCCGAGCTGCTCGTCGTCAACATCGCGCTGTTCATGGCGTTGTACTCCGTCGGCGCCTGGGAGCCCTCCCGCCGACGCGCCACCTGGGTGCGCGTCGCCGTCATCATCGCGATGTTCGTGTGGCTGTTGATCGCGCTGTTCCAGGCGTCCACCGACCCCGAGGTGCTCGAGGAGTTCGAGGGGGTGGGCGTGCTCTCCCCGATGGTCGCGTACATGCTCATCCAGCTCCTCACCAACATCCTGTACTTCGCGGGCGCCTACTGGTTCGGCGACCACGCATGGGCGTCGGCGCGGGACCGGGCCCGCATGCGGTGGCGCACGCGCGAGCTGCAGCGCGAGCGGATGCGGGTGGAGAGCCAGGCCGTGACGATCGAGCGGTTGCGGCTGGCTCGCGAGCTGCACGACTCGGTGGGCCACCACGTGTCGCTGATGGGGGTGCAGGCCGCGGCGGCGCGCACGCTGCTGGACGTCGACGCCGTGCGGGCCGCCACCGCGATGGAGCATGTCGAGGACGCCGCCCGCGACGCGATCGCCGAGCTGCACGGGCTGCTGGGCACGCTCCGCGAGCACGACTCCGACACCGGGCTGCCCCAGGAGGCGGTGGGCTCGCTGGGCGTCGGCAGGATCCCCGAGCTGGTCGACGGCGCCGCCGCCGGTGGGGTCCACGCGACGTACCTCGTGGTGGGGGACCCGGTGCCGCTGCCGCCGGTCACCTCGCTGAACCTGTACCGGATCGCGCAGGAGGCGCTCACGAACGTGCGCAAGCACGCCGGGAGAGGGGCCCACGCCGACGTGCGGCTGCGCTACCTCGACGGCGCCGTGGAGCTGGAGGTCGCCGACAACGGGGTGGGGCTGCGGCGCGGGTCGTCCGACGGCTCGGCTGGCCGGCTCGGCCTGGTGGGGATGCGCGAGCGTGTGGCCGCTGACGGCGGGACGCTGCTGACCGCGCAGCGGCGGCTCGGCGGGTTCGTGGTCCGCGTGCAGGTTCCGCTGCGCAGAGAGCCTGCCGACGTGCGGCGGGAGACTGCCGATGTCTGAGCAGATCCGGGTGCTGCTCGTCGACGACCAGGCGCTGGTGCGCGGCGGGTTCGCGACGATCCTCGACGCGCAGCCCGACATCACCGTGGTGGGCGAGGCGTCCACCGGGGCGGAGGGCGTCGAGGCCGCGCGCCGACTCGACCCCGACGTCATCTGCATGGACGTGCAGATGCCCGACATGGACGGCCTGGAGGCGACCCGGCTGGTCGTGGCGGATCCGCGGATCCGCGCCGGGGTGCTCATGCTCACCACGTTCAACCGGCAGGACTACCTCGTCGAGGCGTTGCGCGCCGGGGCCAGCGGGTTCCTGCTGAAGAACTCCCGGCCCGCGCAGCTCGTCGACGCGGTGCGGGCCCTGGCCGCGGGGGACGCGCTGCTGGCGCCCGAGGTGACACGTGCCGTGATCCGGCAGGCGGTCGAGGGCGCGGCGCTGGGGGCGCCCGTCGGGGCCACGCCTCCACCGTCCGGGGGAGGGCTCCCGGTGGAGGCCGCCGCGCTCACGGAGCGCGAGCTCGGGGTGCTGCGGCTACTCGCCCGCGGCCTGTCCAACGACGAGATCGCCGCGGAGCTCGTGGTGGGCCGGGCGACGGTGAAGACCCACGTGTCCAACGTCCTCATGAAGCTGGCGCTGCGCGACCGGGTGCAGGCCGTCGTGTTCGCCCACCAGCACGGACTGGTCGACCACACCTGATCTCAGCCGCGAGGCGGAGCTCGATTTCCGCCTCGCGCCGGAGGCGTGACCTGCGGCGACGTCCGTAATCTCGATCTCAGCGGGCAACGGCCCGGTTCTGAGAACGAGAGAGGGCGACATGCTGCAGCTCGACGGCATCACCCGGTCCTTCGGAGATCGTCGCGTGCTCGACGACGTGTCCTTCACCGTGGAGAGCGGGCGCCTGACCGGCTTCGTCGGCGCCAACGGCGCGGGCAAGACCACCACGATGCGGATCATCCTGGGGGTGCTCGCCCCCGAAGCCGGCACGGTGACCGTCGACGGCCGCCCGATCGACGCGGTGCAGCGCCGGTCCTTCGGGTACATGCCCGAGGAGCGTGGCCTGTACCCGAAGATGAAGGTCGTCGAGCAGGTGGCCTACCTGGCCCGGCTGCACGGCTTCGACCGCCGCACGGCGACGGACCGGTCGCGTGACCTCCTGGAGCGGCTCGGCCTGGGCGAGCGCGCCGACGACCCGCTGGAGAGCCTGTCCCTCGGCAACCAGCAGCGCGCGCAGGTCGCGGCGGCGCTGGTGCACGACCCGCAGGTGCTGATCCTCGACGAGCCGTTCTCCGGCCTGGACCCGATGGCCGTCGACGTGGTGCTCGGCGTGCTCGCCGAGAAGGCCGCCACCGGTGTGCCCGTCCTGTTCTCCTCCCACCAGCTCGACGTGGTCGAGCGCCTGTGCGACGACCTGGTGATCATCGCCGGCGGGCAGATCCGCGCGGCGGGCTCCCGGGGCGCGCTGCACGAGGAGTTCGGCTCGACGCGTTACGAGATCTCCACGGCCCAGGACGTCGGATGGCTGCGCGCCGAGCGCGGCGTCACCGTCGTGGAGTTCGACGGCGGATCGGCGCTGTTCGAGGCCGAGCAGGACGCCGCCCAGGCCGTGCTGCGGTCCGCTCTCGAGCGCGGCGCCGTCACCTCGTTCGGCCCGCAACGCCCCACCCTCGGCGAGATCTTCCGGGAGATCGTCTCCGAGCCAGACGAGCACGCCACCACCGAGACCGCCCAGACCACCGAGAAGGAGATGGCCCGATGAGCGCGCAGCGCCCGGCCGTGCCGTCGATGTGGGGCTCCACGCTCCTCGTCGCCGAACGTGAGATCACCACGCAGGTCCGCACCAAGTCGTTCCTCATCTCGACAGCGATCACGCTGGGCCTGGTCTTGGTCGGGATCATCGCGCCCAGCCTGTTCGGCGGATCCGGCGACGACGCCATCAAGGTCGCCGTCGTGGCGTCCACCTCCACAGCTGTGGAGTCCGCCGAGGGGCTCGAGGCGGTCCTCGCGGACGACGCCGACGCGGCGCGCCAGATGGTCGAGGCGGACGAGGGGGAGGCCGCGGTGCTGCCCGGCGAGGGCGCGCTCGGCCTCACGGTCGTCGCCCGCACCAGCGCCCCCTCGGACGTGGTCGGCGCGCTGTCCGTGGCGCCCACGGTGGAGCTGCTCGACGGCGACGCGACCAGCGAGGGCCTGCGCATGCTCGTCTCGATGGCCTTCGGCTTCGTCTTCATGATGTCGGCGATGGGCTCGGGCAGCATGATCGCCCAGAACACCGTCCAGGAGAAGCAGACCCGCATCGTGGAGATCCTGCTCTCGGCGGTCCCGGCCCGGGCGTTGCTCGCGGGCAAGATCCTGGGGAACTCGGTGGTCGCGTTCGGCCAGACCGCGGCCATCGCCGTGGTGGCCGTGATCGGGCTGGTCGTCACCTCCCAAGACGAGCTGCTGGGCGTCCTGGGATCGGCGCTGGTGTGGTTCATCGTGTTCTTCGTCGTCGGCTTCGTGCTGGTGGCGGCGATCTTCGCGGCGAGCGCGTCGCTGGTCTCCCGCCAGGAGGACGTCGGATCGGTGCTCACCCCGGTGATGATGATCGTGATGATCCCGTACTTCCTGGTGCTGTTCTTCAACGACAACGCCTTCGCGATGACCGTCATGTCCTACGTGCCGTTCAGCGCGACGGTGGGGATGCCCGTGCGGCTGTTCCTGGGCGAGGCGCACTGGTGGGAGCCGATCCTGTCGCTGGCGGTCCTGATCGGCTGCACGCTCGTGGTGACGGCGATCGCGGCGCGCATCTACTCGGGCTCGCTGCTGCGGATGGGCGGGCGCACGTCGGTGCGCGAGGCGCTGAAGGCGAGCGAGGACGCTGTCTGACGGAATCAGGCGGCGGCCCGACGACGAGGACTCCCCTCGCCGCCGGGCCGCCGCCCGTTCCACGGGGCTGCGCGTCAGCCGTTCGCTGACGTGTCCATGTGGAAGAACTCCCACACGTGCCCGTCGGGGTCGGTGACGGCCCGCTCGTACATCGGGTCCTCCGCCTGGGTGTCGCGGTACTGCGCGCCGCCGTGGGCCAGCGCGTTGGCGAAGAGCGCGTCGACCTCCTCGCGGGAGTCCGCCGACAGCGCGTGGAGCACCTGCACCGTGGCGCGAGCGTCGGCGATCGGGGCCCGGGCGAAGTCCGAGAAGCGCTCCCGCGCCAGCAGCATCACGACGATCGTGTCGGAGATGACGATCGACGTGGCCTGGTCGTCGCTGAACATCTCGTTGATGGTGAAGCCGAGCCCGGTGTAGAAGGCCCGGGAGGCGGCCAGGTCCGCCACGGGCAGGTTCACGAAGATCATGCGGTCCATCAGGCTCTCCTCGGATGCGGTCGGGTCAGCCGCCAAGGCGAGGCGGTGATGCGGGTACCGACCTCGCCCGCCGCCCGGACTCATCGGACGGCCCTCATCGGGCGGCCGGGCTGCTGTGGGCGCCCCCGGCTACCGTGAGGGTATGACCTTCGTCACAGGCGCCGACGGCTCGGAGCCGGGCGGCGCCTCGCCCACGCCCACCCCCGGCGACGTCCTGGAACGGGACTTCGCGGCACTCACCGAGCCGCTGCGCCGCGAGATCATGGCGCACTGCTACCGCATGACGGGCTCGGTGCACGACGCCGAGGACCTCGTGCAGGAGACGTACCTGCGCGCCTGGCGCGCCATGCACGGCTTCGAGAACCGGGCGTCGCTGCGCACCTGGATGTTCCGCATCGCCACCAACACGTGCCTGACGCACCTGGCGGGACGGGCACGGCGGCCGTTGCCCACCGGGCTCGGGGCGCCCGCCGCCGACCCGGCCCATGAGCCCCGTGCCGACGGCGCGGTGCCGTGGCTCGAGCCCTTGCCCGACGCGGTGGTGTGGGGCCATGAGTCCACCGACCCGGCGGCCGCCGCGGTGGGCCACGAGTCCGTGCGGCTCGCCTTCGTGGCGGCGCTGCAGCACCTCACCGCCCGGCAGCGCGCCGTGCTGCTGCTGCGGGACGTCCTGGCATGGAGCGCGGCAGAAGTCGCGGACGCCCTCGACATGACCGTCGCGGGGGTCAACTCCACCTTGCAGCGGGCCCGCGCGAACGTCGCGCGCCTCGACCGGGAGCAGCCCGGCTCGCTCGACGACGAGCGGCTGCGCCACCTGCTGGACGCGTACGTGGCCGCCTTCGAGGCCTACGACGTGGCCGCGATCGTGCAGCTCATGGCGGCCGACGTGGTGTGGGAGATGCCGCCGTTCCCCGGCTGGTACAGCGGCCCCCAGGACGTGGCCACGCTCATCTCGACGTGGTGCCCCGCGAACGGGCCGGGGAGCATGCGGATGCTGCCGACGTCCGCGAACGGGTCGCCGGCGTTCGGGTTGTACATGGCCGACCCCGGGGGCACGCACCGGCCGTTCCAGGTCCAGGTGCTCGAGGTCGACGACCGCGGGGTGGGCCGGGTGACGGCGTGGTTCGGGGAGCCGCTGTTCTCGGCTTTCGGGCTGCCGGGCGCCGTCCACCGCGACGCGGCCGGCTGACGGGCCAGCCGGCCCGCGCGGTCATCTGCGGCCAGGCCGTCCCATCGCTGCCTTGACCCCGATGTCCACAGCCGCGACGAGCCCGGCGTCCGGGAACCGCTCGCGCAGCGCATGCGCCGCTGCGGCTGGCACGTCGGTCGCCGTGACGACCTGCTCGAAGACGTCCAGGTACTGAAGCGTCCACGTCACGGGATCGCCCTGCCAGTCGGCCGTGCGGTGGCCGGGCACGACCCGCCTCGCCGCGACCGACTGGAGCTCGCGCAGCCGCGCCGCCCACTCCTCGCGCTCTGCCGCGGTGGGCGTGCCCGCCGTCCACAGATGATCGCCGCCGTACACCAGGGCGCCGCCCAGCACGGTGTGGGACTGCGGCTGCCACAGGTAGTCGCCACGCCAGCCGAGCGTCCCGCCCCCCGCGCGCAACTCGAAGAGCCGCCCCTCGAACTCGAACGTGTCACCGCCCCAGGCGTCGATGACGGCCCGGCGCGTCGGCAGGTTGCGGCCCAGCCGAGACCAGTGCGCGAGCTTGTCCTCGTACGTCTGCACGATGCGGTCGACGACGCGCGCCGGGGCGAACACGTGGGCGTCGGGGAACGCGTC
Organism: Cellulomonas timonensis; assembly: GCF_900046455.1. Lineage (GTDB taxonomy): Bacteria > Actinomycetota > Actinomycetes > Actinomycetales > Cellulomonadaceae > Cellulomonas_A > Cellulomonas_A timonensis. Next base: position 190,253 of record NZ_FCOT01000013.1, read on the forward strand.
GGCGACGATGCCCGCTCCGAAGAAGAAGTCCGGTCCCGCCCCGCTGATCAGCACGTGCGTCACCGGGCGGCCGGTCTCGAGGGCTGACGCGACGATGCGGTGGGCCTGTGAGGCGATGAGCCCGGTGTCGACGATCATCAGCGCCTCATCGCCGTAGACGAGGGTGCTGGTCTTCGTGAGCCCGGTCTCCGGGGAGTCGAGCACGTCGAACGCCAGGTCTGTCATCGATGCCCCCGCTGCTGCCCGGACGCTCGTCGTGAGGGCTGGGAGCCGTCGTCCCGGTCCCGGGTTGGCGTCGGGATCGACGTTACGCTCGTGATGAGGGCCTGGCCACAGGGCTGGTCCCGCGGGAGGGGAGCCGGGGCCATGAGCGACAGCGGGAACGGTGACTTCGAGTTCGAGCGTCGGTTCTTCGTGCGGGAGGTGCCGAGCGAGGCGCTGGCCGAGCCCGACCCGGTGCTCATCGTGCAGAGCTACTACCTCGCCGACCAGGGCTTCGCGCTGCGGCTGCGCGTGCAGTCGTCGACCGCCCGGATCGAGATGGGCGGCTCCGAGGACGTCCTCGACGTGCTCGACGAGTTCGCCGGCCAGTTCGACTTCTGCGCCCTGACGGCCAAGGGGCCCATGGTCGAGGGCACGCGCTACGAGGCCGAGCGGGAGATCGACGTCAGCGTCGGCGTCGAGATGATCCGGCGCGGCGGGGCGCGCATCGTGAAGAACCGCTACTCCGTGTGGCTCGGCGGCGACGGCTGGGTGATCGACGTGTTCGGCGGCGCGAACCGCCCGTTGGTCATCGCCGAATGCGAGCGGGGCGGCCCGGTGACGGACTTGACCATCCCGTCCTTCTGCATCAGCGAGGTGACCGGCGACCGGCGGTTCTCGAACGACGCGCTGTCCGCGGCGCCGTTCTCCGGCTGGGCGGCCAAGTACGCCGCCGAGCTCGCCTCGGAGGGGCCGCGCTTCCTGCAAGGGCTGGGCGTCAACCGCTTCGAGCGCCCCTAGCCGCTCGGTGGGCGGGCTGCCGGTCCGCGACGGAGAGTGGGAGGACCACATCCGTGCCGCGCGCGCGGCCACCTGGCGGAGGTAGTCATGACCAACCTGAGCATCATCGGGGCCGGCACGATGGCGGCCGCGATCGCGTCCGTGGGCGTCAACGGCGGGGCCCGCGTGCAGGTCCTGTCCCGGAACATCGACGCGGCGGTGCAGATCGCCGCGAACCTCGGCGAGCAGGTGGCGCCGGGCCAGCTCGGCGACCCGCTCACCGGCGACATCGTCGTCCTCGCGGTGCCGTACACCGGCCTGTCGCAGCTGGTCGAGCAGTACACCCCGGAGCTGGGCGGCAAGACGCTCGTCGACATCTGCAACCCCATCGACCTGGCCACGCTCGACGGGCTCGTCGTGCCCCAGGGCTCGTCGGCCGCCGAGCAGGTGGCGGTGTGGGCGCCCGACGCGCATGTGCTCAAGGCCTTCAACACGACCTTCGCGGCGACGCTGGAGTCCGGGACGGTGGGCGGGCTCCCCACCACCGTCCTGGTGGCCGGCGACGACCCGGCCGCCAAGCGCCAGCTCACCGACCTGCTCGACGCGGCGGGCCTGGTGGGGCTCGACGCCGGCGGGCTGAGTCGCGCCCAGCAGCTCGAGCAGCTGGGGTTCCTGCAGATCTCGCTGGCCACGGCGGAGCGCATCCGGTGGACCGGCGGATTCGCCGTGGTGCGCTGACCGGCGCGGACGCGAGAGGATCGGGGCAGCCCGCGCCAGGCGCCCGGGCGCTGAGCCGCACCGCCGCACGGCCGTACTGAGGAGCATTGATGCCCGACTGGGTCGACCACGCCATCTGGTGGCACGCCTACCCGCTCGGGTTCACGGGGGCGCCGGTGGACGGCCCCGACCCGGATCCCGGCGTCCGGCGCCGGCTCGGACGGCTCACCGACTGGCTCGACTACGTCGTCGAGCTGGGCTGTAACGGGCTGCTGCTCGGACCGGTCTTCGCCTCGCAGACGCACGGCTACGACACCCTCGACCACCTGGCGCTCGACCCGCGGTTGGGCGGCGACGAGGACTGGGACGCCCTGGTGGCGGCTGCCCGGGCGCGCGGCGTGCGGCTCGTGCTCGACGGCGTGTTCAACCACGTCGGGCGCGGGCACCCCCGGGTGCAGGCGGCGCTCGCGGACGGTCCGGGGAGCGACGCGGGCCGCTGGGTGCGGTGGGAGGGCGACGGCGACGCGGCGGTCCCGGCGGTCTTCGAGGGGCATGACCAGCTGGTGGTGCTCAACCACGACGAGCCCGAGGTCGCCCGCTACGTGGCCGACGTGATGTCGCACTGGCTGGCCCGCGGCGCCGACGGCTGGCGACTCGACGCCGCCTACGCGGTGCCGCCCGCGTTCTGGCAGGCGGTGCTGCCCGAGGTGCGCGCCCAGCACCCGCAGGCGTGGGTGCTCGGGGAGATGATCCACGGCGACTACGCCGAGTACGTGACCCAGTCGGGCATCGACTCGGTGACCCAGTACGAGCTGTGGAAGGCGGTCTGGAGCTCGCTCGCCGACCGCAACTTCTACGAGCTGGCGTGGGCGCTCGACCGGCACCGGGCCTTCTTGGAGGTGTTCCTGCCGCAGACCTTCGTGGGGAACCACGACGTGACGCGCATCGCCGACCGGGTGGGCGACGTGCGCCATGCGACGCATGCCCTGGCGGTGCTGATGTTCGTCGCGGGCACCCCGTCGGTGTACGCGGGCGACGAGCAGGGCTTCCGGGGGGTGAAGGAGGAGCGCTTCGGCGGTGACGACGCCATCCGCCCGGAGTTCCCGGCGGCCCCGGCCGGCCTCGCCCCCGAGGGCTGGGGCGTCTATCGCGAGCACCAGCGCCTGATCGGGTTCCGGCGGCGGCACCCATGGCTCGTGCGGGTGGCGGGGCGCACGGTGCAGGTCGCCAACGAGCAGCTCGTGGTGGAGTCCTCCTCGCCGGACGGGGCCGAGCGGCTGGTGCTGGTGCTCAATCTGGCGGACGAGCCGTTCACCCCGCAGGACCCGGTGGGGGAGCGGATGCTGCGCTCGGGCGACCTCGGCGTCGCGGAGGGCGGCCCGGGCGTCGTGCCGCCGCACGCGTGGGCGGTGTTCCGCGGCAGCCCGGGCTAGGGCTCGCCCTCGAGGTGGTCGAGCAGCACCTGCGCGTGGTTCATGTGCGGGTCGCGCGCCGCGTAGAGCAGCGTGACGCGCGGGTGCGACTGCGCCAGGTGGCGGAGCTCGGCGACCGCGGGGTTGTGGTCGAGCTCGGCGTCGTAGCGCGCGGCGAACTCGGCCTGCTTCGTGGGGTCGTGGTCCCACCAGGTGCGCAGCTCGGTGCTGGGCGCCACATCGCGCAGCCACAGGTCCAGGTTGGCCTCGGCCTTGCTGACGCCGCGGGGCCACAGCCGGTCGACCAGCACGCGGTAGCCGTCGTCGGGGCTGACGGGGGAGTAGATCCGCTTGGTCGTCACGTCCATCGATCGAGCATGCCCCCGCGGGCTCTGTGGCGCAGCGGGAATGGGCCGGGCTCGCGTGAAGTTGAACGATCAACTACATTGGGAGTAGACCACCGACCGAGGAGCACCCATGAGCACCGTCCCCACCACCCCCGCGACACTTCCGGGCCGCACCGACGCGATCGCCGCAGGCGCCGGGATGGACGCGGTGACCCTCCTCGTCGGCGACCTCGACCAGCAGGTGCGCTTCTACCGCGACGTGCTGCTCTTCGACGTCATCGAGACGCCCATCGACCGGCTGGCGGGCTCCGGGCGCCCGGACGTCGTCACCCTGGGCCGCGGGACGACCCCGCTCGTCGTGCTCCGCCACACCCCCGACCTGCCGCCCCAGCAGCGCGGCCAAGCCGGCCTGTTCCACAGCGCCTTCCTCTTCGAGGACCGCGCCGCGCTCGCGGCGACCGTCGCCTCCGTCGCCCAGAAGGCGCCGCAGAGCTACGTCGGCAGCGCCGACCACCTCGTCTCGCTGGCGTTCTACGCCACCGATCCCGAGGGCAACGGCGTCGAGCTGTACTGGGACCGCGACCGTGGCGACTGGGGCTTCGACCCGCAGGGGCACGTCCAGATGGACTCGCTGCGGCTCGACCCGAACGAGTTCCTGCGCCAGCACCTGCGCGAGCCCTCCAGCGTGGACGCGTTCGGGCTGCCCGCCGTGCCGGCCAGCGGAGCCACGATCGGGCACGTGCACCTGCAGGTCGGCGACGTGCCCTCGGCCCGCGACTTCTACGTCGACGCCCTCGGCTTCGACGTGATGGCGGAGTTCCACGGCGCGCTGTTCGTCGCCGCCGGCGGCTACCACCACCACATCGCCGTCAACACCTGGAACAGCGCAGGAGCCGGGCCCCGGGCCTCCGCGCTGGGCCTGGGCGAGATCGGCATCGTCGTCCCCACCGCCGACGACGTCGCTGCCCTCGGCGACCGGCTCGCGCACGCTCGCGTGCAGGCGCGCCACGACGGCCTCACGCTGTCCTTCGAGGACCCGTGGCGCAACCTCATCAAGGTCACGGCGGGCTGAACGCGCCGAACGACTCCAGCCAGCCCGCCCCGGCCGACGCGGCCACCACCGCCGCGCAGGCGCCGAGCACCACGGCGGTGAACAGCGCATCCGCCCGGCCCAGCGCCACGGGCCTGTGCACCGTGCGGGGGCCCGAGCCCAGCGCCCGCAGCTCCATCGACACCGCCATCCGCTGGCTCTGCCGAAGCGTCACCACCAGCAAGGTGAACGCCGCGCGCGCCGCGCCCCGCACTCGGCCCCGGCCGCGCCGCCCGGGCGGGACGCGTGCGGCCTGCGCCTGGCGGATGGTCGTCCAGCGCTCCGGGAGCTGTTCGAGCATCCGGTACCCCGCGAGCACCGCGAAGGTCGCCTGCGGCCCGAGCCTGGCGTGCTGGTGCAGGCTCGTCATGAGCCGGGCGCCATCGGTGGTGAGGACGAAAGCGGTGGACAACGTCCCCACCAGCACCGTCCGCCACGCGAGCGAGGCGCCCACCGCCACACCCGCCCCGGTGACCTCCAGGGCGCCTGCCGTGAGCAGCACGTCGCCGGGCCGGGTGACGGCGTTGACCAGGAAGACGCTGAGCGCGAAGGGTGTGAACGCGGCCTGGGCGCGCAGCACCACCCGCCATGGCAGCGCGCCGGCCCACGTGACCGCCGGGCCTGCCAGGAGCAGCAGGGCCAGGGGCGTCCACGGGTCCAGCACCGCCACCAGCGCGCCCGTGACGACGAGCAGCACCCCGAGCTTCACCGTCGGGTTGCGGCGGTGCAGCAGCGAGTCGTGCCCCATCGGCCGGCCCAGCCCTGGGTTGCCCACCTCGGCAGTGCCGCTCGCCTCGGCAGGCCGTCTCACCACAGCAGAGCCCCGGCCGACGCGCGGACGCCGTCGTCAAGCGCCGCCAGGAACGGGCGCAGGCTGGCGCCGGACGACCGCCACGCCTCGAGCAGCGGCGGCAGTGCTAGCCCTGCGCGGTGCAGCAGGGCCGTGTCCGCCAGCAGCCGGGCGGGCGGGCCGGAGCCCAGCACCCGGCCGCCGTGCAGCACCACCACCTCGTCGGCCAGGGCGCCGACCAGGCGCAGGTCATGCGTGACGAGCACGACGCCACGGCCCTCGTCGGCCAGGCCGCGCAGCGCCCCCGCGACGAGCGCGCCGGTGAGGCGGTCCTGGCCGAACGTGGGCTCGTCGGCGAGCAGCACGTCGTGGGCGCACACGGCCATCGCGGCGAGGGAGACGCGCCGCTGCTGACCGCCGGAGAGGCGGAACGGGTCCTGCTCGGCGAGGTCCCGCAAGCCCAGGTCGAGCAGGGCGCGCTCGGCGACGGCCTGGGCGTCGGGCCGTCCGGCGGCATGCGGCCCGTAGGCCAGCTCGGCCCGGACACTGCGGGTGAGGAGCTGGTGCTCGGGGTGCTGGAAGGCCATGCCCACCCTGCCGCCGGACACCTCGCCCGCGCTCGGCAGCAACCCCGCCAGGGCCAGCAGCAGCGAGGACTTGCCTGATCCGTTGACGCCGACCACCGCTGTCACGCGCCCGCGCCGGACCGCCAGGTCGACGGGGCCCACCACGCGGCGCCCGCCCCGGTCGACCTGCACCGACCGGGCCCGCAGCACCACCTCCCCACCCGATGGCGCAGCCGGCTCCCTGGCCGATGACACAGCCGGCTCGCCGGCCGACAGCACAGCGGCGGCCACATGAGAGGGGGAGTCGAAGCCGGCCGCGCGCAGCTCGGCGGACGCGGGCAGCCAGCACCCCAACGCCACGAGCTCGGCGGACCGCTCGGCCAGCACGGCGCCGGTCGGGCCGTCGACGCGCACCCGCCCCTGCTCGTCCAGCACGACGATGCGCCCCGGGAGGCTGCCGATCTCGTCGAGCCGATGCTCGACGATCACGCAGGCCCGGCCGTGGCGCGCGGCACGCACCGCGTCGGCGACCTGTCGGGCGCCGACGGGGTCGAGCAGCGCGGTCGGCTCGTCGAGCAGCAGCACGGAGGGGTCCGCGACCAGCGCCGCGGCGGGCGCCACCCGTTGGCCCTCGCCGCCGGACAGCTCGCTGGTGCGGCGCCCGGCGAGGCTCCCCGCGCCGACCAGCGCGAGCGCCCGCTCGACCCGCGGCCCGATCTGCTCGCGCGGCACGGCCCGGTTCTCCGGCCCGAACGCGACCTCGTCGAGCACCGTCGGCAGCACGAGCTGGTCGGCGGGGTCCTGCGTGAGCACGCCCACCTCCCGGGCCAGCGTCGGGACGCCCGCAACCTCGGCCGCGCCCAGCACCGGCATCCCCGCGACCCGCACCTCGCCGCTCGCCTGCGCCCCGATCGACTGCGGGACCACGCCCGCCAGGACGCGCAGCACCGTGCTCTTGCCCGCGCCGGAGGGCCCGACCAGCAGCACCTGCTCGCCGGCGCCCACGTCCAGGTCGAGCCCGTCGAGCACCGGGTGCGCGGCCCTGGGGTACCGCACGGACAGCCCCCGCACCCGGATCACGGCCTGCCCTCGCCGGCGACTGCCACAGCGTGGGAATCGGCCGCCGCGTCCGAGGCGAGCCGCGCGCGTCCCGCCGCGTGATCGTCCAGCACCCCGGTGCGCAGCAAGGCGTCGCCGGCCACCCGGGCCAGCAGCCCGCACAGCACCACGCCGCTCACCAACTGCAGCGCCACCCGCAGCGCGAACCAGTCCTGCGTCGCCCACCCGAACCGCACCATGCCGATGGCCAGGTTCGCGGCGGCCGCAGTGAGGCCGGAGAGCACGAACACGCCCCACCCGTAGCGCCGGTACCGGGTGAGGGTGAAGGCCAACTCGGCGCCCGCGCCCTGCACCAGGCCCACCACCAGGAGCATCGGGCCCACGGGGGAGGCGAGGAACACGACCTCGACGAGCGCGGCCACGATCTCCGCGACGACGCCCACCCCGGGTTTGCGCACGATGAACACCGCGAGCGGCGCCACCACCATCCACCCGCCGGCCAGCACGTTCTGCGCCAGGTCCCCGAACGGGCCCATCGCCACCTGCAGCGCGAGCCAGCCCTGCACCAGCGCCCAGTAGAGGAACCCGGCGACCACGGCGAGCGCGGCCAGCAGCACCAGCTCGTGCAGGGTGAGCGCGGCACGCCGCCGCACGGCGGTCATCGGGCGCCCGCCGCACTGGCCGAGGGGGAGCCCAGCGAGATCGTCGCGTGGGACACCACATGCCGCACCCGCTGCCCGACGAGCAGCCAGCCCTGCGCCACGGCCGCCAGCACGTCGGCCAGATCGCCGTCGAGCCGCGTCACGAAGTGCTCGGAGCCGGTGACGACGCCCAGCCCGCGGGCGTGCTCGATCGCGGCGAGGATGCCGGCCATGTGGTCGCCGGGGCCGTCTGCGTCGCCGTCGTCGAGCGGGTACAGCGCCCAGTGGGCGCTCGCGGCGTGGTGGCTCGGCGGCAGCGGGCTCAGGGTGACCGGGCGTCGCAGGATCGCGTCGTCGACGGCGCAGGCGACCTCGCCCGGGCACCCGCGCGAGAGGTGCACATGCGCGACGACGTGTGCGCCGGACTGCGCGGCGGCGGAGATCGCGTCGAGGAGGTAGGCCACGACATCGTCCTCGGCTCCCCGGATGAAGGTCGACACGTCGTCGGTGACGACCTCGACCTCGGGGCGCGCCGCCGCCTCCAGGGCTTCGAGGATGACGGGGACGAAGTCGGCGGTCATGGGCTGCAGCGACAGGCGCGCGCCGACTCCCAGCTCGGCCGGGGTGGGGGATGCGGGGGCTGTCCCCTATTCACAACTGACGCTGCCGACGAGCCTACGCGTGCCCGCTTCTGCGGCCTGGTGCTCCGTAGCACTGACTCGTCCGTCAGGCGGACCCCCGGGCAGCCACATGCGCACCGCCACGCCCCCGGGTCGGCGGTGTGGACGACGGAGGAGGGCAGCGTTCGCCGCCCAGCCCGTCGGCCACGCGGCGACGGGGGAGCCCGACGACACATGCCCTGCTCCCTACGCCGGTGTGAGCCGGATCAGGTTCCACGGGTCTGCGGGTGGGACTCTCGTCCGGCCGCACTCTCAGCGCTCCTGCGCTCCCCGGGGGCTTGTCGCCACGGACGCTAACCGTGTGCGGGGCCGGTGGCGAGGCCCTGTCCGGATGGCGGTCAGCGCATCCACGCGCGCCGCCCGGGCCGGGTGGCCCGTCGCGCCAGATGGGGGAGCTGTTGTTCGAGCTCGAGCGCGCGCACCCGGGCCTGGTCGTGCAGCAGGCCGTAGGTGAACGCGTTCCCCCCGGCCAGAGGCGCCTCGACGGCGGCCCGCCGCAGCACGCCGCGCAGCACGACGAGGTCCTGGTGGGAGCCGAGCAGGTCCTGCACCCGCTCGGCGGCGCGCGCGCTGCGCACGGCGTCCTGCCCCACGACGGGCGCCAGCGTCTCGGCCGCGTACCGGGCCTGGCGGGCCTCCTTGCGCGCCTCATGCAGCGCGGCGTCCCGCTGCGCGCCCGACTGCTCGGCGCGCGCCGCCCGCCACGCGCGGCTCAGCCGGCGGAACGCCCGGTCCACGCGTGGCAGCAGCACCTCGTCGATGCCACGGCTGGCCGCGGATGTCAGTGGCGGGTCCGCGACCAACTCCGCCACCCTCGCGCGCAGGGCCGCCCAGTCCGGCCCGTCGAGGTCCTCGACGACGCGTGCCAGCGCGGCCTCGTACGCGGAGCCGCGATCGGCGTCCAGGCGGGTGCGCACCGGCCCGATGACCAGGCCCGCCGGCACCTCCGCGAGCAGGTCGCCCAGCCCGGCGCGGCTGACATCGGCGTCCCGGGCCTGGCCGAGCCGGCGCCCGACCCGGCGCAGGTCGTCGCGCAGCGGGGCGGTGCGCGCGCGCAGCAGCACGGGTCGGAACGTGCCGAGCGCGCTGCGCAGCCTGCGGGTGGCCACCCGCATGTCATGCACCGCCTCCGGGTCCGCGGCGCGCACTCCGGGCTCCTGCGCGGCGAGCTGCGCCGCCTGGTCGGCGAGGCGCCGCAGCACCAGCCCTCCGGCGTCGGGGTTCGCCTCCTCTGCTGCGAGCCCGGCCATGGCGGCCTCCCTCCCAGTGCGTGCCTGTGTGGCTCTCAGCCCGCCATCGCGGCGGCGGTGTGCTCGGCGGGCACCCGGTCCTGCTCGGGCACGGGGCCTGGTGGGACGCCGTCGCCGAACGGCCGCCCGCCCAGCTCGTCGCGCCCATGCGGCGTCAGCCAGCCGCGCAGGTCGGGGCCCTGCGGGACGATCTGCGTCGGGTTGATGTCCTCGTGGACCACGTAGTAGTGCCGTTTGATGTGGTCGAAGTCGACGGTGTCGCCGAAGCCGGGCGTTTGGAACAGGTCACGCGCGTACGCCCACAGCACCGGCATCTCGGTGAGCTTGCTCCGGTTGCACTTGAAGTGGCCGTGGTAGACCGCGTCGAACCGCACCAGGGTGGTGAACAGCCGCACATCCGCCTCGGTGATCGTGTCCCCGACGAGGTACCGCTGGCGCTCGAGTCGCTCGGACAAGCGGTCCAGACGGTCGAACAGGCGGTGGTAGGCCGTGTCATACGCCTCCTGCGACCCGGCGAAGCCGCATCGGTAGACGCCGTTGTTGACGTCCCGGAACACCTCGCGGGCCACCGCGTCGATCTCGGGGCGCAGGTGCTCCGGGTACAGGTCAGGGGCGCCGGGGCGGTGCAGTGCCACCCACTCCGTCTCCAGGTCCAGGGTCATCTGGGCGTAGTCGTTCGTCACCACCTCGCCCGTGGTGACGTCGACGATCGCCGGCACGGTGATTCCCCGTGTGTAGCCGGGGAACCGGGCGAAGTAGGCGTCCTGCAGGCGCGGGATGCCGAGCACGGGGTCGACGCCGCCGGGGTCGAGGTCGAAGGTCCACGAGCGCCGGTCGTGCGTCGGGCCGGCGACCGCCATCGACAGGGCGTCCTCCAGGCCGAGCAGCCGCCGCACGATCACCGCGCGGCTCGCCCAGGGGCAGGCGCGGGACACGACCAGGCGGTACCTGCCCGCCTCGACGGGGTAGCCGTCCCGCCCGTCCGCTGTGATCCGCGTCGCGATGTAGCGGTCGTCCCTGGTGAACTCGGCGCCCGACGTCACATAGGCGCCTGCCGTGCTGACCTCGTGTGTCATGGGGAAATCCTGCCGTGTTCGACGCGTGCCCGCCGCTCCGCGCCCGCATCGGGCGCCATCCGCCGACTCCGCGCGCGACGCGAGGCCCGCCTAGGGTGTGGGGTTCTGCTGGTTGCCGACCACGAGGAGCCCCGTGCCCGCCCGTCCTGCCCGTCGCACGCTCCCGCTCGCCCGACTGGGCCTCGGGGCAGCGGTCGTCGTGGGGCTCACTGTCACGGCCTGCGTCGTGGGCCCCCGCCCGGCTCCCTCCGACGCCGCCCCCTCCGCCACGGCCACCCCGGCGGCGCTGGCGGCCGCCGGCAACCGGCCGGCGGCGGCGCGCACGCCTGGCGCCGGGGACGCCGCCGCCACCGCGGCGCTCGCGGCCCGCCGCCCGCCGCACGCGCAGGCATACGTTGTTGAAAGTTTTGTCTATTTGATGTGTATATAAGCAAAAGCCGGCATACGAGTTTTCTGCCTGTCTCGTGGGCTCGGAGATGTGTATAAGAGCCGGGTACGCGCAGGCGCCGGTGGTGGTCCTGGCCCCTGCCGCCGACACCCCCGCCCAGCTCGCCGGAGCCTCGGCCGCCGTGGCCCTAGGCGTTCCGCTGCTGCTCACCGACGGCCCCGCCGACGACGCGGTCGCCGCGGAGCTGGTGCGACTCGGCGTGCGCGCGGTGCTCGTCATCGGCGGCGCCTCAGCGCCCGACGGCATCGACGCGGTGTCCCTGGCGGCCCACGCGCCGGTGGGCTCGGCGCTCGCGGACGCGACCGGGCTGCGCTTCGGCGAGGTGCGGCCCGTTGACGTCGGCCAGGAGCTGGCGGCGGTCGCGGCCCTCGGACGCCCCGCCACGGCGGTGCTGACAGCAGCCGGCGCCGACGCCGCCCCGGAGGACATCCCGGAAGAGACGTCCGATGCCACCCCCGACCCCGCTGGCGGCTCCGTGCTCCCGCAGGTCAGCCCGCCGGAGCCCGCCGCCGTGACCACTGTGCTGACCGACGGCCACCCCGCCCACCTCGCCGCCGTCGCCACCGCGCGCGCGGCCGGCTTGCCGGTGCACGTCGTGCCGGGAGGGGACCCCCGCGCGTCCGCGGCCACGGTGGACGCGCTCGCCGGGAGCGGTCCCGTCCTGGCCCTCGGCGCGTCGTTCGGCTCGCAGGAGCTCCTCGCCCCGCGCCTCGCGAGCGCCGCCACCGGCGTGCAGGCCCCCGGCGGCGGCCAGCTCGTGTTCCCGACGGCGCCCGGCGCGCCCGGCAAGAGGTACGTCGCGCTGTACGGCACTCCCGGCACCCCGGCGCTGGGACTGCTGGGCGAGCAGGACGTGCCGGCGACGATCGCCCGCGCCCAGCAGCTCGCGGGCGAGTACCAGGCGCTCACCGGCGACACGGTGGTCCCGATGCTCGAGGTGATCGCGACGATCGCCTCGGCGGGGCCCGAGGACGGCAGCTACTCCCGGATGCGCCCGGTGGAGGACCTGCGCCCGCTCGTCGAGGCGGCGGGCGAGGCGGGTATGGCCGTCGTGCTGGACCTGCAGCCGGGCCGCACCGACTTCGTCACGCAGGCGCAGGCGTATGCGGACCTGCTCGCGCTCCCGCATGTGAGCCTCGCCCTGGACCCCGAATGGCGGCTCGCCCCCGACCAGGTGCACCTGCGGCAGATCGGCTCGGTGGGCATCGACGAGGTCAACGCCGTCGTCACCTGGCTCGCGGACTTCACCCGCGAGCGGGCGCTGCCCCAGAAGCTCCTGGTGCTGCACCAGTTCTCGCTGCGGATGATCACCGAGCGCGAGCGGTTGGACACGAGTCGTGACGAGCTCGCGCTGCTCATCCACGTCGACGGCCAGGGCTCGCAGCCGGCGAAGGCCGGCACCTGGGCCGCGCTCCAGTTGGGCGCCCCGGCGGGGGTGCGCTGGGGGTGGAAGAACTTCATCGACGAGGACGTCCCGATGCTCGACCCGACTCAGACATACCAGGTCACACCGGTGCCTGACCTGGTCACCTACCAGTAGCGGCACTCCGGGGACGAGTCGTGGCGCCAAGGATCTCGACCTAGGCTGCGGGCGATGAGCGAGCCGTCGGCGCCCTCTGAGCGCACCCCCGAACCGCTGGCCGAGCAGTCCGCGACGCAGCGTCGCGCGCGTTCGCGCTGGCTGCGGGTGGGGCTGCCCGCGTTGCTCGGCGCCCTGATCGCGTTGGTCTTCGGCGTCACGACGGCGACCGCCGACCTGAGCCTGGGCCCGCATGAGGCGCGCTACGACGTCACGACCGACAGCGTGGTCACCGTCGACCTCGGACCGCTGGGCACGTTGCAGCTCGACTCGCCGCTCCCGCTGACGCTCGGCGTCCACGTCACGGTCGAGGAGATCCCCGACTCCTTCACCGCAGTCGACGCCGCCACGACGCTGGAGGTCCTCAGTGGCGACCTCCAGGGCTACTTGCAGTTCTTCGCGGGCCCGCAGGCCACGGTGCATGACGCGACGCAGGCGCTCCTCACGGATGCGGTGCGGCGCTCGCTGGGGGCGTTCGCGGTGCTGGCGCTCGCCTGGTGGGGTGGCCGGTGGCTGATGGGCCGGGGCCGGCGCGAGGAGCTGGCCGAGCGCGTGGCGCCCCACGCCCGTCAGATCACGGGCGGCGTGCTGGTGGTGAGTCTGGGACTGGGCGTGCTCACCTCGAGCCTGGGCGAGGCGGCGCGGCCGCAGCCCGAGGCCCGCGTGTCCTCGGTCTTCGACGGCACGCCCCTCGAGGGCGCCCGGGTGACCGGGCGGCTCGGCGGCGTGATCGACACCTACGGCGGCTATGTGGTGGACGCCTACCGCTCGAACACCGCGTTCTACGACCAGGCCGAGTCCGCGCTGCAGGTCGCGTGGCGTGAGCGGGAGACGCTCATCGAGCAGGCGCAGGCGCAGGCGGGACCGTCGGTGCGCCTGAACGCGGGCGTGCCGGCAGCGGAGCAGAACCTTGACGAGGGTGCTGGGGAGGCCACAGGGGAGGCTGAAGGGGAGGAGGGCGCCACGCCCAGCCCGACGGCCACGCCCACGCCGAGCGAGGACGCCGCTGAGCGCTCGGAGCCGATCACCTTGGTGGTGATCTCCGACCTGCACTGCAACGTGGGCATGGCCCCGGTGATCCGCTCGCTGGCCGAGCTGTCGCAGGCCCAGGTGATCCTCGACGCGGGCGACACGACGATCAACGGCACCGCGGTGGAGCAGTACTGCGTGACGACATTCGCGCAGGCGGCGCCGGCCGGCGTGCCGATCGTGACGTCGCCGGGCAACCACGACTCGCGTGAGACGTCGGCGATGTACGCGCGGGCCGGGGCCACGGTGCTCTCGGGCGAGGTGGTCGAGGTGGCGGGCCTGCGCATCCTCGGCGACCGGGACCCGAATGAGACGCGGATCGGCGCCGGCACGTCGTCGGCCGACACGGAGACCGCCGCCGAGATGGGCGCTCGGCTCGCCGAGACGGCCTGCGCCGACCCGGACGGGGTCGACTTGCTGCTCATCCACACGCCGCGGGTGGGCCAGGCCGCGCTCGACGAGGGCTGTGTGCCGGCGCAGGTGTCGGGGCACATGCACCGCAGGTCGGGGCCGTCGATGACGGGCGAGGGCGTGCGCTACGTCAGCTCGAGCACGGCCGGGGCCTCATCCGGGCAGGCGACGGTGGGTCCGCTGAACGGCATCGCGGAGATGACGGTGCTGCGCTTCGACCCGGACGACCGCAGGCTGCTCGACTACCAGGTGGTGCAGGTCGGCACCGACGCCTCGGTGGAGGTGGGCCCGCGGGTCGCGTGGCCGTCGCTGTCGCCGCTGCTGACGAGGCCGCGCTCGCCACTGCTCGTGCCGCTGGGCTGACTCGTGCTGGGCTGGCCAGCGGGGCGGGTTGCCCCGGCATACCGCTGGGCGGCAGAATGTTCGGTGTGCCGAACTTTTCTCTTCGACTAGGCGCAGCGGTCTGCGCCGTGCTGCTCCTGGCCGGATGCGCAGGCGCCGGCGCCCGGCCGCAGTCCGAGGCCACCAGCGCCGCGCAGGACGGGCGGCCTGTTGTGCTCGCCACCTTCACGGTGATCGCCGACATGGCGGGCGTCGTCGCGGGCGACCACCTGCGCGTGGAGTCGGTCACCAAGGCCGGCGCCGAGATCCACGGCTACGAGCCGACGCCCGACGACCTGCGCCGGGCGGCCCGCGCGGACCTCGTGCTCGACAACGGGCTCGGCCTCGAGGCCTGGTTCGACAAGTTCGTCGACCGGCTCGACGCGCCCCACGTGACCCTCTCGGGCGGCGTCGAGACCATCCCCATCACCGGGGGCGAGGCGAAGGGGCACGCGAACCCGCATGCGTGGATGTCGCCCGCCGCGGCGCAGGTCTACGTCGCGAACATCGCCGACGCGTTCGCCGCGCTCGACCCTGAGCACGCCGACGACTACCGCGCCAACGCGGCGTCGTACTCGGCGCAGATCGCGGCCCTCGGCGACGAGCTCGAGCGCGAGCTCGCCTCGCTCGACCCGGCGCGTCGGGCGCTGGTGACCTGCGAGGGCGCGTTCTCCTACCTCGCCCGCGACGCGGGCCTGGCCGAGGCCTGGCTGTGGCCGGTGAACTCCGAGCGGCAGGGCACCCCGCAGCAGGTCGCCGCGACCATCGACTTCGTGCGGGACAACCGCGTGCCGGCGGTGTTCTGCGAGTCCACCGTCTCCTCCACCGCCCAGGAGCAGGTGGCCGACGAGGCCGGGGCCCGGTTCGCCGGGGTGCTGTACGTCGACTCGCTGTCCGAGCCCGACGGCCCGGTGCCCACCTACCTCGACCTGCTCGCGCATGACGTCCGGACGATCGTCGCGGGGCTCACCGGCGCCGACGAGGCGGCGGGCTCATGAGCGCCGCCGCGATCGAGGTCCGTGGCCTGACGGTCCGCTATCACGACGTCGTGGCCCTCGACGGGGCCGACCTGACAGTGCTCCCGGGACGGCTCACCGGGCTGCTCGGCATGAACGGCTCGGGCAAGTCGAGCCTGCTCAAGGCGATCATGGGCATCGTCAGCCCCGACGCCGGCGACGTCCGCGTGCTCGGCCGCACATCGCGCGACGCCCGCCGCGAGGCGCTGCTCGGCTACGTCCCGCAGTCGGAGGACGTCGACTGGTCGTTCCCGCTCACCGTCCGCGACGTGGTGTCCCAGGGGCGGTACGGGCGGCTCGGCCCGCTGCGCGGGCTCCGGTCCGCCGATCGCCAGGCGGTCGACTCGGCGCTCGAGCGCGTGGGGCTCACCGACCTCGCCGGGCGCCAGATCGGCCGGCTGTCGGGCGGCCAGCGCAAGCGGGCGTTCATCGCGCGCTGCCTCGCGCAGGAGGCCCAGGTGCTGCTGCTCGACGAGCCCTTCGCCGGCGTGGACGTGTCCTCACAAGCCACCCTCACCGCGCTGCTGCGCGAGCTCGTCGCGGAGGGCGTCGCCGCCCTGGTCTCCACCCATGACCTCGCCGCCTTGCCCGCCCTCGCGGATGACGCGGTCCTGCTGCACCGCCGGGTGCTGGCCGCCGGGTCGCCGCAGGAGGTGCTGCGGCCCGAGAACCTCGCGCTCGCCTTCGGAGGGGACTCATGACCGTCGTCGCGTGGCTCGCGGAGCCGTGGCAGTACGAGTTCATGCAGCGCGCGCTGCTGGTGACGGTGGTCGCGGCGGTGGTCTGCGGGCTGCTGAGCTGCTGGCTCGTGCTGATCGGCTGGTCGCTGCTGGGCGACGCCGTCGCGCATGCGGTGCTGCCCGGCGTGGTGCTGGCCTACCTCGCCGGCGTGCCGTTCGCGGTGGGGGCCCTGGTGTTCGGCCTCGGGGCGGTGGCGTTGATCGGGATGGTCCGCGAGACCACCGGCCTCCGGGAGGACACCGCGATCGGGGTGGTGTTCACGACGCTGTTCGCGCTGGGCATCGTGCTGGTGTCGGTGACGCCCAGCCAGATCGACCTCGGCCACATCCTGTTCGGCAACGTGCTCGGCGTCTCGGATGTGGACATCGCCCAGGTGGTGGTGCTCGGCGCCCTGGCGTTCACGGTGCTGGTGCTCAAGCGGCGCGACCTGACCCTGTACGCGTTCGACCGCACGCATGCGCATGCCGTCGGCATCTCCCCGCGCGTGCTCGCCGCGCTGCTGCTCGGGGTGCTTGCCCTGACGGTGGTGGTCGCGCTGCAGGCCATCGGCGTGGTGCTGGTCGTGGCCATGCTCATCACCCCCGGCGCCACGGCGTTCCTGCTCACCGAGCGGATGAGCAGGATGCTGGTCATCGCTCCGGTGCTGGCCGGGGGCTGCGCGCTCGCCGGGCTGTATGCGAGCTACTACCTGGACGCGTCCAGCGGCGGGATGGTCGTGCTCGCCCAGGGGCTGGTGTTCGCGCTGGTGTTCCTGTTCGCGCCGCGCCGGGGCGTGCTGCGCCGGCTGCGCGGGCGCGGGGCGGCAGCGGGCGGCGGTCTCGCGTCCGACGCCGCGGCGCCCGCCCAGGCGGCCACCGCCCTCGGCCCTAGGCTGGGCGCGTGAGCTCCCCGGATTCGAATGCCTTGACGTCCGTCGCCCAGGACTACCTCAAGGTCATCTGGTCGGCTGGCGAGTGGTCGCAGGCCCCCGTCACCACCAAGATGCTCGCCGAGCGGCTCGGGGTGGGCGCGTCGACGGTCTCGGAGACGGTGCGCAGGCTCGCGGACCAGGGGCTGGTGACGCACGCCCCGTACGCCCCCATCGAGCTGACGCCGGAGGGCGTGGCCCATGCGGTGGCGATGGTGCGGCGCCACCGGCTCATCGAGACGTTCCTGGTGAGCGTCCTGGGCTACGGGTGGGACGAGGTGCACGACGAGGCCGAGGTGCTCGAGCATGCGGTCTCCGACCTGATGGTGGACCGGATGGACGCGCGCCTGGGCTTCCCGACGCGGGACCCGCACGGCGACCCGATCCCCACAGCCGACGGCCATGTGCCGATGCCGCCGGCCCGGGTGCTGTGGGACCTGGTCGACGGTGACTGGGTCGTGGCCCGCATCTCGGACTCCGACCCGGAGCTGCTGCGCTACCTGGAGTCGGTGGGCCTGGTGCTGGACGCCCGCGTGGAGGTCGCCGAGCGGCGGCACGTGACGGGTGTGACGGCGGTGCGGGTCCGGCCTCCGGCCGCGGGGTCCACCGAGCCCGAGCGTCCGGTGGAGTTGGGGGAGAAGGCGGCCTCCGCCATCTGGCTCGTGCCCGCAGGGTAGGGTTCCCCGCATCACCGCACGTGGACGACGGCGATTCGACGCGCCGTCGTCGAATCGTTTCGAGAACGCCGAGACCGGCTGCCACCCCCCACGTCGAACCGCTGGGAGGCGACACACATGGTCCAGACCGCATCCGAGGCGCGCCCGGCCTCCCCGTCGGCTGCGGGCGGCGCCGGACGACGCGGCATCCAGCCGGCCCTGATCGCCCTGGCCCTCGGCGGCTTCTCCATCGGGACCACCGAGTTCACCACCATGGGCCTGCTGCCCGAGATCGCCGCCAGCGTCGGCGTCTCGATCCCCACCGCGGGCCACATCATCACCGCGTACGCGCTCGGCGTCGTCATCGGGGCCCCGCTGCTCACCACGCTGGCGGCCCGCGCCGACCGCCGCACCCTGCTGCTCTGGCTGATGGGGGCCTTCGCCGTCGCCAACACGCTGGCCGCCGTCGCGCCGAGCGCGAACTGGCTCATCGCCGCGCGCTTCCTGGCCGGGCTCCCGCACGGCGCGTTCTTCGGCGTCGGCGCCGTGCTGGGAGCGCACGTCGCCGGGCCGGGGCGGCGCGGGCGCGCGGTCGCCACGATGATGGCCGGGCTCACGATCTCCAACATCGTCGGCGTGCCCGCGTCCACGTGGCTCGGCCAGCAGTTCGGCTGGCGGCTCGCGTTCGTCGTGGTGGGCCTGCTCGGCCTGCTCACCCTCGCGGCACTCATCCGCTGGACGCCGAGCGTGCCCGCCGGGTCCGGGACCACCGTGCGCAGCGAGCTCGGCGCGCTGCGCAACCGGGGCCTGTGGATCGCGGCCGGGGCCGGTGGCATCGGCTTCGGCGGCATGTTCGCCGTCTACTCCTACATCTCCCCGCTCCTCACCGAGGCCACGGGGCTGGAGGTGGGCCTCGTCCCGCTGGTGCTCGCGCTGTTCGGCGTCGGGATGACCATCGGCACCCTGGTGGGCGGCCGCCTCGCCGACCGGTCGGTGCCGCGCGCGATGCACATCGGCTTCGGCTCGACGATCCTCTCGCTGGTCGCCATCGGGATCTTCGGGGGAGCGCATCCCGTCGTCGCGGTCAGCGCCATCGTCGCGCTCGGGATCACCTCGCAGATCCTCGGGATCGGCCTGCAGTCCCGCCTGATCGACCTCTCGCCGGACGCCCCGTCGCTGGGCGCGGCCCTGTGCCACTCCGCGCTCAACGTGGGGAACGCGGCGGGCGCGTGGGTCGGCGGGCTCGTCCTCGCCGCCGGGCTCGGCCACCTCGCACCGGCCTGGGTCGGCGCCGCGCTCACCGCCGCAGGCCTGCTGGTCGTGGCCACGGTCGGACGTGGCCCGGCGCCCGAGCCGACGCGGGCCTGACCGACCGATCTGGACCGGCGCACCGGAATCCCCTTCGGGGGTTAGTGTGGGCTCACTCCGACCGGACGCGCGGCCGCCTGGCTGCCCGTCTCCGCCGACGAAGACGGGTCCCCTCGTGGCACACACCTTGACCGATGACGGCCTCGAGAAGGCCGCGCGACCTGGAGGCTCCGGCGACTCGCCGCGCGAGCGCCAGGTCAGCGAGTTCACCGACCTGATGCGCACCGTGCAGGAGTCCGGGCTGATGCGCCGGCGCTACGGCTACTACTGGACGCGGTTCGCGGTGCTCACGCTGCTGCTGGCGGGCACGGTCGTGGCGTTCGTGCTCATCGGCCACTCCTGGTGGCAGCTCGTCGTGGCCGCGGTGCTGGCCGTGCTGCTCGGGCAGGTCATGTTCCTGGGCCACG
Source organism: Cellulomonas timonensis (assembly GCF_900046455.1). Classification (GTDB taxonomy): domain Bacteria; phylum Actinomycetota; class Actinomycetes; order Actinomycetales; family Cellulomonadaceae; genus Cellulomonas_A; species Cellulomonas_A timonensis. The sequence continues at coordinate 209,805 of NZ_FCOT01000013.1, forward strand.
ACGCCGCGCACCGGCAGATCTTCGCCTCCGGGCGGTGGAACGACTGGGCCAGCCTCGTCGTCGCCAACCTCTACGCGGGCATGTCCTACGGCTGGTGGACGCACAAGCACAGCCGCCACCACGCGAAGCCCAACACCGTCGACGCCGACCCCGACATCGCCTCCGGCGTGCTCGTGTTCACCACGGACGACCTGCCGAAGGAGCGCACCGGCGCGGCCGCCTGGTTCGCCAAGCGCCAGGGCTGGCTGTTCTTCCCCCTGCTGCTGCTCGAGGGCCTCAACCTGCACATCTCCGGCGTCAAGACGATCTTCGGCCGCGGCCCGGTCAAGCGGCGCCCGGTGGAGATCGCATTCGTGACGTTCCGGCTCGTCGGCTACGTCGCGCTCGTCTTCTGGGTGCTCCCCATCGGGATGGGCTTCGCGTTCCTCGGCGTCCAGCTCGGCCTGTTCGGCCTGTACATGGGCGCCAGCTTCGCGCCCAACCACAAGGGCATGCCCATCGTCCCGGCGTCGATGAAGATCGACTTCCTGCGCCGCCAGGTGCTGCTGAGCCGCAACATCAAGGGCGGCCGCCTCACCGACCTGTTCATGGGCGGGCTCAACTACCAGATCGAGCACCACCTGTTCCCGAGCATGCCGCGCCCGTCGCTGCGCCGGGTGCAGCCGATCGTGCGCGAGTTCTGCGCCTCGCGCGGCATCACCTACACCGAGACGACGCTGGTCAACTCGTACCGGATCGTCGTGCGCTACCTCAACGAGGTGGGCCTCGCGGCACGCGACCCGTTCCAGTGCCCGCTCACCGCGGAGTTCCGCTCAGCCCGCTGAGCAGCGTGGGCGGGGAGTCGGTCGCCGAGGCCAGCGGGGCTAAACTCGCGGAGTGACTTCGCAGGCTCCCTCCCAGCCCACCGCCGATTCCGGCGCTGGCCATGACGTGCCCTTCCGTTACGACGCCACCATGGCGGAGCAGATCGAGCTCCGCTGGCAGGACCGGTGGGAGGAGCGCGGCACGTTCTTCGCCGCGAACCCGTCGGGCCCGCTGACAGACGGCCAGGGACGGCACGCCGACCCGCAGTCGCGCCCGTACTTCGTGATGGACATGTTCCCGTACCCGTCGGGCGCCGGGCTGCACGTCGGCCACCCCCTCGGGTACATCGCCACCGACGTGGTCGCGCGCTACCGCAAGATGCTCGGCGACAACGTGCTGCACGCGCTCGGCTACGACGCCTTCGGGCTCCCGGCCGAGCAGTACGCGGTGCAGACGGGCACGCACCCGCGGCTCACCACCGAGGCGAACATCGAGATCATGGCGCGCCAGCTGCGCCGCCTGGGCATGGGCTACGACCAGCGGCGCACCTTCGCCACGATCGACCCGGACTACGTGCGCTGGACCCAGTGGATCTTCCTGCAGATCTTCGAGTCCTGGTACGACGCCGACGCGATCCGCCCGGACGGCGGCCGTGGCCGCGCCAGGCCCGTCAGCGAGCTCGTCGAGGAGTACGCCACGGGCGCCCGTCCCGTGCCCACCGGCATCGAGGGCGTGCCCGCGGGCGTCGCCTGGGCCGACCTCGACGACGTGGCCCGCCGCCGCGTCCTCGACCAGCAGCGCCTCGCATACGTCTCCGAGACTCCGGTCAACTGGTGCCCCGGGCTGGGCACCGTGTTGGCCAACGAGGAGGTCACCTCCGACGGGCGCTCCGAGCGCGGCAACTTCCCCGTGTTCAAGCGCACGCTGCGGCAGTGGAACATGCGCATCACGGCGTACGCCGACCGCCTGGCCGACGACCTCGACCTGATCGACTGGCCGCACAAGGTCACCGCGATGCAGCGGAACTGGATCGGCCGCTCCGAGGGCGCCCAGGTGCGGTTCCCGGTCTCCGCGCCTGGCGACGTCGCGGGCACGCCTGTCGCCGAGATCGAGGTCTTCACCACGCGGCCCGACACGCTGTTCGGCGCCACGTTCATGGTGCTGGCCCCCGAGCACGAGCTGGTCGGCGAGCTCGTCCCGCAGGCCTGGCCGGAGGGGACGAAGGACGCCTGGACGGGCGGCCACGCGACCCCCGCCGAGGCGGTCGAGGCCTACCGGGCCGAGGCGGCGGCCAAGACGGAGATCGAGCGGCAGAGCGAGGGCCGCGAGAAGACCGGTGTGTTCACCGGCATCTACGCGACCAACCCGGTCAACGGCGCCCTCGTCCCCGTGTTCATCGCCGACTACGTGCTGGCCGGCTACGGCACGGGCGCGATCATGGCGGTGCCCGCGCAGGACGTGCGCGACTGGGAGTTCGCGACCCGGTTCGAGCTGCCCATCATCCGCACCGTGCAGCCGCCCGAGGGCTTCGAGGGCGAGGCGTACACCGGCGACGGCGTCGCGATCAACTCCGCCAACGACGAGGTCAGCCTGGACGGGCTGGGCGTCGCCGAGGCCAAGCGGGTCATCACGGAGTGGCTCGAGCGCAAGGGGCTGGGCACGGGGGCGACCACGTACCGGCTGCGCGACTGGCTGTTCAGCCGCCAGCGCTACTGGGGCGAGCCGTTCCCGATCGTCTACGACGAGAACGACTTGCCGATCGCACTGCCCGACTCCGCGCTGCCCGTCGACCTGCCCGAGGTCCCGGACTACTCGCCGCGCACCTTCGCCCCCGACGACGCGCAGTCCTCCCCGGAGGCGCCGCTGGGCCGCAACGAGGACTGGGTCAACGTCACGCTCGACCTGGGCGACGGGCCCAAGACGTACCGCCGGGACACCAACACGATGCCCAACTGGGCCGGGTCGTGCTGGTACTACCTGCACTACCTCGACTCGCGGCAGCGGGACCAGGTGGTCGACCCCGCGCTCGAGTCGTACTGGATGGGCCCGGGCCACAACCTCGCGGACACCCACGGCGCGGGCGGCGTCGACCTGTACGTGGGCGGCGTCGAGCACGCCGTGCTGCACCTGCTGTACGCCCGGTTCTGGCACAAGGTCCTCTACGACCTGGGCCACGTGGCCAGCGTCGAGCCGTTCCGCAAGCTCTTCAACCAGGGCTACATCCAGGCGGACGCCTACCAGGACGCGCGCGGCGTCTACGTCCCGGCCGCCGAGGTCGTGGCCGCCGAGTCCGTCCCGAGCGGCTTCTCGTGGAACGGCGAGGAGGTCTTCCGCGAGTACGGGAAGATGGGCAAGTCGCTGAAGAACGCGGTCACGCCCGACGAGCTGTACGCCGAGTACGGCGCTGACACGCTGCGCGTCTACGAGATGTCGATGGGCCCGCTGGACCTGTCCCGCCCGTGGGAGACCCGTGCCGTGGTCGGGGCGCAGCGCTTCCTGCAGCGGCTGTGGCGCAACGCGGTCGACGAGACGACGGGCGAGCTCGTCGTGACCGACGAGGCTCCGTCGGAGGAGACGCTGCGGGTGCTGCACCGCACCATCGCGGACGTCAAAGCCGACATGGAGGCCATGCGGCTCAACACCGCCATCGCCAAGCTGATCGTGCTGAACAACCACCTCACGACGCTGCCGCGGACGCCGCGCGCCGCCCTCGAGCCGCTGGTGCTCATGACGGCGCCCGTGGCCCCGCACCTGGCCGAGGAGCTGTGGTCGCGGCTGGGCCACCCCGAGTCGCTGGCCGCCGAGCCGTTCCCCGTCGCCGACGAGGCCTACCTCGTCGAGGACACCGTCACCTGCGTCCTGCAGGTGCAGGGCAAGGTGCGCGGCCGCGCCGAGGTGCCTGCCGACGTCACCGAGGACGCGCTGCGCGAGATCGCGCTCGCCGACCCCGGGGTGCAGCGCGCCCTCGACGGCCGGGCCGTGCGCACCGTCATCGTGCGCGCGCCCAAGCTCGTCAACGTGGTGCCGGCCTGAGCACGCCCGTCCGGCGCGGCGGCCTGCTGCGGGGGCGGCCCGCCGGGCCGGCCGTCGCGCTGGTCACCGACTCCACTGCGGCGCTGCCTCCCGAGGTGGCCGCGCAGTGGGGCGTCATCGTCGTGCCCCTCGATGTCGTCATCGGCGGTGAGCGACGGCAGGAGGGCGTGGACCTCAGCTCCGCGCAGCTCGCTGCCGCGCTCGACGCGGGGGAGCGGGTGACCACGTCGCAGCCCGCCCCGGCCGCGTTCGCGGAGGCGTATGCGCGCGCCGTGGAGTCCGGCGCCCGGGAGATCGTGTCGATGCACATCTCCGGGGACCTCTCCGGCACGGTCCGCTCAGCCCAGGTCGCGGCGCTTGCGGCGCCGGTGCCCGTGCATGTCGTCGACTCGCGCTCGGTGGTCATGGGGCTCGGTTTCGCCGTGCTGTCGGCGGCGCAGGCGGTGCGTGACGGGGTGAGCGGCGGGCCCGATCCGTCGGCTCCCGGCGCCGAGGAGTCCCGTGCGCGGCGCCTGCTCGACCTGCGACGCCGCCCTGAGCGGGTCGCTGTCGACGGTGTCGAGGTCGCGCAACGCGCCCGGCAGGTGGGCTCGCAGGCGAGCGCGTGGTTCCTCGTGGACTCGCTGGACCACCTGCGCCGCGGGGGCCGGCTCAGCGCGACCGCCGCCGCCCTGGGCACGGTGCTGGGCCTGCGCCCGATCCTCACGCTGCGGGACGGGCGCATCGAGGTGGCGGAGAAGGTCCGCACCCGTCGGGCCGCCCGCGACCGGCTGGAGGCACTCGCCGTCGCCGATGTGCGTCGACGGGGCTCTGCCCGGGTCGCCGTGCACCACCTCGGCCAACCCGAGCTCGCGGCCCAGCTCGCCGACCAGCTCGAGGCCTGGCTCGGCGACCTGGCCGGGAAGGTCCAGGTCTGCGAGGTCAGCGCCGTGATCGGCGCCCATGTCGGATCGGGGCTGCTGGCAGTGGTCGTCGCCGACGCCTGACCGGCCACCCCCAGCCGCGGGCGTCGCGTCCTCGTCGACCTGGCGGGCGGCGGTGAGACCGGCAGTCCGACGCGCGCTCCTACCGTGCCGCCATGACCGCATCACCGGACGGCATCGCCCGCGACCGGCTGCTCGGGCTCGCCGCGCCGCCCGGCCATCCCGCCGCCCGCCCACGGTGGACCCCTGAGCGCTCGCACCAGGGGGAGCGGGCGGTGGCGGAGCCCGAGCCGCGGCGCGACGGCGTCGCAGACGATGCGGCGGACGTCGCCGACCGGTGGCGGCAGGGCGCCCTCGCACGCGTCGGCGGCCTCTACGCCGCGGAGCACGGCGATCCGCTGGAGCATGGCCCCGCGACGCAGGCGCGCGAGCGCGGTCGGCCGCGTCAGCGCTGGGCCGTGCCGATGCGCCTCGCCCTGACGGCGTCGGTGGTGGTGGCCCTGGTGGGTGGCGGTGTCGCGGTGCGCGCGCTGTCCGCCCCCCGCGGCCCCGAGGTCGCCGAGTCGCTGCCCGAGGTCGCCGGCCCCTCAGCGCCGGTCGAGGAACTGCCCGTCGAGGAGCCGGCCCCCGTCGACTCCACCGCGGCCATGGTGGTGGTGCACGTCGTCGGGGAGGTCGCCCTCCCGGGCCTCGTCTCGCTGCCTGCCGGCTCGCGGGTGGCCGATGCGGTCACAGCGGTCGGCGGCGCGACGGGAGCCGCCGACCTCGCCGCGGTCAACCTGGCCCGGCAGCTCGTCGACGGCGAACAGGTGCTCGTGCCGGCGCCCGGCCAGGCGGCGCCTGAGGCTGGATCCGGGCGAGCGGCTGACTCTGCGGCCCAGGGCTCTGTGGGCCAGGGCTCTGTGGGCCAGGGCTCTGTGCCATCCCTGGTCAACCTCAACGTGGCCGACCTCGCGGCGCTCGACGGGCTTCCAGGCATCGGCCCGGTGCTCGCCGAGCGCATCGTGGCCTGGCGCGAGGAGCACGGCCGGTTCTCGGACGTCGAGGAGCTCGGGGAGGTCTCGGGGATCGGCCCCGCACTGCTCGGCAAGGTCCGCCCGCTCGTGCGGGTCTGAGCGGTGCAGCCGCCGGTGGACCTGAGACTCGTGCCAGCGGCCGCCGGGGCGTGGGGCGCCGCCGCCCTCGTGGTCGCTCTCCCGCCTCGGGTTGCCGCGCTGGCCGCCGTGGTGGTGGCGTGCACGGTCCTCGCCGTCGTCCTCGTCGTCCTGGGGTTGCCTCGGAGGCTCGGCGCGGATGTGATCGGCCACGTCGTGCTGGTCGGGGTCGTCGTCGCGGCGGTGTGCGGGGCGACAGCGGCCCAGCTGCACGCGCGCTCCGCCGGCGGGCTCGCGGCCCATGCGGTCGACCGGCCCGTCATCCGGGTCGAGGGCACGCTGCGCACCGCGCCGGTCGCGCTGCCGAGCGCGTGGCCGGGCGGCGAGCCGCGCGTCCGCATCGTGCTGCAGCTGGCAGAGGTCGAGGTCCGCGGGGTGCGGAGCGACGTCGCGGCGCAGGTGGTGGTGCTGGGCGGCCCGGCGTGGGCCGGGCTCCGCGCGGGCGCCACTGTCCGGGCCGCCGGCCGTCTGCTGCCCGCCGAGCCCGCCGCGCGCGAGGTCGCCGTCATCATCGTGCCCGCGGCGCCGATGGGCATGGCCGACCCTCCGGGGCTGTGGCGCGGAACCGGCCAGATTCGCGCGGGCCTCGGGGCGCTGGCGGCCCGCCTGCCCGGTGACGCGGGCGCTCTGCTCCCCGGCATGGCGGTGGGCGACACCTCCCGGCTGCCCGACGACCTGGCCGATGCCATGCGGACCTCGGGCCTGACCCATCTCACGGCCGTGTCCGGAGCCCACTTCGCGCTGGTCGGGGCCGCCGCGCTGACCTGCGCCACGCTCCTCGGGCTGGCGCGGCCGGTGCGGGCAGCGGCGACGGCGGTGCTGCTGGCCGGCTTCGTCGTCCTGGTGGAGCCCAGCCCGAGCGTGCTGCGGGCCGCCGCGATGGGGGCCATCGGGCTGGGCGGCCTCCTGGTTGGACGGCCGTCCCGGGCGCTGCCCGCACTCGGCGCCGCAGTCACCCTGCTGCTGATCGCCGACCCGTGGCTCGCCCGCGAGGTGGGCTTCGCGCTGTCGGTGCTGGCCACAGCGGCGCTGGTGCTGCTCGCCGGACCGCTGGCCGCGGCGTGGTCGCGGACGGGGCGCACGACGGTCGCGCATGCGCTGGCCGTGCCCTTCGCCGCCCAGAGCGTGTGCGCGCCGGTGGTGCTGCTGCTCACCCCGTCGGTCTCCGCCTACGCCGTGGTGGCGAACCTCGTCGTGGCCCCTGCGGTGGCGCCCGCCACAGTGGTGGGCCTGATGGCCGCGCTGCTGGCGCCCGCCTGGCCGCAGGGCGCCCTGGTGCTCGCTCAGGTCGCCGGCGCCGGGTGCTGGTGGGTCGGCGCCGTGGCGCGTGTCGCCGCAGCCCTGCCGGGGGCCAGGGTGCCGTGGGTCGGGGGCGTCGCTGGTGCGGCCCTGCTCGGCGTGGCCACCCTCGCGGCGTTCAAGCTGCTGCTCGCGCCACGTGAGCCCGGCCCCGAGCCTGCCGGCGCCCGCGACAGCCTCCGCGAGCCCAGCGGCCTGGAGGGTGGGTCGTCCGTGGCAGGCTGGGGGAGTGCCTCCCACACCACGCCCCACGAGTCGGACCTCGCGCGGCGCCTCACGCGCCGCCCCTGCCGGGATCTCCTGGGACGAGGCGCCGCTCGCGCCCGTGGTGCTCGTCTCCGGGGCTGAGGGCCTGCTCGCCGAGCGGGCGGTCGACCGGATCGTCGCCCTGGCCAAGGAGCGTGACGCGGGTGTCGAGGTCACGACGCTCGACGGCGCCCTGTACAGCGGGGGGACGCTCGGAGTCGTGACGAGCCCGTCCCTCTTCGGCGAGGACCGGGTGGTCGTCGTGGAGGCAGTGGAGCGCGCGACCGACGAGCTCCTGGCCGACGCGCTCGCGTACCTCGCCGCCCCGGCGCCGGATGTCGTCCTGGTGCTCCAGCACGGCGGCGGGCAGCGCGGCAAGAAGCTGCTGGACGCGGTCCGCGCGCAGGGCGTGCCCGTCGTCGCATGCGAGCCGCTGAAGAAGGACTCGGAGAAGGTGGCCTTCGTCACGGCCGAGTTGCGGCGCGCCTCGCGGCGGGCGGACGCGCGGGCCGTGCGCGCGTTGGTCGACGCGGTGGGGAACGACCTGCGCGAGCTCGGGGCGGCGTGCGCCCAACTCGTGGCGGACACGTCTGGTGTGATCGGCACGGAGGTTGTCGAGAGGTACTACGGAGGCCGGATCGAGGCCACCGGCTTCCGGGTGGCGGACGCCGCGATCGAGGGGGACGCCGGCCAGGCGGTGGCGCTGCTGCGGCATGCCCTCGCCACGGGCGTGGACCCGGTGCCGATCGTCGCGGCGCTGGCGATGAAGCTGCGCACGTTGGCGAAGGTGGCGGCGACGCGCGGTCGGGGGGGAGTCTCGGTCCGTGACCTCAGCCTCGCTCCGTGGCAGGTGGACCGGGCGCTCAAGGACTTGCAGCGCTGGACCCCGGAGGGCCTGGCGGAGGCGATCACCGCCGTGGCGCAGGCCGACACCGAGGTGAAGGGCGGCGGGCGGGACCGGGAGTTCGCGGTCGAGCGCGCGGTGCTGCGGATCGCCTCAGCCGGCTCGCGGTGACGGGACGCAGTCCGTGAGGTCGAGCACCGACGCGGCGGCGAACAGGTGGCCCTGGAAGAGGTCGAACCCCACAGCGGCGCAGCGGAGGCGACAGGCCTCGTCCTCGACTCGCTCGGCGATCAACTTCGCCCCGGAGCTGCCCGCGAGATCCACCAGCGCGTCACCCCGCGTCTCCAGGTCGCGGTAGTCGACCTTGACGTAGTCCGCGAACGGGAGCAGCGCGATCTGCGCAGGGCTCCCGGTGAAGTCGTCGAGCGCGATCCGGTACCCCTGACCGCGCAGTCGTCGCACGCCCGCCACCACGGCGGGGTCGAGGGGGACCGACTCGACGACCTCGAGCACCAGGCGGGCGGGGTGCGGCGGCAGCGGGAGGTCGCCCACGAGGTACGCGCGGGTGATGTTCACGAAGGCGAGGTGGTCGCCCGCCACGTGGTGGGCGCCTGTGCCGAAGACCTGTGCGAGGACTTTGCCGCTGGCGCGGTCCTGGTGCTCCGCGCTCCAGGTGTCGACCCGGACGGGCCGCCGGGTGGGGGACCGGTACAGGAACTCGAAGCCGACGGTGTCAGCGGCGGCGGTGACGATCGGCTGCCGTCCGAGAAGGGTGCGCCACGCGTGGCGGCGTGGGGTGGCGGGGGAAGCCGGCCGGGCCGTGTCGCATCGGGCCGCGGAAGTCAGGGCCGGGTTGGTCACGTGGGCTGAGAGCCCTGTCATGCGCGGTGATGACGCGGAGCGCCCCGACTTCACCCGGATGGCTCAACCAGGCTGCCGTGCGAGCCGCGTGGCCGAGCGGTCGAGCACGGTGGCGCGCTCGAGCAGGTTGCCCTGGAAGAGGTCGAAGCCGAGGTCGCGGCTGTGACTGAGCATCCAGCGCTGCTCGACGAACTCCGCGATCAGCAGGGCGCCGTAGGAGCGCGCCAGCTCGACCACCGGCAGCCCCTCGACGTCGAGGTCGCGGACGTCGATCTTCACGAAGTCCGCGTGGGGCAGCAGCAGCCGCTGGTCCGGCCGACTGATGAACCCGGGGATCGCGATGCGGTAGCCGCGCTCGCGCAGGCGCCGGACCCCGGCGATGACGGTGGGGTCCACGTCGACGTTGTCGGCGATCTCGATCACGAGCCGGTCGGGGCGCGCGGGGATGGGCAGCTCGCCCACCAGGTAGCTGCGCGGCATGCGCACGAACAGCCATCGTCCGTGCGCGGCCTGCTCGAGGTCGCTGCGCCCGAAGGTGGCGCGGAGCACGTGGGCCGTGGCGCGCTCGTGCTGCAGCGCGCTCCAGCTGGGCGACGAGGTGTGGGGGGCTCCTGGGTTCCGGAATGAGAACTCGTAGCCGAAAGGCCGCAGCCGCGGGGTGAAGATCCCCTGCCTGCCCACGAGGACCTGCTCACGGGCCACGTGGCGCGCCCACTCGTCGCGGAGCCGCTCCGGGACTGCCGCGTCCACCGCTGCGGCCAAGGCGGCGGATGCTTGCTCGTCAGGGGTCATGACATCTATGACAGCACATACAAGCCGCTGTGACACTCGCCCTTCCGCGTGACATCGCCTCCCGGCCCTTCCGCGTCCCCCCAGCCAGGACATGTGATCGGCGTGCGGGACTCACCCATTCGGGGTGCAGTTCACCCCGGACGCGCGAGGTGGCTGGCTTTCGAGTGGCGACTCCGGTCACTATATGTTTGACAGTAAGTCAGTCCACTGTGACAGGAGATCACCCGTGACCCGCACCCTGAAGGCCCTTTCCGTCCTCGCCGTCGCCTCCGTCCTCACGCTCGGCGCCTCGGCAGCCGCCCACGCCGGCGAGGTCACCGTCCTCTCGGGGGCCACGGGATGTTGCCGCATCATCAAGTGAGCGAGCCGACTCGCTGAGCTGTGCTCCAGAACGGGCGTCGACCGCGTGTCGGCGCCCGTTCTGTGTTCCAGTCCAGTAACAATCCCCCGAATGGCGACGGACTTTCGCAGCCGTCACAGGTAAAGTGACTCCTTATGACCACGATCGCTGACCGCGTGCGCCAGGCACGCCTCGCCGCCGGGCTGTCGCAGACCGCGCTTGCCGGGGACGCGTTCTCACCGAGCTACATCTCGCTGATCGAAGCGGGGCGCCGGGAACCCACGGACGCCGCGCTTGCGGTGCTCGCGGGCCGGCTCGGGTCCACGGTGGAGTACCTCAAGCACGGCGACGACGGGCCCAACGAGGCGCGGACCAAACTCGAGGTCGACTACGCCAAGCTCGAGCTGACCTCGGGCGAGTCCTCGGCCGCCCGCGCACGCCTGGGCCGCCTGGACTTCGAGTCGGTCACCCAGGCGCTGCGCGTCGACGGGCTCCTGACGCTCGCTCGAGCGCATGAGGCCCTCGGCAACCTCGAGGAGTCCGTGGCGATCCTCGAGCCACTGCTCACGGACGCCCGGGGCCGCGGGCACCACATGGACGCCGCGATCGTGGCCACCGGCCTGGTCGCGTCCTACCTGGAGGCCGGTGACCTGCACCGGGCCGTCGAGATCGGCGAGCGCACGCTGCGCGACCTCGACGGTGCGGCGCTGGCCGGCACCGACGAGTACCTCCGGCTGGCCTCCACGGTGCTGTGGGCCTACGTCGAGCGCGGCGACCTGCTGTACGCGACGCACCGGGCCGCCGAGCTGATCCGGCAGGCGGAGGAGGTCGGCAGTGCGCGAGGCCGCGGCAGCGTCTACTGGAACGCCGCCGTCGTCGCCGAGCACCGCCGGGACTACGAGCTCGCGCAGCGCTACACGGAGCGGGCGCTCGCCCTGCTCGGCGAGGGGGAGAGCGGCCGCGACCTGCCGCGCCTGCGGCTCAACTACGCCTGGCTGCTGCTGCGCAGCGACCCCGCGGAGCCCCATGAGGCGCTGCGCCAGCTCGACCGCGCGATCCCGGAGCTGCTCGCCAGCGGGTCCGAGATCGAGCTCTCGCGGGTGGACGTGGAGCGTTCGCGCGCCCACCTCGTGCTGCATGACCCCGTGCTCGCCGAGGCCTGCGCACGGGACGCGATCGCGCGGCTGGGCGAGCAGCCGCGTCTGGAGACTGCGGTCGCCCAGCTCGCACTGGGGGATGCGCTCTACGCCCGGGAGGACGTCGCGGGGGCGACGCGGGCGTACCGATGGGCCGCGGACATGCTCGGCATGATGTCCGCGAACCGGAAGTCGGCCGCCGCCTGGCGTGAGCTCGGCGACCGCTTCATCGGGAACGGGGACGTCGCGGGGGCAGCACATGCCTTCGATCGCGCTCTCCGCGAGGCGGGTATCCGGCCCGCCGTGCCAGCTGTCCTCCGGGAGGTGTGGAACGCGGGGGTGTGATCCCGCCGACCGTCGGACATGGCGAAGGCGTCACCCCGCAGGGGGGGTGACGCCTTCGTTGGTCCTAGGTGGGCCTCGTCAGATCGACGAGACCGCCTTCGCCAGCGCGGACTTCTTGTTGGCGGCCTGGTTCGAGTGGATGACACCCTTCGAGACAGCCTTGTCGAGCTTGCGCGACGCGGTCACGAGGGCGGCCGATGCGGCCTCCTTGTCGCCACCGGCGACGGCCTCGCGGACACGACGCACGTGCGTCTTGAGCTCCGACTTGACCGCCTTGTTGCGCAGGCGCGCCTTCTCGTTGGTGCCGATGCGCTTGATCTGAGACTTGATGTTCGCCACGTGTGGACTTTCTTGTGTGTTCGCCTGAGCGATCGATGAGGTCGTAGAGGGCTTGTCCAGCACCGGGACTTGGGCGTGGGGATACCCGCGGGGAGGCGCTGGACGAGTGCCCGCCGACCTGGGCGGACACGCGAGTTCCCATCGTAGCAGTTGAACTGCACGTCACAAGGCGCGCACGACCCGGTCGAAGACCGCGCGGTCGAGCACCGCGCCCTCGCGTCGCACTGCCGCCGGGTCGACGCGCAGCACCCGGTCGAGCCGGACCTCGCTGGGCCGGCCGCGCGGGTCCCAGCCGCCGGCCCCGATGTCCGCCCAGCGCCGCCCATGCCGGGCCTCGTCCGCCGCGTCGAGGTCGTGGTCCTTGCTCGAGAGCATCAAGGCCAGCAGCCACGTGCCGTCCCGGCCCACGACGAGCACGGGCCGGTCCTTGCCGCGTGACGGGTCGTCCTCGTAGGGGACCCACGTCCAGACGACCTCGCCCGGATCAGCCTCGCCGTCGAGCCGGGGCGTGTACTCGGCGCGGACCGTGCCGCTGAAGTCCCCGGGCGCCGTGCGCCGCGACGGCGCGGTGCGCGGCGGCGTTGACGCGCGGAGGGCCGCGGTACGCCGCAGCACCGACCGGAGCGCGCGCCGCCATCTGCCGTTCGTCACCCGCTCACCCTAGAGGCGTCGCCGGGACCCAGGTCAGAGGACGAGCGCGATGTCACACGCGCGTCACACAGCAGGGGTACGTTCCGGTCATGGCGGACCTCTTCGACGACTACCCGGTCGGCCTCGCGTGGGACGAGATGCTCGATCGCGGCGGGGAAGTGCGGCCCGCCTACGGCAACGTGCACTCGGCGCTCGCGCAGCTCTCGGCCGACGACCTGCGCGCGCGGGCCGACGCCCTCGCGCGCTCGTACCTCGCGGAGGGGGTCACGTTCGACCTCGCCGGCGAGGAGCGACCCTTCCCGCTCGACGTGGCGCCGCGCGTGCTGACCAGCCAGGAGTGGGACCAGGTCGCCCCCGGCGTGGCCCAGCGGGTGCGCGCGCTCGAGGCCTTCCTCGCGGACGTCTACGGCCCCCAGAAGGCCGTCGCCGACGGTGTGGTGCCCCGTGGCCTGATCGTCTCGTCCACGCACTTCCATCGGGCGGCCCGCGGCATCCAGCCCCCCAACGGTGTGCGCGTGCACGTCTCGGGGATCGACCTGATCCGCGACGAGGCGGGCACGTTCCGGGTGCTCGAGGACAACGTGCGGGTGCCCAGCGGCGTCAGCTACGTGCTGTCCAACCGCCGCGCGATGGCGCGCACGTTCCCCGAGCTGTTCGCGACGCTGCGCATCCGGCCCGTGCAGGACTACCCCCGCCGGCTGCTCGCGGCGCTGACCGCCGCGGCGCCCGCCGGCGTGGACGACCCGACGGTGGTGGTGCTCACCCCGGGCGTGCACAACAGCGCGTACTTCGAGCACTCGCTGCTCGCGCGGACCATGGGCGTGGAGCTGGTCGAGGGCCGCGACCTGTTCTGCGCGGGCGGCCGGGTGTGGATGCGCACCACCCACGGGCGGCGGCGCGTCGACGTGGTCTACCGGCGGGTGGACGACGACTTCCTCGACCCGGTCGCGTTCCGCTCCGACTCGCTGCTCGGCAGCCCGGGCCTCATGACGTGTGCGCGCGCCGGGTCCGTGACCATCGCGAACGCCGTTGGCAACGGCGTCGCCGACGACAAGCTCGTCTACACCTACCTGCCCGACCTCATCCGCTACTACCTGGGCGAGGAGCCGCTGCTCGCGAACGTGGACACGTGGCGGCTGGAGGACCCGGGGGCCCTGGAGGAGGTGCTCGACCGGCTCGACGAGCTGGTCGTGAAGCCAGTGGACGGGTCCGGGGGCAAAGGCCTCGTGGTGGGCCCGCAGGCGAGCCGGCGCGAGCTCGACGCGCTGCGGGGGCGCCTGGTGGCCGATCCGCGCGGGTGGATCGCGCAGCCGGTGGTGCAGCTCTCCACCGTGCCCACGCTGATCGGCGACAGCCTGCGCCCGCGGCATGTGGACCTGCGCCCGTTCGCGGTGAACGACGGCGAGCAGGTGTGGGTGCTGCCGGGCGGCCTGACCCGGGTCGCGCTGCCCGAGGGACAGCTCGTGGTGAACAGCTCCCAGGGCGGGGGGTCGAAGGACACGTGGGTGCTCGGCGACGCCGCAGCCCGCCGTGGTGGGCCGCGCGAGCATCCGGCGCCCGCCACGCCGCAGGCCCAGGCGGCGTCGCCAGTGCCGATCGACGCCAACCCCACCGACGACCTGCACGCGCAGGCGAGCCAGCAGCAGCAGGCGCTCGCCGAGCGGCCCGAGACGCTGGAGGCCCCGTGCTGAGCCGCATCGCCGAGTCGCTGTTCTGGATCGGCCGCTATGTGGAGCGCGCGGACGACACCGCGCGGCTGCTCGACGTGCACCTGCAGAACCTCCTCGAGGACCCGTGGTCCGAGGAGGACCTCGCGTGCCGCTCGCTGCTGTCGGTGATGGACCGCACCGACTTCCCGCCCGGCGTCCGGGTGGGGCGCGAGCTGGTGCTGGACGTGCTCGCCTACGACCGCCGCGCGCCCGCCTCGATCGCCGGCGCGCTCACCGCCGCCCGGGAGAACGCCCGGCGGGCCCGCGAGACGGTGTCCACCGAGCTGTGGGAGTGCCTCAACACCACCTGGAACCAGTTGCCCGCGCAGGTGCGGCCCGGCCGGCCGCACGACTACTTCACGTGGGTGCGCGAGCGCGCGGCGATCGTCGCCGGGCTCGTCGACTCGGTGACGTCCCGGGACGACACGTGGCAGTTCATGGTGCTGGGCCGCTCGCTCGAGCGCGCCGACATGACGGCGCGGCTGCTCACGACGCGGGCGCTGGCCGGCGCGTCGGGCCCGGGGTGGACCACGCTGCTGCGCTCCTGCGGCGCCCATGAGGCCTACCTGCGGACGTACCGGGGCATCGCGTCCGACGAGCGCGCGGCGGGGTTCCTGCTGCTCGACCGGCTGTTCCCCCGCTCGGTGGTGCACGCGCTGGGCCAGGCGGAGGCGTGCCTGGCGGCGCTCGAGCCGGTGGCGGACCGATCGTCGCTGGAGGACGCGCGCCGGCATCTGGGGCTGGCCCGCACGAGCTTGGAGTACCGCCCGCTGCTCGAGGTCCTCGACGGGCTGCCGATGGAGATGGAACGGGTGCAGCGCGCGTGCTCGGCGGCCTCCGACGCGATCCGTGGCCGGTACTTCCCGACCGGCCACCTGACGACCTGGGTGGGTGAGGCGCTGTGAGCCGGCTGCACGTGGTGCACACGACGGAGTTCCGTTACGCGTCGCCGGTCACGGCCTCCTACAACGAGGCGCGGATGACGCCGCTGTCGCAGCCGGGGCAGGCGGTGCTCGAGTCGCGGCTCGACGTGGCTCCGATGACCTGGTCCCACGAGTACCGCGACTATTGGGGGACGGCGGTGACGGCGTTCGAGGTGCTCGCGCCGCATGAGTCCTTGCAGATCACCGCCGAGCACCGGATCGAGGTGTCGGACCGGCCCGCGCCGCGCCCGCCGTGCTCATGGGACACCCTGGGCGCCCCCGAGCTGCGCGACAGGCTCGCCGAGTTCCTGTCGGACACGACGACGACGCAGGCGCCGCGGGACGTCGCCGAGCTGGCGGCCCGCGCGCGCCACGGCCGCGACCCGCAGGAGGCCGCCGTGGCGATCTGCGACGTCCTGCGCTCCGAGGTCGAGTACATCCCCGGCACGACGTCGGCCCACACCCCGGCCAGCGAGGCCTGGGCGGCGCGCAGCGGCGTCTGCCAGGACATGGCGCACTTGGCCGCCGGCGCGCTGCGCAGCGTCGGGCTGCCCGCCCGGTACGTGTCGGGCTACCTGCACCCACGCGGCGACGGCGCCATCGGCGAGACCCTGCTGGGGGAGTCGCATGCCTGGATCGAGTGGTGGGCGGGCGACTGGCACCCCTACGACCCGACCAACCGCACGCCCGCCGGGCAGCACCACGTGGTGCTCGCGCGGGGCCGCTCCTATGACGACGTGCCGCCCCTGCGCGGGATCTACGCGGGGGCCAGCACCCAGGACCTCGACGTGCGGGTGCGGATCACGCGCGAGTCCTGAGCGCCCGCCGGGTCGCCCCCGCGAGCGGGGAGTGGCCCGGCTCCGCGAGCCCGAGCGCGTGCTCGGGCTCCGGGTGCCCGAACAGCCAGCCCTGCCCGTGCGTCCACCCGTGGGCGAGCGCCAGGCGCCTCTGCTCCTCGGTCTCAATGCCCTCGACGACGCCGTGGCTCGACAACGAGTCGACCAGGGCGGCGATCGCCGTGCTGATCCGGTCGCAGGCGCCGCCGTCGCCCAGCCGGATGGTGAACGAGCGGTCCAGTTTGAGCCCGCGGATCGGGGCCTGCAGCACCGACGACAGCGCCGAGTACCCGGTGCCGAAGTCGTCGAGGACGAGCACCACGCCCAGCTCGGTGAGGCGGTCCAGGTCGGCCCGCGCCAGGTCGGTGGCCTGCAGCACGCCGCTCTCGGTGATCTCGATGCCCAGCCGGTCGCCGGAGACGCCGGCCTCGGCGAGGGCGTCGGCGACCGTCCGGGCGAGGCCCCTGGCGCCGAGGCCCTCGTCGCTGCGGCCGATCTGCCGCGGCGAGACGTTCACGTACACGCGGCCCGGCAGATCGGGGTGGCGGGCGAGGAACGCCACGGCCTCCCGGATCACCCACGCGCCCAGGCCCACGATCAGGTCGGTGTCCTCGCACACCTGGATGAACTCGCCCGGGAGCAGCAGGCCGCGCTCGCGGTGCTGCCAGCGCACCAGTGCCTCGTGTGCGATGACCTCGCCGCTCGAGAGCTCGACGATGGGCTGGTAGTGCAGCACGAAGTCGCCGCGCTGCACGGCGCCGCGCAACTCGGCCTCGACGGAGATCCGGTGCAGCGCCTCGCGGCGGTACTCGTCCTGGTAGACCTCCCAGCGGGAGCGGCCGGACTGCTTGGCCACGTAGAGCGCGGTGTCGGCGTCCCGCAGCACCCGCTCGGCGTCACGGCTGCCGTCGTTCACCGTCAGCCCGGCGCTGAGTCGCGGGAGCACGTCATGCCCGCCGACATGCACCGGCGCGTGGACCACCGTGAGCACTGCGTCGAGCAGCTCGCCCGCGTGCTCGGCTGACGTGACCTGCTCGAAGACGATGACGAACTCGTCGCCGCCCACCCGGGCCACCGTGTCGCCGGGGCGGATGGCGGAGCGCAGCCGATCGGCCACGACCCGGAGCAGCAGATCGCCCGCGTCGTGCCCCAGGGAGTCGTTGACCCGCTTGAAGTCGTCGAGGTCGGCGAACACGACGGCCACATGGCCGGGCGCGTGGCGGTGCTGCTGCAGCGCGTGCGCGAGCCGGTCGAGCAGCAGGCGGCGGTTGGCCAGGCCGGTCAGGTGGTCGTAGAGCGCGCGCCACTCGAGCAGGTCCTGTGCGCGGCGCATCTCGGTGATGTCCTCGAGCTGGTACCAGAGGTGCAGCGGCTCGCCTGCCCCGTCGCGCACGACGGTGACCGTGAGCCGGGTGTGCAGGAGCGTCCCGGCGCCGGTGATGAACCTGCGGCCCATGGTGACCGAGCTCGGTGCGCCCGCCGTCTCGTCCAGCAGCCGGGAGATCTCCGCGCAGCCGGATGCGCGCTCGTCAGGGTGGGCGAGCTCGTCGAGCGTGCGCGTGAGCAGCTCGGCGGGGGTCATGACCAGCGAACGGGCCAGGGCGGCGTTCGCGCGGACCAGTCGCCCGTCGAGGTCGATGAGCGCCATGCCGATCGCGGCGTCGTCGAAGGCGAGCCGGACCATGTCGGCTTGGGCGGCCAGCGCGCGGGCCTGGGCCACCTCGGTGGCCGCGGAGTCGATCGTCACCAGGAGCGCACGGTGCTCGGCGGGCATGTCGACCGGGGCGGTCGTGACCCGCAGCCAGGTGGGCTCGTCGTCCCCTTGGGGGATCCCGACCACGGCGCTGGCGGGCTCGCCGGTGCTCAGGGCGACGGTGGCGGGCAGCTCGTCAGCGGGGACCGGGCGGCCCTCCGGCGACCAGGCCTCGGCGCCGGCCTCGCCGAGGACCACGGCGGCGAGCTCGGCGGGGGCGTCTCCCAGCAGGCCGCGCGCGGCGGCGGTGGCGCCCAGCACGGCGCCATCTGGGGCCACCAGCAGCACGCCCCGGCGCAGCGCGTCGGCCAGCTCTGCCGACAGGGTCAGCCGTGAGGCGGGGGAGGCGGCTCGGGCCTCAGGATGCTGGTCCTGATCGGTCACCCTGTTCGTATCGGCTGTTCGGCGCCGGACATGAAGCACCCGGGGATATTCGTCGAACCGGTTCGGTTCTCGGCTCGGCCGGGCGCCGGATCGGGGATCGGCGCGCGCATGGGACGATGGGGGGCAGTCGTCCCCGTCCTCACGAACCCGGAGCGCACACGTCTTGTCCCCGATCCCGAGCGCCACGAGCATGAAGCGCATCCAGCCGGCCGCGACCCCGCCCGAGCTGCTGCGCAACTTCTGCATCATCGCGCACATCGACCACGGCAAGTCGACGCTGGCCGACCGCATGCTGCAGCTCACCGGAGTGGTCGACTCCCGGGCCATGCGCGCGCAGTACCTCGACCGGATGGACATCGAGCGCGAGCGCGGCATCACGATCAAGTCGCAGGCCGTGCGCATGCCGTGGGCCCTCGAGGACGAGTCGGGCACGCTGACGCCCTACGCCCTCAACATGATCGACACCCCGGGGCACGTGGACTTCACCTATGAGGTCTCGCGGTCGCTGGCGGCCTGCGAGGGCGCGGTGCTGCTGGTCGACGCGGCGCAGGGCATCGAGGCGCAGACCCTCGCGAACCTGTACCTGGCGATGGAGAACGACCTCCAGATCATCCCGGTGCTCAACAAGATCGACCTGCCGGCGGCCCAGCCGGAGAAGTACGCCGAGGAGATCGCCGGCCTGGTGGGCTGCGAGCCCGACGACGTCATGAGGGTCTCGGGCAAGACGGGCGCCGGCGTCACCGAGCTGCTCGACCGCATCGTGCAGCGCGTGCCCGCCCCGCGCGATGATCTTCGACTCCGTCTATGACACCTACCGCGGTGTCGTGACGTATGTGCGCGTCGTCGACGGGAGCCTCAGCCCGCGTGAGCGCATCGTGATGATGTCGACCCGCGCCGCCCATGAGCTCCTCGAGATCGGTGTGACGTCCCCGGAGCCGGTGCCCACCCAGGGGCTCGGCGTCGGCGAGGTCGGCTACCTCATCACCGGCGTGAAGGACGTGCGCCAGTCCAAGGTCGGCGACACGGTCACCAACCAGGCCAAGCCGGCCTCGGACGCGCTGGGCGGCTACTCCGACCCGAAGCCGATGGTCTTCTCCGGCCTGTACCCGATCGACGGCTCCGACTACCCGGTGCTGCGCGACGCGCTCGACAAGCTCAAGCTCAACGACGCGGCGCTCGTGTACGAGCCCGAGACGTCAGTGGCGCTCGGCTTCGGCTTCCGCGTCGGCTACCTGGGCCTGCTGCACCTGGAGATCGTCCGGGAGCGGCTCGAGCGCGAGTTCAACCTGGACCTCATCTCCACGGCCCCCAACGTCATCTACGACGTGACGCTCGAGGACCGGTCGGTCGTCACGGTGACCAACCCCAGCGAGTTCCCCGGCGGCAAGATCATGGAGGTCCGCGAGCCCGTGGTCCGCGCCACGATCCTGGCCCCTGCCGACTACATCGGCGCGATCATGGAGCTGTGCCAGCAGCGCCGCGGCGACCTGCTCGGCATGGACTACCTCTCGGCGGACCGCGTGGAGATGCGCTACCAGCTCCCGCTCGCTGAGATCGTGTTCGACTTCTTCGACCAGCTCAAGTCGAAGACCCGCGGCTACGCCTCCCTCGACTACGACGTCACCGGCGACCAGGCTGCCGACCTGGTCAAGGTCGACATCCTGCTGCAGGGCGAGCAGGTCGACGCGTTCAGCGCCATCGTCCACAAGGACAAGGCCTACGCGTACGGCGTCATGATGACGGGCAAGCTCAAGGACCTGATCCCGCGCCAGCAGTTCGAGGTGCCGATCCAGGCCGCCGTCGGCGCGCGGGTGATCGCGCGCGAGACGATCCGCGCGATCCGCAAGGACGTGCTGGCCAAGTGCTACGGCGGCGACATCTCCCGTAAGCGCAAGCTCCTCGAGAAGCAGAAGGAGGGCAAGAAGCGCATGAAGACCATTGGTCGCGTGGACGTCCCCCAGGAGGCGTTCATCGCCGCGCTCACCTCGCAGCAGACGGAGACCAAGGACAAGAAGTGATCGCCCGTGCCACCTGCTCTTCCTGACGGCGACACCCCGCCGGACGACGGCGCCCTGCCGGCCTCAGCGGCCGTGGGCGCGCAGGACCGGGCGTTCGGGGTGTACCTGCACGTGCCGTTCTGCACGGTGCGCTGCGGGTACTGCGACTTCAACACGTACACCGCCACGGAGCTCGGCGGCGGCGCGAGCCAGGCGTCCTACGCCGAGACGGCGCTGCGCGAGATCGAGCTGGGCGGCCGCGTACTGGCCGGGCTGCCCGGGCGTCCGGTGTCCACGGTGTTCGTCGGCGGCGGCACCCCGACGGTGCTCCCTCCCGGCGACCTGGCCCGCATGCTCGACGGAGTGCGCTCCACGTGGGGGCTGGCGCCGGGCGCCGAGGTGACCACCGAGGCGAACCCCGACTCGGTGACCCCCGAGTCGCTGGCCGCGCTCGCGGCGGCGGGCTTCACCCGCGTGTCCTTCGGGATGCAGTCGGCGGTGCCCCATGTGCTCGCGACGCTGGAGCGCACGCATGACCCGGCGCGGATCCCGGACGTGGTCCGCTGGGCGCGCGAGGCGGGGCTCAAGGTGTCCCTCGACCTCATCTACGGCACTCCCGGCGAGTCCCTCGACGACTGGCGGGCCAGCGTGGAGGCCGCCCTGGCGACGGGGGTCGACCACGTCTCGGCGTACGCCCTCGTGGTGGAGGCCGGCACGAAGATGGCCGTGCAGGTGCGGCGCGGGCTCCTGGACCTGCCCTCGGAGGACGACCAGGCGGCGAAGTACGAGGTGGCCGACGACCTGCTCACCGCCGCTGGGCTGCGCTGGTACGAGGTGAGCAACTGGGCGCGCACCGACGCCGACCGCTGCCATCACAACCTGGCCTACTGGCGCGGCGACGACTGGTGGGGCATCGGCCCCGGAGCGCACAGCCATGTGGGCGGCGTGCGGTGGTGGAACGTCAAGCACCCGCGCGCGTACGCGACGCGGCTCGAGGCAGGGCTCAGCCCGGCGGCGGGCCGTGAGGTCGTCGCGGGCGAGTCGGCTCAGCTCGAGCGGGTCATGCTGGGCGTGCGCCTCGCGGAGGGGCTGCCCCTGGAGGACTTGAGCGCGTCCGCCCGGTCGGCTGTGGCCGGCCTGGTGGCTGACGGGCTGCTCGACGGCGCGGCGGCGGTGGGCGCACGCGGCCCCCGGCGGGCGCTGCTGACCCGGCGCGGCCGGCTGCTGGCCGACGCGGTGGTCCGGGCGCTCACGGACTAGGGCGCGCCTCCTCGTCCACGCGCGTGGGCCGGTATCGCACGGCGACCGCCCCCGACGCGAACTCCTGGCGGTCCACGAGCTCGAGCTGGATGCGCTCGCGCAGACCGGCGAGCAACGTCGGCCCGTGCCCGGTGAGGACCGGCTGCACCAGGAACTCGTACTCGTCGATCAGTCCCAGGTCTGCCAGCGCCAGGGGGAGCGTCACGCCTCCCACCCACAGACCCTCGCCTGGCTCCTCCTTGAGCCGTTGAACCGCCGACCCCACGTCGCCTCGCACCAGCTCGGCATTCCAGTCGACGCCGTCCAGCGTGCTGGAGACGACGTGCTTCTCCGCCCGGTCGATGGCCTCAGCGAAGGGGATCTGCCACTCATCCATCCAGTCGGGCCACGTGCCCGAGGCCGGCTTCCGCCACGCCGACTCCATCATCTCGTAGGTCACCCGGCCGAAGAGCAGGGCGTCGGCTCGCTCCATCTCAGCGGTCCAGTACCGCATGGACTCCTCGTCCGGGGGGAGCCCTGCCTCGTGATGGCAGCAGCCGTCGAGCGTGACGTTGATCGAGTATCGAAGTGGTCTCATCTCGTTGCCCCCTTGATGCGCCCCGCGCTCATCGGACCGTGCGTCGATGCACGGCGCCACGTCGCCTGCCGGCTCAGGGTCGACGACGAATGCCGCCTACGCTGCCCGACGCGGTAGTGGCCGTCCAGTGCAATCGCCATCGATGTGGCGACGGCGCGGGTCCTCCGGGACAGGAAGCGCTGTGGGCCCCCACCGATCGGCGGGGGCCCACAGGCTCAGGAGACCAGGCGGATGTTCACCGGGTAGCGGTACCACTGGTACCGGTTGGCGGCGACGGCCGCGAGGATCATGAAGACGAAGCCGGTGATGCTGACGCCCGCGACCAGCGGGCTGCCGAAGCCGAGGGTCACCATCGCGATCACGATCGATACCGCGTACGCGATGGCCAGGGTGATCTGGAAGTTCAGCGCCTCCTTGGCCTGGTTCTCCAGGTAGGGGCCGCGGCCCTTGAAGACGAGCCAGACCACGAGCGGGGCGATGAACCCGAGGACGATGCCGCCCAGGTGGGCGAGGATCGCCCAGGTCCGCTCCTCGTCGGGGCGCAGGGGGATGGGGCCGTAGTGTGGGCTGAGGCCATGACTTGTAAGAAGATGGGCACTCCGGGGTCGGTCGCGGCTAGGCTCGTGGGCGGCGTCGGATGTGTATAAGGGATCGGCTGGGGGGCGCTCATCGGACCAGTGTCAGGGAGAAGGGGTAGTGGTAGCGGTCGCCACGCTGCACCGCCACGAACGCCAGGATCGAGAACACCAGGCTGAGGATGCCCAGCGCGATCTGGCCGAGGAAGCCCGCCAGCCCGATGAGGGGCATCTGGCCGACGACCCAGCACACCACGAGGCCGATGAGCAGGGTGAGCTGGAAGTTCAGCGCGACCTTCGCCTCGACGGCGATGTGGTTGCTGCGGTCCCGGTACACCAGCCAGATGACCAGCGCCGGGAGCCACCCGATGAACAGGTAGGCGAAGATGCCGCCCAGGTGGGCGAGGGCCGACCAGGTGCGCGCCTCGCTCTCCGAGACGCCTCGGGGGGTGGCCTGCGGCGGTGGGGGATAGTCGCTCGTCATGGTTGCTCCTGCGGTGGCCGGGCGGTCCGGCGTCGGGGGGATCGGGGGCCGTGCGCACCCGGCGCGAGGACTCTACCGAGAGGGCCGCGCCGACGCGGGCGGTTCGTCACGGTGTGGGCGCCTCACGCGGCCGGGCACGACCCGACCGGGCACGACCTCAGGACTCGGCGTACGTTGAGGAACCCGGACGGATCGCTTCCCGGGCCCGTTGCCACGATCCGGCGAGACCACCCGGAGGCCGACGTTGAGCGAGAACACCCCGAGCACCCCGGACGAGACCCCCGCCGACGAGCCGGGGACCCACCGCCCGCGCGGGCAGCCAACCGGGCTACGGCGGCCCCCCACCGCCGACGGTGGGCGACGCGTACGTGTGGGGCTGGCGCTCGTTCGGCGCGAACCTCGGCCCCATCCTCGTCACGGTGATCGCCTACCTGGCCCTGGGCCTGCTGATCTCGATCCTGTGGAACGTGGCGATCTCTATCGGCGACGTCGGGGTCGATTGGAGGGACTACCGCGGGATCGGCGTGGTGGGCGGAGTGGGCGCGTACCTCAGCAGCCTGCTGCTGACGCTCATCGTGCTGTTCGTGACGTATGTGCTGCAGGCGGCGATCGTGCGCGGGGCGCTGGCGATCAGCTACGGGGAGCGGCTCGAGCTGCGCACGATGTTCTCGTTCCCGAGCCTCGGCGACGTGCTGCTCGCGGCGCTGCTGGTGAGCGTGCTGACGTCCCTCGGGTCGTTGGTGTGCGGCATCGGCGCCGTCATCGTGTGGTTCTTCCTGCAGTTCACGCTGTTCTTCGTCATCGACGTGCGGCAGAACGCCATCGACGGCCTGCGCTCGAGCGCGCGGCTCATCACCAAGAACGCCTCGACGATGGTGCTGTTCACCCTCGCGGCGCTGCTGACCCTGCTGATCGGGGCCCTGCTGTGCGGAGTGGGCCTGGTCGTGGCGATCCCGCTGGTGGTCCTCGCGCAGACCTACCTGTACCGGCGGCTGCTCGGCGAGCCGGTCGCGGGCTGACCAGGTCGCGCGGCCCAGGAGGTCAGGGCGCCGTCACGAAGTCGATGAGCTCCTCGACGCAGCCCAGCAGGGACGGCTCGAGGTCGGCGTAGGACCGCACCGACCGAAGGATGCGCTGCCATCCCCGGGCGACGTCGGCCTGCTCCTCCGCGGGCCAGCCCAGCTCGCGCAGGATGCCGAGCTTCCACTCGGTGCCGCGCTCGATGACCGGCCACGCGCGGAGCCCGATCCGCTCGGGGCGCACCGCCTGCCACACGTCGATGTACGGGTGGCCCAGCACCAGCACGGTGCCGGCGGGGACAGTGCGCAGCGCGGCGTCGGCGATCCGCCGCTCCTTGGAGCCGGGCACCAGGTGGTCGACCAGCACGCCCACCCGGCGCCCCGGCTCGGGCGCGAAGTCGGCGAGGGCGTCGGCGAGGTTGTCCACCCCGTCGAGCAGCTCGACCACGACGCCCTCGAGGCGGAGGTCGTCGCCCCACACCTTCTCGACGAGCTCGGCGTCGTGCTTGCCCTCGACCCACAGGCGGCTGCCGCGGGCCACCCGGGCCTGGGCGCCGTGCACCGCCACGGAGCCAGAGGCCGTGCGGGTCGGGCGCGTGGCGGCGCGTGCTGTGACGGGCGCGGTCAGCTCGACGGGCGCGCCATCGACCCAGAACCCCGGGCCGAGCGGGAATGTGCGGGTGCGGCCCTTGCGGTCCTCGAGCACGACGACGTGCTGGCCGCCGGACTTCTCGACCCGGACCACGGCGCCCACCCATCCGGTGGTGACCTCCTCGACGACCAGGCCGAGCTCGGCGGCCTGCGGCGTCGAGGCGCGCGGAGCGCGGTGGTGGGCCGAGCGCTGGGTGCTCGCGAGGACGTCCTGGCCATAGCGGTCGTGAGTCACGCGCTGAGCCTACGGGCGCTGCGGGGCGCTGTGCCGTGCGACCCGTTGTGGTGCACTGGGCGAGTGACGCCCCCTGCCGCCGGCGAGTTCGTGCCGGACCCCCGCCGATGGCGCGCCCTGCAGGTGTGCCTGGCTATCGGCTTCATGACGATGCTCGACGTCTCGATCGTCAACGTGGCGCTGCCGTCCATTGACGCGGCGCTCGGCGCGAGCTCGAGCCAGTTGCAGCTCGTCGTGGCCGGCTACACCCTCGCCTTCGGGCTGGCCCTGGTCCCGGCGGGCCGGTGGGGCGACGCGCGCGGCAGGCGCCGGTTGATGATCGCGGGGCTGGGCGGCTTCGCGCTGACGAGCCTGGGCGCGGGGCTGGCGCCGACGGGTGGCGCGCTCGCCGTCATGCGGCTGCTGCAGGGGCTCAGCGCGGGGGTGCTGAACCCGCAGATCACCGGGCTGATCCAGGAGCTGTTCCGAGGCCCAGAACGGGCCCGCGCGTTCGGGGCGTTCGGGGCGACGATCGGGATCTCCACGGCGATCGGCCCGCTGCTCGGCGGGGTGATCATCCAGGTCGCCGGGAGCGAGACGGGGTGGCGGTGGGTGTTCATCGTCAATGTGCCCGTCATGGCCGTGGTGCTGCCGCTGGCCTTGCGGTGGCTGCCGCGCACACGGCCGCACGGCGCCCCGCGGTCCGACCCCGTCGGGCTGGCGCTGATCGGGCTGACCACTGTCGCGCTGATGCTGCCCCTGGTGACCACCACCGGCCTGGGCGA
Organism: Cellulomonas timonensis; assembly: GCF_900046455.1. Taxonomy (GTDB): domain Bacteria; phylum Actinomycetota; class Actinomycetes; order Actinomycetales; family Cellulomonadaceae; genus Cellulomonas_A; species Cellulomonas_A timonensis. The sequence continues at coordinate 235,739 of NZ_FCOT01000013.1, forward strand.
CGACCCCGCGCGCTGGTGGTGGTGGGCCGTGGCCGCGGTGGTGGGGACGGCCGCCGTCGTCTGGGAGCGCCGCTACCAGCGGCTCACCGGCGCCGCGGTGCTCGACCCCGCGGTGCTGGGCCAGCCCTCGTTCCGCAACGGCGCGCTGCTGGGCTTCGCCTACTTCGCGGGCTTCACCGCCATCTTCCTGGTGATCACGCTCTACCTGCAGAGCATCCTGGGGTACACCGCACTGCAGGCGGGGCTCGTCGGCATGCCGTTCGCCATCGCCTCCGCCGTCTCGGCGGCGCTGTCCGGGCGGCTGGTGGTGCGGCACGGGCGGCGCCTCGTGGTGGTGGGCCTAGTCCTGGTGCTCCTGGGCCTGGCCGGGACCGACCTGGCGTTCCGCACACTCGACGCGTCGACTGTCGGTTGGGTGGTGGCCGCCACGCAGCTCGTCACGGGCGCCGGCAGCGGCCTGGTGATCGCCCCGAACCAGACCCTCACGCTCGAACGGGCCCCGGTGGGCTCGGCGGGCGTGGCGGCGAGCATGCTGCAGCTCGGCCAGCGCGTCGGCTCCGCGCTCGGTGTGGCGGTGAACGTCGCCGTGTTCTACGCCACGCTCGCCGCGGGCGGATCGGGCGGCCTCGCTGTGGGGCGCGCGCTGATGGTCACGTCTGCGCTGGTGGCGGCTGCGCTGGTGGTCGCGGTGCTGGACCTGCGCACACGCTCTGCGGGCGCCTCGGAGAGGGGCGGTCCACCGGCTCCGGCGACCGCGTAGAATTGGCACTCGTGCCCCAGGAGTGCTACCCCTGCCACCCGCGAGGCGCCCGGAGGTGAGATGAACGAGGACCGTCGGCTCGACGTGCTGCGCGCGATCGTCGAGGACTACGTCGCCACGCGTGAGCCTGTCGGCTCCCGTGCGCTCGCGGACCGGCATGCGCTCGGCGTCTCGCCCGCGACCATCCGCAACGACATGGCCGTGCTGGAGGAGGGCGGGTACATCGCCCAGCCGCACACGTCGGCCGGGCGGGTGCCCACCGACAAGGGCTACCGCCTCTTCGTCGACCGCCTGTCCACCGTCAAGCCGCTCTCCAGCCCGGAGAAGCGCGCGATCCAGGGCTTCCTCGACGAGGCCGTCGACCTCGACGACGTCGTGGACCGTGCCGTGCGGCTGCTCGCGCAGCTCACCCAGCAGGTCGCGGTGGTGCAGTACCCGTCGCTGCGCCGGTCGTCGCTGCGGCACCTCGAGCTGGTGCCGGTGGGGGAGCGCCACCTGCTCGTCGTCATCATCACGGACAACGGGCGCGTCGAGCAGCGCACCCTCGAGCTCGAGGCCCCCGCCGACGAGGCTGTGGTCGCCCGGCTCCGGATCCGGCTGAACATCGCCGCCGCCGGCCACCGGCTCGCGGAACTCGACGACGTGCTGTCCCAGCTCCCGGACGCGTTCGCGCCCGGTGACGAGAAGCTCGTGCGGGCCGTCGTCAGCGTCGTCGAGGACACCCTCGCCGAGGAGAGCGAGGAGCGCATCGTGCTGTCCGGCGCCGCGAACCTCGCGCGTGCCGGGGGCGCGGACTTCGCGCACACGATCGGCCCCGTCCTCGAGGCGCTCGAGGAACAAGTGGTGCTGCTGCGGCTGTTGGGGGAGATGGCCGAGGACGCCGAGGCGGTCTCGGTGCGGATCGGCCGTGAGACCCAGCACGAGGGCCTGGTCGAGACCAGCTTCGTCACCACGGGCTACGGCGCCGACGGGGCCTCGGTGGCGCGGATCGGCTCGATCGGGCCGCTGCGCATGGACTACCCGGGGACGATGGCGTCGGTGCGCGCGGTCGCGCGCTATCTCTCACGCATCCTGGCCGGCTGACGCCTGGCCGACAGACATCCTCCCGCCTCCCACAGAAAGCGATCAGTGAGCGACTACTACGAGATCCTCGGTGTGCCGCGTGACGCGAGCCCCGAGCAGATCAAGAAGGCCTACCGGCGGCTCGCGCGCGAGCACCACCCGGACGTCGCGGGCGAGGGCGCCGGTGAGGACAGGTTCAAGGAGGTCTCGCGCGCCTACGAGGTGCTGTCGAACCCCGAGAAGCGCCGGATGTACGACCTGGGCTCCGACCCGTCGTCGCCCGGCGGCGGCATGGGCGGCGGCTTCGGCTTCCAGGACATCTTCGAGACGTTCTTCGGCGCCGCGGCCGGGCAGAGCGCGCAGCGGGGCCCGATCCCGCGCGCGCGCCGCGGCCAGGACGCGCTGGTGCGCCTCGAGATCGACCTCGCGGAGGCCACATTCGGCTCGCACCGCGACGTGCAGGTGGACACGGCCGTGCTGTGCCCCACCTGCTCGGGCAGCTGCTGCCGCCCGGGCACGTCGCCGCGCACCTGTGACGTCTGCGGCGGGCGCGGCAGCGTGCAGCGCGTCGCGCGCTCGTTCCTCGGCCAGGTCATGACGTCCCAGCCCTGCGCCGCGTGCCACGGCTTCGGCACCGTCATCCCCGAGCCCTGCCCGGAGTGCTCGGGCGAGGGCCGGGTGCGCTCGCGCCGGACGCTCGAGGTCGACATCCCCGCAGGCGTGGACACGGGCACCCGGATCAAGCTCACCGGCCAGGGCGAGGTCGGCCCCGCCGGCGGCCCCGCGGGCGACGTGTACCTGGAGATCCGGGAGCGCAAGCACGACACGTTCGTGCGGCGCGGCGACGACCTGCATTGCACGCTGCAGGTGCCGATGACCGCCGCGGCGCTCGGCACGATGCTCACGCTCGACACCCTGGACGGCCCGCGCGAGGTGGATCTGCGCCCCGGCACCCAGCCGGCACAGGTGGTCACGCTCAAGGGCCTGGGCGTCGGGCGGCTGCACGTGGGCGGGCGCGGTGACCTGCACGTGCACGTCGACGTCAAGGTGCCCACCGACCTCGACGACGAGCAGGCGGACCTGCTGCGCCAGCTCGCGACGGCCCGCAACGAGGAGCGTCCGGACACCCGGCTCGCCTCCGCGCACTCGGGCGTCTTCGCCAAGCTCCGCGAGAAGCTCGCGGGGCGCTGAGGTGAGCGCACCGGTCTTCCTGGCCTCGCCAGGCGCGCTCGACGACGTCGCCCCCGGGGGCGTGTACGTGCTGGAGGGCGCCGAGGCGCGCCATGCGGGCGTGGTCCAGCGGCGGTCCGCCGGGGAGCGGGTCGACGTGGTCGACTGCGCCGGGGTGCGCCTCGAGTGCTCCGTCGCCGCCGTGGGCGGCGAGGGCGTGCGCCTGGACGTGCTCGACGTGGTGCGCGAGCCCGCCTCCGACGTGCGGCTGGTGCTGGTGCAGGCGCTCGCCAAGGGCGACCGCGACGAGATGGCGATCGAGGCCGCGACCGAGGTGGGCGTCGACGCGGTGCTGCCGTGGCAGGCCGAGCGCTCCGTGGTGGTGTGGCGCGGCGACCGCGCCGCCAAGAGCCGCGCCCGGTGGCTCGGCACGGTGCGCGCCGCCGCGAAGCAGTCACGCCGGGCCCGGGTCCCTGACGTCGGCCTGGCGGTCGACGGGCGCGGCCTGGCCGCGCGCGTCGACGAGGTCGTGGCCGCCGGGGGAGTCGCCCTGGTGCTGCACGAGGAGGCCAGCGCGCCGATCGCCGACGTGCGGCTGCCGCAGCCCGCGGCGCCGGATGGCCCCGCGCCCGAGGTGCTGGTGGTGGTCGGCCCCGAGGGCGGGATCTCCGCCCGCGAGCTCGAGGCACTGCTCGCGGCGGGCGCCAGTGCCGTGCGGCTCGGCCCGCATGTGCTGCGCACCTCCACGGCCGGCCCGGTCGCGCTGGCGCTGCTGGCGCAGCGGCTCGGGCGCTGGGGCTGACCTCAGCCTGGGCGCACGTCGAGCCGTGCGCCGCTCGGTAGGATGGAGGGGTCAGCCGTCACGACAGATCGTCACGACAGAAGGAGCGCAGCGGCGCAAGCCGAGCACATGGCCGAGAGCACATCCGCACCGCGCGCGACCACTGCGGCCGGCGCGCGGGTCGAGCACCGGATCACCATCCCACCCGCCGTGTCGATGGTCGAGCTCCTCGGGCTCCGGGACGAGGTGCTGCGCGCCATCGAGCAGGGCTTCACGACCGTCGACATCCACGTCCGGGGCAACGAGGTCACGATGGCCGGCCCCGCCGGCGACGTCGCGATGGTCGCGCGACTGGTCGACGAGCTGGCCGAGATGGCGCTCAGCGGCACCCCGCTCACCCCCGACGTGGTGACGCGCACCGTCGAGATGCTGACCGCCGGCGCCGTGGGCCGCCCGGCCGACATCCTCTCCTTCAACATCCTGTCCTCGCGCGGCCGCACGATCCGCCCCAAGACGGCGGGGCAGAAGGACTACGTCGACGCCATCGACAGGAACACCGTGACGTTCGGCATCGGCCCCGCGGGCACCGGCAAGACGTACCTCGCGATGGCCAAGGCCGTGCAGGCCCTGCAGGCGCGCGCCGTCACCCGGATCGTGCTGACCCGGCCCGCCGTCGAGGCGGGGGAGCGGCTCGGCTTCCTGCCGGGGACCCTGAACGACAAGATCGACCCGTACCTGCGCCCGCTGTACGACGCGCTGCACGACATGATCGACCCCGAGTCGATCCCCCGGCTGATCGAGGCCGGCACCATCGAGGTGGCGCCGCTCGCGTACATGCGCGGGCGCACCCTCAACGACTCCTTCATCATCCTCGACGAGGCGCAGAACACCTCCACCGAGCAGATGAAGATGTTCCTCACCCGCCTGGGCTTCGGCTCCAAGGTGGTGGTCACGGGAGACGTGACCCAGGTCGACCTGCCCGCCGCGACGGCCTCCGGGCTGCGCACGGTCGAGTCGGTCCTCGCCGACGTGGACGACGTCGAGTTCTGCCGGTTGACGTCGTCGGACGTGGTGCGTCACCGGCTTGTCAGCGACATCATCGACGCGTACGCGCGCTGGGACAGGTCATGAGCATCGAGGTCAACAACGAGTCCGGCGCCGAGGTCGACGAGGCGGAGTTCGCCGCGCTCGCCCGCTACGTGCTGGACGCCATGCACGTCCACCCCCAGACGGACCTGTCCATCCTGCTCGTCGGCACGGACGTCATGTCCGAGCTGCACGTGCAGTGGATGGACGAGCCCGGCCCCACCGACGTCCTGTCGTTCCCGATGGACGAGCTGCGGCCGGGGCGCGAGGGCGAGCAGACGCCCGCCGGGCTGCTCGGCGACGTGGTGCTGTGCCCCGAGGTGGCCGCCGAGCAGGCGCGCGTCGCCGGGCACTCCACCGCCGAGGAGCTGCTGCTGCTGACCACGCACGGGATCCTGCACCTGCTGGGCTACGACCACGCCGAGCCCGAGGAGGAGAAGGAGATGTTCGCGCTGCAACGCCAGCTCCTCCTGACGTTCCTGGCCGGTCGATGACGCAGCCGCCCATCGGGCTGCTGGTCACCCTCGCCCTCGTCGGGATCGTGCTGGCGGCCGCGCTGAGCGCCAGCGAGGTGGCAGTGCTGCGGGTCACGCGCGCCGCGGTCGCGGAGCTCTACACCACCCGGCACGCCGCGGCGGACCGGGTGCGCAGGCTCGTCGAGCACCCCGTGCGCGTCTCGTCGTCGGCGGCGTTCGTGCGACTGCTCGGCGAGATGACGGCCACCGTGTGCCTCACGCTGATCGTCGCGTCCACCGGCTGGCCCTGGTACGTGGTGCTGGTCGTCGCCGGGGTGCTGTGCGCGCTCGTGGCGTACCTGCTGGTGCGGGTGAGCCCGCGCACGCTCGGCCGCCAGCATCCCGTGACGGTGCTGGTGGCGTTCTCGCGGCTGCTGCTGGTGGTCTCCGCGCTGGTCGGCGGCTTCGCGCGCGCGGCGCCGTCGGGCCGGACCGTCGAGGCCGAGGACGAGCTGCGCGACATGGTGCAGCGGGTCAGCGAGTCGGAGGTCATCGAGGAGGACGAGCGCGACATGTTCCGCTCCGTGCTCGAGCTCGGCGACACCCTCACCCGCGAGGTGATGGTGCCGCGCACCGACATGCTCACCACCGGCGCCGACACCACGCTGCGCAAGGCCCAGTCCCTGCTGCTCCGCTCCGGCTACTCCCGGGTGCCGGTGGTCGGCGACTCGGTGGACGACCTGCGGGGCGTGCTGTACCTCAAGGACGTCGTCCGGCGCCTCGCGGACGAGCCGCAGGCCGCCTCGGCGCCCGCCGCGTCGATCGCCCGGCCGCCGGTGTTCGTCCCCGAGTCCAAGCCGGTCGACGAGCTGCTGCGCGAGATGCAGGCCGGCTCGTCGCACATCGCGATCGTCGTCGACGAGTACGGCGGCATCGCCGGGCTCGTGACCATCGAGGACGCGCTCGAGGAGATCGTCGGCGAGCTGACCGACGAGCACGACCGCTCCGGGCCGGTGGTCGAGGAGCTGGGCGACGGCGTGATCCGGGTCCCGGCCCGCCTCGGCAAGGACGAGCTGGGCGAGCTGTTCGGGCTGGAGGTCGAGGACGATGACGTCGACACCGCCGGCGGGCTGCTCGCCAAGGCACTCGGCAAGGTCCCGCTGCCCGGCTCGGTGGGCGAGATCCACGGCCTGCACCTGGTCGCCGAGCAGGCCGGCGGGCGGCGCAAGCAGATCATGACGATCCTCGCCAGCCGCATCGCACGAGACGACGAGCCCGACGAGGCCGACGACCATGACGACTTCCCCTCACGACGCTGACACTGGAGCCACCCGAATGACCTTCCGCTCAGGATTCGCCTGCTTCGTCGGGCGACCGAACGCCGGCAAGTCCACCCTCACCAACGCGCTCGTCGGCCACAAGGTCGCGATCACGTCCGGCCGCCCGCAGACCACCCGGCACACCGTGCGCGGCATCGTCCACCGTGACGACGCCCAGCTCATCCTGGTGGACACCCCGGGCCTGCACCGCCCGCGCACCCTGCTGGGCGAGCGGCTCAACGCCCTCGTCCGGGACACCCTCACCGAGGTCGACGTGGTGGGCTTCTGCCTGCCGTCCGACCAGAAGGTCGGGCCGGGCGACCGGTTCATCGCCGAGCAGCTGCACGAGCTGGCACAGGGGCCGGGCAAGACGCCTGTCGTCGCGATCGCCACCAAGGCGGACCTGGTGGGCAAGCAGCGCCTCGCCGAGCACCTGCTCGCGATCTCCCAGCTCGGCGACTGGGCGGACATCGTGCCCGTCTCCGCCGAGTCCGGGTACCAGGTCGACGTGCTCGAGAACGTGCTGGTGAGCCACCTGACCGAGGGGCCCGCGCTGTACCCCGAGGGCGAGCTCACCGACGAGCCGGTGGCCGTCATGGTCGCCGAGCTGGTGCGCGAGGCGGCGCTCGAGGGCGTGCGCGACGAGCTGCCGCACTCGCTGGCCGTGGTGGTCGACGAGATGCTCCCGCGGGAGGGCTCCACCGACGAGCGCCCCATGCTCGACGTGCGGGTCAACCTGTTCGTCGAGCGGGACAGCCAGAAGGCCATCGTCATCGGCAAGGGCGGCTCGCGGCTGCGCGAGGTCGGCACCCAGGCCCGCCACGGCATCGAGGCGCTGCTCGGCACCCGGGTGTTCCTCGACCTGCACGTGAAGGTTGCCAAGGACTGGCAGCGGGACCCCAAGCAGCTCGGCCGCCTGGGCTTCTGACCAGCGAGTGAGCCAGCACCTGACACCCGAGGCCGACCCACCGGCCGTGCGGGATACTGGGGGGATGCCCTACCGGATCGCAGGGAGCACCGCGGTGGGCATCATCCTCCTCGCCCTCATCGGGGCCATCATGGGCCCGCAGTGGGATCCCGCGCCGATCAGCGACCCGCTGCCGCGGGAGAGCGAGTCCACCGTCATCGGCGGCGCCCAGGCGCGCCACCAGTACGAGGTCCGCACCACCCAGATGCTCGTGCAGCTGGACGGAGCCACGGTCGCGGCCCGCCTGATGGAGCCGATCGGCGCGCCCGACGGGCGACCCGGGGTCGTGTTCATCCACGGCGCCGGCACTGGCCAATCGGAGGAGGCGTTCGGCGCGCAGGCGCAGGCGCTCGCGGAGTCCGGGGTGGTGGCCCTGGTGCCCGCCAAGCGGATGGACACGTACACCACCAGCCACCGCGACTACGAGGCGATGGCGGCGGACTACGAGGAGTCGGTGCGGCTGCTGCGGACTGTGCACGGCGTCGACCCCGACCAGGTGGGCGTCTACGGCGAGAGCGAGGGCGCCTGGATCGCCCCCGTGATAGCGGCGCGCGACCCGCAGGTGGCGTTCGTGGTGCTGGTCTCGGCGCCCGTGGTGCCGCCGCGGCAGCAGGCGGCATTCGCCACCGATGCCTACCTGCGGAACACCGGAGTGCCCGCGGGCGTCTTCCGGGCGATCCCGCGGGCCGTCGGGATGTCATTGCCCGGCGGGGACTTCGAGTACATCGACTTCGATGTGGCGCCCTTCCAGCGGCAGATGACGCAGCCGGTGCTGGTCGTCTACGGCACCGCCGACTTGTCCATGCCGATGGTGCAGGGCGCCGAGCAGATCATCCGGGACACGGCGATCGTCGGGAACACCGACATCACCGTGCGCTACTACGAGGACGCCAACCACGGCCTGCGGGTCGACGGCAAGGTCTCGGCGACGTTCCTGCGCGACCTCTCCGACTGGGTCGGCGGGCTGCCGGCCACCGCGGGGGCCGCGCCGCGCATCGCGGGAGCCGATCCCGTGCAGGTGTACCTGGCCGCCCCGGTGCCGACGCCGCGCTGGCTGGGCGACGGTGACGTGCTGGTCGGCGTCGCGGCCGCGGGGGCGAGCCTCGTCGTGCTCGGACCGTTGGCGATGCTCGTCGCCCGGGGAGTGGAGAGGCTGCGCGGCTCGCCGGCGCGCCGCACGATGGCGCCGGGCGTCGCCGCTCGCGCCTGGACCCTCGGCGTGCTCGCGCTGCTCACCATCGGCGCCCTGATCTGGTACCTGCTGGCCGTCGCGCGGCTCGCGCTCGGCTATGAGCAGAACGTGTGGATCGTGCAGGGCGGGTGGCTGGCCGTGCGGGCGCTGGGCATCGGCGCCGTCGTCGCGGCCGTCCTGGTCTTCGACCGGGTGCGCCGGCTGCGCGACGAGCGGGCGATGATCGCGCGGGGCGCGGTCGCCATCGGGAGCCTCGGCTCGACGCTGCTCGGCTCGGCGGTGCTGCTGGTCGTGCTCGCGTACTGGGGTGTGTACCAACTCGGTATCTGACCTGGTGGGCGGCGGTACGCATCTGCCGCTCAACTAGGGCACGATGTGGGCCGATACACCGAGTCGGGGGGCGTGCTGCCGTCCGGACACATGCTGGGGGTGAGCCGTTGCGCACGTCGTGGGGTTCCGCGACCGATCGTGGGCTGGTGCGCGCGGTCAACGAGGACGCCCTGCTGGCGTACCCACCGGTCTTCCTCGTCGCCGACGGCATGGGCGGCCACGACGCGGGCGACGTCGCGAGCCGGCTCGCCGTGGAGGAGTTCGCCCAGCTCGCCGGGCGCCCCCACGCCACCTCCGACGACGTGCACACGTGCTTCACGCGCACGGCCGAGCGCATCCGCGAGACGCTCGACGGGCGCCCCTGTGGCACCACCGTCGCCGGTGTCGCGGTCGCCGAGCATGAGGGCAGCTCGTATTGGCTGGTCTTCAACGTCGGCGACTCGCGCGTCTACCGCTGGGTCGACGGCGGCCTCCGCCAGATCAGCGTGGACCACTCGGTGGTCCAGGAGTTGCTCGACACCGGCGAGATCGACGCGGGGCAGGCGCGCACCCACCCCGAGCGCCATGTGCTCACCCGGGCGCTCGGCAGCGGGGCGGGCCCCGAGCCCGACTACTGGATGATCCCCGCCGGCCCCCACGACCGACTCCTGGTGTGCTCCGACGGCCTCACCGGCGAGCTCCCCGACGCGGCGATCGCCGCGGTCCTCGGGCAGTTCCCCGACCCGCAGGACGCCGCCCAGGAGCTCGTGCGGCTCGCGGTCGAGGCGGGCGGCCACGACAACGTCAGCACGGTGGTCGTGGACGTCGCGACGGCCGACGAGGGCGACATGCACATGACGGTCCCTCGCGCGGGCGCAGGCCTCGGCGCGAGCGCATGGGACGAGATGCTCGACGGCGCGACAGTGCCGCGTGCCAGGACGAGGGAGATCTGACAGTGATCGTGCCGGAGTACACCCCTGGACAGTGGCACGCCGTCGTCGGCGGGGGCATCGTCGCGCTGCTCGCGCCGAGCACGTCACCCGAGACGGTCCGCGCGGTGTGGGACGCCGCGCCCGCCCAGGGCGGGCTCACCGACCAGCTCGAGGTGCTGCTGCGGGGCGGCATCAGCGGCCTGTTGCCCTTCGCGCTCGTCGACGTCACGGGCGGCCGTGTGCACGCCGCGCTGCGCGGTGACGTCGAGGTCGAGGTCAGCGGCGAGGGCGGGACGCGTGTCCTGGCCGCTGGCGAGGTCACCACGTGGTCCGAGCGCGTCGCCGAGGGCGCCGACGTCATGACCGTGCGCGTCAGCGGGGGCACGCCGTGGCCGGTGTCGACGGCGCTCCCGCTCACCGCTGGAGTCGTGCTCGCGGACGGCGTGCGCGTCACGCTCGCGACCCCCGCCGGAGCCACCGAGCCCCCGGTCGTGGAGGCCGTCGAGCTGGTGGGCGCGTCGGACCCTTCCGAGGATGACGCGACGGCCGCCGAGCCCGAGCCTGCTGCCGAGCCCGTCGCCGAGCCTGTGCTGACGCCTGAGGCGGCAGTGTGGGCGACCGAGCTCGAGGACGTGCGTTCGGAGGGCGAGGCCGAGCGCGACGAACCGGCTGCCAGCGCCGAGAGCCTCATCGTCGGCGCGCCCGCGTGGCGGCTGGCGCCCGTGGACGCGTCTGCCGCGCCCGCAGCGCCTGTCGCGTTCGAGGCTCCGGCCGCGTTCGAGGCGCCTGCCCAGGCCGCCGCCGCGCCCGTCGACGCCCTCGGACACTTCGGCTCCGGCGGCGCCTTCGGCTCGGGCAGCCCGACGCCGTCCGACCCGTTCCGCATCGACCAGCTCCGCGCCGACGTCGAGCGTGTGGACAATGCCGACCTCGACCGCGTCGACTTGGGCGGCGTGTTCGGCTCGACCTATGCCGAGCAGGCGTCCGAGGTCGTGGCCGAGGCGGAGGCCGCGATGCGCGCGGAGCAGGCGCCGGTGGTCGGCGACGCCCTGGCGCCCGATGACCACGACGGCCTGACGATCCTCAGCAGCGACCTCGTGGCGATCCGCGACCAGCTCCCGTCCTGGGCCGGCGACGAGGTGCCCGGCCCGTTCCGGGTCGTCGCCCCGGAGCCCCCGACGACCTCGCGGCTCGTGCTGTCGACCGGCGCCGTGGTGCCGCTCGACCGCGCGGTGCTGCTCGGCCGCGCCCCGCAGGTGCTGCGCGTCACGAACAGCGAGCTGCCGCGCCTGGTGAGCGTGCCGTCGCCACAGCAGGACATCTCCCGCACGCATGCCGAGGTGCGCACGGAGGGCGAGGACGTGCTGGTCACGGACCTGCAATCCACCAACGGCGTGCTCGTGTCACGCGAGGGCGAGCGCGCGCGGCGCCTGCACCCGGGCGAGCCGACGCTCGTGCGGCCGGGGGAGCTCGTCGACCTCGGGGACGGCGTCACGTTCACGGTGGAGCGGGGTACGTGACCGCACGCCGTGTGGCGTCGACGCCACCGCAGATCGCCGGGCACCGCTTCATCCGGGTGCTCGGCCTCGGCGGCTTCGCCGACGTCTTCCTGTACGAGCAGGACCTGCCGCGCCGTCTGGTCGCGGTGAAGGTGCTGCTCGCGGGGTCGCTCGACGACGAGCTCCGCACGGGGTTCCGCACCGAGGCGAACCTCATGGCGCAGCTCTCCCACCACCCGTCCATCGTCACGATCCACCATGCGGACATCGCGTCCGACGGCCGCCCGTACCTGGTGATGGAGTACTGCTCTGGCCCGGCCCTCGCCGAGCGGTACCGGCGTGAGCGCATCTCGGTGCCGGAGGCGCTCCGGATCGCGGTGCGCCTGGGCTCCGCCGTGGAGACGGCCCACCGGGCGGGGATCCTGCACCGGGACATCAAGCCCGCGAACGTGCTGACCACCGACTTCGGCTGGCCGGCGCTCACCGACTTCGGGATCGCCGCCACGACGGGCGCCGGGGCGGGGGCCGCGCTCGGCATGTCGATCCCGTGGTCGCCGCCGGAGCTCCTCGCGCAGCGGCCCCACGGGGACGCCCGCTCGGATGTGTACTCGCTCTCGGCGACGGTGTACTCGCTGCTCGCGGGCCGCACGCCCTTCGAGGCGCCCGGCAGCCCCAACGGCGCCGCCGACGTCGTCGCCCGGATCGAGCGGAGCCCGGTGCCGCTCACCGGCCGCGAGGACGTCCCGGCGTCGCTGCAGGCCGTCCTGGCTCGCGCGATGGCCAAGGACCCTGACCAGCGCTTCGCCACGGCGGCCGCGTTCGCGCGTGCCCTCCAGCAGATCGAGGCGGCCCTCGGCTTCGCGGTGACGCCGCTCGACCTGCCGGACGACGCGCGCCTCAACCCGCCGATGTCCGCCGCCCAGCTCCTCGCCTCGTCGGCCCCGGCCAGCGACGACGCGACCCGGTTGCGCCCCGTGATCAGCATCGACGCGACGGGCCTGCCCGCGCAGATGTCCGCGCGCACCCACGCCGGCGCTCCGCCTCCGCCTGTCGAGCAGTCACAGCCCGAGTCGACGGTGGACCCGTCGCCCGTCGCCCATCCGGCTCCCGCGCTGGGCCTTCCGGCGGGCGTGCAGTCGGCGCGGCCGGTGGCCCCGCTGGGGAAAGCGGTCCGGGAGCGGGGAGCAGACTCCCGCCGGGGCATGCGCCGGGCGATCGGCTCGGTGTCGGCGGTGCTCGTCGTCGCGGTGCTCGCCGGGGTCGCCGCGCTGACCCTGGGCGGCCGTGGCGATGCGCCGCTCGGGCCGGGGTCCACCGCCACCGAGCTGGTCGCGCCCACAGTCGGGGGCGTGTCGGCGGTGGTGCCCGCGCCGTCGGACCTCGTCGGGCGCCGGACCGCGGACGGAGTCGAGTTCACCTGGGCCAACCCCGACCCCGCCGACGGCGACCAGTACCTGTGGGGTGTGCGCACCGCGACCGGCGGCACGGAGCTGGAGCTCGTCGCCGAGCGCCGGGTGTCCGTCCCCGCCGCGCCTGACGAGCCCGTGTGCGTGGAGGTCTCCATCGTCCGGGCGAACCGCGCGTCGTCGTCCCAGCCCGCGGAGGCCTGCGCGCCATGAGCCTCGTCTCCGTCCGTCGTCGCACGGCCCAGGTCGCCGCAGTCGTCACCGTGCCAGCCGTGCTCGCCGTGCTGGCCCTGGTGAACCCGGGCTTCCCGCTCGCGCGCGTCGACCTCAACGACTCCGGCGTGTGGCTGACCGCCACCGAGTCGCTGCGGCTCGGGCGGCTGAACGCGCAGGTGGAGGAGCTCAACGCGGGGCTGGTGACCACGGGCAGCAGGTTCGACGTGCTGCAGGATGGCGCCGACGTGCTGCTGGTCGAGCCCCTCACGGTGGCCGTCGTCGACCCGGCGTCGGTGACGCTCACCGCGCAGGTCGCGACGCCCTCGGGCGCCGAGGTGTCGATGGGCGGCGGCGCCGTGGCCGTCGTCGCGCCCAACGGCGACGCCTGGGTGCGCCCGTTCGCCCAGCTCGGGTCGTTGGCGCCCAGCTCGGACACCCCGGACATGGCCCTCGGCGAGGGTGGCAGGGTCGTCGTCACCGACGCGGGTGTGGCGTACGGCGTGGCGGGGGAGACGGGCGACGTCACCCGTGTGGCGCTGGTCGACGGGCAGCCGCAGGCCGAGCCCGCGGGGACGCTCGGCGCCGGGGTCGAGCAACTGACGGCGGTCGGCGACGAGCCGGTGGGGCTCAGCGAGGGCACGGTGCGCACGCGCCAGGCGGTGATCGACGTCGGCGGCGGTCGTGACCTGGTGCTGCAGCAGCCCGGGCCTGCGGACGACTCTGTGCTGGTGGCGACGCGCGACGCCCTGGTCGAGGCGCCGCTGGGTGGCGGCGAGGCCGTGCGCCACGCGACGGCCGGGCAGGGCGTGCCCGCGGCGCCCGTGCGGCTGGACGGCTGCGCCCACGGGGCATGGGCCACCGGCTCGGGCTCTTACCTGCGCCGATGCGGCGACGGCACGGCCGAGGTGCTCGACCTGGAGGGCATGTCCACGAGCGACGAGCTCGCGTTCCGGGTCAACCGCGGCGTCGTGGTGCTGAACGACACCCTGCGGGGGCGGCTGTGGATGCCCCTGGAGGACACCGAGCTCCGGAAGCCCAACTGGCAGGACATCGTCCCCGAGGACGAGCCGGAGGACAGCGAGGAGGACGCCGAGGGCGCGGCGACGACCCAGGACCTGCTCGCGGAATGCGGCGCCGAGGCGACTGTCCCGCAGGCCTCCGACGACGAGTTCGGCGTGCGCCCGGGCCGGACCATGATCCTGCCGGTCATCGACAACGACTCGTCCTCCGACTGCGGGATCCTCGCGGTGAGCGAGTTCGACTCGCTGCCGGAGGACTTCGGCACGCTGCAGGCCATCTACGGGGGGCGCGCGCTGCAGGTGCGGGTCAACCCGGAGGCCAGCGGTTCCGCGGTGTTCACGTACACGATCTCGGACGGCCGCGGCACTGGCGCGCCGTCGACGGCCAGCGTGCAGCTCACGGTGCGCGACCCGGGCGTCAACGAGGCCCCGACGCAGATCCGCGTCGGCTCGTTGAGCGTCGAGCAGGACGCGCAGGCCCAGTACAGCGCGCTGGCCGACTTCAACGACCCGGACGGCGACGACCTCACGCTCGTCGACGCCACGGCGGACTCCGGCACTGTCCGCTTCCGGCAGGACGGCACCGTCACGTACCAAGCCGACGGCGGCGCCCTGGGCCGCGCCCAGGTCCGGCTGCTCGTCTCCGACGGGCAGGAGACCGCCGAGGGCACCCTCCTTGTGGACGTGCGGGCCGCGGGGTCGCTGGCCCCGCAGATCGACCCCGTGCACGCCGTGACGTATGTGGACCAGCCCGTGCGGCTCCAGCCGCTCGACGCCGTGCGCACCAGCGGCAAGGAGCCGGTGCGCCTCGCCGGGGTCGACGAGCTCGCGGGCGCGAAGATCACCACCGACTTGGCCGCCGGCACGTTCACGTTCAGCGCCCCACGGCCCGGCACGTACTACGTGAGTTTCGTGGTGGCGGCGGCGCCCCAGCAGGCCACCGGCCTGGCGCGGATCGACGTGCTCGAGTGGCCGTCGCAGGTCGAGCCTCCCGTGGCCGTCCGCGACCGGGTCTACCTCGCCCCCGGGCGCGAGGTGACGGTGGCGCCGCTCGCGAACGACTCCGACCCCGCCGGTGGGGTGCTGGTGCTGCAGTCCGTCGACGTCCCCGCCGACTCCGGGCTGCGCGTGGCGATCCTCAACCACGAGCTGGTGCAGATCTCCGCGACGCGCACCCTCACCGGGCCCGTGTCCTTGGCGTACACGGTGTCCAACGGGCCCGCATCGTCGGTGGGGGAGATCTCCGTCCACCCGGTGCCGGCCTCCGCCGTCGCGCAGCCGCCGGTGGTGGAGAACATCGAGGTCAGCGTCCGCACGGGCGGCGTCGTCACGGTGCCGGTGCTGGACCACGCCTACGACCCCGACGGCGACGCCCTCAGCGTGGTGCCCGAGCTCGCCGAGCCGCTCGGCGAGGGCGAGGGCCTGCTCTTCGTCTCCGGCGACGTGCTCCGCTACCAGGCGCCGGCCAAGGCGCTGACCGCGCATGCGACGTTCATCGTCCGCGACGAGACCGGCAACGAGACAGCGGCGACCCTCACCGTGCGCGTGCACGCCTCGGACGCCACGGCCAAGGCTCCGCCGCGCCCCCGCGACCTCACCGCGCGGGTGTTCGAGGGGGAGACCGTCCGCATCGCCGTGCCGCTGGTGGGCATCGACGACGACGGCGACGGGGTCACGCTGCTCGGCGTGGCCGTCGCTCCCGCCAAGGGGCGCGTCGTCGCGTCGGGCGCCGACTGGCTGGAGTACGAGGCGCTGCCCGGCGAGTCCGGCACCGACTCGTTCACCTATGCCGTGGAGGACTGGACCGGGCAGCGCGCCGTCGCGACGATCCGCGTCGGCATCAGCCCCCGGCCCGCCGCGTCCGCGCAGATCACGGCGCGCAACGACGACGTGACGGTGCGCCCCGGGCAGCGGGTCGAGGTCCGCGTGCTCGCCAACGACATCGACGCCAGCGGCGGCGAGCTCCTGCTCTCGGAGACCCTGGAGAAGGCCGATGGGATCGACGCGCGCGTCGAGGGGCGCCGCATCATCGTCCAGGCGCCGTCGAATCCGGGTGTGCTGCAGATCGCGTACACCGTGACGAACGCCCGAGGCGGGCGGGACTCCGCGGTGCTGACCGTCACGGTGCTCGAGGACGCGCCCGTGCTGCCGCCGGTCGCCCGCGACGTCGTGGTGCCCGCCATCGACACCCTCGGGCGGGAGAGCGTCGAGGTGGACGTCCTCGCGGTGGCGCAGAACCCCAGCGGCCCGCTGAGCGACCTCGCGGTGTCAGTGCCCGCGTCGGCGGCCGACGTCGCGACGGTGACCCCCACGGGCAGCGTCGTCATCACGCTGGTGGACCACGCGCAGACAGTGCCCTATCAGCTGACCAACACGACCTCCCGCACCGCCAGCACCTACGCCTTCATCACGGTGCCCGCGCTCGGCTTCTTCCCCCCGACGCCGCGGCCCAAGGCCCCCGAGCTGCGCGTCGCCTCCGGCGAGCAGATCGTCATCCCGCTCGACGAGCAGGTGCAGGTCGCGCCGGGGCGCACCGCGACGATCGCCGACCCGGACGCGGTGCAGGCCACGAAGTCCGATGGCTCCGACCTGGTGCGGGACCCGACGACGCTCGTGTTCACGTCGGCGTCGGGCTACGCCGGGCCGGCGTCCATCACGGTCCCCGTGACCGACCGGACGAGCGCCTCCGACACGACGGGCCGCGCCTCTGTCATCACGCTGTCGATCACGGTGTACGCGGTGGACGACTACCCCCCGACATTCGTCGCGTCGCCGATCGCCGTGGCGCCGGGCGAGGACCCCACAGTCGTCGACCTGCGCACGTTCACCACCGGGCCCGAGGGCGCCACGGGCGCCGCCGACGTGTACTCCTACCAGCTCCGCTCCGCCGTGCCCGCCGGCTTCACCGCGACGCTGGACGGCTCCGTGCTGCGCGTCGCGGCGGGGCGCACCACGTCGAAGGGCACCACCGGCTCACTCGACCTCACCCTCGGCTACGGCAAGGCCGGGTCGATGACGGTGCAGGTGGACCTGCGGGCCACGGCCAGCACGCGGGCGATGCCCCGGGTGGTGGACCGGCTCGTCTCGGACGGGGTGCAGGGGCGCGACACCACAGTGGACGCCCTGGCAGGAGCCCACAACCCGTTCCCCGACACCCCGCTGACCATCGTCGAGGCCGTGGTGGAGACGCCCGGGGCGGGCTCGGCGTCCGTGTCCGGGGGCACGGTGGTCGTGCGGCCCGGCGCGGAGTTCGTCGGCGCGATGGTCGTCCGCTTCGCGGTGCGCGACGCCACCGGCGACCCGGACCGGCAGGTCGAGGGACGCATCACCGTCGTCGTGCGCGGCAAACCGGCCACCCCGAAGGCGCCGCGCGTCGTCGAGGTGCGCGACCGCACGGTGGTGCTGAGCTGGGACGCCCCCGATGACAGGGGCGAGCGGATCACGGGTTATCGGGTCACGGTGCCGGGCAGCCCCGAGCGGCAGTGCGCCAGCACTACCTGCACGATCGACAACCTCACGAATGACGTCGAGTACACGTTCACCGTCGCCGCGAAGAACGCCGTCGACTGGTCCGACCCGAGCCCTGCCTCGGCGACGGCGCGGCCCGACGCGGTGCCGGACAAGCCTGAGCCGCCGATCCTCAAGTTCGGCGATGGTCAGATCACGGCGACATGGAGTGCCCCATCTAGTCCTGGATCGCCCGTGACGAGGTATGAGGTGCAGATTTCGCCAGCGCCCTCCGCCGGCAGCGCGACGCAGTCGACCTCGTCTCTCCAGGCAACTTTCACTGGGCTGCGGAACGGGACCGGCTACACCGTGAGGGTGCGTGCGTTCAACAAGCTGCCGGATCCCGGTGCCTGGAGCGACTTTCAGCTCGAAGGGATGGTCCCGGCGAAGGCTCCGGACGCCCCGGTGCTCAGGGCCACGGGCACGGTCACGGGCTGGTTCGGCACCACCGGCCGCATCGACGTCGACTGGGACGCTCCTGCTGAGAACGGCGCCGCGATCTCCGAGTACCTGGTCTCGGTGGACGGGGCCGCAGAGGTGTCGAACGGGACCTCGACCCGCTTCGTCATCGCCGAGGCCGAGCGTGGCAAGACGTACGACATCCGCGTGCGCGCCGTGAACAAGGCCGGCACGTCCGCGTGGGGCTCCGTCACCGGCACCACGTACAGCGCCCCCGACACCCCCAAGGGGCTGTCGGCGACAGTCTCCGGCAACGCCGCGTTCGGGGCCGGCTCCGTGGTGCTGACGTGGACCCCGCCGAGCGACGCCGGGGGGCGCGGCGTGTCGATCAGCCGGTACGAGATCGAGGGGTACGAGTCCACGTCGTCCACATCCCACACGATCTCGGGCATTGCCGGTGGCACCACGCTGACGCCGCGGATTCGCGCGATCAACTCACGGGACCTGGCGAGCGAGTGGATCGCCTTCCCGCCCGTCACCGTCAGGACCGTCCCCCAGGAGCCACAGCTCACGGTGGCGTCCGGGGCGGTCGACCACGTGACGATCGCCTATGCCGCCGGGTCGGACGGCGGCTCGCCGATCACCCGGACGCAGCATCGCATCAACAGCACGTCGGAGCGGGATTGGGTCAATGGCCCGCCGCCAGCGCAGCACCAGCACACCGGTGCGAGCGTCACTGTCGATGTGCGCGTCGAGAACGCGGTGGGGTGGTCCCAGGTGGTCACCCAGTCCGCGGCGCCCGGCCAGCCGGCCGTCCCCGGCGCGCCGACGGCACTCACCGCCACCTCTCCGCGCGCGGAGGTGGTGGACTTCAGCTGGGTGGCGGCCGTGGCGAACGGACGGCCTGTCACCGGGTATGAGTGGCAGATCGTGCAGGACGGAACGGCCCTGAAGACCGCCAGCGTCAACGCGAACACCCTGAGCGTGGCGGGCGAGACCGTCGCAGGCGGCGGCGCCGTGATCGTCCGCGTCCGGGCTCAGAACTCCGTGGGGTGGGGGCCGTGGGCCACCTCGTCCGAGGTCACCGTCCCGGCCACGAGCGGATGAGCCGTCCCCGACACGGCCCGCGCCACGTCGCCCCGCCCTTGAACCCGCCCCACCCAGAGAGAGCACCCCGATGACACCTGAGCAAGCGACGTGGTTCGCCGAGACCTTCGGCGCGCTCGTGGACAACGTGGGCCGGGCGCTGCTCGGCAAGGAGCACGCCGTGCGCCTCGCCATGACGGCGATGATCGCCGAGGGGCACCTGCTGCTGGAGGACGCGCCGGGCACCGGCAAGACATCGCTGGCCAAGGCCATCGCGGCGACGGTGCAGGGCACCCACCACCGCATCCAGTTCACCCCCGACCTGCTGCCCAGCGACGTGACCGGCGTGACCATCTACGACCAGGGGTCGGGCCGGTTCGAGTTCCACCCCGGCCCGATCTTCGCCTCGGTGGTGCTGGCCGACGAGATCAACCGGGCCTCGCCCAAGACGCAGTCCGCGCTGCTCGAGGTCATGGAGGAGGCGCAGATCACCGTCGACGGGGTGACCCACCCGGTGGGGCGCCCGTTCATGGTGATCGCCACGCAGAACCCGATCGAGCAGGCGGGCACCTACCGGCTGCCCGAGGCGCAGCTCGACCGGTTCCTCATCAAGACGTCCCTGGGCTACCCGGACCGCGCGTCGGCGGTGGAGATCCTGGCGGGCGCGAAGGACCGCACGACGAGCCTCAAGCCGAAGATCACCACGCATGCCGTGGGCGACATGGCGCAGCTCGCGACGACCGTGCACATCGACGCCGCCGTGCTCGACTACGTGGCGCGCCTGCTGGAGGCCACACGCGAGGACGCGCAGACGTCGCTCGGCGCCAGTGTGCGCGGCGGCCTGGCGCTGGTGCGCTGCGCGAAGGTCTGGGCGGCCTCCGAGGGCAGGTCCTACGTGGTTCCCGACGACGTGAAGTCGCTCGCCTCCCCGGTGCTCGCGCACCGCCTCATGCTCGACACCGAGGCCGAGTTCGCCGGTGTGACCACCACGCATGTGCTCGACCGCATCGTCGCCGACACCCAGCCCCCGGCCCTGCGGGCGGTCTGACGGTGCCACGGATCAGCCCCGTCGGCTGGGGCGCCCTCGCCGGCGCCCTGGCCGGCCTCGTGCTCGGCCGGTGGCTCGGCTGGCTCGAGCTCGCGGGCGTCGGGGCGGCGCTGGGCGTGGCTGTCGTGGTGTCGCTGTTGATGACCATCGGGCGCGACAGGTACATCGTGGACCTGTACCTGGCCGATCACCGGGTGCGGGTGGGGGAGCGGGCCGTCGGGCGGCTCACCGTGCGCAACACCGCCCGGCACCGATCGCTGCCGGCCCGGATCGAGCTGCCGGTGGGGACGGGCGCGGCGGAGCTGGCGCTGCCGTCGCTGGCCAGCGGCGAGGAGCATGAGGACCTGTTCGCGATCCCCACGACGCGGCGCGCGGTCGTCGTGGTGGGGCCGGTGCGCTCGGTGCGCGGCGACCCGTTGGGCCTGGCCCGCAGGCGGCTGCGGTGGACCGAGCCCGTCGAGCTGTTCGTGCACCCCGAGATCGTCTCGCTCGCGGGCGCGAGCTCTGGCCTGCTGCGCGACCTCGAAGGGCAGTCCACGCGCGACCTGTCCGACAGCGACCTGTCCTTCCATGCGCTGCGCGACTACGTGGCCGGTGACGATCGCAGGTACATCCACTGGCGCACGACTGCCCGACGCGGCGCGCTGATGGTCAAGCAGTTCGAGGACACCCGCCGCACCCAGACGGTCGTGGCGTTGTCCACCGACCCGCGTGACTACGCCGACGTGGACGAGTTCGAGCTGGCGGTGTCCGCCGCCGCGTCGCTCGGCGTCCAGGTGCTGCGCGAGGAGCGCGACCTCGCGGTGCTCGCGGGGCCGGGACGGCTGCGGGTCGAGACCCCGCCGCGCCTGCTCGACGACTGCGCGGCGCTGGCCCTGGCACTGGGCACCGCGGGCGCGGGGGACCTCGGCCGGCGGATCGCCCGCGACACGCCCGAGGCGTCGGTGGCCCTGCTGGTCGCGGGCTCGGAGCCCACGGTGGCGCAGCTCCGCGCCGGGGTGCGGCACGTGCCGGTCGGCACCCGCACGGTGATGATCACCTGCGCGCTGGGCGCCGAGGTGGAGGTGCGGACGCAGGGCTCGCTGACCCTCGCGACGCTCGGCCGGCTCGACGATCTGCCGCGAGTGCTGCGCAGGGCGCTCGGATGAGCGCCGTGGTCGCGCGCACGGGCTGGCGGGCCGCCGTGGACGTGCTGGTTCTTATGGCCGCCCTGGCCGTGGCGCTGATCCCGGTCATCCCCGTGTATGGCGCCGCAGCCGCGGCGCCGGCCATCGCGGGCGGCCTGGTGCTGGGCGCCGGAGTGGCCGTGCTGGGCGCCCTGCGGCGCTGGTCGGCGGTGACCGTCGTGGCGGGCCTGGTGCTCGCGTACCTGCTGTGCGGTGGCGCGTTCGCCGCGCCGTCGACCACGGTCGCGGGGGTGCTGCCGACCCTCGACACCCTGCTCTCGCTGGTGGCGGGGGCGGCGACGTCGTGGAAGCAGGTGCTGACGCTGCAGCCGCCACTGGGCGCGGCCGCGAACTTCCTCGTCGTGCCGTTCCTCACGGCCCTCGTCGCCTCGGCCGCTGCCACGGCGACGACGCTGCGGACGCGCCGCCCGGCGGTCGCCGCCACGGCGGCCGCCATGCCCCTGGTCGTGCTGGTCCTCGCGGTGCTGCTCGGCACCCGGCAGACGCTCGCGCCGGTCGTCTCCGGTGTGGCGCTGGGCCTGGTCCTGCTGGGCTGGGCGTCATGGCGCGCGGGCCTGCTGCGGGCCCGGCGGATCGTGGCAGTGGTCGCGCTCACGGGGCTGGCCGTCGCCGGGGGCATGGCCGGCGCCCCGCTGGTCGTGGGCGACACCCCTCGATACGTGCTCCGTGAGGAGCTGGCGCCGCCGTTCGACCCGAGCGCGTATCCCAGCCCGCTGTCCGCGTTCCGCAAGTTCGTCAAGGACGAGGACGTCGAGCTGTTCACCGCGCGTGGCCTCCCCGCCGGGGCGCGCGTGCGGCTGGCCACCATGGACCGCTTCGACGGCGTGGTGTGGAACGTCGCGGGGGATGGCTCGGCTGCGGCCTCCGGTGAGTTCCGGCGGGTCGGCGAGACGATCGACACCTCGGCCAGCGGCGAGCGGGCCCGCGTCGAGATCGAGGTGCGCGAGCTCACCGGCGTGTGGCTGCCGACCGTCGGCCAGGCGCGTGCTGTGGAGGTCGAGGGCACGGCCGCCGCCGATCTTCGGTACAACGACGCCACCGGCTCGGCGGTGCTCACCAGCGGGATGCGCTCCGGCCTGGCATACACGCTCGACGTGGTGCTCCCGGACGAGCCCTCGGACGAGGCGATCGGCGACGCCGCCGGGGCGCCCGTGGTCGTCCCGGCCGTCACCTCCGTCCCGGACGCCGTCGCCGTCGCGGCCACCTCGGTGGCCCGAGACGCCGGAACCCCCGTGCAGATCGCCCGCAGCCTGGAGAAGGCGCTCGCCGAGGACGGCTACTTCAGCCACGGCCTCAGTGGCGACTACCCGTCCCTGTCGGGCCACGGCGCCGACCGGCTCACGTCGCTGCTGGGCGGCGACCTGATGGTGGGCGACGGTGAGCAGTACGCGTCGGCAATGGCCCTGATGGCCCGCCAGATGGGGTTGCCCTCGCGCGTCGTGATCGGGTTCGTGGCCTCGGAGGACGGCGAGCCGGACGACGCCGCGACGGACGGCGCCCCGACCGACGACGCCGAGGACGGCGTCGTCACGTTCACCGGCGACGACGTCGAGGCCTGGGTGGAGATCGCGTTCGCCGGGCACGGCTGGGTCGCGTTCGACCCGACGCCGCCGCGCTCGCAGACCCCGCAGGAGGACGCGACCACCAAGCCATCCGACCCGGAGCCGCAGGTTGTGCAGCCGCCGCCGGCCGTGCCGGAGCCGGACTCGCCGCCGGAGGACGACACCGAGCAGCCGCAGGCCCAGGACCCCGAGCCCGAGCCGGACAACCGGCCGCTGTGGTGGCGGGTGCTCCTGGTCACCGGCGCGGCCGCCGTGCCCTTGCTGCTGCTGGCCAGCCCGTTCGTGGTGGTCCTCGCCCTGAAGCTGCGCCGCCGCAGGCGTCGTCGGCGGGACCCCGACGTGGTGGCCCGGGTCGCAGGCGGGTGGGACGAGGGGCTCGACGCGGTGCACGACCTCGGCCGGCCCACGTCGCCGTTGGCGACCCGTCGCGAGACGGCGCACGCCTTGGCGGGCGCGGTCGACGACCGTGCGCCGGGGGCCGGGGCCCCGGGCGCCGCGATCGTGCGCGTCCTCGCCGAGGAGGCGGACGCCGTCGTCTTCGGGCCCGACAAGCCGGGCGACCACGTCGCCACCGCCTACTGGTCGCGTGTCGACGCCGCACTCGCCCGGCTGCGGGCCAGCGTCTCGCGCCGGCGCTGGTGGCGGTCCCGGGTCTCGCTCGCCTCGGGCCGTGAGCGCCGACGCCGGGCCCGACGGGACCGGGCGGGTGGCCGGCCGATGCCGGGCGGCCGCGGCGCCGCACAGCATCAGGCCCAGCGCAGCGCGCATGTCGACCAGGAGGTACGCATCCCATGACCGCCGCTTCGCCGCGTTACCTGGTGCCGGCGCCGTCCGCGCCTCTCGGCAGGCGCTTCCTCGCGGGCGTGGTGGACGCCGCGCTCCTCGCCCCGGTGGCCCTCGTGCCGCTCACGTCGGTGGTCTCGGCCTGGGCGCAGCAGCTCACTGACTCGGGGTGGGACGGGCTCGACACGTCCTCGCGCATGCTCGGCGCGCTGGGCGGGGCGACGGTCGTGGGACTCCTGCTCCTCACCGCGCAGTGGTGGGCGCATGGCGTGCTCGGCTGGACGATCGGCCGCCGCCTGCTGGGGCTGCGCACCGTCGACGTGCGCACGGGCGACCCGATCGGCATGTGGCGGGCCCTGCAGCGCTCGGTGCTCATCGCGGGCGCGGCCCTGGCCTGCCTGGTGGGGCAGTTCGTGATGCTGGCCTCGCCCGTGTTCGACGGCTCGGGCCGCCATCGCGGCTGGCACGACAAGCTCACGGGCACGGAGGTGGTGGACGTCCGCGGTCGCGCGGCGACGCGGCGGCCGGCCTCCCGCGGTGGAGGCGCGCCGGGCCGTCAACGGCCCGAGCGCGTGGAGCTGCTGCCGGTCGAGTCGGCGCCGCCGGGGGCGGGCGGCCCTCCGGCCGTCCTGCCGGCGGAGCCGGACCCCTGGGCGGCGCTCGGCCTCGCCGGGTCGTCGCGGGCGTCACGTGAGGAGGACGCGCATGCCGCTGCCGGGCGGCGGCTCAGCGCGCTGCTGGCCGATCGGCACAGCCCGGCCGCCTCTGGGCTCGTCCTGCCCCCGCTCCGGGAGCCGGGCGTCGCCCCGGACGTCGACACCCGCCTGATGCAGGTGGTCCGCCCGGTGCAGTTCGCCGCGGACGCCGGCGACGTCCGCGCCGTGCGGCCAGAGTTTCGAGCCGGATCACCGGCCGGCGATCCGGTGGACGACGCCCTGGACCCGGAGCTCGAGATGACCCGCCGGTCGCCGGTCCGGGCACAGGAGGCGCTCGACGCGCCGGAGCCCGAAGCCGACCTGCCCGGCGCCGAGATCGAGCTGCATGACGGCCGGCTGGTGCAGGTGGTCGGCACCGCGTTGTTCGGCCGCAACCCGGTCGCCGTCGACGGTGCGCAGGTGGTCCGGGTCGTGGATCCGGGCAGGTCAGTGTCGAAGACCCACCTGCAGATCGGCATCGAGGGCGGCGCCGTCTGGGTGGCCGATCGCGGCTCGACGAATGGCACCCTCGTGACCCTGACGGATGGCCAGCAGATCGTCTGCGGCCCCGAGCAGCAGGTGCGGCTGCCGGTGGGGGCGACCGTCTCGTTCGGCAACTGCGGGCTGCGCCTGGTCCGGGCCCCACGGGTGCGCCTGCAGGCCTAAGATCGCGCCATGGCACTGGCGCCGTTGAGCCGCATGGCGGCGGTCGAGCTCGTCGAGGACGACCTCCCGACCGGCGATCTGGCGCGCGATCCCCATGCCGAGGCTGGAGCCCCCGAGCTCGACGCCGGGACCCTCACACCCCACCCGGCGGGGTCCCGCAGCCTGACGCGGGCAGCCCGTCGCTGGTGGCCCGTCACGGTGCCCCTCGTCCTCGTCCTCGCAGTCGGCTCGGTCATGCAGGCACGGAACGAGGACGCGCGCCTCGAGCGGCTGGCAGGGGTTCCCGGTTTGGCGCGCCCCCTCGACGGGCCGCCAGTCGAGCGGTGGCGCCATCCGGTCGCCGCTGGCGACAAGGCGCTCGCGGCGGGTGGCGCGGTGGCGGTGGTGGGCATCCGCCAAGGCGCCTGGCAGGTCTCCTCGCTGGACGCGCGGACCGGCGCCGAACGCTGGACGACCTCGCTGGGGACCGTGCCCCAGGCCGCGGCGGAGGCGCAGGGCCCCGACTGCCCCAGCGCGGGGGCCGATGTCGGGCCCTACCTGGTGTGCCTGGTGCGGACGCCGCCGCCCGTCTACGCCGAGGCCGGCGACGCGGCGGCCACGCCCGTGCGGGTCGTGGCCCTGGACTCCGCGGACGGCTCGGTGTCTGGCGAGTGGGAGGTCACCGGCGAGGTCGCGCTGATCGCCCGTCGCGGTGACGGCGTGGTGCTGGTCACGCGGGACAGCGAGGGGTACCTCCACGCGGCGCTGCGCGACCCGCTCACGGGCGCCGCCGAGTGGGCGTACAGGAGCCGGCAGTCGAACAGCGCGGACGGCTACATCAGCGCGCCGACCGCAGCGCTCACCGCGGAGCATGTGGTGCTCGGCGGCAGTGGCACGGTGGTCCTCGACGCGGAGGACGGGGCGGAGCTCTACTGGGCCACGCATCTCTCGTTCGTCCAGGCGGGATCGGACGCAGACCGGTTCGGCACGTGGTCCACGGCACGTGGGGGAGCGCTGCACGGACCGTCGGGCCGCCGATTGCGAGATCTTCCCTCCTTGCCGGTCCGGCCGGCCGTCGACGACGGCACTGCGGACGACATCGTCGTGCTCGACGCGGGCCGTGAGATCAGCGCCGCGGCGGCGTTCAGCGGCAAGCAGCTGTGGACACTCGGCACCGACCTCGACCCCGCGGTGATCGTCGACGGCCAGGTGATCCTCGCGGCCCCCGGCCGGCAGGTGAGCGTCGACGCGCACACGGGCGAGGTCGCCTGGGATGTCGAGACCGACCTGACGCTGCCGCCGGTGTCGGACGGCTCCCTGGTCCTCACGGCCGAGCTGGGGCCCGATGGCGCGCCCCAGCTGGTGGCGCGGGGGATCGCCGACGGTGTGCGGTACTGGTCCGCGCCGCTCCCGCACGGGACCTCGCTCGTGTCAGTCGAGGGCGGGAACCTGCTGGCCTGGACTGCGGACGAGCTGGTCCTCCTGGGGTAGCAGCCCACGGCGCGCCGTGGGCGCACCTGGCGCTGACCGCCGGAGTACAGTGGCCACGTGCTGAAGCTCGAGCTGCTCCTCCTTCGTCGCCGCGGCGAGGCCTCGTAAGGCCGCATCCTCGCCGCGGTGTTCGGTGTGCCGGCTGCTTCCCACCGACCAGCGAAGGATCCTCGATGAGCTACCACGACCGCACACCCCAGCAGCCCTCCGGCATGCCCGTCCACAAGTATCGGCCGTTCCACGAGCAGATCACCGTCGACCTGCCGGACCGCACCTGGCCCACCCGCCGCGTCACGAAGGCCCCGCGCTGGTGCGCCGTCGACCTGCGTGACGGGAACCAGGCCCTGATCGAGCCGATGAGCCCCGCCCGCAAGCTGCAGATGTTCGAGCTGCTCGTGCAGATGGGCTTCAAGGAGATCGAGGTCGGCTTCCCCTCGGCGTCGCAGACGGACTTCGACTTCGTGCGGATGCTGATCGAGGAGGGCCGGATCCCCGACGACGTCGTCATCCAAGTCCTCACCCAGTGCCGCGAGCACCTGATCGAGCGCACATACGAGTCGATCGCCGGGGCCAAGCAGGCCATCGTGCACCTGTACAACTCCACGTCCACGCTGCAGCGCGACGTGGTCTTCCGCTCCGACGAGGACGGCATCGTCGACATCGCCGTGTCCGGCGCGCAGCTGTGCAAGAAGTACGAGCAGACGGTGCCCGGAACCGACGTCTTCTACGAGTACTCGCCCGAGTCGTACACGGGCACCGAGCTCGAGTTCGCGGCGCGCATCTGCAACGCGGTGCTCGACGTGCTGGAGCCGACGCCCGACCGCAAGGTCATCATCAACCTGCCCGCCACCGTCGAGATGGCCACGCCCAACGTGTACGCCGACTCGATCGAGTGGATGGGCCGGAACCTGCGCTACCGCGAGAACGTCATCCTCTCGCTGCACCCGCACAACGACCGGGGCACCGGCGTCGCCGCCGCCGAGCTGGGCTACCTGGCCGGCGCGGACCGCATCGAGGGCTGCCTGTTCGGCAACGGCGAGCGCACCGGCAACGTGTGCCTGGTGACCCTCGGGATGAACCTGTTCAGCCAGGGCATCGACCCCGAGATCGACTTCTCCGACCTGGACAACGTGCGCCGCACCGTGGAGCACTGCAACCAGCTGCCGGTGGGCGAGCGGCACCCGTGGGGTGGCGACCTCGTGTTCACGGCGTTCTCGGGCTCCCACCAGGACGCCATCAAGAAGGGCCTGGACGCGATGGAGGCCGAGGCGGTGGCGTCCGGCCGCGAGGTCGACGACCTGGTCTGGGCCGTCCCGTACCTGCCGATCGACCCCAAGGACGTGGGGCGCTCCTACGACGCGATCATCAGGGTCAACTCGCAGTCCGGCAAGGGCGGCATCTCCTACCTGATGAAGTCCGAGCGTGACCTCGACCTGCCGCGCCGCCTGCAGATCGAGTTCTCGCACGTGGTGCAGGCGCACACCGACACGCACGGCGCCGAGGTCACCGCCGACGAGCTGTGGCAGATCTTCAACGACGAGTACCTCCCGGTGGAGCCGGGCGGCCCGCTGGCGGCGTGGGGACGCCTGCGCCTGCGCGGCATGCGGATGACCAGCTCCGAGGAGGGCTCGGTCGCGCTCTCAGTGGACGTCGCCGACGGCGGCGAGCACCGCACGCTCGAGGGGTCCGGCAACGGCCCGCTCGACGCGTTCCTCGACGCGCTGGGCTCGCTGGGGGTCCAGGTCATGGTGCTCGACTACGCCGAGCACGCCCTGTCCTCCGGCGGTGACGCGACGGCTGCCGCCTACGTGGAGTGCGCGGTGGGCGATCAGACGCTCTGGGGCGTCGGCATCGACCCGTCCACCACGACCGCGTCGCTCAAGGCGATCATCTCTGCGGTGAACCGCGCGCAGCGCTGACCCGCACCACCTCGGCCCAGGCCGCCGGACGCCACGTGCGCCCGGCGGCCTTCGCTGTCGGGCGTACCGCGGCACTCATTCGGGTGACGTTCCGCCGAGTCTCTGCAGTGCGGCCCCCGCACGCCGATGAGCACCTGGGAACAACGTGCGCGACGCGTCGGGTGACGCGGGGAGACGGGGTGGGCACCATCGGCGCAGAGGTGGTGGCGACCTCCGAGTTCGGCGTGTTCGACCTCGTGGCCGACCGCGCCTTCTGGGAGTTCCAGCATGGCGACCTGCCCGCGGCGCTGCTGCTGTGCGCCCACGGGATCGCGCTCGCCGAGCTGGCGGGCGATGAGGCGACGGTCAGGTACCTGCTGTTCACGCGTGGGCAGTGCCTGATCGAGCTGGACGAGGTCGACGCCGCCGTCGCCTGCGCCGATGACCTGCTGGCCCGCACGGAGCACGACGAGGAGCCGTACTGGCAGGCGAAGGCACTGGCTGTCCGGGCCCTGGCCCGTATCCGGGCCGGTGCGGCGATCGAGGTCATGGACCTGTTGGCCCGCGTGTGGAGCCTGGTGGGCGTGCCCGACGGCCGCCGGTACAACCAGGCGTCGGCCGTCGCGGTGCTGGCGAACGGCCTGCGGACCGCCGAGCTCTACGAGCAGAGCCATGCGCTGCTGCGCCGCCTGCACCGCCTGGTGCCGTCGGGCTTCGACGCCAACGTGGTGGCCCAGTCGACGCGGAACCTCGCCGAGTGGGGCGCGCGGCTGCTGGTCCTCGGCTATGACCGCGAGGCGTCGGCGACGTTCGCCCAGCTCGCGTCACGGGTGCTCCTGCTGCGCCGGCTGGCCGAGGGCGACGGCGGCTCCGGGCCCGTGGACCATGCGGTCTCCGCAGACGCCGCGGAGATCGTCGCGATGGTCGGACTGGGTGAGCACCGGAGGGCGCTGGCCCTCGCCGAACGCGCCGGGCCGGCCCTCGAGCAGTACCGGGGGCGGCCCGAGTGGGTGGCCGCGATGTGCGCGATCGGCCTGGCCCTGACGACGGTGGGGCGCTACGCCGAGGCGGAGGCCGCTGTCGCGAGGGTCCGTCCCGAGGTCGAGACAAGGGACCGGGAGGTGTGGCTGACAGCCGTCGACGCGGTGCTCCTGGAGGCGGCGCGTGGACGGCACGGCGACCACCCCGCCGCAGTGCAGGCCACTGTGATGTTCCGGCGGGTCGCGCGCCGCACCTGGAGTGACCGCGAGCAGCGCTTCGAGGCCCTGCTCAGCAAGGTCCGCATCCAGGAGCTGGTCGAGCAGAGCGCCCGTGCCACTGCCCTGAGCGCGCTCGACGAGCTCACCGGGATCGGCAACCGGCGCGCCATCCAGGAGTTCGTCGCCGGTGGCGAGGGGCCGATGGCCGGCGTCTTCATCGATGTCGACGACTTCAAGTGCGTCAACGACCAGCACTCCTACGTGATCGGCGATGCGGTGCTGGTGCAGATCGCGGAGTTGCTGAGCGGGCTCGCCCGGGACGAGGACCTGGTGGCGCGATTCGGCGGCGACGAGTTCGTGATCTTGCCGCCGCCCGGCGCGGCAATGAGCGCCGCGCGGCTGGAGCGGCTGGGGCGCCGCATCCTGGCGGGCGCGCACGCCGCGAACTGGGACGCGATCGCGCCAGGGCTCACGGTGACCCTCTCGGTGGGCGTCGCGCAGGTGGGCAGCGGCGACGACCTGTTCGACGGCCTGGGCCAGGCCGTGCGGGAGGCCAAGCGTGGCGGACGTGACCAGGTGGTCGTGCTCGGCGGATAATGTCCGGGTGAGCCTCTACCGCGACGAGGCCATCGTCCTCCGCACCCACAAGCTGGGCGAGGCCGATCGCATCGTGACCCTGCTGACCCGCACCCACGGGAAGGTCCGAGCGGTCGGCAAGGGCGTGCGCCGCACCACCTCCCGATTCGGCTCCCGGCTCGAGCCGTTCATGCACATCGACGTGCAGCTCAACACCGGCCGCTCGCTGGACCTGGTCACCCAGGTGGAGACCATCGGCGCGTACGGCCGGCCCATCTGCGAGGACTACGCGCTCTACACCGCCGGGACGGTGATGCTCGAGACCGCGGAACGGCTCGTCGAGGACGAGCACGACCCCTCGGTGCAGCAGTACTGGCTGCTGGTGGGAGCGGTGCGCGCGCTGTCGGCGCGCGACCACGCCCCCGGCTTGGTGCTCAACTCCTACCTGCTGCGCGCGCTGGCGATCGCGGGCTGGGCGCCGAGCTTCGCGGACTGCGCGCGCTGCGGCCGGCCCGGCCCGCACACGTCATTCGCCGTCGCGCAGGGCGGCGCCGTCTGCCAGGCCTGTCGTCCACCTGGCGCCACCTCGCCCGCGCAGGAGACGTTCGCGCTGCTCGCCGCGCTGCTCGCCGGGCACTGGGATGTCGCGGAGGCCAGCGCCGAACGGCACCGGCGTGAGGCGGACGGCCTCGTCGCGGCATACTGCCAGTTCCACCTCGAGCGCCAGCTGCGCTCGTTGCCCATGGTCGAGAGGGTCTGATGCCGATCGCTCCGCCGCCGCACCCCAGCGGCGCCCGTCCCCCTGCCATCCCCGCGGAGCTCATCCCGCAGCACGTCGCAATTGTCATGGACGGCAATGGCCGCTGGGCGAACGCCCGCGGGCTGCCGCGCACCGCGGGCCACGCGGCCGGCGAGGCGTCGCTGCTCGACGTCGTCGCGGGCGCCATCGAGATCGGCGTGAAGCACATCTCGGCGTACGCGTTCTCCACCGAGAACTGGAAGCGCTCACCCGACGAGGTGCGCTATCTCATGGGCTTCAACCGGGACGTGCTGCGCCGCCAGCGCGACACCATGAACGACTGGGGCGTGCGGGTGCGCTGGGCCGGACGGCGCCCGCGGCTGTGGCGCTCGGTCATCAAGGAGCTCGAGACCGCCGAGGAGCTCACGCGCGGCAACGACACGTGCACGTTGACGATGTGCGTCAACTACGGCGGCCGCGCCGAGATCGCCGACGCCGTGCAGGCCATCGGCCGCGAGGTCGCCGCCGGGCGGCTCGACCCGTCGAAGATCACCGAGAAGACCATCGCGCGGCACCTCGACGAGCCCGACCTGCCGGACGTGGACCTGTTCCTGCGCACGTCGGGGGAGCAGCGCACCTCCAACTTCATGATCTGGCAGTCCGCCTACGCCGAGCTCGTGTTCCTCGACGAGCCCTGGCCGGATGTGGACCGCCGGCACCTGTGGCGCGCTGTCGAGACGTATGCGCGGCGCGACCGGCGCTACGGGGGAGCCGTCGACCAGCCTGTCGCGTAGCCGATTGCGGCGATTGCGCCGGGAGGGCTGGACAGGGTGTCGGGGGTGGCCGCTAGCGTGCGGAGGATGACACTCACAGTGGAGATGATCACCTTCGACGCTCTCGACGCCCCGACGCTGGCCCGGTGGTGGGCGGCGCAGACGGGCGGCGTCGTCCAGGGGGCGCCCGACGCGCCCTTCATCGTGGTCGCCCCCGGGCCGTCGGGCGGGCCGAATCTGGGGTTCCAGCAGGTGGCGGTCCCGACGCGTGGGAAGAACCGCGTGCACGTCGATCTGACGACCGCGGACCGTGCGGCGGAGGTGGCCCGGCTCACCGGGGATGGCGCGAAGTTCGTCGCCGAGCACCGGGAGGACGGGCTCGCGTGGACGGTGCTCGCGGACCCGGAGGGCAACCAGTTCTGCGTCTCCGGCTCACACGGCTGAGCCGTCAGACGCCTGAGCCGTCAGGCGCCTGAGCCGTCAGGCGCCTGGGTGGGCTCCCGTGGCCACGGTGTCATGCGTGCGCTCGACGCCCTCATGGCGTGCGCGGCGGGAGGCTCGGCGGCGCCTGGCCCACCAGGCGAGGGCGGCTGCGATCAGGACGCCTGCGGCGGCGAGGCCCCAGGGGGACTCGGCAGCGAGCGCGGCGGCCGCCCACACGGCGCCGAGGCCGACGGTGCCCCAGATGAAGGCCCAGGCGATGGCCCCGGGGATCGACGCGAGCGTGAAGCGCAGGTACGGCATGCGGGCGACGCCCGCGGCGACGAGCACGGCAGTCTGCGCCCCGACGGTGAGGTAGGCGAAGGTCACGGCCAGCGGGCCCCAACGGTGCACGGCGGCGGCGGCGCGCTTCGCGGGCACCGTCGAGCCCCAGGCGGCGGCGCGTGCCCGGGTGGCCGTCCACCAGCGGGGGCCTCGGCCGGTGGCGGCAAGGCGGCCGGCGCCCACGGAGGCGGCCCGGCCCACCCAGTAGGTCATGTGCGAGCGCGCGAGGACGATGACCACGAGGGCGATGATGACGAACCAGAAGGGGCGGCCACCCAGTCCGTACGCTGCGGCGGGGTCGTTCACGAGGGTCCAGTCTACGAGCGGTCGATGGACGTGGCGCCGGGCCGTCAGTCCCTGGCGCTGGTCGCCAGGAGCACGTCGTCCGGCACGTCGGGGTGGGGGTCGCGGTGCGGCGTGGGCCGGTGGATCAGGGGCCGCAGCGTCACCGCGATGGCGTACACCAGGATCGCGAGCACGACGATCGTCGCGCCTGGCGGGTAGTCCTGCCAGTACGTGACGGACAGGCCGACCACGCTCACCGCGACGCCGATCGCGCTCGCCAGCGCCATCGTGCGGCCGAAGGAGCGCGCGAAAACCTGCGCGATGGCCACCGGGACGATCATCAGGGCGCTGACGAGCAGCAGCCCGACGACGCGCATCGCGATGGTGACCGTCAGGGCGGCGACGGTGGCGATCAGCATGTTGAGGAAGCGGACCGGCAGCCCTGAGCCGCGCGCGAACTCCTCGTCGTAGCTCACCGAGAACAGCGCGGTGCGCAGCCCGACCCCGGCGCCCAGCACGACGACGGCCAGCGCGGCGGTCCACCACAGGTCCCCGCCCGAGACCGTCGAGATCGACCCGAACAGGTAGGCCATGAGGTTGGCGTTGGTGCCGCCCGCGACCTTGATCAGCAGGACGCCGCCCGCGATGCCGCCGTAGAACATGATCGCCAGGGCCAGGTCGCCGCTGGTGCGGCCACGCTCCCGGACGAGCTCGATGACCACTGAGCCCACGATGGCCGCGACCACGGCGCCCGGCACCGCCAGTGTGTCGTGCTGGGCGAGGTTCGCCCAGTTGCCCACGAGCCAGCCGAGCGCGACGCCGGTGAGGGCGACGTGGCCGATGCCGTCGCCCATCAGCGCGAGCCGCCGCTGCACGAGGAATGTCCCCACCACGGGGGCCGCGGCCCCGACGAGGAGCGCGGCGAGGAGCGCGCGCTGCATCAGCGGCCACTCCAGCATGGTGATGATCTGGTCGAGCCAGGTCATGGGGTGACCTCGATGGTGATCGTGGGACCGGCGCCGGGCGGCTCCGGGTCTGCGTGTGGGTGGGTGTGCTGGTGCCCGGGCTCGGCGTGCTCGTCGCGGGCGTGCGGCGGGGCGCCGTCGTGCACCAGCCGGCCGTGCCGCAGCACGAGGGCGCGCTGGATCAGGGGGGTGAACGGCCCGAGCTCGTGCAGGATGACCAGGATCGTCGCGCCGTCCGCGTGGAGCCGCTGGACGGTGTCGACGAATGTCTGCTGGGTGGGGATGTCGATGCCTGACGTGGGCTCGTCGAGCACGAGCAGGTCGGGGTCGCGCACCAGGGCGCGCGCGATGAGGACGCGCTGCTGCTGCCCGCCGGAGAGCTCGTGCACGGGCCGTCGGGCCTTGTCGGCGAGGCCGACCTGCTCGAGGGCGGCGCGGGCCCGGTCCCGGGCGTCACGCGGGGGGCGAAGCCGCCGGCCGGTGAGTAGGCCCGAGGTGACGACCTCGAGGGCGTTCGCCGGCACGCCTGTCGCGGCGGGCAGCCGCTGCGGGACGTAGCCGACGCGGTTCCACGGGACGCCGTTCCCCAGTGGCCGGCCGAAGAGGCGCACCGTGCCCGCGTCGGTGGGCACGATGCCCAGCAGCGCGCGCACGAGCGTCGACTTGCCGGAGCCGTTCGCGCCGAGCAGCGCGACGACCTCGCCAGGCCGCACGGTGAAGTCGATCCCGCTGAGGATCTGCTGGCCGCCGAGCGCGACGCCGAGGCCCTCGGCCTCGAGGACCGCTGGGCCGTCAGCCGGCGCCGGGGCGGCCGGGGTGGGCTGTGCGGCGCTCATGCGCAGGCCAGCGCCGTCTGCAGGGCCTGGAGGTTGTCCTCGGCCACGGAGAAGTACGTCTGCGAGCCGCTGACGCCCTCGAGCGGGTCGAGGACGGCGGACTCGATGCCGAGGTCGGCGGCCAGCGTCTGGGCGACCTTGGGGCTGACCAGCGCCTCGAAGAAGATCGTGGTCACCCCTTCACGCTCGACCACGTCGCGGATCTCCACCAGTCGAGCGGGGGACGGCTCCGCGTCGGGGTCGATGCCGGAGATCCCGACCTCTTCGAGGCCGTAGCGGTCGGCGAGGTATCCGAAGGCGGTGTGCGTGGTGACGAAGACGTGGCGCTCGCAGGAGGCGAGGCCTTGCTCGTATTGGCTGTCGAGCTCGCCGAGCCGTGCGGTGAGCGCTGCGGCATTCGCCTCGAACTCCTGGGCGCCGTCGGGGTCGAGCTCGCCGAGCTGGGCGGCGACGGCCTCGGCCACCGGGGCCAGCAGCGTGGGGTCGAGCCAGAAGTGCGGGTCGAGGTCGCCGTGGTCGTGTCCGTCGTCCGCGTGGTGGTGCTCCTCGCCGGCGTGCTCCTCGTGGCCGTGCTCGTCGGCCTCCTCGACGTCCTCTGCGGAGAACGGCACGAGCGTGGTGACGTCGGCGGCATTGACGATGTGCGCGGGGTCGGCGGTGGCGACGGCCTCGTCGACGGCGGGCTGGAAGCCGGAGAGGTAGACGACCAGATCGGCCGAGCGGAGGCTGTTGACCTGGCTGGGGGAGAGCTCGAGGTCGTGCGGCTCGGCGCCGGGCGGGGTCAGGGAGGTCACGTCGACGCGGTCGCCGCCGACCTCCTGGGCGACGAACTGCAGCGGGTAGAACGAGGCGGACACGGCGAGCGGGGCGTCTGCGGCGGTTTCGGAGGCGGCGCAGCCGGTGAGGGCGAGCGCCGCGAGGGACAGGCCGCAGGTGGGGCCCAGGAGGCCGCGTCGGAGTTGCATGATGATCATTCTCATTAGAGTGAGAATCATTGTCAATCTGATGACCGCCCGCGACGCGGTCCCACGCCGCCCCGGTAACCTCGTCCCGGAGCCTCCACCAGCCAGGCGGGGGCACGCGAGAACAAAGTGAGTGTGAGCTGTGGCCCCGTCCCGTCTTGACGCCGTCACCTCCCTGGCCAAGCGCCGGGGCTTCGTCTTCCCGTCCGGAGAGATCTACGGAGGCACGCGCTCCGCCTGGGACTACGGGCCACTGGGCGTCGAGCTCAAGGAGAACATCAAGAAGCAGTGGTGGCGCTCCATGGTCACCAGCCGCGAGGACGTCGTCGGCCTCGACTCGTCGGTCATCCTGCCGCGCAAGGTGTGGGTCGCCTCCGGCCACGTCGGGGTGTTCACCGACCCCCTGGTCGAGTGCCTGAGCTGCCACAAGCGCTTCCGCGAGGACCACCTGCTCGAGGAGTTCGAGGAGAAGAAGGGCCGCGCGCCCGAGAACGGCCTCGGCGACATCGCCTGCCCGAACTGCGGCACGCGCGGCCAGTGGACCGAGCCCCGTGACTTCAACATGATGCTCAAGACGTACCTCGGCCCCGTCGAGGACGAGTCCGGGCTGCACTACCTGCGCCCCGAGACCGCGCAGGGCATCTTCGTGAACTTCGCCAACGTGGTGACGACCAGCCGCAAGAAGCCGCCGTTCGGCATCGGCCAGATCGGCAAGTCGTTCCGCAACGAGATCACCCCGGGCAACTTCATCTTCCGGACGCGCGAGTTCGAGCAGATGGAGATGGAGTACTTCGTCGAGCCCGGCACCGACGAGCAGTGGCACCAGTACTGGATCGACGCGCGCACCGACTGGTACGTCGACCTGGGCCTGCAGCGCGACAACCTGCGCCTGTACGAGCACCCGCAGGAGAAGCTCTCGCACTACTCCAAGCGGACCGTCGACATCGAGTACCGCTTCGGCTTCCAGGGCAGCGAGTGGGGCGAGCTCGAGGGCATCGCGAACCGCACCGACTTCGACCTGAAGACCCACACCGAGCACTCGGGCCAGGACCTGTCGTACTTCGACCAGGCCAAGAACGAGCGCTGGGTGCCGTACGTGATCGAGCCCGCAGCCGGCCTGACGCGCTCGCTCATGGCGTTCCTCGTCGAGGCGTACACCGAGGACGAGGCGCCCAACACCAAGGGCGGCGTCGACACCCGCACGGTGCTCAAGCTCGACCCGCGCCTCGCGCCGGTCAAGGCCGCCGTGCTGCCGCTCAGCCGTAACGAGGCGCTCTCGCCCAAGGCCCGCGACCTCGCCGCCGAGCTGCGCCGCAGCTGGAACGTGGAGTTCGACGACGCCGGGGCCATCGGCCGCCGGTACCGCCGCCAGGACGAGATCGGCACGCCGTTCTGCATCACTGTCGACTTCGACACGCTCGACGACCAGGCCGTGACGATCCGCCACCGCGACGACATGACGCAGGAGCGGGTCTCCCTCGACCAGGTCACCCCGTACCTGGCCACGCGCCTCGTCGGAGCCTGACGCCAGCGGCGGGGGCGCGCCTGAGTGGGCGCGCCCCCGCCCGCGCGATCGGCTGGGGTAGTTTCGCGCGCATGGCAGTGGATGAGCAGGGACGCGTCGAGCCACCGGTGGCGGCCGACGAGACGGCGACCCTGCTCGGATTCCTGGACTTCCACCGCGACACGCTCGCGTGGAAGTGCGCGGGGCTCGACGCGCAGGCCCTGCGCGCCACGGCGGGCGCCTCGTCGATGACGTTGGGCGGCCTGCTCAAGCACCTGGCCTACGTCGAGGACCACTGGTTCTCGCGGTCCCTGCACGGCCACGAGCGCAGCACGCCGTGGGACGAGGTGGACTGGGGCGCCGACCCCGACTGGGAGTGGCACTCCGCCGCCGAGGACACCCCCGAGCAGCTCCTGGCGTTGTGGCAGGGGGCGGTGGGCAGGTCCCGCGAGCTCGTCGCGCTGGCGCTGGCCGACGGCGGCGGCCTGGACACCCCCGCCCGACGTGCCTGGGCGGACGGGCGGACGCCGAGCCTGCGCTGGATCCTGGTCCACATGGTCGAGGAGTACTCCCGCCACAACGGCCACGCGGACCTGCTGCGGGAGTCCGTCGACGGACTCGTCGGCGAGTAGGCCACGTTGCCGCACGAGCCGGGCGCCCACCCCCACACGCATGCCCACGTCCGTGTCGACGGCCGCGTCCGCGCGGTGCTGACCGCTGTGCTGGCGCCAGCCCTGGCCGCCACGCTCCTCGGGGCTTGGCTGCTCTGGCCCGACGCCGAATCGCCCAGCCTGACCACCCTCGCGCCCGGGTCCAGCTATGGCCGTGTCGAGGTCCTCGCGGTGGACCTCGACGCCGCGGCGGAGGACCAGGTCGAGGCCCGCACCGCCGAGGGCGAGACGACCCATGTGCTCGTGCCGCCGGAGCACCTGCCGGAGGTGGAGCCCGGCGACCAGCTCGTGGTGATGCGGCTCCCCGGCGCCACCGCAGACGGCATTCCCGCCACCACGCACGTCTTCGTGGACTTCGTGCGCGGGCCCCCGATGGCCCTGCTCGCCGCGGTGTTCGCGGTGCTGGTGGTGGCCGTGGCGCGCTGGCGGGGAGTGGCCGCGCTCGCGGGGCTCGGCATCTCGCTGGCCGGCATCGGCGTGTTCATGCTCCCGGCGCTGCTCCAGGGCCGTCCCGCCGTGCCGGTGGCGCTGGTCACCGCCACCGGGCTCATGTTCGTGCTGTTGTACCTCGCGCACGGGTTCTCGGCGCGCACGTCCACGGCGCTGGTGGGCACGCTCGGCGGCCTCGTCGCCACCTCGGCGCTCGCCGCCTGGGCCACCGGCGCCGCGCAGCTCACGGGCATCGTCGGGCAGGACGCCCTCGATCTGCAGCACTACGCCCCGCTGGTCACGCTGCGCGACGTGCTGCTGTGCGGCATCGTCCTCGCCGGGCTGGGCGTGCTCAACGACGTGACGATCACCCAGGCGTCGGCCGTGTGGGAGTTGCACGCCGGGGCGCCGGCGATGTCCCGCGTCGAGCTGTTCCGCCGGGGCATGCGGATCGGCCGCGACCACATCGCGTCCACCGTCTACACCGTGGCCTTCGCCTACCTCGGGGCGTCGCTGCCGCTGATCCTGCTGGTGAGCATGTCCGATCGGCCGCTGCTCGCGTCGCTGACCAGCGGCGAGATCGCCGAGGAGGTGGTCCGCACCCTCGTCGGCTCGATCGGCCTGGTGCTGGCCATCCCGCTGACCACGGCCGTGGCGGCCCTGGTGGTCAGCGCTCGCCGCTCAGTGCCCGAGTCCGCCGTGCCCGTGCCCATGTCCGCTGTGGATGTGCCCGTGGCTGTGCCCGCCGGCCCGGCGACGGAGCCGGCGCCCGGCGTCCTCCGCGACGTCGACGGGTGAGGCGCTCACCACCAGCGCCGCCACGGCGGTGGTGAGGGGGATCGCGAGCACCAGCCCGATGGATCCGACCAGCGTCCGCACGATCTCCTCGGCGAAGGAGCCGCTGGTCAGGGTCTGGCCGAGCGAGAGCTGGTAGACCTGCACGAGCAGCAGCACCGGCAGCGCGGCCCCGGCGTAGGCGAAGGCGATCGTGTAGACGGTGGACGCGATGTGGTCGCGGCCGATGCGCATCCCGCGCCGGAACAGCTCCTGCCGGCTGGCGTCCGGCATCGTGGCGCGCAGCTCCCACACCGCCGACGCCTGCGTGATGGTCACGTCGTTCAGCACGCCGAGGCCCGCGAGCACGACCCCGCACAGGAACACTCCGCGCAGCGCGCTGGCGCCCTGGTCGCCGAGCAGCCCCGCGAGTTGGTACGTGTCCTCGCTGATGACGCCCGACAGGTGCGCCCAACGCGCCCCGACGATCCCGAGCCCTGCGGTGACCAGCAGCCCGATGACCGTGCCGAGCAGCGCCGTCGACGTCCGCTCGGAGAACCCGTGGGCCAGGTACAGGACGACGTACATGATCACGCCGGACCCGCACAGCCCCACGACCAGGGCGTCGGATCCGGCGAGCAGCGCGGGCAGCACATACGCGCCCAGCACCGCGAAGCCCAAGGCCAGCCCGACGATGGCCCGCAGCCCGCGCATCCCGGCCACCAGCACCGTGACCAGCGCGAACACCAGTGCCAAGGTCATCAGCGGCAGCGCCCGCTCGAAGTCGTGCCACGCCCACACATCCGGCTCCCCGTCGGCGCCGGGGTAGCGCTGCACCACGATCCGCGTCCCGGCGGGGACGTCGTCGGGAGTCAGCGTGGCGGCGGCCCACACCTCGATCTCGGCGCCGCGCTCGGGTCCGCTGGCCACTGTGGCGCGCACCTTGAGGCAGCTCACCGAGGCCGGCACGGACCCGCCGGGCCGGATGTCCTCGACGGTGCCCTCGCACTGGGCGGTGACGGCCGAGGCCACCGTGGCGGTGGGGTGCTCGACCTCCACGTCGACGACCGACCCGTGCGTGGTACGCGCCTCGCCCGGCCAGGTGAGCAGCATGCCCACCAGTGCGGCGAGGCCGACGGGGACGAGGATGCCGAGGAGGACCAGGGTCGTGCGGCGAGGGCTGCGGAGGGCGGGCACCGGGGAATTGTGGCGGACCGGCGACCCGCTTCGACCGCCGCCGCGCGGTGGGGGACAATCGTCCAGTGCCTTCTGTGACTGAGAACCTCCCGGACGCCGCCGCCGCGGCGCCCGCCGCCCAAGCGGGCCAGGTGCTGCCCCCGCTGCGCATCGGGCCGCTGACGATCGACACCCCCGTGGTGCTGGCTCCCATGGCTGGCGTCACCAACGCGGCGTTCCGTCGGCTGTGCCGCGAGTCCGGCGCTGGGCTGTACGTCGCGGAGATGGTGACGTCCCGGGCGCTGGTGGAGCGCGGCGAGGAGTCGATGCGGATCATCTCCCACGAGCCCGATGAGAAGCCCCGCTCGGTGCAGGTGTACGGAGTCGACCCCGGGACCGTGGGCGCCGCGGTGCGGATGATCGCCTCGGAGGACCGCGCCGACCACATCGACCTGAACTTCGGGTGCCCGGTGCCGAAGGTCACCCGTCGCGGCGGGGGAGCGGTGCTGCCGTGGAAGCGGGACCTGTTCCGCTCGATCGTCAGCGCGGCCGTCGACGCCGCCAGCCCGCATGGCGTCCCGGTGACGGTGAAGATGCGCAAGGGCATCGACGACGAGCACCTGACCTACTTGGAGGCGGGCCTGGTCGCGCAGGAGGTGGGCGCCGCCGCAGTGGCCCTGCATGCGCGGACGGCCGCCGACTACTACTCCGGCACGGCCGACTGGGAGTCGATCGCGCGCCTCAAGGAGGCCGTCACCGACATCCCGGTGCTGGGCAACGGCGACATCTGGTCCGCCGAGGACGCGCTGGCGATGGTCCAGCAGACCGGGTGCGACGGGGTGGTCGTGGGGCGCGGCTGCCAGGGCCGCCCGTGGCTGTTCGCGGACCTCGCCGCAGCCTTCGCCGGCTCGGACGTGCGGGTGCGGCCCGGGCTCGGGGAGGTGGCGGCTGTGGTGCGCCGCCACGGCGAGCTGATGATCGAGCACTTCGGCGAGGAGCAGAAGGCACTGCGCGAGATGCGCAAGCACATGGCCTGGTACTTCAAGGGCTACGTGGTGGGCGGCGAGCAGCGCGCCGCGCTGGGCCTGGTGTCGACGCTCGCCGAGCTCGATGACAGGCTGGCGGCGCTCGACCTCGACCAGCCGTACCCGGGCGAGGCGGCCGAGGGCCAGCGCGGGCGGGCGGGCTCGCCCAAGCGGCCGATCCTCCCCGAGGGCTGGCTCGACTCACGCGACCTGTCGGAGGACTTCCGCCGCGCGCTGCACGAGGCCGAGCTGAGCATCTCCGGCGGCTGACGCGCCGCTCTGCTCACGGCGTCCTCACGGCGTCCAGTTCTCACGGCGCCGGGGCGCTGCTCCCTCGCACGACGATCCGCGGCCGCAGTCGCAGGTCCGCGGGCACAGGCGAGCCATCGAGCAGCGAGCGGACCCGCACCCACGCGTGCTCCCCGATCTCGTCGGCGGGCACGGTGGCGGTGGTGAGCGTGGGGGTGGCGTACCCGCTGAAGGGGATGTCGTCGAAGCCCACCACCGACATCTGCTCGGGCACTCGGACGCCCAGCTCGTGGAGCCCGGACAGCACGCCGAGCGCCACCAGGTCGTTGTAGGCCACCACGGCGGTGCTCCCGCTCTCCCGGGCGGCGCCCGCGGCCGCGTGGCCGTCGGCGAACGACGGGCCGCAGGGCAGCACGTCGAGCTGGATGCGCCCGCCGTCCGCGAGCTCGAGCAGCGCGTTCAGCCGCAGCGCGTTGGAGGCGCTGGTCGCCGGGCCGGAGAGGTAGGCGAGCCGGGAGTGGCCCAGGCCCTCCAGGTGGGAGACCAGGTCGCGGATGCCGGCTGCGTAGTCGACGGTGACCTGGGGTGAGCGGACCTCGGGCACGGCCCGGTTGAGCAGCACCAGCGGCTCGAGCTCGGGCGCGAGCTGGGCCAGCACCTCGGCGGGCATGCGGGGGGCGCACAGGACCAGCGCGTCGCACCGGTGCCGGGCCTCGCGGGCGACCTCGATCTCGGCGGCGACGTCCTCATTGGACTCCGCCACCAGCAGGCGGTGGGAGGCGCGTCCGGCGGCCTGGCCCAGGCTCCGCAGAATCCCCTGGAAGAGGGGGTTGGCCAGATCGGGCACGACGAGCGCCACAGTGGACGTCCGGCCACCCGCGAGGCCCCGCGCGACGATGCTGGGGCGGTACTCGAGGGCCGCCGCCGCCGCGTGGACGCGTGCGGCGAGCTCGGGGGCGACGGAGGCCTTGCCGTTCATCACGCGGGAGACGGTGGCGCGGGACACCCCTGCGCGTGCCGCGACCAGGTTGATCGTCGCGGGTCGCCACGATCCCACGTCCGCCTCCTTTGGCCTGGTGCTGGTGCCGCGAGTGCGACCGGCGCCCGGATCATATCGGGACGATCCCTCGCCGGTCGCACTCTCGCACGCACCCAGGCCCCATGGGGGCGGTTCACGCCTCAGCTGGCCTGGCGTGTCGTGACGCAGGTCAGGACAGGCGCGCCCACACGGTCACGTCGGTCGGCACGACAGTGCGGCCGTCCTCGGTCGCCACGTCGCCGCTGGCGAGCAGCACGGTGGCGCCCGCGGGCAGCTCGACGGGCTCGTCGCCCAGGTTCGCCACCACCAGGACGTCACGGTTCACGAAGGACACCGCGGAGCCCTCGTCGCCGACGCCCTCGACCCAGGCGAGCGAGCCGGTGCCCAGGTGGAACTCGCGGCGGACCCGCAGCGCCTCCCGGTACATCTCGTACGTCG
The DNA here is from genome assembly GCF_900046455.1 of Cellulomonas timonensis. Taxonomy (GTDB): domain Bacteria; phylum Actinomycetota; class Actinomycetes; order Actinomycetales; family Cellulomonadaceae; genus Cellulomonas_A; species Cellulomonas_A timonensis. The sequence continues at coordinate 278,618 of NZ_FCOT01000013.1, forward strand.
AGCCGTGCTGGCCCTTCTGCGCGTCCAGCGCGTATGCGGCCCACGAGTCGGGCTGCGGCAGCCAGGTGGCGCCGGTCGGCGAGAAGCCGAAGCCCGGCGCGTCCGACTCCCACGGCAGCGGGACGCGGCAGCCGTCGCGGCCACGCTCGGTGTGGCCTGAGCGCCACCACGCCGGGTCCTGGCGCAGGTCGTCGTCGAGGGCGGTGTGCTCGGGCAGGCCGAGCTCCTCGCCCTGGTACATGTAGGCCGAGCCGGGCAGGCCCAGCATCATCAGGCTCGCGGCGCGGGCACGGCGCAGGCCGAGCTCCTCGTCGGGCTGCTCGTCGCCGTCGCCGATGCCGTTGGGCCGCGAGTTCGGCACCAGGAGCCCGAGCCGCGACGCGTGGCGCACGGTGTCGTGGTTGGACATCACCCAGGTGGTCGGCGCGCCGACCGCGTCGTTGGCGGCGAGCGACGCCGTCACGACGGTGCGCAGCGCTGCGGCATCCCAGGGCGTGCTGAGGAAGGAGAAGTTGAAGGCCTGGTGCATCTCGTCGGGTCGGACGTAGCGCGCGAGCCGGGAGAGGGGCTCCACCCAGGCCTCGGCGACGAGGGCGCGGTCGCCGTCGTACTCGGCGAGGACCTTGTGCCAGGCGCGGTAGATGTCGTGCACACCGTCCTGGTCGAACATCGGGCCGGAGTTGCCCGCGCCGGTGGAGCCCGCGTCATCGGTCGAGCCCTCGATCATGGAGACCGAGCCGTCCCAGTCGGGCAGCCCAGGCGCCTTGACCATGCCGTGCGCCACGTCGATGCGGAAGCCGTCGACGCCGCGGTCCAGCCAGAACCGCAGCACGTCCTCGAACTCCGCGCGGACCTCGGGGTGGTCCCAGTTCAGGTCGGGCTGACGGGTGTCGAACATGTGCAGGTACCACTGGCCGGGCTCGCCCGACGGGTCCGTGGTGCGGGTCCAGGCCGGGCCGCCGAAGATCGACTCCCAGTTGTTGGGGGGCAGCTCGCCGTTCTCGCCCTTGCCCTCGCGGAAGATGTAGCGCTCGCGCTCGGGACTGCCGGGCCCGGCGGCGAGGGCCGCCGTGAACCACTCGTGCTCGTCGGAGGTGTGGTTGGGCACCAGGTCGACGATGATCCGCATCCCGCGCAGGTGGGCCCGCTCGAGCAGCTCGTCGAAGTCGGCGAGCGTGCCGAACAGCGGGTCGATCTGGCGGTAGTCCGCCACGTCGTACCCGGCGTCGGCCTGCGGCGACCGGTAGAACGGCGAGAGCCAGATGGCGTCGACGCCGAGCCGGGCCAGGTGGTCGAGCCGCGAGGTGACGCCCGGCAGGTCGCCGATGCCGTCGCCCGACGCGTCTGCGAAGGACCGCGGGTAGACCTGGTAGATCACGGCCTGCCGCCACCACTCGCCGGCTGTCGAGCTGGGCGCGTGGACGAGCGTGGTCGTGGTGGTGATCGTGCCGTGGGGGTCGGCGATTGTCACGTGGGTGCCTCGTTTCAGGACGGGTGGGCTGCCTAGCCCCGGGGGTGCGGGCGCATGCCGATGGGGGCCGTGCGCGGTGCGTGCTGGATCACGTGGTGATGGTGGCGGTGTTGGCTGAGCGTCCAAGGGGGACGAGCGACGCTGCCGGCGCCGCGCCGGTTGAGGAGCGCACGATCAGTTCCGGGTGGAAGAGCAGCTCGGTGCGTGGCGCGTGGACGCCGTTGATCTCGGACACGAGAGCGCTCACGGCCGCATGCCCCATGGCCTGCACGGGCTGCCGCACAGTGGTCAGGGGAGGGTCGGTGAACGCGATCAGGGGGGAGTCGTCGTAGCCCACGATCGACAGGTCGTCCGGCACTGAGAGGCCGCGCTGCCGGGCTGCGCGCACGGCGCCCAGGGCCATCAGGTCGGAGCCGCAGATGATCGCGGTGTGCCCGGAATCGATGAGCTCGCCGGCTGCGGCCTGGCCGCCCTCGACGGTGAAGAGCGTCGTGACGACGTGCGACGTGGGGTCGACCTCGCCGAAGTGGCGTTCGAGGTTCCGCGTGAAGCCCTCGACCTTGCGCTGGGCGGGGACGAACCTGTCGGGGCCGATCGCCAGGCCGATGCGCTTGTGGCCGAGCGAGACGAGGTGGCGGAAGGCCAGCTCCATCGAGGCGAGGTCGTCGTTGGACACGGCGGGGGCGTCGACGCCGTCGGAGTACCCGTTGACCAGCACGATCGGCATGCCCCGGCTGCGCAACCGGTGGTAGCGCTCGGGGCTGGCCGAGGTGTCGGCGTGCAGGCCGGACACGAAGACGATGCCCGCGACCTCGTGCTCGAGGAGCATCTCGACGTACTGGTCCTCCGTGGTGCCGCCGGGGGACTGCGTGCACAGCAGCGGGGTGTAGCCGCGTTGCGACAGCATCGTCTCGATGACCTGCGCGAACGCGGGGAAGACCGGGTTGGACAGCTCGGGGACCACGAGGCCGACAAGGCCTGCGGACCGGGTGCGCAGCTTCTCGGGGCGCTCGTATCCGAGCATGTCGAGGGCGGCGAGCACCGCTTGCCGCGTCTGCGCGGAGACTCCGTGCTTGCCATTGAGCACGCGGGAGACGGTCGCGGTGCTGACGCCTGCTTGCTCTGCCAGGTCAGTCAGACGGGTGCGCACGTGGGGCAGCGTAAGCGACATAGGACCTCCTCGTCCGGGTATGAGCCCACGGAGGTGCCCGCGTAGCCGACCTTGCAACTGTTGCCTGAAAGTTACCGTAACGGTTTGCAAGGTGGCTTGCAAAAGCGTTAGCGTCACGCCACACCAGGCCAGCGTCGGTGGGAGATCCCTCCGATGCGGCATCTCCCCTGTCGATATGGAGAACGATGATGCGACGGAGCATCCCTGTAGTCGCTGCGACGCTCGGCCTCACGCTGACGCTTGCGGCGTGCTCGGGCTCGGCCGAGCCCGCAGCCGACACGACCGCCGGGTCGGGCGAGGACACCCTGACGATCTGGGTCGACGAGACCCGCCAGGACGCAGTGGCCGAGGCGGCGAAGGCCTTCGAGGCGGAGACCGACCTCAAGGTCGAGCTCGTCCTCAAGAACTACGGCGACATCCAGGCCGACTTCATCGCGCAGGTCCCGACGGGCAAGGGCCCCGACATCACCGTCGGCGGCCACGACTGGCTCGGCGCCTTCCTGCAGAACGGCGTCGTGGCCCCCGTGGAGCTCGGCGACAAGACCGAGGAGTTCATCGCGACCTCCACCGAGGCCTTCTCGCAGGACGGCCAGGTCTACGGCGTCCCGTACGCGGTGGAGAACATCGCCCTCATCCGCAACACGGCCCTGGCCGCGACCGCCCCCACGACCTGGGACGAGGCGATCGCCGCCGGCCAGGCCGCGGGCACCCGGTACCCGATCCTCGTCCAGACCGGTGTGGAGGGCGACCCCTACACCTACTACCCGCTGCAGACGTCCTTCGGGGCGCCCGTGTTCGCGCAGAACGCTGACGGCTCCTACACCGACGAGCTGACGCTCGGCGGCGAGGCCGGGGTCGCGTACGCGACGTGGCTCCAGGCCCAGGGCGCCGCAGGCGTGCTGAGCACGGACATCACCTACGACATCGCCGTGGAGGCGTTCTCCAACGGCGAGTCGCCGTTCATCATCGGCGGCCCCTGGATGATCGAGTCCTTCGAGGGCCTGGACCTGGCCATCGACCCCATCCCGTCGGCCGGCGGCCAGCCCGCCGAGATGTTCGCCGGCGTGCAGGGCTTCTACGTCAGCGCGCAGAGCGACAACGCGCTGCTCGCGAACGACTTCCTCGTCAACTACATCGCGACGACCGACGCCCAGGTGACCCTCGCCGAGGCCGGCAACCGCCCGCCGGCGCTCCTGTCGGCCGCCGAGAAGTTCGCCGACGACGCGATCATGACGGGCTTCGCGGCCGTGGGCGCCACCGCTGCGCCGATGCCGTCGATCCCCGCCATGAACTCGGTCTGGGAGTTCTGGGGCGTCACCGAGGCCAACATCATCTCGGGCGCAGCGGCTCCGGCCGACGCCTGGAACAAGATGGTCTCGGACATCGAGGGCGCGATCAGCAAGTGAGCAGTACCCCGCGGTCGTAGCACCGCAGGAGCCGGTGGCGTGCGCCAGCCGCACGCCACCGGCTCACCCGCGAGGGAGGCCCCCCGCCCTCGCCCGTCTGAGCACCTGAGCCCCGGAGGCACTGATGTCCACCCCCCAGCCTGCGGTCGTCGAGCCGGCGAACCCCGGAACCCGTGACGGCGGTGGCACGCCCACGAAGCGACGCCCCCGCCCGATCGACAGGTCCCACGCACGCGAGTTCACCCGGGGCTTCTTCGCCAAGCTCGTGCTCATGGCCGTCATCGACGCGCTCGGGGTCTACGCGCTCTTCGCGGCGTGGAACGCCGAGGCCTGGGGCATCTTCGCCGCGATGGCGGCACTCGTGGTCGTCGCGAACTGGGTGTACTTCTCCCGTCGCGCGCTTCCGCTCAAGTACATCCTTCCCGGGCTGGCGTTCCTGCTGGTCTTCCAGATCTATGTGGTCGCCTACACGGGCTACGTCGCCTTCACCAACTATGGGGACGGCCACAACTCGACCAAGGAGCAGGCCATCGAGGCCCTGCTCATCCAGAACGAGCGCCGCGTCGAGGGCTCGGCGTCCTACCCGCTGACGGTGCTCGCCGACGGTGACGAGCTCGCGTTCGGCGTCCTCACCGACGACGGCGACGTGCGCGTCGGCCGCGCCGACCAGCCGCTCGAGACTGTGGACGACGCGGTCGTCGAGGGCAGCGTGGTGACGGAGGTCCCCGGATACGAGGTGCTCGACCGGCAGGGCGTCCTGGCCCGCCAGTCCGAGGTGACGACCCTGCGGGTCCCGTTCTCCGACGACCCGGAGGACGGCTCGATCCGCACGCAGGACGCCCGCACCGGGTACGCCTACACGTCGACCCTCGTCTACGACGAGGCCGCCGACACGATGACCGACACCACCACCGGCGCCGTGTACTCGCCGAACGACCGGGGTGAGTTCGAGGACGCGTTCGGCAACAAGCTCAATGTCGGCTGGCGTGTCGGCGTCGGCTTCGAGAACTTCACCACCGCGTTCTCCGACAGCCGTTACTCCCAGCCGTTCGTCAAGATCTTGGCCTGGACGTTCGCCTTCGCGATCCTGTCCGTGGTGTCGACGTTCGCCCTCGGCCTGTTCCTCGCCATCGTGTTCAACGACGAGCGGCTGCGCGGGCGCAAGGTCTACCGGACGCTGATGATCCTGCCGTACGCGATCCCCGGGTTCCTGGCCGCGCTGCTCTGGTCCGGGATGCTCAATCGCAGTTACGGGTTCGTCAACCAGGTGCTGCTCGGCGGCGCGCAGATCGGCTGGCTCACCGACCCGGTGCTGGCCAAGGTGGCAGTGCTCGGCGTCAACTTGTGGCTCGGCTTCCCCTACATGTTCCTCATCTGCACCGGCGCGTTGCAGTCGCTGCCAGGGGACGTGCTCGAGGCCGCGAAGATCGACGGCGCGGGCAAGTGGCGGACGCTGCGCTCGGTGACGCTGCCGCTGCTCCTGGTCTCCACGGCACCGCTGCTCATCTCGTCGTTCGCGTTCAACTTCAACAACTTCACTCTCATCTACATGCTCACCGGCGGCGGGCCGCGCTTCGCGGACGCGTCAGTGCCACTGGGGCACACCGACATCTTGATCTCGATGGTCTACTCCGTCTCCGGCATCGACGGGTCGGCGCCGAAGGACTTCGGGCTGGCCAGCGCGCTGTCGATCATCATCTTCATCATCGTCGGCACGGTCTCCGCCATCGCGTTCCGTCGGACCCGCTCGCTCGAGGAGATCAGCTGACATGGCCACCGACATCCTCCCCACCCGCGCCTCGGGCGCCCAGCAGGCCGAGGTCACGCAGCGCATGGGCTTCAAGCGCTGGGCCCGCGAGCTCGGCTGGCGCCACCTCATCGGCGTCGTCGCCGTGGTCTACGCCGGCTTCCCGATCCTGTACATCATCTCCTCCTCGCTGAGCGAGAAGGGGACGCTGACGGGTTCCAACAAGCTGTTCGCGCAGGTGAGCTTCGCCAACTACGGGAAGCTCGGCGAGACCCGCTTCTGGGAGTGGGTCGGCAACACGCTGGTGATCGCCAGCATCACGGCGATCGGCACGGTGCTCATGGGCGCCGCCGCGGCCTACGCGTTCTCCCGGTTCCGGTTCTCGGGGCGCCGGGTGGGGCTGACCACGCTGCTCATCATCCAGATGTTCCCGCAGATGCTCGCCTTCGTCGCGATCTTCCTGCTGCTCATCGCCCTGGGCAACGTGATCCCGGGCCTGGGCCTGAACAGCCGGCTCGCGCTGATCTGCATCTACCTGGGCGGCTCGCTCGGCGTCAACACGTTCCTCATGTACGGGTTCTTCAACACGATCCCGCGCGAGCTGGACGAGGCCGCGAAGATCGACGGCGCCACCCACGCGCAGATCTACTGGACGATCATCCTGCGGCTCGTCGCGCCGATCCTGGCCGTCGTGGGGCTGCTGTCCTTCATCAGCACCTTCGGCGAGTTCATCATCGCCCGCACGGTGCTGCAGTCGGAGGGCAACTGGACCTTGGCCGTGGGCCTCTACAACTGGGTCTCGGACCTGCTCGAGGCCAACTGGGGCCTGTTCGCGGCGGGCGCGGTGATCTCCGCGATCCCGGTGCTGGCGCTGTTCCTCTTCCTGCAGAAGTACATCGTCGGCGGCCTGACCGCAGGCTCTGTGAAGGGCTGACGCGTGGCGGGCCACCTCCTCGACCAGCCGCATCACGACGGGTCGGAGCTGTACGTCCCGCAGGGCGCCCCGCAGCTCGGCGACGTGGTCCCGGTGCGCTTCCGCGTGCCGGCCACGGGCTCCGAGCGGGCGCTGTGGGTGCGGACCGTCCGCGACGCCGAGCCGCGCATGGAGCCCGCCCGGCTCGAGCACGCGGACGAGCATGAGCGCTGGTACGTCGCCGACCTCCCGATGCACAACCCGGTGACGGGCTACCGGGCGCTGCTCGACGAGCCGGGCGGCTACCGCTGGCTCAACGGCGCCGGGACGCATGCGCGGGACGTGGCCGACACGCATGACTTCCGGCTCTCCGTCCATGAGCCGGCGCCGGGGTGGCTGGACGACGCGGTGGTCTACCAGATCTTCCCGGACCGCTTCGCGCGCTCGAGCGGGCACACCGGCCCCCCTCTGGGCGACCTGCCCGACTGGGCCCAGCCCGCGGACTGGTCGGACGAGTCGATCGGCGCGGGACCCGGTGTCGCGACGCAGTTCTATGGCGGCGACCTGCCCGGCGTCGAGCAGCGGCTGGACCACCTGCAGCGGCTCGGCGTGGACACCGTCTACCTGACGCCGATCTTCCCGGCGCGCTCCAACCACCGCTACGACGCGAGCACCTTCGACCATGTCGACCCGCTGCTCGGCGGGGACCAGGCGCTCGCGTCGCTGAGCCGCGCGCTGCACGGCCGCGGCATGCGGCTGATCGGCGACCTCACCACCAACCACACGGGCGCCGGGCACGAGTGGTTCGCGCGGGCGCAGGCCGACCGCGCGAGCGAGGAGGCGTCCTTCTACTACTGGCAGCAGCAGGATCCCGGCTATGTGGCCTGGCTGGGCCACGCCTCGCTGCCCAAGCTCAACTACAACGCCCCCGCGCTGGCGGAGCGCTTGATCGAGGGTCCCGACTCGGTCATCGGGCGATGGCTCCGGGAGCCCGTGAGCCTCGACGGCTGGCGGATCGACGTCGCCAACATGACGGGCCGCCACGGCGCCGACGACTTCACGCATGAGGTGGCCCGCACGATTCGCGCCACGATGCGCGACCTCAACCCGGAGGCCGTGCTCGCCGCCGAGCACTTCCACGACGCGGGCCTGGACCTGCGGGCCGGCGGGTGGCACACCAACATGAACTACTCGGCGTTCACCCGCCCGCTGTGGACGTGGCTCGTGGACCCCGACAACCAGCTCGGCTTCTTGGGGCTGCCGACGTCGATCCCGCGCCGCGACGGTGCCCAGATGGTCGCCACCATGCGGGAGTTCGACGCCGCGGTGCCGTGGTCGATCACCATGCGGCAATGGAACATGCTCGGCTCGCATGACACCCCCCGGCTGCGGACGGTGGTGAAGTCCCGTGAGATGGTCGAGGTCGCCGCGGGGCTGCTGTTCACCTACCCCGGCACGCCCGTGATGTTCGCGGGCGACGAGGGCGGGCTGACCGGGGTCAACGGCGAGCACGCCCGCGTCCCGATGCCCTGGCCGCAGATCGACGCCGGCGGCGGCCCCGGCTGGGACGCCGCGACGTTCGACCTCTACCGCTCGCTCATCGCGTTGCGCCGCTCGTCGCGGGCACTGCGCCTGGGCGGGATGCGGTGGGCCGTCGTGGAGCCCGACGCTGTGGCGTACCTGCGGGAGACCGCCGACGAGCGGGTGCTCGTGCTGGCCTCCCGGGCGCCGTGGGGCGGGGCGACGCTGCCGCGGCATCTGGTGCCACCGGGCGGCGCCGTCGAGAACCTCTACGGCGGCGCGGAGCTGCGCCTGCGCCCGGACGGCGTCGAGCTGCCCGGGGACGGGCCGGGCGTGCAGGTGTGGCGCCTGGCGTGAGCCCGCCGTCGGCTGGTCCGACCCGGCCTGTGGAGCGCATCCGGCCCCGTCAGCCCGGCCAACTAGGGTGAGGCCCGTGACAGCGCAGACCCTGATCGACGGATACACCGAGGTGGACCGCGCGCGCTGGGTCGCCGAGGCGCCCAAGTCGCGTGCCCGCTCCCCGTTCGAGCGGGACCGCGCGCGCCTCGTGCACTCCTCGGCGCTGCGGCGGCTGGGCGCCAAGACGCAGGTCCTCGGCCCGGGCTCGGACGACTTCGTCCGCACCCGCCTGACGCACACCCTCGAGGTGGCGCAGGTGGGCCGGGAGATCGGCAAGGCCCTGGGCTGCGACCCCGACGTCGTGGACACCGCGTGCCTCGCCCACGACCTGGGCCACCCGCCGTTCGGCCACAACGGCGAGCGCGCGCTCGCCCAGATCGCGCGCGGCATCGGCGGCCTCGAGGGCAACGCCCAGACCCGGCGCCTGCTGACCCGCCTCGAGCCGAAGGTCGTCGGGCCGGACGGCCGCGCCGTCGGGCTCAACCTGACCCGCGCGAGCCTGGACGCGGCCACCAAGTACCCCTGGCCGGCGGGGGCGGGGCCGCTCATGCCCGACGGGCGGCCCACCCACAAGTTCGGCGTCTACAGCGACGACGCCCCGGTGTTCGCCTGGCTCCGCGAGGGCGCCCCGGCGGGCCGCAAGTGCCTCGAGGCGCAGGTCATGGACCTGGCGGACGACATCTCGTACTCCGTGCACGATGTGGAGGACGCCGTGGTCGGAGGGCGGCTCGACCTCGTGGTGCTCACCCAGGCCGAGGAGCGCGCCCGCGTCGTCGAGGGCGTGCAGGCCTGGTACGGCGACGACATCGACGGCGACGGGCTGCTCGACGCGATGGACCGCCTCAACGCCGAGCGGCTGTGGGAGCACGGCTTCGATGGCTCACGGGGCGCCCTCGCGATGCTGAAGGACGCCACGAGCCAGCTCATCGGGCGGTTCGCGGGCGCCGCCCAGGCCGCCACCCGCGAGCTCTACGGCGAGGGGCCGCTCACGCGCTACGCCGCCAACCTCGTGGTGCCTGCCGAGACGATGGCCGAGATCCTCGTCCTCAAGGGACTCGCCGTGGCCTACGTGATGGCGCCCCGGGAGCTCGAGCCGCTCTACCACCGCCAGCGCGAGATCCTCGCGGACCTGGTGCACGTCATGGCGGACCGCGCCCCCGTGAGCCTCGAGCCCCCGTTCGCCGCCGACTGGGCGGCCGCTGCCGACGACGGCGCCCGGCTCCGTGTGGTCATCGACCAGGTGGCCTCGCTCACCGACGTCTCCGCCGCCGAGCTGCACGGCCGCCTGGTGCGCCCGCCGCGCCGCTGACAGCCCGGTCGCGGGTGGGCCTGGTGACCAGCCCGCTCGCCTAGACTGCGGGCGTGGCAGGACGGATCCGGCGGGAGGACGTGCAGGCGGGTCGCGAGCGCGCCCACATCGAGGAGATCGTCGGCCAGCACGCGACGCTCAAGTCGGCGGGGGTCGGCTCCGCGAAGGGGCTGTGCCCGTTCCACGACGAGCGCTCCCCGTCGTTCCACGTCCGCCCCCAGGTCGGGCTGTGGCACTGCTTCGGCTGCGGCGAGGGCGGCGACGTCATCTCGTTCGTGCAGAAGATCGACGGGCTGCCCTTCGCCGACGCCGTGGAGTACCTGGCCGGCAAGGTCGGGCTCCAGCTGCGCTACGAGGAGGGCGGCGCCCCCCGCCCCGGCGAGGAGCCCGGGCGCCGGCAGCGGCTGCTCGAGGCGCACCGAGTCGCCGCCGCCTACTTCACCGAGCAGCTCACCACGCCCGGCGCCGCCACCGCGCGACAGTTCCTCTCCGAGCGCGGCTTCGGCCGCGACGCCGCGGAGCAGTTCGGGGTGGGCTACGCGCCGCAGGGATTCGACTCGCTGCTCCGGCACCTGCGCGGGCGCGGCTTCACCGAGGCGGAGCTGACGGCCTCGGGCCTCGTCAGCCAGAACAACCGCGGGCTCTACGACCGGTTCCGCGGGCGGCTCGTGTGGCCCATCCGCGAGGTCACCGGCGACACGATCGGCTTCGGGGCGCGCAAGCTCTACGAGGAGGACCAGGGCCCCAAGTACCTCAACACCCCCGAGACGCCGCTCTACCGCAAGTCGCAGGTGCTCTACGGCATCGACCTCGCGAAGCGGGAGATCGCGAAGGAGAAGCGGGTCGTGGTCGTCGAGGGGTACACCGACGTCATGGCCATGCACCTGTCGGGGGAGGGCACCGCCGTCGCGACCTGTGGCACCGCCTTCGGCCCGGACCACGCCCGGATCGTGCGCCGCCTCGTCGGGGACGCCGGCTCCAGCGGCGGGGTGCAGCTCTCGTCCGGCGCATCCGTCGGCGGCGAGATCATCTTCACGTTCGACGGGGACGCCGCCGGGCAGAAGGCCGCGCTGCGCGCCTTCGGCGAGGACCAGACGTTCACCGCGCAGACCTTCGTCGCCGTCGAGCGCAGCGGCATGGACCCGTGCGAGCTGCGCCAGGCCCAAGGTCCGGAGGCGGTGCGGGCCCTCGTCGCCGGACGCCAGCCGCTCTTCGAGTTCGTGATCCGCGCGACGCTGCGCGCCTACGACCTCGGCACCGCGGAGGGCCGGGTCGGCGCGCTGCGGGCTGCCGCGCCCGTCGTCGCCGGCATCCGCGACACCGCCCTGCGGCCCGAGTACACGCGGCTGCTCGCCGGCTGGCTCGGCATGGACCAGGGATCCGTGAACGACGCCGTGCGGTCCGCCGGACGCCAAGGCCCGGCCCAGCGAGGCCACGACCCCCGCTCCGCCCGGCCCGACGGCAGGCAGCAGCGCGGCGATCAGGCCTCGCCCGGCGCCTCCGAGGGCCAGCATGTGCCCGTCGCCCCGATGCGGCAGCCCGACCAGCGCGACCCCGTGGCCCGCACCGAGCGCACAGTGCTCGAGGTCGTGCTCCAGCACCCCCAACTCGTGCCCGACGAGTTCGACCACCTGCAGGCCGACGCGTTCACCGCGCCCGCCTACCGTGCCATCCACGAGGCGATCAGGGCTGCTGGCGGCCTCCAGGGGGCCCGCGAGGCGCTTGCCAGCTCGGGCTCGGGGAACGCCGCCTCCTGGGTCGCCCGGGTCCAGGAGGAGGCAGCCCAGCCGGTCGCCGGGCTCGTCACCGAGCTGGCCGTGGCTCCGCTGCCCGAGGACCGCCCCGCCGCGCTCGCGGACTACGTGCGCGGTGTGGTGCTCGCCCTCGTCGAGATCGGCTTCACCCGGCACATCGCCGACCTGCGCGGCCGGCTGCAGCGGATGGACGGCGCCCAGGACCCTGCGGGTTACCAGGCCGCCTTCGCCGAGCTCGTCGCCGTCGAGGCCCGGCGCCGCACGCTGCGCGACAGCGCCAACGCCTGACGGGCGGCACGTCCAGCCCTCGCGAGGTCGGCGCAGCGTCGTGTCAGCGCAGCGTCGTGGGGGAGACCCCGTCGTCGGACGGCAGATCGCCGTGGGTCGTGGCCGTCACGGTGAACGCCCGGAGCGTGATCTGCCCGCCGTAGTTCGACAGGAACGCCGTGTCGGCGGCGTCCCGCCCGGTCGCGATGCGGAGCATCGCCGTGCGCGGCGCGAGGCCTGTCGCGTCGACCACAGCCCAGCCGCCGTCCACATAGGCCTCCACGACCGCGTGGAAGTCCATGGGACTGAGCCCGGGGGCGTAGACGGACACGAGCCGCGCCGGCACGTCACGGGCCCGCAGGAGGGCGATGACGAGGTGTGCGAAGTCGCGGCAGACCCCGCGCCGGTTCAGGAGCGTGTCGGTGGCCCCGTCGGTGGGGGCGCTCGACCCCGACTGGTACGACACGTGCCCCTTCACCCACCCCACGATCGTGCCGAGCAGCGCCCTGCCCTCCAGGGGTCCGAACTGGTCCTGCGCGAACGCCAGCAGCCGATCGGACTGCGCGTACCGGCTCGGCCGCAGCGACTCCAGCAGGTCGCCGTCCTCGACGGCGGGCGGATCGGCGAGGCCCGAGACCTGCGCCCGGTAGTCGACCACGACGCGCCCCGGGGGAGCGGTCGCCCGATGCACGCGTGAGCCGTTCGGCCCCTTCATCTCCTCCACGTCGAGCTGCCCGCGCGCATGGGAGACGGTCAGGTGCTCCTGCCGGTCATAGGCGCCGTCGGCCACCGCCACCGCCAAGTACAGGTCGGTGGGGCCGAGCACGTCGAACGAGAGATGGGAGGTGACGGTCCGCAGCACCGACGTCGCGACCTTTCGGGAGGGCCTGGGCATGAGGGGCGACGGGTGAGCTCCCCGCGCAGATGCAGTGTGAGGCCGTGCCCGGGCGCGCGCCAGAGGCCGACGCATACGCCTGGCGCCGGGCCTGGCGGAAGGCGAGGCGGGTCGTCAGGGGAACACTGGGCCGTCGAACACTCCCTCGGCGACGTCGGACCAGAACTCGACCCGGGGTGCCGCGCCGCCTTCGGCGGCTGAGCGGCTGTTGGCGAGGTTGGGCCGTCGAGCGCTGAACTCGTGGAGCGCCCAGTCCGCCAGGCTGCCGCCGTAGGAGATGACGTCGGTCTGGTGCACCGAGAAGACAGGGCTGCTCGCCGGGGATGGCGCTGCGGGAAGGCAGCGATGCCGGTACAGCGGCAGCATCCGCGGAACGCCGGCCATCCGCCAGCGGGCCTCACGCTCGGCGGCGTCAGCGGCATGGGGCCGCGGACCCCAGGACGCTGGCCAGAACGCGTTGTGGAGAACGTCGAAGACGACCCCCTCGACTGGACTCGAACCGGTGGGCGCCCGAATGGCTAGAGGTAAAGCGACCAGATACTTGCGGCCGCACCCGCGGCGAGGCCACCCCCGACAAGGGAGATGTCCCAGACCAAGTCATCTCGCAATCTGGCGAACGGGCGGCGGATGTCTGCGTATTGCTCGTTAAAGTCGTCATAGGTGGCACTCGTACTCCTGCGCTCGTCCACGAGCGCGCTCGCCTTGCGAAGATCGTTCTCAGCGCGAGTCAGTAGTCGGGCGAACCCGGCGAACGGAAGGATGGCGGCCAATATGTAAAGCAGGGCGATAACCGGGACCATGTAAGAAATCTAGCCCCTCCTCCCATCCGAGGCCTCTGATCCATCCCCCGAATCATCTTCTAGACAGCGCGGATAGAATGGAAGGGGTCGCAGTTCATGGCGCGACCGATGTTTAGGGCCGCCAGGCATGGCGACATTGCCATCACGGCGCAGGTTTGTGGGGAGGCCGGTAAACGGTAAGGGCAACGGTCGGAGCGCTGGCATGCTCGGGCCAAGTAACGCGACGCACACAGCGAGGTGCGCGACGCGGAGCGGTTTGCCACGGCCGAAGCCAAGGCGGTGAGGTTGCGGGGAGTGCCTCGCCGAGCGACTGTGCTCGACAGCCGGCATTGCGTTCCCCAGTTCTCGCGGGATGGTCTGAGACCAGAGCGAGATGAGCGGCGCGATGTGGCGCATCCTGGCGGTGCTGGACTTGTCTGGGCTACGTCACACACGCTCCGCCGTTACGGCGGCAACGCTTTGAAATCAGGCGGGCATGAGCGCTCGTGCTATCGCCACCGCGTCGGGCAGTATTAATCCCAGCATGACGATGAACGAGTTCATAGCCCGTGACCTAGGCGACCATAGGACAGCCGCGATGCTCTGAGCGGTCGGGCCATAGGCCCGGTGGCGAGCAGGCCTGCTGATCGAAGTGTGCGCCTCTACGGGTGCCGCTGCGTGAGGAAGAGCGTCACAACGGCAAGAACTAGGCCGACCCCGACTTCAACGATGATCGTGTCGCGGTTTCGAGCCAGCCAACTGGGTCGCTGTGCTCGATCGACAAGCAGCAGCTCACCCCGAGCGGTCCACCCGATTCCGAGCAGTATCCAGGTAATGACCGCATTGATGCCGATCGCCCACATGAGTGGCTCGGGCAAGGGTGACAGAAGCAGCAGAATAGCGGTTGCCACGATGCAAAGGATGCCAAACGGGAGCGAAAGCCAAGAGCGGCAGGCCCAGGCGAACTTGCGACAGTCGGCGTCGATCAGTCGCAAGAGGCGCTCACGAACACCGAGCGCGAGTGCATCTGTTGTCGCACTTACGGCAACATGAGCCGGCCGCAGCGCTATGTAGATGGAACTGCCCGTGTCGCCATTGCGAACGTAGTAGGTCATCTGACTTAGCGAGCGCGCGCCCGCTGTCACAAAGTCATCGACGGTGGTGGCGTCACCTTCAAAGTCCTCGCTTGAGATGCTGACTTGTCCCACCGCGCTGAGTTCATCTTCGATCCGCCGAAGGTCCTCGAGGTCGATGCGAGGGAGGTACCGGATCGTGCTCACCTCTCGGCCGGGCACGGGGCGGCGTCGCAAGGGTCGAGGCTGTGCGGTCACGCGGTTAGCGTAGGGGGTCTCGACTTGCTGCCCACAGTCCGCCTCGCGCGTCGCGTCGCGCGTCGCGCCGATCTCAATGACGGGGCACGAGAGGGCGGCATCCTTGCGCGATGCCGCCCAACGCCCTGACTTGATCGAAAGCTCCCTCGACTGGACTTGAACCAGTAGCCGTTCGAGGCAAGGGAGCCTGTCATTCATTGGTGCTGGGCGTCGACGGGGGCGAGCATCCATGCAGGTCCTGGCCCTGACACACGTCAGGATCGTCATGGCGAGTGGGGGTGTCGTTCTCAAAGTGGAGATCTGAGCGGCACGAGCGCCGCCGCGCGGCGCATCATGGACGATGCGGGACTGAGCTGGGTGACCTCGCACACGTTTCGCCGGACGGCCGCGATGGTCAAGGATCAGGCAGGTATGAGCGCGCGTGCTATCGCCACGGGCCATCGGCATACCAACCCCACGACGACGATGAACGTCTACATGGCCCGTGACCTGGGCGACCAGCAGGTAGCGGCCGTGCTCTGAGTCTTCGGCGTTTCTTGCCGAGAGGCATGAGCGCCCCCATACGCTTGATCCATGACGGCAAACACCGGGGGACTCCGGCTTAGGGCGGAGTCGTCGCGCGCACCAGTCGTTCGGCGTCCGCGCCCTGACATCTTGGACCTGCGGGCGATCCAGACGGAGCTGAGGGCTCTCGGTGAAGTCACGATCACCAGTTCAGCCATAGAGGGGGAGGCTGGCGACATCGATGATGTCGTCGCGCTCGGCATCCAGTCTCTCAATGACTTGAGGATGGTCGGATCCACGTTGGCGCCTCATCGGTGGCTCACCGTCAGTCTTGACCGCGACGTGGCTCGTACCTCCGGGCCCGAGCACGACAGCCTCGTTGCTGGCGTCGAGTTGCGTGTGCTCGGAATCCTCCGTCCTCATCGCAACCGAGTTGCGCAGTGGTGCGACACGTGGGCTCCCCTTGCGGTGATCGGGGTCTCGGTGCTGGCGAGCATCCTGGCTGACCTGGCGTCGGACGGGACGTCTGTGGGGCTCCAGATCACGGCGGTTGGCGTCGTGGTCGCTGTGGCAATGATGATGTTTGGATGGCGGTCCAAGGGCCGGATCATGCTGGTTCGGCGCGACGACGCGCCTTCGTGGCTCGCCCGCAACCGGGACAGTCTGATCGTCGACTCCCTCGTCGGCGTGCTGCTGCTCGTCGGAGGATTCGTACTGGGCAAGGCTGCGTAGCGCCCTGAGCCCGGGGTAAACGGGGAACGGCACCCCTGCCGGGATGCCGTCCACCGCGCTGACCTGCTGTTTTGCTCCCTCGACTGGACTCGAACCAGTAACCGTCCGATTAACAGTCGGATGCTCTGCCAATTGAGCTACGAGGGATCGTGGCGGACAAGACTGTAGCAGTCACGTGAGGGTGACTCGAAATCGGCCGCCGTCCGTGGGACCCGCGCGCGGGAGCGCGCCGCCGGCTCTAGTCGGGAAGCCCTGCGGCTCGCCGGACGCGCAGCTCCGCCGCGTCCACGAGCGCCCCGACGCGAGGCTGTGACAGGTCCACGGAGCCGTCGCCGATCACCTGGGACACCAGGTCGCCCTGCTCGTCGCGGCGCAACGCCACCCGGACCGTCGCCCCGCCGGGCAGCACCACCGTCTCGGAGTGCACCACCGACGACTGGACGCGCTCGCGGAGGGTCTGGGCGAACGCCGGCGCCCCCCGCTCGGTGAGCGGGAGGTCCTCGGTGGTCCCGTCGACCCAGTGCACGGTGATGGTGGAGGTCTCGACGGTGAGCTGTGCGCGGTCCACGTCGATCCACGGGCGCCGCTGCACGGCGTCGGGGCCAGCCAGGCACAGCGCGCGCCGGGTCGCCACGGCCCACCGGCCGTCAGCGAGCTCGACCACGGCGAGGATGCGGTCGCCGGGCGGCAGGGCCAGCTGGGCGCGAACCGGGGCGGGCAGGGACGGGCGGCGCGAGAACAGGGGCACAGGCCCACGGTAGCCGGGTCGAGCCGCTGGGCTGCGTCAAGGCCGGGATCACCAGCCCGACGGCCGGAACCGGTAACCTGTCCCGTCGCGGGCCAGTAGCTCAGCCGGTCAGAGCAGCGGACTCATAATCCGTCGGTCGTGGGTTCAAGCCCCACCTGGCCCACCGTCGCACGGGTGCGTCCATGTGCCCGGCAGCACGAGCCGCCACGAGGCGCCTGACGGGCCTCAAGCGAGACAGGGCGCCTCATCCGCACAGGATGAGGCGCCCTCGCCTGCCGTGGACATCTCGCCACCACGTCCCGCTCGCGCCTGGACGTTGCGCCGAGCATAGAGGGGACTTTGGTCCCGCGCATCGGGGCGTCGCCGATGTCTGCATTCCTCCTGTCTTCGCGCGGAGGACGCCATTACAGACGGATGTTCAGGACACCGCCCGATTTCACCCGGTGGTTTCTTGCACGCTTGTCCAGTTTCCTGCATAGTTCAGGGCGTCAGCGAGAACGGCAAACCCGCCGCGAGGTGGGGACGCAAAGCCACGGGGCCTACACGGTTAGCCGAGCTACCGAACGACAGGAGTCAGAGTCATGGCCATTACCACCCCCAACCGCAACGAGTCCGCCACGCAGATGCCGGGTGCGCTGCTCACGCCCGGTGAGGTGGCAGTCCTGTTCCGCGTCGACCCGAAGACGGTCACGCGCTGGGCCCAGGCGGGCAAGCTCTCGGCAGTGCGGACCCTCGGTGGGCACCGTCGCTTCCACGAGGCCGAGGTCCGCGAGCTGCTGACGGGCGTCCCGCAGCAGCGCACCGAGGGCTGATTCCACAGCACACGTCGACGAAGGCCCCGGGGATGAACCCGGGGCCTTCGTCATGTGCGTGGTGGGTGGGCGTGATCAGTACGCGTCGAGCACCGTCGCGAGGACCGACTGCCGCACGTCGGCCACGGGCCGGTGCGGCTGGAATGCGAGCCATTCGAGGCCGGTGACGAGCGTGGCGCCGAAGATCGCCGCGGCCGTCAGACTCGGGTCCAGGTCGGGGCGGCTCGCGGCGACGGCGTCGGCGAAGATGCCCATGGACTCCTCGCGCACCAGTCGGATCGACTCCTGCCAGTCGCGCCCGGTGCGGAAGATCTCGGCGACCATGAGCTTCGCGAAGTCGGGGTGCGTCCGCACCTGGTCGAGCAGCTCGGACACGAGGGCCTCGATCGCCGCACGGCCCTCGAGGCCGTCGGCGGCGGCCCGCAGGGCGGTCGTGAGGCGGCCCACGCCCTCGACGATCACGGCCTCGAACAGCGCCGTCTTCGAGCCGAAGTTGTAGTAAATGCTGCCCTTGGCCACTCCGGCCTCCGACGCGATGTCGTCGACAGACGTCGCCGAGAAGCCACGGTCGGCGATGAGCGAGACGGCCGCGTCCACGATGACGGCACGGGTCCCGGCCCCGCGGTCGCCGCGTCCGGATCGACGCGGGGGTGCTGCGGGGCCGGGAGGCGTGCTGGTCATGGAGGGCAGCCTGTCAGATCTCGAGGGCGGGGTGCAGCCGCGACAGGCTCCAGGTCCGGAGCCGGCCGGCACGCCACGCGGTCACGGCGAGCGAGCCGATCAGCACCGCGACGAGGTAGGCCACCGCGCCCCAGAGCCGCGCGTCCACCCCGCCCGTGATGACCTCGCGCAGGCCGGTCACGGCGTAGCTCATGGGCAGCAGCGGGTGCACGGCCCGGAAGAACAGCGGAGTGGTCTCCACGGGGTAGGTGCCGCCCGAGGACGCCAGCTGCAGCATCAGCAGCGCGAGGATCGCGACCTTGCCCGCCGCGGGGCCGAGCACCGTCGTGAGCATCTGCTGGAGTGCGAGGAACGCGGCGACGATCAGCAGCGTGAACGCGACGGTCCCCGCGGCGCTGTGCATCTCGAGCCCGACACCCCAGTGGGTGACGCCCAGCATGACGGCGACCTGGCCGACGCCGATGATCATCGCGGGCATGAACCCTGCCAGGGCCACCCGCAGCCCGGACGCACGCGTCGCGAGGGCGCGGGTGGGCAGCGGGCGCAGCAGCAGCCAGGTGATGAGCGACCCGACGAACAGCGCGAGCGGGAGGAAGAAGGGCGCGAAGCCCTCACCGAAGCCCTCGGCGGTCGCGAGGTCGGCCTCCGTGACCGACACGGGCGAGCTGATCATCTCCGCGCGGTCGGTGCGCAGGCTGGCGTCGTCGTGGGGGATCGCGTCCGCGCCGCTGGCCAGTGCGTCGGCGAGCGTCTGTGTGCCCTCGCCCAACTGGTCGCTGCCGTCGGCGACCTGGCCGGCGCCGTCCGCGAGCTCGCTTGTCCCCGCCGCGAGCTCGCCTGCGCCGGAGGCGAGGGTGGAGGCGCCCGTGGCGAGCGTCGAGGACCCGGTGGCGAGCGCCTGGGACCCCGAGGCGAGGGACTGGGCGCCGTCGGCGACCTGAGCGGCGCCGTCGGCGAGGGACCCGGCGCCTGTGGCGAGCTCGTTGGCGCCGCTCGAGAGGGAGCCGAGCCCGCTGCTGAGCGCCGAGGCGCCCTGGGCGACCTGTGCCGCTCCTGCGTCCAGCTGGGCGAGCTGCCCCGACATGGCTGTGAGGGTGGCGCTGCTGGGCAGCTGGGACTGGGCCTTCTGGAGGCCGGTGAGGAGCTGGGACGCCGTGGCGTCACCGGCCGTGGCGCGGGCTCCCAGGTAGCTGCCGATCTGCGTCAGGCCGGACTGGAGCTCGGGGAGGGTCGACGTGAGCGCGCCCACTTGCGTGACGGTGCTGTGCACGCCCGCGGCGACGTCGCCCGCGCCGCTGGCGAGGGTCGTCGAGGAGGAGGCCGCGGTCGCGGCGCCGTCGGCCAGGGATGTGGCTCCGGCGGACAGGCTCGCTGCGCCGTCGGCTGCCGAGGCGGCCCCGGTGGCGAGCGTGCCCGCGCCCGTGGCGACCTGTTGCGAGCCCGAGACGAGGGCCTGCGAGCCGGAGACGAGCTGCTGCGACCCGTCCGCCAAGGCCGCTGCGCCTGCGGCGGCGCTCGACGCGCCGTCCGCCACCTCATGGGCGCCGTCGGAGAGCTGTCCGCCCGCCGCGCGCAGGGTCAAGGCGCCATCGGAGGCCTGGGCGAACCCGTCGCGCGCCGACCCGAGGCCCACGAGCACCTGGTCGACGACCTGCTCGCCGATCGTCGCCGAGACGGCGGACTGGATCTGCGTCATCGCGGACCGGCCGAGCGTCGAGGCGAGGAACGAGTTCGCGTCGTTGTACGTCACGAGCAGCTGCGCGGTGGTGGGCGAGTCGCCCGCCGCCGACGCGATGTCGGCGGAGAAGTCGGCGGGCACGGTGACCGCGAAGTAGTACGTGCCGTCGGAGACGCCGTCGGCGGCCTCGTCGGCGTCGACCTCGACCCAGCCCAGGTCGCCCGACTCGAGCAGTCGGTCGGTCACGTCGGCGCCGGCGTCGAGCCGTTCGCCGTCGACCTCTGTGCCCTGGTCGGCGTTGACGAGGGCGACGGGCAGCCGGTCCATGTTGCCGGTCGGGTCCCAGAAGGCCCAGAGGTAGAGCGCCCCGTAGAGCAGGGGGACGAGGATCATCGCGGCGACGGCGAGCCGGGGGAGCCGGCCGCGGCGGAACCGGCGGAGCTCGGTTCCGGTCGAGGTGAGGGAGAGCATCGGGGTCCTTCGAGGCGGGGGCTGCGCGCGGGCGCGGCGGGGAGGAGGATCAGTCGGCGTGCAGGGCGCGCGGCCCCGTCGCGAGGGTGAGTTGCTCGGGTCGGCGGTTCCAGCGCATGCGCGCGACCTCGTCGAGCGAGGCGACGGAGGCGATGACCGTGACGCCGCCCAGGGCGAGCGCCTCGAGCCGGGTCCAGACGAACTGGCGGCGCACGGAGTCGTGCACCTGGTCGACGTCGTCGACGACGAGCAGATCGGGCTGCTGTGCCATGGCGAGGGTGACGCGCAGGAGCATCACGTCGACCTCGTCGAGGTCCCACACGAGGCTGCCGACGCGCGGCAGCGGTCGCTCGCCGAACACGGGCCGGATGAGGCGCGCCAGCTCGCGCTGGTCCACGCGGGGTGTGCGGCGGTACCAGGGGGAGAGCCAGGCGAGGCGCTCGCGGACCGTCTCGCCGACGGTCACAGACTCGTCGAGCTCGTCGATGCCGTGGAACCCGGCGATGGCCGCGCGCCGCTGGACGGCGGTGCGCCGACTGGGCAGCGGCTCGCCGAGCACCGTCAGCGAGCTCGCCTTGTCGGGCAGCATGCGGCCCGCGAGGGTGAGTAGCAGGCTCGAGCGGCCGCCGCCCTGGGGGGCCTGCACCACCAGCAGCGCGCCGCGCGGGACCTCGAGGTCGAGGGGGCCGTAGACGAGCCCGCGGCTGCCGTGCAGCGCGAGGCCGCGGGCCGTGACGGCGAGATCGGTGGCCTGGCGTGTGCTGGCCGGGGAGCCGGTGTCGGGGTCCAGCTGCTCGGTGGGGAGCGCGGTGGCGCCGTCGTGGCGACCCTGGATGGCGTGCTGCACGGTGTGCCTCTCGCTGTTGGACTGACCGGTCAGTGCAAAAGTAGGACGACTCGTGGCGCGCTGCAAGCGAGATGGCCCCGGCGCGGTGTTCGGTGAGTCACATGGCTCATGCCGGCTCCTGCGGAATCGGCGTTCGCCCCGCCACGCCTGGACCTCGAAACGCATGCCCTCCGCGCATGAAACAATCCGGCCATGGCGATGAGAGAGATCCGCACGGTCGGCGACCCGGTCCTGCGCACCCCCTGTGACCCGATCACCACTGTTGACGAGCGCGTCCGCTCGCTTGTCGCGGACCTTGTCGAGACGGTCGACTACGAGGGCAGGGCGGGACTCGCCGCCAACCAGATCGGTGTGAACCTGCGGGCGTTCTCCTGGAACATCGACGACGAGGTCGGCTACGTGCTGAACCCGACGATCGTGGAACTGTCCGACGACTACCAGGACGGCGACGAGGGCTGCCTGTCCGTGCCGGGCCTCTGGTACCCGACGCGCCGCGCGTGGTACGCCCGCGTGGTCGGCGTCGACCTTGACGGCAACGAGGTCGTCGTCGAGGGAACCGAGCTCATGGCCCGCTGCCTGCAGCACGAGGTCGACCACCTCGACGGGATGCTCTACCTGGACCGCCTCGACCGCGCGGTCCGCAAGAAGGCCATGCGGACCATCCGCGAGCAGCTCGCCTGACCAGCGGTTCTCTCCGATAAATCGGGGCGATTCGCCCGACGGCTGGCGTCACGTCCCAGCCGTCGGGCATGCTGTCCCCAGCACGCCGCGAGACCGTGCGCTACTCCCGGGAACGGGCTGAGGTCGTTGGGGAAGACGAACCTCGATCCGTCAGGAGGGCGACATGGCAGGTGCGATCACCCGCGGTGTACTTTTCGTGCACTCAGCGCCGCGTGCGCTGTGCCCGCACTTGGAGTGGGCAGCAGGGAATCTTCTGGGGACCCGCGTGTCCTTGGACTGGACCCCGCAGCCGGCGGCGCGCGGCATGTACCGCGCTGAGCACTCGTGGCAGGGCGCCCCGGGAACCGGCGCCCGGCTCGCCTCCGCCCTCCGGGGCTGGACCCACCTGCGGTACGAGGTGACGGAGGAGGCCAGCCACGGCTCCGACGGCGCCCGGTGGAGCCACACTCCGGAGCTGGGCATCTTCCACGCGGCCACCGACGTGCACGGCAACGTCGTCGTGCCCGAGGACCGCATCCGCGCTGCGCTCACGCATGCGGCCGACCCGGCGCGGCTGCGCGCCGAGCTGGACCTTGCGCTGGGGCAGGCCTGGGACGACGAGCTCGAGTCGTTCCGCTACGCCGGCGCCGGCGCCCCCGTGCGCTGGCTGCACCGCGTCGGCTAGAGCACACGCACAGCAGAACGGCCCCGACGCGACGAGCGTCGGGGCCGTTCTGCTGTGCGCAGGGCGCGGTCAGGCGCTCGTGACGACCAATGCCACGTTGTGCCCGCCGAAGCCGAACGAGTTGTTGATCGCGGCCACCTGGCCGGTGCGGAGATCTCGCGGCTTGTCCCGCACGAGGTCCAGCACCAGCTCGGGGTCCGGGTCGGTGACGTTGATCGTCGGGGGCGCGGTGCGCTCCGAGATGGCGAGCACGGTGAAGATCGTCTCGAGCGCCCCGGCGCCGCCGAGCAGGTGCCCGGTCATCGACTTGGTGGCGGAGAGCGCCACCTGGTCGGCGTCCGCGCCCAGCACCTCGCGGACGCCGCGCGCCTCGATGAGGTCGCCCACCACCGTCGAGGTGGCGTGGGCGTTGACGTGCACGACGTCGGAGGTGGTGACCTGGGCGTTCGTCAGCGCCTGGCGCATCGCCGCGATCTGGCCGCGGCCGTTCGGCTCCGGGGAGGTGATGTGGTAGCCGTCGCTGCTCAAACCGACGCCCGAGATCCGGGCGTACACGCGGGCGCCACGGGCGGCCGCATGCGCGGCGCTCTCGAGGACCACCACGGCGGCGCCCTCGCCCAGCACGAAGCCGTCGCGGCTCACGTCGTAGGGCCGGGACGCGCCAGCGGGGTCGTCATTGCGCAATGACACGGTGCGCGAGGCGGCGAACGCGGCGATCGGCAGCGGGTGGATCGCCGCCTCGGTGCCGCCGGCCACCACCACGTCGGCCCTGCCGGAGCGGATCATCTCGACGGCGTAGCCGATCGCCTCGGCGCCCGAGGCACAGGCGGAGACGAGGGCGTGGGCGCCCGCGCGGGCGCCGAGCTCCAGCTCGACGTAGGCGGCGGGGGAGTTGGGCATGAGCATGGGCACCGTCATCGGCAGGACACGCCGGGCGCCCTTCTCCCGGAGCGTGTCCCAGCCGTCGAGCGTGGTCCAGATGCCGCCGATGCCCGAGGACACCACGGCGCCGAGCCGGTCCGGGTCGACCTCCGGCTTGCCGGCGTCTCCCCAGGCCTCGCGCGTCGCGATGATCGCGTACTGCGCAGAGGGGTCCATGCGCTTGATCTCCTGGCGCGGGAGCACCTCGGATGGGTGGACCTTGATCTGCGCCGCGAAGGTCACAGGGAGGTCATAGGTCTCGACCCAGTCGTTCTCGAAGGGCCGGGCTCCGGACTCGCCTGCGAGGGCAGCCCGCCAGGTGCTGGCCACATCCCCGCCCAGCGGGGTGGTGGCGCCCAGGCCGGTGACGACGACGTCGGTGACGGGGGTCATGGCTGCTCCAGTTCGGTGGGGTGCGCGGCCAAGACCTGACCGTCAGGGCGCCGGTGGACGGCGCCGCGACGGCCAGGCCTGGACGCGGTCGAGCATGTGGGGCGGGCGAAGATCAGGCCTGCGCCTTGGCGATGAAGGTCACGGCGTCGCCGACCGTCGCGAGGTTCTTGACCTCGTCGTCGGGGATCCGCACGTCGAACTTCTCCTCGGCGAGGGTCACGATCGTCATCATCGACAGCGAGTCGATGTCGAGGTCGTCGGTGAAGGACTTCTCGGGCAGGACGGAGTCGGTGGGAAGGCCGGTCTCCTCGCTGACGATCTCGGCCAGTCCGGCCAGGATCTCCTGCTCGCTGTGCGCCATCGGTGTTCTCCTTGGTTCGGTGATGTGGGGGTGAACGGGGCTGAACGCTACCGGGCGACGCACGCCGCCGGGGCGGTCAGGGCAGGACGACGACCTGGGCGGCGTAGACGAGGCCGGCGCCGAAGCCGATCTGCAGGGCCAGCGCTCCGCTCGACACCTGACCCTCGCGCAGCAGCCGCTCGGTCGCGAGCGGGATGGAGGCGGCCGACGTGTTGCCCGTGTCGGCGATATCGCGCGCCACCGCCACCGACTCCGGCAGCTTCAGCTGCTTGATCATCTGGTCGATGATCCGCATGTTCGCCTGGTGGGGGATGAACGCGTCGATCTGGTCGGCCGTGACACCCGCGGCGTCCAGGGCCTTCTGCGCGACGGGGGCCATCTGCCACACCGCCCACTTGAAGACACTCTGGCCCTCCTGGCGCAGGGTGGGCCAGCCGGCGCCGTTGTCCCGGGTGTCGAGCCAGGAGTGGGTCTGGCGGATCGCCTGGGACTGCGAGCCGTCCGAGCCCCACACCGTGGGGCCGATGCCGGGGTAGTCCGACGCGCCGATGACCACGGCGCCCGCGCCGTCACCGAGCAGGAACGAGATGCTGCGGTCCGTCGGGTCGACGAAGTCGCTCATCTTCTCCGCGCCGATCACCAGCACGTTGCGGGCCGCGCCGGAGCGGACGAGCGCGTCGGCCTGCCCAATGCCGTAGCAGTAGCCCGCGCAGGCCGCCGAGATGTCGTAGGCAGCGGCGGGCGTGGCGCCGATCCGGTCGGCGAGGACCGCGGCGGCGGACGGCGTCTGGTGGAAGTAGGTGACGGTGGACACCAGCACCGCGTCGATGTCGGCGCCGGTGAGGCCGGCGTCCTTGATCGCGGCGTTGGCGGCCTCCTCGGCGAGGTCGAGCACGCCGGTGCCCTCGGCGGCACGGCGTCGCGTGACGATGCCGGTGCGCTGGCGGATCCACTCGTCGGAGGAGTCGATCGGGCCGGCCAGGTCGTCATTCGTCACGACGCGCTCGCCGCGCATGACACCCAGCCCGAGGATGCGGGAGTGCGCCGGTCCGGTGGACTGCGTGAGTGTGGGACGGGTCACGAGGAGGTCTCCTGGCTGATCGGGGCAGCGTGGCGGGCGATGAGGTCGCGGGCGGCCTCGAGATCGGTCGGGGACTTGAGCGCCACCGTCTCCACCCCGGGCAGCGTACGCCGGGCCAGCCCGGTGAGGACCCCACCGGGGGCGAGCTCGAGCAGTCCCGTGACGCCGAGCCGCAGTAGCGTCTCCTGGCACAGGTCCCAGCGCACCGGGGCGACGATCTGCTGCGCGATGCGGTGCAGCACGTCCGAGGCGGCGCCCAGCGGGCCGTGCTCGCCGGGGAGGTCGCCGTAGGCCGCGCCGTCGGCGTCGGAGAGCAGGACCGTCCGGGGGTCGCGCGCCGCGCGGGCGGCGGCCACCGGCGCGAAGCCGTCGAGCGCGGACTGCATGAACGGGGTGTGGAACGCGCCGGCGACCTGGAGCGGGATGACCCGGGCGCGGGCCGGCGGGTCCTCGGCGAGCGCGGCGAGCCCCTCCAGCGAGCCTGCCGCGACGACCTGGCCGCCGCCGTTCACATTCGCGGGCCACAGCCCCGCCGCGGCGATGGCCGCGAGCACCTGCTCCGGGTCGCCGCCGACCACGGCGCTCATGCCCGTGGCCTCCGCGGCCGCGGCCTGGGCCATCAGGGCGGCGCGCACGGTGACGAGGCTGACCGCGTCCTCGTCGGTGAGCACTCCGGCGACGGCGGCCGCGGTGAGCTCTCCGACGGAGTGGCCTGCGGTGACGCCAGCGACAGCCGAGGCGTCCTGGCCGTCGAGGACTGCGCGCAGGGCCACGAGGGACATGGTCACGATGAGCGGCTGCGCGACGGCGGTGTCCCGGATCGTCTCAGCGTCAGAGGTGACTCCGTGCGCCCTCAGGTCCACCCCGGCGGCCTCCGAGAAGGCAGCGACACGCCCGGCTGCGCCCTCGAGTTCGAGCCATGGGGCGAGCATTCCGGGGGACTGGGAGCCCTGACCTGGGCACACGATGGCAAGCACGTGTCGACTATGCCGTCCAGGGACCTTCGGGCGGTCCCCACGACGCGCACCAACCTTCGGTCAGGCCGTTGTGTCGACCCTACAAAGGCCCTGCGGGCTCGCGGTCCTCACCCGTCGGAGCCGAGCCGCCCGAGCGCGAGCGCGGTCTGCAGCACATAGGACTCTCGCGGGTCGAGCGGGTCCCAGCCAGTCACATCGGCGACCCGGCGCAGGCGGTAGCGGACGGTATTGGGGTGGACGTACAGGGTGCGCGCGGCGGCCTCGAGCGAGCGGCCCGCCCCGAGGTACGCCGAGAGCGTCTCCAGCAGCGATCCCGTGCTCGCGGCCAGTGGGACGTATGCCTGGGCCACCAGCATGCGGCGCGCGGTGGCATCGCCGATGAGCACCCGCTCGGGCAGCAGGTCGTCGGCCTGCACCGGGCGCGGCGCCTGCTCCCAGGCCGGAGCCGCGATCAGCCCAGAGAACGCGGCACGGGCCGAGCGGGCCGAGTCGACGACATGCTGCACCGTCGGGCCGATCACCACGGGCCCGGGCCCGAACTTGGGCAGCAGCGAGACCGCCGCCGCCGCGAGGTCCCCCTCGCCGCCCAGGAAGACGACCAGCCGATCGCCCTGTATCCCCACCAGGGCGTCCTCGGCGGCGCGGCGCGTGGCACGGCGCAGGTCGGCGGTGCGGACATCGTCCAGCGGAGACGTCGTGGTGCCCACCATCACCAGCGTCTGGCCGCGTCCCACCCAGCCGAGCGCCGCCACCCGGGAGCGCAACGAGTCGTCCACGTCGCCGCGCACCAGCGCGTCCACGACGAGCGCCTCGAGGCGCGCGTCCCAGGCGCCGCGGCTCTCGGCCGCGCGGGCGTAGACCTCGGCGGCGGAGAACGCGACCTCTCGGGAGTACCGCAGGACGGCCTCCCGCAGGTCGCGCTCGGCCCCCGGCGCCGCGAGCTGGTCGCTGTGCCCTTCGACGACGTCGACCAGCACGCGCACGAGCTGAAGGGTGTGCTGCAGGGAGATGGAGCGCGTGAGCTCGGGCGGCGCCGCCGCGAAGATCTCCCCGACGCCGTGCGGCGGGCTCGACGGGTCGCTGAACCACGTGACGAACGCGGTGATCCCGGCCTGCGCCACGAGGCCCACCGAGGAGCGGTCCTCCGCCGGGAGCGCGCGGTACCAGTCGAGGTCCTCGTCGAGCCTGCGCATCGCTGCGGCCGGGAGGAGCCCGTTCCCATCGCGCACGCGCCGGAGCGTCTCGATGCCGGCCCGCTGCGCGGGCGCCGGACGCTTGCTCGCCGGGTTGTCCGAGACGTCCGAATCGTGATCGCGGGCGGGCGTCGACGCTCCGGCGGAGGGGGTGGGGTGGCGACGCTGCGAGACCATGGGCCGAGCATAAGGGCCGAGTTGTGGGAAGTCGACAAAAGCGTGGTGGGGTGCGAACGTGCGACAACCGGCGCGTGGGGGAGCGCGAGGCGGGGGTGAGCGACTAAGGTCGCGTCATGGCTCTCCTGCCGCGACTCCGTCAGCTCATGCGCCGCCCCTCGTCGGCGTCGCGGGTCGGTGCGCGGCGTCCGACCAAGACTGCGCGCCGGGGGGACACCTTGCACGAGGACGCTCTGCGCTCTGTGCTGAGCGACGACCCGAACAACGAGCGGGCCTTCCGTGCTCTGGCGGAGATCGTCCGCCGTCGCGCGGCCGAGCCCGAGGGGTCCGAGCACGACCCGCTCACGCGGGCGCTGCCCGACGGGGAGCGCCAACGCGCCGCCGACCTGGCGGTCTGGTCCCTCGGCGAGGAGCTCGCCGGGAACCCCCGTGCCTGGTACCCGCTCGTCGAGGTGGCGCGCCTGTCGGTGCGCGACGACCACGAGGGCACCCTGCGCCGGCTGACCACGGCCGCCGAGCGCGACCCCACCGGCCGCGCGCTGGCGGAAGGGCTCAAGGTGCTGCGTGAGGCGGACAAGCCCGTGGACGCGCTCTGGCTCGGCGTCGGCCACTGGCGCCCGCGCGAGCACGACCTCGAGGTCGGCAGGCAGCTCGTCCTGGCCTCGCTCGAGGCGGGCCGCCCGCTCGAGGCCAAGCAGCATCTCGCGTCGCTCGACATGTACCCCGATCCTGACGCCGCGGCCGGGCTCCGGCTCGAGCTCGGCGAGGCCATCGCACATGCGGAGCAGCACTCGCCCGACGCCTGAGGCGCCTCGCCCCGCGAGGACGCCTGGACAACGCTCACAACAGGAAGGCCCCGGACCGCAGATGCGGTCCGGGGCCTTCCCGTTGTCAGGTCAGCGACTCAGGAGTCGCCACCCACGTTGCCGGAGGTGCCGGCGGTGACGTCGTGCAGGCGGTACTGCTCGATCGCCTTGGCGGGAGCGTCCGCGGGGACCTCACCCGTCCGAGCGAGCTGCTGCAGCACCCGGACCGCCACCGACGGACCGTCGATCTTGAAGTGCCGACGGGCAGCCGCACGCGTGTCGGAGAAGCCGAAGCCGTCCGCGCCGAGCGTGGCGTACGTGCCGGGGATCCACGCGCGCACCTGGTCGGGGACGAGGTGGTCGTAGTCCGTCGTCGCGACGAACGGGCCCTCGGCCCCGCGCAGCTTCTGCGTCAGGTACGCCTCGCGCGGCTCCTCGCCGGGCTGCAGGAACGCGTGCGCGTCCGCGGCCAGGCCGTCACGGCGCAGCTCGTTCCAGCTCGTCACAGACCACACCGCGGCGCGCACGCCCCAGTCGTCCGCGAGGAGCTGACGGGCCTCGAGCGCCCACGGCACCGCCACGCCCGACGCGAGGATCTGGGCGCGCGGCCCGTCGCCCTCGGCCGGGGCGATCAGGTGGATGCCCCGCAGGATGCCCTCGACGTCGACGTCCTCCGGCTCGGCCGGCTGGATCATCGGCTCGTTGTACACCGTGAGGTAGTACATGACATCCGGGTCGCGCGGGTCGTCCTGGCCGTACATCCGCTGGATGCCGTCGCGCACGATGTGCCGGATCTCGTACCCGTACGCCGGGTCGTAGTGCACGACGTGCGGCTGGGTGCCCGCGAGCAGCGGCGAGTGCCCGTCGGCGTGCTGCAGGCCCTCGCCCGTGAGCGTGGTGCGGCCTGCGGTGGCGCCGATGAGGAACCCGCGCGTCATCTGGTCGCCGGCGGCCCAGAACTGGTCGCCGGTGCGCTGGAACCCGAACATCGAGTAGTAGAAGTAGAACGGGATCAGCGGCTCGCCGTGCGTCGCATAGGACGTGCCGACCGCCTGGAACGCCGCCGCAGAACCGGCCTCGTTGATGCCGGTGTGCATGATCTGGCCGCTCTCGGACTCCTTGTAGGAGAGCATCAGGTCACGGTCCACCGCGAGGTAGTGCTGGCCGTTCGTGTTGAAGATCTTCGCCGAGGGGAAGATCGCGTCCAGGCCGAACGTGCGGGCCTCGTCCGGGATGATCGGGACGATCCGGTGGCCGAACTCCTTGTCCCGCACCAGGTCCTTGAACAGGCGCACGAGCGCCATCGTGGTGGCGACCTCCTGCGTGCCGGAGCCCTTCTTCAGCAGGTCGTAGGTCTTGTCGTCGGGGAGCTTGACCTGGGTGTGCTTGCTGCGCCGCTCGGGGACGAATCCGCCCAGCGCCCGGCGCCGGTCCAGCATGTACTGGATCGCCGGGTCGTCCTGGCCGGGGTGGTAGTACGGCGGGACGTACGGGTTCTCGTCGATCTGCTCATCCGTGATCGGGATGTGCAGCGAGTCGCGCAGCGTCTTCAGGTCGTCCGACTTGAGCTTCTTCATCTGGTGCGTGGCGTTGCGCCCCGCGAAGCCCGAGCCCAGGCCGTAGCCCTTGATGGTGTGGGCGAGGATGACGGTCGGCTGGCCGGTGTGGGCCGTCGCCGCCGCGTAGGCCGCGTAGAGCTTGCGGTAGTCGTGGCCACCGCGCTTGAGCGCCCAGATCTCGTCGTCGGTCATCTTCTCCACGAGCGCCTTGGTGCGCGGGTCGCGGCCGAAGAAGTGCTCGCGGACGAAGGCGCCGTCGTTCGCCTTGAACGTCTGGTAGTCGCCGTCAGGCGTGACGTTCATGAGGTTGACCAGCGCGCGGTCCTTGTCGGCGTTGAGCAGGACGTCCCACTCGCGGCCCCAGATCACCTTGATGACGTTCCAGCCGGCGCCGCGGAACTGCGCCTCGAGCTCCTGGATGATCTTGCCGTTGCCGCGCACCGGGCCGTCCAGGCGCTGCAGGTTGCAGTTGACGACGAACGTCAGGTTGTCGAGGCCCTGCTGCGCCGCGAGCTGCAGCATGCCGCGGCTCTCGGGCTCGTCCATCTCGCCGTCGCCCAGGAACGCCCAGACGTTCTGCTGGCTGGTGTCCTTGATGCCGCGCTCGTGCAGGTAGCGGTTGGTCCACGCCTGGTAGATCGCGGACGCCGGGCCCAGGCCCATCGACACCGTGGGGAACTCCCACAGCTCCGGGGCCAGGCGCGGGTGCGGGTACGACGGCAGGCCGCCGCCCGGGTGCGAGAGCTCCTGGCGGAACCCGTCGAGCTGCTCGGCGGTGAGCCGGCCCTCGAGGAACCCGCGGGCGTACACGCCGGGGGAGGCGTGGCCCTGGAAGTAGACCTGGTCGCCGCCGCCCGGGTGGTCCTTGCCGCGGAAGAAGTGGTTCAGGCCCACCTCGTACAGCGTCGCCACGGAGGCGTACGACGAGATGTGCCCGCCGACCCCGATCCCGGGGCGCTGCGCGCGCGTGACCATGACGGCCGCGTTCCAGCGGATCCACGAGCGGTAACGCCGCTCGAGGACCTCGTCACCCGGGAAGTAGGGCTCCTCGTGGACACCGATGGTGTTCACGTACGGCGTGTTCAGCGACGTCGGGATCGCGACGTTGCGCTCGCGTGCCCGCTTCAGCAGGTTGAGCAGCACGTAGCGCGCGCGAGGCCCGCCCTTGTCGTCGATCAGGCCGTCGAGTGAGTCCACCCACTCGCCGGTCTCCTCGGGGTCGATGTCCGGTACCTGGCTCAGCAAGCCGTTGATGAGCGGACCTGTGTCCTCGGTCGAAGCCACCTGTGCTCCTCGCCTCTCGTTCGCGGCGAGGCCATCAGCCTCAGCGCGCTCTCTTGGCCCGGCGCCGTCGCGGCACGCTGCTGCGGCTCGACAGGTTCGGGTAGTCGCAGCCATTCTCCGACCTCGCAGCCCACAAAGTCACACCGGACACCGAAAATGGGACGTGACGTCCGCGACAGCGGACGCGGGAACGACACGACCAGCCCTTGCCAGAGCACCGTCCGGTGCGGTGGGCTACGGTTTGCGAGCATCAGCAGGTCGCCCTCCCGGGCGGTCGTGACGGAAGGGAACGGGTCAGGACGTGGCATCCACCGCGGACAACGCGGCTGCACAGGCGGCGGGTCGTCTCGGAATCACCTCGGGTCAGGTGATCCAGGAGTTCGGATATGACGACGACGTCGACGGCGGCCTGCGGGGCGCGATCGAGGAGGCCACCGGGGCCGAACTCGTCGACGAGGACTACGACGACGTCACTGACGGCGTCATCATCTGGTGGCGGGACGGCGACGGTGACCTCACCGACATGCTGGTCGACGCGCAGACCGTGCTCGACGACGGGGGGACCATCTGGGTCTTCACGCCGAAGAAGGGCCGCACGGGGCACGTCGACCACGGCGAGCTCGAGGAGGCTGGCACCACAGCCGGCCTGCACGTGACGAGCACCTTCTCCATCGCCGATGACTGGTCGGCCACCCGTCTGGGCTACCGCGGGCGCGGTCGTTGACGGTGACAGCACAGCCGGCGCCGCTCATCGGCGCCCCGGCTCCAGACTTCACCCTCACCGACACCCACGGGACGCCGGTGACGCTCTCCGCGCTGCGGGGAGCCCCGGTCGTCCTCGTGTTCGTGCCGTTCGCGTTCTCGGGCATCTGCACCGGCGAGCTGTGCGAGCTGCGTGACAACATCGCG
Organism: Cellulomonas timonensis; assembly: GCF_900046455.1. Taxonomy (GTDB): domain Bacteria; phylum Actinomycetota; class Actinomycetes; order Actinomycetales; family Cellulomonadaceae; genus Cellulomonas_A; species Cellulomonas_A timonensis. The sequence goes on from NZ_FCOT01000013.1 coordinate 311,060, forward strand.
GCATTCGAGCAAGCGGGCGTCCGGCTCTTCGCGGTCTCCTGCGACCCGACGTTCTCCCAGCGGGCATGGGCCCAGCAGGAGGGCTACACGTTCGACCTGCTCTCCGACTTCTGGCCCCATGGGGAGGTCGCGCGCGCCTATGGCGTGTTCGACGCCGAGCGGGGCCGGGCGCTGCGTGGCAGTTTCCTCATCGACGCCGACGGGGTACTGCGCTGGAGCGTCGTGAACCCCGCAGGGCAGGCGCGTGACCTGGCCGCCTACCGGGCCGCGCTCGACGGCCTGACAGCCTGAGGACGACGGCGCACACGCCTGCCGGGCCACGACCGGGCCGGTAGGCTGTGCGACCGTCGAGGGGCCTGTAGCTCAGCTGGTCAGAGCGCCGCGTTTACACCGCGGAGGTCGCCGGTTCGAAACCGGCCGGGCCCACCCCCAGGAGTCTGCGCGTCATGCGGCGGAGCGGGCGGCGGAGCCCTGCTAGCGTCGGCGTCCGTGCACGTCGGCGAGTTGAACCTGTTCCCTGTGAAGTCCCTGCGTGGCGTCTCGGTCGAGTCCGCCGACGTCGAGCGTTTGGGCCTGGCCGGCGATCGGCGCTGGATGGTGGTGGACGAGCGCGGTGAGACGCTGACGGCGCGCAAGCTCCCTGCGATGCTCGCGATCACCGTCACCCTCGCGCCGCGGGGCATCGTGCTCCACACCGCCGGGCGCGCCCCGCTGAGCGTCCCCGAGCCCGCGGGCCGCGCTGACACGGCCGTCACCCTGTCGCGTCTCGAGGTGGCCACCGCTGCCGACGCCCGTGCGCATGCCTGGCTGTCCGAGGTGCTCGGCCGGCCTGTGCGCCTGGTGTGGCTTGACGACCCGTCCCGTCGGCCGATGTCGCAGGCGCACGGCGGCGGCCCGGGCGACCCGCTGAGCCTCGCCGATGCTGGGCCGCTGCTGCTCACCACGGCGTCGTCGTTGCGCCAGCTCGACGCGTGGGCGGTGGAGGAGGCCCACGCCCGCGGCGAGGCCCCGGCGCCGATCGTGATGGAGCGGTTCCGGCCGAACCTCGTGGTGGCCGGCGACGACGTCGAGCCCTTCGCTGAGGACGCGTGGGGCCGACTCCGGATCGGCGACGTCGAGTACCGGTTCGCCGAGCACTGCGACCGCTGCGTGCTCACCACCGTCGACCCGCACACGCGGCTGCGGGGCAAGGAGCCGCTGCGGTCCCTCGCCCTGCACCGCCGGTGGGACGGCAAGGTGTGGTTCGGCATCCGGGTGGTCCCCGTCGGCGCGGGGCGCGTGGCGGTGGGCGACGAGGTGGTCGTCACCGGCTGAGCGGGCTCAGCCTGATGCTGACGGCCCGTGCTCGGGTGTCCGGACGCCAGGTAGCGTTCATCCCGTGAGCACCCGCCCCGACCAGCACCCGACCCTGGCCGACGTCGTCCGGGTGCTCGACCGGCACTACCCGCCCGGCACCGCCGAGCAGTGGGACTCCGTCGGCCTCATCACCGGTGACCCGGCCCAGCCGGTGCGCAAGGTGCTGCTCGCCGTCGATCCCGTGGACGCTGTCGTCGACGAGGCGATCGCCTGGGGCGCGGACCTCGTCTTCGTGCACCACCCGTTGCTGCTCAAGGGCGTGCACTCCGTCGCGGCGACGACGTTCAAGGGCGCGCTGCTGCACAAGCTGATCCGCTCGGGCGTGGCGCTCTACAACGCGCACACCAACGCCGACGCGGCCGCCGGGGGAGTCGCGGAAGGGCTCGCGAGAGCCGTCGGGCTCGTCGACCTCGCACCGCTCGTCGCGATCCCGGCGGAGCCGCTCGACAAGCATGTCGTCTTCATCCCAGTGGCGGACGCCGGCCGGCTGGTCGACGCGCTGGCCGCGGCCGGCGCCGGCGCCATCGGTGAGTACGCGCGCTGCGCATGGCAGACCACCGGCGAGGGGACGTTCACACCGTCTGATGCCGCGAATCCGGCGATTGGGCGCGCGGGCGAGGCGAGTGCCGTGGTCGAGGCGCGCGTCGAGATGGTCGCCCCGCGACGCCTGCGTGGCGCCGTCATCGCGGCGATGCGCTCGGCGCACCCCTACGAGGAGCCCGCGTTCGACGTGTGGGAGCGGGCCCGCTGGGACGGGCCCACGGGCACGGGCCGCGTCGGCCGGCTGGCCGAGCCGACGACGCTGCGCGGGTTCGCCGAGCGGGTCGCCCGCGCGCTGCCCCCGACCCCGCAGGGCGTGCGATTCGCGGGCGACCCCGACGGGCTCGTCGAGCGGGTCGCGGTCGTCGGCGGATCGGGCGACTCGCTGTTCGACGCGGTGCGGGGCGCGGGCGTCGACGCCTACCTCACCGCGGACCTGCGCCACCACCCGGCCTCCGAGCAGCGCGAACGCGCCGAGTTCGAGGCCGGACCCGGGCGTCCCGCGGTCCCGTACCTCGTGGACGTCGCCCACTACGCGTCGGAGTGGCCCTGGCTCGCCCAGGCCGCCGCCGACCTCCGCACCTCGCTCGAGATCACCGGGACTACGGTGGAGACCAGGGTCAGCACGCTGCGCACCGACCCGTGGACCGACCGTGTCTCGAGCCCGGACCACGTCCCGCCGTCGGAAGGAACCGCACCGTGACCACAGCACCCCCCGAGGAGCAGCGCCGGCTGCTCGACGTCCAGGAGCTCGACACCCGCCTGGACCAGATCGCGCACCGCCGCCGCACGCTCCCCGTGCTCGCGACCCTCGCCGAGCTGGACGGGCGGATCGCCGATCTCGACACCGCCCTCGTCACCTCGCGCACTGCCGCGAACGACCTGCGCCGCGAGCTGAAGAAGGCCGAGACGGACGTCGAGCAGGTGCGCACGCGCGCCGACCGCGACCAGGCCCGCCTCGACTCGGGCTCCGGCAGCCCCAAGGACCTGCAGGCGTTGCAGCACGAGCTGGTCGCTCTGGGTCGGAGGCAGGCCGACCTCGAGGAGGTCGAGCTGGAGGTCATGGAGCGGCTCGAGGCGCATGAGGGCGCCCTGGCGGGGCTCACCCAGGCGCATGACGAGCTCATCGCGCAGCGCGGCGAGCTCGAGGCCGAGCGGGACAAGGCCCTGGCCGAGTTGGACGCGGAGGCGGAGCAGGTCACCGCGAAGCGCGCCGAGACCATCGCGCCGCTCGACGACAAGCTGGTCGCGCTGTATGAGCGGCTGCGCGGGCGGCTCGGCGGTGTCGCCGTGGCGCGGCTGCGGCATGGGCGCTCGGAGGGCAGCGGACTGCAGGTCCCCGGCACCGAGCTGGCGCGGATCAAGGCGCTGCCGGCCGAGGAGATCGTGTTCTGCGAGGACTCGGGCCGGATCCTGGTGCGGGGCGAGGACGCCTACTGATGGACGCCGCCGGGGGGTCGGGGTCGCGCAGGAGGCTGATCGTCGAGGCGGACGGCGGGTCGCGCGGGAACCCTGGCCCTGCCGGATTTGGCGCGCTCGTGCGTGACGCGCGCACCGGCGAGGTGCTGGCCGAGCGTGCCGAGCACCTGGGGCACACCACGAACAACGTCGCCGAGTACTCCGGCCTCGTCGCCGGGCTGCGCGCCGCCGCGGCGATCGACCCCGAGGCCGAGGTGGAGGTCCGCCTCGACTCGCGCTTGGTCGTGGAGCAGATGTCCGGCGCGTGGCAGATCAAGCACACCGAGATGCGCCGGCTCGCGGATCTCGCACGCGCGGTGCTGCCCGCCGAGCGGGTGTCGTACACCTGGGTGCCGCGGGCGCAGAACGCCGCAGCGGACGCGCTCGCCAACGAGGCCATGGACACCGCACGCTCCATCGCGCGCGACCTGGCGCCTCGGGCCGCCGGTGCGGGCCTCAGTGGCGAGGAGGGGGCGCCCGGCGCCCCGGTCCCCGGCCGTGGCCGCCGCCCGTCGGGCGCCGCGCCCCGGTTTGACGACGCCGAGCCGGTCACCGTGGTCTTGCTGCGGCACGGCGAGACCTCGATGACGGCGGCCGGCGGCTACTCGGGATCGTCCGAGCCGGGCCCGCCGCTCAGCGCGCAGGGCCGCCAGCAGGCCGCCGCCGCCGCCGAGCTGATCGAGCGGATCGGCCGCGACCTCTGGGGCGACATCCCGTACCCGACGGAGATCATCGCGTCGCCGATGGTCCGCACGCAGGAGACCGCCGCTGTCGTCTCCGACCGCCTGGGGCTTCCGGTGCGCACGATGGAGCTCGTCAAGGAGGCGGACTTCGGCGAGTGGCAGGGCCTGACCGCCCAAGAGATCGAGCTTCGCTGGCCGGGGCTCCTGGAGCCGTGGCACACCCAGGCGGACGTGCGGCCCCCGGGCGGCGAGTCGATCGTGGACGTCGGTCGGCGCATCGCGCAGGTCTTCGCCGAGCTGTTGGCGGGGGGCGTCGACCGCACGGTCGTGGTGGTGAGCCACGCGGTCTCGATCCGGGCCGCTGTGGGCGTCGCGTTGGGCGCCCAGCCGTCGTCCTGGAGCAGGCTGCGCGTCGCGCCGGCCTCTCTGAGCATCGTGCGGCTGTTCGAGGATGGGCGCACCGAGGTCGCCGTGGCGGGCGCGCCGAGCGAGGGCTGGGCACGCGGGCGCTGACCGGCGCCACCCCGCAGGATGGGCGCCTGGTGAGCTGGCGCTGCTACCGCACCACGAGGGACAGCACGCGGGCGCCGCGGCCGGCGGGGCCGAGCTCGACGTCGTGCAGTTCGGAGCCGACGAGCTCGCCAGCGGCCGCGGCCAGTTGCTCCGCGTCGACCGGCTCGGGCGCCGCGCGGGCCAGCAGGTGCCGGGTGAGGACCCCACGCGTGTGCTTGGCGTGGTGCGAGACGACCGAGCGCTTGCCGTCGAGCTCGCGCAGCACGCGCACCGCCACCCACTGCGGGGCGCGGCTCGGGCGCCATGCCGCCAGGTACGCGGCAGAGCGGCAGTCCACGACGAGCTCCGCCTCCCCACGCGCGTCGAGCTCGGCGGCGAGCGGGTCACGCCAGGCGCGGGCCAACGGGCCGATCCCGGGCAGGTCCACGCCCATCGAGAGGCGGTAGGCGGGGATCTCGTCGTCGGGCGCGACCAGGCCCCAGAGCGCGGAGACGACCCGCACCGACCGGGAGGCGCGCGCCGCCGCGGCGCCGGACAGCCCGGCGAGGCCGGCGGCGGCGTACAGCACGCCGGTGTAGACGTGCGCGGCCGGGGCGGTGGGCGCGACACGCAGGCTCACGTTGCGCGCGACCTCGTCGGCCAGGCTCGCGCCGACTCCGAGCACCGCGATCGCGTCGCCGCGGGCGCTGGCCTCGGCCAGCGCGTCGAGCACCTTCTCCCGCCACGGGTTCAGGGCCGGGGACGACAGCGCCGCGAGGTCGAGCGGGGAGCCCATGGCCGGCGCGGTCTTGCCTTCGGAAGGTGGGAGCAGCACGAGCACCCCCTGACTCTACGGCTCCGACATGGGGTGCCCAGCGGCGTGCGTGGGCGGTGTGCGCTGCCCGTGGGCAGCAGCGGCTAGGCTGGCGGCGCGGATGAGTCAGTCAGGCGGCCGCGTCGAGCCCTCGGGCTCGCCGAGGAACGTCCGGGCTCCATAGAGCGGGGTGGTGGGTAACACCCACCCGGGGTGACCCGCGGGACAGTGCCACAGAGAACAGACCGCCTCGCACGCTCCTCGGAGCAGGCGGGGTCAGGGTGAAACGGTGGTGTAAGAGACCACCAGCGTGCCGGGTGACCGGTGCGGCTAGGTAAACCCCACCCGGAGCAAGGTCAGACAGGGAGTGCTTGAGGGCTGCTCGCCCGAGCTCCCGGGTAGACCGCTGGAGGCGTGCGGCAACGCACGTCGTAGATGGATGGTCGCCACCCGTGTCCGGGCAACTGGGCACGGGGACAGAACCCGGCGTACGACTGGCTCATCCGCGCTTTCTCCTTCGCCGCCGCACGCGTGTCGGTGGGTCGTTCTAGGGTGATCTTCACCACATGTGAACGCCGCTGTGCTGAACGTCGCTGTGCGAGGAGATCCCATGACCACGCTGACCGGCCGTCCGAACACCGCGCTGCTCGTGATCGACATGCAGAACGGCGTCGTCGACGGGGCGCATGAGCGCACGTCCACCACCGCCCGCATCGCCGCACTGGTCGAGCGGGCTCGCGACGAGCGGGTCCCGGTCATCTGGGTGCGGCACTCCGACGAGGACATGCCGCTCGGCTCCGACTCCTGGCAGGGCATCCCCGAGCTGGTCCGCGACGACGCGGAGCCACTCGTCCACAAGGCCTACGGCGACTCGTTCGAGGGGACCGACCTCGACGACGTGCTGGGCCGGGCGGGCGTCGGGCGGCTCGTGGTGACGGGCGCCGAGTCGGACGCCTGCGTCCGCTCCACCATCCACGGCGCGTTCACGCGCGGCTACGACGTGACCCTCGTCAGCGACGCGCACACGACCGGCGACAAGTCGGCGTGGGGCGCGCCACCCCCCGAGCAGGTCATCGCGCACACCAATCTCTACTGGGGGTTCCAGGCCGCGCCCGGCCGCCTCGCGGCAGTCGTCCCGTCCGCGGACGTGGCGTTCCGGGGCGCCTGACCGCATTCCCCGATCCGACGCACGGTCCAGCAGGCACGCCCGCCCCAGGAAGGACTCGATCATGAGCAGTCATCTCACACCGGTCGACCCACCCGAGCTGCATCAGAACCCAGCCTTCACGCAGGGCATGATCGTGCCCGCCGGGCCGGTGCTCTACGTCGGCGGGCAGAACGGAGCCGACGGCTCGGGCGAGCTGCTCGACGGGCTCGGAGCGCAGACAGAGCAGGCGTTCCGCAACTTGCTGGCCGTCCTCGCGCACGCCGGCACGGGCCCCGAGCACGTGGCGAGGCTGACGATCTACCTCGCCGCCGGGATCGACCCCACCGAGGCCTACGCCGCGACGGCTTCGGTGTGGGGCAACAGGCGCACGGCGGTGACGGTCCTGGCGGTCACCCCGGCGCGACCGGGCGCCCTCGTGGAGATCGACGCGATCGCCGCCGTCCCCGAGGGCTGAGGGTCAGGAGAGCGCTTCAGCGGCGGCCTGGTCGGCGGAGAGGTCCGACGGCGTGGACCGGAGCAGGCAGAACTCGTTGCCCTCCGGGTCGGCGAGCACGACCCATGTCACGTCCGGGCCCTGCCCCACGTCGACGCGCCGCGCGCCCATCGCGAGCAGTCGCTCGAGCTCGGCGGCCTGGTCCGATCCGTCCAGGGGCCGCAGGTCGAGGTGGAGCCTGTTCTTGACGGCCTTCTCCTCGGGGACGCGGATGAACAGCAGGCCGAGTTCCTGCGGGTTCTGCGGCGATGGCGCGAGCCACGCCTCGTCCTCGTCGTCGGACTCCGCCTCCCGCCCCAGCGCCTCGGCCCACCATGCCGCGAGGGCTGTGGGGTCGTGGGAGTCGATCACGAGCTCGCTCAGCAGGATGCCCATGGCGTGGACGATAGGCAGTGCTGTGCGCGTCAGCAAGGGATGAGGGCCTGGCTGAGGCCGCGTTCCGCGCGTCCCGACTGTCCGGATCGCCCCTTCTGGGAAGATCGCGGGATGGCCACATCGCTGATCGCTTGGGGATCCACCGTCGTCGATGCCGCTGTGGACCCCGATTGGCTCGGGTGGGCGGTGGTGCTGGGGCCGGCGGCCACGCTGTGCGCGGGAGCGGTCGCCGGGGTTGTCGCGTACCTCGCCGTCGCGCAGCGCCGTCGTGCGGACGCGAAGGCCGAGTGGTGGCGGCGGACCCAGTGGGCACTTGACGAGGTGCTCTCGGGCGCGCCCGAACGGCGGCGGGTGGGGGTGGCGGTGCTGTATCGACTGGCGGAGAGCGAGCTGGCCGCGCCGGAGGACCTCGAGGTGTTCGACGCGGCATGGGGCCTGCTGCTCGGGGTGGGGGGCCCGGTGGCAGCGGCGGCGCCCGCTCCGACGGTGATCGAGGTGACGGCGGCGCGGGGTCGGCTGCTCACCGACCGGCGACGGGGACGCCCCACGCCCGTGTGGGTGGAACGGCTCGCGTCGGGATCATCCGAGGTGTCGGAGCGGGACGCGGCCGACGACCGGGTCTGAGTGTTGCCGCGCCGGGCGGCGGTGGCGCTGGGCTGCGGCGGGGGATGGCCAGACGCCAGATGCATGCGGGGCAGCCGCGGCGGACGATGGGGAGTGGGCCCGCATGGGCTCAGCCTCGACGGAAGGACGATCTCATGGGGATCGACGACATGAAGGACAAGGCCTCGGAAGCGGCGCAGAGCGAGAAGGCCGAGGGGGTCAGCGACAAGGGCCTCGACAAGGCCGAGTCTGCCGCCTCGAACGTCGCGGAAGGCCATGAGGACAAGGTGTCGCAGGCTCGTGACAAGGGGGACGAGGCGCTCGGCAACGAGTGAGACCCCCCGCCGATCGGCTCCGGGCTGCCTCGGCAGCCTCGGGGCCGTCGCTGTGCCCAGGCCTCTCAGTGGCGGAGGCGTTCGACGTGCTTGCGGTGCTCCTCGGCGAGCCACGGGGTGCGCAGGCGGTCGGCGTCGGGGGTGCGGCCCCGTGCGAGCGCCTCCAGGGAGCGGCGGTCGGCGGCGAGGCGGCGGGCGAGCTCGGCGCCGTCGCCCACGTGGCCGTGTCCGGGGATGACAGTGCGGACGCCGTGGTCGGCGGCGGCGCGCTCCAGGGTGTCGAGGGCTGCGCGGTAGTCGTCCAGCGGGTCGGCCGCGTCGGTGTCCAGCAGGGGGATCTCCAGGTCGGAGAGCATGTCGCCCGCCAGCAGGGTCGCGGCGTGGGGCAGGACGAGGGCGGCGTGGCCAGGCGCATGCGCGCGGTGTCGCACGATGACGGCCTGTGGGCCGTCCCAGGGGAGCTCCGTGGCATCTGCGGGCAGCGCCGTGAGACGGCCGAACAGGGCCGGGTCGTGGCCGGGGGTCGCGGCATCGGCCGCCGCCAGGTCGGCGTCGCGGGTGCGTCGTTGCGCCTCGACGGCCTCCGCGGTCGCCCAGCGCGGGGCGCCGCACCACGCCTGGTGCCACAGCACGTGGTCCCAGTGCGGATGGGTGGCGAATCCGGCGGTGACGCGCCACCCCCGTCGGATCGCCTCGTGGGCCCGCGCGTCCAGCTCGGCGAGGCTGATGCCCGGGTCGATCAGCAGGCAGGCACCGTGGGGCGCGACGACGGCGGTGGTGAGGCTTGTCCAGATGGTGGCCGTCGCCGTCCAGATTCCGTCTGCGACCTGCGTGAACGTCGGAACGGCAGTCATCGCTCGATCGTATGCCCGCCCAGATGAGAACACCCTCATCGGACATTCCACCCAGAAAGCGGTCTCTTCTGAGAGGCTCAGGACAAGGACGTGAGCCGCCGCCTCCCCCCCGCAGCAGGCTCGCGTTGCGGTCGCCCAGCGACCGACAAACGGCGGCATCCCGGGTCAGGGATGCCGCCGTTTGTTGTCTGCCCAGCTTGTTGTCTGCGCACCGCGTCTGCCGGGCGGAGTGGGCGCCCAGCCTCAGTGCGAGGCGTCCGCCGCCAACGACGCGGCGCCCACGATGCCCGCGGCGTTCCGCAGGGTCGCCGGCACGATGGGCGTGCGCAGCTTGAGCAGCGGCAAGAACTTCTCGTAGTGCTTGCTGACTCCGCCGCCCACCACGATCAGGTCGGGCCAGAAGAGGTTCTCCACCACGCTGTAGTAGCGCTGCAGCCGCTCGGCCCACTGCTCCCAGCTGAGATCCTCCCGGTCGCGGGCGCTCTCCGCCGCGCGGCTCTCCGCATCGTGGCCATCGATCTCCAGGTGCCCCAGCTCGGTGTTCGGCACCAGGCGCCCGTCGACCACGAGCGCCGAGCCGATGCCGGTGCCGAGCGTCGTCACCAGCACCACGCCCGAGACCCCGCGCGCCGCGCCGTACAGCGTCTCCGCGTACCCGGCTGCGTCCGCGTCGTTGACCGCCACGACGGTGCGGCCCGTCGCGTCGGCGATGACGTCCTCGACGTCCGTGCCGATCCACGACGAGTCCACGTTGGCGGCGGACTGCGCGACGCCGTGCAGGATGACCGCCGGGAAGGTCACACCCACCGGCACGTCCTTCGGCAGGTGGAAGGCCTCGATGACCTCGGCGACAGTCTTCGCGACAGCGCCCGGTGTCGCGGGCTGCGGGGTGGGGATGCGGACCCGCTCACCCGCGAACTCGCCCTTCGCCAGGTCGACCGGTGCGCCCTTGATGCCGCTGCCGCCGATGTCGATGCCGAACGCGGTGGTGGGCCGCTCGGCGAGCTTGTGGCGGTGCTTGCCGTGCTGGTGGTCGTGCTTGTGGCCGTGCTTGTCAGCGTGGTGATCGTCGTGGTGGTTCATGGCAGCGTCAGCACCTCGGCTCCGGTCTCGGTCACGACCAGCGTGTGCTCGAACTGCGCACTGCGCTGGCGGTCGGCCGTGACGACGGTCCATCCGTCGTCCCACATCTCCCACTCCGGGGTCCCCAGGTTGAGCATGGGCTCGATGGTGAAGACCATGCCGGGCTCCATCACTGTGGCGTAGTTCGGCGCCGCGTCGTAGTGGGGGACCACCAGCCCGGTGTGGAACGCCTCGCCCACCCCGTGGCCCGTGTAGTCGCGCACCACGCCGTATCCGAACCGCTGCGCGTACTTCTCGATGACCCGGCCGATCACGTTGATCTCCCGGCCGGGCTTCACCGCTTTGATGGCCCGGTTGAGCGACTCGCGGGTGCGCTCGACGAGCAGCGCTGACTCCTCGTCGAGCTCGCCGACGCCGAACGTCGCGTTGTTGTCCCCGTGCCCCCCGCCGATGTAGGCGGTGATGTCGATGTTCACCAGGTCGCCGTCCTGCAGCACCGTCGAGTCGGGGATGCCGTGGCAGATGACCTCGTTCACGGAGGTGCACAGCGACTTCGGGAACCCGCGGTAGCCGAGGGTGGACGGGTAGGCGTGGTGGTCCATGAGGAACTCGTGGCCCACCCGGTCGAGGGCGTCGGTGGTGACGCCAGGCGCCACGTGGCGGCCGACCTCCTCCAGGGCCTGGGCCGCGATGCGCGCGGCCACCCGGATCCGCTCGAGGACCTCCGGCGCCGGGATGTCGCTGCCGGTGAAGGGCGTGGGCGCCGGGCGGCCCACGTACTCCGGGCGCGGGATCGACGCCGGGACCTGCAGCTGCGGGCTGATGGTCCCCGGGACGAGGGCGGCTCTCGGCGCGTGCACGGTCGACATAGATGGCAGTCTACGGAGGACGCGCGGCCGAGGTGCGGTCGCACCGAGGAGGCGGCATGTCGGGCAGTGGCGAGTTCTACTTCAACATCGCGACCAAGCAGGTCGAGGAGGGGAAGGCATCCGACTGGAAGGACCGGATGGGGCCCTACCCGACACGTGAGGCCGCCCAGCGCGCGCTCGACATCGCCGCCGCACGCAACAAGGCGTGGGACGAGGACGACGAGCGCCGACGCTGAGCGGGCGCGCCCCAGGCGGCTGGACCGGACGCCAGCCTCAGGACAGGAACGAGTGCGCGTCGTCGGGGAACGCCGCCCCGCGCACGTCCGCCGCATAGGCGCGCGCCGCGTCGCCCAGGGCCTGGCCGATCTGGGCGTACTGCTTGGCGAACCGCGGCGACCAGTCGCCCATCCCCGCCATGTCGAGCCACACCAGCACCTGGCCATCGCACTCGACGCCGGCGCCGATGCCGATGGTCGGCACCCGCAGGATCTCGGTGAGCCGGGCGGCGACGGGCGCGGGGACCATCTCCAGGACGATCGCGACGGCGCCAGCGTCCTGCAGCGCGAGCGCGTCCTCGCTGAGCACCTCCGCGGCGTCCTCCCCGCGGCCCTGCACCCGCTTGCCGCCGAGCGCGTTCTCGGACTGCGGCGTGAACCCGAGGTGGCCGAAGACGGGGATGCCGGCGTCGGTCAGCGCCCGGACCTGTGCGGCGACGCGGCGGCCGCCCTCGAGCTTCACGGCGTGCGCGCCGGTCTCCTTGAAGAGCCGCACCGCGGTGGCCAGGGCCTGCTCGGGGCCGGCCTCGTAGGAGCCGAACGGCAGGTCGACGACCACCAGGGCCCGGCTCACCGAGCGGGCGACCGCGCGGGCCGGCGGGATCAGCTCGTCCACCGTGACGGGGATCGTCGACTCATGGCCGAGCATCGTGTTGCCGATCGAGTCCCCGACCAGCAGCAGGTCGATGCCCGCCTCGTCGAAGATGCGGGCTGTGGGCGCGTCGTAGGCCGTGAGCATCGTCAGCTTCTCGCCGCGCTCCTTCGCCTCGCGCAGGTGGTGGACGCGCACGCGCTTGGGGGTGGTGGTCATCGGGCTCGCTCCTGTGGGTCCGGGGAGCGCACGGCGTGTGCTCCTGCTGTCGGCTGCGGCGTCTGCGCCCGTCAGGGCTCGCGCCAACGCGTGGTGATGGGAAGCCTACGGTCGCGGCCGAAGGCGAGGGCTGTGACCTTGGGGCCCAGCGGGTACTGGCGGCGCTTCCACTCGGCGCGGTCGACGAGGGACAGGACCTTGTCGACCACCTCCGGGTCGTAGCCGCGCGCGAGGAGCTCGGCGCGGCCCTCGGCGTGCTCCACGTAGGCGTCCAGCACCTCGTCGAGCAGGTCGTAGGGCGGCAGCGAGTCCTGGTCCGTCTGGCCGGGCCGCAGCTCGGCCGATGGGGGCTTGGTGATCGAGCTCTCCGGGATGGGCGGGAGCTGCCCGGCGTCGATCGCCGCGTTGTTGCGCCACCGCGACAGCGCCCACACCCGCGACTTGTCGACATCCTTGAGCGGGGCGTACCCGCCGACCGCGTCGCCGTAGATGGTCGAGTACCCGACCGCGAGCTCGCTCTTGTTGCCCGTGGCGAGCACCAGGTGCCCCTCGGCGTTCGACAGGCCCATGAGGATCATGCCGCGCACCCGGGCCTGCAGGTTCTCCGCGGCGACGCCCTCGAGCCCGAGCTGGGCCTCGAACGCGTCGACGATCGTGCCGATGGGCTGCACGCGGTAGTCGGCGCCGATCCGCTTCGCCAGGTCGGCCGCGTCGTCCTTCGAGTGCTCGGAGGAGTAACGGGACGGCATGGACACCCCGACGACGTGCTCGCCGCCCAGGGCGTCCGCGCTGATGGCGGCCACGAGCGCCGAGTCGATGCCGCCCGAGAGGCCGAGGACCACCGACCGGAAGCCGTTCTTGCGCGCGTACCCCGACAGGCCCGTGACCAGCGCCCGGTAGACCTCCTCGTCGGGGTCCAGGTGCGGGGCGATCTCGCCGGTGCGCGGCGCACGCGAGTCGTCCAGGTCCCACACCAGCAGGTGCTCGACGAACTGCGGCGCCCGGGCCAGCAGCGTCCCGTCGGCGCCGACGATGAACGAGCCGCCGTCGAAGACCAGGTCGTCCTGCCCGCCGACCATGTTCACGTAGGCCACCGGGGCGTCGACCTGCCGCGCGCGACGGGCGGCGAGCTCGGTGCGGATATGCCCCTTGCCCTCCTCGAACGGGGAGCCGTTGAGCACCACGAGCAGCGCGATCTCGTTCTGGTCCATCTCGGAGACGGGGCCGCCGTCCTGCCAGATGTCCTCGCAGATGACCACGCCCACCCGGTGGCCGCGCACGTCGAGCACGCAGATGTCGTCGCCGGGCGCGAAGATGCGGAACTCGTCGAAGACGCCGTAGTTGGGCAGGTGGTGCTTGTCGTACCGCCGCACCACCTGGCCGTGCTGCAGCAGCACCGCCTGGTTGGTGGGGCGCGCGGGGGCGCCGTCGTGCTCGCGGACGGCGGTGTCGCCCACCGTGCCGACCAGCACCGCCAGGCCGCCCAGGCCGCGCGCCTCGAGCTCGGCGGCGGTCTGCTCGAGCGCGCGCTCGGCGCCACGCCGGAACGAGGCGCGCAGCGCCAGGTCCTCGATGGGGTAGCCCGTGAGTGTCATCTCCGGGAAGACGACCAGGTCGGCGCCCGCCTCGGACGCGCGCTGCGACCAGTCGAGCACGGCCTCGGAGTTGCCGTCGAGGTCGCCGACGCACGTGTCGATCTGGGCCAGGGCGATGCGCAATGCCATGTCCCGAGCCTAGGCCCCGGAACGGGATGGCCCGCGTGCAAGGAATCGCCTGCGCGTATGTCACCAGCGGCAACACGCATCGGGCAGGATGTACCGCATGGACAGGCAGCAGGAGTTCGTGCTCCGCACGGTCGAAGAGCGGGACATCCGCTTCATCCGCCTCTGGTTCACCGACGTGCTCGGGATCCTGAAGTCCGTCGCGATCGCCCCGGCCGAGCTCGAGGCCGCGTTCTCCGAGGGCATCGGGTTCGACGGCAGCTCCATCGAGGGGCTCACCCGGGTGTACGAGGCGGACATGATCGCCAAGCCCGACCCCACGACCTTCCAGATCCTGCCGTGGCGCGGCGAGCGGCACGGCACCGCGCGGATGTTCTGCGACATCCTCACGCCAGGCGGCGAGCCGTCGCTCGCCGACTCGCGCAACGTGCTCAAGCGCGCGCTCGCGAAGGCCAGCGCGCAGGGCTTCACCTTCTACACGCACCCCGAGGTCGAGTTCTACCTCTTCGAGGCGCCTGCGGACCCGCTGCGCCCGTTGGTGCCCGTCGACCAGGGCGGCTACTTCGACCATGTGCCGCGCGGCACCGCGCACGACTTCCGCCGCGCCGCCATCACGATGCTCGAGTCGATGGGCATCTCGGTGGAGTTCTCCCACCATGAGGCCGGCCCGGGGCAGAACGAGATCGACCTGCGGTACGCCGACGCGCTGACCACAGCCGACAACATCATGACGTTCCGCACGGTGGTCAAGGAGGTCGCCCTCGAGCAGGGCGTCTTCGCGTCGTTCATGCCCAAGCCGCTGCCGGACAAGCCCGGATCGGGCATGCACACGCACCTGTCGCTGTTCGAGGGCGACCGCAACGCGTTCCACGAGCCCGGCGCGCACCTCGAGCTGTCGAAGGTGGCCCGCAGCTTCATCGCCGGCATCCTCACCCACGCCGCGGAGATCACCGCCGTGACGAACCAGTTCGTCAACTCCTACAAGCGGCTGTGGGGCGGCGCCGAGGCGCCCAGCTACATCTGCTGGGGCCACAACAACCGCTCCGCGCTGGTGCGCGTGCCGATGTACAAGCCGGGCAAGGGCAACTCGAGCCGCGTGGAGTACCGCGCCGTCGACGCCGCCACGAACCCGTACCTGGCGTTCGCGGTGCTGCTCGCGGCCGGCCTCAAGGGCATCGAGGAGGGCTACGAACTGCCCGAGGGCGCCGAGGACGACGTGTGGGAGCTCACCGACGCGGAGCGCCGGGCGCTCGGCATCGAGCCGCTGCCCACCTCCCTCGACGCCGCGATCGCCGTGATGGAGAAGTCGGAGCTCGTCGCCGAGACCCTCGGCGAGCACGTCTTCGACTTCGTGCTGCGGAACAAGAAGCAGGAGTGGGACGAGTACCGGGCGCAGGTCACGCAGTACGAGCTGCAGCGGTTCCTGCCCGTCCTGTGAGCACGCTCGCCCACGCCGGTAACGTGACGGCGTGAGCACAGGACGACGGGGGGTCTCCCTCGCGGGGCGCCTGACCCGAGCAGGATTCGAGGACGCCGCCCGCGCCGAACGGCTCTTGCAGGACCCCGGCCTGCTCGCGATCGTCCCGGACGCCGAGGAGAGGCTGCTCGGCCCGCTCGCGGAGGTCGCGGACCCGGACCAGGCGCTGCTGGCCCTGGCCAAGATCGCCGGGGCCGTCGCGGGCGACGCCGAGCAGCGCGCGCTGCTCACCGGCCTGCTCGCCGAGGGCGCCGGCCGCGCCCGGCTGCTGGCCGCCGTCGGCGCGTCGGGGGCGCTCGGCGACACCCTCGCCGCCCACCCGGACCACCTGGCCGTGCTCGCCGACCTGGCGCCCGGCCCCGGTGTCCCCGCCGCAGAGGTCCGCGCGGAGCTGCTCGAGGCCGTCGGCGCCGACCCGGCCGCCGACGTCCCCGTGGCCGATGACGGGGGAGCACGGGCGATCGACGCGATGCGCCGCGCGTACCAGCGCCGGATGCTGCGGATCGCCGCCACGGACCTGTGCTGCAAGGAGCCCATCTCCCAGCTGCCGGCGGTGGGCGCGGCGCTCGCGGACCTCGCGGCGGCGGCGCTCGAGGCGTCGTTGGCGATCGCGCGCGCCGACCTCGACGACCATGGCGCGGGCGTGCGCCTCGCGGTCATCGGGATGGGCAAGTGCGGGGGTCGGGAGCTCAACTACGTGAGCGACGTCGACGTCGTGTACGTCGCGGAGCCAGCCGAGGGCGCCACCGAGGACGAGGCGCTCGCCACGGGGGCGAGGCTCGCCGCCGGGCTCGCCCGGGCATGCTCCTCGACCTCGTCCGGCGAGCCCGCGCTGTGGCCGGTGGACGCGGCGCTGCGCCCCGAGGGCAAGAACGGCCCGCTGGTGCGCACGCTCGCGAGCCACAAGGCCTACTACGAGCGCTGGGCCAAGACGTGGGAGTTCCAGGCGCTGCTCAAGGCGCGCCACCTCGCGGGGGACGCTGAGCTGGGCCGCGCCTACGTGCAGACGGTCAACCCGATGGTGTGGGCGGCCGTGCAGCGGGAGAACTTCGTCGAGGACTCGCAGGCCATGCGCCGCCGGGTCGAGGACAACGTGCCCGCCGCGGAGGCCGACCGGCAGCTCAAGCTTGGCAAGGGAGGACTGCGCGACGTCGAGTTCACCGTGCAGCTCCTCCAGCTCGTGCACGGGCGGGCCGACGAGTCGATCCGCAGCCCGCACACCCTGACCGCCCTGGCTGCGCTGGCCGCGGGCGGCTACGTGGGCCGCGAGCACGCCGCCCAGCTCGCGGTCTGCTACCGGTTCCTACGCGCGCTGGAGCACCGGATCCAGCTCTACCGGATGCAGCGCACCCACTTGATGCCCACCTCGGAGGCGGGTCTGCGCCGGCTGGCCAGGTCGGTGGGGATGCGGGCCGACGGCGCGCAGGGGCTCACCGACCGCTGGCGCCTGGTCCGTCGCGAGGTCCGACGGCTGCACGAGGAGCTCTTCTACCGTCCGCTGCTCCCCGCCACCGCACAGCTCTCCGCCGAGGAGGCCAGCCTGGCCCCGGAGGCGGCACGCGCGCGCCTCGCCGCGATCGGGTACCGCGACCCGGCCGGCGCCGTGCGGCACATCGCCGCACTGACCGAGGGGGTGTCCCGCCGGGCCGCGATCCAGCGCCAGCTCCTCCCGGTGATGCTGGGCTGGTTCGGCGACGGCGCCGACCCGGACGCGGGACTGCTCGCATTCCGCAGGCTGTCGGAGGAGCTCGGCACGACGCACTGGTACCTCAAGCTGCTGCGCGACTCCGGGCTCGCCGCGCACCGCCTGGCGCGTGTGCTGTCGACGTCGCGCTACGTCTCCGACGCGCTGTCCCGCTCCCCGGAGTCGGTGACGTGGCTCGCCGGCTCCGCCGAGCTGGCGCCGCCCACCCGGGAGGCGCTCACCGCCGAGGCGGACGCGATCCTCACCCGTGCCACCGAGCCGGCCGCCGCGGTCACCGCGCTGCGGGCGCTGCGCCGACGCGAGCTGGCGCGGGCCGCCGCGGCGGACGTGCTCGGCGTCCCGACCGGGACGCGCTCGTCCGCGAGCCTGACCGGGGCCGCCGACGTCGTCCTCGCGGGGGCGCTGCGGGTCGCGGCCGCCCCGACCCGGCTCGAGCGCGGGCTCGACGCCGACCCACCCCGCCTGCTCGTCGTCGCCATGGGGCGCCTGGGCGGCCAGGAGATGGGCTACTCCTCTGACGCGGACGTGCTCTTCGTGCACGACCCGCTCCCCGGCGCCGAGTCCGGCGTCGCGCAGGACTTCGCCCTCGCGGTGATGACCCGCCTGCGCAGGCTGCTGGGCGAGATGGGCCCCGAGCCGGCCCTCGAGGTCGACGCCGACTTGCGGCCCGAGGGCCGGAACGGGCCGCTCGTGCGCTCCTTCGACTCGTACGCCGAGTACTACGACCGCTGGTCCTCGCCGTGGGAGAGCCAGGCGCTGCTGCGCGCCCGGCCCGTCGCCGGCGACGCCGAGCTGGGTCGCCGGTTCACCGACCTCGTGGAGCCGCTGCGCTACCCGGCCGGAGGGCTCGACGCCAGCGTCGAGCGGGAGGTGCGGCGGATCAAGGCCCGGGTGGAGTCCGAGCGGCTGCCGCGCGGCACCGACCCCGCCCGGCATCTGAAGCTGGGCCGTGGCGGGATCTCCGACGTGGAGTGGACGGCGCAGCTGCTCCAGCTCCAGCACGCGCACGCCGTGCCGGGCCTGCGCACCACCTCGACGCTCGACGCGCTCAGCGCGGCCGTGGGCGCCGGCCTGCTCGACGCCTCCGACGCCGCGACGCTCACCGACGCCTGGGAGCTGGCCTCCCGGCTCCGGGACGCGATCGTGCTGTGGACCGGGCGGATCGGCGGCGCCCAGGCCGATGTGCTGCCGCATGACACCCAGGCGCTGTCCGGGATGGCGCGCATCCTGGGCTATCCGTCGGGGTCGGCCGGCGAGCTCGAGGAGGAGTACCTGCGCACGTCACGGCGCGCGCGGGCCGTGGTGGAGCGCGTCTTCTACGCCTGACGCGCTCCGGCGGGCGGCGGGCCGCCCGCCGGCGGGGTCAGGAGCGCGCCGCGACGGTGTCCGGCTCGGTGGCGTCCGGCGCCTCGTCGGCAGCGACATCGTCGGCGGTCGCGGCGGTCGCGGCGGACCCGGCCGTCTCGCCGCTCTCGGCTGCCGCGTGCGGGCGGCGGGCGGCGGGTGTCGCGCCATCGGCCAGGAGCTCTGAGTCCACCAGCTCGTGGCGCTTCAGATAGGCGCCGGAGATGGCCTTGATCGTCGCGGCGACGGGCAACGCGAGGAACGCGCCGAGCGCCCCGA
This sequence comes from Cellulomonas timonensis, assembly GCF_900046455.1. GTDB lineage: Bacteria > Actinomycetota > Actinomycetes > Actinomycetales > Cellulomonadaceae > Cellulomonas_A > Cellulomonas_A timonensis. The sequence continues at coordinate 329,795 of NZ_FCOT01000013.1, forward strand.
ACACGGCCCCGAACGCCAGCACCGAGATGAACGCGACCGCCGGGTTGAGCTCCATCGTGTGCGCGGAGATCTTCGGGGCGAGCACCAGGTTCTCGACCTGCTGGTAGACGACGATGAAGATCACCACGCCGAGCCCGGTGAGCGGGCTGACCGTCAGGCCCACGACCACCGGCAGCGCCCCGCCGATGTACGTGCCGATCGTCGGCACGAACTGCGACACGAGCCCGGTGAACACCGCGAGCGGCACCGCGTACGGCACGTGGACGACCGTCAGGAAGACGAAGGTCGCGAGGGCTGACACCACGGCCAGCAGGATCCGCGAGCTGAGGAAGTTGGAGACCTGCTCCTGCGAGGCGTCCCACACCCGCAGCACCTCCCGCTGGCGATCGGGAGCGAGGAGGCTGCAGATCGAGGCCTTGAAGCGGGGCCCTTGCGCGACCATGTAGAAGACGACCAGCAGCACCGCGGAGAGCACGAAGAGGCCGCCGAGGATGGTCCCGCCGACGCCGATCACCCCCTGCGCGACGTTGGCGCCCCAGCTGTCGACCACCTGGACGAGGACCTTGTCGGTGGTGGGCAGCTCGTAGCCGAACGCGCCCAAGACGAAGACGGTGAGCTGCTCGTAGAGGTCGGGGACCGACTGGATGAGATCGACGAGCTGGGCGACGAAGAGCTGCCCGAAGAGCGTCAGCATGCCCAGGCTCGCGAGGATGACGCCGAACATCACGAGCCCGGTGGCGACGCCGCGGCGCATCTTGCGGCGCACCAGCCAGCGCACCGGCGGCTCCATCGCCAGCGCGATGAACCAGGCGGTGACGAGGATGGTGATCACCGAGCCGAGCTGGCCGAGCGCCCGCCACGCGAGGACCCCTGCGAAGACGGCGAGCACGGCCATCAGCAGGGCGCGGGGGAGCCACGCGGGCGGGCGGCCGGGGTTCGCGCGCTGGGCTGTCGTCGTCCTCATGGGGGCGCCTCACGGGTCAAGGCCGCACAGGCGCGGCATGGAGGGAAGTTACCCGATGGCGCCCGCGACGCGCGGATCTTCGCGGGTCGTCGCGCTCAGGCATGCTCGTCGTGCTCGTCGTCCGCGTCGCCGCCAGCGGGGCGCCCGTCCGGCTCTGGCCGATCTGCTGACGCCCGGGCCGTGTCGACCAGCAAGTCTGAGTCCACCAGCTCGTGGCGTCGCAGGTACGTCCCCGAGACGGCCTTGATGGTCGCGGCGACCGGCAGCGACAGGAAGGCGCCCACCGCGCCGAAGACGGCCCCGAAGGCGACGACTGCCAGGAACGCGACGGCCGGGTTCAGCGCCATCGTCTGCGCGGCGATGCGGGGCGCCAGGACCAGGTTCTCGACCTGCTGGTACGCGATGATGAAGACGACGACGCCGATCGCGGTGATGGGGCCCACTGACAGGGCGACCGCCACGGGCAGGGCGCCGCCGATGTAGGTGCCGACCGTGGGCACGAACTGCGACACGAGCCCGGTGAACGCCGCGAGCGGCAGGGCGTACGGCACACGCACGATCGTGAGGTACGCGAAGGTCACGACTGTCGCGATGGCGGCCAGCACGATGCGCGAGACGAGGAAGTTCGAGACCTGCTCCTGGGAGACCTCCCAGATGCGCAGCACCTCACGCTGCCGGTGCGGGGCCAGCAGCCGACAGATGGCCGCTCGGAACGCAGGCCCCTGGGCCACCATGTAGAAGGCCACCAAGAGCACGGCGGCCATGATGAACAGCACGCCGATGATCGTGCCGCCCACGCCGATGACGCCCTGAGCGACGTCGCTGCCCCAGCTGTCGACGACCTGCGACAGCACCCTGTCGCTGGTGGGCAGCGTGTACCCGAAGGTCCTGTCGAGGAACTCGGTGAGCTGGGCGTACAGCGCCGGCACGTTCTCGAAGAGCTCGACGAGCTGCACCACGAAGAGCTGCCCGAACACCGCGAACACCGCAGCCGTCGCCGCGATCCCGCCGACCATCACCAATCCGGTGGCCAGCCCGCGGCGCATCCCACGGCGTGCGAGCCACCGCACCACCGGCTCCATCGCGAGGGACAGGAACCACGCGACCACGAGGATCGTCATCGCGGTGCCGAGTTGTGTGAGCGCGCGCCAGGCCAGCACGCCCGCGAACACGGCGACCACGGCCATGAGCAGCGCCCGGGGAAGCCATGCCGGTGGGCGGCGGTCCTCACGGGAGGCCGTCGAACTCCTCATCGCGGTCCTTCGCGGTCGTCGGCCGGGCATCGGCGTCTCACCGCCATCCTGCCTGAGCGGAGCCGGCTTCGCGCCCGGCGATGGCACGCTCGGGGGACGGCATCCCGGTGGCCCGCGCATCTGTGGCCCAGACCCGCTCATTCCTGGCGCTGGGCCGCCGATAGGACGGGCAAGCGTTGTAGCCGGGTCCCGTGACGAAAGAGCCTCCCATGCAGTCAGAGCACACGCCGGACACCGGCGCCTCCTGGTTCGCCCGCATCACGATCCGGGCCAAGATCTTCGGCCTGGTGGCCTTCCTCACGGTCGGCGCGCTGGGCCTCGGAGCCCTGGCGTCCGTGGTCATCAACGACCTGGCCAGCGCGGGCGACGCGGACACGGCGCAGTCTGCGATCCGGCTCATCCTGATCCTGGTGGTCGTGGGGATCGCGGTCATGTGGAGCCTGTCGTTCTTGCTCGTCCGCGGGATCCGGGCGTCGGTCGTCGGCCTCTCCACCCGCCTCGCGGCCATGGCGACAGGGGACCTGACGGTCGACGCGGACAAGCCCCGCCATGACGAGCTGGGGCAGATGTCGTTCTTGCTGACCACCGTGCAGGGCTCGCTGCGGTCGGCCTTCACCGTGGTCGCGGCGACGGCTTCCACGATGGCGGGGTCCAGCGAGGAGATGTCGGTCGCCACCTCGCAGATGGCCGCAGGCGCGGAGGAGACCAGCGCGCAGGCCGGGGTGGTCGCCGCCGCCGCGGATCAGGTGAACAACAACGTGCAGGCGGTCGCGACGGCCGCGGAGCAGATGGGCGCCTCGATTCGCGAGATCGGGCAGAACGCGAACGAGGCGGCGACCGTCGCCTCCCGCGCGACGGGGGTCGCGGCGTCGACCAACGAGAAGGTCGCCAAGCTGGGCGCCTCGAGCCAGGAGATCGGGAACGTGGTCAAGGCGATCACGTCGATCGCGGAGCAGACGAACCTGCTGGCCCTGAACGCGACGGTCGAGGCGGCGCGGGCCGGCGAGGCGGGCAAGGGGTTCGCCGTCGTGGCCGGGGAGGTCAAGGAGCTCGCCTCCGAGACGGCCAGGGGCACGGAGGACATCGCGCGCCGCGTCGAGGCCATCCAGGCCGACACGAAGGGCGCCGTCGAGGCGATCGGGGAGATCTCGCAGATCATCGCGAGCATCAACGACTACCAGGTGACGATCGCCAGCGCCGTGGAGGAGCAGACCGCCACGACCAACGAGATGTCGCGGGGCATCCAGCAGGCCGCGTCCGGCTCGGGTGAGATCGCGTCGACCATCGGCGGCGTCGCTGCGGCCACGCAGTCGTCGACCGCGTCGCTCACCCAGGTGCAGTCCTCGATCGATGAGCTGGCACGCGTGGCGTCCGAGCTCCGGACCAGCCTGAACGCCTTCACCTACTGAGGCGTGCTGGCAGGTCGTCTGAGCGGTCCGATGGCCGGGCGGGTCCATGGACGTCCTGCGGCGTTCATGCCAGGGTGGCTCCCGGCTCGGCTGGCGGGCGCTTGGGACGGGGGAGCGATGGGTCGCGCAGGAGAGGTCGGCGACGCGGCAGTGGTGGGTGTCGTCGGGGTGCTGTGGTACGCGCTGCCCGATCTCGTCACCTCTCGTCGCCGGCGCGTGCTGCTCAAGGCCGCCCTGATCGCCGGCGGGGGCGCCTACGCGTGGTGGCGCGAGGAGTCGACGGCCCCGGACGCCGAGAGGGCGGATGAGCGGGCGGATGGGCGTGGCGCGCGCCAGGGTCCAGGTCCTCAGGCCAGCGCCCCGCCCACCGGCTCCGTCGCCGCGCTCGTCGCTGGCGGCCCGGTGCTGAGCCCCGCCGCCCTCGGCCTGCCGGTGGGCGGCGACGGGCGGTTCCCCGCCCAGGGCGACAGGTCCGCGCTGCGCTACGGGGCGGCCGTCGCGGGGATCGTCCTGCCCGTGCTCGTCGAGAGCGCCGTGCACCGCCTCGGCGCCCATCTGGCCCGCCGCGGGGTCCGCGCCCCGCACACGCGCATCGCGTTGGTCATGGGCCCGCTGGGCGCCGCGGTGACGTCCCTCGCCCAGGCGCGCCGCGACCGGCTGTGATCCCGCACGACCCCAGGCTCAGGCCGGGCTGCCCGCGGCGTGCCGTGTCGGGTCCATCGACTCCCGCAGGACGAGCACCGGGCACGGCGCGCTGCGGAGCACCGCGCGGCTGACCGCGCCCATCACCGTGCCGCGCACTGGGCCGAGGCCACGGGAGCCGACCACGAGCAGCGCCGCGTCCCGCCCCAGCTCCACTAACGAGCGTGCGGGGAGGTCCTCCATGAGCGCCAGGCGCACCTCCAGCCCCGGCTGCTCCGCTCGGATCAGGGCCGCAACCTTGTGGGCGCCGTCATGGGCGGGATCGTCCGGGTCGCTGAGCCGCGGCGCCGCGCCGCGCCGGGGACGGGGCGCGGGACCCGTCGAGGGGCGCGCGTGGGCGAGCAGCAGCGGGACACCGCGCCCCGCCGCAGCCGACGCGGCGGTGCGAGCCGCCGCCACGGACGACGGCGTGCCGTCGACCCCCACGACCACCGGCGTCCACGCGTCCTGGGCGACGGCCCCCGCAGCCGGGACCACCGCCACCGGGCAGTGCGCGTACCGCACGAGGTGGGCGCTGATCGACGCCGTGCCGGGCCGCCCTCGCCGCCCGCGAGCGCCGACCACCAGCAGGCGCGCGTCATGGCTCAGCGCGCACAACGACGCGAGCATCGGGCCGCGCACCAGGCGCGTGGAGACCCGGAGCCCGGGATGGAGCAGCCTCAGCTCGGCGCGGGCCTGGTCGAGGTACTCGGCGGCCTCGGCATCGGGGAGGTAGGCGGCCACGGCGCCAGGCCAGCAGGCGAACGTCCACGCGTAGGACCGGTGCGGGGCGTAGGGGGCCCGCGCGAGCACCACCGGAGCCCCGAGGCGGAGTGCCTCCTCGACCCCGAATTGGAGCGTGCTCGCGCTGTGCGGCGAGCCGTCGATCGCGATGACGACGGGGCCCTCGGAGAACATGACCATCACCTCATTGGGACGAACACTGAGGTCAGTGTACGGACCCCGGGTGAGGCCGCCGCCGGGCCGAAGGTCCTGGAAGGCACATGCCAGCCGCGGGCGCCGCGGCTGCTCGCAGGCCCGTCACGGCGCGCACACGACGCTGTCGGCCGAGGCCGGCCTGGCATCGAGCAGCAGCGCGGCGCGTTCGCGGCCGAGGTTCCACTCCGCCGGGTTCTGCGCCGGGTTGACGTGCCACCCCGACAGGAGGCATGACGCCCAGGGCTCGTCGAGCGCCGCGATCGCCGGCACGGCGTCGGCCGACAGCCCCTGCAGGTACGCCACATCCAGCGGCGGCGCCTCCGGTCCGGCGGCCATGTTGTGGCGGACGATCTGCGCGTCGGGGTTGACCAGGGCCAGGCCGAGCATCGCCACCGCGGCGACCTGCGCCACCGCGCGAGGCAGCCAGCCCGCCCGCCAGCGCACCCCTGCGACCAGCACGAGCACCAGGACCGCGGCCATCACGAGCTCCACGGCCACCACGAACAGCCGCAGGCGGGTCAGGCCGAACGCGTCGACGTACAGGTCCATGCGACGAAGCGCAGAGGCGACCACGCCGAGTGCGCCGACGCACAGCACGCCCAGCCCCGCGCGTGCGATGAGCCGGTCGCGGGCCGTCTCCCGAGGGGCCCACCGCGCGCCGACCGCGACGACGGCGAGCGTCAGCGCGGTCACGGCCATGAGCTGCGCGAAGCCCTCACGGGCGTACTCGGCGTACGTCAGCCCCGCAGTCTCGAGCACGTGCCGGTGGCCGCCGAGGAGGGCGCCGACCTGCACGAGGACGAAGGACAGCACCAGCGCGTCCAGCGCGAGCACAGGCAGCAGCCACTCACCGCGCCGAGCGGCCCGAGCCTGGGGCAGGACTGCCGCCGACCAGGGTGGCGGAGCGAGGGCCAGGTGGGCCAGCGAGGCCGTGACCGCGGCCATCAGGGCGCCCACCACGAGCCGTGCGGGCAGCGACGACAGCTCGACCTGGGGCAGGTAGCTCGCGAAGACCCTGTCGGCGCTCGCGAAGAGCCCGCCGAAGACCAGGAGCAGGACGACAGTGACGCCGATGCTGCGCACCGCCACGCCGAGCTGCCCGCGGCGCCCCTCGCCGATCGCCCTGGCTCCGCGCCCGAGCCACGGCAGGGAGCGCGCCAACCCCGCGGCCCAGCTCACAGGGCCGAGCGCCATGGCGGGCGCCGAGCGAGCGGACGTCACCGCCGCAGCCCCAGCCCACCCGGCGGCGACCGCGCACAGCCCGGTCACCCATCCCGCGTCGCGCACGGCGACCACCGCGAGCAGCGCGACCGACAGCGCCGCCGTCACGAGGTCGGCGACTGAGCGTCGCTGGACCAGTGTCGGGAGCGCCACCGCCCACAGCGCCAGGCCCATGACGGCGACTCCCAGGCCCGGGCGGTTGCCCACGAGCACGATCCCTCCGAGCAGGCCGACGATCGCGCAGGCCACCAGCGCCCGAGGAGGGGCCGTGCGGGGGCCCGCCTCCCAGAACGCGCGCATCGGTGCCGCGAGGGCGAGAGATGGGGCGGCGGAGGACGCCGCTCCAGACATTCCGGGGATCGGCGTCGGACCCGACGCTGGGGCGCTCAACTCGCTCATAGACATGACGCTAGGCAGCGCGCGCGATCGTGTCCGGCGACTTCGTGGGAGCCGCGAGAGGTTCATGTGCAGGTGTGGGCCCAGTCATGGCGGTCCGGTGCGTGCCGTGGAGGAACCGGCGCCGAAGCGTGCAAGGCGGCGTCACGTGACAGGCGGCCCGTCAGGTCGTCGACGAGCGGGCTCGGAGCCTGCGCGCTCAGCCGACGGAGTCGCGTAGGCGTCCGAGCGCGTCGGTCGCCACGAGGAAGCCCACCACGCCCAGCGTCCACGCCAGCACGTCGCCGCTGCGGCGCTCGAACCACTTGCTGAGGCGCACGAGGGGGCGCTCCACCTGGGCGGCGAGCAGCAGTCGAAGTGCCAGCAGCGCCAGTGCGGGCGCCACCATGACCACGCCGTACCCGGCGAGCACCGCGACGCCCGGTGCGAAGCCGACGCCGTTGGCCGACAGCAGGCCGATCGCCCCGAGGTACGGCACCATCGTCGCGACCTCGACGAGTCCGGCGCCCACGGCGGCGAGCACCGCGGTGCGCGCGTGCGTCGGCGTCCGGCCCGACCAGGCCCGCACGCCACCGCTGCCAGCGACTCTGCCTCCCCGACCGCTCGCGTCGTTCGCGTCGCCAACGGCCGATCGGGCCGTCGAAGAGGAAGCTCGCCGCGAACAACAGGACGCCGACGACGAGCTGCGCCCAGTCCAACACCGGGCCGTCGAGCACCTCGAGCCGGTCGAGGATGACGCTCAGGCCAGCGAGCAACGCGGCCCCGAGCAGCCAGTAGAACGCGGCGATCGCGCCGAGGTAGACCAGGACGACCCGCGGCCGGAAGCGCGGCTGCGCCAGCATCCACACCGGTAGCCCGAGTGTCCCCAGGCTCAGGCTGTCGACCAGGGCGAGCCCTGCGAGGACGGCGAGCAGTGTGGGAGTGAGCGCGTCCACATGACCCCCAGATGCCCGGCGGACGCCCCTCGGACCGCGTGCCCACCACGGTAGGGCAGTGCGGCGCGCCCAGTCAGCGCCCCCTCCACGTGGTGGACAGGAGTGTGGGCTGGCGTGTGTGGTGCGTGTCGGCGCGCGGTGGTGTGATCGGTCCATGGCGTGGGACGTGCACCCCGTGACGCCGGACCGTTTCGACGACTTCGCGGACGTCGTGAACCCGAGCCGGCGGGCGGACGCGTGCTGGTGCCTGTCGCACAGGCTGCGCACCAGGGAGGTCGAGGAGCTCGGGAACGGCAGCCGCGAGCAGGCGATGCGCCGACTCTGCGAACGTGCGGACCCACCGGGCGTGGTGGCGTACCTGGACGGCCTGCCCGTCGGCTGGTGCAACATCGGGCGACGTGACGACATGCCGCGCCTGGTGCACTCGAAGGTCATCCGGCCCGTCGATGACGTCCCGGTGTGGAGCATCGTCTGCGTGGTCGTGCGCGGCGGCCACCGCAGGCGGGGCGTCACGACGCCGCTGATCGAGGGAGCCGTCGACTTCGCCCGCTCGCGGGGCGCCCCTGCCGTGGAGGCGTACCCGGTGGACCCGCCAGGCCGGATGGACACCACGATGGCGTTCGTGGGCACGCGGACCATGTTCGAGAACGCGGGATTCGACGTCGTCGGTGTGACGGAGGCACTGGCCGGCAAGATGCCCCGGCTGGTGATGCGCCGCATCCTCGCCTGAGCGCTCCGGAGTGGCGAGAACGTGGGATCGGCATAGTGTCGTAGCAGGTCAGGAAGCGGCTGAGCCAGACGAGCAGCACCGTGTCCGCACGCGCCCCGCCTGCGCCATCGCCGCGCCGCTCGCACCGGAGGAGCACAGCGATGGGTGAAGAGAGCATGCGTTCGGGCGATCGCGATCACGGGCGCAGGGCCGACCGGGCGGCGCGGGCCGAGGGAACCGTGGGCGGGGCGTCGGCTCCGGACGACCGCCGCAAGCCCGACTCACCGACCGATCTGCACAAGCGGTCGTGGACCCACGTGGCCCGCACGACCGTGCGGCAGTTCTCCCGGGACCAGTGCCAAGACGCCGCCGCGGGGCTCACCTACTACGCGGTGCTCGCGTCGGCGCCCGCGCTCTTGGCCCTGCTTTCGCTCCTGGGCCTGCTCGGCGACAGCGAGAAGATCGTCGACCAGGTGATGGGGATCGCGGAGTCCGTCGTGCCCGCAGAGGCGATGGACACCCTCGAGCCGGTCATCCAGGCGGCGGCTGGCAAGAGTGGGCAGGCGGGCTTCGCCCTCATCGTCGGTGTGGTCTTGGCCCTGTGGTCCGCGTCTGGGTACGTCGGCGCATTCGGCCGTGCGATGAACCGCATCTACGAGGTGGACGAGGGCAGGCCGATCTGGAAGTTGCGACCCGTGATGCTCGTGGTGACAGCAGTGGTCGTGGTGCTGGCGGCGCTGGTGGCCGCCGCCCTCGTGCTCACCGGCCCCGTGGCCCGCGCGGTTGGCGACGCGGTGGGGGTCGGCGCCGCCGCGCTCACCATCTGGAACATCGCCAAGTGGCCGGTCGCGCTGGCGCTGGTCGTGGTGATCGTGGCGCTCCTGTACTACGCGACCCCCAACGTGCGGCAGCCGAAGTTCCGCTGGATCAGCGTGGGCGCGGTGATCGCGATCCTGGTGTGGATCATCGCGTCCGTCGGGTTCGGGTTCTACGTGGCCAACTTCGGCTCGTACGGCGCGACGTACGGGGCGTTGGGCGGTGTGATCGTCTTCCTGCTGTGGCTGTGGATCACCAACCTCGCGCTCCTGTTCGGAGCCGAGATCGACGCCGAGCTGGAGCGGGGCCGCGAGCTGCAGGGCGGGATCGCGGCCGAGGAGACGCTGCAGCTCCCGCCCCGGGACACACGGGCGAGCGAGAAGCGCGAGAAGAAGCTCCAACAAGACGTCGAGCGGGGGCGCGAGATCCGCCTGGGGGCCGGGGCGCCGGAGGGCGACGCGAAGGGCCGCAGTGGGAAGTGAGCGCGCCCCGACACGCGGGGCGGGCAGACCGAGGAGAGGATCGCGATGCGAGCACTGACATGGCAGGGGCGGGAGAACGTGGCCGTCGAAGATGTCCCCGACCCACGGATCGAGGAGCCGACCGACGCGATCATCCGGGTCACGTCGACGGCCATCTGCGGCTCGGACCTGCACCTGTACGCGGTGCTGGGCATGTACCTCGACGCCGGCGACGTGCTCGGCCATGAGGCCATGGGCGTCGTGGAGGAGGTGGGGCCAGGCGCCACCCGGCTGAAGGTGGGGGACCGGGTGGTGGTCCCGTCCGGGATCGCCTGCGGCGCCTGTTGGATGTGCGCGCGCGGCCTGCAGTCCCAGTGCGAGACGACGCAGGTGCGTTCCCAAGACAAGGGCGCCGCGCTCTTCGGCTACACCAAGCTGTACGGGCAGGTCACAGGCGGGCAGGCGGAGTACCTCCGCGTCCCGCAGGCGCACTACGGGCCTGTCGTGGTGCCCGAGGACGGGACCGACGAGCAGTACCTCTACCTCTCGGACGTGCTGCCCACCGCATGGCAGGCGGTGGAGTACGCGAACGTCCCGCCCGGCGGGAGCGTTGTGGTGGTGGGCCTCGGGCCCATCGGCCAGATGGCGGCCCGGATCGCACTCCACCGCGGGGCCGGCAAGGTCATCGGCCTCGACCGCGTGCCGGCCCGGCTGGAGATGGCCCGGCGGCACGGCATCGAGGCCGTCGACGTCGCGGGGCTCGACGATGTCGCCGGGGCGGTCAGGGAGGCGACCGACGGGCGGGGCGCGGACAGCGTCATCGACGCCGTCGGGATGGAGGCGCATGGCTCGCCGGGCGCCGCCTTCGTCCAGCGCGCTACGGGGATCCTTCCGGACGCGCTCGCGGGCGCCGCCGTGGAGAAGGCCGGCGTCGACCGCCTGGCGGCGCTGCTGTCCGCGATCTCGCTGGTGCGCCGAGGGGGGACCCTGTCGATCTCCGGCGTCTACGGCGGCGCGAAGGACCCCCTGCCGATGATGGAGCTCTTCGACAAGCAGGTCACCGTCCGCATGGGCCAGGCGAACGTCCGGCACTGGGTCGACGACCTGATGCCCCTGGTGTCCGACGCCGCCGACCCTCTGGGGGTGCTCGACCTGCGCACGCACCGCCTCCCGCTCGAGGACGCGCCACACGCCTACAACCTTTTCCAGAAGAAGGAAGACGGCTGCGTCAAGGTCGTGCTGGACCCCGCGATGCGCGCCCCGGTGCGAGATGCGGGCGCCAGCGCGTCGGCCTAGCGTCGAAGGACCGGCACGTGCTTGATCCCGACGGAGAAAGAGGTGGTTCCCATGGCGACAGGGGAGACCGGTTTCGACGATGTCACCTTCGACCTGATCTCGCTGCAGTACCACTCGCTGAAAGCAGGGCATGACTACGGCCAGTACGTGCGTGACGCCCGGAACGCCGGCAAGGACGACATCGCGGAGTTCTTCGAGACCGTGATGGCGGAGGACTCGCAGCGCGCGCAGCGGTGCCACGAGTTCCTTGCGCAGCTCACCCAGCACGGGACGTCGGCCACTTCGCCCCAGGTGTGACCCGCCCTGACGGCCCCGGCCAGGCCATGCGACCTGGGCCGGGGCCGTCTCCCGCGCGACGCAGTGCCAGCGTGGAACGTGCCGCACCGGCTCGAGCGCGGAGCCGGCCGCCCGAGCGCACCGCAGGAGAGCCATGGCTGTCCGAGGAGGGGATGCGCAAAGGCGCCATGGCGCCGCGCGCACGCCGCCGCCAACACGCCGTGGTCACCGGCGGGGCGGGGTTCGTCGGCTCCCACTTGTGCGCGGCGCTGATCCGGCGCGCGATGGCCGTCACCTGCGTCGACGACTTCTCGTCCGGCGAGCCGGCGAACATCGCGCAGCTCGCCGGGAAGCCCGGCTTCCGGCTCGTCGAGGCGGACCTGGTCAAGCACGGCGCCCTGGCCGCGCTGCGCGACACGGACATCGACGTGGTGTTCCTCCTGGCCTCCCCGGCGTCCCCGGCCGACTACCTGCGGCGCCCGATCGAGACGCTCGAGGTGGGGTCGGCCGGCACCGTCCACGCCCTCGACCTCGCGCAGTCCGCGGGCGCGCGGTTCGTGCTGGCCTCCACCTCGGAGGTGTACGGCGACCCGCAGCAGCACCCGCAACGCGCGGACTACTGGGGGAACGTGAACCCCGTCGGCCCGCGCAGCGTGTACGACGAGGCGAAGCGGTTCGCGGAGGCGCTCACCGCCGCCTACCGACGCTCCCGCGGCGCCAACACCGCGATCGCCCGGATCTTCAACACCTACGGGCCCCGCATGAGGCCGCGCGACGGCCGGATGATCCCCACATTCGTCATGGAGGCCCTCGCCGGGCAGCCACTCACGGTGGCGGGGGACGGGTCGCAGACCCGGTCGGTGTGCTACGTCGACGACGTGATCGAGGGCCTCGTCGCCCTCGCCGACAGCACGTTGCCGGGGCCGGTCAACCTGGGCGGCACGGCCGAGCTCACGGTGGAGCAGGTGGCCCGGGACGTCTTGCGCCTGACCGGGGCCAGCTCGGGCATCCGGTTCGTCGGGCTCCCCGAGGACGACCCGCAGCGACGACGACCTGACACGGCCCTGGCCGAGCGGGAGCTGGGATGGCGCCCGCGGACGGAGTGGGATGCGGGGCGCGGGCGGACGATCCAGTGGCTCAAGGCATGTGACGAGGCGCACAACCGTGCGGAGGCGGTGGGCCAGGCTGGCGCCTCGCCTGCGGGAACCCCCGCGCAGGCGAGCTGACGATGCGCGTCTCCGTCATCGGGTGCGGATACCTCGGAGCGGTCCATGCCGCGGTGATGGCCCACCTGGGCCACGAGGTGGTGGGGGTCGACGTGGACAAGATCTCCGCGGCGCGCTCTTCGAGGAGCACCATGGGCGCCACGGGCCGGAACTGCTCCCTGCCCTTGACGTCGTTGAGCCGCTCCAGGTTGGCCACGGGACCGGGGTGCGCCAGGAGGGAGCGGCGTCCCAGGGCCCGTGGGCCGAACTCCGCCCGGCCGTCGAACCACGCGACGATGCCGTCGTCCGCGAGCGCCTGGGCGACCGCGCCCGGGAGGTCACCGGGGGTCTCGAAGGGCACCTTCGCGCGACGGAGCCACCCCGCGAGCTCCTCGTCCGACCACGAGCGGCCGAGGGCGGCGGTCTGCATCGGCTCGATCGGGTCGCCCGCCTCCGCCGCGACCTGCAGCGCGGCGCCGAGCGCGGTGCCCGCGTCGCCCGCGGCGGGCTGCACCCACACGTGCTCGAACGGCGAGTCCCGCCAGATCCGGGAGCTCGCGACGCAGTTGAGCGCCGTGCCCCCGGCCAGGGCCAGCGCGGTGTCGCCGGTCTGCTGGTGGAGCCAGCCCGCGAGGTCCAGCAGGACCTCCTCCACCCGGGCCTGGAGCGACGCGGCAAGGTCGGCGTGCACGGCGTTCCCACCGTGCCGCTCGCCCCAGGACCCGTCGTCCACGCGCCGGGGAGCCCACCGCTCCCAGTCGGGCGCCTCGGCGACGAACCCGCCGTCGCCCGTGGCGTGGACGAGCTGTCGCAAGTCGTCGAGGAACCGTGGCCGCCCGTAGGACGCCAGGGCCATGACCTTGTACTCGTCGCTCGAGCGCAGGAAGCCGAGGTGCCCGGTGAGCGACTCGTACACCAGCCCGAGGGAGTGCGGCAGGTCCTGGCTGGCCAGCACCTCGAGCTTGCCGTCGGCATAACGCCCGGCGAGGTGGGACGACCGTTCTCCCCGGCCGTCGAGCGAGAGCACGCTGGTGGTGGTGTGCGGCGAGGCGAGCGCGGCCGACGCGGCGTGCGACACCTCATGCGGGACGTGCTGGACGGTCGCCGGGTCCAGCCCGGGGAGCGCCGTGGCGATCATGCGGGGGGCGGCCTCGGCGTAGCGGATCCGCAGCCAGTCCCACGGGTCCGACAGGCCCATGTCCTCCACGGGCCGCGCCAAGGAGGGCGCGAAGGAGTACGCCACCGCGTCGAGGTCTGAGGCGTCCACCCCGGCGGATCGCAGGCACCACCGCATGGACTGCTCGGGCAGCTCCCACGCGGCGAATGGCACGGGCCGCTTGCCGTGCTTGCGGCGGCTGAAACGCTCCTCCTCCGCCGCCGCCACCACGCGCCCGTCCACCACGAGTGCCGCGGCGGGATCGTGGAACAGGGCGTTGACGCCGAGTACGCGCATGAGGTGCGTGCCTTCCTCGCTGGGGCCACGCTCGGTCATGGGGCGGAGCCCACACGAGCACGGCCGCACTGTGCGCCGAAGCGGATCCGCGTCACCCTCTGGAGCGGTCCCTGCGTCTCACCTTGAACCGCTCACGCCCGTTTCGCACCTCAAGAGAGGGTGGCGCATGGAGGACCCGCGGGTCACTGTCGTGGTGATGAGCCGCGACCGGCGCGACGAGCTGCTGGGCTCTTTGCCCCGCCACGCCGCCCCGGTGGTGCTTGTGGACAACGGGTCGACGGACGGCACCGCGCCGGAGGTCCGACGGCGGCTCCCGCATGTCTCAGTGGTCGAGCTGGCGGCGAACCACGGTGCTCTCGCGCGCGACATCGGCGTGGAGCCCGCCCGGACGCCCTTCGTCGCGTTCGCCGACGACGACTCATGGTGGGAGCCCGGCGCCCTCCACGAGGCGGCCGAGCTCCTCGCCGCCCACCCGCGGACGGCCGTCGTGGCGGCCCGCGTCCTGGTGGGCGTGCCGGGGCTCGAGGACCCGATGAACAGCGTGCTGGCCGGATCGCCGCTGCGCCTTGCCGGCGCGCCCGGGCCACGCGTGCTCGGGTTCGTCGCGTGCGCCGCCATGGTCCGCAGGGACGCCTTCTTGTCCGTCGGCGGATTCGACCCGCTCGTGCGCTTCCCTGGCGAGGAGGAACCCGTCGCCCTGCGCCTGGCGGCCGCGGGGTGGGAGGTGTTTACTCCGACTCGCTCGTCGTCCACCATCACCCGTCACCGTCCAGGGCCGACCCAGCCACGCGCGCCGCCGACGTCGCGCGGTCCTCCATGACGACGGCGCTGCTGCTCAGGCCATGGCCCCAGGTGGCGCGCCACGCTGGCGCGCTGTGGCGCGGGGGCCCGGCCCAACGGCGGGGACTGCTCCGCGCCGCCCTCACGATCCTCCCCGCGCTCCGCAGGCGACGCCCGGTTCCGGAGCCGGTGCGGAGGGATCTGGCGCAGGTCGCGGCCGCCCAGACGCGCTCGCGGTGAGCTCGCGCCCGCGCCGTCGCTGATCGCGGGCGCGATCAGCCCTCGACACCGGTGGCGTGGTGCGGTGCGCCCACCGGCTTGGACTCAGGGGACCCGCGTTCGCGCAGGTAGATGGAGAACGCGACCATGCACGCCACGGCCAGGAACTCCGACTGCCAGTTCTGCAGCGTGCGGCTCCAGAAGTCCGGCAGGGCGAGGTACTCCGCCCAGCTGACCGGGTCCTCGAGCTCGCGCATCTGCTCCTCGTTGTACGCCACGGCCCCGGTGATGGACTGCGCGAGCCAGCTCAGCACGAAGATCGAGCCCATCACGAGGCTGAGCGACCTCGAGTACACGGCGAGCCGCCAGCCGCGTTCACGGGACCAGGACGGCGACTCGGCGGTCGCGCTGTCGGCGACGCGCTGGTCCTGCTCGGACTCGCGCCCGGCGTTGCCGAGCGGCTTCGACTCGGGCGAGCCGCGTTGCACGAACCAGACGGTCGCGAGGATGAAGAGCAGGAACTGCAGGAACTCGGACTGCCAGTTCTCTGTCACGTCGACGGCGAACGCGGAGGAGGTGAGGTACTGCCCGAGCGTGATCGCCTCCAGGCCGGCGCTGGCCTGATCCTGGTTGAACATCGCCAACCCGACAAGCGCCTGCCCCCCGAGGGCCAGCAGGAAGATTCCGGTGAAGACCAGTGTGAGGCCGTTGTCGCTCAGCGTGGTCCGGATGCTCATCGGTGCAGCAGCCCGATCGTGACGAAGTACGCGAGGGCGAGGAGCACGCCGGCCAAGAGCCCCACGTAGACCAGTCTCATCTCAGGCTCCTTCCA
This sequence comes from Cellulomonas timonensis, assembly GCF_900046455.1. Classification (GTDB taxonomy): domain Bacteria; phylum Actinomycetota; class Actinomycetes; order Actinomycetales; family Cellulomonadaceae; genus Cellulomonas_A; species Cellulomonas_A timonensis. The sequence continues at coordinate 345,640 of NZ_FCOT01000013.1, forward strand.
GGAGGCAGTCGTAGGGGCGCTCCGGCCGTGGGGCGCAGCCCGTCGCCGAGATGCGCCATCCGCCTCCCGACACGACGAGGAACGAGACCTCGCCGTCGAGGACGACTTGCGCGTTCCGGCCCGCGACCGTGACCGACTGCGCCGTCGCTCCCGTCGCTTGCTCGGCCGCGGCGGTGAGCTCGGGCCCGACCTCGTCGTCGAGAAGCGCGTCGGCGCAGGGCAGGCCGGCCTCCTCTTCGAGGCCCTCGAGGGCCGCCGGCGCGAGCAACCTGCAGGCTGCGGCGCCGTCCCCGTCGACGACGGCCCGGTAGAAGTCCCGCGTGACGTCCACGGCGGCGCCGCTGTCGGGGCCAGACGAGCACCCCGCGAGCAGCGCGGCAGCCGCCCCGGCGCTCGCGGCGCTCGCGGCGCTCGCGGCGAGGCGGTGGGGCAGGAGGACTGGGCGGGCGGCCGTGGGCATGCTCGGACGCTAATGCGCAGGTGGGCGGACCGCCACAGGTCGCCGCGCACTCGGCCGTGCGCCTCGGCGTGCGGGCCGCCCGCCGTCCCGCGCGAGGACGTGGGCGCGGATCCACCGCTCGGAGTGGGCCGCCGTGCGCAGCCTCGCGCCGGAGTACGGCATCCCCCCAGCGAGCAGGTGGCCGATCGCCAGCCACGAGCACACCGCGCGCTCCACCAGCCACACGGGTGTGAACGCGACGCACGACAGCCCGAACTCCCGCCTCCCGCCGGCCCGTGCCCGCCCGCATGCCGCCGTGAGCAGGGCTGCTGCCGCCAGCAGGACGAGGCGACGTGGACGCCGTGCTGCCCCGACGATCAGAGGGAGCAGGGCCAGCTCGGCCACGAGACGGACGGGCTGCGCCTGGCTGTCGTACGCCTGGCGCACCCGTTGGGAGAGGAAGCGGCCGGCGGTGGGCGGACGGCGCGCCACGAACAGGTCGTGGGCGCGGGTCTCGCGTCCACCGCCGGCGCGAACCGTGCGCATGAGTTCCAGATTCTCGAAGAGGACGTGAGTGTCGTAGCCGTGGGGGAGCGCGTCCCGTCGCACGCCCAAGGTGCCTGGGTAGTCTCCGCCGGCGGCCCGGTTGACCAGCGCGCGCGAGGTGTCCCACCGCGCGTGCCACGGAAGCGGCTGGAAGCGGTTCTGCGGGCGGACCAGGTCGGCGTCCTCGAGCAGGCGCAGCATGCGCGTGAGCCCGGCCTCGTCATACCGCACGTCGTCGTCGGCGATGACGACCAACGGCGCGCGGCTGGCCCGCAGGCCCTCCATCACGGCGACGGCCTTCCCGTTCTCGTCCGGGCCGGGGGCGCGGGACGCGAGGTGGGTGACCAGCTGGCCCCACGCCGCCCGGTGCTGGGCGAAGACGTAGGGCGGCGAGCCGTCGACGACGAGCACATCGATCCAAGCCGCCAGGCGCCTCAGGTACCGCATGAGCTCCCCGTCATCCGCGTGGTCCCAGCGCAGCGGCAGGAGGTAGACCGCGTCCGGGCGCGTGGTGCGCTGCGCTCCCACGAAGGCCCCTCAGCGCCAGCTGGCGAGACGGGGGGCGCCCAGCAGCGTGCTGACGCCGGGGGAGGCGTGCGCCATCGGCGCCGCGGTGGGCGTGGGCAGCCCCATCACCGTGAACACGTCGGTGTCCAGTGAGGCCACCTGCGCCTGGCGCAGCGGCCACGGCTCATGGGACACGGGGACCCGCCACAGGCGGCCCAGGCGCTCGAAGTACGCGTTCCACCGTCCGGTGAGCCAGGTCTCCAGGTCGGACGGCGCCGCGATGCGGTCTCCAGCCTGGACCGTCGCGGACAGGCGCAGCGGCGTCGTCCCCGGCGCCGGGGACGCCTGGTAGGCCAGCACCCCAGCTCGGGGGACGACACACGGGCGCGCATGCCGTGGTAGGGCAGGCCCAGCCCGCGCAGCGCGACGTTGAAGGCCGTGCGCGTCGACCACAGGCCCAGGAACCACAGGCCATCGGAGCCGTTGTCGTGCCGCACGTCAGTGCGCAGGTTCACTTCGGGGAAGGTCGACCAGCCGCGCAGGGGCGGCAGTGGCGGCACCCGGACGTCCCGCATCACGAAGGGCGTCAACCCGATCCACATCGCCCCAGAGTGCGTCTGCACGCGCAGCCCATCGGGGAGGCGGGACTGGACGACGTCCGGGTCCACCGGCCAGTGCAGGAAGGTCATCGCCGACCATGCCTGGCTGTTGACGGGCACGCGCACCCTGTTGTCCGGTATGGCCCCGCTCATCGCCCTCGCCTCCCACCGCGCCGGCGCGGATCCAATTCGGGGACCTCATGCGCGCCCGGGCCGTCGAGACGACGGCCCGGGCTGTCCCCGCTCACTCCTTGTGGAGGGCGTCCTTGGCCACGCCCTTCGCCTTGTCCAAGGTGTTCGGCACGTCCGTCGTGCCATGGAGGCGTGAGTCGGGGCGGGTGGGCTCCGGCATGGGGACGCCCGCGGGCGGCTCGGCCACGTACTGGAACTCGCCCCTGCCGTCAGGGGTGGGCCCGGCCGCCCAGCGGCCCTCGGAGGCATGGGCCCCGTTGGAGAAGTTGATGTACTGGTAGGAGACCGACCTGTCCTCCTTGGACAGCGGGAACGTGCTCGGCACCGGCAGCTCCTCCAGGCCCTCGTCGCGCAGCTCCTGCGCCGCGGCGAGCCACTGGTTCTGGTGCATCGTGTCCCTCGCCAGCAGGAACGCCAGGAGGTCCCTGACGCCGTGGTCGTCGGTCATGTGGTAGAGCCGGGCCACCTGCAACCGGCCCTGCATCTCGGCGTTCGCGTTGGACGTGAAGTCGGCGAGCAGGTTGCCGCTGGCGGTGACGTACCCGGCGGACCACGGGTTGCCATTGGAGTCGACCGGACGCGCCCCTGCCCCCGCGACGATGGCCTGCTGCGGATCCGTGCCACCGACGATCGCGGCGACCGTCGGGTCGTCCTGGACCGCGCCCTCGACCACTCCCAACGGGGCGTCCGCCAACAACTGGGAGATCATCGTCGCGAGCATCTCGACATGGCCGAACTCCTCCGCGCCGATCCCGTACAGCAGGTCGCGGTACTTGCCGGGCAGATGCGCGTTCCACGACTGGAACCCGTACTGCATCGCCACGGTGATCTCGCCGTACTGGCCCCCGAGGACTTCCTGGAGCTTGCGGGCGTACACGGCGTCTGGGCGGTCGGGCTTGGCGGTGTGCTGGAGTTCTTGTTTGTGGAAGAACATGCGGCGCCCCCTCGATAGGCCGCGGCAGTTCGCGCTCCATCGGAACCCCGTGACCACGGGGCGACCGCCGCGGTGCTCGCGCGCGCCTCGTCGACGCGCCGTCGTCCACGATGCCCGCAGTCTGGCGGGCCTGCATGTCGTGACGGCGACGACATCCAGCCCACGCGACAGACGAGGAGGTCAGTAGGTGAACACCACGACCTGGCGGCGCAACTCGGCGGACATGCGGGCGAGCTCGTCGACCGCCGCGCCCATCTGGCTGACGATGACCGCGCTTGACTCGGCGGACGCCGCGACCCCCGTGATGTGGGTGGCGATCTCGCCCGATCCAGACGCCGCCTCGCCCACACCGCGCGACATCTCGTGGGTGGTGGCGGTCTGCTCCTCGACGGCGGAGGCGATGGTGAGCTGGTAGTCGTTGATGTTGGCGATGATCTGCGAGATCTCCCCAATCGCCTCGACGGCGCCCCGGGTGTCGGCCTGGATGGCAAGGACGCGGCGCGCGATGTCCTCGGTGGCCCGCGCGGTCTCCCGGGCCAGCTCCTTGACCTCCCCGGCGACGACCGCGAACCCCTTGCCCGCCACGCCGGCCCGTGCGGCCTCGATCGTCGCGTTGAGGGCCAGCAGGTTCGTCTGCTCGGCGATCGACGTGATCACCTTCACCACGTTCCCGATCTCCTGGCTCGAGGCGCCCAGCTTCGCGACCTGCTCGTTCGTCGACTCCGCGACGGCTGTCGCACGCTCGGCGACACGCGCCGCGGCATTCGCGTTCTGGGCGATCTCCCGGATCGAGGCGCCCATCTGCTGGGACCCCGCGGCCACCGCCGGAACGCCCCGGCTCACCCGCTCCGCCGCTGCCGCCCCCCCGCCCGCCTGCACACTCGTCTCCTGCGACCCCGTGGCCACGCGCGCGTTCGCCGCCGACAGCTCCTCCGCGGAGGCCGCCACCATGTCGGCGGACCCGGCCACGCCGCCGACCAGCCGCCGCAGCGAGCCTTGCGCGACGGCGAGTGTCTGCGCCATCTGCCCGAGCTCGTCGCGGCTCGTGACCTCGGCATGGACTGTCAGATCGCCTGCCGCCAAGGCGTCCATCGCGGTGATCAGCCGTGTCGCGGACCGCCGGACGCTCCTGCCCACCACCTGCGTGGCGGTGATCACCAGCGCGGCGCCCGCCAGCATCGCGATGACCATGACGGCGCGGGCGCGCGCCGTCGCGGCCTGGGCATCCGCCACATCACTGGCGGTGCGCTCGGCGAGCAGGTCGTCGAGGACCGTCGTGTCCTCGACGATGTCGTCGTAGATGGAGTACACGTCTCCGCCGATCAACGCGTCGGCCTTGGCCTTTGCGCTCTCGGCGCCGTTCTCGTACAACGCGACGACAGCGTCATCCGCCACGAAGAACAGGTCCCACCGCTCGACGACGTGGTCGAACACGGCCCGCTCCTCGGCGGTCATCACTGCGACATCGATCTCCGCGAGCAGCGCGCGTAGTGCCTGTGCCGAGTCCAGGTAGCCCTGGCGGTTCGCAGCACCGGGGGCCACCGCCTCACTGGGGCCACGCAGGCTCGCATCCCACGCATAGGCCGTCTGCCACCCGCTCACGTCGGAGTTGTAGCGCGCGATGTCGGCGATCTGGAGCCGCAGGTCGTACAACCGGGTGAGATGGGCCGTTCGGGTGGCCTGTGTGGATTGCGTGAGCCACGCCGTGGCGGTGACGCCGACCGCGAGGAGCAGGCCCATGACGCCGATGCCCACAACCTTGCCGCCCAGTCCAACTCCGCGTCGTCGCGCAAGACGTGCCATCAGATGACCTCCAGAACCGAAGCCGACATGTGATCTGCAGGCCAGCGGCCCTGCTCACTCGATCGGGTGATCGTGTTCGGTTCTGACTGACAGTGGCCGTGACGTCGGTCATACGCGCAGGCCAGCCCGATCTCGGCGTCGCGACGTCAGTACGTGAACGTGTCGACTTGGGCGCGGAGCTCGGCGGACATGCGGCTGAGCTCGTCGACGGAGACCCCCATCTGCGCGACGACCGCAGCGCTGGACGCGGCCGCGTTGGCGACGCCGACGATGTTGGCGGCGATCTCCCCGGATCCGGTGGCGGCCTCGCTGACCCCGCGAGCCATCTCGTTCGTGGTGGCGGTCTGCTCCTCGACTGCGCTGGCGATCGTCACCTGGTAGTCGTTGATGGTCGCGATGATCTGCGAGATCTCCCCGATCGCCTCGACGGCGCCCTTCGTGTCGGCCTGGATGGCCTCGACGCGGCGCGCGATGTCCTCCGTGGCCCTGGCCGTCTCGGAGGCGAGCTCCTTGACCTCCCCGGCCACGACGGCGAACCCCTTGCCCGCCTCGCCGGCCCGCGCCGCCTCGATCGTCGCGTTCAGGGCCAGCAGGTTCGTCTGCTCCGCGATCGACGTGATCGCCTTGACCACGTCGCCGATCTCGGCCGATGAGGACCCGAGCCGAGTCATCTGCTGGTTGGTGGACGCGGCGACCTCGGTGGCGCGGGTGGCCACCCGGGCGGCCTCATGCGCGTTCTGCGCGATCTCCCGGATCGAGGCGCCCATCTGCTCGGATCCCGCAGCCACGGCCTGCACGCTGCGGCTGACCTGCTCGGCGGACGCGGCCACGGCGGCGGCCTGCACGCTGGTCTCCTGCGATCCCGCGGCGACTTGCACGTTCGCGGCCGACAACTCCTCCGCCGATGCCGCGACGACGTCTGCCGTGCTGGCGACCCGCCCGAGCGTGCCTCGCACCGAGTGCTGCGCTACCGCCAGCGCCCGCGACGTCTGGCCCACCTCGTCCCCGCTGGCCACATCGGCTGCCACGGTGAAGTCGCCCTCTGCCATCGCCGAGATCGCCATGCGGACCTTGAGCACCGAGGAGCGCAGACGGCGGGCGACCACGAAGCCCAGCGCGATCGCGACGACCACAGCGACGGCCACCGACGTGATCAGCACCAGCCTCGCCTGGGCGGTGCGCGCCTGACTGGTCTCGGCGATCGCGCCCGTCGCAGCCGCTGCGGCCTTCCGCACGGACGTCAGGTCGGCCTCGAACTCGGCGACCAGGGGAGCTCCGACCTGTTGGGACGCCTGCTCGTAGCGCGCCGGGTCCGCGGCGAGGGCGGCGGGAAGGATCTGCGCGTCACGGACGGCCAGCCACGCGGAATACCCGTCGACGAAGGCCGGCCACGCGTCGACGCGCGCCAATTCGGAGGCCCCGAATTCCTTGATCGCGCTCTGGACCAGGGCGTCATTCTCGTCTTGCAGGGCCAGGAGCGTCTGCGCCAACTCCGGGTCCTTGATCGCCGCCACCTGCGCGAGGATCCAGCGGGCGGTGACCTGCCCGTGGTCGATGTCGTCGGGCAGCTCGGCGACGGCCTGGATCTCCATGATGCGGTTCATGTCCTCGCCCGCGAACCGCAGGTTGGCCATGGCCATCCACCCCGCCCCCAGCGAGACCGCGCCGAGGAGCGTCACGACGGCCAGGATCTGCGTCTGGACCGACCTGTCCCGCCACACGCGGCGCGGGGCGAGGGCGGGGGCGGGGGACTGGCTCGCTGTGCTCATGGGCGTTCCTCTGCTGGTGCTGCCCCGGTCGGGTTCCGCCGTGGGGCGGATCCGGCTGAGGTCGGGAGGCGGCCGTGACCCGCGCGCGCACACCCCGGGCCGGTTACCTCTTCCATCGGCGCGGGAATCCGCGACTCGACCCGTCGCCACTGTGAGTTGTGCCACGGATCGGAATTTCACCTCCTCCTCACGGAATTGCGCCCTCAAGTACCGGGGAATTCAACGCCGGCGCGGTTCCTCACGCCATCCCGATCATTTGTGGCGCGCCTTGCCGCCTCGTATTGCCATGGCCGTCGCAAGGGCTGGGCGCGGCCGTCACACGGGCGGTGGTCCCGGTGTGGTGGCGGCTGTCTCGCCCCCATGCGAGATCGGCACGGATCGCGTCCCCCTGTCCCCGGCCCGCTGTGCCACGATGGCGGGCAAGCAGGGGGGAGACGCTGTGGTCCTCGTCGTTCCACGGACGGACTCGGGCGGCTGGGGGGCGGGCCTCGCCTACGGCGCGGCTGTCCTCGTCTTGGCGCTGCTCCAACCGCCCCGGCTTCTGGCCGATCTCCCTGTGGGCCGTGTGCTCGCCGCGGCCGTGCTGGGCACCGCCACCGCGGCGGTCTACGGCATCGGGCCGCGCGAGCAGCCCTGACAGCAGCCGGGCGACAGGACCAACAGCGCGGCGAGCGCTTGGTCGCACTGCCGCGGCGCCAAGGAGGAGGTGTGAGCATGTCCGTGAACCCCCTGAGCCCGGTCCCGGTCCCGGTCTTCGTCGCCGGCATTGGCAACTCGGGCGCCGACCACTGGCAGGCGCTGTGGCATGCCGAGCTGCCACAGGGCGTCTGGGTGGGGCACTCGTCGTGGGACGCGCCGGAGCGCGACGTCTGGGTGCGTGAGCTCGACGAGACCCTCAGGGCCATCAACGGGCCGAAGGTGCTGGTCGCTCACAGCCTCGGGTGCGCGCTCGTCACCGAGTGGGCGGCGCAGCACCAGGACGAGGGCGTGGTCGCGGCGCTGCTCGTGGCGGCGCCCGACGTGCACGGGCCCGCCTTCCCCGGCGAGGCGGTCGGGTTCGGCACGCCCGAGCTCCACGACCTGCCGTTCCGGGCCATCCTGGTCGCCAGCCGGGACGACCCGTACGGCTCGTTCGCGCACGCGGCCAGCACGGCGACCGAACTCGGCGCCGAGCTGGTGGACGTCGGGGCCCTGGGCCACATCAACTCCCGGTCCGGCCTCGGCCGCTGGCCGCAAGGGCGAGCTCTCCTCGAGGTGTTGTTGACACCATGACGTTCGGCCCGGTCCGCCTCGTCGCGACGATCACCAGCCTGTGGGACATCGCGTGGCTCCTCGCGGCGCTGCTAGTCGCCGGCACGGGCTCGCGCTGCCGCGACGGCAAGACGGGCGTACAACTGAGCGGTGGACGCACCGAGCAGCAGGTCCATGCACCGCAGCAGGGAAGACTTGCCGACGTCGTTGGCGCCGACGATCACGAGGTGCTTGCGCAGCGCGACCTCCATGTCGGCCAGCCTGCTGATGAAGCCGCACCTGAGCGCGTGAGTCGGGACTCGCGATCACGCGTGCACCGTCAGATCCAGATGAGTAGAGGACGCGGCCGTTGATGCGGTCACGGCAGGAGAGGAACGTCATGACCACCCAGGTACCTCCGCCCGCGCCGGGCTCCGACGTCGCCGATGCGGATGCGATGGTTGAGCTCGATGGGTCGCTGCGGATCCTCGTCCTGCCGCTCGTCGCGCGTGTGACCACGGAGCCCATGGCGCAGCCCCGTGAGGGTTCGTACTTCCTGCCTGGTCGCCAGCTCCAAGGTGAGGCGACGCGACTGTCGATGGATGCCGGGTGGGGAGCGCCGGTGCTGCTCGCGCAGACGTACCGAACTCTCGCGTGAGCCGATGGTCCGGTTCGGCAGGTCGATGGCGACTCTCAGCGGCCTTCGAGACGACGAGAGCATTGAGCACGAGGCGCCCCTCGTCGAGCAGGCCGTCGCGTTCTCCCTATGGGACACACGCGATGGGGTCGTGCTCGCCGCGGAGACGCTGCGGCACGTCGACGAGCCCGACGGCGTTCTCGGTGAGGGTAGGCGCGAGGGAGTCGTCGACGTCACGGCTGACTTCGCGCCGGCGCTGACCTCTCTGCTGGTCCTGGCGGGCATGTCGGACGATGCGTCGCTCGAGAAGGTGTTCGGGGCGCGGTTCCAGTGCCTGTCGGATGGTGACTGGAGGGCCCCGATCGCGTCGCGCCTCAGCCTCGCCGTCGAGCAGGCTCGCGGTAAACCGATGACGAACGGGCTGTACGTGGTCGTTCGTGCGGACTGCTCGGGCCTCGTCGAGGACCTGCTCCGCACGTCAGATCCGGCGTTCGGCGACCTCGAGCATGCGCAGCAGACGGGGATCACCCACGGCTGGCGGGCTCTGAGCCTGGCCGGAGAGCCCGCCGATCCTGATGCGCGGTCGGCGATCCGCGACGACGCGCGCGTCGTGGTGATGAACCTGGAGTCGATGTCGGTTCACCACGATTACGGCGGGCGGGTCGCGGCCGGCATCGTGGTCGCCGCGCTGCCGGTTGTCTCGAGTCGGGCACGGGCTGACTCGGACCACCTGGCGCTGATCGCGATGTTGTCACAGGGGCGGAGCTCGGCTGTCGAGGCGCCGGGGGTGCTGTTGAGCCTGCGCCGTGAGCACCTGCTGCGGGGGTGTCTCGCCGGAGGTCCAGGCTCGAAGAGCCGCACCCATGGACCCAGCCGACGACACTGGCGAACGCGCTGCTGTCGGTCGACTACGACGGTCAGTCCCGGGGCGAGGAGCTCGAGCGGATCGCCAGGTTCCTCCAGGAGGAGGCGGAGTTCGATCGTGACGAGCGCGAGCGCTGGTTGCAGTCGCTGCTGAAGATCTTCACGCCGGTGGCAGGGCTCGGTGTGGTGGCGACGATCCTGTCGGCGCTGCTCGCGGTTCCCTCGTTCGTAGGCGAGGGCCCGGTGCTGAGCCCTGGGATGGCAGTCGGCGCGATGGGCGGCTTGTGCGTCGTGGGCGTGCTGGCGGGGGTGCTGCTGCGCCTGCGTACGTCTCGCTCGACGGTGCGTGGCGAAGGGACCGGGCGCTGGCGGCGGGTCGGGCGTTCGCTGTAGCGCGAGGCAAGAGGGGTGCCGCGGCTGCGGGAGTGCCAGCGTCGCTGCGCCGGGGAGAGCCCGTGTTGGTCGGTGCGCCGGAGGCCTCGGCGAGGGCTGTCGGACCGCGGCAGGCTGCTGGCATCGGTCGACGCGCCCGCAAGATGAGCACCAGCGCCCTTCAGTCGCCGCCCCGACGTCTGTGGAGACCTTCCTGTCTATGGCGTGTGCGCGTTCGTGCAAGCGGGCGGCCAGACGGGCCAGCACCTGAGCACGTCGCGACTCACGAGACGCGGGTTCTGACAGGCCGCGGGACGCTCGTGGCGAGCGCCGTCGCCCGGGGCAGCGGTGAAGGGACTGACCGATCAGCTCGACTGCAGTGTCGGCCGTTCGTCGACCTGCCCGATCTGCAACCGGACCCGTTTGCATCGAGACCTTCGGGAGCGGTCCCGCGACGTTTGCTGTGCCTGGGCCGAGGTGGACTTGAAGTCGCGCAGTGTGGCGTAGCGGGTGGGCCCCGTAGGTGAGGTGCCCCATTCGGACTAGCACATCGTGTTTGGGTGGTCTGTAGCCGGGCGCGGGCGTCGTGGAATGACGTCGGGTAGGTCGCCGGCGAGGTCCGCCGGAGCCCGCGGTGGCACGTTCGGCTGGGCGCCGCTGAGCTGCAAGGTCAGCCGTTGCATGGGGTTGGGAGTGGCGGCGCACAGGTGGGGACGACGAGAGGACCCTCAACGGGCGGCGGCCCATTGTTGGCGCATGCTGACGCCTACCTTGAGGGCGGCGAGCTCGCCATGGCGGGACTGGATTTCCTCATCAAGGACGTCCAGCATTAGTCGCCCGGTCGTGGCAGCCTGCATCGCGTAGTGCAGGGCGCGGAACACCCGCCACCGCGAGTACTCCATCACGGACTCCGTCACCTCTGCCGAGGGCGGGGTTCCGTGAGCGATGCCGTTGCGCACGCGCTTGGTTCGACCGGCGAGCAGTTCGCACTGGTCTGCGAGGGTGTCGAGGAGTTCGACGTGGGCTGTGGCGTCATCGATGCTGGCAAGCCAACGGCGAGCGGTACGGCGCGTGTGGTCGTCGCCAGCCGCGGCGAGCAATTCGTCGAGGCGATCTGAGGCGACGTCGAAGTGATAGGTGCCGTGCGTGCGGACTGCCGAGTCCAGCGCCGGGTTGGCCTGGTTCTCCCACGACAGGCACGCATTGATGGCCTTCACCACTTCGCGGCTCCACCTCATGGTCGGCCAGCCTTCGCAGACGCGGGCGGCGAGCTCGTCGCCCGAGCACCGGGCGTACGTGGCCAAGTGGTCGTGCGCGGAGTCGTGCAGGGCAAGGACCGTTCGTCGATCGATCGTGCGCCGGTACCCGGAAGGACGCCAGGGGTCGTCAGCCTGACCAGCCTCGCCGAGCATGCGGACCGCCTCAGCCAGGTCGGGCGCGATGGGGCGAGACAACAGGTTGCCCACCAGGGGCCCGTGTTCGGCTAAAGACTCGGCGAACACGCGCCGACCGTAGCTCTCGGAGGGGTCCCCGGCACCGACCTCGGGAGAGTCGTGCCAAGTGGAGCTGCCCTGGCCGTCTACGACGAGGACCGCCGGCCCTGCGCGCCTCCAAGGGCGGCCCCCACCTTGGAGCCGTGAGACGTCGATCATGAGTTGGACGAGTTCGCCGGCGTGCTCGATCGCCTCGGTTGTGGCTCGGTCGCCCAGGTCAACGCGCGCGAGGACGATGTACGGGCGGCGGCTGCGGTCCGGCTTCCAGTTCTCGCCATCGAACTCCCAGTCGATGCCCTTCGCGGCGAGGGCGCGGACTTCGTCCCTGAAGGGGAAGGGTCGGCCGTCCTCACGGATGGCGTTCGGTAGGCACCAATCAGCCTCGAGGAACGTGATCGTGCCGTACGTCGAGGTGAAGTCGTCGGGCATCGCCTCGTCGTATGTCAGCCACGCCACGCACCGCCCAGTCTCCGGGTCACTGGCGAGGAGGTGCTCCGCCGTCTGCACCCGCATCTCCACGGGCGGGATCGGCCCGACGGTGTTCGCCGGGAGTTGCCCGACCAGAGCCGACGCCGCACCGGACAGCATCAGCTTGCCGGTGAAGCCTCGAGCGGTGAGCTGTGCCTCCAGGCACTCCGCTCCCCACAGCATCGCTGCGTCATCGCCGTCGCGTGCGGCCTCGACCAGGTCCGCCCAGGCGGCTTGCACTGCTGCAACGCTCATGAGTGATGCGACGAACGCCCCGCCCGAGATCGACCGCATCGTGGCCATGTCGGGCTTGCTCTCGCAGAACGGCCCCGAGACGGCCTCCACGAAGCGGCTGAGTTCGGGGTCAAGCACAGCACTCAGCCGGGGGCCGGCACCCGCAGTCGCAGCTCGCAGGTCCCGCGCCAGTGCGCGACGGTTCGCCCGCGCCGTCCATGTGTCAGGGCTCGCGAGCCGCTTCCATTCGTCCACCTCACGGACGGCACGGATGAGCGGGAGAGCAGGCGTACGGGGTGCCGGCGCGTTGAGGGCGGCAACGAGCGCCCGAATCCAGCCCGGGTCGTCGGTGGATCGTCCCCGGCCCACGTTCTACTCCACGCTCTCGGCTGCCAACAGCGAGTGTCCGCGCAGGTACTCGGTCTTCAGGTAGCGGTACCGCCCGTTCGAGGGGCCGTTGGCGCGTGCGGACCAAAGAGCACGGGCGTGCTCGTTGACGACCGCCGCGGGGACGAGGAAGGCATGCTCGGCACGCACCTCCCCTTGCGCCGAGAGGCTCCCTGGAGCCGGGCCGTCGACCAGGCGGAGTGCGTTCGTCTCGGCAAGGACGATCAGGCCGAGGTGCGTGGTCGGTGGGCGCACCAGGGGCATGCCGTTGCGCCCGTGCCACTCGATCACGTCGACGAGACCCTTGCCGTCGACGTCCGCTTGCGTCATTGTCGCGACCTTCGCATCGACCAGGTAGTCGGTGCTGTCAATTGCGGTCGACCTGACGTCGTACCCGGGGTGGCGCGGGCCCTCCCAGACCGTGCTGCCGGGGCCGTGCCGGAGGTGCAGCAACTCGGCGAGGAGAGCCTCGGCTGCGCGCCCACCGCGCACGCGATCGGGGTCGCCGCCGCGCAGGACCACCCCCTGGGGTCGCTGATCGACTACCACGACGGACTCATCCGGCAGGTCGTCGACGGCGACGGCCGCGCGCTGCTGTCGGTGTACCCGTCCAGGCCGGTGCTCGACCCGACGCAGGCGACCCAGTGCGTGGCCGATCCGCCGTCGAGCTTCGCGCTGTGGACCGACCTGGCCATCCCGTACGGCGACCCGACCGATGGACGCGCGCTGGCCGAGGCCATCGCCGCCGCCGTCGGCGGCGTCGTCACCGACCGCATCTGACCAAGGGGAAACGTGACCAGCTGGAGCATCCGACCGGCCGACGTGCAGGCGGTCCTGAGCGAGGTGCAGGCCACCGCCACGGAGCTGGGCGAGCAGCTGCCCGAGGCGAAGTTCCAATCCGTGCTCGACGGGCTGGGCTGGGCCGGGCCGCTCACCGGTGACGTGCCCGCCGCGGTCAACGCGATGCTCGGCGACCAGATGGGCCACCTCACCTCCATCTCGAACCGCATCAACGCCGGGACCCTGGGGGTGGCGAACGCGGTCATCGCGTACAACAACGGCCAGGAGGACATGGCCGGGGCCTACCAGTCGGAGCTGACGCGGGCCGCGGAGAGCGGCGACCTCACTTACTTCGCCCAGCACGGGCACCAGGGCTGAGGGCGGCAATGACCGACGCGACCTCCCGCGGGGGCCTGATCAACCCCGCCGCGTTCCCGGCCAAGTCCGCCGACCTCGACATCTCCGCGATCGGCGACTCGGCGTGGACGCTGCGGTCGATGGGGCAGGCGGTGGAGGAGAAGACGACCACGGTCAAGACCATCTGGGACCGGCTCACCGGCTGCTATCACGCCCCCGAGCAGGAGCAGGTGTACACCGTCATGGCGCCGGCGGTGACGTCTGCGCAGCAGGTGAACTCCCGTTTCGGGGAGGCCGCCACGCACATCGACACCTACGCCGGCGCCCTCGAGGCGATCAAGCCGCGCCTGGCCGACCTGGAGCGCCGCGCGACGGCGTTCCGGGCGAAGGTGGTCAACGGGGTGTGGATCGACGCGGCCTACTCCGCGAACGCCAGTTTCGGGGACCACGTGATGTCGGTCTTGGACCCGCTGCCGGTGTTCGAGAAGCGCCGCGTGAAGGTGTCCTGGACCGAGGACGGCGACTCTGTCGCCCGCAACACCGCGCTCCTTGAGGAGTGCGCACAGATCCTCGCCGACATCTCCACCGCCGCCACCACCTGCGCCCGATCGATCAACGCCCTCATGACGGGCGTGTGCGTCGCGCCGGTCGAGGCCATCCCGGCCGCGGCGTTCACCTCCGGCGAGGCGCAGATGCCGTGGGGGTCGCCCGCGGTGGAGGACCGCAACTGCGTGGAGTCGGTGGGGAGCGGCGCGCACACCTTCGGCTCGGAGTTCCTCGAGGGCGCCGGGATGCTGCTGGTCGGGTACAACCCCGAGACCGGGGACTGGTGGACTGGCGCCGGGTACGGGCAGGCGTGGGGCGGGCTGGGTGACCTGGTCGGGTCCGTGGCGGTCCTTGGCTCCCCGGTGGGGTGGGTCGCGGCGGGCATGGCTGCGACCGGTAACAACGACAACGCCTTCTCGGACTGGATGTACGAGCGGGCCACCGTGGCGCGCAACGCCGGCGGGTCCCTGGTCGGGTGGGACCCGACCGCCGAGGACGGCTGGCACCGGTGGAAGGAAGACGGCATCGCGGCCGGCACCAGCGTCGCGCTCAACGTCGGCACGTTCTTCATCCCCGTCGCCGGGCAGGTCGGCGCCGGGCTCAAGGCGGGGTCGATCGGCGCCCGAGTCGCGCGCGTCGCCGGCGCCGGCGCCGAGCTGGCGGTGCAGGGCGGGTCGTGGGCGGTGCGCGGCGGCGTCAAGGTCGTCACCGGCCTGCGCACCGCGGTCACCCGGGTCGACCTCGACGGCCTCATGCCCGGCGCCCGCGCCGGGCAGCTCGTCGACGCGGGAGCCGGGATCCGCCTGAACCCCGGTGGGCTCGTCAACGCGATGACCGACGCCTCCCATGCCGCCCCGAGCGGCGCTGCACACGTACCCGTGCGCGAGGCGCTGTTCGGCCGCGACACCGCGCCCGACCTCGACACCGGCGCCCGAACCGCGCCGGACGGTCCCCATTCGACGCGTGAGGGGCAGTCACCACCGGCATCCGGCGAAGCGCCCGCGGTGCGCGATCCCCACCCGGCGGGACCCGCACGGGACAGCGCCGCGCCGCACCCCACAGCGCCCGCACCCGAGAGCCCGCACGCACCCGGAGGGGACAGCGAACACCCCAACGGGCATCCCGATGTGCCTGCTGGCCATGCTGACTCAGGCCCGGACACGCCACCCGACACGCCAACACCCGCCCGTGCGCTGGAACAGCTCACGCGCAACGGTGCTGAACGCGGACCGGGATGGCGTCACGGAGCAGAGGTGCCGATCGATCTCCAGTACGGCGATCGCGCCCCGCGTCCGGGCGTCGACATGCCTTCCTACGTCGAGCCGCCAGCACAGGTTTCCGAGGACGTGGGCGCCGTGGGCGGCTCCGTCGACCAAGCCTGGGGCGTCGATGCCGTCGACGAGCATCCGCTGACCCGCAGCGAGTGGGTCGAACGCTACGTGGACGAGTATGGGGAACTTCGACGACCTCTGAACGACGGGGCGGTCCCTGGCACGAAGATCATCTTCGAAGACCCGACCCTGTTCGCCGAGATGTTCGGAACCAAACTCGACAGGGTGGGCAAACCCGGCGGGGTGTTCCTAGGCGTTCCTCCAGGGACTCCCTGGGCACAGCGGTCCTTGACCCCTGACACCCTCGGTAGCCGTGTCTTCCAGTACGCATTTGACGCTGCAGCCGCTGCGCGCGAAGGGGTGGAAATTCAGGTGTCGCAAGTCGCCAAGGCCTTCGGCCAACCCGGTGGCGGGATCCAGGTACAGTTCCTGCAGGATGGCGCCGAGGTGATAGTGCAAAAAATGATGGATGCCGGGGTACTAACGTGATCGATCTGGACGAAGACCTGAAGCGGCTACTGGAGGAAGGGGGGGACCGATTTAGAATCGTCAACGGCGCGCCATTCTGGGGCGACTCGGAGGCCGGGTATATTCTGACGGAGAACGGTGCCCTACTTGATGTCTCACTTTGGTCAAAAGGTCGCACGAACCCGCCCGAATTAACTGGAGCGACTTCACTCATAGCGCAGGTCTACCTGGCAATCTCGCTTGGCAACGACTGGCGCGTTGTGCACGGCATGCCTTTCCTCAGGATTAGCACTCCTGATGCGAGCTTGCCGCCTGGCTTCGAGGTGCTGGAGGAACCGGGGCGCCGACGAGTCGGGCTTCGCGTTCATGGCGATCCGGACATAGTGCTGGGCGAGTTGCTCAACAGACGAAATGCGATTGGGCTGGCGCGCGCCCTCGTGGTTCCTTTTGACAAACTCATCGCCTCTTTCCGGCATCCGGACGGGTTGCCAGCTTTCCCCCAGGGGTGACGGCCCGCCTGATAGCCGTCTGGCGATCAAGGAGGCCGCTGCATTGTGCGCGCCTCGCGGAGGTCGATCGAAACGTCGCTGGCTCCCCGGTGGGGTGGGTTGCCGCGGGCATGGCGGCGACGGGCAACGACGACAGTGCTTTCTCGGACTGGATTTACGACCGGGCCACCGTGGCGCGCAACGCCGGCGGATCCCTGGTCGGGTGGGACCCGAGTGCCGAGGGCGGCTGGCACCGGTGGAAGGAAGACGGCATCGCGGCCGGCGCCGGTCTCGCGCTGAATGTCGGCACGTTCTTCATCCCCGTCGCGGGGCAGGTCGGCGCGGGGCTCAAGGCGGGGTCGATCGGCGCACGGGTGGCGCGCATCGCCGGCGCCGGGGCCGAGCTCGCGGTGCAGGGCGGTTCCTGGGCGGTGCGCGGCGGCGTCAAGATCGTCACCGGCTTACGCACGGCGGTCACCCGGTTCGACCTCAACGGCCTCATGCCCGGCGCCCGCGCCGGGCAGCTCGTCGACGCGGGAGCCGGGATCCGTCTGAACCCTGGTGGGCTCGTCAACGCCATGACCGACGCCTCCCATGCCGCCCCGAGCGGCGCTGCACACGTACCCGTGCGCGAGGCGCTGTTCGGCCGCGACACCGCGCCCGACCTCGACACTGGCGCCCGAACCGCGCCGGACGGTCCCCATTCGAGGCGTGAGGGGCAGTCACCACCGGCATCCGGCGAAGCGCCCGCGGTGCGCGGCCCCCACCACACCAACGTCGTTCAGGACGACGTTGCGTCACACCAGACAGCAGCGGTCCCCGAGGTGCCGCATGCACTCGAGGGAGACGGCGTACACGTCGACGGGCATCCTGATTTCTCGGGTGCCCCTAGTGAACACAGCAACGGTCCACGCTCGGAGATTCTGCCCGGAATGGCGGAGCACAGTGCCATTCAGCCGGAACCTTATCCTGACATCCCACCGCCGGTCCCGATCGATCGATCCCTAGTCGACAGTTCGGTGTTTGATGCGTTCAAACCTGCCGTCGAACGAGACGGTGCGACCTTTTGGTCTGGACGCGTCATCATTGAGGGCGATGTCGTGCCCGACGGTGCAATGAATGGCGCGCGGTTGCTGGCTGAGCGCACCTACGGCGCTACCCTTGAGCAACTCCTGGAGCGCCAGGGTCTCGCTGAGCGCATGCCGACGGACTGGACCGACGTGAGGACAACTGAGACGTGGCGCGCAGTTTCAACGGAGTTGGCGTCCAATGCGTCGGGAGATGTGCGCCTGTACCTAGGCGATGTTCGCCCTGCGTCAGTGTGGAAGCAGTACGAGTTTCCAACGTTTAGGAATCCGAACGTCACGTCGATTTCGATTATCGACGCTGCGAGTGGGGAGTTGTTGCGTGTCTACCGACCTTGAAGGGTTCGATGTTGAGATTGTCAACTGTGCATTAGTGGCCTACGTCGGGCGTGGCGAGAGAAGAGATCGCCCGGGGCGGTACGCTGGCGCAGTCAGGTCGTTAGCGGACGCTGGGCGTGAAGAAGAACTACTCGCCATCGTGGAGCGACTCAACGAGGTTGCCGACTCAATTAGTGTGGACACTTCCGAAGCTGTTGACTTCAGTGTTACTCCTGCATTCACGCGGAAGATTCGTGCGCATTACCCCTGGATCGACGAGCAAGCAGCTGACGCCCTCTCCTGGGCGTCTCGCTATCGGCGGCTTCTTGAGTGATCGGTAGAACTCGAATGCCTCCTGTCAGGAACCGCGCGGTAGCGGTTCGACGGCGTTGTCCTCGAGGCGAGGGTAAGTATGCAAGGCGTTGCGGCACCCCGAGGTGACGCACGGCCCGCACCGGGCAGCTCGTCTCACCTCCGGCGGGGCGCAGATGCCGCCAGGGTCGGTTCATCCCCGGCGCTGAGCAGGTGGCGCACTGCCACCGGACGACGCGACGTATGCCGAAGACCGTCGGCGTTTCCCTCGCGACGTGGCACATCGGCCGATGTCGTTGCGGGAGAAGGTTGCGCGGAAGTGCGCAGCCGCACGGTGAGGTGGACGCCGTGCCTTGGAACGGTCTGCGTTTTCGAGGCGTCGTTCACCCCTGCGCGGTGCCTGACGGCTGTGCTCGACTTCCGGCCCCGTCCCGAGGCCACGAACTGGGCCGAGGGGGCCGCCGCACACCTGCGCGCACTTGGGATCGCGGCAGAGGTCGCGCAGGACATCGACGAGGAGAGCGGCGAGACGTTCCCAGTCGTCCGAGTCGAAGCTGGATCAGTGACGAGACCGTACGAGCGGGCGCTGGTGGACTTGCCCCCGAGTGACAGCCAGCCGAATCGCCGTCGTGGTCCGGGCGGGCGCGGGTGCGGCGGGTGCGGGTGCCGGGGTAGGCGTCGGAGCGGGACCCGCGGTGGCCGCGACGCCGACGGCGACGAAGTCGAGGATCTGCTCGCGGGGCCAGTACAGCCGGGCGGTGCGCGCGGGGCCGGTGCGGAACGCGGCCGGGAACCCGGGGGCGGCGACCAGGGCGCGGGTGGCCCGGGCGCCGAGTCGGACGGCGAGCGCGAGGTGTCGACGGTCCAGATCGGGTCGGCCAGGTCGGCGGGCGGCAGGGGAGTGGTCCGGGGGTGCATGCCGGGGACCGTCCGGCCGCCCGCGGCCGGCGCCGTCGCCGCACCCGGTTGTGGCAAAACGTGCGCCGCCCCCGCCGCCACGAGGGCGACGGGGGCGCCGTCACTGCAGGTCAGACGCTCACGGGAGCAGCCGTGAGCGCGAGCGATCAGCAGTCGTAGTAGAGCTCGAACTCGTGGGGGTGCGGCCGCAGGCGGATCGGGTCGACCTCGTGCGAGCGCTTGTAGTCGATCCACGTCGAGATCAGGTCGGGGGTGAAGACACCGCCGGCCGTGAGGTAGTCGTGGTCGGCCTCGAGGTTGTCGAGCACCTCGGAGAGCGAGCCCGGGACCTGCTGGATGAGGGCGTGCTCCTCGGGCGGCAGCTCGTAGAGGTCCTTGTCGACCGGCTCCGGCGGCTCGATGCGGTTCTGGATGCCGTCGAGGCCAGCCATGAGCATCGCCGCGAAGGCGAGATACGGGTTGGACGACGGGTCCGGGACGCGGAACTCGATGCGCTTGGCCTTCGGGTTCGATCCGGTGACCGGGATGCGGATGCACGCGGAGCGGTTGCGGGCCGAGTAGACCAGGTTGACCGGGGCCTCGAAGCCGGGGACCAGGCGGTGGTAGGAGTTCACCGTCGGGTTCGTGAAGGCGAGCAGCGAGGGCGCGTGCTTGAGCAGGCCGCCGATGTACCAGCGGGCCATGTCGGACAGGCCGCCGTAGCCCTTCTCGTCGAAGAACAGCGGCACGCCGTCCTTCCACAGCGACTGGTGCACGTGCATGCCCGAGCCGTTGTCGCCGAAGAGGGGCTTCGGCATGAACGTCGCGGTGCGGCCGTTCGCGTGGGCCACGTTCTTCACGACGTACTTGAAGAGCTGGATCTTGTCGGCGGACT
Source organism: Cellulomonas timonensis (assembly GCF_900046455.1). Lineage (GTDB taxonomy): Bacteria > Actinomycetota > Actinomycetes > Actinomycetales > Cellulomonadaceae > Cellulomonas_A > Cellulomonas_A timonensis. The sequence goes on from NZ_FCOT01000013.1 coordinate 365,591, forward strand.
TGCCGAGCTCGTCGAAGCGGTAGTTGATCTCCGCCTGGCCGGCGGTGCCGACCTCGTGGTGCGCGCGCTCGACCTGCAGGCCGAGGGCGTCGAGCTGCAGCGAGATCTGGTCGCGGATGTCGGCGAACTGGTCGACCGGCGGGACCGGGAAGTAGCCGCCCTTGTAGGGCGTCTTGTGCCCGAGGTTGCCACCCTCCTCGACGCGGCCCGAGTTCCAGGCGCCTTCGATGGAGTCGATGTAGTAGTAGCCGGCGTTCTGCTTCGTCTCGAAGCGCACGTCGTCGAAGATGTAGAACTCGGCCTCGGGGGCGAAGAACGCGGTGTCCGCGATGCCCGTCGAGCGCAGGTACGCCTCGGCCTTGGCGGCGACCTGGCGGGGGTCGCGGCTGTACGGCTCGTCGGTGTACGGGTCGACGATGTGGAAGTTGACGTTGAGCGTCTTCTCCGTGCGGAACGGGTCGACGTAGGCCGTCGTGACGTCCGGGATCAGCTTCATGTCGGACTCGTGGATCGCCTGGAAGCCGCGGATCGAGGAGCCGTCGAACATCTGGCCCTCGGTGAAGAAGTCCAGGTCGAGGGTGCCGGCCGGCACGTTGAAGTGCTGCATCGTGCCGGGCAGGTCACAGAAACGCACGTCGACGAACTTGACGTCCTCGTCCCTGATGAACGCCAGGACCTCTTCTGGCTTGCTGAACATCCGCTGCTCCTCGGGTTAGTCGTGCCCTGATCGGGCGCTTCGAGGCTAGGCCCACGCCGTTACTCGACTGTGTGCTGCCTGTTTCGGGGGTGTTACGCGACACCCCCTGGTGTAACGATCGCGCGGCCGACCCCTGTCGCCGGAGGTCGTCGGACCGTCTCCTGCCGCTGGTTAGGCTAGCGGTGTGGACGCACGTCAGAGTATGGGGTCATGGCTCGAGGGCGGGCCGTCGAGTGGTGGTGGCGCGTATCAGGGGGCCCGGTTGGGGCTGCCGCAGGACGGCCCGGGCTCGCTCGCCCCGCTCGGGCGTCGCGTCGTGGCGCTGATCATCGACTGGGTCGCGTGCGTCGCGATCTCCAATGCGTTCTTCGGCGGGCATCCGATGGCGACGCTCGCCGTGTTCGCCGTGGAGAACATCCTGCTCGTGAGCCTTTTGGGCACGACCCTGGGCCACCGGCTGTTGGGCCTGCGGGTGCGTCGCGTCGCGTCGCCGGAGCGGCTGGGCCCGCATCCGAGCGGCCAGGAGCCTCAGGTGGACGCCGGTCCGGCCGTGGTCCCCGGGCTGTTCTCCGGCATCGTGCGCTCGGTGCTGCTATGCCTGGTGATCCCCGTCGTCATCTGGGACGCCGACGGCCGCGGCATGCACGACAGGCTCGCCGGCACCGCCATCGTCCGGCGCTGACGCGGCTGACACTCAGCGCCCGTCGAGGATCTCGTCGATCTGACGGAACGGCGCCCACGCGCCATCCTCCGACGAGGTCACGAGCGCGACCGTCACATCCGACGCCGGGTAGTGCCGCAATATCGCGCTGGCGCCCGCGTTGATCCCGTCCTTCGAGGACGACCGCACCGACCCGTCGGGCAGCACGACGAACTCGAGCCCGAAGCCGTAGCGCACCGTGTGGCCCTCCGACTCGTGGTGCGTCACCTGCGGGGTGAGGAACGCGGCGGTCATCTCGGGCCCGAGGAGCTCGCCTCCCCGCACAGCGTCGAGGAATCGCACCAGGTCGCGGGCGGTCGCGTGGGCGCCTCCGTCGGGGGAGCCGATCGGCGGGTAGCAGAAAATGTTCGAGCGCCAGCCGGTGATGGCCCCGTCGTCATCCCGCACGGGGTCCCAGCCCTCGGCGACGTCGGGCACGGCGTCACGCATGTCGAAGAAGCCCGAGGAGTGCATGCCGGCGCGGGCGAGGACGTGCTCGCGGACGTGGTCGCGGTACGGCGTGCCCGTCACCGCCTCCAGCGCGAGCCCGGCCAGGACGTACCCCACGTTGCAGTACCGGCATCCCTCGCCGGGGGCGAAGTTGGCGGGCTTGTGCGCGAACTGGGGGAGGAAGTCGGCGGTGGTCGTCACGGTGTGGCAGGGGCGCTCGAGCCAGAGGGCCTCGTAGGACTCGCCGGCCTCCTCGTCGGCGTCGTCCCCGATGCCCGACGTGTGGGTGAGCAGATGCCGCAGCGTCACCGCGGGGGCGATCGTCGTGCCGGAGAGGTCGACGACGTCGGTGATCGGGGCGTCGAGGTCGAGCCTGCCGGCCTCGACTTGCTGGAGCACCGCCACCGCCGTGAACAGTTTCGTGATCGAGGCGATGTCGAACCTGGTCGCGGTGGTGACGGGCGCGTGCCAGCGGCGTGACGTCACGCCGTAGCCAGCGTCGAGCAAGGGCTCGGCGCCCTGGGCGATGTGGACGGCTCCAGAGAAGCCGTCGTCCATGGCCGCCGCGGAGAGCAGGTCGTGGATCGCCTGGATCGACGCGGTCGCAGGCATGGTGGCGCTGGTCAGCGGGGTGTCGGGCATCCGGTGAGCCTAGGCAGCGTCGTCAACGGGCGCCACCGGATTCCTGGGGACGGTCAGCGGCCGCGCATGCCCTTGCGGTCGGGGCGAGCGCGCATCGGGTCGACGCCCTTGGGCACCGGCAGCCGGACGGCGCCGAGCGCGGTGAGGCGCTTGAGCACCTCGCCGGTCTCCTGCTTGGTCAGGGTCGGCTTGAGCTTCTGCACGGCGCGCGGCAGCTTGCGCAGCGGCACCTGGCCCTCGCCGTTGCCGGCCTGGATAAGCGTGATCGGGACGCCGGAGAGGACGCGGGCGGTGCGCTTGCGCTCCGACTCCAGCAGCTTCTCGATACGCGGCGCCGGGCCCTCGCCGACCAGCACGACACCGGCACGGCCGACACCGCGGAACACGAGGTCCTGGGTGCGGGGGTCGACGGCGACGGGCTCCTCGGGGAAGGTCCACCCGCGGCGGATGGTCCCCAGCGCGGCGCGCGCGGCGCCCGGCTGGCCCTCGATCTGCGTGTACGCGGCAGCCTCGGCACGGCGCGCCAGGATGAACATCGCGCCCAGCACCGCGAACGGCAGGCTGACCACCAGCACGTACACGGGGTGGTTGATCAGGATGCCGACGATGGCGCCCACGGCGACGATGCCGAAGAACACCGCGAGCACGAGCCAGGTCACCGCCGGGTCGTTGCGGCGGGTCATCTGGTACGCCTGCCAGACCTGGTGGTACCACCGGGTCTTCTTCACCTTGGCGGGGGCGGGATTGGTGTCACGGGCCATGACGTTGGAGTCTACCGACCGTCCGAGGGCGCTGGGGACGCCTCGAGCCGGGACGGCGGCCTTTCGTCGAGGTCAGCGAGCCAGCAGGCTCGACGCCTCCTGCCGAGACGCCCGCTCCTCGCCGAGGTGCGCGAGGGCTTCGGGGATCTCGTGGCCCTTGCGGCGCATGGCCTGGCCCCACAGGCGCCCAGCCCGGTAGGACGAGCGCACCAGAGGGCCGGACATGACCCCGAGGAAGCCGATCTGCTCGGCCGTCTCGGAGAGTTCCACAAACTCCTCGGGGCGCACCCAGCGGCTGACCGGGTGGTGGCGCACCGACGGGCGCAGGTACTGGGTGATGGTGATGAGGTCGCAGCCGGCGGCGTGCAGGTCGGCCAGCGCCTCCTTCGCCTCCTCGATCGTCTCGCCCATGCCGAGGATGAGGTTGGACTTGGTGACCAGCCCGGCCTCGCGGGCCATCGTGATCACCGACAGCGACCGGTCGTAGCGGAAGCCGGGCCGGATGGTCTTGAAGATGCGCGGCACCGTCTCGACGTTGTGCGCGAGCACCTCGGGGCGCGAGGAGAAGACCTCGGCGAGCAGCTCGGGGACGGCGTTGAAGTCGGGGATGAGCAGCTCGACGCCCGTGGCGGGGTTGCCGGCGTGGATCTGGCGCACCGTCTCGGCGTAGAGCCAGGCGCCGCCGTCGGGCAGGTCGTCGCGGGCGACGCCGGTGATGGTGGCGTACTTCAGGCCCATCGCCTGGACGGACTCGGCGACGCGGCGCGGCTCGTCGGCGTCGAAGTCCGCGGGTTTGCCGGTGTCGATCTGGCAGAAGTCGCAGCGGCGCGTGCACTGGTCGCCGCCGATGAGGAACGTCGCCTCCCGGTCCTCCCAGCACTCGAAGATGTTGGGACAGCCGGCCTCCTCGCACACCGTGTGCAGGCCGCCGCTCTTCACCAGGCCCTTGAGCTCGGTGTACTCCGGGCCCATCGTGGCCCGCGTGCGGATCCAGTCGGGCTTCTTCTCGATGGGGGTCTCGGCGTTGCGGGCCTCGACGCGCAGCATCCTGCGGCCTTCGGGAGCGATCGTCACGTTCCTCACCCTACGACAGGCGACCTCGCCGGGGCAGGAGCCGCGGAGGAGTCGCCCGTCACATGGACGTGCTGGTCACCTCGGTGATCGAGGTCGCGCCAGCCGGTCCGCGCGGCGACAGCAGGCCAGCCGCCGCGACGAGGGCCGCCGCCACGAGCGGCACGACGAAGACCGCCGGGGCGCCCGCCTGGTCGGCGACGGACCCGGCGACGGCTGCGCCCAGGGCCACCCCGACGACGTTCGCGCTCACGAGCATCGTCATCGCCGTCCCGGCCTGCGCCACCGGGACCAGCGAGCCGCCCACGGAGAACAGCGTGACGAGCGTGGGGCCGACGAACAGGCCGACCACCGCGAGCACCGCCGCGAGCTGGCCCGGCCCGTCGGTGAGCAGCGTCGCCGCGGTGGTGAGGGTCAGGCCGGCTGCTCCGGCCACCCAGCGGGTGCGGTAGCCGATCGTGTCCGGCACGGCGACGAGGGCGAGCGCGGTGATCGCCGACCCGATGCCGAGCACGGCGTACAGCAGCCCGGCGATGCCCGCCTGGCCCGCCGCCTCGGCGACCGCCGTCACGCCGGCCTGGGTGCTGCCGAAGAAGACGCCCACGCCCAACATGCCGACCAGGGGCAGCGCGAGCCGGCGCAGTACGCGGGGCGAGCCGTGCCTCGTGCTGCCGGGGGCTGGGCGGGCCCGGCGTGTCGGGGCGTTGGCGGTCGGGTGCAGGGCGAATGCCAACCCGAACGTGGTGACCAGGCCCGCGGCGACGAGCAGGGCGATGGCGGGGCTGCCGGCGGTGGCGATCACGCCGACCAGCGCGGGGCCGAGCACGAACGTGATCTCGTCGACGGTGCTCTCGTAGCCCATCGCGGCGCCGATGGCCTGTGGCTCGTCATGCATGAGCGCGATCCAGCGCACCCGCGCGAGGGCGCCGACCTGGGGCGCGCTGGCGCCGAGCAGGAAGCAGGCGGCGGCGAGCACGATCCGGTGGGCGCCGCTAGTGGCGGCGAGCACGACGAGGACGGCGGCCACCGCGTTGAGCAGGCTCGCAGCGATCAGCACGGGGCGTTGCCCGAGGCGGTCCGCGAGCTTGCCCTGCACGGCCCCGAAGGCCGCGGTGCCGAGGGACGCCGCCGCGGTGGACAGTCCGGCGGCCGCGACCGACCCGGTGGTGGCGGTCACCAGGACCATCACCCCGAGGGTGTTCATCGAGAAGGGGAGTCGCGCCAGGAACGCGACGGGGAGGTAGACGCGCCCGCTGAGCGCGGGAAGGGTGCGGTAGGCGGCGAAGGCGCCCGCTGTGGTGGAGCTCTGGTTCATGGCCTCGGCGATGCGTGAGGGCACGCCGACCCACCCGTTCCCGGCGCGCACCTGACCCTGAGTACTCCGATGGTACCGGGGGAGGTGGGGCTGCAGCGTGCAGAGGAGGCCGGCGCGTCCTCCCTGCACACACGTGTGTGACCAGTTCCAGGGACCTCTGGCCTAGCGCGGCGGGTCCTCACCTGTGCACCCTGTTCCTGGGTGACGTCGCCCAATCGAATCGGCACGGAGGTCCTCTTGCGCATCTTGGTCAGCGTCGCCTCGCGACACGGAGCGACACAGGAGATCGGGACCGTCGTCGCCGAGGTCCTCGCAGAGGCGGGGCATGAGGTCGACGAGATCGAGCCCGACGACGTCGGCACCCTGGCGCCATATGCGGCGGGGGTCCTCGGCTCGTCCGTCTACAACGGCCGGCTCGCCGCCTCGTTGCGCGAGCTGGTGGACCGCCAGGAGGGCGCGCTCAGCGCCCGGCCGGTATGGCTGTTCTGGTCGGGGCCCGTGGGCGAGGACGCAGCGCCGCAGGAGCCCGACGACGTGAGGGACGCGGCGCGCCGCACGGGCGCCTATGCCGCGCAGTGCTTCCCCGGCCGGTTGCGGCCTGCTGAGCTGGGCATCGACGAGCGTGCCGTCGTCGCGCGGATCGACCCGGAGCCGGGTGACTTCCGCGACCTCGACGACGTGCGGGCGTGGGCGCGCACCATCGCCGAGCAGCTCCTGAGCCCGCGCGGCCCCGGGGGCTGATCTCCGCGATCTCCGGATGCGGGATCAGGTGGGGGAGAGGGGCTCGGCCCCTCGCGGCTCCAGCATCGGCCCCAACACGTCCGCGAGATGGCGCCGCACTAACGGCAGGGCTTCGGCGATGGACACTCGTCGGCCTGTCTCGAGCGACAGGGATGTGACGTCCGCGTCGGCGATGCCGCACGGCACGATGCGCTCGTAGGCGCCCAGGTCGGCGTCGCAGTTCAGCGCGAAGCCGTGCATGGTCACACCGCGGGCGACGCGGACGCCGATGGCGGCGACCTTCCGCGCCCGGCGCGCATGGGGCGCCGCGGCCGGGTCGGCCGGGAACCAGACACCGCTGCGCCCCTCGACCCGCTCGGCGGCGAGCCCCAGGTCGGCGCAGGCGCGGATCAGCGTCTCCTCGAGCGCCCGCACGTAGCGGACGACGTCGACAGGGCTCGGCAGCCGCACGATCGGGTAGCCGACGAGCTGGCCGGGGCCATGCCAGGTGATGCGGCCACCACGGTCCACGTCGACGACGGGGGAGCCGTCCACGGGCCGGTCCCAGGACGCTGTCCGGCGCCCTGCGGTGTAGACGTCCTCGTGCTCGCAGAGCAGCACGGTGTCCTCCCGCTCGCCCGCGGCCACCGCTGTGTGCACCTCGCGCTGGAGGTCCCAGGTCGGCTGGTAGGGGAGGAGGCGTGTCCCCAGGTCGAGCTCGACGAACTGCATGTGGTCAGGCTAGCCCTGGCCCGGCGCGCGGCCTGCGCCAGGCCGGTGGCTGGGCGCGTCCGGGCCGTTGGGCTTGGCGACGATGGCCAGGAGCTCCCTGAGCTGGTCGACCTGCCCGGCGGTGAGCCCGCGGGCGGTCATCTGCTCGGCGGGCGCCGGGTCGGCCGCGACGGCGGCTGCGGCACGCCCGGCATCGGTGACGGCGATCACGTGCCGACGGCGGTCGTCCTGGTGCGCGGAGCGGGTGATGTAGCCGGTCCGCTCCATCTTGGCGAGCACGCGGCTCATGGTCTGCTCGGTCACGCCGCACGCGTTCGCGAGCTCACGCTGGGAGTGCGGCCGGCGCATCAGGTGCACCAGGACGGGCAGGCTGGCGTGGTTGAGCTCCCAGCTGGACAGGTGGGTGTTCCACTCGCGCTCGACGCGGCGGGAGGCGGCCGAGAGCAGCCGCCCGAGCGGCCAGTCGCGCATGTCGGAGGAGCCCATCTGGTCCCACGGCATCCCGCCCTCGGCGGGCGGCTCCTGCTGCTGTGACAGGGGCTCGGTGGCCATCGGCTCGCGTCCTTCCGAATTGCGCATCGCGACCAGTGCCCTCATAGTACTCAGCATGCTGAGTAAAAGCGCCGGGGCAATCGGCCGAGCTCTCGTGATCGTCGCTGTCCTCGCCGCCTGGCTGGCGATCGGCGGTGTGGGGGGGATGGCTCAGGGTCGTCTCTCGCAGGTCCAGACGAACGACACGGCAGCCTTCCTGCCGTCGTCTGCGGAGTCGACCCGAGCCGCCGAGGCAGGTCAAGGTTTCATCGACAGTGAGACCTTACCGGTGCTCGTCGTCATGACGCCCTCGGACGGCGCGGAGGTCACGCCCGCGCAGGTCGCAGCCGTGCAGCAGTACCTGCAGACCCTCCCCGAGACGCCCATCCCCGGCGCCGACGCCGCCGCCGGCGACCCCACGACATTCGCCGACGTCCTGGCCGGCCCCACCGTCGCCGTCCCCTCGGAGGACGGCGAGGCGCTGCTCATCCCGTTGTCCCTCGACGCCGCAGTCACCGAGGAGCCGCTGGCCGATGGCGAGGGTGTCACCGGCGCAGTCGTCTCCGAACTGCGCGCCTCCCTCGCGGACGAGCTCGGGGCCACCGCGGACTCTGCCGGCGACCTCGGCCTGAACGCCTGGGTCACCGGGCCTGGCGGCTACGTGGCCGATCTGGTCGAGGCCTTCGGCGGCATTGACGGCGTGCTCCTCCTGGTCGCGCTCGGCGCCGTCCTCGTCATCCTGATCCTCGTCTACCGCTCGCCGTTCCTGCCGGTGATCGTGATCCTCTCTGCCGTCTTCGCGCTCTGCCTCGCCGCCCTCGTGGTCTACAACCTGGCCGACGCCGGCGTGCTCGTGCTCAACGGGCAGGCGCAAGGCATCCTGTCGATCCTCGTGGTGGGCGCCGCGGTGGACTACTCGCTGCTGCTCGTCAGCCGCTACCGCGAGGAGCTGCGCCGGGTCCCGAGCACCTACACGGCGATGGCGCGGGCCGTGCGTGGCTCCATCGAGCCGATCGCCGCGAGTGCCGGCACCGTGATCGCGGGCCTGCTGTGCCTGCTGCTCTCCGACCTCGGGTCCAACCGGAGCCTGGGCCCCGTGGGCGCGATCGGCATCGCCTCGGCCCTGCTGGCCACCCTCACACTGCTGCCCGCGCTGCTGCTCATCCTGGGCTCGCGCTCGCGTGGGCTGTTCTGGCCGCGCAAGCCCCGGCCCGTCGAGGGCGCCGCGGGCGCCACAGCCCCGGCGCTGCGGCCCACGGCCGAGGTGCTCACCGGGCTGTGGGGCCGCCTGGCCCGATTCGTCGGCGCCCACGCCCGCCCGGTCTGGGCCCTGACCACTCTCGTGCTCATCGGCGGCGCCGCGTTCCTGCCCACCCTGCAGGCCAGCGGCACCAACCAGTCCGATGTCTTCCTCACCCCGGTCGACTCCGTCGCGGGCGAGGAGGTGCTCGCCGAGCACTTCCCGGCCGGTGTCGTCCAGCCCGTCGTCGTGATCGCGCCGGAAGGCGACCTGGACGCGGTGATCGCGGCGGCCAAGGGAGTCGACGGGGTCGAGTCGGCCACGCCGGTCGCGGAGCGGGACTCGGGTGCGCCCGCAGGCGGCGCCCCGTCCGACGGGCCTCCCGCGGAGCCCCGTGTCGTCGACGGCATGGTCAAGGTCAACGTCGTCACCACAGCGGCGTCCGACACCCAAGACGCCGTGGAGACCGTCGAGTTGCTGCGCGACGAGGTGCACCAGGCGTCGCCCGACGCGCTCGTCGGCGGCGCCGCGGCGCAGACCCTCGACACGCAGATCGCCGGCGCCCGCGACCTCAAGGTCATCGTCCCGACGGTCCTCGCCGTGATCCTGGTCATCCTCGTGATCCTGCTGCGCGCCCTCGTCGCCCCGCTGCTGCTCGTCGTCGCGAACGTGCTGTCCTTCGCCGCGGCGCTCGGCATCTCCGCGGTGGTCTTCAACCACGTGCTCGACTTCCCCGGCGCGGACCCCACCGTCCCGCTGTACTCCTTCGTGTTCCTGGTCGCGCTCGGCGTCGACTACTCGATCTTCTTGATGACCCGCGTACGCGAGGAGACCGTGCACTTCGGCACCCGCGACGGGGTGCTCCGGGGCCTGGCCGTGACGGGCGGCGTGATCACCTCGGCCGGCGTGGTGCTGGCCGCGACGTTCGGGGCGCTCGGCATCCTGCCGCTGCTCTTCCTGGCGCAGCTCGCCTTCATCGTGGCCCTCGGCGTGCTGATCGACACGCTCATCGTCCGCAGCCTGCTGGTGCCCGCGCTGGTGCACGACCTGGGCCGCGTCGCGTGGTGGCCGAGCCGCCTCGCACGCGCCGACGTCGAGGCCGAGGTCCTGGCCGACCACGATCCGGGCCTGGCCACGGCGTCGGGTGGGGGGCGCTGACACCAACCCGCGCTCTGCCGCCTCCCGCCCCGCCGCCTAGGGTGAGCGCATGAGCGTCACAGAGCGGGTGGGACTGGTCGGATACGGATCCGCGGGGCGCACGATCCACTCCCGGCTGCTGCGGGAGGCCGGGCTGCGGGTGACGCACGTCGTCACCCGCAGCCCCGAGCGGTCCGCCGCCGCACGCGAGGACTGGCCCGGCGTGACAGTCGTGCCGAGCCTGCAGGTGCTCCTCGAGAGCGCGGCCGAGCTCGACCTCGTCGTCATCGCGAGCCCGACGGCCGAGCACGCCGAGCAGGCGCATGCGGTGCTCGCGGCAGGTGTGCCAGTGGTCGTCGACAAGCCGCTCGCGACCACCACCGAGGCCGCGCGCACGCTGGCCCGGGCCGCCGAGGGCTCCGGAGGGCGGCTCACCGTCTTCCAGAACCGTCGCTGGGACCCCGAGCAGCTCACACTCCAGGCTGTCATCGCCGCGGGGGAGCTCGGCCGGGTGCACCGGTTCGAGCGCCGCTGGGAGCGTTGGCGTCCCGAGCCGCAGCACCGCTGGAAAGAGCAGGACCTGATCGGCGGAGGCCTGCTGCTCGACCTGGGCGCGCACCTCGTGGACTCGGCCATCCAGCTCTTCGGCGCCGTGACCAGCGTGTACGCCGAGCTCAGGTCGATCACGACCCCCGCCGAGGACGACGTGTTCCTCGCCCTGACGCACCGCTCGCCCGACGGCGGGCCCGGGGTGATCAGCCACCTGCAGGCCAGCGGGCTCGCCGGGGCGCCCGGTCCGCGCACCCGGGTGCTGGGGGACAAGGGCGCGTTCCTCGTGACGAGCTACGAAGGGGAGCCGACGCCGTTCGCCGTGCTCGACGAGGCCTGGGTCCACGGCGACGGAGGCGAGCTCGAGGGCTGGCTCGTGCGCGGCTCGGAGCGGATCGCCGTGCCCCGCGCCCCGGGTGGACACGAGGACTACTACCGCGCGGTGGTGCGCTGGCTCGACGAGGGCGCCCCGCCGCCGGTCGACCCCTGGGACGCGGTGCGCACCGCGGCAGTGCTCGACGCCGCCCGCGCCTCCGCCCGCGAGGAACGCGTCGTGGCGGTCGGGCCGGCGACGAGCGGCTGAGCACCTCGCCGACGTCGGTCGGCGCCTCGGCCTGTGGACAGCGCGGTTCGGGGGCTTCCGCACGGTTCGATGGGCGGATGCCGACGTCACGTCCCACCGGGGCCGCCGCCCCGCCCGACGACCGGGTCGACCCCGCGCTGGCGGCCGCGCTGCTCATGGCCGGATACCGGGCGCTCGGGCCCGTTGGACGCGGCAGCGGCGGCCCGGCCTGGTCGGCCACCTCGCTCGACGACCCGACGCTCCGCGTCGTCGTCCGCATGGTCGACCTGGCGCCAGACCCGCGTCGTGAGGCGCGCCTGCGTCGCCTGGTCGACGTCCAGCACCCGCACCTCGCCCGCCTGGTCGCGGCCGTCCCCGTCCCGCCGAGCCGGTGCGCGCTGCTGGTCGAGCACGTCCCCGGTCCGACGCTCGAGGCGTTGCGGGCGGCGCGCGGGCCGCTGACGTCCGGCGAGGCCGTCACCGTCGCGGTGCCACTCGCCGACGCGCTCGCCGCACTGCACTCGGCGGGGCTGGTGCACGGCGACGTCTCGCCCGCCAACGTGATCATCCGGCCGGACGGCTGCCCGGTCCTCGTCGACCTGCAGGGCTGCGTCGTCGACAGCGGGGGCACTGCGGGCTTCACGGCGCCGGAGGTCGAGCGGGGCGCCGAGCCGACGTCGGCATCCGACGTGCACGCCCTCGGGCAGACGGTGCTCGCCCAGCTCCCGCCAGATCGGCCGCCGGGGATGCCCAGCCCCGAGCTCACGGAGCTCCGGACTGTGCTCGCCGACGCGAGCGCCCTTGACCCCGCGGAGCGCCCGCACGCCCGGACGTTCGGCGACGCGTGCTTCCGAGTCGACGAGGCGCTGCCGATCGCCTTGCCGGATCCCGCCGTGCTCGCCCGGACAGAGCTGGTCCGGCTGGGTGCTGGCCCCGGTCCCCGCTCGAGCACGCGGCCCGGCTCGGCCTTGCGGGGAAGGGGCACGTCACGGCATCGAGCCGGTCGCCGGTGGCCGACTCCGTTGCTCGGGACGGCGATCGTCGCGCTCGTGCTCGGCGTCGGCGCCGTGGGCGTGGTCGCCGTGCTGCGCCTGGGGCAGGGCGAGCCCGGGTTGCCAGCAAGCGTGGCAGCCGATGCCAAAGCCGCTGCCGCCGCCGATGACGGCGTCGATGCCGGGGAGGCGGCCGCGAACAGGCAGGCGCCGCCCGCTGCCGAGACCAGGGCCCGTGACATGGTCGAATGGTCCGCGCCCGACCCGGTCGCGGCCGCTGTGGCGCTCACCTCCGCACGGATCGCGGCGATCGCCAGCGGTGACCCGGCCAGCCTCACCGCCGTGGAGGCGCCCGGATCGCCTGCGCATGTGGCGGACACCCGCCTGCTGGCGGACCTCGCGGCAGAGGGACTGCGAATCGAGGGCCTCGGCGTCCAGGTGCTCGACGCGCAGCCGATGCCGAAACCCGCCGTGCACGTGCTCACCGCAGGTGCGGCCGTCGCGCTGCCTGAGCAGCTCGTGGCACGGGTGCGCGTCACCTCGACGGTCTCGGCCCACCAGCGGGTGACCGCCGAGGGCGTGCTCCATCACGAGGCCGCCGCGGGCGAGCCCACCACAGTGGTGCTGGTCCTGCGCTTGACCGCTGCGGGCTGGCGGGTCGCCGAGGTCGAGGTCAGCCCTGGGGGACGTAGCGGGCGGCGGACCCGACATCGGGGTGGCGAGGAGCGAATCCGCTCGCCAGCAGCTTGGCGGGGGAGGCGCGCACCGAGCCGAGCACCTCCTGTGACAGGTCGCCCAGCACGAGCCTCAGCGCCCAGGCAGGCGGTTGGAGCACCGCGGGCCGGTGCAGCTCGGCGGCGAGGGCGCGGGTGAGCTCCGCGTTCGTGGTGGCGGACCCGACCAGGTTGACCGGGCCGTGCACCGGGGCCTCGAGCAGATGGACGATGGCCCCGACCTCGTCGGGCAGGGTGATCCAGCTCCAGAACTGCCGGCCCGTGCCGAGTGGGCCGCCCAGCCCGAGGCGCAGCAGCGGCAGCAGCCGCCCGAGCGCGCCACCGCGCGGCGCCAGCACGATGCCGGTGCGCAGGTGCGCGACCCGGATGCCCGCGGCCTCGGCCGCCTGGGTGGAGGCCTCCCAGTGCCGGACCACCCCGGCGAAGAACGTCTGCCCGAGCGGCTCCGACTCGTCGACCACCACGTCGCCGCGGTCGCCGTAGGCGCCGATCCCGGAGGCCTGCAGCAGGACCGTCGGAGGAGTGTCCAGGCTGGCAAGCGCCTCGGCAAGGAGGGTCGTCGACCGGGTGCGCGAGGCCAGCACCTCCCGCTTGCGGGCGCCGGTGAGCGGCCAGTCGCCGATGTTCGTCCCCGCCAGGTTGACGACGGCGTCCGCGCCGCGCAGGTCTTGGGCGTCGAGCCGGCCCGCGCGGGGGTCCCAGCTCACCTCGTCGGGCCCCTGGGCCGGGCGGCGGACGAGTCGGCGGATGCGGTGCCCCCGGTCGCGCAGCTCGGCGGTCAGGGCCGTCCCGATGAGGCCGTGCGAGCCGGCGATGACGATGTCCATAGGGCCACCCTAGGGAGACAGCCCTCCCGTGGGTCGGTGGGCGCCGTCGACACACGTCGCCGGAGCATGACGCTGCCCCCGTCAGCCGGTGTGAGCCGGCCGCCGGGGGCAGCGGGGACGAGCAGGTGTCAGAGGCCGACCTGGTCCTCGAACGCGCCCTCTTCGATGCGCTGCTTGACCGTCATGAGGTAGCGCGACGCGTCGGCGCCGTCCACCAGGCGGTGGTCGTAGGACAGCGACAGGTAGCACATCGACCGGATCGCGATGACCTCGGCGCCGTCGGCGTCCGTCGTGACGACGGGACGCTTGACGATGGTGCCGGTGCCCATGATGGCGGAGGTGCCACCGGGGACGATGGGCGTGTCGAAGAGCGCGCCGCCCGAGCCGGTGTTCGTCACCGTGAAGGTGGCGCCGCTCAGCTCGTCGGGCTTGACCTTGTTGTCACGCGTGCGGGCCGCGAGGTCCGCGATCTTGCGGGCGATCCCGGCGAGGTTCATCCCGCCGGCGTCGCGGATGACCGGCACGAGCAGGCCGCGCGGGGTGTCGACGGCGATGCCGACGTTCTCCTCGCCGTGGTACGTGATCTGGTTGCCCTCGAGCACCCCGTTGACCTTGGGGTGCGCCTTGAGGGCCTCCGTGGCCGCCAGGACGAAGAACGGCAGGAACGTGAGGTTGACGCCCTCGCGTGCCTTGAAGTCGTTCTTGGCCTTCGCCCGGAGCCGCGCGACCTTCGTCACGTCGACCTCGACCACGGTGGTCAGCTGCGCCTGGCTGTGCAGGGCGTCGACCATGCGCTCGGCGATGATCTGGCGCAGGCGGCTGGCCTTCTCGGTGGTGCCACGCAGCGGCGACACCTCGACCGGGGCGGCAGCCTTGGCGGCGGCGGGAGCAGACGCGGCGGGCTTGGCCTCAGCAGCCTTCGCCGCCTCGGCGGCCTTGGCGGCAGCCTCGAGGACGTCCTCCTTGCGGATCCGCCCACCGACGCCCGTGCCCGAGAGGGTGGCGACGTCGACGCCCTTCTCGGCCGCGAGCTTGCGGACGAGCGGCGTGAGGTACGTGCCAGCGGCGGCCGGAGCGGCCGGGGCGGCGGGGGCCGCGGCCGGCTGGGCCGGAGCCTGCGGTGCGGCCGGGGCCGCCTCAGTCGGCTGCGCCGGAGCGGCCGGAGCCGTCTCAGGGGCGGGGGCTGGAGCAGCCGCCGGAGCCGCAGCCGCCGGAGCGGCAGCTGCCGGAGCGGAGCCCGAGCCGATGACGGCCAGCACGGCGCCGACCTCGACGGTCTCGTCCTCCTGGACCCGGATCTCCTGGAGCGTGCCCGCGAGGGGCGAGGGGATCTCGGTGTCGACCTTGTCGGTCGAGATCTCGAGCAGCGGCTCGTCGACCTCGACGGTGTCGCCGACGCTCTTCAGCCAGCGGGTGACGGTGCCCTCGGTGACGGACTCGCCGAGCGCGGGGAGGGTGACCTCCTCGCCGCCGGAGCCGCCCGCTGCGGGGGCTGGCTCTTCTCCCCATCTGACGCTGCCGACGATCCTACGCGTGCGCGCGCGCGCGGTTATGTAGATACATTCGATAACATTTTTGTGTGTTTTTTTTCTTTTTTTTTTGTTTCTTTTCAAGCAGAAGCCGGCATCCGAGATTTCTCCCTTTCTCGTGGGCTCGGAGAGGGCTCGGAGAATGTGTATAAGAGACAGGGATCTGCTCGAGCACGCCCGCGAGGGGCGAGGGGATCTCGGTGTCGACCTTGTCGGTCGAGATCTCGAGCAAGGGCTCGTCGACCTCGACGGTGTCGCCGACGTTCTTCAGCCAGCGGGTGACGGTGCCTTCGGTGACGGACTCGCCAAGGGCGGGGAGCTGCACGTTGTCAGACATGACCGCTCGTGTCTCCTTCGATTCGTGGGGTCAGTTGTGGGCGTGCAGCGGCTTGCCGGCGAGCGCGAGGTGCGCTTCCCCGAGAGCCTCGTTCTGCGTGGGGTGTGCGTGGACCAGTGCGGCGACGTCCTCCGGGTAGGCCTCCCAGTTGACGATGAGCTGGCCCTCTCCGATGAGCTCGCCGACGCGGGCGCCGATCATGTGGACGCCGATGACGGGGCCGTCCTTCTGGCGGACCAGCTTGATGAACCCGGCGGTGCCGAGGATCTGGCTCTTGCCGTTGCCACCGAGGTTGTACTCGAGGGTTTCGACGGCGTCTGCGCCGTGGATCTCCTTGGCCTTGGCCTCGGTGAGCCCGACGGAGGCGACCTCGGGGTCGGAGTAGGTGACGCGGGGGATGCCCGACTCGACGATCGGCTGGGGGTTGAGGCCCGCGATCTGCTCGGCGACGAAGATGCCCTGCGCGAAGCCGCGGTGCGCGAGCTGCAGGCCGGGGACGATGTCGCCGACCGCGTAGATGTTGCCGACGCCGGTGTGCAGGCGCTCGTCGGTGATGACGAAGCCGCGGTCCAGGGTCAGGCCCTGCTCCTCGTAGCCGAGGCCCGCGGTGACGGGGCCACGGCCGACGGCCACCAGCAGCAGGTCGGCGTCGAAGGTCTTGCCGTCCTCGAGGGTGACGTGCACGCCGTTGTCGTCCTGCGTGACGCCCTGGAAGCGGACGCCCAGGTTGAAGCCGATGCCGCGCTTGCGGAACGCGCGCTCGAACGCCTTGGACAGCGCCTCGTCCTCGTTGGGGACTAGGTGGGGGAGCGCCTCGATGATCGTGACGTCGGCGCCGAAGGAGCGCCACACGCTGGCGAACTCCGAGCCGATGACGCCGCCGCCGAGGATGATCGCGGAGCGCGGCACCCAGTCGAGCTGGAGGGCCTGGTCGGAGGTGATGACCCGGCCGCCGATGTCCAGGCCGGGGAGCGAGCGGGCGTAGGAGCCAGTGCCGAGGACGATGTTCTCGCCCGTGACGCGCTGGCCGTTGACCTCGACGGCGTTCTTGTCGACGAGCTTGCCGTAGCCCTCGAAGACGGTGATCTTGCGGGACTTGATCAGCCCCTGCAGGCCCTTGTACAGCCGGGCGACGACCGACTCCTTGTACTGGTTCACCCCCGCCATGTCGATGCCCTTGAGCTCGGTGTGCACACCGAAGTGGGCTCCGTCGCGTGCGTTGTCGGCGATCTCGGCGGCGTGCAGCAGCGCCTTGGTCGGGATGCAGCCGTTGTGCAGGCAGGTCCCGCCCAGCTTGCCGCCCTCGATCAGCGCCACGCTCTTCCCGAGCTGGGCGCCGCGGAGCGCAGCCGCGTAGCCGCCGCTACCTCCGCCCAGGACGACGATGTCGAAAGCGGTTCCGGTGGTGTCGGCCACGTGCAACTCCTCAGGTGCAGACGTGTAAGTTCTTGCTGTTCGGCGACCATCTTGTCATCCCGGCGCCTGACGAACGAACCTGATCAGCCGTTCTGCGTTGTGACGCTGAGAACATTCGTCCCATGTATGTCCGGCTTGTCCGCGTCATCGCCCGCGTCTGTGACCGCGGGCACACGCCGAGCGGCCCCGGCGAGACCAACGACCCAGAGGGCGCGGTGCGCGCGTGGTCCGGTCGGTACGCTGCCGTCATGGGTCTGTTCACACGCTGGCGTCGCGCTGGACGCAACACGACGCCGCCAGAGGCAGCGCCTGAGAAGGGCCGCGACCGCGAGCGGGCCACCATGGCGCACCTCGGCGACTTCGTCGCCACCCGGGTGGGCGTCGAGGCGTACGTCGAGCCGCAGACCAACGTCACGCAGACGACTGTCATGTTCATCGCCACCGACGGCGAGTGGACCCGGCGCCGGGTGCCCGACGCGAAGACCGCCTATGAGATCGCCCGCACGCTCGGAGTCCCCGTCTACGACGTGCAGCGCACCGGGTACCCGCAGCGCATGCGGGACTGGAACACCCGGCAGCGCCTCGAGCGCCAACGCCGCCGCGGGCAGGCCTGACAGCCGAGGTCGACACGGCACGGCGCATCACGGCCCCGGCCCCGGCCCCAGCACAGAAGAACGGCCCGGTCAGGAATCCTGACCGGGCCGTTCTGCTGTGCCGCGCCGTGACGGCGCCGGTGACGACTACTTGGAGCTGGCGGCCGCGCGGGCCTCGACGAGCGCGAGGAGCGTCCGCACGCCCACACCCGTGCCGCCGATCGGCGTGTAGCCGTGCGGGGCCTTCTCGTTGAACGAGGGGCCGGCGATGTCGAGGTGCGCCCACGGCGTGGAGCCGACGAACTCCTGCAGGAAGAGCCCGGCGCTCAGCATCCCGCCGAAGCGGTCGCCGATGTTCGCCAGGTCGGCGACCTTGGACTTGAGCCCGGCACGCAGCTCGGCTGGCATCGGCATCGGCCAGAACTGCTCGCCGGCCGCGTCCGCCGCGGCCACGACCTCGGAGCGAACGTCCTCCGAGCCCATCACCGCCGAGACCCGGTTGCCGAGCGCGACGATCTGCGCGCCGGTCAGCGTCGCGATGTCGAGGACGACGTCGGGCTTCTCCTCGACTGCCGCGGCCAGGCCGTCGGCCATGACCAGGCGGCCCTCGGCGTCGGTGTTGAGCACCTCGACCGTCTTGCCGCCACGGATCGTGATCACGTCGGACGGGCGCTGCGCCGTGCCCGACGGCATGTTCTCGGCGAGGCAGAGCCAGCCCGTGACGGCGACCGGCAGCTCGAGCTGTGCGGCGGCGAGGACCGTGTGCAGCACGGCGGCGGCGCCAGCCATGTCGGACTTCATCGCCTCCATGCCGGCGGCGGGCTTGATGGAGATGCCGCCCGAGTCGAACGTGATGCCCTTGCCGACCAGTGCGACCTTCGCGGTGGGCTTGCTCGGGGTGTAGGCGACCTTGACGAGGCGCGGCCCGCGGGCCGAGCCCTGGCCGACGCCCGTGAGGCCGCCGTAGCCGCCGGCGACGAGCGCCTTCTCGTCGAGGACCGTGATCTTCAGCGCGCTGCCGCGACCGGCCTCCTTCACCGCGGCCTTGGCCAGGTCGGCGAACGCGGCGGGGTAAAGGTCATTCGGGGCGGCGTTCACCAGGTCGCGGGTGGCGTGGACGGCGTCCGCGACGACCTCGGCGCGCGTCACCGCGGCCTTGACCGCCTTGTCCTTGGCCAGGGGCGTGACGACCTGGAGCTCCGCGACGGGGGCCGCCTTCGCGCTCGCCTCGGCGTCGCGGTAGCGGGTGTACGAGTAGGCGCCGAGCAGCGCGCCCTCGGTGACGGCCGACAGCGCGGCGACGTCGTCGGCGGGCAGCGCGAGGGCTGCCGAGGCCGAGCCCGCGAGCTCGCGCACGGCGGCGCCAGCGGCACGGCGAAGGGTCTCCGCGTCGGGGGACTGCGTCGGCCCGACACCCGTCAGGACGAGCAGCCTCGCCGCGATGCGGCCGCCGGTGGGGAGCTTGCGCACCTCGTCGACGGCGCCGGTGATGCCCAGCGGGGCGGCGACGGCCGAGATCTCGGCGCGCCCCTCCGCGGGCAGCCAGTCGGCGTCGACGAGCCGGGGACCGCTGTCGCCCTGGGCGACGGCGACGACCAGGGCGTCGACGGAGAGGAGTTCAGGGTTCTTGGAAGTCAGAGTCACTCGGGGCACAGCCCGATCGTAGTCCGGATGGCGGTACGGGCCAGTGACCTTGGGCTCCGCACGCGCCTGGGCGGGCATCCGCGCCGGTACGGTGGGGCCTCGTGGTCGGTCCCCTCGCACTCATCGTGATCGGAGCCGCGACCGTCCTCGCGGCCTGGGCGGCGTGGTTCGTCGTCCGCGACCGCGCGGTGATCCTGCGCCAGCTCTGGGGCGGCGCCGTCGTCGAGGGCCTGATGGTGGTGCAGGCGGCCGTCGCGCTGGTGCTCGTGCTGAACGGCACGGGCTCGCCGGAGCCGGGGACCTTCTGGGGCTACATCGTGGTGCAGCTGATGATCCTGCCGTTCGCCGCCGCATGGGCGTTCGCGGAGCGCACTCGCTGGAGCTCGGTGGTGCTGCTGGTCGCGTGCCTGACCGTGGTGTTCTTGGAGTACCGACTGCTGCAGATCTGGATGGGGTGACATGGGCATCAAGCTGCCGGAGCAGACCGCCCCCGCGCCGGGGAGCACGTCCTCAGGCCCTGGTCGGGCGCTCGTCGCCGTCTACGGGGTGTTCGCGCTGGCCGCGACCGCGCGGGCTGGCTTCCAGATCGCGACCAAGCTGGGCGAGGCGCCGTTGGCCTATCTGCTGTCGGGGCTGTCGGCGGTGGTCTACGTGGTCGCGACGGTCGCGCTGGCGAAGGGATCGCCGAGGGCCCGCCGGGTCGCGTGGGCGGCGGTGCTGGTCGAGCTCGTCGGGGTGCTCGCCGTCGGCGCCCTGTCCCTCCTCGACGCGAGCGACTTCCCGGACGAGACCGTGTGGTCCGGCTTCGGGGCGGGCTATGGCTACGTGCCGCTGGTGCTGCCGTTCCTGGGCATCGCATGGCTGTGGCACACGCGGCCGAGGGGCCCGTCCACGGACTGAGGCCGCGACCCGGCCGCGTGAGAATTTTCACAGGTGGTCGGCTCTCGGCGCGCCGCCCGGCCGAGTGCTCGGGGGCCCCTCAGCGGCGGTCACGGCGCGCCGCCTCGCGTGGCGTCCGCCGTGACGTCCCAAGCGTCGTCATCCGGCCCGCGTCGCCTCCGCACCGGACTCGGCGGGGACGCCATCAGGCGGGTTGCGAGGCTCCCAGATCGCGATGATCGTCCTGGTCGCGGCGCGTGCTGCGGGCATCGGCACGCTGTTCACGCGGCCCCGCCCCCGGTCGCGCCGCGGCCGCGCCACGATCCGGGCACGGGGCTCCGACGTCGAGGCCCGACGCTCCGCAAGGGGGGCAGGGGAGCGCCGGGCGATGGCCACGGTACCGCCGTCGGCATGGGCTCGGCACGACCCGTGCACAGCAGCCGCCAGTGAGCGCTCATGTGGCAAACGAGGCGAGCGTCCCGCAGGATGGGTCGGCACCTTGACCCACATCTCCAGGAGACATCCATGAGTGGACCGGACCTCTCGAGCGCGGCCGCGGCTCCTCGGGCCGACGCCTCGGCGCACGACGCGTCGCCGATCTACGACGCGCTCGTGGGTGAGCTCGGCGACCCCACACAGGCGGCGCCCGCGCCCAAGAACAGCAAGCTGGCGCGGAGCTCCCGCGGCAAGTGACGGACGCGCGTCGGTGGGACCCGGCCTTCCGCGGGGAATAATCCGTGGACGGTTCGCGCTGACCACCCTGAGACTGGTGCTCCCGGTCTGCGCGGCGGTGTCAGCATCCCGCCGCGAAGGATCGGCCCGGACGTGGAGGACGCGCCCCTCGTGAGGGGTGGACGGACACGGTCCGGGTGGCTCGTCGCCGACAGCCCTCAACAAAGGCCCAGGGCGGTTCAAGTCGCGTGTGAAGAGGACAAGCGGACGCGGTGGACGGCGACGTAGAGATGCTGGCTGACGGGCCAGCGGCCCCGGGGCGCCTAAGGCGCGTACGGGGCCGCTAGGCGCCGCATCTGCTCCACGTAGTGGCCCCCGAACAGCACCGCGTGCACCGCGACCGGATACAGCTGGTGCAGCCCGACCCGCCGCATGAACCCCGGGCGCAACGGATGCGCCCGCTGGTACGCGGCGAGGACCTCGTCGAGGTGGGGGAGCCCGAACAGCGCGAGCATCGCGAGGTCCGACTCCCGGTGACCGCCGTGCGCGGCGGGGTCGATGAGGGTGGCGCCCTGCGGCGTCCAGAAGACGTTCCCGCCCCAGAGGTCGCCATGCAGGCGTGCCGGGGCGTCGTCGTCGTCGAGGTCGCCGCGGACCAGACGGGCGGCGACGGCGTCGAGCAGGCGCGTGTCGTCGGCGCCCAGCGCTCCACGACGGCTGCCCTGGCGGGCGATCGCCTCCAGTCGGCAGTGGGCGTAGAACTCGCCCCACCGGGGGAACTCCCCGTCCAGCATCGGCAGCGGATCGGACATGGGGCCGAAGTAGCCGCCCCCGTGCCAGCCGTCCGGAGGGCTGCCGAACGCGGGTGCGCCAGCGTCGTGCAGCGCGGCCAGCCCCGCCCCGAGGGCGCGGGCGGCGGCGCGGGTCGGCGGCGCCGCGGTGAGCCGCTCCAGGTCCAGATAGCCCGGCCCGACGTCGACCACCCCCACGACCGGCACGGCGTCGGCTGCGCGCAGCCAGTCGAGTCCTGCCGCCTCGCAGGCGAAGAAGCCGGCTGGCGCATCCGCCCGCTGCTTGCGGAACACCTCGCGCACGTGCGCCTCCCGTACCGTCAGTGCGTGACCCCAGAGACCGCGCGCCCCGACCTCGCAGTCCCGACGATCCTGCACGACGGCGTCGGCCGCACGCCGTCTGGCGCGCGGTGGATCGAGGAGCTGCCCGCCCTCGTCGAGCGTGCGGCACGGCGCTGGGACCTCACCCTCGGGGAGCCCTTCCGCGACGGCGCGTCGGCGTGGGTCGCACCCGCACGCACCGTCGACGGCCGGGCCGCGGTGCTCAAGGTGGGGTTCCCGCACGACGAGGCCCGCCACGAGGCGGACGCGCTGCGCGCCTGGGACGGCCGCGGCACGGTGCGGCTGTGGGCGCACGACCCGCAGGACTGGGCGCTGCTGCTCGAACAGGTCGTGCCCGGCGCCCCGATGACGGCCGTCAAGGCCGTGCCCGCGTCCGAGCTGCTGGCCGCCGGCGCCGCGGTGCACCGTGCCCTCGTGACGGCGTGCGCCACTGACGAACCCGGGCTGCCTGGGCTGCCGCACATGGCGGACGTGTGCCGCGCGTGGTCGCACACCCTGCTCGACCGGGCCGGACGCGCTGCCGCGGAGGGCGAGCTCGACGTGGACGGCGGCCTCGTCGAGCACGCCCATGAGCTGCTGCGCGAGCTGCCCACGACAGGCGCCGCCGCCGTCGTGCACGGCGACCTGAATCCGGGGAACCTGCTCCTCGGCCCCGACGACCGGTGGGTGGCGATCGACCCCAAGCCGATGCGCGGCGACCCCGCCTACGACCTGTGGCCCTTGCTGGAGCAGGTCGACTCGCCGTTCCGCTCCGCCGACCCGGCCCGCCTGCTGCGCGAGCGCACCGCCGTGGCCGCCGACGCCGCCGGCCTGGACCCGCAGCGCGTCGCCGCATGGGCGCTGGCCCGCTCCGTCGAGGCGGCGCTGTGGCGATGGGACGAGCTCGGCGACCTCGCCGGCGCCCAGCGCGAGCTGGACCAGGCGGCGGTGTGGGCCGCACTCGCATGAGCGGCGCCCGAATTGGCTGACGCGCGGGCGCTCGGCCGACAGACTGGGGCAGACCCGACGCACCCCCTCCACCGACCGCCAGGAGCCCCGCGATGAGGATCGGCATCCCGACCGAGGTCAAGAACCGTGAGTATCGCGTGGCCATCACGCCCGCAGGGGTCGACCAGCTCGTGACCGCAGGGCACGACGTCCTGGTCCAGGCCGGGGCCGGCGTCGGGTCGGCGATCTCGGACGACCTCTACGCCGACGCCGGCGCCCAGATCGTCGCGCGGGCCGCCGACGCATGGGAGGGCGCCGACCTGGTGTGCAAGGTCAAGGAGCCCGTGGCGTCGGAGTACGGGTTCCTGCGCGACGACCTCGTGCTCTTCGCCTACCTGCACCTGGCCGCCGACCGGCCCACCACGGACGCCCTGCTCGCGTCCGGCGCCACAGCCATCGCCTACGAGACGGTGCAGCTCGAGGACAGGTCGCTGCCGCTGCTCGCCCCCATGAGCGAGGTTGCCGGGCGGCTCGCCGCGCAGGTCGGCGCGTACCACCTGATGAAGAGCGTCGGCGGCTCCGGCAAACTCCTGGGCGGCGTGCCCGGCGTCGACGCGGCGAAGGTCCTGGTGATCGGCGGCGGGGTGGCCGGGCGCAACGCGGCCGAGATCGCGCGCGGGATGCGGGCCGACGTGACGATCCTCGACGTGTCGGCGCGCCGGCTGCGCGAGCTGGACGTGCAGTTCCAGGGCTCGGTGCGCACGCTCGCGTCGAACGCGTACACCCTCGAGCGCGAGGTGGCGGACGCCGACCTGGTGATCGGCGCGGTGCTGGTCCCCGGCGCGCGGGCGCCGCAGCTCGTGACCACCGCGCTGATCAGTCGGATGCGCCCCGGCTCCGTGCTCGTGGACGTGGCGGTGGACCAGGGCGGCTGCTTCGAGCCCACGCGGCCGACCACCCACGACGAGCCCACCTTCCGGGTGGGCGGAGCCGTGCTGTACGCCGTGGCGAACATGCCCGGAGTGGTCCCGGTCACCTCGACCCGGGCGCTCACCAACGCGACCCTGCCGTACCTGACCGCGCTCGCGGACCACGGGTGGCGGGCCGCCACCGCCGCCGACCCCGCTCTCGCCGGCGGCCTGGTCACGCACGCCGGGCAGCTCCTGAGCCCCGAGGTCGCGGCGGCGCACGGCTACGCGGTCGCCGCGGCCCCCGGGCTGACCGTCTGACCGGATCTGGTCTCCGGCGCGGGCCGCGCCTGGCCGCGCGGGCCCGGCGGCGCCTCGCTATCGTCGGGTGACCGCCGGACGAAAGGCGCGCCATGGCGATGCAGCGTCGCGTCAAGACCATCGAGCAGGCCATCGCGGAGACGGACGACCCGGGCCACCAGCTCAAGCACGACCTGCGGACGATCGACCTGATCTCCTTCGGGATCGGCGTCATCATCGGCACCGGCATCTTCGTGCTGACCGGTCAGCAGGCGGCGGTCAACGCCGGCCCGGCTGTGACCCTGTCGTTCTTGTTCGCGGGGATCACCTGCGCGTTCGCGGCGCTGTGCTACGCCGAGCTCGCGTCGAGCGTCCCGGTGGCGGGCAGCGCGTACACGTACTCCTACGCGACCCTCGGCGAGGTGATCGCGTGGATCATCGGCTGGGACCTGCTGCTGGAGCTCATGCTCGGCGCCGCCGTCGTGGCACGGGGCTGGTCTGCCTATCTGCAGACCCTGCTGGACCTGCCGAGCTGGATGGCGGGCGCGGAGGCGCGACCCGACTGGGCGGCGGTGGCGGTCGTCGTCGCGCTCACCTGCCTGCTGCTGCGGGGGGCCAAGGACGCGGGGCGGTTCACCGGCGCCCTGGTCGCGGTGAAGGTGACAGTGATCCTCATCGTGATCGGCGTGGGCATGCGGTACATCGACACCGCGAACTACCGGCCGTTCATCCCGCCGGCCGAGAAACTGCCACCGGACACGGCCGACGTGCTGCGGCAGCCGATCGTGCAGGCGTTCCTCGGCCTGGAGCCCACGGTCTACGGGGTCTACGGCATCCTCGCCGCGGCGTCGGTCGTCTTCTTCTCCTATATCGGCTTCGACATCGTCGCGACGACTGCCGAGGAGACCAAGAACCCGCAGAAGGACATGCCCCGGGGGATCCTCGGCTCGCTGCTCATCTGCACCATCCTGTACATGGCGGTGGCGGCGACCATCACCGGGATGGTGCCCTACCAAGACCTCAACGACGCGGACCCGCTGGCGCAGGCGTTCGAGTCCCTCGGCGTGACCTGGGCGGCGAAGCTCGTCGCGCTCGGGGCGGTGGTGGGCATCACGACGGTGATCCTCGTGCTGATGCTGGGACAGTCGCGCGTGCTGTTCGCGATGGCCCGCGACCGGCTCGTGCCCGAGCGGCTCGCGCGGGTGAACACGCACGGCGCCCCGTCGACCATCACCATGCTCATCGGCCTGGGGGTGGTGCTCCTGGCGGCCTTCGTGCCGCTCAGCGAGCTGTCGGAGCTGGTGAGCATCGGCACCCTGTTCGCGTTCACCGTGGTGTGCATCGCGGTCCCGGTGCTGCGCCGGACCCGGCCGGACCTGCCTCGGCCGTTCCGGACGCCATGGGTGCCGGTGGTGCCGATCCTGGGCGTGGCGACCTGCGTGTGGCTGATGCTCAACCTGCCCGTGGAGACGTGGCTGCGGTTCGTGGTCTGGATGATCATCGGGCTGGTGATCTACGGCACGTACGGCAGGCGCCACAGCCGCCTGGCCCCCGGGGTCCCGCCGTCGGAGGCGCCCGGCGCCCGCAGGACGCCAGCCGGGTGAGGCGCCCCCGGACTGGCGGGGCGGTTGCGGTGTCACACCCGGGTGGGACGCTGCCGGGATGACGCTGACCCAGTACTACGTGGCCGCCAGCATGGACGGCTACATCGCCGACGAGCAGGGCTCCCTGGACTGGCTGTTCCAGTTCAACGACGCGGAGGGCGTGGGCGAGCACGTCCAGGCGTTCATGGCCGACGTGGGCGCGATCGCCATGGGCGCGACCACCTACGAGTTCCTCCTCGGGGAGGGGGTGGCGTGGCCGTATCCGGGCCTGCGCACAGCGGTGTTCACGCATCGCGAGCTGCCGCTGTTCCCCGATGCCGACATTGAGCTGACCAGCGACGACGTGGCCGAGGTGCACGCCCGTCTGGTCCAGGCCGCCGCTGGTCGGAACGTGTGGCTGGTGGGCGGCGGCGGGCTCGTCGCGCAGTTCGCCGAGCGCGGGCTGCTCGACGAGATCTGGTTGGGCCTCGCGCCCGTGGTGCTGGGCGGCGGCTCGCCGCTGCTCCCCGCCCGGCTGGCCGGCACCTGGGAGCTGCGGGACGTCCAGCGGCTCGGCAGCTCGTTCATGGAGCTGCGCTACGGCCGGGGACCGCAGGAGGCCTGAGGCGGGCGCATGGCGTCGGAGCCTGTGCCGGTGCCGATAGCGTCGGCGCATGGCGGACGCGTTGGTGCTGGGCGGCAGCGGGCAGATCGGGCAGGCGGCCGTGCGCGCGCTGCTCGTCGACGGGTGGGACGTGCGCGTCCTGTGCCGGGGGTCGGGCGACCATGCCGGGCGGGTCCGGGCATGGGGCGCCGAGCCGGTCCTCGGCGACCGCCATGACCCTGCCGCGCTGGATCGTGCCCTGGGCGCCGGTGTCGACGTGCTGGTCGACGCGATCGCCTACGACGACCGTGACGCCGCCCAGGTGCTCGCATACCAGCACCGCGTCGGCTCGGCGGTGGTCGTCTCCAGCGCCGCCGTCTACGCGGACGGCGCCGGGCGCTCCCTCGAGACCGAGGAGTTCCCCGACCTGCCCGAGCCCGTCGGCGAGGAGCAGGCGACAGTCGCCCCGGGCCGCACGGGCTATGCCGGCGGCAAGGCAGCGCTGGAGCAGGCGTGGCTGGGCCAGCACAGGGTGCCGGCCACGGTGCTGCGGCCGGGGGCGATCCACGGCCCCGGATGTGTGCAGCCGCGCGAGTGGACATTCGTGAAACGCGCGCTCGACTCGCGCGCGGTGCGGGTCCTGGCCTTCGACGGCGAGAGCCGCTTCCACACCACGTCCAGCGCCGTGCTCGGCGAGCTCATCCGGCTGGCCGCAGCGGCCCCGGGGACCCGGGTGCTCAATGCCGTCGATCCCCAGGCGCTCACGGTCGCGGAGATCGGCGCGGCAGTGCATGCCGCGATGGGGCACGACGCTGAGACTGTGGCGTTCAGCGGGCCGCCGCGCGGCAACGTCGGCCTCACCCCCTGGGCCGTGCCGGCGCCCGTGGTGCTGGACATGGCGGCAGCCGCACGCGAGCTCGGCTACGTCGCGCCCGGCACGTATGAGCAGACCGTCGGGGCGGCGGTCGAATGGCTGCTCGCCGCCGGAGCTCGCGAGGACTGGCGCACGGTGTTCCCTGGTGTGGCGCGCATGGAGGCGGGGCGCGACTTCTTCGACTACGCCGCCGAGGACGACCACCTGGCGCGCGCCGCGCGCTGAGCGATCCCCGGGTCGGGAATGATGGCCGGCATGACGATCGACCTCGACCCGGCCAACCCCTTCGCCACCGAGTCCCCGCTGCCGTACGGGCTGCCGGACTTCACCCGCATCCGCGAGGAGCACTACCTGCAGGCCCTGCTCGCGGGCATGGCCCAGCAGCGTGCCGAGATCGAAGAGATCGCCACCGACCCCGCCGCGCCCACCCCGGAGAACACGCTGGAGGCGCTGGAGCGCTCCGGGCGGCTCCTGCACCGCGCGGCCACGGCATTCTTCAACCAGTCCAGCTCCGACTCCACGCCCGGGCTCGAGGCCATCGAGGAGGAGGTGGCGCCGCTGCTCGCGGCCCACTCCGACGCCCTGTACCTCGACGCGCGGATCTTCGCCCGGCTCGAGGCGCTGCACCAGGCGGTCGAGTCCGGCGACCTCGTGCTGGAGCCCGACACCGCCTGGCTGTTGCACCGCCAGCGCACGGCGTTCATCCGGGCGGGCATCGGCCTGGACGCCGAGTCCCAGGACCGGCTGCGCGCGCTCAACGCGGAGATCACGTCGCTGGAGACGGCCTTCGGCCGCAAGCTGCTGGCCGGCGCCAACGCCGCGGCGGTGCTGGTGAGCGACGAGCGCGAGCTTGACGGGCTCTCATCCGACGCCCGCGCCGCCGCCGCCCAGGCCGCGACGGACCGCGGCCACGAGGGCGCCTGGCTCATCGAGCTGCAGCTGCCCACCCAGCAGGCGCCGCTGGCCGTGCTGCGGGACCGCGCGCTGCGCGAGCGGCTGCACACGGCCTCCGTGACGCGTGGCGCCACCGGCGACGACCACGACACCCGCGCCACGGTGCTCGCGCTCGTGCGGCTGCGCGCCGAGCGGGCCCGCCTGCTGGGCTACGAGCACCACGCGGCGTACATCGCAGAGGACGCGACCGCGAGGACCTCCGAGGCGGCCACGGGCATCCTCACGCAGCTCGCGCCCGCCGCCGTCGCGAACGCCCGCGCCGAGGCGGCGGACCTGCAGGCGGCCCTGGAGCGCGACGTGCCGGGCGCCGAGCTCGAGGCATGGGACTGGGCGTACTACGCCGAACAGGTGCGCAAGGAGCGCCGCGCGCTCGACGACTCGCTGCTGCGGCCCTACCTCGAACTGGAGCGTGTGCTGTACGACGGGGTCTTCCGCGCGGCCACCGAGCTCTACGGCATCCGGTTCACCGAGCGCGCCGACCTCAAGGGCTACCACCCCGACGTGCGCGTCTTCGAGGTCTTCGAGGAGGACGGCACGGCGCTGGGGCTGTTCCTCGGCGACTTCTGGACCCGCGAGTCCAAGCGCGGCGGAGCCTGGATGAACAACCTGGTGGACCAGTCCCACCTGCTGGGCGAGAAGCCCGTGGTGGTCAACAACCTCAACATCCCCAAGCCCCCGGCAGGCGAGCCGACACTGCTCGCCTGGGACGAGGTCATCACGATGTTCCACGAGTTCGGCCACGCGCTGCACGGGCTGTTCTCGGATGTGCGGCACCCATCGCAGTCCGGCACCGAGGTGCCCCGGGACTTCGTGGAGTACCCGTCGCAGGTCAACGAGATGTGGGCGTGGGAGCCGTCGATCCTGCGCGCGTACGCCGTGCACCACGTCACCGGCGAGCCGATGCCCCAAGAGTGGGTCGACACGATGCTGGCCTCGCGGCTCGACAACGAGGGCTTCGCCACCACCGAGTACCTGGCCGCGGCGCTCCTGGACCAGGCCTGGTACCAGTTGGCGCCGGCGGACGTGCCCACCGACGCCGAGGACGTGGTGCCCTTCGAGGCCGCGGCGCTCGAGCGCGCCGGGGTGGCGTTCACGCCGGTGCCGCCGCGCTACCGCACCACGTACTTCAACCACGTGTTCGGCGGCGGGTACTCCGCCGGCTACTACTCGTACATCTGGTCGGAGGTGCTCGACGCGGACACGGTGACGTGGTTCGAGGAGAACGGCGGCCTCAACCGCGAGAACGGCGAGCGGTTCCGTCGCGCACTGCTCGCACGTGGCGGCTCGGGCGACCCGATGGACGCGTTCCGGGAGCTGCGCGGCCGTGACCCCGAGATCACCCCGCTGCTCGCGCGGCGCGGCCTGCTCGCGGCGGCGTCGGCCTCGACCGACTGAGCGGGGGCCGGGCACGGGGAGTCCACCGGGTGGCAGACGCCTGACCAGGTGATCCGCCGACGGGTACGGTGAGGGGCATGTCCGCAGGTGATGACCGTGCCTCGTCCACCGCGCCCGTCGGCGCCCCCGCTGCCTCAGGCGGCCACCCGACCGCCGCCGACGAGGTCGTCCGCATCTGCCAGGAGCTGATCCGGATCGACACGTCGAACTACGGCGACGGGTCCGGGCCGGGGGAGCGCGCCGCGGCGGAGTACGTGATGGGGCTGCTGACCGAGGTCGGGTTGGATCCCGAGTACTTCGAGAGTGAGCCCGGGCGGGCCAACGTCGTGGTGCGGCTCGAGGGGCGCGACCGCGAGCGTCCGGCGCTCGTGCTGCACGGTCACCTGGACGTGGTCCCCGCGCAGGCCTCCGACTGGTCCGTGGACCCGTTCGGCGGCGAGGAGCGCGACGGCCTGATCTGGGGCCGCGGCGCCGTGGACATGAAGGACATGGACGCGATGATGATCGCGGTCGTGCGGCAGATGGCCCGCGAGGGCCGCAAGCCCGCGCGCGACGTGGTGCTCGCCTTCTTCGCCGACGAGGAGGCCGGTGGGGTGCACGGCGCCCGCTGGGCGGTGGACCACCGCCCCGACCTCTTCGAGGGCGCCACCGAGGCGATCAGCGAGGTCGGCGGGTTCTCCGTCGAGATCGACGGCCGCCGGGCCTACCTGCTGCAGACCGCCGAGAAGGGCATCGGCTGGCTGCGCCTGGTCGCCGACGGGCGGGCCGGCCACGGCAGCCAGGTCAACCACGACAACGCCGTGACGCACCTCGCCGCGGCCGTCGCGCGCATCGGGCAGCACCCGTGGCCACTGGCCCTGACCCCGACGGTGGAGCGGCTGCTGCGCGGCGTCGCCGACCTCACCGGGCTCCCGTTCGACCCTTACGACCCGCAGACCGTCGACCGGCTAGTGCGGGCGCTCGGCCCCGCGTCGCGCTTCGTCGGCGCGACGCTGCGGAACACCGCGAACCCCACCCAGCTCAGCGCCGGGTACAAGGCGAACGTCATCCCCGGCCGCGCCGAGGCCGTCATCGACGGGCGCTTCCTGCCCGGCCACGAGGCGCAGCTCATGTCCACGCTGCACGAGCTGGCCGGCCCGGAGGTGCGGATCGAGGTGCTGCACCGGGACGTGGCGCTCGAGGTCCCGTTCGAGGGGGACCTGGTGGACGCGATGACGGCGGCGCTGCTCGCGGAGGACCCGGGCGCCGCTGTGCTGCCGTACACGCTCTCCGGCGGCACCGACAACAAGTCGCTGTCAGTGCTCGGCATCACCGGCTACGGCTTCGCCCCACTCCGGCTGCCCGCCGCGCTGGACTTCTCCTCGATGTTCCACGGCGTGGACGAGCGGGTCCCCGCCGATGCGCTGCGGTTCGGGGTCCGAGTCCTCGATCGGCTGCTCCAGACGGCCTGACCGGGAGGCCGGTCAGTCGCGGTCGCCCACCAGATCGAGCGTGCTGCGCACCCGGATGATCTTGCGCCGGAGCCACACCTTGCGCTCGCCACCGGAGTAGAGGCGGGAGCGGGCCAGCTCCCACCGTCCGTACTCGGCCTCCTCCGTCAGCCTTCTGCGGGTGTCGCCGCGGCTGACGGTGCCGGGGAAGGTCAGCACCCGGTACTCGAACTGCGCGGTGGGCGCGTTCCTCGCCCGCTGGACGGGACGTCCTGTGTGCCTGTCGGTCATCCGTCACCACCGTTCTCCTGACAGACCGGGACAACGCAGACCGGCCCCGGTTCATTCAGTGCCATTGTGCACGGCGCGGCGCTACCGTCGTGGCATGACCGCCGACCCCCGTGCCGCGCTTGACCGCCTGATCGCCGCCCTCGAAGCCCACTATCTCGCCGTGACCACCCGGCGTGGCGAGGACGACCCAGCAGTGGACGACGCGTACGACATCCTCGCCGACGCCTTCGAGGTGTACGACGACGCGCTGGCCACCGTGCATGGCGAGGCGACGCCGTTCGACCTCGCCGACGATGACGATGACGACGACGACGATGAGGACGACGACTTCGACGAGGAGGGCGACGCCCCCCACTCCGCCGACGACGACGAGTACGACGACCTGGACGACTTGGTCGACGGATCGGCCCGCCAGGACCAGTGACGGGCGGACATGAGGGTCAGCGCCGCTCGGGATAGCCCAGATCGGGCGCGCTGACCTCGTCCAGGGCGCGGAGGATCTCCGGCGGGAGCTGGACGTCCTCCGCGGCCAACGAGGCGCGGAGCTGCACGGCGGTGCGCGCGCCGACGATCGCCGAGGACACCTGGGCGCGCACCCGCAGCCAGGCCAGCGCCACGTCGAGCGGGCTGCGGTCCAGGCCCTGGGCGGCGATGGCCACGGCCTCCACGACCGCGAGGGAGTCGGCGCCCAGATACGGCTCGACGAAGCCCGCCAGGTGCGGTGAGGCGGCGCGGGAGTCCGCGGGGATCGTGCGGCGGGACTTGCCGGTCAGCACCCCGCGGCCCAGGGGCGACCACGCGAGGACCCCGACGCCCAGATCGGCGGCCGCGGGGAGCACCTCGCGCTCGATGCCGCGCTGCAGCAGCGAGTACTCCGCCTCGACGGCGGCCAAGCCCACGTCGTCCGCCATCAGCGTGGCCGCGCGAGCGACCTGCCACCCGGCGTGGTTCGAGAGGCCCACGTACCGGGCGCGCCCGCTCGTGACCGCGAGCCGCAGCGCCGAGACCGTCTCGGTGAGCGGCGTGCGCGGATCGGGCGTCTGCACGAGCCACAGATCCACGTGGTCGGTGCGCAGCCGCGCGAGGGAGGCGTCCAGCGTGGTCAGCAGCCCACCACGGGACGCGTCCACGACACCCCCGGACGCGGTGCGCCGCACACCCGCCTTGGTGCACAACACCACGTCCTCGCGGGCCACCACATCTCCCAGCAGTGAGCCGATGAGCTCCTCCGCGCCGCCGTCGGCATAGGAGGCCGATGTGTCCACCAGCGTGCCGCCCGCGTCGACGAAGTCGCGGAGCTGTTCGCGGGCCTCGTGCTCGTCGGTGTCACGGCTCCAGGTCAGGGTGCCCAGGCCGAGGTGAGAGACGCGAAGACCCGTGCGGCCGACCTGGCGCTGTTCCATGAGGCGCAAGAGTAATCGGGGTGTCGTCGCCGGGGGGCTATCGTTCACGCTCGTGGAGTCCGGCATGGGTACATGGGAAGCAATCGTCCTCGGACTGGTGCAGGGGCTCACCGAGTTCCTCCCGGTGTCGTCGAGCGCGCACCTGCGCATCGTCGGCGAGCTGATCGGCTCGGCCGATCCCGGCGCGGCGTTCACCGCCATCACGCAGATCGGCACCGAGACCGCCGTGCTGCTCTACTTCCGGCGCGATATCGCGAGCATCTGCCGCGCCTGGTGGAGCTCAGTGCGCGGCGACCGGGGGACCGACCTGCGCGCCCGGCTCGGGGCGCCACGCGGGCAGCGGCCGGACCACGAGGCGCTGATGGCCTGGTTCATCGCGCTCGGCTCGGTGCCCATCGTCGTCCTCGGCCTGGCGTTCCAGGACAAGATCGAGGGCAGCTTCCGCAACCTGTGGCTCATCGTGCTGACCCTCGCCGGCTTCGCGCTCGTGCTCGGCTGGGCGGACCGGATCGGCTCGAAGCGGCGCGAGATCACCGAGCTCAACACCAAGGACGCCGTGCTGTTCGGCTTCGCCCAGGCGATGGCGCTGATCCCCGGCGTGTCCCGCTCGGGCGGCACGATCACCGGCGGCCTGCTCATGGGCTACACCCGTGAGGCCGCGGCCCGGTACTCGTTCCTGCTGGCGCTGCCCGCGGTGTTCGGCTCGGGCCTATTCCAGCTCGCGAAGAGCGTGGGCGACTTCGGCCAGAACGGCACTCCCAGCTTCGCCTCGACGCTCGTGGCCACCATCGTGGCCTTCGCCGTCGGCTACGTGGTCATCATCGCGTTCCTCAAGATCGTCTCGACGTTCAGCTACAAGCCGTTCGTCATCTACCGCCTGGCGCTGGCGGCAGTGGTGGCGATCCTCCTGCTCACCGGGGTGCTCGACCCCATCGGCGTCCAGCCCACGGGGGCGTTGTAGGAGTGCCCGCCCACGGCGGTTAGGCTTCCGACGTGCTTACCTGGCCGGCCCCGCAGATCCCCCAGCTCCCCGGACAGGGGGAGCCCGTCCGAGTCCGGGACACCTCCACCGGCGAGCTCGTCGTGGCCGCGCCGGGGCCCACCGCCACGCTGTACGTGTGCGGGATCACCCCGTACGACGCGACCCACCTGGGCCACGCCGCCACCTACGTCGCCTTCGACCTGCTGGTGCGGGCCTGGACCGACGCCGGGCAGCAGGTGCGGTACGCCTCCAACGTCACCGACGTCGACGACCCGCTGCTCGAGCGCGCCACCGCCACCGGCATGGACTGGCGCGAGCTCGCCCGTGAGCAGACGGCCCTCTTCGCGGAGGACATGACCGCCCTCGGGGTCGTCCCGCCCGACGTCTACACCGGCGCCGTCGAGTCCGTGCCCGCCGTCGTCGACGCCGTCGAGCAGCTCGTGGCGGCCGGCGCCGCCTACCGCGTCGGCGTCCCCGACGCCTCCGGCCAGGGCGAGGGCGATGTGTACGCCGACCTCTCCGCCGACTCGGCCTTCGGCGACGTCGCCGGCCTCGACGCCGCGACCATGCGCGAGGTGTTCGGCGAGCGCGGGGGAGACCCCGAGCGCCCCGGCAAGCGCAGCCCGCTGGACCCGCTGCTGTGGCGCGCCGAGCGTCCGGGCGAGCCCGCCTGGGACGGTGGCACGCTCGGCCGCGGCCGCCCCGGCTGGCACATCGAGTGCGCGGTGATCGCCCGCGACGGCCTTGGCCTCCCGTTCGACGTGCAGGGCGGCGGCGTCGACCTGCGCTTCCCGCACCACGAGATGAGCACGTCCCACGCTCGGCTGCTCGCCCACGGCCACGGCGCCCGCCACCACGTGCACGCGGGGATGGTGGGCCTCGACGGCGAGAAGATGAGCAAGTCGCGCGGCAACCTGGTGCTCGTCTCACGGCTCCGCGAGGCCGGCGAGGACCCGATGGCCATCCGCCTGGCGCTGCTGGCCCACCACTACGCCGACGACTGGAGCTGGACCCGTAACGACCTGGTCGTCGCCCGCCAGCGGCTGGAGCGGTGGCGCGCCGCCGTCGCCGGCAACGGCGGGCCCGACGCGACGGCGACCCTCGCCGCGATGCGGGCCGCGCTCGCGAACGACCTCGACGCGCCGGCGGCGCTGGCGGCCGTCGACGCGTGGGCAGCGGAGTCGATCTCGCGCGGAAGCACCGACGACGCGGTCGAGGGCGCGCCCGGCGTGATCGCCCGGGCCGTCAACACGCTGCTCGGCGTGCGGCTCTAGCCGCCCGTGCCCTTGTCCCGCCGGCGCAGGTAGCGTTCGAACTCCTGGGCGATGGCCTCGCCACTCGCCTCGGGCAGCTCGGCCGTGTCCTTCGCCTCCTCGAGCTGGTGCACGTACTCGGCGATCTCGCTGTCCTCGGCGGAGAGCTCGTCCACGCCGTGCTGCCACGCGATCGCGTCGTCCGGCAGTTCCCCGAGCGGCACGGGCTCGCCGATCAGCCCCTCGATGCTGGTCAGCAGCGACAGCGTCGCCTTCGGCGAGGGCGGGTGCGCCACGTAGTGCGGCACCGCGGCCCACAGCGACAGCGCGTTCATGCCCCGCGCCTCTGCCTCGTGCTGCAGCACGCCGACGATCCCCGTGGGGCCCTCGTAGCTGTTCGTCTCCACGCCGAGCTGCTCGCGCACCGTCGCGTCCTCGCTCGTGGTCGTCACCGGGATGGGCCGCGTGTGCGGCACGTCGGCGAGCAGGGCTCCCACCGTCACCACGGTGCGCACACCTAGGCGCTCCGCGATGTCGAGCAGCTCCGCGCAGTAGCGCCGCCAGCGCATCGACGGCTCGATGCCGTGCACCAGCACCACCTGGCGCCCGGTGCGCGGCGCCGAGGCCACGGCCACCGACGTGGTGGGCCAGGTGATCTCCCGGCGCCCGTCGAGGCCTGGCCCGACGATCGGGCGGTTCACCTGGAAGTCGTGGTAATCCTCCGGGTCGAGCTCGTCGATCTGCTCCGCCGCCCACACCTCGTGCAGGTGCTCGAGCGCCTGCGTCGCCGCCGATCCGGCGTCGTTCCAGCCCTCGAAGGCGGCCAGCATGATCGGGTCCCTGGTCGGGACGTCGGTCGGCCCCTGTGGCTGCTCGCTCATCACCCCAGCCTAGGGGCGCTGTCACGGACCGTCCGAGCCGCAGCGCCGAACACGGCGGGCATGGGCTGCCGGGCGGCTCTCAAGCCGGCTCGCCTACCATCGGTCAGATGCCCGATCTCGCTGACACAGCCCTCAACGCCCTGGACACGACCACGCGCTCCGCCGCCGACCGGCCCGCCGGCTCGCCACCGCCGTCCGCGCGGGTACTGCCGGCCGCGGTCCTGTGGGACATGGACGGCACGCTCATCGACTCCGAGCCGTTCTGGATCGGCGCGGAGTTGGAGTTGGCCGCCCTGCACGGCGCCGAGTGGACGCATGAGGACGGCCTCGCGATGGTCGGCAACCCGATGACGACGTGCGCCGCCGCACTGCGGGCTCGGGGCGTCGACCTCTCCGACGAGGAGATCTGCTCGTTCCTCAACTCCCGGGTCGCCGCCGGCGTCGCCGCGGGCACTCCGTGGCAGCCCGGCGCCCAGGAGCTGCTGAGTGCGCTCGTCGCGGCCCAGGTGCCGATGGCGCTGGTCACGTCCTCCCACCGCGAGCTCGCCGACCCGTTCGTGCGGTCTGCCGGGGTCTTCGACATCTCGGTGTGCGGCGACGAGGTGGCCCACCCCAAGCCTGACCCGGAGCCCTATCTGACCGCCGCGGCGCGGCTCGGGGTGGACATCGCCGACTGCGTCGCGTTCGAGGACTCGCCGGCCGGCATCGCCTCGGCGGTGGCCTCGGGCGCCCACGTCGTCGCCGTCGAGGTGATGGTGGGACTCGCACCGCGGCCGGGCGTCAGCAGGGTTCGGTCACTGGCTGACGTGACGCTCGACGACCTCGCCCGCGTGCTGCGCGGCGAGCGGCTCGAGCCCCGCTAGGCCGCTGACGACTGGCTCCACCCCGAGGGCGAGCCGCACGGCCCCCTCGGGGATCTCGGGCGGCGTCCCCCCGAAGGCCGGGCAGAGGTCGCGGTGCGCGCACCAGTCGCACAGCTTCGACTTCCGCGGCCGCCAGTCGCCGCTGCGGGCCGTCTCCTCGATGCCGGTCCAGATGGACCGGACCCGGGCCTCCAGGCTGAGCATCTCCGGCTCGGTGGGCTCGTGGCGCAGGATCGTGCCGTCGCCCAGGTAGACGAGTTGCAGCATGCGCGGCAGCTCGCCGCGCTCGCGCCACAGCATGAAGGCGTAGAAGCGCATCTGGAACAGCGCGGAGCTCTCGTAGCCCGCACGCGGCGAGCGTCCTGTCTTGTAGTCCACCACCCGCATGGCCCCGTTCGGCGCCACGTCCAGGCGGTCGACGATGCCGCGGAGCTGCGGGCCGTCGTCGAGCTGCGTGCGCACGGACATCTCCCGCTCATGCGGCTGCAGGCGGTTCGGGTCCTCGAGGGTGAAGTACGTGTCGAGCAGGCGTCCCGCGCTCGCCAGCCACTCGTCCCACTCGGCCTCGTGCTCGAAGAGCTCGGCGTGCCGCGGCTGGGCGGCGAGCAGCTCCTCCCAGCGCGCGGGCAGCATCGCGTGCGCGGCCGCGAGGGTGCGCTGGCCGGCCGGCAGGTCGAAGAGGTGCTCGAGGACGGCGTGGACCAGCGTGCCCCGCACGGCGGCGGCGCTTGGCGGCTCGGGGAGGCGGTCCACCACCCGGAACCGGAACAGCAGCGGGCACTGCAGGAAGTCGTTCGCACGCGACGGGGAGAGGCCGGGCACGGACCGGCGCGCGGCGGGCGCCTCGCCACTGGGCGGCTCGGACGGCGGGAGCGGGGTCTGCGTGGTCGACACGCGGCCAGCCTAGGTGCCGGGCCTGACACCGCCGTCGCTGGCCGCTGGCCCGGCCCCCGGCGCCGTGACCGCCCGGCGGCCACCTAGGCTGACCGGGTGAGCAACAGCGAGCGACCTGGCGCCCCGGGCTGGGTGATCGGCCGTGTGGCCGGCGCCCCGATCATCCTCACCCGCAGCTGGATCCTCGCCGCGGTGGTGCTGACGCTGGTCTTCGAGCCCACCGTGCGCGCCGCGGCGCCGCACCTCGGGGCGGCGGGCTATGTCGTGGCGTTCGGCTTCGCGGTGCTGCTGTTCGGCTCGGTGCTCCTCCACGAGCTTGCGCACGGCCTCATGGCCCGAGCCCGCGGCCAGCACGTCGAGGAGTTCGCGCTGACCGTCTGGGGCGGCCACACCACGTTCAGCGGCGCCGCGCCGACCCCTGCCACCAGTGCGCTCGTCGCCGTCGTCGGACCAGTGGCGAACCTCGTCCTCGCGCTGGCCTTCTGGCTGGGCGCCCAGGCCGTGCCCCCCACGGGACTCCTGGCGCTGCTGATGTACGCCGGGGCGATCTCCAATGGCTTCGTCGGGCTGTTCAACCTCGTCCCCGGCCTGCCGCTCGACGGCGGCCAGATCCTCCAGGCGGTGGTGTGGCAGGTCACTGGCGACCGCCACAAGGGCGCAGTGGCGGCTGGCTGGGCGGGCCGCGTCGTCGCGGTCGGGGTGCTCGTCTGGGCGCTCGTGACACCGCTCGCGCAAGGCCGTCCGGTGGACCTGTTCACCGTGGTGTGGGCCGCGCTCATCGGCGCGTTCCTGTGGAACGGCGCGTCAGCGGCGATCGCCATGGGACGGGCCAGCCGCTCCCTGGAACGCCTGACCGTCGAGTCCGTCGGGCGCCGCGCCATCTCGGTGCCCGTGCAGGCCACGCTCGCCGACGTCGACCGTGCTCGCGGCTTGGCCCAGGTCGACGAGGTTGTCATCCTGTCGCCCGACGGCCGCCCCGCCGCCTATGTCGACCAGGCCGCGGCGGCCACCGTCCCGCCCGAGCACCGGGCCGTCACCCCGGTCTCGGCGGTCGCGGTGGTGATCCCGGTGGGCGCGGTGGTCGACGCCCCGCTGCGGGGCGCCGACCTGGTGCGCGCCGTCGGCCACGTCACCCGCGCGTCGGGCGTCGTCGCCGCCGTCCAGGACGGCCACGTGACGGCCATCGTCAGGGCCGCGGACGTGATCGCCGCGTTGCGCTCCTAGACTCGACCCCCGTGACCGACCAGACGCCCCCAGCCCACACGACCGCCAGCACCGGGGCGGCCCAGCGCCGCGGCCCGCTGCGGGAGGGCGACCGAGTCCAGTTGACGGACCCGCGTGGCCGCCTGCACACCATCACGCTGACGCCCGGCGGCTCCTTCCACACGCACAAGGGCTACTTCACCCACGACCAGCTCATCGGAGCCCCCGAGGGCACCGTGGTGCGCAACACCGCCGGGATCGAGTACCTGGCGCTGCGCCCCCTGCTGAGCGACTTCGTGCTGTCGATGCCGCGCGGCGCCGCGGTGGTCTACCCCAAGGACGCCGGCCAGATCGTCGCCATGGCGGACATCTACCCGGGCGCCCGGGTAGTCGAGGCGGGTGTGGGTTCCGGAGCCCTCACCATGTCGCTGCTGCGCGCGGTGGGCGACGGCGGCCACCTGCACTCGATCGAGCGGCGTGAGGACTTCGCCGAGATCGCGCGCGGCAACGTCGAGTCGTTCTTCGGCGGCCCGCACCCCGCGTGGCGGCTGTCCGTCGGCGACCTGTCCGACGTGCTGCCGACGGTGGCGGAGCCCGGCTCCGTGGACCGCGTCGTGCTGGACATGCTGGCCCCGTGGGAGAACCTCGAGGCCGTCGCGGACGCGCTGGCGCCCGGCGGCGTGCTGATCGCCTACGTCGCCACCACGACGCAGCTCTCCCGCCTCGCCGAGGACCTCCGCGCCGATGGGCGCTACACCGAGCCCGAGGCGTGGGAGTCCATGGTCCGCGGGTGGCACCTGGAAGGGCTCGCTGTCCGCCCCCAGCACCGGATGATCGGGCACACCGGCTTCCTGCTCACGACCCGTCGCCTGGCCGACGGGGTCGACGCGCCGCTGCGCCGCCGTCGCCCGTCCAAGGGGGCCTACCCGGCGCCGGGCTCGCAGGACGCCGAGGCGAGCAGCGCCTCGGCCGTGCCGGACGACGCGTGGACGCCCGAGGCGCTGGGCGAGCGGCCCATCTCCGACAAGAAGATCCGCCGGGTGCGCCGCGACGTCGGGCGGGGCCCGGCCACCGACTGAGGCCTGACGGGCGGGCACGCCGCCGCGACCCGCGCTGAGCCCTGTGACCAGCGCCTTCGTGGCGGCATGCCCACCAGGAGAGAAACGATCGGCAGCGCGCTGCCCGAGAAGTTAGGGTCGTCAGACCAGCACATCGGTGTGCACCTCGGGGGTCGATCATGGGAGGACCACACGATGACGGAACCGGCAGCACCTGGCCACGACCTGCAACGTGAGATGAACCTCCTCGCCGCCCGCAACGAGCGCATCGCCGAGGCGTTGATGGCGGCCCGCGAGCAGATCGTGGAGCTGAAGCGCCAGCTCGACGAGCTCGCCAAGCCTCCGGGGAGCTTCGCGACGTTCCTGGCGGCCCGGCCCGACGGCACGGTCGACGTCATCTCCTCCGGCCGCAAGATGCACGTCGGCGCCAGCCCGGCGCTCGATGTCGAACGGCTGCGCCCGGGCCAGGAGGTCATGCTCAACG
This sequence comes from Cellulomonas timonensis, assembly GCF_900046455.1. Taxonomy (GTDB): domain Bacteria; phylum Actinomycetota; class Actinomycetes; order Actinomycetales; family Cellulomonadaceae; genus Cellulomonas_A; species Cellulomonas_A timonensis. The sequence continues at coordinate 405,741 of NZ_FCOT01000013.1, forward strand.
AGGCCCTGACCGTCGTCGAGGCCGGGGGGTATGAGGACGTCGGCGAGCTCGTCACCGTCAAGGAGCTCCTCGGCACGCATCGCGCCCTCGTGGTGGGACGCGGTGACGAGGAGCGGGTCGTGCGGTTCTCCGGGCAGCTGCTCGAGGACTCGGTGCGGGTGGGCGACGCGCTGACTGTCGAGACCCGCTCCGGCTTCGTGCTCGAGCGCATCCCCCGGGCCGAGGTCGAGGACCTCGTGCTCGAGGAGGTCCCCGACATCGACTACTCCGACATCGGCGGCCTCGGCCCGCAGATCGAGGCGATCCGCGACGCCGTCGAGCTGCCGTTCCTGCACCCGGACCTGTTCCGGGAGCACGGCCTCAAGCCGCCGAAGGGCGTGCTGCTCTACGGGCCGCCCGGCTGCGGCAAGACGCTCATCGCCAAGGCGGTGGCCCGCTCGCTCGCGACGACTGCCGCGAAGGCGCGCGGCGAGGAGGGCGACGAGGCGCGCAGCTACTTCCTCAACGTCAAGGGCCCCGAGCTGCTCAACAAGTACGTGGGGGAGACCGAGCGCCACATCCGGCTCATCTTCGCCCGGGCGCGGGAGAAGGCATCCCAGGGGCACCCCGTGGTGGTGTTCTTCGACGAGATGGAGTCGCTGTTCCGCACCCGCGGCACCGGGATCTCCAGCGACGTCGAGACCACGATCGTGCCCCAGCTGCTCAGCGAGATCGACGGCGTGGAGCGGCTCGACAACGTCATCGTCATCGGCGCCTCCAACCGCGAGGACATGATCGACCCGGCCATCCTGCGGCCCGGGCGACTCGACGTGAAGATCAAGATCGAGCGGCCCGACGCCGAGAGCGCCCGCGAGATCTTCGCCAAGTACCTCGTCCCCACGCTGCCCATCCACGCCGACGACCTCGCGGAGCACGGCGGGCAGGCGAGCGCCGCCGTCGAGGCCATGATCAACCGCGTCGTGGAGCGCATGTACTCCGAGAGCGAGGAGAACCGCTTCCTCGAGGTCACGTACGCCAGCGGCGACAAGGAGGTCCTCTACTTCAAGGACTTCAACTCGGGCGCGATGATCCAGAACGTCGTCGACCGCGCCAAGAAGTCCGCCATCAAGGACCTGCTCGCCACCGGCCAGCGGGGCGTCCGGGTGGACCACCTGCTGACGGCCTGCGTCGACGAGTTCAAGGAGAACGAGGACCTCCCCAACACGACCAACCCGGACGACTGGGCGCGGATCTCCGGCAAGAAGGGCGAGCGGATCGTCTTCATCCGCACGATCGTCCAGGGGAAGAAGGGCGCGGACGCGTCCCGCACGATCGAGACCGTCACCAGCACCGGGCAGTACCTCTGACGCGTCAGGGCGCCCCGGGCTGGGCGCCCGGGGTCCCGCCGTCGCGGCCGACGCCTAGGGTGTGCCTGTGAGCGTGCGTCGCGTGATGGGCATCGAGACCGAGTACGGGATCCTCCAACCGGGTCGGCCCAGCGCCAACCCCATGCTGCTGTCGAGCCACGTCGTGGCCGTGCACGCCGCCGCCCGCGAGGGAGGCCGCACGCGCGCCCGGTGGGACTACGACGACGAGGACCCGCTGCTCGACGCGCGCGGCTTCCACCTCCAGCGGGCGTCGGCGCACCCGTCGTTGCTCACCGACGACCCCGGTCGCCCCGCGCCGTCCGGCGACGGCCCGCAGGAGCTCGCCCGCTCGCTCGTCGAGGAGTACGAGGACCCGGGCGCCGCGAACGTCATCCTCACCAACGGCGCCCGGCTGTACGTGGACCACGCGCACCCCGAGTACTCCTCGCCGGAGGTCACCGGGCCGCTGGACGCCGTCCGGTGGGACCGGGCGGGGGAACTCGTCATGCTCGCGTCCGTGCGCGCCCTCGCGTCGACGCCGGCGTTGCCCGACGTCGCGCTGTACAAGAACAACGTCGACGGCAAAGGCGCCACCTACGGCACCCATGAGAACTTCCTGGTGGACCGCGCGGTGCCGTTCGCCCAGCTCGCCTCCCGGCTGATGCCGTACCTCGTGACCCGCCAGGTGTTCACGGGCGCCGGGCGGGTGGGCCTCGGGCAGCGTGGCGAGCACCCCGGGTTCCAGATCTCGCAGCGCGCGGACTACATCGAGGCCGAGATCGGGCTGGAGACGACCCTGCGGCGTCCCATCGTCAACACCCGCGACGAGCCGCACGCCGACCCGGACCGCTGGCGCCGGCTGCACGTGATCTTCAGCGACGCCAACCTGCTGGAGGTGGCGACCTACCTCAAGCTCGGCACGGCCTCGCTGGTGCTCTGGCTGATCGAGCAGGCGGAGGTCGCGGGGGCCGACGTCGGGCCGATGCTCGCGGCCGTCGACGCGCTGACCCTGCGCGACCCGGTGTCGGCGACGCACATCGTGAGCCACGACGTGGCGCTGACCGCGCGCCTGGAGCTCGCGGACGGACGCCGGATGACCGCCCTGGAGATCCAGGGCGCCTACCTCGACGCGGTGCGCGAGGCGCTCGACCGCACCGGCGCCGAGCCCGACGACGAGACGCGCGACGTGCTCGACCGCTGGGAGTCGCTGCTCCGCCGGCTCTCCGACGATCCGGCGAGCTGCGCCCGCGAGGTCGAGTGGCTCGCGAAGCTGCGGCTGCTCGAGGGGATGCGCCGTCGCGACCATCTGGAGTGGGACAACCCCCGGCTCGCCGCCGTCGACCTGCAGTGGTCCGACGTGCGTCCCGAGCGCGGCCTGTACCACCGGCTGCTGGCGGCGGGAGCCGTGGAGACGCTCGTGACCCCCGAGGAGGTCGAGCAGGCTGTCAGCCACCCGCCGCGCGACACCCGCGCCTACTTCCGGGGCGAGGCCATCGCGCGGTTCGGCGCGCAGGTCTCCGCGGCGAGCTGGGACTCGGTGATCTTCGACGTGCCCGGCGCCCCGACCTTGCAGCGCGTGCCGATGCGCGACCCGTTGCGCGGCACCGAGGCGCACGTGGGCGCGCTGCTCGAGGCGAGCCCGGACGCCGAGAGCCTGTTGAAGGCGCTCGGGAACTGAGCCGGCGGGGGACCGGTCAGCGCATCGCCCCGACGAACCGCACGGCCTCGCGGGCCTCCCGCAGTCGGCGCTCGTACGTCAGGCCCAGCCCGAGTAGCACCGCGCCGCCGACCGCCAGCACCGCCCACCACTCGACGACCCGCATCGCGGCCACTGCCGCCGGCGAGGCCTGGATCAACGCGACCGCTCCAAGCACGGCGCCGCCGAGCAGGAACGGCGCCTGCCAGCGCAGGACCGCCCCGGCGACGACCGCGACGAGCGCCCCCACGACGACCAACAGCAGCCGCCAGGTGGTGGGCGTCGCCCATCCGGTGGCGAACGGGACGGCCAGCACCAGCACCAGCCCGATCCCCAGTGTCGACCAGCTGCTGGCGTCCGGGTCGCGCCGCAGCCGCGCGGTCCCGAGGGTGAGCACCACCGTGCCCAGCAGCACGAGATAGACGTCGGGGGGCACGACCGGAGCGAGCCAGGCGCCCAGCAGCGCTGCCACGGCGGCGCTGACCAGGCCGGTCGCGACCGCGCGTCCCCGCGCCGCCCCGACATCCGCCCGCAGCCCGGCGACGAGCGCGAGCGTGCTCCCAGCCGTCAGCACGGCGAGGGCACGGGCCGCGCCCGCGCCGGTCGAGTCCACGGCGAGCAGAGTGGGGGCCAATGCGACAGCCGTCACCAGCGGCAGCCCCCATCGCCGCGGACCCGCGCTCGGGTAGGGCCATCGCCAGGCGGCCAGGACCAGCACGGCGGTGAGCAGCGCCGCACTCGGCAGCGACCACAGCTCGACGTCGCCCACACCGGGGGTTGCCCCGCCGTCGCGGGCGGTCGCGGGGACTGCGGCATAGCGCGCGGTGACGGCGACGGACAGCAGGGCCGCGCCGAGGAGCGGGCCTGCGCTCGCCTGAGCGGCACGGGCGCCGCGCTCAGCGGAGAGCCGGCCACGCGACAGCACCGCCGCGCTCGCGGCGATCAGCGCGGCAGCGGTGGCGAGGACGACAGGCGCGCGCCAGGGAGCGGCGGGGCCGAGCGCGAGCGAGGCGAGCAGGAGGGGGCAGGCCACGGTCCACGCCGTGCCCATGTGGCCACGGGCTGCCCACAACGCGCCGGTGGCGGTGAGGACTGCGCCGAGCACGACCAGGGGCAGTTCCACGCTCGGCAGCACGCCGTGCTGGAGCGCGGAGGGCGTGGCCAGCGCGCACGCGGTGAGCCCGACCGCCACGAGCTGCCCTGCGCGAGCCCCGGCGTGCGGCGACCAGGCCGCCCACCAGGCCATCGCCGTGCCCGCGACGATCACGCACGTCCAGCGGACGACGCCCGCGAGCGTCCCGTCCACCGCGAGGGCGGTGGGCAGCACGAGCACGAGGGTGAGCAGCCATGGCGCCAGGCGGGCGACGGCCCGCGAGTCGGCGCCACTGAGGTGGTGCAGCGCACGGGCGGCGGCCAGGAGGACGAGGGCAGCGGTGATCGTCCACAGCTCGACGTCGACGATCGACGGAGTGACGATCGACGGCGTGCTGTGGTCCAGGGCCCCCACGAGGCCGTGACGCACCGGTCCGGCCAGCACGAGCGCGGAGCCGACGAGCACGACCACCCGGGAGGCCGGCGCCCGGCGGAGCAACTCGGCGGAAGCCACCAGCGCGGCCCCGACGAGGAGCGTGGTGAGCATCCGCCAGAGGTCGTGGTGGAGAGCCGTGGGGAGCATCAGCAGTGCCCCGGTGCTGAGTTGTGCGGCTCCCGGCGCGTCGGAGTCGAGCAGCAGCGCGGCCACCGCGACGAGCAGCAGGCCGAGCAGTGCGAGCGGGACGTCCCAGGGTGTCGTCGAGGCGGCTGACGAGCCGACGAGCGCCGCGATGGCAGCGACCGCGAGGCCGACCGGCACGGCCGCGACGCCCCCCGTCGTGCGCCATGCGCCGCGAGCCGCGGTGCGCACGGCGAGCACGCCTCCCGCGGCGAAGAGCACGGACCAACGAGCCGCGCCGAGAACAGAGGCGTCGACGGCCAACAGGCTCGGGACCGCCACCACTGCGGCCACCGTCCACGGTCCGGCGAGGACCGCCACCTGCCGACTAGGAGGGGAGCACGAGGCGAGCCCTCGCAGGGCGATGACGACGAGTGCCGCCGCAGGCAACGACCAGGCCTCCACACCGAGCAGGCCTCGCTCGCCCTCGAGGGCGACTAGCGCACGACCCGTCGGGCCGAGCACGAGCACAAGGGCGGCCACCCACAAGACGACGTCGCGGCGCGGCGCGGCGAGGGCCGGACTCGTGCGACCCCACATCCCCCAGGCCACGAGTGCGGCCCCTGCGCCCAGCGCGAGCGCGGCACGTGGCACGTCCCCGAGCGGGAGGTCTCCGCCGAGCAAGGCGGTGGGCACGAGCGCCAGCGCGAGCCCTGAGAGCAGCAGCGGGACGTCGTCCTCGCCGCCGAGGCGTCGGCGGCGCAGCGCCACGACGAGCAGCACCACACCTGTCGGCGCCAGGTAGGCCTCGGGGACGCCCACCCCGCCGTCCAGCAGGAGGACCCAGGTCGCGGCGACGCCGAGCCCGAGCGCCCACCAGCGGGCCCACCGGCGGTCGCGCCGCAGCGACCACGCGCCGGCGATCACCGACGCGACGACCACGGCCAGGGCCAGGCGCCCGGCGCCGCCTTCGGCCGAGACCCCTGCCGCGGCGACCATCATCTGGATGCCTGCCATCGCCCACGCGGCGATCTCGGTGGCGCGGCGCGCGCCCTCGTGGCCTGAGGACAGCGGCCCTGCCAGGAGAACGCTGGCGCCCGCCACCGCTGTGGCGGCGACGGGCAGCGAGGCGCCCAGCAGGGCGCCGTCGGTCGCCATCGACACGACGAGCAGAGAACTGGGGACGAGCACACCCCATGCGGCCGCCGCGGCCACCTGCCACTGTTGCCCGAGTGCCGACCTGCCACGGCCTGCGACGAGCAGCGCCGCCAGGGCCGCGGCCACGGGGAGGGCGGCCACCGTCACCCTGTCGAGGGCAGAGGGCTGTGCGGGCAGGGCGCTCCATGCCCACCCGATGACAGACACCGCCGAGGCGACGCCCAGGGCGGCCCCCCGGTCGGCGCGGGTCCACGGCACACGCGGCGCCAGGACTGCGGCGACGACCCCGGCGAGCAGCAGCACCGCGAGGGCCGGGGCCGCCGTGCCCAGCGCGAGCCGCTCGGCGAGGAGGGCGACCGAGCCGGACCACAGCAGCCCGATGGACGTCGCGAGCAGCACGGCCCGGGTCCAGGCTCGGCCAGGAGCCCATCTGCGGGCGACCGCCGCCGCGGCCGCGCAGGCCAGCAGGGCGAGCCCAGCCGACCGCGCGTCCCGCGACGCGATGAGCGACACCGTGGGAGCCAGCACGACGAGGGCGCGCACGGGGGCACGGGCGCCGACGTCGAGGCGCACGCCGGCGCGGTCCGCGAGGTGGGCGAGCGCGGCCACTGCCGCCAGCAGCAGCACCAGGCCGACAGAGCCCAGGCCTGGCCATGTCGAGAGGACGGGCCCGGGCATGACGAGCGCGGCCAGCGCCGCGGTCCACGCCCCACCCACACGCACCGCCCGCCAGGGTGACGCGAGCCGCGTCGCCGCATAGAGCGCCAAGGCCCCCACGACCATCGCCGCCGCAGTCCAGGGCTCCGGCAGCAGGCGGACGTTGACCAGCATGGCTGCGAGCAGGGACATGAGCATGGCCGCCGAGGGTGCGGACACGAGCATCGTGACGACGAGTGCCCCACGCGTCGCGCGACCGGCGGATCGGGACAGGCCGATCGTGACGGCCGCCGCGCCGACGGGGCCGCACGCCCACAGGGCTCCGCTCGGGATCCCCGCATGGACTCCGGCCAGCGCGACGCCCGCGGCGCCCAGCGCGAGCAGCGCGCCCGCCGCCGACTCCCAGGCCTGGGCGCTGCCTGGGCGCCGCCCACGAGCCCAGCGGCTCTGCAGGCCCGCCAGCACGGCGAGCACGAGCAGGGCAGCAGCCGGGGACCATGGGGTGGCGCGGGGCGTCAGCACATCGACCAGGGCGACGACCGTCGCCGATCCGGCGGCCAGCCATGCCACCCACTCCAGCACCCCGCGCTCGATCCGGCTCCAGCCCCGCACGCGCTCGGCCCCGTGCTCCACTCCAGGGCGTGGCGCCTCCTCGAGAGGGGTATGACCGTCGGGCAGCTGGCCATCGACTGTGTCGACGGGACCCACTGTGACGAGGGGGTCCATGGCGAAGCGGCTCGAGGCCAGCAGCACGCTTCCGACCAGCAGCCAGCTCGTGTGGCCGGGGGTCAACGGGGCCAGGAGCACGGGAGCCACGGGGAGCAGCACCGCCGCGGCGGCGGCGCCGGTCCTGATCCGCGCGAAGTGGCCCCACGCCCCGAGCAGCAGCGCGCAGACCAGGCATGCGACGGCGGCGTACACGGCGCCGCTGCTCGGCGAGATCAGCCCGGTGGCGTGCACCGCCCATGCGTCGAGCAGCAGCATCACCGTCCCGATGCCGCCGACCGCCTCGGCGCTGGAGCCGAGCCGCGCTCGCCGGAGGCCCGACGCGGCGACGAACACCACGACGGTGCCGATCCCGATCACGGCCGCACGGCCCACCAGGCCGAGCCATCCCCAGCTGAACAGCAGGAAGACGACGCAGGCGGCGGCGAGCAGGAGGGCGCCCAGCACCTGGAGCACCCGTCCCTCTTACACATCCGACGCTGCCGACGCTCCGACCCGCGCCCGCATGACCCAATCGCCCATCCTTGCTCACATCGCTCCACTCCCCGCCCCCCCCCACCACCCCGTTACACTGCTACTTTCCTCTTCGTCGGCGGCATCGGGGGCGCCGGAGACGTCGGACCGGCCGGAGGGGAGACATGTGCCCCCGTTGCGGCGGCCTGCGGCGCGGACGGGATGACCGGGCCGGCTGGCAGAGGCGCGAGGGGCGGAGGCGCGAGGGGCGCAGGCGCGAGGGGTAGAGGGCCGACGGCCTGAGGCCTGACTGGCACGGGTGCGGCCTGGACGGCGACCCGAGCCGCCGCCACCGCGGCCGCGGCCTGCGCCGCGCTGCGCTGGTGCTGCTCGGCCCACATCAGGTCGAGGTGCTCGGTCCGGCGATCGAGCGCGTCGACGGCCTCGCGGGAGAGCGCCCAGAGGCGGCTCCCCGCCGGGCCGGTCAGCTCGAAGCCGCACGCCACGCAGATGCTCGCGGTGAGGCGGACTCCGCAGGACGGGCAGCCGGAGGAGTCGACGAGCGCCGCGCGCACCGCCATGACGAGGTCGCCTGGCTGGTCAGGGCGTTGCGAGGACGGCATGTGGCACATCGTGGCGCACACCGAGGCCCGCTGTGCGGGTATTCCACAGGCGATGTCGGCGAGGCTGTCCGCAGGGTGGACGGCTTCAGTCGGACCGGTCGCGGGGCAGGGCCTACTGTGGGAGCAGCACGACTCGTTCAGCACACCGGGAGGTCACGATGGCTGGTCAGGAACACGGTCGCGTCCGCCGCGAGGAGGACGAGCCGGTCGACGGACCGGACGTCCCCACGCCACCGACGCCCGCGGCGCAGGCCCGCGACGCGGAGGTCGACGCCCTCCTCGAGGAGATCGACGAGGTGCTGGAGTCGAACGCGGAGCAGTTCGTGCGCGGATTCGTGCAGAAGGGCGGTCAGTGACCGCCGATGGGCACGGACCACACCGCCTCCCCGGGGCGTCTGCCGGGCGCGTTCATGACGCCGGGCTCCTCGTCGTTCGTCGAGTTCTTGCAAGGGCATGCCCCTGCGCTGCTGCCCGGGCGGGGTGCGCAGACGTCGGGTGAGGGCCCGCTCGCGCCGCACGGCACCACGATCGTCGCCCTGACCTTCGATCGGGGCGTCATCATGGCCGGGGACCGCCGCGCCACGATGGGCTCGATGATCGCGCACCGCGAGATCGAGAAGGTCTTCCCCGCAGACGAGTTCTCCGCCGTCGGGATCGCGGGCACGGCAGGGCTGGCCGTCGAGCTGGTCCGCCTCTTCCAGTTGGAGCTGGAGCACTACGAGAAGATCGAGGGCACGCTGCTCTCGCTCGACGGCAAGGCCAATCGGCTGTCCACGATGATCCGCGGCAACCTGGGGCTCGCCATGCAAGGGCTGGCGGTGGTGCCGCTGTTCGCGGGGTACGACCTCGACCGCGACGCGGGGCGGATCTTCTCCTACGACGTCACGGGCGGCCGGTACGAGGAGCGGGACCACCACAGCGTCGGCTCGGGCTCGGTGTTCGCGCGCGGCTCGCTGAAGAAGCTCTGGCGGCCCGGCCTGGACGCCACGGCGGCGGTGCGGGTCGCGGTAGGCGCGCTGGTGGACGCCGCGGACGACGACTCCGCGACGGGCGGGCCCGACGAGTCCCGCCAGATCTTCCCTGTGATCGCGAGCGTGACGGCAGCCGGCTACGTCCGGGTGCCCCACGACGAGCTGGGGCGCATCGTGGAGGACGTGCTGGACGAGCGTCGCGCGCAGCATCGCCGCGACCGCCGCGAGACGGAGGACTCCGACCGATGAGCATGCCGTTCTACGTCTCGCCCGAGCAGCTCATGAAGGACCGGGCCGACTACGCGCGCAAGGGCATCGCCCGCGGCCGGTCGGTCGTGGTGCTGCAATACGAGGACGGGATCGCGTTCGCCACGGAGAATCCGTCCCGTGCCCTGCACAAGATCTCGGAGATCTACGACCGGATCGCGTTCGCGGCGGTCGGCAAGTACAACGAGTTCGAGAACTTGCGGGTCGCGGGCGTGCGCTACGCGGACCTGCGCGGGTACTCCTACGACCGCAAGGACGTGAACGCCCGGGGGCTGGCGAACGCGTACGCGCAGACGCTGGGCACCGTGTTCACCACCGAGTCCAAGCCCTTGGAGGTCGAGCTCGTCGTCGCGGAGGTGGCGGACACCCCGGCGGGCGACCAGATCTACCGGCTGTCCTATGACGGCTCGGTGGCCGATGAGCACGGATACGGCTACGTGGTGATGGGCGGCCAGGCTGAACGCCTCGGAACCGTGCTCGCCGAGGAGTGGCGGGCGGGGATGTCCTTGCCCGAGGTGCTCTCGGTGGCCGTGAAGGTGCTGGGCTCGACCGGTGAGGGCGAGCCGCAGACGATCCCGGCCAGCCAACTCGAGGTCGCGGTGCTCGACCGCACGCGTCCGAGGCGCGCGTTCCGGCGGTTGACCGGCCCGGTGCTCGAGGATCTGCTCGCGGTGGCGCCGCCGAGCGCATGAGCCGTCGGCTCGCACGCAGGCCAGTCTGACCACAGGGGGGCGAACGATGGACCGTCGGATCTTCGGGCTGGAGACGGAGTACGGCGTCACGTGCGCGTCGGACGATGGGCGTGGCCTCTCCGCCGACGAGGTCGCGCGCTACCTGTTCCGCAAGGTCGTCTCGTGGGGCAGGTCGTCGAACGTCTTCCTGCGCAACGGCTCACGGCTGTACCTCGACGTCGGCTCGCACCCCGAGTACGCGACGGCCGAGTGCGACGACGTGCGGCAGCTCGTCGCGCATGACCGGGGCGGCGAGCGGATTCTCGAGGGCCTGGTGCAGGACGCCCAGCAGCGGCTCGAGCATGAGGGGCTGACCGGCCGGATCCACCTGTTCAAGAACAACACGGACTCGGCGGGCAACTCCTACGGCTGCCACGAGAACTACCTGGTGCGACGGCAGGGCGACTTCGCGCGGCTGTCCGACGTGCTCGTGCCGTTCCTCATCACGCGGCAGGTGCTCACCGGCGCCGGGAAGGTGCTCACCACCCCGCGCGGCGCCGTGTACTGCCTCTCGCAGCGCGCCGACCACATCTGGGAGGCGGTGTCGAGCGCGACGACGCGATCGCGGCCGATCATCAACACGCGCGACGAGCCGCACGCCGACGCCGAGCACTACCGGCGGCTGCACGTGATCGTCGGCGACTCGTCGATGTCGGAGACGACCACCCTGCTGAAGGTGGGCTCGACGGACCTCATCCTGCGGATGATCGAGGCGGGCATGCCGATGCGGGACATGGCCCTGGAGAACCCGATCCGCGCGATCCGCGACATCAGCCACGACATGACGGGCATGCGGCCCGTCGTGATGGCCAGCGGGCGCACGGTCACGGCCGTCGACCTGCAGGAGGAGTACCTAGCGCGGGTCAAGGACTTCGTGGACCGCGAGGTCGGCCCCACGCCGGTGGTCAAGCAGGTGATCGACCTGTGGGAGCGCGGGCTGCGAGCGCTGCGCACCGGCGACCTGGCGCTCGTGGAGCGCGAGCTCGACTGGGTGATCAAGTACCGGCTGATCGAGCGCTACCGCGCCAAGCACGGCCTCGACCTGTCCGATGCCCGCGTGGCACGGCTCGACCTGGCGTACCACGACATCTCCCGCACCGAGGGCCTGTACAACCTGCTCGCGGCGCGCGGCCTCGTCGAGCGGGTCACCACGGACCTGGAGGTCTTCGAGGCGACGGCGGTGCCCCCGCAGACCACCCGGGCGAAGCTGCGCGGCGACTTCGTGCGCAAGGCGCAGGAGGCCCGCCGGGACTACACGGTCGACTGGGTGCACCTCAAGCTCAACGACCAGGCGCAGCGGACTGTCCTGTGCAAGGACCCCTTCCGCAACGTCGACGAGCGCGTGGAGAGGCTCATCGAGTCCATGTGATCGTCGTGGACCCCCGCAGGGCGCTCGGCGCCCGCCCCGTACAGTGGGGGCGGATCCACGACGGAAGGACGACTGTGCGACGTCACGTTGTCGCGTGCTTCGCGGCCGCGATGCTGCTGCTCACCGGCTGTGTCGCCGCGCCGGACGACCCGCCGGAGGTGGTGGTCACCGGCACGTCTGGCGAGCAGCCCACGGTCACGTACCGCACGCCGCTGGCGGTGAGCGAGACGATCACCCAGGAGGTCTGGCCCGGCACCGGCCCCGAGCTGGTCGAGGGCAGCCCGGTGCTCGTGGACTTCTGGCTGGAGAACGCCACGGACGCGAGTGTCGTCACGGAGAGCTACTCGACGAACCCCACGCCGCGAGTCCTCACGGCGGAGGACCTCGGCAAGGACCTCTACGAGATGCTGCGCGGGCAACGCGTCGGCGCGCGGCTCGTGCAGGTGAGCCCGGCGCCCGGGAGCGGCGCGGCCAACTACCCGACCGTCACGGTGATCGACGTGCTGAACACCCGCGCCGACGGCGAGCCGGTGGCGCCGCGCGAGGACCTGCCCGCGGTGACGCTGGCGGAGAACGGCGCCCCGTCGATCGCCCCGTCGGCCACCGAGCCGCCGTCCGACCTGGTGGTCCAGCCGCTGCTGCGCGGAACGGGCCAGCAGGTGGCCGAGGGCGACACGATCACGGTGCAGTACACGGGCTTCTCCTGGACGTCCGGCGAGCCGTTCGACACGAGCTGGACCAACGGCGTGCCGTGGACCTTCCGGCTCGACAGCGTGCCCGCGTGGTCGGCGCTCGTGGAGCAGCCGGTCGGCAGCCAGGTGATGCTCGTGGTGCCCCCGAGCTACCCGATGCGGGCGACCGAGAGCGAGGAGCTCGCCGGCCAGACCATCGTGTTCGTGATCGACATCCTCGCCACGGGCCCCGCGTCCGGCTCCGGCGGGACGGGAGGCTGACATGGCTGTCGCGCTGCGGGTCATCCCGTGCCTGGACGTGGACGCGGGCCGCGTCGTCAAGGGCGTCAACTTCGAGAACCTGCGCGATGCCGGGGACCCGGTGGAGCTCGCGCACCGCTACGACGCCGAGGGCGCCGACGAGCTCACGTTCCTCGACGTGTCCGCGTCCTCCGGCAACCGTGAGACCACCTACGACGTGGTGCGCCGCACCGCCGAGGAGGTCTTCGTCCCGCTGACGGTCGGCGGCGGCGTCCGGTCCACCGACGATGTGGACCGGCTGCTGCGCGCGGGCGCGGACAAGGTGGGCGTCAACACCGCGGCCATTGCGCGCCCCGACCTGATCGCCGAGATCGCCCAGCGGTTCGGCAGCCAAGTGCTCGTGCTCTCCGTCGACGCGCGGCGCGTCACGGGTGACGTCCGCACCGACTCGGGCTACGAGGTGACGACGCACGGCGGCCGCACCGGCACCGGCATCGACGCCGTCGAGTGGGCCGCTCGCGCCGCGGAGCTGGGCGCTGGGGAGATCCTGCTCAACTCGATGGACGCCGACGGCACCACCGCCGGCTTCGACCTCGAGATGTTGCGGGACGTGCGGCGCGAGGTGCGGGTGCCGCTGATCGCGAGCGGGGGAGCGGGGACGCCCGAGCACTTCGTGGAGGCCGCGCTCGCCGGGGCCGACGCCGTGCTCGCCGCGAGCGTGTTCCACTTCGGCGCGCTGACGGTGGCGCAGGTCAAGGACCACCTGCGGGGCGCCGGGATCACCGTCCGTTAGGGCGCCGGGATCACCGTCCGCTAGGACGCCCGGCGCTGGGCCGTCAGCCGCCGGGCAGCGTGACGCGCAGCGCCTCGACCGCGTGCGGCGCGCCGTCGAGCGTCACGCGGGCCGCCTCGCCGCGGCCGAAGACGTGCAGCACCAGCTCGCCGACGTCTCCGCGCACCACCACAGTGCCCTGGTCGCCGGTGGGCCTGCGCACCGCGCGCCGGACGCCGTCGGGGCGGACGAGCACGACGCCGGCGCCCGAGCGGCGGTAGGCCAGCGGCGCCATGCGCAGGAGCTGGCGCCACAGCGCCTCCGTCCGGTCGGCGTCGAGCTCGCGGGGCTCGACCTCGCCGTCGCCGCGGCGCACATCCTCGGTGTGGACGAAGAACTCGAGCACGTTGGCGAGCTCGCCGCCCCAGGCGAGCGGGTGCCAGCGGCGGGGGCCCTCGGCGATCTGCTCGAGGAGGGCCTCGAAGCCCGGCGCGGTGGCGCCCTGCGCGGCGGCGTCCTCGATGGCCTGGTCGGCGCGCTCGGCCAGCGGACCGCCCCCGAGCCCGGCAGGCACGACGAGCGAGCGCTCGCGCAGCACGACGTGCGCGGCCAGGTGGCGGGTGCGCCAGCCGGCGCACAGCGTGGGCGCGTCGGGCCCGGCATCGGACAGTGCCTGGACCAGGTCTGCGCGCTCAAGCGCGTGCCACGTCGTCATGCGCGCATCGTCCCACGTCACGAGCCCTCGCGGGCTGCTGTCGGTGCTGCGTGAGAGGATCCTCAGACCCCGCCCGCCCCATGGAAGGACCGTTGTGCCCGCGCGCCCCGCAGCACCGCGTCAGGTCGCGCTGACCGGATCCCTCGCCCGACGATCGGCCCTCCTGCTCTGGCGGGGCATCGCCTCCCAGCCGCGCACGTACGTCCTGGCCATCGGCACGTCGGCGGTGTTCGGAGCCTCGACGGTCGCGGTGAGCAGCGTGCTGGGCGTCGTCACCGACGACGTGGTGGTCCCCGCGCTCGACGGCTCCGCCGAGGCGCGGGCGCAGATCTGGCTGGCCGGGCTCGCGCTCGTCGCCGTCGCGATCACCCTGGCGCTGAGCGTCGCCGGCCGCCGGGTGTTCGCGGGCATGGGCGTGGCCGACCAGCAGGCGGGCTTCCGCACCAAGGTCACCCGCCAGTACCTGCGGCTGCCGATGTCGTGGCACCGGCGCCACCCCACCGGGCAGCTGCTGTCGAACGCGAACGCCGACGTCGAGGCCGCCACGTCCGTGTTCAACCCGCTGCCGTTCGCGCTGGGCGTGGTCGTGATGATCGGCGTCGCGGCCGTGCAGCTCCTGCGCACCGACGTGTGGCTCGCGCTGGCCGCCCTGATCGTGCTCCCGCTGGCCATGATCGCGAACGTGGTCTTCGAGCGCAGGATGTCCCCGGCGGTCACCCGGGCCCAGCAGCTCCGCGCGGAGGTCTCGGATATCGCGCATGAGAGCTTCGAGGGCGCCCTGCTGGTCAAGTCGCTCGGCGCGGAGGACCGTGAGGAGCGCAGGTTCACGGCGAGCGCGCAGACGCTGCGGGACGCGAACATCCGGGTCGGGGTGATCCGCGCGTTCTTCGACCCGACCATCGACGCGCTGCCGGGCCTCGGGACCCTGCTGCTCCTGCTGGTCGGCGCGGTGCGGGCCGCCGACAACGCTGTGAGCACCGGAGACATCGTCTCCGCGGCGTACTTGCTGACCTTGATGGCCGTGCCGGTGCGCGCGTTCGGCTGGGTGCTCGGCGACCTGCCACGGGCCCTGGTCGGCCACGACCGGGTCTCCCGGGTGCTCGACTCGAGCAGTGCGCTGGAGCCGGGCGAGGCCGAGCTGCCCCGCTCCGCCGAGGGAGCCCGGGTCTCGCTGCGCCACGTGGGCGTGAGCGTGCCGGCTGGCGGCGGCCTCGCGGAGCTCTTGGCCGACGTGGACCTCGACCTCGCTCCGGGGCGCACGGTCGCGCTGGTGGGCCCCACAGGCTCCGGCAAGACGACGCTGGCCTCGATGCTCAGCCGGCTGATCGACCCGTCGAGCGGCGTGGTCGAGATCGACGGCCACGACCTGCGCTCGCTGCGCGCGGAGGCGATCACCTCGCAGGTGGCGCTCGTGGCGCAGACGACCTTCGTGTTCGAGGACACCGTGCGGGGCAACGTGTCCCTGGCAGACGTGGACGAGCCCGGGGCTCCGAGCGACGAGGAGGTCTGGGCGGCGCTGCGGCTCGCCCGGGTGGACGACGTGGTTCGAGCGCTTCCAGGCGGGCTGGACGCGCAGCTCGGCGAGCGCGGGTCGAACCTGTCCGGCGGCCAGCGGCAGCGACTCGCGCTGGCCCGAGCGCTGGTCCGCCGGCCGCGGCTGCTCGTGCTCGACGACGCCACCTCGGCGGTCGACCCCGGCGTCGAGCAGCAGATCCTCGCCGGGCTGCGCGCGGCGGCCTCCGCCGACGAGGGCGCGGTGTCGCCGACGGTGCTGATGGTCGCGTACCGGATGTCCTCGGTGAGCCTCGCCGACGAGGTCGTGCACCTCGAGGGCGGCCGTGTGGTCGACCGGGGCACGCATGCCGAGCTGCTCGCGCGCGATCCCGGGTACCGCGAGCTGGCCACCGCCTACGAGCAGGAGTCGGCCCGCCGGGCGGCGGAGCTCGACGAGCCCGCCGGCCTGCCGACCGGAGGACCCCGATGACCGGCCCCACCGCGCCGCAGGAGGCCGACCACCGCATCGGCGCCTCGACGCTCGGCGTCTGGGGCACGCTGCGGCGCGGCGTGCAGGTCTCCCCGGAGCTCCTCGACGGCATCGCGCTCACCCTGCTGCTGGCGCTGCTCGCCGCGACGGGGCGCATCGTGGTGCCGATCGCGGTGCAGCAGACCATCGACAGCGGCATCCTGTCCGCCGGCGGCCCCGATGTGCGGCGTGTGGCCACGCTCGTCGCCCTGGCCGTGGTCGGGCTGCTCCTCGGCGCCGTCTGCTCGGCCCTGGTCAACGTGCGGCTGTTCCGGGCCAGCGAGCGCGGGCTGCTGGCCCTGCGGGTGCGGGCGTTCCGCCATGTGCACGACCTGTCGGTGCTGACCCAGAACACCGAGCGGCGCGGGTCGCTGGTCTCGCGCGTCACCTCGGACGTCGACACGATCTCGATGTTCGTGCAGTGGGGCGGCATCATGCTGCTCGTCTCGATGCTGCAGCTCACCGTCGCGACAGCGCTCATGGCCGTCTACTCCTGGCAGCTGACGATCCTCGTCTGGCTGTGCTTCCTGCCGCTGATGGTGGCGCTCGGACCGCTGCAGAAGCGGGTCAACGCCGCGTACACCGCAGTCCGCGAGCAGATCGGCGCGATGCTCGGCGCGATCTCCGAGGCCGTCGTGGGCGCCGAGACGATCCGCGCGTACGGCGTGCAGGCCCGCACGCAGCGCAAGATCGACCGCGCGATCCGCGGCACGCGCAACGCCATGGTGCGCGCGCAGAACACCGTCGCGCTGGTGTTCTCCAGCGGGGTGCTGGTCGCGAACCTGGTGCTCGCGGCCGTCGTGGTCGGCGGCACGCACCTCGGCATCGCGGGCGACTTGAGCGTGGGGCGGCTGCTGGCCTTCCTGTTCCTGGTGCAGCTCTTCACCGGCCCCGTCCAGATGGCCACCGAGGTGCTCAACGAGCTGCAGAACGCTGTGGCGGGCTGGCGGCGGGTGCTGGCCGTCATCGAGACGCCGGTGAGCGTCGTCGACCCCGGCCCCGACGCGCCGAGATCGCCGCGCGGCCCCGCAGCCGTCACGTTGCGGGACGTGGGCTTCGCCTACCCGGGCGGCCCCCCGGTGCTGCACGGCGTGGACCTCGAGCTGCCCGCCCGCACGTCCGTGGCGGTGGTCGGCGCCACCGGCTCGGGGAAGACCACCATGGCCAAGCTCGTCGGGCGCCTCATGGACCCGACATCGGGCCAGGTGCTCCTCGACGGGGTGGACGTGCGCGACATCGGGCTGGCGAACCTGCGCGAGCGGGTCGTGATGGTGCCCCAGGAGGGGTTCCTGTTCGACACGACGCTCGGGGAGAACATCGCGCTGGGGATGCGCGGCGTCGACGCGCCCACCCCCGAGGTGTGGGAGCCGGCCGCACGAGGCGCCCTCGTGGAGCTGGGCCTGGGCGAATGGCTCGACGAGCTCCCGCAGGGGCTGCGCACGCCGGTGGGCCAGCGCGGGGAGTCGCTGTCGGCAGGGGAGCGCCAGCTCGTGGCCCTCGCGCGGGCACACCTGGCCGGCGCCGACCTGCTCGTGCTGGACGAGGCCACCTCCGCGGTCGACCCGGCGACGGAGGTGCGCATCGCCCGCGCGCTGCGCTCGCTGACCCAGGGCCGCAGCACGCTGACGATCGCGCACCGGCTGTCCACCGCCGAGGCCGCCGACCTGGTGGTCGTGGTCGACGCGGGGGAGGTCGTCGAGGTGGGCACGCACCATGAGCTCGTCGCGCGCGGCGGAGCGTACGCGGGGATGCACGAGAGCTGGGTGTCCCAGACCCGTTGAGCCGCCCGCGCTCGACGCCCGGGCCGCTCGCCGGATCCCCGGCGGCGTCGGGCGTCCGGGCGGCGGACGACGGCGACGGGCGCGCGTGCCCGCGTGGGAAGATCCATGGGTGCCCGCATCGACCCCGCCCGCCACGGACCCGACTCCCGCAACCGGCCTCGACCCCGCCGTGGCCGCCCGCCTGCGGCGCGATGCCGCAGGCCTGGTCGCCGCCGTGGTGCAGCAGCACGACACCGGCGAGGTGCTCATGGTCGGCTGGATGGACGACGAGGCGCTGCACCGCACGCTGACCTCGGGCCGCGTCACGTTCTGGAGCCGGTCGCGCCAGGAGTACTGGCGCAAGGGCGACACGTCCGGCCACGCCCAATACGTGAAGTCGGTGAGCCTGGACTGCGACGGCGATGCGCTGCTCGTCCGCGTCGACCAGGTCGGCGCGGCCTGCCACACCGGCACGCGCACCTGCTTCGAGGCGGGCGGCGACCTGCCCGCCGTCGTGGGCTGGCGCCCAGAGCCGACCGCCGACAGCACCCGTCCTGTCCCGCCCCACCCTCGAGGAGCAGGTGTCTGGCTCTTTTCTCTCTACTCCGCTCCCCGCTCACTTGGGTTTGTTTTTTCCAAGCCGAGAGGGCCCATAGGTTTTTGCTGGCGGTCTGGGGGGCGGGGAGATGTGTAAAAGAGCCAGCCCTGGGGGGGAAGGGGGGGCGCCCCCGCCGTCCCCGCCGCGACGACAGCCGTCGAGGTTCCCTGGGGCGCGACGTGGCCGGCTCTCGAGGAGTTCCGCGCCCTCGCCGCCGAGCGCCGCGTGGTGCCGGTGGTCCGGCGGCTGCTCGCGGACGACGTGACGCCGGTGGGCCTGTACCGGACCCTCGCGCAGGGCCGGGCGGGGACGTTCATCCTCGAGTCCGCTGAGTCGGACGGCGCCTGGTCGCGGTACTCGTTCATCGGCGTGCGGTCCCGCGCGACGCTGACGGCGCGTGACGGCCGCGCGGTGTGGCACGGCGACGTCCCGGTGGGGGTCCCGCTCGAGGGTGATCCCGTCGAGGTGCTCGGCGCGACGCTCGAGGTGCTGCGCACCCCCACCGTGCCGGGCCTGCCCCCGCTGACCGGTGGCCTCGTGGGCGCCCTCGGCTGGGACGTGGTGCGGCACTGGGAGCCGACGCTGCCCGCGCGGGCCCCCGAGGAGCTCGGCGTGCCGGAGCTGACGATGTGCCTGGCGAGCGACCTGGCCGTCGTCGACCACCACGATGGCTCGGTGTGGCTGGTCGCCAACGCGATCAACTTCGACGACACCGACGAGCGGGTCGACGAGGCGCACGCCGACGCGCTGGACCGGCTGGACGCGATGCAGCAGGGCCTGCTGAGCCCGGCGCCCCCTGCGGCGTCGGAGCTGGTGGACGCCCCCGAGCCGGCCCTCGAGTTCCGCACGTCACGCGAGGACTTCGAGACGTCCGTGCGCACCGGCCAAGAGGCCATCCGCGACGGCGAGGTCTTCCAGGTGGTCCTCTCGCAGCGCCTGGACCTGGAGTGCGCCGCGGACCCGATCGACGTCTACCGCGTGCTGCGGACCATCAACCCCAGCCCGTACATGTACTACCTGCAGCTCGAGGACGCGGACGGCGCCGGGTTCGCGGTGGTCGGGTCCAGCCCGGAGACGCTGGTCAAGGTGACCGACGGACGCGTCGTGACCTTCCCCATCGCGGGTTCGCGGCCGCGTGGCGCCGATCCGGACCACGACAAGCAGCTCATGGACGAGCTGCTGGCCGACCCGAAGGAGCGCGCCGAGCACCTGATGCTGGTCGACCTCTCCCGCAACGACCTGGTCAAGGTGTGCGAGCCGGCCAGCGTCGAGGTGGTGGAGTTCATGGAGGTCAAGCGCTTCAGCCACATCATGCACATCTGCTCGACGGTGGTCGGGCGGCTGCGCGAGGGCGCCACCGCGCTGCAGACCCTGATGGCGACGTTCCCGGCGGGCACCCTCTCCGGCGCCCCCAAGCCCCGGGCGATCGCGCTGATCGACGAGATCGAGCCCGCTCGTCGCGGGATCTACGGCGGCACTGTGGGCTACTTCGACCTCGCGGGCGACATGGACATGGCGATCGCGATCCGCACCGCGCTGATCCGCGACGGCCGGGCCAGTGTCCAGGCCGGTGGGGGCATCGTGGCCGACTCGGTGCCCTCCCTCGAGTACGAGGAGTCGCGCAACAAGGCGGCCGCGGCGGTCCGTGCCGTGCAGGTCGCGTCGCGGCTGCGGGCTGTGCGGCGATGACGACCTCCCGGCCGCGTCGTGCGGGTGAGGCGCGATGAGCACCCGACCTGAGCACGTCTCCGAGGCGTCCGCGCCGGGCACTGGCCCCAGGCCCGAGCCGGCGATCACGGCAGGCGCCTCGGGTCGTCGGCGTGCCGGGCGCGGCCAGGCGGCGCTGCTGCTCCTGCTGCTCGCCGCGCTCACCGCGCTCAGCGCGGTCCCCGTCTGGCTGCGGAGCGCCGGGGCCTCGGCCCTCCAAGGCGAGGTCGCCGTCGACGTGACCGGCGCGCAGGCGGCGCCGGGCGTCGTGGCCGCCGCAGTGGTGCTGCTGGCGGCAGTCGGGGCGACAGGCCTGGTGGGGCGCGCCGGACGCTGGGTGGTGGTCGCCGTCGTCGCTCTCGCCGGCGCCATCGTGCTGGCATCCACCGTGGGCGCGCTCACGGACGCCGCGGGCATCGCGGAAGCCGCGGCCGCCGAGCTGACCGGCGTGGGCGCGCTGGCCGGGCCCGCGCGTCTCACCGCGTGGCCGTGGGCGGCGCTCGTGGTGGGCGTCGCCGACCTCGGGGGCGCGGTCTACGTCGCGGTGATGTCGCGCGGCTGGCCGAGCCCGACGCGCAGGCACTCCGCCCCCGGCGCCACCGGCCGGGTGGAGGCGCGCGCGGAGCCGGATGACGACCAAGCCGCGTGGGACTCGCTGACCCGTGGCGACGACCCCACCTGAGGCTTCTCCAACGTGTGGGGCCCGCGCCCAGCGCGCCGGTCTCCGTGCTGGTCCGATAAGGTGTCCAGCAGAATCTCTGACCCGAAAGGCGCCGTCACATGGCCGAGCAGACTGTCGAACGTCGTCCCGGGAGCGGTGCCCCGACGGGTTCCACATCCGAGGAGACGGTCACCCTTCCCCTCACCACCCCGCCGACGAACCACGGGCACACCAACGCCTCGTGGACCCTCGTCGTCTTCGTGCTCGTCGGCTTCACCGCCGCGGGCCTCGCGCTCGTCTTCGCGCAGCCGTGGCTCTTCTGGACCGGGATGGCCGTCGTCGTGCTCGGCGTCATCGTCGGCAAGGTCATGCAGATCCTCGGCCACGGCCAGGGCGGAGCCGCAACGCTCGCCAAGCAGGCGGAGCACGGCGCACACTGAACTCAAAGGGTTGCCGCGAGGAGCCCAGCCCCAGGTGGGCGAGTGATTCGCAGCGACGTGTCGGGCTGTGCGGGCTGGGCATCGGCACTAGGCTGCCCGCGCGGCAAGGCGCACCTGCCCTGCCGGAGTCAGACCGTTCCTTACCGATGGTGCGTGCCGTCGGTGTGACCTCAGGAGACATGATGTCGACCCCGAACGAGCCGCAGAACCCGTACGGCGCAGGTGACCAGCCCGAGCAGCCCGGCGGCACGCCGCAGCAGCCCGGTGGCGGCCAGTACCCGCCCGCGCCCCAGCAGCCGCCGGCCCCGCAGTACCCGTCCGCCCCGCAGTACCCGGGCGAGGCCCAGCAGCCCGGCGGCACGCCCTACCCGGCCGCCCCGCAGTACGGCGGCGCCGGCCAGTACCCCGGCGGCGGCTACGGCCAGCCCGCCTACGGCTACCCGAAGAACAGCCTCGGCGTGTGGTCGCCGGTCCTGGGCCTGGTCGGCATCTTCATCTGCGGGTTCTTCACCGGCATCCCCGCCGTGATCGTCGGGTCCAAGTCGAGGAAGGCCGTCGCCGCAGGCGAGGCGAACAACGGCGGCATGGCGCTCGCGGGCATCATCCTGGGCTGGGTCGCGATCGCGTTCTCGGTGCTGAGCATCATCTTCCTCCTCGCGATCGGCGGCCTGTCCGGCTGGGAGGACATGGTCAACGACATGGGCAACACCACCTACTGAGCCTCCTCACCGAGCCTCGGCGGCATGTCCGACCTCCAGCCCAGCCCGCTCCCGGATCCGGGAGCGGGCTGGGCTGCGTCCGGGGCGCCGCAGGAGCGCGGGGCGTCGCGTGGTCGGCTGGAGCGGATGCTGGCCCCCGGGGCCGTGGCGCTCGCCATCGCCGTCGGCACCGCATGCGTGGCGCTCGTGGACCCGCACACGCCCGGCCAGTACGGCGTGTGCCCGCTGCTCGCGCTCACCGGGCTGTACTGCGCCGGATGCGGGGGCTTGCGCGCCACGCACGACCTCGCGACCGGCGACCTGGCCGGGGCCTGGGCGATGAACCCGCTGTGGGTCCTGGCCGTACCGCTGGTCGCGGTGCTGTGGGGGCGCTGGGCTCTGCGTCGATGGCGTGGCACGCCACGCCCGGTCTCCGCCCGGTCCCAGCTGTGGCCCGCCTGGCTGTTCCTCGTGGTCGTGCTCGGCTACTCGGCGCTGCGGAACGTGCCTGATCTCGCCCCGTGGCTGGCGCCCTGAGGCCTAGGCTCACAAGACCGTCCAGGACCACAGAGAGATGCGTGCGATGAGCGACAACCCGAACCAGCCCGCCGACGACGCCGACGGCGCCGAGCCGCAGCAGCCCGCACAGCCGCCGTATCCCGGCGCGCAGCAGCCGGACGCCTCGCAGCCGCCGGCGCCGGGCCAGCCGCTCAGCACGCCGCAGCCCGACGCCGCCCAGCAGCCCGACGCCGCCCAGCAGCCCTACTCCGGACAGCAGCCCTACGGCGCCCAGCCGCCCTACTCCGGCCAGCAGCCCTACGGCGCGCAGCAGCCCTACCAGGGCCAGCAGCCCTACGGCGCCCAGCAGCCCTACCCGGGCCAGCAGCCCTACCCGGGCCAGCAGCCCTACCCGGCACAGCAGGGGTATGGGTACGCGGCTCCCTACGTGTACCCGCGCAACGACCTGGCGGTGTGGTCGCTCGTCCTCGGCATCGCGTCGTTCGTGTTGGGCTGCCTGTTCTTCACGGGCATCCCCGCCATCATCGTCGGCAAGAAGGCGAAGGGCGCGGCACTGGCCGGGGAGGCGAACAACGCGGGGCTGGCCACTGCGGGCGTGGTGCTCGGGTGGATCTCGATCGGGATCAGCGTGCTGATCCTGCTGTTCGCCGTCGTGCTGCCGCTGATCTTGGTCGGAGCCAGCAGCAACTCGTACGGCTACTGACCCCATGCGGCCAACCTGCGGGTCCACAGGTTGGCCGCTGGTCGGTGCCGTGCGGACTCGCCTCTACGATGGCAAGGGATGAGGCCGTCGACCTGAACGGTGACGGGTGCCGAAGGGGGAGACATGACAGTTCTCGACGACATCGTCGCCGGTGTGCGGCTGGACCTCGCCGCGCGCGAGGCGGCCACACCGCTGGTGGCTCTCAAGGAGCGCGCCGCTCGGATGCCCGAGGCCAAGGAGTGCCTCGCGCGGCTCCGGGTCGAGGACGCGGTCACCGTGATCGCCGAGGTCAAGCGCTCGAGCCCGAGCAAGGGAGCCCTCGCGTCGATCGCCGACCCCGCCGCCCTGGCCGCGGAGTATGAGAAGGGTGGCGCCGCCGCCATCTCGGTGCTCACCGAGCAGCGCCGGTTCAACGGGTCGCTCGCGGACCTGGACTCGGTGCGCGCGGCCGTCGACATCCCGGTGCTGCGCAAGGACTTCGTGGTCACCCCCTACCAGGTGTGGGAGGCGCGCGCCCACGGGGCGGACCTCGTGCTCGTGATCGTGGCGGCGCTGGAGCAGACGGTGCTGACGTCGCTCGTCGAGCGCATCCACTCGTTGGGCATGACCGCGCTGGTGGAGGTGCACGACACCGAGGAGGTCGCCCGTGCCGCCGACGCCGGCGCCCGGGTGATCGGCGTGAACGCGCGGAACTTGAAGACCCTCGACGTGGACCGCGGCACGTTCGCGCGCGTCGCCCCGTCCATCCCGGCGGGCATCGTGCGCATCGCGGAGTCCGGGGTGCGCGGCCCGCTCGACGTGATGGACTACGCGCGCGCCGGGGCCGACACCGTGCTGGTGGGGGAGGCGCTCGTCACGGACGACGCGCCGCGCGAGTCGGTGGCCGACCTGGTCGCCGCTGGGGCGCACCCGTCGCTGCGGGCGGTGCGGCAGTGAGCGCCGACGCGCAGCAGCGCGGCCCGCTGGGCACGCACGCCGGACCGTACTTCGGCCAGTTCGGCGGACGCTTCGTGCCCGAGGCGCTCATCGCGGCGCTCGACGAGCTGGAGACCGAGTACCACAAGGCGCTGGCCGACCCGGCGTTCGGCCAGGCGCTCGCCCGCCTGCACCGCACGTACACGGGCCGCCCGAGCATCCTCACCGAGGCGCCCCGGTTCGCCGAGCACGTCGGGGGCGGCGCCCGCGTCTTCCTCAAGCGCGAGGACCTCAACCACACCGGCTCGCACAAGATCAACAACGTGCTGGGCCAGGCGTTGCTGGTCAAGCGCATGGGCAAGAAGCGGGTCATCGCGGAGACGGGCGCGGGGCAGCACGGCGTGGCCACCGCGACGGCGGCCGCGCTCATGGACCTCGAGTGCACGATCTACATGGGCGAGGAGGACACCCGGCGCCAGGCGCTGAACGTCGCCCGGATGCGGCTCCTGGGCGCCGAGGTCGTCCCTGTGACGATCGGGTCGCGCACGCTCAAGGACGCCATCAACGAGGCCTTCCGCGACTGGGTCGCCAACGTCGACACAACCCACTACCTGCTGGGCACCGTGACCGGGCCGCACCCGTTCCCCGAGATGGTGCGCGACTTCCACAAGGTCATCGGCGAGGAGGCCAAGGCCCAGCTCGCTGAGGAGATCGGCCGCCTGCCGGACGCTGTCGCCGCGTGTGTCGGCGGTGGGTCCAACGCCATGGGCGTCTTCAACGCGTTCCTCGACGACCCGGGTGTCCGGCTGTACGGGTTCGAGGCGGGCGGCGAGGGCATCGCCAGCGGGCGCCACGCGGCCCGATTCAGCGGCGGCTCGCCCGGCGTGCTTCAGGGAGCGAAGTCCTACCTGCTCCAGGACGAGGACGGGCAGACACTGCCCAGCCACTCGATCTCCGCAGGCCTCGACTACCCGAGCGTCGGCCCTGAGCACGCGTGGCTGCACGAGATCGGGCGCGTCGACTACCGGCCCGTCAGCGACGTCGAGGCGATGGACGCGTTCCGGCTGCTGTGCCGGACCGAGGGCATCATCCCCGCGATCGAGTCCGCCCACGCGCTCGCCGGCGCGATCCAGCTCGGCGCCGAGGCGAGGGCCTGGACGGTCGCCGGCGGCAGCGAGCCCGTCATCCTCGTGAACCTCTCGGGTCGGGGCGACAAGGACGTGGCCACCGCGGCCGAGTGGTTCGGCCTGATCGACGCCGACGCCGTCCCGAACCTCAACGAGGGGACCCAGCTGTGAGCCTGACCACCACCCGTCTGCGCACGGCGGGCCTGCTCAGCAGGCTCGCGGCGGGCGAGGACGGCGCTCCCGGCCGCGCCGCTCTCATCGGTTACCTGCCGCTCGGATTCCCCGACGTCCCCCGCTCGGTCGATGCGGCGGTGGCGATGGTCGAGGCCGGCGCGGACGTGGTCGAGCTGGGCCTGCCGTACTCCGACCCCGGCATGGACGGCCCGACGATCCAGCACGCCGCCGAGCGCTCGCTCGCTGGCGGGACCCGGGTCCGGGACGTCTTCGGCGCCGTCGAGCAGATCGCGGCCACGGGCGCCCCAGTGCTCGTCATGACGTACTGGAATCCGGTGCTGCGCTACGGGGTCGACGCCTTCGCCCGCGACCTGGCCGCTGCCGGCGGCGCCGGCCTCATCACCCCCGACCTCATCCCCGACGAGGGGGCCGACTGGATCGCGGCCTCGGAGCGGCACGGCCTCGACCGGGTCTTCCTGGTCGCGCCGAGCTCTACCCCCGAGCGGCTCGCGTCGACCGCGGCCGCATGCTCGGGCTTCGTCTACGCCGCCTCCACGATGGGCGTCACGGGCGAGCGCGCGACCGTCGGCACGCGCGCCGAGCAGCTGGTCGCTGACACCCGTGCTGCTGGCGCCGAGCACGTGTGCGTCGGGCTGGGCGTGTCCCGGCCCGAGCAGGCGGCCGAGGTCGCGCGGTACGCCGACGGGGTGATCGTCGGCTCCGCCCTCGTGCGGGCGTTGCAGGAGTCGGAGTCGGACCCCGCCCACGGGCTGGACCTCCTCGCAGAGGTCACCGCCGGGCTCGCCGCCGGGGTGCGGGGGGCGCGCCGGTGACGACGCTCGCGGCGTTGGTCGCCCCCGCCGCCATCCCCAGCCCTTCCGTGGCCGTCTGGCATCTCGGGCCGTTCCCGCTGCGCGCGTACGCGCTCGCGATCCTCGCGGGCATCGTCGTCGCCGTGCTCATGACCCAGCGGCGCTGGGTCGCCCGTGGCGGGAACCCCGACGACGTGCTGGAGATCGCCTTCTGGGCGGTGCCCTTCGGCATCATCGGCGGGCGGATCTACCACGTGTTCTCCTCACCGGACCAGTACTTCGGCAAGGGGGGCGACCCGTGGAGCGCCTTCGCCATCTGGGAGGGCGGGCTCGGCATCTGGGGCGCCGTCGCGTTCGGCGCGGTGGGCGCGTGGATCGGCTGCCGGCGGCAGGGGGTGCGGCTCGCGTCCTTCGCCGACGCCGTCGCGCCTGGGCTGCTGGTCGCGCAGGCCATCGGGCGGCTCGGCAACTGGTTCAACCAGGAGCTGTTCGGCTCGGCCACGACGCTGCCCTGGGGGCTGCGCATCGACGACGCGCACCTGCCGCTCGGCTATGAGTCGGGCACGCTGTTCCACCCGACGTTCCTGTACGAGCTGCTGTGGAACCTCGCGGGCGCCGCGCTGCTCATCTGGCTCGACCGGCGGTACCGGCTGGGCCACGGCCGGGTGTTCTGGCTGTATGTGGTGATCTACACCGCGGGGCGCCTGTGGATCGAGCTGCTGCGCATCGACCCGGCGGAGATGATTGGGCCCTTCCGCCTCAATGTCTGGACGTCGATCGTGGTGGGGCTCGGTGCGCTGGTAGCGTTCATCCTGGTCGGACGTCGGCATCCTGGACGCGAGACGAGCCTCCTGTTGCGGACCCCCGCGGCGCAGGAGGACGAGGAGAACGCATCGGAGTCCACTCGCTGACCGCGGTGGACGGATGCACGTTCCTCACAACGACGATGTGACCCACCTCGCATGAGGGGATATCGTCGCGTGACGTTTGGGCCAATGGCGACCCCGCGTTCCCTCCATGTTGTCGCTACGCCCCGAACTCGGGGTTCTGAGGACGGTGCTGATGTCCACGTCGCCCGTGACCCCCGGCATGCTGCGCGCGCCGGTGTCGCAGGGTCTCTATGACCCCGCAGCCGAGCACGACGCCTGTGGGTTCGCGTTCGTCGCGACCCTGCGCGGCACTCCCGGCCGTGACATCGTCGACGCGGGCCTGACCGCGCTGCTCAACCTGGACCACCGCGGCGCCGTGGGCGCGGAGCCGGACTCGGGCGACGGCGCGGGCATCCTCACGCAGATCCCCGACGCTTTCCTGCGGGACGTCGTCGACGCCGAGCTGCCTCCGGCCGGCCACTACGCCATCGGGATGGCGTTCCTGCCGGTCGAGGCCGGCGAGCAGGCCGCAGCGGTCCGGGCCATCGAGGCCATCGCGATCGAGGAGAAGCTCGACGTCCTGGCCTGGCGTGACATCTCCGTGACGGCTGACCTGGTGGGGCCCACGGCCCGCGCGTCGATGCCGGCCTTCAAGCACCTGGTCGTGGCCGACCCCTCGCGGGAGCTGTCGGGCCTCGAGCTCGACCGTCGCGCGTTCCGGCTGCGCAAGCGGGCCGAGCGCGAGCTGGGCGTGTACTTCGCGTCGCTGTCGGCGCGCACGCTCACCTACAAGGGCATGCTCACCACGGCGCAGCTCGAGCCGTTCTTCGCGGACCTCTCGGACCCCCGCTACGCGAGCGAGCTCGCACTCGTGCACTCGCGGTTCTCCACCAACACGTTCCCGTCCTGGCCGCTCGCGCAGCCGTTCCGGATCGTGGCGCACAACGGCGAGATCAACACGGTGCGCGGCAACCGGAACTGGATGGCGGCCCGCGAGGGGATGCTGTCCAGCGAGCTGCTGGGCGACCTGGCCCCGCTGCTGCCGGTGTGCACCCCGGGCGGCTCGGACTCCGGCAGCTTCGACGAGGTGCTCGAACTGCTGCACCTGGCCGGCCGGTCGCTGCCGCACGCCGTGATGATGATGATCCCGGAGGCGTGGGAGAACCACGCGCAGATGGACCCGGAGCGGCGCGCGTTCTACGAGTACCACTCGACGCTGATGGAGCCGTGGGACGGCCCGGCGGCGATGACGTTCACGGACGGGACGCTCATCGGCTCGGTGCAGGACCGCAACGGCCTGCGTCCCGGCCGGTACTGGGTGACCGAGGACGGCCTCGTGGTGATGGCCTCCGAGGCGGGCGTGCTGGACCTCGACCCCTCCACGATCGTGCGCAAGGGCCGGCTCGAGCCGGGCCGCATGTTCCTGGTGGACACCGGCAAGGGCCGGATCATCGACGACGAGGACGTCAAGGCGCAGCTCGCCGCCCAGCGCCCGTACGCGGACTGGGTCCGGGAGAACTCGATCTACCTGGACCAACTCCCCGAGCGCGAGCATGTGGCGCACTCGTCGGCCTCGGTGCGCCGCCGGCAGCGGGCCTTCGGGTACACCGAGGAGGAGCTCAAGATCATCCTGGGCCCGATCGGGGCCACGGGCGCGGAGCCGCTCGGCGCGATGGGCTCCGACACCCCGGTGGCGGTGCTGTCCACCCGCCCGCGGCTGCTGTTCGACTACTTCACCCAGATGTTCGCGCAGGTGACGAACCCGCCGCTGGACGCTATTCGCGAGGAGCTGGTCACCGCGATCGGCGGGGCGATCGGCCCCGAGCCGAACCTGCTGGAGGACGTGCCCGAGCATGCGCGCAAGCTGGTGCTGCCGTTCCCGGTGATCGACAACGACGCGCTCGCGAAGATCGTCCGCATCGACAAGGACCCGAGGCTCGCGGGGATCTTCCGCTCGGTCATCGTCCGGGGCCTGTACAAGGTCGACGGCGGGGGAGCGGCGCTGGAGCGCCGACTCGAGGAGATCTTCGCCGAGGTCGACCGGGCCGTGGCCGAGGGCGTGAGCTTCATCGTGCTCTCGGACCGTGACGGCGACGCCGACCTGGCCCCGATCCCGTCGCTGCTGTTGTCCAGCGCGGTGCACCACCACCTGCTGCGGCGGCGCAGCAGGACACAGGTCTCCCTCGTGGTCGAGGCTGGCGACATCCGCGAGGTGCACCATGCCGCGCTGCTGATCGGCTACGGCGCCGCGGCGGTCAACCCGTACCTGGCGATGGAGACGGTCGAGGACCTGGCCCGCAGCGGCTACCTGCCGGGCGTCGCGCCCGAGCAGGCCGTGCGGAACCTCATCAAGGCGCTCGGCAAGGGCGTCCTCAAGGTCATGTCGAAGATGGGCATCTCGACGATCGCGTCCTACCGCGGCGCCCAGGTCTTCGAGGCCATCGGCCTGTCCCACGCGCTCGTCGACAGGTACTTCACGGGCACCACGAGCCGGCTCGGCGGCGTGGGCCTGGACGTCATCGCCGCCGAGGTCGCGGCGCGCCACGCCGACGCCTACCCGGCGAGCGGCAACCGCCAGCCGCATCAGCGGCTCGCGGTGGGCGGCGAGTACCAGTGGCGCCGCGACGGCGAGGAGCACCTGTTCGACCCGGAGACGGTCTTCCGGCTGCAGCACTCGACGCGCACACGGCAGTTCGACGTGTTCCGCGAGTACTCGAAGCGGGTCGACGAGCAGTCCTCGCGGCTGATGACGCTGCGCGGGCTCCTGAAGTTCAAGGACGGCGAGCGCACGCCGGTGCCGATCGACGAGGTCGAGCCGGTCAGCGAGATCGTCAAGCGGTTCAACACGGGCGCCATGTCCTACGGCTCGATCTCGGCCGAGGCGCACGAGACGCTCGCGGTGGCGATGAACAGCATCGGCGCGCGCTCGAACACGGGCGAGGGCGGCGAGGACCCGGAGCGGCTGCACGACCCGGAGCGGCGCAGCGCGATCAAGCAGATCGCCTCGGGCCGGTTCGGCGTCACGTCCGAGTACCTGACGTTCGCCGACGACATCCAGATCAAGCTCGCACAGGGCGCCAAGCCCGGCGAGGGCGGCCAGCTCCCGGGCCACAAGGTGTACCCGTGGGTCGCCAAGACGCGGCACTCGACGCCTGGCGTCGGGCTCATCTCGCCGCCTCCGCACCACGACATCTACTCGATCGAGGACCTCGCGCAGCTCATCCACGACGCGAAGAACGCGAACCCGCGGGCCCGCATCCACACCAAGCTCGTGAGCGAGTTCGGGGTCGGGACGGTCGCCGCCGGGGTCGCCAAGGCGCACTCGGACGTCGTGCTGATCTCCGGCCACGACGGCGGGACGGGCGCGAGCCCGCTGACGTCGCTCAAGCACGCGGGCACCCCGTGGGAGATCGGCCTCGCGGAGACCCAGCAGACGCTGGTGCTGAACAACCTGCGGGACCGTGTGGTCGTGCAGGTGGACGGCCAGCTGAAGACGGGTCGCGACGTGGTGGTCGGCGCGCTGCTGGGCGCCGAGGAGTTCGGCTTCGCGACGGCGCCGCTGGTGGTGTCCGGCTGCGTGATGATGCGCGTGTGCCACCTGGACACCTGCCCGGTGGGCGTCGCCACGCAGAACCCCGAGCTGCGGGAGCGGTTCACGGGCAAGCCGGAGTTCGTGGTGACGTTCTTCGAGTACATCGCCCAGGAGGTCCGCGAGATCCTCGCGAGCCTCGGCTTCCGCACGCTGCTGGAGGCGGTGGGGCGTGTCGAGCTGCTCGACACCCGCACCGCGATCGAGCACTGGAAGGCCGAGGGCCTCGACCTGGGCCCGGTGCTGGCGGTGCCGGAGCCGGTGGAGGGCTCGGCCCTGCACCACACCCGCGACCAGGACCACGGGCTGGCCCGGGCGCTCGACAACGAGTTCATCTCGCTCGCGGCGGATGCGCTCGAGCACGGGACGCCTGTGCAGATCTCGCTGCCGGTGCGCAACGTCAATCGCACCGTCGGGACGATGCTCGGCCACGAGGTCACCCGCCGGCACGGCGGCGCGGGCCTGCCCGACGGCACGATTGACGTGACGCTGACGGGCTCCGCCGGGCAGTCGTTCGGGGCGTTCCTGCCGCGTGGCGTCACGCTGCGGCTGTTCGGCGACGCGAACGACTACGTCGGCAAGGGCCTGTCCGGCGGCCGGATCGTGGTGCGGCCGGACCGCAACGCGGTGCTCTCGGGCGGCAACAACGTCGTCGCGGGCAACGTGATCGGCTACGGCGCCACCTCCGGCGAGCTGTACGTGAGAGGGCTCACCGGCGAGCGGTTCGGCGTGCGCAACTCGGGGGCGACGCTTGTCGTCGAGGGCGTCGGCGACCACGGCTGCGAGTACATGACCGGCGGCACGGTGCTCGTGCTCGGGCCCACGGGACGGAACTTCGCCGCGGGCATGTCCGGCGGCAGCGCCTACCTGCTGGACGCCGACCCGGCACTGCTCAACACGACGGCGCTGGCCTCGGGGGAGCTGGCTCTCGAGCCGCTCGACGACGAGGACGCCGCCATCGTCGATGACCTGCTCCGCCGACACCTGGCGGAGACCTCCTCCCCGGTGGCCGAGGAGCTGCTGGCCGACCCGGCCGCGACGCGCGCGCGGATCACGCGGGTCCTGCCCACCGAGTACGCCCGCATGCGCCGTGCGCTCGCCCAGGCCGAGGCAGACGGCCTCGACCCGGCAGCGCCCGGTGTCTGGAACGAGATCCTGGAGGTGGCACGTGGCTGACCCGCATGGCTTTCTGAAGGTGCGGGAGCGCGAGCTGCCCGCCAACCGCCCCGTCCCCGTGCGCCTGATGGACTGGCGCGAGGTCCACGAGCACCGCGCCGGGCATCCCGAGGACACTGCGGTGCTGACCCGTCAGGCGGGCCGCTGCATGGACTGCGGCATCCCGTTCTGCCACAACGGCTGCCCGCTGGGGAACCTGATCCCCGAGTGGAACGACCTGGTGTGGCGCGAGCAGTGGGCGGACGCGAGCGAGCGCCTGCACGCGACGAACAACTTCCCGGAGTTCACCGGGCGGATCTGCCCCGCGCCCTGCGAGACGAGCTGTGTGCTGGGCATCAACCAGCCGCCGGTGACGATCAAGAACGTCGAGGTCTCGATCATCGACGAGGCGTTCGACCGCGGGTTCGTGCAGCCGCAGGTGCCGCAGCGCCTCACCGGCCACACGGTGGCCGTGGTGGGCTCGGGGCCGGCCGGGCTGGCCGCCGCCCAGCAGCTCACCCGGGCCGGCCACACTGTGGCCGTCTTCGAGCGGGACGACGCGATCGGCGGACTGCTGCGCTACGGGGTGCCGGACTTCAAGCTCGAGAAGCGGCACATCGACCGCCGGCTCGAGCAGATGCGCGCCGAGGGCACCCGGTTCCGCCCGGGTGTGGAGATCGGCCGCGACCTGTCGTGGGACGACCTGCGCGCCCGTTTCGACGCCGTGGTCGTCGCCACCGGAGCCACCGTGCCGCGTGAGCTACGCGTGCCGGGCTCCGAGCTCGACGGCGTGCACGTCGCGATGGACTACCTGCACCAGGCGAACGCCGTGGTCGCGGGGCATTCCGTGCCCGACCAGATCACCGCCACCGGCAAGCACGTCATCATCATCGGCGGCGGGGACACCGGCTCGGACTGCCTCGGCACGGCACTGCGCCAGGGCGCCGCGTCGGTGACCACGCTCGCGATCGGCAAGCGTCCGCCGACGGAGCGGCCCGAGAGCCAGCCGTGGCCCACGGACCCGATCCTCTTCGAGGTCTCGAGCTCGCATGAGGAGGGCGGCGAGCGCGACTACCTCGCGTCCACCGTGGCGTTCCTCGGCGGCGAGGGCGACGAGGCGGGGCAGGTCCGCGCGCTACGGCTCGCCACCACGGAGTACCTGCCCGACGGCCGGCGCGTGCCCACGCCCGGCACCGAGCGGGACATCCCCGCCGACCTGGTGCTCATCGCGATGGGCTTCACCGGGCCTGAGACGGGCGACCTCGTCGAGCAGACGGGCATCGCGCTCACCGCGCGCGGACTGGTCGAGCGCTCGGACGACTTCGCGACGTCGGCGCCCGGCGTGTTCGTGGCCGGCGACGCCGGGCGCGGGCAGTCGCTCATCGTCTGGGCCATCGCCGAGGGCCGCGCAGCCGCCGCGGCCGTCGACACCTATCTCGCAGGGAGCACCGAGCTCCCTGCTCCGGTCACGGCCCGCACCATGGCGCTGCGACCGTAATTCCCCAGATCAACGTCGTAACCGGTCGGTGGGAACGCGGGCCGGGACGTTCGGTCCCGAACCAGTTCCCCACGAAAGGCCTAGGCTTGCCTCATGCGTAGAGCAAAGATCGTCTGCACCATTGGACCCGTCACGGAGTCCGCCGAACAGATCCAGGCGCTGGTCGACGCCGGCATGGACGTCGCCCGCCTGAACCGTAGCCACGGTGACACTGACGTGCACCGCAAGGTCTACGAGAACGTGCGCGCCGCCGCCCAGGCGTCGGGCCGTTCCGTGGCCGTGCTGGTCGACCTGCAGGGTCCCAAGATCCGCCTGGGCCGTTTCGCCGAGGGCAAGCACGAGCTGGCCGAGGGTGACATCTTCACCATCACCACCGAGGACGTGCCCGGCACCAAGGAGCTCGTCTCCACCACGCACAAGGGCCTCCCGAACGACGCCCGCGTGGGCGACCCCATCCTCATCGACGACGGCCGCGTGCTCGTGCGCGTCACCGAGGTGGACGGCCCCCGCGTCGTCACCCGCGTCGAGGTCGGCGGCCCGGTCTCCAACAACAAGGGCCTGAACCTCCCGGGCGTCGCGGTCTCCGTGCCCGCGATGAGCGACAAGGACGAGGCGGACCTCCGCTGGGCCATCCAGATCGGCGCCGACATCATCGCGCTGTCGTTCGTGCGCAGCGCGGCCGACTACGACGACGTCCGCCGGATCATGGAGGAGGAGGGCCGGATCCTCCCCGTCATCGCCAAGATCGAGAAGCCGCAGGCTGTCGAGAACCTGGTCGAGATCGTCGCCGCGTTCGACGGCATCATGGTCGCCCGTGGCGACCTCGGCGTGGAGCTGCCGCTCGAGCAGGTCCCGCTGGTGCAGAAGCGCGCCGTCGAGCTGGCCCGCCGTTCGGCGAAGCCCGTCATCGTCGCCACGCAGGTGCTCGAGTCGATGATCTCGGCTCCGCGCCCGACGCGCGCCGAGGCCTCCGACTGCGCCAACGCGGTGCTCGACGGCGCGGACGCGGTCATGCTCTCGGGCGAGACCAGCGTCGGCGACTACCCGATCGAGGCCGTGCGCACCATGGCGCGGATCATCGAGAACACCGAGGAGCTGGGCCGGGAGCGCATCGCGCCCCTCGGCTCGACGCCGCACACGCGTGGTGGCGCCATCACGCGTGCCGCCGCCGAGATCGGCGAGACGGTGGGCGTCAAGTACCTGGTGACGTTCACGCAGTCGGGCGACTCGGCCCGCCGCATGTCGCGTCTGCGCTCGTCGATCCCGCTGCTCGCCTTCACGCCGGAGCGCCAGGTGCGCAACGTGCTGTCGCTGAGCTGGGGCGTGCAGTCCTACGAGGTGCCCTCGGTCGAGAGCACCGACGCGATGGTCAAGCAGGTCGACACGACGCTGCGCGCCAACGGGCTCGCGGAGGTCGGCGACTACGTCGTCGTCGTCGCGGGCACGCCGGTGGGCGAGGTCGGCTCGACGAACTCGATCGTCGTGCACAAGATCGGTGACGAGGACGGCGGCTCGGGCCGCATCGCCTGATCACCCGCTCACGCAGACGCAGGCCCCCGGGATCCTTCCCGGGGGCCTGCGTCGTGTGATGTGCGCGTGGGAGCCAAGTGTCAGCGTGGGCGGGCGGGCTCGGAGCCGTGGGCCGTCCGCTGCGGCACATGGCGGCGCTCCGTCCCGGTGTACGCGCTCAGCGGCCTGATCAGCGCGTTGTGGGCGAGCTGCTCGCGCACGTGGGCGGTCCAGCCGACCACGCGGCTCGCGGCGAACAGGGGCGTGAACGTCGGGGTGTCGAACCCCATCAGGTGGTACGCGGGGCCCGTCGGGTAGTCGAGGTTCGGCAGGATGCCCGTGCGCTCGGCCATGCCGCGCTCCAGCGCGGCGTACATCGCGCCGAGCCCCTCCGAGTCGTCGAGGGCGAGCAGCCCGTCGAGTGCCGCCTTCATCGCCGGCACCCGCGAGTCGCCCGTGCGGTAGACGCGGTGGCCAAACCCCATGACCTTCTGCTTGCGGGCGAGGACGTCGTCGAGCCAGGCGTCCACCCGGTCCGCCGAGCCGATCTCGCCGAACGCGGCCATCACCGCCTCGTTGGCGCCGCCGTGCAGCGGGCCCTTCAGCGCGCCGACCGCCGCGGTGACGGCCGAGTGCAGGTCGGACAGCGTGGACGCGACGACCCGCGCGGTGAACGTCGAGGCGTTGAACGAGTGCTCCGCGTACAGCACCATCGACACCTCGAAGGCCTGGACGACGGGCGCGGGGGGAACCTGCCCGAACACCATGTGCAGGAAGTTCTCCGCGTACCCGAGGTCGGAGCGCGGCTCCACCGCCGCCAGGCCGTGCCGTCTGCGCTGGTCGAGCGCCACCACGGCGGGGAGCTGCGCCATGAGGTCCTGCGCGCGCGACAGGTCGGCCTCCGGGGACTTGTCCTCCCAGGTGGTGTCGTGCGCCCCGATCACGCTCACCGCCGTGCGGACCACGTCCATCGGGTGGGCGGTGAGCGGCAGCGCCAGGACGGTCTCCATGACGGCGTCCGGCAAGGCCCGCCGTGAGCGCTCCGCGGCGCGCAGCCGGTCGAGCTCGGCGGCATCCGGGAGCTCGCCATGCCAGAGCAGGTAGGCGACCTCCTCGAATGAGCAGGCGTCGGCCAGCTCCTGGACGGGGTAGCCCCGGTACAGCAGCGAGCTGCTGGCGGAGTCCACCGAGGAGATCTCGGTGGCGTCCACCACGACTCCGGCGAGGCCGCGATGGATCTGCGGCGGCTCGGGGGGTGCGGCGGCCGTGCCAGCGGTGCGGGTGCTCTCGTCGGTCATCGGTGCCTCCATCGTCGTGGTGACGTCGCGGTGCGCCTGAGCTGTTCGAGTCGGTGCTGTCAGAGCTGGAAGTCGTCGATCCCCGAGTCGAAGGCCCGGTAGCCGGAGTAGTCGACGAGCGAGTAGAGGTCGGAGCGGTGCTGCATGCGGTCCAGCAGGGCGGCCTGCGTCCCCGTGGCCCGGATCTCGTCGAGCCCGGCCTCGGCGGCGCCCATCGCCAGCCGGAGGAGCGTGACCGGGTAGATGACGATGTTGTACCCAAGCGCGGCGAGCTGCTCGGCGGTGAGCAGCTCGCCTTTGCCGAACTCGGTCATGTTCGCGAGCAGCGGGACGTCGATCGCGGCGCGGAAGGCCTCGAGCTCGTGGGGCCCGAGCAGCGCCTCGGGGAAGACCGCGTCGGCCCCGGCGCCGACGTACGCCTTCGCCCGGTCGATCGCGGCGGGCAGGCCCTCGACGGCGCGGACGTCGGTGCGGGCCATCACGAGGAAGTCGGGGTCGCGGCGCCCGGTGACGGCGGCCCGGATCCGCTGCACGGCCGTGGCCTGGTCGACCACCTGCTTTCCGTCGAGGTGCCCGCAGCGCTTCGGGTTCACCTGGTCCTCGATGTGGCAGCCGGACGCCCCCGCGTCCTCGAGCGCCTGCACGGTGCGGGCGACGTTCATCGGCTCGCCGAAGCCGGTGTCGGCGTCGACCAGCGTGGGCAGACGGGTCATGCGGGCGATCTGCCCCGCGCGGGCTGCCACCTCCGTGGCGGTGGTGAGCCCGATATCGGGCAGGCCGAGGTCCGCCGAGAGCACCGCGCCCGACACGTACACCCCGTCGAACCCCTTGGCCTCGACGAGCCGCGCGGAGAGGGGGTTGAAAGCGCCGGGCATCTGGAGCAGGTCGCCGCTGGCGAGCCGCTCGCGCAGGGCGCGCCGCTTGGCGGCTGGGGTGAGGTCCGAGTAGAGCATCAGAACAGGCCTCCGGGGCTGTGGAGCCGGTCCAGGAGCCCCGGCCGGGCGGTGAGGTGCACGCCGTCGAGCTCGCCGGGGCCGAGGGCGGGCAGCCGCTGCGCGAGGTGGAGGAAGCGCTCGAGCTCGCCCTCGTCGACGGCGTCCGCGGCGAGGGCGCGCATCTTGTCCACGTACTGCGGACGCGTGAACGGGCGGGCGCCCAGGGGGTGCGCGTCGGCCACGGCGATCTCCTCCTCGAGCCGGGAGCCGTCGGCCAGCTCGACGACGAGGCGGCCCCCGAACGCCTTCTCCCGCGGATCGGTGGCGTGGTACCGCCGAGTCCACTCCGGGTCCTCCACCGTGGTGATCCGCTGCCACAGCGCCACCGTGTCCGGCCGGGCGGCGCGCTCGGGCGTGTAGGACGCGTCGTGGTGCCACGCGCCGTCCTGCAGGGCCACCGCCAGGATGAACGGGATCGAGTGGTCGAGCGTCTCGCGGGAGGCCGCCGGATCGTACTTCTGCGGGTCGTGCGCGCCGGACCCGATCACGTGGTGGGTGTGGTGGGACGTGTGCAGCACGATCGAGCGGACCTTGCCCGGGTCGCCGACCTCGGGGCGCTCGCGGTGCAGGCGCCGCGCGAGGTCGATGAGCGCCTGCGACTGATACTCGGCCGAGTGCTCCTTGGTGTACGTCTCCAGGATCGCCCTGCGTGGCTCGCCCGGCCCCGGCAGCAGCACCTCGTAGTCGGCCTCCGGGCCGTCGAGCAGCCACGCGATGACGCCGTCCTCGCCCTCGTAGATGGGGGTGGGGGAGGTCTGGCCGCGCATGGCGCGATCCACTGCCTCGACGGCGGCCTTGCCCGCGAAGGCCGGCGCGTAGGCCTTCCAGGTGGAGATCTCGCCCTTGCGGGACTGCCGGGTGGCGGTGGTGGTGTGCAGCGCCTGCCCGATCGCGTGGAAGGTCGCCTCGGGCGGCAGCCTGAGCAGCGAGCCGAGCCCGGCGGCCACGGCGGGCCCCAGATGGGCGACGTGGTCGATCTTGTGCCGGTGCAGGCTGATCGCGCGGACCAGCGCCACCTGCGCCTCGTAAGCGGTGGCGATGGCGCGCACCAGGTCGGCGCCGGACGCGCCGACGTGGTGGGCCACGGCCAGCAGCGGCGGGATCGTGTCCCCGGGATGGGAGTAGTCCGCGGCGAGGGACGTGTCGTGGAAGTCGGGCTCGCGCCCCGCCACGCCGTTGGCCCACGCCGCCCACTCGGGGCTCGTGCGCACGCCCGGCGCTGCGCCCACCACCGTGGACCCCGTGCCGCCGCGGGACGGCGGGTGGCTCAGAGCCTGCGCGCGGGCCGCCACCACGGGCGGCCGCATGAGCGACGCGGCGGCGACGGCGGCGTCGTCCAGGACCCGGTTGACCACCATCTCCGCGACGTCGTCGTCGACGGGGACGTCATCGGCGGCGACCTCC
Organism: Cellulomonas timonensis; assembly: GCF_900046455.1. GTDB lineage: Bacteria > Actinomycetota > Actinomycetes > Actinomycetales > Cellulomonadaceae > Cellulomonas_A > Cellulomonas_A timonensis. The sequence goes on from NZ_FCOT01000013.1 coordinate 444,262, forward strand.
GCCAACGCCCATGCGAGTTGCTCGGAGCGCGCCAGCCGCTCGCTGCTGGGGTGCACGCGGACGCGGTGGGCGATCATGCCGAGGTCCGGGCGTGGTCGCGACAGGCCGCGGACGAGGCGGGCAGGCTGGCGTGTGCTGTGCCGCTGCCGCGCATCCGGTCCTCCTCGATCGGGTGGACGGAACGTATCAACCAGGGCAGGCGCTGTACACCGGCGCCGCGCTCGGGTCAGTCCCCGGGCGCCGGTCAGGGCGCGGTGAAGCCCACCACTTTGTGGCTGCCGTCGCAGAACGGCTTGATCGCCGACATGCCGCAGCGGCACAGCGCCACTGTCGCGCGCCGGCGGGGCACGGGCATGCCGTCGCCGTCCAGGATCTCGATGTCGCCACGCACCAGCAACGGGCCGTCCGGGCAGGCGGTGATCCGCACGGCGGGCACGCGCATCGCCGAGGCTGGCGGCGGTGCGACGCCCTTCGCCGGCTGGGCGCTGGTCATGCGCCGCTCCCCGCATGCGCGGGGGTGCGGCTCGGGTCGATCGGGGAGCGCAGCGCGCTCTCGCCGCGGGTCCACGCGCCCATCAGGTGGGAGCCCGCGAGGTCGTCGAGCAGCAGGCAGGCCGCCGCGCCGAACATGATGTCGGGGAGCAGCGCGGGATCCTGCTGCGCGAGCCCGCCCGCGAGGTCGCGCCCGGCGATCTGCTCGTGCACCGCGTCGGCCTCGACGTGCTCGTCGAAGTACCACGTGGTGCCCTCGTCGTGGCCGAGGCGGCGGAAGCCGTTGCCGTAGAGCTGGTTGGGCGTCGAGGACGTCATCTCGAACGCCGCCAGGTGGCCCACGATCGCCCCGCGCAGCCGACGGTGCAGGCCGAAGAGTGACATGGTGTTGACCGATGCGAGGGTGATGGCCGGGACGTGGTCCACGTAGCGGCCGTAGGAGTCGTCGAGCCCGAGGCCGCGCATCGTCCGGGCGAACAGCGCCGCGTGCATGCGCTCGGGGTCGCCGCCGCCGTACTCGTCCGCCTGGATCTCCACCAGGGCGGCCTTGGGGGCGCCGTCGAGCCTCGGGATGGCCCAGGTGTGCGGGTCGGCCTCCTTGAGCTGGTAGACCGACCGGTGCACCAGCAGCTCCTCGAGCTGGGCCGCGTCCGCGCGCTTGGCCACGTAGGACGCCAGGCCGGGCTTGCCGGGGGCGGTGAGGGCGAACAGCGCCGCGGCGACGGCCGCCGCGGTGGGCTCGACGCCGGACGGCGGTGTGGCACGCTCCCGCAGCACGCGCTCCAGGTCGGCCTCGATCAGCGCGCGTGACGCCAGCAGGCCCGGATCCCACTCCCACCGATCGTCGACGTCGTCGAAGCCGCGGTAGTGCAGCTCGTACAGGCAGTAGAGCGCGAGCTGGAGGTCCTCGTCGTGCAGCAGGTCGCTCGTCGCGCCCAATGCGGCGCTGACGAGGTCGTCCGGGAGGCCATCCTGCCCGGACGGGCCGTGCAGGAGGTCGAGGAGCGCCTCGCTCACGGGTCCGCGCGGCTGGGGGGTGCGCATGGGGTCTCCAACGGGGGTCTTGCCCGGCAGGCCGGACGGAAGGGGGGTCCTTCAGGGTCGCACCGTCGGCGCTGCGCGCAACCGGAGCCGGGTGAAGCGCCCGCTCGGCACAGGGCGCGGGCCTCAGCGGGCCAGGCGTTCCACGACGTGGCCGTACAGGCGGGGCAGGGTGGCGGCAGCCGGGGCGATGGCGCCGCGCAACGGCGAGCGGGCCGCGGCGAGCAGCCCCGAGGTCAGCACGCGGTAGTCCCGCGTCGCCTCCGACCATGCCGCCTCGTAGGCCGCCTCGCCCGCGTCCAGGGTCGCGATGGCCGCCCGGGCCTGGGCCAGGCCCACCCGGATGCCCTCGCCGGTGAGGGCGTCGACGTATCCCGCGGCGTCGCCGACCAGCCGGATGCGCCCGGCGGAGCGCCGCCGGGCGCGCTGCAGCAGCGGGCCCGCGCCGCGCAGCGCCCCGACGGGCTCGGCGCCCTTCAGGCGTGCCGCGAGGTCCGGCAGCGCGGCGAGCGTCTCCCGGTAGCCGGCGCCGGGCGGCCCGAGCAGCGCGACGCCCACCAGCTCGGGCCCGACCGGCGTGACATAGGCCTCCGAGCGAGGCGACCAGTGCACCTCCACCACGTCGCTCCACGGCGCGACACGGAAATGCTGTCGCAGCCCGAACCGCCGGCGCCCCCGTGCGGGCGCCGGCGGGACGGCCAGCCCGGCGAGCTCGCGCACCCGGGAGTGCAGCCCGTCACAGGCCAGCAGCCAGCGCGCGCGGACGCCTGCCGCGTCGACGGACTCCGCGTCCTGCGCGACGGCGGTGACCCGCGCCTGGCACACCGTCACGCCCAACTGCACGGCCCGCACCGCGAGGGCGGCGTGCAACTGCGTGCGGCGCGCCCCAAGCCCGGGGCCGGTGGCGAAGCGGTGCTCAGCGCGCCGCGAGCCGCTCACGTACGCGATGCCGGCCAGGGGGAACCCGGCGGGATGGACCCCCAGCCGGTCCAGCGCCCGCACGGCGCCCGGCATCAGACCCTCGCCGCACGCCTTGTCGATCACACCCCTGCGGGCCTCGAGCACCACCACGCTGAGCCCGGCGAGACGCGCCTCGATCGCCGTTGCCAGGCCGATGGGACCGCCGCCGACGACCAGGACGTCGACGGGCGGGCTCATGACCCCGCCGGGCTCGAACCGCCGCCGCGGCTGCCGGACGGTGAGGGGGCCGTGGGGGAGGAACCGCCGCCGCGGCTGCCGGACGGTGAGGGGGCCGTGGGGGAGGCGGGGGCCAGCGCCAGCGCGCGCTCCTCGGCGGGGATGCGGAACCGCAGCAGCAGCACCGCGTTGAGCACCGTGAACGCCACGGCGGTGAGCCATGCGGAGTGGACGAGCGGCAGCGCGGCGCCCTCGAGGGCCACGGCCACGTAGTTCGGGTGCCGCAGCCAGCGGTACGGGCCGCGGGCCACCAGCGCGAGTCCCGGCACCACGATGATCCGCGTGTTCCAGCGAGGGCCGAGCGTCGCCACGCACCACCATCGGAGCGCCTGGCTCGCCAGGACCGCCGCAAGGGCGGCGAGGCCCCACCTCGGGTCGAACGGGCGCCCCGACCAGAACGCCTCCGCGACGCAGGCGCCCAGCAGGCCCGTGTGCAGCGCGACCATCGCGGGGTAGTGCCCGCGCCCGGACTCGACGCCGCCGTGCGCGAACGCCCAGGAGGCGTTGCGCTGGGCGACGGCCAGCTCCACGAGCCGCTCCGCCGCCACCGCGGCGATCAGGAGCGTGAACAGGGTGAGCGTGCTCATGTCAGTGCCTCCCATCGCAGCAGCAGCAGTTCGGTGCTGACCCCCGGGCCGAGGGCGAGCAGCACCACGGGAGACCCGCGCGGAGGCGGCGGGTGATCCGCTCCGGCCAGCGCGTCGGCGAGCACATGCAGCACCCCCGACGACGAGAGGTTCCCCGTGCGGGCCAGCGCCCGACGGCTCAGGTCCAGCGCATCCGGCGGCAGCCCGATCGATCTGGCGACGGCGTCGAGGATCCTCGGGCCGCCGGAATGGGCCAGCCAGGCGGCGACGTCGGTGACGGCCAGGCCCTGCGAGCCGAGGAAGGACTCGACAGCCGGCCCGAGCGCCGTCTCCACGAGACGCGGCAGCGTCGGCGCCAGGACGATCCGGAAGCCCGTGTCGACCACGTCCCAGCCGAGCACGTCCTCCGTGCCGGGGAACAGCCAGCTCCGGGTGGCCTGGATCGTCGGGCCGGGCAGGGTGGCGCTGACAGCGCGCTCGTCGCCGGCCACGACCACCGCGGTGGCGCCGTCCCCGAACAGCGCGCACGAGACGGCGTTCGCCAGCGTGCCGTCGTCGCGTTGCAGCGTGAGCGAGCACAGCTCGACAGACACGAGCAGCGCGACGTCGGACGGATGTCCCAGCAGGTGGTCGTGCAGCCGGGCGAGGCCCGCCGCCCCCGCCACGCAGCCGAGGCCGAAGACCGGGATGCGCTTGACGTCCGGACGCAGGCCGACCCGGCCCACGAGCAGCGCGTCGAGGGACGGCGCCGAGATCCCGGTGATGGACGTGAACATGATGAGGTCGATGTCGTCCGGGCCCAGCGCAGCCGCCTTGAGGGCCTGCCGCACGGCCTCCTCGGCGAGGTCCAGGCCGAGGGTGATGAACAGGTCGTTCGCCTGCCCGAAGGAGCGCAGCCCGGCGTACTCCTCGAGGGGCAGCGCGAAGTGTCGCGTGTCGACGCCGCTGGCGGCGCTCAGGCGTGTGATGACCGCCTGGCGCACGGGATCGGGGCTCAGCAGCGGGGCGATGTGCGCGGCGACCGCCGCCTGCGGGTAGGCATGCTCGGGGAGGACGGGCGCGACTGCGACGATCCTGGACATTTCGGCATCGTGCCACGCCCTGGCTCGAACGGCGCGGGCGCTGGCGGCGCCCCTACTCTCGGTGGCGGGGGTGAGGCCGATGTCGGACGGGTTGCGGGCCCCGAGCGAGGCGAGCCGCCCAGGCCCTTCAGTGGCGTCGCGCGCGCCTGTCGGGCCGGCGTCGAGAGCCCCCGCGGCAGGACCGCGCAGGCCGTGGCGGGCCGGGTGGGCGCTCCTCCAGGCGAGTCATCCCGGCCCGGCGCTCGCGGTGACGGTCTTCGCCACAGCGCTGTGCGCGGGCATGGGGGCCGCGGTGGGGGCGTGGCTCACGATGGCCGGCGCGGTGCTCCTGGGCCAGCTCTCGGTGGGCTGGTCGAACGACTGGGTCGACCACGCCCGAGACCTCCGTGTCGGCCGTGCCGACAAGCCGCTCGCAGTCGGCAGCCTGCGGGTGGACACGGTGCGGGCGGCGGCGTTGACGGCTCTCGCGGCGTGCGTCCCCGCCTCGTGGGCGCTGGGGTGGCAGGCTGGCGGCCTGCACCTGCTCGCGGTCGCGTCGGCGTGGTCGTACAACGTGGTGCTCAAGCGGACGGCGTGGTCATGGGCGCCGTTCGCGGTGTCGTTCGGGCTCATCCCGGTGTTCACAGCGCTCGCCGTGCCCGGCCGCGCGGCTCCTCCGTGGTGGGCGGTGGCCGCGGGCGCGCTGCTCGGGGTCGGGGCGCACCTGGTGAACGTCGTCCCCGACCTGGAGGACGATGCCGCGACCGGCGTGCGCGGCCTGCCGCACCGGCTGGGCGCGAGAGCCTCGACCGTGCTCGCCGCCGTGGCGATGCTGGTGGCGACGGGCTGCCTGGTGCTGGCGCCGGGCAGGGGGCTGATCGGCCCGCCGGGCGCCGGCCTCGCGGCCGCGGTCCTGCTCGTGCTGGGCTGCGCCGCAACGGCAGTGGCCCGCCCGCGGAGCAGGCTGCCGTTCGCACTGGCCATGGCGGTCGCCGCTGTGGACGTGGTGCTGCTCGTCGGGGTGGTCGGGGCCCAGGCCTGAGCCGTCGAGGGCGGGGGCTCAGGCCAGCAGTTCAGTGAGCACCAGCGGCAGCTCGTCGAGCAGCTCCCGGGCGAGATAGCCACGATGCCCAACGTGGGCGGCGAGCCGGTCCCCGGCGGCCCCGTGCAGATGGGTGCCCCAGCACGCCGCCTGGGCGAGATCGCCGCCGCCCGCGAGCACCCCGGCGACGGCCCCGGCGAGCACATCGCCGCTGCCCGAGGTCGCCAGGCCGTCGCTGCCGGTGGAGGACTGCCAGGCGGCCCCGTCGGGTGTGGCGATTTCTCCGCGCAGCGTCACCACGGCGCCGTGGCGGTCGGCGATCCGGGCGGCGGCGAGCCCAAGGTCACCGACGTCGGCGGAGGCCGGGTCGAGCGGGAGCAGCCGAGCCGCCTCGCCGGAGTTCGGGGTCAGCACCAGCCTGCCGCGCAGCGGCTCCCGGACGGCCTCCGGGAGCTCGGCGAGCACGCCGAGCGCGAACGCGTCGAGCACCACCGACGTGTCGTCGCCGATGCGGGGCAGGAGGGCGGTGAGGAGCGCGCGGGTCTCGTCGGCCCCGTCGAGCCCAGGACCCACGAGCACTGTCGACGCGCGTTCCAGCTCCGGGCCGAGGGTGGCGACGCCGTTGTCCGTCAGCAGCCCGGCATCGGTCTCTGGCAGCGCGAGGGCCGCGCACTCGGGCACGGCGACGCCGACCGCCGTCGCGACCGAGCCGCCGACGGCGAGCGTGAGCCGACCGGCCCCGACCCGTAGCGCCGCGAGGCCGGCGAGCATGGCGGCGCCAGGGGTGCTGCGCGCGCCGCCCACCACGAGGACGGCTCCTCGGGCGTCCTTCGAGCCCGACGCTCCATCCAGCGGCCATGAGCGCAGGAGGGCGGGCGTCACCGCGACCGCGCCGCGGCCTAGGACGCGCTCGGAGGCGTTTGACGGGAGCGTGTCAGGGGCGGGGAGGGCGAGCGCCACGGGGGGGCTCCCTCACGGCCCTCTGGGGGCACTTCCACGGCCAGGGGGGCGTGCCGGCCGCTCCCCAATCCGGCTACCTCCACCCCGCCGACCCCGTGGCTCGCGCGTACGATCACGATTACCGCGTCCACGACGCCCGAGTGCTCGGTGGCGGGCACACCGACGTCCTGGAGGTGGTCGGCGCGGTTGAAGTCATGCAGCGTCCAGGCCCCGCCCGTGGCGGGCCGCGCCAGTGTGGTCACGGAGGCGTTGCGCACGGGCGCCGTCCGATTGGCGTCGAGGACCTCGACCTCGGTGAGCTGCTCGCACACGTAGCGCGTCACCATGACGACGGCGTCGTGGCACACCACGAGCACCCGGCGCCCGGCCTCGACCCTGGCCACGTCGTCCAGGAGCGAGCGCATCCGCAGCGCGACGTCGGCCCACGACTCGCCGCCGGGCGGGCGGTAGTAGAACTTGCCGACCCAGCGCCGCCGCTGCGCCTCGAAGGGCATCCGGACCTCGACGCCGTGCGACGTGAGGGTGTCGAGCACGCCGAGCTCCCGGTCCCGCAGCCGCTCGTCGACGTGGATGGGCAGGGCCAGTCCTGCGGCGCCCAGCGCGATCTCCGCCGTCTGCACGGCCCGGGCGTACGGCGAGCACCACACGGACTGCGGACGCTCGGCCGCCGGGAGCCCGTCCAGCCATCGGCCCAGGGCTGCGGCTTGGCTGACGCCGAGGTCGGACAGCAGCACGTCCGGGTCGCGGGCGGGCACGTCGATCACCTCGGCACCGGCGGCGTCGGCGGCCGCGGCGGCGAGGTTCGCTTGGCTCTCTCCATGCCTGACCAGCAGCAGCGTCGTGGTGCTCATGCACCGAACCTAGGAGGGATGCCGCCAGGCCGCAGGACGGGGCCGGGCGAGCCGGACATCCTGGGCATGCCGCGGAGTCGCAGGCGAGCGGAGGCTCGCCGGCTCGAGGTGGGGGCAGAATGACAGAGGGACTGCCGTACGACGACCCAGGCCCGATCGCTCATGTGCGGGAGGGGACGAAGGTCGTCGACGTGGAGGGGCGCGAGGTGGGCAAGGTCGGCTTCGTGCGGATGGGCGACCCGGAGGCGGTGACGGGACGCGGTCAGAGGGGCATCGGCGCTGTGGCCGCGGCGCTCACCGACGAGGAGTGGCGGCGGGCGGCACCGGTTCGCGTCGTGCTCAGGTGGCCCGGGTGGAGGGCGACGTCGTCCATCTGAGCGCCCGCGAGGCGGATCTGGTGCGCTGACCGGCGGCTCTATACCAGATCCGCCTAGCGGTTGGCAGGGAAATATCGGGTGAAATAGTGTCAATTCCCTCTGGGGTGCCGCGTGAGCGCCGTAGCGACGTTCATCCGCCGCGCGGATCCCCAACACGAGGGAGTGTCCGATGCGACAAACACGACTATCACCGCCGTTGCGCGTCCTGGCTGCCGCCGCCTGTGCGTTAGCCCTCGTCGCGCCCGCGACCGCGGCCGTGGCGGGTGAGAGGAACACGCCACGAGGAGGCCAGCAGCACACCAAGGGGGACAACTGGCGGTCCGGCCAGCAATGGTGGGACACCGACGAGTCAGCGACCGAACGCGCCGAGGCGCTCCTCGCGGAGATGACCCTCGACGAGAAGGTCGACATGCTCCACGGCGAGCTCAACAACTCCTACGGCTTCTACAACGCGCCCATCGAGAGGCTGGGCATCCCCGCCCTGAAGATGACGGACGGCCGCAACGGCGTCCGCGTCGCCAACGACGAGGTGCCGGGCAAGCGATCCACGCTGCTGCCCTCCGCCGTGAGCGTCGCGGCGTCGTGGGACACCGACATCGCCGCCTACGCGTCCGAGGTCGAGACCGACGAGACGTACCTCACCGGTCAGAACATGGTGCTGGCGCCGTCGCTCAACATCGCCCGCGTGCCCCAGAACGGCCGCAACTTCGAGTCCTACGGCGAGGACCCGCTGCTGCAGGGGAAGCTGGGCGGCGCCTACGTCCGCACCACGCAGAACTACGGCGGGGTGATCGGCAACCTGCAGGACTGGGCGGTCTACACCCAGGAGTTCAACCGGCTCGAGGGTCTCAACGCCGTCGTCGACGAGCGCGCCCAGCAGGAGATCTACAACCGCGCCTACGACCTCGCCATCGAGGAGTCCCACGCGGCCTCGGTCATGTGTGGCTTCAACAAGGTCAACGGCGAGTACTCCTGCGGGAGCGACTACCTGATCAACCAGGTCCTCAAGACCCAGTACGAGTTCAACGGCTGGGTCGTCACCGACTACGGCGCCAACCACGGCACGCTCGAGATCCTCGCGGGCCAGGACCAGGAGATGCCCGGCAACTCCGACCCGTCGCAGCAGCCCGGCACATGCGCGTTCTGCGGGCCGCTCATCGACGCCGTGAATGACGGCACCGTGCCGATCAGCCGCGTCGACGACGCGGTGCTGCGCATCCTGCGGCCCATGTTCGGGCTCGGCGTGTTCGACAACCCGCAGGAGATCCAGCCGCTGCCCGAGGAAGAGCACAACCTGGCCTCGGCCGAGATCTCCGAGCAGGGGATCGTGCTGCTGAAGAACGACGACCAGGCGCTGCCGCTGGGTAGCGGCGTCGACTCGATCGCGGTGATCGGCTCCGACGCCGACACAGTCGTCCAGGGCGGCGGCAGCTCGCACATCGCCGACCCGACGATCACCACCTCACCGCTGCAGGGCATCCAGAACCGAGCCGGCAGCGGCGCCGACGTCACGTGGACGAGCGGGTCCGACCCGGTCACCTCGACAGCGCTCCTGCGCGGTGCGCAGCCCATTCCGTCGGACTTCCTGCGCGACGAGTCGGGCGCCAACGGCCTCACGGCCCGGTACTACCTCAACCAGGACTTCTCGGGGACGCCGTACTTCGACCGGACGGACCCGTACGCGGGCCTGAACGGCGGGTTCGTCATCTTCGACGGTCTGAACGCCAACTCGCCGCACTTCCCGCCGCAGACGCAGGCGCTCGACACGAACTCGTCGGTCCGGTGGAGCGGGTCGATCGTGGCTCCCGTGACCGGCGCCTACGAGCTGCAGGTGGTCACGAACGGCGTGACGACGCTCAACTTCGACGGAGCGGACGTCATCACGACCGAGGCGTTCGTCCCGAACGCGACCGAGTCGAACCAGATCGTGAGCTACTCGGTCGACCTCGAGGCCGGCTCGACCCACCCGGTCGTGCTGTCCTACGTGTACGACTCGAGCGAGGCGTGGAACCAGAGCGCCCAGCAGATCAAGCTCGGCTGGGTCCCTCCGGAAGGGGTCGTCGCCCCGCAGGCGACCGGAGCGGCCGAGGCCGCTGCGGCTGCCGACGTGGCAGTGGTCTTCGTCCGCGACTACTCGACCGAGGGCGCTGACCTCGCGACGATCGAGCTTCCCAACGGCCAGCCCGACGTCATCCGGCAGGTGGCCGCGGCCAACCCGCGGACGATCGTCGTCCTGACGACCGGCGCGGCGACCCAGGTCTCCGACTGGCAGGACGGCGTCGCCGGCCTGGTGCACTCCTGGTACGGCGGGCAGAACCAGGGCACGTCGATCGCCCGGATCCTGTTCGGCGACGTCAACCCGTCGGGCAAGCTGCCGATCACCCTCCCGGTGGACGACACCCAGACCCCGACGTCCACCCCCGCCCAGTACCCGGGCGACGGTCTGGACGCCGAGTACACCGAGGGCATCTTCGTCGGGTACCGCGGCTACCAGGAGCTCGGCATCGAGCCGTCGTACCCGTTCGGCTACGGGCTGTCGTACACCTCGTTCGCGTACTCCGACCTGCGGATCGCGTGCAAGACGTGGAACGTCACGAACCCGGACTCCGGCTCGGGAGGCCACCAGAAGAGCGCCGACCCGGATGAGGCCAACGCCAGGTCCAGCCATCTCAACGGCGGTGGCGACCGCGGGGACGACTGGGGCAAGGACAACGGCAAGGGCAAGGGCAAGGACAAGGGCTGGGGCTGGGGCAAGGGGGGTGGCAAGAAGGACAAGAACTGCAAGCAGGGCCTGACCGCCACCGTCAAGATCACCAACACCGGCAGGCGGACCGGCTCCGAGGTGGTGCAGGCCTACGCGGGCGAGCTCACGTCGGCGCCCGTGGCCACCGCGCCCAAGTCCCTGGCGGGATGGGGCAAGGTCACCCTCCGGCCACGTCAGAGCCAGGTCGTGACCCTGGAGCTCGACCAGGACGCGTTCTCCTACTGGGATGTCGACGGCGACCGCTGGGTGACGCCGTCCGGCGATGTGCCCGTGTACGTCGGCCCGTCGTCGCAGGACACCCCGCTGGTGGGGACGGTGCGGATCCGTTCACGCTCGTGAGGGTCGGGGCCGCCTAGGCCTCGAGGCCGGAGCCGGGGAGGGGCAGAGCGCTCTGCTGCTCCCCGGCTCCCGGTCCGCGGGGCCGTCCCGCGCGCTGGCGCTCCTAGGATGAGCGGGTGGGGGCAGCGCGCCCCCGTGGGGAGAACGCACGTGACACACCAGGCAGCCCGATGATCGAGGTCCTCGCCGCCTCCCCGCTCCTGACGATCCTGCTGGTGCTGGCCCTGGGCTCGCTGCTCGGCGCCGTCCCCTTCGGTCCGCTGCGCTTCGGCGCCGCGGGCGCCCTGTTCGTCGGGCTCGCCGTGGGCGCCCTCGACCCGCGGCTCGGGCAGGGCCTGGGGCTCCTGCAGAGCCTGGGCCTGGCGCTGTTCGTCTACACGGTGGGACTCGCGGCCGGCAACAGCTTCTTCCGGGACTTGCGGCGGCAGCTGCCGATCATGGCGGTGTCCGTGGTGATCCTGGTGATCGCCGCGGGGATGACGATCGTCCTCGCCGGCGGATTCGACATCGCCTCCTCGATCGCGTCGGGGATCTTCGCGGGCTCGCTCACCAGCACCCCGGCGCTCGCGGCCGCCACCGCGGCGGCCGACGGCAGCCAGGAGCCCGCCGTCGGCTACGCGCTGTCCTATCCGGTGGGCGTCACCGTCTCGATCATCGTCGTGGCCCTGACGGTCGGGCGGGCATGGCGGGCGCGGCGCGACCCGGAGTCCGCCGCCCGCCAAGGGCTCGTGGACATCTCCGTCGAGGTGCACCGCCCGGGCCCGCTGCGTGACGTGCCGGGCTTCGGCGACGGGTCGGTGCGGTTCTCCTACCTCGCCCGCGACGGCCACACCCGCGTGGTGACGGCCGACGAGGAGCTGCGCGAGGGCGACGTCGTCGTGGTGGTCGGACCGGCGCCGGACGTGCAGCGCGCCCGCGAGTACCTGGGCGAGCGGGTGGGCCAGCACCTGGCGCACGACCGCAGCGTGGTCGACTTCCGCCGGTTCCTGCTGTCCAGCCCGAAGGTCGCCGGGCGCACCGTCGGCGAGCTCGACATCCCCGCGAAGTTCGGCGGCACTGTCACCCGCGTGCGGCGCGGCGACCTGGACCTCCTCGCCTCCGACGACTTCGTCCTCGAGCTCGGCGACCGGGTCCGCGTCATCGTCCCCCGCGAGGAGATGCCCGCCGTCTCCCAGCTCTTCGGGGACTCCGAGCGCAAGGTCAGCGAGGTCGACGCGCTGTCCCTGGGCGTGGGCCTGGTGCTCGGCCTGCTGCTGGGCCTGGTGCAGGTGCCGCTGCCCGGCGGCACGACGTTCGCCCTCGGCGCCGCCGCCGGCCCGCTGGTGGTGGGCATGGTGCTCGGCCGCCTCGAGCGCACCGGGCCGCTGGTGTGGGGGCTGCCGCAGTCGGCGAACCTCACCATCCGCCAGCTCGGCCTGCTGCTGTTCCTCGCCGCCACCGGGCTGGCGTCCGGGCAGGCCTTCGCCGGGCAGGCGTTCTCCCTGCTCGGCCTCAAGATCGTGCTGGAGGCCGTGGTGGTGGTCGGCGCGGCCTCGGTGCTGTTCGTCGTGCTCGCCCGGCTCATCGGGGTCAGCTCGGCGCGCGCGGCCGGCGGACTGGCCGGATTCGTGGGGCAGCCCGCGGTGCTGGCCTACGCGAACAGCCGCACCGTGGACGAGCGCATCGACAGCGGGTACGCGGCCATCTTCGCGCTCGGCATCATCGTGAAGATCATCCTGGCCCCGGTGGTGGCGCTGATCTAGCCGTCCCTGGGCTCAGCAGTCCACCGGCTCAGCGGTCCACGGGCTCTGTCGCGCTCCAGCCCGCGCGGTCCGGGCGGGCGGGCTGATCGCCCCGGCTGCGGTACACGACATACGGCCGCCACAGGTAGAACAGCGGCGCGCTGAACACGTGCACCAGCCGCGTGAACGGCCACAGCGCGAACAGGATCATCGCGACCACCGCATGCGCTTGGAAGCCGATGGGAGCCTCGGCCATCAGCTCGGGCTGCGGCCGCAGCCAGAAGATCCCGCGCCACCACACGGACACGCCCTCGCGGTAGTTGTAGTCGCCCTCGACGCTCGGCACGGCGCCGGAGACGGTGTTGAACACGCCCAGCACGATCACGAGCGCGAGGAAGAAGTACATGACCTTGTCCATGCGCGTCGTGGCCCGGAACACGGGTCCCACCGTCCGCCGGCGGTAGATCAGCAGCGCGAGCCCGACGAGCGTGCAGAACCCGGCGATCGACCCCACCCCCACGGCGAACGCGTGGTAGACGCCCTCGGAGATGCCGATCGCGTCGGTCCACGACTCGGGGATCACCAGGCCGGCGACGTGGCCCACCACCACGGCGAGGATGCCGAAGTGGAACAGCGGGCTGCCCCAGCGCAGCAGGCGGCTCTCATAGAGCTGGGAGGACCGCGTGGTCCAGCCGAACTTGTCGTAGCGGTAGCGCCAGATGTGCCCGCCGATGAAGATCGCGAGGGTCACATACGGCAGCACCACCCAGAGCAGCAGGTCGCCAGAGCTCATCGTCGTGCTCCTTCGGAGGGGTGGCCGCCGAGGGCGGGGTCGTGGGCGCCGTACGGCTCGAGGCCCACCGACTCGTCCGGCGGGCCCTGGGCGACGAGCCGGGCGACCGCGTCACGGTCGTTCCCGGCGAGCGGGGGCAGCGTCGCGCACACCGCGGCGAGGGCTCCCGCGTACGGCGAGCCGGCATCGCGCAGCGCCAGGCGCAGCACCTCGAGCCCGGCACGGTGCTGCAGCAGCAGCGCGGTCCCGGCGGCGAGGTCCTGCGTCGCGCTGAACTCCAGCACCACGCACAGGTGGTCCGGCAGCTCGTCGTCGCGCAGCAGCAGCCCGGCGGCCCGGTAGGCCTGCTTGAACGCGAGCAGGGCCACACCGCGCTGCCGGGTGTCGCCATGCGCGTAGTAGGTCAGGTAGAGGCAGGCGCGGCGGCGCAGGTCGAACGTCTCCACGTAGGCCGCCCCGGCCTCCTGGGGCGGAGCGGCCGCCAGGTGGTCGACCAGCCCGGAGAGGTCGGAGCGCGCCGGCTCGGGGAGGGCGCCCACGGCTGCGCGCAGCGCCGGCAGCCGCCCCAGCAGCTCCGCGTCGGGATAGTCGAGCAGCAGCGCGGCGACGCGGTGCACGAGCGCGCGGTGGCCGTCGTCCAGCGGCGTGCGCCGGGCCCGCCCACGCCGCAGCCGGGCGGCCGGCGCACGGCTCGTCATCGTGCCTCCGGGTCGGGCCTGGGGTCGGGCGTGGGCCCGGTGTCGGGCAGGGGGCTTGCGGCCCCCGACGACTCCGCACCCTCGGACGGCTCCGCCCGGGGTGGGAACATCCCCCGCGGGGCCGCGCGACCGTCCCAGTTGAGCAGGTTGACCCTGCTGCCGGCGCCCGTGGTGTCGGTGCTCGACCCTGAGGTCTGCCGGTCCTGCAGGGCCCGGAAGTTCTCCACGGCGAGTGGTGTGCCCGCCCCCGAGCCCTCGCCGAACGGCCCCGAGCCGCCCATGCCCGGGCCGCCCTCGTAGTCGAGGCTGCACTCCGAGGCCAGCTCCTCCAAGTTGTGCGCCTGCTCGGCGTGCGCCGGGGGGATGACGTACCGCTCGTCGTACTTGGCGAGCGCCAGCAGCCGGAACATCGCCTCCATCTCCTGGGTGGACATGCCCACGGCGGCGGGGATCGACGGGTCGCCCTCGCGGCCCATGTTCAGGTCGCGCATGTACGAGCGCATCGCGGCGAGCTTCTTCAGCACGCCCGTGACCGGCGCGGGGTCGCCCGCGGTGAACAGCTCCGCGAGGTACTCCACGGGGATGCGCAGCGTGTCGATCGCGGCGAACAGGTTGTCGGCCGCCTCGGCGTCCTCACCCGTCTCCGCGACGACGTCCACCACCGGGGACAGCGGCGGGATGTACCAGACCATCGGCATCGTCCGGTACTCCGGGTGCAGCGGCAGCGCCACCCGGTACGTGCTGATCAGCGCCCAGATCGGCGAGCGTCGGGCCGCCTTGACCCAGTCGTACGGGATGCCCGCCTGCTCGGCGGCGCGCTCGACGGCGGGGTCGTTCGGGTCCAGGAAGACGCCGCGCTGCGCCTCGAGCAGGTCGTGCGGGTCCTGCACGGCCGCCGCCTCCAGCACCCGGTCGGCGTCGTACAGCACCAGGCCGATGTAGCGCAGCCGCCCCACGCACGTCTCCGCGCACACCGTGGGCAGGCCCACCTCGATGCGCGGGAAGCAGAACGTGCACTTCTCGGCCTTGCCGGTGCGGTGGTTGAAGTAGACCTTCTTGTACGGGCATCCGGTGACGCACTTGCGCCAGCCCCGGCACCGATCCTGGTCCACGAGCACGATGCCGTCCTCGGCGCGCTTGTAGATCGCCCCCGACGGGCACGACGCCGCGCAGGACGGGTTGAGGCAGTGCTCGCAGATCCGCGGCAGGTAGAACATGAACGTCTGCTCGTAGGACAGCTTGACCTTGTCCGAGACCTTGGCGAGCACCGGGTCCTGGCCGAGGGCCGTCGAGCCGCCCAAGTCGTCGTCCCAGTTCGCGCTCCACGTGATGGCGGTGTCCTCGCCGGTGATCAGCGAGCGGGGCCGCGCGACGGGGATGTGCTCCTGGCTCGGGGCGTCGGTCAGCACCGAGTAGTCGTAGGTCCACGGCTCGTAGTAGTCGTCGATCGACGGCATCTTGGGGCTCGCGAAGATCGTGAGCAGGTTCTTGAACCGCCCGCCCGCACGGAGCTGGAGGCGGCCCTTCTTGGTGAGCTCCCAGCCGCCCTCCCACGTGGACTGGTCCTCGTAGCGGCGCGGATAGCCCTGGCCGGGCCGCGTCTCCACGTTGTTGAACCACACGTACTCGGTGCCCGAGCGGTTCGTCCAGGCCTGTTTGCAGGTCACCGAGCAGGTGTGGCACCCGATGCACTTGTCGAGGTTCATCACCATCGCCATCTGGGCCATGACGCGCATCAGTACCGCACCTCCTGCGAGCGACGACGGATGACGGTGACCTCGTCACGCTGGTTGCCCGTGGGCCCGAGGTAGTTGAACGCGAAGCAGAGTTGCGCGTACCCGCCCACCAGGTGGCTGGGCTTCATGAGGATGCGGGTCAGGGAGTTGTGGATCCCGCCACGCTGGCCCGACGCCTCCGCGAGCGGCACGTCGATGAGCCGGTCCTGGGCGTGGTGCATGTAGACGGTGCCCTCGGGCATCCGGTAGGACACGACGGCCCGGGCCACCACGACCCCGTTGCGGTTCACCGCCTCGATCCAGTCGTTGTCCGCGACGCCGATCTTCGCGGCGTCTTTCTCGCTCATCCAGATCAGCGGCCCGCCCCGGGACAGGCTGAGCATGAGCAGGTTGTCCTGGTACTCGGAGTGGATGGACCACTTGTTGTGCGGGGTGAGGTACCGCAGCGTGATGCCCAGCTCGCCCTGCGTGCCGAGTTGCGGCTCGCCGAAGAGCGCCGCCATGTTGAGCGGCGGCCGGAAGACCGGCAGCTGCTCGCCGAGCTCGATCATCCAGTCGTGGTCGAGGAAGAAGTGCTGGCGCCCGGTGAGCGTGTGCCACGGCTTGAGGTGCTCGGTGTTGGTGGTGAACGGCGAGTAGCGCCGCCCGCCGGTCTCCGAGCCAGACCACTCCGGCGAGGTGAGCACCGGCGCGGGCGCCGCCTGGGCGTCGGCGAAGGTGACGCGCCGCCCCTCGTTCTCCAGCGCGAGCACCTCGACCATCGGCTGCCCGGTGCGGCGCTCCAGGTCGCGGAAGCCCGCCGCCGCCAGGGCGCCGTTCGTGGCGGCCGACTGCGCCAGGATCGCCTCGCAGGCGTGCACGTCCCGCTGCAGCGACGGCCGCCCGTCCGCGACGCCGCCGCGCACCACGCCGTTCTTGCGGGCCAGGTACGCCACCGGCTCGGTGAGGTCGTAGGTGATGCCCTTGGTCGTGGCGCCGAGCTTGTCGGCGAGCGGGCCCAGCGCGCCGAGCTTCTCCGCCACCGCCGGGTAGTCCCGATCCACCACCACGAGCTTCGGCATGGTCTTTCCCGGCACGGGGTCGCACTCGCCCAGCTTCCAGTCCCGGACCCGGCCGGAGGGGTTGGCCATGGCATCGGGGGTGTCGTGCATCAGCGGCACGGCCACGACGTCCTTGCGGGCGCCCAGGTGCACGGCCGCGAGCTCGGAGAACCTGCGGGCGATGGTGTGGAACGCGTCGAAGTCGGTGCGCGTCTGCCACGGCGGCGCGATGGCCGGGTTGAACGAGTTGACGAACGGGTGCATGTCCGTGGTGCTCAGGTCGAACTTCTCGTACCAGGTGGCCGCGGGCAGCACCACATCGGAGAACAGGGTGGTGCTGGTCATCCGGAAGTCCATGGTGAGCAGCAGGTCGAGCTTGCCGAGGGTGGCCTCCGGCGCCCACGCCACGTCCCGGGGACGGACCCCGGGCTCCGCCTCGTGGGCCCGCAGCGAGGAGTCGGTGCCGAGCAGGTGCTTGAGGAAGTACTCGTCGCCCTTGCCCGAGCTGCCCAGCAGGTTCGAGCGCCACACCGTGAGCAGCCGCGGGTGGTTCGCCGCCGCCTCCGGGTCCTCGCCCGCGAACTTGAGGCTGCCGTCCAGCAGCGCGGCTGGCACGTACTGGTCGACGGGGACCCCGGCGGCCTCCGCGTCGTCGGCCAGCGTCAGCGAGCTGCGGTCGAAGGTCGGGTAGCTGGGCATCCAGCCCATCCGCGCGGACTTGGCCAGCACGTCCGCCGTCGCCATGCCCGTGAACGCCCCGCCGCCGGCCGCTGAGGCGAGGGCGTCGGCGCCGAAAGAGTCGTAGCGGTACTGGCCGGAGTGCAGGTACCAGTAGGCCGTCTGGATCATCAGGCGCGGGGGGCGCGACCAGTCGAGCGCGTTGGCGTACTGCGTGAAGCCGGTGAGCGGCCGCACCTTCTCCTGGCCGACGTAGTGCGCCCAGCCGCCGCCATTGACGCCCTGCGTGCCGCACAGCATGGTCAGCGTGAGGAACGCCCGGTACATCGTGTCGGCGTGGAACCAGTGGTTGACGCCCGCGCCCATGATGATCATGGACCGGCCCTTCGACTCCTCCGCGTTGGCGGCGAACTCCCGGCCCACCCGGGCGGCCTTCGACGCCGCCACCCCGGTGATGGCCTCCTGCCAGGCGGGGGTGCACGGCGACGACGCGTCGTCGTACCCCGTCGGCCAGGTCCCGGGCAGCCCCGGCCGCCCCACCCCGTACTGCGCCAGGAGCAGGTCGTACACCGTGGTCACCAGGTGGCCGGCCACCACCCGCATCGGGACGCCGCGCCGGATGACCCCCGCCGAGCCGTCCACCCCGTCGAAGCGCGGGAGGTCCACCTCGACGCCGCGCGCCCCCTCCCCGGCCATGCTGAGCATCGGCACGACGTCGCCCAGGTCGAGGTTCCACCGCCCCTCGCCTTCGTCGCCGTACCGGAAGCCGAGCGAGCCGTTCGGCGCCACGGGCCGCCCAGTGGCATCGTCGAGCAGCATCGGCTTGAAGTCCGCATGCTCGCTGATCCCGCCCAGGTCAGCCTCGGTGAGGACCTTGCCCGGCGTGAACCGGTCACCATGCGGCTCCAGCCGCACCAGGAACGGCAGGTCGGTGAACCGGCGCACGTACTGGTCGAAGTGCGGGGTGGTGCGGTCCACGAAGAACTCCTTGAGCACCACGTGCCCCATCGCCATCGCCAAAGCGCCGTCGGTGCCCGGCTGCGGGGCGAGCCACTCGTCGCCGAACTTCACGTTGTCCGCGTAGTCGGGGGAGATGGCCACCACCTTCTGGCCCCGGTACCGGGCCTCCACCATCCAGTGGGCGTCGGGCGTGCGGGTCACCGGCACGTTCGAGCCCCACATGATCAGGTAGCCGGCGTCCCACCAGTCGCCCGACTCCGGCACGTCCGTCTGGTCGCCGAAGACCTGCGGGGAGGCGACGGGCAGGTCCGCGTACCAGTCGTAGAACGAGAGCATCGCGCCGCCGATCAGCGCGAAGAACCGCGACCCGACACCATGCGACACCATCGACATCGCCGGGATGGGGGAGAAGCCCGCGATCCGGTCCGGCCCATGCTCCTTGATGGTGTGCACATGCGCGGCGGCGACCATCTCGACGGCCTCGTCCCAGGTCGCGCGGACCAGCCCGCCCTTGCCGCGCGCCGCCTTGTACGCCCGGCAGCGCCCCGGGTCGGCCATGATGTCCGCCCACGCGAGGACGGGGTCGTCGGTGCGGGCGCGGGCCTCGCGGTACATCTCCAGCAGCAGGCCCCGCACGTACGGGTATCGGACCCGGGTGGGCGAGTACGTGTACCAGCTGAACGCCGCGCCGCGCGGGCAGCCCCGAGGCTCGTACTCCGGGCGTCCTGGGCCCGTGGTCGGGTAGTCCGTCTGCTGGGCCTCCCACGTGATGATGCCGTCCTTGACGAACACCCTCCACGAGCATGAGCCGGTGCAGTTGACCCCGTGGGTGGAGCGCACCACCTTGTCGTGGCTCCACCTGTCCCGGTAGAAGGCGTCGGCCTGCCTGCCCCCCACCTCGTGCAGCGTGCGCAGATCGTCGGAGACCTCGTTCTTCTGGAAGAACCGGCGGGTGCGCAGCAGCGCGCGGACCACGTCGTCGTCCATCTGTGGCGGGGTGGTGGCGGGGTCCTCCTGGATCGACACGGGGGTCCTTCCCAGTTCTCCGGCGATGCTCGGGCGGGGCTGCGGATCTGGCGGGCAGGTCAGGGGGAGCGGTGCGCGGAGCGGCGCAGCGGCCCCCATGTGAACAGCGCTGTCGCGATGCTGGTGAGGGCGAGCAGCGCCAACCCGGGCGCGTAGCTGCCCACTGAGCTGTAGAAGGCGCCCATGATGAGCGGGGGGACGAAGCCGCCGAGGCCGCCCGCGGCGCCCACAATCCCGGTCACGGCGCCCACCTTCGCCGCAGGCGCCAGGCGCGCGACCAGCGCGAACGTCGCCCCCGCGGCGGCGCCGAGCGCGGCGGCCAACCCCAGGAACGCGACGGTGCCCCAGGGGACGAGCGCGGGCTGGAAGGCGGCGACGGCGGCGAGCGCGGCGGCCACCAGGAAGCAGGCGACGAGCACCGTGATCGGGTCGATCCTGTCTGAGAGCCAGCCCCCGACCGGGCGCATCGCGACGGCCAGGACCACGAACCCTGCCGTCCGCAGCGCCGCGTCGGAGGGGGTGAGGTCGTACGCGTTGGTGAGGTAGGTCGGCAAGTAGACGCTGAACGCGACGAACCCGCCGAACCCGATCGCGTATGGCCAGGACAGCTGCAACGTCGCCGGCAGCTTGAAGGTCTCCCAGGTGCGCTTGACGAAGGAGCCCGGAGGCGGCGGGGTGCGGCCTGGCGCGTCGCGCATCCAGAGGGCGGCGACGATCGCGTACGCCACGAGGATCGCCGAGACGAGCACGAACGGGGCGCCGTCGCCGAACCGGTCCACCAGGTTGACGGTGGTGAACGCGGAGATCGCGGTGCCGCCCATGCCGATCCCGAAGATCCCCAGCGCGGTGCCGCGCCGCGCGGGCGGGTACCAGGCGTTGACCAGCGGGACGCCGATCGCGAAGGCCGTGCCGCCCAGGCCGAGGAAGAACCCGCCGACCAGCATCGCCACATAGCTCTGCGCCACGAAGCCGACGTAGAGCACGGGGATCACGGTGAGCAGGCTGATCACCGGGAACATCAGGCGGGCGCCGAACCGGTCGGTCAGCGCGCCGACGGGGATCCGGCCCAGGGACCCGACGATCACCGGCACGGCCACGATCACCGACTGCTCGAAGTCCGTGAGGTCCAGCGCCTCGCGGTAGCTCGACGCCAGAGGGCTGATCAGCGCCCAGGCCCAGAAGTTCACCATGAACCCGACGGTGCCGAGCAGCAGCATTAGCCCGGCAGGCGATCTCTCGCCCGCCTCGTCTCGCGCACGTCCCACATCGGACACGGCCGCCCCCCGGCGATGGACCTCACCCGTTCGGGCGAGATGTCCACTTCTGGACGCTAGCAGTGGGGCCATCCTCCTGCGACAGCGGGTGTGGCGGTCTGGCATGCCCCGAGCGCCACTACCGTGGGCGGCCCGGTTTTGTCCCGCTTGGAGTGTCTTCCTGTGATCTCCACCCTGCTCGTCGCCTACCCGTGGTTCTCTCCGGCGGTCCTCGCCGTGCTCGTGCTCGCTGGACCGCTGCTCGGCAGTTGGCTGGCCGGCCGCCAGCGGCTGGCGTGGACGTTCTTCGGCGCCTCGCTCCTTCCGGTGGTGGCGCTCACGCTCGTTCCGACGAGCCGGGAGGTGTTCGAGCGCTGCGCTGTGGCGTGGACCGTGCCGACTTTTAGCCGCGTGGAGCTCTGCCGGGATCGAGGTGGTGCAGGCGCTCCTCACCGGTCTCGGAAGGTCGTGTGACACGAACGACTGGCTCTCCAACTCGATCGGCGCCGTGATCGGGGCCGGCCTGGGATGGGCGGCACTAGCGGTGCGCCGACGGGAGGCGGCGCCAGTGCGCTAGGAGGCATGGCCCGCGGCCCGGCTCAGGCGCCAGGGCGAGTCGATCCGGTCCGGGCGCCTGGGACAGCCGGGCGGCGCGCCAGCGAGGGCTGCCCACCAGGCGGGGAGGGGTCGCTGCGCCCCAGCCACTCGAGCAGTCCGCACACGGCGTCCTCGCAGCCGCCGCAGCCGGTCGTCGCGCGGGTGGTCCTGGCGACGTCGGCGACCGAGCGCGCCCCGGTCTGCCAGGACGCCACCAGGTCGCCCTTGGTCACGCCGTTGCAGCGGCACACGGTGGCGCGATCGGGCATGAGCAGCGGCGAGCCGCCCTGCTCCGGGGCTCCGCCGCCGCGGGCCGGTCGCAGCAGCAGGTGGGCCGGGTCCAGCGGCGCCGGGGTGCGGCGCGTGTAGGCAGACGTCAGGTCCGCGGCCACCGGCCCCGCGCCCACGCACGTCGCGCCGACGACCACGCCGCCCTCGACCACCACCTCGACGTGGCGGCCCGCCCCGGGATCGCTGAGCCGGACGGCGCGCCTGCCGTCGCCGCCTGCCCCGCTCACACCCATCGTGATGACGTCGAGGCCCTGGGCCTTGACGCGCAGCACGTCGACCACCGGCGCCTCGTGCTCGGCGTTGGCGTCGGCGTCGCGCGTGCCGCCCGCCAGGTGCTCGGCGAGCCGGCGTGCCTGGTCCCATCCCTGGGCGAGCAGCCCGTGGCCCCCCTCGGGTGGTTGCGCGCAGTCCCCGATCGCGTGCACGTCCGGGTCAGACGTGCGGGCCTGCCGGTCGACGACGATCCCGCGGTCCACCGCGAGACCGCACGCCGCCGCCAGCCCTGTCTCCGGGACTGTGCCCGCGGCCAGCACGAGCAGGTCCGCCGCGACCGCCTCCCCGTCGGAGAGCAGCAGCCCGCGCAGCCGCCCGTCCGCGACCAGTGCCGACGACACTCCGAGGCCCGCCAGGCGCCGGATGCCCAGCCGGTCCAGGGCGTGGGCCACGGCGCCACCGGCCGCCTCGTCGAGGTGGCGTTCCATGACGTGCGTGCCCCGGTGGACCACTGTGACCCGAAGGCCGCGGCGGACGAGCCCGCACGCCACCTCGAGGCCGAGCACGCCACCGCCGAGGACCACGGCGTCGCGGGCGTTCAGTGTCGCCGCGACGATCTCGCGCGCGTCATCGAGGGTGCGCAGCGGATGCACCCCGGCCACCAGCGACGACGGGCCGCGCGCCGGCTCGCCCGCGCGGCGCAGCCCGGGGATCTCCGGCTCCACCGCCCGGGCGCCCGTGGCCAGCACCAGGGTGTCGTAGCCGACCATCGGCCCGTCGGCGGTGGCCACCGTGCGGCGCTCGCGGTCGATGGCCGTCACCAAGGCGCCGGCGCGGACGCGCACGCCGCCCACCGGCGGGCCAGCCAGGGTGAGCGAGGCGAGCTCGACGGTCCCCGCCACCACTTCGCTCAGCAGCACCCGGTTGTACGGCTCGTACTCCTCCGCCCCGAGCACCGTGACGGCCACATCCGGGTCGCGTCGCACGAGCTCCTCGACGAACCGGGAACCGACCATGCCGTTGCCCACGACGACGACGCGCCTCATCGGGGCCCCCGGCCCGCGGCGGCCGCGTCATCCACCGGCTCGTCGTCGGCGGGCTGCTCGGCGGAGGGCGGGGCGGGGCGCCGCGCCACCGCGCACAGCTTGAGGTCGGGCATGCCCGACACGGGGTCGGTGGTGTCGAGGGTGAGCCGGTTCACGCTGCCGGGGCCGGCCCAGTGGAACGGCATGAACACCGTGTCCAGCCGGGCGCTCGGTGTGACATGCGCGACGGCCATCGCCTCGCCCCGCGCGGAGGCGACCTGCACGAGCTCCCCGTCGGCGACACCCACCAGGTCGGCGAGCAGCGGGTGGAGCTCGACGAACGGCTCGGGCTGCGCGGCGGCCAGCGCCGGGACCCGGCGGGTCTGCGCCCCCGACTGGTAGTGCTGGAGGACGCGGCCGGTGATGAGGTGCACGGGAGCGTCGGGGCGCAGGCCGTCTGACGGGGAGTCGGGCTCCACCACGACGAGTCGCGCGCGGCCGTCGGGTGTCGGGAAGCGCTCTAGGAACAGCCGGGGCGTGCCGGGGTGCTGCTCTGAGCCCGCTGGGGTGGCAGGGCACGGCCAGAACAGCCCGCGGTGGTCGGCGTCGAGCCGCGCGTGGCTCAGGCCGCTGTAGTCGGCGACCCCTCCCGCGCTGGCCCGGGCGAGCTCGTCGAAGACCTCGGCGGGGTCGACGGGGAACCCAGTGGGCACACCCAGCAGCGCCGCCAGGTCGTGCAGCACCTCGAGCTCGGTGCGGACGCCCTGCGGCGCGGGCAGCGCCTGGCGGCGGCGCAGCACCCGGCCCTCGAGCGACGTCATCGTGCCCTCCTCCTCGGCCCACTGGGTCACGGGGAGCACCACATCCGCTAAGAGGGCTGTCTCGGAGGGCACCACGTCGCACACCACCAAGAGGTCCAGCGCCGCCAAGCGCTCGCGGACCCGGAGGGCGTCGGGGGCGCTGACCACCAGGTTGGAGCCGTGCACCAGCAGCGCGCGCGGCCCGTCGGCTGTGCCGCACCGCCGCAGCAGCTCGACGGCCGGCACACCCGGGCCCGGCAGGTCGCCAGGGTCCACGCCCCACACCGACGCGACATGCGCCCGGGCGGCCGGGTCGTCGATCCGGCGCGCCCCGGGGAGCTGGTCGGCCTTCTGGCCGTGCTCGCGCCCGCCCTGTCCGTTGCCCTGCCCGGTGATGGCGCCATAGCCGCTGCCGACCCTCCCGGGCAGGCCGAGCGCCAGCGCCAGGTTGATCGCCGCGCTGACCGTCGCCGTGCCCTGGGCGCTCTGCTCCACGCCGCGCCCGGTCAGCACGTACGCGCCGCGGCCACCCCGCGCGGGGGACGCCGCGGCGAGCAGGCGCGCCACTGCGCGCAGGTCGGCGGCGGGGACGCCGCACACCTGCTCGGCGCGCTCGGGCCACCACGCGGACACGCTGCTGCGCACCTCGCGCGCGCCGGTCGTGCGGCTCGCGAGGTACCGGCTGTCGGCGAGCCCCCCCGCCCACAGCACGTGGGCGAGGGCGAGCAGCACCCCGACGTCGGTCCCGGGCGCCGGTTGCAGGTGCACGCCCGCCCCGTCGTCCGCCAGCGCCGCGGGGGGCGTGCGCCGCGGGTCGACCACCACCAGGCCGCCCGACGCGCGCGCCCCGGCCAGGTGCGCCCCCGACGGCGGCATCGTCTCGGCGAGGTTGCTGCCCAACAGCAGCACCGCCTGCGCGCCGCCGAGGTCCGCCAGCGGGAACGGCAGCCCCCGGTCCACCCCGAATGCGCGGTTCGCCCCGGCTGCGGCGCTGGCCATGCAGAACCGGCCGTTGTAGTCGATGAAGGGGGTGCGCAGCCCCACGCGCGCGAACTTGCCGAGCGCATAGGCCTTCTCGTTCGTCAGCCCGCCCCCGCCGAACACCGCCACGGCCTCCCGGCCGTGCCGGGCCTGGATCTCCCGCACACGATCGGCCACCATGCCCAGCGCCTCGTCCCAGGTCGCGGGGCGCAGCTCGCCGTCGGGACCTCGCAGCAGCGGCGTGGTGAGCCGGTCCGAGGCGCGCAGCACCTGGCCGCTGGTCCAGCCCTTCTGGCACAGCCCGCCCCGGTTGGTCGGGAAGTCCCGTCCGGCCACCGCCACCGGCGCCCCTGCGGCTAGCGCGTCGTCGTCCGGCGGCCCCAGCGTCATCGCGCACTGCAATGCGCAGTACGGGCAGTGCGTCGCCGCACTCACGGCTGCCGCGCTCACGGTCGCCGCGCTCACACGCCCGCGCCGCTCATCAGCGAGCCGCGCCGCACGTACACGGCCCACGTCACGGCGCCCATGACCAGGTACACGGCCACGAACAGCGCCAGGGCGGGCTGCAGGCTGCCGGCCACCGAGCTCGACACCGCGAAGCCGCGCGGGATGAGGAACCCGCCCAGCGCCCCGATCGCCCCGGCGATGCCGAGGCAGCCCGCGGCGGCCTTGCGGGCGCGTGCCGCGCGCTCGGGTGTGCTGGCGCCGAGTTGGAAGACCGCCGGGATCATGCGGTACGTCGCGCCATTGCCCATCCCCGTCGCCACGAAGAGCACCAGGAATGAGCCCAGGAACAGCGCGAAGCTCGACTCGCGCAGCGCGAGCACCGCGCCGGCTCCTGCCACGGCCATCACCGCGAAGGCGCCGATGGTGACCCGCGCGCCGCCCCACCGGTCGGCGATGACGCCGCCCAGTGGCCGGGCCAGCGAGCCCACCAGCGCGCCGAGGAACGCGATGCTCAGCGTCACCTCGGGGAACTGGGACTTCAGCAGCGTGGGGAACGCCCCCGAGTAGCCGATGAACGACCCGAACGTGCCCACGTATAGGAACGAGATGATCCATGTGTGCCGGTTGTGCACCGCGGCGCCGAACGCCCGGTAGTCGGCCTTCGCGGAGGTGAGGTTGTCCATCAGCCGCCATGCCAGGAACGCGGCGAGCAGCAGCAGCGGCACGAACATCAGGCCCGCCCGGCCGAGTTGCAGCCCCGCGGGCGCCACGATGACCAGCGGCACCGCGAACTGCACCGCCGCCGTCCCGAGGTTGCCGCCGGCCGCGTTCAGGCCCAGCGCCTTGCCCTTCTCCCGCTCCGGGTAGAAGAACGAGATATTGGCCATCGACGACGCGAAGTTCCCCCCGCCGAGCCCCGCGAGGGCGGCCACGAGAAGCAGCACCCCGAACGGCGTCTGCGGGCGGGACGCGACGAAGGCCAGGGCGCTCGCGGGCAGCAGCAGGAGCAGCGCCGAGATGATCGTCCAGTTGCGGCCCCCGAACAGCGGCACCGCGAACGTGTACGGCAGCCGCAGCGCCGCGCCCACCAGGCTCGGCACCGCGATCAGCCAGAACTGCTGGTCCACGGTGAGAATGAAGCCCACCGCCGCGAGCTGTGGGACGACGATGCTCCAGGACGCCCACACGGCGAATCCGAGGAACTCGGCGAACACCGACGGCCCGAGGTTGCGCGCGGCGACCCGCCGCCCGGTGGACCGCCAGAAGTCGGAGTCCTCGGGGTCCCACGCCTCGATCCATCTGCCGCGCCCGGGCCGGTGCAGCGTGGCGGGGGCGTTCATCGTCTGCGGAGTGGTCATCGCGGGCTCCTGCGTGCTCGACGGGGCCGTGCTCTCCCGATCGAGGCTAGGAAAAGGGTGTTTCGGGCGGCGGCGCCGTGCTGTTTCCGCGCCGGAACGAAGTCCGCACCGCACGGGGGCGGCACCGGTGAGATCTCACACCCAGGACCTGGCGGGTGTGCGCGAACCGTTGCGCATCGGTAACCGCGCCGCGCCGCCGGGCGAAACATCACGTTCGTAGCGTCGAGGCCACGGGACGTCGAGCCGAGTGGGGGAACTGATGACTGCACCGCGGGCGCCGGGGGAGATCGTGGTGGTGGGCGGGGGCATGGCAGCCCAGCGCCTCGTGGAGGCCCTGCGCGACCGCGACGCGGAGGGCCGGTGGGGAGTGACGGTCCTGGCCGAGGAGCCGCGCGCGCCCTACGACCGGGTCGCGCTGACGTCCTACTTCTCCGGCCGTGACCCACAGGAGCTGAGCCTCGGGTCGCCCGCGCTGTGGTCGGACCCGCTGGTCACCCTGGTGCGCGGCGTGCGCGTCGAGGCCGTCGACCGCGCCGCCCGGACCGTGAGCGCCGGCGACGGGCGCACCTGGGCCTACGACCAGCTCGTGCTCGCCACCGGCTCGAGCGCGGCGATGCCGCCCATCGAGGGGAACGACCTGCCCGGCGTCTTCGTGTACCGGACGCTGGACGACGTGGCGGCGCTGCGCGGCTGGGTCGAGGAGCGCGCCGCCGCGCTGGGCGGCCGCCGGGTGCGGGGCGCGGTGATCGGCGGCGGGCTGCTCGGGCTGGAGGCGGCCGGCGCCTTGCAGGCCCTCGGCGCCCGGAGCACCGTGCTCCAACTGGGCACGCATCTGATGTCCACGCAGGTCGACCTCGGCGGCGGTGAGGCGCTGCGTCGGCTCATCCACCGGCTCGGGGTGGACGTCCTCGTCGGCGCCACGACCTCGCGCCTGCGCTCGGGGGCCAGTGGGAGGGTCGAGCGGCTGGACCTGGGGGACGGCGGGCGGCTCGACGTGGACGTGGTCGTGGTGGCCGTCGGGGTGCGGCCACGCGACGAGCTCGCGCGGGGCGCCGGGCTCGAGACGGGCGCGCGCGGCGGTGTCGTGGTCGACGAGGCGTGCCGCACCGCCGACCCGCAGGTGTGGGCGGTCGGCGAGGTGGCGTGTGTCGACGGCGCCTGCGTCGGGCTCGTGGCGCCGGGCTACGCGATGGCCGAGGTGGTGGCCGACCGGCTCCTCGGCGGCGCCGCGGTGGTCCCGCCCGCCGACACGGCCACCAAGCTCAAACTCGCCGGAGTGGACGTCGCGAGCTTCGGGGACGCGTTCGCGCGGACGCCGGGCGCGCTCGAGGTGGTCCACTCCGACCCCGTGGCGGGCGTCTACAAGAAGCTCGTCCTGTCCGACGACACCCGCACCCTGCTGGGCGGCGTGCTGGTTGGCGACGCCTCGGCGTATGCGGGCCTGCGCCCGATGCTGGGCCGGGCGCTGCCCGGCGACCCGTCCGCCTACCTCCTCCCCGAGGGCGGCTCGACGGCTGCGGGGCCCGCAGACCTGCCCGACGACGCCACCGTCTGCTCCTGCAACAACGTCTCGGCCGGGTCCATCCGGTGCGCTGTCACGGACGGCGGGTGCACCGACCTCGCGGGCGTCAAGGCGTGCACGCGGGCGGGGACGAGCTGCGGCTCGTGCCTGCCGCTGGGGAAGAAGCTGGTCACGGCCGAGCTGGCCCGCGCCGGCGTCGCCGTCAGCAACGCGCTCTGCGAGCACTTCGCGATGTCCCGCCGCCAGCTCTTCGACGCCTTGCGCGTCACCGGGCTGCGCACGTTCAGCGAGATCGTCGCGCGGCACGGCAGCGGGCGCGGCTGCGACATCTGCAAACCGGTGATCGCCTCGATCCTGTCCTCGCTGGACGACGGGCACGTGCTGGACGGCGAGCGGGCGACGCTCCAGGACACGAACGACCACGTGATGGCCAACCTGCAACGCGACGGCTCGTACTCGGTGGTGCCGCGCATCCCCGGCGGCGAGGTGACCCCGGAGGGGCTGCTGGCCATCGGGGAGGTGGCGCGCGACTACGGCCTCTACACGAAGATCACCGGCGGGCAGCGGATCGACATGTTCGGCGCCCGGCTCGAACAGCTCCCCGACATTTGGCGCCGGCTCGTGGACGCCGGGTTCGAGTCCGGGCACGCCTACGGCAAGTCGCTGCGGACCGTGAAGTCCTGCGTCGGCTCCACGTGGTGCCGCTTCGGCGTCCAGGACGCCGTGGGCCTGGCGATCGAGCTCGAGCTGCGCTACCGGGGGCTGCGCTCGCCGCACAAGATCAAGCTGGGCGTCTCGGGCTGCGCGCGGGAGTGCGCCGAGGCGCGCGGCAAGGACGTCGGGGTGATCGCGACGGACAAGGGGTGGAACGTGTACGTCGGCGGCAACGGCGGGTTCACCCCGCGGCACGCCCAGCTGCTCGCCGAGGACTTGGACACCGAGACCCTGGTCCGGACGATCGACAGGTTCCTCCTCTACTACATCCGCACTGCTGACCGCCTGCAGCGCACGGCGCCGTGGCTCGACGAGGTCGAGGGCGGGGTGCAGGGGGTGCGGTCGGTGGTGCTGGAGGACAGCCTGGGCATCGCCGCCGACCTGGACGCCGCCATGGCCCGGCACGTCGACGTGTATGAGGACGAGTGGCGCGCCACCCTCGACGACCCGGAGAAGCTGCGGAGGTTCGCGTCGTTCGTCAACGCGCCCACCACGCCGGACCCGTCGCTGGCCTATGTCGCCGAGCGGGGTCAGCGCAGGCCCGCCACGGCCGCCGAGCGTGCCTCCGGCCAGGCCGACCCCGCAGGGCCCGTGCTCGTCTCCGGCGCGACGCTGGAGGTGCGGGCATGACCGCCGACGCGCGCCCGGCGCCCGACGGCCTGCCCAGCGGCGGGCGCTGGGTGGCGGTGTGCCGGCTCGACGACCTGCCGCGCGAGCGGGGTGTGGCGGCGCTCGTGGCGGGGGGGCAGGGCGCGGTCTTCCGGCTCGTGGACGACACGGGGCGCGCCGGGCAGCATCAGGACCCGTACTCCGGCGCGCACGGGCTGGCCCGGGGGATCGTGGGCACGCGCGGCGGCGCCCCGACCATCGCCTCGCCGATGCACAAGCAGGTCTTCGACCTGCGCACGGGGGAGTGCCTCGACCCGGTCGGGTCAGATCCGCGGAGGCTGCGCACGTGGCGGGTCCTGGTCGTCGACGACGTCGTCCTCGTGGCGGGCGTGTCGGGGGGCGACGTCGACTCCGGCGGCCCCGAGCCCTCAGCCCGCGATCTGCCCGCTGTGTCCGATCTGCGAGATACGCCGGGCTCGGCGCCGGACTTCGCCGACCAGCACGCGACAGTGGTGCCGTGAGCGAACCGATTCAGCAGACGATGGCGGGCTGCGCGGTGCTCGTGACGGCGGACCGCCGCTCGGCCGAGCTCGGCGCCGCCCTGCGGCGTCGCGGCGCCCTCGTGCGCACGGCGCCCGCGCTGAGCATGATCCCGCACCACGACGACGAGCAGCTCCTCGCGGGCACGCGCGCCCTGATCGCCGACCCGCCCGACGTCGTGGTCGTGACCACCGGCATCGGCTTCCGCGCCTGGATCGAGGCCGCCGACGCGGCGGGGCTCGCGGGGCCGCTGACCGAGGTGCTGGGCGCCGCGCGGATCGTCGCGCGCGGGCCCAAGGCCCAGGGCGCCCTCCAGGCGGCGGGCCTGGCGGCCGACTGGGTCGCGGAGTCCGAGGTCTCCGCGGAGATCGCCGAGGCGCTGCTGGCCGACGGGGTGCGCGGGCTGTCCATCGCGGTGCAGCACCACGGCGCCGGGTCGGACGGCCTGGACGAGGCGTTCGCCGCCGCGGGCGCCCGGGTCCGCAGCCTCGTGGTGTACCGCTGGGGACCGCCGCCGGACCCCGCCGCCGTGGTCGCGTCGGCGCAGGCCACAGCGGCGGGAGAGATCGACGCCGTGGTGTTCACCTCGGCGCCGGCGGCCGCCGCGTGGCTGGACGCGGCCGACACGGCAGGGGTCGTCCCGGCGCTGGTGGAGCGGTTCGGCTCGGGGGAGGTCGTCGCGGCCGCCGTCGGCCCCATCACGGCGCGTCCGCTGGTCGCGCGCGGGATCACGCCGCTGGTGCCCGATCGCGGCCGCCTGGGCTCGCTCGTGCGGGCGCTCGTCGACCACTACGGCGGCGGGCACGTGCTCGACACCGTGGCGGGGCCGCTGCAGGTGCACCGCGGCGGCGCGGTGCTCGACGGCCGGGTCTTGGCGCTGTCACCGACGAGCCTGGACGTGCTGCGGCTGCTGGCCGCGCGGCGGGGCGCCGTCGTGCCTCGTTCCGACGTGCTCGCCGCCCTGCCCGGCGACTCGCAGGACCCGCATGCGGCCGAGGTCGCCGTCGCACGGCTGCGCGAGGCCGCCGGCAGCCGCGACCTGGTGCGCACGGTGGTGAAGCGGGGCTACCGCCTACAGCTGCATGAGCCAGACCCCGAGCCCGGCCCGCGACTCGACGCTCCGCCGCAGATGGAGACCGCGCCGTGACCGACACCGCCCCCACCTCCGCCGAGCCCGCCGCCGGGCGCGGCGCGGAGCCGGTGCTGATCGGCTGCTCGCATGGCACCGACAACGCGCACGGGCGGGCCGCGATCCGCGCGCTTCTCGACGGCGTGCGCGCCGCCCGTCCCGGCCTGGACGTCCGCGAGGCGTTCGTCGACGTCCAGGAGCCGCGTGTCGCCGCGGTAGTCGAGGGCGCGTTGGCCGAGGAGCGTGCCGTCGTGGTGGCGCCGCTTCTGCTGTCCGCGGGCTTCCACGTGCACGTCGACATCGCCACGGCGGTGGCGGCCCCCCAGGCCGTGGCGGCCGCGGCGCTGGGGCCTGACGCGCGGCTGGCGGAGCTCGTGGCCATCAGGCTGCGGGAGGCCGGCGCGCGGGCGGGCGACGCGGTGGTGCTCGCCGCGGCCGGGTCGAGCGACCCGCGCGCGGCGCAGGCCGTCGAGCAGGTGGCGGCAGGGTTGCGGTCCGCCTGGACCAGCGGGCCCGTGACCGTGGGGTACGGGGCGGGCTGTGCGCCTCGGGTGCCGGACGCCGTGGCCGCTGCGCGTCGGGCGGGCGCGCACCGCGTGGTCGTCGCGTCCTACCTGCTCGCGCCCGGTTTCTTCCACGACCGGCTGCTCGCGTCCGGGGCGGACCTGGTGACCGCCCCCCTCACCCCGGACCGTCGGCTGGTGGATGTGGTGCTCGACCGGTTCGACCGGGCCGCGCGGGCGCTGCCGCAGCGCGACCTCGTCTGACAGGGACCACGCCGTACGTCACATTCGCCTGCGTCGTCGCGTCGCAGGCCTCACGGACGGTGGTTCGCAGCCGATGGGAAGCGAGTGGCCATCGGGAGCGAGGAACCGCGCGAGACATCGGGCGTGACGACGACGCTGATCCTGCGCTACGTGGAGGAGCGCGGCGGTCCGCAAGCCGTCGCGGCGACGGTTGAGGCCGCTGGGGTCCCGTTCACCGTGGCGGAGCTCGACGACCCGTCGCGCTGGGTGGGCTACGACACCCGGATCCGGTTGTTCGAGGCTGCCACCGCAGTGCTCGGCGACCCTCGGGCGCCCTGGGAGATCGGCGCGGCGGCCCTCAGGCACGGGCTGCACCACGCGATCGTCCCGCTGCTGCGCGGCTTCGGCTCCCCGCGCGAGGTGTACCGGCAACTGCCGCGCGCGGTGCCGAAGTTCACCACGACCTCCACGATGGACCTGGTCGAGTGCGCCGGCGACGAGGCGACGATCCGCTACCGGCTGCATGAGGGGCACACCCACTCGAGGCTGGATTGCGAGTACGCGCAGGGGCTCATCTCGGGGGTGCCTGTGATCTTCGGGCTGCCGCCCGCGCGGATCCGGCACCCGGAGTGCGAGTCCGACGGGAGCTCGGCCTGCGTCTACCACGTGAGGTGGGAGCGCCGGCGCCGCTGGTGGTCGAGGGCGGCCCGGCGGGAGTCGGCCGATCTGGGCCTGACCGCGCTACGGGTCCAGCTCGAGGAGTTCCAGGACGCGGCCGCCGACTTGGTCAGCAGCGACGACGTCGAGGAGGTCCTCGAGCGCATCGTCCGGCGTGCCGTCGCGGCGGTCCTCGCCCCGGCGTACCTGCTGGTGCTGGACGGCGGCGACGGGGTGATGGCGCGCCACCACGGGCTCGACGCCGAGCGGGCGGAGCGGCTGGCACAGCTGCTCGTCGCAGGAGAGTCGCTGGGGGAGTCCGCCGTGGTGGTGGACATCGCCTCGGCGCGCCACCGGCACGGGCGCCTCGCGGCCGTCTACCAGCCGGGCCACCTGCCGCTGGACGGCGACCACTCGCTGCTCCGGGCGTACGCACGGCATGCCGCCGCCGCCCTGGACCTGCTCACCGCGCTCGAGGGCAGCAGGCTCGAGCAGCGCCGCACGGCCGCGCTGCTCGGCTTGGCGCATGAGCTCGCCGCGGTCGACACCGCCGCCGAAGTCGCCACAGTCGTCGCGCAGGCGGCCCCCGCCATCATCGGCTGCCGCGCTGCGGGGATCCTGTTGTGGGACCACGAGGCCGGGGCGCTGGGGGTCGTCGCGACATCAGGCCTCGGCCGGAGGCCGGACGACGTGCTGTCGGGGGCCGAGTTCCGCGCGGACCAGTCGCCCGAGCTCGTCGAGATGCTCACCCACCACAGCCCGCGCATGCTCCGGCGCGAACAGGCCAGCCCGGAGATCGCCGCGGCGATGCTGGCGATTGGCGCGGCGAGCCTCGTCGTGGTCCCGCTGCTGGCTGGCGACACGCTGCTGGGTGTGGCGGTGGCGGTCTCCGACACCGAGCCAGGCACCGCGGCCGAGCAGACTGCCCTGGCGCGGCTCGCCGGTGTGGGTGACCAGGCGGCGGCGGCGCTGCAGAACGCGAGGCTGCTCAGCACCGTGCGGCGGCAGGCCCATCACGA
Source organism: Cellulomonas timonensis (assembly GCF_900046455.1). Lineage (GTDB taxonomy): Bacteria > Actinomycetota > Actinomycetes > Actinomycetales > Cellulomonadaceae > Cellulomonas_A > Cellulomonas_A timonensis. The sequence goes on from NZ_FCOT01000013.1 coordinate 477,526, forward strand.
CTCGCTGACGGGCTTGGCGAACCGGGTGCTGTTCTCCCAACGGCTCGACGCGGTGCTGGAGCGGCAGGGAGAGGCCGCGTGGACGGCGGTGCTGTTCTGCGACCTCGACAACTTCAAGCACGTCAATGACGAGCTGGGGCACAGCGCCGGCGACGAGCTGCTGCGCCAGGTCGCGGGCCGGTTGCGCGAGGCGGTGGGCCCGGAGCACGTGATCGCCCGGCTCGGCGGCGACGAGTTCGCCGTGGCGATGCGGGCGCCGGACGAGCGGACGGCGGTGGCCCTGGGTCGGCGGTGCGTCGACTCGGTGACCGCGCCCTTCCCCATCGACGGCCAGGAACTGCGCGTGACGATGAGCGTCGGTGTCGCCCTGCACGCCGGGCCCGACGGGCGAGGTGAGCGCATGCTCGCCGCGTCGGACCGCGCCATGTACGAGGCGAAGAGGCGCGGCCGCAACCAGGTGGTGGTGGGCGGTGACTCGACACAGGGCGCGCCCGGGCCCTCGCTCCAGGCCGAGCTCCGGACGGCGGTGGAGGAGGGGCACCTGCGGCTGCACTTCCAGCCGGTCGTCGACGTCTCCCAGCCGGGGATGGCCCGCGTGGTGGGCGCGGAGGCCCTGGTCCGCTGGGATCATCCTCGGCTGGGCCTGTTGTCGCCCGCGGCGTTCCTCCCGTTGGCGGAGGAGACCGGCCAGATCACCGACATCGACCTGTGGGTGCTCGAGGCGGCATGCGGCTGGCTCGCCGCGACGCCCGCGCCGGAGTCGGGTGTGCTGCACATCGCGGTGAACGTGGCGGGCCGGACCCTCAACGACCCGCGGTTCCTGTCGACGGTGCGGGGCGCGCTCAACCGGCACGGCCTCGCGCCGCGGCAGCTGGTGCTCGAGATCGTGGAGAGCCGGTCGTTGGCCGACCTGCCCGGTGTCGTGGAACGGCTCGTCGAGCTGCGCCAACTCGGCGTGCGGGTCTCGCTCGACGACTTCGGCACGGGCTACTCGACGCTCGCGTGGCTGAAGAACCTGCCCGTCGACCAGATCAAGATCGACCGCAGTTTCATCACCGCGCTGCCCGAGCAGGCGTCGGTGGCCCTGGTGCGCGGCGTGTTGGCCCTGGCAGCCGAGTTGGGCGTCGAGGTCGTCGCCGAGGGCGTGGAGCTGTTCGAGCAGCTCGAGGCGCTCCGCGAGGCCGAGTGCCACCTGGTGCAGGGATACCTGCTGGGCCGGCCCGAGGTGGAGCCGAGCCTCCAGACCCGGGCGGTGGGCGCGCACCCCGTGGCGTGAGCGAAACCGATCGGGCCGCCTACTGCGCGTCGGGGAGGCTGCCGCCCGAGGACTCCAGGTGCGCCCGCACGAGCCACTGGAAGAACTCCAGGTGGCGCAGCTGGTGCACGAGGATGCGCTGCGAGACGTCGTCGAGGTCGGCGAGTCGCGCGGCGGCGTCGCGATGGGACGCGGCGACCCGGTCGTACACGGCGTCCAGGGCGCGGAGGTGGTCGACTGTCGTCGCCCGGGCCAGGGGGTAGTCGGGCCACGAGCGCGTCGCGACGACGGCGCCCGGGGTGCCGTGGGGGACCGCTCCCAGCGTCGCGACCCGCTCGGCCGTCTTGTCGACCATGCGCTGCACGGACGCCACCTGGGGGTCGAGCATCTTGTGCACGGCGATGAACCGTGGGCCGACCACGTTCCAGTGGATGTGCTTGAGCGTCAGCGCGAGGTCCACGAGCGCGACCAGGCGCTCCTGCAGCACGGCCGCGACGTCGCCGCCGTCCGCGAGGGTCAGGCCGGGCACCGTGTACTTCGGCCGATCAGGCTGACGTGGCATCGCGGGCCCCCTCCGTCCTGCGTCCCGTCCCCGGTGCGGGGCACCCTGCCAACGTGCATCAGGATGCGCGGTCGCGCATCTCGCGGGCACGGGGAGCGGCTGGCTCAGGCCGCGACGGGCGCCTCGTCGGCATGGGCGATGTGGGCCATCTGGCGCCACAGCAGCACCACGAACAGCGCCGAGCCCGCGAACGCGAACCAGAACGGCGCGGTCACGCCCCACCGCTCCGCGAGCACGCCGCCGGCGCCTGAGCCGATCACCAGGCCGCCGAACACCGCGATCGTGTTCACGCTCCCCACCCGTCCTTGCAGGTGGGAGGGCACGGCGCGTTGGCGGATCGTCACCGACGTGGTCCCCCAGATGAAGGCGTGGGCCCCGAAGACGAAGAAGATCGACATCGCGACCCACGCCTGGCGGGTCAGCGCGAGGCCCAAGTGCGTGAGTGTCTCCACGATCAGGCCGATCCGCATGAGCTGGCCCAGGCTCACCCGCCGCGTGATCCAGCCGTACGCCGCCATGCCGGCCAGCCCGCCGACGGCGCTGACAGTGGTCAACAGGCCGAAGCCCACCTCGCCCAGCCCGATCCGCTGCGTGGCGTACAGCACCAGCACCGACCAGGCGGCGCCGAACGTGATGTTGAAGATGAAGATGGTGAGCGCCAGTGTGCGGACTGCGGCGTGATGGGCCACCCACGTGAGGGCCTCCGCGATCTCCTGGCGCACACGCGTCTCGGCGTCGGGCGCGCGCCCGTGTGGCGGCAGGACGATGCGCGAGACGAGCAGCGCGCCCAGCGCCACGGCGAGCGCCTGGGTGGCGAACGGCCACACCGCGCCCACGGCGAACAGCGCCGCGCCGAGGGGCGGGCCCGCGAGTTGGTTGACGGTGATGAAACCGGCCTGCAGCCGGGAGTTCGCCACCGCGAGGTCGTCGCGCGAGACCAGCATCGGCAGCAGGGTCTGAGAGGTGTTGTCGGCGAACACCTCGGCGATCCCCACGGCGAACAGCGCGGCGAGCACGATCCCGATGGAGACGCGGTCGGTGAGCACGACCAGTGCGAGCACCACGAGGACCGCCGCCCGCAGCGCGTCCACCGAGACGACCAGCAGCCGGCGGTCGACCCGGTCCGCGAGCGCCCCGGCGAACAGCCCGAAGAGCAGCGGGGGAAGCCACTGCAGGGTCGCCGCGAGGGCCACGAGGCGCGGGTCGTCGGTGAGCGACGCCACCAGCAGCGGCCCGGCCGCCAGGGCGATGCCGTCCCCCAGGTTGCTGGTCCAGGACGACGCGAGGAGCCAGCGGAAACCGCCGCCCAGGCGGAGGGGGGCGACGGCCTCGCCGAGTCGTGACACCGGCGGATCGTATCCGGGCGTCGACCCCGGGGGTCGGGTCGTTCCGTGGCGCCGCACCGCGCGTCGCGACGCCACGGACGTCACGCCACAGCTGTCACGCCAGGCGCACGGCCATCCCGATCGACGCGGGCGCCGTCTCGGTGAACCCATGACGCGCGTACAGGCGGTGCCCCGGGGGGTCGGCGAGCAGGCTGACAAAGGCCCCCGGGGGCGCGTCCCTGTCGATCTGCTCCAGCAGCGAGGCCAGCACCGCGTCTCCCAGGCCTCGGCGCTGATGCTCGGGCAGCACGGCCATGTCGACCACGTGGAAGCACCAGCCGCCGTCGCCGATCACCCGGCCCATCGCCACCGTCGTCCCGCTCGTGACGTGCACCACATGGCGTGCGGCCCAGCTCCCGGGCAGCCCGGCCACGGCCTGCTCGCGGGTCGCCGGTGTGAGGCCGGCGAGACGGCGCAGCGCCAGGTAGTCCTCGACGCCCGGCACGGCGGCGACGAGCTCATATCCCTCGGGGAGCGCGACGGTCATGGGGCACATTCTCGCCGCTGCGTCAGCGGGCCGTGCCAGGGTGGGGCGCATGACGACGGCACCGATCCTGCGGCGCCTCGGGGCGGATCCCGAAGGCCCGCCCCCGTCGGCGGACTGGTCTACCGCGATCCCCGCCGTGGCCCAGGTGCTCCGGGACGGCTGGGACCTGTCGGCCGTCACCGTCCTGGTGGGCGACAACGGGACGGGCAAGTCCACGTTGGTGGAGGCCTGCGCGCTCGCGGTGGGGACCGGGCCGGAGGGCGGCTCGCGGGGGTCGGAGTTCAGCACCCGGCCCACCGAGTCCGACCTCTGGCGGCGCCTGGTGGCCGAACGGAGCCCCGGCGCCACCCGGCGGGCCTTCTTCCTCCGGGCCGAGACGGCGCACGCGTTCTACACCTACCTGGAGGACAACCCCGGCATGCGCCCGGAGCCGGTGTTCCACGAGATGTCGCATGGCGAGTCCTTCCTCGCACTGGTGGGCGACCGCATGAAGAAGCCGGGCCTGTACCTGCTCGACGAGCCGGAGTCGGCGCTGTCCTTCCATGGCTGCCTCGCGCTGCTCGCCCATCTGCACGCCCTGGTCGCCTCGGGGTCGCAGGTCATCCTGTCCACCCACTCGCCGGTGCTGGCCGCGCTGCCCGACGCCCACATCTGGGAGCTGGGCGAGTGGGGGATGCGCCGGTCCGCGTGGGAGGACCTGGACCTGGTGCGCGCGTGGCGGGGCTTCCTCGACGACCCGGCGAGGTATCTGCGCCATGTGCTCGATGACGCGTCCTGACGCGCGGCACTCCGCTTACTGCCAAGAGCGCCAACGCCCGCGCTGGCCTCACTTTCGTGACGCGGCCGGCGTGCCCGTGCGCTGGATGGCCTGGAGGAGGTCGCCCTTCGACATCGTGGAGCGCCCGGCGATCTCCAGCCGCTTGGCGATGTCATAGAGCTGCGCCTTGGTGGCGCTCGCGTCGACGTTCGCGGTGGCGGGCCTGCGCCGACTGGCCGTGGCGGGGGTGCGCGCCGAGGGCTTGGGTTTGCGCTCCCAGCGTTTGTCGACCTTCTCGAACCTGTCCTTGAGCGCGTCGACGGCGATCCGGTGCGCGCGCTCGCCCTCGCCGTGCTTCCGGGCGGCGGCGTCATGCGCCTTCGCGAAGGCCCGCTGCGCCTTCTTCCCCGAGCGGGCGACGGCGCCAGGCAGCTTCTTGGTGCGGATCTTGCCCTTCCTGCTGATCATCCGCATGACGATCTCCCGGTGTGCGACTCGTCCCATGGCCTGCGCCTATCGTCGGCCGCGTGACGAGCCAGCGCATCCGCAGCGTCGGCGCCGTCCGTTCGAGGTGACTTGACGTGCGGCGCCGGGACAGGCGCGTGCTGTGCCTGCCCCGCCGCCGCATGCTCATGTCCTAGACCGCCCGGGGATGCCATCCCCAGTGGCCGTGGCCCCAGTGGCCGGTGGGCTTGCCGCCGTGGCCGCCACCGCCGCCGTGGCCGCCGCCCTTGGCCCGCTCGGACGTCAATCCGTCGCGGGCGAGGAGGACGGTGGAGTCGAGCTGGCCGTCGCGGGTGTCGGCGATCGCGATGGTGATCGTCGCCACGCGCCCCGCTCGGACCGTGGCCTCGCAGGTGAGCTCCTGCGTGAAGCCGTTGAGCTCCGTGTCGTGCTCGCCGGCGCCCGGGTCGTTCGGGGCGAAGTTCTGCACGTATTCCTCGGAGTGTGTGGTCTCGTTGATGGTGCTGGTCGAGACCAGGTCTGTGGTCCCTGGCACATGCGAGCACGGCTCGCCGTTGACCATGATGGCGAATGAGTCCGTGTAGTCCCGCTCGGCCCAGCCGGCGTACTCCTCGCTGCCGAAGACATACCGGAGCTTGAGTTTCGCGTGGCGCGGGACCACCTTCATCGTGAGGACCGCGGCGTCGTAGGTCGTGGAGCCGAACAGCTCGTCCAGCTCGGCGGAGCCTTCGCCGCCGAGGTCCCCGGTCGTGGTGAGGCTCACGTTCGGGCCCAGGATCGACGATCGTGTGAAGTCGACGTCCTCGGGTGACTGCGGGTCGGAGGGGATGACGGAGCCGCTGGTCAGGGCTACGCCACGTGCGATACCCGTGGCCTCGAGTCCGCCGAATCGGCCTGCCTGGACATCATTGCCCGTGAACTCCACCTCACGGACGTCGATGTTCCGGCCGGCGATGTTGTCGGCGAGCGCCTCGGCGTCGATCTGACGCAATGAGACGACTGTCTGACCAGGCGAGGCGTGCGCGACTGTCGCGCCCCCCGCTGCGATCAGGACGGTGACGACGGTGGTGGCCACTGTGCGCTGTGTCCATCTGTGGCGACCGTCGGCACGTACGGCACGACTGGGTTGGGTTGGGTGCTTCATGATGCTCCATGAGTTCGTCGGGATGCGCCTGAGGCGCCGCCACGCCGGAGCGTGGCGCTTGCTCGATGGAGGGGATGGTCGCCCGTTTCGACCGAAGCACGTGTGACGGCCAGCGGCGTCGCCGGTCCGTCGGGGCGAGACGGCCCGCCCGTGAACTTCACCCCCTTGGGTCTTGACTTCCCGTGCCCACCCTGAGTGGCGTACGGGGTAATCGCGACATTACGCTACGAATCGATGGGGGGAAGACCCGTAGAAAGCCGAAGACGCCACGCCAGTCGAGAGAAAGTGAACGGACGTGAAGTCTTCGACACGCACACCCAGGTCACGCACCGGAAGGCTGACGAGCGCGCTGCTCGCCTCAGCCCTCCTGTTCGGAGTCACAGCAGTCGGCTCCCTCCCGGCATCTGCTGCGGTGGACGATCCAGCGGCATCACCTACTCCGGATCCCGGGGCGGGCACCGACGATCTGGCCACCGACGACCCCACCACCGAGGCGCCTGACGACGACGCGCTGGTGACACCGTTCCGGCTCCCGGGCTTCCCGGCGCCGACCATCCACAGCCAACAGGCCTACGACCCCGAGTCCGACTTCACCTCGAAGTGGACGCGTGCGGATGCCCTGCAGATTCGCGCCTTCTCGGATCCGGCGGCGGCGGCGGGGGAGAACTCACTGCCCACCGAGTACACGATGCCGGACATCCCGCAGGACTTCCCGATCATGACAGACCAGAACGGGGAGCAGATCTGGGTGTGGGACACCTGGACCCTCACCGACGCCGAGTCGGACCAGCTCAGCTTCAAGGGCTGGGAGGTCATCTTCTCCCTCACAGCCGACCCGAACGCGGGGTACACGTTCGACGACCGCCACACCCATGCCCGGCTGGGCTTCTTCTACCGCAAGGCCGGTATTCCGGCGGATGAGCGGCCGGAGAACGGCGGCTGGATCTACGGCGGCCACGTCTTCCCAGACGGCGCCGCCGGGGCGATCTTCGAGGATCAGTCGTTCTCGACGGTCACCGAGTGGTCGGGGTCGACGCGCATCATGACGGGCAACAAGCTGCGGATCTTCTACACCGCAGTGGCCTTCTACCGCGACGCGAACGACCAGGACATCAAGCCGGCGGACCCGCGCATCGTCCAGACGGAGGCGCGGATCTTCGCGGACGAGGACGGCGTCTGGCTCACCGGCGCACGCGTCCAGCATCAGCTCCTCGTGCCGGACGGCACGTTCTACCAGACGCGGGAGCAGAATCCGTTCGTCAACTTCCGTGACCCGTTCACCTTCGAGGACGCGGCCAACCCCGGCCAGACGTTCATGGTCTTCGAGGGCAACACAGGCGGTGAGCGCGGCGCCCTGCCGTGCACCGAGGCCGACCTGGGGTATCGACCGGGCGACCCGTACGCCGAGGATCCGGCGACGGTGACGGCATCAGGCGCCAACTTCCAGATGGCCAACGTGGGAATGGCCACCGCGGACAACCTGGCGCTCACTGAGTGGCACTTCCTGCCCCCGATCCTCTCGGCGAACTGCGTCAACGACCAGACCGAGAGACCGCAGATCTACCAGGCCAACGGCAAGTACTACCTGTTCACCATCAGCCACCGGAGCACGTACGCCCGTGGGCCAGGGGTGGACTCCACCGACCCGCGGTTCTGGTACATGGACGGGCCAGACGGCGTCTACGGCTTCGTGGGCGACGGCATCAGGTCCGATTTCCAGCCGATCAACGAGAGCAGTGGGCTTGCCCTGGGCAACTCGACGAATCTCAACTACCCCGTCGGCACCCCAGCGCTTCCCGCCGAGGGCCAGACGGGGAACGCGTTCCAGTCGTACTCGCACTACGTGATGCCCGGAGGACTGGTTGAGTCGTTCATCGACGCGATCGGCAACCCGGACGTGCGGCGAGGCGGCACGCTTGCCCCAACGGTCCGGCTGCAGATCGCCGGCACCAGCGCCGTCGTCGACCGCTCCTACGGGAACGGTGGGCTCGGAGGCTACGGCGACATCCCGGCGAACAGGGAGCAGGACGTGCCCTCGACGCCGAACCCGCGTCCGACGCCCTTCCCCTAAGGGCGACGTCAGGCGATAGCAGGGCTGGGCGGCCCGTCTCATCGGGCCGCCCAGCTGGTGCGCAGGAGGAGGTCCGAGAGTTGGCACGAGGCGTGGTGCGGGTGGCGGCCGCCCTGGTGGCGACCACGTTGCTCGCGGTGGCCTGCACCAGTCAGGGACCTGTGCCCATCCGGCCCTCCCGGCCTACCCCATCCCCGGTGACCGCCGCCGCGCCCGACGTCGGGGCGTACTCCGAGCCGTGGCGGCCCCAGTTCCACTACAGCCCGCTGAAGGGGCGCATGGCGGACCCGAACGGGCTGGTGTGGTTCGCGGGGGAGTGGCACCTGTTCCACCAGCAGGACGGCACATGGGCGCATGCGGTCAGCACGGACCTGGTCCACTGGGAGCCTTTGCCGACAGCACTCGACCACGACCGGCTCGGCCAGGCCCTCTCCGGGAGCGTGGTCGTGGACGGCGCGAACACGAGCGGGCTGTTCGACGGCGTCGAGGGCGGCGGGCTCGTCGCGGTCTACACCTCGACCGAGGGCGGCGAGGCGCAGAGCCTGGCCTACAGCTCGGATGACGGGCGCACGTGGCAGCGGTACGCGGGCAACCCCGTCATCCCGAACAACGGCCGCGCGGACTTCCGCGACCCCAAGGTGTTCTGGCATGAGCCAACCCGCTCATGGGTCATGGTGGTCTCGGTGGGCGGGGCCGTCGAGCTCTTTGCGTCGCCGAACCTGCGCGAGTGGCGCTTCCTGAGCGCGTTCGGCGACGGGCAGGGGCTGCACGCCGCGGTGTGGGAGTGCCCCGACTTGTTCCCACTGCCGCTCGACGGCGATCCGGCGCGCACCCGCTGGGTGTTGACCGTCAGTGTGGGCGACAACGCCGAGACGAACGGGTCGACCGCCCAGTACTTCGTGGGGGCGTTCGACGGCACGGCATTCACCCGCGACCCCGCCACCCCTCCTTCGACGGTGCAGGTCACAGACGTGGGACAGGACTTCTATGCGGCGCAGACGTTTGAGCACGCGCCGGGCGGGCGACGGATCTGGATGGGGTGGATGGGGAACTGGCGCTACCCGTACTCAGCGCCGACGGCGCCCTGGCTGAACGCCATGAGCATCCCGCGCGAGCTGTCCCTGCGGACGATCGCGGGCCGCGCCACGCTGGCCCAAGCGCCCGTGGCCGAGCTCACCGAACTGCGCGAACGCGCCGTGACGATCGAGGGGTTGGCCGTGGAGGGCGACGTCCCCGTGGACGTCACGAGCACGACCTTCGAGTTCATCGCTGAGATCGACGTTGGGGACGCGGACGAGGTCGGGCTGCGCGTCCGCGAGCGGCCGGCAGGCCGCGGGGCGCTCGCCGAGGCGACGGCCATGGGGGTGGACCTGCGCTCGGGGACGTTCTTCTTGGACCGCACCGAGGGCGGGCTCGCGACGATCCGGGCCCGGGACGGCTCGGACTTCGACTTCGCGCTGCGCCGGACGGCGGCGTACTCCCCGCCCGACGGTGTGGTCCGGCTCCACGGGTTCGTGGACGAGTCCTCGGTGGAGGTGTTCGTCGACGACGGCGCGCTGACCGGCACGCTTCTCACGTTCCCGTCGGCCGGCGCGGACCGGCTGTCGGTCTACGCGAACGGGGGGACGGCGACTCTGCGCTCGCTCACGGTGTTCCCGCTGCGCTCTATCTGGCGTTGACCGCTGCCAGGGACGGGCCTGGCGCGTCGGCCGTCAGGCGCAACGCGCAATGCTGCGGCCCCACGAACGGCTCGAGGGCCTGCGCGCGCACGGGACCGCCGACCTGCTCCAGCACGCCCTGTGCGAGCCCGAGGTGCACGCTGCACACGACCTCGGGCCGGGACCGCGCGAGGCTGAGGAAAGGGCATCGCCACAGGTCGAACGTGAGCGTCTCGGGGTCGAGCACGGGGTCGAAGCCCATCCGGTCCAGGTGTGCGTCGAGCGCGAGGATTTGCCGGTCGCGGGGGTCGCGGGGGTCGCAGGCCGCGGAGTGCCCGGGCGGCGGGCTGCTGTCGACCAACCTCCGGCCGACGCTGGCGCCGTGCTGCTGTGCGGAGTCCGCGACGTCGTCGGTCGCGGCGCCGTAGCCGTCCAGCAGCGCGCGGACCAGCGCGGCCTGTGCGATCGAGTCCTCGAGCCGTCGCGTGGCGAGGGGATCCTCGTGCACGTCGCGCGCGGTGGTGGAGCGGTAGCGCATCCGAGGGCGGCCGCGCCCGTCCGGAGTGCCGCGCTCACGGTGGACGTACCCCTCGGCGATGAGCCGCTGCAGGTGCTCACGGGTGGTGTTCTCGTGCAGGCCGGTGGCCGTGGCCAGCTCGCCGACGGTGGACGGGCCGTTGCGCTGGAGCGCGTCGAGGAGCTCGACCCGTCGGCCGGAGGCGAGGACTGCGCGCGGGCGCCGCTCCAGGGGGTCCGTGCTCGTCGTCTCGTCCATGCGCATCCCCTCACTCCTGCTGCACCGCAGCCTGCGTCGACATCGGCGCCGTGCCCAGGGACGTACGTCCCGTGGACAGCCTGCCCCGAAATACCACGATGATCCCGTGGAAAATCGACGCGTCGCCCCGCGCTCCGCCTTCCTGCTGCCTGCGGGGGTCGCGATGCTCGCGGGCCTCGACGGCGCCCTGCTGCTCCTCGGCCTGCCCGCGCCCGTGGACCTGCAGCGGCTGCCCGAGGTGCACGGGCCGGTCATGGTGCTCGGGTTCGTCGGCACTGTGGTCGCGCTGGAGCGCGCCGTCGCGGTGGGCCGGCGGCCCGGCTTCGCGGCGCCGCTCCTGCTCGGCGCCGGCGGCCTCGCGCTGATCTCACCCCTGCCACGCGTCGTGGGGCAGTGGGGCCTGCTCCTCGGGGCCCTCGCCCTCGGCTGGCTCTACACCCGGGTGTGGCGACGGCAGCCCGCCACGGCAGTCGCCGTGCAGGCCACCGGGGCCGCGCTCGCGGTGGCGGCCGCCGCGCTGTGGGCGAGCGGGGTCTCCATCCCGCACCTCGCGCCGTGCCTGGCGGGCTTCCTGGTCCTGACGATCGCCGGGGAGCGCCTCGAGCTCCTCCGGGTGGCGGCCCCGCCGCGCGGGGTCGAGGACGCCGTGCTGGTGCTGGCACTCGGGTGGTGCGCCGCAGCGGTCCTCGCGCTGCTGTGGCCAGCTGTCGGCTATCCGGTGCTCGGCGCGGTGCTGCTGCTCCTCGTCGGCGTCCTCATGCGTCACGACGTCGCCCGCCGCACCGTCCACTCGACAGGGCTGCCGCGGTTCATGGCGGTGGCGATGCTCAGCGGGTACCTGTGGCTCGCCGTCGCGGGAGGGGTGTGGCTCGCCGCCGGGCCGGTGCTCTCCGGGACGGGGTACGACGCCGTGCTGCACAGCGTGTTCCTCGGCTTCGTGATGTCGATGATCATGGCCCGCGCCCCGGTGATCCTCCCCGCCGTCGTGCGCCGCCCGCTGCCGTACCACCCAGTGATGCTCGCGCCGCTCGCGCTGCTGCATGTGAGCCTGGCCGTGCGGGTGCTGATCGGCGACGCCCACGACGTGCCCGTCGCGGTGCAGATCGGCGGGGTCGGCAACATCGTCGCGCGGCTGGGATTCCTGGTGGTCGCGGCTGGGTCGGTCGTCCGTGCGGGCCGCTGCGGTCCCGACAGGCCCGCCCGGCCGCGCGATCCTGATCCGGCGCTCACGCGACCCGCCGGGCCGACAGTGGTGGCGGGCACGATCGGACTGCGGCCGTGAACCGCGCGGCATGGCACCTGCGCGCCAATGTCGTCGTCCTGGCCTGGCTGGCCGCGGCGGCGCTCGCGACTGTGGTGCACCGCGAGATCGCGGGTTCCGGCTGGCTCATGGTCCACCTGCTGCTGCTGGGCGGCGCCAGCACCGCGATCCTCATCTGGAGCCAGCACTTCGCCGATACGCTGCTGCGCCACCCGGCGAGCCGGCGTGCGCTGCTGGCACGCCTGGCCCTGCACAACGCCGGGGCCGTGGCCGTGGTGGTCGGGGTCCAGGTCGTCAGCACCCCGCTGGTCGTCGTCGGCGGCGCCGCCGTGGCGGGCGCGGCCGTGCACCAGGTGGTCGGCATCGTGCGGCAGCGCGGCCACGCCCTGCCCGCGCGCTTCGCGCACCTCGTGCGCTACTACCTGGCGGCCGCGGTGTTCCTGGTCCCGGGCGTGTCCTGCGGTGTCGTGATGGCGCGCTTCCCCGTCGACCCGGAGCCGCATGCGCGGCTGTCCGTCGCGCACCCCGCCCTCACGCTCTTCGGCTGGGTCGGGCCCACGGTCGCGGGCACGCTCGTCGTCCTGTGGCCGACGGTGCTGCACGCGCGCATCCCCCCCGCTGCCGCGGCCGCCGCCCGGCGCGCGTTCCCCGTCCTCGTGGGCGGTGTGGTCGTCCTGACGGCCGGGCCCGCCTCCGGCAGCAGGGTGCTCGTGGCGGTGGGGGCGGCAGTCGTCGTGGCGGGGATCGCCATGCTCGGCCGCTTCGTGGTCGCCCAGGCGCGGTCCTCGGCGCCCCGGACCTTCTCGGCCTGGAGCGTGGCCGCCGCGCTGCTCTGGTGGACCGGCACGACAGCGACGCTGGGGCTGCGGGTCGCCCTCGCCCCGGACTGGGAGGCGGCAGCCGCCGCGCTCGTCGAGCTGGTGCCCGCGTTCGTCGTCGGGTTCGTCGCCCAGGTGCTGGTCGGGTCCATGTCCCACCTGCTGCCCGTTGTGCTCGGCGGCGGCCCCGCCGTCCAGCGGCGCACCTCGGCGGCGCTCGACCGGGGCGGCGCCGCCCGGGTCGTGCTGCTCAACGGCGCGCTGCTGCTCTACGTCGCGCCGGTGCCCAGCGCGGTGCGGGTGGTCACCTCCCTCGTCGGTCTCGGCGCCCTCGTCGCCTTCCTCGTGCTGGCAGTCGTCGCCGTGCTTCAGTCCCGCCGCCCTGCCCCCGCAGCGACAACCCCCGCGCCGGCGGCTGCAGAAGGGGCGCAGCGTGAGGCGGCGTCAGAGGTGTATAAGGTATAAGGGACAGCGGGTGGGCCGCGGCCCGACCCGCTGCAGCCCACCCGCCACCGGGGAGGCGCCGCAGCCGCGGTGGGCGGCCTGCTCCTCGCCGTGGTCGTCGGCGTCGCGATGGACCCGGTCGCGGCCGGCCTGACGGACGCCGCCTCCTCATCGGCGGGATCGTCGGTCGTCGCCACGGGCGGCACGACGACAGTGCAGGTCACGGCGCTGGACATGCGCTTCAGCCCGCGGGAGGTCGAGGTGCCCGCCGGCGACCGGCTCGTCATCGAGCTGACCAACGGCGACTCCGCGGTGCACGACCTGGTGCTGGCGTCCGGCGCCACCTCGGGGCGGCTCGAGCCGGGGGAGACCACCACCGTGGACGCGGGCGTCGTCGCCTCCGACACCGACGGATGGTGCTCCGTGGCGGGGCACAGGCTCATGGGGATGACCCTGGAGATCGTGGTCACCGGCTCCGCCGCCGAGGCCGCGCCACCCGCTGTCGAGCACCAGCACGGCCAGGCCTCCGACGCGACGGACGCCGCCGACGACCTCGACCCCGGCGCCGAGCCGGACGCGGACTTCCGGGCCTGGGACGCCGTCCTGGCCCCTGCGGCCCTCTCCGGCGTCGAGCAGTCCGGCGGAACGGCGCACACGGTCGACGGCGCCACCACCCATCACGTGACGCTGCGTGCCCAGGAGGCCGAGCGCGAGGTCGCCCCCGGGGTGACGCAGCTCGCCTGGACCTTCAATGGCGCCGTGCCTGGGCCGGTGCTGCGCGGCCGCGTCGGGGACACGTTCGTGGTGACCCTCGTCAACGAGGGCGGCATCGGGCACTCGCTCGACTTCCACGCGGGCGCCCTGTCGCCGGACGAGGTGATGCGCACGATCGCCCCGGGCGAGACGCTCACCTACACGTTCACCGCGAACCGCAGCGGCATCTGGATGTACCACTGCTCCACCGCGCCCATGAGCCTGCACATCGCGAGCGGCATGTTCGGCGCCGTCATCATCGACCCGCCCGGCCTTCCGGCGGTGGACCACGAGTACCTGTTGGTCCAGTCCGAGCTGTACCTCGGCCCGCAGGGCGGCGAGGCGGACGCGGCCAAGGTCGCCGATGGGGACTCCGACCTGGTGGTGTTCAACGGGTACGCGCACCAGTACCGCCACCGCCCCCTCGAGGTGCTGACGGGCGACAGCGTGCGGATCTGGGTGCTCGACGCCGGGCCGAACCGGGCGAGCGCGTTCCACGTCGTGGGGGGCCAGTTCAGCTCGGTGTACCGGGAGGGCGACTGGGTGCTGCGGGACGGCGGCTCAACCGGAACCGGGGGCTCCCAGGTGCTCGCGCTGCAGCCCGCGGAGGGCGGCTTCGTCGAGCTGGACTTCCCGGAGGCCGGGACCTACCCGTTCGTGACGCATGCGATGAGCGACGCGGAGTCGGGCGCCAGCGGCCGGTTCCTCGTCACGGACTGAGCGGTCATCGCTGGCGCGAGCCGGGACGCTCCGAGCGCTCCCACCCCGGGCGCACGGCGCGCGAGCCGATCTGCTCGTCACGGGACCGGTAGACGATGTAGGGCCGGACCACGTAGCCCAGTGGCGCGGAGAACACGTGCACCAGCCGGGTGAACGGCCACAGCATGAACAGGAGCATCGCGCTGAGCACGTGCAGCTGGAACATCAGCGGCACGTCGGCCATGAGCGCCGCGTCGGGCCGCAGCGAGAAGAGCCCGCGCACCCACGGCGCGATCGACCCCCGGTAGTCGTACGCGTCGCCGAGGACCTGGAACAGCACCGTCGCGGCGGTCCCGAACGCGAGCGTCGCCCCGAGGCTGACGTACATGACCTTGTCCATGCGGGTGGTGGCGGTGAACACCCGGGTGACGGTGCGCCTGCGGTAGACGAGGATGGCCAGCCCGGCCAGGGTCAGCACGGCGGCCGCGGCGCCCATCCACGTCGCGCCCAGGTGGTAGAGGTGCTCGGTCACGCCGATCGCCTCGAGCCAGCCGCGCGGGATCAGCAGCCCCACCACGTGCCCGGCGATGACCATGAGGATCCCGACGTGGAACATCGGCGAGCCCCAGCGCAGCAGGCGGTTCTCGTAGACCTGCGACGAGCGCGTGGTCCAGCCGAACTGGTCGTAGCGGTAGCGCCACACGTGCCCGACGACGAAGACGGCGGACGCGACGTAGGGCACGACGACCCACCACAGGGTGTCCCAGGTGTTCACGAGAGCGCCTCCACAGGTCGGGTCGTGGGGAAGGGGAGCAGGGGGGTGGACAGCCCGACCATCTCCTGCGGCGGCCCGGCGGCGACCAGAGCGGTGAACCGCTCGGCGGTCGCGGCGTCCACCTGCGGAAGCGTCAGGCAGACCGCGTCGAGCACGTCGGCGTACGGGCTGGCCAGGCCGTGCAGGGCCGATCGCAGCACCTCGAGCCCGTCGCGGTGGGCGCCCAGCAGCAGGTCGCTGACCTCGCCGGGCTCGCGCGCGCACAGCTCGAGCACGGCGGGCAGGTAGTCGGGGAGCTCGTCGGGGGGCGGCTGCCAGCCGCATGCCCGGTACGCCTCGGAGAAGGTCACGAGCGCCATGCCGCGCCGGCGGGGGTCACCCGCGGCGTAGAACGTCAGGTACAGCGCGCAGCGGCGTTTGAGGTCGAACGTGCGGACGTACTCGGCCTCATGATGGGCGAGGTCCCACGTCCCCACCTGGTCGAGGAACGAGGTGAATGCCCGCTCCACCCGGCGGGGCAGGTCGGCGGCCGTCGAGCGGAGCGTCGCGAACCCGTCGCGCAAGCCGGCCGTCGGGTAGTCGAGCAGCAGGGCGGCCATCATGTGCGCTGCCGCGCGCTGAGTGCCGGAGCACGCGACCGGCGCCAGGAACGGCAGGGCGGTGCGCGTCATGACCGCGCCTCGGGTCCCTGGCCGTATCCGGCTTGGTCGGGCGCGGGCGGGAACAGCCCGGGCGGGGCGCCGCCGCCGTCCCAGTTGAGCAGGTTGACGCGGGCCGGCGCCCCCTGGTCGGCGGGGCTCTCAGCGCGCTGCCGGTCGCGCAGCGCGTGGAACGTCTCGACGGTCGCGCGGACGGGCCGCCCGCTCGCGGCGCCGAAGGGTCCGGCCGGGCCGCCGCCCATGCCAGGCCCGCCCTCGCCGTCGAGCGAGCACCCGCTGGCGATCTCCTCGAGCGCGCGCGCCCCCTCGGCGTGCGCGGCCGGGATGACGTAGCGGTCCTCGTATTTCGCGATGGCCAGCAGCCGGTACATCGCCTCGATGGTCGTGGCGTCCATGCCGACGGCCGCCGCGATGCGCGGGTCCTGCACGACCCCCAGGTTCACGTTGCGCATGTGGGCCCGCATCGCGGCGAGCCGTTGCAGCGACGCGACCACGGGCTCGGTGTCACCGGCGGTGAACAGCCCCGCCAGGTACTCGACCGGGATGCGCAGCCGGTCGATCGCGGCGAACAGCGTGGGCGCGTCCTCGCCGTCGGCGCCCGATCCGGCCACCACGTCGACCACGGGGGACAGCGGGGGGATGTACCAGACCATCGGCAGGGTCCGGTACTCGGGGTGCAGCGGCAGGGCGACCTGGTACTCCGAGATCAGCGACCAGATCGGCGACGCCTGGGCAGCCGTGATCCAGTCCTCGGGGATCCCGGCCTCGCGGGCCGCACGGACCACCTCGGGGTCGTGCGGGTCGAGGAACACCGAGCGCTGGGCGTCCAGCAGCTGGGCAGGGTCCTCGACGCTCGCGGCCTCCAGCACGCGGTCGGCGTCGTACAGCACGAGGCCGAGGTAGCGCAGGCGGCCGACGCAGGTCTCCGAGCACACCGTGGGCAGCCCGACCTCGAGCCGCGGGTAGCACATGGTGCACTTCTCGGCCTTGCCCGTGGCGTGGTTGAAGTAGACCTTCTTGTACGGGCACCCGGTCACGCACATCCGCCAGCCGCGGCACGCGTCCTGGTCCACCAGCACGATGCCGTCCTCGGAGCGCTTGTACATCGCGCCCGAGGGGCATGACGCCACGCAGGACGGGTTGAGGCAGTGCTCGCAGATGCGCGGCAGGTAGAACATGAACGCCGACTCGAACTCGGCCTTGACCTGCGTGCTCATGGTCGCGAGCACCGGGTCGCCGGCCATCGTCTCGCCCGAGCCGCCGAGGTCGTCATCCCAGTTCGCCGACCAGCGGATCTGCATGTCCTCACCGGTCAGCAGCGACTTCGGGCGGGCGACCGGGGTGTGCTCGCCCAGCGGCGCCGACAGCAGCGTGTCGTAGTCGTACGTCCACGGCTCGTAGTAGTCGTCGATCCCGGGCAGGGTCGGGTTGGAGAAGATGTGCGCGAGCTTGCTGAACCGCCCGCCGGCGCGGAGCTTGAGCCGGCCGCCGCGCGTGCGCACCCATCCGCCGCGCCACCGGTCTTGGTCCTCATACCGGCGCGGGTAGCCGACGCCCGGGCGGGTCTCGACATTGTTGAACCACGCGTACTCCACGCCCGTGCGGTTCGTCCACGCCTGTTTGCAGGTCACCGAGCAGGTGTGGCACCCGATGCACTTATCGAGGTTCATCACCATCGACATCTGGGCCATGACGCGCATCAGTACTGCACCTCCTGCGAGCGACGGCGGATGACGGTGACCTCGTCACGCTGGTTGCCCGTGGGCCCCAGGTAGTTGAACGCGAAGGACAGCTGCGCGTAGCCGCCGATCAGATGGCTCGGCTTGAGCAGCACCCGCGTGAGGGAGTTGTGGATGCCGCCGCGCAGCCCTGACGTCTCCGACCGCGGCACATCCACGGTGCGGTCCTTGGCGTGGTACATGTACACCGTCCCGGCCGGCATCCGGTGGGAGACGATCGCGCGGGCCACGACGACGCCGTTGCGGTTGTACGCCTCGATCCACTCGTT
This sequence comes from Cellulomonas timonensis, assembly GCF_900046455.1. Classification (GTDB taxonomy): domain Bacteria; phylum Actinomycetota; class Actinomycetes; order Actinomycetales; family Cellulomonadaceae; genus Cellulomonas_A; species Cellulomonas_A timonensis. Next base: position 495,502 of record NZ_FCOT01000013.1, read on the forward strand.
GTCCCGCACCCCGATGGTCGTGGCGTCCTGCGGGGACATCCAGATGGTCGGGCCGCCCCGGGACAGCGACAGCATGAAGAGGTTGTCCTGGTACTCCGAGTGGATCGACCACTTGGAGTGCGGGGTCAGGTACCGCACGGCCACCTCCGCCGTCCCCTCGGAGCCGGGCGCCCCGCTGGGGTCGGTGGACCCGGGCCGCGCGTCGCCGAACAACCGGTGCAGGTCGAGCGGCGGGCGGTAGACGGGCAGGTTCTCGCCGAGCTCGGTCATCCAGTCGTGGTCGAGGTAGAAGTGCTGGCGGCCGGTGAGCGTGTGCCAGGGCTTGAGGTGCTCGACGTTGATGGTGAACGGCGAGTACCGGCGGCCGCCGTGCTCGGAGCCCGACCACTCGGGCGAGGTGATCACGGGCACCGGGCGCGCCTGCACGTCGGCGAACCGGATCCGCTCGCCCTCATGGTCACGGGCGAGGGAGGCCAGCTCGGTGCCGGTGCGCCTCTCCATCTGCTCGAAGCCCTGGACCGCGAGGCGGCCGTTCGTGGTGCCGGACAGCGCCAGGATCGTCTCGCACACGTGCTGCGCGGTCGTCAGGCGTGGCCGCCCCGCCGTCGGGCCCGTGGTGACCGTCCCGTTGAGCCGCCCGAGCGCCTCGACCTCCGGCTCCGGCGAGTACGTGACGCCCTTCGTCACCATCCCCGCCTTGGCGGTCAGCGGGCCGAGCGCCTCCCACCGGTCGGCGATGGTCGTGTAGTCGCGCTCCACGACGACGAGCTTGGGCATCGTGACGCCCGGCACCAGCTCGGCCTGCTCGGGCACCAGGCCGTAGGGAGTGCTGAGCTCGTCGGGGGTGTCGTGCAGCAGCGGCGCCGCCACGAGGTCCTCGCGCACGCCGAGATGCTCCGCTCCGAGCCGCTGCACCTCGCGCGCGAGCGTGGCGAACGTGTCGAAGTCGGTGCGGGTCTGCCACGGCGGCGCGATCGCGGGGTTGAACGAGTGCACGAACGGGTGCATGTCGGTGGTCGACAGGTCGTGCTTCTCGTACCAGGTGGCGGTCGGCAGCACGACGTCGCTGAACAGCGTGGTGGACGTCATCCGGAAGTCGCTCGTGACGAGCAGGTCGAGCTTCCCGCGCGGCGCCTCGTCATGCCACTCCATGCTCACGGGGCGGCGTCCGGGCAAGGACTCCTCGGCCCGCACCGCGTTGTCGGTGCCCAGCAGGTGCCGCAGGAAGTACTCGTTGCCCTTGCCGGACGAGCCGAGCAGGTTCGCCCGCCACACCGTCAGCACCCGGGGGAAGTTCGCGGGGTCGTCGGGGTCCTCGCACGCGAACCGCAGCCGCCCGGCCTCGAGCTCGTCCACGACGTGCTGTGCGGGCTCCTTGCCCTGCGCGCGCGCCTCGTCGACGAGGTCGAGCGGGTTGCGGTTGAACGTGGGGTAGGAGGGCATCCACCCGCGTCGCGCCGACTCCACGAGGCAGTCGGCGGTGGTGCGCCCGGCGAACGCGCCCTCGGCGAGCGGGCTGGCCAGCGCGTCGGCGGGCAGCCCGTCGTAGCGCCACTGGTCCGTCGCGAGGTACCAGAACGCCGTGCTGATCATGTGGCGCGGCGGGCGTGACCAGTCCAGGCCGTTGGCGTACTGCGCCCACCCGGTGACGGGCCGGCACTTCTCCTGCCCGACGTAGTGCGCCCAGCCGCCGCCGTTGACGCCCTGGCACCCGGTCATCGTCACCAGGGCGAGGAACGCGCGGTAGATCGTGTCGGAGTGGAACCAGTGGTTGGTCCCGGCGCCCATGAGGATCATCGAGCGCCCGCCCGACGCCTCGGCGTTCGCGGCGAACTCCCGTCCGATCCGCTCCGCCGTCGCGGCGGGCACCGAGGTGATCTCCTCCTGCCACGCGGGCGTGCCGGGGCTGGCCGGGTCGTCGTAGCCCGTGGGCCAATCGCCCGGCAGCCCCTCGCGCCCCACGCCGTACTGCGCGAGCATCAGATCGAAGACCGTGGTGACGAGATGGTCGCCGATCCGCCGCACGGGCACGCCGCGCCGCACGATCCCGGCGCCGCCCTGGTGCTCGTCGCCGGGCTGCGGCGCCACGTCGAAGCGCGGCAGGTCGATGGCGACGGCGGCGCCGTCCCAGTCGGCCGCGTCGGCCACCGACAGCACGGGGTCGATGTCCCCGAGGTCGAGGTTCCACCGCCCCGCCTGCGCGGGGTCGAACCGGTGCCCGAGCGTCCCCGGCGGGACCACGGCCTCGCCCGACGCGTCCAGGACGACCGTCTGGAACGCCGCGTCGCGGTCCGCGCTGGGGGTGGGGAGCAGGTCGCCCGTGAGGAACTTGTCCGGCACCCAGCCGTCCTCGCGCGCCTTGAGCCGCACCAGGTGCGGGGCGTCGGTGAACTGCGTCATGTACGACGCGAACTGCTCGGTGCGGCGGTCGACCAAGAACTCGCGCAGGATGACGTGCCCCATCGCGATCGCCAGCGCGCCGTCGGTGCCGGGGTGCGGGGCCAGCCACTCGTCGGCGAACTTGCTGTTGTCGGCGTAGTCCGGCGAGACGGTGACGACCTTCTGCCCGCGGTACCGGGCCTCCGTCATGAAATGCGCGTCGGGCGTGCGGGTCACGGGGACGTTCGAGCCCCACATCATCAGGTAGCTCGCGTTCCACCAGTCGGCGGACTCCGGGACATCGGTCTGGTCGCCGAAGACCTGCGGCGAGGCGACCGGCAGGTCGGCGTACCAGTCGTAGAACGACAGCATCGTGCCGCCGAGCATTGACACGAACCGGGACCCGGCGCCGTGCGAGACCATCGACATCGCGGGGATGGGGGAGAAGCCCGCGATCCGGTCGGGCCCGTACTCCTTGATGGTGTGCACATGCGCAGCGGCGACGATCTCGGCCGCCTCATCCCACGTGGCACGGACCAGGCCGCCCTTGCCGCGGGCCGACTTGTAGGCCCGCGAGGTCTCGGGGTCGGATGTGACCTCGGCCCACGCCAGCACCGGGTCGCCGGTGCGCTGCTTGGCCGCGCGGTAGGCCTGCAGCAGCACACCGCGCACATACGGGTAGCGGATGCGCGTGGGGGAGTACGTGTACCAGGAGAACGCGGCGCCGCGCGGGCAGCCGCGAGGCTCGTACTCGGGGGAGTCCGGTCCGACCGACGGGTAGTCGGTCTGCTGCGTCTCCCACGTGATGATGCCGTCCTTGACGTACACCTTCCACGAGCACGACCCGGTGCAGTTCACGCCGTGCGTGGAGCGCACCACCTTGTCGTGCGACCAGCGGTCGCGGTAGAACGCGTCGCCCTGGCGGCCGCCCTGGAGGAAGACGGCGCGGAGGTCCTCGGAGACCTCGCCGCGGCGCAGGTGCGAGCCGAGGCGCAGCAGCCGGTCGATAGCGGCGTTGTCCGTGCCGGCCGTGCGCGGCGCGTCGGTGGGTGTGGGCATGGCTCCTCGTTCTCAGCTCGGGCGACGTGCGCCGGGCCGCGCGTAGTTGGACCAGGTCAGCCAGGTGCACAGCGCGAAGTACGCCGCAGCGCCGATGAAGAACGCTCGCGGGCTCCACACGGACAGGGCCATGCCCACGAGGAACGGCCCGAACGCCGCGATGGCGGACGTGAAGCCGATGACGCCACCGGCCTGCCGGCGGTCGAAGATCATGGGCATCTGCTTGAACGTCCCCGCGTTCCCGATGCCCGCGAACGTGAAGATCGCCAGCATCCCCACGAGGAACCAGGTGAACTGGCCGACGTCGTGCGGGTCTAGGAAGAACAGCGTGAACACCGTGCTTGCGGTCATGCCGATGCCCGCCACGAGCGTCCACACCGCGCCGCCGAACCTGTCGCACAGCGGCCCCCACGCCGCCCGGGTGAGCGACCCGAGCAGCGGGCCGAGGAAGGCGAACTTCAGCGGGTCGGGGGCGTTGGCGAAGTGTCCGTACTCGTTGAGGATCAGCAGGCCGAGCTGCGCGGCGAAGCCCGAGAACGCCCCGAACGTCATCGTGTAGATCGCCGTCATGAGCCACGTGTCGCGGTTGGAGAAGATGTCGAGCTGCTGCCGGAAGTTCGCTGTCACGGGCACGCGGCGCAGGAACAGCGCCGCCATCACGATGCCGGCCACGACCCACGGGATGAGCACCAGCCCGGCGTTGTGCAGCCAGAGCCGCCCGCCGTCGACGGTGGTCTGCGGGGTGAGCGCCGCCGTGCCGAGCAGGCCGAAGCCGACCACCCACGGCACCAGGAACTGGATGAGGCTGACCCCGAAGTTGCCCAGGCCCGCCTGGAGCCCCAGCGCTGTGCCGGACATCCGCCGCGGGAAGAAGTAGCTCGTCGACGGCATGAAGCCGGCGAACGCGCCACCGCCGATCCCGGTGGCGGCGGCCAGCAGGATGAGGACGCTGTAGGGGGTCGTGGCGTCACGAACGGCGAGGGCCCAGCCGATCATCGGGATCAACAGGAGCGTCGCGCTGCCCCCGACCAGCGTCCGGGTGCCGAGCACCGGCGGCAGGAACATGAACACCAGCCGCATCAGCCCGCCGGCCAGGCCCGGCACCGCGACCAGCCAGTACAGCTGGCCCGGGCTGAGGTCGAAGCCGATCATCGTGAGCCGCGGGGCGATCGCGGACACCAGGTACCAGACGGCGAACGCGAGGGTCAGGTTGTACGTGGTGATCGACAGCGTCCGCCACGCCAGCCGGCGGTCCCAGGTGTCCGCGTTCTCGGGATCCCAGCTGGTCAGATCACGGGTCGTGCTCGTCTGTGCGGCCATCTGCAACTCCCTTGTGGCGGCAGCCGTCCTGGTCCGGTCGGGGCCAGGATGGCGTGGTGCTCACCAGGGGTGCGAACCCGTAGACCGTGGAAAATCTCTCACCGCCTTCCAGGGCATCCGGGATTGGTTCACACGGTCGTGCCAGCCGTCCGACCCAACATCCATCCCGCGATCCAACAGCCGTCCTACGCCCCGAGAAGGGCTCTGCACGCGCCTCTATCCGGCGTAGGCGCGGGCGACCTCAGAGCAACGTGCCGGCGAAGGCCGCCGGGCAGTTCTTCCGCTGGCATCCGCCACGCGGAGCGCTGGTGCGGCGATCGGCGCGAGCGCGTCAGAGTCAAGAGGTCGCCCGCTCCCGGTACTCGGGCGACACCTCCAGCGGGTAATCCAGTCGGCGATTGGCGGTGCGGCCCCTCTTGCCCTCGTCAACATCGCGAGGGGCGGGTGTCGATGACCGCGGTCGGGCCGGGCGTCGGAAGCAATCCGATGGGCCCTCCAAGTAGCAACGTGGCCCAGCGAGCACAGTGCCGGTCGCCAGGAGAGAGCGTCTGGATTGTCCGGTCGGCCGAACGTCGCGGAGGCGCACGACGTCAGAACACGGCCTGCAGTACCGGTATGCCGATCCTGCCAGCGGTTGACCAGGCTCTATGGTGACGGACAACGAAGGGCCGGAGTTGAGCGAAGGGGCAGATGTGGACGCCGCGACATTGTCGATCTTGACCACCGTTGTAGGCAACGTGGCAACGTCTGCTGTCATGGGTGCAGGTCGCATGCTCGGCAGAGCATCAGCCGAACAATCTGTCGATCGCGGCCCGGAGGTGACCTTGACTGATGATGGCTCGGTCATCATTCAACTCGCCGACGCCAACAGACTGGTCGCAGTCATGGAGGGCCCGTATGTCTCGGCCCTCACGGAAGCTTACGTATTTGCGCGTATTCTCGCGCCGGTGCACGGCGATGCACCCGCGGAATTGGCCTTTATCGAAGAGGTGCGCGACGATTTCAAACGGCACTTGAGTAGAGTCGATGAGTTGGGTGCATCGGCGGCTGCTATCGAATACCTGTGGGTGAACCTCACAGAATATCTAGACTCCGTCGTCATGGCGAGCGAGATACATGACTTGCTCGATCCTGACGAACTGAACCGCCTTGCTCGAATGGACGTGCACGGCAAACTCGACCAGGAGAGCATTAAAGCACCAAGATTCCTGAGGGACCTTGCCAGCATCCTCCGAGATCCAACTCGGCTAGAGCGAGCATACTCATTCGGAAGCGACATAAACGCGCACTATGTGCAAGTGCACACCGACATGCGACTAGAGCACACGCTCGAGAGTGCGCCTCGAGAGGGTACGGCGCGCCTGCTGTTCGACAGCATATATATCTCGCGGGCAGTCCGCACGGCAGAAGGCGAGACGATTCAAACCGATGTCGCGCTCGATCTGACGCGCCGTGGTCGATTCGTCATAACCGGCGCGCCAGGCGCAGGCAAGTCGACCCTGATGCAGCATGTTGTTCGACAAGTGGCGACGGAAGACGGGGTTCGTGTACCGCTTTTGGTGCGCATCAGAGAGTTTTCGTCGGACAGGCCGGTACTGATTGACGAAATCGTTGCCGCCATTCGACGCGACCTTCAGATGCATGATGTAGGCGTGGATGAAATCGAGGCAATGCTCACCCTTGGGAGAGCAACGGTTCTCTTTGACGGACTCGATGAGGCACTGGACTTGCCTCGGCGACGCATAGTCACCGCGGCGATAGATGCTTTCTCCCACAGATTCCCACTGACAAGCGTGATTGTAACCAGCAGGGTTGTGGGGTACGAACAGGCGGCTTTGAGTGCCGCGTTCAAAGTTCTCGCCCTTCTGGACTTCACGGACACTCAGATCATGGAATACGCGCGGATTTGGTTCAGGCAGAATCTCAGCTATGAAGGAGACGTCGAGGTCTTCTACGGCGAACTTGACACAATACCTGACCTGCGCTCAAACCCGCTCATGCTTTCTCTCATTTGCGCCCTGTACCGAGCTCGCGGCCACGTGCCGCGAAACAGGCGGCAAGTTTACGCCGAATGTGCTGACTTGCTGTTTAATCGGTGGGACCCGATGCGTCGGATCACTCAACCCGTCGACCAGGTGCAACACGGTCAAGACCTAATGCAAGAAATTGCCTTGTGGTACTTTAAATCAGCGTCGGCTCAGGCTGGCGTCGAGCAGCGCCAACTCGAGGCCGTGGTGCAGCATTTTTTCGTAGATACCGCCGGGGTCCTCCCATCCGAGGCCAGACGCAGAGCCGCGTCGTTTATTGACTACTGTTCGGGCCGCGCATGGCTCCTGACTTGGGTGACAATGAACGAGAATGGCGAGAAGTTGTACACGTTCACACACCGAACGTTTATGGAGTACTTTGCGGCAGAAGGTTTGGCACGCAGTTCCGCCGACACTGATGTGCTTGTCCATCACGTCTTGAACGCGTACCGAGAGAACGGCAGTTCGGTCGTGCCTGAACTAGTCGTTCAATCGGCGGAATATGCTCGAAGAGGTCAGGGCCGGGCCGTCATTCGCGGTATCGAAGCATACGAGCGAAAGCTCGGCCGCCGCCACGTGGGCACATACCTGGCCCTTCGGGTTCGTCTTGCCGGGGTACTCACACTCCCTGCGTCGTTCATCGAGCCGCTATTCAAGGAGTGTCTCGAGGCATTAGCGAGCCAAAGCGCAGACACGTATGGAGTGCTGCTCGAGATGATGCGACTCCCGCGTGATCAGCGAAACCGCCTTGTTGCACATTTGGCTGGTGATCCCGAGATTGAGACGCCGCTTGGCGAAGAGTCAGTACGTCGACGATGGGCCGCGGACTTTCTTGAGCGTTGGGCTCAAGTGGTGCTTCGGCGAGATGCGAATACGAGTGAGTCGCAAGAATGGGTCCCCCAACTCACTGACCTCTGGCAACTACTGCGGGAAGAGCCTGGCTTCGCACCGGGCCCTGTTAGCCGACTCTATTTCTGGAAAGAGGGTTTCGATAGTAACAGTCTAGAGGGCGACGAGTTGGGCGCCTATTTGAGTCTCGGCCGCGGAATGCGGACTCGGAGCAAGGTTCTGTTCGCTGTGCATGAACTTGCACAGCGCGACAACGAAGGACACCCTGGGCGGGCTGAGATTCTTGCTCAACTACCCAACGTGTCACAAGCAGAGCGGTTCGGATTTGATGACGGGATGGACTACTTTCGCGAACTCGACGAGTTTCGGCGGATCGTGGATCCATCGGGTTGGAGTGTCTCGATACGGCGCGGAATCGGGGTGCTCGCTATGGTGGTATTTGAATCTGCCTCGGATCTGGCGGAACAGGCGGCGGTTGCACTCGCAAACCTTGCGGGTTTTGATCTCGTGGTCGCTGCGGCCGGCAGGCGCCCCGGGGTGGCGAACCGCACTGGGCTTGTTGAGGCCGCCCGCGGCGAGATGCGTCGATTCGGCTTGCCTCGTTGGGCGGACGAGTGGGCTAGTGGGCGCGTCCACCTTATAGCGGTCGAACATGATGAGTTTGACGACGAGATGTCGTTTTGACGGCGGCCGGGTAGTTCAGTCTGTTGTGAATGGTATGATCTGTTGCCTAGTTGGGCCGTTCTTTTGGGTTTGGATCAGAATGACTCGGCAGAGAATGTAGAGACGGCCCGGCTCGAGCGGTTGGCATTTCGGGATGCAGAGTCCTGTCGGGGTGCGCGGCCGTCGGAGTTTGTCAGTTGCAAGGTCTGGCTCCGACGACCGTGCCTCGACGCTTGGGAGAGGGGTGGTCGCGGTGTCGCTGCACACCCCGGACGACGAGCCGCGCGTCTCGCTGATCCCGATCAACACCCGATACAGCGTGGACGAGACGTTCGACGTCCGGCCTATCACTACTTCGAGGTGACCGGTCGGCGGGTGGCGATCGAGTTCGTGCTGATCAAGTACATGAACGATCAGGCGCGGCGACGCTAGCGCGTATGGGCGCGCGTCGGAGGTGTTGTGCGGACGCGCTAGATCAACGGCCGCCGCTCGACCTGCTCGAAGGTGGTCGACGCGTCGGTCCGGCGCTCCCACAGCCGCACCTCGCCCGCGGCGAGTGACGCCCGCACGTCGACGATCCGCTGGTTGCTGCTGCCCCGGAACTGCAGCCCCGGGTCTCGCAGCTCGCGACGGAACGGCCCGTCCACCAGCACGTCCACCTCGTGCAGCAGCGCGACCTTGTCGTCGCTGTCGGCGAGCAGCTCCTCGAAGGTGTAGCCCGACCACGCCCACACGTCCTTGGCGTGGCGGAGCTCCCGGCGCATGCGCGTGATCAGCCGCAGGCACACGCCGGTGTTGAGGAACGGCTCGCCGCCCAGCAAGGTCAGCCCCTGGACGGACTCGTGGCCTAGGTCCGCAAGGATCCGGTCCTCGAGCTCGTCGGTGTAGGGACGGCCGTAGCGGAAGCTCCACGTGGCCTCGTTGAAGCAGCCCTCACAGGCGAACAGGCAGCCGCTGACGTACAGGCTGCACCGCACGCCCTCGCCGTCGACGAACTGGAAGGGCTTGTAGTCCCCGACGTGGCCCTGGCTGAGCTTCTCGGACAGCCACTCGCGGGGGAGCGGGGTCCGCACCTCAGCCCTGGTCGGTCGCGGACGGCTGGCCAGGGACCCCGCCGACGGACCCGGTCATGTGCTTGACCCGCGAGGCGATCTCGGTGTGCCGGCCGTGCACCATGGGCCGGGCCTGCGGGTTGCCCAGGTAGCCGCAGGTGCGCTTGACGACGTCGCAGGTCAGCGGGTCGGCGTTGCCGCACTCGGGGCACTCGAACCCGCGTGCCGTCGCGTCGAAGTCGCCCGAGTAGCCGCACGCGTAGCACCTGTCGATCGGGGTGTTGGTGCCGAGGTAGCCGACTCGGTCGTACGCGTAGTCCCAGACGGCCTCGAGCGCTCGCGGGTTCTGCTGCAGCACCGGGTACTCGCAGTAGTGGATGAACCCGCCCGACGCGTAGGCCGGGTAGTCCATCTCGAAGTCCAGCTTCTCGAACGGCGTGGGGCTCTTGCGCACGTCGTAGTGAAAGCTGTTCGTGTAGTAGTCCTTGTCGGTGATGTCCGCCACGGACCCGAACTTGGCCTTGTCGAGCCGGCAGAACCGGTCCGTCAGGCTCTCGCTCGGCGTCGAGTACACGCTGAACTGGTAGCCGTTCTCCCGGCTCCACGCGCTCGTGCTGGAGTGCAGCGTCCGCAGGATGTCGAGCGTGAACTCCTTCGCCTCCGGGTTGCCCTCCCACGCGCCGCCGAAGAACGCCGCCGCGACCTCGTACAGGCCGATGAAGCCGAGTGACACCGTCGCGCGGCCGTCCTTGAACAGCGCGTCGACCGAGTCGCCCGCCGCGAGCCGCTCGCCGAAGGCGCCGTAGATGTACAGGATCGGCGCATTCTCGGGGGACGCCTCCTTGCAGCGGGCGATCCGGAAGAGCAGCGCGTCGCGCGCGATGGCCAGGCGCTCGTCGAGGATGCTCCAGAACCGCTCGGTGCTGCCCTGCGCCTCGAGCGCGATGCGCGGCAGGTTCAGCGTGACGACGCCCAGGTTCATCCGGCCCTCGGACACGTCGTTGCCGTCGGCGTCCTGCCATCCCTGGAGGAACGACCGGCACCCCATCGGCACCTTGAAGCTGCCGGTCAGCTCGACGATCTTGTCGTAGCTGAGCACGTCGGGGTACATGCGCTTGGTCGAGCACTCGAGGGCGAGCTGCTTGATGTCGTAGTTCGGGTCGCCCTCGTCGAGGTTGAGGCCGCGCTTCAGCGTGAAGATCAGCTTGGGGAAGATCGCCGTGCGCTTCTCGCTGCCGAGGCCGTCGATCCGGATCTGCAGGATCGCGCGCTGGATCTCGCGCTCGAACCAGTTGGTGCCGAGCCCGAAGCCCAGCGAGGTGAACGGCGTCTGCCCGTTGGACGTGAACAGCGTGTTGATCTCGTACTCGAGGCTCTGCATCGCGTCGTAGATGTCCTTGCGCGTGCGCTCCGCGGCGTACTGCTGGTGCAGGGACTCGTCCGCGACCCAGCGCTGGGCGTCCGCAAGGTGCTTGGCGAAGTTCCGCTCCGCGTACGGGGCCAGCAGCTCGTCGATGCGGTTGGCCGAGCAGCCGCCGTACTGGCTCGAGGAGACGTTCGCGATGATCTGGGAGATCTGCGCGGTGGCCGTCTGGATCGAGCGGGGCGGCTCGACCTCGGCGTTGCCGATCCGGAAGCCCCTGCCGAGCATCGTCTGGAAGTCGATGAGGCAGCAGTTCGTCATCGGCGCATACGGGTGGTAGTCGAGGTCGTGGTAGTGGATGTCGCCCTTCTGGTGGGCGTTCGCCACATGCGGGGGCAGCATCTTCAGGCCGATCGCCTTGCCCACCGCGCCCGCCGTGAGGTCGCGCTGGGTGTTGAAGACGTCGCTGTCCTTGTTGGCGTTCTCGTTGACGATCGACTGGTCCTTGTCGATCAGCTTGATGATCGAGTGGTTGATGTCGGTGGCCTTGCTGCGCGCGAAGTCCCGCTGGATGCGGTAGCTGATGTATGCCTCGGCGACGGCGTACTCGCGGCTGTCGAGCAGCACGTGCTCCACGACGTTCTGGATCTCGTAGATCTTCACGTCGACGCTGAACCGGGCGGCGAGCTCGCGGTTGATCCGAGCGACCAGGTCGCGCAGCGTGCGGTGGGTCATGGGCGTGGGCTCGCCGTGCACCTCGACGAACGCCCGGGCCAGCGCCGCGAATATGCGCTCGTCGTCGAAGGGCAGCCGTCGGCCGTCGCGCTTGCTGACCGTCAGCCTTCCCGGAGCCGCCGGGGTCTCCGGGGTCGTCGCGGGCGATTCGGTCTGCAGCATGCGGATGCCTTCCTCGGCCGTCGGACCCGCCAGGCGCATGCCGTCGACGGCCGCTGGGCCGTGCCCGGCGGTGCGCGCCGACGGCCGCTGGCGTGTCCTGGGGAGAGGAGCGCACCGCGGGTCGAACGACAAGATGTGGTGTTCGTGTGAGTGGTTGACGCTAGATGTAGTGATGCCCGACGCGGGGGGTCGTAGGTCCCGGATCAGCGGCGCAGACACGTGAGAGCGCTCGGGGCGACCCTCCGGCAGATGCGCACAGACGCTTCACGGGATCCCACGTCATTCGCGCTGCGCCGCCCCGCGTGCTCGTCTAGGTTCGCCCCGTGATCGCACGCCGCCCACGGCAGCAACTAAGCCCCGCGCCGCACCATGCGCGGCGGCCACGCGGCCACGCGGTGACGCGCGGCGTCGCACTGGGGCTCACTGCGGTGCTGCTGGCGACCGCCGGCGCGGTGGCGGGGATCGCTGTGCGGCTGGGCGGCAACGTGCAGCACATCGACCTCGGCGGCATGGTGGCCGAGCCCTCGTCCGCGCCCAGCAGCACTGGGCTCGACGACCCGGGCGCGGGCTCCGCTGCCACGATCCTGCTGCTCGGCTCGGACCAGCGTGACGGGGCCAACGCGGAGATCGGCGGCGACGCCGACACGATGGCCTCCGACACCGTGATCGTCGCCCACATCTCGGCCGACCGGCAGCGGGTCGAGCTCGTGTCCATCCCGCGCGACTCGATGGTCCGCATCCCCGCGTGCTCTGCGGTGGACGGCTCGACGTCCCGGCCTCGGGAGCGCGCGCAGTTCAACGAGGCCTTCAGCATCGGATGGGATCTCGGGGGCGACATCGCCACGGCGGCGGCATGCGCTTGGAGCGCCGTCCAGGAGAACACGGGCGTGCGGATCGACCATGTCGCCGTCGTCGACTTCTCGGGGTTCCAGCAGATGATCGACGCGATCGACGGGGTGGACATCTGCATCCCCACGGCGATGAAGGACCGCTACACCGGGCTGGACCTGGGACCCGGCGAGCAGCGCCTGGACGGCGTCGTGGCCACCCAGCTCGCCCGCTCCCGGCACATCGAGGGGTCCGACGGCTCGGACCTGAACCGCATCGGCAACCAGCAGCGCCTGCTCTCGGCAGTGCTCGGCGAGGTGCTGGCGAAGAACGTCCTGACCGACGTCCCCGAGCTGCTCTCGTTCCTGTCGGCCGCGACCAGCTCGCTCACCACCGACGGTGCGCTGAACGTCCAGCGGATCGCCGGGCTCGCGTACAGCCTGCGCGGGCTCGACAGGGCGCAGATCACGTTCATGACGATCCCCAACGGCCCCGACCCTGCCGACCGCAACCGGGTCGTGTGGACGGACGACGCCGACGCCGTGTGGGCCGCGATGGCCCAGGACCTGCCCGTCGTCCCGGCCGACGAGACCTCGACTCCGGACGTTGGCGGCGGGCCGGAGGCGACGCCCAGCATGCCAGCGACGGCAGCCGCGATCGCACCTGCCGCTCCCGTCCCGGCGCCCACGCACACGCGGGCCGCAGGCCGCGAGCCGTTCACCGGCGCGGACATCACCGCCACGTGCGGCGCCTGAGCGACGTTCGCGGCGGTGGAGTTGCGAGGGCTCGGCGCCGCGCACCTCACCGCGTCCGATGGTCTTCGTCGTCTGGCCCGCCGGCCGGCACGGCTCACACTTGCGCGCCCCGAGTCGATAGGACCTGCGGGCATTGCGGCGGCCGGCACGGTGGTCGTGGTCAAGAGGACCGCGACCTGCCGGGCCGCCCAAGAGACTGATGGAGGTGAGTTCTGTGGAGAGAGCCATGAAGTGCCTTGCAGGGCCCGCGCTGGGCACCCTGCTGACCGTAGGCCTGATCGCCGGCTGCTCGACGCCGAGTAACGGGCCCGCCGCCACACCGCCGACCGCCTCACCCACCGCTGCCGTCACCACAGCGCCGGAACCGGTCACTGTGACGGCAGGCGACACGGTGACCGAGGAGCAGGCCGAGGAACTGGCAGAGGGACAGGTGGCCTACCCGCTCGCGTCCGGCGAGCGCGTGGTCGTCGAGGCGACCGCACCGCTGCCCGACGCCGTTCGCGCAGACATGGTCGCTGCGGTGACCGCCGGCGTCAGCCCGCTGACCAGCGGTTTCGATGCGTACGCCTTCGCGATGAGCTACACGAAGTCAGCATCCGCGGCTGCGGGCAAGAACGTGCTAGTCGTCTTCCTCAGCCCGCTGGCCAGCTTCGGGGACGAGGAGCCCCACCCGATCTGGATCACCAAGGGCACCATGAATCCTCCCATCCAGGCAACACTCGGGCTGGAGGAGCAGATCGCGAACGTCGAGGCGTTCATCGCCGCGCAGCCCGACCCGAGCCTGTGGGATTACGTCGTCCAGACCGTCTGACCGCAGCTGTCTGCCCAGAGCCCTACCGCCCGTCGAGGAGCGCGTCGACGGCTGACCTGACCTCGGCCACGCGGTCCTTCTTGATCGCCACGAGCGGCGAGTCGCCGCCGAGATGCGGGTTGGCGCCCAGGAACCAGGCGCGTGCGGCGTCCTCGCCCTGGGCCCCTGCGACCCGCAACCAGGTCCGATGCGCGAGGCGCAGGCGGAGCGCGGCATCGGGGCCCGGCAGGGCTCCGTCCGGCGCGGACCACGCGGTCACCTGGTCCTTGCTGGGCGCCTTGGCGACGGCGGCGACGTACGTCGGGCCGAGCGCGGCCACGAGCCCCTGGATGGCGGCCCGCAGCGCCGAGCCACGCGTCGCCAGCACCCGGCTGATGGCGGCGGGCGGCACACCGGCGGCCTGCGCCGCCTCGACCGCGTCCTCTAGGCCCGCCTCGGCCCGATCCGCGGCGGCGACGGCGCGGCTGATCGCGGTGAGCAGAGCGTCGTCTGCGGAGGTGTCGGTGGTGTGAGTCACCCGGCCATCGTCGCATCGCCTCGCGGCGCCGCGGGAAGACCCCCGGCGCGACACCGACGGCTCTCACTTGAGGCTCCTGGTCGCCACGCGCATGCCGATATCGGTCCGCTTCGGCGACGGCCCGATCCGGATGGCATCGACTGGTGGGTGATCGCGAGGATGGACGCCGTGACGTTGCCGACACCCTCAAGGGAGGCTGGCGCCGAAGCGGGCGAGTCAACCGATGAGGCCAGCCGCCCCGTGCGGGCGCGGGAGTTGTCCGCGCGGGTGATGAACAGTGCCCCGAGTGGGATTCGAACCCACACTGGATCGGGTTTGAGCCGAACGCCTCTGCCGATTGGGCTATCGGGGCCCGCGCAGCAGAGTACCGTGCGGCGCGCGCGGTCCAGCATCGACGCGGCGTGGGGCCGTCATGGGAGCCTCATCTGCGGGCGCTGTCGGGGCGCCGTCCGGCCACGTGATGGCTCGCGCGGCATTAGGCTGACGCCGTGAGCACGAATGAGGAATCCCCGAGCACGACGCCGAGCACCGAGGGTGCTGGCACCCCCCTCGACCTGAGTGGCGCAGCCGCCCCCTCCGCCAAGGAGACGCCGGAGCCGGCGCCGACGCGCCCCGCGCGTCGAGCGGTCGTCGCCGAGGATGAGGCGCTGATCCGCATGGACGTCGTCGAGACGCTCCGCGAGGCGGGCTTCGAGGTCGTCGGGGAGGCCGGCGACGGCGAGACGGCCGTGGCGCTGGCCCTCGAGCTCAAGCCCGACGTCGTCGTGATGGACGTCAAGATGCCCGTGCTCGACGGCATCTCCGCGGCCGAGCGCATCGGCAAGGCGCACGTCGCCCCCGTCGTGCTGCTCACCGCGTTCTCGCAGACCGAGCTCGTCGAGCGGGCGCGTGACGCCGGCGCGATGGCGTACGTCGTGAAGCCGTTCAGCCCGGCCGACCTGCTGCCCGCGCTGGAGATCGCGATCTCGCGGTACGCGCAGATCTCCGCCCTCGAGTCTGAGGTCGCGGACCTCGCCGAGCGGTTCGAGACCCGCAAGCGCGTGGACCGCGCCAAGGGCCTGCTGATGGCGAAGATGGGCCTGACGGAGCCGGAGTCCTTCCGGTGGATCCAGAAGACGTCGATGGACCGTCGCCTGACCATGCGCGAGGTCGCCGACGCCGTCATCGACCAGGTCGGTGGCAGCGGCGCCTGACTGATCGGCCCCTGAGCCCGGACCTCCCCGCTGGTGTGGAGGGCCGGGCTTTTGTGCTGCCTGGGTGACTTCGCACGGCCATTTAGGTTACAAATAGGCCACAACCGGCGATGACGGTCGCCAAGTCACGTAACCGACACAAAGGATGGCTAGGTTTCCCGCACTGTTCGAACCGCCTTGCCTCCAGCACGGCGGGACCGTAGCCGAAGGGGTACCACGCATGATTCGCTCGTCGCATGGAATCCGAGCCGCCGCCCTCGCAGGGGCCGTCGCACTCGCCCTGACCGCATGCACGTCGGACTCGGAGTCGCCGTCCGGCGAGGGCGCCGAGAGTGCCGGGGAAGCGCTCGTCATCGGCTCGCTGCTGCCGCAGACCGGCTCCCTCGCCTTCCTCGGGCCGCCTGAGATCGCGGGTGTGGACCTGGCCGTCCAGGAGATCAACGAGTCCGGCGGCGTGCTCGGCCAGGACGTCGTCGTGGAGCACGCCGACTCCTCCGACGCCGACCACGCCGAGGTCGCGACGCAGTCGGTCACGGACCTGATCGGCAAGGACGTGCAGGTCATCATCGGGGCCGCGGCCTCGTCGGTGACGCGCAACGTGGTGGACGACATCACCAACGCGGAGATCGTCCAGATCTCCCCGGCGAACACCGCCACCGACCTCTCCGGCCGCGACCCGTTCTACTTCCGTACCGCCCCGTCGGACCTGCTCCAGGGCGCCTCGCTCGGCAACCTCATCCTCAACGACGGACACCAGAACGTCGCCGCCATCGTCTTCAACGAGGACTACGGCACGTCGCTGCGCGACGTCCTCCAGGACACGGTGGAGTCTGCGGGCGGCACGCTCGCCTACGGCGCCTCGGGCCAGGAGTTCGACCCGACGGAGCAGAACTTCAACACGATCGTCAGCAGCGCGCTGGCCACGAACCCGGACGCCATCGCGATCATCGCCTTCGCGCAGACCAAGCTGATCGTCCCCGAGCTCGTGGCGCAGGGCTTCGACACCTCGAAGCTGTACTTCGTGGACGGCAACCTGTCGGACTACAGCGCCGACCTGGCGCCCGGCACCCTCACGGGCGCCCAGGGCACACTGCCCGGGGCGTACCCGGACGACGCGTTCCAGAAGCGCCTGCTCGCGGTCGACAGCGGCCTCAAGGACTTCTCGTACTCGGCGGAGTCCTACGACGCCGTGATCCTCGCCGCGCTGGCCGCGGTGAAGGGCGGCGCCACTGACGGGCCGACGATCCAGAAGAACCTGGCGGCCGTCTCCGGGGCGAACGGCGGCACGGAGGTCACGACCTTCGCCGACGGCGTCAAGGAGCTCGAGGCGGGCAACGAGATCGCGTACAAGGCCGTCTCGGGAGCCGGTCCGTTCAACGACCAGAACGACCCGTCGTCGGCCTTCATCGGGATCTACCAGTACGGCGAGGACAACAAGTACACGTGGATCAAGGCGGAGTTCGGCGAGCTGTGACGCGCTGAGCACCACGCGGAAGGGCCCGGCGGTCAACCCGCCGGGCCCTTCCGTCATGCTTGCTCGGGGTCAGTCGGTCTCGGCGCCGCCCTCGACGTCGGTGGCCAGGGTGCCCAGGTACAGCTCGATGACCTTCGGGTCGTGCATGAGCTCGCGGCCCGGCCCCGAGTAGGCGTTGCGGCCCTGGTCGAGCACGTATGCGCGGTCGCAGATCTGCAGGCAGCGGCGGGCGTTCTGCTCGACGATCACCACGGACACCCCGGCGCGGTTGATCTTGCGGGTGCGGATGAAGGTCTCGTCCTGGCGCACGGGGGACAGCCCGGCGGAGGGCTCGTCGAGCAGCAGCACCGATGGGTCCATCATCAGCGCGCGTGCCATCGCCACCATCTGCCGCTCCCCGCCGGACAGGGACCCGGCGCGCTGCCGGCGACGGTCGCCCAGGGTGGGGAACAGGTCGACGATGAACTCGAACCTGTCGGCGAAGATCTTCGGGGCCTGGAACACCCCCATCTGCAGGTTCTCCTCGATGGTGAGCGAGGGGAACACATTGTTGTTCTGCGGCACGAAGCCGACCCCGCGGCGCACCAGGGAGTCCGCCCGGTGGTTCGTGATGTCCTCGCCCTTGAGCACGACAGTTCCGGACCGGATGGTCACGAGCCCGAACAGGGCCTTGAGCAGTGTCGACTTCCCGGCGCCGTTGGGCCCGATGATGCCGACCAGTTCCCCGGGGTGGACCACGAGGTTGCAGCCGCCCAAGATGTCGACGCCCGGCACGTAGCCGGCCACGAGGTCGGTGGCGGCGAGCAACGGCTCCCCGGCGGGCGCCCCGCGGTGGACGTCGGCGTTGGCCTCGACGGGTGCGGGGTCGGTGCTCATCGCTGCTCCTCCTCGGCCTGGGCCTCTGCCTCGAGCTGTTCGGTCACGTCGTCCTCGAGCAGGCGGTCGTCGCCCAGGTCGGTGTCGTGGTGGGCGCCCAGGTAGGCGTCGATGACGGCCTGCTCCCGCATGACGGACTCGGGCGGGCCCTCGGCGACGATGCGCCCCTCGGCCATCACCACCACCCAGTCGGAGATGTGCCGCACCATGTGCATGTCGTGCTCGACGAACAGCACCGTGGTCCCCTCGTCGCGCAGCGCCTGGATGTGGCCGAGCAGCGACTGCGTCAGGGCGGGGTTCACCCCGGCCATCGGCTCGTCGAGCATGACCATCGTGGGCTTGCTCATGAGGGCCCCGGCCCTCTCCAGCAGCTTGCGCTGTCCGCCGGAGAGGCTCCCCGCGAAGTCATTCTTCTTCTCCAGCAGCCGGAACCGCTCGAGCAGCTCGAGCGCCTGCTCGGTGATCTGCGCCTCGCGGCGGCGCCACAGCGCGGGCGCCAGGGCGATGAAGAGGTTCTCCCCGCTCTGGTCGGTGGCGCCCAGGCGCATGTTCTCCAGCACCGTCATGCGGGACAAGGCCTTGGTGAGCTGGAACGTGCGCACCATGCCGGCCTGGGCGACCTTCGCGGCGGGCACGCGTGCGAGCGAGCGCCCCTCGAAGGACCACGAGCCGGTGTCCGGGCGGTCGAATCCGGTGAGGAGGTTGAACAACGTGGTCTTGCCGGCGCCGTTGGGGCCGATCAGCGCGGTGATGGCGCCGCGCTGCACCTCGAGGCGGTCCACGTCGACGGCCGTCATGCCGCCGAACGTGCGGGTGACGTCCTGCGCGCTCAGGATCGGGTCGGGCTTCGCGGAGCCGGGGACGCGCTCGACGTCGGCGAGGGCGGGCCGGGCGGCGGCTCGGCCGGGGGGTGTGTCAGCGGACATCGATCGCCAGCTCCTTGCGGTCGCCGAGGATTCCTTGTGGTCGGAAGATCACCAGGAGCATGAGGGTCACGCCGACCAGCACCCACCCGAGCATCTCGATCTGCTCGGTGCGCAGCACGGTCGTGGGCACCACGTCGCGCAGCACCGTCTTGATCAGCATGAGCGTGGTCCACAGCAGGATCGACCCGAGCACCGGCCCGAACACCGTGGCGGCGCCGCCCAGTAGCAGGATCGTCCACACGTAGAACGTCATGGGGCGGCCCATCGAGTCCGGTTGGACGGCTCGTGGCAGCACGTACACGATCCCCGCCACCGCGCCGATCGCGCCGCCCAGGACCAGCGCCTGCATCTTGTAGGCGTACACGTTCTTGCCGAGCGAGCGGACCGCGTCCTCGTCCTCGCGGATGCCCTTGAGCACCCGGCCCCACGGGCTGTTCATCCACCGCCACACCAGGAAGCACGCGAGGGCCACCAGCGCCCACCCGACGATCCGCACCCACCAGCTGTTGGACAGGTTGGTGGAGTACGACCACGGGCCGATCGCGAAGTTCCCATCCGGCAGGGGCGACAAGTCTTGGAAGGAGCCCTTGAAGCCGTCACCGGCCAGGCCCGCGTTGCCCCCGGTGACCGCCGTCATCGAGGTGGAGCGCCCGACCATGCGGATGATCTCCGCCGCGGCGATCGTGACGATCGCCAGGTAGTCGCCGCGCAATTTGAGCGTCGGCACGCCGAGGATCAGCGCGAAGACCACCGCGCAGGCCAGCGCCACGAGGAACGCCGCCCACACGGGCCAGCCCGCGATGGACGCGATGGCGTAGCCGTAGGCGCCGAGCAGCATGAAGCCGGCCTGGCCGAAGTTGAGCAGCCCGGTCATGCCGAAGTGCACGTTGAGGCCGATCGCCGCGAGCGCGTACGCCGCGGTGGTCGGGGCGATGATCTCGCCGGCGACGTTGGTGAGGATCTGCTGCCAGTCCATGGGTGGCCTCCGTCAGCCGATGCGCTCGGCCCGGCCCAGGATGCCCTGGGGCCGGACGAGCAGGACGAGGATGAGGATGACGAGCGCGCCCGCGTAGCGCATGTCGCTCGGGATGACGAATGTCGACAGCTCGACGACGAGGCCGATGACGAGCGAGCCCACCAGGGCCCCCCACGCGGTGCCGAGGCCTCCGAGGGTGACCGCGGCGAACATCAGCAGCAGGATCGCGCCGCCCATGTTCCAATTCGTCGCGTTGAAGTACAGGCCGAGCAGCACCCCGCCCAGGGCGGCGAGCCCCGCGCCCAGGGTCCACACGATCCGCACGATCCGCTCGACGGTGATGCCGGACGCCGCGGCGAGCGCCGGGTTGTCCGAGACCGCGCGGGTGGCCCGGCCGGTGCGGGTCCGCACCAGGAAGAAGGCCACCGCGCCGATCGCGATGATCGCGATGCCGGCGGAGGTCAGCGACTGCTGCGTGAACAGCATCCCGCCGATGCGCACCGGCTTCGGGTTCGCCGTGACGATGCGCAGCGGGCTGCCGCCGAGGAAGAACTGGTACGTGTACTGCAGCGCCATCGACAGGCCGATCGTGACGATCATCTGCTGCGTGGTGCCGACCCTGCGCCTGCGCAGCGGATGCCAGATGCCGGCGTCCTGCAACCACCCGGACGCCGCCCCGAGCAGCACCGCCACGATGCCGGAGACGAGCAGCGGCAGGTCGAGCAGCTGGCAGCCAACGTAGGCCAGCAGGGCCCCGAGGGTGACCTGCTCGCCGTGCGCGAAGTTGCTCAGCCCGGTGGTGCCGTAGATCAGGGACAGGCCCACCGAGGCGAGCGCCAGCAGGAGGCCGAAGACGATGCCGTTGACGGTCTGCTGCGCGACGCGCTGCGCGGTGATGCTGCTCGGCTTGCCGCTGTCCGGCGTTGTCACCGCCGGGTCAGTGCCGGGCTCAGGGGTTGCGGTGGACGGGTCTCCGCCGCCCCCGCTGCCGCCAGCCGTCGGGGCTCCGAGCGGGAACAGGGCGCCGACGCTGGCGCCGAGCCTGACGGTGACGGTGCGCGGGTTGGCCGCCGGGTCCCGCAGTGTCTCGCCGGTGGGGAGCGTCGCCTCGTCGAGCGCGACCTCGTAGTCGCCGGCCGCCGTCACCGGGGTGGACCAGCGGCCGTCGACGCCGGTGACCACCGCGAGGCTCTCACCCTGGCCGGTGATCGTGAGGCCGATGCCCGGGGCGGGCTCGCCCGCCGACGTGCGGATGGTCCCGCCGATGCATCCGGTCGCCGGATCGGCGGCACACGGCACCGCCGCGGCCTGGGCGGGGATCGCGGCCAACAGCGCGGCGAGCACGCTGAGCAGCACAGTCAGCAGCGGGACGAGCGCGCGCCGTGAGCGGTGCGCGATCCGTGTGCGCGAGCTGGTGATGCGGTCCGGTGACGCGGCTCGGCGCACTGGGACCTCCGTCCGGTCGGTTCGATCGGTGGTTCACGGTCTTCGGCGCGGTGCCGTCTGGCGCTGTGCCGAGCGAAGCCTGGGCCCCGAGTGGGGAGGAGACTAGGAGCGGATTGTGTCGGGCGCATTACGCACAGCGCGACAGTATGCGGGACGAACCGGTCATCATTCACTATTTGGAGTGATTGTCCGCGAGGCGCGCGGGCGTCGTTGCGCTGGTGGGAGGACCGACTAGGCACGGCGGCCTCGGCTTTGTCATGATCGGGTCGCGGACGGGGTGTCGACCCTGTCCGCGACGAGAAAAGGACGGGAGGCCGACACAGGTGCGTCCAGGAGCCCAGGTGCGACCCGCTGAGCCCGGGGACCTGCCTGCCCTCGTCGACCTCTGCCTTGCCGCGCGGAGCGAGTCCACGATGGGCGCGCAACTCTGCAGCGACGACGGGGACCGGTTGCGGGACCAGCTCGGGGCGCTCCTCGCGTCACCCGGCGGCCAGCTCCTCGTGGGACTGCTCGACGGCGAGCCCGCGGGCCTGCTGCTCGGCCAGCTCGTCGGGCCCGGTCCTTTCACGGATCTCGTGAGCCTCAACCTCGAGGCGATCTACGTCGCGCCCCGGGCCCGCCGGCGTGGCCTTGGGCATGCGCTGATGGCGGGCGCGCTCGAGGTGGCCGAGCTCGGCGGGGCGACCGAGGTGTACGCGGCGCCCCTGCCCGGCGCCCGGGGGATGCAGCGGTTCTTCGTGCGGCTCGGCTTCGCCCCGGCCGCCGCGCACCGCGTGGTGAGCACGAGCGCCCTGCAACGCCGCCTGGTCGGCGAGACCGCCGGGGCGCAGTCGCGCCGCGCCTCAGGGCGTGGGCTCGAGGACCTCATCGCCCGACGGCGCCAGGTGCGGGCCGCCGCGCGGGGCGAGATGGCCGACCCGAGCAGCGTGCAGGCCGCGGCTGGTCAGCGGTCCCGGCCCGCCATCACCATGCAGGTCAACCGCGCCGTGCAGACCCGGCGCGACTCGGAGTCCTCGACCACGATCTCGTAGGTCGCGACGCGGGACCCGAGGTGCAGCGCGCGGGCCGTCCCGGTGACAGTCCCCGACGTGGCGCCGCGGTGGTGCGTGGCGTTGAGCTCGATCCCCACCGCGATCCGGCCCTCGCCGGCATGGGCGGCCGCGGCCAGGGAGCCGAGCGTCTCGGCGAGCACGGCCGACGCGCCGCCGTGCAGCAGCCCATACGGCTGGGTGTTGCCCTCGACGGGCATCGTGCCCACGGCCCGCTCGGGTGCCACCTCGAGGATCGTGATGCCCATCCGGTCGATGAGGGTCCCGGGAAAGGTCGGCGGCACGGCGTCGTCAGTCATGGCAGATAGGTTGGCACCCGTGAGCGACGTTCAGCCAGCCGACGACCAGCCGACCGCCCCCGAGACCAGTGGGACGACCCCCTCCGGAGCCAGCGGGCCCGCGCGCCTGCTGCTCATCGACGGGCACTCGATGGCCTACCGGGCCTACTTCGCGCTGCCCGTGGAGAACTTCTCCACCTCGACGGGCCAGCCCACCAACGCGGTGTACGGCTTCACGTCGATGCTCACCAAGATCCTCGCGGACGAGCAGCCCACCCACCTCGCCGTCGCGTTCGACATGGGGCGCACCACGTTCCGCACCGAGCGGTACCCGGCGTACAAGGGGACCCGGGACGAGACTCCGCAGCCGTTCCGCGGGCAGGTGCCGCTGATCCGCGAGGTCCTGGAGACCATGCGCGTGCCCGTCATCGAGCGGGAGAACTACGAGGCGGACGACGTGCTGGCGACCCTCTCGACCCAGGCGCGCGCGGCGGGCATGCAGGTGCTCATCTGCTCGGGCGACCGGGACGCGTTCCAGCTCGTCAACGAGGACGTCACGCTGCTGTACCCGATCCGCGGCGTCTCCGAGCTCACGCGGATGACCCCTGAGGCGGTGCGCGCCAAGTACGGCGTGGACCCCGGGCAGTACTCCGACCTCGCGGCGCTCGTGGGCGAGACCAGCGACAACCTGCCCGGGGTCCCCGGCGTCGGGCCCAAGACGGCGGCCAAGTGGATCACCGCGTACGGCGGCCTCGAGGGCATCATCGCCGCGGCCCCCTCGATCAAGGGCAAGGCGGGGGAGTCCCTGCGCGAGCACCTCGACCAGGTGGTGCTCAACCGCGAGCTCAACCACCTGCTGACGGACCTCGAGCTGCCGCTGGGCCCCGCCGACCTGGCCGTCCAGCCGTGGGACCGCGAGGCCATGCACCGGGTGTTCGACTCGCTGCAATTCACCGCGCTGCGCGAGCGGCTGTTCGCGGCGATGCCCGGCGAGGCGGCAGCGCCCGTCGAGGCGGGTGAGCCCGTCGACGTCACAGAGCTGGCGCCGGGCGGGCTGGGCGGCTGGCTCGCCGCCCGCGCCGGCCGCGAGCTCGGACTCGACGTGCGCGGCGCCGTCCGGCCGGGAGCCGGGGACGCGTGGGGCCTGGCGATCGCCGACGACGGCGCCGCGGCCGTGTCGCTCGACCTGACGACCATCGACCCGCAGGACGAGGCGGCGCTGGCCGCGTGGCTGGCCGACGCGTCGGCGCCCAAGTCGGTGCACGGGGCCAAGTCCGCATGGCACGCGCTCACCGGGCGCGGCCTGCCGCTCGCGGGCGTCGTCTTCGACACCGAGGTGGCCGCCTACCTGTGCCACCCCGATCAGCGCTCCTACGACCTGCCCTCCCTCACGGTGCGGTACTTGCACCGCGAGCTGGCGTCGGGCGCGGGCCCCACCGGCTCGCAGGGCGCCCTGGACCTCGAGATCGACGGCTCCGACGAGCACCAGCGCGCCGCCGAGCGCGCGGCGGCGGTGAGCGAGCTCTCCGGGGTGCTCGCCGACGCCCTGGCCGACCGCGGGGCGGCGGACCTGCTCACGCGGCTCGAGCTGCCCCTTGAGGACGTCCTGGCCGCGATGGAGCACCGCGGGATCGCCGCAGACGTCGACTACCTGCGCGAGCTGGAGAAGCTCTTCGACGCGCAGGTGCAGACGGCCGCCACCGAGGCGTATGACGTGATCGGCCGCGAGGTGAACCTGGGCTCCCCGAAGCAGCTCCAGGAGGTGCTGTTCGACCAGCTCGGCATGCCGAAGACCAAGAAGATCAAGACGGGCTACACCACCGACGCGGCGAGCCTCGCCGACCTGTACACCCGCACCGAGCACCCATTCCTCGCCCACCTGCTGGCCCACCGCGACGCGATCCGCCTGCGCCAGACGGTCGAGGGGCTGCTGCGCTCGGTGGCCGACGACGGGCGCATCCACACCACGTTCCAGCAGACCATCGCCGCGACGGGGCGCCTGTCCTCGACGGACCCGAACTTGCAGAACATCCCGATCCGCACCGAGGCGGGCCGGCAGATCCGGCGCGCCTTCGTGGTGGGCGAGGGCTACGAGACGCTGCTGACCGCCGACTACTCGCAGATCGAGATGCGGATCATGGCGCACCTGTCCGGCGACGAGGGCCTCATCGACGCCTTCAACTCCGGGGAGGACCTGCACAACTACGTCGGCTCGCGGGTGTTCTCCGTGCCCACCGACGAAGTCACGCCGGCGATGCGCTCCAAGATCAAGGCGATGAGCTACGGCCTGGCCTACGGGCTCTCCTCCTTCGGCCTCTCCAAGCAGCTCAACATCGAGGTCGGCGAAGCCGCCCGGCTCATGGACGATTACTTCTCACGGTTCGGCGGGGTGCGCCAGTACCTGACCGGAGTCGTCGACGAGGCCCGCGCCACCGGCTACACCGCCACGATCATGGGCCGCCGCCGCTACCTGCCGGACCTCACCAGCGACAACCGCCAGCGCCGCGAGATGGCTGAGCGGATGGCGCTCAACGCCCCGATCCAGGGCTCCGCGGCGGACCTCATCAAGGTGGCGATGCTGGGCGTCGAGCGCGAGATCACCCGGCGCGGGCTGCGCTCGCGGCTGCTGCTGCAGGTGCATGACGAGTTGGTGCTCGAGGTCGCGCCGGGGGAGCGGGACGAGGTCGAGGCTGTGGTCCGGGAGCAGATGGGGGCCGCGGCGGCGCTCGATGTGCCGCTGGACGTGTCGGTCGGGGTCGGCGCGAGCTGGCACGAGGCCGGGCACTGAATGCTGACCGGCAACGGCTTGGAGGTCGACCTCCGCTAGTGCGAGGCGGGTTCCCCCGCGTCTCCCACGCGACCCGGAGTTCACTTGGCTTCATTGCCACGCCGGCCGTCGTGGGTGTTGTTCGGGTCGGGCAATGAGCGGACAGGACTACCTCGATGCTGCCCGTCGTCTCGAGGCATCGGGGGGCCTGGATCCGTGGACCGCGCTCATGCGCGTTCTCGTTTGGCCAGGCTCCAGGGCATGGACCTCCCAGCGCCGCTCCAGCCAGCCCTGGTGCGGGCCGCGGGCCATTGGTCGAGGGGGGGCCTGGCGGTCTTCGTGAGGAGCGGGTTGGGGTGTGGCGGTACATCGAGGCACTCGGGCCCTCGGGTGCGGACCTGGCGTCACCTGAGGGCAGGAGGGATCAGCACGCGCAGGTTGAACTCGTGAATTGACAAGAGCGGGCGCCGGTTGGCTGAAGCACGGCGAAGCGCCTCTCGTAGTCGCGACCCAGGGCAACAGTGACCGACCTCGACGCGCCCACGCTTGCCGACGTGTCCCAGCGCTCCCGCCGCTCGCTCCGCTCGATTTGTTCACTACTTCGTCGTATTCACGGTCAAATGCGTGACTTCGGCCTGTGGTGTGCGTCACAGTAGGGCGCGGCGGCAACGGGGCCGCCACGACCCACGGAGGCACGATGTCCGAGGTGGCCCAGCAGCATGAGACCGACTACGAACGGGTGCAACGCTCGCCGGAGTTCCAGGCGCTGCGGCGGCGGTTCCGCCGGTTCGTCTTCCCCATGACCGCGTTCTTCCTCGCTTGGTACTTGCTGTACGTGCTGTTGGCCGACTATGCCCACGACTTCATGAGCACCCGGGTGTCCGGCAACATCACTGTCGGCCTGCTGCTCGGCCTCGGCCAGTTCGTCTCCACCTTCGTCATCACGATGGTGTACGCCAACTGGGCGAACAAGCACCAGGACCCGGTGGCTGACGAGCTTCGCCGCGAGATCGAAGACGGGACGCTCGCGTGAGCGCCCGGGTCGTGGCGGCGGTGGAGTCCGCCCAGATCGGCGAGCCGGCCGTCAACATCGGCATCTTCCTGGCGTTCGTCCTGGTGACGCTCGTCGTGGTGTTTCGCGCCTCGAAGTCGAACCGCAGCGCCGCCGACTACTACGCGGCGGGCCGCTCCTTCACGGGGCCGCAGAATGGCACGGCGATCGCTGGGGACTACCTGTCTGCGGCGAGTTTCCTCGGCATCTGCGGGGCCATCGCCGTCAACGGCTATGACGGCTTCCTGTACTCGATCGGCTTCCTGGTGGCGTGGCTGGTGGCGCTGCTCCTGGTTGCCGAGCTGATGCGCAACACCGGCAAGTTCACGATGGCGGACGTGCTGTCGTTCCGGCTCAAGCAGCGCCCGGTGCGGATGGCGGCGGCGCTGGCCACCCTCACGGTGGTGTTCTTCTACCTGCTGGCGCAGATGGCCGGCGCGGGCGGTTTGGTGGCGCTGCTGCTGGGCATCGACGGGGTCGCGGGCCAGGGCGTGGTGATCGCCGTGGTCGGCGCGCTGATGATCCTGTACGTGCTGGTCGGCGGGATGAAGGGCACCACGTGGGTGCAGATCATCAAGGCGGTGCTCCTCATCGCCGGCGCCGGCATCATGACCATCTGGGTCATGGGCAACTTCGGGATGGACTTCTCGGCGCTGCTGCAGGGCGCCATCGACAAGGCCGGCCCGGGTGGCGAGGCGCTCATCGAGCCCGGCAAGCAGTACGGCGCCACGTCGATGACCCAGCTGAACTTCCTGTCGCTCGCGCTCGCGCTGGTGCTCGGCACGGCGGGCCTGCCGCACGTGCTGATGCGCTTCTACACGGTGCCGAGCGCCAAGGAGGCGCGGCGCAGTGTTGTCTGGGCGATCTGGCTGATCGGCATCTTCTACCTGTTCACCCTGGTGCTGGGCTACGGCGCGGGCGCCCTGGTCGGGCCGGACGTGATCCGGGCTGCGCCTGGCGGGGTGAACTCTGCCGCGCCGCTGCTCGCGTTCGAGCTCGGGGGCGCGGTGCTGCTGGGGCTGATCTCGGCAGTGGCGTTCGCGACGATCCTCGCGGTGGTGGCCGGTCTGACGATCACCGCCGCCGCGTCGTTCGCCCATGACATCTACGCGTCGGTGATCAAGGACGGGAAGGTGGACCCGGACAAGGAGGTGCGGGTCGCCCGCATCACGGTGGTGGCCATCGGCCTGCTGGCGATCGTCGGCGGCATCTTCGCCAACGGGCAGAACGTGGCGTTCCTGGTGGCGCTCGCCTTCGCGGTGGCCGCCAGCGCGAACCTGCCGACCATCCTGTACTCGCTGTTCTGGAAGCGGTTCAACACTTCGGGCGCGCTGTGGAGCATGTACGGCGGGCTCATCTCCTGCATCGTGCTGATCGCGCTGTCCCCGGTGGTGTCGGGCAAGGTCGACCCGGTCACCGGGGCGAGCCTGTCGATGATCAAGGACACCTCGGTGGACTTCGCGATCATCCCCCTGGAGAACCCGGGGCTGATCTCGATCCCGCTGGCCTTCCTGCTCGGCATCGTCGGGACGTACCTCAGCAAGACCCCGCCGGCGGCGGGCAAGTTCGCCGAGATGGAGGTGCGCTCGCTCACGGGCGCCGGGGCCGAGAAGGCCACGGCGCACTGACGGGCCGCCGGCGCGCGGTGGGCGTCAGCCCGGGAGGTGGGTCACGAAGATCGCCGTCCCGGGCAGGCGCTCGCCGCGCACCGGCCCCCAGCCCCCCCATGTGCGGTCGTGGCCCGCGGGCCACTCGGGCTCGACCAGCCGGTCGATCACGAGCCCCGCGGCCACGACCTCGCCCACGTGGTCGCCGAGCGTGCGGTGGTACTCGGCGTAGAGCACGTTCCCGGAGGCGCCCACCTCGACGTAGGGGCGCCTGTCGAAGTAGGACCGGGTCGCGGTGAGGCCGCCGACGCCGGGATCGTCGGGGAAGGCCCAGCGCAGCGGGTGGGTCACCGAGAACACCCACCGCCCGCCGGGGCGCAGCACGCGCGCGACCTCGGTGTGCACGCGCGCGGCGTCGGGCACGAACGGGATGGCGCCGAACGCGGTGAACGCCACATCGAAGGAGTCGTCGGCGAAGGGGAGCGCGCGCGCGTCGGCCTGGGCCATCGGGGTCCGCCGCCCTGCCGCGGCGTCGTACCGGGCGCCGGCGGCGAGCATGCCGCCGGACACGTCGGTGGCGACCACCTGGGCCGCCCCGTGGCCCAGCAGCCAGCGGGAGCACTGCGCCGCGCCGGAGCCGACCTCGAGCACGCGGGCGCCGGTGACGTCGCCCAGCAGGTGGGCATCGCGCTCGCGGAGGCCCTCCGGGCACCAGCAGAACTCGTCGGGGCCCAGGAAGGCGCCGTGCTCGTCGAGGTACTCCGCGGCGTTCGCGTCCCACCAGCGCCGTCCGGCCCGCCCTCCGGCCTCATCCGGCACCGTGCGGTAGCCGGCGTCAGCCAGCCGATCTTCGGAATCCATCGAAAACACCCTTTGACACGGCGTGAATCGCCCTTTGACACGGTAGGTTTCCCCAGATCCGAGGATGTACCCGGACGTAACATCCGCGTGACGTGGCGCGCCTACCGTCGGGGGCTCTTCCCCCGGTGGCGTGATCATGCCACCGGCCCGTCGACGAGGGGTGATCATGTGAAGACCTTCCTGAGGGTCGCCGCATCGGGCGCAGCGCTGGCTCTGGTGCTGACCGCGTGCGCGGCGAGCGACCGTGAGGGCGAGGCGGCGCAGAGCGAGACGGGGGGATCCCGGACCACGTTCGTCTTCGCGGCGTCCTCGGACCCGGCCTCGCTGGACCCCGCGTTCGCGAATGACGGCGAGACCTTCCGGGTCGCCCGGCAGATGTTCGAGGGCCTGGTCGGCACCGTGCCGGGGACTGCCGACCCCGCGCCGCTGCTCGCCGAGTCCTGGGACGTGAGCGAGGACGGCCTGGAGTACACGTTCCAGCTCAAGGAGGGTGTGAAGTTCCACGACGGCACCGACTTCGACGCCGCCGCGGTCTGCTTCAACTTCGAGCGCTGGAACAACTTCACCGGAGTGCTGCAGTCCGAGAGCCTGTCGTACTACTGGCAGAAGGTGAACGGCGGCTTCGCGACGAGCGACGTGCCGGGGCTCAACGGCACCGGCAAGTACGAGAGCTGCGAGGCCTCTGACGCCTCGACGGCTGTGATCCACCTGGCGAGCCCGCTGCCCGAGCTGGTCTCGGCGCTGTCGCTGCCGTCCTTCTCGATCCAGTCGCCCGCGGCGCTCGAGAAGTACGACGCCGACGGCGTCACCGGCGGCGAGGAGGCTCCCGTGCTTCCCGAGTACGCCAAGGCGCACCCGACCGGCACCGGCCCGTACATCTTCGAGAGCTGGAGCCCTGGCGAGCAGGTTGTCCTGGCGGCCAACCCCGACTACTGGGGTGACGCGGGCCAGATCAAGAAGATCGTCTTCACCGTCATCTCGGACGCCACCGCCCGGCGGCAGGCGCTGCAGGCCGGTGACATCGACGGCTACGACCTGGTGGGGCCGGCGGACGTCGAGGCGCTTGACGAGGCCGGCTTCCAGATCGTCAACCGCGACCCGTTCAACGTGCTCTACCTGGCGATGAACCAGGCCAACCCGGAGCTCGCGGACGTCAAGGTGCGGCAGGCCATCGCGCACGCCATCGACAAGGAGGCGCTCGTCGCGCAGACGCTCCCCGAGGGCACCGAGGTCGCCACGAACTTCGTGCCGCCCGCCGTCGACGGGTGGAACAAGGACGTCGCCACGTACGACTACGACCCGGAGAAGGCGAAGGCGCTGCTCGCGGAGGCCGGGAAGTCGAACCTCACCATCGACTTCAACTACCCGACCAACGTCTCGCGGCCCTACATGCCCACGCCCGAGCAGGTCTTCACCGCCATCTCGGCCGATCTGGCCGCGGTGGGCATCACCGTGAACCCGGTGCCCGAGCCGTGGAACCCGGAGTACCTGGACCGCATGCAGGGCACCGCGGACCACGGCATCCACCTGCTGGGGTGGACCGGCGACTACAACGACACCTACAACTTCATCGGCGTGTTCTTCGGCGCGCCGGCGAACGAATGGGGCTTCGACGACCCGGCGCTGTTCAAGGCCATCGGCGACGCGCGCTACCAGGCGGACAAGGCGGCGCAGACCGCGGCGTATGAGGCGGCGAACGCGCAGATCATGGAGCTGCTGCCCGGCATCCCGCTCGCACACCCCGTGCCGTCCCTCGCGTTCAAGGCCGACATCCACGGATACCCGGCCTCGCCCGTGCAGGACGAGGTCTACAACGTGATCACGATCGGCGACTGAGGAGCAGCACCCCGCGATGACCCGACTCGTCCTGCGGCGCACAGCGCTGCTCGTCCCGACCCTGCTCGGGTTGTCCGTCTTGCTGTTCCTGTGGGTGCGCGCTCTCCCAGGAGGTCCTGCCACGGCCCTCCTGGGGGAGCGCGCCACACCCGAGGCCGTGGAACGCCTCAACACGCTGTACGGCTTCGACCGGCCGGTGCTCCAGCAGTACACCGGCTATCTGGGCCAGCTCGTGCAAGGCAACTTCGGGACGTCCACCCGCACTGGGCGCCCGGTGCTGGAGGAGTTCCTCGCCCGGTTCCCGGCGACCATCGAGCTCACGGTCCTCGCGCTCGCGATCGCCGTCGGCGTCGGCATCCCGCTCGGCTACCTCGCCGCCCGGCGGCAGGGCGGCCTGGTGGACAACGGCACGGTGGTGGTCTCCCTGCTCGGGGTCACCATCCCCGTCTTCTTCCTCGCGTTCCTGCTCAAGTGGCTGTTCGCGGTGCAGCTCGGCTGGTTCCCGTCCGCCGGGCGCCAAGACCCGACGATGGTGGCCACCCACCCCACCGGCTTCTACGTGCTCGACGGCCTGCTCACCCGGGAGCTCGACGCGAGCTGGGACGCGTTCGTGCACCTCGTGCTCCCCGCGCTGGCGCTCGGCTCGATCCCGCTCGCGATCATCACCCGGATCACGCGCTCGTCGGTGCTCGAGGTGCAGGGCGCGGACTACGTGCGCACCGCCCGGGCCAAGGGCATGGGGCGCGCGCGGCTGCGCAACCGCGTCATCCTGCGCAACGCGATGCTGCCGGTCTCCACGACCATCGGGCTGCAGGTGGGGCTGCTGCTCTCCGGGGCGGTGCTCACCGAGACGGTGTTCGCCTACCCGGGGATCGGGAGCTTCCTGGCCCAGGCCGTCTTCAACCTCGACTACGCGGTGCTGCAGGGCTTCATCCTCATCATCGCGATCGTCTACGCGGTGGTGAACCTCGCCGTCGACGTCTCCTACGGCCTGATCGACCCGAGGATGAGGACCAGATGAGCGCGACTGAGACGCATGAGCTCCTCGCCCCGCCCAGCGGCCCGCCCGCGGCGCCCGACCATGCCGGGGACTCCGCGTGGCGGGCCGCAGCCCGGCGCCTGCGGCGCAACCCAGGCGCCATCGCCGGCGCGGTCATCGTCCTGGTGTTCCTGGCCGTCGCGACGTTCGCGCCGCTGATCGCCCCGTTCGACGCGGGCGAGCTGCCGGGCCGCGCGCAGGTGCGGCCCACGTTCATCCCCGGCCCATCCGCCGAGCACCTGCTGGGCCTCGACCGCTACGGCGCCGACCTGTTCTCCCAGCTCGTCTGGGGCGCCCGCGCGTCCCTGCTGATCGGCGTCCTCTCCACGCTGGTCGGCTTGCTTGGCGGCGTGCTGCTCGGCGTCGTCGCCGGAGGGCTGGGCGGGTGGGTGGACACCGCGACCATGCGGCTCGTCGACCTGATGCTCTCCGTGCCCAGCCTGCTGCTCGCGGTGTCCATCGCGGCGGTGATCGGCCAGTCCTCCACCGCCGTGATCATCGCGATCGGCGTGGTGCAGGTGCCGATCTTCGCGCGGCTGCTGCGCGGGTCGATGCTCGCCCAGCGGGGGCAGGACTACGTGCTGGCCGCATCGTCGCTGGGCCTGAGCCGGCGGACCGTGACCATGAGCCATGTGCTGCCCAACAGCATCTCCCCGGTGATCGTGCAGGCCACCCTGATGCTCGCGACGGCGGTCATCGAGGCGGCGGCGCTGTCCTTCCTGGGGCTGGGCGGCGGCGCGCCGACCGCCGCCGAGTGGGGTCGGATGCTCACCGCGGCGCAGAACGAGCTCGAGGTGGCGCCGCGCCTGGCGCTGTGGCCCGGCGCCTGCATCGCGGTGACGGCGCTCGGGTTCACGTTGTTCGGCGAGGCGCTGCGCGAGGCGCTGGACCCACGGACGAGGAAGCGGTGAGCGGGATGGTCGTGTCGACGCAGACGGAGCCTCAGCCGCTGCTGAGCGTGCGCGGGCTCGAGGTGGCCTTCACCTCGGACTCCGGGCGGACGGTGGCCGTCACAGGCGTCGACCTCGACGTCCACCCAGGCGAGACCGTGGCGATCGTGGGGGAGTCCGGCTCGGGCAAGTCCACCACCGCGGCGGCCGTCATCGGGCTGCTGGCCTCCAACGGCAAGGTCACGGCGGGCCGCATCAGCTTCGACGGGCAGGACCTCACCGCCGGCGGCCCGGCGGCGGTGGCGCGGCTGCGGGGCGTCGAGATCGGCATGGTCCCGCAGGACCCGATGTCCAACCTCAACCCGCTGGCCCGCGTCGGTGCCCAGATCGTCGAGGCCCTCGAGGCCGGGGGCGTGGCCCGGGGGCGCGCCGCCCGGGCGCGCGCCGTCGAGCTGCTGGAGGAGGCGGGCCTGCCAGACGCGGAGGCCCGGGCCCGCCAGTACCCGCATGAGTTCTCGGGCGGGATGCGCCAGCGCGCGTTGATCGCCATGGGCCTGGCCTGCCGCCCACGACTGCTCATCGCCGACGAGCCGACGTCGGCGCTCGACGTCACCGTGCAGCGCACGATCCTCGACCGGCTCACCGGCCTCACCACCGAGCTCGGCACGTCGGTGCTGCTCATCACGCACGACCTCGGCCTCGCCGCCGAGCGCGCCGACCGGGTGGTGGTGATGTACCGCGGCCGCGTCGTCGAGCAGGGGCCCGCCCGCGAGCTGTTGCGCGACCCGCAGCACGAGTACACCCAGCGGCTGCTGGCCGCCGCGCCGTCGCTCGCCTCGCGCCGGATCGAGATCGCCAAGGCCGCTGGCGACGAGGCGGCGCTCGCGGGCGACCTGCTCGTCGTGGGCGCGCGAGAGTCGTCCGCGACGGAGGGCGACACTGGCGACACGCCCGACTCGATCGTCGAGGTGTCCCACGTCAGCAAGGCCTACCGGCTGCGCGGCGCACGCCTGCTGTCGCGGTCGACCGCGTTCACGGCGGTGGACGATGTCAGCCTCTCGGTGCCCCGCGGGCGCACAGTCGCCGTGGTGGGGGAGTCGGGCTCGGGGAAGTCGACGCTCGCGAAGATGATGCTCGCGCTGGTGGAGCCCACCTCGGGGTCCATCACCTTCGACGGCGAGCTCGTGGCCGGCGCCGACCGGGCGGCCGAGGTCGCGTTCCGCAGGCGCGTGCAGCCGATCTTCCAGGACCCCTACTCGTCGCTGGACCCGCTGTTCACGGTGTACCGCACCATCGAGGAGCCGCTGCGCGCGCACGGCGTCGGCGACGCGCCGGCCCGACGCGCCCGCGTCGAGGAGCTGCTCGACGAGGTGTCCCTGCCCACTGAGGTGCTGCGCAGGTACCCGGCCGAGCTCTCCGGCGGGCAGCGCCAACGCGTCGCGATCGCCCGCGCGCTCGCGCTGCACCCCGACCTCGTGGTGTGCGACGAGGCGGTGTCGGCACTCGACGTGATCGTGCAGGCGCAGATCCTGCGGCTGCTCGCGGACCTGCAGCGCCGCCTGGGGCTGAGCTACCTGTTCATCAGCCACGACCTGGCCGTGGTGCGCCAGATCGCCGACACGGTCTGCGTGATGCAGCACGGCAGGATCGTCGAGCAGGGCCCCGTCGACGCGGTCTTCGACACCCCGCAGACCGAGTACACGCGCACGCTCCTGGCGGCGATCCCCGGGCGGGACCTGGAGCTGGCGGCGGGCGTGGGATGACGTCGCGACGGTCCCGGGCGCGACGCGCGTGGGACCCAAGGCCCGGCGGTCCAGGCCGGAGGTGGATACGCTGACCTGGACGGGGGCGCGAACACCGCGCGGGAACCTTGTCTCCAGGCAACTTGAAGGAGTGCTCGCGTGCGTGTCGGACTGCTCACCGGAGGCGGGGACGTCCCCGGTCTGAACGCGGCCATCCGCGCTGTCGTCAAGCGAGGCGAGGGCGAGCACGGCCACTCCATCGTCGGCTTCCGCAACGGCTGGCGCGGAGTGGTGGACGGCGACGTCATGCCCCTCACCCGCCAGCACATCCGCAACGTGCTGCCCGTCGGCGGGACGCTGCTCGGCACGGCCCGGTACCACCCGAACGCGTCGGACGGCAGCCTCGACGCCGTGATGCAGACCCTCGAGGCCGAGCGCATCGAGGCCCTGATCTGCATCGGCGGCGACGGCACGCTGCACGCCGCGAGCAAGGTCGCCGAGGCGGGCGTCAAGATCGTCGCGATCCCGAAGACGATCGACAACGACGTGTGGGGCACGGACCGGTCGATCGGATTCGACACGGCCGTCACGATCGCCACCGAGGCCATCGACCGGGTGCACACCACGGCGGAGAGCCACAACCGCGTCATGATCGTCGAGGTCATGGGCCGCCACGCCGGCTGGATCGCCGTCACGTCCGCGATCGCCGGCGGGGCCGAGGTCGTGCTCGCCCCCGAGGAGCCCTTCGACATCGACAAGGTGATCCGGTTCCTCAAGCACCGGCACCGTGCCCACGCGAGCTTCTCGATCGTGGTCGTGGCCGAGGGCGCGGTGCCCGCCGAGGGCACCTCGATGTCCTACGAGGCGCCCGTCGGCAAGTTCGGCGAGATCGTCGCCGGCGCCATCGGCGAGCGCGTCAAGGCGGAGATCGAGCAGCGCACCGGGTTCGACACCCGCGTGACGGTGCTGGGCCACGTGCAGCGTGGGGGCATCCCCACGCCCGAGGACCGCATCCTGGGGAGCCGGTTCGGCGTCGCGGCGATCGACGCGGTGACCCGCGGCGACTCGGGCGTGATGACGGCCCTGCGGGGCGAGGAAGTCGTGCTCGTGCCGCTCACCGAGATCGCCGGGAAGGTCAAGCACGTGCCGGCCTCGCTGCTCCAGGTGGCGCAGGCTCTCGCCTGAGTCCCCTCGGGTCTGCGCTGGCTTTGACCCGCCTGCCGCTCAAAGATAAGGTTGACGCGGTGTCGCACGTCTTCCTGCCGCCGGTTCGCCGGCCTCGACGACATGCACCGACAACACCACACATCCGCCGGGATCCTTGCCCGCACTACTTCCTGTCCGCATCGGAGTCCATCACTACATGAGCATTTCCACCGCGAAGCCCGCCACGCCGCAGGTCGCGATCAACGACATCGGCTCGGCCGAGGACTTCCTCGCCGCCATCGACGCCACCATCAAGTACTTCAACGATGGTGACATCGTCTCGGGCACCATCGTCAAGGTTGACCGCGACGAGGTGCTGCTTGACATCGGTTACAAGACCGAGGGCGTCATCCCCTCCCGCGAGCTGTCCATCAAGCACGACGTGGACCCCGGAGAGGTCGTCCAGGTCGGCGACGAGGTCGAGGCCCTGGTCCTCCAGAAGGAGGACAAGGAAGGTCGTCTGATCCTGTCCAAGAAGCGTGCGCAGTACGAGCGCGCGTGGGGCACGATCGAGAAGATCAAGGAGGAGGACGGCGTCGTCACCGGCACCGTCATCGAGGTCGTCAAGGGCGGCCTCATCCTCGACATCGGCCTGCGTGGCTTCCTGCCCGCATCGCTTGTGGAGATGCGTCGCGTCCGCGACCTCCAGCCCTACGTGGGCAAGGAGATCGAGGCCAAGATCATCGAGCTCGACAAGAACCGCAACAACGTCGTCCTGTCGCGCCGTGCCTGGCTCGAGCAGACGCAGTCCGAGGTGCGCTCGACCTTCCTGCAGACCCTGCAGAAGGGCCAGGTCCGCCCCGGTGTCGTCTCCTCGATCGTCAACTTCGGCGCGTTCGTGGACCTCGGCGGCGTCGACGGGCTCGTCCACGTCTCCGAGCTGTCCTGGAAGCACATCGACCACCCCTCCGAGGTTGTCGAGGTCGGCCAGGAGGTCACCGTCGAGGTTCTCGACGTCGACTTCGACCGCGAGCGTGTCTCCCTGTCGCTGAAGGCGACGCAGGAGGACCCGTGGCAGGCCTTTGCCCGGACGCACGCCATCGGGCAGGTCGTTCCCGGCAAGGTCACGAAGCTCGTCCCGTTCGGCGCGTTCGTGCGCGTCGAGGACGGCATCGAGGGCCTGGTCCACATCTCGGAGCTGGCCGTGCGCCACGTCGAGATCCCGGAGCAGGTCGTCCAGGTCGGCGACGACGTCTTCGTCAAGGTCATCGACATCGACCTCGAGCGTCGCCGCATCTCGCTGTCGCTCAAGCAGGCCAACGAGGGCGTCGACCCCAACAGCGACGACTTCGACCCGGCGCTGTACGGCATGGCTGCCGAGTACGACGAGCAGGGCAACTACAAGTACCCCGAGGGCTTCGACCCGGCCACGAACGAGTGGCTCGAGGGCTTCGAGGCTCAGCGCGAGGTGTGGGAGGCGCAGTACGCCAAGGCCCACGAGCGCTGGGAGGCCCACCGCAAGCAGGTCGCCGAGGCCAGCAAGGCCGACGCCGAGGCTGCGAACAACGAGGGCGTGGTGAGCTCCAGCAGCTCGTCCTCCTCCTCCGCGTCGTCCTACTCGTCGGCTCCGGCCGAGGAGGCCACGGGCACCCTCGCGTCCGACGAGGCGCTCGCCGCTCTGCGCGAGAAGCTCACGGGCAACTGACACCCGGCGCCTCGGCGCCGACGTCACGCTCCTCATAGCGGGCCGGTCACCTTCGGGTGGCCGGCCCGCTGTGCTGTGCGAGGGCGGAGCTGTGTGGCGGCGCTGGCTGCGCCGAGCTGGACCGACTCGGGCAGGATGGGGCGATGCAACGCATCGGACTGACTGGCGGGATCGCGGCGGGCAAGTCGGCGGCGGCGACACGGCTCGAGGAGCTGGGCGCCGTAGTCATCGACTACGACGTGCTGGCACGCGAGGCGGTGGCCCCCGGGACCGTCGCGCTCGGCGACATCGTCGAGGCGTTCGGGCCCGAGGTGCTCGACCAGGAGGGCGCACTCGACCGTGCCGCGCTGGGCGCCGTCGTCTTCGCGGACCTCGACGCCCTGACCCGCCTGAACGACATCGTGCACCCCTGCGTCCGGCGGCTCTCCGCGGAGCGGGAGGCGGCCGCCGCGACCGCCGACCCTGGCGCCGTGGTGGTGCATGACATCCCGCTGCTTGTCGAGACGGGCCAGGCCGACGCGTTCCACGTCCTGGTGGTGGTGCACGCCCCGGCTGCGCTGCGGGTGGAGCGGCTCGTCGAGCAGCGTGGGCTGAGCCGCGACGAGGCGCAGGGCCGGGTCGCCGCGCAGGTGGACGATGAGGCCCGGCTGTCAGTCGCCGACGTGGTCCTCGATGGGACGGGGACGGTGGAGGGACTGCGCGCGCAGGTGGACGAGCTGTGGCATCGCCTCGCGGAGGAGCGGGCCGCGGAGCTCGCGGCCGAGACGCCCTGACCTCGCCGAGCCGTCGTCATCCCGGCGCCCGCGGCCGCGGACCGGGCTGCCCCGATCGATGTCAGACAGAGCACGTACGGTGGTGGCATGCGTCCTGTGACTGATCTCGAGCGAACCGTCGCGCCGTTCAAGGTCGTGTCCGACTACTCGCCCTCGGGGGACCAGCCCGCCGCGATCGCGGAGCTGACCCGCCGCATCCAGGCCGGTGAGAAGGACGTGACGCTGCTCGGCGCCACCGGCACCGGCAAGTCGGCCACCACGGCCTGGCTCATCGAGCAGCTGCAGCGGCCCACGCTGGTGATGGCGCCGAACAAGACGCTGGCCGCGCAGCTCGCGACGGAGTTCCGCGAGCTGCTGCCGAACAACGCCGTCGAGTACTTCGTCTCGTACTACGACTACTACCAGCCCGAGGCGTACATCGCGCAGACGGACACCTACATCGAGAAGGACTCGTCGATCAACGACGAGGTCGAGCGGCTCCGGCACTCGGCCACGAGCTCGCTGCTGACCCGGCGCGACGTGGTGGTGGTCGCGTCGGTGTCCTGCATCTATGGCCTGGGCACCCCGCAGGAGTACGTCGACCGGATGGTCCGGCTGGCCGTCGGCGACCAGGTCGACCGCGACCAGATGCTGCGGCGGTTCGTGGCGATGCAGTACACGCGCAACGACATGGCGTTCACCCGCGGCACGTTCCGGGTCCGGGGCGACACCGTCGAGATCATCCCGGTGTACGAGGAGCTGGCCATCCGGATCGAGTTCTTCGGCGACGAGATCGAGTCGATCCAGACGCTGCACCCGCTCACCGGCGACGTCATCCGCGCCGAGGAGTCGATGTACCTGTTCCCGGCCACGCACTACGTCGCAGGCCCCGAGCGCATGGAGCGGGCCATCGGCTCGATCGAGTCCGAGCTGGCCGAGCGCCTGGACCAGTTCGAGCGGCAGAACAAGCTGCTCGAGGCCCAGCGGCTGCGTATGCGCACCACCTACGACATCGAGATGATGCGGCAGATCGGCTCCTGCTCCGGGATCGAGAACTACTCGCGGCACATCGACGGCCGTGAGCAGGGCACCCCGCCGCACACGCTGCTGGACTACTTCCCCGACGACTTCCTGCTCGTCATCGACGAGTCGCACGTGACGGTCCCGCAGATCGGGGCGATGTACGAGGGGGACATGTCGCGTAAGCGGAACCTCGTCGACCATGGGTTCCGGCTGCCGAGCGCGATGGACAACCGGCCGCTGCGCTGGGAGGAGTTCGTCGAGCGGATCGGCCAGACGGTGTACCTGTCGGCGACGCCGGGGGCCTACGAGCTGTCGATGTCGGACGGCACTGTCGAGCAGATCATCCGCCCCACCGGGCTGGTCGACCCGCAGGTGGTGCTCAAGCCGACCACTGGGCAGATCGACGACCTGCTCGACGAGATCCGCACGCGCGCGGAGAAGAACGAGCGGGTGCTGGTCACCACGCTCACCAAGAAGATGTCCGAGGACCTCACCGACTACCTCCTGGAGAAGGGGGTGCGGGTGCGGTACCTGCACTCCGAGGTCGACACGCTGCGCCGTGTCGAGCTGCTCCGAGAGCTGCGGCTGGGGGAGTTCGACGTCCTGGTGGGCATCAACCTGCTGCGTGAGGGGCTCGACCTGCCCGAGGTGTCGCTCGTGGCGATCTTGGACGCCGACAAGGAGGGCTTCCTCCGCTCGGCGACCTCGCTCATCCAGACGATCGGGCGCGCCGCCCGCAACGTCTCGGGCGAGGTGCACATGTACGCCGACAAGATCACGCCGGCGATGGCGATGGCCATCGACGAGACGAACCGCCGCCGCGAGAAGCAGGTCGCCTACAACCTGGAGCACGGCATCGACCCCACGCCGCTGCGCAAGAAGATCGGCGACATCACCGACATGCTCGCGCGCGAGGACGTCGACACGAAGGAGCTGCTCGAGGGCGGCTACCGCAAGGCCCCGCAGCGAGGGCGGGCCCCTGTGCCGGTCGGCGCCGGCGGCTCGCGCGCGCACCTCGCGGGGGCGGCCGCGGGCGAGCTCGCCGAGCTCATCCAGGAGCTCAGCGACCAGATGCACGCCGCCGCCGCCGAGCTGCAGTTCGAGTTGGCGGCCCGCCTGCGTGACGAGATCTCCGGCCTCAAGAAGGAGCTGCGGCAGATGCAGGCGGCGACCGCCTGAGGTGACCGCCTGCGGGCGGCCGCGATGCGGTCAGTCCGCTGTGCTTTATGCTGGGGCACTTGGTGGAGGGGAGTATCCCGACACGGCTTCCTCGTCATCACGGCCTGCTCCGCAGCGGCCCGGGGAGCCGGCTGGCCTCAGCGGCTGGTGGGAGAGACCTCCGGTACCCGAACTCGTACCGGAGGTACGCCTGTGTCTGTCCCGCTGTGGGTCTGGGGTGCGACTGTCGCCCTCGTCATCGCGATGGTCCTCTTCGACTTCTTCTCCCACGTGCGCACACCGCATGAGCCCACGTTCAAGGAGTCCGTGCGCTGGTCGGTGTTCTACATCGCGCTGGCCATCGTCTTCGGCATCGGCCTCGCCCTGGTCTGGGGCGGCGGGCACGGCACCGAGTACTTCGCGGGGTACATCACCGAGAAAAGCCTCTCGGTCGACAACCTCTTCGTCTTCCTCATCATCATGACGAAGTTCAAGGTCCCCCGGATGTACCAGCAGAAGGTCCTGCTGGTCGGCGTGGTGATTGCCCTCGTGCTGCGCACCGTGTTCATCCTCGCGGGCGCGGCGGCCATCGAGCGCTACTCGTGGGTCTTCTACATCTTCGGCGCGTTCCTCATCTACACGGCCCTCAAGCTCGCCTTCGAGAAGCACGACGACGAGGACCCCGAGGCCGCGGCCGCGGAGCGCAAGGACGGCTTCGCCGTGCGCATGATGAAGAAGGTCGTCCCCACGACCGACGTCTACCACGGCGACCGCCTCACCACCGTCATCGACGGCAAGCGGTTCATGACCCCGATGCTGGTGGTCATGGTGGCGATCGGCAGCACCGACGTGCTGTTCGCCCTGGACTCGATCCCCGCCATCTACGGCCTCACCAAGGAGCCGTTCATCGTCTTCACGACGAACGCCTTCGCGCTGCTGGGGCTGCGCCAGCTCTACTTCCTGCTCGGCGGACTGCTCGAGCGCCTCGTCTACCTGGCTCAGGGCCTGTCGGTCATCCTCGGCTTCATCGGGGTCAAGCTCGTGCTCGAGGCGCTGCACACCAACGAGCTCTCGTTCATCAATGGTGGCGAGCACGTCGCCTGGGCGCCCGAGATCCCCATCTGGCTCTCGCTCACCGTGATCATCGGCACGTTGGCCGTGGCGACCGTCGCGAGCCTGGCCAAGACCCGCAAGGACGCCCGCATCGCCGCCCAGCCCGGCGAGTGACGTCAGCCTGACCAGCCGGGGGCTGGCCGGGAGCCGTTAGGGTCGGTCGCATGTCAGACCGCATCCCCACGATCCTGGCCACCTCCGGCGGCCTCGTCCCCGGCCGGCGCACCCGGCTCGAGCTCGGCCCGCTGATGCGCCATGCGGTGGACCTCTCGGGCGCCACCGGCCGCCCGCGGGTGTGCCACCTGGGCACGGCCGGAGGCGACCAGCGGTGGTTCAACGCGGAGCTCGGCGACGCCGCCCGCGTGGCGGGCGTCGAGTTGACGCACCTCAACCTGTTCTCGATGCCGAACGTCGACGACATGGAGGCGCACCTCCTCGCCCAGGACGCGGTGTGGGTGGGCGGCGGATCGGTCGCCAACCTGCTGGCCGTGTGGCGGGTGCACGGCCTGGACGCGATCTTCCGCCGTGTGTGGGAGGCCGGCGTGGTGCTCGCCGGGGTCAGCGCGGGATCGATCTGCTGGCACGTCGGCGGCACGACCGACTCGTTCGGGCCGGAGTTGCGCGCCGTCACGGACGGCCTCGCGCTGCTGCCCTACGGCAACGGGGTGCACTACGACTCGGAGGCCGGGCGGCGGCCGCTGGTCCACCGGCTCGTCGCCGACGGCGTCCTGCCGCGCACGCACTGCACCGACGACGGCGTGGGCCTCGTCTACCGCGGCACGGAGCTCGTCGAGGCGGTCACCGAGCGACGCGGCGCGGCCGCCTACGTGGTGCGGCAGGACGGCGCGGGGGCAGTCGTCGAGGAGCGGATCGAGCCGCGCCTCCTGCCCGGCGCACGCTGAGCGTCGTCAGGTCGTGCGCTGAGCGTCGTCAGGCCCCTGCTGCCCAGGGCCCCAGCACCACGTTCCACGTCCGGACGCCGACGGAGCTGATGACCCCCGCCTCGGCGAACGGGTCGGCCGCGAGCAGCGCGTCGAGCTGGGCACGGTCCTCCGTCCGGAACACCAGGAGCGCTCCGGGCTCGCCGTCGGTGTACGGGCCGGAGCCGAGCAGCAGGCCCTGATCGGCGAGGCCGCCGAGGTAGGCGCGGTGGGCGGGGCGCACCTCGTCCTGCAGGTCGCGGCGGTCGTCGTAGACGTACTGGACGGCGTGGGTCAGCATGGGCTCATCCTGCCCCACAGCCGCTGGCCGGCGTGGGAGCG
The DNA here is from genome assembly GCF_900046455.1 of Cellulomonas timonensis. Lineage (GTDB taxonomy): Bacteria > Actinomycetota > Actinomycetes > Actinomycetales > Cellulomonadaceae > Cellulomonas_A > Cellulomonas_A timonensis. The sequence continues at coordinate 538,192 of NZ_FCOT01000013.1, forward strand.
GCATGGCGGGGTCGCGAGGGGCTGCTGTGCGGATGAGAGCATGAGTGGATGACTTCAGCACCAGCCCTTGTCCCAAACGTGGCACTCCTCGATGGGACGTCCATCCCGCAGCTGGGCTTCGGTGTCTTCAAGGTGGACGACGACGCGGCGGAGGCGGCCGTCGCCCACGCCCTCGCCGCCGGTTACCGGCTCATCGACACCGCCAAGCTGTACGGCAACGAGGCGGGTGTCGGCCGCGCGGTGCGCGCCAGCGACATCCCGCGCGACGACGTGTACGTCACCACGAAGGTCTGGAACACGGACCAGGGCCGTGAGAAGACGCTGCGCGCCTTCGACGCGTCGGTGAAGCGGCTCGACGTCGGGATCCCGGACCTGTTCCTCATCCACTGGCCGATCCCGGCGCAGGACCTGTACTCCGAGACGTGGCGCACGCTCGTCGAGCTGCGGGACGCCGGGCGGGTGCGCTCGGTGGGGGTCTCCAACTTCCAGCCCGCGCACCTCGCGCGGGTCATCGAGGACTCGGGTGTCGTTCCCGTGATCAACCAGGTCGAGCTGCACCCGTACCTGCAGCAGCGCGCGCTGCGCGAGGTCCACGCGGAGCTGGGGATCGCCACCGAGGCGTGGTCCCCGCTCGGGCGGGACACCGGCCTGCTGGACGACCCGGTGCTGCTGGCCATCGCCGCACGGCACGGTGTCAGCCCCGCGCAGGTCGTGCTGCGCTGGCACCTGGACCTCGGCAACATCGTGATCCCCAAGTCGGTGACGCCCACGCGGATCGCCGCGAACCTGGACGTGTTCGGCTTCGCGCTCACCGCGGAGGACCACGCCGAGATCGCCGGGCTGGACCGTGGCGCCCGGATCGGCCCCGACCCCGACCTGATGGGAGCGTGAGCGGCATGGCCTCCACGCCTGTGCTGACCGAGGAGCTGCTCGCGCGGATCGCCGAGCGCGCGCCGTTGCATGACAAGGCGAACACCTTCCCGCACGACGATCTGAGCGACCTGGTCGCGGCCGGGTACCTTCGCGCGTTCGTGCCGGAGCGCCTCGGCGGCCTGGGGCTGACGCTCGAGCAGGTCGCCCGGGAGCAGGTGCGCCTGGGCGCCGCGGCGCCTGCCACCGCGCTGGCGGTGAACATGCACCTCGTGGTGACGGGCATCGCGGCGGCGCTCGCCGCGCGCGGTGACGACTCCCTCGCGTTCGTCTTGGAGGACGCCGCACGAGGCGAGGTGTTCGCGTTCGGGAACTCCGAGGGCGGCAACGACCTGGTCATGTTCGGGTCGCGCACCCGCGCGGAGCCGCAGCCCGACGGCGGCTACCGGTTCTACGGCACGAAGATCTTCACGTCGCTCTCGCCGGTGTGGACGCGGCTGGCGACTTTCGGACGCGACGACTCGAACCCGGACGACCCCCGTCTGGTGCATGCCGTGGTCACGCGCGAGGGCGGGGGCATCGAGGTCCGCGACGACTGGGACACCCTGGGGATGCGCGCGAGCCAGAGCTGCACCACGGTGCTGGACGGCGCGTACGCCCGCCCCGAGTGGGTCCACCGGTCGCTGCCGCCGGGCCCGAGCGCGGACCCGTTCATCTTCGCGCTGTTCGCGACGTTCGAGATCCTGCTGGCGGCGGTCTACACCGGCATCGGGCAGCGTGCGGTGGAGCTCGCGGTGGCGGCTGCGCACCGGCGCACGTCGATGAAGAACGACGGCCGCACGTACGCGCAGGATCCGGACATCCGCTGGAAGATCGCCACCGCGGCGATCGCCCAGGACGGGATGCTGCCGCAGATCACCTCCCTCGCCCGGGACGTCGACGAGCAGGTCGACCACGGCAGCCAGTGGTTCCCGCGCCTGGTGGGGCTCAAGGTCCGGGCGACTGAGAACGCGCGCGTCGTGGTGGACCAGGCGCTGCGCGTCTCCGGCGGCGGCTCGTACTTCGCCGGCAACGAGTTGGGGCGGCTGTACCGCGACGTGCTCGCGGGGATCTTCCACCCCTCGGATGACGAGTCGGCGCATGCGACGGTCGCGAACGCGCTGCTGGGGCCCATCGAGCGCTGACGGATTTCGCTCGCCACCCTGCCGGTGCTGCTGGCAGGGTGGCGCGATGACGACGACGACCGACGTGGCGGTGTGGCCCCTCGCCGGGCTGCGGGTGGCGCAGGGCGGCCTCGAGTTGAGGTACCTCTCCGACGACCTGCTGCACCGGCTCGCCGCCGTCGCCGCGGGCGGTGTGCATGAGCCCGACGCGATGCCGTTCTCGAAGCCGTGGAGCCGGGGCACGCCCGAGGAGGTGGCCCGCAGGGTCCTCGTGTACCAGTGGGGCCTGCGGGCTGCCGTCACCCCGGAGAAGTGGGCGATCGAGCTCGCCGTGGTCCTCGACGGGCAGGTCGTCGGAGTGCAAGGGCTGTACACCCAGGACTTCGCCGTGACCCGCGAGGTCACCACCGGCTCATGGCTCGGGCTGCCGTACCAGGGCCGGGGGACGGGCACCCGGATGCGCGCGTTGATCCTGCACCTCGCCTTCGAGGGCTTCGGCGCCCGTGTGGCCAGGACGGACGCGTTCGCGGACAACCCCGCGTCCAACCGGGTCACCCGCAAGCTCGGGTATGCGCCAGATGGCACCGAGGCCTTCGCGCGCGACGGGCGGGCGGCGGTGTCGAACCGCTACCGGCTGGACCGGGAGGACTGGGAGCGGCGAGGGGGCAGGTTGGACCGCGTCGAGCTGCACGGCGTCGCCGACGCGCGCCGGTTCCTCGCTGTCGACGCTCCGGCGGATGACGGCGCGCCGTCGGCCGACGCGGCTACCCCAGGATGTTGACGGCCCGCGCGACGACCAACGCGACAGTCACCAGCGAGATCGCCGACTGCAGCAGCATGATCAGCTTCGCCCAACGCGTCAGCGGCAGCGTGTCCGCGGGGCCCCACGTCGCGGCGTTCGTGGACGACAGGTACAGGTAGTCCGCGAACCTCGGCTCCCAGTGCGGGTTGGCGATGTGCGGCGTGGCCATCTGCGGGAAGAGGAAGTCAGGGAACTGCCGGTCCCCGGACGCGCGCATGGCGGGGCCGCCGCGGTCCAGCTCCCAGTACCAGAGCGCGAACACCAGGATGTTGGTCAGGAACACCGACGCGCCCGCCCACAGCAGCCCGCCGCCGGTCTGCCCGAGGCCGCCGGTCACGAGCAGGTCGACCAGTTGCGCGGCGGCGACGCCGTTCCCCAGGCTGACCAGTGCGATCAGGATGAGGCCCGCGATCCGCAGCGGCCCCGACGCCCGGACGATGTGCCGGGGGTTCAGCACGAGCAGCACCATGAGCAGCAGGGCCTCGACGGCTGGCAGCAGGTAGCGCGGCTGGGGCGTCAGGTCGTCCGGGAGCGACACCTGGAGCGCGATGGCGACGCCGATCGCGACCAGCACCGGCCAGCGGACCTCGCCCCGGGTCCGGCGCCGCCATGCGGGCACGACGGGCTGCGGGGGTGGCGGGTCCGGCGGCGTGGCGCCCATGCTCGCCCCTCCCTCGCGGCCGCATGGCGATGACGACACGCCCACGATGCCAGCGTGGCGCGCCGCCCGCCTGGGCGGTCGGGTGCGGTCGGGTCACCAGCGGCGCGCGCGCCACTCCTCGAGGTGCGGACGCTCGGCGCCGAGCGTCGTGTCGCGTCCGTGCCCCGGGTAGACCCAGGTCTCGTCGGGCAGGGTGTCGAACACGCGCCGTTGGAGGTCGTCCATCAGGCTGTCGAAGTCGTCGCCGTCCGAGGTGCGCCCCGGTCCTCCGGGGAACAGCGAGTCGCCGGTGAACAGGTGGGTGCGCCCCGGCACGGCGTCTGCGGCCTCGGCTCCGGCCGGCTCCCGGTAGGCGAGGGCGATCGACCCCGGGGTGTGGCCGCGCAGCGCGATCACGTCGAGCACGAGGTCGCCCAGCGGCACGGTGGCGCCGTGATGTAGGCGGCCCTCCACGTGGACATCCGCCGCCTCGGCGATCGCATGCGCGTCGTCGGCCCCGGCGAGCGCGCGGGCGCCGGTGACGGCGATGATCGAGGTGAGCGCACCGAGGTGGTCGCCGTGCCGATGCGTGGTCACGACCCCGTCGAGCCGCGCCTGGGGCGACCCCTCCCGGATGAGCTCGAGCAGGCGGTCGGCGTCCGCCGCCGCGTCCACGAGGAGCTGGGCGCCCGTGCGGCGACAGGTGAGCAGGTAGGCGTTGTTGTCCATCGGCCCCACCGAGGCCTTGCGGATCGTCAGGGCGTCGAGCTCGCGGACGTCGGCCGGGCCGCCGGGGGAGGCCTCTCCGGTGTAGGCCATGGTCATTCCTCCAGCAAGGGTCGGTCGGCGCGCGGGGCCGCGGGGGACGGCCGTCGCGCGGCGCGGCGGGCGAGGGCCCGGTCGTGGCTGTGGACGGCCTGCACCAGTGCGAGGTGCGAGAGCGCCTGGGGGAAGTTGCCGACCATCCGCCCGCCCACCGGGTCGTACTGCTCCGCGAAGAGTCCCACATCGTTGCCGAGCCCGATGAGGCGGTCTAGGAGCTCGCCGGCCTCGTCGACCTCGTCGCCGCGCGCCAGGGCGTCCACGAGCCAGAACGAGCACGCGAGGAACGGGTGCTCGTCGCCGCGCATGCCGTCGTCCGTGGCGTCGGCGCGGTACCGCAGCACGAGGCCGGGGGCGACCTCCAGCTCCTCGCGGATCGCGGCGACAGTGCCCCGCATCCGGGGGTCGTCCGGTGGCAGGAACCCCACCTGCAGCATCTGCAGCAGCGCGGCGTCGGTGTGCGCCGAGCCGTAATGCTGCGTGAACGTGTTGCGTCGGGCGTCGAAGCCGTGCGTCAGCACGTCCAGGCGGATCGCGGCGCGCTCCGCCCGCCACCGCTCCAGAGGGCCGGGCAGCCGATGCTGCTCGACGGCACGGACAGCGCGGTCGAGCGCGGCCCACGCCATCACCTTCGAGTGCGTGAAGTGCTGCGGCTGCCCGCGCACCTCCCAGATGCCGTGGTCCGGCTCCCGCCAATGCCCGATGAGCTCGGCGACGAGGTGCTGCTGCATCGACCAGGAGTCGGTCGACTCGTGCAGGCCTGCCGCGCGGGCCGACTCGAGCGCGACCATGACACCGCCGAGCACGTCGTTCTGCACCTGCCCGACGGCGGCGTTCCCGATGCGCACCGGCCGGGAGGCCGCATACCCGGCCAGGTGCTCCAGGATCGTCTCGGGCAGGTCCCGTCGCCCGTCCGAGCCGTACATGATCTGCAGGTCGGCGGGGTCTCCGGCCACCGCGCGCAGCAGCCAGTCCCGCCAGGCGGTGGCCTCGGCGTGGTACCCGTAGCCGAGCAGCGCGTCGAGGGTCATCGCGGCGTCGCGCAGCCAGCAGTACCTGTAGTCCCAGTTCCGCTCCCCGCCGAAGGCCTCCGGCAGCGAGGTGGTGGGCGCCGCGACGATCCCGCCGGTCTCCTCGTCGGTGAGCATCCGCAGGATGAGCAGCGACCGGACGACGGCGGCCCGGTGCGTGCCCTGGTACTCGCAGAGCCGTGCCCATCGCACCCAGCGCTGCCGGGTCTCGGCAAGCCGGTCGATGACCGACAACCGGCGTGGCGCGCGTCGCCAGGAGTTGGTCCAGGTCGCGGCAAGCTCCACGACCTCGCCCTCGGCGAGGTCGAACGCGTCGACGTGCGCCCGCCCGGCGCCATGCGGCAGGCGAGTGCCGCGCAGCATCAGCGAGTCAGGGCCGGCGATCGCCCGGATGGTGTCGTGGCCCTCGCGGTCCTCGACGTGGTGCACCCACGGCAGGATGGTGCCGTAGCCGAACCGCACGACCCACTCATGCCGCACCGACACTGTCCCCGACAGGCACTCGATGCGGCGCACGAGGTCGGCGCGCTCGTCGCCCAGCGGCATCGCCTCGGTGACCAGCGCGGTGCCCGTCGGGGAGGTGTAGGTGGTCTGCAGCACGAACGACTCGCCGAGGTAGGCCCGCCGCACGTCGGTGGCGTCAGGCACGGTGAGCAGCCACCGCCCCTGGGACGGGCCGCCCAACAGCGCGGCGAAGCAGGCGGGGGAGTCGAAGCGGGGGAAGCAGAGCCAGTCGACCGAGCCGCCCCGGGAGACGAGGGCCGCCGTGCGGCCATCCCCGAGCACGGCGTACTCGCCGATCGGCACCGTCCGCGATCGCGCCATGGCTCCATCATCGTCCGCCGGAGGCGCCAGTGAGATCTGCGCCACAGTTCGAACACCTGTGCGATGTCAGTCGATCGACTTACCATGTCCGGGTGAATGACCGACTGATCGTGCAAGGAGCGCGCGAGCACAACTTGCGCAACGTCGACCTCGATCTTCCCCGTGACTCGCTCATCGTGTTCACGGGGCTGTCCGGGTCGGGCAAGTCGTCTCTCGCGTTCGACACCATCTTCGCGGAGGGGCAGCGGCGGTACGTCGAGTCGCTGTCGGCGTACGCGCGGCAGTTCCTCGGGCAGATGGACAAGCCCGACGTCGACTTCATCGAGGGGCTGTCACCGGCCGTCTCGATCGACCAGAAGTCGACGAACCGCAACCCCCGATCGACCGTCGGCACCATCACCGAGGTCTACGACTACCTGCGCCTGCTGTTCGCGCGCGCGGGCACCCAGTTCTGCCCGGTGTGCGGCGAGCAGGTCACGGCCCAGACGCCGCAGCAGATCGTCGACCGGCTGCTCGAGCTGCCCGAGGGCACGCGCTACCAGGTGCTGGCCCCGGTGGTCCGGGGGCGCAAGGGCGAGTACGCCGACATGTTCAAGGAGCTGCAGTCCAAGGGCTTCGCGCGCGCCCGCGTCGATGGCGAGGTCGTGCAGCTCACCGATCCGCCGACGCTCGAGAAGAAGCTCAAGCACGACATCGAGGTCGTCGTCGACCGGCTGGTGGCCCGTGAGGGCGTCCAGCGCCGGCTCACCGACTCGGTGGAGACTGCCCTGGGCCTCGCCGGCGGCCTGCTCGTGGTCGAGATGGTCGACGCCGACAAGGACGACCCGGAGCGCGAGCGCCGCTTCTCCGAGCACCGGGCGTGCCCCAACGACCACCAGCTCACGCTCGAGGAGATCGAGCCGCGCACGTTCTCCTTCAACGCCCCGTACGGCGCCTGTCCCGAGTGCACGGGCATCGGCTCACGCCTCGAGGTGGACACCGACCTGGTCGTCCCCGACGAGGACCTCTCGCTCGCCGACGGCGCCGTCGCCCCCTGGGCGCAGACGTCCAGCGAGTACTTCACGCGGGTGCTGACCGCGCTCTCGAGCGATCTGGGCTTCTCGATGGACGTCCCGTGGCGGGCGCTGCCCGAGCGGGCCCAGAACGCGGTGCTGTACGGCGAGAACCATGAGGTGCAGGGCCGGTACAAGAACCGCTGGGGCCGCGAGCGGCAGTACTCGACAGGCTTCGAGGGCGCGGGGACCTTCATCGAGCGCCGCCACAAGGAGACCGAGTCGGACTGGAGCAAGGAGCGCTACGAGGCGTACATGCGCGAGGTCCCGTGCCCGGTCTGCCAGGGCGCGCGGCTCAAGCCCGAGGTGCTCGCGGTGCGCGTCGGCGGCCGCTCGATCGCCGACGTCTGCGAGCTGCCGATCCGCGAGGCCCGCGACTTCCTCGACGACCTGCGGCTCGGCGAGCGCGAGCGCGCCATCGCCGTCGAGGTGCTCAAGGAGATCCAGGCCCGGCTGGGCTTCCTGCTCGACGTCGGGCTCGACTACCTGTCGCTGTCCCGCCCCGCCGCGACGCTCTCCGGCGGAGAGGCCCAGCGCATCCGCCTGGCGACCCAGATCGGCTCCGGGCTGGTGGGCGTGCTGTATGTGCTGGACGAGCCGAGCATCGGCCTGCACCAGCGGGACAACCGCCGCCTCATCGAGACCCTGACGCGGCTGCGCGACCTGGGCAACACGCTGATCGTCGTGGAGCACGACGAGGACACGATCCGGGCCTCCGACTGGATCGTCGACATCGGCCCGGGCGCCGGCGAGCACGGCGGCCACGTGGTGCACTCGGGCGACTTCGCGGGACTCCTCGCGTCCCCCGAGTCCATCACCGGCGCCTACCTCTCGGGCAGGCGCGCGATCCCGATGCCCGCCGAGCGCCGCCCGGTCGACCCGGCCCGCCAGGTGACGGTGATCGGCGCGCGGGAGCACAACCTGCGTGGCATCGACGTCTCGTTCCCGCTCGGCACGCTGACGGCCGTCACCGGTGTCTCGGGCTCGGGCAAGTCCACGCTGGTGAACACGATCCTGTACACGGTGCTCGCGAATGAGCTCAACGGCGCCCGCCAGGTCGCCGGCCGGCACAAGCGCATCACCGGGATGGAGAACCTCGACAAGGTCGTGCACGTCGACCAGGGGCCCATCGGGCGCACCCCGCGCTCGAACCCGGCCACGTACACCGGCGTCTGGGACCGCATCCGCAAGCTGTTCGCCGAGACGACCGAGGCGAAGGTCCGGGGCTACACGCCCGGCCGGTTCTCGTTCAACGTCAAGGGCGGGCGCTGCGAGGCGTGCGCGGGCGACGGGACGCTCAAGATCGAGATGAACTTCCTGCCCGATGTGTACGTGCCGTGCGAGGTCTGCCACGGCGCGCGCTACAACCGGGAGACGCTCGAGGTCCGGTACAAGGGCAAGAACGTCGCCGACGTGCTCGACATGCCGATCGAGGAGGCCGCCGAGTTCTTCGCGCCGTTCGCGGCGATCTCGCGCCACCTGAACACCCTCGTCGACGTCGGACTCGGCTACGTGCGGCTCGGACAGCCGGCGCCGACGCTCTCCGGCGGCGAGGCCCAGCGCGTGAAGCTCGCGACCGAGCTGGCGCGGCGCTCGACGGGCCGGACGATCTACGTGCTCGACGAGCCGACCACGGGCCTGCACTTCGAGGACATCCGCAAGCTCCTCGAGGTGCTGCAGTCCCTGGTCGACAAGGGCAACAGCGTCATCGTCATCGAGCACAACCTCGACGTGATCAAGAACGCCGACTGGGTCATCGACATGGGCCCCGAGGGCGGCTCTGGCGGCGGCATGGTCGTCGCCGAGGGCACGCCGGAGCAGGTGGCCGCGAGCGAGGCGAGCCACACCGGCCGGTTCCTGGCCGAGGTGCTCGAGCCCGCGGAGGTCGCGGTCAGCGCCTGACCTCGTGTGACGGCGGGTCGCGGCTCAGGCGCTCGGGGCCGCGACCACCGGCGTCGGCTCCGTGCGCGGGGTGCACGGCTCGCACCGCACCGGGAAGTTCACGGAGCGGGCGATGAAGCAGTGCTCATGAGCGCGCACATGCAGGGCGCCTAGCCGGGCGTCGTCGACAGCGCCGCCGTCCTCGACGCGGCTCCCGGCGGCGACGGTCACGGACGGGCGCAGCACCACCTCGGTGAACTGGCCGTGCCCCGCCGCCTCGACGCGCATCGTGCCGTGCGCGCGGTCGGTGTAGCCCGTGACCACCACGCCGTCCGTGGCGGCCAAGTGCAGGAACCACAGCATGTGGCACTGGGCCAGCGCCGCGACGAGCAGCTCCTCGGGGCTATAGCGGGCCGGGTCGCCGCGGAAGGCGGGGTCGGCCGACCCCGGCAGCGGGGGCTTGGCCCCGATGCGCACGTCGTGGTCACGGCTGTAGGACGTGTAGCCGGTGGTGCCGGAGGCGCCGGCGCCCGTCCAGACGACGTCGGCTGAATAGGTGTGCAGCAGGCCCATCGCGCCACGCTACCGGCGCGGGGCGCCGGGCGGGCCGCGTTCGGGGTCAGGGGCGCGAACTACGCTCGTCACATGGCCGATCCCGCGACCTACCGCCCCTCACCCGGTGAGATCCCCGACTCCCCGGGCGTGTACCGCTTCCGCGACGAGCACGGGCGCGTCATCTACGTCGGCAAGGCGAAGAGCCTGCGCTCCCGGCTCAACAGCTACTTCCAGGACGTCGCGGGCCTGCACCAGCGCACCCAGCAGATGGTCACCACTGCCGCGTCGGTGCAGTGGACGGTGGTGGGCACCGAGGTCGAGGCGCTGGCGCTGGAGTACTCCTGGATCAAGGAGTTCGACCCGCGCTTCAACATCAAGTACCGGGACGACAAGTCCTACCCGTACCTGGCCGTGACCATGTCGGAGGAGTTCCCGCGCGTGCAGGTCATGCGCGGCGCGAAGCGCCCCGGCACGCGCTACTTCGGCCCGTACGGCCACGCCTGGGCGATCCGCGAGACCGTCGACCTGCTGCTCCGCGTCTTCCCGGTGCGCACCTGCTCGGCGGGGGTGTTCAAGCGCGCGCACCAGCAGGGCCGGCCCTGCCTGCTCGGCTACATCGACAAGTGCTCGGCGCCATGCGTCGGCCGCATCTCCCCGGACGACCACAAGGCGCTCGCCCAGGACTTCTGCGATTTCATGGCGGGGGACACCGCGAAGTTCACGCGCCGGCTGACCGCGCGCATGAAGGAGGCCGCCGCCGACCTGGACTTCGAGCGCGCCGCCCGGCTGCGCGACGACATCGCCGCCCTCGAGCGGGCGACGGAGCGCAACGCGGTGGTGCTCCCCGACGGGACGGACGCCGACATCTTCGCGCTCGTCGGCGACGAGCTCGAGGCCGCCGTCCAGGTCTTCCACGTGCGCGACGGGCGCATCCGGGGCCAGCGCGGCTGGGTGGTGGAGAAGGTCGAGGACGCCACCGACGCGGACCTGGTGGAGCACCTGCTGCAGCAGGTGTACGGCGGCGAGGACGAGGCTGCCCGCCTCGAGGGCGAGCGGCGCGGCGACACGCGGGCGGTGCCCCGCGAGGTGCTGGTCCCGGTGCTGCCGCCGGACGTCGAGCAGGTGCAGGCCTGGCTGACCGGGCTGCGCGGCAGCAGGGTCGAGGTCCGGGTGCCGCAGCGCGGTGACAAGAAGGACCTCGCCGAGACGGTGCGCCGCAACGCCGAGCACGCCCTCGCGCTGCACCGCACGCGGCGGGCCGGGGACCTCACGACCCGCAGCCAGGCCTTGCGCGAGATCCAGGAGGCGCTCGAGCTGCCCACCGCCCCACTGCGGATCGAGTGCTACGACGTGTCGCACAACCAGGGCACCTTCCAGTCCGCCTCCATGGTCGTGTTCGAGGACGGCCTGGCGCGCAAGAGCGAGTACCGGCATTTCTCGGTGCGGGGCGCGGAGGGCCAGGGCGCGCGGGACGACACCGAGGCGATGCACGAGGTCATCACGCGCCGGTTCCGCCGCTACCTGGCCGAGCGCACAGCGTCGGGCGACCTGGAGATGGGCGCGGACGAGGACGACGCTCCGCGCTCCGGGCCGATCGACGAGACGACCGGCAAGCCGGTGAGGTTCGCGTACCCGCCGAACCTCGTGGTCGTCGACGGCGGGCCGCCCCAGGTGGCGGCGGCCGCGGCCGCGCTGGCGGAGCTGGGCATCGACGATGTGGCGCTGTGCGGGCTCGCCAAGCGCCTCGAGGAGGTGTGGCTCCCGGGCGAGGAGTACCCGGTCATCCTGCAGCGCAGCTCGGAGGGCCTGTACCTGCTGCAGCGGGTCCGTGACGAGGCGCACCGGTTCGCGATCACGGCCCACCGCAAGCGGCGGAGCAAGGGCATGACAGTGTCCGCGCTCGACTCGGTGCCCGGCCTCGGCCCGGCGCGCTCGGCCGCGCTGCTCAAGCACTTCGGATCGCTCAAGCGGCTGCGCGCCGCCTCGGCGGAGGAGATCGCGTCGGTGCCCGGCATGGGGGAGCGGACGGCCGCCGCTGTGGTCGCGGCGCTCGCCACGCCCTCGCCCGCGGAAGCCACGCTCTCCTGAGCCCGCCTGGCATGCTGGGGCCATGTCAGACGAGCCGTCCCCCATCACGGTGCCAGCCGGCATCCCCGCTCTCGAGGCAGCAGCCGAGGCCCCTCGACTGGAGACCCCTGAGGTCCTGATCATCACCGGCATGTCCGGCGCCGGTCGCACCCGCGCCGCCGCCGTGCTCGAAGACCTCGACTGGTACGTCGTGGACAACCTGCCCGCCCAGATGCTCACGCACCTGGTCGGGCTGATGACCCACGGCGCCGGCGGCGGCCTGCGGCAGCGGCTCGCCGCCGTCGTGGACGTGCGCGGGCGCGAGTTCTTCGCCGACCTCGAGCAGGTGCTGTCCGGGCTCGGCGAGTCGGGCATCGAGTACCGTGTGCTGTTCCTGGACGCCTCCGACGAGGTGCTGGTCCGCCGGTACGAGCAGGTGCGCCGCCCGCACCCGTTGCAGGGCGACGGCCGCATCCTGGACGGCATCGGGGCGGAGCGCGCGATGCTGCGCAGCACCCGCGAGCGGGCCGACATGCTCATCGACACTTCGGACCTCAACGTCCACGACCTGGCCCGCGAGGTCCGGGCGGCGGTGGCGGGCGGCAGCTCGGACGCCCTGCGCGTCAACGTGGTCTCGTTCGGCTTCAAGTACGGCCTCCCGCTCGACGCCGACCACGTCGTCGACGTCCGGTTCCTGGCCAACCCGTACTGGATCACCGAGCTGCGCCACCTGTCGGGGCGCGACGCCCCGGTGCGCGACTACGTGCTCGGCCTCCCGGGCGCGCAGACGTTCGTCGAGCGCTACGTGGACGCCCTGGAGCCCGCGCTCGCCGGGTACGTGCAGGAGGAGAAGCGGTACCTGACGATCGCCGTCGGGTGCACGGGCGGCAAGCACCGCTCGGTGGCGATCAGCGAGGCGATCGCGGCGCGGCTGCGTGATCGAGGAGCCCGCGTGACGGTCTCGGCGCGGGACCTCGGCAAGGAATGAGCGCGCTCGCCGGCGGCGCCCCCGCGTTCGTCGCCCTCGGCGGGGGTCATGGCCTGTCCGCGACGCTCTCGGCGTTGCGGCTCATGTCGGATCAGCTCACGGCGGTGGTGACCGTCGCGGACGACGGGGGCTCGTCCGGGCGGTTGCGCGACGAGCTGGGCGTGCTGCCGCCCGGCGACCTGCGGATGGCCCTGGCGGCGCTGTGCGACGACTCCGAGTGGGGCAGGACGTGGCGGGACGTGCTGCAGCACCGCTTCTCCTCGTCGGGGGACCTCGACCGCCACGCGGTCGGCAACCTGCTGATCGTGGCGCTGTGGGAGCTGCTGGGGGACACCGTCGAGGGGCTCGACTGGGTGGCCAAGCTGCTCGGGGCCCGCGGCCGGGTGCTGCCCATGGCCGCGGTGCCGCTGGAGATCGAGGCGGATGTCGACCGGGGCGACGGCGTGACGTGCGTGGTCCGCGGGCAGAGCGCGGTGGCGGTGGTGGGCGAGCGCATCACCCAGCTCCGCCTGGTGCCCGAGGCGCCCCCGGCCTGCCCTGAGGCGGTCGCCGCCGTCGAGGCCGCGGACTGGGTGGTGCTCGGGCCCGGGTCGTGGTTCACCTCGGTGCTGCCGCATCTGCTGGTCCCCGACCTGGCCGCCGCGCTGCACCGCACCACCGCCCGGCGGGTCGTGGTCCTCAACCTCGAGCCGGACGCCGGCGAGACCGACGGCATGCGCGCCGAGGACCACATCGACGTGCTCCGCCAGCACGCTCCCGACCTCCGCGTCGACGCCGTGGTGGCCGATCCGGGGGCCGTGGAGGATGTGTCGGTGCTGGTCGAGCGGACCCGCGCGATCGGCGCCCGGTTGCTGCTCCGACAGGTCGGAAGCAGCGATGGATCCGCGCGTCATGACCCGTTGCGCCTGGCTGCGGCGCTGCGCGACGTGGTGGACGGGTTTCTCGGAGACGTGGGGACGCGTACTGCGGACGCGTAGGAAATGGCAGGATGACGCCATGGCGCTGACGGCACAGGTGAAAGATGAGCTCGCACGGCTCCAGGTCGACAAGACGTCCTGCCGCAAGGCAGAGGTCTCGGCGATGCTGCGGTTCGCGGGCGGGCTGCACATCATCTCGGGGCGCATCGTCATCGAGGCCGAGCTGGACACGGGCATCGCGGCCCGGCGGCTGCGGCTGGCGATCGCGGAGGTCTACGGGCACGGGAGCGACGTGATCGTCGTCTCAGGCGGGGGCCTGCGACGCGGGAGCCGCTACGTGGTGCGGGTGGTCAAGGACGGGGAGTCGCTGGCCCGCCAGACGGGCCTGCTGGACAACCGGGGCCGCCCGGTGCGCGGACTGCCCCCGCAGGTCGTCTCGGCGGGCGTCGGGGAGGCCGAGGCGGCGTGGCGCGGGGCGTTCCTGGCCCATGGCTCGCTCACCGAGCCTGGCCGCTCCTCCGCGCTCGAGGTGACCTGCCCGGGGCCGGAGGCGGCGCTGGCGCTGGTGGGCGCGGCCCGCCGGCTCGGCATCGCGGCCAAGGCCCGCGAGGTGCGCGGCGTGGACCGCGTCGTGATCCGCGACGGCGACTCGATCAGCGCGATGCTGGCCCGGCTGGGCGCCCACGACACGATGCTGGTCTGGGAGGAGCGGCGCGTGCGCCGCGAGGTGCGGGGCACCGCGAACCGGCTTGCGAACTTCGACGACGCGAACCTGCGCCGCTCGGCCCGGGCGGCTGTGGCGGCGGGCGCGCGGGTCGAGCGCGCTTTCGAGATCCTGGGCGCTGACCTGCCCGAACACCTCCGCGAGGCCGGGGAGCTGCGCCTGGCGCACAAAGAGGCCTCGCTCGAGGAGCTGGGCAAGCTGGCGGACCCGGTGCTCACCAAGGACGCCGTCGCGGGGCGCATACGGCGGCTGCTGGCGACCGCGGACAAGCGCGCCGTGGAGCTCGGCATCCCCGACACCGAAGCCGGCCTCAGCCCCGAGCTGTTGGACCTCTGAGCGACGTCTCACGTAGACCAAGGTCCCGGCGTGATGCCGGTCACGGGTATAGGCTCGGGTCATCCGGTGGCCGGGGGAGGGCCAAGGGGGAGCACGACTCTTCCTCGCAGGACACCGGTGGCGCACATCGGCGTGCGTGTCAGTCAATCACCGTAAATGTGTGCGCCGACCTTCGTCGGCGCTGCCGAGGAGGGCAAGTGACCATCCGCGTCGGTATCAACGGCTTCGGCCGCATCGGACGTAACTTCTACCGGGCCATCCTGGCGTCCGGGGCGGACATCGACGTTGTCGCTGTCAACGACCTCACGGACAACAAGACCCTGGCGCACCTGCTGAAGTACGACTCCGTCCTGGGTCGCCTCCCCGCCGAGGTCACCTTCGACGAGTCGTCGATCATCGTGGACGGCAAGGCCATCCGCGCCCTCGAGGAGCGCGACCCCGCGCTGCTGCCGTGGGCCGAGCTGGGCGTCGACATCGTCATCGAGTCGACCGGCTTCTTCACTGACGCGACCAAGGCGAAGGCTCACCTCGACGCCGGCGCCAAGAAGGTCATCATCTCGGCTCCGGCCAAGAACGAGGACGGCACGTTCGTCATCGGCGTCAACGAGCAGGACTACGACGCTGCCACGCAGCACATCATCTCGAACGCGTCCTGCACGACGAACTGCCTGGCGCCGCTCGCGAAGGTGCTCGACGAGGCCTTCGGCATCGAGCGTGGTCTCATGACCACGATCCACGCCTACACGGGCGACCAGAACCTGCAGGACGGCCCGCACCGCGACCTGCGTCGCGCGCGTGCCGCTGCGGTCAACATCGTCCCGACCTCGACCGGCGCCGCGAAGGCTGTCGCCCTCGTGCTCCCGCAGCTCAAGGGCAAGCTCGACGGCTACGCGCTGCGCGTCCCGGTCCCGACCGGCTCTGCCACGGACCTGACGTTCACGGCTGGCCGCGAGGTCACCGCCGCCGAGGTCAACGCCGCGGTCAAGGCCGCCTCGGAGACCGACGCGCTCAAGGGCGTCCTGGTCTACACCGAGGACGAGATCGTGTCGTCGGACATCGTCACCGACCCGGCCTCGAGCATCTTCGACTCGAAGCTCACCAAGGTGATCGGCGACCAGGTCAAGGTCGTCGCCTGGTACGACAACGAGTGGGGCTACTCGAACCGTCTCGTGGACCTCACGGTCTACGTCGGCGAGCGTCTCTGATCGTCGACCTGACGTAGCACGACCATGCGTCCGCGTGCGCGCCGCGGCCTTCGGGTCCGGGCGCGCACGCGGACGCTGTCATGTGTGGCGGGTCGCCCCGCGCGACCCCTGTGAGGAAATGAGAACGCCATGAAGACCATCGAGGACCTCGGGGACCTGCGGGGCAAGACCGTTCTGGTCCGCTCCGACTTCAACGTGCCGCTCGACGGCACGACCATCACCGACGACGGGCGCATCCGCGCGGCGCTGCCGACGCTGACGACCCTGCTCGACAAGGGCGCGCGCGTCGTCGTCGCCGCGCACCTGGGCCGCCCCAAGGGCGCCCCGGACGCGAAGTACTCCCTGGCGCCTGTCGCGGCCCGCCTGAGCGAGCTGCTCGGCAAGCCCGTCGCCCTCGCCGAGGACACCGTCGGCGACTCCGCCAAGGCGACTGTCGCGGCGCTGCAGGACGGCCAGATCGCCCTGCTCGAGAACATCCGCTTCGACGCGCGTGAGACCTCCAAGGTCGACGCCGAGCGCGAGTCGCTCGCCGAGGACCTCGCGGCGCTGGCCGACGCGTTCGTCTCCGACGGCTTCGGCGTGGTGCACCGCAAGCAGGCGTCGGTGTACGACGTCGCGAAGAAGCTGCCCAGCGCTGTGGGCCTGCTCGTCCTCAAGGAGGTCGAGTCCCTGAAGAAGGCGACCGAGAACCCGGAGCGCCCGTACGTCGTGGTGCTCGGCGGCTCGAAGGTCTCCGACAAGCTCGGCGTCATCGACAACCTCATCACCAAGGCCGACCGCATCCTCATCGGCGGCGGCATGGTCTTCACGTTCCTCGCCGCCAAGGGCTACTCGGTGGGCGCCTCGCTGCTCGAGGCCGACCAGATCGAGACCGTCAAGGGCTACCTGGCCAAGGCCGAGGAGCGCGGCGTCGAGATCGTGCTGCCCACGGACATCGTGGTGGCCGACGCGTTCGCTGCGGACTCCCCGCACGAGGACGTCGCCGCCGACGCGATCCCCGACGGCAAGATCGGCCTGGACATCGGCCCCGACTCGCGCGACCTGTTCCGCTCGAAGATCCTCGACGCGAAGACCGTCGTGTGGAACGGCCCGGCGGGCGTGTTCGAGTTCGAGGCGTTCTCGAAGGGCACCCGCGCCGTCGCGCAGGCGCTCGTCGAGGCCGCGCAGAACGGTGCGTTCACCATCGTCGGCGGCGGCGACTCGGCTGCGGCCGTGCGCGTCCTGGGCTTCGACGAGGCCGGCTTCGGCCACATCTCCACGGGTGGCGGCGCCAGCCTGGAGTTCCTCGAGGGCAAGTCCCTCCCCGGCATCGCAGTTCTGGAGGGCTGAGCCATGACAACCCGCATCCCGCTCATCGCGGGCAACTGGAAGATGAACCTCGATCACAACGAGGCCATCCACCTGGTGCAGAAGCTGGCCTGGACGCTCAAGGACGGCAAGTTCGACTACGCCACGACCGAGGTCGTCGTGCTGCCGTCGTTCACGTCGATCCGCTCCGTGCAGACGCTCGTGGACGCCGACAAGCTCGAGCTCGGCTACGGCGCGCAGGACATCTCGCAGCACGCCAGCGGCGCGTACACCGGCGAGGTCTCGGCGGCGCAGCTCTCCAAGCTCGGCGTCACGTACGTGACTGTCGGCCACTCGGAGCGTCGTGAGTACCACCACGAGACGGACACGATCGTCGCGGCCAAGGCCGTCGCGGCCTTCGGCGCGGGCATCGTCCCGATCGTGTGCGTCGGCGAGGGCCTGGACATCCGCAAGGCTGGCGAGCAGGTTCCGTACACGCTGACCCAGCTCGAGGGCTCGCTGGCGGGCATCACCGCCGAGCAGGCCGCGAAGGTCGTCATCGCGTACGAGCCCGTCTGGGCCATCGGCACCGGCGAGGTGGCCACCCCGGAGGACGCGCAGGAGGTCTGCGGCGCGATCCGCGGCAAGCTGGCCGAGCTGTACGGCCAGGAGGTCGCCGACGCCGTGCGCGTGCTGTACGGCGGCTCGGTGAAGTCGGGCAACGTGGCCTCGATCATGGCCAAGCCCGACGTCGACGGCGCGCTCGTCGGCGGCGCGAGCCTCGACGCCGAGGAGTTCGCGAAGATCGCGCGCTTCCAGGCGCACGAGGTCGGTCTCTGACCGTCTAGCGCACCACCCCTGGTGGGCGTGCGGGCCACTTCCGGCTCGCGCGCCCACCGGCAGGTCGGCGGCGCGCGCACTCGTTCGCCCGGATGTTGGCGAACATGGTGTGCCGTCGCCTAGGCTGGATCGCCTAGTCTTGACGCGATCACCTCTCGGTGACGCCCCGCACGAGTGAGGACAGACCCCCGACGTGGACGCCCTGCGCATCACCCTCCAGGTCCTGCTGGTGCTCTCCAGCTTCCTGATGATCCCCTTGGTCCTGCTGCACAAGGGTCGAGGCGGCGGTCTGTCCGACATGTTCGGCGGCGGCATCACCTCGAGCGCGGGCAGCTCCGGCGTCGCCGAGCGGAACCTCAACCGCATCACGGTGACCGTGGCGATCCTGTGGGCCGTCATCATCGTCTTGCTGGGCCTGATCCAGCGCGTGGGTTGAGGGGGGAACTCGATGGCGAGTGGGAGTGCGATCCGCGGATCGCGAGTCGGCGCCGGCCCGATGGGCGAGGCCGAGCGGGGCGACAGCGCGCCGCGTGTGTGGATCTCTTACTGGTGCGCGAACGGTCACGAGACGCGCCCCAGCTTCGCCGAGGAGGCCGCCGAGGAGGCGCCTGTCACCTGGGACTGCCCCCGCTGCGGATTCCCTGGCGGCCAGGACCAGGAGAACCCTCCTGCGCCCTCGCGCAACGAGCCGTACAAGACGCACCTCGCGTACGTGAAGGAGCGTCGTTCTGACGAGGACGGCGAGGCGATACTCGACGAGGCGCTGGCCGCCCTGCGCGCCCGCCGCGGACGCCGCTGAGCGCACCGCACCACGCAGCAGAAGAGCGCCCGACCCGATGGGGGTCGGGCGCTCTTCTCATGCGCGCCAGGCGGCGGGGTCAGTCGGCCGCCACGGTCCCGGCGGCAGCGGCGTCGATCAGCCACAGGGTCCGCTCCTGGCCCTGTGCGCCCCCTGCGGGTGTCTGGTCCACCGGGGCGCCTGAGAGCGCCAGGGCGACGGCCTCGGCCTTCTCCGGGCCGGCCGCGACGACCCAGACCTCACGGGCGGCGTGGATCGCATCGAAGGTCAGCGAGATGCGCTCCGCTGGCGGCTTGGGGGAGCCGTGCACGCCGACGGTGGCGACGCCGGAGGCCTCGAGCGCCGAATGCCCGGGGAAGAGCGACGCGACGTGGCCGTCGGGTCCCATGCCGAGGAGCAGCACGTCGAACGCGGGGACGTCGGCGCCGGAGGGCGCCCACCGGGCGAGCTCGTCGGCGTACAGTGCCGCCGACTGCTCCGGGGTGGCAACCTCGGCGCTGGGCGCGGGGACCGCGTGCACGTGGGCCGCGGGGAGCACGTCGCCGAGCGAGCGCAGCAGCGCGTCGTGCGCCTGGGTCTCGTTGCGATCCGAGTCGCCGTCGGGCAGGAACCGCTCGTCGCCCCACCACACGTGCACCTGCGACCAGTCCACGGCAGTGCGGACGGGGTGGCTGGCGACGGCGGCGAGCGTGGCGATGCCGACGGTGCCGCCGGTGAGCACCACGTGCACCGGGCTGCGCTGCGACTGGACGTCGAGGATCCGGGTCAGGAGCCGCGCCGCCGTCGCCTCGGCGAGGATGGCGGCGTCCGGGTGGACGACCACGAGGCGGTTCATGACTCGATCCTCAGGAGGCCCTTGCGGAGCACCTCGCCGTAGACCTCGTCGGGGTCGAGCCTGCGCAGCTCCTCGGAGAGGCACTCGCGCAACTGCCGTATCGGCAGCGCGATGCGGTGCTCAGGCTGGCCCGGCTGCGAGAGGGCAGCGGTCTTGCCGTCCGGCCGGTCGAGGACGATGGGGCCGCTCTTGCGCTCCAGGCGCACCTGGGTGATCGCAGGGGCGCCCGCGACGCGCTCGACGTCGACGGGGCATCGCAGCGCCTCGGCAAGCCACGCGGCCATGAGGTCCACCGACGGGTGGGTGCTCTCCCCGACGACAAGTGCGCGTTGCACCTCCTCGTAGGGCGGCTGGTCGAGCGTCGCGGCGATGAGCCCGCGCCACAGTGTCGTGCGGGTCCAGGCGAGGTCCGAGTCACCGTCCGAGTACACCGACGCGAGGTGGCGCAGCGCGTCCGACGGGACGGCGGAGCTGACGGAGTCGGTGATGCGGCGCTGCGCCATCTTGCCGACGGGGTGCTCCGCGGGATTCTCGGGCACCTCGTACGGCCACCACACGACGATCGGCGCGTCGGGCAGGAGCAGCGGGATGACGAGCGTGTCCGCGTGACGGCACAGTGCCCCGGCGGCACGCAGCAGGATCACCTCGCTGGCGCCCGCGTCGCCGCCCAGGCGGATCTGCGCGTCGAGCGAGGCGGGCGCGTCGCCGGGCTGGTCGAGGAGCACGATGATGCGGCACGGGTGCTCGCGGCTGGCCTGATTGGCCGCGGCGATCGACTCCTCGGGGTCGTGCCCCGCGGCGTCGATGATGAGCGTGAGCACGCGCCCCAGGGCCACGGCGCCGCCCTCGTCACGAGCCTTCACCAGGCGCTTGTTGATCGCCCGGGTGGTGGTGCCGGGAAGGTCGATGATCACGGGATCCTCCAGGCGCGGCCGTCGCGGGCCATCATCTCGTCAGCGGACGCCGGGCCCCACGTGCCAGAGCGGTACGGGTCGGGCTTGCCGTGGGTGGCCCAGTACTCGGTGATCGGGTCCAGGATCTTCCAGGACAGCTCGACCTCCTCGTGGCGGGGGAAGAGCGGCGGGTCGCCCAGCAGCACGTCGAGGATGAGCCGCTCGTAGGCCTCCGGCGAGGACTCGGTGAACGCGTGGCCGTAGCCGAAGTCCATTGTGACGTCGCGGACCTCCATGGCCGTTCCGGGCACCTTGGCGCCGAAGCGCAGGGTGACGCCCTCGTCGGGCTGCACGCGGATGACCAGGGCGTTCTTGCCGAGCTCCTCGGTGGCCGTGGACTCGAACGGCAGGTGCGGGGCCTTCTTGAAGACCACGGCGATCTCGGTGACGCGGCGGCCGAGCCGCTTGCCGGTGCGCAGGTAGAACGGCACCCCGGCCCAGCGGCGGGTGTCGATGTCGACGCGGATCGCGGCGAACGTCTCGGTCGTCGAGCCGGGGTTGAAGCCCTCTTCCTCGGTGTACCCGGCGACCTTCTCGCCGCCCTGCCAGCCCGCGGAGTACTGACCGCGCGAGGTGTGCTTGCCCAGGTCCTTCGGCAGGCGCACCGCTGAGAGGACCTTGGTCTTCTCAGCGCGCAGGCCCTCCGCGTCGAAGGAGACGGGCTCCTCCATCGCGGTCAGCGCGAGGAGCTGCAGCAGGTGGTTCTGGATGACGTCGCGCGCGGCGCCGATGCCGTCGTAGTAGCCGGCGCGGCCCCCGATGCCGATGTCCTCGGCCATCGTGATCTGCACGTGGTCGACGTAGTTGGCGTTCCAGATCGGCTCGAAGAGCTGGTTCGCGAACCGCAGGGCGAGGATGTTCTGGACCGTCTCCTTACCGAGATAGTGGTCGATGCGGAACACGTCATCGGGCCGGAAGACCTCGGAGACCACGGCGTTGAGCTCGCGCGCGCTCTCCAGGTCGTGGCCGAAGGGCTTCTCGATGACGACCCGGCGCCAGGTGCCCTCGCGGGGCTGGGACAACCCGGATCGCGCGAGCTGGCGGCACACCACCGGGAAGGAGCTCGGGGGCACCGACAGGTAGAACGCGTGGTTCCCCTCGGTGCCGCGCACCTCGTCGAGCTCGTGCACGGTGTCGCTGAGCCGGTCGAAGGCCGCGTCGTCGTCGAAGGAGCCCTCCACGAAGCGGATGCCCTCCGCGAGCTGGCGCCATGTCGCCTCACGGAACGGGGTGCGCGCGTGCTCCTTGACGGAGTCGTGCACTATCTCGGCGAACTGCCGCGTGTCCCAGTCGCGGCGCGCGAAGCCGGTGAGCGCGAAGCCGGGCGGCAGGAGGCCGCGGTTGGTGAGGTCGTAGACCGCCGGCATGAGCTTCTTGCGCGCGAGGTCGCCGGTGACGCCGAAGATCACCAGGCCGGAGGGGCCGGCGATCCGGGGCAGCCGCCGGTCGCGCGGGTCCCGCAGTGGGTTGTGCTCGGCGGTGACGTCGGCCGGGCTCACCGAGCCACCTGGCCGAGGCCGGTGGAGACGGTGGCCAGGAGCTGGTCCCAGCTCGCCACGAACTTCTGGACGCCCTCGACCTCGAGCTGTGCGGTCACCTCGTCGAGGTCGACGCCCAGCGCGGCGAGGTCCGAGACGACCTGGGCGGAGGCCTGCTGCGAGCCGGACACGGTGTCCCCGGCCACCTCGCCGTGGTCGGCGAAGGCGAGCAGCGTGGCCTCGGGCATCGTGTTGACGACCCCCGCGACCACGAGCTCCGACACGTAGAGCGTGTCGGGGTAGGCCGGGTCCTTGACGCCGGTGGAGGCCCACAGCGGGCGCTGCGGGTGGGCGCCGCGCTCGGCGAGGCCCTGCCACCGGTCGCCCGCGACGACCTCCTCGTACAGCCCGAACGCCAGGCGGGCGTTCGCGATCGCCGCCTTGCCCCGCAGCGCGGCGGCCTCGGGCGTGCCGAGGGCGTCGAGCCGCGGGTCGATGGCGGCGTCCACGCGGGAGACGAAGAACGACGCGACCGAGCCGATCGTGCGCAGGTCGTAGCCGTTGTCGTGGGCGCGCTCGAGGCCTTCGAGGAACGCGTCCAGGACGGCCGCGTAGCGCTCGAGCGAGAAGATCAGCGTCACGTTGACGCTGATCCCCTCGGCGAGCACCGCGGTGATCGCCGGCAGGCCCTCGAGGGTCGCCGGGATCTTGATGAAGACGTTGGGGCGGTCGACGGCAGCCCAGAGGGCCTTCGCCGAGTCGATCGTGCCCCGGGTGTCATGCGCGAGGCGGGGATCCACCTCGATCGAGACCCGACCGTCGACGCAGTCCGTCGCGTCGTACACGGGACGCAGCACGTCGGCCGCCTCCCGCACGTCGTCGGTCGTGATCGCGAACACTGCCGCGTCGATGTCGGCGCCGGCGGACGCGAGCTCACCGAGCTGCGCGTCGTAGGCGTCGCCCTTCGCGAGCGCGCTCGCGAAGATCGACGGGTTGGTCGTGACCCCGACGACGTGGAGGTCGGCGACGAGCCCCGCCAGGTTGCCCGTGCGGAGCCGCTCGCGCGACAGGTCGTCGAGCCACACCGCCACGCCGGCCCTGCTGAGCCGGTCGAGCGGGTTGGTGGTGGCCTCGGTCATGGTGGATCCCCTTCCTCGCATGGCGGGCTATCAGACGATCTGGTCGCCGGTCCCGCTCTGCGTCGGCGTCCCCGCGTCGGAGGCCGGCGCGTGCTGGCCGCGTGCCGCGGCGATGGACTCGTGCGCGGCCTCGGCGACGGCCTCGGCCGTGATGCCGAACTCCTGGTACAGGCGCTCGTAGTCCGCCGAGGCGCCGTAGTGCTCGAGCGAGATGACCCGACCGGCGTCGCCGACGAGGCGGTGCCAGGGCAGCGCGATCCCGGCCTCGACGGCCACGCGGGCGCGGACCGACGACGGCAGGACCTGCTCGCGGTACGCCTCGTCCTGCTCGGCGAACCACTCGAGGCTCGGGGCGGAGACGACGCGCGTGGCGACGCCCTGCGCCTCGAGGGCCTCACGCGCGGCGACCGCGAGCTGGACCTCGGAGCCGGTGCCGATGAGGATGACGTCCGGCGTGCCGGTCGACGCCTCGAGCAGCACGTAGGCGCCGCGCTCGACGCCGTCCGTGGTGGCGTAGCCGTCCTCGCCGCGCGGGAACGTGGGGACGTTCTGGCGGGTGAGGATGAGGCCGACGGGGCCGTGCGGGCGCTCGAGGATCGCCTTCCAGGCCGCTGCCGTCTCGTTGGCGTCGGCCGGGCGGACGATGTCCAGGCCCGGGATGGCGCGCAGCGCGGCGAGGTGCTCCACCGGCTGGTGCGTGGGGCCGTCCTCGCCGAGCCCGATCGAGTCGTGCGTCCACACGTAGACGACCGGCACGCCCATGAGCGCCGCGAGGCGCACGGAGCCGCGCATGTAGTCGCTGAACGTGAGGAACGTGCCGCCATAGGGCCGCGTGAGGCCGTGCAGCGCGATGCCCGACAGGATCGAGCCCATCGCGTGCTCACGGATGCCGAAGTGCAGCGTGCGCCCGTAGGGGTTGCCCGCGAACTCCTTCGTGGAGCGCTCCGTGGGGAGGAAGGACGGCTCGCCCTTCATCGTGGTGTTGTTCGAGCCGGCGAGGTCGGCGGAGCCGCCCCACAGCTCGGGCAGCGGCTCGGCGAGCGCGGAGAGCACCTCGCCGGAGGCGGCGCGGGTGGCGATGGCCTTGCCGGCGGGGAACGTCGGCAGCGCGGCGTCCCAGCCCTCGGGCAGCTTGCCCTCGACGAGCCGGTCGAGCAGGGCCGCCCGGTCCGGGTTGGCGGCGCGCCAGGCGTCGTACTTCGGCTGCCACAGCTCCTTGGCGGCCTTCGCGCGCGCGGCGACCTGGCCGCGGGTGTGCGCGATGACCTCGGGGTCGACGTCGAAGGACGTGTCGGGGTTGAAGCCCACGACCTCCTTGAGCGCGCGGACCTCGTCGGCGCCGAGCTTGGAGCCGTGTGCGCTGTGGCTGTTCTGCTTGGAGGGCGACGGCCAGGCGATGATCGTCCGCAGCCCGATGAAGGACGGGCGGTCGGTGACCTGCTTGGCGGCCTCGATCGCGGCGTTCAGCGCGTCGACGTTCTCGGTGTAGCCGTCGTCGCCCGCGGTCCAGTCGACGAACTGCACGTGCCAGCCGTAGGCCTCGTACCGCTTGAGGACGTCCTCGGTGAAGGCGATGTCGGTGTCGCCCTCGATGGAGATGTGGTTGTCGTCCCACAGCACCACGAGGTTGCCGAGCTGCTGGGTGCCGGCGATCGAGGAGGCCTCGCTGGTGACGCCCTCCTGCAGGTCGCCGTCGGAGGCGATGACGTAGACGAAGTGGTCGAACGGGCTCTCGCCGGCGGGGGCCTCGGGGTCGAGCAGGCCGCGCTCGCGACGCGCCGCCATGGCGAAGCCGACACCGGACGCGAGGCCCTGGCCGAGCGGTCCGGTGGTGATCTCCACACCGGTGGTGTGCTTGTACTCGGGGTGGCCCGGGGTCTTGGAGCCCCAGGTGCGCAGCGCCTCGATGTCCTCGATCTCGAGGCCGTAGCCCGCGAGGTAGAGCTCGAGGTACTGCGTCAGGCTCGAGTGGCCCGCGGACAGGATGAAGCGGTCGCGGCCGAGCCAGCTCGGGTCGGCGGGGTCGTGCTTCATCACGTTCTGGTAGAGCAGGTACGCCGCTGGGGCAAGGCTGATCGCGGTGCCGGGGTGGCCGTTGCCGACCTTCTCCACGGCATCTGCGGCCAGGACACGCACCGTGTCCACTGCCTTCTTGTCGAGCTCGCTCCAGCCGACTGACTGGGCCTCGGGGGCCTTGGCGTTCACCGCACCTCATTCCCGCCCGGGCCTCTTGCGCCCAGGGCGTTGGATCGAACTGTCCGGCAGCCCGTCGATGGACGCCGGCCACGAGCTGTGCTCAGCCCGGAAACGGGCGCGTGGCTTACTCGTGAGGTTCGACCCTATCTCGCTTGGGAGGTCGTGGAGTGAACGCTCTCAGATCTTGGTAAGCGCTTTCCGCCTGATTCTCCGGCCAATGTCACACCTGCCGCGGCCCGCCGGACGCGGCGGAAGGCCTGTCCTGTCGGGCAGCGCCGTAGCATGGGCATCCGACGAAGGTCCCGCTTTGCTGAAGAACGGAAGTCCGTAGCGCGTGCGCACCACGAGCCCAGCCCCCCTGGATGATGCCGGGGCGTCCGCCCGAGCAGCGGGAGACTGGCGACCTCCTGTCGAGGCCAGCGCACCCGCCGGCGCCGTCGCGCGGCCCGCCGTCGTGCCGCCGCTCGACGCCAGTCGCGACTCGCAGTGGTGGCAGTCCGCGCGCCGGACTCTCGCCAACTACGTCTCGCTCACCAAGCCGCGCGTCATCGAGCTGCTCCTGGTGACCACCATCCCGACGATGATCCTCGCCGAGGGCGGCTTCCCGTCGATCGGCCTGATGCTCGCCACGCTGATCGGCGGGGGAGCGGCGGCCGGCGCCGCGAACTCCTTCAACTGCTACCTCGACCGCGACATCGACGAGGTGATGAACCGCACCAAGCGGCGGCCGCTCGTCACCGGTGAGATCACCCCGCGCGCCGCGCTCGTCTTCTCCTGGATGCTCGCGATCATCTCGCTCGCCTGGCTCGCGCTGCTCGTCAACGTCGCTTCCGCGGCGCTGACCGCCCTAGCGGTGCTGCTGTACGTCGTCGGCTACACGATGATCCTCAAGCGGCGCACCCCGCAGAACATCGTCTGGGGCGGAGCCGCCGGCTGCATGCCGGTGCTCATCGGCTGGTCCGCCGTCACCGGCGGGGTCTCCTGGGCCGCGGTGCTGCTGTTCGGCGTGATCTTCTTCTGGACGCCGCCGCACTACTGGCCGCTGTCGATGAAGTTCCGCCGCGACTACGCCGCGGCGAATGTGCCGATGCTGCCCGTCGTGGCCGCGGACACGAAGGTCGCGCGGCAGATGATCGCGTACACGATCGCGATGATCGCCTGCTCGCTGCTCCTGATGCCCGTCGCGGGGATGACCTGGGTCTACGGCGTGCTCGCGCTGGTGCTCGGCGGCTGGTTCCTCGCGTCATGCATCGGCCTGTACCGGCGGGCCCTCGACCCCTCGCGCGGCAAGCTCGGCGCGATGAAGGTCTTCCACGCCTCGATCACCTACCTCACGCTGCTGTCCGTCGCGATCGCGGTGGATGTCTTCCTGCCCCTCTGACGAGGGTCGGGCGATGTCCGAGAAGGCGCTGCAGCGGATCCTGCAGGACTACCTCGCCCATTTGACGGTCGAGCGCGGGCTCTCGCCGCACACCCTCTCCGCGTACCGACGGGACCTGCTGCGCTACCTCGACCACCTCGCGGCGCGCGGCCGGGAGCTCCCCGGCGACGTCACCGAGGCCGACGTCGAGGACTTCGTCACCGTGGTGCGCACCGGCTCGGACGGGCGCAGCGCGCTCTCGGCCTCGTCCACCGCGCGCAGCGTCGTCGCGGTGCGCGGGCTGCACCGCTTCTGGGCCCTCGAGGGCCTGACGGGCAGCGACGCGGCCAGCGCCGTCAGGCCCCCCGCGCAGCCCAAGCGGCTGCCCAAGGCGATCTCCACCGCCGACGTCGAGCGACTCCTAGAGGCCGCATCGGCAGGGGAGGGCGCGATCCCGCTGCGCGACCGCGCGCTCCTCGAGCTCGTCTACTCCACGGGCGCGCGCATCTCGGAGGCCGTGGGCCTCACCGTCGACGACCTCGACCTGACGCCCGGGCGGGGCGCGGTGCGCCTGCTCGGCAAGGGCGACAAGGAGCGCATCGTCCCGGTGGGCTCCTATGCGATCGAGGCCGTCGAGGCCTACCTCGTGCGCTCGCGCCCGGCGCTCGCCGCCGGGGGGCGTGGCGTCCCCGCGTTGTTCCTCAACACGCGTGGCGCCCGGCTCAGCAGGCAGAGCGCGTGGGCGGTGCTGCGCGCCGCCGCCGAGCGGGCGGGGCTGCCCGCCGCCGCGCACATCTCGCCGCACACGCTGCGCCACTCCTTCGCGACCCACCTGCTGGCGGGGGGCGCCGACGTCCGGGTGGTCCAGGAGCTGCTCGGGCACGCGTCGGTGACCACGACGCAGGTGTACACGCTGGTGACACGCGACACGCTCCGCGAGGTCTACGCCACGGCACACCCGCGCGCGATCCGGCGCGGAGAGCCGTCGGCAGCGCGGACCCCGGCTCCCGCGTCCTAGGAGTCCTCCGGGCGTGTCCGGGATGTCGCAGCCGCATGGCGCGCGCGCTCCGGTAGGTTGTCAGCGTGGCAACCGAGCAGATGACCGAGATGGAGCTCGACCCCGTCGGTCGACCCCTGCCGCGCTTCCCCGAGCCCGCGCCGCTGGCCTCGCACGGCCCGGCCCGCGTCATCGCGATGTGCAACCAGAAGGGTGGCGTCGGCAAGACGACCACCACGATCAACCTCGCGGCGGCTCTCGCCGAGGTCGGCCGCCGGGTGCTCATTGTCGACTTCGACCCGCAGGGCGCGGCCTCCGTGGGCCTGGGCATCAGCCCGCACGAGCTGGAGCGCACGGTCTACAACTTGATGATGGAGCGCAGCGCCTCGCTCGCCGAGGTGGTGCGCAGCACCGACATTCCGAACCTCGACCTGCTGCCGGCCAACATCGACCTCTCGGCGGCCGAGGTGCAGCTCGTCTCCGAGGTGGCCCGCGAGTCCATCCTGGCCCGGGTCCTGCGGCCCGCCCTCGACGACTACGACGTGATCCTCATCGACTGCCAGCCCTCGCTCGGGCTGCTGACCGTCAACGCTCTCACGGCGGCCCACGGCGTCCTCATCCCGCTGGAGTGCGAGTTCTTCGCGCTGCGCGGCGTCGCGCTGCTCGTGGAGACCATCGAGAAGGTGCGCGACCGCCTGAACCCGCGCCTCGAGGTCGACGGGATCCTCGCCACCATGTACGACTCTCGGACGCTGCACGCCCGCGAGGTCGTGGCACGGGTGCACGAGGCCTTCGGCGACACGCTGCTGCAGACGGTCATCGGGCGCACGGTGAAGTTCCCGGACTCCTCGGTCGCGGCGGAGCCGATCATCACCTACGCGTCGAACCACAGCGGGGCGAGCGCCTACCGGCAGCTCGCGCGCGAGCTCATCGCCCGTGGCGACGCCGCCTAGCCTGGTCGCCGAGGCGCCCGCTGCCCACGAAGCCGCCCAGCAGGCGGCAGCCCCCACCGGCGGAGACATGCCCTCGCCGTCGGGGACCAGCCCGTTCGAGGTGCACCTCGACAACTTCAGCGGACCGTTCGACCTGCTGCTGGGGCTGATCTCGAAGCACAAGCTCGACATCACCGAGGTGTCCCTCGCCCGGGTGACCGACGAGTTCATCGCCCACATCCGCGCGGCCGAGCGCGCCGCCGCCGCCGGGGGCAAGTCCTGGGACCTGAGCCAGGCCAGCGAGTTCCTGGTCGTCGCGGCGACGCTGCTGGACCTCAAGGCGGCCCGCCTGCTGCCGCAGGGCGTGGTCGAGGACGCCGAGGACCTCGAGTTGCTCGAGGCGCGCGACCTGCTGTTCGTGCGGCTGCTGCAGTACCGCGCCTACAAGGTGGTCGCCAGGGACATCGGCGAGCGGCTCACCGCCGAAGGGCGCAGGTTCCCGCGCTCGGTCACCCTCGAGCCGCAGCTCGCGGCGCTGCTTCCGGAGCTGGTGTGGCAGATCGGCCCCCAGCAGCTCGCCGCGCTCGCCGCGAGGGCGCTGGCCCCCAAGGCCCCGCCGCCGGGCGTGGACCTCAGCCATCTGCACGCCCCGGCCGTGTCGGTGCGCGAGCAGGCGGGGCTGCTGGTCGAGCGGCTGCGGCGCGGCGGCTCCGCGACCTTCCGGGCCCTGACCGCCGACGCGGACTCCACCCTCATGGTGGTGTCGCGCTTCCTCGCGCTCCTCGAGCTCTTCCGCGAGGGCGCCGTCGGATTCGACCAGGTCACGCCGCTCGGCGAGCTCACCGTGCGGTGGACCGGCGCCGAGGACGGCGAGGTGCTCGTCTCCGACGACTTCGACGTGGCGGATCTCACAGCCGGCCCCAGCACCACCCCCCAGGAGCCCGACGCATGAGCCAGACCCCTCCCGACCTCGACGCGCTGAGCGCGCCGGACGCTGACGGCCCGGCGGTCGAGGCCGACGAGCTCGCCTTCGACGTCGACGACCTGCCGGGTGGCGCGCTCGCCGCCCTGGAGGCCGTGCTGATGGTCGCTGACGAGCCGATCCCGGCGGTGCGCCTGGCATCGGTCCTCGCCCTGCCCACCGACCGCGTCGAGGGCCTGCTGGAGGCGTTGGCCGCGGAGTATCGCGGCGAGCACGGGGGCAGGATGCGCGGTTTCGAACTGCGGCATGCGGGGGCCGGCTGGCGGATCTACTCGGCGTCGGCGTTCGCCGAGGTCGTCGGGCGGTTCGTGCTCGAGGGCCAGACGTCGCGGCTGACACAGGCGGCGCTGGAGACTCTGGCGGTGATCGCCTACCGGCAGCCGGTCACCCGCGGGCAGGTCTCGGGGGTCCGCGGGGTCAACGTCGACGGGGTGGTCCGCACGCTGACGTCGCGCGGACTGGTGGCTGAGGCGGGCTCCGATCCGAGCACTGGCGCCGTGCTCTACGAGACCACGGGATACTTCTTGGAGCGGATGGGGCTCGCGAGCCTGGATGAGCTGCCTCCACTTGCGCCCTATCTGCCGGACTTCGACGCGCTCGAGGGCGTGGACATGGCGAACAGGGAGACACGATGAGCACTGAGGGACGACGAGGCGGCGCCGCGGGCGCAGGCCGTGGACGTGACGGCGGCGGGCGCGCGGGGGCCCCGCGCGGAGCAGGCGGGGGTCGGAGCGGCCAGCAGCGTCCAGCACGCGCGGGACAGCCGGGACGACCGGCGCGCGCCAAGGCGCCGGCACGCGCCGCCGAGCCGCCGCGCGACGTGCACGACCCCGAGGGCGTGCGCCTGCAGAAGGTGCTCGCGACGGCCGGGCTGGGCTCGCGCCGCGCGTGCGAGGACCTCATCACGGCCGGCCGGGTGACGGTGGACGGGGTGCCCGTCATCGAGCTCGGCGTGCGGGTCGACCCGGCGAAGGTCGCGATCCACGTCGACGGGATGCGCGTGCAGCTCGACACCTCGATGGTGACGATCGCGCTGAACAAGCCGCTGGGCGTGGTCTCGACGATGCACGACCCCGACGGGCGCCCGTCGCTCGCCGAGTTCGTGAAGAACCGCGAGGAGCGGCTCTTCCACGTGGGCCGGCTCGACGCCGAGACCGAGGGCCTGATCCTGCTGACGAACGACGGCGAGCTGGCGAACCGCCTGGCGCACCCGTCGCATGAGGTGCCCAAGACGTACTTCGCGGAGCTCGAGGGACGGGTGCACCCGTCGCTCGGCAAGCAGCTGCAGAAGGGCATCGAGTTGGAGGACGGCCTCGTCACGGTCGACAGCTTCCGGATCGTCGACCAGACCGCGCAGGCGAGCCTCGTCGAGCTGGTGCTGCACGAGGGGCGCAACCGCGTGGTCCGGCGCATCTTCGAGGAGGTGGGCTTTCCGGTGACGCGCCTGGTGCGCACGCAGATCGGCCCGATCAAGCTCGGCGACCTGCGCCCGGGGCGCACCCGCGTGCTCGGCAAGACGGAGCTGGGCACCCTCATGGCGCTGGTGGGAATGTGACCCAGGCGGTCGCGACCCAGGGCCCGGTGCGCGTGGTCGGCACCGGGCTCCTTGGCGCGTCCGTCGGTCTGGGCCTGGCCACGCGCGGGGTCGACGTCGTGCTGCACGACCCGTCGCGCACCGCGCTGGCCCTGGCCCGCGACGTGGGCGCCGGCCGCCCGGCCACCTCCGACGACGCCGCGCCGGCCCTGGTGGTCGTCGCGGCGCCACCGGACGTGACCGCTGACGTGGTGCGGGCCGAGCTGGCGGCGTGGCCGCACGCCGTGGTGACCGATGTCGCGAGCGTGAAGGGCTATGTGCTCGACGAGCTGCGCGAGTCCGGCGCCGACCTGAGCCGTTACGTGGGCTCCCACCCGATGGCCGGCCGTGAGCGGTCCGGGCCTGCCGCCGCCGTGCCCGACCTGTTCGTCGGGCGGCCCTGGGTGATCGCGGACTCCGGGGCGTCGTCCACGCAGGCGCTGCTCACCGTGCGCGCGCTCGCCGTCGACCTCGGCGCGATACCCGTGGAGATGGACGCGCAGGCGCACGACGAGGCCGTGGCGCTCGTGTCGCATGTGCCGCAGGTGGCCTCGAGCCTCGTCGCGGCCCGCTTGCGCGACGCCAGCGAGCCCGCGCTGGGGCTCGCTGGGCAAGGACTGCGGGATGTGACGCGGCTCGCCGCGAGCGACCCCGCGCTGTGGACGTCGATCCTGGCCGCGAACGCCGAGGCCGTCGCGGCGGTGCTGCGGGACCTGCGCACCGACCTCGACGTGGTGATCGAGGCGCTCGATCAGGCCGCGGCGGCCAACGGCCCCGAGACCGTGGAGCTCGGCGCCCTCGCGAGCATCGCGCAGGCCATCGGCCAGGGGAACACCGGCGTCGCCCGGGTCCCCGGCAAGCACGGTGGCGCCGCGCGCGTGTACGAGGTCGTCACTGCGCTGGTCCCCGACGTCCCCGGCGAGCTCGCGCGCCTGCTGGCCGACGTGGGCGAGGCCGGCGTGAACCTGGAGGACCTCCAGCTCGAGCACTCAGCCGGCCGCCCCGTCGGCATGGCGTCGATGTCGGTGCTGCCCGGACGGTCCGAGCACCTCGAGGCGGAGCTCAGTGCCCGCGGATGGAGACTGGTGAGTTGAGCACGGAACCTCAGGACGGCACGCGGCGCCAGCAGGCGATCGTGGTCGCGATCGACGGCCCCTCGGGCTCGGGCAAGTCCAGCGTGTCGCGCATGGTGGCCGAGCGGCTCGGGCTCGCGTTCCTGGACACCGGGGCGATGTACCGCGCGGCGACGTGGTGGTGCCTCGAGCAGGGTGTGCCCCTCACCGACACCGAGGCTGTGGCCGCGCTCATCCGCGACCTGCCGCTGTCAGTCGGGGTGGACCCGGCTGGGCCGACGGTGCACGTGGGCGGGACGGACGTCGGCGAGGCGATCCGCACCACGGCGATCTCCTCGGCGGTGAGCGCCGTCGCCACGAACCTGGAGGTGCGCGCCGAGCTGGGCCGTCTGCAGCGCGAGGCCATCGCCGCGGAGCGCGTGCCGCAGTCGTTCTCCCACGGGCGCGGGATCGTCGCCGAGGGCCGGGACATCACCACGGTGATCGCCCCGGACGCCGACGTGCGCATCCTGCTGACCGCCAGCGAGGAGGCGCGGCTCGCCCGCCGGGCCAAGGAGGTGCACGGCAGCGCGGACGCCGAGGCGGTGCAGGCCACCCGCGACCAGGTGCTGCGACGCGATCGGGACGACTCGACGGTGTCGACGTTCCATGTCGCGGCCGACGGCGTCGTCACCGTCGACTCATCAGACCTCGACCTGGAGGAGACCGTGCAGGCAGTGCTCGACGTCGTGGCCCAGGTCTCCGGGCGGGCAGCCCGATGAGCGCCGACGCCACCGCGCGGACAGCCGCCCCGCGGGACGCCACGGGCATACCCGACGAGCGGCAGGCCCGGCGGGGCCACGCGCTGGGCAAGCTCTTCGCGCACGTCATGTGGAACACCGAGGTGATCGGCGCGCACCATGTGCCCGCTGACGGCCCGGTGCTGCTCGCGGCCAACCACTCAGGCGTCGCCGACGGCCCGGTGCTCGTGGGCGCCTCGCCGCGCCCCTCGCACGTGCTGATCAAGGCGTCGATGTTCACGGGCCCCGTGGGCGCCGTGCTGCGCAGCGCGGGCCAGATCTCGGTGGACGGCGATGGCCGCTCATCCCTCGCCACAGCGTTGGGCGTGCTGCGCCGCGGCGGCGTCGTCGGGGTGTTCCCCGAGGGCAGCCGGGGTCGCGGCGACATGGCCGACGCCCGCGCGGGTGTGGCCTGGCTGGCGATCAACGGCGCCGCCCGCGTGGTGCCCGTGGCTGTGCTCGGCACCCGCCGCACGGGGGAGGCCGTCGGCCGGCTGCCGGGGTTCCGGCGGCGTCTGGTCGTGGAGTTCGGGGCGCCGCTGACCTTGGAGCGTGCGCCCGGGACGTCGGGCCGTGCCGCCGTCGCGCAGGCCAATGAGGCGATCCGCGTCGCGATGGTGGCGCTGGTGGCCGACGCGGCCGAACGGGCTGGCCTCCCGCTGCCCACCGACGACCCCCACAGCGAGGCGCGGGCAGCGCATTAGTCGTCCGGCCCCCGGGCAGGGGAGAATGGGCCCATGACCGAGACCGACCCGACCGCGGGCATGCCCGACGACGCTGCCGCGACGGCAGCCGACACACCCTTGGACCCCGCGCACGTCGATCCCGGACCGTCCGACGCCGCACCGTCTGACGCCGCCCCCTCCGACGACTCGTCGGACACCGCACAGTCGGATGCCGCGCGCGAGGAGGCCCTGCGCGCCGGGCTCGCCGAGTACGACCTCGAGGAGGACGACCTCGCGCTGCTCGAGAGCGAGGCCGCTGCTCAGGCGGGCGAGCCCGGGGGAGCCCCGCTGCCCGTGCTCGCCGTCGTGGGCCGCCCCAACGTGGGCAAGTCCACCCTCGTCAACCGCATCCTCGGCCGCCGTCAGGCCGTCGTCGAGGACAAGCCCGGTGTGACGCGCGACCGCGTGAGCTACCCGGCGGAGTGGGCGGGCCGGAACTTCACGCTCGTCGACACCGGCGGGTGGGAGGTCGACGTGCTCGGCATCGACGCCCGCGTCGCCGAGCAGGCCGAGGTCGCGATCTCCCTGGCCGACGCGGTGCTCTTCGTCGTCGACGCCACCGTCGGCCCGACGGCCACCGACGAGCGCGTCGTGCGCCTGCTGCGCAAGTCCGGCAAGCCCGTGGTGCTGTGCGCCAACAAGGTGGACGGCCCGCGCGTCGAGGCCGACGCGACGGAGCTGTGGAGCCTCGGCCTCGGCGAGCCGCACCCGGTCTCGGCCCTGCACGGCCGTGGCACCGGCGACCTGCTCGACGCCGCGATGGCCGCGCTGCCCAAGGTGTCGCAGCACGGCTCCGCGATCCCCGCGGGCGGCCCGCGCCGCGTCGCGCTGGTGGGGCGGCCCAACGTGGGCAAGTCCTCGCTGCTGAACAAGATCATCGGCTCCGAGCGCGTCGTCGTGGACGACGTCGCGGGCACCACCCGCGACCCGGTCGACGAGCTGGTGCAGCTCAAGGGCAAGACGTGGTGGTTCGTCGACACCGCCGGCATCCGCCGCCGCGTGCACCAGTCGCAGGGCGCGGACTTCTACGCGTCGCTGCGCACGCAGGCCGCCATCGAGAAGTCCGAGGTCGCCGTCGTCCTGCTGGACGCGTCGGCGAAGCTCACCGAGCAGGACACGCGCGTCATCTCCCAGGCGATCGACGCGGGCCGCGCCATCGTGCTGGCGTTCAACAAGTGGGACCTGATGGACGAGGACCGCAGGCCGTTCCTCGAGCGCGAGATCGAGCAGGACCTGGTGCAGGTGCAGTGGGCGCCTCGCGTCAACCTGTCCGCGAAGACGGGCTGGCACGCCGAGCGGCTGGTCCCGGCGATCGAGCGCGCGCTCGCGTCGTGGGAGACCCGCATCCCGACGGGGCGCCTCAACGCGTTCCTCGGCGAGCTCGTCGCCGCCCACCCGCACCCGCTGCGGGGCGGCAAGCAGCCGCGCATCCTGTTCGCCACGCAGGCGTCGACCTCCCCGCCGCGGTTCGTGATCTTCGCCAGCGGCTTCCTCGAGGCGGGCTACCGGCGGTTCATCGAGCGCCGCCTGCGCGAGGACTTCGGCTTCGAGGGCACACCGATCGAGATCTCGGTGCGGGTGCGGGAGAAGCGCAAGCGGTGACCCGTGAGGCGGCCGACGGCGGCGACCCCGCCGTCGGCGCGCCCGCAGGACGGGGCGGGGGTTCGGCCCCGCTCGCCGGGCGGGCGCTGCTGCTGAGGCCGGGCCTGCCGCGCGACCCCGCCGCGCCCCAGCATCTCGCCGCGTTCCTGGTGGCGACGGTCGTCACGGTGCTGCTCACCCGCGGGGCGCTGGCGGCCACCGGATACCCGCAAGTCGGCGGCGCCACCCTGCACATCGCGCACGTGCTGTGGGGCGGCCTGCTCCTGGCCGTCGCCGTGGTGCTGCTGCTGTCCTATGCCGGGCCGGTGGTGCGGCCGATCGGCGCCCTCGTCGGCGGGATCGGGTTCGGGCTGTTCGTCGACGAGATCGGCAAGTTCGTCACCGCAGACAACGACTACTTCTACGAGCCGACGGCCTCGCTCATCTACGTGGTCGTGGTGCTGCTGGTGCTGCTCGCCGAGGTGCTGCACGGGCGCCGCGAGCGTGATCCGAGCGAGCTGCTGGCCGGCGCCGTCGATCGTGCCGTCTCGGGCGTGGTGGGCGGGTTCAGCCCGCGTGCCCGCCGGCAGGCCCGCGCGCTGGTCCGCGCCGCGGGGGAGCAGCACGGCGCGGCCGAGGTGAGCGCCCTGCTGCGCGTCGCGGAGGACGACCGCGAGGAGCTGCCCGACGTCACGGGCGCCGTCGCCCGATGGGTCGTGCGGGGCACGTACCGCCTCGTCCGGGCCCGATGGGTGCCGTGGGTGGCGGTGGCGGTGCTGACGGGGACTGCCGTCGCGACGATGGGCCGCGGGCTGGCGGCGTGGATCGCCGGCGCCGACGTCCCGGGCTGGGTGGTGGCGGGGGTGCTGCTCTCCGGCGCGGGGTCGGGGGCGGGCTCCGTCGTCGGCCTCCTCGTGGTGCGCCGCTCCCGCGAGAACGGCTTCGCATGGTTCCGCAGGGCAGTGCTGATCAGCCTGCTGTTGACGCAGATCTTCCTGTTCCGGCTCGAGCAGTGGGCCGCCGTCGCGGGGCTGCTGGTGGACCTGGTGGTGCTGGGGGTCGTGGCCGCGGAGGGTGAGGTCGCGCGCACCCGCAGGCTCGAGGCCGGGTCGGGAGCAGCCTCCACGGCGACATAGACTCGTCTTGTGTCTATGTCGTCCCCCACCCGGCGCCGCGGCCCCGGCGGCCGAGCGCGCCTACGCGCACGTCAAGGAGCTGGTGCTCACCGACTCGCTCTCCGGCGGCACGATGGTCAGCGAGGGCGACATCGCCGCCCAGCTGTCCATGAGCCGCACGCCCGTGCGCGAGGCGTTCCTGCGCCTCGAGTCCGAGGGCTGGCTGCGGCTCTACCCGAAGCGTGGCGCCCTGGTGGTGCCCGTGGCGGCTGGCGAGGCGCAGTCGGTGGTGGACGCGCGCCTGCTGCTCGAGGTCCACGCCGTCGAGGCGCTGCGGCACCGCGACGACCGCGAGCGGCTGGAGGAGCGCTTGCGCGCGTCGATCGAGCAGCAGCGGGCCGCCCTGGACCGCGGCGACATCGACGCCTACGCGGAGCACGACACCGAGTTCCACCTGACGATCGTCGCCGCGGGCGGCAACCCGCTGCTCACCAGCTTCTACGTCACCCTGCGGGAGCGGCAGCGGCGCATGGTCGCCCGGTCGCTGTGGCGCGACGAGGGCCGTGCGCGGGCCTTCGTCACCCAGCATGAGCACCTCGCGGCAGCCGTCGGCGCCGGGGCGGTCGCGGAGTTCAAGGTCGCGCTGCGCCGCCACCTCGACCACGCGCACCTGCCCGAGCGGGCCGCCGCGGCCGTCGACGCACGATGACCGCCACCGACCTGCGACCGCCCCCCCAGGAAGCCCACGAGGCCGGCGCCCGCCCCTCGCGCCGCGCCTGGGTCGCGGTGGCCGCGACGATGGTGGCCGTCGCGTGGGGTGGCAACGAGTTCACACCGCTGCTGGTCATGTACCAAGAGGTGAGCAGCTTCTCCGCCGTGACCGTGTACCTGCTGCTGGGCGCCTACGTGCTCGGCATCGTGCCCGCGCTGCTGCTCGGCGGCCCGCTCTCCGACAGGTACGGGCGCCGGCCCCTGCTGCTCCCAGCGGCGCCGCTGAGCCTGGCGGGGTCGCTCGTGCTGGCCGTCGGCTCCGGCTCGCCGCTCGCGCTCGGCATCGGGCGTGTGCTGTGCGGGGCCGCCCTGGGCCTGGTGATGGCGGTGGGGTCCACGTGGATCACGGAGCTCTCCGACAAGGCCGGTGACGACCCGCGTGCGGGCGCCCGGCGCGCGTCGCTCGCCCTGACCCTCGGGTTCCTCGTGGGCGCCGGTGTCGCGAGCGTGCTCGCCCAGTGGGGCCCGTGGCCCGCCCACACCGCCTACGTGCTGCACGCCCTGCTGACCCTCGCCTCCGGCGCCTGGCTCCTGAGGGCGCCCGAGACCCGGCCGGCGGCGGACGCCGCACGAAGGCCGCTGCGGGACGACCTGCGCATCCCCGCGGCCGGCCACCGCCGGTTCCTCCGAGTCGTGCTGCCGCTCGCCCCGTGGGTCTTCGGCTGCGCCGGCTCCGCCTACGCCGTGCTGCCCAGCCTCATGCGGGAGCACTCCGGGGGGATGCCCATCGCGTTCTCCGGGCTGCTCACCGTGCTCACGCTCGGCTGCGGCATCGGCATCCAAGTGCTCGGGCGGGCCATCGACAGCGAGCACAGCGCCCGCGCCTCGGTGGTCGCCCTGGCGATCATCGCCGTCGGGATGGGGCTCGGCGCCTACGCCAGCGCCCGGCTCACCCTGGTGGGCACACTCCTCGCCGCCGCCGTCCTCGGCATGGGGTACGGGCTCGCGCTCGTGGCGGGGCTCAACGAGGTGCGCCGCATCGCCGGCCCCGACGATCTGGCCGGGCTCACCGCCGTCTACTACTCCGTCGCCTACGTGGGCTTCTTCATCCCCGCGGCCCTGGCCGTCCTGGCCGGGTGGTGGAGCTACCCGCAGATGTTCGCCGGGGGATTGGCCATCGCGCTCGGCTGCCTCGCCGTGGTCGCCACCGCGTGGCGGGCCCACCTGCCCGCCGCAGCCCCCGTGACGCTGGCCACACCCGACGTCGTGACCAGCATGGGGATCAGCGGGGGAGACGCCCACAGCACGGGCGGCGGACGAGAGACACCCGTTCGGTGAGGTAGAGTCTCCGTGTTCCCACGGGAACGTTCGGGCTGTGGCGCAGCTTGGTAGCGCACTTGACTGGGGGTCAAGGGGTCGCAGGTTCAAATCCTGTCAGCCCGACAGAGAAAGTCCAGGCCAGCGGCTCCTCGGAGGTATCCGAGGAGCCGCTGGCCTTTTGTCGTTGATGACCTCCGCGCGCGGTCGCCCGTCGGCGGCATCGTGGCCGAGGCGGCTCTCGCTGGGCCCATGCGCGGACCGGACGCGCGGCGCCCCACCGACGGGGACGGGCGTGCGGTCGCGCCGACCACCGGGTCTCTCGCCCAGGGCTCTCGGGGCCCTGCTGGACTGGTCGCGCGTCGGCGCCGAGTGCCAGGGGCGCTGGGAATGCGCTTCCACCGGGGTGATACCGGTGTCATACTGGCGGGCCTCGAACGGCGTCCCGCCCACCAGGGTCCACCGATACCATCGGGGCGTGGCCGGAGTTGGCACCGCTCGGCTTGTGCTGCTAACAGGGCTCGACAGGAGGTCGGACACCGATGTCAGAAGCGTCTCGTGAACCGCGCTACGCGACGATGCGCGACGTGGCGGCGGTGGCCGGAGTCGGCGTCAAGACGGTCTCGCGCGTGCTCAACGGCGAGCCCAATGTCTCGGACGAGCTGAGGGAGCGCGTGAAGCGTGCCGCGGAGGCGCTCAACTACGAGCTCAACGTCTATGCGGGGGGGCTGCGCCGTTCGGGTGCTCGCACCAACGCGATCGGGCTCATGCTCGAGAGCGTGGACGACGCGTTCTCCGCCGCGATCCACCGCGGTGTCGAGACGGTGATGCGGCGGCACTCGATCATCGTGCTCGCGCAGAGCTTCGAGGAGGACGCGGACCGCGAGCGCACCGTGGTCAAGGAGTTCTTGCGGCGGCGTGTCGACGGGCTCATCCTCACCACCGTCTCCCGTGACCAGGCGTACCTGTCGGCGGAGGCGGCGCGGGGCACGTCGATCGTCTTCGTCGACCGGCCGGCCGTGTCCGTCGCCTTCGACTCGGTGGTGTCGTGCAACTACGACGGCGCCGTCGCGGCGACGCGCCACCTGTTGCAGCACGGGCACCGCCGGCTCGCCTACGTGGGCGGTGATCACGAGATCTGGACCCTGCGGGAGCGTCAGCGCGGCTTCTTCGCCGAGCTCGACCGGTGGGGCGTGCCCCCGACGGAGGCCATCGG
Organism: Cellulomonas timonensis; assembly: GCF_900046455.1. Classification (GTDB taxonomy): domain Bacteria; phylum Actinomycetota; class Actinomycetes; order Actinomycetales; family Cellulomonadaceae; genus Cellulomonas_A; species Cellulomonas_A timonensis. Next base: position 577,958 of record NZ_FCOT01000013.1, read on the forward strand.
ACTCACCGGCGTCCTCGGCGAGGAGGGCGCGCGGATGGCCGTGCACAGGATGCTCGACGGCGCGCAGCCGCCGACGGCGATCTTCGCGGCACACAACCGCATGATCGTCGGGACCCTGCGCGCGCTCCATGAGCGCGGAGCGCAGCACGAGGTGGCGTTGGTCGGGTTCGACGACGTCCAGCTGTTCGACCTGCTCGAGCCTGGCGTGAGCGTCGTGGCGCAGGATCCTCATCGGCTGGGCGAGCTCGCTGCGGAACGGCTCCTGGCGCGGATGGCGCGGAACCAGCTCGAGCTCGCGACGCTGACTGTCCCGACCACGCTGATTGAGCGCGGTTCGGGCGAGATCCCGGGGCCGTTCGCCCCCGACGCCTGAGCACCTGACCGCCCGCATGTGAGCCTCGCGCTCGCCGGGCATGCGCGTCAGCCCTCGGGAGCCGGCGTCCGGCGCGGGGGTCCCCTCGCGGCCGCGTCCGCCTTCGCGTCGCTTTGGCGCCCGTGCGCGCCCGTGTCGCTCGCTCGCGCGAACGCCGTCGCGGCAGCGTGGCCTCGTCCTCATCGCGCCCGGGCCCCTGCTCTGACACCGCTGTCAATGGGTAAGTCACGGTTGGCATGCTTTGCGATGAAATGCCGTGCCTCTGAGTTCGGAAGTTTGACATGCGAGCCTCGCGGGGTAATCTCGCTCCTGCATGACACCGTTGTCAGTCCCACGGTCGCGAGGTTGCGGCTTCGGCGGGATGGCGATCTATGAGGCGTCCTGCGGTCAGTGAAGACCCGAAGGACTCGGGGATCGATGCGGATCCCGGGAGGAGAGGTGACGTTTCATGGTCGGCTATCTCGTCAGGCGGCTGTTCTTAGCCGTCTTCGTGTTGTGGGGCGTCGCCACGGTGGTCTTCCTCATCGTCCGGGTCGTCCCCGCCGACCCGGCGCTGCTCATCGCCGGCTCGGACGCGCCAGCTGAGCAGCTGGCCCAGATCCGTCAGGACCTCGGCCTCGACCAGTCGCTGCTCGTGCAGTACGGCAGGTTCCTGGGCGGCGCCGTCACCGGCGACCTCGGCCAGTCGTACTCCATGAAGCAGCCGGCGGTGAGCCTCATCGGGCAGGTGCTGCCGAACACCGCGCTGCTCGCGGTCCTGGCCTGTGCGGTGGCCCTGCTGCTCGCGTTCCCGCTGGGCCTGATCGCGGCGCTCCGCGCGAACCGCGCCGTCGATCGCGTGGTGACCACGGGCTCGCTCTTCACCCAGGCGCTGCCGAACTTCTGGATCGGCGTGGTGCTGCTGCTGGTGTTCTCCCGGACGCTCAAGTGGCTGCCCAGCGTCGGGCTCGACGGGCCGAAGAGCTTGATCCTGCCGACGATCGTGCTGGCCCTGCCGTTCGTCTCAGTCCTCACCCGGATGATCCGCAACGGCCTGCTCGAGGTGATGGGCGAGAGCTACATCCAGACCGCACGCGCCAAGGGCCTGCCGGAGCGGATCGTGATCTTCCGGCACGCCGTCCGCAACGCCGCGATCCCCGTCATCACGATCGTCGGCCTCCAGTTCGGCACCCTGCTCGGCGGAGCAGTCGTCACCGAGTCGGTGTTCTCGTTCCCGGGCATCGGCCGGCTCCTCGTGACGTCCATCCAGCTGCGTGACTACAACGTCGTGCAGGCCTGCGTCCTGGTGATCGCCGCCGTCTTCGTCATCATCAACCTCGTCGTGGACCTGATGTACGGGTTCCTCGACCCTCGAGTGAGGCTCGCCAAGTGACCGCCGCCGCACCTGTCCTCGCCGTCAACGCGACGATGCGCCGGGCCCGTCGGGCCCGGCGGGGCGTCAAGACCCGGATCATCGCGCCGCTCGTCGTGATCGGCCTGATCATCGTCGGCGCCATCGCGGTGCCGATCGCCTTCGCCTTCGACCCCTTGCAGGCGGACCTTCTGGCGCGTCTGGCGCCACCCGGGGCCGTGATGTCGGACGGCAGCACCGCCCTGCTCGGCACCGACCAGATCGGGTCAGACCTGTTCGCGCAGATCATGGCCGGAGCCCGCGTCTCGCTCCTCGTCGGCGTCGCGACGCTCGCCATCTCGGGCCTGGTCGGCGTCGCCCTGGGGCTGCTCGCCGGCCACTTCGGCGGATGGATCGACGCGACGCTGATGCGAGTCGCCGACATCCAGCTGGCGTTCCCGTCCATCCTGCTCGCGATCCTCATCGCCTCGGTGCTCGGCCAGGGCGTCGGGAACATCATCATCGTCCTGTCGATCTCCAACTGGGTCGTTTTCGCCCGGGTGGCCCGCAGCCAGGTTCTCTCGCTGAAGAACCGCGAGTACGTCGAGGCGGCGCGCACCCTCGGCGCCGGCAATTGGCACCTGATGTTCCGCACGTTGCTGCCGGGGTGCATGGCGCCCGTGATCGTCGTGGCGACCACCCAGTTCGCCCAAGTGATCCTCACGGAGGCGTCCCTGTCGTTCCTCGGCGTCGGCGTCCCGCTCGGCACCCCGAGCCTGGGCAGCACGATCTTCAACGGCACGCAGTACCTCTCCACCGCCTGGTGGATCTCCACCCTCCCCGGCGTCGTGCTCGTGATCCTCATGCTGGCCTTCGGGATCCTCGGCGATGCCCTCCGCGACAAGTACGACCCGACGCTCCGGAGCGCATGATGACGACCACACAGACAGGCCCCCTCAACCCCAGCACGTCCATGAGCGGCGCCCCGCTACTGAGCGTCCAGGACCTGACGGTCGAGTTCTCCACCGCCGCGGGCGTGGCCCGCGCCCTGGACGGGGTCAGCTTCGAGGTCAGCGCGGGGGAGACCCTCGCCATCCTCGGCGAGTCCGGCAGCGGCAAGTCGACGACCGCGCAGGCGATCATGGCGCTGCTGCCCAAGCCGGCCGGCGCGATCACCGGCGGGAAGATCCTCTACGCCGGACGCGACCTCGCCGCCGAGCCGGCGTCCAAGGTGCGCGAGGTGTGCGGCACCGAGATCGCGATGATCTTCCAGGACCCGCTGTCCTCGCTGAACCCGGTGTTCCGGGTCGGCGCCCAGGTGGCTGAGCCCTTCCGCCGGCGTCGCGGCATGGGTCGCCGTGATGCCTGGGCGCGGGCGCTCGACCTGCTCAAGCGCGTGGGCATCCCAGACGCGGAGACGCGGATCAACGACTACCCGCACCAGTTCTCCGGCGGGCAGCGGCAGCGGATCATGATCGCGATGGCGCTCGCGCTCGACCCGAAGGTGCTCATCGCCGACGAGCCGACCACAGCCCTGGACGTCACCGTGCAGAAGCAGGTGATGAACCTCCTGGCGGACCTGCAGGCCGAGACCGGGATGGCGATGGTCCTCATCAGCCACGACCTCGGCGTGGTCGCGGAGGTCGCCAAGCGCGCCGCCATCATGTACGCCGGCCGGATCGTCGAGACCGGCCCGATCCGGGACATGTACGACCACCCGGCGCACCCGTACACGAGCGGCCTGCTGGATTCGATCCCGAGCCAGAGCAGCGTCGGCGGGCGGTTGAAGCCCATCGTCGGCTCGCCGCCGAACCTGCTGAACCTGCCGAGCGGCTGCGCCTTCAACCCGCGCTGCCCGTTCGCGATCGACCGGTGCCGGGAGCTGGCGCCCACGCTGCGCACGCCGGAGGGGTGGTCGGAAGGCCACCAGGCAGCGTGCCACCTGTCCGAGGAGATGCTCGCCCATGTCTAGCGCCGGGACCACGCCCCTGTTGAGGGTCACGAACCTGAAGGTCGCCTACCCCATCCGCTCGTCGCTGCTGCAGCGGAAGATCGGGGAGAACGTCGCCGTCGACGACGTGACGTTCGACATCAACCCGGGGGAGACGGTCGGCCTCGTCGGCGAGTCGGGCTCCGGCAAGTCGACAGTCGCGCGCGCCGTGATCGGGCTGGTGAAGAGCGACGGCGGCCGGATCGAGTTCGAGGGGAATGACATCACCCGTCACTCCCCGCGGCAGCTCAAGCCCGTGCGCCGGGAGATGCAGATGGTCTTCCAAGACCCGTACGCGTCGCTCAACCCGCGGCTGACGGTCCGGGACCTGATCGCCGAGGCCTGGCGCGTGCACAGCGACGTCGTGCCGCGCGACCGGTGGACGGCCGAGGTCAAGGAGCTGATGGAGCGCGTCGGACTCAACCCCGACTACTCCGACCGCTACCCCCACCAGTTCTCCGGCGGGCAGCGCCAGCGCATCGGGATCGCCCGGGCGCTCGCGCTGCGACCGAAGCTGATCATCTGCGACGAGCCCGTCTCCGCACTCGACGTGTCGGTCCAGGCGCAGGTCCTCAACCTGCTCGACGACCTGCAGGACGACCTCGGCCTCGCTTACCTGTTCATCTCGCACGACCTGTCGGTCGTCGAGCACCTGTGCGACCGGGTGCTGGTCCTGCACCACGGCGTCGTCGCCGAGGAGGGCTCCGCGCGAGAGGTCTTCGACCACCCGCGCGACGACTACACCCGCGCGCTGCTAGCCGCCGTGCCCGTGGCCCGCCCCTGGCTGGAGCCCTCGTCCTGAAGCAGTGCCCGAGTTCGAGCGAGCTGTGAGGGACGGCTTCACCAACGCACTTTCAACGCATGTCAACAGATGTCACAGAGTCAAAGGAGATGGGAATGACATCCTTCCGCAGAGGGTGGGGCTCAGTCGCAGGCGTTGCGGCCGTCCTCGCCCTGGTTCTCACGGGGTGCGGCACGGACGGCTCCGGGAGCACTGGCGATGCCAGTGGCCCCGGCGCCGTCGGCGCGGCGCTGCCCGATGACCAGCAGCACCTCACGTATGTCCTGAACTATGGCTGCACCTCCCTGGACCCCACGGAGAACTTCGACAACTGCCGCATGCAGGTCGACAGCAACGTCCTGCAGGGCCTGGTGTCGCTGGACAGCGACTCCCAGCCGCAGCCGTTGCTCGCGAGCTCCTGGGAGTGGACCGACGACACGACGCTCGTCTTCACGCTCCGCGATGACGTGACATTCAGCGACGGCACGCCCTTCACCTCGGCGGATGTCGCGGCCTCCTTCGACCGCTACATCGCGATGCAGTCGGTGCTCGCGACCCAGCTGGCGGTCATCGAGTCCTACACCGCCGATGACCCGACCACCTTCACGATCAAGACGAAGAACCCGACGGGGACCCTGATCGGCGTGCTGTCGATGATCTTCATCGGCCAGGCGGACAACGCCGCCGACGACGCCTACTGGGCCAAGCCGATCGGCACCGGTCCGTTCGCAGTCACCGAGTTCGTGACGAACTCCCACGTCACCCTCACCCGGAACGACACCTACTGGGGTGAGCCGGCGAAGCTGCAGACGGTGACGTTCAAGCAGATCACCGACACGAACGGCAAGGTCACGGCGCTCGCCAACGGCGAGGCCCACGTGATCGCGGGCGTGCCGAGCGACCAGATCTCGACCGTCCAGAACCTGTCGGGCGTCTCGCTCGAGCAGATCCCCAGCTTCACCTACACGTTCCTGTGGTTCCAGAACAGCCGCGAGCCGTTCACGGACCCGAAGGTGCGCGAAGCCATGTGGGCGGCCCTCGACCTCGACACGATCGTCACGTCGCTGCTGGGCGAAACGGCCGAGACGATGACCTCGCTCTGCCCTGAGGCGGCCTTCGGGTGCCTCCCGGCGACAGGCGCGCCCTCATATGACCCGGAGCGCGCCAAGACCCTGCTCGCTGAGGCTGGCTACGCCAAGGGCTTCACCACCACGATCGACTACAGCACGGCCAACCCGGGCTACGACCAGATCGTGTCCGCGATGGTCTCGTACTGGAAGGCCGTCGGCATCACCGTGGAGCCGAAGTCCGACGACCAGGCGACCTTCCTGGCCGCCATCGCCAAGCCGGGCAACTACGACATGATCGTCAACTCGAACCTGACGAGCACCGGTGACGCCGACTTCACACTCAACCGCCTGTACACCTGCGCCGCAGACCGTCTCGGCTACTGCAACGAGGACCTCGACGGCCTCCTGGCCCAGGCTCAGCAGACGGTCGACGCGACCGAGCGCTTGGCCGTCTACCAGGAGATCTCCGACCTCCTGGCAACCGACGTCCCCGCCATCGGGCTGTTCCAGCAGAACACCAACCTGGCGTTTGCCAACACCGTGCAGGGCCTCACGCTCATCCCCAGTGAGAACTACGACTGGAGCACGGTCTACCTGACCGAGTAGGCCCGGTCGACGGGCGTGGGGACTGTCGCGTCAGCCGGCGTCCCCACGCCCGGGACCGGACGCAGGCAGTGCATCCCCGCTGGTCGAGCAAAGGAAGTCGCAGCGTGTTCGTGTCAGAACCCGGCCGTCAGGCGCCGGTGGTAGGAAGCTACGACGTCATCGTGTGCGGTGGCGGTCCGGCCGGCCTCGTCGCGGCGACAGCCGCTGCCCGGAACGGGGCCAGAACACTGCTCATCGAGCGGTACGGGTTCGTCGGCGGCATGGCGACGAGCGCCCTGGTCACCCCGATCAGCGAGTTCCGCCACTACGGCAAGCAGCACATCGGGGGGATCCCCTTCGAGCTGATGGTCGCGGCGGCCGAGCTAGGCGGCGCCGAGGTCTCCCGCGAGAGCGGGAACTACCCGGTGAACGACGAGATCCTCAAGTTGGCCGCGCAGCGCATGCTGCTCGACAGCGGCGTGACGCTCCTCTACCACTCGTGGTTCTCCGACTGCGTGACACAGGACGGCAAGGTGACGCACGTCATCGTGCAGAACAAGGCGGGCCGTGTCGCGTACGAGGGCAAGGTCTTCATCGACTGCACCGGCGACGCCGACCTGGTGCGCGCGGCGGGCTACGAGACGGTCAAGGGCGATGTGCTGCAGCCGGCGTCGCTCTGGTTCCAGTTGGGCGGGGTGGACACCGACGCGTTGGAGTACCTGTTCGGTGACGCGGTCGACGCGATGCTGCCGGTCTCCGCGGTGATCCGAGACCGGCTCACCGAGCTCCATGGGCAGGGCGTCATCCCGATCTTCGGGGGCCCGTGGATCAACAGGTTCTTCCATGACGGCATGGTCAGCATCAACCTGCTGCGCGAGGCGACGGACGCGAGCGACCCCGAGTGGTTCACCCGCACCGAGTGCAGCATGCGCGAGACCCTGCACCTGATCATCGAGGTGCTGCGAGAGAACTTCCCCGAGTTCAAGGACTGCTGGCTCGCGAAGTCCGGCATCCAGACCGGGGTGCGCGAGACGTACCACATCGTCGGCGAGTACACGCTGGTGAAGGACGACATCGTGACGCCGAAGGCGTTCCCGGACACGATCGCCAAGGGCGCCCACGTCATCGACATCCACGCCACCGACAGCACCGAGCAGAACGACATGGTGATCCCGCGGCAGGAGTACAACGTGCCGCTCCGGTGCCTGGTGCCGCGGGGGAGCGTCAACCTCGTGACGGCAGGGCGATGCCTGAGCGCCGACGGCCCGGGCTTCGGCTCGGTACGCGTCATGGCGACGTGCATGGCCATGGGCCAGGGCGCGGGAACTGCCGCGGCACTGAGCGTGCGGCACGGCTACAGCATGTCCGCGATGGACGACGCGCTGCTGCGGGAGACGCTCGTCGCGCAGGGAGCCATCGTCGATTTCGACAACACAGTCAACCCCGGGCAGCCCGTCGCGGTGACGGTCTACCCGGGCGTGCAGAACTAGTCAAGGAGAGAGCAAAGATGCAGAAGTTCCTCAGCTACGACCGCGGCCTCGAGCGGTTCAACCCGCTCGCCCGGGTCATCTGCTACGACGACTTCGACACGGGGTTCAACGGCTGGCTCGACCTCACGCCGAACTACGTCGAGGAGAACTACGAGTCCTTCGACAGCGTCGTCGACCTGTCGAGCTGGGCGCCGAACCAGCTGAGCTCCGCCTCGATGCGCTTCGCGTCGTCGCACGGCTCGATGGAGGGCACCTACTCGCTGAAGGTCACGACGGCGCCGACGGGCGGCCCGCACACCGAGCCGCCGCGCAACGGGTCCATGGGGCACGCGATCAAGCGGCTGTCGCGGTTCGGCAACCCCAAGCTCATCCAGATCGAGGCCTGGTATTCCTACACCCCGGTGCAGGACCGCGAGGGCAAGGGCGAGGAGGACATCCGCGCGATCGGGTTCTTCTTCGACGTGCAGGACTCCGAGTACCGCTACATGCCGGGCGTGCGCTACGTGAACTCCCTGGGCGGCAAGCTCGTCAAGAAGTGGCAGTACTACCAGGTCGCCGAGGGGGTCACCCCCGAGGACTGGAACTTCGGCGTCAAGGACGGCTGGTGCGTCCCAGGCGTCGACAACCAGTGGTACGGCCGGCGGTTCGAGGACGGCTCGGGCGACGGCTACCAGTGGCTGCCGGGCGGTGAGCAGGACCTCGTCTACAACGAGAGCCCCGACAAGATCAACTGGATGTACCTGCGCCTGACGGTCGACATCGAGAAGCGCGAGTACGTCGAGCTGCAGAGCGGCGACCAGGTCTTCGACATGCGGGGCATCAAGCCGACCCTCACGGAGGGCTACGCCTCGATCGACAACCTCATCAACCCCATCTTCTTCATCGAGACCGACTCCGAGCGCTCCGTGAACCTCTACCTCGACTCCGTCGTGTACTCGGTCGAGTGACGACGCACCCCTGACGACACCTGAGAGACGAAGACATGCAGACAACGAACACCTCCGTCATCGCACGACGGGTCAAGATCTCCGACGACTACGCGACCCTTCCCTACGAGGCCGGCTGGGCGAGCGAGGCGGTGACCTTCATTCAGGCCGAGGGCGACCACCCCGACCTGGCCATCGCGGTCGAGGTCTCGCCCGACGGCATCAACTGGGTCCGACGCACCGGCGCGACGCTGTCCGCCTCGCAGCAGATCGTCGACCTGCCGCTGGCGCAGTTCGGCAACTGGCTCCGGGTCGTCATCACCGGCGCGACGAGCGAGCAGCCCGCGCGGGTGCTCGTCCACCTCAACCTCAAGGGCTGAGCGGCCATGGAACGTCTGGGAGCCCGGGCGCTCGGCTCCCTTCCGCCCGCGGTGGAGGTTCCGGGCTATCTCGACGAGGACTTGCGGATCGGGATCGTGCACTTCGGGGTGGGGAACTTCCACCGCTCGCACCAGGCGATGTACGTCGAGCGGCTGCTCAATGCCGGGACCGCCCGCGACTGGGCGATCTGCGGGGTCGGGCTGCTGGACCGCGACGCCCGGATGCGTGACGCGCTCGCCGCGCAGGACGGCCTCTACACGCTGACGCTGCGCGAGCCGGATGGCTCCAACCGGTTCAGTGTCATCGGGGCGATCCGGCGCTTCATCTACGCGCCCGACGACCCGGCGGCCCTGCTTGAGCAGCTCGCGTCACCGGACGTGCGCATCGTGTCGTTGACGGTCACCGAGGGCGGCTATGTCAGCGACCCGACGACGGGGCGGTCGCCCCAGGACGACCCCCTGGTGATCGAGGAGGTCGCGGGCGGGCTCGCGCAGCCCCGCACGGCGTTCGGGTGGATCGTCGCAGCGCTGCGCGAGCGCCGGCGACGGGGCACCGCCCCGTTCACGGTGATGTCCTGCGACAACATCCAGGGCAACGGCCGCGTCGCGCGGCTGAGCGTCGAGGGCGTGGCACGTCTCGTGGACGCGGAGCTGGCCGACTGGATCGCCGCCGAGGTGTCGTTCCCGTCCACGATGGTGGACAGGATCACACCGGTGACGACGCAGGCGGACATCGACCGCATCGCGACCGAGCTGGGCGTCGAGGACGCCTGGCCGGTGTCGAGCGAGCCGTTCACGCAGTGGGTGATCGAGGACGTGTTCGCCCACGGGCGGCCGCCTTTCGAGCAGGCGGGCGCCGTGCTGGTCTCCGACATCGACCCCTACGAGGCGATCAAGCTCCGGCTGCTCAACGCGTCGCACCAGGCGCTCGCGTACATCGGGCAGCTGCTCGGCTACGAGTACGTCCACGAGGCTGTGGCGGACCCGCGCATCGCCGGGTTCGTGCGGGCCTACATGGAGCAAGAGGCAGTCCCGACGCTCGTGGTGCCCGAGGGCTTCGAGATGGAGGCGTACATCGACGAGCTGTTCGTGCGTTTCGGGAACCCCCATGTGCAGGACTTCCTCGCGCGGCTGTCCGTCGACTCGTCGAACCGGATTCCGAAGTTCCTGGTCCCCGTGCTCGCCGATGCCGTGGCGGCGGGCGCGGCGAGCGGGGTCGGCGCGTCGATCATCGCCACGTGGCGCGCATGGTGCCGCGGCGTCGGTGCGGGGCAGTTCGCTATCGACGACGTGGACGGGGAGGTGCTGGTCTCGGCCGCCGCGCAGGAGCCCCTCGGCTTCCTCCGGGGCGTCCCGACGCTCACCCCGTTCCTGGACTCGCCCGGCTTTGTCGACGCGTATGCGCGCGCCGCCAACGCGCTGGAGCAGGAGGGTCCCGGGGCTTTCCTCGGAGCCGTCCTGGTGCAGGAGTAGGGCGATGGTCAGCGGCAGAGACGCGAGGATCCCCGGGCTGGCGCAGGCCGTCTTCGTGGTCGGCGAGGCGCTCGTCGACGTGACCGTCGACGCTGACGGCGTCGAGCGTCGACAGCCGGGCGGCAGCCCGATGAACGTCGCCTTCGGGCTGGCGCGGCTGGGCGTGCCCGCGCGGCTGTTGAGCTCCATCGGCGACGGCCTCGACGGCCAGCGCATCGCCGCGCACCTGCGGTCGGCCGGGGTCAAGCTCGACGACGTGTCGGTGGAGCCCGGAGCGGTGACGTCCACGGCCTCCGCGACGCTGGACGCAGAGGGCATCGCGTCGTATTCGTTCGATCTGCGGTGGGACCTTCCCACCGGCGGCAGCGTGCCGACCGAGTGCGGTGTGATCCACACGGGGTCGATCGGAGCGGTGCTCGCGCCAGGCGCCGATCGCGTGCTGGAGCTCTTCAGGTCGGCGTGCGCCGATGTGATCCGCTCGTTCGACCCCAACGTCCGCGCGGCCATCACTCCGGATCGCGTGGCGGTGCTGGAGCGCGTCGAGCAGTTCGTCAGCATCACCGACGTGCTCAAGCTCAGCGACGAGGACGCGCAATGGCTCCACCCCGGCAAGGACGAGGAGTTCGTCGCGGACTGGGCTCTCGGCCTGGGAGTCAAGCTCGTCGTCATGACGCGGGGCGCGCGGGGGTGCACCGTCTCCACCCCGTCGCACCGGATCACGCAGGACGCCATCCCCACCCAGGTGGTGGACACCATCGGGGCAGGCGACGCGTTCATGTCGGGGCTCTTGGCCGGGCTGTCCCGGTGGGGCTTGTTCGACGCGCTGCGTGGCGACGGCGTCAGCGTCGGCGACCTCAGCAGGCTCGCCGAGCTCGCCACGCGAGTCGCGTCGCTGACGGTCGCGCAGGCAGGCGCGCAGCCGCCGACCTGGGCTGAGGTCCGCTCGGCTGCCTGAGCACGCGCACGACGCCGCGTCGTCCCCGAGGGCGGTGCGGCGTCGTGCTGTCGTGGCGCCTACGCGCGGGCCGACGCGCGGTGCTGGCGGGGCGTGACGCCGTACGCCTGGAGGAACTGCCGGTTGAAGTTCGACAGGTTGCTGTACCCGACGGCTCCCGCGATCGCGGCGACTGTGTCGTCGGTCCGCTCGAGCAGCCGGCAAGCCTGGGTGAGCCGCAGCTGACGGACCATGTCGGTGAACGTCTGACCGCTGCCCGCCTTGAAATAGCGAGAGAACGCGGACTCGCTCATCGCGGCCCGCCTCGCGGCCTCGTGCAGGCTCACTCCGCTGGTGAGGTTGTCGAGGATGTAGTCGATCGCGCGGCTGATGAGCTCCGAGTCGGCTCCTCCCAGGGGCGGCAGCCAGCCGCGGACGACAGGCTTCTGCTCGCCCGCCGGGCCTGCGGCGAGGATGCGGAGCATGTCGAGCACGCGCACGACGCGTTCCATTCCAGGATCGGCGTCGCGGACCGCCAGGAGGGCTGTGGCTCCACGCGCGGCCGTGTCGCCCTGGAACTCGATGCCGTGCGCGGATCGGCTGAGCAGCGAGTCGAGTGTCCGCAGCTCGGGCATGGCGGCCTGGCATCCCCGGATCCACGTGTCGCTGAAATGCAGCACGGCGTGCGTGTCGTCCAGCACCTCGTTCTCGCCGTGGTCGGCGATCCAGTGGTGCGGCAGGTTCGGGCCGACGAGCACGAGCTGCCCGGGGTGGTAAGCGTCGACGACGTCGCCGAGGACGTAACGACCACTCGACCGCAGGATGAGGTGGAGCTCGTACTCGGGGTGGAAGTGCCAGCCCGCGAAGGGGTGCGGGTCTTCGTGGACATAGAAGCGGAACGACGCGACGGGGTCGCCAGCGATCACCTCGCGCACAGCCCTGCGGCGCAGCGTTCCCACGGCGCGTGACTCGAGGGCCGTTGCGGTGGCATTCATGGTGCGATTCTTCACTGATGCCGTCTCGCCAGCAGCGACGACTGGCCGCAACGGCGCAAGAGAGTATCGGAAGCGCGCATCGTGGAGCGATGCGCGGTAGCGCCCACGCAGCCACGATGTGAGGACAGGCCCTCAGAGATGTGGGCGGGTCGTGTCACAGCGAGAACAGGTTGGGTGAGATATGAGCGCGACGATGCGCCAGGTGCTGGTCGCACGGTTGAACGAGGTCACGGTGATCGACTCCGCGATCCCCGAGCCGGGCCCGGGCGAGGTGCGGGTGGCGGTCGCGCTCGCGGGCATCTGCGGCTCCGACACCCACGCGGTCGCGGGGCACCACCCGCTGCTGGGCCCGCCGTACCTGCCGGGCCACGAGCTCGTCGGGAGGGTCGAGGAGGCCGGCGCCGGCGCGGACGCCTCGCTCGTCGGCAGTCGCGTGGTCGTCAAGCCCAACGTCGACTGCGGGGAGTGCGTCAACTGCCGTGCCGGGCGCAGCAACGCCTGCCAGGAGCTCCAGTGGATCGGCTGCGACCCCTCGGGCGCCCTGCCCGGCGGGATGGCCCAGTATGTGGTGGTCCCGGAGCGCAACGTCTTCCCGGTGCCGGACGAGGTCTCTGACGTGGACGCCGTGCTCGTCGAGTGCCTCGCGACGCCCGTCCACGCCGCGCGCATTGCGGGCGACCTCACCGGCGCGAAGGTCGTCGTGATCGGCGCGGGACCATCGGGCTCTTCTCGGTCATCGCGGCGCGTCGTGCTGGCGCGGGCGTGATCGTCGTCTCTGACCCCGTGCCCGCCAAGCGCGACCGCGCGTTGGGCCTCGGCGCGGACGCGTCCGTCGACGCGGCGGCGCCCGACTTCACCGCAGCGGTGCACGAGGCGCTCGGCGGGCTGGCAGATGTCGTCTTCGACTGCGTCGGCATCGAGGCGTCGATCCGGCAGTCGGTCGAGGTGCTGCGGCGCGCGGGCACGCTGCTCATCGTCGGCGTGCCGCCGCGGGACGGCGTCGTGCCGTTGCCACTCTTCCAGGACTGGGAGCTGCGGATCCAGGGGTGCGCCAACTACACGCCCGAGGACATCGAGACTGCTATCGCGATCGCCGTGGACGGCGGCCTGCCGGGCGATGACATGGTCAGCGCCACCTCCCCGGTCGAGGAGGCCGTGGCGGCCTTCGCGGCGGCTGCCCTCGGCCCCGCGGGCAGGGTCGTGATCGCGCCCGACCCCTCGTCCTGACGCGGCCCGCCCGGGCGCCCGCCGCGCCCGGGGTGCTCACACGCGACAGGGCCGTCTCGTCCGGACGAGACGGCCCTGTCGTCATGTGTGCGTGCTGGCGCGTCAGCCCTTGAGTTCTAGGCGGATCAGCACTGTCGCCGGCTCGTCCGGAGTGGCGCCCTCGAGGCGCAGGCGGATCCAGGTGCCGAACCGCGCCATCTCGACGTCGATGAGGTCCTGGTCGGCCCGGAGCGTCACAGGGTCGCCGCGGTCGAGCCAGTCGACGCCGTCCGGCGACACCTGCGGCTGGATGGCCAGCTGTGGGTGCGGTCCCTCCGTGCGGACGAAGAACAGCGCCTCGGACGCCCAGGCGGCCTCGTAGGGGTGGGTGCCGAACCCGGCGGTCAGGACTGCTCGGCGCTCGACGAGCGTGGTGGCGGAAGTCAGCATGGTGATCTCCTCTCAGGCGTGGGGCGCGCGACCGGTCGAGTACACGACGGAGTCGAGGTACATGAAGACGCGGCGGTCGGTGTCGGTCTCGATGAAGAAGACGGGGTTGATCAGGTTCGTGATGCCGTCGTACGGGGCCGCTGGCGTCGTCGGCACGCCGCGCATGTCGAAGGTGCGGCCCAGGCTCTGGAACTCGACGTACTCGCGCAGCTCGAGGTCGACGAGGAGCCGCATGTACAGCCAGTTGAGCTTGTCGGGGCTCTCGTTGTAGACCAGCTTCTGGTCGCCGTCGGGAACCCACCGGAACCCGTCCGCCGAGCCGTCCGGGTAGCGCCGGCCGCACCAGATGGCGTCGATTCCCGGGGCCTCCCACCCCTCGGGGCTGCCGGTCCACTGCTCACGGGTGACCTCGTCGGGGGTGTGGAAGTACTGCCACCGCTTGACCTTCGTCCCGTTGACGGAGTTGACGTAGCGGATGCCCGGCTGCCACCGGTGGCTCTCGTCCTGCACGTCGAACCACATCCCGAACGCGCGGATGTCCTCCTCGCCGGTTCCCCAGCGGTCCTGCTCGGGTGTGTAGGAGTACCAGGCCTCGAGCTGGATGTACCGATGGTCGTCGTCGGTCCGCGAGAGCCGCTTGATCACGGTGCTCATGGCGCCGTTGACCGGGGGCTGCTCGTACGGCCCGGCGCTCGGCCGGGTCGCGAGCTTGAGCGAGTAGTTGCCCTCCATCGAGCCGTGCCCGGCGGCGAACCGCATCGGGGCCGCGCTGATCATCGACGGCCCCCATGAGCCGAGGTCGAGCTGGGACGGCTGGGACTGGAATCCCTCGCGGACGAAGTTCGGCGTGAGGTCGAGCCAGCCGTTGAACCCGCGGTCGAAGTCGTCGTAGACCATGACCTTCTCCAGCGGCTTGAACTTCTCGAGTCCTCGTTCGTGGACGATGAGCGCCATCGCTCGGTCTCCATTGCTGTCGGTAAATGGATTTACTTGTCAAAGTACAGAGAGCCCGACAACAGTGTCAACCGCCGGGCCGCGGGCCTGGGGGAGCGGAGAGGCTATGACGTCGGTGCAGGGCAAGGACGGAATCGGCGAGGGCCGGCGTCCCGCGCGGATCCGGGATGTGGCGGCCCGCGCGGGGGTGTCCCCGGGGCTCGTGTCGCGCCTGCTGAACAACGACCCGACCCTCACCGTGCGGCCGGAGACGCGCGCGCAGGTGATGGAGGCGGTGCTGGAGCTCGACTACGTGGCCAGCTCGGCAGCGGCATCGCTCCGGCGCAACCGGGCCGACGCGCTCGGGCTCGTGCTGGACCGCGTCACCAACCCCGTCTTCGCCGACGTGGTCCATGGTGCGGAGGAGGCCGCCACCGAGCTCGGCTGCGGGCTGCTCATCCTCGACGCGGAGGAGGTCGCCCGCGATCCGGCCTTTCTGACAGAGGTCGTCAAGTCGCGCCGGGTCGACGGGCTCCTCCTCCAGGGCGGGTACGGCCCGGACGCCGGTCTCCTCGCGCGGTTCTCGGCCGAGATCCCCAGCGTCATCGTCAACAGCCCGGGGAACGACGCCGCGTCCGGCGTCAGCCTGGAGGACGAGGCGGCGACAAGGCTCGCCACCAGCCACCTGATCCAGCTCGGCCACGGGGAGATCGCCTTCGTCGCCGGCGCGCCGGGCGTCGCGTCCGACACCCGCCAGCATGGCTTCACGGAGGCGCTCCGGGATGCCGGTCTGGAGGCCCGACCGGACAGGATCCTCGGGGGCGGGTGGCATGCGGAGGACGGCCTCCAGGCCGTCAGGGCGTCGCTCACGTCCTCGAGCCCGGTGACCGCCTACGTCGCCGCCTCGCCAGTCGTCGCGCTCGGCGTCGTGTCCGCGCTGGTCGAGGCGCACGTCCGGGTGCCCGAGGACGCGTCAGTCGTCGGGATCCACGACCCGTGGTTCGCCCCGTACCTGATCCCGGCGATGACCACTGTCGCACTCCCGCTCTTCGAGCTCGGGCGGCGGTCGGTGCTGCAGCTGATGGCGCACCTGCAGTCCGGGAAGCCTCCGGAGGTCGTCATCACGGACCCGGCGCCACGGCTCGTCGTCCGTGGCTCCACGGCTCCTCCGAGATCTGCTCGGGCGTGATCACGGGGCGCGGCCAGCTCTTCTTCCGTCATCACCTCGGATGTCGCCGCGGGGTCCCCACCGAGCAGGCGGACGACGGCGTTGGTGGAGGCTGACAGGATCCAGACCACCGGGCGCATCAGGGTCGCGAAGCGGTCCATGGGCTGCCCGACCAGCAAGGCGACGATCTCGGAGTGTTGCAGCGCGAACCTCTTGGGCGCCAACTCGCCTAGGACCAGTGACAGATAGGCGATGACCAGGGTGAGGCCGATCAACGCGATCGGTTGCGCCGGCGGGGACGCCTCCGACAAGGATGAACACCAGGACCAGCCTGACGTTGAACAGCGTGTCCGCGTCCATCAGGCGTCCACCCGCGCACACCGCGGCTCGTGGTGGACGCGCGGACCGCTGGGGCCATCCATGGCATGCAGGTCAACGAGACGCGCAGCATGCCGTCAACCGAGTGGGGGAGCGGGCGGCGTGGCGCCGTGCGGATGCCCCAGGTGAACGGGTGGACTGGTCGCGCGGCTGGGTCAGGTGATGCGGGGAGGGCGCGGAACCGCGATGAGGGAGACTGCCGCCGCGACGGCGGCGGCCCCCGCGGCGAAGCCGAAGGCCTGCTGGAATCCGGTGTCGCCGCCTGCGACCAGGCTGAGCGCGGCGATGCTGGACACGGTGGCGACGCCGATGGAGGCGCCGAACTCGTGGAATGTGCTGAGCAGGCCTGAGGCGATCCCCGCCTCCTCGGGGCCGATCTGGCCGAGGGCCGTGGCCGACGCCACCACGAACAGTGCGCCGATGCCGAGGGCCCCGAAGCTGACCCCGAGGGTGATGGCCGCCGTGTGGGGCCAGATGGCTGGCACGAGCAGGCCGGCGGCGGCGATCACCATGCCGAGGGCCCCGAGTGCGCGGGCGCCCAGGCGGGCGATGAGGCGTCCGGCGAGACTCGCGCCCGCCATGGTGGCCACCGCGATGGGCAGGAACAGCGCGCCGGTCGCCAGCGGGCCGTGTCCGGCGGACTGCTGGAAGAAGAAGGTGCCGAGGAAGAACACGGCGACCCTCAGGGCGGTGGCGATGAGGATCACGAACACCCCCGCGGCCACGGGGCGGCGGGTCAGCAGGCCGAGGTCCATGAGCGGGGAGGCCGCGGTCTTCTGCCGCCAACCGAACAGCAGGTACAGCACCACTGCGGCGACAACCGCGAGGAGCGTCTGCGCGTCCGCCCATCCCGCCTCGCCCACGGTGGTCAACGCGTAGATCGCCGAGCCCGTCGCCCCGGTCACCAGCAGGGCGCCCAGGATGTCGAGCGCGGGCCGTGGGCCAGCGGCGCGCGGCAGCGGCGGGAGGACGCGGGGGAGCGCGGCCAGCACGAACAGGCCGAGGGGGATGTTGAGGAAGAACACCCACGGCCAGCCCGGGCCGGCAGTGATGAGCCCGCCCAGCAGCACGCCGACAGCCGCGCCGCCGCCGCCGAGGGCGGACCAGATGCCCAGGGCCCGGTTGCGCTCGTCACCAGAGAACAGCCGCACCACCACCGCGAGTGCGGCGGGCGAGAGCATCGCCGCGCCGAGGCCTTGGGCGACGCGGCCGGCGAGCAGCGCAGTGCCGTTGTCGGCGACTCCCGCCAGCAGCGAGCCAGCCGTGAAGGTGAGCAGCCCGGCGTAGACGATCGGCTTGGAGCCGAACAGGTCCGCGCTGCGCCCGCCCAGCAGCATGAGCCCGCCGAAGGTGAGGGTGTAGGCGGCGACCACCCATGTCGCCGCCTCGCGTGACAGGTCGAGGTCGGCGCTCATCTGCGGCAGGGCGATCGCCACGACTGTGACGTCCAGGATCAGCATGAACTGCGCGACGCCCAGCAGCGCGAGCGCCAGCCAGCGCTTGGGGTCAACCCCTTCGCGGGCCACCGCTTGCGTCCTCGTGGTCGCCATCGCTCCTCCTAAGCCGTACGGATGTGTCCGAGTTCCTCTCACCGTAACTCAGACACTGATGTACGGGAAGTGGTTGCGCGGCGGCCACTACACTCTCCGGATGCCACAGCGCCATGCCCTCGTCGCCGGTCTCGCGCCGATCGGAATCGGACTCGGGGTCGGGTCGCTCACCTCGCTACTCCAGACGAGTGCGGACTTCCCCTGGCTCGCCCTCGTCAACGCGGTCAGCCCGTGGCTGACGACGGCCTTCGCCGCCGGCGCCCTCCAGCGGAGGCTGTCCGCCGCGACGTGGGCCGGACTGGCCGCGACGGTCATGCAGGTGATCGGCTACTACGCCACCGCCGAGGCCCGGGGCTTCGGCGTCAATCTCGAGTGGGTGGCGATGTGGGCCGTGTGCGCCATCGTCGGCGGCCCGCTGTTCGGCGCAGCCGGGCACGCCTGGCGGCGTGGCCGCCCGTTCGGCCTCGGGGCCGCCGCCCTGGTCGCCGCATGGGCCAGCGAGGCGGTGATCGCGTACCAGCTCCGCCTGGGCTACACGTCGAGCGCCGTGCTGTTCGGCGTCATCGCCGTGGTCCTCGCGCTCGCGCTCGGGAGGCATCGGGCCCAGTACGGCCGCATGGCGGCGTGGCTCGTGCCCGCGCTCATGGCCGGCGCGGCCGGGCACGCGGTGCTGGGCGTTGTCGCGGGCTGAGTCTGAACTGGAGTAGGTGGTCGGTGGCGCGCGACGGCCGCCTCGGGAGGCCGACGCGGGCCGACCGGGTCAGGCGAGGTGCGGGAACCGTGCACGGTGCAGTGCCTTGACCTCCTCCGTGAGCTCGTCGGCCGGGCCGTCGACCACGGCGCCCGGGACCACCTGCGTGATCGGCAGCGGCGCCACGGGCCCGGCGCGGCAGCCCCACTCGGTGAGCCACTGGGTGAGCTGCTGGGAGGACGCCGCGTAGACGATCCTGCCGAGCCCGACCCAGCCGTGGCTCGCCGCGCACATCGGGCAGTGCTCACCGGAGGTGTAGACCGTGGCCGCCGCCCGCTCGGCGGGGGTCAGGTGGGCGGCGGCCCAGCGGGAGATCTCGAACTCGGGGTGGCGGGTCTCGTCGCCGCCCTTGACCCGGTTGCGGTCCTCGAAGAGGGTCTCGCCCGCGGCCGAGACGAGCACCGAGCCGAAGGGCTCGTCGCCGTCTTCGAGCGCCTCCCTGGCCAGCTCGACGCAGCGGCGCAAATTTCGCAGGTCATTCGTGTCGATGTTGATGCCCATCGGGCCATCCTCGCCTGAGCCGCGCCGCATCCCGGATTGGAATCGCTGGAGCGGGCGTCGCTCAGGCGCTGAGCGCCGCGGTGGGCGAGGTGCGGGCCGCCCGGACCGCCGGCAGGAGGCCGGCGATCGCCCCGACGGCGACCGTGACCGCGACGGCGGCGACGAGCACGGCAGGGGGGATCGCCACCCGCCAGCCGTTGGCCTGCGCCGCGACCAGCGTCACGACCCAGCCCAAGACGACTCCGGCCAGCCCGCCGTACGCCGACAGCAGGACCGCCTCGAGGAGGAACTGCAGCCGGATGTGCCGCCGGGTCGCGCCGAGCGAGCGTCGCAAGCCGATCTCGCGGCGGCGCTCCAGGACGGAGATGACCATCGTGTTCGCCACGCCGATCCCGCCGACGACCAGCGCGATCGAGCCGACGCCGATGAGCAGCCCGGTGAAGGCCTGATCGACGGTGTTCTTCGCGGCCAGCGCGTCGGAGGGGCGGCTGACCTTGACCTCGCTCGGAGAGCGCGGGCTGAGGGTCGGGGGCAGGAGCTCCCGCACCTCGGCGACGGAGGCGTCGAGCGACCGCTCATAGACCGTGGTCGGCTGGCCGGTGTGCCCGAAGAGCTCCCGGGCGATCGGCTCGCCGATGAGCGCCGTCGAGTCGAGCTCAGGAGCCAGGGGTGGCGAGTCGAGGATGCCGACGACGGCGAACCGGTGCTCGCCGAGCCAGACGAGCTGCCCGGGGCCCTGGACGCCGAGCCGCTCGGCGGTGGTCCGGCCGAGCACGGCAGTGGGGAACTGCGCCGTCGCCTCGTTGAACCATGCCCCGTTGAGGATCTGGGCGCCGGTCGCCTCGAGCAGGTCCAGATCCGCTGCCACGACGCTCAGGCCACCGGTGCGCGAGCGCTCGATGTGCTCACTCCGGTAGACGTTGACGGAGTCGAGGGTGGTGGTGGAGCCCGCGTGGAGCACGCCGGGAACTCGGCGGATCAGGGCGAGGGACGTCTCTGGCAGAGGCGCCTCCTGGCCGAGCAGGTCCGTTCCGCCCTGCACGGTGAGCAGGTTGGTGCCGAGCTCCGCCAGCTTGTCTTTGACGAGGGCCTGGCTGGACGTCGAGATGCCGATCACCGAGATCATCGCGGCGATCCCGATCGCGATCCCCAGCGACGAGAGCACGGCCCGCATGGGCCGCGCGCGCAGGCCATGGGAGCCCAGGGCGAGCAAGTCGCGCGGGCGCAGGCGAGAACGGGGGGCGCTCATGCGGCGACGCCCCTCTCGTCGGCGACGACCTCGCCATCGCGCAGGCGCACGCGACGTGGCATCCGCGCGGCGAGCGCCAGGTCGTGGGTGATCACCACGACAGTGGTGCCGGCGTCGGCGAGCTCGCCCAGCACCTGCATCACCGCGTCGCCTGATCTCGTGTCGAGGCTGCCGGTGGGCTCGTCGGCGAGAAGCAGCCGGGGGTCGCCGATCACCGCGCGCGCGATCGCCACCCTCTGGCGCTCGCCTCCGGAGAGCTGGTGCGGGTGGTGGTGCAACCTGTCGCCGAGGCCGACGCGCTCCAGCGCGGACGCGGCACGCCGCCGGCGCTCACGGCGCGGCGTCCCGGTGTACAGCAGCCCGGTGGCGACGTCGTCGAGCGCGGTGACGCCGTCCGAGAGGTGGAACTGCTGGAAGACGAAGCCGATGGTGTGGGCGCGCAGCGCTGACAGGTCGGCGTCGTCCATGCGTGTCACATCGTGGCCGGCGATCCGTGTGGTTCCCGACGTGGCCTGGTCGAGCGACCCGACGATGTTGAGCAGGGTGGTCTTGCCGGAGCCGCTCGGCCCGACGATCGCGAGGATCTCACCCTCCTCGACCATGAGGTCGACGCCGTTCAACGCCACAGTGGGCGGGGAGCCGTAGCTGCGGGTCACCCCGCGGAGCTCGACGATGGCGTCGCTCACTTCGCCACCACCACCGTGTCGCCCTCGGAGAGATCCCCGCCCACCACCGCGACGAGCCCGTCGGCGAAAGCCCCGAGCTCGATCGAGACCCGCCGGGAAGCCGTCCCGTCCTGGGACGCGTCGCCGCGTGTGACCTCTACGGCGAACCCGCCGCCCGGCTCGGCGAGGAGGGCGATGACGGGCACGAGCAGCAGGTCGGCACCCTTGTTCTGGGTGAGCAGGACGGTCACGGAGACGTTGTCGAGCCCGTCGGCGGCCTGTGGATCGTCGAGCGCGATGGTGAGCGGGATCTTCAGCGACGTCCCGGTGGCGCCGTCGCGCTCGACGGGCGCGCCCGCCGCGACGACCACGCCGGTGGCCGGCGCCCCGCCAGGAAGCGCGAGCGTCACCGCGGTCCCCAGCGGGGCCAGGGCCTGCTGCGACGTGTCGAGGAAGACCTGCACCTCTTTGACCGTCTTGGTGACGGCGAGGAGCTCGGGCCCGGCCTCGTCCCCGACCTGTGCCTTCGCCTCCTGGACCCGCACATCGGCGGGGGAGAAGACGACCTGGCCGACGTCGATCGTCCCGGTCTGCTCCAACCCGAGGGACTTCTGCCACCGCTTGACCGCTGTGGCCGTGGCGTGGGTGAATTTCTGGTCGGGCGACTGGCGGAGGAACCCGAGCGCGGACAGGTTCTCCTCGAGTTGGCGCACGTCCGCCCCGTCCTTCATCCCGCTGGCGAACGCCCGCCATGCGGGCTGCTCCCCACGCATGAGGACGACGGGCGCGTCGTTGACGCGGAAGAGCTCCCCGCCGGGGGCGACGGTCGTGCCGACGGCCGGCAGGGCGGTCACGACTCCGGTGAGCGACGTGCCCAGCTCGCGAGGGGAGCCATGTGCCAACGTGCCTGGCACGCGCACCTGCTCGACCAGGTCGCCGCGGGTGACGGTGGCGGTCTCGACGGCGATCGGCTCGGCGCGCGGCGGCGCGGCGGGTGTGCGGGCCATCATGGCGGCCGTCGTCACGGCGGCGACAGTCACGACGCCCACGACGACGAGGACGGGGGCACGCCGCGACCGACGTCGCGTCGGGGTGAGGTCGCGCGTCATCTGGACGAGTCCTGCGCATTCGCCTCAGCGGAGCATGCGTCGACGATCTCTGGGTCGACGTCGGAGGAGAACGCCGACGTCATGCCGGAGCCCTTGACCGGGTCGGGGAAGTCGATGCCGGCCTCGCGCATGCAGGAGGCGAAGACGAGCTGGGACTCGAACACCTCCTCCTCGGTCGGCAGGGTGTCGTCGACGGGCGCGTCGCCCACCTCCTCGACGCAGGCCGCGTACGCGAGGTCGAGTTCCGCCACGTCGAATTGTGAAATATCCACCGACGGGACGGAGCCGCCTTCTTCGGCGCCCTGTGTCAGATCGAATCCCGCGTCATTCATGCAATCGTCGAAATCCTCTCGCCATTCATTGATCGACATCTCGAAAGAGCCGCTATCGGTTTGCCCACCCGTCTCCTCAGCGGGGGAGCAGGCGGCCAGGCCCATGGCGAGGACCGCGCCAGACACGACTGCGAGAGAGCGGTCGATGGCACGGCGGCGGGACGGGGAGGGGCGGAATCTCATGGCGCGTGATCCTCGGGTAGAGGGAGCCGAGGCCGGTCGGCCAGGGCGGGCCCACTCCATCAGGCGCGCGGTTGCGGGAAGGTAAAGCGGGCGCTTTACCTTCCCTTAACCCCCTGCTTGTTAGAATTCGAGGCCGTCGGCGACCGCCGACGAGTCGTGAGCAAGGAGTCAATGCGTGCGGGTCCTGATCGTCGAGGACGAGGAGTTCCTCGCCGACGCGCTCCGCGCGCGCCTGGCGATGGACGCGATCGCCGCCGACGTGGTGGGCGACGGAGACGCCGCGCTGGCCGCCGTCGAGGTCAACGACTACGACGTGGTGCTGCTCGACCGCGACCTGCCGGGCGTGCACGGCGACGACGTCTGCCGCGCGCTCGCCGCCGACCCCCAGAGCCCGGCTGTCCTCATGCTCACCGCAGCGGGGCGGCTCGACGATCGCGTGGGAGGGCTCGAGATCGGCGCCGACGACTACCTGGCCAAACCGTTCGAGTTCGCCGAGCTCATCGCCCGGCTGCGCGCGCTCAACCGTCGCCAGTTCACCTCGCGCCCCCCAGCGCTCGAGCGGCGGGGTGTCCGGCTCGACCCCTTTCGGCGCGCGGTGGTGAGGGACGGCAGGCCCGTGCTGCTCACACCCAAGGAGTTCTCGGTGCTCGAGCTGCTGTTGCGCGCGGACGGCGGAGTCGTGAGCGCCGAGCGCCTCCTCGAGAAGGCCTGGGACGAGAACGCGAACCCGCTCACCCAGTCCGTCAAGGTGACGATCAGCACCCTGCGCCGCAAGCTCGGCGACCCCACGATCATCACGACAGTCCCGGGGGCCGGCTATGCCGTCGCCGACCACGACTGAGCCCCGGGGTGCGGCGCCGGTGACGCGCCGCTACCGGGCGACGGTGCGCACGCGGCTCGCGCTGACCTGCGCGGCGCTGCTCACCGGCGCCGGTGTCGTCATGCTGGCCATCGTCAACCTCTTCATGCGCGTCGTGCCCACCTACGACCTCGTCTCGGCGACATCGTCGACACCCGCGTTGACGGCCCCGCCCAGCGTGACGGAGCCGGTTCCCGACGGTGTGGAGCCGACGGCGGCGGCGATCGCGACACCGGCGAACGAGCTGGTCGTCACGTCGACCGACCAGCTCCTGAACGTGCTCCTCATCGCGTCCGTCGTGGTGCTCCTCGTGCTGGCGGTCATCGGCGTCGCGGTGGGCTGGGTCGTCGCCGGGCGGATGCTCAAGCCGCTGAAGCACATCAGCGGCGCCGTCCGCCAAGCAGCGCGCGGGGATCTGCGGCACCGCATCAGAATGACCGGGCCCCGCGACGAGATCTCCGAGTTGGCCGCGGACTTCGACGACATGCTCGCCCAACTCGAACGCTCATTCGCCGCGTCGACCAGGTTCGCCTCGAACGCCTCCCACGAGTTGCTCACACCGCTCGCCACCACGAGGGCGATGCTGGACGTCGCGATCGCGCAGCAACCGGCCGCCGCGGACGCGCAGCCCGACACGGGCGTCGACCGGGCGTTGCTCGGCCGGCTCAGGGCCATGAACGAGCGGAGCATCGAGACAGCCGAGGCGCTGCTCGACCTCGCCCAGATCGAGACGTCGACCGCGAAGGCCGAGCAGGTCGACCTCGCACAGGTGGCTGCGGAGGTCGCGCAGGCCTGCGCCCACGAGGCCGCCGCGAAGGGGATCACGGTCACCCTCGACCTCGGACCCGCACTGATCGACGGGGAGCCCGTCCTGGCGCGCCAGCTCCTCACCAACCTCCTGCAGAACGCGATCCGCCACAACGCGCCCGGGGGGTTCGCCAGCGTCACCACGGGACCCGCCGGGCCAGGCCTGGGCGCCAGCGTGCGCGTGGAGAACAGCGGCCCCCGCCTCGAGGCCGACGCCGTGGCGGCGCTGGCGGAGCCCTTCGCCCGCGCGGGACGACGCCCCTCGGCCTCGTCGACGCGCGGCCATGGGCTGGGCCTGTCGATCGTCTCCGCGATCGTCACCCGGTTCCAAGGGGACCTCGTGCTCGAGGCGCGATCTGCCGGAGGGTTGCTGGTCGTCGCGACCTTCCCGGCGCGCTGAGGCCCCACCGCCTGCGGGGCGCGTCGGTCCCAGATCGTCACCCGGCATTCCGGCCGCGCTCGGGATCGAGGCGCCGACTCATGCGCTTTCGGCATTTCCTCATGCCATTGCGCGGTTCCTAGATTCGAGCCAGCAGATCAGGCCGGGCATATCTCGGGTCCGGGCGCCCCGACGGCGGGGCGGTCGAATCGGGCAGAACAGCCTGATCGCGAAGTGGATGTCACCGCAGACGTCCGGATCGATTCGAGAGGAACCCGGCAGATGCCTAACACCAATTTCGTGAACTGGCCGAACTTCGCCCAGATCAAGGAGATGTTCAAGGAGCACTTCGTCATGGACCAGCGCGAGGACGGAGTCGTCACCGTGCGCATGCACGTGAATGACGGCCCGTTCATCTGGTCCATGGAGCTCCACGACGCGATCGGCAAGATGTGGCGGATGCTCGGCACCGACCGCTCGACGGAGATGATCATCTTCACGGGCACCGGCGACGTCTGGGTCACGGACTTCGAGAAGGAGAGCTGGCTCCCCGAGGGCAACGACACGGTCAACACGCGCTACGACCACATGTTCGTCGACGGCCGCCGGATGCTGATCGCGCAGATCCAGGACGTCGAGGTCCCGACGCTCGGCGTGCTGAGCGGCTCGGGCGGGCACACCGAGCTCGCGCTGTGCTGCGACCTCGCGATCGCCGCTGACGACATCACGATCCTCGACCCGCACATGCTGGTCGGGAACGTGCCCGGCGACGGCATCCACTCGTGCTTCTTCCAGCTCATGCCGTACCGCCAGGCCGTCTGGTACCTGCTCACCGGCGACAAGATGACCGCCGAGCAGGCGCTGCAGTTCGGGCTCGTCTCCGAGCTGGTGCCGCGTGAGCGCCTCATGGACCGCGCGTACGAGATCGCCGACATCCTCATGGCGCAGAACCGCTTCACGCGGCGGCTCGCCACGCAGGTCATGCGCCGCGGCTGGAAGCAGCGCATCGTCGACGACCTGGACATGACGTTCGGCACCGAGTGCTTCGGAATGTACTGCGACTCGCACGAGCACTCGAACATGCAGTCGATGAACGACTACATCGGCATCAAGCCGGATTACAAGGGCAATGTCGCCCTGCCGGCGGACGTGGACGTCGAGGCGATCGCCAAGCGGGCTCGCGAGGCCAACTGACCCGTGGCTCGGGGGCGGTCCTGCCACCGCCCCCGGGTCCCGAATCGGGCCACATTCATTGGCTGATCATTGTCAGGAAGTTGGCGAGCGTCTGCTGCTCGTTGTCCTTCCGGTAAATACCGACGATGTCGAACCTCGTGTCGGCGTCGGCCAGCTCGAACACGCGGAAACGGAAGTCGCGGTGGGAGGAGTCGATCATGACTTTGGGGACGATTGTCACCCCGGAGCCCAGGTCCACCCGCAGCACAGCCGTGTGGGTGTTCGGGACGAGCTCCACCGAGGTCGCCTGGCCCGCCGCCCGCAGCTTGGCCAAGACCGGGGGGTCGACGTGACGCGGCACGATCAGCGGCAGCCGCGCGAGCTCGGCGACGGGCATCGGGTCGGGTCCCGTGTACGGGTAGTCGTGGCTCATCACCACCACGAAGTGGTCGGTGCTGATGGTCCTCTGCACGATCAGGTCGTTGTGCGGGACGCCGAAGTCGAGCGTGATCGCGAGGTCGTAGACGCCGTGCACGATGCTGTCGCACAGGTCGTCGAACGGGATGTCGTCGATGCGCGTGTTGACGTTCGGGTAGGCGGCGGCGAACTTCTTCGCGACCGGCGCGAACGCCGGCCCGAAGTTCGCGACGGTGGCGATGCCGAGCTGTCCGACGGCCCCCGACTTGGCGGCCTCCATGAGCTGGCGGACGTTCTCGTGGTGGCGCAGCAGCAGGTCGCAGTGCTCGAACAGCAGGTTGCCGGCGTCGGTGAGGCTCACGTTGCGGGTGTCCCGGACGAAGAGCTGGACGCCGAGCGACCTCTCCAGGCTGGCGATCTGCCGGCTCAGCGCGGGCTGGCCGATGTAGAAGTGCTCCGCCGCGCGGCTGAAGTTCCGGTAGATCGCGACGAACTGGAAGTACCGCAGGGCCATCAGGTCCATCACTTGCTCCTTGCTCTCCCGCGATGCCGGGTCAGCTCTGTCCCCGGCAGCGCGCCGCGCGCCGCCACATCTGCCGGAAGGTTCCCCCGATGAGCCGGATCCTCACCATCAACTGCGGGTCCACGTCGACGAAGGTCGCCGCCTTTGACGACGACGTCCTGCTGGCGAAGACCTCCCTGGACGTCCCACTGGCCGATTTGGCGACGATGCCGAAGGTGCTCGACCAGACCGGGTACCGCACTGCCCAGGTCCGAGAGTTTCTCGCCGCCCACGACCTCGATCCCGGGACGATGGACCTGGTGGTGGCCCGTGCGGGCACGATCCAGCATGTCCGCCACGACGGGGCGTACGAGGTCAACGACCTCATGGTCGCCTCGCTGACGCACGCCCCCGCGGCGCAGCACGCCTCGACCCTGTCCTGCCTGATCGGCCGCGACCTGGTCGAGGGCACGGGCGTCCCGGTGATCGTCTACGACCCGACATGCGTGGACTCGGTGGACCCGATCGCCAAGGTCACCGGCGTCCCCGGCATCGTCAACCTGCCCGTCTACCACCTGCTCAACCCGAAGGCGGCGGGCCACACGTACGCCGCGTCGATCGGACGCTCCTACGCGGACCTCAACCTGGTCATCGTCCACCTCGGTGGCGGCGTGACGATGGCGTTCCACGACCACGGCCGCGTCGCGGACTGGATCTACGACGACGGCGGACCGATGTCCCCGACGCGGGCGGGCGCCATCCCCACCCGGCTGCTGGCCGACTTCGTGCACACGTCGGGCATGTCGCACTCCGAGCTGCGGATGTTCCTCGCCGGGCGCTCGGGACTCGCCGCGCACCTCGGCACGAACGACGTCCGCGAGGTCGAGGCCCGCATCGCCGCGGGGGACGCCGAGGCCGAGCTGGTCTACCGCGCGATGGCGTACGGCGTGGCCAAGGGCATCGGTCAGCTCTCCGTGATCCGGGCCGGGCAGGTCGACCAGGTCATCCTCACCGGCGGGATCGCCCACTCCGAGATGTTCACCGGCTGGGTCCGCGACCTCGTCTCCTGGATCGCCGGCGTCACCGTCCTACCGGGCGAGCAGGAGGCCGAGGCGCTGGCCGCCGGGGGGCTGCGGGTGCTGCGCGGCGAGGAGGACCTGCACCCCTACGACGTGTACCCGCCGGGCTACAGCTCCATCGAGGAGCTCGTGGCGCGCCCGACCTTCCTGGCCTAGCGCGCCGGCGCGCTCCCACCCCCACTCATCGCGCTACTCGAACTCACACTGAAGGAATCCCCGTGGACATCAGCGACAAGGTCGTCCTGACCGCAGCGCTCACCGGCGCCGTCACCCCCAAGGCCGTCAACGAGAACATCCCCATGACCCCGGAGGAGATCTCCGAGGACGCGTACCGCGTGTGGCAGGCGGGCGCCTCGGTCGTGCACTTCCACATGCGCGACGACGAGGGCCTGGGGACGATGGACAAGGAGCGCTTCAAGCGCACCCTCGACCTGCTCGCGACGAACCACCCCGACTGCGACGTCGTCGTCAACTGCACCACCGCGGGCGACAACCGCGCGGGCTACGCCGAGCGCCTCGCGCACCTGCCGTACGTGCTGCCGGAGATCGCGACGTTCGACGCCGGCTCGTTCAACTGGACGCCCGACGGCATCTTCGACAACGGGCCCGCGTTCCTCGACGAGCTGGGCCGGCTGACGAAGTCGCTCGGCATCAAGCCCGAGTACGAGATCTTCGACACGGGGATGATCGGCAACGTCGCCTACTACGCGAAGCAGGGGCGACTCGAGGCGCCGTTCCACTTCCAGTTCGTCCTCGGCGTGCTGGGCGCCATGAGCGCGACGGTGGAGAACCTCGTCTACCTCAAGGGCCTGCTGCCCGCGGACTCCACCTGGTCGGCTTTCGGCATCGGCCGCGACCACCTCAAGATCATGTACGCCACGCTCGCGCTCGGCGGGCATGTGCGGGTGGGCCTCGAGGACAACGTGTACTACTCGCGGGGCGTCAAGGCCACCAACGTGTCGCTCACCGAGCGGGCCGTGCGGGTCATCCGCGAGTTCGGCAAGGAGGTCGCCACCCCCGACGAGGCCCGCCAGATCCTCTCGCTGCCGCGGCCCGCGCTGCGCGACCAGCAGGCCCGCTGAGCATGTTCACGACCTTCGCCGAGCTCAAGGCCCACGCCCTCGCCACCCTGCCCGCGCAGCGGTGCGCGGTGGCGGGGGCCGCCGACGACCACGCCCTCGAAGCCGTCTTCGCGGCGGCGGGGGAGGGCTTCGTGTCGCCTGTCCTCATCGGGCCCGCCGACGAGGTCCGCGCGAAGGTCGAGGCGCTCAACCCCGCGTCCGAGCACCAGATCGTCGACTGCCCGGCCGACCAGAACCCGGCCGCCATCGCCGTGGAGCTCGTGCGGGCGGGACAGGCCGACTTCATCCTCAAGGGCAGGATGCAG
Source organism: Cellulomonas timonensis (assembly GCF_900046455.1). Taxonomy (GTDB): domain Bacteria; phylum Actinomycetota; class Actinomycetes; order Actinomycetales; family Cellulomonadaceae; genus Cellulomonas_A; species Cellulomonas_A timonensis. The sequence goes on from NZ_FCOT01000013.1 coordinate 607,363, forward strand.
ACGCCTGACCTGCTGCGCCCGATCCTCCACAAGGCCACCGGGCTCAACGACCACGGGTTCATCACCCACTTCGGGCTCATGCAGATCGCCGGCTACCCGAAGTTGCTGGGGATGAGCGACAGCGCCGTCATCCCGCACCCCTCGCTCGCGGACAAGAAGCGGATCGTCGAGGTCGGCGTCGCGACGCTGCGCAGGCTCGGGGTCGCCCGGCCCGTGGTCGCGGCCCTCTGCGCGAGCGAGACGGTGTCCGAGAAGATGCCCGAGACCCTCGACGCGCGGGCGCTCGCGGACATGTCCGCGGCCGGCGAGTTCGGGGACGCGGTCGTGCTCGGGCCCATCTCGTACGACCTGGCCACGAGTGCCGCGTCGGCCGCCATCAAGGGCTATGACAGCCCGCACAGCGGCGACGTCGACATGCTCCTGGTTCCCCAGATGGTCGCGGGGAACATCATGAGCAAGATCTGGAACGCCGACGAGCGCAACGTCCTCGCCGGCTGCCTGGTGGGCGCCCGGGCGCCGGTGGGGCTCACGTCCCGCAGCGCCTCGATGGCCGAGAAGCTCGCCTCCCTCCTGCTGTGCAGCATCCTCGCGGCTGCCGGCCCCCTCCCGACATCGGAGTCGTGACATGACCCTGCCCGCACCCGACGACGTGGTCGTCGTCGGCGCCGCCCGCACCCCGAACGGACGCCTCAAGGGCGCGCTCGCCTCGGTCTCCGCCGTGGAGCTCGGCGCCGTGGCCATCCGCGCGGCCCTCGCGCGGGGCCGCGTCGAGCCGGACGAGGTCGACGCCGTGGTCATGGGCCACGTGCTCCAGGCCGGGCTCGGCCAGGCGCCCGCCCGGCAGGCGGCGATCGCCGCCGGGCTCGGCTGGGACGTGCCTGCCGTCACGGTGAACACCGTCTGCCTGAGCGGCCTCACCGCGATCATCGACGCCGTCCGCAGGATCCGGTGCGCCGACGCCGACGTGGTGGTGGCCGGTGGCATGGAGTCCATGAGCCAGGCGCCCCATCTGCTGATGGGATCGCGCGCCGGCTGGACCTTCGGGGACGTGACGGCCGTCGACTCGATGGCCAACGACGGGCTGTCCGACGCGTGGAGCCACGAGGCGATGGGCCTGGACACCGAGCGCCGTACCGCCGAGCACCCCGCGAGCCGCGAGGAGCAGGACGCGATCGCGGCCCGCTCCCACCGGCTCGCCGCCCAGGCATGGGCCGATGGGGTCTTCGACGCCGAGATCGCCCCCGTGGTGGTCGTGGGCCGCCGGGGGGACACGGTGGTCGACACCGACGAGGGCATCCGCCCGGACACCACCGTGGAGGCGTTGGCGCGGCTGCGCCCCGCGTTCGCGCCCGACGGCACGCTGACCGCCGGCAACTCGTCCACGATCAACGACGGGGGCGCCGCGGTGGTGCTCACCACCCGGGGGGTCGCCGCGGCGCGCGGCTGGGACGTGCTCGCGACGGTGCGGGCGCACGCGCAGGTCGCCGGGCCCTCGCCCGCGCTGGCCCCGCAGCCCGGGAACGCGATCCTGCGCGCGCTCGACCTCGAGGGCTGGACGCCACGGGACCTGGACCTGCTCGAGGTCAACGAGGCCTTCGCCGCCGTGGCGGTGCACGCCGTCCGGCAGCTCGGCGTGCCGCTCGAGAAGGGCAACGTGCACGGCGGCGCGATCGCCCTCGGCCACCCGCCCGGGCAGTCCGGTGCGCGCCTCGTCGTGCACCTTGCCCATGAGCTGGCGCGGCGCGGCGCGGGGCGCGGCGCGGTGGCGCTGTGCGGCGGCACCGGGCAGGGCGACGCGCTGCTGCTCGAGGCCTGTGGGGCCGGGCGATGACCAAGCAGATCTCGCGGGAGGGCGCGGTCGCGCTGCTCCACGACGGCATGACGGTGATGATCGGCGGGTTCATGGGCTGCGGCAACGCGCACCACCTGGTGCAGGCCATGGTCGACTCCGGCGTCGGCGACCTGACGCTCATCGCCAACGACGCCTCGATGCCCGGGTACGGCCTCGCGAAGCTCGTCGAGCACGGGCGGCTGCGCAAGCTCATCGCCTCCCATGTGGGGCTCAACCCGCAAGTCGCCCTGCTCATGAACTCCGGCGGCCTGGAGGTCGAGCTGGTGCCGCAGGGCACGCTCGCCGAGCGGATCCGCTCCGGGGGAGCCGGACTGGGCGGGGTGCTCACGCCCACCGGCCTCGGGACGCCGGTGGCCGAGGGCAAGCCCGTGGTCGAGGTGGACGGGCGCCAGTACCTCCTGGAGGCCCCGCTCCGCGCGGACGTCGCCCTCATCAACGGGTACCGCGTCGACCCGGTGGGCAACGTCTGGTACCGCGGCGACGCGCGCAACTTCAACCCCGTCATGGCGACGGCGGCAGACCTGGTCATCGTCGAGGCCGACCACCTCGTGGGGCTGGGCGACATCCCGCCAGAGGACGTCGTCACCCCCGGCGTGCTCGTCGACCACATCGTCGAAGGGGGCGCGCTGTGAGCGTCACGACCATGGACCGCACCGCCCTCAAGGAGTTCATCGCGCGCCGCGTGGCCCGCGAGCTGCGCGACGGCGACTTCGTGAACCTGGGCATCGGGCTGCCGACGCTCGTCCCGGACCACCTCCCGGCCGGGGTGCGGGTGACCTTGCAGGCCGAGGTCGGGATGGTCGGCGCCGGGCCCGCGCCCGCGACCGACGACGACAAGCGGTACGTCGTGGACGCCGGCGGGCAGCCCGCGTCCCTCAACATCGGCGGCGCGTACATCGACTCGGCGACCTCCTTCGGCCTCATCCGCGGCGGGCACGTCGACGCCACGGTGCTCGGGGCCCTGCAGGTGGACGCCGAGGGCAACCTCGCCAACTGGATCATCCCCGGGAAGATGGTCCCGGGGATGGGCGGCGCGATGGACCTGGTGGTCGGCGCCCGCCGCGTGATCGTGGCGATGGAGCACACCCAGCGCGGCGCCCCCAAGATCCTGCGGCGCTGCACGCTGCCGCTCACGGCCGTCGCCTGCGTCGACCTGATCGTCACCGAGCTGGGCGTCTTCGACGTGGGAGACGCGGGCTTGGCCCTCGTGGAGATCAACCCCGACGTGTCAGTCGACGACGTCAGAGCCGCCACCGCCGCCCCCTTCCGGGTGGCTGAGCCACTGGTCTCGATGGTGTGACCAGCCCGCCCTCGGGCAACCCAGCGCCGGGACCCCCATCCCGCAGACAACGCCAACGCCTCTACAACGAAGTGGAAAGGGAATCCCCCATGTCAGTAGCCCCTGCGACGAAGGCCCCGCCCTCGCGGGACACGTCACTGAGTTTCGGAGCGCGGCACTGGTCGATCATCGGCATCGAGGGCCTGCTCATCTGGCTCGCCGCCGGCGCCCAGGTGCACGGCCTGAACGTCATCACCCCGACGCTGTCGGCTGAGTACGGCATCGACAACAACACACTCCTCGCCTGGGCCACCCCCGCGGCCCTCGGCGGCGTCCTCGGCGGCTACGTCGTCGCCAAGACCTGCGAGCGCAAGGGCGCGAGGCTCAACATCCTCGCCTCGCTGCTCGTCTGCGGTCTCGCGTTCGGCCTCATCGGCGTGCTCGGCGGCACGATCCCAGGCTTCTTCGCGATGTTCTTCCTGGTGAACTTCTTCGGCTCGGGCTTCGGCTATGTCGGCGGGCTCAACCTCATCAGCAACTGGTTCCCGCGGAAGAAGAACCTCGCGCTGGGCTTCGTCACCATGGGCCAGACCATGTCGACGGCCATGTTCGTCCCGATCCTCGCGTGGGCGCTGGGCCTGTTCGGGGTCAAGGGCGGCTTCTGGTTCATGGCCGCGATCATGTTCGTGATGATCCCGATCGTCTACTTCTTCGTGCGGGACTACCCGGAGCAGTACGGCAGGACGCCGGACAACCTGCCGATGACCCCCGAGCAGATCGAGGCGTCCCGCACGTCCGTCACCACGGCCCGCCCGTCCTTCAGCACGCGCCAGCTCCTGAAGATGAAGGACGTGTGGCTCATCGCCCTGGGCTCCGGCGGCGTCTACATCATGCTCACCGGCATGCTCTCGCAGATGGTGCCGCGGCAGATCGCCATGGGCATCGAGCAGGGCCAGGCCATCACGAACCTGTCGATCGCGGCGTTCATCGGCGTCCCCGGCGCGTTCATCTGGGGCTGGCTCGGCCAGCGGTTCAGCTCGCGCAACATCCTGCTCGTCTACACGAGCTGGTGGATGACGGCGATCCTGATCAACACCTTCTTCGCGCTGAACCCCGTCACGCTGTGGATCTCGCTGATCATGATCGGCTTCAGCTTCGGCGGCGCCACGAGCCTGACCACGTCGATCGTGGCGGACAAGTTCAAGCGGAGCGACTTCGTGGGCGCCTTCGGCGTCATCCAGCCCCTGCAGGGCTGCCTGCGCTCGTGCTCGTTCGCGATCCTCGCCTTCGGCATCGCGAACCTGGGCGGCTACACCGGCGCCTACAGCCTGCTGCTGGGCATCGGCGTCCTCACGTTCATCTTGTTCTTCCTGGTCAAGCCCGCCCCGATCTCGCAGGACGAGCTGGAGACCGACGTGGCCGTCGAGGCCGCCGCGGTCTGACCGCACCTGGTCCGACCACAGCACCACCCGCTCGCCGGCGGCCCCTCGCGGCCGCCGGCGAGCGCCCCAGCAAGAGGAGCACCCATGACCTCCCACACCACCACCCTCGCCGCGCAGACCGGAACCCTCGCGGTGGACGGCGGCAACCTCTTCACGATCCTCAAGGAGTCCCTCTACGAGGAGAGCGACATCGTCTTCCGCGAGCTCGTCGCGAACGCCGCCGACGCCATCGCCAAGCGCCGGGCGGCCGGGGCCGACATCGCGGGCACGGTGGTCGTGGGCATCGACCCCGAGGCGGGGACGATCACCGTCGAGGACGACGGGATCGGGATGGACCGCGACGAGGTCGACAGGTACATCAACCAGATCGCCCTGTCCGGCACGCAGCAGTTCGTCGCCGAGAACCAGGGCGAGGCGGTCACCATCGGCCACTTCGGCGTGGGCTTCTACTCGGCCTTCATGCTCGCGGACACCGTGGAGATCCACTCCCGGCCCGCCAGCGGCGCCCCGGCGGTGCGCTGGACCGGCAAAGCCGACATGACGTGGCGGATCGACGCGGGCGAGCGCGCGGCCACGGGCACTGCCGTCGTCCTGCGCGCGGGGCCCGCGTCCCCGTACCTCGCCGACCCGCAGCGCGTCGTGGCGGCACTGGAGAAGTTCTTCCCGTTCCCGCACGTGACGATCCTGGTGCGCGGCCCCGGGCTGGAGGCGGTCGTCGGGGACGCCAGCCCGGTGTGGCGACGCCCCGCCGAGCTCGTCGCCGACGAGGAGATGCGGGCCTTCTACCGCGCGCACTTCGACGAGCCCGCCGACCCCGTGGGATGGGTCCGCGTGGAGTCCGTCGACCTGGGCCTGCGCGGCGTCGTGTTCTACCGGGACACGGCCGGCGGCGCCGAGGCCATCGACGGGCGCGCGAGCGTGCTCAGCCGCGGCGTGCGGATCGAGGCTCCCGCGGGGATGATCCCCAAGTTCGTCGGGCTCCAGCACCTCGTCCTCGAGTGCGACAGGCTGCCGCTGGTCGTGTCCCGCGCCCAGGTGCGCTCGGGCTCCGGCGATGACGACGTGCCCGCCCTGGTGAGCGAGTGCCTGAGCCAAGAGCTGGCGATCGCCCTGCACGACCTGTTCACCGGCGATCGCGCGCGGTACGAGGCGCAGTGGGACGAGCTCGCCCCCTTCGTGAAGTACGGGGTGCTCACCGACCGCGTCTTCGCCTCCGTGATGACCCGCAAGGTGCTGTTCACGACGCTCACCGGGCAGCGCGTCACCGTCGGGGAGTACCTCGACCGCGTGACGGAGCGGTTCACCGGGACGGTCTTCTACACGTCCGACCCCATCGGGCAGGCCCCCTACGTCAGCGCCTTCCGCTCCGCGGGCGTCCCCGCGCTCGTGCTCGACCACGTCATCGACTCCGCGATGATGCAGCGGCTCGAGCTCGTGACCAAGGACATCGTCTTCATGCGGCTCGACGCGGACGTCGCCCGGGTGCTCGCCACCGGGTCGCAGGTCGAGTCGCAGGCCGAGTCGCAGGCCGACGACCGGGCGGCCGCCGCGCGCGTCGTCGCGCTGTTCGAGGAGGTCGCCCAGCGGCGACTGCCCCAGGCGACGGTCACCGCCCTGCGCCTGCTGGCCCCGGAGCTGTCGGTGCTGCTCACCGTCGACGAGGTGCAGCGCCGCATGGACGAGCTCCGCCAGATGAACAGCCTGGTCACCGGGCGCCTGGGCGACGGCCCCGCCGCGCCGCGCACGCTGCTGGTGAACCTCGCCAGCCCGCTCGTCGGCGGGCTCGCCGCCGCTGACCCGGCACGCGCGGCGCTGGTCGCCGAGCACCTCGTCGACCTCGCGCTACTCGGGCAGGACGAGCTCACCTCCGACGACCTGCTGGCCTTCCTGGCCCGCAGCGAAGACCTGCTGGCGGGCCACCTGCGCGCGCCGGCCCTCGCACCCGCACCCGCCTCCGCCTCCGCAGAACAGGAATGAGAAGCACCATGAGAGACGCCGTCATCGTCGGCTACGGCCGGTCCGCCATCGCGAAGGCCGGCAAGGGCAGCCTCGCCGCGGTGCACCCCGTGGACTTCGGCGCCGAGGTGCTGCGCGCCGTGATCGAGCGGGTCGAGGGGCTCGACCCGGCGGACATCGACGACGTGGCCGTCGGCTGCGCCATCCCCGAGACCACCATGGGCCTCAACGCCGCGCGCCACATCGTGCTGCGGGCCGGGCTGCCGCACACGGTGTCCGGCTCCACCGTCAACCGGTTCTGCTCGTCCGGGCTGCAGGCCATCGCCCACGCGACGGCCCTGGTCCGCTCCGGCATGGCCGACGTCATCGTGGCCGGCGGCGTCGAGCACATGACCACGCCCGTGCTGAGCGACGCGCCCCAGTACGCCAACCCGTGGCTCGTGGAGAACACCGACGCCTACATGTCGATGGGGGAGACGGGCGAGAACGTCGCCGCGCGCTACCGGCAGTCCCGTGCCGAGCTCGACGCGCTCGCCGTGCAGAGCCACGCGCGCGCCGCCGCCGCGGTCGCCGACGGCCGCTTCGCCGAGCAGATCGTGCCGGTCACCGGGCGCCGCCCGGACGGCTCCGCGTTCGAGCTGACCACTGACGAGGGCATCCGCCCCACCACGAACCTGGAGTCCCTCGCCGGGCTGCGGCCCGCCTTCGCCGAGGACGGGCTCCTCACCGCGGCCACATCGTCACAACGCAGCGACGGCGCGGCCTTCGCCGTGGTCATGTCCGCGGAGCGCGCCGCGGCGCTCGGCATCCGCCCCATCGCGCAGATGACGGGGTTCGCGGTGGCCGGCCTCGACCCCGCGTACATGGGCATGGGGCCCGTCCACGCGATCCCCAAGGCCCTCGACCAGATCGGCCTGCGGACCACCCAGATGGACGTGATCGAGCTCAACGAGGCGTTCGCCTCGCAGGCGCTCGCGGTGGTCCGCGAGCTGGACCTGGACCCGGAGGTGGTCAACCCGAACGGCGGCGCGCTCGCGCTGGGCCACCCGCTGGGCGCCACGGGCGGGGTCCTCACCTGCAAGGCTCTGGCCGAGCTCGAGCGGACCGACGCGACGCATGCGCTGGTCACCATGTGCGTGGGCGGCGGGATGGGCGCCGCGGGGGTGTTCGAGCGGCTGTAGGGGCATGGCAGCCGGCGCGACCCGCCTCGGGTGTGCGGCCCGCACGTGCCCATGACGACGAGGCCCGGACCGATCGGCCCGGGCCTCGTCGTCATTCGGCGGCTCGCGCCGCGGTGATCACGTCAGATCGCCAGGCCCGCCTGGAAGCCCGTGTGCACGGCCTCGGCGACCTTCGCGGGCTGCACCGCGTCGCCGACGACGTGCAGCTCGGCGACCCGGCCGGCCAACGCGTCGGCGAGGGCTGTGTTCGAGCGCACCCCGAACGCGGTGATGACGGTGTCCGCCTCGATGCGCTCGTCGCCGTCCGGTCCCTTGACCTGCACGGCGCCCGGCTCGACAGCAGTGACCACGTGGCCGGTGAGGAGCCGCACGCCCTGCTCGGCGAGCTGGCGCAGCAGGGCGACCCGGTTGTAGACGACCATCGTGGGAGCGATCGCCTCGGCCATCTCGACGACCGTCACCTGGTGGCCGTCGCGGGCGAGCTCGAGCGCGGAGTCCACGCCGGAGAGGCCGCCGCCGCACACCACCACGCGCTTGCCCACGGGCGCCCCGCGGTGGAAGGCGAGCACGTCGACGACGCCCGGGGAGTCGATGCCGGGGATGCCGGGCGCCATGGGCGTCGAGCCGGAGCCGACCACGACGGCGTCCGCCTCCAGGATCTCGGGGGAGTCGGGGCCGAGCTCGCGCTCGAGGTGGACGCGCACGCCCAGCTCGTCGAGCTCGCCACGCCACCAGTCGATCATCCGGTGCAGCTCGCGCTTGAAGTCGGGCGTCGCGGCGGGCTCGAGCACCCCGCCGATGGCGTCGGTGCGCTCGTACACGTCGACGTCGTGGCCGCGGACGGCGGCCACCCGGGCGGCCTCGAGCCCGGCGGGGCCGGCCCCGACGACGGCGACCCTGCGCCGCGTGGGCGCCGGCAGCAGCACCCGGTCGGCCTCATGGCCGGCCTGTGGGTTCACCGCGCACTCGACGCCGCAGCCGCGCACGACGTTCCCGATGCACAGCTCGTTGCAGCGGATGCAGGGCCGCACCGTGGACGCGCGGCCGGCGCGCACCTTCGCGGGCAGGTCCGGGTCGGCGATGAGCATGCGGCCGAAGCCGATGAAGTCGGCGATGCCGTCCCGCAGCGCCTGCTCGCCGAGTTCCGGCGTGAGGTTGCCGCAGACCGCGACGGGGATGTCGAGGTCGGGCTTCACGGCGGCCGCGTCGGGCAGGTAGACGCCGTCGCCCATGTAGTACGACGGGAACGACCAGTCGACGGCCTCGTAGGAGCCGGCGTCGACCAGCAGCACGTCCAGGCCCGCGTCCTGCAGGATCCGGGCCATCTGGCGGGACTCCTCGACCTCGCGGCCGCCCGGGAACTGGTGCCTGACGGTGATGCGCATGGACAGCGGGAACGCGTCGCCCGCCTCCTCGCGCACGATCCGCATCATGTCCGTGGGGAACCGCAGGCGATTCTCCAGGCTGCCGCCGTACTCGTCGGTGCGGCGGTTCCACGTCGAGGACATGAACTGGTCGGTGAGGTAGCCGGTGTGGGCGTGCAAGTCGATCGCGTCGAACCCGCATTCCAGCGTGCGGCGCACCGCGGCGCGGAACTGCTCGAGGATCGCCCCGATCTGGTCAAGGCTCAACTCGCGGCAGCGCTGCGACGGGTCCGCCAGGATCGTGTTGTCCGACGCGGAGAACGACGGGCCGCCGTCGGGCCCCACGGGCATGACCCGGCCCATGCCCGGGGTGAGGTTGGCGGCGATGAGTGCGCCCGCCTTGTGCACCTGCGCCACCGCGTCGCGCAGAGGCGCCACCTGGTGGTCCGCCGAGATCGAGATCACCGACGGGTTGGCGATCTCCGAGACCGTCTGCGTCTGGATGGACTCGGTGATCAGCAGGCCGACGCCGCCCCGCGCCCGGGCCAGCCAGTAGGCCAGCCCCACGTCGGAGATGGTGCCGTCGGGGTGGGTGGTGTGCGTGCCCATCGGGGGCATGAACATGCGGTTCGGCAACTCGAGGGAGCCCCAGCGGGCCGGCTCGAGGAGCCGCGGGAAGTCAGACATCGTGTGCGCCTTTGCGAACGGGGACGTGATGCTCCTCATCGTGCTCGGCGTACGCCCAGGCCAGGCCGGACCTTCGTCCGTGCGGCGTGACTGGGTGTGCCGCACCCTCCCTTCCGCACGGGGATCGCCGTAGGTTGCTGCCATGACAGCGCCGACCCTCGCCGATTTCCTGCGTGCGCGACGCGACGCCACGACGCCCGCGAGCGTGGGCCTGCGCAGCGGCGAGCGGCGACGCGTCCCCGGCCTGCGCCGCGAAGAGGTGGCGATGCTCGCCGACATGAGCGTCGACTACTACATCCGCCTCGAGCAGGGCCGGGAGAGCGGTCCGTCCGGGCAGGTCCTCGACGCCCTCGCCGCAGCCCTCGACTTGGACGACGACGGACGCGGGCACCTCTACCGGCTTGCCGGGCTCGCGCCGCGCCCGCGGGCGGACCGCTTCGCCGAGCGCGTCGACCCCGAGCTGCTCCGCCTCATGGACTCCTGGACCGGGACGCCCGCCCTCGTCATCAACTCCGCCTACGACGTGATCGCGGGGAACCGGCTCGGCAACGCCCTGTTCGGCGGCTTCCCCGTGAGCCGCAACCTGATGGAGAAGGTGTTCCTGGACCCGGACTCCCGCAGCTTCTATGCCGACTGGGAGGCGGCAGCCGCGAACGCCGTCGCGGGATACCGGCTGGCGGAGGGCCGGTCACCGGACCATCCCCGGATCCGCGCGGTCGGCGACAGGCTGCTGGTGACGAGCCCCGACTTCGCCCGCCTGTGGACCGAGAACCGCGCTCGCGGCAAGCGGCTCGAGACCAAGCGGTTCGTCCATCCCGCCGTGGGGGAGATGACGCTCTCGATGCACACCTTCGACGTCGCGGCCGCGCCCGGGCAGCAGCTGCTGTGCTACCAGGCTGAGCCGGCCAGCCGCAGCGCCGACGCGCTCAGCCTGCTCGGCACGATCGCCGCCTCGGGCGCCCCCGGGTGGGCGGATGCCCGCTCGTCCGCCTCGTAGCGGCTACAGGCAGGCCGAGGGCGGTCCGGTCACCAGGGTGCGGCGCTCCTAGTCACGGGGCGGCCTTCATCGCCGGCCGGGGCTCGGTGACAGTGGAGGGGCACGACCTAGCCCACCACCAGCGAAGGAACGGACATGACCGCACATCCCTATCCAGGCCTCTGGTCGACCGACGACGGGCACATCCGCCACCGGTTGCTTCCGGACGGCCGCTACGACGAGGCGCGCGGCGACCGCGAGCACGCCTACCGGGGCCAGTACTGGATCGAGGGCGACCACATCGAGTACCTGGACGACACGGGGTTCACCGCCGACGGCGACTTCATCGACGGCGTGCTGCACCACGCCGGCATGGTGCTGCGCCGGCAGTCGGACCTCACCACGACCACCGACGAGGGGACCCGCCATGCCGGCACCGCTTCCTGACCTCACCGGGGCGCCGACTCCCACGCTCCTCTTCACCGGCGGCGCCGTGATCACCGGCTCAGCGACCGTCCCCGACCTCGAGCGCGGTGACGTGCTGGTGCACGACGGCGCCATCGTCGCCGTCGGAGAGGACCTGCGACGGCGGCCCGAACTAGCCGGCCTCGTCGGCGAGGCGCTGAGGGTCGACGCCCGCGGCCGGATCATCGCGCCCGGCTTCGTCGACACGCACCGCCACGCCTGGCAGGCGCAGATGCGCCGCAGCATCCCCGACGTCACCGACCTGATGTCCTACGTCACCACGACGCTGGCCCGTACCGCCCCGGCCTACACGCCTGAGGACATGCTCGTCGGGACGCGGCTGGCGGCGCTCAGCGCGATCGACTGCGGCATCACCACGCTGCTCGACTTCTCGCACAACTCCCGCAGCGCCGCCCACACCGACGCCGCGATCCAGGCGCTCGCCGACAGCGGCATCCGCGGGGTCCACGCGTCCATGGCCCCGCACTTCGGCGACTGGGACGAGCAGTGGCCCGGCGACCTGGAGCGGGTCGTCTCCCGGTACCAGGGCAGCGAGGGCGGCCGGCTCACGGTGCGGCTGGCGGCGTTGGCCACGGACGAGATCGCCGGGCAGCGCCTGGCGTACGGGTCCGCGCTCGGCGCTGTGGCGCGGAGCCTCGACATCGGGGTCAGCATCGACGCCGTCTTCGGGGACGCCTCGTCGGCCGCCATCCTGGACTGGGCCCGTGACGGCCTACTCGGTCCGTCCGTGACCCTGATCCACGCCACCGGGCTGAGCGACGACGCGTGGAAGGCCATGGGGGACCTCGGGGCCACGGTGTCGCTGGCCCCGACGTCCGAGCCGCAGATCGGCCTCGAGTCGGGCGTCCCGGCCATCGACGAGGCGCTGGCCGCGGGCATCCGGCCAGGGCTGAGCATCGACGTCGAGGTGGCGCTCTCCGGCGACATGTTCACGCAGATGCGCACGCTCCTGGCGATCCAGCGCATGCGGGCCGTCGAGAGCTCGATGGGCGCCCCCGCCCAGCGCATCACCACGCGTGACGTGCTCGACTTCGCCACGCTCCAGGGGGCACGCACCCTCGGGCTCGGCGACCTCACGGGCTCGATCGAGCCCGGCAAGCGCGCCGATCTCCTGCTGGTCAACGCCCAGTCGATCAGCATGATGCCGCTGAACGACGCGATCGGCGCCCTCGTGCTCGGGGCTGCCGCAGGGGACGTCGAGGCCGTGCTCGTCGACGGGATCCCCCGCAAGTGGGCCGGTCGGCTCGTCGGCGTCGACCTCGACGCGCTCGTCGAGGACGTCGAGGCCTCCCGCGACCGCATCGTCCGACGAGTCGGCTGACGGCGTGCGTCCGGTCGGGCCCCGGCTCGACCGGACCTCCGTTGCCGCCCACACACCTCCGCTAGTAGTGGGGCGATAAGCGCTCGTGCTCAGAGCCCAGCAATAACTAGTGATTTCAGCTCAAGTAGGTCGACAGGTAGTTTGTGAGGTCCTTTTCCACGAGGACACGCCAGTGCTCGACGATATCCTTGTCATAGTAGTCAGACAAGGTCTTTTTGAGGCGGCTCAACTCAACCTGCGACGGGACGTCCTTCCGCTCGAATAGTTCGATTGGCGAAGCGCCAGCGATCTCTCGGCCTCGGTTGAGGTGGCGTATCATGGGGTTCAGAACGCCTTCGATGATGTAGTTGTGCAGAGAAGCGGTCAGTTCGATAGTATTCGTCGATCCGAGCAGCGTCACTTCTGACTTGCCGTTCGTCAGGAACCTTGGGATGGACGCGAAATCCATATTCAGTTTGAGATACTCGCTCACTGAGCGGGTGGCCCATCCTGCGCCCCCCTCAAACAAGCAGAACTCGCTCTTAAGGAAGTTCTTGCTGGTCATGTAGAAGATTAGCGTGTTCGAGCTTGTAATGCTCTCTTTAATTACGCTACTCAACGATCGTTCGTCGAGCGATTGCTCGATGGCCCCGATGCGTGACGTAAAGAAGATCTCGTCCAAAGTCGCGCCGCGAGCACGTAACACTTCATCGATGAATTGCGCAAAGGCCTTGTCGGCGCTCGCGTGCGATATGAACACCCGAAAATCTTGTTTGACAGGCAGGTCTCCCTGGATTTTGTTCGTTATCACCACTTGGAGTTCATCCCTGGTCGCCTCGGGTATCTCCGGATGGTGCGCAAGGTCCTGTTGGAGTTGGTCCGAAAAGTGGCGCTTCGCTACTGACCCTTGGCGTGCCTTTTCCTCGGAGACCTCAGCCGATATCTTCGCTGCCAGGGCGGTTCTTCGTTGGATCAATGCCCGCACAATTGGCCGAACGAGGGCCTTTAGGAGTGTGATTCGACCGTCGGTTTCGTCGAAGTCCTGTCGGTTTGAGGTCGCTATGTCCGGCAATGAATCGTCGTCCAGCAAGTCGAAGGAAATCTCGCCCTCGATGTAGTTTGCGTATGTTCCAGTGATGCCCAACTGGGTGAGTAGTCGGTCGCTCGCGAGTTTACCCCGAACGTACACGCGAATCTGGGCGGGATTGTAGTACTTGTTCTTTGTGAAGCGCGGGTCGTTCCGCTTGGCGTCCTCGTTCTCAATGGTGGCGTGTACTCCGATCCATCCAGTGAGGGTGTATTTAACCTCGTCGTACGTCTGGTTTGACCGATCAACGAGTTGCGCAATCTCGCTCCACGCCTCATCATCGGGCGGGTCTGAAGGAAAACCGCTTAGCGATTGCCCGCACTCGTATAGCCCGCCGGGTAGCCCGCGTGCTGGTACCTGTACCGAGGCGGAGGTGCTTGAAAGTTCCGGTGGCCTGACCGTGGTGTCTGGGAAATGTCGCGCTATCTCTACAAGGTTGCCGTAAGCTACGCTCTTCTCAACAGCCTGATAGCCAGGCTTCGAATTGGCTGTGCGTACCCATAGAAGTATCTGCGGCAACGTATTCGAGGGTAGTAGAAACTGGTTTGCCAGACGTGAGCCTAGAGAACTCATAGACTGTGGGCCGTATCCCGTAAGGTCAACATCCAACATTAGTAGGCGGGTGCCAGACTTTAGGGAGAGCCAGAGGTCATCATTTTCGGTCGCTGGTGTCGTGGCGCTTGCCGTGAGTTTGGGGCTCTCGCTGTCACTGACCACCCCCTCGCGAGCGTCGAGTTCCCAAGAGCTTGAGCCGCCCTCCAGGTGTCGCGTCTGTAGATAGAACCGGCGAGACAAGAACAAGGCTGCGAGCTTTCCGATGCCTTTGCGCCCTTTAACTGTGCTAGCGCTCGTGTTCCCGCCCATCCTTGCGTGTTCGCGTTTGTTGAAGCCAACCTTCACGTAGTTTGAGATGTCCGCACGGCTCATCCCTGACCCGTCGTCGATCACCTCGACGATTGCTTTGGATTTGTCCCTAACGTCGATATAGACGTATACGTTCCGCGCTCCGGCGTCGAGTCCATTTGCAACGAGTTCAGATAACGCGCTCCATGGATTGGAGTAAAGTCCGCGTCCGAGCAGTTTGAGCGCGAGCCAACTGAACGTGAACGTGGCCTCGTCGTTGACACTCTCCACGGTTCCTCCTCGGTCTGTCCTATTCGGCCTTCGTCAGCCTACTGGCGTGCGTCGGCGTAGGGGCAAGGTTTGCGCGGTCGGGTTCGCACAAGGCGGGTCGGTGCTCGCGCCGGTTTCCGCTGCGATGGTGAGGAGTTCCGGTCGACGTCGTGCATTTGCTGCACGTCCCGACGCTCGTGAATCTCTGTGTGCGGCTCGACACGGCTTAGCCCTCGCAGCGCGGCCGACCGCGCTTTGGCCTACGCGCGCTGGCGAGGGTTGTGGAGTTCGAGTCCACGGCTGACGCAAAGGGAGATGGCAGGTTCCGTTGGTGTGAGGCGCAGAATCCCGCAGCCGCTGTCCAGGCGCCGGACTCGTCGCGCCCGCCGCGATTACGTCACGCTGTCGAGCCCAGCCCGGTAGTCCGGAATGGGCTGGGTGGCGAGGTGGGAAGGCTCGTGCCCGGCTCAGCCGGCGTCCCTCCGAGCGCTGGCCAGGGCCCGGGTGATGAGGCCGCTGATGGCGCCGATCGCCGCGCCTGTGACGGTGCCGCTCACCATGGCCGCGAACCGCGGGATGAGAGTCGAGCCGCCGACAACCGGGAGGGCGCCCTCGAACGCCGAGTCCCAGAGGAGTTGGTGGGTGACCGCCATCAGCAGGCCGCTCATGATCCCGATTGTCAGGACCGTCAGGAACGGGCGTGGCGAGCGGACACGGAGGGTCACGAAGATCCAGGCCGCGATGGGGATGAGGGCCAGCGGCCAGTTCGCCAGGGCGAACCCGCCGTCGATCAGCTGGAGGTCGTGGAGGACCACCCGGGGGAGGACCAGGGCCGCGAGCCCGACCATGGTGAGCAGCGGGATGCCGAAGTGCCGCTGCGAGGCGCGAGTGGGGTTCTGGGTTGCGATGTCTGGAGTCATGCCACCGACGCTAGGAAGCGCGAGGCCTTGGCCGCGTCGGCGTGGGGCGTGACCTGACGTCGCCGTCAGTCGACACGCGACATCGCCCCGCGGCAACCGTGCCGGTCCTGGCGGAGGCGCGGCGCCGGCGATCCCGCGCGGGCGGGATCGCCGGACTGCGGTCAGGCCGTGGCGGCTCGTGCCTCGATGTCGAGGCAGGCCTGGATCGTCTCGACGATCGCGGCCGGCACGTCGGCGTCGGCGTACCGCAGCGCGGGCTGGCTGAGCGCCGGGTCGGACACGGCGTCGCGGGCGTTGAACCGCGTGGAGTCGCTCACGTGGATCCCATGCTCCTTGCCCGCCGCCGCAGCTGCGGCGTCGTGCTGGGCGGCCACCGGCAACATCACCTCGAGCGGCACCACGCCGACCTCGTCGGGGTTGCGGCCGATCAGCTCGCAGATGGTGCGGTGGAACTCGACGTACGTCAGGTTGTAGCCGTTGATCGGGTACCTGCCCCCGTGCTCGCCGTGCTCGATGGCGCCCACGGCCGCCTGGGCGACCTGGTCGACGGTCACCGACGACGTCGAGCCCGCGCCGACGCCCACGAAGCCCGGCTGCGCGCGGATCAGGTCGATGAACATCTGCCACAGCGGTGTGCGGCCGGGCATCGTGCCGAAGATGTACGGCAGGCGCAGCGACATCACGTCCATCGCCCCGTCGCCCTCGAGGTACGCGATCTCCTCCTGCGCGAGCCGCGTGCGCGGGTAGCCGTTGTGGGTCCGGTAGCCCAGGTCCGGCCACTGCTCGGCGAACTCGGCGGTGTAGGAGTTGAACAGCACGAACTTCTTGACCCCGGCGGCCCGCGCGAGCCGCGCCACCCGCTGCACGGGGCGCACGTTCGCCTCGTAGAAGAAGTGGGCGGACGGGGCGTCCGGGGTGACGCGCTCATCGGCGCCCGCGGCGTAGACCACCGCGTGCCGTCCCGCGAGGAGCGTCCCGAGCTCGTCGTCGGACAGCGCGCTGACATCGGCCAGGACGTTCTCCACCTCGGCGGGGAACAGGTCCTCGACGGGCATGGGCGGCAGAGCCAGCGACGTCACGGCGTAGCCCCGCCGCAGCAGCTCGAGCGTGGTGTGGTAACCGAGGAGGCCGGTGCCTCCGATGACGAGGACCGAGTCCATGATGTGGCTCCCTACAGTGCTCCGGCGCCCCCGGCGCCGTGACGGCCCGTGCCGCCGTGACCAGTCTGTTCGGGGGCGTCCGAGGCCGATGAGGGCCTAGGTCCTGCGCAGGTCAGGCCCTAGGTCCTGCGAACGGGCTCGCGGCCGGGAGCCACTTGCGGAGCGGTGCCGCACCCGCCCTAAGCCGCGCGGACGTGCGGGTACTGCGCGGCCCGGCCCTGGAAGTCGAGGATCGCCGGGTTGACCACGGACCCGTCCCGCACCTCGATGGCCCGGCCGATCGTCTGGTCCTGGTCCCACGCCGCGGGGCCCGCCATGACCGTGGGCAGGAAGGGGAGCAGCGCCTCGCTGATCTCCCAGGTGGCCGACGCCCACAGGTAGGTCGGGCTGTGGTCGACCCCGTAGTAGTGCACGCGGTCCCCGACATCGAACGTCGGCGACGCGAACGTGGTGGTGCGCGCCCACGTGAACCCCATGCCCTCGTCGCACGAGACGTCCACGACCAGGCTGCCCGGTCGGAACCCGCCCAGCTGGGCCTCGCTGAGGTAGGTGAGCGGGGCGGCGGGATCCTGCAGTGTGCAGTTGACGACGATGTCGAACGTCGCGAGGAACGGCGCGAGCGGCTCGCGCCCGGTCTCGGTGAGGACGTGGCTCACGAACGGCGCGACCTCGTCATGGTCGAGCTGCGAGATGCGCACCGAGTGGATCGGGGACCCGACGGCCGCGACGCCCCGCTGCGTGAGGACATGGACGTCGTGCACGCCGTGCGCGTTGAGCGCCGTCACCGCACCGCGCGCGGTCGCGCCGAAGCCGATCACCACTGCGCGCAGTCGCCGCCCGTAGTCGCCGGTCGCCCCGTTCAGCTCGAGGGCGTGCAGCACCGAGCAGTACCCCGCGAGCTCGTTGTTCTTGTGGAACACGTGCAGCCCGAATCCGCCGTCGTGGCCCCAGTGGTTCATGGCCTCGAAGGCGATCAGCGTGAGCCGCCGGTCCACGGCCACCTGGGTCAGCGCGGCGTCTTGCACGCAGTGCGGCCAGCCCCACAGCACCTGGCCCTCGCGCAGCTCGGCGAGGTCGGCCGCCTGCGGCTTGGGCAGCAATACGACGTCGGAGCGCGCCAGCAGCTCGTCGCGCGAGCACACGTCGCCCACCAGGCTGCGCAGGTGGTCGTCGGTGGCCCCGAAGGCGGCGCCGTAGCCGTGCTCGAGGATGATGCGGGCGCGGAGGCCGGGGTCGATCCGCTCGAGATGCTCGGGGTGGATCGGGAGCCGGCGCTCGTCCTGCTTGCGGGACGTGGCCGGCACTCCGAGGTGGATAGCGCCGGACCTGGCGGTCATCGTGGCTCCCTCGTGCGGACCACGTGGTCCGCGCCTCGACAGTACGGCATCGGGTCGGGGGCACTCCCGGGGCCGCCGCGCGCGGGACCGTGGCGGCGCGGCGCTAGGCCGGGTCGACGGGCGCCGAGGCGGAGGCGGGATCCGGCTCGGCGGGGAACTGCCCCGCGAGCGCGGTCTGGATCTCCAGGTGGCGCACGAGGAATGCCCGCTCGTCGAGCCGCTTGCGCCGCAGCCACGCGGTGACCTCGTCATTGCACTTGCTGGCGTTGCACGAACGACATGCCGGTGCGATGTTGTCCAGCGTGTAGCGCCCGCCGCGGGAGATCGGCAGCACGCAGTCACGTTGGAGCGGCTTGTCCGTGGCGCCGCAGTAGGCACAGCCGCCCCAGAGCTCCTGGAGCGCCGTCCACTGCTCACCGCTGAGGTCGTGCTCGACGTTGTCCATGCGGCGCTTGCGCTTGCGGGCCGCCCTGGCCTTGCGGCTTCGGATGACGGCCATCGGCCCAGGCTACGTCCCCCAGTCTGCGGTGCTCGGGAGGTGCCTGGGCCGATGTGCTGGGCGTGGCGGCCGCTCAGCCGGTGGCGCAGGTCGCGAAGAGGGCTCCCGCGGAGCCAGTGGCCTGGAGCCGAACTCCGTGGCCTGCCCGGCGGCCTGCGAGCCGTTGTAGGCCACGTTCGTGAGCTGCACCGGCCCGCTGCTCGCGCTGCGGGTCACGCTCCACGAGTTCGTGATCGTGGCGCCGGGCGGCAGCGTCAGGCCGACGTTCCAGCGGTTGATCGCGGCGGCCCCCGCGGTCACCCGCACCGCCGCGACGAATCCGCCATTCCACTGGCTGACGGTCACCGTCGCGGAGCAGGCGCCGGCTGGCGGTGTCGTCGGCGTCTGCCAGTCGCGCCACTCCGAGAGCTGGCCCTGCGCCCAGCTCGAGATGCGGATCGCGCCGGGCGCGTCGGCCGTGCCCAGCAGGAGATTCTGGATGCTCTGTCGCAGGGGCGCGCGCCATTCGGAGCTGGCCGGCGCCAAGTGCCTTGTACACCTCGGCGCCGCCCAGGGCCGCCACGCAACTGTCGAGCGCCACGCAACTGTCGAGCAGAGCCCGGGGCGGCGTCACCTGATGAATCACTTCAGCCACGGCGGCCCGATCGGCCCCCCTCCCGCGCCGGGGGAGCCGCCCGCCGGTCGTCGCCGTCCTGGCCCAGCCCCCGGGCCCCGAACGGTCGTGGCTCGTCGCCGTCCGCGCGCGTGAGCCCGGGCGGGTGGGCGCGCGGATCAGGCGCGTCGCCCGAGGGGCTGTGGCCGAGTGGCTCGACAGCCTCGCCTCCGGTGAGCGGTCCGGCGTCGGGGTGGGCGCGTGGGTCGCCCTCCTCGTCAGGGCGGACGTCTGCGCCCAGTGGCGCGCCGTCCGAACCCTCGGAGCCTTCTTGCCCTCCCGCGCGGGAGGAGCCCGCATCCCCGTCCGGAAGAGCGCGGTCGGTTCCGTCGTGCTCATCCGCGGGATCGGCGCCCCAGGGGGCGACAGCCTCGTCAGCGCGCTCGAACGGCCCTCCCGGGACGGCCGGCTCGTCGTGGCCCGCAGCTTCGACGCGCGCCCCGACGGGCTGCTCGGCTTCCCCGGCGCCGCCCGTGCCCCGACTTGGATCGCCGGGACGGGCGCGAGCGTCGCCCAACGACTCGTCCACAGGGGCGTCGAACGGCGCTCCCACCAGTGGCTCAGTCATGGTCGAGCCCTCCCGTCACTTCGTCTGGATGGCGGTGATCTCCGCGAGGCCGCCAGGCCCGCTGCGCAGCGTCGCCCGGAGGCGGACCGCCCACCGGTTCGCCTTCGCGGCCGTCGCCACCCCCAGCAGCTGCACGAGCTGGTGCTGGTCGTCCACGCGCAGCCGACGCCACCCCACGTACCAGATCGAGTACCGGTACTCGATCCACGCGTGGGTCCCCGAGCTGAACACGTTGATGATCTCGGCGTCGTAGTCGATCCACTGGCTCTCGTCCCACGCAGACATGGCATCCCCCCGCGGCCTCGGGCCGCCATCGCTGCGGCGGCGCTCAGTCCTATCGGACACCCGCTGCGCCGAGTGCGACACCGGACAGCCCGGCCCTGGCGCCACCGCCGCTGACCGACGTCCCGCTGGGCCGCCAGGACGGATCGATACGATCGAGCCGGCCCGGGGCGTCCCGGGCCGGGAGACGAAGGTGGTGGCGCACCGATGAAGGTCGCGCGGTTGCACGGAGTCGGCGACATCCGGCTCACGGACGAGCCGGACCCGGTCCCCTCCGAGGGCGAGAGCCTCGTACGGGTGACCGCTGTGGGGTTGTGCGGCTCCGACCTGCACTGGTTCACCGACGGGGGCATCGGCGACGCCGGGCTGACGAGCCCGCTGGTGCTGGGCCACGAGATGGCCGGGGTGGTGGTCGGCGGACCGGATGACGGCCAGCGGGTGGCGATCGACCCCGCGGACCCGTGCGGCGTGTGCGAGCACTGCCTGGAGGGCAACCGCAACCTGTGCCCGACTGTCAGGTTCGCCGGGCATGGGAAGACCGACGGCGGGCTGCGCGAGCTCATGGCGTGGCCGAGCCACCTGCTCCACCCCGTGCCGGACACGCTGTCCGCCGCGGACACGGCGGTGCTCGAGCCGCTCGGCGTCGCGCTGCACGCGATGGACCTGGGCAAGCCCCGCCTGGGCGCCACCGTCGTGGTGGTCGGCTGCGGCCCCATCGGCCTGTGCCTGGTGCAGCTCGCCCGGGTTGCCGGCGCGGGGCGGGTGATCGCTGTGGAGCCGCTGGCCCACCGCCGAGCCGCCGCCGACGCGCTGGGCGCCGACCAGTCGCTCGACCCGCGCGACCCCCAGATCCTCGACCTGGTCAGCGCGGCCACCGGCGGCGGGGGAGCGCACCTCGTCATCGAGGTCGCCGGAACCGACGACGCGGTCGACCTCGCGATGCACGCCGCCCGGCCCGGCGCCCGGGTCGTCCTCGCGGGCATCCCGTCGGAGGACAGCACGACGTTCCCCGCGTCCGTCGCCCGCCGCAAGGGGCTGACGATCCTGATGTCGCGCCGCATGAAGGAGATGTACCCGCGCACCATCGCCCTGGTGGAGCGCGGACTCGTCGACGTGGCATCGCTGGTCAGCCACACGTATGAGCTGGCCGACGCCGCCGAGGCCTTCCGCGTCGCGGACGACCGCACCGGGCTCAAGGTGGTCGTCGAGCCGACCGGGGACGTGGCCACCGCATGAGCGAGCCACTCGTCATCGCCGTCGACTGCTCCACCACCGCGGCGAAGGCCGTCATCTCCACCGCCGACGGCCAGGTGGCGGCCTCGGCGTCGCGCCCCCTGCTGACCGTCCAGCCGCAGGCGTCCTGGCATGAGCAGGACGCCACTGAGTGGTGGACGGCCACCCGGGACGCGATCGCCGCGGCAGTCGGCATGCTTGACGAGCCCGGGCGGGTGGCCGCGCTGAGCCTGACCCACCAGCGGGAGACGTTCGTGTGCCTGGGCGCCGACGACCAGCCGCTGCGGCCCGCGATCCTGTGGCTCGACGGCCGCGCGCACGCCGAGATCGCCGAGCACGGATCCGCCCGCGTGCACGAGCTGTCCGGGAAGCCGGGCGACACCACCCCCGCGATCTACAAGCTCGCCTGGCTGGCCCGGCACGAGCCGGACACGCTGCGCGGAGCCACCCGCGTCGGAGACGTGCAGGCGGTCCTCAGCCTGCGCCTCACCGGACGGTGGGCGACGAGCCCGGCGTCCGCCGACACCCTCGGGCTGTTCGACCTGCCCCGGCGGACCTGGTCCAACGAGCTCCTGGACATCGCCGGGGTCCGCTCCGAGCAGTTGCCGGACCTCGTCCCGGCGGGCGAGGCGATCGGCATGCTCCTGCCCGACGTCGCCACCGCCCTCGGGCTGCCCGCGCCGGTCCCGCTGGTCTCCGGCATCGGGGACGGGCAGGCCGCCGGTCTCGCGCTCGGGGCCTCGGAGCCGGGCATCGCCTACCTCAACCTGGGCACCTCGATGGTGCTGGGCGTCGCCTCCGACGACTACCGGTGGGACCCCGCGTTCCGCACCCTCGCCGGCGTCGGACCGCACGACCACACCCTCGAGACGGTCCTCAACGCGGCCGCCTACGTCGCGACCTGGTGCCGCGAGCAGCTCGCCGGGGACGCCGACCTCGAGCGGGCCGCCGCCGCGCTCCCGCCCGGCGCCGAGGGGCTGCTCACGCTTCCTTACTGGAACGCCGCGCAGACCCCCTACTGGGACCCGTTGGCCCGGGGAGCCGTCATCGGCTGGCACGGACGCCACACCGCCGCGCACCTGTACCGGTCGATCCTCGAAGGCGTCGCCTACGAGCTGCGGCTGCACCTGGAGCGCCTCGAGGCGGCCACCGGGACGCCCGTCACGCAGATCCGTGCCGTGGGCGGCGGGGCGCGCAGCCCGCTGTGGGTGCGCATCGTCAGCGACGTCACGCAGCGCCCGGTGCACGTCTGCTCGGCCGGCGAGGCGAGCGCCGCCGGGGCCGCCGCGTTGGCCTGGTCGCACCTGACGGGCATGACCCCGCAGCAGGCCGCCGCACAGGCGTCCGGACCATTGCTGGACGGCCACGACGTGCCTCCCGATCCGACGACAGCGGCGCGCCACAGTGCGCTGTACGACGTCCAGCAGCGGCTGTACCCGCAGCTGCGGGAAGTGTTCTCAGCGCTCGCGGACGCGCGCGACGTGCCGATCGGATGAGGCGCTAGGCCTCACTCGACCTCGCGCAGGCCCCCGGTGGCGACGTCGTACACGAAGCCGCGCACCGCGTCCCGGTGCGGGATCGCGGACTCGGCGCGGATGCGGGCGATGTTCTGCCGCACGTCCGCGTCGAGGTCGCTGAACGCCTCCGACGCCCAGGTCGGCTTGATGCCCGTCTCGGCTTGGATGGCGAGCCGGAACGCGTCGTCCTCGAACGTCAGCATCCCGCAGTCCGTGTGGTGGACCAGCACGATCTCGCGGGTGCCCAGCAGCCGTTGGCTGATGGCCAGCGACCGGAGCTCGTCCTGTGTGACCACGCCACCGGCGTTGCGGATGACATGCGCGTCGCCCTCGGAGAGGCCGAACAGCCCGTAGACGTTCAGGCGCGCGTCCATGCACGCGACGATCGCCACGTGCCGGGCCGGCGGCAGGGGCAGCGACCCCTTGTCGAACGACTCGGCGTAGCGCTGGGCGTTGCGGAGGAGGTCGTCGGTGACTGTCATCTCGGCCTTTCCGGAGGTGGCGGGGCCCGCGGGGACGCGACGCCAGATGAGCGAGGTTCGTCCTGAAGCGCCGGTGTGCGTCTCATCCTGCCGTGGGGACGAGGACCTCACGCGAGATGGCGGTGGCGATGTCGGCGACCAGCCTGCCGTCGGTGGGGATGCGGAGCACCCAGTCGCCGGCGCGCTCGTCGAGGTGGGCGGCCATCGTCGCGCTGCGCCGCACGTGGCGGCGTAGTTCCCCCACGCGGCCCACCTGATTTCGCGCCAGCATGGCCGTCCCGTCGGGCGCCTCGGCCCGGCGAGGTCTGGGATCTCACACTGAATGGGTACCGTAGGGCGACACACCCCGGCTCGCATGGTCGAGCTGGGCCCCCTCACGTACGTCAGGTCCTCTCTCACCACGACATGGGTCACGACGCCAGAGCCAGAACGCCGCGTGCACGTGCTGCACCTCGCGGGCGGTCGGCTCTCCGTCCAGCCCTGTGGGCCTGGCAGGCCTCGATGGCGCGACATCCGCGCCGCCCCGGCCGCACCTGCACATCCGGCTCCGCCCCTCGTCGCGGAGCCACCTCGACCTGAACGATCCGAGGGCGAACGCCCTCCTGCTCTGGAGTCACTACATGCAATCTGCACACACCAAGAAGTTGGCCTCCCCGCCGCCCGTCCCGCGTGGCGCCCTGCGCATCACGCCGCTGGGCGGCGTCGGCGAGGTGGGCCGCAACATGACGACCTTCGAGTTCGGGGGCAAGATCCTCGTGCTCGACTGCGGCGTCCTGTTCCCTGAGGAGACCCAGCCGGGGATCGACGTGATCCTCCCGGACTTCTCCTCCATCCGGCACCGCCTGAAGGACATCGTCGGCATCGTCCTGACGCACGGCCACGAGGACCACATCGGCGGGGTCCCGTACCTGCTGCGCGAACGGCCCGACATCCCCGTCATCGGCTCCGAGCTCACGCTGGCGTTCATCAACGCCAAGCTGCAGGAGCACAAGATCAAGGCGAACACGGTGCGCGTCGAGGCCGGGGACACGCACAAGTCCGGGCCGTTCGACCTGGAGTTCATCGCCGTCAACCACTCGATCCCCGACGGCCTGGCCGTGGCGATCCGCACGCCCGCCGGCCTGGTGATGGCCACGGGCGACTTCAAGATGGACCAGTTCCCGCTGGACGGCCGCCTCACCGACCTGCGCGCGTTCGGCCGCCTCGGCGAGGAGGGGCTCGACCTCGTCCTGACCGACTCGACGAACGCCGAGGTCCCGGGCTTCATGATGTCCGAGCGCGACCTGGCGCCGGCCATCGACAACGTGTTCGCGACGGCGCCCAAGCGGATCATCGTCTCGAGCTTCGCGAGCCACGTGCACCGCATCCAGCAGGTGCTGGACGCCTCGCACCGCTCGGGCCGCAAGGTCGCGTTCGTCGGGCGCTCGATGGTCCGCAACATGGGCATCGCCAGCGAGCTCGGGTACCTGAACATCCCGCAGGGGCTGGTCGTGGACTTCAAGAAGCTCAGCTCCATGCCGGACGACAAGGTCACCCTGATCTGCACCGGGTCGCAGGGCGAGCCGATGGCGGCGCTGTCGCGCATGGCCAACGGCGACCACCAGATCCGCCTCAACGCGGGCGACACGGTGCTGCTCGCGAGCTCGCTGATCCCCGGCAACGAGAACGCCATCTACGGGATCATCAACAAGCTCACCGACCTGGGCGCGAACGTGGTCCACAAGGGCAACGCGAAGGTCCACGTCTCCGGCCACGCCAGCGCGGGCGAGCTCGTGTACTGCTACAACATCCTCAAGCCGAAGAACGTCGTGCCGTACCACGGCGAGTCCAAGCACCTGCAGGCCAACGCCGAGCTGGCGATCCGCACAGGCGTCGACCCCGAGCGCGTGATCATCGCCCGCGACGGGTCCACGATCGACCTCGTCAAGGGCAAGGCGACGCTGTCCGGTCAGGTCCAGGCGGATTTGGTCTACGTGGACGGCGACACTGTCGGCCGGGCCACCGAGGACACGCTGAAGGAGCGCCGCCGGCTCAGCGACGGCGGCCTCGTCACCGTGCTGGCCATCGTCGACCCGGCCACGAACACGCTGGCCGAGCCGCTCGAGTACGTCACGCGCGGATTCGTCCACGACGAGATCCACCTGGAGAACGCCTCCGCCGAGGTGGAGCGCGCGCTGGCCAAGGCCGCCGCGCAGGGCATCGACGACCTGGAGAAGGTCGAGCACGTGATCTCCGGCGCCGTGTCGAACTATCTGAAGCGCAAGTCGCGCCGCGAGCCGGTCGTCGTGGCCATCGCCGTCGACGCGTAGGCACACCGCATGAGCGGCCCGTCCACACTCGTGGGCGGGCCGCTCGTCGTTCAGGCGTGGATGTCGAACTCCTGCAGCCGCTTGCGGTCCCGCTTGGTCGCCGACGCCTGCAGGGCGAGCAGCTGCGCGTAGATGCCGCCGGTGGCGGCCAGCTCCTCGGGGGTCCCGATCTCGTCGACACGGCCGTCCTGGAGCGTGACGATCCGGTCCACGGCGGAGATGGTGGACAGCCGGTGCGCGATGATCAGCGTCGTCCGGTCCGCCATGAGGCGCTCCAGGCCCTGCTGGACGAGGCGTTCCGAGCGGGAGTCGAGCGAGCTGGTCGCCTCGTCGAGCACCAGGATCGGCGCGTCCTTGAGCATCGCGCGCGCCACCGCGATGCGCTGCTTCTGGCCGCCGGAGAGCTTGAGCCCGCGCTCGCCGATGGGGGAGTCGTAGCCCTGGGGGAACGCGCTGATGAAGTCATGGGCGTTGGCGGAGCGCGCGGCCGCGACCACCTCGTCGTCGGTGGCGTCCGGGCGGCCGTAGGCGATGTTCTCCCGGACCGTGCCCGAGAACAGCGAGGGGTCCTGGAAGACGACGCCGATGCCCGCCCGCAGCTCCTCGAGCGGCAGGTCCGCGACGTCCTTCCCACCGATGCGGATGGACCCGGCGGTCGGGGCGTACAGGCGCATCAGCAGGCTGACCAGCGTCGTCTTGCCTCCGCCGCTCTCGCCGACGAAGGCGATGTGCTCCCCGGGGCGGATCGTGAAGCCGAGGTCGCGCAGCACCTCCGCGCCGCCCGGGTACCCGAACGACACCCCGTCCAACTCGATCTCCGCCGAGCGGCGGTCGATGACGGCGCCGGTGTCCGCGCGGGCGCGGGGCAGCATCGGCAGGGCGTCGGCCTCGGACAGCTCGTCCATCGCGCGGAAGTAGTCACGGCTGCCCGCGATGGCGCGCTGGGAGGCGTCGACCACGTGGCTCATGGAGAACACGGGCTGCCGGGCCATGGTGACGAGCTGGATCAGCAGCACCATCACGCCGATGGTGAACGCCCCGCGCGCGGTCTGCACGAACAGGATCGTGAAGATGCCGAAGAACAGCACGTTGAGCGCGGCGCGCCGGGCAGCGTCCATGCGGTGCCAGTAGCGCGACTGGGCCCGCGTGGTCTCGACGGTGCTGTCGTAGTGGCGGGTGAAGCCGGCCAGCTCGCGACGCTCCTGGACGAAGCTCTTGACGACCCGGATCTGCCCGATGACCTCCGCGAAGCGGCCGCCCGCGAGGTCGAGCTCGCGGTTCTTCTCCGTCTCGAGGGCCTGCCAGCGCGTGCTCGTCTTGGTCGTGAGCCACATGAACAAGGGGTAGATCGACGCGAGCAGCACCGCCATCGGCCACGAGTAGTAGGCCGTCACCGCGAGCACCGCCACGACGGTCAGGACCATCTGGAAGAACATGTTCGCGAACATGTTGAGGAAGCCGGTGACCTCGGTGATGGAGCGCGACAGCCGGTTGATCACGGCGCCGGTCAGCTCGTCGTCGAAGTAGCGCTGCGGCAGGGACAACAGCTTCGCGAAGTACCTGCCCGACAGGGTCGCCCGCAGCCGCGCGGCCATCGTGTCGCCCAGGTAGCCGCCGATATTGCTCAGCAGGGTGGTCGCGAGCTCGGCGGCGAGCAGCGCGGCCGCGAGCCACACCACCGTGGCGACCCCGGACGCCGCGCCCTGGCTGACCGCCACGACGTGGTCGGTGGCGGCTTTGATGACGAACGGCGTCAGGAGGGCGGTGCCGGTGACCGCCACCGAGCACACGATGATCCCGAGGTAGAAGGGCCACAGCTCTCGGGTGGAGCTGAGGACCCGGATGATGCTGCGCACGGTGGCGGGGGCTCCTTGCTGGTGTGGGGCGCGCGAGGGCGCGGCGGGAACAGCCATTCTGCGGCGTCCGGCCGACACGCCGGACCAGCCCTGTGCGCCGCGTCCGGCATCGGCGGCAACGGCTGGCGCGGCCGGCCCGCAACGGCGGCCCGCGACACTAACGCCATGGCGCGCCTTTGTTATCGGGTTGGATGAATGTCCCGCCAGTGCGGGGATCAATGCCGCCTGTTGATATCCGCGGGCGATGTGGGAAGTGGCAGCAATAAAATGCCGAACTCAACTGCTGTTTTCTGCTGTGTTATCATGAACACGCATTGCGGCCCGTCCCCACGACGAGGATCTGCGCACCCGGTGACGTTCTTCGCGGACGCCGCCGTTGGCCACAGGCGCGTGCACGCCGCTCGTCGCGGCGGTGATTCTCTTCGAGAGGGGACTGGTCCACCATGAGGGTCGCGCTGGCAGAGGCGGACGTCGCAGAGGTCGACGCCACGGAGGTGGTGGGCGCCCCGGAGGCAGACGCCGCCGATCTCGAGGGCACGCACGGGTTTGTGCTCTCGGACGCGTCCGTGGAGGACGACCCCGCCCCGATCGTGCACACCGCCGGGGCCTCGGCTGATCCTGTGAAGGACTATCTGCGGCTGATCGGCCGGGTCAAGCTGCTCGACGCCGCACAGGAAGTCGACCTGGGCGGGCGCGTCGAGGTCGGGATGTACGCCACCCACCTGCTGGAGAACGCGGACATCCCCACCCGCGCGACCCGCCGCGAGCTCGAATGGCTCGCCCAGGACGGCCGCCGCGCCAAGAACCACCTCCTCGAGGCCAACCTCCGGCTCGTCGTGTCCATCGCCAAGCGCTATACCGGGCGCGGCATGCCATTCCTCGACCTCATCCAGGAGGGGAATGGCGGTCTGATTCGCGCGGTCGAGAAGTTCGACTACAGCAAGGGCTTCAAGTTCTCGACGTATGCGACGTGGTGGATTCGCCAGTCGATCACCCGGGCGATGGCCGACCAGTCCCGCACCATCCGGATCCCGGTGCACATGGTCGAGCTCATCAACAAGCTCACGCGGTGGCAGAAGCAGATGATCCAGGAACTCGGCCGGGAGCCGAGCACCGAGGAGACCGCCGCCGAGTTCGACCTCACGCCGGAGAAGGTGGAGGCGGCCCTCAAGCACGCCCGCGACCCGATCTCGCTGCAGGCTCCGCTGGGAGAGACGGGGGACTCGGAGTTCGGGGACCTCATCGAGGACTCCGAGGCGATCGCCCCGGCCGACGTGGTCCAGTTCCGGCTGCTCCGCGAACAGCTCAACGGGATCCTCGACACACTCTCCGAGCGCGAGGCGGGCGTGGTGTCGCTGCGCTACGGGCTGTCCGACGGCCGCGTGCGGACCCTGGAGGAGATCGGCGCGGTCTACGGCGTGACCCGCGAGCGCATCCGGCAGATCGAGTCCAAGACCATGTCGAAGCTGCGCCACCCGTCACGCTCCCAGGTGCTGCGCGACTACCTGGACTGAGCCGCGGTCCAGGGTGGGCGCGTCCTGCTCCCCGGTGGTGGGCCTCACGTCGTCGGGATAGGAAGGTCGCATGACAGACCAGACCACCCCCCAGGACCCGACCACCCAGCACCCGCGCCCCGAGCAGGCCCCGGAGCAGATCGCGCACCCCGGTCATACCGCGGACATGAGCCAGCAGCCTGACCACGGCGAGGACACCTACCGTGGATCGGGGCGGCTCGAGGGCCGTCGCGCGCTGATCACCGGCGGGGACTCCGGCATCGGGCGGGCCGTGGCGATCGCCTTCGCCCGTGAGGGCGCGGACGTCGCGATCTCCTACCTGCCCGAGGAGGAGCAGGACGCCCAGGAGACGGTGCGGCTCGTCGAGGCCGCGGGGCGGCGCGCGCTGGCAGTGCCGGGCGACATCCGGGAGGAGGCGCACTGCGTCGACCTCGTGGAGCGCGTGGCGCGCGAGTTCGCCGGCCTGGACATCCTGGTGAACAACGCCGCCTATCAGATGTCGCAGGACGGGGGCCTGCGGGACATCACCACCGAGCAGCTCGACCGGGTGCTCAAGACGAACCTCTACGCGATGTTCTGGATCACCAAGGCAGCCCTGGCACATCTGGGCGCCGGCGCGTCGATCATCAACACCACCTCGATCCAGGCCTACGACCCGAGCCCGCAGCTCCTCGACTACGCCACCACGAAGGCCGGCATCCTCAACTTCACGCGGGGCCTCGCCCAGCAGCTCGCCGACGAGGGCATCCGGGTCAACGCCGTCGCCCCCGGGCCCATCTGGACGCCGCTGATCCCCTCGACGATGCCACCGGAGAAGGTGGAGCAGTTCGGCGCGGACACGCCGATGGGCCGCGCCGGGCAGCCCGCCGAGCTCGCGCCCCTGTACGTGTTCTTCGCCTCGCAGGAGTCGAGCTACGTCACCGGGGACGTGCTGGGAGCCACCGGGGGACGGCTGCTGTCGTGACCCTGTGGCGGCGGGTCAACTGGCCACCTGCAAGAACGTGACCTCTCGCCCGTCCGGGTCCTGCACGACGAACATCCCCGACGTCTCCCCGAGGGTGACCACCTCGGAGTGCGCGATGCCCAAGGCCTCCACGTGGGCCACGGCGTCGACGAGGTCGGGCACTCGCATGCTCAGGTCGCAGCCCGGCGCGGTGCTGGTGACCTCGTCCTCCTCGCGGAGCTGCAGCGCGGTGCTGGGCGTCAGCATGAACACCGACGTGCCGTCGTCGGGCTCCATCGGCTCCACCTCGAGCATCCGCTGGTACCACAGCGTCGACGTGGGCAGGTCGGTGACCACGATGCGCAGGATCACGTGGGACAGGTCCACAGGGCTCCGTTCGCCGGGCGCGGGCATCGGGGATCGCTGGCGGGACGGCTTCCCTGACGTTCCGATTCTGCGACCGCGGGCCGCGGCCGACAAGGGGGCGCGGCGAGGTGTCCGTGAGGGCGGGGCTAGAGGTCCCACCGGGCGGCGTCGGCGACCTGGAGGGTGGCCCACGGGCTGATCCGGCCGGGCTCCTGGGCGAGGCGGCGGAACTCGGCGAACGCGACCCACCGGTGCTCCTCGACCTCGGCGGGGTCGGGGAGGACGACTGTGCCCGCGGGGACCACCGCGGCGTACACGGGGCAGATCTCGTTCTCCACGATCCCGTTGTCCATCACCGCGCGGTAGCGGAACTCGGGGATCACGGGCCGCAGGCCCTCGACCTGGGTGATCCCCAACTCGGTGTCCAGCCGGCGTGTGATGGCCGACTCGACCGACTCGCCGGGGCCGGGGTGGCCGCAGCACGAGTTGGTCCACACGCCGGGGAACGTCTTCTTGTCCAGCGCGCGGCGGGTCATCAGCAACAGGCCGTCGGTGTCGAACACGTAGCAGGAGAAGGCCAGGTGCAGGGGCGTGTCGGCGGTGTGCACCGTCGCCTTGGGCGCGGAGCCGATCGGGCTCCCCGCCTCGTCGAGCAGGACCACGCGCTCCTCGGGCTCAGCGGGGGGCGTGGGGGAGTGATCGACAGGGACGTTCGCCATGTGACGACCATGCCATGGGATGCGCGCCGACGTGGCGCCGGCGCCCCCAGGCGGGCCACTGCTCGCGGGCTAGGCGGCGGACCAGCCCGTCCACCGGTCCACGTGGGCGACGATCGCGGGCCCCGTAGGCGGGCGCCCTTGGTACTGCGGATACCGCGCCGAGAGCTCGGCGACCACCCAGTCATGCGCCGGGCCGTGTGTGACGACCTCGGCGCGCGCGTCGGCCCGCACCCACCACAGGAGCTCCCAGTCGTCCCGGTAGTGGTCGACGAGCAGGCTCACGCGGGGGTTCTCGGCGATGTTGCGCAAGCGCCTCAGGGCTGGGGTGCGCTTGGGCTTGTGGTCGACGGCGAGCAGCACCTGGTCGTCGACGAGCGCGTGCGTCACGGGCACCAGGTGCGGCATCGCGTCGGTGCCAGTGGTCGCCAGGTAGGCATGGTCCGCGGCGGCGAACCTCCGCCGGCACTCGTCAGGGTCCATGCGGCCAGGATGCCCGCCGACGCGTGGCACGGCACGATGCCCGACATGAGCGTGATGCCGGAGGGGGCCGTCGCCGCGATCGGCGCGGTCGTGGCCGGCGCGGGCCTTGTCGCGGTCCTGGCCGGCTGCACGCCACCGTCGTCGCCCCCGCCCACGCCCACGAGCGTCCTCACCTCTCCTCCTGACGTCCCCCGCACCGAGCCGACGCCGCAGCCCCAGCCCTTGCCGCCCGGCGTCACCGTGGAGGTCCGGCAGGCGCGCGTGGAATGGGGGGACCGGATCGTGCGGGTGCGCGTGGCCAACGACACCGCCGAGCCCCTGGTGTTGTCCTCCGCCGAGATCGCCGGGCCACGCTGGACGACCCCTGCGCGGTCGCTGGACCCCGTGGCGGCGGGCGCGGGCGGCGCGGCGGAGATCCGGGTCCGGCTGGGCGAGCCCCGATGCGAGCAGGCGGACGCCGTCGACGTCCTCACGCTCGCCGTCGGGGACGCGGACGACTCCGAGGGCCCGACGGCCGCCGTCCTCGTCCATGCCCTCGACGCCGTGGCCGACCCCCGAGGCGTCCTCACCGCTCGGTGGGCCGAGGACTGCGCCGCCGCAGCGGTGGCCGCCGGCGCGCGCCTGACGTGGTCGCCCGGCCTGGAGGTCGTCGAGGACCCCGCGGGGCTGCGGGCACGGCTCACCCTGCGACTCGAGCCCGTGCCCGGCGGGCCGCGCGTGGAGGTGGCCACGATCGACGCGACGACGCTGCTGTCGCCCGCCAGCGGGACCCAGTGGCATCCGGCGCTGGCCAGCGCCGACGGAGGGCCAGCGACGGCGACGGTCGACGCCATCCCGGCCCGCTGCGACCCGCACGCCGTCGCCGAGGACAAGCGCGGATGGCAGATGCCCGTGCGGGCGAGCGTCGACGGCGTGGCGCAGGAGGTCTTCTACCTGCCGCTGCCCGACGACGGCCGGGCGGCGCTGCACGCCTTCATCGGCCAGGCGTGCGCGTGGCCCCCTGACTGACCGCGCCGAGCGGGGCGCCCGGCGCGAGGAGGCAGACTTCCCCTGTGCCCACCGACCCGATCGCGCGCCTGCTCGCGTCCCCGCCGGACCTCCCGGTCCTCGCGAGCCTGCCCGCGCTCATCGACGCCGTCCGCGCACGCGGCACGGCAGTGGTCCAGGCGCCGCCCGGCACCGGCAAGACGACACTGGCGCCGCCGGCCCTCGCCCTCGCCGTCAGCGGGCGCGTCGTGGTGGCCCAGCCGCGCCGCCTCGCCGCCCGAGCCGCCGCCCACCGGCTCGCGGGGCTGCTCGGGGAGCCCGTCGGCCAGACGGTCGGATACGCGGTGCGCGGTGAGCGCCGCAGCGGCCCGGCCACGCGGGTGGAGGTGGTGACCACCGGCGTGCTGCTGCGCCGCCTGCAGCGCGACCCCGAGCTCGCCGGGGTGGGCGCGGTGGTGCTCGACGAGTGCCATGAGCGGAACCTCGACGCGGACCTCACGCAGGCACTGCTCGTGGACGTGCGCGCGAACCTCCGCGAGGACCTGGTGCTCGTCGCGATGTCCGCGACGGTGGAGGCGTCCCGCACCGCGGCGCTCATCGGGGACGGCTCCCCGGCGCCTGTCATCGAGACCCCGGCGGCCTTGCACCCCGTCGACGAGTTGTGGCGCCCGCCGCCGCCCCGCATCCGACGCGTCGACGAGCGGGGGGTCACGCCGGCCTTCCTCGACCATGTGGCCGCAAGCGTGCGGCAGGCGCTCGCCGAGCGCGAGGGCGACGTGCTGGTCTTCGTGCCGGGCGCGGGCGAGGTGAACGGCGTCGCCCGACGGCTGGCAGGCGTCGAGGCCGACGTCCGCCCGCTGCACGGCAGGCTGCCGCACCGCGAGCAGGACCTCGCGCTGGCCCGGGGGCCCCGCCGCCGGGTGGTGGTGTCGACGGCGGTGGCCGAGTCGTCGCTCACGGGGCCGGGGGTCCGGATCGTCGTCGACGCGGGGCTCGCACGACAGCCCCGCACGGACCACCGGCGGGGCCTGGCCGGACTGGTCACGGTCAACGTCAGCCGGGCGGGCGCCGAGCAGCGCGCCGGGAGGGCGGGGCGCGAGGGGCCGGGCGCCGTGTACCGGTGCTGGTCGCAGGCCGAGCACGCGCAGCTTGCCGAGCACCCGGAGCCCGAGATCATGACGGCCGACCTCACGGCGTTCGCCCTGGAGCTGGCCTGCTGGGGCTCGGCCGACGGCGCCGGGCTCGCGCTGATGGACGCCCCGCCGCCCGCCGCGATGTCCGTGGCGCACAGCACCCTGCGCGCCCTCGGCGCGGTGGGCCCGGACGGGCGGGTGACCGATCGAGGGCGTGCCATCGCGCGGGTGGGCGCCGACCCCCGGCTGGCGCGCGCGCTGATCGACGCCGCCGGGACCGTGGGGGCGCGGCGCGCGGCCGAGGTCGTGGCGATGCTCTCCGCCGACGTCCGGGCGCCTGGGGGCGACCTCGTGGCGGCGCTGCGGTCGTTGCGCCGCGGTGGGCCGGAAGCCCGTGGCAGTGGGTGGCTGGACGAGGTCCGCCGGCTGGAGCGCGCGCTTCCCGGCGCCGGCGCGCGGGCGGTGGCGGCCGAGGGCCACGCGGCGCCGCAAGGGCTCACCGACGACGTCGCCGTCGGGCTGGTCGTCGCCCTCGCGCACCCGGACCGGGTCGCCCGGCTGCGCCCCGGCGGGTCCGCGTACCTGATGGCCTCGGGCACCGGCGCCACGCTGCCCGCCGAGCACTCCCCGCTGCACGGCATCGAGTGGCTCGCCGTGGCCGACGCGGATCGTGGCGCGGGGCGCCGCGACGCGACGATCCGCTCGGCGGCCCCGATCGACGAGGACCTCGCGATCCGGGCCGCGCAGGCGCTGCGACGCGACGAGGAGACGGTGGCGTGGTCGGACGGGCAGGTCGTCGCGCGGCGCACCTCCCGGCTGGGCGCGATCGAGCTGCGCTCGGCGCGGCTCGTCGACCCGCCGGCCGACCTGGTGGTGGCGGCGGTGCGCGAGGGCCTCGACCGGGAGGGCCTGGCGATGCTGCCGTGGACTGACGCGGCGGTGGGGCTGCGCCAACGGCTGGCCTTCCTGCGGTCCGCGCTGGGCGAGCCGTGGCCGGACGTCGGCGACGACGCGCTGCTCGCGCGCGTCGACGACTGGCTGGGACCGGACCTGGCGCGGGTGCGGGGCGCGCGGGACCTGCAGCGCCTCGACATACGCGGCGCGCTGCGCAGGCTGCTGCCCTGGCCTGCTGCCGCACGCCTCGACGAGCTGGCGCCCGAGCGGTTGGAGGCGCCAAGCGGCTCGCAGGTGCGGCTCGACTACTCGGGCGACCAGCCCGTGCTCGCCGTGCGGCTGCAGGAGGCCTTCGGGTGGCGGCGCACGCCCCGCGTCGCCGACGGCCGCGTGCCCGTGCTGCTGCACCTGCTCTCCCCGGCGCGGCGCCCGGCCGCCGTGACCGCCGACCTGGAGTCGTTCTGGCGCACGGGCTATCCGCAGGTCCGCGCCGAGTTGCGCGGGCGCTACCCCAAGCACGCATGGCCGCAGGACCCGTGGACGGCCGAGCCGTCCCGCGGAGTGCGCCGCGGCGGCTGACCGCGGGCCCCCAGCCCGGGCCCTCAACCGCCCGCGGCGCCCGGCGTCGAGGCAGGCACAGCACCCCGGGAGACCAGCACGGTGGTCGCCGCTCGGCGCACCACCTCGTTGCTCACCGAGCCGAGGAGCATGCCGCGGAAGCTGCCGAGCCCGCGGGATCCCACGACCACGAGCTGGGCCTCCGGCGCCGCGGAGAGGAGCGCATGGGCCGGGGCGTCGTCCAGCAGCACGACCTCCACCCTCAGCGCCGGCTGGGCCGCGCGCAGGTCGTCCGCGACCTGTGACACGCGCCGGTGGGCGGGATCGTCGGGCACGGCCTCGTCGCCCGTCACCGGTGGCGGGCGCACACCGCGCCCGTAGGGCTCGGCGATCGGGGGCCGGGCGTGCACCACCACCAGGGGCACACCGCGCGGGGCGGCCTCCCGGGAGGCCGTCGAGGCGGCGGCGAGGGACGCCCGCGAGCCGTCGACGCCCACCACGACGGGGCCGCTCGCGTCGTCCGGCGCCGCGCCGCGCACCACGGCCACCGGGCACTCGGCATGTGCGGTGACGTGGCTGACGACCGAGCCCAGCGGCAGGCGTGGCCCGCGCTCGCCTCCGCCCACCACCAGGAGCTGCGCCTCGGCGCTGACCCCGAGCAGGGTGGGCACCGTCGGCCCGTGCAGCAGGCGGCCCTCGACGTCCAGGCCGGGGCGCCGCTCACGCGCGACTCGCACGGCTCCTGCGAGGCTCTCCCTCGCCTCGGCGTCGAACGAGACGCCGTCCGGCACGTACGGGTACCACCCCCAGCCGGTCAGCTCCTGAGGCTCCTGGTAGGCGCAGACGACCAGGGCCGCCGCGCCGCGCAGCGCCGCCTCGTCCGCGCCCCAGGCCAGCGTGCGCGCACTGTGCGGCGATCCGTCGACCGCGATGACCACAGGACCGGTGGCGTCGTCCATCAGCGCTCCCTCGGGCGTGGGACCAGACCTTCCCACGATGCGCCGCGACGGCGGTTGGCGCACCCGCACACGCAGGGCGTCGCCCGAGCAGGCTCAGGCGTGGCGCAGGACGCTCACCGCGAAGTCCGCGTCGTCGTGCCACGCGCCGAGCTGCCAGGTCGCGAAGCGGTGCTCGACCCGCAGCCCCGCATCGGCCACCGCGGCGTCGAACAGCTCCAGGGGCAGCCTGCCGACCTGGTAGCCGACGACCACGAAGCCGTCGGCGGACACGGCCGCGCCCACCCGGCGCAGCGCCTCGGACTCCGTGCCCCGCAC
The DNA here is from genome assembly GCF_900046455.1 of Cellulomonas timonensis. Lineage (GTDB taxonomy): Bacteria > Actinomycetota > Actinomycetes > Actinomycetales > Cellulomonadaceae > Cellulomonas_A > Cellulomonas_A timonensis. The sequence goes on from NZ_FCOT01000013.1 coordinate 643,769, forward strand.
GAGGAAGGGCATCACGTTGCCGGCCAGCACCGCGGCGTCGAAGGGCTCGCCCTCGCCCATCGCGTCCAGGTCGAGGGCAGCGAGGTCCGAGACCAGCCAGCGCGGCCCCGGATGGTCCTGCCGCGCGGCCTCGATGAGGATCGGGTCCACGTCGACGCCGACCACGCGGTGCCCGCGCGCGTGCAGCTCGCCGCCGACCCGGCCCGGCCCGCAGCCCGCGTCGAGGATGCGCGCGCCGCGCTCCACCATCGCGTCGACGAGCCGCGCCTCGCCGGCGAGGTCCTGGCCGGCGGCGGCCATCGCGCGGAATCGCTCGATGTACCAGTGGGAGTGCTCAGGGTTGGTGAGTCCGGGCCAGCCGGCTCCGTCAGACGTGGACATCCCCGTAGTCTCTGCCGCCGTCGGGCCCCTGGCCACTTGCGACACCCGGGCGCCCGTCGAGCGGGGGAACGTCACAGTCCCACTCCGAGAGGCGCACGCAGTCGCGGCCCTCGTGCTTCGCCCGGTACATGGCCGCGTCGGCTGCCGCCAGGACCTCCGCGGCGCTCCTGTCGCCCCGGTGCGAGGCCACCCCCGCCGAGAATGTCGTGTCCGAGAGCTCCGCCCACTCGGCGCGCAGCGTCGCCAGCAGCGTCAGCGCCTGCCCGGGCCGGGTCCGCGTGAGCACCAGCACGAACTCCTCGCCGCCGAACCGGGCCGCGTAGTCCCTGCCGCGGGCCAGCGCCGACAGCGTGTGGCCGAACCGCTCGAGCATGACGTCGCCCGCGGCGTGGCCGAGCGTGTCGTTCACGCGCTTGAAGTGGTCGAGGTCGCAGATCACCACGCAATCCCCGGGGGCGAGCCGGGTGAGCCGCTCGTCGAGGCCGCGTCGGTTGCCGAGCAGGGTGAGGGAGTCCGTCGTGGTGGCGGACCGCAGCAGCTCGGTGGCCTTGCGATGCCGTGACGTGCTCGCCGCCAGCGTGAGGCTGATCGCGAGCCACGCCGCGCAGTAGATGCCCACCCGCAGCCATGCCGAGACGGTGAAGGTCGAGAGGGTGGCGATGTAGGTGATCGTCGCCACGGGCAGGATCGCGACGCCGACCCAGGCACGGTGGAAGAGCCCCACGTAGACGAAGCACACGGGGATGAGGCCGACGTACGCATGGGCGAGGCCCTCGGTCCCCACAGCGATGACCAGCAGGGCGCCAAGGCTCGCCATCGGGAAAACCACTGTGGACACGGCGGGCAGGCTCCGCCACGGTGCCCACAGGCTGGCGGCGAGGAGTGCCAGCGCGGCCACGGCTGTCGACACCCACACCCCCGGCGACCGCTCGTCGACCTGGAGCAGTGGAGCGGTCACTGTGATGACCACCACCTGGAACAGGAGCATCATCCTGCCGACAACCGCCGCCTGGCCCCCGGAACGGGACCATGCGGGTGTGTGGCGCAGGAGCCAGCGCACCGCCGACGAGTCGAGCGCCGTGGAGGCGCTGTCTCTTATACACATACGACGCGGCCGCCGAGCTTACGCGGTCAGAGGTGTATGAGAGACAGGGGCGCACACCGCACCGATCGGCTCCCCGGGCGCGGGCCTGCGGGGTTCGCGACGAGACGTTGGTCACGTCACCCGGTCGGGTGCCGTCGACGGCCCCGTGGGCCCGGCGCTCAGGTCCCCTCGCGGCTGCCCAGCCTGATCGGGATGAAGAACGCGAGGGTGCAGCTCAGGATCCCGGCGGCGAACACCCAGCCGTTGGATCGCGCGAATCCGAGCGAGAACAGCCAGAACCCGAGCATCAGCAGCAGGAAGCAGAGCGCGAACAACGCCGGGCGGGCCTCGGGGGGTGTGGGCCGCGGGGTCTCGTCGTCATCGGAGGATGTCACGTCGCGCTCCCTCACCTGGTCGGCGTCGCGCTGTCCACCCAGGATGCGGCGCCACCCCAACGGGTGCGAGCGTTCGCCCCCGCGGCCAGCGTCAACCTGTCAGCATTGACCCGTGGAGTGCCGGGGATATCTCCTGCGAGCGCCACCCATAGAGGACGGACCGACGCCCCCGCCATGACCACGACCCTGCCCCAGCACATCGACTACCAGCCCCTGCGCGCGGATCCCACCGCCGAGGAGCTCGCGCAGCTCCGGAGCGCCATGGGGGCCGGCGAGTTCGGGCGCCCCTCGCGTGACCGCTACGCCAAGAAGTCGCGCGTGGGCATCGCCATGGCGGCGACGGTCGGTGGGTTCCTCGGGCTCATCTTCGGGATCATGGCGCTCGTGGCCTTCGTCAAGGGCGACAAGGAGGACGCGCTGATCGGCCTGTGGTTCACGGCAGGGGTCGCGGCCATCGGCCTGGTGTGCGGGTGGCTCGCCGACCGCAGCGAGCGCCGTGGATTCGCCGCCATCTGGCGACTGGTGGGCTTCGCGAGGGCCAACGGGCTCCATGTCGAGCCCGAGGCGAAGGTCAAGCTCCTGCCGGGGAGCATCTTCACCACCAAGAGCCACGCCTCCACCAGCGAGAAGGTCAGCTGGACGGCAGGCGGGCACGCTGTGCAGGCCGCTGTCCACCACCGCGCGAGCGGCGGAGCCCAGGCGCGCTCCTTCACCTCCCGCTACCTGGCGGTCCAGCTGGGAGACGTCCCGCGGCTCACCTTCGTCACAGTCGGCCGGCGCGGCGCCGCACGGCCCGCCGCCATCGCCGGCCCTGAGACCACCCTCACGGGCGACCGGGGCGGCCGGGGAACGCTCACGGCCCTCGCCGCCACCACGCCCGCCGCCCGCGCGTTCCTCACGGAGGAGCTCGCCGGGCTGCTGACCGACCCAGACCACCCGTGTCACGCAGAGGCCAAGGGCGGGTGGTTCTTCGCGTACTACCCCGCGAACCAGAAGATGGACGAGGCCTATTGGCGCCACGCGTTCGCGCTCGCGGACGCCGTCGCCCGCGCCCACGAGTCGAGCACGCACAGCATTCCCTGACGTCCGAACGCCTCGACGCGAGGGGAGGGCCAGCGCATGTCCGATGGCCCCAGCCGCGCGTGTGAGCATGGGAAGGTGGAGTGCCACGAGACCTCGCTGGAGTTGCCCGGGCCGGTGGACGCGCGCCTGACGCTGGCCCCGCTGGCACGCGGCCGGTTCGACCCGACGTTCCAGCGCACCGCAGACGGCGCGCTGTGGCGCACCACCCGCATGCCGGACGGCCCCGCCACCTGCCGCATCGTGCAGGCCACGCCCTGGCATGCGCGCCTCACCGCGTGGGGACCGGGGGCGGAGCAGGCGCTCGCGGCCGCGCCGGCGCTGTTGGGCGCGCAGGACGACCTGAGCGACTTCGACCCCCCGCATGAGCTGGTCCGGTCCGCGCACCGCCGCCATCCCGGCCTGCGAATGCTGCGCACCGGGCGCGTGCTCGAGTCGCTCGTCCCGGCGATCCTCGAGCAGCGGGTCATCGTGAGGACCGCGCACGACGCGTGGCGGTGGCTGCTGCTGCGCCACGGGACGGCGGCGCCGGGCCCCGCGCCCGAGGGCATGCGGGTGGCCCCCGACGCGCAGGGGTGGCTCGCGGTGCCGTCATGGGACTTCCACCGCGCCGGCGTCGACCCCCGCCGGGCGCGGACGGTGCGCGAGTGCGCGAGTGTGGCCGCCAGGCTCGAGGAGGCGGCGACGATGCCGCACGCCCTCGCCCGAGCGAGGCTGCGCCTGGTGCCCGGGGTGGGCGTGTGGACGGCCGCGGAGACCGCGCAGCGCGCGTTCGGCGACCCCGACGCGATCTCCGTCGGCGACTACCACCTGGCCGCGCAGGTCGGCTGGGCGCTGACCGGGCAACGCGTCGACGACGATCGGATGCTCGAGCTGCTGGAGCCGTTCCGGCCGCATCGGCAGCGGGTGGTGCGCCTGCTGCTCCTGTCCGGGGCCGCCCGCGTGCCGAGGCGGGGCCCGCGCCTGTCGGTGCAGGACCACCGGCGGAATTGAGCGGGCGGCCGATCGAGCCCGCCGCGCTCAGGGCGTGGTCGGCGGGCTCGTGCCCGGCCCGTCCGTCTCCCGCTCGAGCATCGCCGTGCGCGCGATCACCTGCTGGTGGGTGGCGGTCCGCTCCGAGCGCCCGCTGCCCACGAAGCTCACGGCCCAGTGCAGCAGCGTGGTCAGGCGGTTCTTGAACCCGATGAGGTAGACCAGGTGCACGCCGAGCCACAGCACCCAGGCGGGCACCCCCCACACCTTGCGGTCGCCCAGCTCGGCGACCGCGTAGAAGCGGGAGACGATCGCCATGCTGCCCTTGTCGTGGTAGCGGAACGGCTGGCCGGTGGGCTCGCCGCGCAGCCGGCGGCCGATCTGGCCGGCCGCGTGCTCGGCGCTCTGCATCGCCGCCTGTGCGAGTCCGGGCACCCCGTCGATGGACATCATGTCGCCCACCACGAAGACCTCGGGATGCCCGGGCAGCGTGCAGTCGGGCTCCACGCGGATCCGGCCCGCGCGGTCGGTCTGGGCGCCGGACTGCTCCGCGAGCGTGGCGCCCAGCGGCGAGGCCTGCACGCCTGCCGCCCAGATCTTGGTCCGGGTGTCGATGCGGGTGACCGACCCGTCGGGTCCTTCGAGGTCCACTCCGTCCCGGTCGACCCCCACGACCCGCCGGCCGAGCTGCAGCTCGACGCCCATCGACTCCAGGTGGGCGGCCGCCCGGTCGCGCAGCCGCGGGTCGAAGGGCCCCAGCACCGCGTCCGCGAAGTCGGCGAGGACGATGCGCACGCGCGCGGGGTTGATGCTGCGGAAGTTGTCGCGCAGCGCCCGGTGGGCCAGCTCGGCGATCTGCCCGGCCATCTCCACGCCGGTGGGCCCCGCGCCCACCACCACGAACGTGAGGAGCGCGCTGAGCTCCTCCACCGTGGCGTCGGGGTCTTGCGCGCGCACCTCCGCGAGCTCGAACGCTCCGAAGATGCGGCCGCGCAACTCCAGCGCGTCGTCGACGCTCTTCATCCCGGGGGCGAACTCGGCGAACTCGTCGTGGCCGAAATACGACTGGCCGGACCCCGCCGCCACGATGAGCGAGTCGTAGGAGGTGCGCAGCGTGCCCGCCGGCGACTCGGAGACCACGGTGCGCGCGGCCAGGTCGATCTCGGTGACGGTGCCCAGCAGCACGCGGGCGTTGCGCTGCCGGCGCAGCACCTCGCGGGTCGCGGGAGCCACCTCGCCGACGGACAGCACCCCGGTGGCCACCTGGTAGAGCAGCGGCTGGAACAGGTGGTATCCGGTGCTGGCCAGCACCGTGACCAGCACGTGTTGATGCGCCAGGGCCTTGGTGGCGAAGAGGCCGCCGAAGCCCGACCCGATCACCAGCACGTGGGGGCGCGGCCCCCGGGTCGAGTCCTGGCTCGTCTGCATGGTCCCCCCGCTCGTCGCACGGTCGGCTCGCCATCGACGCTAGGCCCGCGCCCCGCCTCCCGCGCGGCGAGCCGGCGCCCGCCGGGGGTGCGGAGACGCGGGAGGAGCGCGACGCTGGACCGGCCACATCCCGGCACCAGCGACGAGGAGGGCAGCCGTGGGCTTCCAGGGGGTCGTCGAGACGGTGGGGCAGTGCGTGGACGCCGCCGGGGTCGCGGCGATCGTGCTGGGGGCCATCGCGGCGGGCGTCCAAGCGCTGCGCAGGGCCCGGGCGGGCTCGGGCCCGGTCTACCAGCCGTTCCGCCAGCAGCTCGGCCGGTCGATCCTGCTGGGCCTGGAACTGCTCGTCGCGGCCGACATCATCCGCACGGTGGCCGTGAGCCCCACATTCGAGAGCGTGGGCGTCCTGGCCGGCATCGTGCTCATCCGCACGTTCCTCAGCTTCTCCCTCGAGCTGGAGATCACCGGGCGGTGGCCGTGGCAGCCCGCCCCCGACCTGGCCTCCAGCACGGTCCCCGGCACGTCCCACGGCCCCGGATGAGCCGGGCGCGCGTCGGGATCAGCGGATGGGACTCCCCGCCGTGGCGGGGCTCCTTCTACCCGCCCGGCCTGCGGCGGCGCGACGAGCTCGCCTACGCGGCGCGGCGGCTGGGGACCATCGAGGTCAACGGGTCCTTCTACGCCCTGCAACGCCCCGCGAGCTACGAGGCCTGGGCCGCCGCGACGCCCGACGACTTCCTCCTGTCGGTCAAGGGCAGCCGGTTCATCACGCACATCAGGCGCCTCGCGGACGTCGAGGCCCCGTTGGCGAACTTCTTCGCGTCGGGCGTGCTCGCGCTCGGGCGCCGCCTGGGACCAGTGCTGTGGCAGCTCCCGCCGAGCCTCCCGTACGAGCCGGACCGACTGGAGGCGTTCCTCCGCCTGCTGCCGCGCACCACCGCCCAGGCCGCCGACCTCGCGGCCCGCCATGACAAGCGCGTGGACGGCCGGGCGCTCACCACCACGGACGCCGACCGGCCGATGCGGCACGCGTTGGAGGCCCGCCACCCGTCGTACGCGGCGCCGGGCCTCGTCGAGCTGCTGCGCCGCCACGACGTGGCGCTGGTGGCCGCCGACAGCCCCGGGCGCTGGCCGGCACTTGCCGACGTCACCGCCGACTTCGTGTACGTGCGCCTGCACGGCGACACCGAGCTGTACGCCAGCGGGTACACCGACGCCGCGCTCGACCGGTGGGCGCGGCGCGTCCGGGGCCCTGTCCCTTATTCCCCCCTGACCCTGCCGGCCATCTTACGCCTCTGTTCTTCTACTTTTCCTCAACGTCGGCGAGCCGCTCCTCGCCCCCGTCCCGCCCCCGCGCCCCGTCGGGCGCGACGTGCTCGTGTACTTCGACAACGACGCCAAGGCCCACGCCCCGCACGACGCCATGGCGCTGGCCGCGCGCCTCGACGCCAGCGCGCCAGCCTGAGGCCCGCACACCGGTGGCGGGCCTGATCACGATGGGTATCGTCGGATTTGGACCCGAGATTCCCGGGGACCAGGCTGGCCGGACTGGGGAGGGCGGGCACATGGGCCCTGCGTCGAGCCCGCGGTCCCGGTTGGGTCGGGGAGTCCAGCTCATCGTCTACCCGAACAGGTTCGGCGCGACGCTCGCGGGCCTGCAGCGGCTCCTCGACGGCCCGATCCTGCGGGACGTCTTCACCGGCGTGCACCTGCTGCCGTTCTACGTCCCCTTCGACGGCGCGGACGGCGGGTTCGACCCGATCGACCACACCCAGGTCGACCCGCGCCTCGGCGACTGGGACGACGTGCGGGCGCTCGCGGACAGGTACTCGCTGGTGGCCGACGTCATCGTCAACCACATGTCGTCCGCGGCACCGCAGTTCCTGGACGTGATGGAGCGCGGCGACGACGCGGAGCACCCGGGCATGTTCCTGATGATGGGCGACGTGTTCACGCGGGGCGCCACCGAGGAGGACCTGCTGCGCATCTTCCGGCCGCGGCCGGGGCCGCCGTTCACCGTGGTGCCGTGGGGCGCGCGGCGCCGGTTGGCGTGGACCACCTTCACCGCGGACCAGATCGACCTTGATCACTCCGATCCGGAGACCCAGGCCTACCTCGAGCGGGTGCTGCAGGCCCTCGCCCGGGCGGGGGTGCGCATGGTGCGGCTCGACGCGGCCGGCTATGCGGTGAAGACCGCTGGCACCACTTGCTTCCTGACGCCGGCGACCTTCGAGTTCATCCGCCGGTTGACGGGGCGGGCGCACGAGCTGGGCATGGAGGTGCTCGTGGAGGCGCACACCCACTACGCCAAGCAGGTGGCGCTGGCGTCGACCGCGGACTGGGTCTACGACTTCGCGCTGCCGCCCCTGGTCCTCTACAGCCTGTACACCGGCGACGGGGACCCGCTGCGCCGCTGGCTGGGGGTGCGCCCGTCGAACTCCGTGACCGTGCTGGACACCCATGATGGGATCGGCGTGATGGACATCGGGCCGTCCCAGCTCGACGGCCACCAGCCGGGCCTGCTGGCCGTCGAGCAGATCGACCGGATCGTCGAGGGCATCCACGAGCACACCGACCAGGAGTCGCGCGCGTCGACGGGGGCGGGCGCGTCGAACGTGGACGCCTACCAGGTGAACACCACGTACTACGAGGCGGTGGGGCGTGACGACCAGCGGTACCTGCTGGCCCGGGCGCTGCAGTTCTTCATCCCCGGCCTGCCCCAGGTGTACTACGTGGGGCTGCTCGCGGGGCACAACGACCTGGCGCTGCTCGCCCAGACCGGCGTGGGCCGGGACATCAACCGGCGCAAGTTCCTGACGTCGGACCTGGAGGAGCATCTGGCGCGTCCCGTGGTCGCCGCGCTCTTCGAGCTGATCCGGTTCCGCAACGCCCACCCCGCGTTCGATGGCGAGTTCAGCCACGCCGGCGCCCCCGGGGTGATCCAGATGACCTGGGCGCATGGCGGGCACCGGGCCACACTGACCGCGAACCTCATGGCGGGCCGCGCGTCCGTCGCGTGGACCGACGCGCAGGGGCGGCAGCGCCACACGCCCGATCTGCTGGAGCCGGACTGGCACAGCGCAGGCGGCACGTCAGCCTGAGGGGCTCACCAGCACCTCGCCCCCGGCAGCGGCCCGCTCGCCCGTGGAGCGGCGGTCCCAGCCCGGGCGGCGCAGGGCGGAGAGCACGAAGGGCGGCGCCCCCACCACCACGACCAGGGCGGCGATGAGCCACGGGTAGGACTCGACGCCGACCAGCGCGTCGGTCGGCGGGATGAACGCCACCAGGAACCCGGCCAACGACGCGAGGAACCCGATGCCGGCCACGACGGGGAGCGCGGGGACCCGGAACCCGCGGGGGACGCCGGGCTGGGTGCGGCGCAGGATCACCGCTGCCGCGAACAGCATCATGTACATCACCAAGTAGAGCGCCGCGGCCATCGCCAGCAGCACGACGAGCACCGCAGACGCGTCCGGGGTGAGGGCGAACAGCGCGGCGAGCACCGTGACCACCGCGCCCTGCGCGAGCAGGATGCCGTGCGGCGCGCCCGTCGGCCCCACGCGTTGCAGCAGCGGCGGCAGCAGCCCGGACTGGCCCGCCAGCGCGAGGCCGCGGCTGGGCCCGGCGGCCCAGGCGATCGCCGAGCCGACAGCGCCGACCGCGAGGAGCGCCAAGACCACCGGCACGGCCCACGCCGCGCCCCAGTGGTCCAGGTAGCGGTGCAGGGCGAGGTTGACGGCGCTCAGGCCCGTGTCATCCCGCTCCACGGCGAGGGAGATCGCGACGGCGGGCAGCACGAGGACCCCGACCACCAGGGCCGCGGCGGCCGCCATCGCACGCGGCACGCTCCGCGCCGGCTGCCGCGCCTGGTCGACGTGCGCGGCGCCCACCTCGAGGCCGGTGAACGACAGCACCCCGGACACGAGCAGCACGATCGAGGCGGCCCCCGTGTACGGGGGCACGAGCTCGGTGGCGTCCAGGCTCACCTCGGACTGCTGGCCGGTGGCGACCCACCCCAGGCCGAGGCACACGAGCAGCGCGGCGGGCAGCAGGACGCCCAGCGCGCCCGCCCAGGCCGCCACCCGGGCGAACATCGTCCCCCCGCGCGCGACGAGCAGCGTGGACCCCCAGAACAGCACCAGGATCACCAGCGCGGCGCCCAGGCCCGAGGAGGTCGCCCCAGGCCCGGTGAACGCCAGGGCGAGGCACGCCGCCGCGAAGGCGAGGAGCACGGGGATGCGGACCACGCCCTGGACCCACTGGAGCCAGGCCGCCGCCAGCCCCCAGCGCGGCCCCAGGCCCTCGCGCGCCCACACCGCCACACCACCCCGCCACGAGCTGCCGAGCTCGGCGGCCACGAGCGCGACCGGGACCAGGAACAGCGCGGCCGGCACGAGCAGGAACGGCACGGCGCCCAGCCCGTACGCGGCCATCGTCGGCACGGTGCTCATCGAGACGACGCCGACCACCGCGAGCAGGGCCAGCTCGGACGTCCCCAGCAGACCCCGCCCGCCGCGCGCCCACGGGCCCGGGCGCCGGCGCGCCCGGGCCCGGATCGGCTGGACCGGCTCCGACTCCTCGATGGCGGGCGCGTCGTCGCCCGCAGACGAGGCCCGCCCGCTCGCCACCGGTGACGCTCAGTGGTGGAACGCCGACTGCGGGGCCTCCTGCGGGACGGCGCCCTCGAGGCCGTCCAGGTACTGCGTCTGCGTCTTGATGTCGTTGAGCAGCAGCGCGGCCAGGTCCATGCTCAGCCCGTTGCGCACCACGATCCGCTGCACCGTCACGTTCGACAGGTCGTCCGGCAACGGGTACGCCGGGACGAGCCAGCCGCGTGTGCGCAACCGGTCCTGCAGGTTGTAGAGGGTCCACTTGTCCGTGTAGCCCTCCTTGATCCGCCAGGCGAACACCGGGATGTCGCTGCCGTCGTTCCACAGCTCGAACGGCCCGAGCTCGGAGATCCCCTTGGACAGGAACAGCGCGACGTCCTGCGAGGCCTTCTGGACCTCGAAGTACCCCTTCCGGCCCAGGCGGAGGAACAGGTAGTACTGCAGCAGCACCTGCGCGCCCGGCCGGGAGAAGTTCAGCGCGAACGTGGGCATGTCGCCGCCGAGGTAGCTCACGTAGAAGATCAGCGACTCCGGCAGGTACTCCTTGTCACGCCACACCACCCAGCCGAGCCCCGGGTACACCAGGCCGTACTTGTGCCCGGACGTGGAGATCGAGTGCACCCGGTCGACCCGGAAGTCCCAGGCGAGCTCGGGCTGCAGGAACGGGGCGACCATCGCGCCCGAGGCGCCGTCCACATGGATCGCGATGTCCAGGCCGGTCTTCTCCTGGATGCGGTCGAGCGCCTCGGCGACCTGCTGCACCGGCTCGTACATGCCGGGGTACGTGACGCCCCGGATCGACACCACGCCGATCGTGTTCTCGTCGACGTACTTGTCCAGGTCGTGCCCGTCGAGCGTCTTGTGCTCCTCGGGGATCGGCACCAGGCGCGGCTCGATGTCCCAGTAGTTGCAGAACTTCTCCCAGCAGACCTGCACGGCCGAGCTCATCACCAGGTTGGGGTGATCAGTGGACTTGCCGTCCTTGCGCCGGGCCTCCTGCCAGCGCCGCTTGAGGGCCAGGCCCCCGAGCATGCACGCCTCCGAGGAGCCGATCGTCGAGCACCCGATGGTCTTCGAGATGTCCGGGGCGTGCCACAGGTCGCCGAGCATCTTCCAGCAGGTCTGCTCGATGGCGGCGGTCTGGGGGTACTCGTCCTTGTCGATCATGTTCTTCTGGAACGCGTCGTTGTAGAGCTTGATCGCGTGCTCGTCCATCCAGGTGCCCACGAAGGTCGCCAGGTTGAGCCGCGCGTTGCCGTCGAGCATCGTCTCGTCATGGACGATCTGGTACGCGGTGGCGGGCAGCATCGACTCCTCGTCGATGGACGTCCGTGAGGAGACGGTGCCCTCGCCGCGTCGGGCGAAGATCGGGTCCGCGGCGTTCAGGCTCTCGTTCAGGCTCTCGTTGGTCGACATCTCTCATCCTCCTGTGGCCCCGTGGCCGGGCCTCGTTCGAACGGTCGCCCGTGACGTCGCCGCCGCGGCCGGTGATCAGCAGGGGGTGGGGCGCAGGGACGCCAAGGCGCCCGGCCAGGGCTATGCCCGGCCGGTTCGAGGGGCGCCGGTCACAGGGAGGGTGGGCGCCACCCGCGGACGCGTGCCCGCGTCAGGGGGGCGGAGTCCGAGAGGTCGTCGTGGGTGGTGTCATGTCTGCCCCCTTACTTCCACCCTGCGTCAAGCCAGGCTACGTCCGACCACGACGACCGGCGCGCCCAGCCCGCGGCGCCCGCTCACAGCCACTTGCGGTTGCGGAAGACGGCGAACAAGACCACCGAGCAGGTCGCCATGAGGCCCAGCGCCATCGGGTAGCCGAGCGGCCAGTCGAGCTCGGGCATGTTCGCGAAGTTCATGCCGTAGACCCCGCCGACGAGGCTGGGGGCGAACAGGATCGCCGCCCACGCGGAGATCTTCTTGACCTCCTCGTTCTGGACCAGGCTCGCGCTCGTCATCGCGCGCATCTCCTCGTTCTGCCGCTCGGTCACCACCGTCGCATTGAGGGTCAGCGCGTTCTCCAACAGCGCCCGGTAGTAGTCCACCTTCTCCACGATGCGCTCCACGTGGTCCTCGACGTCGCGCAGGTGGCGGCGCAGATCTGCGTCGACGCCGTACTTGTCGAAGCCGCCCCGCAACGCGGCGAGCATCCGGAGCAGGGGATGGGTGGCCCGCTGGAACAGCATCACCTCGCGGTAGAGCTGGTAGATGCGCCGGGACACGTCCGGCTTGCCGGCGAACACGTCGTCCTCGATCTCATCGATGTCATTGCGCAGCCCGTCCACCACCGGCGCGTACTCGTCGACGATCTGGTCGAGGATCGCGTACAGCACCGCCTCGGGGCCCAGGCGCAGCAGCTCGGGGGAGGCCTCCATGCGCCGGCGCACCTTCGCCAAGTCCGGCGACTCGGCGTGGCGCACGGTCACCACGAAGTCCGCGCCCGTGAACACGTGGAGCTCTCCGAACTCCACCCGCTCGTCCTCGTCGACATACCGCGCCGGCCGCAGCACGGTGAACAGCACATCGCCGTACCGCTCCAGCTTGGGGCGCTGATGCGCGCTGATGGTGTCATCGACCGCCAACGGGTGGATATCGAACTCGTGGGCGATCGAGTGGATCTCCGCGTCGTCCGGCCGGTACAGCCCGATCCACGCCATGCCGCCCTCGCTCGCGAGCAGCTCGTACGTCACGTCGAGCGACTCCGGCTCGGCCCGGCGCCGGCCGTCCACGTAGATGGCGTTGTCGATCACTGTCATGGGCGAAGACCTCCAAGTGCGGGCCGCACGGCGCATGCCGGCCGTCGGCCAGACCATCATGTCCCGCCCTCCCGCGCTCGGGACCCACCCCGTCACGCCCGGTGTGTTGCCCCGAGCAACGGACGGTGGCAGCGTGCACGCCATGGCTGAGCCGCGCGATGTGCTGGTGGACGGGTTCGGACGCGTGCGGGAGGTGGTCCACGCCGCGCTGCGGAGACAGACTCCCGACGACCTCGCGTGGCGCCCGGCGCCCGGCGCCAACACCATCGGCTGGCTCGTGTGGCACCTCACCCGCGTGCAGGACGACCACGTCGCCGACGCGTTCGACCTGCCGCAGGTGTGGACAGCACACGGCTGGGCGGAGCGCCTCGACCTCCCCCGGCCCCCCGGCGACACCGGGTACGGGGACACGGCGGAGCAGGTGGGCGCCCTGAGGGCAAGCGCCGACGCGCTCGCGGGCTACCACGACGCCGTGCACGCCAGGACGGTGGAACTCCTGGCCGGGGTCGACGCCGCCGATCTGGACCGCATCGTCGACACGTCCTGGGACCCGCCGGTCACCCTCGGGGTCCGCCTGGTCAGCGTCCTCTCCGACGACCTGCAGCATGCCGGCCAGGCGGCTTACGTGCGGGGCCTCGCCCGCGCTCGCGGATAGACGGTCAGAAGTCGATCTGGTCTGCCGCCGACGCCGCGTCGAGACGCCCGGCGGCGACGTCGTGCAGCGCGTCCCAGCACGTGTCCATCAGCGCGAGGTTCGTGACGAGGGCCGCCTCGAGCAGCGCGTCGAAGGCGGGGCCGTCGAGCTCCGCCTCGCCGATCTCGATGCCCGTGCGCGCGCGCACCTCGCCGTCCTCCAGGTCGATCTCCACGGCGCCGGACAGCAGGCCGTAGTTGATCCGGGCGAGCAGCTCGACGACGTCCGCGCGGTGCTCGGCGGGCACGTCGTCGGGCAGCACGGAGAAGATCCGCACGCCCGCGGGCTCGTCGTTGACGTGCACGAGCACCGGCCAGGGCTGGGCCTCGTCGTCGGTCGTGTGCAGCAGCATCAGGCTCGGGTCCTCGGCCGCCTCGACGACCCACTCCCGTGCCTCGAAGAAGGAGGCGACCCGGGCCCGCAGATCAGTCGTGGACATGCTCAACCGCCGATCCCGTGGAGCTGTCGCTCCACGATGTTGTGAATGCTCTGCCGGTGCTTCTGGTAGAGCGCCGTGTCGTCCGCTGACGCGGATCCGCCCGCAACGGCTTGGGACACCCTACGGAACTCCGCCAGGTCGCTCGCGTCGATCTTGGCGAAGAAGCCGGCCAGGTTCGTCTCGGCGATGATGTGCAGGATCTTGGAGGCGCGCGCGAAGACCTGCGGGTTGGTGCTGCCGAGGCAGCGCACCAGGTCGTCGATGCGCCGGAAGACCTGCCGGGTGACCCGCTTGGCCAGTGCGGCCTTCTGCTCGGCGGTGGCGGTCGACAGCAGCGTGGCGCCCTTGCGCCCTTGGGCGATGTCCTGGGTGGGGTCGGCGATGGCGGCGCGCACGTTCGCCTGCGAGGCGTCGACCTTCCCGCCGAAGAACTGCTTGGCCCCCCACCAGGCGCCGCGGTCGGTCGTGCCCCCGTAGCCGATCTCGTTCTTCACGGTGCGCAGGTGGTGGATCCGCTTGGCCCGCTTGACGCCCGACTTGAGCGTGGAGTAGCCGGCGGCCGCGGCCTTGAGCGCCTTGCCGGTGATCTTCGTGGCGCCGAAGTCGCCGGCGGCGGACACCGTCCCGGCGGCGTCCATCACGTTGCCCGCGGCCTCGACGGCGTTCACGGCCGCTGTCTCCGCCTTGCGCCGGGTGCCGAAGGAGGCGAGCTTGCCCAGGCTCCGCGTGTCGGTGTAGTCCGCGCTGAAGCCCGTCGGGGCGGTGGCGTACTCCAGCTCCGCGCGCTTGCGGTGCTCGGTGCCGTAGCCGAACTCCTTGTGGTCCTGGTCGCGGCAGTGGTTGAGGAAGGCCAGGACTGTCGCGTCGTCGGCGCCTGCGACGGAAGGGTCCGATCCCGTGTACCCGGCCAGCACGGTCCCGAAGCGGGTGATGTCCTCGGCCTTGGTGGTCTTCTTCGCGGCGGACGCGGCCTTCTGGCGCAGCTTGCGCTCGGCCTTCTTCTCGGCGGTCTCGCCGACGACGGCGGCCGCGGCGGCGGTCTCGGCCTGGTAGCCCCGGTAGGCGGTGGCGAACTCGCGGAACCTGGCCAGCCGGTGCGGGTTGGGCAGGTGGTGGTCCTGCTCGCGCTTGACCCTGATCTTCTGGTTGTGCAGCCGTCCGGCGGTCGCTCCGTCCTCCAGGGCCTGCTTGCCCTTGGCGATGCCGGTGTAGACGTTGGCGATGTCCCCGAAGACGGGGATGTCCTGGCCGCCGAATCCCTTGGCCGCCCCGGCCATGGAGTCCATCGTGCCGGTGGCGTCGCCGAGGAAGTCCCACAGGCCGCCCTCGAGCTCCACTCCCTTGTCGTTGCGCGCCAGTGAGTCCCCGCCGGGCTGACGGGCGGCATGCAGGTCGCCCGCGGCGCCGAACACGTCCTTGGCGCCCATGCCCAGCTTGATCAGGCCCATGCCCGATCCGTAGAGGCCGGCCGCCGCGTCGCCGCCGTCCATGTCGCCGAGCACGTGCTTCTCCTCCTTCGTCACCGTCGCGTCCTTGATCGCGAGGATGGCGTCGGCGATGTCGGCCAGCTGGTCGAGCGCCGACGGGTCGTCCGTCTCGGCCTCGTGCACGCCGCGCTCGCGGACGCCCAGGGTCGGCGCGGGAGGCGCGGGCGGCGCCGCGGGCGTCCTGCTGAACAGATTGGTGAGGAAGTTGCGGCGGATCGTCATGTCGTGGCCGCAGCCCGACCCGTGCTGGTGCTCGATGGCCACGGGCGCGGCAGTGGCAGCGGCGGCGGGGGAGCGGCGCAGCGCCTGCACCACGCGCGCGGCGTTGCGCTCGGCCTCGACCTCGGCCGGGTCGTCCGCGCGGCCCACGGTCATCGCGGAGCGCTGCACTGCCCCGGCCCCCGGGGCGGACTGCTGGACGACGTGCGTCAGCTCATGGGCGAGCAGGTGCTGGCCCTCGGCGCTGCGCGGGTTGTACGAGCCGGCCGTGAAGTACACGTCGGAGCCCAGCGTGAACGCGCGCGCCTGCACGGACCGGCTGAGCGTGTCGGCCTCCGAGTCGGCGTGCACGCGCACGTCCGACATGTCGCGCTGGAGCTGCTCGCCCATGGACCGGGCGACGTCGGCGGGCAGCGGGGCGCCCTGGCCCCGGCGGCGGCGCAGCGTGGCCACCACGTCGGCGTCCACGTCGGAGCCGCCGAGGAGGTCGGCCCCCGCGGCAGCGCGGCGCAGGCGCTCGTCGCTCGCGTGCACCAGGCCAGGGGCGGCAAGCCGTCGCGCGTTGCTGGGCGCGGCGCCGTCGGGCGCGGACGACTCGCTCCGCTGGTGTCCGGCTCGGGCGGCAGGACGGGTGCGCTCGCTCACGGCAGGCTCCTCAGGCGGGGTGCATGGTCCCCGCCACAGTACGAGCGGGGTGCGGGCGCATGGGAGCGGTCCTGGGGAAACTCCGTAGTGATTGCGCAGGCAGGAGCGGTGTCGCGGCCTCTCAGCCGCGCGCGGAGGGCAGGGCGGGCGCGGGCGGCGGGATGTCGGCGAACCCGCCCGGGGGCATCCGGCGGCCCAGCTTGGCGTACTCGCGCCGGGCCGCTGCCGCCAGGGTGCGCATCCCGATCCGCCCGCCCGCGGCGGCCGCGTCGTAGGCCGCCGCCATGACGATGTTGCGGATGTCGCCGCCGGCCAGCTCGACGCCCTCCGCGAGCAGGTCGAAGTCCACCGGGTCGGAGGCGTCCAGCGGCTCCAGGTGGGTCAGGTGCTGGCGCCACAGGCTCCGGCGGGTGGGCACGTCCGGGTCGGGGAAGTGGATGACGAAGTGCAGGCGCCGGGAGAACGCGGCGTCCAAGTTGGCGCGCAGGTTCGTGGCCAGCAGCACGATCCCGTCGAACTGCTCCATGCGCTGCAGCAGGTAGGACACCTCGAGGTTGGCGTACCTGTCCCGCGAGTCGCGCACCTCGGAGCGGCTGCCGAACAGCGAGTCCGCCTCGTCGAAGAACAGGACCACATTGAGGCTCTCGGCCTCGTGGAACACCCGCTCGAGGTTCTTCTCGGTCTCCCCGACGTACTTGTCCACCACGCTCGACAGGTCTACCGGGTACAGGTCCAGGCCGAGCGCGTCGCTGACGACGTGCGCGGCCAGCGTCTTGCCGGTGCCCGGGCCGCCGCTGAACAGCGCCGCGAGGCCCGAGCCCTTGCCCCCCTGGCCGTGCACCGGGCCCTGCGCGAGCACGGCGTCGCGGTGCTGGGCCCAGCTGATGAGCTGGGCGACCTGCTGGCGGGCGGTGTCGGGGAGCACCAGGTCGGAGAGTGTGGCGCTGGTGCGCCCGGGCAGCCTGCCGCCCGCGCCCCCGCCCAGCCGCCGTGCCGCCTCGCGGACCAGCGCCGGGCCGACGGGCTCCTCGCGCACAGCGCCGAGCATCCGCGCGTACCGGACCGTCGAGGCCACGTCGCCGGGCTCCAGGCGCAGCCCGATCACGTCCCGCCACTCGGCGGCGGCGAGGTCGGCGCCCGGCAGCTCGCGGTCCCACACCTGGCCGCGCACGGCCGGCGGCAGCCTCGTCGCCTCGACGCACAGCGGGAGGTCGCGGGACCAGCCCCGGTCCCACCCCCGGTGCCCGACGCCGACGACGGGCACTGCCGCGTCGCCCAGCGCCTCGACCACGGCGAGGTCTGCGGGCTGGTCGGGGGCCGCCATGATCGCGTCGTCGACGCCCAGCACCACGAGCCCGGCCCCGATCATGCCCGCCTCACGCGCGGCCACAGCGACAGCCCCGGCGCCACTCGTCCCCGCCGGGCGTCGTCGCAGGTCCACGACCAGGGGCCGGATGCCGAGCGCGCTGAACGCCCCGGCCGCCACCGCGGCCCCAGGCGCGCCCAGGGGGGAGCGCACGTACACCAGCCGCACGCCGAGCTCCACGGCCCGCGCCACGCTCTGCGCCTCGGGCAGGTCCACGCCCTCGGCGGGCACGGTCATCGTCGCGACGAGCGGGTCGGGGGTGTCGTCGCCCACCAGGTGGCCGACCACGCGGTCCGGCGCCTGCAGGGTGCGCCCCAGCCATGGGCCGTCGCCGTGCACCAGGAGCAGGCGGCGCCGGCGCAGCGGGGCCGAGGGGTGCAGCCGGGCGCGCGCCTCGGCGGAGCCGCTGCCGAGCCCGCACAGCTCCAGGGCAGTGCCGAGGGTGACGTGGCCGCCCGTGGCCGTCAGGCCCGACCCGCCCAGCAGGTCGAGCGCCGTGCCGAGGTTCGCGTCGACGTCGGGGGCGACAGCCACCATCAGCAGTCGCACGTCCAACGCGTCCAGGCCGAAGATCTCCGCCAGGGCGGCGACCCGGTCCGCGCCGGCGTCCGCCTCGGCGTCCGCCTCGGGGTGGTCGGCACGCAGCACGGCGACGAGCTCGCGCAGCCGGTCCAACGCCTCATCGTGCGCCTGCGGCGCCCGCGCCCGGTGGTCGACGGCGCCCGCGACCTGGGTCACGACGTGGGCGAGGTGGCGGCGCATGGCACTCCTGGCGGTGGCGGGGCGGGCTGGGCCCGGCGCCCAGCAGGAGCGCACGTTACTGGCGCGCGCGCCCGACGACGGGCCCGCCACGCTCGTCAGGGCAGTCGAGCCCGCACTCGAGCCCCCACTGTCACCCGGTCACCAGGCGGAGCGCGCGTAGTCCTTCAAGAAGCACCCGTACAGGTCCTCGCCCGCCTCGCCCCGCACGATCGGGTCATACACGCGCGCGGCGCCGTCCACCAGGTCCAGCGGCGCGTGGAAGCCCTCCTCGGCGAGTCGCACCTTCGTCGGGTGCGGCCGCTCGTCGGTGATCCACCCCGTGTCGACGGCCGTCATGAAGATGCCGTCCTGCGCCATCTCCTCCGCGCTGGTGCGCGTGAGCATGTTGAGCGCCGCCTTGGACATGTTCGTGTGCGGGTGCCCCGGCCCCTTGTACCCGCGGGAGAACACGCCCTCCATCGCGGACACGTTCACCACGTAGGTGCGGCGTGCGGGGGACGCCTTCATCGCCGGGCGCAGCCGGCTGATGAGGATGAACGGCGCCGTCTGGTTGCACAGCTGCACCTCGAGCAGCTCCATCGCGTCGACCTGGTCCACCGTCGCCACCCAGGAGTTCGTCTCCCCGGTGTCCGGCACCAGGCCGCCCGCGTCGATGGACGTCCCGGCGACCAGCCGCTCGAGCGACGCCGCCTCCGCCGTCAGCGCCATGGACGCCACATCCTGGCGCGTCGCCAGCTCGAACGCGGGGCTGGTGAGCTCCGTGACCGCGCCGGCCAGCGCTCGCGGATGCGCGTCACTGGTGTGGCCCAGGGTGCGGATCTCGGGCATGGGCCCCGCGGGCAGCGGCTCCAACTCGGCGTCCGCCAGCGGCGAGTAGGCGCCGGGGGAGCGGCGCACGGTCTGCGCCGCGTTGTTGATGAGGATGTCGAGCGGACCCGCAGCGGCCACCGAGTCGGCCAACGACACCACCTGCGCCGGGTCACGCAGGTCGATGCCCACGATCGACAGCCGGTGCAGCCATTCGGCGCTGTCCTCCATCGCCGCGAACCGGCGGGCAGCGTCCCGGGGGAACCGGGTCGTGATGGTCAGGTGCGCCCCGTCGCGCAGCAGGCGCAGCGCGATGTACATCCCGATCTTCGCGCGCCCGCCCGTCAGCAGCGCACGGCGCCCGGTCAGGTCGGTGCGCGCGTCACGCTTCGCATGGTTCAGCCGCGCGCACGACGGGCACAGCTGGTGGTAGAACGCGTCGACGGTGGTGTACGCCTCCTTGCAGATGTAGCACGGCCGCGCGCGCAGCAGCGTCCCCGCGATCGCGCCCTGCGCATTCGACGTGATCGGCAGGCCGCGCGTCTCGTCGTCGATGCGCCCCGGGCTGCCCGTGGCCGTCGCCGCGACCACGGCGCGGTCCGCCTCGCTGATCGCCGTGCGCTTCTCGGTGCGGCGCTGCTTCTTCGCCGCCTTGAACAGCGCCGCGGTCGCCCGTCGCGCCACCGCCAGGTGGGGGTGGTCCGAGGGCAGGTCGCCGATCTGGTCGATCACCCGCAAGAACACCTCGAGGTCCGCGGGGTCCACGCCCTCGGCGGCCCCCGCCGCGCGCACGTCAGAGGAGTCCGTCGCCGTCATGTTGCTGTGCCGTCCTACGTCCTTTGGGGCCGGTCAACCGGCCACCCCGAGATGAGCCGCGCTTACTGTACGGGCCGCGCCTGGCGATCCTTGACCCCGCAGCACGGCCGACTTACGTTCGAAGGAGGCCGACCGGGCGACGGTCGCGCGGTCCGCCGCTGGAGGAGCCATGCTTTCCGACTACGCGCCCTGCCCCACACTGGCAGTCGCGGACCTCGACCGGGCACGCGCGTTCTACGAGGGGACGCTCGGATTCGTCGCCACTGACGGAGAGGCTCCCGAAGGGGTCTTCTACAACGCCGGGGGCGATCGCTTCCTCGTCTACCCGTCTGCCTTCGCCGGCACGAACCAGTCGACCGCCATGTCCTTCCAGGTCGACGACACCGACTTCGACGACGAGATCGCGAACCTGCGCCAGCACGGGATCGCGTTCGAGACGTTCGAGGCCGAGGGGATCGTCTGGTCCGACGGGATCGGCACGATGGGCGACCTCCGATCCGTGTGGTTCTCCGACCCGGACGGCAACATCCTCAACGTGGAGTCCTCGGTCTGAGGCCACGCTGAACACCCTCGCGCAGAATGGCCCGGTGCGCGCACGCCCGATGACACCCGACGCGGTGGTCCACCACCTCGTCCAGCAGATCGGCGCGCGCCCCACCGGGCGGCTGCGCGTGGCGGTCGACGGCCATCCCGGCGCCGATCCGGGCAGGCTCGCCGACGCGCTCGTGGACCCGCTGCGGGCTGCTGGACGGCCTGTGGTGCGCGTCCACGCGCACGACTTCCTGCGGCCGGCCTCGGTGCGCCTGCAGCACGGCCGGCACGATCCCGACGCCTACTTCGAGGACTGGGTCGACCACGGGGCCCTGGCCCGCGAGGTCCTCGACCCGCTGGCCGCCGCCGGCGACGGGCGGTACCTCCCGACCCTCTGGGACGCGGACCGCGACCGCGCCACCCGCGCCGCCTACGAGCGCGCCCCTGACGGCGCCGTCCTGGTCCTCGACGGGGCCCTGCTGCTCGGCCGGTGGCTGGACCTCGACCTGACCGTCCATCTCGCCCTGCGGCCCGACACCCGACGGCGCCGCACCCCGCCGGAGGAGGCCTGGACGCTCCCCGCCTACGACCGATATGACGCCGAGACCCAGCCCGAGGACGTGGCCGACATCGTGGTCCGGCTCGATGATCCGAGGCGCCCGGCACTGGTCGTCGAACGATGACGCGGGGCCTCCGGGCGGCCACCAGATGAGACAGTCCAGAACGTGGGACACATGACGACCAGCGCCGGACTGCTCCTCTACCGGGGGAGCGCCCCCGAGATCGAGGTCCTCCTCGGGCATATGGGCGGCCCGTTCTGGGCCGCGAAGGACGCACGGGCCTGGACCATCCCCAAGGGCGAACACCCGCCGGATGAGGACGCCCACGCCGCCGCGGTGCGCGAGTTCACGGAGGAGATCGGGCGCCCACCCCCGCCCGGCCCCGAGCTGTTCCTCGGCACGGTGCGCCAACGCGGTGGCAAGACCGTCACCGCCTGGGCGCGACGCGCTGACCTGGACGTCAGCACCATCACCAGCAACACCTTCGAGCTCGAATGGCCACCACGCTCCGGACGCCGCCAACGGTTCCCCGAACTCGACCGCGCCCGCTGGCTGCCGCTCGACGACGCCGTCCTCGCGGTTGTGGCGGGCCAGGCCGAGCTGCTCGAGCGGCTCCGGGCCGCCCTCGCCGACGTGCCGTGACGACGCCCGCCACGTAGGGGAGGACCCCACGCCCACGGGCGTCCCGCCGGAGCCGATGACGGTGGCCGTCGGCGGGCCGGAACCCCGGCGCACGGACGTCCGTCCTGCATGACGTCCTTGTGGCCCGCGGAAACAGCCCGGCATCGTGGCGGCGTCCGTCCCAGCACCACGCAGCGTCGCGTCGTCAACCACGGAGAAGCCACCATGGCCAGCACCCAATTCGCCCGCCCGTCCACCGAGGCGCCGAGCACGGAGCCCTCGCAGCTCGACGTCGTCACCACCCGCCGCGGGCGCCGCGTGCTCGCCTGCCTGCGCATCGCCACCGGGTTCGTCTTCCTCTGGGCGTTCCTCGACAAGACCTTCGGCCTGCGGCACAGCACCGGCGCCCCACGCCCGGACGGGTCCGTGGCGCCGTCCTGGCTCGACGGCGGCACGCCCAGCCAGGGCTACCTGCAGAACGGCGCCGTGGGACCCGCGAAAGAGCTCTTCGCCTCGATCGCCAGCCCGGTCACCGACTGGCTGTTCATGCTGGGCATGCTGGGGGTCGGCCTCGCGGTGGTGCTCGGCATCGGGCTGCGCCTGGCCGCCTGCGCGGGCTCGCTGCTCATGATGACGCTGTGGGTGACCCAGTGGCCGCCACAGGACGGCTCGATGAACCCGATCGTCGACCAGCACCTGGTCTACACGCTCGTGCTGGTCGTGTGCGCGCTGCTGCTGGCGGGCGACACGTGGGGGCTCGGTCGGCGCTGGGCGGCCCTGCGACTCGTGCGGCGGGCCCCGCTGCTCCGGTGACCGCGCTCGCCCGCGTGACAGGCGCCCACGCGGGGGAGCCCGTCCGTGTCACCCTGCTCGCATGGACCTTCCTCCGCCCACCGTGAGCAGGCGGCACCCCGAGCGCCACATCGCGTGGCCGGTCAACGCCCAGCGGTGGACGGAGCTGACGTTCGCGCACTGGCGCTACGACCCGGACGTCGTCCAGCGGCTCCTGCCCGCCGGGCTGGAGGCGCAGGTCCTGGACGGCTCGGCTTGGGTGGGCCTGGTGCCCTTCCGGATGGGCGGGGTGCGGACGCCGCCGCTGCCGCCGATCCCCGTCTGGTCGGCCTTCCCCGAGGTGAACGTCCGCACCTACGTGCGCGGGCCGGACGGCCGCGAGGGCGTGTGGTTCTTCTCCCTCGCCTGCCCACGCCGGGCGTTCGTCGCCGCCATGCGGTGCGTGGGGCTGCATTACGTCCACGCCGACGCGCAGGTGTCCCGCACCACCTCGGAGGCCGGTGACTCCGTCCAGTACCGGTTCGCGGGCCGCATCGGGCGGAGCGGGAGTCCTTGGCGACTCGACGCGCGGACTGCCATCGGGCCGCCGATCGGCGACGCCGCGCGCACACCGTTGCTGGACTCGCTCACCGGGCGTTGGGCGGCGTACGGCCGCGCCGGTGGCAGGTGGTGGCGCATCCCCATCAGCCACGAGCCGTGGCCGCTGCATGACGCGACGCTCGAGGGCGACCTGCACGGACCGCTCCTCGCCGTCGGGCTCCCGCGCCCCGACGGCACGCCAATGGCGCACTACTCGCCCGGCGTTGACTCCCGCATCGGGCTGCCCGGGCTCAGCCGGTGACCGCATGAACGAAGCCCCAGGTCAGATGACCTGGGGCTTCGTTGTGGTGGGCGATACTGGGATCGAACCAGTGACCTCTTCCGTGTCAGGGAAGAGTTCAAGAGTCCACCTGCGCGTTTGTCAGCGTTACAGGGAACTGCTAACGCCCTGCTCAGGGGACCGTAAGAAACGATAAGGAACAGTAGGGAACGTCTGGCTATCAGGGATTTTCAAGGGAATCCCTTCGGCCTCACAGGTTGAGAACCGCTGTCGGATGGACCGCCCGGCAGATGGCCCACCTGCCCACTGCGCATGCGTCGCCCCCCTTGCTCACCCGTCTTGAGGTCGACGCGGCCGGCTGCGGGAGTGCCGCGGAGGTCCAGCGGGACGGCTCGACCGACAAGAACGGGAACTGCATGGGTACTGACGGCCGCCCACGTTCGTGCGCGGCCCCGCCGACTCCACTGGTGTGAGCGCCTAGTAAGCGGTCGTCGAGCTAGTTCGCCGGTGGCAGTCATAGGTCGAGGCGTGCCGTCGGACTGCCGACGCCGTCTGCGCTGTCGGGGTCGGGGTCGTGAAGCCCGGATTCGCGCCTCAGCCTGGTGGGTTCACCTTGCGTCGGATCGTGAACTCATCCCGACCAAGGGGCTCGTCGAAACTCGTGACCCGCTCCAGGGACTCGAGTCGCCGGAGCAGTTGGCGGAGCCCATCACTGGCGGGCAACGGTAGCCACTTGTGTACGCCGGTGACCATCAACTCGTCGTAGGGGCTGCCCAGTGCGGTGAGCACGGGGACGATCTCGTTCCAATCGAGGACACCAACAATGGGGGCGAGGACGTCCAGGACACTGGTCGCGCTGGCACCGTTCTCGGCGAGCAGGACCACGCCCGGCAGGCCGACCTCATGGTCGTGCGCGTGAGCCCACTGTGCGAGCGACGTCGCAGAGGGTGCGTCGAGAACGTCCTCGAACGTGGCGAGGTCGGCCAAGAGCTTCGCCTTCACCGATGCCGGGACGTCGCTCTGGGTGGCCAGGGCGTGGAACTCCTCCTGGTCAAGGTCCAGCTCGGTGAGGTAGCCGGCGAAAGTCTCAGACGCGATGACGAGTTCGTGGCGAGCCGCCCAAGGGTACGTCCGGAGGAACTGGTAAGCCCGGGCGTCGTCCGGCAGAAGGCCGGCGGCGACCAGAAGGGGTACTGAGGGTGCTGCGTCTGCGGTCAGGTCGCTGATGCCGAGCGGTGTCGGCTTGAGGCGCTGCACGAGGGGCACGAGCCGATGCGGTGGTAAGGGAGCGGAGTTGACCAGGGTGAGTGCGAGCGCCGAGGTCTCGGGCTCCACGAGATCCAGCTCCACGTCGTCGTTCACGAGTGTGAGGTAGGTGGTGAGGTCTTCGTCGGCTGACCAGGCCTGGAGGTAGTGGGTGAGGTTGGAAGCAGTGGGCTCGAAGCGGCCGGTCCTGGCCAGCACGCCCCACGCGCTCTCGTCGACCTCACTCAGCGACGCGACTCGTACGTCCGCCGCGCTCCGCTCCACCGCGTCCTGGAGAAGGCTCGGCTGGTGCGTAGCGAGGTCGTTCACGACGTCGCGCCACGGGCCGCCCGGGAGTAGGGAGAACTCGTCCGTGGGGAGCGCTTCGAGGTACGTCTGGAGGTGCGCTCGCGCGTGCTGGTAGACATCTGGGTCGGCCCACAGGGTGTCGAGGCTGATGGAGTCAGCCCCGATTGCGGTGCGCAGGTTAATCGCGGTGATCGGGTACAGGCGTTGTCGCACGGATTCCTCGCGAACGATGTCTGCGAGCGGTCGCAGATCAGCTATCTCAATTTCGAACTGGTGCAGGAGCGAGACGAGCACGTCGAGATCGCGCGGGGTGTCGGGGTCGACGAAGACCGAACCGTGCGCGGTGAGTGCGCGGAGCAGGTCGCTCGCGTGGGTGCTCGTCTTGTAAGTGATCTGCGCGGACGCTGCCTGTATCGCGATGTCCGAGAGGTGGAGCGCGACGTCGGGTGCGAGGCGGCCCTCGGTCGCCAGGTAGGTGAAGATGCCCGGCCACTGCGGTGCCAGCAGCCGCACCAGGGCCTCGATGTGGTCACGGGTGAGGTAGGCGTCGAGGAACGCGGTGCTCTCCTCGGAGTCGTCGGCGAGCCGGGTGAGTGCCACGGACAGCCGCTGCGGCGCGGTTGCCAGGAGGTGGTCGAACGCCTCGAGGTTGAAAATGGCCTCTCCCTCGAGGAAGCGATCGCGCTCCTCCTCGATCACCGCGTCGATGTTGACGGTCCCGAGGAACTCGAACGTCACGTCGCGCCGGTTGTGCTGCACGTTGTGCAGGATGAAGTTCATCGCGCGCAGGGTGAGCTTCCCTACGTGGAACCGCGCCACGTACAAGGCGTAGTTCTCCTCGAGCAGGTACCCGCGGAGGACCAGCGCGAGCGTGAGGTCGTCTAGCGCCTTCTCGGCGAACTGGAGAAGCGACGCACCGGGACCGGTCTCCTGGGGCACCAAGAGTGAGTCGTCCGCGAGGACGTCTTGAAGCGTCATGCGCGCGATGTCGCGGGCACGCTTGGAAGCACTGTGCTCCTCCTGCTCAAGTGTCGCGCGTTGGCTCTCGTCCCATCGGTCGGCATCCAGGGTCATACCGAAGATGGCGGGCACATCCTCGGCTGTGATCCTCGCAGTGACGTTGTTGTACCGATCGAGCAGGTGGAGCTCGGCTCCCGACTGTGACCAGGCGCGCCAGAAGCTCGTCTCGCCGAGCTCGTCGGGGCTGTATGTGATGGCCCCGAGCCGGGCACCGGTCGAGGGCTTGTTGTGGCTTACCGCGAGGCCGGCGATAGTCCTGAGCCGCGCACCGAACTCGATTGCGCGCTGAGGTCCGGCGTTGAGCGTGTTGATCGCGGTTCGGACGCGGCTTCCTTCTTGCTGCGCGTTGAGCGAGCCCTCGGTCACCGCGTCGCGGTACTTCCGGTACAGGTCGTCCAGAACGCTCTCACCCTCGCGGATAGCCTCGAAGTCGGTGAGGTGCAGGTTCTTGTAGACGATCATCGCGAAGAGCTGGTCTTTGCCGAGACCCTCTGGGCCGCGCGGTGGCAGGATTTGAGCGGCGAAGACGTCGAACTCGTTGCGGATGTTGCGTACGAGACGCATGTCGGTGAGGTACGGCGCGACGAGGTCCACCAGCGGCTCACCAACCTCGGTCCCCTTCATCTCGCGTCGGACGAGCTCCCTGGCGTTGCGGTGGGAGATGAACGGGACGATCGGCACCACGAGGTCGAAGAACTTCGTGCGGTTGCGTGTGGCCTCCCGGCGCACCGTCTCGTCGACGGGGGGCTCAGCCGGGGTTGGTTCGGGTTCGATGACCGGCTCGGGGGTTCGCCGCCCGGGGGAGCTTCGACGCGCGGCGGTGACCAGCTCGGGTGTCGGTGCGGGTTCCGCTGCTTCCCGCTCCTGGTCGTTGTTGGGCTCTGTGACGGTTTCGAAGATCGAGTCCTTGATCGCGTACACGAACCGTACGGGGCGGTAGCGGATTTGCTCGGCATTGCTGAGGACGGTGTTCAGCTCACGCAGAGACTCGAAGATGTGTGGATCATCGAAGCGGTCTAGGTCCTCGAAGATCACGACTGACGTGCGGGATGCCTGGAAGAAGTAGACCAACTCGTCGAGGTAGGCATCGAAGAACGAGGACGAATCGTCCTTCAGCGACACCTTGACCGGGCCGGCCGAAGCGTCGCCAATCCGCACCCGGTTGTGCAAGGTTCGTGCGGCGCTCCATCCCAGCGCTGCGCCGAGTACGACCAGGGCGCCGACGGCTGCCCATGGTGCCCACAGGACGGCTTCGACCCAGTTGGGCGGCAACGCGTCGGACACACGGTCGAGCAGTCCGAATAGCAGGCCGATCGCCGCGATGCTTGCGGACAGGATTAGCGCCCAGAGCGCGACAGGGAATGGATGGAAGACGTCCAGGCGCCGGAAGCGGGACCCGCGCATGCGGCGGGGTCGCGCACGGTACAGCAGCTGCTTGACGATCTCCTTCTGGATCAGGTTCGTCAAAGCGGGTGGGGCACCGTCACCTCCGATGCGCCCAGCTGGCGGCTCGTCCGTCCCGAGGCTTGACAGGGACACGTTGACGGCTTTCCCGCGTTGGCGCCGCAGGAAACGTCGCTTCGCGTTGATGCGACGGTGAACTTCGAGGAGAACGCTGCTCTTCCCGCTCCCGTAGTGGCCCGTGAGCGCGATGTTGCGTGGAGCACTCGACCCGAGGCGCACTAGCTGGGCGACCAAAGCGGCAACGTAGTAGGAGTGCTCCTCCTTCTCGTACTGAGGGCTCAAAGCCCGCAGGCTCGCCGCCGTCTCGTGACGGCCGAGAGTCTGAAGCCAGCGGCGCACGGTATCCATGGTCGGATGGTAGGGGGGCGTGCCCACAGAGCTGCCGAGCGTCGACTCGCGACATCATGCGGTGGCACTCGCCGTCGACGCAGCGTTGCGCTGGCGCGAGGATCATCGGCCGTGCGGTTTCCGGTCGGCGCGGTTCGAGCTCAAGCCTGAGTCGTGCCAATCGCTTAGTGACCCTCGTCGAGACTGGTGAGGATGGCGCGGGTGGCGTCGGTGAGCTCGGGGTCGAGAGTGAGTCTTCGACCGTTGACCTTGATGATTGCGGAGCGTGCCGCGCGTAGGGTCTGGACGAACTTCTTGGTGCTGACTCCGGTGGCGTCTTGCAGGTCGCGGGCCACGGCCAGGGCGGCGAACACGACGGTCAGGTGCTCTTCGAGCGCGTCGCGCTGGTGGTGGAACACGGGCCGGGCGCGTAGGTCGGACTACGTCATCCGAAACGACTGATCGACCCTCCACAGGTCGTGGTAGGCAGCGATGACGGCCGCACCTTCCATCGTCGTGGTCGGCGGGTTGGTGACGTACCCCTTGAGGGGCACCCTAGGTCGGCAGGGTGTCGCACCGTGGTACCCCGTCCGAGACGGGTCGCCAAGACCCACGACTACTACATTGGGCCCGGCCCGACTCGACGCTCCGAGCCTTGCCGACGCCTGTGCAAGTCCGGGCGTCACGTCCGCCCTTCACTCTGCTCCCACAGCGGCATGATCAACCAACCGCAACTGTCCGGGAAACCGGGTCAGGCTCTGACAGACCGCGGGGCTGACCGTCCCGCGGACGCGGCGACCTTCCTGGGTGTGAGCGCTCCGGCGGCGCGCAGACTGACGTGCCTAGCCGAACGACTGGGGACCGCGGGGGTCGCGACGTCGTGGGACCTGCTGGCTGGTGCCGATCGGGACGTGAAGCTGTCCGGGGTTCCCGGCGAGGTGCTCGCGGTGCTCGTTGTCCGGCTCGCGGCTCTGTGGGGCCCGTGGGCCGCTTCTGTACACGCCGTCGACGTGACCGGTGGGGGAGTTCCGGGGCCCTCTGGACGGTCGAAGTACCCGTCGCGTGACGTCCAACATTTCCACCCCGAGCGCGACCGCTGCCCCTGCAAACAGCGCTATGGCGCCGAGCGCAGCGGCTGTGCCGAACACGGTGATGTTGTGCCCACCGTCCTGGTCCGCGAAGGCGAGCAGTCCGAAGATGGCGAACAGCGCCGCACCCAGGCACCCGCCCAAAGTAGCGAGCTCGCACACGAATGCGAAGACCTTGAGGACCTGCTCGGCGGTCTTCTCGAGGATCTTCTGCCGCCCGATCAGGGCCGCGTCGAACGCCGCCACGACCCCGAGGGCCACCCAGGCTGCCACGGCCGGCCAGGCGATGTTCTCGTGCGGCGCGGTGAGCACCGTCGCGCCGAACGGTTGCCAGTCGCCGCCGGGTTCCCAGATGTAGGGCACGCGAGGCAACGCATAGGCGACCTGGAGCGAGGCGTAGAAGAGCGCTACAGCCACCGTCTGCCCTACGAGCAGCAGGGCCATCGTGATGAGCCGGCGGGCGAGGGGACCCAGTGCCTTCCAGCCATCCTGGGACAGGCGTGCGATCCAGCGTGAGGCGGCCGAGGTGGTTCGTGCGGCGCCAAGCAGACCGCGCACCCACCCAGCCAGGTTGACCAGGGTGACGATCGCCGCCAAGGCGGCCGCGTGCACCCCGAGCTGCCTAAGGATCTCGATGAGCACCTCGAGCCCGCTCGGGAGCGCCTCAAAGGTCATGACCGGACGTTACCGGGGCGCAGGGAGCAAATGGACGGTTCTGGACCGATTTGGCTGTGTGCGAGTCTGATGCCCGCGAGCCTCTCAGGCGCGCCCGGGCCTTGAGGCCCACGGCCAGCCCGCTAGTTCGCGGCTGCAGTTCAGGCAGGAACCGGAGCCACTTCGCCCACCTACCGGAACCGCGTCCGCAACCTGTTGTCGCCGACGCCTGACGACTGATCAGGGATCGACAGTGGCAGGGGGTGAACTTTCGCCCGGCGTTGACACTGGGGACAACCGCTCATGGATCCGCCTCGCCCAGAGCCTTATCAGGCCAAAGCCGCTGACTCGTTGGATGGTCGAACAAGGCCGCACCACGAAGTCCTAGGCGCGACCGCCGCTCGAGCGCCTCGCGGTGACGTGTTGCGCGCAGGCGACCGCGCTCTCGTCAACGCAGGGAGATGCCGGCATCCCAGAGGAATGCAGGCGAAGTCGCCTGCGCCGCCGCGGGGTGTGCCGGCAATCGCCGAAGCGTTCAGGCTGGACACCGCGGACGTCCGGAATCTCCTAGGCGAGGTCGAGAGTCGGCGACTGATGCGACTGATGCGGCTGATCGATGGCGCCACGGCTTAGCGCGTTCCGTATGCCGCGTACATTGTTCGCGACAGGGAGTGCTCGAGCAGGTTCGCCGTGTAGAACAGGTTGAGCGATGGCGTCAGTGGAGCAACAGGTTCGGGGCGCGGACAGCGTCATCTCCCAGAACATCGCCAACTCAGTCGATGACCGAGGTTTCCTCTCTCAGAACGTGCTCGCCCAACTCCGGAACCTTGTCGAAGGGCTCACGGTCTGGGTGCACCTTAACGACAGCGCCGCGGAGTTCCGCTACGACCAGGTTGGGCCTGCGTTGGATGCGATCAGGGCGACGGCGAAGTTCCGGCTGCTGAGCAGGTTCCACAACCTGCTCCAGGCCAGCGCGTCGCACTACACGCTGGATCGCGATCCGTCTGAGCGGTTAATGCTCAAGTATTTTGAGTTCCTGCTCCGCACTCGCGATCTCGCACTGAAACAGCTCGGCATCGCGATCCTCGAGAACATCGACGAGTTCCCGATCGATCTCGATCCGTCGCTCCGTGAATACCACGAGAAGATCGCCGCCCGCGTTGACGCTGTCCGTGCGACGCCCGCGGCACCTCGTCGCGAGCGCTACTACGTTCACACGTCGCGGCCGTTCTTTGTCGGCGGCCGGATCTACTACGAGGTCACCTTCTCGCTCGCTCACAACTGGACGAGCAAGTTTGACCGCACGATCGCGTTCACCGACATCGACATGACCGACAAGTACGCCGCGTACCTGGACCTGTCGAGTGAGTCGATTGCTGTCCTGGGTCGGACCATGCCAGTTCTGATCATTAGGGCGTGGGAAGTCTCGATCCGGCCGTGCGAGTTCGACAACTTCGCTCGGTTCTTCGGCCAAGCATCGCGAGTCCAGTCCAGTCATACCGAGTACCGAAATCTGATGCGCTATCTGACGGAGACTCACTCGAGCCTCCTGGACCTCGTCGACATGTCGGATCAGGACTATGCCGGGATCCGCACCTGGGTGCTAAGTCAGACACAAGGAGCGGCGCAGATCTTTCCGGCGCTCGACGAAGCTCGAACGGTCATCCGCGCGAAGCGGCCAGGCTCCCGGGTGCTGCGGTACCTGCTGCTGCGGATGCGTAATCAGGTCATCAAGGCCCAGTACGACCCCACTCCGAACAGGTGGCTGTCCGGGCTCCGCCTCACATCTGCAAGCAGCCCGTTCGACACAATGCCATTTTGCACATCACCGCGCGGACACAATCCGCGCTTCTGGGACCTGGTTGACAGTATTGACACCGCAGGGCGTGCTCACGAACTGCTGGCGCGGCGCGTCCGAAGCAACGTCGAGCAGCACGGGGCGATCTACACGCCGACAGCCGAACTTGACGACCTCGGTGACGTCGACGAGCTGATCGCCCGCCATAACCAGCTGCTCCCGCCGACGGACCGCCACGCGCCTCGCAGACTCGAACACGCTAACGGGCACGTCTTCATCGTCGGCTACGAGGACGACACCGTCGCGATCATCGAGAGCTTGCAGGACGCCGTTGGCGAGGGTCTCGATGGGCATGCCGACGATGTGCAGACCTGGTTGGACGCGAACGCGGGGATGGTCGACGACGTCTCGAAGGCGGACGCCTTGAAGGCCCTGTTCGCACAATCGAACGTGGCTCTCGTCGTCGGCGCAGCCGGCACCGGAAAGTCGACGATGGTGAACCACATTGCCAACTACTTTTCTGACGAGCGCAAACTATTCCTCGCCCATACGAACCCGGCCGTCGACAACCTGAAGCGGCGCGTGAATGCACCAAACTCTGACTTCAGCACGATCGCGAGTCATATCAAGAGGAGCGACATCCTCGGCCCGAGGATCGACGTGCTCGTAATCGACGAGTGCAGCACTGTGGACAACGCAAGCCTGCTGAAAGTGCTCAATAGCACCACGTTTGACCTGCTCGTGCTCGTCGGCGACGTTTACCAGATCGAGTCGATCCAGTTCGGCAACTGGTTCAGTCTCGCCCGCTCCTACATCCCGAAGGACTCAACCTTCGAGCTCACGAAGCCATTTCGGACCGACGACGACGCTTTGCTGACGCTCTGGGACAGGGTGCGGAGCCTCGACGATCGCATCGAAGAGTCGCTCTCGAAGAACGGCTACTCGATGGTGCTGGGGGAGGGCCTCTTCGAGCGTCAGAGCGAAGATGAGATCGTACTCTGCCTGAACTACGACGGCCTCTACGGCATTAACAATGTCAACCGGTTCCTGCAGGCCAGTAACCCTGGCCAGGCGTTCAGTTGGGGCGAGTCGATCTACAAGGTTGGCGACCCCGTGCTCTTCAACGATGCCGACCGGTTCCGACCCGTCATCTTCAACAACATGAAGGGCACGATCGTCGCCCTCGACCGTTCGCCGGGCCGACTCACGTTCGACGTTGATCTGTACCGGGACCTCACCGCCGGCGACTTGTTCGGCACCGAGCTTCGCTGGGTTGGGGGCTCAGTCGTCCAGTTTGATGTCTTCGAACGAGCGAGCAGCGACGACGACGATGACATGGGCAACACGCTGGTGCCGTTTCAGATCGCGTACGCCGTGTCGATTCACAAGGCCCAAGGTCTTGAGTTCGACTCGGTGAAGGTCGTGATCACGGATGCCAGCGAAGAGCGGATCTCGCACAACATCTTCTACACGGCGATCACGCGAGCGCGCCGCCGGCTCGGCATCTTCTGGACGCCCGAGACGCAGCATCGAGTCCTGAGCAGGCTCGCGGTACGGGAGAACGTCAAGGACGAGGCCCTTCTGAAGGTGCGCCGCGGGGTGGCGCCTCTGGCTAGCCGGCCGAAGCGGCACAGGGCACGACCCCCCGCGTAGGTAACGGGATCCTTCGACAACCAAGCCCCGCCACCTTGAGCGTGGGGGGCCGCTGGGTTGCGTTGTTCGTCTGCGGAGACGGCCGGCGACGTCGTGCGGGACCGGGGGAGGCGCCGCAGATCGCAGCGCTGGGGCTGCGGCAGTCCGTCCACCGCTCTCGTCGAGTTGGACCTCCCTCCTGACGGGGTTCTGGTCACGTCAGGGGCCGGTCGCCGTTGCGGTCAGCGGACCTGCCTAGACGTCGATGCGCGAGCGACGTCGCGAATCCCAAGCATGGAGTGCCTCTAGGCGTTCGTCGGCGCGTCCATGGAACGCGTAGCGCGGATTCACGGTCATCTGGGAAGTGTTTGAGCAGCCAGTGCGGGCGATGAAGCCGCCGTCTTCCAGCGACCGAAGCGCGCTTGCCCAACCTGCCCTGCTCATGCGAATGGCGTTCGCGGCGGCCTGGGTCGGGCCGAGTGGAGGAGTGGTGCTGCTGCCGGCCGCGACCAGGGCGATGAGTTGCAGCATCACGCGCATCTGGCTGCCAGGCATGCGCGTGTCGATGAGTTGGACGATGGCGGGGACGAAGAGCTTGATCCATGGTCTGGCGGCGCGCGTTCCCGCGGAGCGCTCCAGGGTTGCGAGATGTCGCGAACTACTTCCTCGGAACGCGAGCTCAGGGTCTAGCTCCAGGTGCACGGCGCCGTGGACCCGACGCTTGCGGACCACGTCACCTCGCTGGAGCGCAGTCAGGCACGCGGAGATGGTGTCGGCGTCGCGGTTGAGCGTGGCTGCGACCGTGGCGTTGATCCACGGCGCGACGGTAGCGGACCCGAACTTGAGGCAAGTCATCTGGTAGAGGACGAGTTCGATCGCCGCTGGCGGCAGGGTTGACATGCCGACCAGTGCGGACAGCTTGTGCTGATGGACCCTGACCCAGGAGTGGTCCTTGATCACTCCGTCGTTGTCGATGCGTTGGGTGACGCGCATGGGCTTCTGGACATGGGACATGGGTGCCTCCGGCCGGGCCACGTCGGGTATGTGGCGCTGGGAGGCACGGTCCGCCCGGCGTCGTCGCGGTCAATTCCCGCACGCAAGTTGCGCGCGGCCTGCGCCCACGGCGGCTGGAGTTGCCCGGGGCGCAGGGCCTGTGGCGGATCTTCATCTGACCGGTTGCGGCCGGGGGTTCTGGGACGATGTCGGCGGCGGAGAGGCCCCTGACCTGCGGCGACGCACCTACGAACTCGATGCCCTCTTTGGTCTGGCTTTGGGTTGGCGCGACGCGGGGAGGATCCTGCTCGCGGCCAGCGAGACGGCTCGCGAGGTTGTGGCTGCTGCACGAGTAGGTTACACGCGATGCACCGCGTCGTGGGGGCGTGACGGAGTCGGCGGGTCCAGGGATTCCCTGGACCCGCCGTGGTCGTGCTACTGGAGGAATTGCGGCAGTGGCATGCCAGCTGCGGTGATGATGCTGCGGACAGCCTCTCGGGTCTCTGCGACCTGCTCTGGGCTTGATGGCGCCGTGGCGGCGTTCCATGTCGCGCCGCAGGGGCACTGCGGTGTGGTGCAGAGCATGATCCCGAGCATCCGGGACATGTCGAGGAGTAGTAGACGGTGTCCGTCGAGGTCGTGTGGGCAGTGACGGCACGCGGTCGCGTGGGTCATCGGATGCCGATCTGCCCCTGTGTTGGTTCGGGTTCGTCCTGGCACAGCGGGCAGGTGCCGTTTCTGCTGCCACGGGTGTGTGAGGCCGTGGGGCGGCGGGTGAGCCAGATGGCAAGCCAGTGGCTGTAGCTGCGGGGGTTCTCGACCTGAAGTCGATCTTCGAGCTGGACCATCGCCTGCCAGAGTTCGGCGGTCGGCAGGCCGTGGCTGCGGCGGTTCTCGATGAGCGCTTCGAGTTCTTCGTGCTTGCTGACGATGCGCTGTGCGGTGGTGAGGCGTGTTCGGTGCTGCCTCAGGAGTGGTGGGGCAAGAGTGCTCACTGCGTGCTCCCTGGGTTGGACGTGCCCGATCCGGGTTGGATCGGTTCACGCGGAGCCCTTTGTGGGCTCGCCGGGGACCGTGGACGCGACGCCCGCCGCCACAAGGCAGCGGAGCGACATGGGGGAGCGGAGCCTCTCTCGAGGGGGGTCACGTGGCGGCATCGTTGCCGTCCCGCCGCGGTCCGACGTTCGCCGAGCGTGGTGCCTGTGCGCTCTGAGTGGGGCGGTAGTGGCAGCGGCGTCGAATTTCTGCTGCGGTGCTCAGGAGGCCGCGTGTGTGGACGCGGCGTCGAGGTAGCGGGCGACTGCTGTCCGACGTGGGACGTGGTTGGGGTAGTAGAGGCATCTGCCTTTCAGGTGGGTGGAGAGCACGCGGGGCTGTCCGGCGTTGAGCCCGGCTTCGCGTTGGGTGAGGTCGCGTCGCACTGTCGCGCCGATGGAATTTCCGGTGTACCCCGGGCCTCCGAGCGCGGTGATGCGGCTTAGTACTTGGGTCGTGTCGAGGGCGGAGTTCGAGGCGAGGACTACGCGGATGGCTGTCTCGCGCAGGGTGCTGGCTGGGCTCAGAAGTGGGTTGGCCCGACCGCGGAGGGCGTGATGGCGTAGGACGATCGCGAGTAGTTGACCGAACGCGGCGTAGGTGTCGGCGGAGTCGCCGAGTGCGCGGCTGGGTGTGGGTGCGGCTGTGACGGTGTTGAGCATGTAAGTGGTGCGGTTGAGGTGTCGGATGACTGCGCACTCGATGACGCGCAGAGCGTCCGGGTCGGGCTCGGACCGCAGTGTCACGAGTGCGATGGTGTCGATGTCCAGGGCTGCCGCGTTGCGCACCCAGTGGGTTAGGGATGCCCATGGCCGGCCAGATGTTGGCGCCTCGGAGATGCCTGCGTATCCGGTGACCCGGTCGCGGCTACTGGGTTCGGTGCCGGTACCGGCCAGTAGATATAGGTGGCCGCCGAGCGTGGCGCGCCAGGAGTCATGAGTGCTGAGCGGCTCCGCGACGTCGGCTATGCGGATCTGGGCGTCGGGAAGGTTCACGGGCGGGCGCCAGGCCAGGGGGTTCTGCATGCGCCCTTTCTATCGAGGGACACGGACACTGATAGTGATCGCGTTGAACGCATTGAGCTGCTGATGGGGATCGCGGATCGGCAACTTTCGTGCCTGGGTGAGATCTGCACTCAGACGGTCCCGGGCCTGAGTTCTTGGCTGATACTCGCGGTCCGGGTCGAGAGATTCGACGAGACGTGGAAGTTCGGCTTGGAAGCGCTACCGGGTATGCGTGACATCTGTGGGCGTGGATCGGCTGTTGCCTTATCCCAAGGTGCTACGGACGGTCAGGGCTGGGCGTGATGCTCTGCGCGTCCGGTCATGCCGAGGGGGGCGTTGCGTTCTCGCTTGGAAGTTCGTGGATTTCGACCGGCTCGATTGCGGTGCACGTGCGCGGGATCCAGAACCGATAGTCGTGCGCGCCGCCCGCGGGGTCAGTCGTGAACTTGTGACGGTCGCCGACTCGGATGACGCCCACGTCGCCGTTCGTGGAAGAGACGCTGACTAGGGGTACCCACAGCCCGTCGTACGGCATGGGGGAGCTATCAGGACCGCGGTCGCGCAGGAGCCGCATGTAGTCAAGATCGAGGTAGCAGACGGTTGAGCTTGAGCTCCGGACGGCCCACAGGCCACGTTCGTCGAGTCGGAGTGCGGTCTTCTTCTTGTTTGTCGTCATGGACCTCAGGGTGCTTGCTTCGTGCGCTCTGACATTGAGGCCAGCATGGCCATCTTTCGCGTTGCAGAGGAGCCGTCAGGGGAGGCCTCGCGCCGACTCCAAGGCCGCGGCCACAGCCTCGAACTCCGCGAGGGCGGCAGTGAGGTCCTCGACGATCTCGCGGGCGATGATCTCCGGCGCGGGGAGGTTGTCGAGGTCCTCGAGTGATTCGTCGCGCAGCCAGGTGATGTCGAGGTTCGCCTTGTCGCGAGTGAGGAGCTCGTCGTAGCCGAAGGAGTGGAAGCGCTCGGTCTCGACCCGCTCTGAGCGCGGCTGGCCGGGGGCGTAGCTGGCGACGAACTCGTCGAGGTGGGCGCGAGTGAGCTGGTTCTGCTTGAGCGTGAAGTGCTGGTTAGTGCGCAGGTCGTACACCCACAGGCGCTCGGTCCACGGCTGCTCGGCGGCGGGCTTCTTGTCGAAGAACAGCACGTTTGCTTTAACGCCCTGCGCGTAAAAGATGCCCGTGGGTAGTCGCAGCATGGTGTGGAGGTCGAAGTCGCGCAGGAGCCGACGGCGCAGGGTCTCGCCGGCGCCGCCCTCGAACAGGACGTTGTCCGGCAGGACGACGGCGGCGCGACCGTTGATGTCGAGGATCGTGGCGATGTGCTGCAGGAAGTTGAGCTGCTTGTTGCTCGTGGTGACGACGAAGTCCTGGCGCTCGATCTCCAGGTCCTCGCGGGCCTCGCGCCCGTCGGCTCCGACCATGGTCAGCGAGGACTTGCGCCCGAACGGGGGGTTGGACAGCACCACGGACCAGCGTCGACCCGGGTCGGCGATGAGGGCGTCCTTGACCTCGATCAGCGAGTCGCCGTCTGCCTGCCCGATGCCGTGCAGGAGCAGGTTCATCGCGGCCAGTCGCGCGGTCCCGTCGACGAGCTCGACGCCGTGGGCGAAGTCGTCGCGCAGGTGGGCACGTTCCGGCGGGGTCATGTTGGCCGAGTCCCGGGACGCGAACTCGTGCGCTGCGAGAAGGAACCCGGCGGTGCCGCACGCCGGGTCGACCACGGAGTCATGCACGGTTGGCTGCACGCAGTCGACCATCGCCGAGATGATCGGTCGCGGCGTGAAGTACTGGCCCGCACCCGACTTGATGTCCTCGGCGCCCTTAGCCAGCAGCGACTCGTAGGCGTCGCCCTTGATGTCGGTGCCTGTCTGGGACCACTGCTCGGCGTCAATGAGGTCGTGGATCAGGCGCTTGAGCTTGGCCGGGTCCTGGATGCGGTTCTGGGCCTTGCGGAAGATCGTGCCCAGCGTGCCGGGCTCCTTGGCCAGGCCGATCAGGATGCGGGTGTACTCGACCTCGAGCTCGATGCCGTCCGCGTCGAGCAGCCGCTGCCAGGAGTACTCCTCGGGCAGAATCCGTTCGGCCTTGATCGGTCGGATCGCGCGTTCGTGGGCCATCTTGAGGAACAGCAGGTACGTGAGCTGCTCGGTGTACTCGATGGTGCCGACGCCGTCATCGCGCAGGACGTTGCAGTAGGACCAGAGCTTGTCGACCAGGCGACGGGCATCAGACACGCCGCGAGTGTAGGCCGCCGCCGGGCTGGGCGTACGCCTCCTAGAGCGCCTCGAAGAAGTCCTCGTCGAGCCGCTTGAGCGTGAAGGTCTGCTCGTCTTGCACTCCAACGTTGTTCAGCACCATCAAGTCCGCAAGACGGCGGCCGTCCACCAGAATGATGCGTTCGCGCAGGTAGCGCACGTACTCGAGCGCCTCGCGACTGAAGGAACTGGTGCTGATGAACACGCCACGGTCGGCCTGCTGGCCGTGCAGCGCGCCGACGAAGGCTTGGAGCGCCGGACGTCCAACGACGTTGTCGAACGCGTACCGCTTCGCTTGCATGTAGACCCGGTCCAGGCCCAGAGGGTCCTGCCGGATGATTCCGTCGATGCCGCCATCGCCGGTGCGGCCAGTCTGCTCGACCGCGCCAGAACGGCCGCCATAGCCCAGGGCCGTCAACACCTGCAACACCAGTCGCTCGAAGGCGACCGGATCGACAGTCAACAGTCGGTCGAGAAGCTGACCCGAAACCAGCGCGGCGTTCTCAGCTGTGGCACGCTCGAGCAACTCCTGCGGGTCAGTCGCGTCGCGTACCGCCCGTCCGATCGAAGGGGCCGGCATAGCGTTCTCGGGTGGCGTTGATGATGGCCCGTCGAACGTCCCGTCCTGCGGCTCTTCTCGGGACCTGCTGAGAAAGTCCTGGAACGCGTCAAACCTCTCAAGAACTCGCCTGTCGACCCGCTCAGGATTCGCTGCGAGGACTGCGCGACCAGCATTCGTGATGCGGGCAGTCGCACGGGCGGGACGTTCGATCGTGCCGGCCTGCGCGAGATAGGTGTTCGCCCAACCGATGCGGTTGTTCACCAGCCGAGCCTTCCCGCTTGGGAGGAGCAACGCCTTGTCCTCCTCAGTCAGGTCGAAGTACTCACACAGCGCCGTCGTGATGTCGCGGACAGCCCAGGTTCGTCCGTCCGAAAGCAGCGCGAGCATCGGGCGCATGAACGACTCGTAGTCGGGCACGGTCATCCGACGAGCTCCTCTGCGAGATCAAGGTCTGACTCGCGGCCGGTGAGTCGGCCGGAAAATGCAGCGACGAGTAGAGCGCGGCGCAGAGACGACGAGCGTTGCACATTAATCCTCAATGCGGCCCGCATGGCTTTCGCACCGTCGAGCACGTGGGCGATGCGCGCAAGCCCCGCTGTCTGCCTTTCCAGGCTGGGGAGCGGGATTGGCATCTTGCGAATCGTCGATAGGCTGATCGACGCAAGGTTCACGCTTTGCTTGCCGTGGCGCTGCGCCCATCGGGCGCCGTATGTGTTCGCGCTCCACGCGAGCCACTCCGGGTGGACGACATCACGGTTAGGGCGCGCGCGGAAGACGTGGTTCTGGTGGATGCAGTCGTCGATCTCGCCGGACCAGATCCACCCTCGAGCGAGCTTGTCGCGGTCTCCCCCCTCGTTCATGAGGACGTCGCCAGGCTCGAGGCGCAATTGGGCGGCCTTTTGCTGGCTCACGCGGATCGTGGTCACCGACTCAAGCGAGAGCCGCGCACGCTGAACGTTGGCCACGCGAAGATAGGGCACCTCAACAAACGAAGGATCACCTTGCCTTTTGGCATCCTTGGTGACCCCGCCCACGACCTCGGCGACTGAGCCAAGGGGCCTCCATTCCCACTCCTCGGCGAGTTTCGGGAGGTCGCCTGCCACAACGCGTGCAAGCGCAGTTCCAACATCCTCGTTAGCCACATCGAGCAGTTCCCGTACGACGGTCTGCTCATCGAGCAAATCGAGGCGTCGCAATGAGCGCACGATCGTTGCGTCGGCGGCGTCGAGGCGGGAGAGGTGGTCTTCGAGGATATCGACGATTCGTCGCTGCTCGTCGAGCGGTGGAATTGGAATGCGGAGCGCACTCAGATCGCGCTGGTTGATCTTGTAGATGCCAGCGGTCGTCCGGGCGGCGTTCTCGATCTGGGAGCGCAGGGCGGGTGACTTCCAGGCAAGAGCCAAGTACTGCGTGGAAACTACGTCCTCCTTCGTACGCACGCGAATCAGGGTGTCTGGGTAAGCGACCGGCGACGTGACAGGCCCGACGATTCCGGCCCTCCCGACGAGAGGCAGTGACCCATTTCCACGAACGACCAACAGGTCGCCGTCCTTGACGATGTACTGTCGCGCCTCCTCCGCGGTCCAATCGCCTGCCTTCGATTGCATGAGGTCGACACGTGATCCTCGAATGGCCGTGAGGCGGAGGACCGGGAACCCACCGGGGCGATCCTTGACGGAACGACCGTTGGCCAACGGAGCGGCCAGTAGTTCGTCGAGGCGCAGCAGTCTCCAGTCGGCGGGCAACGTGGTCACGCGGTGAGTTCCTCGTTCAGTTCGATGATTAGGCGTCCGGCGCTGTTGCCGAGGTCGCGGATGATGCCGTCGATGCCGCCGCGTTCGGTGAAGGGTGCGGCGTCGAGGTCGTCGTCGGTGAGGCCGGCGGAGGAGGCGATGACGTCGGCCATGCGGTCGAGCCACCATCGCTGCTCGGTGGTGTACGTCGCCCCCGCCTGGGTCTGCTGAAGGAGCCAGCCCTCGTACCGCGATCGTACGAGGTCGGCGTACGGGACGAGCTCGGAGTCCGTCCCGAGGGTGAAGCGCAGGAGGGACACGAGGTCCGTGAGACGGGTGCGGTCAGTGTGACGAACCCGCCCGACCTCGACCGCTTCGTAGGCGGCCCAGATGAGGTCGGTGGTCCAGTTGTGCGGGGGGCGGGCGATGCGGTCGCCGAGCTCCTTGATTGCTTCGAACGGGACGCGGCGGGACTTGGCTTCGCCGAGGATCTGGATGGCCGTGATCTCGTCGCGGTGCTCGGTCAGGTACGCGGTCCAGGATTCGACGATGGAGCGGGCACGGTCGGGGTCGATGACGCCGTGGGCGTCGAGCAGGACGTCCTTCGTGACTTCGTCGATGACGCGGTCGTGGGTCTGGCGCAGTTCGAGGATCCGGGCACGTAGCTCGGGGTTCGCGGCGAGCGGCGCGACCGCGGTCTCGACGAGGTCGGCGATGATGTCGGCGGGGGTACGGCCGGGCGCCGCTTCGATCGCCGCAGCGTGGCGGTCGGCGTCGACCGCGTCGATGAGGTCACGCACCACGTCCCGTAAGGGCTGGCCGGCGACGTGGTCCAACTCGACGCGCTCGTCCGGGGTGAGCTGTAGCTCCAGAGCCGCCAGGCGGGAGCCTAGGGTGGCTGCCTCGGACTCGGTGATGGTCAGGTTGGCGGCCTTGTCGAGCAGCTGCTTGAGGCTGATGCCCTTCTCGCGGTTGAGGGGCGGTTCGACGAAGTCGTGCTCGGTGACCCCGACAGCGTCGACGATGACGAACCGCGTCTTGGTCGTCGCGTCCGGGGTGACGGCCTGGAAGTCGGCGGGCGCGATGGTGCGCGCGCCACGGCCCTTCATCTGCTCGAAGTACTGAGCGGAGCGCACGTCGCGCATGAAGAAGACGCACTCCAGCGGCTTGACGTCCGTGCCGGTCGCGATCATGTCCACCGTCACCGCGACGCGCAGGGAGGCGGAGGTGCGGAACGCCTGAAGGTGGGCCTTGGGGTCTTTGGCGGCGTAGGTGATCTTGGCGGCGAAGTCGTTGCCCTTGCCGAAGACCTCGCGCACGGTGGTGACGACCTGCTCGGCGTGTGCGTCGTCCTTACAGAAGATCAGCGTCTTCGGGACGGTGCTGCGGCCGGGGAAGATCTCGGGCATGCGGTCGCGGTAGGTCTCCAGGACCAGGCGGATCTGCGAGAGGGACGTTACCGCGCGGTCGAGCTGGGTGGCGGTGTACTCCAAGTCCTCGTCGAGCGCCTCGAGGCGTTGGACGCGGGTGCGGCGGTCGATTTTCGGGACCACGGTGCCGGCCTCGATGGTGGAGCCGTCGGTGCTGACCTGGGTCGAGATGCGGTAGATGTCGAAGTCGACGTTCACGCCGTCGGCCACCGACTGCGGGTAGGTGTACTCCGAGACCAGGTTCTGGTGGAAGAACCCGAAGGTCTGCTTGCCGGGGGTGGCGGTCAGACCGACGATGTGCGCGTCGAAGTACTGGAGAACGCCGCGCCAGACCCCGTAGATGGATCGGTGGGCCTCGTCGACAATGATTAGGTCGAAGGTCTCGGGCGGCAGGTCGGGGCTGTACTGCACGGTGACGGGCGCGTCGGGCACGAAGTCGTCGATGCCCTGGTCGTCGCTGTCCGGGACGTCCTTGCCGGACAGGGCGCGGTGAACGCGCTGGATGGTGGAGATCACCACCGACGATGAGGCGAGCATCCCGGCCGAGGACAGTTTGTCGACGGTGTAGAGCTCGGTGAACCGGCGTCCGTCGTCGGGGGTGCGGTAGTTCTGGAACTCGGCGAGGGTCTGGTCGGCGAGGTTGTTGCGGTCCACCAGGAACAGGACGCGTCCGAACCCGCCGTGCTTGAGCAGGCGGTAGGACTGGGTCACGGCTGTGTAGGTCTTGCCGGCGCCGGTGGCCATCTGGATCAGGGAGCGCGAGTACCGCTGCTCGACCAAGGACCGCTCGACGCCGTGGATGGCGTCGATCTGCGCGGGCCGCAGGGGCGCCTCGTCCAGGTTGGGTAGGTGGCGGACCTTGGCTCGCCAGGTCGGGGACTCAGGCGTGGATTCGGCATCTCGAACTAGCCGTGCCAGCGTGCTCGGCTTGGGAAAGGCGAACAGGAGTCGAGCGCGAGGCTCCGGGTCGTAGCCGTTCGTGAAGTGGGTCTCCGAGCCCGAGGCTTCGAACACGAACGGCAACCGTCCATCGACGACGATCGCCCTCCGGAGGTGAGTCTCGGGCAGACCCGTCGCGTACATCGCGGACTGCCACTCGACACCAGAGAGCGTGGTGCCCTGCGGCTTAGCCTCGATCACCCCGACGACGCGCTTGTCGACGTACAGCAGGTAGTCGGCCCGACCATGCCCGGCAGCCATCGCAGCCTCGCGCAGGGCGACTCCGGAGCCGGCGAACAGGTTCAAAGCGCCCTTGTCCTGGACCTGCCATCCTGCGGCCGCCAGTTGGCCGTCGATGAGGAACCGGGCGCGCTGCTCCGCTGCGAGGCGTGCTTCGTCGGCGGGCATGGGCACAGCGTAGGGCGGTGGTCGACGGCATCCACTCTTCTTCGCGGCGGATGGCCGTGGTGTGTCCTGCACCGAACGGGTGATTCGCTTCTTGTCGCTCGTGGCCGCCCAGCTGGGTAGTTGTCCCGGCCGCAGGAAGCCGCCTCGCAGCGGCGTCGGCTGGCAATCGCCGCAGCGCAGACTGGAACCACGGACTTTCGGGACATCGTCCCGGAGCGGTGGCCGGTCGTTGCAGCCACCGCTCCGGGGTTGGGCGGTGTCAGAGGCAGCAGGCCCTTGTATTGGGCGGCATGTGTCGTCGGCATACCGTCGACGCGGACGACTGCCTCATCGCCGTGTGGGCGTCGTGGATGGAGGAGTTTCGGAGCGGGTCCAGGGGCTCGAGCGGTGTGGCTTCCTGCGTGTGGAGGAACGCGCAGTGGAGGACGGCAGGGCGCAGAGGCTGACCCGGTCGTCTGGCCAGAAGCGTGTCGTCAGGACCGGAGCATCCGCGGGTCGCGAGGATGAGCTGGCGGGCGAGCCAAGCGGGGACGGATGGCAGCGACCCCTGGTCGTACTTGTCGGGCCGTGCGCCTGCGTTGCCTCGAATAGCGACGGACACGTTGCCGCCACCGTCATACACCTCGTCCAGACGTAGTCCGGTAGAGCACATGAGCAGTACCGCGAGGCTGTAGTTGCTGCTCGTGTCCGCCGCGATCCTGGGGGTACGGGAGAGGCTCATGCAGGTCGTACGCCGGTCGGGCCTGGCGCCGTGGGTTGAGCAGAAGCGGGTGTGGTGCTTGTTCATCGTCGTTCCGTTCATCTTGAGTAGCCGGTGTTGGCTACTCCCTGGAACGTCCGGCGTGGAGTCGATCCGTCAGTCGCCGCACGGCGGGAGTGGACGGTGCCAGGAGCGCCGGCCTTGAGGTGCCCTGGGGAGAGGCATGCCTCAGTGCTCCTAGACGGCAGGACCGGACAGTCTTCAGCGTTCACTCCTGACCCTCGATAACCTCCCTTCTCGCGGGTTGAGGTTGTCGCTGTGAGGTCAATGCGCTGGTCACAGACGCAGGCACGGTTCGGGCGAGCGTCAACCGACCCCCTGGAGCCCGTCATGGATCAGCACACCACCTCATTCGATGTCGTTCGTTCTCTGAGCCTCTCCCCGGCGCCACCTGTTGCTGCCGCCGAGTGGACGTGTCAGACGGTCGCGGCGACGTTCCTGCGCCGCGGCGAACTGGTCCCGCCGGCGGAGTGGTCGATGATGCCCGGCGCGACTCTCCGCGAGATCGAAGTAGCTGGAGAGCTGGTCGCGGCGTCCAGAGCGCAGGCGACGCGGAAGGCCTACGGCCGCCACGTGATGCAGTGGCTCGGGTGGGCGCGCGAGCATGAGGTCTGCCCGCTACCAGCCACCCCTGGTGACCTTCAGCTCTTCCTGGTAGAACGCGCCATCGACCTTGACCAGTCTGAGGCGGAGGGTGGAACCGGTCGCGTCCGGGTGCATGGTCGACTCGTCATGGGCAGCGTCACCCAGATGATGGCGGCGATCTCCCGGCTGCACGGGCTTGCCGGACTGCCTTCGCCTGCGAAGGACCCTCGTGTCATGGAGTTCATGTCCGGCATGCGACGGACGCTGGTTCAGGCGCCACGAGGGGCCAAGGCCGCGCTCACATGGGACCTGCTGACCGAGGTGCTCGACGCACAGCGGGAAGCTCCGATGACCGACTCCCAGCTGCGGG
The DNA here is from genome assembly GCF_900046455.1 of Cellulomonas timonensis. GTDB lineage: Bacteria > Actinomycetota > Actinomycetes > Actinomycetales > Cellulomonadaceae > Cellulomonas_A > Cellulomonas_A timonensis. The sequence continues at coordinate 688,635 of NZ_FCOT01000013.1, forward strand.
CTCGCGTTGCTCAGGAGCTCTGTGCTGCGACGGGTGCGTCGGCGGGCCAGCTGGCACGGCTCTTGTGCAGCGACCTGACCTTCAAGACCGACGTCGTGGTCGTGGTCCTCGCGCCGGCACGACGTGGATGGCCCCGAACGCGTCATGAGGTGGACCTTCACGGGCCTGCCGGAACGCTGCTCTGCCGGTGGCTTCGCACGATGAAGGGCTGGCCTGGGACAGCCGTCCTTCGGGACCGCGAAGGAAACGCCCTCACGCGGCAAGGACTGCACAAGATCCTAGTGGTGCGCCGCGCTCCACTCGAGGGTGACCTCGCTGCTGATCGCGTGGTAACCCTTGCAGACGTTCGCGATAGGGCCTTGCTGCTGTCCGGCTGGATGAGTGCGTTGCGACGCTCGAACCTGGCCGCACTAACGTGGGACGAGCTCATGCGGACCTCCTCGGGGTGGGTTCTGTACGTGGCCCGCTCCAAGACCGACCAGGAGGGCCGCGGGAGAACTGTCGCGGTGCCGTCGGCACCGCCCGGTAGTGCGATCGCGGACCCGGCTGGTGCCATCGACGACTGGCTGTCGGTGGTGACCATGACCATGGGTTCGGACCCTCGTCGGCTCCTTGGAGTGCCTGTCTTCGTGCGGATCGACCGGCACGGGCACATGCGGCTCGTTGATGGCCGCCCGGTCGGGCTTTCGGGTGGAGCGATCTCCGAGATAGTGAAGAGACGGGTACGAGCCGCCGGGCTTGAGGACCGCACTCACCCGACCAGGGCGGGGCTGTGGAGCCACCCCGGTCGAGGGTTCTCCGCGCACTCCCTTCGCGCGGGGTTCGTCACGGAAGGCTTCAAGCGAAAGCTCACCGCGAACGAGATCAGCGCGGTGACCGGCCATACGAGCATGCGCACACTTGCGGACTACGACCGCCCCGAGAGCCCGGGCTTGATCGCGGCCACCGCAATGCTCGGAGCACTGAGTGATGCACAGCCGGGTACACCGTCCTCACCGGCCGCGGCACGGGCGACGCGCCGACGAGGCCCGGATTGGACGACACCGGTCGGTGTAGCCGCCGACGGCTCCGTGGCGGGCGCTCCACGCTGAGAATCCTGCCGGAGGTGTTGAGGTACGACGCTCGGGGCCGTGACCGGGGAGAAGTTCATGATCGTCTGCAGGCCCTCGGGCGTGGTGGCGAGCGGGATGAAGGCTGCGACCGGGATACGTGAACGCGCGGCGTGCCGCCTGCGACATCGGTGGGGCCGGGCCTGCGCGCTACGCCGGAGATGACGCGCACCGTGCGGTGCGACCGCTGCGGACTTGTCAACGCGTGCTCGGATGGCCGCAGCCCTACCCCTGCTGGCGACGACCAGGGTGAAGGCGACAGGGGCCAATACAACGCGAGGGCGGCTACGGAAGAAGTGCCTCACAGCGCACACGGTGCCTGCGCTAGCGGTCATGACGGTGCTCCGTCATCCGGTGGAGGGTCGATCGGTCCCCACCTCGAGGCTGCGTGGCAGGGCGCGCTCCTCCTGCGGGTCACGTCGGTCGGTGCCCGCATGACGTGAGCAGAACCCCTGGGGCACCGACCGCTGCTGGCCAGGTCTGGCAGGTTTGCCGTTGTTGGCGCGGCGATGACACGCGTGCCTCGACCAGCTCCGACGGGCGTTCATGCGAAGCCCGATGCAAGGCGAGAAAGGACACTCCTCGCCGTGTAATGCGACTAGGCCTCGATGGCGTTCGACCGACTTGCGCTTCCGACCTGGCACGATCTGCCAGTGACCTCAGGCAACTGGCAGCGCCCACCCGACGAGTACGTCCGCCCTTGCGCCGTTCTGAACCTCGAGGAGTACTGCCCGACCCTGGCCGATGCTGACGAGTGGTTCGCGAGCGCAACGTGGTTCCACCAGGAGAACCTGAGGCTTCACCCGCACGGGGCACAGGTAACCGTCGAGCTCGTGCCCGAGCCGAGCAACCGGTTCGACCGTCGCGCTGTTGCCCTCGACATCGACGGCCAGAGGTGTGGGTACCTGCCCAGCAGCACCGCTGAGCGGTGGCATGACGTCGTCGCGGGGTTGACGCGTTCAGGGTTCGCGGTCACAGTTGGCGGCGCCATCGACCACCGGTGGATCAAGACCTGGGCCGGTGGTGATGTGCCGGTGCTCGAGATTGGGCTCGTGATCTCCGTGCCCGAGCATGAGGACCGGATTGTGCTTGCCGAGCTCGTGGGACTTCGAGCACAGCACGACCTGGTTGTCGCTCATCTGACCGAGGACGAGCGGGCCGAGATGGCTGAGGATTGCTGGTCTGAGTACAGCGAGCGTCTGGCGCGACGCCTGCGCAAGCTCTCGGTCTTCGCGCCTGGCCTGAGGTGGGGTCCAAAGACGGATGAGCTCCCTGAGCGCGTGCCGTACTGGCATCACGCGTTCGTGCGTCATGACGTCACCGAGGCTCGCGACCGGGCCAAGGCGCTGCGTGCTGTTCGTCGTGCCGTCCGCCGGCGCATCAAGCTGATCGATGCTGCGCAGCGCGCCGAGGCGCGCGCTGCTGCTGAGGCGGCGCGGGCTCTAAAGCAAGCGGAGGCGAAGGAGTTGCTTCTGGCGGGTCTGGGCGCGTCGGAGGTTACTCGCCGCACCGGCGTCTCCTCGTCAACATTGAGCAGGTTGCGGCGCGAGGCGGGCTTCGCACCTGTCGACCCTGCGACGGTCAATGCAGGGGTCGCGGCCGCGCGCATCGAACGGGCGTACATCGCATACCAGTTTCGCCAGGAAGGGCTTGACCGTGCGTCCATCTGCCGCGAGCTCGGGCTGGACATCCAGGCGGTAAAGGAGCTGATCGCAGATGGGAAGTTCTACGGCGACCCGGCCGGCAACCCGGAACGTCTGGCACTCGCGCTCCGCGCTGCAGAGCTGCGCGCGTCGGGCATCGTGAAGGAGGAGGTACTGGCTGCCATGGAGGTGTCGCGGAACAGCGCCCTGCGCGCGTTCCGGGACTGCCAGGTGCCGGGGCGTGGCCACGTCGGCTGTGCGACGCGTTGACCGGGCCCAGAAGGCGGCCCAACGCGCGTCGCCGAAGAACCTGAAGGACGTTGACCCAGTTTCCCGGACACCATGATCTTGTCCCGGTTCAGTGGACATGCGTGTGAGGTCGTGACGGGTGATTCGTCCGAGAGGATGGGCCATGCCCGGGCCGTATCCGCCGGAGTTCCGGCGTCGAGCAGTGGACCTGGCCCGTAGCGGTAAGCAGCCGGGCGCGATGGGCGCGTCCGATCTGGGGATCAGCGAGTCGTGCCTGCGCCGATGGATGGCCCAGGACGACGTCGATACCGGCCGCCGGGAGGGGATCAGTACCGATGAGCAACTGGGCCAGCCGCGAGGTGGCCTTGGCAATCTTCGGTTGGATCGAAGGCTTCTAGGACCCAGTCGACGCCACTCCGACTTCGGCTACCGGTCCCCGAACGACTTCGAGGATCAACACATCGCAGCGACCGCGGCGGCGGCATGATCACCACAACGCAACTGTCCGGGAAACCGGATCACGCTGCGCCCTCTGCGCGCCGTTTGCTGCGGCGTCCGTGTACGGGACGGCTCGGAAGTGCCTGGATGAGGCGGCGCAGGCGGGTTGGTCTCGCGTCCCACCCCTGCAGGCGCGGTCCCCGAGCGCGGCCCGGCGCGGTTCTCTCCGCAAAACGGCTGACATTGGCAGAGCCGGCAGCACGTGGTTCGGTCCACGAGGCAGGCACATGTCTCGCGGACGCGACGCGAAGACGGGGCTGGGCCAATCGGGTTCACCCCGTAGAACCGACCTAAACCCGCGGCGCGACGAGTACGTTCCATTCATGCCACCAGGGACGGCGGAGCGCACGGTTACGCACGAGCTCTACGACGATGACATACCCCTCTCGGCGATCAAGGAGCAGTGGAGCCGCGCCACCCTCGACGCGATCGCAGCGCCAGTGGCCCTCGACGTCTCCAGTTGGAAGACCGACTACGACGGCTTCGATGTCACCCTTCGCTCGGACCACGACTACGGACCAACCGGCGTCTACGGACCCAAGCTCGACATACAGCTCAAGTGCACGTCCCAGCAACGCGTGCTCAGGGATGACCACGTTGCGTGGCAGCTGGACGCGAGGACGGCCGGCAAGCTGTCCACGCCGAATCGCGGCACGATGGCGATCCTTTGCGTTGCAGTCACACCGGAGCACCCCGGGCACTGGCTGGAGTGGCCCGAGGGCGGCCTGCTTGCGTACTCACGCACCTACTTTCTCCGCGGCTCGGAGATCGCGGTCCCGGGCGTCGGACAGGAGAGTCAGGTCGTTCATCTGCCGTACGCAAACTTGCTCACCCCTATCAGTCTTCGCTCGCTGATGGAAGAAGCCGCAAACTGGGTGGCGAGCTGATGGACGTGCACGAAAGGGAGTTGTTGGAGTTCGCCGACATCTTCGTGCCGCGCAGGCTCTCCCAGTTCCTTGCCACAGAGCGGTGGGCACCCCGACCGAGCCGTCCCTACCAGCAGACGTGGCTCCACGACGCAGGTGATGGTTCGCGAGTCCGGGCGGTACACGTTCCGACCGACTCGGCACTAATCGACTATGCGAAGCGCCTCAACGAAGCGGTGTACGACATCGCCGCGATCTACGACTGGTCGTTGAGCGAGTTGGCGGAGCGAGTTGCCTCGATTCAAGCTGACCTGTACTTCGTCCGAGTGCGGGACGCCTCGCCAGACGGGACGATCCCGCTCCACCTGGCGGCGGACGTGCTCGATTCTGTGGAAAAACTCGTCAAGGCGGCCGCCAACCGCGCTAACAATCCGAAGGCAAGCGGCAAAGGGCGCACATCCGAGAGAGTCAAGGAGTTTCTCGAGGATGACCTACGCATGGGGCACACCAAGCGCGGGAGCTTCATCATCACTGTCGCCGCTCGACTGCAGGACGATCGCACTGCCGGAGCCCCCGAACTGCAGCAAGACGGCCCCGATCAAGACGCTCCACCGGAGCAGCTCGCGGGCTCTACGCCTGCCGAGGCTACGAGTCAAGACGTTGCTATCGAAGCGTCGAGTGACGATGTCGCGCCGGTTGTGGACGACACCGCCGCAAGCCTCGACTTCTCTCGGCGTGTGATGACAACGCTGTCTCGAGCGCTGAGCATCACGCAAAGACACCTCACGGAGGGCGACGACTACATCGGGTTCGACGAGGCTGTGGCCGACGGCATGCTGGCGCCCGTAGTCGAGGCTGTGGAGGAACTGTCGGCCATCGCCATGGGCGGAGGAGTAGAGATGTCCTTCCAATGGGCCCCGTCTCTGCCTCAGCAGGAAGACGTCCCAGACACCGTGGCGTTCTCTTCGGAGGCACTTGGTCGAGCGCCTCGGACGCTCGAACGATTCCGTCGTCAGGATGAAGGCGATGACCCGATCGACATCGCCGGATTCGTCGTGGCACTTGAACGCGAAGAGGGCGATGACGTCGACTCGGGTGAAGTAGTCATCCAGGCCGACGTCGGCGGCTCCGTTAAGAAGGTTCGCGCAGAGTTGTCCGGAACCGACTACGAGTGGGCGGTGGTCGCGCACCGACAGCGCCTTCCCTTCACTGTGAATGGCCGCCTCGGGAAGAAGGGCAACCGGTGGGCTGTGCTCGGGCCGGTCACCGTCGATACGTCGTTCCTGCAGGCGTGGCAACGCAGGCGAATCGAGGCTTTGGGTGGCGACGCGCCCGAGGACATCGGGCCCCCGGAGGTCTGAGCGACCGCGGGCTGCCCTAATCAGCCACGGTCCTCCGCTGTGCAGGCTGCTACTGCTCAGACAGCCGATCCGATGCGAAGCTGGAGGGTTGCGCCGGTGGCTCCGGTCTTGCGAATGTAGCCACGCGCTTGGGCCTCACTGTTGTGTCTTGTGAGCGTGCGGGCGATCTCTTGTACGCTCATCCCGCTTTCGTAGGCACTGGTGGCTGCGCCAGCACGCAGAGACCGGGTGCTGCCCCAGGGCCGGTCGTCGATGAGGCCGGTCATGGCCCGGATTCGGTGGCGTCCGTTCTGGCGGGTCATAGGCCGAAGATGGCCTCCGTAGTACGTGGCGAAGACGGGGTCAGTGTCTCGACTCTCTCCCCGGCGTGAACACGCGAGCAGTTGCTCCAGGGCGCATGCCGCGCAATCCGCCGGGCAAGGTGTTTCGGGGGTACCCCGGTGGGGTAGGTCATACCCGAGGTCGCGGCCCGACTTGCCGTCCAGGAATCGCACCCAGACTCCGTCAGCGTGACCCATGACGTCCTGGCGGGTGAGCTTCTTGAGCTCGGCGTGTCGGCGTGCCGTCGCCAGGCCTACGAGCAGGTACGCGCGATCGCGCAGATGCCGCCATCGATCGGGGTCCAGGGCTAGCCAGTACGAGTCCCACTGCGCATCGCTGAGTGTGGAGGCCGGCGCGGTGAGGTCGACGCCGACGCGCTCGGCGGCGGCGCGGATGCGAGTACGCACGCGGTTGCGATTGCTCAGGATGGTGAGGTGCCTCTCCCACACGGCCGCTGTGTCGGCGGTTAAGGAAATGCGATGGGGAGTATGAGGCAGATGAAGTTCGTGTCCGTCCGCGGTGGCCACCAGCTCAAGGGTCGTAATACTGGCCCAGCAATGTTCAAGCGGCATCGCTAGGTCGGCAATAGAACGCAGTTCGAACAAGCCGGCGCGGAGCGCGGCGACGGGTGCGGAGGCTGTGGCGTTCTCGAGCCCGGCGACGATTTGCTGGGCCTCTTGGATTCGGAGCGGTTCGACGAGTGCCAGCGGTGCGTGGCTGTTCAAGCGCATCCTCGTGAGCTGTCGCTTGACTAGTTCTCCGCCTAGGCGACTTCCAGAGGTTGTGAGGTAGAAGCGGTTAATCTTCTGCACCGTGGCGCGAGCGGTCGTCCACGACCAATGGCCGTTGTCGAGTAGGTAGGCCAGCAGGAGCGAGTCGTCGAGAGGTTTGAGTGGTGCTCGGTTGATGCGCCATCGCTCGAAAGCCCGTGCCGCGGTCAGGTCACTGTCATCGAGTCGGGGGGCGGTGAACTCTTCGATGACGGCGTTCGCAAGATCGGCGCGATCGTTCATCGGAGGTCCTCGGCGATCGACTCGAGGAGTCCATCGACGGTGCTGCTTTTCGGCTTGTCGAGGTAATTCTTGGTCGTGGTGTCTATGCGAGAGTGGCGCATTGCCTCAGAGATATCGTCGTCGCGGAATCCGTCCGCCTGCGCCTGGCTCGCGAACCCTTGGCGGGCGCTGTGCGGGGTGAGTGTCCGTCGAGTACGGGCGTCGAGACCCGTGACTTTGACGCCGCTGTTGAGAAGCCAGATCCGGGTGGCCTGGTACAGCGCCCGGCTGCCGGGCGCGCCTGCGGCGTCTACTGGCCTGGAACAGAACTCGCCGACAAGGGGTGGAGTCCAGCGGGTACGACTCGCAAGATAGGCGCGGGTCCACTCGTCGTAGTTGCGCATGGCGGCGACGGGGCACATCGGGCCGCCTTCGGGGACAAGGGTGAAACGACGCGGTCGGGCGGCGTCCTCGGTCTTGCCGGCCACGCTGATCGTGACATTTTCGGAGTGGAATGCGACGTCGGTGTGGTGTAAGCCGTCCATGTCGTCGAGCCGCAGCCCGACGGCGAACATGGGAAGCAAAGCTGCCCGCATGCGCATCCAATGGGCGGCGGTGTGATCGAGCCCGAGGGCGATCCTCGTCCAAAGGTGATCGTCTTCGACGGTGACGCGGTCACGGGCGAAATGGGCACGGGGGAGTCGCCGGGCGAGGCGCCTGGTGGCGTGCCGCAGGCTGTCGATCTCGCGAGGAAGAAGATATGGCGCATCTGGAGCTTCGCGGAGCCACGCGCGTATGTGGCAGTGCCCGCAAGCAGCTCCGGCCACGGGATCGTCGACACGCTCGCGCAAGCATCGCGTCGTGGTCGGCCCGTTCCCGATGTCCGCAACGATCACGCTGCGGTCGGACGAGAGTATCGAGCTGGGGTTGAGCCTCGTGAGGTGGGAGAGCGGAATCTTGAGCGCAACGGCGACGGCGCGGGCGCGGGCCTGGACCGTGCTGGGATTGGGAGTTGCGGCAGTGGGTTTGCTCTGGAAGAGGTGCTGGAGGTGGCTACGGGTGAGAGGAGCGGCCGAGATGGTGGTGTGAGACGCGGTCCTCACGTAGCCGCGGCGGAGGTCCTTGATGCGGTCTTGGTCGCCGGCCCATGGGAGGCCCGCGGAGCGGTGCTCGATGCGGAGTGCGGCGAGCACGCCTTCCAGGGTGATTGGTGCGAGCGGCTTGCCCAGTCGGGTCCGGTGCTGGTCGCCGTCGCGGGTGTGGGAGCGGGTTCGTCCAAGTTTGCTGGCGACGATGAAAGCGCTGAGCTCCTCCGCGGTGATGGCCCGGGCGTCGTGAGCGGCGAAGTCGATCGGGAGAGAGTTGGTCTGGGCGTAGGGGATCCAGTACGCGTGAAGCTTGCTGGCGTACTCGCGCTCGGAGGACGTCTTGAGCGCGCTTGGTCGGGCACGGAGTTCATCAGCGGTGGCTTGTGTGAGGCGGTAGAGGTCGGGGTCCATGCAGGGCACGGTGCGGTGTGGTCGCGGGCCCGCAAGGAGGCCACGGTGGCTCGCGTTCGCTTCTTGCTGTCGATGCTGTCGATGCTGTCGTGTGTGGACGTTCAAGGCCGGGTCACGAGGGGCACCCTGGTTCCGGCACCGCCGTGAGGTGAGCGTCGATCCCTGACCAGTCTTCAGCCGTCGGCGACACGCGCATCGCAACCCGGAAAGCCCTTGAGGTGCGTCGCTGACACTCGTTCATGCGCCCGGCAGTTTGGGGACGGCTGCGGTGCGCGATCACTCGTCGAGATTGAGCTGGACGGTGTCGCGTCCCCGGCGGCGTCGGCCCCGCGGGCTCGGTGTGCTGGCAGGGCGGCTGTCTGGGGTGGGAGAGCGGGTGTGCGGCGGATCAGAGACGAGCGGATCCTCGTGCGGTCCGCCGGGCGAGGAGGGTGTCGGCCGCCTCGCTTTCGGGAGTTCGTAGGCGGGCGCGGTCAGGGCCGACGGCGCGAAACGCCACTGGCGGCCGACGCGAACCGCAGGCAGCTCGCCTTGCTTAGCTAGGCGTCTGCAGGTGTTGAGATGAATGTGGAGGACGACCGCGGCAGCGGCCGCGTCGATGAGGTTCTCGTCGTTCTGCATGGCGGACCACGGTGAAGAGAACTTGGGGTGCCGCAATGTACGCACGCGGACCTACTCGGCAAGGCGCGTCGGTGCGGGCATTGCCCCGGGGCGTGGCCCGAGCACGGTGCTGGTCATGAGCAGAGGAATCGCGACCCCCCGTCCGTACATGGAGTTGCTGACCGTCACGGCGGCCAGCGTTCGAGCTGAGGACACAGTGCTCGAGAACAGGACCCCCGATGCTGTGAAGGTCAGGCGACAGAGGAGGGATGCGCTGGGCGCTCTCGGCTGGCGGCTGCGCTATAGCGATCCGCGTAGCGCGCGACAGCCCGAGCGAACGTTCTATGGCTCCTACGCCGACGCGGTCCGTGAGCTTGCTGACTTCGAACGAACGGCGACGGCTGCAACTGTTGCCCCGACGGTGCGGTTGAAGGCGATCACGCTGCAGGAGTGGGCGATCGAGTGGCTAAGGATGCGGCGGTGGAAGCACGCACCGTCGGGTGCGTTCGCCGGAGAACGTCGTCCGCACTCGACGTTCGCCAAGGAGCGCAGCATCGTCGAGGCCTACCTCCTCCCTGGACTTGGGCCGCAGACGAAGCTGCGGGCCATCACCCTCAGGGGACTCCGCGAGTGGATCGGCGGTCTGACGCTCCTGGACGACCGAGGAGTCCGGGGCGACCAGCCAATGGCACCGTCCTCCAAGACGACCGTGGCGAACGTGGTGAAGCTGTTCTTCCGTGACGCGACGCGGGAGCTCGGCTTGTCTCCAAATCCGGCCGCAGGCCTCCCTACCACGTGGGGCACGGACACCTCGGACCGACGGATCCTCGTACCGAACCTCGGGCGGGTCGAGGAGCTGGCATGTGCCCTGGACGAGGCCTGGCCTCTGCCTGGTTGGGCCGAAGGGCTGTACGGCCCGAACGGTGAAGGCCGAGGCGACATCGTTCGGCTCCTGGCCTTCTCGGGGATGCGGTGGGAGGAGTCGGCCGCGATGCCGTCGGGACTTGTTCACCGAGCAGACAAGCTCATGACCGTCAGGTACACCGCGACGGAGAGCGGCGGGAAGCGCGTGTGGGTCGACGGGACGAAGACGGGCGCCGGCGAGCGCCACATTGTCATCGTGCCGCAGTTGCACGACGTGATCGACCGGCTTGACGCCGTCCGTGCGCGGGGTCTGGAGCTCGAGGCTGAGAGAGCGGGCCGCCGCGAGGTCCGCGGGGGACGGAGTCCTGTGGCGCCGCCTACGGGCTCGTGGTCGCTGCTCGTGTCGGGCGAGCGGGGCGGCTTCGTCTCGTACGGACAGTGGCGCAAGCAGCTGGCCAAGGCGCGAGCGGCTTCCGGCGTGGACCTGACGGCGCACGAATTGCGGCACGTCGCCGCGAGCATCTTGTACGCGGCTTTGGGCGCCGACTGGAGCACGATCAAGGAGCAGATGGGCCACAAGAGCGCCCAGGAGACTGAACGAATCTACGTTCACGTGTTCCGGGGCGACCGCGCACGAGTAGCTCGAATGCTTGGTGCAAAGATCGAAGAGCTGCGTCAGGACGGTACGGAGTCGCCCAGCCCGCACCAGTGGTGAGCGCGGTGACCACAGGTCCCGCGGGGGCGGCCATCGGGGCGAACGGGTTGTGATGCGACCCTGCCTGTACCCGTTGCCTGGCTGCTCCGTGAAAGTGGGCAAGGGGCCTTCCATGCCGGGGATCGAGCACTTGGCCGTACCCACCGCACCGGGAAGCGGATCCTCACTGTTAGGAGGACGCCGTCATGTCCGACACAAGCCCAAATAGCGCAGCATCACCGCCAGGCATCGTGCTCGTCGTGTTGCTCGCCCTAGGCGCCACGATCTGGTTGAGCATCGCCGGCGCCGGCCCGCTGGACATCCACAGCGAGCACGTGATCGCGCACGCCGAAGGTCCGTGGTCAGTCGATACGGGCGTCGGTCCGCTCACCATCACGCGCATCGATCGCATGGCCGACGGCACGATCGAGATGGACGCGGCGATGACCGCCACAGACCCGTAAACCCGTGGGGTCGAGTTGAAAGTCGTCAACGAGTTCGGCACGGGGCTCAACTGAGTCGCCCCGGCGTGTCCGGAGACTGGATTCCTTGGAAGGATCTGTCTCATGGGACGTCCCAGTAAGTACCCGCGTGAGCTTCGTGAGCGGGCCGTGCGTATGGTCGCCGAGGTGCGGCCGGACTATCCGAGCGAGTACGCGGCGATGAGCGCGGTCGCCCAGATGCTCGGGGTCGGGTCGCCGGAGACCGTGCGCGGGTGGATCCGCCGCGGTCAGGTCGACACCGGCGTGCGGCCCGGTGTCACGAGCGAGGCGCAGGCGGAGATCAAGCGGTTGACCAGGGAGAACGCCGAGCTTCGGCGGGCGAATGAGATCTTGAAGGCCGCCTCGGCTTTCTTCGCGGCCGAGCTCGACCGGCCACACGCGAAGTAGCCGCGCTCATCGAGGCGCACAAGGACCGTACCGAGGCCTGGTTGCGATGGGGTGTCGAGCCGATCTGCGCAGTGCTCAGCGAGCACGGCGTCAAGATCGCCCCATCGACCTACTACGACGCCCGCGCACGTCGCCCGTCGCCGCGCGAGATCAGCGACGAGCAGTGGAAGTCGATCATCACCGCGACGTGGCATGCCCAGCGGCGGCTGCTCGGGGCGCGCAAGCTGTGGCTGCGGTTGCGCCGTGACGGGCACGACGTCGCTCGCTGCACCGTCGAACGCCTGATGCGTGAGCTGGGGCTGGTCGGCGTGCGTCGCGGCCAACGCAAGCGGCCCACGGATCTGGAGGTGCGCGAGACGCGGCCGGCTGACCTGGTCGACCGGCACTTCGCCCGGATGCGCACCGACCAACTGTGGGTCGCCGACTTCACCTACGTGTGGACGTGGTCCGGGTGGGTCTACGTCGCGTTCGTGTTCGACGTGCACTCCCGGCGGATCCTGGGCTGGCGGGCCGCCACATCAATGACCACCCCACTGGTCCTGGACTGCCTCGAGATGGCCCTGTGGACCCGGCGCCGAGAAGGCGCGCTGGACTTCACCGGGATTACGCACCACACCGATGCCGGGTCGGTCTACACGTCGATTGCGTTCACTGACCGGCTACTCGAGGAGCGCATCGACGCCTCGGTCGGGTCCGTCGGCGACGCTTACGACAACGCCCTGGCCGAATCGCAGATCGGGCTCTACAAGTCCGAGCTGATCCACCACGAAGGGCCCTGGCGCGACCTGGACCAGGTCGGGGCCGCGACCGCGTCCTGGGTGCTGTGGTTCAACACCGAGCGCACCCACTCCTCGATCGACGACCTGACCCCGATCGAGGCCGAACAGGTCGACTACTCTCGCGCCGAACCCCTCGAACGAGCGGGCTGACGCCACAAACCAGCCCTCCGGACACGCAGGGGCGACTCAACGCTGCGGTGGGGCAGTTGATTTGACTGCCCCCCTTGAGGCGACTCGCCGGGGACGCGGTGCAGTTCGGGCAGGTCACGGATCGTGGCGGTGGACGCCGATATCGTGCGGGGGCCGGAGCCCTCTCCGCGCACCGCCGGAAGAACGAGAGGACCCTGTGAACTTCTGCCCCGGCTGCGGCCACGCGCTGGCCAGGCCCGATGCGAACTTTTGTGACGAGTGCGGCGTGCTCCTGCGGGCGCAGGCGACAGCTGCCCGGCACCGGTTCGGGGTCGTGGAGGATCCGGCGCTTGCCAGGGTGGTCTGCGCCGCACTCGTGGTGCCGTTCGACGAGCGCACGACCATCACCGTCGAGCAGATGGCATCACTAACGGGCGCCCTCGATGTCGACTCGAGCGACATCCGTGACCTCGAGGGGCTGCAGCACGCGGTGAACGTCACTGAGCTCACCATCGGTGGCCCGCTCAGCTGGGGACTCACCTACCCGCCGGTGGTGGACCTCGGACCGTTGGCGGGACTGATCGCACTGACGAAGCTCACGCTGCGTGACCTGAAGTTCGTCGACGACCTGCGCCCCCTGTCGGGGTTGGCCAGCCTGAAGGAGTTACACCTGCACAACCTGACCAAGGTTGAGGACCTGCGCCCGCTGTCAGCGCTGACCGGCTTGAAGGAACTGCAAATGGTAGGCCTGACCAAAGTCGACGACCTGACCGCTCTGGACGGCTGGGCCGGTCTGACGGGCTTGACGTTGTTCGGCCTGCAACGCGGGCTGGATCTGACGCCGCTGGCGAGCCTGACCGGGCTCACGAACCTGGTGCTGCGCATCGAAGAAGCGGACGTGACACCGCTGGCGGACCTGGACCATCTGACGCTGCTGTTCCTGGCGAAGACAAAGTCGCCTGTCGCCGGGCTGGACGTGCTCGCTCGACGACGCGGCTCCGCCCTGCAGGTCTACCAACAGTAGGTGCCAACCCGGTCGCGGCGCCGCCGGCTAGGCAGGGGATTACCGCACCGGCGAACCGGACCGCTGTCCCGACGTATCCCGGCCGACGCCGTCTGGCACGACCCGCGACGGCGAGATGCCCGGCCTGGCCTGGTGGCGTCGGCGCGGGCCGGTCGGCGTGCCCACGGCGAAAGAACTGACGATCTGCCCGCTTCGGCCGGCGCTGCACCCCTACGATCGTGACTCCGGCGAGTCCAAGGGGGGCGAACGGCGTGGTGGCTGATGGGTAGCGGCATCCAGCCGTACGCGATCCCGGGGGCGGACTTCGACCCTGACGCGGTGCTCGCCGCGGCGAACGCGCTGCGCAGCGGTGGTGGCGCGGTGCGCGACGCGGGCGCGGACGTGGTCTCGACGGCCGCCCAGCCTCAGCAGGTCTCGGCCGGGTTGGAAGTCTCGGACTTCCGAGCTCCGGCGAACAGGTGAAATGTAGTACTCACGCATGCGACGGCCCTGCCGCGACCCCGGGGTCGGTGCGGGACGACGCGACGTTCGCCGAGAACCCGGCTGGCGGCGGCGACCCGACGTCGGAGGTTCCGGACCCGATTTGGAACGTCGTTCGTCTCGGCGTCTTGCCACCGGGGAGGGTGTCTGCCGGCAGGTGTACGCACGTCGCCCGACGCCGACGTGCCAGCTCCGCTGCTCATGGCGTTCCGCGACAACGCGGGGAAGTGGTGGATGGGGGGTTGGCGAGGCGTGCTTGTGGCGATGCAGAGGAGGTGGAGCCCCGGTGGGCGCCAGACCTCGCTCCGTGAGTGGCCTGCCCAACCGTGCCCTCCGGGCCGTCGTGTCAGAACCATCTGGGGACGGACCGAAGAATGGCGGTGGCCCCAGACCTAGCGTTTCCGCAGCTCCGGATCGATGTTGATCGGTTTCATCTCCAACGGGCGGTGGAGCAAGGAGCTCGCCGAGGCGGGAGCGATGTCAGCTGTAGATCTGACTGCGCATGAGCTGCGCAGCGTAGCTGCGCGCCTTCTCTACGCCGGTGGGGCCGACCGGAATCGCCCGCGGCGCGCGACCGTGCAACCCGAGTGCAGCGGTCACATGCGCGGGGCCTGGGAATAGTGAGCCGCAGGCGGCCAGCGGCGCGGGCCCCGCGCGACGGCCTCGCCGTCTCGCGAGGTCTGCCACATGCGCCACAGGGAAGACGAAGGGAACGGATACGCGCTTCCTCGGGTACGACGAAGGCCCCAGGTCGATGACCTGGGGCCTTGCTGGTGGGCGATACTGGGATCGAACCAGTGACCTCTTCCGTGTCAGGGAAGCGCGCTACCGCTGCGCCAATCGCCCAGATGTGCTGCGAGGTGGAGATGGGATTCGAACCCACGTGGACGGCTTTGCAGGCCGCTGCCTAGCCACTCGGCCACTCCACCATGAGAGCCGGTCCCGGCCGGCGTGCGACCAAGATCCATCTCCGAGCGGACGACGGGATTCGAACCCGCGACCCTCACCTTGGCAAGGTGATGCTCTACCACTGAGCCACGTCCGCACAACGGTCCCACCGGCTCTCACCGGCGTTTTCCCGTGCGTGAGAACAATAGCCGACTCTGCGGGTGGTGGTGTCACCCTGCTCGCCGTTGCCGCCGGGGCTGGGGGGTTCCATGCTGGTTCTCCCGGTCCGCACAGGCGGATTCCCCGGGAGCGGGAGGTGCGGCATGGCACGACGAGGTGTGGGGATCGCGGTGCTGGTCGTGGGGCTCGCCCTGGTGGCGACGGGGTGCGCTCCGGGGCCCAACTACGCGGCACAGGCGGGCGGCGGCGGCCCCCCCGGCTTCTGGCTCGGCCTCTGGCAGGGCCTCATCAGCCCGATCGTGTTCGTGATCTCGTTGTTCACGGACACGATCAACATCTACGAGGTCGACAACAACGGGAACTGGTACAACTTCGGCTTCATGCTCGGCGTGTCCTTCGCGTTCGGCGGCGCCGCCGGGTCACGTGGCGCAGGACGCCGGCGTCGGCGTCGCGGCCACGCCTGAGCCGCCCCGGGCTCCCGCAGGGCAGGAATAGCGCGGCGGTCGGGGTGATTGGGTGGACATGAGCTCACCTGTCACCGTGCACGTCTGGTCCGACATCGCCTGCCCGTGGTGCTTCGTCGGCAAGCGCCGCTTCGAGCGCGCCGTCGCTGACTTCGACGGCGAGGTCGCCGTGGAGTATCACTCGTTCGAGCTGGCGCCTGACACGCCGGTGGACTTCGACGGCAGCGAGGTGGACTTCCTCGCGCGGCACAAGGGCATGCCCGAGGCCCAGGTCGCCCAGATGCTCGGCCAGATGACCGAGCTCGCCGCAGCCGAGGGCCTGGCCTTCGACTTCACGTCAGTCCGCCACACCAAGACCCTGCTCGCCCACCAGGCGCTGCACCACGCCAAGTCGCAAGGCAAGCAGCTCGAGCTGGTGGAGCGGTTGTTCAGCGCCTACTTCGAGCAGGGCCGGCATGTCGGCCGCGCCGAGGAGCTCGCCGCGCTGGCGGCTGAGGTCGGGATCGACGAGGCGGGCCTGCTCGAGGCCCTCGCGGACGGTCGCCACGCCCCCGCGGTGGAGGCGGACATCGCCGCCGCCCGTCAGCTCGGCATCCAAGGGGTGCCGTTCTACGTCATCGACGACAGGTATGGGATCTCGGGCGCGCAGTCGCCCGACGTCTTCCGCTCGGCGCTGGAGCGGGCCGTGCAGGACCGTGCGGCGGTCGGCGAGGGCGAACCGGCCGACGCGGGCGCGGCGGGTGGACGATGAGCGCGCATGACGGCCAGCCGGCGTCGTCGCCCCGGCTCGCCCTGGGGGCGCTGGCGGGAACCTTGACGTCGGGGGGTGACGCCGACGCGGGGGCGTGCGTCGGCGGGGTCTGCGCGCTGCCAGGAGGCGCTGCCGCCACCCCGCAGCCCTGAAACCAGGACGCACGGCGCACCGGCGGCGAACGAGTGCCTGCCGGTGCGCCGTGCGTCCTGGTGACTACTTCCCAGCGCCCCGTGCGGCCGCGCGGGCCTCCAGCAGGCTCACGTCCCGCACAGCGCCCTTGTCGGCCGAGAGCGCCATGGCGGCGTAGGCGCGCAGAGCGGGGGAGACCACCCGGTCGCGGGTGCGCGGGTGGTAGCCGCCTTCCGCCTCGAGCCGCTCGCGTCGGGCGGCCAGCACCTCGTCCGGCACGTCGAGCCGGATGGACCGGTTCGGGATGTCGATGACGATGGTGTCGCCGTCCTCGACGAGCGCGATGGCGCCGCCGGCGGCGGCCTCGGGGGAGACGTGGCCGATGGAGAGCCCGGACGTCCCGCCGGAGAAGCGGCCGTCGGTGACCAGCGCGCAGGCCTTCCCGAGGCCGAGGCCCTTGAGGTACGACGTCGGGTAGAGCATCTCCTGCATGCCCGGCCCACCACGGGGGCCCTCGTAACGGATGACCACCACGTCGCCGGCCTTCACGCGCTTGGAGAGGATCGCCTCGACGGCGTCGTCCTGCGACTCGACGACGAGCGCCGGCCCGGAGAACGTCCAGATCGACTCGTCGACGCCTGCCGTCTTGACGATGCAGCCGTCCTCGGAGAGGTTCCCGCGCAGCACGGCCAGGCCGCCGTCCACGGAGTACGCGTGCTCGACATCGCGGATGCAGCCGTTCGCCGCGTCCACGTCGAGCTCGTCCCACCGCGAGGACTGCGAGAAGGCCTTCGCGGAGCGCTGCCGGCCCGGTCCCGCGTGGAACAGCTCGATGGCCTCCTCGGAGGCCGACCCGCCGCGCACGTCCCACTCCTTGAGCCACGACTCGAGCGAGGCGGAGTGCACCGAGTGGACGTCCTCGTGCAGCAGGCCGCCGCGGTGCAGCTCGCCGAGGATGGCGGGGATGCCGCCGGCGCGGTGCACGTCCTCCATCAGGTAGATGCCATTGGGCGCGACCTTCGACAGGCACGGCACCTGGCGTGAGCGCGCCTCGATGTCGGTGAGCGTGTAATCCAGCTCAGCCTCATGAGCCGCCGCGAGCAGGTGCAGCACCGTGTTCGTCGAGCCGCCCATCGCGATGTCCAGCGCCATGGCGTTGTCGAAGGCCGCGTGGGTGGCGATCGCGCGGGGCAGCACGCTCTCGTCGTCCTGCTCGTAGTACCGGCGGGTGATCTCCACGGCGGTGCGGCCGGCGTCCTCGTAGAGCGCGCGGCGGGCGGTGTGCGTGGCCAGCGTCGACCCGTTGCCGGGCAGGCCCAGGCCCAGCGCCTCGATGAGGCAGTTCATCGAGTTCGCGGTGAACATCCCGGAGCAGGAGCCACAGGTGGGGCACGCGGCCTCCTCGATGCGGTCGATGTCCGCGTCGGAGACCTTGTCGTCCACCGCCTCGGCGATCGCCGTGACGAGGTTGAGGCCGGTGCGCGTCGAGCCGTCCGTGAGGGTGGCCGAGCCGCCCTCCATCGGGCCGCCGGAGACGAACACCGTCGGGATGTTGAGCCGCAGCGCGGCCATGAGCATCCCGGGGGTGATCTTGTCGCAGTTGGAGATGCACACCAGGGCGTCGGCCCGGTGCGCCTCGACCATGTACTCCACCGAGTCGGCGATCAGGTCCCGTGAGGGCAGCGAGTAGAGCATCCCGGCGTGGCCCATCGCGATGCCGTCGTCGACGGCGATGGTGTTGAACTCGCGGGCCACGGCCCCGGCCTCGTGGATCGCCTCGGAGACGATGCGCCCCACGGGCTGGAGGTGGGTGTGGCCGGGCACGAACTCGGTGAAGCTGTTCGCGATGGCGACGATCGGCTTGCCGATGTCCTCGCGGGCCACGCCGGCGGCGCGCAGCAGCGCGCGGGCTCCGGCCATGTTCCTGCCGTGGGTGACTGTGCGTGAGCGGAGCTGGGGCATGTGCACATCTCATCACTCCGCCGTGAGTGGCGGCGGCATTGACCGGGCGATGGACACGTCGCGGGCGCCCGACGCCGGATTCTCCCGCAGCCCCCACGCATGGCCTTCGTCCCATGCCCGCGCGGATTCCGCGGTCTACGTTCGAGTCGGGCCCACGAGTCGCCCCGCGCGCGAGCCCCGAGAATCCTGCGGGACCGTGTGAACCGGAGGCCCTGCATGCCCGTCCTCGTCGCCTACGCCACCAAGTACGGCGCCACACGCGGGATCGCCGAGCACGTCGCCCACGAGCTCACCACCGCCGGGCGGCCCGCCGTGGCGCTGCCTGCCGCCACCGTGCACGACGTCTCCACCTACTCCGCCGTGATCATCGGCAGCGCTGTGTTCGTGGGGAAGTGGCATCGCGACGCCCGTCACTTCGTGCGCCGCCACGGCGAGCAGCTCCGCCAACGGCCGGTGTGGCTGTTCAGCAGCGGCCCCCTCGGCGAGGCGACGCACGACAAGGACGGCAAAGACCTGGTCGAGACCTCTCGGCCCCTCGACCTCGCCAAGCACGTCGAGGCGACAGGCGCCCGCGGCACGACGGTCTTCTTCGGCGCGCTCGACGCCGCGCGCCTCGACGCGCCCGGCCGGCTCATGATGCGCGTCCCCGCGGCGCGCGAGGTCATGGTCGAGGGCGACTTCCGAGACTGGGCCACCATCGGGGAGTGGGCTCAGGGGGTCGCGGCCCAGTTGGCGGACGATCCGGCCTGAGGGCGCGCCGCCACGCCACCAGCCAACAGAAGAAGCCCCAGGTCAGATGACCTGGGGCTTCGTGCTGGTGGGCGATACTGGGATCGAACCAGTGACCTCTTCCGTGTCAGGGAAGCGCGCTACCGCTGCGCCAATCGCCCAGATGGGTGGTGCTGCGAGGTGGAGATGGGATTCGAACCCACGTATACGGCTTTGCAGGCCGCTGCCTCGCCACTCGGCCACTCCACCCTGAGATCGTGACTCCTCAGCGGAACACAAGTGCGCCGATCAAGGATCCATCTCCGAGCGGACGACGGGATTCGAACCCGCGACCCTCACCTTGGCAAGGTGATGCTCTACCACTGAGCCACGTCCGCGCGACACTCCCGCTCGGCTCTCACCGGCGTTCCGTGTGCGTCCCAGACTCTAACTGACGAGTTCGGCGTGCGTCCAACCGGCCCAGCCGCGGTGCCCCCGCCGGGGTCGGTACGGTGGCGCTGTGCCTGTGACCAGCCGCGACATCCATCGCACGCCCGAGGGGCCCGCGATGGGCGCGGCGTGGTTCGCCGGCGTGCGCGCACGGGGCGTCCTCGAGCACGTGGACGTGCGGGCCACACCCGAGCGGTTGGCGACGCCCGGCTTCTGGGCGGTAGTGGGGGACTTCGACGGATCCGTGCGCGCGTGGCGGTTCGCGGAGGTGGACCGCCTGGCGGATGGCGGCACGGGCCAGCACGTGTCCTCGGGCCGCGGCTGGCGCGGTCCAGCGCCGGAGGCGTGGTCGTCATCGATGAGCCGTGAGCAGTACCAGGGCGCGGTCACGGCGACCCGGGCGGAGATCCGGCGGGGGAGGGTCTACCAGGCGAACATCTGCCGGGTGCTGTCCGCGCCCCTGCCGCCGGTGGGCGGCGCCGAGCCCGACGCGCAGGCGCTCTCGGCGGTGCTCGCGGCCGGCAACCCGGCGCCGTACGCGGGCGGCGTGCACGTTCCCGCGGGCGATGGCGGCGAGCCGGTCTGGGTGGTCACCGCCTCGCCGGAGCTGTTCCTGCGCGTCGACGGCGACGTCATCACCTCCGCGCCCATCAAGGGGACCGCCGAGCACCCGGACGCGCTCCAGGCCAAGGACCGCGCCGAGAACGTGATGATCACTGACTTGGTCCGCAACGACCTGCAGCGGGTCTGCGAGCCGGGAACCGTCGAGGTCGTCGACCTCCTGGCCGTTGAGCAGCACCCGGGGCTCGTCCACCTGGTCTCGACGGTGCAGGGCCGGCTGCTGCCGGAGGTGGCGGGCTCGCCGCGGCTGTGGGCGGAGGTGCTGGACGCCGCCTACCCGCCGGCGTCGGTGTCCGGGGCGCCGAAGAGCTCGGCGCTGCAGGTCATCTCCGAGTTCGAGCGGGCGGCGCGCGGGCCGTATTGCGGCACGGTCGGCTGGATCGACGTGGCGGAGGACGGACGCGTGCGCGCGGAGCTCGCGGTGGCCATCCGCTCGTTCTGGTGGACGCCCGACGCGCACGCCGGGGGTGTGTTGCGATTCGGCACCGGGGCGGGCATCACCTGGGGGAGCGACGCCGAGGGCGAGTGGGCGGAGACCGAGCTCAAGGCCCGCCGGCTCGTGGCCCTGGCGTCGGCCGAGCGCTGACCTGCTTCGCGCCCGTGCGCGGGGCCGCGGCGCCAGACTGGCGGCATGAGCGATCCTGCACGCCCGGTGATCTGGTCCGACGGCCGCCGGCGGTCCCCGGACGAGCCAGTGGCCACCGCTGTGGACCACGGCCTGACGGTCGGGGACGGGGTCTTCGAGACCTGCGGCGTCGTCGGCGGCCAGGCATTCGCGCTGAGCCGCCATCTGCGCCGGCTGGCCCGCTCCGCCCAGGGCCTCGGCCTGCCGGCGCCGGATGAGGACACCGTGCGGGCGGGCGTCTCGGCCGTGCTCACCGCCGCAGGCCCCGACGCCGGACGGGTGCGGATCACCCTCACGGGGGGTCCGGGACCCCTCGGCTCGCACAGGTTCGCACCCGAGGACGCGCATCCCACACTGATCGTCCTCGCGGGACCGGCGCCCCGCTCTCCGGTGGCGCGGGTGGCGCGCGTGCCGTGGGTCCGCAACGAGCGGTCCGCCGTCGCGGGCCTCAAGACGACCTCCTACGCCGAGAACGTCGTCGCTCTGGCCGAGGCGTACCGGCGAGGCGCCGATGAGGCGCTGCTGGCCAACACGGTCGGGGAACTGTGCGAGGGGACGGGCTCCAACGTCTTCGTCGAGCGCGGCGGCGAGCTGCTGACGCCCCCGCTGTCGAGCGGCTGCCTCGCCGGCATCACCCGCGAGCTGCTGCTGGAGTGGGCCGCGGAGGCCGGCCTGCCGGTCCGCGAGGCCGCTGCTGGCGAGCTCCCCTACACGGTGCTCGACGAGGCGGCGTCCGGTCGCGTCGGCCTGCTGCTCAGCGGGTCCGTCCGCAACGTCGCGCCGGTGGTCGCGCTCGACGGCCAGGATGTCGAGGTGGGCGAGGTCAGCGCCGCGGCCCGCACGCTCTTCGAGGCGCGCATGGCCCAGGACGTCGATCCCTGACAGTTCGCGCGGGTCAGGCGTCGACGAGCGTGACCCGCACCCGTGCCGTGTCGCCGATCGCGAGATGCTCCGCGGCGCGGACGGACTTCTTGACCGGCAGCACGTAGGTGCCGTGGGCCTTGTCGGGGAACACCGATGTGCGCCACTCCGTCTGCCCGATCGTCACGTCGACGCGCATCGAGCCGAATCCCCGGGCGCCGCGGTCGGCGACGTCGGCGATCTCGTCGGCTGCGGCGTCGGGCAAGCTGACGAACGTCCAGGTGTCCGTCTTCCGGGCGTCCCAGACCCAGATGACGGCCTCGAACTCGAAGGTCACACGCGTCCGATTCGCGGTGGTTGCGCTCTCAGGCGGTGAGGAGCGCGGCGATGAGCGCCGAGATCTCGCTCTCCATGCGGTCGCTCTCGGAGCCGAGCGGCACCAGGGTCTGCGTGGCGGCCAGGAAGCGCTCGAAGGGCTCGGCGGGGGTGGCGAGGAGCGCACTGCCCTCGACGCCGCTGAGCGACAGGAGCGCGTAGTCGGGATCCTCGTCCCGCCATACCTGCACGTCCCCGGTGCCGGCCGGCGCGTCGCTGCGGGCCAGCATCCCCTGCACGAGTAACTCGCGGCCGAGGAGCCAGGTCGACATGGTGTGAGGGCCAGTGAAGACAGCGCGGACCGTGTAGGGGTCGGCTATCCGGAACGAGATCTCTGCGGTCACCGGGATCACGCTCGCGTCGGAGCTGATCAGCTGCATGGTGACGACCTCGACGACGTCGTACGACTGCTGCGTCACCGGAGCCCTCCTGATTCGCACGGGACTGGAGATGCCATCATGACAGTGGGACGACTCTTCGTGGGGAAATTCGTCTCGGAGTTCACCCATCAGGCCGTGCGCGGGCTCAGTTCGGAATATCGGCGAACGTTCGGTAGCATCCTCCACGACGTCAACCACGGTTGGCGGCCTCCGGGCCGTGATTCGTGACGACGGGCGATTGGCTCAGTGGTAGAGCGCCTCGTTCACACCGAGGAGGTCACTGGTTCGAACCCAGTATCGCCCACCATCGTTTGTGCAGGTCAAAGGCCGGCTCCCGACTGAGGGAGCCGGCCTTTGCGCTCTGCCTGGTGAGCGGGGGCCATCGGGGCCGCGAGCGAGGCGAGCAGAGCCAACTTCTCCGCGTCCTTGGTGCCGGGGGCGGTGTGGTGCAGCGTCAGCGCGAGCCCGTTGGCTCCGCTGATGAGCAGTCGCTCCTTGTGGAGCGTCAGCTCGCCCACCTGGGGGTGGTGGATCACGGTCGCCCAGCTCTCCCGCGGGTGGACGTCGTGCCGGGCCCAGAGCTGGCGGAACCTCTCGCTCGCGAGAGAGAGCTCGCCGACGATCTGCACGAACCGGGGATCGTCGACGTCGGCGCCCGCCGATTCGCGGAATCCGGCGACCATGCCTGCCCTGGCCTGCTCGAAGTCGGGGCAGAGCGCCGCCTCGGCAGGGTCGAGGAAGATGGCGCGCAGCCGGTTCTGGCCGACCCGGATGTTCGGCGAGATGGCCGTGACCAGGTCGTTGGCGGCGAGCACGTCGTAGTGCCGGCTCTCCACGAACGCCGGTATCCCGATCGAGGCGACCAGCTGGCGGATGCCTGCGGGCACGGTCGTCGGGCGGTGGCGACGCGGACGCCGCCGCTGCTGATGGTGCGCGGCGAGCCCCAGGAGGTAGGCGGTGGCGGCGTCGTCCAGCCGCAGCACACGGGCCAGAGACTCCAGCACCTGCGCCGACGGGTTGTGGTTCCGGCCCTGCTCGAGGCGGAGGTAGTAGTCGGAGCTGATGCCCGCGAGCATGGCGACCTCCTCGCGGCGCAGCCCCTCGACCCGTCGCCGCCCCATCGTGGGCAGGCCGACGTCCTCGGGGCGGACGAGCTGGCGCCGTGCCCGGAGATAGGCGCCCAGGCTGCCGGGATCGGTCACCGAGCCACGCTAACGCGGTCGTCGCCCGGCTGGGTGTCCCTGGCACTCCCAGGAAGGCCAGGGCACTCGCACGGCCCGGCGTCGCCGCCCACGCTGGCCCCATGGCTCACACAGAACTCCCCGGTGGGACCTTCACCCTGGGTGCCGACCTGGTCGTCACCCGCACCGGCTACGGCGCGATGCAGCTCGCGGGCCCCCAGGTGATGGGGCCGCCCCGAGACCGCGACCAGGCCATCCGCGTGCTCCGAGCAGCGGTCGAGCTCGGGATCACCCACATCGACACCGCCGACGCCTACGGCCCCCACGTGACCAACGAGCTCATCAACGAGGCGCTGCACCCCTACCCGGACGCGGTGCACATCGTCACCAAGGTCGGGGCGCTCCGCGACGCCGACGGCGGATGGCCCTCCGCCCGCGCCCCACAGCAGCTGCGCGCCGCCGTGCACTCGAACCTGAAGACCCTGGGGCTGGACGTGCTCGACGTCGTCAACCTGCGCGCAGGAGGGCCGCTCGGCCCCGAGCCCGGATCCATCGCCGAGGCGTTCTCGACACTCGTCGAGCTGCAGCAGCAGGGCCTGATCCGGCGCCTGGGCGTCAGCAACACGACCACCGACCAGGTGGCCGAAGCGCGGGCGATCGCCCCCATCGTGTGCGTGCAGAACTTCTACAACGTGGCGAACCGCGGCGATGACGCGCTCATCGACTCGCTGGCCGCCGACGGGATCGCCTACGTGCCCTTCTTCCCCCTCGGAGGCTTCAGCCCGTTGCAATCGGATGTGCTGAGCGCCGTGGCCGCCCGGCGCGAGACGACGCCGATGTCGGTGGCGCTCGCCTGGCTGCTGCACCGGTCACCCAACATCCTGCTCATCCCCGGCACCTCCTCGGTGGCGCATCTGCGTGAGAACGTCGCCGGCGCCGGGCTCGTCCTGTCGGAAGCCGACCTGGCCGAGCTCGACGTCATCGGCGCGACCTGACCGCCCCCCAGTCACGGGGACGCGGCGTCGGGGGCATCGAGGAGCTGGGCGGAGTCGGCGGCCATGGACCAGCTGGCCAGCAGGTCCATGGCCCGCCCTTGCTCCAGTCGGGTGTCGTCGTCGGTCGAGACGCCTGCGAGCTCCACACGCAGCGCAGCGGCCACATCGTCAACGTCTCATCCGTCCTCGGCCTGACCGCCGTGCCCGGATGGGCGTTGTACTGCGCGGGCAAGTTCGCGCTCGAGGGACTCACCGAGGCGCTCGCGGGCGAGGTGGCCGAGTCCGGCATCGACGTCACGCTCGTCGAGCCCGGGTACTTCCGGACGTCGTTCCTGACCGAGGACTCGCTGACGCCGCCCTCGGGTGTGCTCGACGCCTACGCCACCGCGAAGGTCGAGGTCCTGCGCGACACGCTCGAGCAGGCCCGCGTGAGCGCCGGGGCCACGGACTTCACGACCGTGTAGATCAGGCGGGGGACCAGGCTCGGTAGCATCGTGGTGCGCCCGCCGCTCGTGGCAGGCCTGACCTGAGGAGATCGCACCCGTGCCCGAGGACATCACCCTGACCGTCGACGGAACGAGCACCACGGTCGAGGCGGGCACGACGGGGACCGACCTCTTCGGCTCCCGCCGCGAGGGCGGCGTGGGCCGCGTCGACGGCGAGCTGCGCGACCTGTCGCTGCCCCTGCCCGATGGCGCCGTCGTGGAGGCGGTGACCATCGACTCGCCCGACGGGCTGTCCGTGCTGCGCCACTCGGCCGCGCATGTGCTCGCGCAGGCCGTGCAGGAGGTCAACCCGCAGGCGAAGCTCGGCATCGGGCCGCCCATCACGGACGGCTTCTACTACGACTTCGACGTCGAGACCCCGTTCACGCCCGAGGACCTCAAGGCCCTCGAGAAGGTCATGCAGCGCATCGTCAAGGAGGGCCAGGCCTTCCGCCGCTGGGATGTCACCGAGGACGAGGCCCGTGAGGCGCTCGCGGACGAGCCCTACAAGCTTGAGCTCATCGGGCTCAAGGGCACGGCCGAGCAGGCCGGCGAGGGCGCGAGCGTCGAGGTGGGGCTCGGCGGCCTGAGCATCTACCAGAACGTCCGGCGCAACGGCGAGGTCGCGTGGCAGGACCTGTGCCGCGGCCCGCACCTGCCCAGCACCAAGCTCATCGCGAACGGCTTCCAGCTCACCCGGTCCGCCGCGGCGTACTGGCGTGGGTCGGAGAAGAACCCGCAGCTGCAGCGTGTGTACGGCACGGCGTGGCCCACCAAGGACGAGCTCAAGGCGTACCTGGAGCGGCTGGCCGAGGCCGAGCGCCGCGACCACCGCAAGATCGGCGCGGAGCTCGACCTGTTCTCGTTCCCGGACGAGCTCGGCTCGGGCCTGCCGGTGTTCCACCCCAAGGGCGGCGTCATCCGCAACGAGATGGAGGAGTACTCCCGCAAGCGCCACATCGAGGCCGGGTACTCGTTCGTCAACACCCCGCACATCACCAAGGGTCGCCTGTACGAGATCTCGGGCCACCTCGACTGGTACCGCGACGGCATGTTCCCCCCCATGCACATCGACGCCGAGCTCAACGACGACGGCAGTGTGCGCAAGCCGGGCCAGGACTACTACCTGAAGCCCATGAACTGCCCGATGCACAACCTGATCTTCCGGTCCCGTGGCCGCTCGTACCGCGAGCTGCCGCTGCGGCTCTTCGAGTTCGGCACCGTGTACCGGTACGAGAAGTCGGGCGTCGTGCACGGCCTGACGCGCGTGCGCGGCCTGACCCAGGACGACGCGCACATCTACTGCACGCGCGAGCAGATGAAGGACGAGCTCGCTACCACGCTGAGGTTCGTCCTCGACCTGCTCAAGGACTACGGCCTCGAGGACTTCTACCTCGAGCTCTCGACGCGCAACCCCGAGAAGTCGGTCGGCTCGGACGACGCGTGGGAGGAGGCGACGCGGACGCTCGCCGAGGTGGGCGAGGCCTCGGGCCTCGAGCTCGTCCCCGACCCGGGCGGCGCCGCGTTCTACGGCCCGAAGATCTCGGTGCAGGCGAAGGACGCCATCGGGCGGACGTGGCAGATGTCCACGATCCAGCTCGACTTCAACCTGCCCGAGCTTTTCGAGCTCGAGTACACCGCCGCCGACGGCTCGCGCCAGCGTCCCGTGATGATCCACCGTGCGCTGTTCGGCTCGATCGAGCGCTTCTTCGGCGTGCTCACCGAGCACTACGCGGGCGCGTTCCCGGCGTGGCTCGCGCCCGTGCAGGTGCTCGCCGTGCCGGTGGCCGAGCCGTTCAACGAGTACCTCGGCGGCGTGGTGGACCAGCTCCGCGCCCAGGGCATCCGCGCGGAGCTCGACACGGGTGACGAGCGGTTCGGCAAGAAGATCCGCAACGCCAGCACGCAGAAGATCCCGTTCGTGCTCATCGCGGGTGGCGACGACGTCGACGCGGGCGCCGTGTCGTTCCGCTACCGCGACGGACGACAGGACAACGGGGTGCCGGTGGCGGAGGCGATCGAGCGCATCGTGGCCGCGGTGCGCGATCGCGTCCAGGTCTGAGCGCGCGATGAGCGACGACGACCCGGTCGAGGTCGAGGTCGAGGTCGAGCAGGCGGGCGCGCGCCCGGGCGTCCCCGACGGCTTCGAGCGGTTGTGGACCCCGCACCGGATGGCGTACATCGGCGGCGAGAACAAGCCGTCCGACGACGCCGCCGGCGCGGGGTGCCCGTTCTGCCGGGCCCCCAGCCTGAGCGACGAGGACGCCCTCATCGTCGCTCGAGGTGACGCCGCCTACGTGGTGCTCAACCTGTACCCGTACAACTCGGGGCACCTGCTGGTGTGCCCGTACCGGCATGTCGCCGACTACACCGACCTCACGCCCGAGGAGGTGGCGGACGTCGCGGAGCTCACCCGCACCGCGATGCGCGTGGTCCGGGCGGCCTATGCGCCGGACGGCTTCAACCTCGGCATGAACCAGGGCCAGGTCGCCGGCGCCGGCATCGCCGCGCACCTGCACCAGCACATCGTGCCGAGGTGGGGCGGGGACTCGAACTTCCTGCCCATCGTCGCGCGCACCCGGGCGCTGCCCGAGTTGCTGAGCGACACCAGGGCGCGCCTCGCTGCCGCGTGGCCGACGGACCAGAAGGGATGATCGAGGCGTGCTGAACCGACTGCGGGGGCTCATGACGCGGGTCATGACGCCCCTGGCCGACGTGCTGCTCAAGCGCGGTGTCTCACCAGACGCCGTGACGATCGCGGGCACGCTCGCCGTCGTCGTGGCGGCGCTGTGGCTGTACCCCCCGGGGCCTCTGCTCGCCGGGACGCTGCTGATCGCGGCGTTCGCGCTGACGGACTCCCTCGACGGGGTGATGGCCCGGCGCGCCGGGCGCTCGAGCAGCTGGGGCGCGTTCCTCGACTCGACGCTGGACCGCTTCGGTGACGCCGCGATCTTCTCCGGGCTCGTGCTGTGGTTCTTCGGCCGTGGCGACGACACCCTGGCGGGCGGCCTGGCGCTGGCCTGCCTGGTGCTGGGCTCGGTGGTCCCGTACGCGCGAGCCCGCGCCGAGGGGCTGGGCATGACGGCCTCGGTGGGCATCGCCGAGCGGGCCGACCGGCTCGCGGCGGTCCTCACCGCGACGGCGCTCGTCGGGATCGGGCTGCCGTCCGCCATCCTCACCGTGGTGCTGGGCCTGCTCGCCATCGCGTCCGCGATCACGGTGGTGCAGCGCATGGCCACGGTGCGCGAGCAGGTCAGGGCGGCGGCGTCATGAGCAAGGATCTGACGGCCCCGCTGATCACGCTCTGCTGGCGCCTCGCGGGCAAGGTCCCCGAGGTCGTGCTGCGGGGGGCGAGCGTGATCGGCGCGGACGCCACCTGGCTGCTGCGCGGCGGCGGTGTGCGGCAGCTCGAGGCCAACCTGCGGCGGGTGCGGCCCACCGCGTCGCCGCGCGAGCTGCGCAGGCTGAGCCGGGCGGGCATGCGCTCGTACTTCCGCTACTTCGCGGAGGCGTTCGCGCTGAGCCGGCTGACGCCCGAGCAGGTCGCCGCGCGGGTCCGGCCTATCGCGCTCGAGGAGATCGAGGGCGCCCTGGCCGCCGACCAGCCCGTTGTCATGGCCCTGGGCCACATGGGCAACTGGGACCTCGCCGGCGCGTGGGGGACCGTGCGGCTGGCGCCGGTCACCACCGTGGCGGAGCGGCTCAAGCCCGAGGAGCTGTTCCAGGAGTTCCTGGACTTCCGGCGCGGAATCGGCCTGACGATCATCCCCCTGTCCGGCGACGGCAGCGTGTTCCGGCAGCTCTTGCGGGCGGCCCGCGGCCCGCGCGCGATCATCCCGTTGCTCGCGGACCGGGACCTGTCCGCCCGCGGTGGCATCGAGGTTGACCTGTTCGGCGCCCGCGCCCGGGTCGCCGCAGGCCCCGCCTCGCTGGCCATCGCCACCGGAGCGCCCTTGGTCGCGGTGACGATCTCCTACGAGCGGCTGCGCGGCGAGCGCCGCCGGGCCGCCGGGTCGCCGTGGGGCATCGCCATCGAGTTCCACCCGTTCGTCCCCGTGCCCCAGCAGGGCTCCAGCGCCGAGAAGGTGGCAGCGATGACGCAGGCCTGGGTCGACTCTCTCGCCGACGGCATCACACGGGCCCCCCAGGACTGGCACATGCTGCAGAAGGTCTTCGTCGACGACCTGGACCCGCAGCGGTACGCGGCGACCCTCTCCGCCGGGTCGACGACAGCCGACGGCGCGGCCGACGGGCAGGCGCAGGCATGAGCGCGCACGCCGAGCCCGCTGTGGGCGACCGCCCGCTGCGCATCGGGATCGTCTGCCCGTACTCCTTCGACGTGCCCGGCGGCGTCCAGTTCCACGTGCGCGACCTCGCCGAGGCGCTGATCGCCCGTGGGCACGAGGTCTCGGTGCTGGCGCCCGCCGATGACGAGACGCCCATCGCCCCGTACATGACCTCCGCCGGACGCGCGGTGCCGGTGCGCTACAACGGCGCCGTCGCGCGGCTCACCTTCGGCCCGGTGACGGCGGCGCGGGTGCGGCGCTGGCTCGCGGCCGGCGAGTTCGACGTCTTGCACCTGCACGAGCCCGTCACCCCCAGCCTCGGGATGCTCGCGCTGTGGATCGCCGACGGTCCCATCGTCGCGACCTTCCACACCGCGCTGCTCCGCTCGCGCCCCCTGCAGCTCGCCTACCCGCTGGTGCGGCAGTCGATGGAGAAGATCGGCGCGCGCATCGCCGTCTCCGAGGACGCCCGGCGCACGCTCGTCGAGCACTTGGGCGGGGACGCCGTCGTGATCCCCAACGGCGTGTACGTGGACACCTTCGCGGACGCCGAGCCGGACGCCCGCTGGGTCGGCACGCCCGAGGCTCCGACGGTGGCCTTCCTCGGCCGCCTCGACGAGGCCCGCAAGGGCCTCGCGGTGCTGCTCAGCGCGGTGCCGGAGATCCTGCGGCGGCAGCCCGGGACCCGCTTCCTCGTCGCGGGCCGCGGCGAGACCGGGCCTGAGGACGTGCGCGCGCTGATCGGCGAGGAGGCGGCGCGCGCCGTCGAGTTCCTCGGCGAGATCACCGACCAGGAGAAGGCGCAGCTGCTCTCCTCCGTGGATGTGTACTGCGCGCCTCAGACGGGTGGCGAGAGCTTCGGCATCGTGCTCGTGGAGGCGATGAGCGCCGGGGCGGCCGTGGTGGCGAGCGATCTCGGCGCGTTCCGGCGGGTCCTGGCCGAGGGGGAGGCCGGCGTCCTGTTCCGCACCGGCGACTCGCAGGACCTGGCGCGCACGCTGCTGCGCGTCCTCGACGACCATGACGAGCGGCGCGCGCTGGTGGCCAGGGCGGCCGAGGCGGTGCGGCGCTACGACTGGTCCTCGGTGACGCATGAGGTGCTCACCGTGTACGAGATGGTGGTCGAGGGGCGGGACACGCCCGTCGGCGAGGACCCGCTCTCCCGCCGGGGCGCCCGGATGCTCGAACGGCGACGTGGACGGGGTGAGGCGCAATGAGCTGGTCCGAGTCGGCGGTGCTGATCGCGGCGCTGATCGCGTTCAGTGTCTGGTGGGTGTGGGTGGCCGCGTCCCGGCTGGACCGCCTGCACCGCAAGGTCGCCGCCTCGCTCGCCGTCGTCGACGCGCAACTCCTGCGGCGCGCGTCGGCGGCCTCGCAGCTCGCGTCCTCGAGCCTGATGGACCCGGTGAGCTCGCTGCTGGTGGGCGAGGCCGCTTGGCGGGCCCTCGCGGCCGGCGGCCAGGACGTCCCGGCCCTCACCACGCTCCCGCTGGAGCTCGACGGCGGCGCGGCGGCGCAGGTCCGCGGCGCCGACCCCCACGCCCAGGCGGACCGGGGGATGGCGGAGAGCGAGCTGTCCGCGACGCTGCGCGCGGTGCTGGACGACCCGGACGAGGTCGCCGAGCTGCGCGCGGAGCCCGGTGGCGCCGAGCTGCTCGACGCGCTGGCCGCCGCTTGGTACCGGGTGCAGCTCGCCCGGCGCTTCCACAACGAGGCGGTCGCGCAGACCCAGCGCCTGCGCCGCGGGTGGTGGGTGCGGACGCTGCGACTGGCCGGAGGCGCCGCGCTGCCGCAGACGCTCGAGCTCGACGACGCCTGGCCTGACGCGCTGGGCAGGCCCGGCCTGCCTGCGGTGACTACAGGGCGGACAGGCCCTCCGGGCTGAGAAGGCCCCGGACTAGGATGTTCGCGAAGCGCTCACCCGCTCCCACACACATCCGCTCACCTGATCTGCGAGGCCAGCGTGACCACTGAATCCAGCACGTCCGCTCCGTCCGTCGCCGATGGCGCCGTGGGCACTGCCCGCGTCAAGCGCGGCATGGCCGAGATGCTCAAGGGCGGCGTGATCATGGACGTCGTCAACGCCGAGCAGGCGAAGATCGCCGAGGACGCGGGCGCCGTCGCCGTCATGGCGCTCGAGCGCGTCCCCGCGGACATCCGCTCGCAGGGCGGGGTGGCGCGCATGAGCGACCCCGACCTCATCGACGGCATCATCGCCGCCGTCTCGATCCCGGTGATGGCGAAGGCCCGCATCGGCCACTTCGTGGAGGCGCAGGTCCTGCAGAGCCTCGGCGTGGACTACGTCGACGAGTCCGAGGTGCTGACCCCCGCCGACTATGAGCACCACATCGACAAGTGGGCGTTCACCGTGCCGTTCGTGTGCGGGGCGACGAACCTGGGCGAGGCGCTGCGCCGCATCACCGAGGGCGCGGCCATGATCCGCTCCAAGGGCGAGGCCGGCACGGGCGACGTCTCGAACGCCACGACCCACATGCGCACGCTGCGCGACCAGATCCGCCGCCTGACGTCCCTGCCGGAGGACGAGCTCTTCGTCGCCGCCAAGGAGCTGCAGGCGCCGTACGACCTGGTCAAGGAGGTCGCCCGCACGGGCAAGCTCCCCGTCGGGCTGTTCACCGCCGGCGGCATCGCCACGCCGTCGGACGCCGCGATGATGATGCAGCTCGGCGCCGAGGGCGTGTTCGTCGGCTCCGGCATCTTCAAGTCCGGCAACCCGGCTGACCGCGCCGCCGCGATCGTCAAGGCTACGACGTTCTACGACGACCCGGGCGTCATCGCGAAGGTCTCGCGCGGGCTGGGCGAGGCCATGGTCGGCATCAACGTCGACGACGTGCCCGTGGGGCACCGGCTGGCCGAGCGGGGCTGGTGACCGACTCCGTCGACGGCCCGGTCCGCGCCCTCGGCCCCGAGTGGGTCATGGGCGCGGACGGGCTGCGGTTCCGCCGTGCCGCGCGCGTCATCCTGCTCGACCAGGACGACCGCGTGCTGTTGGTACGCGGCCATGACGCCGACCAGCCCAGCCGGAGCTGGTGGTTCACGGTGGGCGGCGGGATCGACGCGGGGGAGGACGCCCGCACCGCCGCGGTGCGCGAGGTCCGGGAGGAGACCGGCCTGCGGCTGCGCCCGGAGGATCTCGTCGGGCCGGTGTTCACGCGCTCGGCGGTCTTCGACTTCGTCGCCGAGCACTGCCGCCAAGACGAGGAGATCTTCGTGGCGCGGCTTGACGCGGACGCCGCCGCCGACGTCGCCGACCTGAGCCGGGCCGGGTGGACGGACCTCGAGCACGACGTCATCGACGAGCTGCGGTGGTGGGACCTCGACGACCTCGCGCACGAGGCGCTGGAGGTGTTCCCGGAAGGGCTCGCCGAGCTGGTGCGCAGCCTGTTGCCGGAGTGGGACGGCAAGACCCGCCACCTCGGGCTGGGCCGCGGCTGAGCACGCTGGGAGGCTGAGCCCGGGGCTCAGCCGCCGCATCGTTTCCGGGAGCGCGGACCGTGGGGTTACGGTGCGGTACGTGCCGACCACCACCTCGCCCGTCGTCCGGATGCACCGCAGCGGGATCAGGAAGCTCATGGAGCTCGCCATGCTCGACCCCGAGGCGATCAGGCTGGAACTCGGTGAGCCCGACACGCCCACGCCGCCGCACATCGTCGAGGCCGCCGCGAACGACGCGCGCTGCGGGCACACCGGCTACACCTCGAGCATCGGCTCGCTGGAGCTGCGCACCGCGTTGGCGCAGAAGGTGGGGGCAGTGAACGGGCTGACCGCCACGGCTGACGACGTGGTGGTCACGCACGGGGCGATGCACGGCCTGGCCATGGCTATCAACGCCACGATGGGCCCTGGCGACGAGCTGCTCGTCCCCGACCCCGAGTTCCCGAACTGGCGGATGGCCGCCACCGCCGCGGGGGCTGACGTGCGGACCTACCCGGCGTACGCCGCCGCGGGCTTCGTGCCGACGCTCGAGGACATCGAGGCCGCCCTCACGCCGCGCACCAAGGTCATCCTCGTGAACTCCCCGAACAACCCCACCGGCGCGATGTACCCGCCGGAGCTCCTGGCCGGCATCGTCGACATCGCCCGCCGGCACGACCTGTGGGTGTTCTCCGACGAGTGCTACGAGGCGATCACGTTCGGCCCCGCACACGTGAGCCCGGCCGCCTTCGACACCGATGGGCGGGTCGTCACGTTCTTCACCTTCTCGAAGACCTACTCGATGACGGGCTGGCGGCTCGGGTACGTCGTGACGCGCGACCCGTACGTGCACGACCTCCTGGGCCAGGTCGCGGAGGCCACCGTCGCGTGCCCGTCCACCGTGAGCCAGCGCGCGGCGTTGGCGGCCCTGCGCGGCCCGCAAGACGACGTGGCCCGTGCCGTCGAGGCCTACCGCCGCCGCCGGGACGCGGCAGTCGCGCTCCTCACGGCGCGAGGCGTGCCGTGTGTGCAGCCAGACGGGGCGTTCTACCTGATGGTCGACGTGTCACGGGCCACCGGGGACAGCGAGGAGTTCGCGCTGGCACTGCTCCGCGACCGCCATGTCGCGGTGTCGCCCGGATCGGCCTTCGGCGCCGGCGGCGAGGGGATGGTGCGGGTGTCGCTCGCATCCGACGAGGCCGCGATCCTCGCCGGGCTGAGCCGCCTCGCGGACCAGGTGGACGCATGGCAGACGGCGTCCGCGGCTCTCGCCACTGGGACGCCGTCCCCGGGCGTCTGACCTCGACCGTAGGATGCGCAGCCGTGACGGCGACCATCGGGATCCTGGCCCTGCAAGGCGACGTGCGCGAGCACGCGCGAGCGCTCGAGCACGTGGGGGCGCGGGCCGTTCCGGTCCGCCGGGTCGCCGAGTTGGACGCGATCGACGGCCTGGTGATCCCCGGCGGCGAGTCGACCACCATCGACAAGCTGCTGCGGGCCTTCGACCTGTTCGGGCCGCTGCAGGAGCGCCTGCGCGGCGGGCTGCCCG
This sequence comes from Cellulomonas timonensis, assembly GCF_900046455.1. Classification (GTDB taxonomy): domain Bacteria; phylum Actinomycetota; class Actinomycetes; order Actinomycetales; family Cellulomonadaceae; genus Cellulomonas_A; species Cellulomonas_A timonensis. The sequence continues at coordinate 722,958 of NZ_FCOT01000013.1, forward strand.
CCTACGGCTCATGCGCCGGGATGATCCTGCTCGCCGACCGGGTGATCGGCGGAACCGCCGACCAGCAGGTGCTCGGCGGGCTTGACCTCACGGTGCGCCGCAACGCCTTCGGGCGGCAGGTCGACTCGTTCGAGACAGACCTGGTCATCGACGGCATCGAGGACAGTGAGACGGCGCCGCTGCACGCCGTCTTCATCCGCGCGCCCTGGGTCGAGGAGATCGGGCCGAAGGCCGTGGCGCTCGCGCGCGTCCGCACAGGGCCCGCCGCCGGTAGGATCGTCGCGGTGCGCCAGGGCCCACTGCTCGCGACCTCCTTTCATCCGGAGGTCACCGGCGACGCGCGGGTGCATCGACTGTTCGTGCAGATCGTCCGCGACAGCCTCTGACCCGCCCGTCGCGGCGTTGCTCGGGCGTCGTGGGCGGAGACGAAGGGGTAGCGATGTGCGGTCACTCCAAATGGGCCACCACTAAGCACAAGAAGGCCGTCGTCGACGCCAAGCGGAGCAAGCTCTTCGCGAAGCTGATCAAGAACATCGAGGTGGCCGCCCGCACGGGCGGCGGTGATGTCGCGGGCAACCCGACGCTCTTCGATGCGATCCAGAAGGCCAAGCGGACGTCGGTCCCCATCGACAACATCAACCGCGCCGTCAAGCGCGGCTCCGGCCAGGAGGCCGGTGGCGCCGACTACGAGACGATCATGTACGAGGGCTACGGCCCCGGCGGCATCGCCGTGCTCGTGGAGTGCCTCACCGACAACCGCAACCGCGCCGCGTCTGACGTGCGCGTCGCGTTCACCCGCAACGGCGGCCAGATGGCCGACCCGGGGTCGGTGTCCTACCTGTTCTCGCGGCGCGGGGTCGTCATGGTGCCCAAGGAGGGCACGGACGAGGACTCCGTCATGGAGGCGGCGCTCGACGCGGGCGTCGAGGAGGTCAACGACTTCGGCGACTCGTTCGAGGTGCTCTCCGCCGCCACCGACCTGGTGCCGGTGCGCACCGCGCTGCAGGAGGCCGGCATCGAGTACGACTCCGCGGACGTGGTGTTCTACCCGTCGATGCAGGTCGAGGTCGACGTCGAGGGCGTCCGCAAGATCATGCGCCTGATCGACGCGCTCGAGGACTCCGACGACGTGCAGAACGTGTACGCGAACTTCGACGCCTCCGACGAGGTCATGGCGGAGCTCGAGTCCGAGTGACCCGGCTGGGCTCGCCGGGCGGTGCTGCCGCCCGGCGCGGCCCTGGGCTGGGAGACTGACCGGATGCGCGTGCTCGGAGTGGACCCCGGCCTCACCCGGTGCGGACTGGGCGTGGTCGACGGCCTGCCCGGGCGCGACGTCCGGATGGTGGCGGTCGGCGTCGCGCGCTCGGACCCCGCCCACGAGGTGGACCAGCGGCTGCTGGCCATCTCGCTGCAGCTCGAGGAGTGGCTCGACGAGCACGCCCCGGACACGGTGGCAGTGGAGCGGGTCTTCGCCCAGCACAACGTCAGCACCGTGATGGGCACCGCCCAGGTGGCGGGGCTGGCGATGCTCGCGGCCGCGCGGCGGCGGATCCCGGTCGCCCTGCACACCCCCAGCGAGGTCAAGGCGGCGGTCACGGGCAACGGCCGCGCGGACAAGCCCCAGGTGCAGGTGATGGTGCAGCGGCTCCTCGCGCTCGACGAGCTGCCGCGCCCCGCCGACGCGGCCGACGCGCTCGCCCTGGCGATCTGCCACCTGTGGCGTCCAGCCGGGGCGCTCGGCGCACCGCAACGGGCCCCCGGGTCGATGACCCCCGCACAGCGCGCCTGGGCTGCCGCCGAGCAAGCCGCGCGGGGCGCCCGGGCCTGAGGGCGCGTGTCGTTCGTACACCTGTTCGTGCGCATGGGATAGTGCTGTCGGATGCGCGCCGCTTGCGCTCCAGGACGAGGGAGGACCGCGGGTGATCGCGTCGGTACGGGGCACTGTGCAGGCTGTGCGGCTGGACGCCGCAGTGGTCGAGGTCGGCGGTGTCGGCATGCTCGTGCAGGCCACGCCCACGACCCTCGCCGCGTTGCGGGTGGGCGCCGAGGCACTGCTGTGGACCTCGCTCGTGGTGCGCGAGGACTCGTTGACGCTGTTCGGCTTCGCGGACGCCGACGAGCGCGAGGTCTTCGAGGTGTTGCAGACGGTCAGCGGCGTGGGGCCACGGCTCGCCCTCGCGATGCTCGCGGTGCACAGCCCCGACGGGCTGCGGCGCGCGGTGGCCGGGGAGGACCTGGCCGCGCTCAAGCGGGTGCCCGGCATCGGTCAGAAGGGCGCCCAGCGGCTCGTGCTCGAGCTCGGTGGTCGCCTCGGAGCGCCCGCGACGGTCGTCGAGGGGGGCTTCACGCCAGTGGCGGCCACCGACCGGCGCGAGCAGGTGGTGGAGGCGCTGATCGGCCTCGGTTGGAATGCCCGGGCCGCCGACGACGCCGTGGCGCAGGTCCTCGAGCAGGGCGACGTGGCGCCGGGTGACGTCGCGGCCGTGCTGCGCGCCGCGCTGCGCACGCTCGGCGGCGGCCGTGGCTGAGCTCGACGGCGAGTTGGCGGCGATGGACGAGGTCTCGTTGGTGCGCCCCGAGGCCTCCGACCTCGAGCGCGCGGCCGAGGCGGCGCTACGCCCCCGGCGGCTCGACGAGTTCGTCGGCCAGCACGTCGTGCGCGACCAGCTCTCCCTCGTCCTCGACGCTGCCGTCGGGCGCGGCAAGGCGCCCGACCACGTGCTCCTCTCCGGGCCGCCCGGGCTGGGCAAGACGACGCTGGCCATGATCATCGCGGCCGAGCTCGGCGCGTCGCTGCGGGTGACCAGCGGGCCCGCGATCCAGCACGCCGGCGACCTCGCCGCGGTGCTCTCCTCGCTCGAGGAGAACGAGGTGCTGTTCCTCGACGAGATCCACCGGCTGGCACGCCCGGCCGAGGAGCTGCTGTACGTGGCGATGGAGGACTTCCGCGTCGACGTCATCGTCGGCAAGGGCGCCGGGGCGAGTGCGATCCCGCTGTCGCTGCCGCCGTTCACCGTCGTGGGCGCCACCACGCGCGCCGGCTTGCTGCCCGCGCCGCTGCGGGACAGGTTCGGCTTCACCGCGCACCTCGACTTCTACTCCGCCGACGAGCTCGAGCAGGTGCTCACGCGTTCCGCCGGGCTGCTCGGAGTGCCGCTCGAGGCCACTGCCGCGGCGGAGATCGCCTCCCGGTCGCGGGGCACCCCCCGGATCGCGAACCGCCTGCTGCGCCGGGTCCGGGACTGGGCGCAGGTGCGCGGCGACGGGCGGCTGTCGCTCAGCGCGGCCCAGGCGGCGCTCGAGGTGTACGAGGTGGACGCGCTCGGGCTCGACCGGCTCGACCGCGCCGTGCTCACCGCGCTGTGCACCCGGTTCGGCGGCGGGCCGGTGGGCCTGACGACGCTCGCCGTGGCCGTGGGGGAGGAGCCCGAGACCGTCGAGACGGTGGCCGAGCCATTCCTGGTGCGCGAGGGGCTCGTCGGGCGGACGCCGCGCGGCCGGATCGCCATGCCCGCCGCCTGGGAGCATCTCGGCCTCACGGCCCCCACGCCGTCGGGAACGCTGTTCACCTGAGCCCGTGATTCTCGTAGGCTCGAAACCTCGGAACTGTTGGCGCGTGTGAAACGTTGTGCACGCCGTCATCTGCCCTCACTCCGCGGAGAAGTCCGCGGAGGGGTTAGGCGCGAGCAGGCTGGGCGCCTAGACTACGGCGGACATCTCGATCAGACCGGAGACTGACCTTCCATGGACTACTCGTTCCTCATCATCTTGGCGCTGGCTTTCGGCGCCATGTGGCTCATGACGAACCGCACCCGTAAGCAGCAGCGTCAGGCCGCTGATTTCCGGGCGAACCTCGAGGTCGGCCAGGAGGTCATGACGGGTTCTGGCCTGTTCGGGACCGTCGTGGACATCGAGGACGACATCATCACGCTCGAGTCGACGCCGGGCAATGAGTCCCGGTGGCTGCGCGCCGCGATCGCCAAGCTCGTCGAGCCGCCCGTCGAAGATGACGAGGACGAGGAGTACGACGAGGACGAGACGGACGACGACGAGGCGTACGGCTCCGAGGAGGAGCTGGCCGCGGACTCGATCGACGTCCCGGACGACCTGTCGTCGATGCCCCCGGCACGTCCTGCCCGCGACGAGGACGACCCCGAGAAGAAGTAGCTAGCCCCCAGGCCCGCGACGCAGAGCGCCGAGCGGGAACGGTCCCACCGCCCGGCGTCTGCCGGGCGGTGCGCGCACGAGAGAAGACACTCCGTTGGCTCAGCCACCCAGCCGCCGGCCCCGGCCGGTACGCACCCTCGCCGTGCTCGGCGCGATCATCGTCGCCCTCTTCGGCTCGCTCTTCGCCGGCACGCAGCTGTCAGACGCCACGTGGACGCCCAAGTTGGCGCTCGACCTCGAGGGCGGCACCCAGCTCATCCTGACGGCGGTGACGGAGAACAACGAGCCGATCACCTCGGAGACGATCTCGCAGGCGATCAACGTGATCCGCCAGCGCGTGGACTCCTCTGGCGTCGCCGAGGCCGAGATCACCAGCCAGGGTGGCCGCAACATCGTGGTCTCGCTGCCCGGGACTCCCGACGAGGAGACCATCGCGCTGGTGAGCAAGTCGGCGCAGATGACCTTCCGGCCGGTGCTGGCCATCGGGGCGCCGCAGGCGACGACCACGGACACGGCGACGGACGCTCCGACGGACGGCGCGACGGAGGGCACGGAGCCCACTGACGGCGCCACCGAGGAGGCCGCGCCCTCGGACACGCCGTCCAAGGCCGCGCCGGACAGCCCGAGCGACACGGAGTACTACGTCACGCCCAAGGTCGAGGCGGATTTCGACGCCCTTGACTGCACGAACCCGGAGAACCTCGTCGGCGGCGAGATCGCCGACCCCAACAAGGCGCTGGTGACCTGCGCCGACGACGGCACCGCCAAGTACCTGCTCGGACCCGTGGAGATCAAGGGCTCCGACGTCGCGTCGGCGACCTCCGGCCTGAAGCAGACGCAGAGCGGCGCCACCACCAACGAGTGGGTCGTCGACATCAAGTTCAACTCCGAGGGCACTGACCTCTTCCGCGAGACGACCACGCGTCTGCAGGGCCTGGCGGCCACGCCTCCGCAGAACCAGTTCGCGATGGTGCTCGACGGTCTGGTCATCTCGGCGCCGTCCCTCGACACGGGCGTCATCATCTCCAACGGCGAGGCGCAGATCTCCGGCAGCTTCAACCGGGAGAGCGCCGCGACGCTGGCCAACCAGCTCAACTTCGGCGCGCTGCCGCTGACCTTCGACCTGCAGAGCCAGGAGCAGATCTCCGCGACGCTCGGCACCGAGCAGCTGCAGAAGGGCCTCATCGCGGGCGCTATCGGGCTGCTCCTCGTGGTCATCTACTCGCTGTTCCAGTACCGCGCGCTCGGCCTGGTCACCGTCGCCTCGCTGCTCATCGCCGGCATCGTCACCTACGGCGTGATCTCGGTGCTGTCGTGGACGCAGGGCTACCGCCTGTCGCTGCCCGGCGTCGCGGGCCTGATCGTCGCGATCGGCATCACGGCGGACTCGTTCATCGTGTACTTCGAGCGCATCCGTGACGAGCTGCGCGACGGGCGGAGCCTGGGCCCGGCCGTCGACCGCGGCTGGGACCGCGCCCGGCGCACGATCCTCGCGTCGGACGCCGTGAACTTCCTCGCGGCAGTGGTGCTGTACTTCCTCGCCGTCGGCGGGGTGCGCGGCTTCGCCTTCACGCTTGGCCTCACCACTCTGATCGACCTGCTCGTGGTGTTCTTCTTCACGCACCCGCTGATGACGCTGCTGGCACGCACGCGGTTCTTCGCCTCGGGCCACCGGTTCTCGGGCCTCGACCCGCGCCGCCTCGGGGTGACGGCGGCACGCTATGTCGGGCGCGGCAAGGTTGTCGGGAGCCTGGCCCCCACGGGCAACGGGCACGCGTCCGAGAAGGCGGACTCCCGAGTGGCCGTCGGCGCGGGAGTGGGCGCCGCAGGTGTGGGCGCCGCGACGATGACGATCGCCGAGCGGCGCGCCGCCGAGCGCGCCGCGGCGCAGGATTCCGCCTCCCACGAGGCGCCTGACGACGAGCAGGACGCCAACGGCGTGCACGAGAGTCCAGGCGACACGACATCCCCGGACGTCTCCGGCGAGAACGGGTCTGACACGACCGAGGGGACTGAGCACTGATGGCTGTCGGATTCGCCCAGTGGGGCAACGACCTGTACACCGGTCGCCGCTCGTACGACATCGTCGGACGGCGCCGCGTCTGGTACACGATCTCAGCGGTGATCGTGCTGCTCTCCGCGATCCTGTTGGTCAAGCCCGGCCTGAATCCCGGCATCGAGTTCCGTGGCGGCTCGCAGTTCGTCGTCTCCGGTGTGACGACGGCCGACCAGTCGCTGGCCAGCGACGTCGTGCAGGAGGTCGCCCCGGAAGAGGTGCCCCGCGTGACGACGGTCGGCGGCTCGGCGCTTCGCATCCAGACCATCGCGCTGGACGAGGTGCGGCTCGCCGAGGCGCAGCAGAACCTCGCCGAGGCGTTCGACGTGCCGGTCGAGAACGTCGCCAGCTCGTTCGTCGGCCCGTCATGGGGCAAGGACGTCACGCAGAAGGCCGTGAACGGCCTGCTGGTGTTCCTCCTGCTGGTGACGGTCGTCATGACCGTGTACTTCCGCAACTGGCGGATGGCCGCGGCCGCGCTGATCGCGCTGTTCCACGACCTCATCATCACGGTGGGCATCTACGCCGCCGTCGGCTGGGAGGTGACCCCGGCCACGGTCATCGGATTCCTGACGATCCTGGGGTACTCCATCTACGACACGGTCGTGGTGTTCGACAAGGTGCGCGAGAACACCGCCGACGTGCTCGACCAGACGCGGTACACCTACGCCGAGAAGGCCAACCTGGCGGTCAACCAGACCCTGGTGCGGTCCATCAACACGTCGGTCGTGGCGTTGCTGCCGGTCAGCGCGATCCTGTTCATCGGGGCGTTCCTGCTCGGTGCCGGCACGCTGCGCGACATCGCCCTCGCGCTCTTCATCGGCATGGCCGTCGGCACGTTCTCCTCGATCTTCCTCGCCACGCCGGCCGAGGTGACGCTGCGCCAGCGTGAGCCGAAGATCATCGCGCACACCGCCAAGGTGCTCGCAGCCCGCACGGCGGCGGCTGAGGGGGCGCCCGAGGGCGCGCCCGGCGCGCCCGCTGTCATCCATGTCGGCCAGCTCCGGCCCGGCGCCCACCAGGGCACGGCCGCGCAGCCCAAGCGTCGCAAGTCTGGGAAGAAGTAGCAGCTCCATGTCCTCAGCAGCACTGCGCGGAGACGCGCTGATCCACCGCATCCACGAGCTCATCCGGGATGTGCCCGACTTCCCCTCGCCGGGCGTCGGTTTCAAGGACATCACGCCGCTGCTCGCGGACGCCGAGGCGTTCGCGGGCGTGGTCGCCGAGATCGCGGGGCGGGTCGACGGGCCCGTGGACCTCGTCGCCGGCACCGAGGCGCGGGGGTTCATCCTCGCCGCCCCGGTCGCCACGGCGCTGGGCGCGGGATTCGTGCCGGTGCGCAAGCACGGCAAGCTCCCCGGCCCGACGGCGGCGGAGGAGTACTCGCTCGAGTACGGCACCGCGACCGTGGAGGTGCACCCGTTCACCGTCCCGCGCGGCGCGCGTGTGCTGATCGTCGACGACGTGCTCGCGACCGGTGGCACCGCGGGAGCCACGATCCGGCTGTTCGAGCGCTGCGGCGCCGAGGTGGTGGGCCTGTCGTTCCTGGTGGAGCTCTCGTTCCTCCCCGGGCGCGAGGTGCTGGCCGGCCACCGTGTCGACTCGCTCATTGCGGTGGGCTGACAGGTCGGCGACGTAGACTCTTGCGGATCGGTGGACTCGCGGGAGGGGTGAGATGAGCGACAACGTACGGACGACCCGCTCGGACGTCCCCACGGTCTCGACGGACGGCCAGTCGGGCAGCAGGGTGCGGTCGCGGCTGGCGAGGTTCGGAGCGCGCGGTCCCGCGACGTCCCCGGCGCTGGAGCCATTGCTGCAGGCCATTCGCACGAACCACCCCAAGGCTGATCTCGCGGTGGTCGAGCAGGCCTACGTCGTCGCCGAGCGCGCGCACCGCGGGCAGCTCCGCAAGAGCGGCGACCCGTACATCACGCACCCGGTGGCGGTGGCCACGATCCTCGCCGAGCTCGGCATGACGCCTCCGACGCTCGCTGCGGCGCTGCTGCACGACACCGTGGAGGACACGGACTACTCGCTCGACCAACTCCGGGCCGAGTTCGGCCCCGAGATCGCGATGCTCGTCGACGGCGTGACGAAGCTCGACAAGGTCGCGTACGGCGACGCCGCGCAGGCCGAGACGGTCCGCAAGATGGTCGTGGCGATGTCGCGCGACATCCGCGTGCTCGTCATCAAGTTGGCCGACCGGTTGCACAACGCCCGCACCTGGAAGTTCGTCGCCGCGTCCTCGGCGGAGAAGAAGGCCCGCGAGACCCTGGAGATCTACGCCCCGCTGGCCCACCGGCTGGGCATGAACACGATCAAGTGGGAGCTCGAGGACCTGTCGTTCGCGACGCTGTACCCCAAGGTCTACGACGAGATCGTGCACCTGGTCGCGGAGCGCGCGCCTGCGCGCGAGGAGTACCTGGCAGTGGTGCGCGACCAGGTCGGCGCCGACCTGCGCTCCGCCAAGATCAAGGCCACCGTCACCGGACGGCCGAAGCACTACTACTCGATCTACCAGAAGATGATCGTGCGCGGCCGCGACTTCGCCGACATCTACGACCTCGTCGGCGTCCGGGTCCTGGTGGACTCGGTGCGCGACTGCTACGCGGCGCTCGGCGCCCTCCACGCGCGGTGGAACCCCGTCCCCGGACGGTTCAAGGACTACATCGCGATGCCGAAGTTCAACCTCTACCAGTCGCTGCACACCACGGTCATCGGGCCGGGCGGCAAGCCGGTGGAGATCCAGATCCGCACGCATGACATGCACCGCCGCGCGGAGTACGGCGTCGCGGCGCACTGGAAGTACAAGGAGTCCGCCAAGAACGCGGGCGCCGGCGCCACAGACCCGGCCGGCAACGACATGACGTGGCTGCGGCAGCTCGTGGACTGGCAGAAGGAGACCGCGGATCCCAGCGAGTTCCTCGACTCGCTGCGTTTCGAGATCGCGGGCGCCGAGGTCTATGTCTTCACCCCGAAGGGCGACGTCGTCGCGCTGCCCGCCGGATCCACCCCCGTGGACTTCGCGTACGCGGTGCACACCGAGGTGGGCCACCGGACGATGGGCGCGCGGGTCAACGGCCGGCTCGTCCCGCTCGACTCGGCGCTCGAGAACGGCGACGTGGTCGATGTGCTGACCTCGAAGTCGGAGACCGCGGGCCCGAGTCGTGACTGGCTCGGCTTCGTCAAGAGCCCCCGAGCCCGCAACAAGATCCGCCAGTGGTTCTCCAAGGAGCGCCGCGAGGAGGCCATCGAGCACGGCAAGGACGCGATCGCGAAGGCGATGCGCAAGCAGAACCTGCCGATCCAGCGCCTGCTGTCGCATGAGTCGCTCGTCGCGCTCGCCAACGAGATGCGCTACGCGGACGTCTCGGCGCTGTACGCCGCGATCGGCGAGGGGCAGGTCTCGGCTGCGACGGTGGTGCACCGCCTCGTGCAGTCGATGGGCGGGGAGCCGGGCGCCGAGGAGGACATCGCCGAGACGGCACGGCCCGGGAACACGGCCCGCCGGGTGCGCACCGGGGACCCGGGCGTGGTCGTCCGGGGCGTCGACGACATCTGGGTCAAGCTGGCCAAGTGCTGCACCCCGGTGCCGGGCGACGAGATCATCGGCTTCGTCACCCGTGGCCAGGGCGTGAGCGTGCACCGCACCGACTGCATCAACGTCGAGCAGTTGCGCGCGCAGCCCGAGCGGATCGTCGACGTGGAGTGGACGCAGGGGAGCAGCGCGCTGTTCCTCGTCCAGATCCAGGTCGAGGCACTCGACCGGAGCCGGCTGCTCTCGGACGTGACCCGCGTGCTGTCCGACCACCACGTGAACATCCTCTCCGCGTCGGTGTCGACGTCCCGCGACCGGGTGGCGATGTCACGGTTCGTCTTCGAGATGGCCGAACCGTCACACCTCGCGTCGGTCCTCTCGGCGGTGCGGAAGGTCGAGGGCGTCTTCGACGTCTACCGCATCACCGGCGCCAAGGCGGCAGAGGAGCCAGTCATCCGCGCCTGACCGCGGCTTGCGCCGGCGCGAGCAAGGCAGTCAGAGTCGTGCGGGCCTCCCGGACACCCGCGTGGCCGGAGATCGCCGCCAGTGCGTGGAGCGCCGCCGTCGGGTCGAACCCGACCCGGCAGAGCGTGAGCAGCATGTTGCGGGCGCTGTCGGCGCCGTGCCATCGGGCGATGTCGAGCCCGGTGCGCTGCACGGTGGTCACCCGGAGCCCCGCGAGCTCCACGGTGTCGCCCTCGGCGAGCACGCACTCGTGGGTGATCCGCAGCGGGTGCGGGTCTGGCCGCCGCCGCCGCGGCCCCACGAGCACCTGCACCCTGGCCGGCAGGTCCGCGCCGGTGTGCACCCAGGCTGCGGCGTCCCGCCCGACCGTCGCACGCTCGGGGACCAGCGCGCTGAGCGCGGCGGCACGGTGCGCCGGAGTGGCGGCCGCTCCTGTGGCGAGCGCGAGGTCGCCCCACACGCGCCGGGCATGCCCGTCACGGAGCAGGGCGTCGAACGCCACCGCGCCGACGGTGGCGGGGGAGACCACGTCGTCAGCGGGAGGGGTGGCGGTGCTGGGCATCCACGGCGCTGTCACCGGGCCAGCATGCCGCCACTGCGGCGCGGGATCACCGGCAGGCCGTTGGCCTGTGGACAGCGCGGCCTCGCAGCCGCAGCGGGCATGACGACGCCCGGGGCAGCGATCTGCTGCGCCCGGGCGTCGGTGAGGCCGGTGAGCCGGTCAGCCGCGCGCGTCCTGGGCGGCGCGTTGGACCTGCTCGAGCCAGGCACGGCGCGCGTCGAGGGCGGCCTGAGCCTCCTCGACCTTGCGCTTGTCGCCCTTGGCCTGCGCCTTCGCCAGGTCCTCCTCGAGCGCCGCGATGGCGCTTTCGAGTTGTGCGGCAGCGCCCTCGGCACGCGCGCGCGTCTCCGGGTTGCTCCGGCGCCACACGGCCTGCTCGGCGTCGCGCACGGCCGTCTCGACGGCGCGCATACGCCCCTCGACGCGCTGCACGTCGCCACGCGGAACCTTGCCGGCGGACTCCCAGCGGTCCTGCAACGTGCGCAGGGCGGCCTTCGCGGCGGCGAGGTCGGTCACCGGGACGAGGCGCTCCGCCTCGACGAGGATGGCCTCCTTGACCTCGAGGTTCGCCTGGTACTCGGTGTCGGTCGCGGCAGACTCGGCGTCCCGGGCCGCGAAGAACGCGTCCTGAGCGGCGCGGAAGCGGGCCCACAGCGCGTCGTCGTCGGCCCGGCTCGCGCGGCCAGCCGCCTTCCAGCGGGTCATGAGATCGCGGTAGGCGCCCGCCGTGTGACCCCAGTCGGTGCTGGTCGAGAGCTTCTCGGCCTCCTGGACGAGGGCTTCCTTGGCCTGCTTGGCTCCCGCGTTGCGGGACTCGAGCTCGGCGAAGAAGTGCCGGCGCTCACGGTCGAACGTGGTGCGCGCGTGGCTGAACCGCTTCCACAGGCTCTCCTCCGTCGGCCGATCAATGCGCGGTCCGGAACGCTGCGCGTCCTTCCACTGCTCGAGCAGCAGGCGCAACTGCTCGCCTGCCGGACGCCACTGGATCCGCTCGGGGTCCGTCGAGGCGATCTTCTCGGCCTGCTCCACGATCTGCGTGCGCGCCGCCACGGCGGCCTCGCGAGCCGCGGCGCGCTCGGCCTCGGCAGCGGCGCGGCGCTCGGCCGCCACCGACTTCAGGCCCTCCAGGCGGGCGCGCAGGCCGTCGAGGTCACCCACGGCGGCGGGCTCGGCGAGCTCCTCGGCGAGCCGTGCGAGCGTTTGGTCGATCTCCTTGATCGCCAGGTCGCGCGCCGTGAGCCGGGTCTCGAAGAGCACGACCTTGGCCTGCAGGTCGAGGTACCTGCGCACGTACAGGGCGAGGGCCTCGTCGGCCGTGGCGCCGGGGAACTGCCCGACGAGGCGTTCGCCTGCTGCCTCGACGACGAAGACCGAGCCCTCGTCGTCGACACGGCCGAAGGTCGCGGCGTGCGCGGCCTCGGCGGCGTCCACCGGGGGAGCCACGCGCGTCGGCGCCTCGGCGACGGCGGCGGGCGTCGGCTGGGCAGCCGGGCGAGGCCGGGGGATCGGGCGGGGCGCTGCCTCTTATACCCATCTCCGGCGTCTCGGTGGCGGCGGCCGCGTCGTCAGCGACAGGCGCCTCCTCGGCGGCAGGCGCCGCGCCGTCGGCGGGAGCCTCGTCAGCAGCGGGCGCCTCGTCGGCGGTGGTGGCCTCCGCCTGGCTCGCCTCGACGTCGCTGCCCGCCTCGACCTCGCTGCTCGGCGCGGTGGCGTCGGGTGTCACATCAGCTGTCTCGGCAGGCTGGACCGCGTCGCTGTCGATGGGCGCCGCCGGAGTGGCTTCGCCCTCTGGGACGGTGGACCCGGCGACCTCGTCGCGCTCGCGCTCCTGGGCGGCAAAGTTCTCGGTCACTGGGTCTCCACTCCCTCGATGATGACGTCGAGGGCGGGGGCGACTCCGTCGTCCCCGTTCCCCGCGTCAGCGATTGCCTGCACCACGTCCAGACCGGACGTGATGCGGCCGAACACCGTGTATCCACCAGCCGCGTCGGACTGGATGGTCGAGTCCTCGTAGACGAGGAAGAACTGGCTGCCCATCGACTCGCCATCGCCGCCGACACGGGCCATGGCGATGGTGCCGGCCGGGTAGAAGTCGTCGGCTGGCGCGTTCTCGATGGGGCCCCACGAGTACCCCGGGCCACCGGTGCCGGTGCCCGTCGGGTCGCCGCACTGCAGCACCTTGATCCCGGAGGTCACCAGGCGATGGCAAGCGGTCGAGTCGAAGTAGGAGTCGCGGGCGAGCGTCACGAAGTTCGCGACCGCCTGGGGGGCGTTCACCCCGTCGAGCTCGAGGCCGATGTCGCCCTGGCTGGTGCGCAGGGTCCCGGTCCAGGCGCGGCCCTCCGCCAGTGCGGCGTCGGGGACGAGCGCGTCGCTGGTGGGGGTCGTGGTGTCGGCGGCGGGCGGCGCCTCGTCGGAGTCGCCCAGTGTCACGAGGACAGCGGCCACGCCGACGCCCACGACGAGGACACCGGCGACGACGGCCGCGATGAGGGCGCGCTGGCGCCGACGACGCGCTTCACGCGCCGCCTGCCGCTGCTGCCACTTCTCGTACCGACGACGCTCGTACTCGCGCTTGCTCGGTGCCACGCACACTCCTCGACGACGGGCGGCCTGCTGACGCCGTGGCCAGCGGTCCCGCACTCCTGACCCCGACAGTCTAGGCAACGCAAGGGCCTTGGGCGCCACGCCACGACGGGAAACACCGGGAGCCGTCGCGGCGAGGGCGCCGGCGCGTGGCTGGGTACGGTGGGCGGATGCAGCTCATCACCGTCGTCGCGCCCGTCTTCGGAGCCAACTGCTACGTCCTCGCGGCAGACGACAGGACGTGCGTGATCGTCGACCCGGGGGGTGGCGCGGCCCCCGGGGTGCGGCGTGCCGCGCAGGAGAACGGCCTGGTCCCGGTGGCGGTGCTGGCGACGCATGGGCACGTGGACCACACCTGGGACGCCGCGGAGCTCGTCGAGGAGTACGGGATCCCGCTGCGGCTGCACCGCGCTGACGCCTACCGTCTCGCGGACCCGTTCGGCACGCTGGGCCTGGGGAGCGCGCACGATCCCGGTGGCCCGCTGGCGCAGTCGTTGGCGTCCGTGGGCGTCTCGCCAGCCGACTACCGCGTCCCGGCGAGGGTTGAGCCGTTCGGATCGGAGGCGGGCGCCGACGGCCGGTCCGCCGACGAGGTGCTCGAGTTGGGCGGACTGCGGCTCGTCGCCCGGCACGCCCCTGGCCACACCGAGGGCGCGACGCTGTACCTGCTGGACGTGGAGCCGTCGCCGGTGGCCTTCACCGGTGACGTGCTCTTCGCGGGGACCATCGGGCGCACCGACCTGCCCGGCGGTGACGACCCGGTCATGACCCGGACCCTCCGCGAGGTCGTGCGCGCGCTGCCCGGCGACACGGTGGTGCTGCCGGGCCACGGGCCGGGCACCACGATGGACGACGAGCTGGGGCGCAACCCATACCTGGCAAGATGAGGCCTCATGGCACGCCCCACCCCCTTGTCCGGATTCCCTGAGTGGCTGCCCGACGGCCGCATCGTCGAGCAGCACGTCCTGGACGCGCTGCGCCGCACGTTCGAGCTCCATGGCTTCGCCGGGATCGAGACCCGCGCGGTCGAGCCGCTCGACCAGCTGCTGCGCAAGGGGGAGACCTCCAAGGAGGTCTATGTGCTGCGTCGCCTGCAGGAGGACCCCGCCTCGACTGAGGAGGACCGCGCCGGCCAGCTCGGCCTGCACTTCGATCTGACGGTGCCGTTCGCCCGGTACGTGCTCGAGAACTCGGGCCACCTCGGCTTCCCGTTCCAGCGCTACCAGATCCAGAAAGTGTGGCGCGGCGAGCGGCCCCAGGACGGCAGGTTCCGCGAGTTCACGCAGGCGGACATCGACGTGGTCGGCGCGGGCGCGCTGCCCTACCACTACGAGGTCGAGCTCCCGTTGGTGATGGCCGAGGCGCTCGGCTCGCTACGTGACATCGGCGTCCCGCCCGTCCGGATCCTGGTGAACAACCGCAAGGTCGCCGAGGGGTTCTACCGCGGGCTCGGGCTTGAGGACGTCGAGGGCGTGCTGCGCTCCATCGACAAGCTGGAGAAGATCGGGGCGGACGCCGTGGCCGCGCTGCTGATCGCCGAGACCGGGGCCACAGAGGAGCAGGCGCGCGCATGCCTCGAGCTCGCGGCCATCTCCGGCTCGGACGACTCGGTGAGCACGCGCGTGCGCGATCTGGCGGAGTCGCACGCGGTGGTGTCGGAGCTGCTCGACGAAGGCCTCGAGGAGCTCGGCGCCCTGGTCCGCGCCGCTGCCGAGCGGGCGCCCGGGGTGGTCGTCGCCGATCTGAAGATCGCCCGTGGCCTCGACTATTACACGGGCTCCGTCTACGAGACGGTGCTGGTGGGCCACGAGCAGCTCGGGTCCATCTGCTCGGGTGGGCGGTACGACACGCTCGCGTCGGACGGCGCGAACACCTACCCGGGCGTCGGCCTGTCGATCGGCGTGACCCGGCTGGTCTCCCGGCTGCTGAGCGCCGGACTGGTGCGCGCCACCCGATCGGTGCCCAGTGCGGTGCTGATCGCTGTGACATCGGAGGAGACGCGGCAGGAGTCGGACGCTGTCGCGCGCAGCCTGCGGAGCCGGGGGATCCCCGTCGAGGTGGCGCCCGCCGCGGCTAAGTTCGGCAAGCAGATCCGGCACGCGGACCGCCGTGGCATCCCCTTCGTGTGGTTCCCGGGGGCCGTGGGCGAGGACGGCGTGCGTGGGGCGGACCAGGTGAAGGACATCCGCTCGGGCGAGCAGCAGGATGCCGACGCCGCGACGTGGCAGCCGTCCGCCGAGGACTGGTGGCCCCGGGTGGCGCCCGCGGTGTGACGGGAGGGCCTGGCCTGCGCTGTTGACAGTCTATCGAACAGATGTTCGACTCGTCCCATGCGATGGGACGGGCAGGCGGTCGTGGCGGGGGATGGCGGGGCGCTGCCCGGGCTGGCGCTGTCGGGCCTGCTGCGGAGCGGGCGCACGCCGGACCTCGCCGGGGGGACGTTCCACCAGGTCGCGGCCAAGAGCGCCCCCAACAAGGGGCCCGAGGCGTCGACGATGCCGTTCCGATGGACCGTCAACCCCATGCGCGGGTGCCTCCACGCATGCGCCTACTGCTACGCGCGGCCCACGCACGAGTACCTCGACCTGGACGCGGGGCGCGACTTCGAGACGCAGATCGTCGTGAAGACGAATGTGGTCGAGGTGCTGCGCGCCGAGCTGGCCCGCCCGTCCTGGCGGCGGGAGCACGTGGCACTGGGGACGAACACCGACCCGTACCAGCGCCCTGAGGGGCGCTACGGGTTGATGCCGGGCATCATCGACGCCCTCGCGTCGTCGGGCACGCCGTTCTCGATCACCACGAAGGGGCCGCTGCTGCGCCGCGACCTACCGGCGCTGGTGGCGGCCGCGCAGCAGGTCCCCCTCGGCATCGCGGTGTCGCTCGCGGTGCTCGATCCCGCGCTTCAGCAGTCCGTCGAGCCGGGCACGCCGTTGCCGCGGGCGCGGCTCGACCTGATCCGCGCGGTGCGTGACGCCGGCCTGCCCTGTGGGGTCTTCGTCGCGCCGGTCATGCCGTGGCTCACCGACTCAGAGGAGCACCTCGGCGAGTTGCTCGCCGCGCTGGCCGACGCCGGCGCCACGGGCGCGACGGTGCTCCCCATGCGCCTGCGAGGGTCGGTGAAGCCGTGGTTCCTGCGGTGGCTGGCCCAGGAGAGGCCTGACCTCGTCGCCCGCTACCGACGCCTCTACGGGCGTGGCGCGTACGTGCCCGTCGAGTACCAGAACTGGTTGTGGGCCCGGGTGCGGCCCTTGTTGGCGGCGCACGGGTTCGGTACGGGCGCGGAGCGGCTGGTGGGCGACGCGCGGCTGGCGATGGGGGAGCGGCCGGAGGGGGGCAGCTATCCAGCCGGCAGCATGCCGGAGTTGGCGCCGGGGGCGGGCGGGGGAGCGGCGACGTTCGAGGTGGACCAGCCCGTTCTCTTCTAGCCCGGCGCGCGCCGGGCGGCTTCGTGATCAGACGGGAGGCCGGGGCATCCTGGCTTCTGATAACGGAAGCATGCGCCTCGCGCAGCCCGTCGGGAGCCAGGGCGATCACGCGCTGCGCGCGGCCGGGGACACCAGAGGTTTGGTTCCGTTATCGTCAACGAATGAGCAGTTCAGAGGTGGCGCCCGACGCATTGGGCGACGTGATCCAGGCCTATCTCGCCCGGCTCGACGCTGCGCCGGCGACCGTGCGGCAGCGACGGTGGGCGCTCCGGGATCTAGAGGCGTTCGTCCATGAGCGCTCGCCACGGATCAGGACGGCGAGGCAGGCGCTCGATCCGGCGATCCTGGGGGACTGGTTGGCGGCTCACACCGAGTCCACCGTCTCGGCGCAACGGGCCCGGGCGAGCGCGGCCCGGGCACTCATGGCCTTCACCCGCGTCCATCTCGCGGCCCCGGATCTCACTGACGCGGGGGAGGCGCTCGCCCTGCCGGCCGCGCCCCGAGCGGAGCGTGACGCCGACCGGGGCAGGCGGCTCGTGGCCGCGACCACCTCAGGACGGCCCCGGACCGTACTCCCGCCGGTGTGGGCGCGCTTCGTCGCGCACGTGGGCCTGCTCGCGGCCACCGGCGCGGGGGAGGACGAGCTCGCGGCGCTGCGGGTGTCCGACGCCGCCGGGGCCCGCGTCCTGGACGCGGCGCTGCCCGAGGCCACGCGGCATGCCGTCCAGACGTGGCTCACCGCCCGGACCTGGGTGGTGCAGGGCCTGCAGGGCAGCGACCCCGGCGCGCTGTGGGTGCGCGTGCACGCCGGATCGGACCGACGCACCGGGCACATCGCCCCCGGGGGCCTGGCCATCAGCGCCCGCGGCCTCCGGCTGTCGTTCACGACTGTCCGCGACGCGTTGGCCGCGGAGGGCCATCGCGTCGGCGATGTCCATGTGCGCGATGTCCGAGCCGTCGCCGGCCGTCCGTCAAGGCGCGCGGTGAGCCGCCTCCGCTGGCTCAGTCCCCCGCGAGCCGCGCCGGGAACCCGCCCGTCGCGATCGGCCCCCACCGCTCTACCGTGACGCGGATGATCGACTTGCCCTGCTGCACCATCGCGGCCCGGTATTCGTCCCAGTCGGGGTGCTCGCCGGCGATGCACCGGAAGTACTCGACCAAGGGCTCGACGGAGTCCGGCAGGTCGAGCACCTCAGCCGTGCCATCGAGCTGCACGTACGGCCCGTTGAAGTCGTCCGACAGCACGCACAGCGACACCGCCGGGTTGCGCCGGGCGTTCACCGCCTTGGCGCGGTCCGGGTAGGTCGAGACGACGACGCGGCCGGCGTCGTCCACCCCGCACGTCACGGGCGACATCTGCGGGGCGCCCGAGGCTCGCTGGGTGACCAGCACCGCTTGGTGGCGCACCCGGACGAAGTCGAGCACCTCGTCTCGAGACACGCGGCGGGCTGTGGCGATGGCACGGGGCACGGGGACTCCTCGGGGACGTGGTCAGCGGGCCCCAGTATCGACCACGACCACGCGCGAACTGGCGAGGTCGCACCTACCGTGAGGACATGACGCACGAGGCGGGGGCCGGCGCGGAACGCCCTGTGGGGTGGACGGCGCTCGTCTTCATCGGGCTCGGGCTGTCGATGATCGTGATGGACGTGACGATCGTCAACGTCTCGTTGCCGCAGATCATCAAGGACCTGGACATCAGCTCCATCGACTCGGAGTGGATCCAGTCGATGTACTCGCTGGTCTTCGCCGCGCTGCTGATCACCTTCGGGCGCCTCGGCGACCGCATCGGGCGGCGCACGGTCTTCATCATGGGCGCCGTCGTGTTCGGCGTGGCCAGCTTCCTCGCCACCCAGGTCGACACCGGGGGCCAGCTCATCGCCGTGCGGGCCCTCCAGGGCGTCGGCGGGGCGATGCTGTCGCCCAACTCGCTGTCGCTGCTGAACTCGCTGTACCAGGGCAAGCGCCGCAACGTGGCGTTCGCCATCTACGGGGCGATCCTGGCGGGCATGGCCGGGATCGGCCCGCTGCTCGGCGGCTACCTGACGGAGTACTACTCGTGGCGGCACTCGTTCGGCGTCAACGTGCCGCTCGCCATCGTCGTCATCCTGGGCTGCCTGAGGTTCGTGCCGAACACGCGGGACGAGCAGGCGCTGGGCCGCGACCTCATTGGCATGGCCCTGTCCGCGATCGGGATCGGCGCGCTGGTGTTCGGGCTGATCGAGGGCCGCTCCGACGGCTGGTGGATCGCGATCCGCGACGTCCACCTGTTCGGCGTGACGTTCCCGAAGGGCGGCCTGTCCCCGGTGCCCATCGCGTTCGCCCTCGCGGTGGTGACCCTGGTGGGCCTGTGGTTCTTCGAGGAGGAACGCCGACGGCGCAAGGCGGCGCTGCTCATCGACATGACGCTGTTCAAGATCAGGTCGTTCGGCTTCGGCTCGCTCGTCGCCCTCATCGTCTCCCTTGGCGAGTTCGGCATCCTCTTCGCCCTGCCGCTCTTCGTGCAGAACGCGCTCGGCTACAGCCCTCTCCACTCGGGCGCCCACACCGCGTCGCTCGCGGCCGGCGCGCTGGTCGCCGGCGCGACGGCGGCGCCCATCGCCAACCGCACGAGCCCACGGACCGTCACGCGCATCGGCATGTCGCTCGAGGTGGTCGGCATCGTGTCGCTCGGCCTGGTGGTGTCCGCGCACGTCCCGGCCTGGCACATGGTCGTCTGCCTCGTCGTGTACGGGCTGGGGATCGGCCTCGCGCAGTCCCAGCTCGTCAACATCATCCTGGGCCAGGTGCCCGTGGAGGAGAGCGGGCAGGCGTCCGGCACCGAGGCGACGGCGCGACGCATCGGCACGGCGCTGGGCAGCGCCGTCATCGGCACGATCTTGTTCGTCGGGCTGCAGTCGGACACCGAGCAGAAGGTCGGCGAGGTCGAGGGGGTCACGTCGGAGCAGGCGTCCGAGATCGGCAAGACGGTCGAGAACACCGACGGCGTGGCCATCGACGAGATCGCGCAGCAGCCGGGCGGCGAGCCAGTCGCCGAGGCGTCACGCGAGGCGTTCGCCGAGGCGCTACGGCGCACCTCGTTCGTCGCGGGCGGCCTCGTGGCCATCGGCCTGGCCACCACCGCTGTGCTCCCGTCGGGCAGGCCGGAGGACACGACACGGCGCAAGCCCTCCGGCCCGCGCAAGGCCACGACCCCGTGACGACCCGGGACGGGGACCCGCCGGACCTTGACTAGGATCGGGGGTGCGTGGATCCCACGCGCTTCCCAGCCCGTCCCGGAAGGACTCTTCGTGCTCCGCACCCACACCGCCGGCTCGCTCCGAGCCGAGGACATCGGCTCCACCGTCACCCTCACGGGCTGGGTGGACCGGCGCCGTGATCACGGCGGGGTGGCGTTCATCGACCTGCGGGACGCCTCCGGCATCGCCCAGGTGGTCATCCGTGACGAGGCCGTGGCCCACGGCCTGCGCAACGAGTACGTGCTCCAGGTCACCGGCCAGGTCGGCCGCCGGCCCGCGGGCAACGAGAACGCCAACCTCGCCACCGGTGAGATCGAGGTCGTCGCCGACGAGGTCGTCGTGCTCAACGAGGCCGCGCCGCTCCCGTTCCAGGTGTCCTCCGCCCTCGACGAGACCGTCGGCGAGGAGGCCCGCCTCAAGCACCGCTACCTCGACCTGCGCCGTCCTGCGCCCGCCCACGCGATGCGGCTGCGCTCGAAGGCCAACCAGGCCGCTCGACGCGTGCTCGACGCGCACGAGTTCGTCGAGATCGAGACGCCCACCCTCACCCGGTCCACGCCCGAGGGCGCCCGCGACTTCGTGGTGCCCGCCCGCCTCGCGCCCGGCTCCTGGTATGCGCTGCCGCAGTCGCCGCAGCTCTTCAAGCAGCTGCTCATGGTGGCCGGCATGGAGCGCTACTACCAGATCGCCCGCTGCTACCGCGACGAGGACTTCCGCGCGGACCGCCAGCCGGAGTTCACCCAGCTCGACGTCGAGATGAGCTTCGTCGAGCAGGACGACGTGATCGCCCTCGGCGAGCAGATCCTCGTCGCGCTGTGGGACCTCATCGGGTACAAGATCCCGACCCCGATCCCGCGCATGACCTTCGCCGACGCAATGAACCGCTACGGCTCCGACAAGCCCGACCTGCGGTTCGGCCTCGAGCTCGTCGAGCTGACGGACTACTTCAAGGACACGCCGTTCCGCGTGTTCCAGGCGCCCTACGTGGGCGCCGTCGTCCAGCCGGGAGGCGCCTCGACGCCGCGCCGCGGGTTCGACGCCTGGCAGGAGTGGGCCAAGCAGCGCGGCGCCAAGGGCCTCGCGTACGTCACCATCTCGGAGGACGGCGAGCTGGCCGGCCCCGTCGCGAAGAACCTCTCCGACGCGGAGCGCGCGGGCCTGGTCGAGGCCGTCGGCGCCAAGCCTGGCGACGCGGTGTTCTTCGCGGCCGGGCGCCGCACCGACGCGCAGGCCCTGCTGGGCGCCGCGCGGCTCGAGATCGGCCGTCGCGCCGACCTCATCGACCCCGACGCCTGGGCGTTCGTGTGGATCGTCGACGCGCCGTTGTTCAAGCCGACCGGCGAGGACGACGACGTGGCCGTCGGCGAGGGCGCGTGGACCGCTGTGCACCACGCGTTCACCTCGCCCACCCCCGAGTGGATCGACACCTTCGAGCAGGACCCGGGCGCCGCCCTGGCGTACGCCTACGACATCGTCTGCAACGGCAACGAGATCGGTGGCGGCTCGATCCGTATCCACCGGCGGGACGTGCAGGAGCGCGTGTTCCGGGTCATGGGCATCGGCGAGGAGGAGGCCCAGGAGAAGTTCGGCTTCCTGCTCGACGCCTTCCAGTTCGGCGCCCCGCCGCATGGCGGGATCGCGTTCGGCTGGGACCGCATCGTGGCGCTGCTGACGCGCTCCGAGTCGATCCGCGACGTCATCGCCTTCCCGAAGTCGGGTGGCGGCTACGACCCGCTCACGGGCGCCCCGGCGCCGATCAGCGAGTCGCAGCGCCGCGAGGCGGGCGTCGACGCGAAGCCGAAGCCGGTGGCCGCCGCGGCGGAGTGACCTTCAGCCGTTGAATGACGATGGGGCGGGGATGCGCAGGAGCGCATCCCCGCCCCATCGTCGTTGTGCGCCCGTGCGCCGGTGTGGCCGCCCGAGAGCGGATGGAACGGCCTAGAAGAGGGTGTCGGCGGTCCAGGGGTCGGCCGGGGCGGGCTGCGGCGCCGGGGCGGCGGCGACGGCAGCGGCGGCAAGCGCTGAGTCATGCGGCGCGCGCTCCTCGTCTTCGCGCGACCCGGGCTCCGGCCCGTCGGGCACGTCCACGGCGTCCGCAACTGCCGCCCACGGCTCGCGAGCGGACGAGGCGGCGGGCTCGGCGGGCTCGGCGGGCTCGGCGGCGTCGCACAGCACGCGGCCCGCGTACCCGATGAGCGACGTGAGCTCCAATGCCGCGAGCGCGGACGTCACACGCCCCTGGTCGAGGGGCAGGCTCCCGGCTCCTGGTTCGTCCCAGCCCAGTCCGAGGGCGACGTCGGTGGACATCGTCATGATCTCGACGTTCTGCCAGAACGCCTCCCGGGCCTCCGCGCTGGAGAGCTTGGCCACGACGGCCTTGCCCACCTCGGACGCCACCCGGGCGCCGCCGTTCGTGTCGATGTCCGCGAGCGCCGCCTCGACGCTGCCGAACGCGTTGAGCAGTTTGGTGGCGGTCTTCTCGCCGATGCCGCGTACCCCGGTGAGGTTGTCGGAGGCGTCGCCGCGCATGGCGGCGTACTGGCGGTACTGCCCGGGCTCGATGCCGATCATGGTGGTGAGGCGTTCGGGGGTGAGCACGGGCGAGGCGTCGATGCCGCCGTTGATGACGCGCAGCACGGAGGTGCTGGTGTCGATGAGGCCGAAGGAGTCGCGGTCGGAGGTGACGACGACTGTCGACCAGCCGGCGGCGCGGGCCTGTGCGGCGGCGGACGCGACGACGTCGTCGGCTTCGAGCCCGTCGGGGACGACCACGGTGATCCCGGCGTCGCGGAGCAGGTCGGCGGTCATCTGGAGCTGCTGGACGAGCTCGGGCGCCTTGGGGCCGCGGGTGGCCTTGTAGTGCGGGTGGGCGGCTTTGCGGGCGCTGTGGGTGTGGTCGTCGAAGCCGACGACGAGCGCGTGGGCGCCGATCCGGTCGACGGCGCCGAGTAGCTGGGAGACGAACCCCTTGACGGCCCAGGTGGGCCGCCCGTCGCGGGTGGTGAGCTGGGTGCCGAGCAGGGCGTGGAAGGAGCGGTGGACGAGGGAGTTCCCGTCCACCGCGAGGAGGGTGCGCGTCGCGGTCATGTCTCGGCTCTGTCGGGGGCGGTCAGTGGGTGAGGGAGAGCTTGTCGTAGACGCGGCGCAGGAACTTCGGCGCCCACCAGTTGACGTTGCCGAGGATGGTCATGGTGGCGGGCACGAGCAGCATCCGGACGATCGTCGCGTCGATGATCACCGCGACGGCGAGCGCGAAGCCGACCTCCTTGATGACCAGCAGCTTCCCGGCGACGAAGCCGGCGAAGACGACGACGATGATCGCGGCGGCGGAGGTGATGATGCGGCCGGACCGTTGCAGGCCGAGGCGGACGGCGTCGTCGTTGGACAAGCCGGAGTCGTGGAGCTCCTTGATGCGGGAGAGCAGGAAGACCTCGTAGTCCATGGCCAGGCCGAACGCGAACGCGATGACGAGGGCTACGACGTACGTCTCGATGCCCCCCGTGGACGTGAAGCCGAGGACTCCCTCGAGGTGGCCGTCCTGGAAGGCCCAGACGAGGACTCCGAGGGAGGCGGCGAGGGACAGGGCGTTCGTGAGGAGCGCCTTGATGGGGATGGCCACGGAGCCCGTCATGAGGAACAGCAGCACGAGGGTGGCGAAGACGACGATGCCGATGGCCCAGGGGGCCCGGTCGGCGAGCGCGTCGATGAAGTCGATCTGCCCGGCGGCCTGGCCGGTGACCCACGTGCGGAACGGCGGGTCGAGGTCGCGGATCTCGTGCACGACGTTCTGGGAGGTGCTGTCCCCGGCGTCGCCGGAGTCGGGCCGCACGCCGATGACGACGTAGGAGCCGACCGGGGTGGGCGTGTCGACCGAGGCGACGTCGTCGAGCTGCGCGAGCTCCTGCGCCCAGGCGGTGGCCTCGTCGAGCGAGGTCTCGGCGATGACGGTGACCGCGGGGGAGGTTGCGGCGGGGTAGTCCTCGGTGAGCGTGGTGACGTAGTCGCGCTGGGCGCTGCCCGTGGGCAGGAGCTGGGTCGTGGAGTTGCGGAGCTCGATGTGGGCCAGCGGGGAGGCGAGGGCGCCGAGCAGGACGACGGTGCCGAGCACGACCCACCAGGGGTGGCGCTGGACCCTGGCGGTGAGGCGGGAGAAGAACCCCTCCTCGGACTGCACGTCGGCGGTGTGCACGAGGAGTCGGCGGATGCCGGGGATCTTGGAGAGCAGCCCGGGGCGCACGAGGCGGCGGCCGAACAGCACGAGGAGGGCGGGGACGAGGGTCAGGGCCGTGGCGACGGCGACCAGGACGATCACGACGCCCGCGGCGCCGAACGCGCGCAGGATGTCGGGCCGGAAGGCCAGCAGGCCGGCGATGGAGATGGCCACGGTCAGCGCGGAGAAAGCGACGGTGCGTCCGGCGGTGGCCATGGTGCGGGTCAGCGCGGTGACCACGGCGCCGTCGCCGCGCCGACGCCGTGCGCCCTCCCCGCCGTCCTCGGCGACGAGCGAGTGCAGCTCCTCACGGAAGCGCGAGACGATCAGCAGCCCGTAGTCGATGCAGAGGCCGAGCCCGAGCAGCGTGACGACGTTGACGACGGACGAGTCGAGGTCCATCAGGTAGGAGAAGCCGAGCAGCGTGCCGAGGCCGAACGCGATGGAGGCGATCGCCCCGATCATCGGCATGGACGCGGCGAGGAACCCGCCGAAGACCAGCACCATGATCAGGAGGGCCACTGGGAGCGCGATGGCCTCGCCGGTGGCGAGGTCCTTCTCGACCTGGCTGGTGATGGCCTCGAAGATCAGGCTGGTGCCGCCGACGATGCCGGTGGCGTCCGGAGCCACGGCCTGCAGGGTCTCCGGGACGGTGTCGAGCACCTGCTCCACCGAGTCGAGCGCCTCGGCCTCGGCGTCCTCGCCGAGCTCGGGCTCGAGGCTGACGACGATGAGGAATCCGTCGCCGTCGTCGGCGAGGAGGGGCGCGGCGGCCGGGTTGGCGACGCCGTCGGGCAGGGCGAAGGGGTCGATGACGGAGGCGACGCCGTCGATCTCGACGAGCTCCTGCCGCACGGGGGCCAGCGCGGGGCCGATCTCGGGGTCGGCGGGGTCGACACCGCTGACCAGCAGGCTGAGCGCGATCTCGGGGTCGGCGGGGTCGACACCGCTGACCAGCAGGCTGAGCGACGCGCCGGACCCGTTGGCCTCGGTCAGGATCTGGACGCCCTCGGAGCTCTCCGACCCGGGCACTGTCGGCTCGCCGGTGCTGAGCCGGTCGAACAGGCTCTCGCCGTGCACGCCGAAGATGGCCAGGCCGAACCCGAGGGCGGTTACGACGGCCCACACCAGGACCGTCAGTCGTGGATGGTGGGCTACGCGGCGACCGAGACTTTCGAACACGCGGGTCAGCATCGCAGCATCGAGGCGCTGCGCGCACGTTCGGGCCACTCGGATGCGGGGGTGTCGGCGGACATGCGTAGGCTCGCGCCATGGACCTGTTCGACTCCGTCATCGCGACGGGGCAGGGGATCCCCGCGCCTAGCGCCGGGTCGCCGCTCGCAGTGCGGATGCGCCCGCTCACCCTCGACGAGGTCGCCGGCCAGGGGCACCTCCTTGTTCCGGGCTCCCCGTTGCGCCGGCTCGTGGAGCCCGGCGAGGGCGCCGCGCGCCGCGCCGCGCCCAGCTCTGTGGTGCTGTGGGGCCCGCCCGGCACCGGCAAGACCACCCTCGCCTACCTGATCGCGAACACGTCGGGGCGCAAGTTCGTCGAGCTGTCCGCGGTGACGGCAGGCGTCAAGGACGTGCGCGCCGTCATCGAGGCCGCGCGCCGCCGGCTCGCCGCGGACGGCTCGGAGACCGTGCTGTTCATCGACGAGGTGCACCGCTTCACCAAGGCGCAGCAGGACGCCCTGCTGCCGAGCGTGGAGAACCGGTGGGTGACTCTCGTCGCCGCGACCACCGAGAACCCGAGCTTCTCGGTGAACTCCCCGCTGCTGTCCCGGTCGCTGCTGCTCACATTGCGCCCGCTGGAGGTCGAGCACGTGCGCGCCCTGGTGCGCCGCGCGGTGACGGATGAGCGCGGACTGGGCGGCGCCGTCGAGCTGGAGGCCGACGCCGAGGAGCACCTGCTGCGCCTGGCCGGTGGCGACGCCCGCAAGGCCCTGACCATCTTGGAGGCAGCGGCGGGCGCGGCGCTGTCCCATGCGCCGGCAGCCGGGGCTGCCGAGCCGGCGGCGCGCGGCGACGAGGACGCGGCGACGTCCGACGGCGCCGAGCCGCCTGCCCGCATCGACCTGGCGACGATGGAGCGGGCCATCGACGTCGCCGCCGTCCGGTACGACCGGGACGGCGACCAGCACTACGACGTCATCAGCGCCTTCATCAAGTCGATGCGCGGCTCGGACGTCGACGCGGCACTGCACTACCTCGCCCGGATGATCGCCGCGGGGGAGGACCCGCGCTTCATCGCGCGCCGGATCGTCATCGCCGCGGCGGAGGACGTCGGCATGGCCGACCCCAGCGCCCTGCAGACCGCCGTGGCCGCCGCCCAGGCCGTCGCGCTGATCGGGATGCCGGAGGCGTCGCTCATCCTCGCCGAGGCCGTGGTGCACCTGGCCACCGCGCCCAAGTCCAACGCGTCCTACCTGGCGATCAACGCCGCGTTGGCCGACGTGCGCGCCGGACGTATCGGCTCGGTGCCCGAGCACCTGCGCGACGCCCACTACCCCGGCGCGGGGTCGCTGGGCCACGGACGCGGCTACGTCTACTCCCACGACGAGCCGCATGCGGTGGCCTCGCAGCAGTACCTGCCCGACGAGCTCGTCGGCTCCCGCTACTACCAGCCCTCCGACCGGGGGTTCGAACGCTCCGTCACCGATCGCATGGAGCGGATCCGCGCGATCCTCGACGCCGGGTCCTGACGACCGGCGGCGCGGTGGCCACGCCCGGGATGCCGCCGATTGGGCTGCGCGCCCCCCACCCGGTAAGGTGGGCGGGTCGTCAGGCGCTTGTGCGCCTACGACCACCCTGGGGCCTCAGCCGCCACCACCAGGAACCTCCCCCAGCACGATCCGGGGGATGCCTGGCGTCCATGGTCGGCCCCACCCCGCGACACAGCTCCTGTGCGCGGGTGTGACGTCTACAACGACAGGAAGTACATCTGTGAGCAGTGTGACTCGCTCGCGTCGCCAGGTGCGCCTTTCGCGCGCCCTCGGCCTCGCGCTGACGCCCAAGGCCGTCAAGCACTTCGAGAAGCGTCCCTACCCCCCGGGCGAGCACGGCCGCGCCCGTCGCCGCACCGAGTCGGACTACGCGGTCCGTCTGCGTGAGAAGCAGCGTCTTCGCGCGCAGTACGCCCTGCGTGAGAAGCAGCTCGCCCGTGCGTACGAGGACGCCCGCAAGGCCCCGGGCCTGACCGGTGAGGCGCTCGTCGAGAACCTCGAGACCCGCCTGGACGCGCTCGTCCTGCGCGCCGGCTTCTCCCGCACGATCCTCCAGGCCCGCCAGACCGTCGTGCACCGTCACGTGCTCGTCGACGGCAAGATCGTGGACCGTCCCTCGTTCCGGGTGAAGCCCGGCCAGACGATCCAGATCAAGCCGAAGAGCCAGGCCACGGTGCCGTTCCAGGTCGCCGCCGCCGGTGCGCACCGCGACGTGCTGCCCACGCTCCCGGGTTACCTCGACGTCCAGCTCGAGAAGCTGACCGCCGTGCTCGTCCGCGCCCCCAAGCGCGCCGAGATCCCCGTGACCTGCGAGGTCCAGCTCGTCGTCGAGTACTACGCCCGCTGACGCGAGCCGCTCGACATCCGCAACGCCCCGTGCGCGCCGACCTCGGCGCACACGGGGCGTTCGGCTGTCCGGGTAGGGTTTCGCAAGGTCGGGCGCGCGCTCGACGCTGGAGGCAGACGAACCGGGCCCAGGCCCAGGGAGGACAGCACATGTCGCTCGGAGACGTGGCGAGCCTGATCGCCGCGGTCGCGTTCGTGCTGCTGGTCGGCGCGCTCGCCGTCCCGCTGGTCAAGCTCGGCAGGCTGTTCGACGAGACCCGGGTCTCAGTCAAGGAGCTCACCGACCACACGCTGCCCGTGATCGACGAGACGGCCTCCGCCGTGGCCTCGACCAACACGCAGATCGAGCGGGTCGACACCATCACGTCCTCGGCGGCGCAGGTCTCCGAGAACGTCTCCGCGCTGACCTCCCTGTTCGCCGCGACCGTCGGCTCGCCCATGATCAAGGTCGCCGCCTTCTCCTACGCCGCCCGGCGCATGTTCGCCGGCGCCGCCGACGGCCTGCGAGGCCGGCGATGAGGCGGCTCCTCTGGGTGGCCGTCGGCGTCGGCCTGACAGTCGTGGTGATCCGCAAGGCCGGCGACCTCGTCGACCGCTACGCCCCGCCGGGCGCACGCCAGGCCGCGGGCACGCTCACGCAGGCCACCACCGTCGCCCGCGGGGCCAAGGCCGAGTTCCTGGCCGCCATGCGCGAGCGCGAGGAGCAACTGCGCCACGACCTCGTCGGGAACGTGGACGTCGAGGCGCTGCGGGACGAGCGCGCCAAGCACCGCGCCGCGGCGCCCGCCCCGACCCGGAGGCAGCGCGCCGCCGCCCGCGGGTGGGCCGATCAGCCCACCGAGGACCCTGAGGACGACGCGAACGTGCCCTACTCGTTCTTCTGACGAGCAGGGCGGAACACTGCGGCCGCTTCGAGCGCTGCACCACATGGAGAACGACCGTCGGCCCCACGGCCGGCCCCACACGAACACCGAGGACATCATGCGCACCGCCGAGATCCGCAAGCGTTGGCTCGACCACTTCGAGGCCCGCGGCCACACCGTTGTGCCGTCCGCCTCGCTGATCTCCCCGGATCCCTCGACGCTGTTCGTCATCGCCGGCATGGTCCCGTTCATCCCGTACATGCTCGGTGAGCAGACCGCGCCGTGGCCGCGTGCGACGAGCGTGCAGAAGTGCGTGCGCACGCTGGACATCGAAGAGGTCGGCAAGACGACCCGGCACGGCACGTTCTTCCAGATGAACGGGAACTTCTCCTTCGGGGACTACTTCAAGGAGGAGGCCATCACCTTCGCCTGGGAGCTCATCACGAACCCCCAGGACCAGGGCGGCTACGGCTTCGACCCCGAGACGATCTGGGTCACCGTCTACCACGACGACGACGAGGCCGCCGAGCTGTGGAAGCGGATCGCCGGCATGCCCGACGAGCGCATCCAGCGCCGCGGCATGAAGGACAACTTCTGGTCGACGGGCGCGCGCGGCCCGGCCGGCCCGTGCTCCGAGATCTACGTCGACCGCGGTCCCGCCTACGGCGCCGAGGGCGGGCCGATCGTCGACGAGGACCGGTACATCGAGATCTGGAACCTCGTGTTCATGCAGTACGAGCGCGGCGACGGCGGCGGCAAGGAGGACTTCCCGATCCTCGGGGAGCTCAAGCAGAAGAACATCGACACCGGCATGGGCCTCGAGCGGGTCGCCTACCTGCTGCAGGGCGTCGACAACATGTACGAGATCGACGAGGTCTTCCCCGTCATCCAGGCCGCGCAGGAGCTCTCCGGCCGCCGTTACGGCGCCGACCACGAGGACGATGTGCGGATGCGCGTCGTCGCCGACCACGTGCGCAGCGGGCTCATGCTGATGGGCGACGGCGTGACGCCGTCGAACGAGGGCCGCGGCTACGTGCTGCGCCGCCTGCTGCGCCGTGCGGTGCGCGCGATGCGGCTGCTGGGCGTGGACGAGCCGGCGCTGCCGTCCCTGCTCCCCGTGAGCAAGGACGCGATGAGCGCCTCGTACCCCGAGCTCGCGGAGAACTTCGACAGGATCAGCCGAATCGCCTACGCCGAGGAGGACGCGTTCCGGCGCACCCTCGTCGCCGGCACCACGATCCTCGACACAGCCGTGCAGACGGTGAAGAGCACGCTGCCGCCGACCCCGGACGCGCGTCCCGTGCTGTCCGGCGCGCAGGCGTTCCAGCTGCACGACACCTACGGCTTCCCGATCGACCTGACCCTCGAGATGGCCGCCGAGCAGGGAGTCGCCGTCGACGAGACGGCGTTCCGCTCCCTCATGCAGGAGCAGCGCCAGCGCGCCCGCGCCGACGCCCTCGCCAAGCGCGCGGGCCGCGCGGACACCGCCGCGTACCAGGAGCTGCACTCCTCGCTGAGCTCCGGGCAAGGCGGGCCCGTGCAGTTCCTCGGCTACACCGACTCCACGGCCCGCTCGCGTGTCGTCGGGCTGCTCGTCGACGGTGTCCCGGCGCCGGTCGCCGTCGCGCCCGCGGACGTCGAGATCGTGCTCGACCGCACCCCGTTCTACGCCGAGGCGGGTGGCCAGCTCGCCGACCACGGGACGATCACGCTCGACGGCGGCGCCCGGGTCGAGGTGGACGACGTGCAGGCCCCGGTCAAGGGCCTGTCGGTGCACCACGGCCGGCTCGTCGACGGCATCCTGACAGTCGGCGAGGCCGGGACGGCGACGATCGACCTCGACCGTCGCAAGGCGATCAGCCGCGCGCACACCGCCACGCACATGGTGCACAAGGCGATCCGCGAGGCGCTGGGCGACACCGCCACCCAGGCCGGCTCCGAGAACGCGCCCAGCCGCATCCGGTTCGACTTCCGCTCCGGCGCGGCCGTGCCCGCCGGGGTCCTGTCCGAGGTGGAGGAGCGGGTCAACACCCAGCTCGCCGAGAACCTCGAGGTCACCGACCAGGTGATGCCGATCGCCGAGGCCCGCGCGCTCGGCGCGATGGCGCTGTTCGGCGAGAAGTACGGCGACCAGGTGCGCGTCGTGTCCATCGGCGGCGACTGGTCGCGCGAGCTCTGCGCCGGCACGCACGTGCGCAGCTCCGGCCAGCTCGGCCTCGTCACCCTGCTCGGCGAGGCGTCCATCGGCTCCGGCGTGCGGCGCATCGACGCCCTCGTGGGCGCCGGCGCGTACGGCTACCAGGCCAAGGAGCACGCCCTCGTGGGCCAGCTCAGCGGCCTGCTCGGCTCGCGGCCCGACGAGCTCGGCGACCGCGTCTCCTCGCTGCTGACCCGGCTCAAGGAGTCGGAGAAGGAGCTCGCGGCGCTGCGCCAGGCCCAGGTGCTCGCCGTCGCGGCCTCGCTCGTCGCCGGCGCCACGGACGTCGATGGCGTCCGGGTCGTCACGCACGACGCGGGGGAGGTCGGCTCGGCCGACGACCTGCGCACCCTCGTCCTGGACGTGCGCTCCCGGCTGGGCGACTCCACGCCCACTGTCGTGGCCGTCGGCGGCGTCAACAAGGACCGCCCGGTCGTCGTCATCGCGACCAACGCCCCGGCCCGTGAGCGCGGGATCCGCGCGGGCGCGCTCGTCAAGAGCGCCACCAGCGTGCTCGGCGGCGGGGGCGGCGGCAAGGACGACCTCGCCCAGGGCGGCGGATCCGACGCGTCCCGGCTGCCCGAGGCGCTGGACGCGGTCCGCTCCGGGGCGCGTGCGGCCGGCTGACGTGGGCGAGGAGCTCGTCGTCCGGGGCACGCGCCTGGCGGTCGACGTCGGCAGCGTGCGGGTCGGTGTGGCCGTCAGCGACCCGGACGGGCTGATCGCGACGCCTGTCGAGACGCTCGCCCGCGACAGCCGCCGCCCGGCGCCCGGTGCCCTGCCCACGGACCTCGCGCGCCTCGTCGACGAGGTGGGGGAGCGCAACGCCGCTGTCGTGTATGTCGGGCTCCCGCGACACTTGTCGGGGGACGAAGGCTCCGCATCGGCCGCCGCACGCGCGTACGCTGTCATGTTGGCGCAGGCGATCGCACCCGTACCGGTGCGGCTCGTCGACGAGCGGATGAGCACGGTATCCGCCCATCAGGCGTTGCGAGCGGCTGGCAGGTCGACTCGCCACCACCGGCAGGTCGTCGACCAGGCGGCCGCCGTGGTGATCTTGCAGACCGCGCTCGACGCGGAACGTGCCACGGGCCGTCGGCCCGGCGAACGGGTGCTCGTCTCGCTCGCAGGCGCCTCCGACGAGCGCGAGGGGGGCTGCGGGGTCGAGCAGGACCAGCAAGCAGAGAGTCTGCCTGCGCGGCACCACGCCGACGACGGACCGGAGGGTCGACCAAGTGAGTGACCTCTTCCTCGGGACGGTTTCCCAGCACGACGCCGGGCAGCCCACCCCGACGCGCAGGAGCCGTTCACGGCAGGACGGCAAGGCGCGCCGCAACCGGCAGCGCCGCAACCGCCGCCGTCGCTCGATCCTCGTGCTGATCATGGCCATCGGCTTGGTCGGCGGGGCCGGGTACGTCGTGACGAGCATCTTCAGCGACTTCTTCGGCGGCCTGTTCGGCGGGTCCTCGGAGAACGCCGAGGTCTCCGACTACGAGGGTCCAGGCCAGGGCGAGGCCACCGTGACCGTGGCCAGCGGCGACACGGGCGGCGCCATCGGCGAGAAGCTCGTGGAGGCCGGTGTGGTGGCCACCACGTCCGCTTTCACCAAGGCGTATGCGGCGAACCCCCTCGCCACGCAGATCCAGCCCGGCGCGTACAAGCTCCGCCTGCAGATGCGGGCCTCCGACGCCGTGGACGCCCTGCTGGACTCCGCGAACCGGGTCTCGCTCAAGGTCACCGTCACCGAGGGCCTGTCAGCGGCGCAGATCTACGAGAAGATCGCCAGCATCACGACGATCCCCGTCGCCGACCTGCAAGCCGCCGCGGCCGACCCCGCCGCCATCGGGCTGCCCGCCGAGGCGAACGGCCAAATCGAGGGGTGGCTCTTCCCGGCGACCTACAACGTCGATCCGGGCGCCACGGCCGCGTCCATGCTGAGCGCGATGGTGGGCAGGACCGTCGAAGTCCTCAACGCCAACGCGGTGCCGCAGGACCAGTGGGAGACCGTGCTGATCAAGGCGTCGCTCGTGGAGCGGGAGGGCAAGTCCGCCGAGGACCGCGCCAAGATCGCCCAGGCGATCGAGAACCGCCTTGACCGGGGCATGCGCCTCGAGATCGACGCCGTCCTCGCCTACGGCCTCGGCAAGTCCGGCACTGCGCTGTCGAACGGCGACAAGGAGGTCGACACCCCCTTCAACTCGTACCGGAAGATCGGGCTGCCGCCCACGCCAATCGCCTCGCCGGGCGAGGTGTCGATCCAGGCGGTGCTCAACCCGACGCCCGGGCCATGGATCTTCTGGGTCACCGTCAACCTGGAGACGGGTGAGACGAAGTTCGCCGAGACGTTCGACGAGCACCAGAAGAACGTCGCGGAGCTGCGGAAGTGGGAGGCCGAGAACTCCAAGTGACGGCCACACCGCCCGCACCGTCACCGGTGCGCCGAGCCGCCGTGCTCGGACACCCGATCGCGCACTCGCTCTCGCCGACGCTGCACCGCGCGGCCTACGCGGCACTCGGCCTGGCCGAGTGGCGGTACGACGCGGTGGATGTCACCGAGGAGCAGCTCGCGGCGTTCATGGCAGCGCTCGGCCCCGACTGGGCCGGGCTGTCTCTGACCATGCCGCTCAAACAGACGGTCCTGCCGTTGCTGGATCACGTCGAGCCGCTCGCCGAGGTGGTCGGGGCGGTCAACACGGTGCTCGTGCAGTCCAGCGGGGGAGAACGGCCGGTCCTGACCGGCGCGAACACCGACGTGCACGGACTCGTCGCAGCCCTCCAAGAAGGGCTTCCGGTCGACGCCCCGGCAGCAGCCCGCACCGCCGCCGTGCTCGGCGCTGGCGCCACGGCGGCGTCGGCGCTGGCCGCCCTCGCGCAGCTCGGCTGCACGAACCCCGTGGTCTACGTGCGCTCGCTCGCGCGCATCGGACCGCTCATGCGCTCAGCCCACCGGATGGGCGTCGAGCCGCGGTACGCGCTGCTCGCCACCGCGCCCGCGGAGGTCCCGGCGGCCGACCTCGTCGTGTCGACGCTGCCGCCGCGCGCGGCCGACGGCCTCGCCGCCGAGATCACTGCGAGAGCCGCGGACGTGCGGGGCGTGCTGCTCGACGTGGCGTACGACCCGCGGCCCACAGCGCTGTCCGTGGCCTGGGCCGCCGCGCGCGGGACCGTCGTCGCGGGGGAGCGGATGCTCCTGCACCAGGCGGGGGAGCAGGTGCGCCTCATGACCGGCCACCCGGCGCCCGTCGCCGCGATGGACGCCGCCCTCAGCGCCGAGCTCGCTTGAGTTCAGTGCTGGGCTGAGAGATCACCCCGTCGGCGCTCACGGCCACGGGCTGGCCTGCCGATCTACTCCACGGGCATTCGCGCGAACCCGGCGCGGACCCGGACGAGAGGACGATCGGTGAAGCAGCTCGGGGAGATCTTGCTGGACGAGGGCCTGGTCACCGAGGCCCAGCTCATCGCGGCGCTCGATGAGCAGAACAACCGCGGCCAGTCGATGGGCAGAACACTCGTCGAGATCGGCGTCCTGACCGAGGGCCAGCTCGTCTCCGCGCTCGCCCGGCAGGTCGGGATGGACTTCATCGACCTCGACGACTACCCCGTGGACCGCAGCGCTCTCGCGCTGGTGCCCGCGAGCCTGTGCCGGCGGTACACGGTCCTGCCGGTGCGCCTCGACAACGGCACCCTCATCCTGGCCACCGCCGACCCGGGCAACGTGATCGCCGTCGACGACGTGCGGACCGTCTCCGGGTTGCAGGTGCGGCCCGTGGTCGCCACCTATGACAACTTGGCCCGCGCCATCGACCGGTTCTGCCGTGCCGATGGTGAGATGGAAGACCTGTCGTCCGCGTTCGAGGAGGAGTCGCGGCAGTCGGCCGCGGAGGCCGACCTCTCCCGGATCGGCGACTCAGTCGACGACGACGCGCCGATCGTGCGCTACGTCAACCTGCTGGTCACGCAGGCCATCACCGACCGCGCCTCCGACATCCACATCGAGCCCACCGAGCACGACCTGCGCGTGCGGTACCGCATCGACGGGGTGCTGCATGAGATGCAGCGCTCGCCCAAGCAGATCCAGGGCGGGGTGATCAGCCGCGTCAAGATCCTCTCCGACATCGACATCGCCGAGCGGCGCAAGCCGCAGGACGGGCGCATGTCCGTCACCCACAACGGGCGCAAGATCGACCTGCGCGTGGCCACGCTGCCCACCGTGTGGGGCGAGAAGATCGTCATGCGCATCCTCGACAACTCCACCGCGAGCCTCGACCTGCGCGACCTGTCGTTCCTCGACGAGAACTACGCGACCTACCACGAGGCGTTCACCAAGCCCTACGGGATGATCCTCGTCACCGGCCCCACCGGCTCCGGCAAGTCGACGACCCTCTACGCGACGCTCAACGCGGTGTCCAAGCCCGAGATCAATGTCATCACCGTCGAGGACCCCGTCGAGTACCGGCTTGCCGGGATCAACCAGGTGCAGGTCAACCCCAAGGCCGGGCTCACGTTCGCCGGCGCCCTGCGCTCGATCCTGCGCTCCGACCCCGACGTGGTGCTGCTCGGCGAGATCCGCGACCACGAGACCGCGCAGATCGCCATCGAGGCAGCCCTCACCGGCCACCTCGTGCTCTCCACGCTGCACACCAACGACGCGCCGTCCGCCGTCACCCGGCTGGTCGAGATGGGCATCGAGCCGTTCCTCGTCGGCTCCGCGCTCGACGCCGTCGTGGCCCAGCGGCTCGCCCGGAAGCTCTGCGACAAGTGCAAGGAGCCCTACCTGCCCACCGAGGTGGAGATGGTGGGCGCGCGGTTCCCGTGGGTGCCGGGGGAGCAGATCCCCGAGCTCTGGCGGCCGGTGGGGTGCGTGACCTGCTCGAAGACCGGCTATCGGGGACGCATCGCGCTGCATGAGGTCATGCGGGTCACCGAGGAGATCGAGCGGTTGGCCGTGTCGCACGCGTCGGCGGCGGAGATCGGCGCCACCGCGCGGAAGCAGGGGATGATCGCGCTCCGTGACGACGGGTGGCAGAAGGTCGCGTTGGGCCAGACCTCCGTTGAGGAGATCCTCCGCGTCGTCGCGTGACGGTCCCTTTTGTCTCTCAAGCCGCACCAGCGCGCCGCCGATGAGACCCATGACGGCCGCGTAGGCCTCGCGCAGTGTGCGCTGAACGTGCCCAGAGGTGGAGGCAGTGCTGTGAACAATCCGTACTGGAGCCCGGCTGGCCAGCCAGCGGCGCCGCCTGCCTACATGCCAGCGGCGGCGCAGCCTGCTGCGCCGCCGTACCCGCAACAGCCGCCGACGTCCGTGGCGCCTCCCGCTCAGGCGCCGCGTTCGGACGTGCCCGCCCAGCAGGCGGCGCCGGCGCGGGACCGCAGCGCACGGGTCGGCATGGCACAAGCGCGCGAGACCGAGGATGTCGCGCTGAATGCGGCACTCATCGAGATGATCCGGATGGGCGCCTCGGATATGCACCTGACCGTCGGGGCGCCCCCGATGGTGCGCCTTGCGGGCTCACTGCGCCCCCTGGACAACTTCGAGCCGCTCGTGGGCGATTCCTTGCGCCGCACCATCTACAACATCCTGACGCAGAAGCAACGGGAGAAGTTCGAGGCCGAGCTCGAGCTCGACTTCGCGTACTCGGTGCGGGGGCATGCGCGGTTCCGCGTCAACCTGTACGTGCAGCGCGAGTCCATCGGCGCCGCGTTCCGCGTGATCCCCTATGAGATCAAGCCGCTCGAAGACCTCGGGGTGCCCAATGTCGTTGGCAACTTCGCCGGGCTGCCGCGCGGGTTGGTGCTCGTCACCGGTCCCACCGGCTCGGGGAAGTCGACCACCCTGGCTGCGATCGTCGACCTCGCGAACCGCACACGGGAAGACCACATTATGACGGTCGAGGACCCGATCGAGTTCCTGCACCGTCACAAGAAATCGCTCATCAACCAGCGCGAGGTCGGCGCCGACACGCACTCGTTCGCCAACGCGCTCAAGCACGTGCTGCGGCAGGACCCCGACATCATCCTCGTCGGCGAGATGCGCGACCTGGAGACCATCTCGGTGGCGCTGACCGCCGCCGAGACCGGCCACCTGGTCTTCGCAACCCTGCACACCCAGGACGCCGCGCAGACCATCGACCGCGTGATCGACGTGTTCCCCTCGCATCAGCAGGCGCAGGTCCGCACCCAGCTCGCGGGCGCTCTGCAGGCGGTCGTCTGCCAGACGCTGTGCAAGCGCTCGGACGCCCCTGGCAGGGCCGTCGCCACGGAGGTGCTCGTGGTCACGCCCGCGATCCGCAACCTGATCCGGGAGGGGAAGACCCACCAGATCTACTCGGCCATGCAGGCAGGCGCCCAGCAGGGCATGCACACCATGGACCAGCACCTCGCCGACCTCGTCAAGACCGGCAAGATCACCTACGAGGTCGGGCTGGAGAAATGCCACCACCTCGAGGACTTCAACCGACTGCTGGGACGCTCCGGCGGCCCCGCCCAGGGTGCGGCCGCGACTGCGGGCGCCGGCTACGGGGGGCAGGGGTTCTGATGGCAGCGAAGACGTATGAGTACGCGGTCCGCGACCGCGAGGGCAAGGTGGTCAAGGGTCGCATCGACGCGGCGAGCCAGGCCGCTGTGGCCAATCGGCTGCGCGACATGGGTCTGGCCGCGATCTCGATCCACGAGGTCAACACCAAGGGCCTGAACGCGGAGATCAACATCCCCGGCATGGGGAGCAAGATCAGCCTCAAGGACCTCGCCGTCATGTCGCGCCAACTCGCGACGATGATCGACTCGGGGCTGTCGCTGCTCCGGGCGCTGACGATCCTCGCCGACCAGACCG
The DNA here is from genome assembly GCF_900046455.1 of Cellulomonas timonensis. GTDB lineage: Bacteria > Actinomycetota > Actinomycetes > Actinomycetales > Cellulomonadaceae > Cellulomonas_A > Cellulomonas_A timonensis. The sequence goes on from NZ_FCOT01000013.1 coordinate 760,664, forward strand.
AGTCGAAGGCGCTCGCCAAGGTCGTCGGCCAGGTGCGCGGGGACGTCGAGGTCGGCACGGCGTTCTCGGTGGCCCTCGCGAAGCACTCGGACGTGTTCCCCCCGCTCATGATCAACATGGTCAAGGCAGGTGAGGTCGGAGGATTCCTCGACGAGGTGCTCGTGTCGGTCGCCGACAACTTCGAGAAGGAAGTGCGGCTGCGCGGCAAGATCAAGTCCGCGATGACGTACCCCGTGATCGTGTTGATCATCGCGATCCTCGCCACGGTCGGCATGCTCCTCTTCATCGTGCCGGTGTTCTCCGGGATGTTCGCCAGCCTGGGAGGGGAGCTCCCGTGGGCGACGCAGATCCTGGTGACACTGTCCGCCATCATGAAGTGGTCCGCGCTGCCCATGCTGGTCGTGGTGATCGCGTTCGCGGCGTGGTGGCGAAAGCACAAGAACGACCGCGCGGTGCGTGAGCGCCTCGACCCGTTCAAGTTGAAGGTGCCCGTATTCGGGCCGTTGTTCCGAAAGCTCGCAGTCGCCCGATTCACCCGGAATTTCGGCGCCATGATCCACGCCGGCGTGCCCATTCTCCAGGCCCTTGAGATTGTCGGGGAGACGAGCGGGAACCTGGTGATCGAGCGCGCTGCGAAATCGGTCCAGGAGTCGGTGCGCCGCGGCGAGTCCCTCGCGGGGCCACTGGCGCAGCATCCGGTCTTCCCGCCGATGGTGGTGCAAATGATGGCGGTCGGCGAGGACACCGGGGCGCTCGACACGATGCTGGGGAAGGTCGCCGATTTCTACGACGAAGAGGTCGAGGCGATGACCGACCAGCTCACGAGCCTCATCGAGCCGATCATGATCGTGGTCATCGGCTCGATCATCGGGTCGATGGTGATCGCCCTCTATATGCCCATCTTCAGTGTGTTCGACCTGATCGAGTAGCGCCGAAAAGCGGCATCGTGCGCCGTTCGGGTGATTGTGGAAGAAGCCGCCCGCCAATTGTTCAAGCCGCTCCCTCTGTGGGCCGATGACATTGCTGTACCACTGAACCGGCACCAGTGCCGGGTTGCTCGCTGAAAACAGACATTGGCCCTACCCACGGGAGCTGAACGTGATCGCACGGCTGCGCAAGTCCATCGAGGAGAAGGACAAGGGCTTCACCCTTGTCGAGCTGCTCGTCGTCATCATCATCATCGGGATCCTCGCGGCCATCGCGATCCCCGTGTTCCTCAACCAGCGCACCAAGGCGCAGGACGCCGCGACGAAGGCTGACATCTCCACCGTCGGCAAGGAGATCGCGACGTACTGGGTCGACGGGACGACCTCGCCGACGATTGCCGTCGACGGGGACACCTACACGCTGAACAGCGCCAAGATCGGCAACCGGTCGCCGGGCGTCTTCATCACGGTGTCTGGCAGCAACGCCACGGACTGGGTCGTGACGGGCGGAAACACGTTCTCCGGCACGAAGGTGTTCCAGTACTCGGCTGCGAACGGGCTGAAGGAAGCCCCCACGAGCACGACGAACCCGGCTGCCGGCCAGGGCGCCAACCCCGCGCCGACTCCCTGATCCATCGCAGTGAGTGGGGTGGGAGCCAGGCTCCCACCCCGCTTCTGCGACACGCCACCGACGCCGCGCTGCGCCCCGAATGGAGCTGGCGGAATATCTTGGGAGGACGGCGATGATGAGACCTGCGCCTCAACGGGGATGTCATCACGGCGATGATGGCGGGTTCAGCCTCATCGAGCTCGTCGTCGCGATGGTGGTCCTCGGCGCCATGTCGGTGGCCGTGATCGGCGTCATCCTCCACGCGCAGGCGCAGAGCGTGAACAACCGCTCGCGCATCGCCGCGGCCAACCTCGCGGCACGCGAGATCGACATCGTGCGTGAGGAGTTCACGCGGAGCTTCACCGCGCCGGCAACCCTCGCGGCGGCTGGCACTGTCGTGAACCCGCATCCGCTTCCCGGCCAGGTGTCGGGCACGCCGCTCGAGATCGACGGCAAGCAGTACACCGTCACACGCAGTGTCGCGTGGAACGCGACGGGAACGGGCGCCTCGGCCTGCGAGGGCGGGTCGCTGGTGAACCACCCCACGCTCCGCGTCACCGTCGATGTGACCTGGCCCAACATGGGCTCGACCCGTCCGGTCACCTCGAGCACCAACATGGCTCCGCCCAAGAGCTCGGGCGTGCTTGGCAACACCTCCTTCGTGGCCGTGGCGGTCACGGCGTCTGACGGGCTCCCGAACCCGGGTCGTGCCGTGCGGGTGTTCGCAGGCGGCGAGTCGCGCACGAGCAGCACCGACGCCGCAGGCTGCGCGGTCGTGCAAGTGGCGCCGGCGGCCGGGACCGGCACCAACTACAACGTCCAGGTCTCCGGCGCGAACCATGTCGATATCGCGGGCAACCCCGCGCCCCTGGTGAACGTCGGGCTGGTCGCCCGGGGCACGCTCAACAGCAACGTGAAGCTCTCCTACGACCGAGCGTCGACCCTCGTCCTGCGGTTCGTGGACTCGACAGGCGCCGAGGTCGACGCGACAGGCGAGGATGTGACGGTCAGCGCAGGGGGCGCGTCCGGCTCGACCGCGCTGCGGGTGCTGCCGGTGACCGGGTCGACGATGACCCTCGACAGCTTGTGGCCGACGCAGTACACGGCATTCCTCGGGACCGTCCCGCCAGCGGACGGAGCCGCGACGATCACCCTCGCACCGGGAAGCAGCCAGGTGCTCGAGGTCCCGCTGCCCGACATGGGCGTGGGCCCGTGAGGCGCCGGCTGGCGATGCTCGGCGACGCGGGGACGTCGCTTGTCGAGCTGATGGTCTCCATGCTCATTCTCGGTGTGATTCTCGCCTCGACGGTGACTCTCGCTATCGGGTTCGAGCGCACCACGGCGCAGAACACCGCTCGGCAAGACCAGCTCGAGTCTGCACGTGTCGCCAGCGAGCGGATGGCGAGGACGGTGCGGACTGCGGTGAAGCCCAGCCAGCTGACCTCGTGCAGCCTGACAGGGTGCGCTGTGGACGCCTTCATCTCCGGCTCGGGCCTCTCGATGTCGTTCTACGCGAACTTTGATAACCCGAGGAACAGCATCGGCCCACGACGCGTCTCCTACACAGTCGCGACGACAGGCGCCGATGCGGGCGTGCTGATCGAGAAGATGCAGGTTCCCGACTCGCCGATCCCCACGTCTTCGGGCTACGCCTACTGCAACGCGGACTCGCCGGGCGCCACTGCGGCGTGCCGGGCACGGGTGACCACCACGCGATTGGCCTCAGGTGTGCGGACCTCCGGGACGCGGGGCGTCTTCACCTACTACGACGACGCCGGGAGTGAGATCCCGCTCGCCTCAGGCACGTCGCTCACCTCGGCACAGCTCGCGCGTGTGCTCGCGCTCGAGTTGACGGTGGTGGTCCAGAGCGACAGCCCGACACGCCCGGGGCCAACGACGTACATCCAGCGTGTGACGCTGCCGAATGCGCAGGCAGTGATGCGGCTCGAAGGGACAGGACCATGACCGACACGTCGACACGGGAGCTGGGCGGCATGCTGAGGCGTCTGCGTTGGCGCGACGACGATTCCGGATCGGCGCTCGTGATGGTGGTCGGCACCATGACGGTGTTGGCCATGCTGTCGCTGACCGTGCTGGCGTACACCGCCAACAGCAGTCGCTTCGCGCGCTACAACCAAGACGTGACAGCGGCAATGGCCGCCGCTCAAGCCGGGATCGACGACTTCATCAGCCGCGTGAACAGGGATGACGACTACGGCAAGGTGGTCGATTGCTTGAACGGGGCATGGCGCGGCCCGACGTCTGTCGTGGGCCATCCGTGCGGTTGGTCGACGTCCACGCCTGTCGGGTGGGCCCCTGTCACCCCCGGTTTGGTGGACGCGAAGGACGCCGCGTTCCACTACTCGGTCGACAGCTCGTTGCGTCAGAGCCAGGGCGCGTTCTACCTGGTGGTGACGGGACGCGTCAACGGTGTCCACCGCAGCGTGGAGGCCCAGGTGGGCAAGGGCGGCTCCACGGACTATGTGTATTACACGGACTTCGAGTCCGCGGACCCGGACAACGTGCAGGCGTACGGCGCGAACGGCGCCAGCAGCGTGTTCTGCGGCAAGGGTGGCTTCAGGGACGCCAGCTACTGGCATTCGAGCAATGCCACAGACGGGAAGCAGAGCCGCAGCGGCAAGAGCTGCGTCGAGATCACTTTCGCCGCGAACGATGAGCTTGACGGCGAGGTCTTCACCAACGACACGATCTTCGCCACGCCATCAGGGTCCAACAAGACGCTGTTCAAGCAGCAGGTCTACACCGGCAACCCGGGCTGCGCGTCAGCCGGCGCGACCACGAACTCGTGGGACACGGCGTGCCTCCGCAGTGGCAGTAAGGCGAACTTCAACGAGATCAAGCCCCAGACCGCCGCCAAGAAGTACCTCGACGACACGTCCGCGGCCTTCGCCACTCATCCCGGTTGCCACTATGCGGGGTCGACACGCGTGGTGTTCTCAGCCGATGGCCGGATGAAGGTATGGAACAAGACGTCGGTCAACAACGGCGTGGAGCCGGTGGCGATCGCCGCCCCTGGCAAGTCGGCCCCGCGGTGCGGCACGCTCCCCGAGCTCGACTCGACGGCCGGGGCTGACTTGCCCGTCCCCGACGAGATGGTCATCTACGTCGGCGGCTCCACGGGCGCGATGCGTCAGTGCTACGCCGGCGAGCTCGGGGGGCCCTCGGGTCAGCTGCTGCCGGTCGGCACCTACTCCGCTGCGAAGGCCTCCGGACCCACCAGCTCGGGCGACACCTATCGGGCGGACGCCAACATGATGGAGACGACGAAGATGTGCGGCAGGGGCAACCTGTACGCCGAGGGTGTGCTCAACGGGCAGGTCACCATCTCGGCATCGGAGTCCGTGATCGCCACCGGTGACCTCGTTCTCGCCGGCGGCTGGAACGGTGACGATCTCCTCGGCCTCGTCGCGACCAACTCGGTCGAGGTCTTCCACCCCCGCATCGGCGACGTGAAGACCACGACAAGCGGCGGCCGGCGCGTGTGGAGCACGACGATCGATGGCACCGGAGCCGACGTGAGTGGTTGGCCGCGGCGCTACCGCGATCCGGAGACAGCGTCGAACCGGCCCAGTTCTGGCATCCAGATCGCCGGGTCGATCCAGACGTTGCAGCACTCGTTCCTGGTCCAGAAGTACGACGTCGGACCCGCCCAGGGCGACCTCCTGGTCAAGGGCTCGATCGCCCAGCGCTGGCGCGGGATCGTTGGACGAGGCACTGCGGGGTACATCAAGGATTACCGGTACGACACGCGCCTGACCCTGTCCGCGCCGCCGTACTTCCCCAAGTGGGCGGACTCCAAGTACGACCTGCGCTACAGCGGCGAGATCAAGACCCCCGACGAGGTGAAGGGGTGACCGCACGGGGTGGGACGCGCTCCGGTGGCATCCTGTCGATCCCATGACGACTGCTGAGCTCCCCGCCGCCCTGGTCCTCCCGCTCGCCGCAGTGCTCGGGCTGGTGATCGGCTCATTCCTCAACGTCGTCGTGTGGCGCGTGCCACGAGGCGAGTCGCTCGTCCAGCCACCGAGCTCCTGCCCGGGGTGCGGTCACCAGATCCGGGCCCGGGACAACGTGCCCGTGCTGTCCTGGCTCGTGCTGCGCGGGCGCTGCCGGGACTGCGGGGGGAGCATCAGCGCCCGCTACCCCTTGGTGGAGGCGGCGACGGCCGTGCTCTTCGTGGCGGTCGTGTCGTGGGCCGGCGTGACGTGGGCGTTGCCTGCACTCCTCTACCTCGCCGCCGTGGCGCTCGCCTTGGCGCTGATCGACATCGACACCAAGCGACTCCCGAACGCGATCGTGCTGCCCTCGTACCCGGTCGCGCTCGTGCTCCTCGCGTTGGCGAGCCTCAACCCCGGGGGGGCCTCCGACTGGGGCGCCTACCTGCGCGCCCTGATCGGCGGAGCTGCGCTCTACGTGCTGTACCTCGTGCTCGTGGTCGTGTACCCGGGTGGCATGGGATTCGGCGACGTCAAGCTCGCCGGAGTTCTGGGCCTCTACCTCGCGTGGTTCGGCTGGGCCGAGCTGGTCGTCGGGTGGTTCGCCGCGTTCCTCGTCGGGGGGGTGTTCGCGGTGGGGCTCCTCATCGCCGGCAAGGCCGGACGCAAGACAGGGATCCCGTTCGGGCCCTGGATGCTCGTCGGAGCCGGGCTCGGCCTCATCGCAGGCGAACCCCTCGCGCAGTGGTACCTCGGACTGCTCTGAGCGGTCGAACCACCCGTCCGCGTCGCTCAAGTACGCGGGCCTGCTGCCCGATAGCACAGACAACGCTAACGACGGACGGAAGGACTTTCGTGGCCAGCTCACGTGTCATCGGCCTCGACATCGGATCGTCGTGCGTGCGCGCCGCCGAGCTCGAGTTCGGCAGCGGTGGTCCGACGGGGAAGGCCGGGGCCACGTTGGTGCGGTTCGGCCAGTCGGCCCTCCCGCTCGGGGTAGTCCGGGACGGTGAGGTGACGCAGCCTGAGACCGTGTCAGCCGTGCTGCGCGAACTGTGGGCGCGTGCGCGCTTCGAGTCCAAGGACGTGGTGATCGGCGTCGGCAACCAGCGTGTGATCGTGCGTGAGCTCGACCTCCCGTGGATGCCGCTCGCGCAACTCAAGTCGTCGCTGCCGTACCAGGTGCAAGAGCTTCTGCCGATGTCCACCGACGACGCCCTGCTCGACTTCTTCCCGACCTCGGAGTACGACGGGCCGCAGGGCCGCGCCGTGCACGGCATGCTCGTCGCAGCGCAACGCGACACTGTGAACGCCAATGTCTCGGCCGTCGAGGGGGCGGGTCTGCGCCCGCAGATGGTCGACCTCAACGCCTTCGCGTTGGTCCGCTCGCTCGCCCGCGGCGACCTCGCCCAGGCGACGGCCGCCTTCGTCGACATCGGGGCCTCGATCACCACTGTCGTCGTCGCCGCGCAAGGCTCGCCGCGCATGGTGCGTTCGCTGCCCACCGGCGGTCACAGCGTGACGAATGCGCTGGCGAGCAACCTGGGAATCTCTGCCGCAGAGGCCGAAGCGCTCAAGCGCGAGGTCGGCATCGGGTACGCCGTGGGATCCGACCGGACCGACGCCGCTGAGGCGATCGCCGGGGTCGCGCGCGGGCTCGTCGAGTCAGTGCGCAACACGTTCACCTACTACACGGCGAACAACCAGGGGGCCGGGATCGATGTCGTGGTGCTGACGGGTGGAGGCTGCCATCTGCCGGGCCTCGGCCAGTACCTGTCGAGCGCGTCGCGGCTCCCCGTCGTCCTGGGCGACCCACTCTCGGGGGTGCGATCGGCCAAGACGGCCCAGCGGGACTCGCTCAATGGTCACGAGTCATTGATCGCCCTGTCCGTCGGACTCGCCTACGGAGTTGCCGCATGAGCGCCCTGCTCGAACGTACCCGGACGAAGCCAGCCAACGGCTCCGTCCTCCCCATGACGCTTCCCCAGGTCAACCTGCTGCCCCCGGAGGTTCGCGCCGCGCGCGACTTGCGGCGCACGAAGCGGTGGCTCCTCATCAGCCTGGTGCTGACCGTCGCGCTGTGCGTCGCTGCCTACGGGGCCGCGCTCATCTCCAGCGGAGCCGCACTGGCCCAGCTGAACGATGCGCAGGACGAGACTGCTCGGCTCAACGACGAGGCCGCGCAGTACTCGAAGGTGCCCATGGTGCTCGGGGCCATCGATCAGGCGGAGAGCGCCCGCGTGATCGGCATGGCCACCGACGTGCGGTGGCGGGAGTACGTGGAGGCAGCCTCCGCGGTGCTCCCCGAGGGCGTCAGCATCGACGACTACTCCGTGACGATCCCGACCCCGATGTCCGCCACGGCGGAGCCGGACCTCGCTGACCTGCTCTTCGCCGGCGAGATCGCGATGACCCTCCGCACGGAGGCCGTCCCCAACACCGCGCTGTGGCTCGACGGCTTCGCCTCGGTGCCGGGCTTCTTCTCCCCGTGGATCAGCTCGGCCACGCTCAATGAGGACGAGGACGGGATCTACTACACCGTCAGCGCCACAGTCACTGTGACCAAGGCCGCGCTCTCGCTCGACTTCGAACCGACTGAGGGGGAGGGCTGACATGGGAGGCGCGAAGCGCAGCACATGGATCGGCGGCGCCGTCTTCATCGCGCTGGTGATGGCCGCGGCGGCGTGGTTCCTGGCGATCTCGCCGCAGCTGACCGAGGCTTCCGAGACACGCGACGAGGCAGTGCTCGCGCGAGAGCAGAACGAGCTGATGGAGCTCAAGATCCTCAAACTCAAGGCCGACTTCGAGAAGCTCCCCGAGTACGAGGCTCAGCTCGCCACCCTCCAAGAGGGCATTCCCACAGACGCCCGGGTGGCCGACTACCTGCGAGAGCTCGACGCTATCGGCACCGCCCATGGTGTGACGATCACCGCGGTCTCGCCCTCGTCGCCCGAGCTCGTCGTGATCGCCCAGCCGGCTGCCGCGTCGGCGCCGGTCACCGACAGCGGGACGCAGGACGTCGCGACGGTGTCCACGGACGAGTCCGCCACCGATCCGGCCACTCCGAGCCCGATCGCACCCGACGGGTTCACGGCCATTCCCGTCTCGATCTCAGTGCTCGGTAGCTACGACGCGACCCTCTGGTTCCTCAATGACCTGCAGCGGGGCACGAAGCGCCTGTTCCTGGTCTCGGGGATCACTGGCTCCGCGCTTGATGAGCAGGAGGCCGGTGGGGGCAAGCCCGCCACGGTGGTGGGCGACCAGGAGCTCGTCATCACGGGATACATCTACGTGCTCCCCGATGGCCTGGGCCTGCCGGACGACACCGAGGAGCTCGTCGAGCCGCCGCTCCCGGCGCCGGTGCCGGGCAAGAACCCGTTGCTGCCGGCTGGGCGCAACTGACCACCACCCCACGGAAGGCGCGGACACTCATCGAGGTCCGCGCCTTCCGCGCGTGTGGCCTGGCATTCCGTCACCCGGACCGCGCCGAACAGGCCGGGCCAGACGTGGGAAGATCGCTGCCATGCTCCGTTGGTTGACCTCAGGTGAGTCGCATGGCCAGGCCCTCGTCGGCATCCTCGAAGGCCTCCCGGCCGGTGTCGAGGTGCAGAGCGCGGACATCCAGGCCGCTCTCGCGCGCCGTCGGCTCGGTTATGGCCGCGGCGCCCGGATGAAGTTCGAGCAGGACGAGGTGCGCGTCCTCGCGGGTGTGCGGCTCGGCCTGACGCAGGGCGGCCCCATCACCGTGGAGATCGGCAACACCGAGTGGCCCAAGTGGGTCGACGTGATGTCGTCCGACCCGGTGGACGACCCCGAGCTGCTGAACCGGGCCCGCAACGCCCCGCTGACGCGCCCGCGTCCGGGCCATGCCGACCTGGTCGGCATGCGCAAGTACGCGTTCGACGACGCCCGCCCGGTGCTGGAGCGCGCGTCTGCCCGGGAGACGGCCACCCGCGTCGCGCTGGGCACGCTGGCCGCGAAGTTCTTAGAGCAGGCGGCGGGCATCCGGCTCGTCTCGCATGTCGTGGGCATCGGGCCCGTCGCGGCCCCGGACGGCGCCGGCCTGCCGACCCCCGACGACGTGGCGGCGCTCGACGCCGACCCGGTGCGCTGCTTCGACGCGGCGACCTCGGCGGCGATGGTCGCGGAGATCGACGAGTGCCACAAGGACGGCGACACCCTGGGCGGCGTGGTCGAGGTGCTCGCCTACGGCGTGCCGTCGGGGCTCGGGTCGTACGTGCACGGGGACCGTCGCCTGGACGCGCGCCTGGCCGGCGCCCTGATGGGCATCCAGGCGATCAAGGGCGTCGAGGTCGGGGACGGCTTCCGCACGGCGACGCGCCGCGGCTCCCAGGCGCATGACGAGATGGAGCGGGACGCCTCCGGGCAGATCGTCCGGCGCTCGAACCGCGCGGGCGGTATTGAGGGCGGCATGACCAACGGCGAGATCCTGCGCGTGCGGGCCGCGATGAAGCCCATCTCGACGGTGCCGCGTGCGCTGGACACGGTGGACACCGCGTCGGGCGACCCGGCGAAGGCGCAGCACCAGCGCTCGGACGTGTGCGCGGTGCCGCCGGCGGCTGTTGTGGCGGAGGCCATGGTCGCCCTGGTGCTGGCGGACGCGCTGCTCGAGAAGACGGGCGGCGACTCCGTGGGCGAGGTGCGCCGGAACCTCGAGGGCTACGTGGCGGCGATCCCCGAGCTGCAGCGCTGATGCGCGCGCCGGTGGTGGTGTTGGTCGGGCCGCCCGGATCGGGGAAGTCGACAGTGGCCGCGCAGCTCGCGTCGCGGTGGGGCGTGGCGGCACGTGACACCGACGCCGACGTCGAGGTCGTGGCGGGCAAGTCCATCGGGGAGATCTTCGTCGAGGACGGCGAGCCGCATTTCCGCGCGCTCGAGCGCGATGCGGTGCTCCGCGCGCTCGGCGAGCATGACGGCGTGTTGGCCTTGGGCGGTGGCGCGGTGCTCGACGAGGTCACGCAGGACGCGCTGGCGGCGTACTCGGCGGGTGGCGGTGTCGTCGTCTTCCTCGACGTGAGCCTCGCGCACGCGGCGCCCCGAGTCGGCTTCAACACTGCGCGGCCGTTGCTGCTGGGCAACCCGCGCGCACAGTGGCAGGCACTGATGGAGGCCCGTCGGCCGGTCTACGAGCGGGTGTCGACGGTGCGGGTGTCGACCGACGCGCGGGGGCCGGCGCAGGTCGCCGAGGAGGTCGACCAGGCGGTCCGGCGGCTGTCGGCCGAGTCGTCGCAGGACGAGGGGAGCGGTTCGTGAGCAACCAGCAGGACAGGCGGGTCGTCAGGGTCGAGGGCGAGCAGCCGTACGACGTCATCATCGGCAGGCACCTACTCGGCGAGCTGCCCCGGATGCTGGGCGAGGGTGTCAAGCGCGTCCTGGTGATCCACCCGACGGCGCTCGCCACATCCGCCGAGGCGATGCGCGAGGACCTGCTGGGCAGCGGCTTCGAGGCGATCCTCGCGGAGGTGCCCGACGCGGAGGCGGCGAAGACGGCACAGGTGGCCGCGTTCTGCTGGCAGGTGCTCGGCCAGGCCGACTTCACGCGATCCGACGCGATCGTGTCGCTCGGCGGCGGCGCCACCACGGACCTGGCGGGATTCGTGGCCTCCACCTGGCTGCGCGGGATCAAGGTCGTGCACGTCGCCACGACGCTGCTCGGCATGGTCGACGCGGCAGTGGGCGGCAAGACGGGGATCAACACCGCCGAGGGCAAGAACCTCGTCGGGACGTTCTTCCCGCCGGCCGGGGTGCTGTGCGACCTGGCTGCTCTGGAGACGATGCCGCGCCACGACTACATCGCGGGCCTCGCCGAGGTCATCAAGGCGGGCTTCATCGCCGACACCCGCATCCTGGACCTGGTCGAGGCGGACCCGGAGCTGGTGTGCGACCCGGTGCTGGCCGCGCAGTCGTCGGTGCTGCTCGAGCTGGTGGAGCGGGCCATCGCCGTCAAGGCGCGGGTCGTCAGCGCGGACCTGCGCGAGGCGGGCGAGCGCGAGTTCCTGAACTACGGCCACACGTTCGCGCATGCGATCGAGCAGGTGGAGCGGTACTCCTGGCGGCATGGGGCTGCGGTGTCGGTGGGCATGGTGTTCGTCGCCGAGCTCGCCCGGCTCGCCGGCCGCCTCGACGACGCCGACGTGGACCGGCACCGTGCGATCCTCACGTCCGTGGGCCTGCCGGTGGCCTACCGCGGGGACCGCTGGGAGCAGCTCCTGTCGGCGATGCGGCGCGACAAGAAGACCCGCGGCGACCTGCTGCGTTTCGTGGTGCTCGACGGCATCGGCCGCCCGAGCCGCCTGGAGGGGCCCGACCCAGCGCTGCTCGCCGCCGCGTACGCCGAGGTCAGCGAGGGCGCCGCGCCGGTGGGCACGGCGATCCCGCTGTGATCGCCGCGTCCCCTAGGCTCGCGGCATGACGCGCGTCCTCCTGCTCAACGGTCCCAACCTCGGCCGCCTCGGCGTCCGCGAGCCGGACGTGTACGGCTCCGCGTCGTACACGGACCTCGTGGCCGCGGGGGAGCGGTGGGGCGCCGAGCGGGGCCTCGACGTGGTGGTGCGGCAGACGGATTCCGAGTCGGAGCTGGTCGGCTGGTTGCATGAGGCCGTCGACAGCGGCGCGCATGTCGTGCTGAACCCCGCCGCCTTCACGCACTACTCCTACGCGGTGCGCGATGCGGCGGCCCAGGTGACCAAGGCCGGGCTGGTGCTCGTCGAGGTGCACCTGTCGAACCCGTACGCCCGCGAGGAGTTCCGGCACACGTCCGTCATCGGCGCCGTCGCCACCGGGACGATCGCCGGGTTCGGCTTCGACTCCTACCGGCTGGCGCTGGACGCCGTCGCCGGGCGGGTCGGGCAGTCCTCGGTTTGATCAACAAGGCTCTAGCCTTGTAACAGGCGGAACAAGGCTCTAGCCTTGTGACATGTTCATCCTGACGATCGACCAGCAGGGCAGCCGCCGCGTCGGCGACCGGGTCGGCGAGCTCCTCGCCCACCTCCGGGCACGCGGCGACATGCATCGCGGGTCGGCAGGCGTGGTCGCCCCGTTCGAGCGGACCGTTGGAGACGAGGTGCAGTGCGTCCTCGACGACCCGGCCCTTGCGGTGGACGTGGCCCTGGCGGTGCTGCGGCTCACGGGCTGGAGCATCGGCATCGGCGCGGGCGACGTGGACGAGCCCCTGCCCGAGTCCTCCCGCGCCGGATCCGGACCCGCGTTCGTCATGGCACGCGACGCCGTCGAGCAGGCCAAGAGCCGCCTGAAGGTGGTGCCCCTGGTGGTGCACGGCGCCGACGAGGAGCGGGCGCGTGAGGCCGAGGCGGTGCTCGTGCTGCTCGGCGCCACGTTGCAGCGCCGCACCGCGGCCGGATGGGAGGTCGTGGACGCCGTCGAGCGCTCCGGCGAGACCCGGCAGGACCTGATCGCCAGCCGCGTCGGCGTCACCCAGCAGGCGGTGAGCCAACGGCTGCGGACCGCGCTCTGGCTCGAGGAGCAGGCAGCCCGGCCGGTGGCCGCCCGGCTGCTTGCCGAGGCGGCGGCGGGTTCTCGCGACGCGCCCTGATCCGCCAGACTCGTCCCGCCGCCGTCCGCATCGAAGGAGATCCCGTGCACCCCGTGCTCATGCTGCTCACCGTCCTGGCGATGCTGGCGGTGAGCGCCGTGGGCGGGGGGGTGCTGACCGCCGGCGTGCTGCACCTGGCCGGGCGGTCCTCCGACGCGGGGTCGGCGAAGGACGAGGCTGCGCCGCACGACGAGGGCGCCCCGCGGCCCACCGCCCTCTCCGACGGGCCTGACGGCGACCGGGCGCGCGCGGTGCTGCGCGGGGGGACGTGGATCGGGCTGCTCGAGCGGGTGGCGGTGACCGGGTGCCTGCTGGCGGGGGAGACGAGCGGGATCGCGATCGTCGTCGCCGTCAAGGGCCTGGGCCGTTACCCGGAGCTGCGGGAGAACCCCGGCGCGTCGGAGAGGTTCGTCATCGGGACGCTCACCTCGATGATCTGGGCAGCCCTGGTGGGGCTCGCCGGCCGCGCGATCCTGCTGGCCTGAGGTTGGGAAGCGTCGCGCGCTGTACGATGGTCGGCGGTCTGGTCGCCCCCTCCTGCAAGGCGAGGTGAGCGCGGCGACGACTCGCACATTCTCAACTCGACAGGAAGCAGCTCTCGTGGCCACCACCAACGACCTCAAGAACGGCACCGTGCTGAAGATCGACGGCCAGCTCTGGGCTGTCGTCGAGTTCCAGCACGTGAAGCCCGGCAAGGGTGGGGCGTTCGTCCGCACCAAGCTGAAGAACGTCCTCTCGGGCAAGGTCGTCGACAAGACGTTCAACGCCGGCCTGAAGGTCGAGACGGCGAACGTCGACAAGCGCGACATGCAGTACCTGTACAAGGACGGCTCGGACTACATCTTCATGGACACCGACACGTTCGACCAGATGCCCGTCGCGGAGACGGTCGTCGGCGACGCGGCGAACTTCCTGCTCGAGAACCAGAGCGCCATGGTCGCGACGAACGAGGGCGTGCCGCTGTACGTCGAGCTGCCCCCGTCGGTCGTGCTGGAGATCACCTACACCGAGCCGGGCCTGCAGGGCGACCGCTCCACGGGCGGCACCAAGCCCGCCACGGTGCAGACGGGCTATGAGATCCAGGTCCCGCTGTTCCTGGAGACTGGCACGAGGGTCAAGGTGGACACCCGCGACGGGAGCTACCTCGGCCGCGTGAACGACTGACGTGGGAGCTCGCACCAAGGCCCGCAAGCGGGCCATCGACGTCCTCTTCGAGGCCGAGCAGCGCCGCCTCGACCCGGTGACGCTGCTCGCGCAGCGCATCGCCGAGCCGGGCACGGAGTCGGCGTTGCCGCAGTACTCGGTGGACCTGGTCGAGGGCGTCGCCGCCCGCCAGGCGCGCATCGACGAGCTGATCTCGACGCACGCCCACGGCTGGACCATCGAGCGGATGCCCGCCGTGGACCGCGCCCTGGTCCGGCTGGGGATCTGGGAGGTCCTCTACAACGACGACGTCCCGGACGCGGTCGCCGTGGACGAGGCTGTCGAGCTGGCCCGCGCGCTGTCGACGGACGACTCGCCGACCTTCATCAACGGCCTGCTGGGCCGGATCGTCGACCTGAAGCCGACGCTGCTGGCCTGAGCGCGCAGCCGCCCACGTGTGCCCCGGAGCCCCACAGCCCCGGGGCACATGTGCGCCAGGGGGCGCCTACCGTGCGCCGAGCGCCCCATGCCGGCGCGGCCGCGGTCCGCGCACGGGCAGCCCGGGCGCGGCCCGGCCGAGCAGGTTTCCCTGCACCCGCGTGACACCCAGCTCGACCAGCGCGGTGAGCTGGGTGGCCTGCTCCACGCCCTCGGCGACGACCTCGAGGCCATGGGCCTCGGCGAGTCCCAGGATCGCGCGCAGCACCGCGATGCCGCGCGCGGTGCCGATCTCCCGCACGAAGGACTGGTCGATCTTCAGGATGTCCACGGGCAGTGACGCGAGGCGGGACAGCGAGCTGTAGCCGGTGCCGAAGTCGTCGAGCGCGATGCGCACGCCCCGCTCGCGCAACGCCTGCAATTTGATGGTCGCGGCGGCGTCGTCGGCGAGCAGCGCGCTCTCGGTGACCTCGATCGTCAGGCGCACCCACTCGCTGTCGCCCCAGGCGCGCTCCACCTGGTCGAGGAAGTCGGGCTCGGAGACCTGGCGCGCCGCGACGTTGACGGCCACGGGCAGTTGGAAGCGGTCGTAGCCCGTGCGGGCGCTGGCCATGAGCGCCTCGCCGATCGGGATGATCAGGCCTGACTCCTCGGCCAGGGGGAGCCACTCGGCGGGCTGGAGCATGGTGCCCCGGTGCGACCAGCGGGCGAGCGCCTCGAGCTCGACGACCTCCAAGGTGCGGGCGTCGACGATCGGCTGGAAGTGGGTGACGAACTCGTGGTCGGCGATGCCCTCGTCGAGAGCGCGGCGCAGGCGCGTCTCCGACTGGACCCGGCGGCGGAGCGGCCGGTCGAACAGGAGCACGCCGACGCGGGTGCGCTTCGCCTCGAGCATCGCGGTGTCGGCGTGGCGCAGCAGGGCCTCGGTGTCCAGCGGCTCGCCGGGCTCCCATGCGGCGATGCCCACCGTGAGGCGTGGGGCGTTGCTGACCGTCCCGGGTCCGGTGAAGCCGTTGCGCAGGCGGTGGCCGAGGTCGCGCAGCGCGTCATCCGACGGCGCCCGGGAGATCACCGCGACGAACTCGTCGCCGCCGAGCCGCGCGACGCTCGAGCCTGCGGGCACCTGCGAGCGCAGGTGGTCGGCGACCTGGACGAGCAGCGCGTCACCCCAGGCGTGGCCGTGGTGGTCGTTCGCCTGCTTGAAGTGGTCCAGGTCGCAGTAGACGACAGCGACGCGGGTGCGCTCCACCTCGGCCTGGTCCAGCGCCTCGGCGAGCTGCTTGTCGAGGGCGTGCCGATTGGGCAGCGAGGTGAGCGAGTCGGTGAACGCGGCCCGTCCGAGCCGGTCGGCGAGCTCGGTGCGCTCGGCGTGCGCCGAGACGAGCTGGGCGAGGTCCATCAAGAAGCCCCGCTCGCGGGGGTCGAGCGGCCGGCCCTCGAGGGGGAACAGCTCGGTGACGAACCTCCCGCGCGGCAGGTTGCGCAGCGAGCCCTCGATCTTCGGGTCGCCGAGCACGTGACGGGCCTCCTCGCGGGCGCGCAGCAGCAACGCCTCGGGGTCCTTGAGGAACCAGGCGGCGTTGGCGATGCGCGCGACCGCGTCGCGCATGCTGTTCTGCCGGTCGGCCTCCCACTGCGAGCGCCGGAGCCGGTGCAGCGCGAGCGCCTCCAGGCCGATGCACAGCGGGATCGCCCACGAGCTGGTGAGGATCTCCCGCAGGGCGGGGTCGGCCACGAGGAACGACGCGACGAGCACCAGGGTGGACAGCGACGAGACGGCGAGGAGGGCGGCGCCCATGGCCGTCAGGCGGGTCTTGCCGACGGCGACCACCACATAGACGCCCACGATCGTCACGGGGACGAGGAAGGTGATGGCGTCGACCGGGCCGCGGGCCGACGCGCCCCCTCCGTGGCGGACGACGAGGTCCGTGCCCAGCCACAGCACGGCGCGCAGGATGTACAGCGCGCTGGTGGCGAGGACGTAGGCGCGCACGGGCGGGCCGGAGGCGTAGGCACGGGTGGCGGGCAGTGCCAGGACGACGGCGGCCGCGAGGAGCTGTGCGCGCACGAAGGGCAGCACCTCGCCGGCCGGCAGGACGGCCAGGAGGCCGTTGACGAGGAACAGGAGCGCGAGCGCGGCGGACCACAGCAGCGTCCAGGCGGCGCCCGCCCGGCGGAGGCGTCCCCGCCACCACACCCAGTGCAGCATGCAGAAGCCGCCCACCAATCCGGCGGCGGAGAACTGCACGAGCGCCGCCCAGGTCGGCGCTGAGATCTCCATGTTCGCTCAATCGGTCCATTCGCCCGCGGCATTGAGTCGGCATCCGGGTGACGACGCCTCCGCGGCAGCCGGCGCGCGTCCAGTGTGTGGCGGTGCGTCAGGGCATTCGCCGCGGGGCGGTATTGTCGAGTCCTGACAGATATTCCTTTAAGGCCCGTCCAGAGAGGCGGGGAAGGAGGCTGCCAGATGAGCTCTGGCACTGGTGCGCCCATCGATGGCGCACGGCCCGCGGACCTGACCGCCGCTCCGGACACGACAGTCGTCCTGGGAGCCGCTGAGATCGGCCGGGCACTGACGCGCATCGCCCACGAGATCCTCGAGCGCAACAAGGGCGGCTCCGACCTAGTGCTGCTGGGCATCCCCACCCGTGGCCTGCCGCTCGCGCATCGCCTGGCGCAGCGCCTCGCCGACGTGGAGCCCGGACTCGAGGTCGCGGACCTGGTCGGCAGCCTGGACGTCACGATGCACCGCGACGACCTGGCCCTGCACCCCACCCGCGCGATCGGCCGGACGGCGCTGCCCGACGGCGGCATCGACGGCAAGGTCGTGGTGCTGGTGGACGACGTGCTCTACTCCGGCCGCACGATCCGCGCCGCCCTCGACGCCCTGAGCGACCTGGGCCGCCCCCGCGTGGTGCAGCTCGCCGCGCTGGTGGACCGGGGACACCGCGAGTTGCCGATCCGCGCGGACTTCGTCGGCAAGAACCTGCCGACCTCCACCTCGGAGCGGGTGCGCGTGCTGGTCGCCGAGATCGACGGCCAGGACGCCGTGCTCATCTCGGGAGGCGCGCGATGAGGCATCTGCTCTCCGCCCAGGACCTCGACCGCGACGCGGCGATCCGGGTGCTCGACACGGCTGGGCAGATGGCCGCCACGCAGGCGCGCGAGATCAAGAAGCTCCCCACGTTGCGCGGCCGCACCGTCGTCAACCTGTTCTTCGAGGACTCGACGCGCACCCGGATCTCCTTCGAGACGGCCGCCAAGCGGCTCTCGGCTGACGTGATCAACTTCTCGGCGAAGGGCTCGAGCGTGTCCAAGGGCGAGTCGCTCAAGGACACCGCGCAGACCCTGCAGGCGATGGGCGCGGACGCGGTGGTCATCCGCCACCAGGCCTCCGGCGCCCCGCACCGGCTGGCGCACTCGGGCTGGACGAACGGCGCCGTCGTCAACGCGGGCGACGGCACCCATCAGCACCCCACGCAGGCGCTGCTCGACGCGTACACGATCCGCCGCCACCTGGTGGGCGACGGCGGGCGCGCGGATGTCAGCGGCCGCGACCTGCAGGGGCTGCGGGTCGCGATCGTCGGGGACGTGCTGCACAGCCGGGTCGCCCGCTCCAACGTGCAGCTCCTGCACACCCTGGGCGCCGAGGTGACGCTCGTGGCGCCGCCCACGCTGGTCCCCGTCGGGGTCGAGGCGTGGCCCGCCCGAGTGTCCTACGACCTCGACGCGGTGCTGGCCGACGAGCAGCCGGACGCCGTGATGATGCTCCGCGTGCAGCGCGAGCGGATGTCGAACGCGGGCGGCGGGTTCTTCCCGAGCCCGGTCGAGTACTCGCGCGGCTACGGGCTTGACGGCCGCCGGCTGCGCAACCTGGCCGAGCACGCCATCGTCATGCACCCGGGCCCGATGAACCGCGGCCTGGAGATCTCGGCGGAGGCGGCGGACTCGCCCCGCGCCGTGATCGTGGAACAGGTCGCCAACGGGGTGGCCGTGCGGATGGCTGTGCTGTACATGCTCCTCGCGGGGGAGCAGACGACGAACGTGAAGGTGGACGCAGCGTGAGGACGACGTATCTGCTCCGGGCCGTGGCGCCCCTGGGCGGCGAGCCCGTGGACGTGCTGCTGGCCGACGGCGTGATCGCCGCGATGGGGCCCGACGCCGCCGCTCAGGCGGGTGACGACGCTGTCGTCGTCGACGGCGCGGGCCTGGTGCTGCTGCCCGGCCTGGTGGACCTGCACACGCATCTGCGCGAGCCGGGACGCGAGGACGCCGAGACGGTGCTGTCCGGGACGCGCGCGGCGGCCCTCGGCGGCTTCACGGCCGTGCACGCGATGGCCAACACCACGCCGACCCAGGACACCGCCGGCGTCGTCGAGCAGGTGTGGCGCCTGGGCCGTGACGCGGGCTGGGTCGACGTGCGCCCCGTCGGCGCGGTGAGCGTGGGCCTGGACGGCGAGCACCTCGCCGAGCTCGGCGCGATGGCCAGCTCCGCCGCCCGTGTGCGGGTGTTCTCCGACGACGGCAAGTGCGTGAGCGACCCGGTGCTGATGCGCCGCGCGCTCGAGTACACGAAGGCCTTCGACGGGGTGGTCTCCCAGCACTCGCAGGAGCCGCGCCTGACCGTCGGCGCCCAGATGCACGAGGGCGTCGTCTCCGCGGAGATCGGCCTCGCGGGCTGGCCCGCGGTCGCCGAGGAGGCGATCATCGCCCGCGACGTGCTGCTCGCCGAGCACGTCGGCTCGCGCCTGCACGTGTGCCACCTGTCCACGGCCGGCTCGGTGGAGATCATCCGCTGGGCGAAGTCGCGGGGCATCGACGTGACGGCCGAGGTCACCCCGCACCACCTCATGCTCACGGACGAGGAGGCCCGCGGCTACGACCCGGTGTTCAAGGTCACCCCGCCGCTGCGCACCGCCGCCGACGTCGAGGCCGTCCGGGCGGGCTTGGCGGACGGCACCATCGACATCGTCGCCACCGACCACGCGCCGCATCCGCGCGAGGACAAGGACTGCGAGTGGGCCGCCGCCGCCTTCGGCATGACGGGCCTGGAGACCGCGCTGTCGGTGGTGCAGGAGGCCATGGTCGACACCGGGCGCATGACCTGGGCGGACGTCGCCCGCGTGCTGTCCAGCACGCCCGCGGCGATCGGCCGCGTCGAGGACCAGGGGCGGCCGCTGGCGGTGGGGGAGGCCGCGAACCTCACGCTCGTCGACCCGTCGGCGCGCCGCACGGTGGTCCCCGAGGAGCAGGGCACCGCGAGCGCCAACTCCCCGTTCCGCGGCCGTGAGCTGCCGGGCGCGGTCGTGGCGACGTTCCTGCGCGGCCGGGCCACGGTGCTCGGTGGTCGGGCGCAGGACGGCCCGGACGGCAGCCGCCGTGCTGCCGGCCGCGAGGCCGTCTGATGCGGGCGGGCGTGACGATCGTCGTCCTGGTGGCCCTGGGCGCGCTGGTGCTGTGGTCGATGCGGCGCGGGTGGCGGAGCCGGGGCGTGAGCACGGCCGCCGTGGTCCCCGACCTGCCGGCGACGCCCGCGGAGGGGTTGCGCGGGGCGCCGGTGACCGAGCCGATGGAGGCCACGTACATCTCCTCGACGCGTGCCGGCGACTGGCTCGACCGGGTCGTGGCGCACGACTTGGGCGTGCGCAGTGCCGCGCAGGCGCAGGTGTTCGAGCGCGGTGTCCTGCTGACGCGGCGTGGCGCGGCGGACGTGTGGGTGCCGTCGCAGTCGTTGCGGTCGGTCGGCACGACGTCCGGCATGGCTGGCAAGTACGTCGGGGGCGACGGGATCGTCGTCCTCACCTGGGCGCTGGAAGGTGACGAGCGCGGGCTCGACACGGGTGTGCGCCCGCGTCGCTCCCAGGACCGCACGCGCCTGCTCGAGGCAGCCCGAGGCTTGATCGACCCGACGTCCCCCGTGGCGCAGAAGGAGCAGCAATGACCGACGCAGTCCTGATCCTGGAGGACGGGCGGACGTTCCGCGGGCGCGCCTACGGCGCCACCGGGGCCACTGTCGGCGAGATCGTCTTCAACACCGGCATGACTGGGTACCAGGAGACGCTCACCGACCCCAGCTATCACCGGCAGATCGTGGTGATGACGGCCCCGCACATCGGCAACACCGGTGTGAACGACGAGGACCCGGAGTCGGGCCGCATCTGGGTGGCCGGCTTCGTGGTGCGCGACCCTGCGCGCCGCCCGTCGAACTGGCGCTCCGAGCGGACGCTGGACGAGGAGCTCGCCGCGCAGGGCGTGGTCGGCATCTCGGACATCGACACCCGTGCGCTGACGCGCCACCTGCGTGAGCGGGGCGTGATGCGGGGTGGGATCTTCTCCGGCGAGGCGCTGCTCGGGGCTGACGGCTCGCGCCTGCCCGACGACGTGCTGCTCGCCGCGGTGCAGGCCGCCCCGGCGATGCAGGGCGCCGACCTGGCCGGCGAGGTCTCGACGTCGCAGGCGTACGTCGTGGAGCCCCTCGGGGCCGACGGCGCGCCGCTGGCCGAGCCGGTGGCCACCGTCGCCGCGGTGGACCTGGGCATCAAGTCCATGACGCCGCAGCGGATGGCGGAGCGGGGCATCCGGGTGCATGTGCTGCCCTCGGACGCGACCATCGACGATGTGCTGGCCACCGGCGCTGACGGGGTGTTCTTCTCGAACGGCCCCGGCGACCCGGCCGCCGCCACGCATGAGGTCGAGCTGCTGCGCGCGGTGCTCGACCGCCGTATCCCGTTCTTCGGGATCTGCTACGGCAACCAGCTGCTGGGCCGGGCGCTCGGCTACGGCACGTACAAGTTGGGCTACGGCCACCGTGGCGTGAACCAGCCGGTGGTGGACCGCCTGACCGGCAAGGTGGAGATCACCGCGCACAACCACGGCTTCGCTGTGGACGCCCCGCTGGACGGCGAGTCCACGGCGCCACATGACGGCGGCCGCTACGGCCGGGTCGTGGTGTCCCACGTGAATCTGAACGACGACGTCGTCGAGGGCCTGTCCGCCCTGGACCTGCCGGCCTTCTCGGTGCAGTACCACCCCGAGGCCGCGGCGGGCCCGCATGACGCCGCGTACCTCTTCGACCGTTTCCTCGAGCTCATGCACACCACGGGTGCGCAGAAGGGTGCCGACGACTGATGCCGCGTCGCACAGACATCTCCAGCGTCCTCGTCATCGGCTCCGGGCCGATCGTCATCGGGCAGGCGTGTGAGTTCGACTACTCGGGCACGCAGGCGTGCCGCGTGCTGCGGGACGAGGGCATCCGGGTCGTCCTGGTGAACTCGAACCCCGCCACGATCATGACGGACCCCGAGTTCGCCGACGCCACGTACGTGGAGCCCATCACCCGCGAGGTGCTGACCTCGATCATCGCCAAGGAGCGCCCGGACGCGGTGCTCGCGACTCTGGGCGGGCAGACGGCGCTGAACGCGGCCATCGAGCTCGACGAGGCGGGTGTGCTCGAGGAGTACGGCGTCGAGCTGATCGGCGCGAACATCGCCGCCATCCAGAAGGGCGAGGACCGCCAGCAGTTCAAGGAGGTCGTGGAGGTCTGCGGCGGGGAGAGCGCCCGCTCGGAGATCATCCACTCCGTCGAGGAGGCCGTCACCGCGGCCGACGTGCTGGGCTACCCGATGGTGGTGCGCCCGTCGTTCACGATGGGCGGCCTGGGCTCGGGCATGGCCTACGACGAGGCGGACCTGCGCCGCATCGTCGGGCAGGGCCTGCACTACTCGCCGACCACCGAGGTGCTCCTGGAGGAGTCGATCCTCGGCTGGAAGGAGTTCGAGCTCGAGCTCATGCGGGACAAGGCCGACAACGTCGTGGTCGTGTGCTCGATCGAGAACGTCGACCCGGTCGGCGTGCACACGGGCGACTCGGTCACCGTGGCGCCGGCTCTGACGCTCACGGACCGCGAGTTCCAGCGCATGCGCGACATCGGCATCGCGATCATCCGCGAGGTCGGCGTGGACACGGGCGGCTGCAACGTCCAGTTCGCGATCCACCCGGACACGGGCCGCATCATCGTCATCGAGATGAACCCGCGCGTGTCGCGCTCCTCGGCGCTGGCGTCCAAGGCCACGGGCTTCCCCATCGCGAAGATCGCGGCCCGCCTGGCCATCGGCTACACGCTCGACGAGATCCCCAACGACATCACCGGCTCCACCCCGGCGTCCTTCGAGCCCACGCTCGACTACGTCGTGGTCAAGGTGCCCCGCTTCGCCTTCGAGAAGTTCCCGGCAGCGGACGACACGCTGACCACCACCATGAAGTCGGTGGGCGAGGCGATGGCGCTGGGCCGCAACTACACCGAGGCCCTGGGCAAGGCCATGCGCTCGATCGACAAGAAGGGCTCGACGTTCCACTGGGACGGCGAGCCGCTCACGGGCGCCGATCTCGAGTCGCTCGTCGAGTCGCTCTCCCGCCCCACCGAGGGCCGCCACGTCGACGTGCAGCAGGCGCTGCGCGCCGGGGTGAGCGTCGAGGAGGTCTACGAGCGCACCGGCATCGACCCGTGGTTCCTCGACCAGGTCGTCCTGGTCAACGAGGTCGCGCAGGCCACCGCCGACGCCCCGGCGCTCACCGCCGACGTGCTCGCCCACGCCAAGCGGCACGGCCTGTCCGACCCGCAGATCGCGTCGTTGCGCGGCGTCACCGAGGACGAGGTGCGCCGCACCCGGCACGCCCTCGGGGTCCGCCCGGTCTACAAGACCGTCGACACCTGCGCCGCCGAGTTCGAGGCCCGCACCCCGTACCACTATTCGTCGTATGACGAGGAGACGGAGGTCGCCCCGCGCGACCGCCCGGCGGTGCTGATCCTCGGCTCGGGCCCCAACCGCATCGGCCAGGGCATCGAGTTCGACTACTCATGCGTGCATGCCGCGCTGGCCCTCAAGGGCGAGTACGAGACCGTCATGGTCAACTGCAACCCGGAGACCGTCTCGACCGACTACGACACCTCCGACCGGCTCTACTTCGAGCCGTTGACCTTCGAGGACGTCCTGGAGGTCTACGAGGCGGAGCTCGCCGCCGGGCCGGTGGCCGGCCTCATCGTGCAGCTCGGCGGCCAGACCCCGCTGTCGCTCGCGCAGCGCCTCGCCGACGCTGGTCTGCCGATCCTGGGCACGTCGCCCGCGGCCATCGACGCCGCCGAGGACCGCGGAGCCTTCGGCGCCGTCCTCGCCGAGGCGGGGCTCCCCGCGCCGGCCTTCGGCACCGCCACGACGCTCGAGGCGGCCCGCGAGATCGCCCGCGGCATCGGCTTCCCGGTGCTCGTCCGCCCGTCGTACGTGCTGGGCGGGCGCGGCATGGAGATCGTCTACGACGAGGTGCAGCTCACCGAGTACGTCGAGCGGGCCCTCGAGGCGGCGGTGGACCACACGGGCCGCGCCGGCGCCCTGCCGCCGCTGCTCATCGACCGCTTCCTCGACGACGCGATCGAGATCGACGTGGACGCGATCTACGACGGCCACGAGCTGTTCCTCGGCGGCGTCATGGAGCACATCGAGGAGGCGGGCATCCACTCCGGCGACTCGGCGTGCGTGCTGCCCCCGGTCACGCTCTCCACGGCTGAGCTGGAGCGCATCCGCCGCTCCACCGAGGCCATCGCGCGCGGCGTCGGGGTGCGCGGGCTGCTCAACATCCAGTTCGCGCTCGTCTCCGACGTGCTCTACGTGTTGGAGGCCAACCCGCGCGCGTCGCGCACCGCGCCGTTCGTCTCGAAGGCCACCGGCGTCTCGCTCGCGAAGGCCGCCGCGCTGGTCATGACGGGCCACACGATCGCCGACCTGCGCGCCTCGGGCGTGCTCCCGCAGACCGACGCCAGCGTGCTCGACCTGAACGCGCCCATCGCCGTGAAGGAGGCGGTGCTGCCGTTCAAGCGCTTCCGCACCGCCGACGGCACAGTCGTCGACACCGTGCTCGGGCCGGAGATGCGGTCCACGGGCGAGGTGATGGGCTTCGACGTGGACTTCCCCACGGCGTTCGCCAAGTCGCAGGCCGCGGCGTTCGGCGGCCTGCCGACCTCCGGGGCGGCGTTCATCTCGGTGGCCGACCGCGACAAGCGCTCGATCGTCTTCCCGGTGAAGCGCCTGGCCGAGCTCGGCTTCGAGATCCTCGCCACCGAGGGCACCGCCGCGGTGCTGCGCCGCAGCGGCATCGAGTCCCGGGTCGTGCGCAAGCACTCGGAGGGCCGGGGCGACGCGGGGGAGCCCACCATCGTCGACCTCATCACGCAGGGCCGGGTGGACATCGTGGTGAACACGCCCTCAGGGCAGGGCGCCCGTGCGGACGGCTACGAGATCCGCGCGGCGACCACCGCTGCCGACAAGGCGATTGTCACGACGGTGCAGCAGCTCGGCGCGGCCGTGCAGGGCATCGAGGCGGCCCTCGCCGGGCCGTTCCAGGTGACCAGCCTGCAGGAGCACGACGCCGCCCGCGGGGCACGTCGCGTCGCCGGGTCGGTGGCCTGATGGGCGCCACGTTCGGCGCGCGCCTGGCCGCGGCGATGGACGCCCACGGCCCGCTGTGCGTCGGGATCGCCCCGCACCCCGGCCTGCTGCGGGCGTGGGGGCTGCCCGACGACGCGTCCGGGCTGTCGGCGTTCGCGCGCGCCGTTACCGACGCCCTGGGCGGCCGCGTCGCGGCGCTCAAGCCCCAGTCGGCGCTCTTCGAGCGGCACGGCTCCGCCGGGGTCGCCGTGCTCGAGGAGGTCGTCGCGGCGGGACGCGACTCCGGGACGCTGGTGATCGTCGACGCGAAGCGCGGCGACATCGGCTCCACGATGGCCGCATACGCCGACGCCTACCTGCGGGACGGCTCGCCGCTCGCCGGCGACGCGCTGACGGTGTCGCCCTACCTGGGCTTCGGCTCGATCGCGCCCGCCGTCGAGGCCGCCCAGGCCACCGGGCGCGGCCTGTTCGTGCTGGCCCTGACGTCGAACCCCGAAGGCGCGTCCGTGCAGCATGCGCGCGACGCGCACGGGGTGTCGGTGGCGTCCCGGATGGCCCTGGAGGCGGGGGCCCTCAACGAGCGCGAGGTCGCCGCGTCCGGGGCCGAGCTGGGGTCGATCGGGCTCGTCGTGGGCGCCACGATCGGGGATGCGGCCGCCCGCACGGGCGTGGACCTGGCCGCCGTCCGGGGGCCGTTGCTGGCCCCCGGGGTGGGCGCCCAGGGGGCCGGCGCGGACGAGCTCGCAGCCGTGTTCGGGGCCGCTCGACGAGCTGTCCTCGCCTCCTCGTCACGTGGTGTGCTGGCCGCCGGGCCCGATCGCGACGCCCTGCGACGGGCTGCGGCCGCCGCCGCGGCGGAAGCCGCCGCCGCCCTGCGATGACGTTCGCGTTGCCGACCTGTGCGAATGCTCGCTAGGTTCGGTGGACGATCACGTCCCACTGACGAGAAGGTGACTCGAGTGGCTCTTCCACCGCTGACTCCAGAACAACGTTCCGCAGCTCTAGAGAAGGCCGCCGCAGCGCGGCAGGCACGCGCCGAGGTGAAGAACCGGCTGAAGTACTCCCAGGGGACTCTCTCGGAGGTGATCGCCCAAGGCCATGAGGACGACACCATCGGCAAGCTCAAGGTCGTCGCGCTCCTCGAGTCGCTCCCCGGAGTCGGCAAGGTCAAGGCGCGGGCCATCATGTCCGAGGTGGGCATCTCCGAGACGCGCCGCGTGCGCGGCCTGGGCCCCCACCAGATCAAGGCGCTGGTGGACAGGTTCGGGTGAGGTAGCGTCAGTGGGTCCCCCCACCACTGGCCCAGGAGTGCTGCACCCTCATGACGACGACGCCTGCCCGGCTCACCGTTCTCGCCGGACCGACCGCCGTTGGCAAGGGCACCGTGTCCGCCGACGTGCGGTCGCGGTATCCCGAGTTGTGGCTCTCGGTGTCGGCGACGACCCGGGCGCCGCGGCCCGGGGAGGTCGAGGGGGTGCATTACCACTTCGTCTCGGGCGCCGAGTTCGACGCGATGGTCGAGCGCGGCGAGATGCTCGAGTGGGCCGTGGTCCATGGCCGCAACCGCTACGGGACACCGCGTGGGCCGGTCGAGGCGCATCTCGCGGCCGGTGAGCCGGTGCTCCTCGAGCTCGACTTGCAGGGCGCGCGCCAGGTGCGCGCGTCCATGCCGGACGCTCAGTTCATCTTCCTCGCGCCGCCGAGCTGGGACGAGTTGGTGCGCCGGCTCGTGGGCCGGGGGACCGAGGACGCCGAGGAGCGCGAGCGCCGCCTGGAGACGGCGCGCGTCGAGCTCGCCGCCGAGTCGGAGTTCGACCACACCATCGTCAACGACGACGTCCGGCGGGCGACTGACGAGCTGGTCCACCTGATGGGACTTCCGACCGGGTAACATGGCCCCAGTCCCACCCCTGCAACGTGCGGAGTTCACCGTGTCCGGAACCGTCGCCGCCCCAGTCGGCATCACCGACCCGCCCATCGACCAGCTGCTCGAGCGCGCGGACTCCAAGTACGCGCTCGTCATCTACTCGGCCAAGCGCGCGCGTCAGATCAACGCCTACTACTCCCAGCTCAACGAGGGCCTGCTCGAGTACGTCGGCCCCCTCGTCGAGACCCGTCCGCAGGAGAAGCCCCTCTCGATCGCCATGCGCGAGATCGACGGCGGGCTCCTGACGGTCGAGTCGACGACCGAGGCCTGAGCCGCCTCGCCTCCGGGCAGGCGCCACCTCGGCGGACCCCATGCGCATCGTCCTCGGCGTCTCCGGCGGCATCGCCGCCTACAAGTCAGCCCTGCTGCTGCGCCTGCTCACCGAGGCCGGCCATGACGTCCGGGTGGTGCCCACGCGGGCGTCGCTCGAGTTCGTCGGGCTGGCCACCTGGGAGGCCTTGTCCGGGCATCCGGTGAGCACCGAGGTCTTCGAGGACGTGCCGCATGTGCCGCACGTCTCGCTGGGCAAGTCGGCCGACCTGGTCGTCGTCGCGCCCGCCACCGCCGACCTGCTCTCGCGCGCGGCCACCGGCCGCGCCGACGACCTGCTCACGGCCACGCTGCTCACCGCCCGATGCCCGGTGCTCGTCGCCCCCGCGATGCACACCGAGATGTGGGAGCACCCGGCCACCGTCGCGAACGTGCGCACACTGCGTGAGCGCGGGGTGCATGTGCTGGAGCCCGCCTCGGGGCGGCTCACCGGCGCGGACACGGGCCCCGGCCGGATGCCCGACCCGGAGGTCGTGGCCGCCGCTGCGCTGGCCCTCGTGGAGCCCGCCGAGCCGTCCCCGGCGCAGGACCTCGCCGGCATGCCCGTCGTGGTCTCCGCCGGTGGCCCCCGCGAGCCGCTCGACCCCGTGCGGTACCTGGGCAACCGGTCCTCCGGCCGCCAGGGATACGCCCTCGCCCGTGCGGCGCGCGCACGCGGCGCCCGGGTGACCCTGGTCACCGCCAACGTCGCCCTGCCTGTGCCTGAGGGCGTCGAGGCGCTCCCGGTCGAGACCACCGAGCAGCTGCGGGACGCGGTGCGCGCCGCGGCGAAGGACGCGGACGTGGTGGTCATGGCCGCAGCCGTCGCGGACTTCCGCCCGGCGTCCAGCGCCACGTCCAAGATCAAGAAGTCGGGGGGCGACCCGCTCGTCCTGCGGCTCGGGCAGAACCCCGACATCCTCGCCGAGCTGGCCGCCGAGCGGTTGCGGCCTGGGCAGGTCGTGGTGGGCTTCGCCGCGGAGACCGGCGACGACGGCGCGTCGGTGCTCGAGCACGGCCGGGCGAAGGCCCTGCGCAAGCGAGCCGACCTGCTCGTCGTCAACGCGGTGGGCGCCGGGCGCGGGTTCGGCACAGCCGACAACGACATCACCATCCTCGACCGCGACGCGGAGGTCGTGGCCACGGCCAGCGGCAGCAAAGACGTCGTCGCCGACCGAGTCTGGGATGCGGTACTCGCACATCTGTGAGCGTCGGCCGCATTAGGCTGTTCCGCATGACCGAGCCTGACATGCGACTGTTCACCTCCGAGTCCGTCACGGAAGGTCACCCGGACAAGATCTGTGATCAGATCTCCGACGCCATCCTCGACGCGATCCTCGAGCAGGACCCCGCCGCGCGGGTGGCAGTCGAGACCATGGTCACCACCGGTCTGGTGCATGTCGCGGGTGAGGTGACGACCAGCGCGTACGTCGAGATCCCGCAGGTCGTGCGCCAGGTGGTGCGCGGCATCGGCTACACGTCCTCCCACATTGGCTTCGACGGCGACTCGTGCGGCGTGTCCGTCTCCATCGGGCAGCAGTCGCCCGACATCGCGCAGGGCGTCGACAAGGCGCTCGAGGCGCGTCAGGACGACGCCGACCACGACCCGCCCGACCTGCAGGGCGCGGGCGACCAGGGCCTGATGTTCGGCTACGCCAGCAACGACACCGCCTCGCTCCTGCCGCTGCCGATCTTCCTGGCCCACCGCCTCGCCGAGCGGCTCGCCGAGGTCCGCAAGGCAGACGTGGTCCCCGGGCTGCGCCCCGACGGCAAGACGCAGGTGACGATCGGCTACGAGGGCGACCGCGCGGTGCGCCTCGACACCGTGGTGCTCTCCACCCAGCACGACCCCGACCTGAACCTCGAGGCCGTGCTCGCCCCGGCCATCGCCGAGCATGTCGTCGCCCCCGTCCTCGCCGAGCTCGACCTGGACCTCGACGTGCGCGGCCACCGCCTGCTCGTCAACCCGACCGGCACGTTCGTCGTCGGCGGCCCCCAGGGCGACGCCGGCCTCACCGGCCGCAAGATCATCGTCGACACGTACGGCGGCATGGCCCGCCACGGCGGCGGTGCGTTCTCCGGCAAGGACCCGTCGAAGGTGGACCGCTCCGCCGCGTACGCGCTGCGCTGGGTGGCCAAGAACGTCGTCGCCGCCGGGCTCGCGACGCGCTGCGAGGTGCAGGTCGCCTACGCCATCGGCAAGGCGCAGCCCGTGGGCCTGTACGTGGAGACGTTCGGCACCGAGACGGTCCCGCTGGAGCGCATCACGCGGGCCATCCGCGAGGTCTTCGACCTGCGCCCCGCCGCGATCATCCGGGACCTGGACCTGCTGCGGCCGATCTACCAGCGGACGGCCGCCTACGGGCACTTCGGCCGCGAGCTGCCCGAGTTCACCTGGGAGCGCACCGACCGCGCCGCCGACCTCCTCACAGCAGTCGGCTGACCCCGGCTTCGCCGTGGGGGATGGTCGCCGGGGTTGGCTGTCGGGTCATCGGCCGCACCCCGGATGATCAGCGCTCTGGAGGATGAGAGGTGCCGGTGGACGGGCCAGCGCAGGAGCAGGGTGAGCAGCTGACCCTGCTCGACCTGCCCGCCCCGGCGCCCGCGAAGGGTCGCCGGGCGCGGGCCCTCGCGCGCGACGGCGTGCATCCCGCCGCGGAGCTGCCTGTCGCCCGGGTGTGCGTCGCCCTCCCGCCGGCCCACCTTGACCGCTCGTTCGAGTACGTGGTGCCCGCCGCGATGAGCGACGCCGCGCAGCCAGGCACGCGGGTCAAGGTCCGATTCGGGGGCCAGGACGTCGACGGGTACCTGCTCGAGCGCACCGAGCACGCGGAGCACGACGGGACGCTGGCGCCGCTGCGCCGCGTGGTCTCGCCCGAGCAGGTGCTGACCCCCGAGGTGCATGCGCTCGCCCGGGCAGTCGCGGACCGCTACGCGGGCACCCTGGCCGATGTGCTGCGGCTGGCGATCCCCGCCCGGCACGCGCGGGTCGAGGGCGCGACCATGGCCGCGGCCGCCGCGGTGGATGAGCCGCACGGCGAGACCACGCCGAGTCCGGCCACCGCGGCCGAGACGCCACCTGCCGTGCCACCCGTCGAGCCTGCGCCGGCGCTCCTGTCGAGCGCATGGCAGCCCTACCGGGGCGGACCGGCCTTCCTGCAGCACCTGAGCGCTGGCGGGGCGCCGCGCGCGGTGCTGTCGGCGTTGCCCGGCCCTGCCGGGGAGCGTTGGCCCGACGCGATCGCGCAGGCGGCGGCAGCGTGCCTCGCGGGTGGGCGCGGCGTCCTGGTCGTCGTCCCGGACGCCCGCGACGTGGTGCGCGTGTGCGCGGCTCTCGACACGGCGGGCATCGGGCCGTGGTCCGGGACGTCCTCCGGGGGCTACGTGCGGCTCCTCGCGGATGACGGCCCCGCGCCGCGCTACCGCGCGTTCCTCGCCGCCCTGCGCGGCCAGGCGCACGTGGTCGTCGGCACGCGGGCTGCCGCGTTCGCCCCCGTGTCGCGGCTGGGCCTGGTGGCCTGCTGGGACGACGGCGACGACTTGCATGTCGAGCCACGCACCCCGCACCCCCACGTGCGCGAGGTGCTGGCCCTGCGCGCCGCCCAGCAGGGCGCGGCCTACCTGCTGGCCGCCCACGGCCGCACCGTCGAGGCGCAGGCGATGGTGGAGCGCGGCTGGGCACATGACGTGGCCGCCGACCGGGCCGTGGTGCGAGCCCGGACGCCGCAGGTCAGGGCGCTGACGAGCGTGGAGCTCGCCCGCGAGGGCGCGGCCGGGGCCGCCCGGCTGCCCGGCCCCGCGACGCGTCTCATCCGCGAGCGCCTGGCCCACGGGCCTGTGCTCGTGCAGGTGCCGCGTGCCGGGTACCTGCCGGTGGTGGCCTGCGACAGGTGCCGGGCCGTCGCACGGTGCGGCGCCTGCCATGGCGCCTTGGCGCTGGGCTCGGCGCAGGCGGTCCCGCAGTGCCAGTGGTGCGGGCGGCTCGCGACGGGCTGGCAGTGCGCGGAGTGCGGCGCCGGGTCGTTGCGCTCGGTGCGCGTCGGATCGGACCGCACCGCCGAGGAACTGGGCCGCGCGTTCCCGGGTGTGCCGGTGCGCTCGTCGGGCGCCCGTGCCGCGGCCGGCGTCATCGCGACGGTGCCGGACGCCCCCGCCCTGGTGGTGGCGACGACCGGCGCGGAGCCGGTGTGCGAGGCCGGGTACGCCGGGGCTGTGCTGCTCGACGCGGGCGTGGGGTCCATGTCGACGTCGCTGAGCGCGGGGGAGGACGCGGTGCGCCGCTGGCTGGCGGCGGCCGCCCTGGTCAGGCCGCACGGCGAAGGGGGCGTGGTCGCGCTCGTCGGAGACGGGGCGCCAGGGCCCACCCAGGCGTTGGTGCGCTGGGACCCGGCCGGGCTCGCGTCGCGGGACCTGGTCGAGCGCCAGACGCTGGCGCTGCCGCCCGTGGTGCGCGTGGCGGCGATCACGGGGACGCGCGACGCGGTGCAGGCCGTCGTGGACCGCCTGGAGCTGCCACCCGGCGGGGGAGTGCTGGGTCCGGTGCCGGTGACTGGCTCGTCGCAGATCGGCGTGGCGCGGCGGTCGACCCGCGCGCCCGCGCAGGAGACGTTGGACGCCGAGGTCAGGGTGCTGGTGCGGGCGCCGCTCGCGGAGGGGCACGCCCTGGTGCGCACCCTGGCGGCATCGCTCGCGGTGCGCAGCGCACGGCGTGAGGGCGGGACCGTGCGGGTGCAGGTCGACCCGGCGGAGATGCTGTGACGTCCGGCGACCTGGACGGCGCGCGGGTGGGCGGGGTCCGGACGTCGGTCCAGGCGGTGGTGTTCGACCTCGGCAACGTGTTGGTCCGATGGGATCCGCGTCTGCCGTTCGCCGGGAGCCTGACCCCCGCCGAGGTGGACGCCTTGTTCGAGGACGTCGACTTCGCCGCCTTCAACCACCTGCAGGACGCGGGCCGGCCGTGGGACGTCGCCCTGGCCGCGCTGCACGAGCTGCATCCGCGCCACGCGGCGGCCATGACGTTGTATCGCGACAACTTCGCGGCGTCGCTGCCGGGCCCGGTGCCGGGCTCCGCGCAGGTTGTCCAGGACGTGCGGGCTGCGGGAGTGCGGCTGCTGGGCCTGACGAACTGGTCGGCGGAGACCTTCCACCACGCCGCGCCGGCGGCTCCCGCGATCGAGCTGCTCGAGGACGTGCTGGTGTCAGGCGAGGTGGGCCTGGCGAAGCCGGACCCCCGGATCTTCCGGCTGCTCGCGCGACGCTTCGGGCTGGACCCGGCGGGCACGGTCTTCGTGGACGACTCGCCGGCGAACGTCGTCGCCGCGGCTGCCGAGGGTTTCGACGCGCTGCTGTTCACGGATGCGCGCCGGCTGCGCGCCGATCTCGTGGAACGCGGCCTTCCGGTCTGAGCCGATCGCGCGCTGGCCGGCCGGTGGCTGGGCGGCGTGCCCCCGCGGGGAGGCGGGCCCTCCGGGCCGCCTAGGATCGAGGGATGCGACTGCTCTTCGCCGGCACCCCCGAGGTGGCTGTTCCCGCTCTTGACGCCCTCCTCGACTCACGGCACGACGTGGTGGCGGTGCTGACCCGTCCGGACGCCCGCTCCGGGCGCGGCCGGACCCTGGCGCCGAGCCCCGTCAAGCGGCGGGCGCTCGAGGCCGGGATCGAGGTCCTCACTCCTGGCAGCCCCCGTGACGTGGAGTTCCAGGCGCGCCTGGCGGAGCTCGCCGTCCACGCGGCGCCGGTGGTGGCGTACGGAGCCCTGGTGCCCGCGGCGGCGCTCGGCATCCCCACACATGGCTGGGTGAACCTGCACTTCTCGGTGCTGCCCGCCTGGCGGGGCGCGGCCCCTGTCCAGCGGGCCATCATCTCCGGGGACGAGGTCACCGGCGCCAGCACGTTCCTCCTGGAGGAGGGCCTCGACACCGGGCCGGTGTTCGGGACCCTCACGGAGACGATCAGGCCCCGGGACACCGCCGGCGACCTGCTGGGGCGGCTGTCGGTGGCGGGCGCCGACCTGCTGGTGCGCACGCTCGACGGGATCGAGGACGGGATCCTCAGCCCTGTCCCGCAGCCCCATGACGGGGTCAGCATCGCGCCCCGGCTCGATGTCGAGGACGCGAGGGTGCGGTGGCGGCTCCCGGCCTACGCCGTGGACCGGCTGATCCGCGGCTGCACCCCCGCGCCGGGCGCCTGGACTCTGCTGCCGGACGGCGCGCGGCTCGGACTGGGCCCGGTGGCGCCCGACCCCGAGGTCGTCGACCTGGCTCCTGGTGAGGTGCGCCTGACGAAGCGGGACGTGCTGGTGGGCACCGCGACGTCGGCAGTGCGGTTGGGCGAGGGGACGCCCGCCGGGAAGCGGACGATGGACGCGGCGGCCTGGGCGCGCGGCGCGCGGCTTGCCGACGGCACACCCCGGCGGGACGGGCTGCGGCTCGGCGAGGAGGCCGGAGACGGGCCACAACCCGGCAGCGCACAGACGAGCGACTTGGCGGCAGACGCGTGAGCGGCGACGGCGGACGCGGCCCGGCCTCCTCGCGTCGGGACGCCCAGGGGCGTGAGCGTGGGGCCGCGCGCGCCGCCGGCCGCGGCGCGCGGACGGCCAGCGCCCCCTCCCAGCGACGACGCGAGGCCGACGTGGCCCGCACGGCCGCATTCGACGTGCTGCGGGCCGTGCGCGAGACGGACTCCTACGCGAACCTCGTGCTGCCGCCGCTGCTGCGCGAGCGGAGGATCAACGGCAGGGACGCGGGCTTCGCGACGGAGCTCGCCTATGGCGCGCTGCGCCTGCAGGGCCGCTACGACGCGATCATCGAGCAGTGCGCCGCCCGGCCCGTCGGGGCGATCGACGCCCCGGTGCTGGATGTGCTCCGGCTGGGCGCCCATCAGCTCCTCGGGATGCGGGTGCCCGCGCATGCCGCGGTCTCCGAGACGGTGGGCCTGGCCCGCCAGCAGGTGGGGACGGGCGCCGCGCAGTTCGTCAACGCGGTGCTGCGAGCCGTCAGCAAGGAGCCGTTGGACGTGTGGCTGCAGCGCATCGGGGACGCCGCCGACCCCGCGGGCGACGCGCCGCTGGAGCGGCTCGCGGTGGTGGAGAGCCACCCGACCTGGGTGGTGCGCGCGCTGCGCGAGGCGCTGGTGGCGCACGGGCGCCCCGCCGACGAGATCGACGCGCTGCTCCGCGCGGACAACGACGCGCCGCGGGTGACGTTGGTGGCCCGGCCCGGGCTGGCCACTGCCGAGGAGGTCGTCGCGGAGCTCCCCGAGAGCCGCATCGGCCAGTGGGCCCCGACCGCCGTGGTCCTGGACTCTGGCGACCCGGCCTCGCTCCCAGGCGTGCGCCGCGGCGCCGTGGGCGTGCAGGACGAGGGCAGCCAGCTGACCGCGCTGGCGCTGGCCGAGGCGCCCGTCGAGGGACGTGACGAGCGCTGGCTCGACCTGTGCGCGGGGCCTGGCGGCAAGGCGGCGCTGCTCGGCGCGCTGGCCGCGGGCCGTGGCGCCCGGCTGGTCGCCAACGAGGTGCAGCCGCACCGGGCCCGGCTCGTCGAGCGCGCCCTGGCCGCGCTGCCCGACGGCGCCGTCGAGGCAGTGCGGGTGGGCGATGGGCGCACGGTCGGCGAGCAGGAGCCCGCGGCCTACGACCGGGTGCTGGTCGACGCCCCGTGCACCGGCCTCGGGGCGCTGCGCAGGCGCCCGGAGGCTCGTTGGCGGCGTAGCCCGGCAGACCTCGCGGGCCTCGGCGAGCTGCAGCGCGCATTGCTCGGGTCGGCGCTCCAGGCGGTGCGGGTCGGCGGCGTCGTCGCCTATGTGACCTGCTCGCCGCACCTTGTGGAGACCCAGCTCGTGGTCAAGGACGCGGTGCGCGCCGCGGGCCGGGCCGGCCTGCAGGTGGAGGTCCTTGACGCGCGTGAGCCGATGCGCCGGCTCGCACCGGAGATCGACCTCGCGGACCGCGTGGACGTGCAGCTGTGGCCGCACGTCCACGGCACCGACGCGATGCACCTGACGCTCCTGCGCCGCGTGGGCTGAGCGCACCCCGCGTGCCCTCGCCAGCGCGGCGCGGGCGCGCGGATACCCTGGTCAGGTGGCCGCACTGATCAGTCCCAGCATCCTGTCCGCCGATTTCGCGAACCTCGAGCGCGACCTCGAGGTGATCCGCGACGCCGACTACGCGCATGTCGACGTGATGGACAACCACTTCGTCCCGAACCTCACCCTGGGCCTGCCGGTGGTGCGCCGCATCGTCGAAGTCTCACCCGTGCCGATCGACGCGCACCTGATGATCGAGGACGTGGACCGGTGGGCCCCGCTGTACGCCGAGGCGGGCGTCGCGTCGGTCACGTTCCACGCGGAGGCCTCCCAGGCCCCCGTGCGGCTGGCCCGCGAGCTCCGGTCGCAGGGCGTGCGCGCCTCCGTGGCGCTGCGGCCCGCCACGCCCGTGGAGCCGTTCCTGGACCTGCTCGACGAGCTCGACATGATCCTGGTGATGACCGTGGAGCCTGGGTTCGGGGGGCAGGCGTTCATCGAGGGCACCCTCGCGAAGATCCGCCGGGCGCGGGCCGCGATCGACGCCAGCGGCGCGGCGACGTGGATCCAGGTCGACGGCGGCGTCTCCCGCGGCACGATCGCTGCCATCGCCGCGGCCGGAGCCAACTGCTTCGTGGCGGGCTCGGCCGTGTACGGGGCGCCTGACCCGGCCGCCGAGATCGCCATCCTGCGCGATCTGGCCGACGCGGCTGCGCCCGGCAGCGGCGCCTGACGCCGCCCAGCGTGCGGGCGTCCTGACCGGGGGAATGCCCCGTGTGGCATCATCGTTGACAGAACGCACACACGTGCTCCGGGGTCGGTGTAATTCCGAGCCGGCGGTGACAGTCCGCGACCCGAACGCTCCTCACAGGGCGGCCGGTTGACCTGGTGGAACTCCAGGACCGACGGTGAAAGTCCGGATGGGAGGAGACGTGGCGGTGCGCGCCAGCATGGGCGCGCTCCGTGGGATCCGGACGCCTTGACGGGCGTCCCCCTCCCGCAAGCCCCCGGAGCCCTCAGCGGCACGGGAGGCGACGATGGACCAGGCGGATGAGGCACTGCGGCGCGCGATGGCGCGTGCCCTGGAGCTGGCCCGTCGCGGTCCTGCCCACGGCCCCAACCCGCGTGTCGGCTGCGTCCTGCTGAGCGCTGACGGGCGCACCCTGGGGGAGGGCTGGCATCGTGGCGCAGGGACCCCGCATGCCGAGGTCATGGCCCTGGACGACGCCCGCGAGCGCGGCGCCGACGTCCGGGGCGCGACAGCTGTGGTGACGTTGGAGCCGTGCGACCACACCGGTCGCACCGGCCCGTGCTCCCGTGCCCTCATCGACGCCGGCGTCGCCCGCGTGGCCATCGCTGTCGAGGACCCGAACCCTGTCGCGTCGGGTGGCGCCGCGCGACTGCGCGACGCGGGTGTGGACGTGCTCACCGGCATCGCCGCGGACGAGGGGCGCTTGGTGCTGGGACCGTGGTGGCATGCCGTGGCGCGGGGCCGCCCGTTCGTCACGCTCAAGCTCGCGACGTCCCTGGACGGCCGGGTGGCTGCCGCCGACGGGTCGAGCCGGTGGATCACCTCGCAGGAGTCCCGCCAGGACGCGCATGCGCTGCGCGCCGAGGTGGACGCGATCGCGGTGGGCGCGGGCACGGTGCAGGTCGACGATCCCGCGCTGACGGCTCGCGACGCGGACGGCGCCCTCGCGGCGCACCAGCCGTTGCGGGTGGTGGTGGGCCGACGGCCCGTGCCCCCGTCGGCGCGGCTGCGGGGCGAGGGCGGCGAGTTGGTGCACGTGTCGACGCATGACCCCCGCGAGGTGCTGGCGCTGCTGCACGAGCGGGAGGTCCGACACCTGCTGGTGGAGGGCGGCCCCACGTTGGCGGCGGCGTTCCTGCGCGCCGGGGTCGTGGACGAGGTGCGCGCCTACGTGGCGCCGGTGCTGCTGGGCGCGGGCCTGCCGGCCGTGTCGGACCTCGGCATCGAGTCCATCGACGGCGCGTTGCGCCTCGAGCCTCGGGAGGTGCGCCGGCTGGGGCCCGACGTGCTCGTCGTCAGCCGCCTCGGCCCACCCCGCACAGACCATTCGACCGGGCCGTCTGGCACGGCCCCCCTGATCCGCACGGCCAGCGAGGAGATCTGATGTTCACCGGAATCGTCGAAGAGGTCGGCGTCGTCACCGCGATCACCACAGAGGACGGCGGTGTCGACGCCCGTGTCTCGGTCAAGGGCCCGCTGGTGGTGTCCGACGCGGCGCTGGGCGACTCGATCAGCGTGTCCGGCGTGTGCCTGACCGTCACGGGCCTGCCGGGCGATGGGACGTTCACCGCCGACGTGATGCCGGAGACGCTGCGCCGCACCGCGCTGGGCGGCCTGGCGGCCGGCTCGTCGGTGAACCTGGAGCGGGCGCTGCGCGCCGACGCGCGACTGGGCGGGCACATCGTGCAGGGGCATGTGGACGGCGTGGGGGTGCTGCGCTCGCGCACCCCGGGCCCGCGATGGGACGACCTGGTGTTCGAGGTGGGTCCCGACCTGGCCCGGTACATCGCCGAGAAGGGGTCGGTGGCGGTCTCCGGGGTGTCGCTGACCGTGACGCAGGTGGCGCAGGACTCGTTCGGGGTGTCGCTGATCCCCACGACCCTCGCCGCGACGACGTTGGGCGGGCTCACCCCGGGCGCGCTCGTGAATGTGGAGGTCGATGTGCTGGCGAAGTACGTGGAGCGCCTACTGCAGGCGGGGGAGGTCGTCCGATGAGCGCCGAGATCCGACTGGGCACGATCGAGGAGGCCCTCGACGCCCTGCGCGCGGGCCGCCCAGTGCTCGTGGCCGACTCTCCCGACCGGGAGAACGAGGCCGACGTGATCCTCGCGGCCGCGTCCGCGACCCCCGAGTGGGTGGCCTGGACGATCCGGCACTCCTCGGGCTACCTGTGCGCGCCCATGCCGGCGGCGCGCGCGGACGCCCTGCAGCTCCCGCTGATGGTGCCGCACAGCCAGGACCCGCGACGCACCGCGTACACCGTGACTGTCGACGCCGCGACGGGTGTCACCACCGGGATCTCCGCCGCTGACCGCGCCCGCACCCTGCGGGTGCTGGCCGACCCCGCCTCCGGCGCCGAGAGCCTGATCCGCCCGGGCCACGTGCTGCCCCTGCGGGCGGTGCCGGGCGGCGTGCTGCACCGGGCCGGGCACACCGAGGCCGCGGTGGACCTGTGCCGCCTGGCCGGGCTGGAGCCGGTGGGCGCGATCGCGGAGCTGGTCCACGACGACGGCACGATGATGCGGCTGGACAGCGCCGCGCAGCTCGCCGCCGACGAGGGCCTGGTGCTCATCACCATCGCCGACCTGGTCGCTTGGCGCACCGAGCACGGCGACGTCGTCGAGCCCGCCGAGGCGTCGGCGCCCGAGGCCGTCCCCGCGCCCCGCGTCCACGCGACGCACACCGCGTACCTGCCGACCCGGCATGGCGAGTTCCGCATCCACGGGTACCGCGACGTCCGCACGGGCGCGGAGCATGTGGCCCTCGTCGCCTCCCAGGGCCTGTCGGAGCAGCCGGTGGTCCGCGTGCACTCCGAGTGCCTCACCGGCGACGCGTTCGGCTCCGCGCGCTGCGACTGCGGCCCCCAGCTCGACGCCGCGCTCGAGCTCGCGGCGCGCGAGGGCGGGGCCGTGGTGTACCTGCGCGGCCATGAGGGTCGCGGGATCGGCCTGCTGGCCAAGGTGGCGGCCTATGCGCTGCAGGACCAGGGCCGGGACACCGTCGAGGCGAACCTGGACCTGGGCTGGCCGGCGGACCGCCGCGAGTATGGCGCGGCCGCCGCGATCCTCGCCGACCTGGGGGTGCGGCGCCTCACGCTGCTGACCAACAACCCGGCGAAGGTCGCGGGACTGCGCGCGCACGGCATCGATGTGGACCAGGTGCAGGCGCTCGAGGTGGGGCGCACGCCCCATAACGAGGCGTACCTGCGCACCAAGGCGGCCTCGATGGGCCATGTGCTGACGTTCCCGCCCGGCACCGAGCAGACCGAGCCCCTGCGGCTCGAGCCGGTGGAGGCGGCCCCCGCGGCCCCCGGCACCGACACCAGCGACCACGTCCTGTCCGAGGACGACCTGAGCACCATCCCCACCACCGAGGAGATCACGTCATGAGCGGCGCCGGAGCACCTTCCCTGGACGTCGACGGCGCCGGCCTGCGGGTGACAGTCGTCGCCGCGAGCTGGCACACCGTCGTCATGGACGGGCTGATCGAGGGCGCGCGGCGCGCCCTGGCGGCCGCCCACGTGACGGACGTCACCTGGGTGCGCGTCCCGGGCACCTTCGAGCTGCCTGTGGCGGCCCGTCACGCGGCCGAGCACGCCGATGCCGTGGTGGCCCTGGGCGTCGTCATCCGAGGCGGCACCCCGCACTTCGACTACGTGTGCCAGGCGGCCACCATGGGCCTGACCGACGTGGCCGTGCGCACCGGGGTGCCCGTCGGCTTCGGGGTGCTCACGTGCGACGACGAGGCGCAGGCGCTCGACCGCGCGGGGCTGCCCGGCTCGCAGGAGGACAAGGGCGCCGAGGCCGCGGAGGCGGTCATCGCGACCGTCGCGGCGCTGCGTGCGTCTAGGCTCCTGCCGTGAAGACGTTCGACTCGCTGTTCGCCGAGCTGGCCGACAAGGCCGCCACCCGCCCCGCCGGTTCCCGCACCGTCGTCGAGATCGATGCCGGCGTCCATGCGATCGGGAAGAAGGTCGTCGAGGAGGCGGCCGAGGTGTGGATGGCCGCCGAGCATGAGGGCGACGCGCGCACCGCCGAGGAGATCTCGCAGCTGCTGTACCACCTGCAGGTGCTGATGCTCGCCAAGGGCCTGACCCTCGAGGACGTCTACACCCACCTGTGAGCCACACGGCCACACCATCTGCCTTCTTGCCGAACCACCCATCGTGAGGACCCCGTGCTGAGGATCGCCGTCCCCAATAAGGGCTCGTTGTCGGAGCCCGCCGCCGAGATGCTGCGCGAGGCGGGCTACCGCCAGCGCCGCGACTCCCGCGAGCTCGTGCTGCCCGACCCGGACAACGACGTCGAGTTCTTCTTCCTGCGCCCCCGCGACATCGCGGTGTACGTCGGCGCCGGCACTGTCGACGTCGGGATCACCGGGCGCGACCTGCTGCTCGACTCCGAGTCGGCGGCCACCGAGCACCTGCGGCTCGGCTTCGCGCGCTCCACGTTCCGGTTCGCCGCCCCGGCGGCCCAGTCCCTGGAGAACGCGTCGCAGATCGCGGGCCGCCGCGTCGCGACGTCGTACCCGGTGCTCGTGCGCGAGTACCTGGCCGAGCGCGGTGTGGCCGCCTCGGAGGTCGTCCGCCTCGACGGGGCCGTGGAGACCGCGATCCGGCTCGGCGTGGCCGACGTGATCGCCGACGTCGTCGAGACCGGCACGACGCTGCGCGCCGCCGGCCTGGAGATCTTCGGCGACCCGATCCTGCGCTCGGAGGCTGTGCTGATCAAGCGCACGGACGGCGAGGAGCCCGCAGGCCTCGACGTGCTGACCCGCCGCCTGCAGGGCGTGATGACGGCCCACGAGTACGTGCTAATGGACTACGACGTGCCGCTCGGACTGGTCGACGCGGCCGTGGCGATCACGCCCGGCCTGGAGTCCCCGACCGTCTCCCCGCTGCACAACCGGGAGTGGGCGGCCGTGCGGGCGATGGTGCGGCGCTCGGACACCAACAGGGTGATGGACACGCTGTACGACCTGGGGGCGCGGGCGATCCTCGTGACGTCGATCCACGCCTGTCGGCTGTGAGCACGCCCGGCGCCGACGAGGGCCGCGACCCGGCGGACGCCGGTCGCGCCGCGCTCTACGCGCCGTTCCGCCCGCGGTACGCGCGGATCGTGACACTCGCGTTCGCGGGGGTGGTGGCCGTCTTGACGGTCGTGCTCATCGTGACGTTCCCACAGCTCGCGCCGGACTCGGAGGTCCTGGGCGACCAGATCGGCTTCGGGCTGGTCGGCGCGGGCATCACGCTGTTCTGCTGGCGGCAGGCCACCGTCGCGGCGCGGGTCTCCCCGGAGGGGATCGCGGTCCGCAACCTGGTCTTCTCGCGTCGGCTGGGGTGGGCCGAGGTCGTGCTCGTGCGCTACGGCGAGGGCCGCCCGTGGGCGCAGCTCGACCGGGCCGACGGCACCACGCTCGCGGTGATGGGCGTGCAGCGGGCGGACGGCGCGCGAGCCGAGCGCGAGGCCCGCAGGCTGGCGACTCTGGTCGAGCTGCACACCCGCACCGAGCGCGACG
This sequence comes from Cellulomonas timonensis, assembly GCF_900046455.1. GTDB lineage: Bacteria > Actinomycetota > Actinomycetes > Actinomycetales > Cellulomonadaceae > Cellulomonas_A > Cellulomonas_A timonensis. The sequence goes on from NZ_FCOT01000013.1 coordinate 802,272, forward strand.
ACTGACGCCCGGCTGCCCGTTCAGCCCACGCGGTCGGCGGCCAGCCTGGCCGCGTGCACGCCCGCGACGGCTGCCGCGAGGAAGGCCGCCGGGTCGGCGTCGAGCCCGCGCCCCATTGTGGACAGCCTCCCCGGCGAGGCGCCGAGCGCCGCCGGCAGCCCCGCGTCGGCCGCGCCCCCCACGAGCCGGTGACGGCCGTGCGGGCTGACCAGCCCTGACGCCTGCGCCCGCACCCGCTGGCCGAGCTCGGCGAACGACGTCCCAGCCTCGTCGTCGGCCGGTCCGAGCGCGGGGTCGAAGACCGGGAGCACGATGTCGGCGGCCGCGAGCGCGACCCGCCCGTAGGCGGTGAGCGAGTGGTGCGACACGCCGAGATGCCGTTCGCGGGCGTCGGCGCCCGAGACGCGCAGCGAGGCCACAGGGGCGCCGTGCAGCGTCGCCGCGGCGTTGACCGCCTCGCCCGCCGCGACACCGGAGAACCCCCAGCGGGTGCCCGTGCCGAGGTTGCCCGGCCCCTGCGCGACGACCACGAGGTCCGCGCCGACGACGTGCCGTGCCGCGAGGAGCCCGGTGTGCACGGTGACCGCCTCGAGGTCGCCGCCGAAGGCCTGCCCGGTGGTGAGGCAGGCCTCGATCCAGCCCGCCGACCGCAGCCCCGCCACGGCCTGCGAGAACCACGCCGGCAGCGCGCCGCCGTCGGTCATCACGTACGCCACCCGCGGCGCGGGGCGACCGGCCTGGGCCGCCGCGTGGCGCGCGCCGGCGATGATCGCCGGGAGCGCGGAGTGCAGGTCGGCGACCACCACGGGAAGCCCGGCGAGGTCGTCCGCGTCGCGCAGCACGTCGTGGTGCGCGGACTCCTGGTCGTCGACGCCCAGCACCATCTCCTGCAGCGGGGTGTACCGGGCCTTGACCAGGTGGCCCGGGCCGGGCGCGGGGTCGTCGGGCAGTGTGTCGACGGGCGCCACGACCATCGCGTACCCACCGGTGCCCAGCCCGCGGGCCAGCGCCGTCACGTTGAGCAGCACGCGCTCACCGACCGCCGGCAGCCCCACCAGGCCCGGGTAGGCCAGCGCCCGCACGCTCGCGCCGGCGGCGATCTGGCCGACGCCCTCGTCAAGGGATGCCTCGAGCTCCGCCGCACCCGGCCAACGCCGACCGTGCGACACCACGACTGCTGAACGCCAGGTGATCACCGGATCACGCTACCGGCCACTAGCGTGGTGCTGATGCCAGAACAGATCCATCCCGCCGAGCGGCTGCTCAACCTGGTCATCGCGCTGGTCAACACCTCGGCGCGCATGACGAAGGACCAGATCCGCACGAGTGTCGCCGGCTACGGCGACGCTCCGTCCGACGACGCCTTCGAGCGCATGTTCGAGCGGGACAAGGACACGTTGCGCGAGCTCGGCATCCCGATCCTCACGGTGACGGGCGCGGGGCACGGTGACGACATCGGGTACCGGATCGACCAGGAGGCGTACGCGCTGCCGGCGATCGACCTGACGCCCGCCGAGCTGGGCGTGCTCTCGCTGGCCTCCCAGTTCTGGCAGGACCAGTCGGTGCGCACCGACACCACCCGGGCCCTGACGAAGCTGCGCGCGGTCGGCGACGCGCCCGAGGCCGCGGACCTGGTGGCGGGGCTGGCCCCCCGGGTGCGCGCGGCGGGGGACAGCTTCGGTCCGCTCCTCGAGGCCATCCAGGCACGGCGCGTCGTGACGTTCACCTACCGCGCGGCGAGCACCGGCGAGGTGCGCGCCCGCTCGGTGGAGCCGTGGCGGCTGCTGGCCCGGCGCGGCGGCTGGTTCCTCGTGGGCCATGACCGCGAGCGCGGGGAGGCCCGCTCGTTCCGGCTGAGCCGCATCGAGGGGCCAGTGCGTGCCACCGGCCCCGAGGGCGCGTTCGACGCGCCGGACGCTGACGTGCTCGAGGCCGCGATGCGGTCGTGGAGCGGGGGTTCCCAGCAGATCGCGGTGCTGGCGGTGCGGCCTGAGCGGGCCGAGGCGCTGCGGGCGCGCGCGCTGTCCTCGGCGGATGACATGGGCCCGGCCGAGCCGGGCGTCGCGGCGGCGCCCGCCGATCGTGACGTCGTGCGGGTGCCGTTCACGTCGCTCGGGGAGATGGCCGAGGAGGTGCTCGGCTACGGCGACGCGGTCGTCGTGCTGGCTCCCGCGGCGCTGCGCCAGGCGGTCGTGCGCCTGCTGCGGGTCGCCGCCGGGCTGCACCCCGCATCGTCGGGAGGGCCGTCGGATGGCTGAGCGCGCGAGCGAGCGCCTGCTGCGGCTGCTCGGCATGATCACCTACCTCGACCGTCACGCGGGGGTGCCCGTCGAGCAGGTCGCGGCGCACTTCGGGGTGAGCCCCCGGCAGGTCATCGACGACGTCGACACGCTGTGGATGACGGGGACTCCCGGCTACTACCCGCATGACCTCATCGACTTCGACGCGGCCTCCTACGAGGAGGGCGTGGTTCGCCTCACCGAGGCCCGCGGGATGACGCGGCCGCTGCGGCTCGGCACACGTGAGGCGGTGGCCCTGGTGGCCGCGCTGAGGGCCATGCGCGAGGCGCTGGACCCGAGCCTGGACGCCGAGCGGTCCCAGGTGCTGTCGTCGGCGCTGGAGAAGCTGACGGCTGCCACCGGCGAGGCCGCTGCCGGGGTCGACGTGCGCCTGGCGGTGGACGGCGCGCCGCAGGTGGTCGCGGCCATCGGGTCCGCGCTGCAGTCGGGCCGGCGCATGTGGCTGCGGTATGTGAACGCGTCCGACGTCGCGAGCGAGCGCGAGGTGGACCCGATCCGGCTGGTGACGTCCGACGAGCGGTCCTACCTGCTGGCCTGGTGCCTGCGGGCCGGCGGGGAGCGCCTGTTCCGGGTCGATCGCGTGGTCGCGGCCCGGGCTCTCGACGTGCCTGCCGAGCCGCATCCGGTGAGCGGGCGCGCGACGGACTTCCGCCCGGACGCGTCGGGCGGCCTGGTCACGCTGCGCCTGGCGAGCCGGGCGCGGTGGGTGGCCGAGAGCGTGCCCGTCGAGGCGGTGCGCAACGATCCGGACGGGTCGTTCGAGGTGGACCTGCGGGTCGCGAACCAGGCCTGGCTGCGCCACCTGGTGCTGAGCGTCGCGGAGGACGTGCTCGAGGTGCGCCCCTCGGAGGTCGCCGCCGCCGTCGCCGACTTCGCCCGTGACGCCCTCGAGGCGTATGGGCCGCTGGGGGAGCAGGCGGCGCCGACCTCCTGAGCCGCGCCCCACGCCTCACCGGGGCGGTGGACGTCGACGCACTAGGGTGGGCGCGTGCTCTGGTTCCTCGTGTGGACGGTCCTCATCCTGGGGACGCTCGTCGGCGCGTTCCTGCTCGGGCGCGACCTGTGGCGCAAAGGCCTGGCGCTGACGCGCGAGCTGGGCCGTGCGGCAGAGGCGCTGGGCGTGCTGGCCGAGCGGATGGCCGAGCTGGCCGACGCCGCCGACGCGATCCCCGCGGCACGACCGCAGCTCCTGGACGATCCGGGCGAGCACCGGGCCACCGTCGACCGGCTGCGCGAGGAGCGCGTGGAGCGCGCGTCGGCCCGTGCGGAGCGTCGCCAGTCCACCTACGCGCGCTGGCGGGCGTACAGCCGTTGAGCAGGCGTCGGGCGGGACTAAGGGGGTCGTCGAGCACCCCTGCCAGCCGGTTAGTATCGGGGCACCATAGGTTCGAGGGAGACATCCGATGAACGCGCTCAAGCCCATGCACATCCTGGTCCTGGTGATCATCGTGCTGCTCCTCTTCGGGGCGAAGCGGCTCCCTGATCTCGCCAAGAGCGTGGGTCAGTCATTGAAGATCTTCAAGAACGAGGTCAAGGACCTCACTGAGGACAACGACACCCCGCCGCCGGCAGCCACGCCCGCCACCGTGGTCGTGCCGCCCGTCGCCGCCCCGCAGGCCGTGGCCGACCCGCCCGCCGCCGCACCGCATCCTGAGCGGCCGGCGCAGGCGCCTGCGGCCGGGGGCGACCAGCCCTCGAGCTGACGCCCATGAGCGACAAGGCCCGCCGGCCAGCCGCCGGCGGCCGGATGCCGCTGCGCGAGCACCTCGTCGAGCTCCGCAAGCGGTTGTTCCTGGCCGCCTGCGGCCTCGTCGTGGGCGCGGTGGTCGGATGGCTGCTGTTCGACCCGGTGTTCCACGCGCTCCAAAAGCCGCTGCTCGACGCGGCGTCCGCGCGTGGCGCCACTGCCTCGGTGAACTTCGGAGGCCTGGCCACGGCGTTCGACATGCGCCTGAAGATCTCGCTGTTCCTCGGCGCGATCCTCACGAGCCCGTGGTGGCTGTTCCAGTTCTGGGCGTTCGTGACCCCGGGGCTCACCCGGCGTGAGCGCGGGTACGCCATCGGCTTCGTGGGGGCGGCGGCGCCGCTGTTCCTCGCCGGGTCGTACCTCGCGTGGACCACGATGCCCACGGCGGTGCGCGTCCTGACGGACTTCATCCCGCAGGAGGCCACCAACCTGATCGACGCGCAGACCTACCTCAGCTTCGTCATGCGCTTCGTCCTCGCGTTCGGCGTCGCGTTCGTGCTGCCGGTGGTGATGGTCGCAGTCAACATGGCCGGCCTCGTGCGGGCGTCCACCTGGGCCAAGGGCTGGCGGTGGGCGGTGCTGCTGGCCTTCGTGTTCGCGGCGGTCATGACCCCCACCCCCGACGCGATCACAATGGTGGTCATGGCGCTGCCGATCTGCGCCCTGTACTTCATCGCCGTGGGCATCTGCGTGCTGCACGACCGCCGCGTGAACAAGGCGCGGGTCGCCGCGGGCCTGCCGCGGCTCGACGGCACGATGGCGGACGAGGACGACGACGAGGCGCCGGCCGCGTCGGCGGACGCCGACGAGCCAGGGCGCGCGTGACTCAGATCGGCGTCGTGGTCAACCCCACCGCAGGGCGGGGCCGGGGCCACGGCGCAGGCGCCGCGACGGTCGACGCGCTGCGCCGTCGGGGGCACCACGTCGAGGACCTGTCCGCCACCGACCTGGAGGCAGCGAGCGCGCGAGCCCGCCACGCGGCCGTGCGCGGCCTCGACGCCCTGGTGATGGTGGGCGGCGACGGGATGGTCAACCTCGGCGCGAACGTCGTCGCGGAGACGGATCTGCCGCTCGGCATCGTGGCCGTGGGCACGGGCAACGACCTGGCGCGCGCCCTGGACCTGCCGCGCAGCGATGTGGACGCCTCGGTGCGCGCGATCGAGCATGGGCTCGCGCAGGGGCCGCGCGCCATCGACGCCGTCAGCGCCGGGCCGCCGCTGCACTCCACCCGCACCTGGTACCTGGGCGCGCTGTCCTGCGGCGTCGACGCGGCGGTGAACGCGCGGGCCAACACGATGCGCTGGCCCCGGGGCAGCGCCCGGTACGTGCGCGCCCTCATGGGCGAGCTGCGCGGCTTCGCCCCGTACGGGTACCGGGTGACCCTCGACGACGTCGTGTGGGAGTCCGCCGGCTGCGTGGTCGCGGTGGCGAACGCGCCGTGGATCGGCGGCGGCGTCAAGATCGCGCCCGACGCGAGGATCGACGACGGGCTGCTCGACGTGGTCGTGGCCGGCCCCTTCACGCGGTCCGGTGTCGTGCGGATCTTCCCGGGGATGTACACGGGCCGGCATGTGCGCCATCCCGCAGTCCAGGTGTTCCGCTCCCGCACCGCGCTGATCGAGCCGGTGGAGCGGTTGGGCTCCGTCCCGCCCGACGCCTTCGCGGACGGGGAGCGGCTCGGGCCCACACCGTTGCAGGCCCAGGTGCACCCGGGCGCGGTGCGGGTGCTCGCCTGACCGGTCGCCTAGGGTTGACGGTGTGGCAGGTCGTCTTGAGCAGTCCCCGGCAGAGCGTTATGCGGCAGCACGTCGGCGCGCGGCAGCCGCAGAGAGCGACCTGACCCGGTTCCGGGAGGTGCTGGACTTCCCGCTGGACGACTTCCAGGTCGAGGCGTGCGAGGCCGTCGAGCGGGGCAGCGGGGTGCTGGTCGCCGCGCCCACCGGCGCGGGCAAGACCGTGGTGGGGGAGTTCGCGGTGCACCTGGCGCTGGCCACGGGCCGCAAGGCGTTCTACACGACCCCCATCAAGGCGCTCTCCAACCAGAAGTACGGCGACCTGGTGGCCAGGCACGGCGCTGAGAACGTGGGCCTGCTGACCGGCGACACGTCCGTCAATGGCGATGCGCCGGTGGTGGTGATGACCACCGAGGTGCTGCGGAACATGCTCTACGCCGGGTCGGGCGCCCTGGCCGGGCTCGGGTACGTGGTCATGGACGAGGTCCACTACCTCGCCGACCGGTTCCGGGGGCCGGTGTGGGAGGAGGTCATCCTGCACCTGCCCGACGACGTGCAGCTCGTGTCCCTGTCCGCCACGGTGTCCAACGCCGAGGAGTTCGGCGACTGGCTCACCGCCGTGCGCGGCGACACGGCGGTGGTGGTGAGCGAGCACCGCCCGGTGCCCCTCGGCCAGCACGTCCTGGTCAAGGGCGCCCTGCACGACTTGTACGCGGGGCATGTGGATCCCACCGACCCCGGGGTGAACCCCCCGATCAACCCCGAGCTGGTCCGGATCGCGCAGCGCGACCGGGACAGCGGGCCCCCGCATCAGGGCCGTCGCGGCCCCGGCGACCGCGGGTACCGCGGCAGGGGCCAGGGCCCGGGACAGGGACGCGGCCGTCCCACCCCGCGGTTCATGGTGGTGGACCTGCTGGAGGAGGCGGGGCTGCTGCCCGCCATCGCGTTCATCTTCTCGAGGGCCGGATGCGAGGGAGCCGTCGCGCAGTGCGTCGCCGCAGGGCTGCGCCTCACCGACCGGGAGCAGGAGGCGGAGATCCGCCGCGTCGTCGAGCAGCGCTGCGCCTCCATCCCCCCGGAGGACCTGGACGTGCTCGGCTACTGGGGGTTCCTCGACGCCCTCTCGCGGGGCGTGGCGGCCCATCACGCCGGGATGCTCCCGCTGTTCAAGGAGACCGTCGAGGACCTGTTCGCCCGCGGCCTGATCCGCGTGGTGTTCGCCACCGAGACGCTGGCCCTGGGCATCAACATGCCGGCCCGGTCGGTGGTGCTCGAGAAGCTCGTGAAGTGGGACGGCTCGCGGCACGTCGAGATCACGCCGGGGGAGTACACCCAGCTCACCGGCCGCGCCGGGCGGCGCGGCATCGACGTCGAGGGCCACGCCGTGGTGGTCGACCATCCGGGGCTGGACCTGGTGGCCCTGGCGGGGCTGGCCTCCAAGCGGCTGTACCCGCTGCGCTCGAGCTTCCGGCCCACGTACAACATGGCCGTCAACCTCGTCTCCCAGGTGGGCCGTCCGCGAGCGCGGGAGGTGCTGGAGATGTCCTTCGCGCAGTTCCAGGCCGACCGTGGCGTGGTGGGCCTGGCCCGTGAGGCGCAGAGCCACTCGGAGGCGCTGGAGGGGTATGCCGAGGCCATGCAGTGCCACCTCGGCGACTTCCGCGAGTACGCGACGCTGCGGCGGGCGATCTCCGACCGGGAGCGGGTGTTGTCCAAGGAGGCCGCGGCGGAGCGCCGCAGGGACGTGGGACGCTCCCTCGAGGGCCTGCGCGTCGGGGATGTCATCGAGATCCGGGCGGGGCGGCGCTCGGGCCACGCCGTGGTGCTCGACCCCGGCACGGTGGCCGGATTCGAGGGCCCGCGCCCCACAGTCCTGACCACCGACCACCACGTGCGCCGCCTCGCCGTCGACGACGTGGGCGACGGCGTGCGCAAGCTCGGGTTCCTGCGGGTGCCGAAGTCCTTCAACGGCCGCACCGCCTCGGGCCGGCGCGACCTCGCGGCGACCCTGCGGCGGACACTGGCCGACCTCGACGTGGGCGACCCGCACCGCGAGCCGAAGGGCTCCGGGCGCCGGGCGGGCCGTCGTGGCCGGGCCCAGGGGCCGGAGGACTCGATCCTGCTCGACCTGCGGCGCCAGCTGCGGGCGCACCCGTGCCACCAGTGCCCCGAGCGCGAGGACCACGCCCGCTGGGCGGAGCGGTGGTCGCGCCTGAAGCGTGAGCACGACGCCCTGGTGGCGCGGATCGCTGGACGCACCGGGTCGATCGCCAAGGTCTTCGACCGCATCTGCGAGGTGCTGCTCCAACTCGGCTACCTGCGCACCGACACCGCGGACGACGGCAGCGCCCGCACGGTCGTCACCGAGGACGGCCGCTGGCTGCGCCGGATCTACGCGGAGAACGACCTGCTCGTCGCCGAGTGCCTGCGTCGTGGGGCGTGGCAGGGCCTCGACCCGGCGGGGCTGGCGGCGGCGGTCTCGACAGTGGTGTACTCCGCGCGCCGCGACGACCGCGAGGGCAGCCCGTCCATCCCCGGCGGCCCGCACGGCCCGTTGGGGCAGGCGCTCGACGAGACCGTGCGCATCTGGTCCGAGCTCGACGACCTGGAGGCGGGGCACCGCCTGGAGGCGACGGGGCCGATCGACCTGGGGCTGGTGCAGTCGGTGCACCGCTGGGCCCAGGGCCGCTCGCTCGACTCCGTGCTGCGGGGCAGCGAGCTCGCGGCGGGGGACTTCGTGCGGTGGTGCAAGCAGGTGATCGACCTGCTCGACCAGCTCGCCCAGGCGGCCCCGGACGCGCGCCTGCGGCAGACCGCGGGCCGTGCTGTGCAGGCGCTTCGCCGTGGGGTGGTCGCGTACTCCTCGCTGTGACGGCGATATGGTGAGCCCTCGTGAGCTCAACCTTGTATCGCCACGGCGTGGTGCATTCCCCCGCGGACCCTTTTGCCGAGGCGCTGGTCGTCGAGGACGGCGTGATCGCCTGGATCGGCGCCGACGACACCGCTGACGGCATGGCGGACCGCGCGGACGAGGTCGTGGACCTCAATGGCGCCCTGGTCGCCCCGGGATTCGTGGACGCCCACGCGCACCTCCTCGAGACCGGTTTCGCGCTCGACGGCATCGCGCTGACCCGTGAGGCGGGCGTGCGTTCGCTGGCTGACGCCCTCGCGGCCGTCCATGAGGCCGCGAGGAGCCGCGCCGGCTCGGAGCCGCTCCTGGGCCATGGCTGGGACGAGCAGGGGTGGCCCGAGGGGCGGGCTCCGCGCATCGAGGAGCTCGACCAGGCCGCTGGCGGCCGCCCGGTGTACCTCGCGCGGGTCGACGCCCACTCCGCCGTCGTCTCGTCGTCCTTCGCCGAGGCGGCCGGCCTGCGCGGGCTCCCCGGCTGGTCCGAGGACGGCCGGGTCGAGCGGGACGCGCACCATGCCGCCCGGGCGCTCGCCCGCGACGTCGGCGACGAGCGCCGCGAGGAGCTGGCCCTCCGGGCGATGCGCGCCGCCGCGGCCGTCGGGATCGTCTCGCTGCACGAGCAGAGCGCCCCGTTCATCGACACCCGCGAAGGGCTCGCCCAGCTCATCGCGGCCACGTCCGACGCCGCGAGCGGGCTCCCGCTGGTGGTCGGCTACCGCGGTGAGCTCTGCGTCACGAGCGACGACGCGCGCGAGCTGATGGCCGCCATCCCGGGACTGACGGGCATCGGCGGGGACCTGTCCGTGGACGGCTCGCTCGGCTCGCGCACCGCGGCCCTGCGCGCCCCGTACACCGACGCGCCCGCAGGCTCCGAGCACCCGAACGGCGCTCTCTACCTCAGCGCCGAGCAGATCTGCAACCACCTTGGCTCCGTGACCCGGGCCGGGCTCCAGGCCGGCTTCCACGTCATCGGCGACCGGGCGATGGACGAGCTGCTGATCGGGATGCGTGCGGCCGTCGACGTCGAGGGCGTCGACGCGATCCGTGGCGCGGGCCACCGCATCGAGCATGCCGAGATGATCGACGCGCACGCGCTGGCCACCCTTGTGCTGCTCGGGGTGCGCCTGAGCGTTCAGCCGGCGTTCGACGCGGCCTGGGGCGGCCCTGACGGCATGTACGCCGCCCGGCTCGGCGCAGGGCGTGCTGCCGCGCTCAACCCGCTCGCCGACCTCGCCGCCGCGGGGATCCCGCTGGCGTTCGGCTCTGACGCGCCGGTCACGCCGTTCGACCCGTGGGGCGCCGTCCGGGCGGCGATCAGCCACCAGGCCGCCGACCAGCGGATCTCGGCGCGTGCCGCGTTCCGGGCGCACACCCGGGGCGGGTGGCGCGCGGCAGGCCTCGACCACACCGGCGCGGGAGAGATCCGGGTCGGCGCGCCGGCACACCTCGCGATCTGGCGGGCGGAGCACCTCGCCGTCCAGGGCGCCGGCGGGCGTGTCGCGACTTGGAGCACGGACGCGCGTGCGGGCACCCCGCTCCTGCCGGATCTCGAGCCCGGGGCCGTCGCGCCGCAGTGCGTGCGGACCGTTCGATCCGGCGTCGTCCTGCACGACGAGCTGGCGTGATCCGCGTGGCCTAAATCACCCGGTCGGCGCAACACTCGGAGGGCTCGACGACACTCCGGGCGACACGCCGGACGCGCGTATCCGACAAGCCACAAAACAGGACAGACTGACCTGCACGTATGCGGCTGAGCAGTGCCGATCCTTGCTTGACACGTTCACGCCAGGCGGTAGGTTCTCCAGGTGTTCCGCATCTGCGGATGACCGGTCGGTCGGGTGCTTCCCGGCCCTCCGCCCGCGGACCAGGACCCGGCTGGGCCCGCGTGTTCAGTAGAAAACGGATGGCGTCGTCTCGGCGCCGACCGGCACGAAGGACACGCGGGCCGGTCGGCCCGGACCTGGGCTCCGGCGCTGACGTACCCTGCTCCGGTGCCCCTTCGCGAGCCCTCCCGCTGGTCGACGATCCTTCTCGCAGTCGTCGGCGGCATCCTCACCTGGGCCGCGTTCCCCGACGTCGGATGGTGGGGGACCGCCTACCTCGGCGTGGCAGTCCTCTTCCTCGCCATGCGGCGGGACAGCGCCTGGTGGAACGCGCTCGTCGGCCTCGTGTGGGGCGTCACGTTCTTCGCGCCGCACATCACCTGGGCGGATTTCGCGGTCGGACGCGTCCCCTGGCTGGCGCTGACGGTCTTCGAGGCCTGCTACATCGCGCTGCTCGGCGCGGCCTGGACGTGGGCCCGTCGAGGGAACTCCGTCTGGCGCAGCGCCGGGCTGCAGCTCGTCGTGTTCGTCGTGCTGTGGGTCGCGATGGAGGAGCTGCGCTCCGGGTGGCCGTTCGGCGGATTCCCCTGGGGCCGGCTGGCGTTCTCCCAGGCGTCCTCCCCGATGGTCGCGTTCGCGTGGATCGCGGGCGCGCCACTCGTCACCGCCGTCGTCGTCGCGGTCGGGGTGCTGCTGGCCCAGACCTGGACCGCGATCCGCACGGGCGCCGTCGGCCTCGCCGGACTGCGCGGCGCCGTCGCGGTCGTACTGGTCGTGGTGGGGGCGCTCATCCCGCTCGACAGCAGGGCGCAGACGGGGGACCTGCAGGTGGGCGCCGTCCAGGGCAATGTCCCCACTCCCGGCCTCGACGCCTTCGCCCAGCGCCGACAGGTGCTCGACAACCACCTCGCGGGCACGCACGCGCTGCTGGAACGGGTCGAGCGCGGCCAGCTCGACCTCGTGGTCTGGCCGGAGAACGGCAGCGACATCGACCCCCAGGTCGACGCCGAGGCGGCCGCCCTCATCGACGAGGCGGCGCGCGCGGTGGACGCCCCGGTGCTCGTCGGCACCGTCGAGTACCCGCCCACGGGCGGCCGCTACAACACCGCCGTGCTCTGGGAGCCCGGGCTCGGCGTCGTCGCCCAGTACTCCAAGCAGCACCCGGCGCCCTTCGCCGAGTACATCCCGATGCGCGATTTCTTCCGCAATTTCTCCTCGGCGGTCGACCTGGTCACCACGGACATGATCGCCGGCGACAAGGTGGGCGTCGTGCCCGTCGACGTGCCGAGACTGGGGCGCACAGTCATCGTGGGTGATGTGATCTGCTTCGAGGTCGCCTACGACAGCCTCGCCCGGGACGCGGTGCGGGCCGGCGCCGAGGTGCTCGTCGTCCAGACCAACAACGCGACGTTCGGCTACACGGCCGAGTCGACCCAGCAGCTCGCCATGTCGCGGCTGCGCGCGGTGGAGCTCGGGCGCGCCACAGTGCAGATCTCCACCGTGGGCGTCAGCGCGGTCATCGCGCCCAACGGCGCCGTCACCCAGGAGACAGGGCTCTTCACTGCGGAGCAGCTCATCGCTACGCTCCCTCTGCGCGACTCCCTCACGCCGGCCGCCCGGCTCGGCGGCTGGCCCGCGTGGATCGCTGACGCCCTGGCCGTCTGCGTCGTCGTCACCGGGATGGCCGGTGCGCGGCGCATCCGGCGTGACGACCGCCCCGAGGGAGCCCGATGACGTCCGACCTCCAGCCGCCCAGTGCCCTGCCCGGCCGCGTGCTCGTCGTGGTGCCGACCTATGACGAGCGCGCGAACCTGCCCGGCGCCCTGGAGCGGCTGCGCGCGAGCGTGCCCGCCGCCGACGTGCTGGTGGTCGACGACGGCTCGCCCGACGGCACCGGTGAGCTCGCCGAGGAGTTCGCCGCCGCGGACGCCGCGCGCCATGGGCGCACTGCCGTCCACGTGATGCACCGATCCGGCAAGCAGGGGCTCGGCACCGCCTACGTCGCCGGGTTCCGCTGGGGCCTGGAGCGCGACTACGACGTGATCGTCGAGATGGACGCTGACGGCTCCCACCGCGCCGAGGACCTGCCCTCGCTGCTCGCGGCGCTCAACGGCGCCGACCTGGTGCTCGGCTCGCGGTGGGTCCCGGGCGGCGCGGTCGTGAACTGGCCGCTGAGCCGCCAGCTGCTCTCCCGGGGCGGCAACACCTACACCCGGCTCGCGCTGGGCCTGCCGCTGCGCGACGCCACGGGCGGGTTCCGGGCGTACCGGGCGCAGATGCTGCGCAAGCTGGAGCTCGCGGACGTCGAGTCGCACGGGTACTGCTTCCAGGTCGATATGGCCTGGCGGGTGCTCCGCGCCGGCGGCACGGCCGTGGAGGTGCCGATCACGTTCGTGGAGCGTGCGCTGGGGGAGTCGAAGATGAGCCGCGACATCGTCGTCGAGGCGCTCACCAAGGTGACCGTGTGGGGGGCGCAGCATCGCCTCGGCCAACTGCGCGCCATGGCTCGGCGCGTGGTGGGCCGGTCGTCGAGCCGCTGATCGCGCTGGCGCGCACCGGTGCGCCAGGGACGACGACGGGCGCCGGTCCCAGAGGACCGGCGCCCGTTTCTCGTGCGAAACGCGTCAGGCGCTGCGACGCAGCTTGCCGGCGCGCAGCAGGTCGAGCCGCTCGTCGAGCAGCTCCTCGAGCTCCTTGACGGTGCGACGCTCGAGCAGCATGTCCCAGTGGGTGCGCGGCGGCTTGCCGCCCTTGGGCTCAGGCTTCGAGGCATCGCGCAGGAGCGCCTCCTCGCCGCAGCGGCACTCCCAGGTGACCGGGACGTCCGCCTCGACAGAGAAGGGCAGGATGATCGTGTGCCCGTTCGGGCAGTCGTAGTGCGCCTGAAGACGAGGGGCGAAGTCGACGCCGTCCTCTGTCTCCATGCTGTGTGAACCGATGCGCATTCCGCGCAGGGACCGGTTCGACATCTGGGACCTCCGTGCCGTTGCCGTATGAAACTCTTCCGCAGGGCACAACGACCGACCCGGCCCTGATGTTCCATAGTGCCGTGAAGGTCTCGTGAACGCGCGACGAGTCCATCGCGGTGAGACGCGGTGCTTTCCGCGTTTCCATCGCCCTCCGCGCCGCCTGCGCGCCCGGGGCTGTGACCAGCGACACAGGCTCAGCAGCCCTCATGCGCGGATCACTCCGGCGCGGTGCGGCCCGATCGCCACCTCGGCGCGGATGCGCAGCCCTGCCCGCGCGGCCATCGCGCGGAGCACACCCGACCATCCGCGCTCGAACGCGCCGTGGGCGCCCCCGCCCTCTCGCGTGTAGGCGATCAGCACCGACCCGCCGGGCGCCTCGTGCTGCACGACGGAGACCAGCACGCGGACGAGCAAGTCGGCGACGGTCTCAGACGGGGCCACGCTGGCATGCTCGACGGGCAGCACGACGGGCGCGGGGCGGTCGCCGCCGTCGAGCACGAGGAACCACAGCGTGGGCGCCCCGCCGCGCTGGCCGCCGATGGCGCGCAGCACCACCTCCACGAGGTCGGCCTCATGCGCGCTTCCCGGGTCGACGGCCGGGGCTGGTGGGGCTCCGTCCGGCCGTGGGCCGGCGTCGGGGACGCGCGGCGGTCGCGGCAGGCCGTAGTGGAAGGGATCGCCCCACCGGGCGCCCCAGTGCGGCGGAGAGGTGGGCTCTGGGCGGCTGGTCTCGTCAGGCTCGTTCGTCATGCGGCCACCGTCTGAGCCACCTCCCACGCGGCCCGGCGCGGCGGTCAGGGCAGTGTGCGAGGCCCGTCGGCGGAGGGGTCCTGTGGGTGGCGGGCCTGCCCGCCAGGGCTCATTCGCTCCGGGAGGGCTGGGTGAGGACCACCCCGTCGGTGAACATCACGCCATCGCTGAACCGGGCCTGGACCCGCCCGCCGCCGAACTGCTCCGCGTACAGCCGGGCGTACAGGCCGTCCGGGGCCGCGACGAGCTCCGCATGCGTGCCGCGCTCGACCACGCGGCCGTCCTCCACCACGAAGATCACGTCCGCGTCGATGATCGTCGACAGCCGGTGGGCGATGGCAAGCGTTGTGCGCCGCTGCAGCACCCGGGCCAGCGCATCCTGCACGAGGCGCTCCGAGGAGGTGTCGAGGGCCGAGGTGGCCTCGTCGAGGATCAGCACCCGCGGATCCTTGAGCAGCACGCGAGCGATCGCGACGCGCTGCTTCTCGCCACCCGACAGGCGGTAGCCCCGCTCGCCGACCACCGTGTCGTAGCCGCCCTCGAAGGACATGATCCGGTCGTGGATGTTGGCCGCGCGGCAGGCGTCCTCCAGCTCGGCGTCGGTCGCGTCCGGCCGGGCGTACCGCAGGTTCTGCGCGATGGTCGCGTGGAACAGGTAGGGGTCCTGAGTCACGACGCCCACGGTGTCCGCCAGGCTCGAGAGCGTGACGTCCCTGACGTCGTGCCCGTCGATGCGCACGGCCCCACGGTCCACCTCGTACAGCCGGGGCACGAGGTGGCTCAGTGTGGTCTTGCCCGCCCCGGACGGGCCCACGAACGCGGCGAGCTGCCCCGGCTCCACCTCGATCGACACATCGCGGACCGCCCAGGCCCGGCGGGTCGCGGTCGCGGCGCCCGCAGCGGTGCGACGTCCGCCGCCCGACGCCGGGCGGGGGAGCCCATGCGGCATCCCACCTCCGCCCGACCCCGAGCTGGGGACGCCGAAGCTCATCATCGCGCCACGCATCCCACCGCCCATCCCGGACCCCCGGCCCGGCGCCGCGACCGGCTCGGGCTCCTGCAGCGACGGGGGAGACGGGTAGCGGAACCAGACCTGGTCGAAGGACACGCTGCCCTGCGTGGTCGCCGGGTCGAGCACGACGGCGCCGGGGCGGTCCCGGATGGCGGGCTCCATGTCCAGGTACTCGAAGATCCGCCGGAACAACGCGAGCGACGTCTGCACGTCGAGCGCCACCCGCATCAACGACACGACGGGCATGAGCAGTCGCGCCTGCAGCGTGGAGAACGCGACGAGGGTCCCGGCCGTCAACGCGCCCACCCCGACGTCGCCCGAGATCATGTACCCGGCGGCGAGGTAGACCAGCGCCGGCGTGATCGCCATGAACGCGTTCACCACCCCGAAGAACCCCTGGCCGGCCATCGCCTGGCGCACCTGGAGGCCCACCTGGCGGTCGTTCTCCTCGCGGTACCTGGCGATCTCCGCGTCGGAGCGGTTGAACACCTTGGTCAGCAGCACGCCCGAGACGCTCAGGGCCTCCTCGGTGATCGCCGTCATGTCGGCGAGCGACTCCTGGGTGGCCCGCGCGATCACCTGGCGACGCGCGCCCACGCGACGCTGCATCACCACGAACACCGGCATCAGCGCGACGGCGACGATGGTCAGCTGCCAGCTGAGGAGCAGCATCGCGACGAGCGAGGCGATGACCGTCACCGCGTTCGACAGGATCGACGAGGCCGTCGTGGTCAGCACCGATCGCACGCCGCCCACGTCGTTGGCGAGCCGCGACTGGATCGAGCCGGTCTTGGTCGCGGTGAAGAACGCGAGCTCCATGCGCTCCAGGTGAGCGAACAGCCGCCCCCGCAGGTCGGCCATCGCGAGGTTGCCGACCTTGGTGGTCAGGTAGGTCTGCCCGACGCCGATCGCCGAGCTCAGCAACGGCACCAGGATCATCGCGCCGACGAGCCACAGCAGCAGGCGCAGGTCGACCCCGCCCGACGCGGGGAACAGCGCGTCGTCGAAGACCCGCTGGGTCAGGAACGGCGTGATGATCCCGAGCACGGCGCCCACGAGGATGGACAGCACCACCAGGATCAACTCGCTGCGGTACGGGGTCAGCAGGGCGCCGATGCGGCGCAGCAGCGCGCCCGACGAGCTCGGCGCGATGGTGCTGGCCGCTGCGGCGGCTGCGGTGGCATCAGCGCCGGACGGCTCCGACGGCTCCAGTGGGGCGGAGGGAGGCGGGGGAGTCGGACCGGTCATGCGCACAGTCTGGCCGTCGTCCCTGGCGCCCGCGAACATGCCACGCAGGACCCGCCCGGCGTGGCATGTTCGCGGCTTCCCCTCAGCCGAGCCGGAGTCGGGGTGCGAGGAACACGTCAGCTCGCGGTTCCGCTGTCCCGGGAAGTCGCTGCTGCGGCGACGAGCTGCGCGAGGTCGTCGGAGCGGCTCCACATGGGCCAGTGGCCGGTGGGGAGGTCGATGACGTCGACGTGCTGGAGGCGGGCGACCTCGGCGAACATGGGATGACCGGCGTGGGCCAGCTCCATCAGCTGTGCGCCCGGGATCGAGCAGCACACCAGCGTGGTCGGGACCTGCAGACGTGCGTCGTTGGCGAGCTCCACTGGCTGGCGAAGCACGGGACCCGGCTCCGGGACGGCCCGGGCCCGGAAGCGCGCGAGATCCTCGGTGCTCAAGCCCTCGAGGCTGGCCTGCTGCCCGAGCGCGTCGAAGGGCGGCAGGGGCAGCTCGCCCAGATCGTCCGGCAGGTCGGGGGCGAAGACGCTCCCGGGCGCCACCGGTCCGCTGTCAATCCAGACCACACGGCGGACGAGCTCGGGATGCTGATCGAGCACGAGGCTGACCGGGGCGTTGGCTCCGCTGTGCGCCACGATGACCACGGGCTGCTTTTCGGCGGCCGCGACCCGTTCGATCGCCGCTGCCTGGTCGTCGAGTGTCCTGGAAGCTCGCTCGCGGTCTGCCTCGTCGAGGCCGGGAAGGGTCATCGGGATGGCTCGCCGGCCGGCGGCGGTCAGGTGTTCCACCACCTCGTCCCATGCCCATGCCCCCAGCCAGTGGCCGGCGATCAGGAGGATGGTCGGTTCGCCCGTGTTGGTCGTCGTCATACCGCCATGCTCGCAAGCCCCGAGGACAACGGCGTGTCACCATTTCTGACATGAATCTTGGTGGGGCGCGGACGTGAGACGGGCAGAGCGGCTCCACGCATTGTCGGAGATGCTGCGCCGCAATGGCCCCCGCGGATGCACTGCTGAGCGGCTGGCGGCGGAGTTCGGCGTGTCGGTGCGGACGGTGAAGAGAGACCTCACCGCCCTCGAGAACAGCGGTGCGCCGATCTGGTCGCGCCCAGGGCCTGGCGGCGGCTACGGCCTCGCCACTCGGGCGAGCCTCCCGCCGGTCAGCCTGACCCCCGCGCAGGCGGTGGCGCTGCTCGCGGCCGTCTCCGCTGCCTCCGATGCCCCCTATGCCGACTTGGCCTCAGCCGGCGTCCAGAAGATCCTGGACGTCCTCGACCCCAGGACCCGGGCGAAAGCCGATGAGCTCGCGCGCCGCGTGTGGGTGGACACGCCGTCGTCTGCCGTTCGGGCGGTCAGATCGGCCCTCGAGGAAGCGATGGCCGAGCAACGCGTCGTGCGCATTCGCTACGTCTCGCGTGACGACAGCACGACGACCCGCGACGTCGAGCCGATCATCTTCGCCTCCGCCAACGGCCGTTGGTACCTGATCGGATGGTGCCGGCTACGCGGCGATATCCGGTGGTTCCTCATGACGCGCATCGAGCACGCCGCCGTGACCAAGGCTCCCTGTGGTCAGCACAGCATTCAGGAGGTGGGCATTCCCCCAGCGACGGCACGGTCCGTGCAGAGCCGAGGCGAGTGAGGCTTTCCATCGACGTCGCCGGCCCGATGCCGCTCAACCCCCCGGGTCCTCCCCGGCGCGGCTGCCGCTCACCACTGTCGCGTCCCGCTCGGCGTCCTGGACGACGGTGGGAGTCAGGCCCGCCGCGGTGAGGGCGGCGGCCAGCGCCACGCCCTGGGCGGCGCCTGCCTCCATCAGCACCGCGCCCCCGGGGGCGAGCCAGCGCGGCGCCAGGGCGATCACGCGGAACAGGAGGTCGAGGCCTTCGGGACCGCCGTCGAGCGCCGTGCGCGGCTCATGCTGGCGGGCCTCGGGAGGCATGAGACGTAAGGCGTGCGTCGGCACATACGGCGCGTTCGCGGTGAGGATGTCGACTCTGCCCCGCAGGCTCGACGGGAGCGGCTCGTCGAGGTCTCCCCGGTGCACCTGCCCGAGCGTCATGGGGATGTTCCGCCGTGCACAGCGCACGGCCACCGGGTCGATGTCCACCGCGTGGAGCTCCACGGGCTCCCGGGCAGTGGCGATGGCCACGCCCACGGCTCCCGACCCGCAGCACAGGTCGACGACGACGCTCTCCCGCCCGCCACGGCGCCGCCCGTCGGATCGCCGCCGCGGGCCGGGGCGATGAGCCTGCTCGTCGAGCACGCGACGGGCCGTGTCGACCAGGAGCTCGGTGCGGCGCCGGGGGACGAACACCCCCGGGGTGACGACGATCCGCAGCCCGCTGAACGCCACCCAGCCGAGGACGTGCTCGAGCGGGGCGCCCGAGACGCGTCGGGCGGTCAGCTCAGCGAGATGCTGCGGGGTCCGAGCCTCGGCGCGGAGCAGCGCGGCCTCGTCCTCGGCGAACACGCAGCCGGCCGACCTGAGCGCCGCGACGACGTCAGACAGCGCTGGCCACTCGCTGGAGGGCGTCGCCATCGCGGGGACGCTGTCAGGCATGGGTGCGGTCGACGGCTCGCTCGACCAGCTCCTGGTCGTCCGCGCCGTCGAGGCGCCACCTGCGCTGCTGCATCGCGCCGTTGCCGCGTTGCAGCACTCTCTGCACCTGCTCGCCCACCCACAGCCGGTCCCCGGACCTCTCCAGGGCGGGCGCCACATGCTCGAGCAGCGTCTGGAGCGCGTCAGATGCGGGCCGAGGGCGGAAGGTCAGCGGATCGAGCAGGTCTCCGGTGAGCCCCGACCTCGCGGCTCGCCAGGCGGCCACCCGGAGCGCCTCGGTGCGCGGTTCCGGGCCGAGCGGCGGCCCTCCGGCGAGGCTGATGTCGAGGGCGGTGTCGGCGAGGGCCCGGACCAGCACGCCCTGCAGGACGGCGTCGGCGGAGTCGAGGCAGACGTCGGGGACGCGGACCTCGACGGTCGGGTAGCGGGGCGAGAGCCGGGCGTCGAAGTAGACCATCCCGGGGTCGAGGATGGTGCCGCTCGCCACCAGGTCGTCGACCAGGCCGTGGTAGGTCGCGGCGTCGCCGAAGGGCGCCGTCGGGCCGGCCGTGGGCCAACGGCCCCAGACCAGGGACCGGTAGCTGGCGTAGGCGGTGTCCTCGCCGTGCCAGTACGGGCTGTTCGCGCTGAGCGCCAGCAGTAGGGGAGTCCACCGGCGCAGGTGGTCGATGATCCGCACGCCATCCTCGTCGTCGGTCACCTCGACATGGATGTGGCATCCGCAGGTGAGCTGCTCGCGGGCGATCTCCCCGAACTCGTCGCGGATGGCCTTGGCGCGCTGGTTGACGATGACGGTGGGGTCGCCACCGATGGGCGCGGTGCCGAGCGCGACGGCCCTGGCGCCGACGTGCTGGGCGGAGGAGTCGGCGCGGGACCGGCCGGCACGCACCTCTGCCAGGAGGTCGGCGACGGTGGAGCGTGGGCGTGTGGAGGTCTCGACCTGTTCCTGGGTGAACTCCTTCTCGAGCCTGCCACCAGGGGGGTCGTCGAGCATCTCGTCGGCCGCGTGAGCCGCCGCATGCTGCAGCGCGGGGGCTGCGACGGCTCGGAGCGTCCCGTCAGGAGACACGAGCAGGAACTCTTCTTCAATCCCGATGCGGCGCACCACCACAGTGTGGTGGGGGGTGGGGGCACTGTCTCGTCGAATGCACTTTTATTGACATATTGTACATTATTGGCGTTTTCTTTACCTTAGCGGCCGACAGTCGCTCACGTGTGCCGTTTCAGGCCCCATCTCTGGCCGCGCGCTCGAGGAGAAATGGGACAGAGCGGCATGGCAGCGGGGGAGTGGCCCCGGTCGTCAGGCGAGGAACGCGGTCACTGCCTCCACCACCAGGTCGTGGTCGTCGGCCTGCGGGAGCCCCGACACGGTCACCGTGCCCACCACGCCCACATCCGTGATCCGCACCGGGAAACACCCGCCGTGCGCCGCGTAGCGCTGCAACGGCAGGTCCTGCTGCTCGGCGAAGGTCGTCCCGTCCGCGCGGGCCCGCGCCCCGACCAGGTACGACGACGCGCCGAACCGCTCCGTGACCCGCACCTTGCGGTCGACCCAGGTGTCGTTGTCCGGGGTCGTTCCCGGCAACGCGGCATGGAAGAGCTGCTGGCGCCCGCGCCGCACGTCGATCGTCACCGGCAGCGAGCGCTCCTGGGCGATCTCGACCAGCACACAGCCCAACCGCCATGCGTCGTCGTTGTCGAAGCGGGTGAAGACGAGGGCGCGCTCCTGCTCCTCGAGCTTCGCGACCAGGTGGACCAGTTCGAGTTCGCTTGACGGGCTCATCTCTAGATCATGGCCGCGCCCGGTCCAGCCGTCGAGCGGACGCCGTGTCACCCCGCCATGGGACGGTGGGGGTCGTTGCCCCGGTCCGCGGCCACACTGTAGAACCGGATGTGGCGCCCAGGAGCCACGACGATCTCGACGTCCCCCAACAGGTCCCGCGATAGGTCCCGCGACAGATGGAGACACGATGAGCACGGCCACGAGCACGGACCCGCGTGTGCCCGCCCCGCATGTCGCGGACAGCCACGACCTGATCCGCGTGCACGGCGCCCGCGTCAACAACCTCAGGGACGTCGACGTGGTGATCCCGAAGCGCCGCCTGACGGTGTTCACCGGCGTGTCCGGCTCAGGCAAGAGCTCGCTGGTGTTCGGCACGATCGCCGCGGAGTCGCAGCGGATGATCAACGAGACCTACAGCACCTTTGTGCAGGGCTTCATGCCGACCCTCGCGCGGCCCGATGTGGACGTGCTGGACGGGCTGACCACCGCGATCATCGTCGACCAGGAGCGGATGGGCGCCAACGCGCGCTCCACTGTCGGCACTGCCACCGACGCCAACGCGATGCTGCGCATCCTCTTCAGCCGCCTCGGCCAGCCGCACATCGGCTCGTCCCAGGCGTTCTCCTTCAACGTGGCGTCCATCTCGGGCGCCGGCGCGGTGACGATGGAGAAGGGCGGCGTCACCACCAAGGAGCGCCGGAGCTTCTCCATCACCGGGGGCATGTGCCCGCGCTGCGAGGGACGGGGCTCCATCACCGACTTCGACCTGACGCAGCTCTACGACGACAGCAAGTCTTTGAACCAGGGCGCCCTCACCATCCCGGGCTACACCACCGAAGGCTGGTACAACCGCATCTTCACCGGCTGCGGCTACTTCGACCCCGACAAGCCCATCCGCGAATTCACGAAGCGCGAGCTCGACGACCTGCTCTACAAGGAGCCGACGAAGATCAAGGTCGACGGCATCAACCTCACCTATGAGGGGCTGATCCCGAAGATCCAGAAGTCGTTCCTCGCCAAGGACGTCGACGCGCTCCAGCCGCACATCCGGGCGTTCGTCGAGCGCGCCGTCGTCTTCACGACCTGCCCCGACTGCCACGGCACCCGCCTCAACGAGGGCGCCCGGTCCTCGCGGATCGGTGGCGTCAACATCGCCGACGCGTGTGCGATGCAGATCAGCGACCTGGCCGCTTGGGTGCGCGGGCTCGACGAGCCGTCCGTCGCGCCGCTGCTCACCACGCTGCGCAGAACCCTCGACTCCTTCGTCGACATCGGGCTCGGCTACCTGTCCCTGGACCGGTCGGCGGGCACCCTCTCGGGTGGGGAGTCGCAGCGGACCAAGATGATCCGCCACCTGGGCTCCTCGCTCACCGACGTCACCTACGTCTTCGACGAGCCGACCATCGGGCTGCACCCTCACGACATCCAGCGGATGAACGAGCTGCTGCTGGAGCTGCGAGACAAGGGGAACACCGTGCTCGTCGTCGAGCACAAGCCGGAGACGATCGCGATCGCCGACCACGTCGTCGACCTCGGACCCGGGGCGGGGTCCGCAGGCGGGACGATCTGCTTCGAGGGGACCGTCGAAGGGCTGCGCGCCAGTGACACGGTCACCGGGCGGCACCTCGACGACCGGGCGAGCCTCAAGGAGTCCGTGCGGACGCCCAGCGGCGCCCTGGAGATCCGCGGCGCGTCAGCCAACAACCTGCGCGACGTCGACGTCGACATCCCGTTGGGCGTCCTCGTCGTCGTCACCGGGGTGGCGGGCTCGGGCAAGAGCTCGCTCGTGCACGGCTCGATGCCCGCGGGCGCCGACATCGTCTCCATCGACCAGGGGGCCATCCGGGGCTCGCGGCGAAGCAACCCAGCCACCTACACCGGCCTGCTCGAGCCCATCCGCAAGGCCTTCGCCAAGGCCAACGGCGTGAAGCCCGCGCTGTTCAGCGCCAACTCCGAGGGCGCCTGCCCCACCTGCAACGGCGCCGGCGTCATCTACACGGACCTGGCGATGATGGCCGGCGTGGCCATCCCGTGCGAGGGGTGCGAGGGCAAGAGGTTCGACGCGTCGGTGCTCGAGTACCACCTCGGCGGCCGTGACATCAGCGAGGTGCTCGCCATGTCGGCCACCGAGGCGGAGCCGTTCTTCGCCACCGGCGAGGCGCGCACGCCGGCCGCGCACGCCATCCTCGACCGCCTGGTCAAGGTCGGGCTGGGCTACCTGACGCTCGGACAGCCGCTGACGACGCTCTCGGGCGGCGAGCGGCAGCGCCTCAAGCTCGCGAGCCACCTGGGCGAGAAGGGCGGCATCTACGTCCTCGACGAGCCGACCGCTGGGCTGCACCTCGCCGACGTGCAGCAGCTCTTGGGGCTGCTCGACCACCTGGTCGACACCGGCAAGTCCGTGATCGTCGTCGAGCACCACCAGGCGGTCATGGCGCATGCCGACTGGATCATCGACCTCGGACCCGGCGCCGGGCACGACGGTGGGTCGGTCGTCTTCGAGGGCACGCCCGCCGACCTCGTCGCCACCCGGTCGACCCTCACCGGGGAGCACCTCGCGGCGTACGTGGGCGCCTGACCCGCCCCGGTCCTGTCGTCGACGCGCTGGCCGCAGTGCTCCGCGGGCTGAGCGGGGGCGTCGCACAGGCCGGCGATGCAACGCTTCGCCCTCGGGGGGCATAGGAAGGGTATGGAGCACTCACCGAGCGACGCCGAGCTCTTGGCGCTCGCTCCCACCCGCCCCGAGGTGCTGGGCGTGCTGTACGAGCGGCATGCGCCGGCGGTCCATCGATATCTGAGCAGGCGGGTGGGCGCCGCCGTGGCAGACGACCTGCTCGGCGACGTGTTCGTCGCCGCAGTCGAGGGCCGGGTCCGAGTTCGGCCGCACGTCAGCGGCTCGGCCCTGCCCTGGCTGTACGGCATCCACCGCGCCCGTGCGCGCGCCCGGGCAGCGCTGACCGCCCTCATCCCGACCGCAGAGGAGTCCCTCCGATGAGCCTCGACCTGCTTCTCACCGCGACCGCGACCACCACCGAGCCGTCCTCCGCAGCGCTCGCGGCCGGCAGCGCCCGGCTGTCCTCTCGGATCGCCGAGGCCAACACCGTGGTGCTCGCGCACCGGCGTCGCGCGGTGCGCCGGCGCCGGCTGTCACTGTCCATCGTCGGCGCGGCGGCCGCTGCCGGGCTGGTGGTCCTCCCGTTGTCACCGTTCGGCGGCGCCGACCCGGACGTCGCGCAAGCAGCGGAGAAGCTGCTGATGGCGAGCGACTCGGCGGCCATGCAGCCCGACCTGGCTGCGGGAGCGTCGTACTGGCACACGGTGTCCGAGCACAGCCAGTCGAACGTGGATGGGGGGGCCGTCTATCGTCGTGAGAGTTGGTCGGCTCGATCGGGGCCGGGGTTGCTCATCGACGACGGGGTGAGCGCGAATCCCATCGGGCTGGGCACTGCCACCTACGACATCGGCGGCACACATGTGGATTGGGACGGGCTCAGCGCCCTCACGACCGACCCCGCTGAGTTGCGAGACCTCCTGCTGCGAGCTGACACAGCGGGGACCTCGCGGAGTGCGGACGACCGCTTGTTCATGGCGGTGGGCGACCTGTTGCGCGCGACTCCGGCCTCGCCAGCACTGCGCAGCGCGTTGTGGCGCGTCGCGGCGCAGATCCCGGACGTGAGGCTGGTCGGCGACGTCACCGACGCCGTCGGGCGCACCGGAACCGCTGTCGAGCAGGTGATCGACCATGGAGGGGTCACGGAGGTGCGGCGCCTCGTCTTCGACCCCGACACCGGCGTGCTGCTCGAGGAGACGCAAGTGGCGCGGGGCGGTGGGGCCGATCGGACCTACCGCAGCACCTATCTCGACCAGGGCCCTGCGGACGAGCTTCCTGTGCAGCCTCAACTCCGTGACGGCTGCACGTCCTTCGATGGGTGCTGACCGCCCGGTGGCAGTCGACGCGCGCCGCATGACGGAGCCAGCGGGGGGCCGAGGACGCCCGTGCCGGTGAGGGACGACGAGGGGGCGCGGCGCCGGCGCCGCGCCCCCTCGCACACAGAGCCCTCGTGAGGGATCAGGAAGCCGAGCAGGTCACCGACGGCCACGTCCAGTTGCCGTTGTGCGCGACAGTGAAGCCGAACGTCGTCGTCTGGCCCGCGGACAGCGTGCCGTTGCCGCTGGGGCGCATCGTCATGACGTTGCCGGAGCCGTCCCAGGTGGGCGACCCGCTCCACGTCGCGGTGATCTTCTGCGGCGAGCGAACCGTGACGGTGGACTGCCAGTTGCTGATGTTCGTGTTGGCGCGGATGGTCACCGTCCCGTTGAACCGGTCATTCCACTTCTGGCCCTCCGAGTAGGTCGCCGTGCAGCTGGCCCCACCCGTCGGCGGCGGGGTGGTGGGCGGGGTTCGTGGTGCCGCCCGCGTTCAACTGGTTGAGCACGCTGGTGTAGGCGGCCTTCTTGTTGCCCGACCCGTCGAACAGCAGCGGAGTGCCTGAGGCACGCCAGGAGTCGGTGTCGCGCACGCCCCACACCGTGATGCCAGTGCAACGGGCGACGGAGAGGCAGGCCTGGATGACGCCCTGGTACTGCTGCGCCTGCGAGCTCCCTGAGCCCTCGATGTCGAGCTCGGTGATCTGCACGTCGACGCCGAGGTCGGCGAAGTTCTGCAGTGTCGTGTGGTAATTCGACGGCACAGGGTTGCCGGAGTTGAAGTGCGCTTGGAAGCCGACGCAGTCGATCGGCACACCGCGCGCCTTGAAGTCGCGGACCATGTTGTAGACCCCTTGGGTCTTGGCGTGCGACCAGTTGTCGGTGTTGTAGTCGTTGTAGCAGAGCTTGGCGTTCGGGTCGGCGGCACGGGCGGCACGGAACGCGGCCTCGATCCAGTCGTTGCCGGTGCGCTGCAGGTTGGAGTCGCGGCGTCCGCCCGAGTTGCCGTCGGCGAATGCCTCGTTGACGACGTCCCACGAGTGGATCTTGCCGCGGTAGTACGTCGCCACCTGGGTGACGTGGTTGAGCATCGCGTTGCGCAGCGCGGTCCCCGACATGTTCTGCATCCAGCCGGGCTGCTGGGAGTGCCAGGCGAGGGCGTGGCCGCGCACCTGCTTGCCGTTCTGCCGCGCCCAGTTGACGATCCGGTCGCCATTCGCGTAGTTGAACTGGTTCTGGTTCGGCTCGAGCGCGTCCATCTTCATCTCGTTCTCGGCCGTGATCATGTTGAACTCGCGGTTCGCGATGGTCGTGTAGGCCGAGTCGCTCAGCCGGCTCGCCGCGATGGCGGTGCCGAAGTAGCGGCCGCTCTCGGCGGCGGCAGCCTGCAGCGTGCTGCCCGCCGCCAGGGCCGGCACGGCGAGCGTCACGGTCAGGACGGCTGCGGACAGACAGCCCGTAGCGGTGATGAGACGGCTGCGACTGCTCCTCGGACGTGGGGTCGTCATTGATCCCTCCTCAGGGTGGATGTACTGCCGGTCGTTGCCGGCACGCCACCCTCAAGCGGTCTGATGGCGGGCGTCAAGGGCAGACGCCGTCCTGATAGTTTCGAATGGCCAACTGAAGCGTTTCACCACCCTTTTGGGGTACTTCTATCGATAAAGTCGGCTCCACAACTGCCTGCGGAGCAGCGCCGATCGAACCTGCAGGCACCTTCGGCGCGACCGGCGCGCGAAACTTGCGAGAAGCTGATGGGCAGCCGCCGCAAGGCACACTCGTCACCTGACTGCGCTCGCGGCGACGCCCCGGTGACAGCTGGCGAGGCCCAGCGGCGCGGAGCCTCCGGGAGCAGAACGGCCCGGGAGGGGAGGGGCGCGGACAGGCCGGTCGAGAATGCTGGTGCGCTGACTCCACAACCGACGGAGACCGCGTCCCACAGCCAGGACTTCCAGTCGTCGACTTGATGAGGGATCACCTCGAGGCGCCGCTCGTGACGCGGGCTGCACTCGACGTCGATCACCGCCCATCCGGAACGCAGCGGCGCATGAGCGGGCCCCACACGTGCTGACGGACAGGTCGAACCACATGACGGAGCGTTCCAGGCGGGAATCAGAGCGGCTTCCGCCTCCCGGCGACCCGCCGATAATGTACATTATGTCATTCCGCGCTGGACGAGAGGTTGCGCGGACCCTCCCCACCCTTCCGGCGGGCATCGTCAACGCGGAGGGAGGGCGCGCATGCGCGCGGCCCACGCGGCGCGCTTCTCAGTGAACGGCGCCCGGCGTATTTTCCTGGCGACATGGCGATTCCACACCATCTCGTCCTCGGCGTCGACATCAGCGAATATCTATCCGAGATACGACATGTCGGATCTGTGCCCATCGCTCGTGGCAGACACGTCGGTCAGTCGGAACCTCTCCGGGACGTCGATCGTCACGGTGCCGCCGTCCAGGCGCTCCCCTGGCTCTCCCCTGCCTGCCTTCCGGCCGTGCGTCGGAACTCCACGACGACTCGTATCGCCGCAGGTGACAGGCGTGCGGGTGGGGACAGAGGTCCTCTGGCAAGCAGCCCTGGCCTCCCTATGGTGGCCGAGGGCGACTGAGCCCCTGCGCCGGTTGGTCTCCGGCCCCGATGCGGGAGGTATTCCGTGGTTCAGATCAGCGGGACGCACGCGCCGTCGGCCGTCGAGAGCGGGTGCGTCATGACGCGCGGCACATCGCTGCTGCCGTTGTCCGGCCTCGCAGTGGAGGTCCCCGACGTGGTCGCGGGATCCGGATGCGTGCTGCAGACGACGGCTGGGAGGGATCTGGTCGACTTCGAGTCGGGGGTCTGGTCCGCGAACCTCGGGCATGGGCACCCGGCCGTGACCGCTGCGCTGGTCAAGCAGGCCGTGGCGGTGATGCACGTGGGCTACCGGTGGTCGCATCCCATCGTCATGCGGGCTCGGGCGAGGCTGTGCGAGGTGGCCGGCGCGCCAGACGGCCAGGCGGTGCTGCTCGCCTCGGGCAGCGAGGCAGTCGAGCTGGGACTGCGAATCGCGGCCTCGGTGACCGGCCGGGACGGCGTGCTGCGGTTCTCCGGCCACTACCTTTCCGCCTACGGGGCGGCGGGTGCGCCGGGGACAGGCCGACAGGTGACCGTCGAGGAGTTCGACGCGATGGGCGGCGAGGAACGCCGGGACGCACTCGCGCGTGTGGGCGCAGTCGTGCTCGAGCCGGGCAACGCCTCCGGCCTGGTCCGCCTGCCCGATGCCAGGCAGGTCGCCCGTGTGGTCGACGAGGTGCGCGCCGCCGGCGGGCTGCTCGTCGTGGACGAGGTCACGACCGGCTTCGGCCGGACCGGGCGCTGGTTCGGGTTCCAGCACCTCGACGTGCGTCCGGACGTCGTCGCGGTCGGCAAGGGAGCCGGTAACGGCTACCCGGTCAGCGCCGTCGTGGTCACCCGGGAGATCGCCAACCGGGTTGAGTGCGCGGGACTGCGGTACGCGCAGTCGCATCAGGACGACCCGCTCGGCGCCGCCGTCATGCTCGCCGTCATCGAGGCCATCGAGGCCGAGGGCCTGCTGTCCGCCACAGTCGACCGCGGCGCGCAGCTCACGGCCGGGCTGGCCAGGCTCGCCGCGACGGGCCAGGGTGTGCGGGCGGTGCGCGGCCGTGGGCTGATGTGCGCGTTCGACGTCGCGCCGGGAACCGCCGCGCAGGCACAGGCATCGCTGCTCGACAGCGGCTACCTCGTCGGCGCCAACCTCGCGCACGACACGATCCGCGTGTACCCACCGCTGGTGGTCACCCCTGCGCAGATCGACGGGTTCGTGTCCGCGGTGCGGGCGTATCTGACTGCCTGACGGGTCGCGTCCGCCCACTCCCCCGGGCGCCTCTCCCCGACTCGTCCACGCAGCCGTTTCGGACCCCTCAGACCCTCCGCGACGGTAGGATGAGACATGCAAAACCGCAGGTCAGATGCCATTTTGAGGGCTGCGTCATGAACCGTTCGGTGCAGACGGTCGACGATGTGATGGAGCTGCTCGACCTCCTCTTCGCCGAGCAAGCCGATCGGTGGACGGCCCGCGCCGGGGCGGACTGGTGGGACCGGTTCTACGCAGACCGCGATCGTCCCGTGCCGTTCTTCCGCAGCGCCCCTGACGAGAGCCTCGTCGCATGGCACACCGAGGGCCGCCTGGCAGTCGGGCCAGGGACCAGGGTGCTCGAGCTCGGTTGCGGCCCTGGCCGCAACGCGGTCTGGTTCGCGCAGCAGGGCGCCGAGGTCGATGCCCTCGACCTGTCGGGCGCGGCGCTGGACTGGGCACGGGAGCGGGCCCAGGAGGCCGGCGTCAGCGTGCGCTTCGCGCAATCCGACATCTTCGCGTGGCCGGATGGACGCGAGCCCTACGACGTCGTGTACGACAGCGGGTGCTTCCACCACCTGCCACCGCATCGGCGGATCAGCTATCGCGCGCTCCTGGAGTCGATGGTGCGCCCCGGCGGGTCCTTCGCGCTGGCGTGCTTCGCCGCGGGGGCGATGGGCTCGGAGGCGCCGGACGCCGACCTCTACCGCGAGGGCGGCCTTGGCGGAGGCCTTGCCTACTCGGACGACGAGCTGCGCCACACCTTCGGCTGGCTCGACGAGGTCGAGCTCCGCCGGATGCGCGACTATCCCGACGACTCCCCCGTGTTCGGCGAGCCGTTCTTGTGGGCCGGCTTGTTCCGCCGCTGAGGCCCACGTCGCTCGACGTCGACGCCTGAACGACCAGGCTCACCTCGGCACGGCTCGTCCGATGCCCGAGGGAGGCGTGCCTACTCGGCGGCCGTCCAGGCCCCGTCATCGAGAAGTGTCCGCAGCGACACCATGAGCACCCCGTCGCCGACCAGCTGCCGGTGCCCTCCATCGAGTGGCAGCACAAGCGCCAACCGCACGCCCGCGCTCGTCAGCGACTCGCCGCGGCGGTGCAGCAGCGGCGCGTTCTGGGCGTTGGCGAGCAACGCGCCGCTGATGACCAGTTCGCGGTGGTCCCGGATCCACCCGTGCCCCGCGGCCACGTCCTCTGGGACCGCGAGCAGCTCGGGCAGCCATCCCGGGGACACCAGGGCGCCCGGCTGTCGCAACTGGCCCAGCATCTCGTCGTAGCACTGCCGCCAGCGGGCCTCCGCGTCGACCGGAGCCGGCCGTGGCGCCGGTGGCGACAGGATGGGCGGCACGTCGTCGAGGACGTCGAGGCCGAGCGCGGCACGCACGTACAGCAACTCGAGAACCGCCACCGGCACATCGAAGGCGAGGTGCGGCGATGACGCTGCCCTGGCCTTCCGCATGGCCCCTCCTCGGTGGTCAGACCCTCATGAGTGTGCACTCAAACCGCAGCTCCGAGCGTGCCGCGTCACGCGGATGCGGTTGGCTCGCGCCGGTGGCGACGAAGCCGAAGCCCTCGTACAGGGCGCGCGCCGCGTCGTTGTCGTCGGCCACCCACAGCGACAGCGTGGTGGCGCCCGCGTCGGACGCCTCGCCGGCGACACGATCGAGCAGCGCCCGGCCGATCCCCTGGCTCCGATGGTCGGGGTCGACCCACAAACTCACGACGTGCCGGTCGTCCACCGGCGAACCGGGCTCGGCGATCATGCAGACGAGCCCCACGGGTTCCTGGTCGCGCTCCACGCGGGCCACGAACCAGTGGCTGGAGCGGAGGCGCATCCGCCAGTGCTGCTCCTGGAAGCGCTGGTCCCGCGCGAGGGACGCGCCGAACGCCTGAGGGCTCTGCCACAGCGCGCGCAAACGAATGTCGCGCAGCACCTGCCACTCGTCCTCGGACACCTGCTCGACTCTGACCATCGAGTCAGCATGCCCGCGGCGGCGATGGCACGTCGCCCGACTCGCCGGGCCGTCCACCGCCTCCCCGCCCAGTCAGAGCCCGTCGCTCTCGAACGCCTGGGTGTCAGCGAGCGGGCGCCCGTCGGCCGCCAGGTCGGCGAGGTCCTCGGTGCGACTCCGGCCAGGTCCGGGCGTGTGCTGGTCGGGTGGCTCCGAGCCCGGCACTCCCTCGTCCGGCGTGCCCTCGTCAGGCGCAGGCGACTGGGCCGGGCGATCAGGCGCCGCATCCGGGTCGAGCGGCTCGGGAATGGTCACCTCGCACCTCCAACTGCCACAGGAGAACCCCTGCCGTGCGTCTCCCACCACCGTAGGCCGAGACCGCTCCCCGGTCACCCCACGCGGCCAGGTCAGGCCAAAGACAGCACGTCCGCGACGGGCAGCCGCAGATACTCCACGTCGGGGCACAGTTGCCGCATCAGGCGGTCCACCAGGGCCTTGCCGGGCAGGCTCAGCGTCGCGTCGTGAATGGGCAGCACGAGCCCGGGCGCGATCGCGTGGATGAAGTCGATGGTCTCAGCGAGCTTCAGCCACGGCCCCGAGATAGGCGCGAGCACGGTGTCCACCGAACGACGGGCGGGGACGGTGAACGAGTCTCCGGGATGCAGCAGAGCCCCGTCGATCAGGTACGCGACGTTCACTACCCGGGGGATCGCCGGGTAGACGAGGGCGTGCCACTCCCCCAGCACCTCGATGTCGAACCCGACGGCGTCGAACTGCTCGCCAGCCGTGACTCCGTGGAGGCGGTTGTCGCCCTTGGTGCCGTCCGAGAGCTCGATGATCACGGATGGCGGTCCCCAGACCTCGAGCTCGGGGTCCACGTCAAGCGCCTGGCGTAGCTGTGGGGCGTGGACGTGATCGGTGTGCTCATGCGTGACCAGGATCCCCGCGGCCCCGGTGAGCGCATCAGGGTCGCTGAGGATTCCCGGGTCGATGACCAGACGTCGGCCACCACGCTCGAGCCGCACGCACGAATGCCCCCAGGCCGTCAGATCGGTCGCCATCTCTCCAGCATCAGGGGGCGTCGACCGCCGCGCCAGTGCGCCGAGGCGTCCTGGCGCGGCGGTCCCCGAAAGGTCAGGAGATGACCATCACCAGGTCGCCGCCCTCGAGCTGCTGCACCGCGCCGATCGCGAGGCGCTGGACCTTCCCGGCGACGGGGGTCGTGATGGCGGCCTCCATCTTCATGGCCTCCACCGTCGCGACGGTCTGGCCGGCCTCGACGGACTGGCCCTCCTGGACGACGGGCGTCACAGCGCCGGCGAACGGCGCCGCGATCTGGCCGGGGTTGCCGGGGTCGGCCTTCTCGGCGGCCGCCACGTCGACCTCGACCGTCCGGTCGCGCACCTGGATCGGGCGGATCTGGCCGTTGAGCGTGAACATCACGGTCCGCATGCCCCGCACGTCCGGCTCGCCGACGGCCTCGAGGCCCACCAGCAGGCGCACGCCCTTGCCGAGCTCGATGTCCACCTCGTCGCCATTGGTCATGCCGTAGAGGTAGCGGGTGGTGTCGAGCACGCTCACGTCGCCGTAGGAGCCCCGGAACGTCTGGAACTCCTTGGTCGGGCCGGCGAACAGCAGGTGGTTCAGGCGGTCGCGACGCGTCGCCGAGTCGGCGCCGAGGTCCTGGAGGTCCTGCTCGGACAGCGGGGTGACGGGGTTCCGCACCGTGCGGCCCGCGAGGGCCTTGGAGCGGAACGGCTCCGGCCAGCCGCCGGGCGGGTCGCCCAGCTCGCCGGAGAGGAACCCGACCACGGAGTCCGGGATGTCGTAGGACTGCGGGTTCTCGGCGAAGTCCGCCGGGTCGGCCTGACGTGCGACAAGGTGCAGGGCGAGGTCCCCGACCACCTTGGACGATGGCGTGACCTTGACCAGGCGGCCGAGGATGCGGTCCGCGGCGGCGTAGGTCTCCTCGATCTGCTCGAACTGGCCGCCCAGGCCCAGCGCGATGGCCTGCTGGCGCAGGTTGGAGAGCTGACCGCCGGGGATCTCGTGGTCGTAGACGCGGCCCGTGGGGCCGGGAAGGCCCGACTCGAAGGGCCGGTACAGGCGGCGCACGGCCTCCCAGTACGGCTCGAGGTCGCAGACTGCCCGCAGGTCGAGGCCCGTGTCCCGTGGCGTGTGCTCGAGCCCGGCCACGAGGGCCGACATCGGCGGCTGGCTGGTGGTCCCGGCCATCGCGGCGCTCGCCACGTCGACCGCGTCGACCCCGGCCTCGACCGCGGCGAAGAGCGTCGCCATCTGGCCGCCGGTGGTGTCGTGCGTGTGCAGGTGCACCGGCAGGTCGAACCGCTCCCGCAGCGCGGTGACGAGCTTCGTCGCGGCAGCAGGCCGCAGCAGTCCCGCCATGTCCTTGATCGCCAGCACATGCGCGCCCGCCTCGACGATCTTGTCGGCGAGCCGCAGGTAGTAGTCGAGCGTGTACAGGTCCTCCGCAGGGTTCAGCAGGTTGCCCGTGTAGCACAGCGCGACCTCGGCGATCGGGGTGCCCGCCTCGCGGACGGCGTCGATCGCCGGGCGCATCTGCTCGACGTCGTTGAGCGCGTCGAAGATGCGGAAGATGTCGATGCCGGTGGCCGTCGCCTCGCGCACGAACGCCGCGGTGACCTCCGTGGGGTACGGGGTGTAGCCGACGGTGTTGCGCCCGCGCAGCAGCATCTGCAGCGCGAGGTTCGGCATCGCCTCGCGCAGCGACGCGAGCCGCTCCCACGGGTCCTCGCCGAGGAACCGGAGGGCCACGTCGTAGGTCGCGCCGCCCCATGCCTCCACTGAGAGGAGCTGCGGCAGCAGCCGCGCCTCGGTGGCGCTCACCGCCAGGAGGTCGTGCGTGCGGACGCGCGTGGCGAGCAGCGACTGGTGGGCGTCGCGGAACGTCGTGTCGGTGACGGCCACGGCCGTCTGCTCGCGCAGCGACCGGGCGAAGCCCTCGGGGCCGAGCTCGAGCAGCCGCTGGCGGCTGCCTGCCGGGGCCGGGCTGGCCAGGTCCGTTCGGGGCAGCTTGAGGCGCGGGTCGACGGCGTCGCCCGGGCGGACCCCATGCGGCCGGTTGACCGTGACGTCGCCGAGGTAGGACAGCAGCCGCGTCCCGCGGTCGGCGCTCTCGCGCGCGGCGAGCAGCTCGGGGCGCTCGTCGATGAACGAGGTGGAGATGTTCCCCGCCGCGAACTCCGGGTCGGCGAGCACAGCCTGCAGGAACGGGATGTTGGTGCGGATGCCGCGGATGCGGAACTCCGCGAGGGCGCGACGCGCACGGCGCACCGCCGTCGGGTAGTCCCGGCCACGGCAGGTGAGCTTCACCAGCATCGAGTCGAAGTGGCCCGAGATGTCCGAGCCCGCCGACGCGGTCGCGCCGTCGAGGCGCACCCCCGCGCCACCCGGCGAGCGGTACGCGATGATCCGGCCCGTGTCCGGGCGGAAGCCGTTGGACGGGTCCTCGGTGGTGATGCGGGTCTGCAGCGCCGAGCCGTTGATGCGGATCGAGTCCTGCTCGATGCCCAGGTCGGCGAGGGTCTCCCCTGCGGCGATGCGCATCTGGGAGGACACGAGGTCGATGTCGGTGACCTCCTCGGTCACCGTGTGCTCGACCTGGATGCGGGGGTTCATCTCGATGAACACGTGCTCGCCGGCGCGCTCGCCCACCGTGTCGAGCAGGAACTCGACGGTGCCGGCGTTCTGGTACCCGATGCTCTTCGCGAACTTCACCGCGTCACGGCACAGCGCGTCCCGGATCTCCGGGTCGAGGTTCGGTGCGGGCGCGATCTCGACGACCTTCTGGTGGCGGCGCTGCAACGAGCAGTCCCGCTCGTACAGGTGCACCACGTTGCCCTCGCCATCGGCGAGGATCTGCACCTCGATGTGGCGGGGGCGCAGCACGGCCCGCTCGAGGAACACGGTGGGGTCGCCGAACGCCGCGTCGGCCTCGCGCATCGCGGCGGACAGCGCCTCGGGCAGCTCGGCGGGTGTGGCCACGCGCCGCATGCCGCGCCCTCCACCGCCTGCGACAGCCTTGACGAAGATGGGGAATCCGACCTCGTCGGCGGCCGCGATCAGCTCGTCGACGTCCGAGGAGGGCGCCGAGGACGGCAGCACCGGGATGCCGGCGTCACGCGCGGCCCGCAAGGCGCGCACCTTGTTGCCGGCCAGCTCCAGGACCTCAGGCGGCGGGCCGATGAACGTCAGGCCCGCGTCGACTGCCGCCCGGGCGAAGTCCGGGTTCTCCGAGAGGAATCCGTAACCCGGGTAGATCGCGTCCGCGCCCGAGTCGAGGGCGACCCGGATGATCTCCGCGATGTCGAGGTACGCCCGCACCGGGTGTCCCGCGGTCCCGATCGGGTAGGCCTCGTCGGCCTTCAGCCGGTGCTCGGAGTTCCGGTCCTCTTGTGGGAAGACCGCGACCGTGCGGGCGCCCAGCTCGTAGGCAGCACGGAAAGCCCGCACCGCGATCTCAGCGCGGTTCGCGACGAGCACTTTCGAGAACACGACTCACCCCATCCGATTGATTCGGGAGCACGGTAGCGGCTGGCGTCCACGCAGGTCGTGGCCAACCGCATGCCGAACAGACCTCCCCGCTCCCCACCGCAGATCTTGCCATGCCGCGTTTGCGCGCCGCTTTTCGCGCTCGGGCGGCGTCCCGCTACCGTGAGCCCGTGCTGGTCCTGGGTGTGTGCAGTCTCAAGGGTGGCGTGGGCAAGACGTCGGTGACGCTGGGGTTGGCCTCAGCGGCTCTAGAACGCGGTCTACGCACGCTCGTCGTCGACCTCGACCCCCAGGGCGACAGCACACTCGCGCTGGGCGTGGCGCCGGGCGACCACCTCGACGTCGCCGCGGTGCTGGACGACCCCTCGGCCGAGACGGTGCGCGCCGCCACGGTGACGAGCGGATGGGCCGATGACGGGCTGGACGTCCTCGCGGGCTCGGACAGGTCGGCACGCCATGACGGGATCGACCCGACCGGTAGCGACGTGGACCGACTGCGCTTCGCCCTGTCCTGGGTGAGCGGCTACGACCTCGTGCTGCTCGACTGCCCGCCGTCGCTGGGCGGGCTGACCCGCGCCGGGCTGACCGCATGCGATCGGGCCATGGTGGTCACCGAGCCCGGCCTGTTCTCCGTCATGGCAGTGGGCCGCGCGATGCGCACCATCGACGAGCTGCGACGCGGGCCGGCCCCATCCCTGCAACCGCTCGGCGTGGTGGTCAACAGGGTGCGCGCGCGCTCCGTCGAGCAGGCGTTCCGGCTCGAGGAGCTGCGGTCGCTGTACGGCCCGTTGATCCTGAGCCCGATGCTCCCGGAGCGCGCTGCCCTACAGCAGGCGCAAGGCGCCGCCCAGCCGGTCCACGCGTGGCCTGGCGCCGCCGCCGGTGAGCTCGCGGACGCGTTCGACCTCCTGCTCGAGCGAGCGCTGCGGGCCCCGGCGACCCGCTGAGACGTGCCCCGCGGCCTCAGCGAGTGGCGCTCAGCCGGCGTTGCGGGCCCGTCGACGGGCCGCGAGCTCGTCGGAGCCCGTGCCGGCGTCGCCCTCTGCCCCGTCGTCGGCGCGCTCGGTGGGCAGCTGCGCGAGAGTGCCCTCCACCTCGCGCCAGACCCGGCCGACGGCGATGCCGAAGACTCCCTGACCACCCTGGACGAGGTCGATGACCTCGTCGGCTGAGGTGCACTCGTAGACGCTGGCGCCATCGGACATGAGCGTGATCTGG
The DNA here is from genome assembly GCF_900046455.1 of Cellulomonas timonensis. Classification (GTDB taxonomy): domain Bacteria; phylum Actinomycetota; class Actinomycetes; order Actinomycetales; family Cellulomonadaceae; genus Cellulomonas_A; species Cellulomonas_A timonensis. Next base: position 838,581 of record NZ_FCOT01000013.1, read on the forward strand.
GCGAGGTCGTCGACCCCCCGCTCGCGCAGGTGGCTCACCGCGGTGCGGATCTGCTGGAGCGAGACCCCGGTGTCGAGCAGCCGCTTGACGACCTTGAGCACCAGGATGTCCCGGAAGCTGTAGAGCCGCTGCGTGCCGGAGCCCGTGGCCGGGCGGATGGTCGGCTCGACCAGTCCGGTGCGCGCCCAGTAGTCGAGCTGGCGGTAGGTGATCCCGGCCGCGCGGCAGGCCGTGGGCCCGCGGTAGCCGGTCGTGGTGTCGAGGTCGGGGAGCTCGTCCCCGAACAGCAGGCCTTGGGCTCGCTGGGGGACGCCACCAGCAGCCTCCACGCTGTCACCGGTGCCGCTCACAGGTCCTCCACTCGCTGTCTCATCCGCCGTGTCGGCGCCTTCGCCAGACGTGTGGCCTCGGGCTTTCGGATGTCCATCGGTCACGCTAGGCCTGGGGCCCCGGAGCGTCAACGACGTCGCCCGGCGCGCCGTCACGGAGTGTCGTGGCCGGCGAGTCTCACCCTCTACCTGACATCGAATCTCCTGCTCACCGGCCCTCCGGCCCTTGGTCGTGGCCAGTGTCGAAGTCCTCCGGGGTGACCTGCTCGAGGAACTCTCGGAAGCGCTCCACCTCCTGCTCGGCGGGGCCGCTGGACGCCTCGACGCCGGCGATCGCCACGACCTCGGCAGAGCACAGCACCGGGCAGCCCACCCGCACGGCCACCGCGATCGCGTCCGAGGCGCGCGAGTCGACGCGCCCGCCCGATCCGAGCACGAGCGCGGCATGGAACACCCCGTGCTCCAGGCTCGTGATCTCCACCTGTCGCAGGCTCGCGCCCACGGCGGTGATCACATCGCAGAGCAGGTCGTGGGTCATCGGCCGGCGCGGCACGATCCCGGCTTGCGCCGAGGCGATGGCACTGCCCTCGCTGGGCCCGATGACGATGGGCACGAACAACTCCGAGGCGGGGTCAAGCAGCAGGACGACGATCTCCTCGTCGACCAGGTGCTGTCGCACGCCGACCACCTCGACCGGAACTAGCTCTTCGTCCTCACCCACGTGACCACGCTACGTCGGGCACGCGCCGTCGGCTGCGTGAGAGCGACGGCTTCTCACCCGATCCGGGAACGCCGAGGTCAGGGCGCGAGCTCGGACACAGCGCCACGGACGAGCGCGGTGTGGAGCTGGGTGCACAACTCCCCCACCTCGGCGGCGAGCGTGCCCGCGCGAGCACGCGAGGAGGGCGCGTTGCGGCCTCGCCAGGGCGCGACGATCTGCTCGACGAGGTCCGCCTGCCGATCTGCCGCGGCACGGAAGACGCGCAGGTGGCGCGAGTCGATCCCATGCTCGCCGAGCGCCGCGGCGAGTTGCACGACATCGCGCGCCCAAGGATCGAAGTGCCCGGACGCCGTGGGCCGGAGCACGCCCGTTCCCACCAGGTCCGTCACCACCTCGACGTCGACGCCGGCCTCACGGGCCAGCGCGGCAGCGGTCAGCCGGGCGCCCGACGTCGGTGCCTGCCGCACGCCGTCGCGGGTCGCGAGCTGCGCGCGCGCGGCGGGCTCGTCCTCGACGCCCGAGTCGAGCGCCGCGAGCTGCTCCCCGATGACCTTGAGCGGGACGTACCGGTCCCGCTGCTGCCGCAGCACGTAGCGCAGCCGCTCGATGTCGGCGGGGCTGTACTGGCGGTAGCCGGCTGGCGTCCGCACCGGCAGCACCAGGCCCTGCTCCTCGAGGAAGCGCAACTTGGAGTTCGTCACCGCGGGGAACTCGATCTGCAGGGCCGCGAGCACATCGGAGATCCGCATCGTCGCCCGGCGGGAGATGCCCCGGGGCCACGGCTCGACGCCCTCCGGCTCGCCGTCGCGCGGCTCGTCGTCGGGCTCGACGACGTCCGCGGGCAGGCGCTCGACAGCGCGGGCGCTCGCCGACCCCCGCATCGAGTGCTCCGACCTCACGACAGGGGGTGGGCGGCCGGCTCGGCGCCCGCGGCACGCGCGGGGCTCGGGTGGAACGTCATCCGGTACTTGCCGATCTGCACCTCGTCGCCCGGGCGGAGCAGCGCGGCGTCGATCCGGTTCCGGTTCACGTATGTGCCGTTCAGCGAGCCGATGTCGCGCACCACGAAGTCGTCGCCCTCACGGACGAACTCCGCGTGCTTGCGGGACACGGTCACGTCGTCCAGGAAGATGTCCGCGTCGGGGCTGCGTCCAGCTATCGTCCGCTCGGCGTCGAGCAGGAACCTGGCGCCCACGCTGGGCCCGCGCTGCATGACCAGGAGCGCCGAGGTGCGCGGCAGTGCGTGGACCGCGGCGCGGACCTCCCCGCTCAGGCCTGCTGGCGCGACAATCTCCAGCTCGGTCGAGTCGATGCTGGTGAACACCGTGGTGTCAGACGCCGAGGGGGTGTACCCCGACTGTCCGTGCTCCTGCTGCGCGCTCCGCCCCTGCTCCGGTAGCTGCCGATCGTCGCTCATGCCGCCTCCCGGGCCTGCTGTGACTGCGACCCGCCTTCGAGGTCACGACTGTGACACCAGCCTATGCGGATGCGCGCCGATGTTGTAGCACCGCGCCGACGCGCCGTCGAGCTGTCGCCGCTCAACCTGTCGGCGCCGGCTGCGGAGTGGCGTACTGCGGGGCCGTCGGCTCGCGCGTCGCGGTGACCTCCACGAGAGCCTCGCTGGTCACGGCAGCCTTCCCTCCCCCGTTCCGGATCACCGCGAGGGCACCGCCATGCATGTCCAACGCGGTGGACATCGTCTCGGGGTTGCCGATGACGCGCCAGACGTACGGCGCCCGGATCAGCACGCCGTCGACGACCACGCCGTCGTCCGCCGGCGCGAAGTAGCTCGACGCGGTCAAGCGCTGGTCGTTGACCTGCACCGCCTCCGCGCCCGCGTTACGGAGCTCCTCCAGCATGTTGAGCATGTGCTCGTAGCGGATCGTGCCCGTCGCCTGAGTGAGCGTCACGATGATCCCCGGCCCCTCGGCGGGCAGGCGCCCGGTGAGGATGCCCTGCACGGCGGCGCTGCGCGTCGCGGCGTCCAGAGCCGCCTGGCGGCTGTCCGTGCCCGACTCCAGCTCGGCGCGTGTGCGCTCGAGCTCGGCGATCTCACGCTGCAGGTCGTCACCCTGGCGGGTGGTCTGGTCGAGGATCCCCACCAGCTCGGACTGCCGAAGATTGGTGAGGCCGTCGTCGCGGGTCTGCCGGAGCTGGGCCACGACCGCGAACCCGAGGAGCGCGCACAGCAGCGCGATCAGGATCTGCGAGCGGGTCGCGCGCGGTCGCAGCAGGCCGCGCAACGTCGACCACCCGCCACGGTGCTGCGATGCGGCGACTGCCGGCTCCGCGGGCTCGTCCGGCGTCGCATCGTCCGGCGTCGCATCGGGCGGGGTGACGTGCTCTGCGCGCTCGGCGTCGGGGGCGCTCATGCCTTGAACAGGTGCCGGCGGATGGACGCGGCGTTCGAGAAGATCCGGATGCCGAGCACGACCACCACGCCGGTGGAGAGCTGGCTGCCCACGCCGAGCTGGTCGCCCAGGAACACGATCAGCGCGGCCACGACGACGTTCGACAGGAACGAGACCAAGAAGACCCGGTCGTCGAAGATCCCGTCGAGCATGGCGCGCAGGCCGCCGAACAGCGCGTCGAGCGCGGCCACCACCGCGATCGGGAGGTACGGCTGAAGGAAGACGGGCACCACTGGCTGCACCAGCAGACCCGCGACGACACCGACCACCAGGCCGATCACTGCGATCACGTGCGACCACTCCTCCCGCTCACCGTCGGCCATGACCCTGCCACATGTCCGGCGGCCGCTCGGGCCCCGACGACCTCGCGCTGGTCGGACTGCTGGTCAGAGCCGCTCGGATCACCCGGACGGTGGACCGCGCCGGCGACGGACCGACGGTGGGGCGCCACCAGCGGCGTGCTGGCTGGAACGGTGGCCGAGTGGAGCGTGACGCGCGCTGCGGAGGGCAGTTCGAGGGCGGGCTGGGAGCTGGTGTCGACGCCGACGCCCGCGGAGTTGCGCAGCCACGTCATGTAGTCCCCGGCACGTGAGCGCGCCAGCCCGGTCTGCAGGCCCTGCCGGTCGCCGATCGCCTCGATCGTGTACGGGCCGATGATCGGGACCAGGTCGACGAGGATGGCGCTGCCAGCGCTGCGGATCGACGTCGTCGCTGTGAGCCGCTGGTCGTTGACCGACACCGCCTCGGCCCCCGCCTGCCACAGCCCGTTGACGATCATCTGCAGGTCGCTGTAGATCACCCGAGCCTCAGGGTCTTCGACTCCGCCCTCGGTGACGGGAGGGTCGGTCAGCGTGATGCGCAGGCCGGGTCCCGTCACGGCAGTGGCGCCGGACGCGATCGAGTCGGCCTCGAGCTGCTCGACGAGCGCGGAGTTGCTGGCGGCCAGGGCCGAGGCGTGGAGCTGGTCGATGTCGGCGTTGAGCGCCTGCGCCCTGTCGCGGAGGAGCTCGACATCGGCGGTGCGGTCCCGGATCTGCTCCTCGAGGAGCAGGCGCGCGGCCATGACGCTGGGCTGTGGGGCGCGCAGCGACAGGGTGGCGGCCGTGATGCCCAGCCCGAGGACCATCGCGGACAGGAGCACGAGGGCGGTGCGTCGTGCCGTGTGCGGCCGGGAGCCCTCGAGCGCCCGACGTTCCGCGGCGAGCCGGTAGCCGGGGTCCAGGGGCTTGCGGGTGACCTCGTTGAGCAGCGTCATCGAGGCGTCGAGGGCGCCGCGCGCGCGATCGGCGCCGGATGGCGCCTGGTCCGCGCGCCCGTCCGGGCTCACACCACGGCCGACGGGTGCGATGCCTGCGCGGCGTCGGCCTTGAGCACCTGGCGGGCCTGGAGCACGTAGAGCACACCGGCGAACCAGTAGAGCGCCACGCCCCACCAGGCGCAGGCCCAGCCGAGCACGAGGGCGACGGAGCCGATCGGATCGGGCCACTCCGCCAGGAGGAGCAGGGGGAAGGCGTAGAGCAGGGCGAAGGTGCCCGCCTTGCCGGCCAGGTGGACCGGCAGCGGGCCGTACCCCGGCCGGGCGAGGACGGCGAGCAGCCCGAGCAGCAGCAGGTCGCGCAGGACCAGCACGAGCACGAGCCACCAGGGCACCACGTCGCGCCATGCGAGCCCGAGGAGGGTCACCAGGATGAACAGGCGGTCGGCGGCGGGGTCGAGCATCTGCCCCAGCTTCGACACCTGACCGAGGCGGCGCGCGAGGACCCCGTCGAGCCAGTCGCTGGCTCCTGACACCGCGAGGACGAGCAGCGCCCAGCCGTCCTCGCCCACCCCGATGAGCACCGCGAAGACGGGCACCAGGAGGAGCCTCGCCAGGCTGATGACGTTCGGGACCGTGAGCACGCGGTCTGAGACGGCAACCTTCTCCGTCACGGCCTCCCCTGTCGTCGACTCTCTGCTGACCCTCGATCTTATGCGTCGTTCAGGCCTCCTGGGTTCCCCGCCGCGCAGGTCATGCCGGTCTGACGTACGGTCGAACGTCTACTGAGACCCGCTCAGGACAGGGAGAGGTGAGCCGAGATGGGCATTGACGACAAGGCGAAGAACTCCGCTGAGGACCTCACCGGCAAGGGCAAGGAGGCCGCTGGCAAGGCGACCGGCGACGAGCAGCTCGAGGCCGAGGGCCGCGGCGACCAGGTGAAGGCCGACCTCAAGAAGGCCGGCGAGAAGATCAAGGACGCCTTCAAGCACTGAGCAGGCTCGCGCGGGTGTGGTTCGCTGGACGGATGTCCCATGTGAACGACCCCGAGGTGATCCGCCGACTGCTGGTCACCCCCGCCCGATGGGCGGTGGTGGGGCTGTCGACGAACCGCGCCCGCGCGGCTTGGGGTGTCGCCGGGTACCTGCGTGACGCGCTCGGGCACGAGGTGGTGCCTGTGCACCCCCGGGCCGAGGCCGTCGCAGGCGTCTCGGGACACCCGGACCTGGCGTCGGCCCCGCAGCCGATCGATGTGGTCGACGTCTTCGTGAACGCGCAGCGCGCGGGCGCTGTGGTGGACGACGCCATCGCGGTGGGCGCACGTGCAGTGTGGCTGCAGCTCGGAGTGGTCGACGAGGACGCCGCAGAACGAGCCCGCGACGCGGGCCTGGACGTCGTGATGGACGCCTGCCCCGCCATCGAGGGCCGCCGCCTCGGCCTGCTGTGACCCGCGTCGCGCCGAGGCACGCGCCTGGGTGCTGTGTGCAGCGTCACCACGGGGCGACCCCGCGCACCCGGTAGACTCATCCCGAACCTGGAGTTCGTCGCGCCTCCCTCGTGCCTGTGTACCGGCGTCACCGCCGTGGATGTGTTCGGGACTGCGACCTTCGGGACGGCCCCCCTGGCCGGCCCGCACGCGACTCCTCAGCCATCCGAACGGTGCCATTCACATATGACGTCCTTGCCTTCTGCTGCCCTGCCCTCGACCGAGTCGACGGACGCGGCAACCCCCACCATCAAGTTCTCCGAGCTCGGCCTGCCCGAGGCGCTCGAGCGCGCGGTCGCCGACCTCGGCTTCGAGATCCCCTCGGCGATCCAGGCCGAGGCCATCCCCGCGCTGCTCGCGGGCCGCGACATCACCGGTGTCGCCCAGACCGGCACCGGCAAGACCGCCGCGTTCGGCCTCCCGCTGCTCGCCGCTGTCGACCCGTCGCTGCGCGAGGTCCAGGCCCTGGTCCTGACCCCCACCCGTGAGCTGGCCATGCAGGTCGCCGAGGCGATCGAGACGTTCGCCAAGCACCTGCCCGGCGTCGAGGTCATCGCGGTCTACGGCGGCTCGCCGTTCCTGCCGCAGCAGCGGGCGCTGGCCCGCGGCGCCCAGATCGTCGTCGGCACCCCGGGCCGCGTGATCGACCACCTCGAGCGGCGCACCCTGCGCCCCGACAACGTCCGCTTCCTCGTGCTCGACGAGGCCGACGAGATGCTGCGGATGGGCTTCGCCGAGGACGTCGACAAGATCTTCAACACGACGCCCACCGACCGCCAGGTCGCGCTGTTCTCCGCGACCATGCCCCCGGCGATCCGCCGGGTGGCCGGCCAGCACCTGAACAACCCGGTCGAGGTCGCGGTCTCGCGGCAGTCGTCCACCGTCACGAGCGTGAACCAGACCTACGCCGTGGTGCCGTACCGGCACAAGGCCGGCGCCCTGGCCCGCGTGCTCGCGGTCTCCGACGCCGATGCGGCAATCGTCTTCGTCCGCACCCGTGGCGCGGCGGAGGAGGTCGGCAGCGCGCTGATCGAGCGCGGCATCTCAGCCGCCTACATCTCCGGCGACGTGGCCCAGGGCGAGCGCGAGAAGATCGTCGAGCGCCTGCGCAGTGGCGCCCTCAACGTGCTGGTCGCCACCGATGTCGCGGCCCGTGGCCTGGACGTGGACCGGATCGGCCTGGTCGTGAACTTCGACGCGCCGAGCGAGCCCGAGGCCTACGTGCACCGCATCGGCCGCACCGGCCGCGCGGGCCGCTCGGGCGAGGCGCTGACGTTCGTCACGCCGAGCGAGCAGCACCGACTGCGCGCGATCGAGCGCACCACGCGCCAGAAGCTCGAGGAGATCTCGATCCCCTCCCCCGCCGACGTCTCAGCGCACCGCGTGCAGAAGCTGCTGCGCGACGTCGCCGCGCGGACCGAGGCCGGCCGCCTCGACCTGTACCGCACGGCCGTCACGGCCTACCTCGCCGAGAACCCGTCGGTCGACCCCGTCGAGCTCGCCGCCGTGATGGCCGCGCTCGCCGTCGGCGACACCGGCCCCACGGCGCGTCCCACGCACGGTGACGACATGGACGACGCGCTGAGCCGCGCGCGCCTGTCGGACCGCGGCGACCGGAACGAGCGCTCGGCCCGGCCGCCCCCGGACGGCCCCCGCCGCGCCACGCACCGCACCGAGGGCGCGCTCCGGTACCGCGTCGCCGTAGGCCACACGCATGGCGCCCAGGCCGGCGCCATCGTGGGCGCGCTGACGAACGAGGGCGGCCTGACCGGCAAGGACCTGGGAAAGATCGAGATCTTCCCCAGCTTCTCCCTGGTGGAGATCCCCGCCGGGCTGAGCCCCGACGCCTTCGACCGCATCGGCCGGGCTCGCGTCGCGGGTCGCCCGCTGCGCATCCGGATCGACGAGGGCCCCGGCCCCCGCACCGGCCAGGGCGCGTCGCGTCCCACCGGCGCGCACCGTCCCGAGGGTCGCGACCGCGTGGACACGCGGGACCGTCGGCCCCGCCACACCCCCGTGGGTCGCTGACCCACTGCACTGACTGACGCGCGCAGCAGGGCGATGTCCGCCTCGCGCAACGCGTCGTCGGCGTCGTGGTAGCGCTGCACACTGGGCAGCACACCGGTCGCCAAGTCCGCGCCCAAGTCGATCTGCAGGTGCGTGAGGAGCTCGTCGACCCGGAGCGGGTCGCCGCCCGCCCCCACGTCGTCCAGCAGCACCGCGAACTCGTCCTGGCCGAGCCGCGCGGCGGTGTCCCCCTCGCGCACTGCCCGGCGCAGCCGGCGGACGACCTCGCCGCGGGCCAGGGTGTCGTCGTCTGCCGACTCCTCGCCACGCGACGCGTGACCGCTCGCGAACTCGAGCCGCAGCAGCACCACCGAGCAGTCGTACTCCTCGGAGCGCCGCGCCCGCTTGACGGCCGCGCCGAGCCGCTCCATGAACAGCATGCGGTTCGCCAGGCCCGTCTCCGGGTCGCGCAAGGCGTTGCGCCGCAGCGCCAGCTCCTGCTCCTTGCGCTCGGTCATGTCGACGAGGGCGCCGACCAGCCGCGCGGGGCAGCCCGCGTCGTCGAGCACCGTGACGGCTCGGCACATCATCCACCGGTAGTCGCCGGTCGAGGTGCGGACGCGATGCTCGAGCTCGAGCGGCACGCGCGCCCCGCCGAGCTGTGCCGCGATGGCGGCGGAGAGCTCGTCCCGGTCGTCGGGGTGGACGCGCTCGAGCCACTCGGTGGGCGAGGAGCTGATGTCGTCGTCCTGGTACCCGAGGACCTGCTTCCAGCGCGGCGAGTAGTAGACGGTGCCCGCGCTGACGTCCCAGTCCCAGGTGCCGTCCTGCGCGGCCATCGACGCGAGGGCGTACCGCTCCTCGCTGGCGCGGACCTTGTCGGCGAGGGCGCGCTCGCGGGCGGCCGCCTGCTCAAGGGCTCGGCGTTGCTCGCGCAGGGAGCCGAGCAGCCGCTCCTGGTCGAGGGCGACGGCGAGCAGCGCCGCCCAGTGGTTGTACTTGTCCCGTGCGCTGGTCATGCGCGCCTCGACGACCCCGTCGATCGCCAACAGGCCCCAGTCGCTGCCGGCGAAGGTCACCGGGACCACGAACGTCAGGTCGCTGCCCCCGACCCCGCTCGAGCGGGTCAGGGCGGGCGGGGGGAACTGGCTCGCGGGCGCCGCGGCAGGTCGCCGGCAGCGTCGGTTGTGTAGAAGGGACGGTCGCTGCCCCCGACCCCGCTCGAGCGGGTCAGGGCGGGCGGGGGGAACTGGCTCGCGGGGCTGCGCGAGCCGATCAGGCGGGTCAGGGTGCCGCTGGTGTCGTACACCCCCACGATCTCGACCTCCCGGTCGCCCGGGGCACGCTCGCGGCCGACCCACAGCCCCAGGCACGCCGGGCCGCGCACCGCCCTGGGCAGCCAGGTCAGTGCCCGCGGGCTCGCGCCCTTGCCCCGGAGCAGGTCCATGTCGACCTCGTACTGGTCGGCGATCGTGCGCTCGAGGCTCCCGCTGCGCGCGAGCAGCGGACGCACACAACCCTTGGTGAGCGCCAACAGCAGCTCGGTGGCGACCCTGCGCACCGCGGCCGGGTGCGGCGAGTCCGGGGCCAGGGCGTCCAGCGTCTCGGCCTCGAGGTCGCGCACCACGCCCACGAGCTGCTCCAGGGCCTCCGGATGCGGTTGCAGCGCGGACGACAGGTCCGCGAGACGGGTCAGCGTGGTCGGCGTCGGGATCGCGCCGCGCTCGGCGGCCGCCAGGAGTGGGTCCAGGACGCCGTGGCACCACGTGGTGCGGGCGTCATCCGTCGGCCGGCGCCCACTCCCTGAGACGGGTGAGCCGCCGAACGCGACGTCGGCGAGCAGGCGCAGCCGGTTGCGTGCCGCGCTGGCGCCGAGGTGCGGGGCTGCCGCCTCCTCGGGCGCCACGGCGGCCGTCTCCCCGCAGCCGCACGACTCGCGGGTCAGCAGGGTGGCGGGGGTGCGGTGCACGGCGGGCTCCACCTCCTCGCCCCGCATCTTCGCCAGGAGCAGCGCCACGGCGAGCTCGCCCAACCGGTCGTGGTGGGGGTCGACGGTCGACAGCCGGGGTGACAGCCGCGCCCCGCTGTCGGTGTGGTCGAAGCCGATGACTGCCTGGTCGCGTGGGAGCACGAGCCCACTGGCCCGCAACGTGCGGGTGAAACCGATCGCGTTGCGGTCGGTCACGGCGAACATCGCCGTGGTCGGCGACCCAGCGGCCAGGAACCGTCCGGCCGCGTCGGCGCCGCCCTGCTCATGGTTGTCGGCGGTGTCGAAGAACCACTCGGGCCGTGGCTCGATGCCGTGCTCGGTCAGGGTCTCGCGGTACGCCGCATAGCGTTCGCGCAGGTCACGCTGCATGACATTGCCGACGAAGCCGATCTTTGTGTGGCCGTGCTCGATCAAGTGCGTCACAGCGGCACGCACCCCGCCGGCGTTGTCCGGCACCACCACGGGGACGGGCATGCTCGTCTCGTCCTCGCTGATCAGCACCAGCGGCCGCCCCCATCCCTGCACCGACGCCAGCCGGTCGTGCCGCACGGCCTTGGCGATCACCACGATCCCGTCGACCGCGCCGAGCGCGACGGGGACCTCCAGCAACGGCTCGTCCGGGTACCGCTCGCGGTCGAGCCCTGCGGGGTACGTCTGCACCGCGACCACCCGGTGCCCGGCGTTGCGTGCCGCGCGGACGACGCCCGCGATGAGGCCGCCGAAGTAGAAGCCCCCCACGACCGGCGACAGCACACCGATCGTGCGTCGTGCGCTGAGCGGTACATGACCGCGCCGGATGGTGGCCACCATTGCCCACACCTCGCCTACGTCGTCGGAGCCGAGACGATACGTTTGCACGCATCGGGCGACAGACTAGGTGATCATGGACATACCCGCAGCAGACGGTCTCGGATCCATCACACGCCGACCGACGATCTCCGACGTCGCCAGAGCCGCCGGCGTCTCGATCGCGGTCGTCTCCTACGCGCTCAACGGCAGGCCAGGCGTCTCCGCCGCGACCCGTGAGCGGGTGCTGCGGGTGGCCGACGAGTTCGGGTGGCGCCCGAGTGCGGCCGCCCGCTCGATGCGCACCGGCCCGCGGGCCGTGGGCCTGGTGCTGGGCCGTGACGCCGACGCGACCGCCCACGCCACGTCGTTCCTCGACTTCGTCATGGCGACGCAGGAGGTCGTCGCGGCGCGCGGCCTCGCGCTGGTGCTGCAGATCGTGGGCTCGGCGGAGGAGGCGGTGTCCACCTACCGCACGTGGTGGGCGGAGCGGCGGTTCGACGTGATGGTGGTCGCGGATCCGCTGCCCCAGGATCCGCGCGTGGAGGCCCTGGCCCGGATGCGCGCCCCGGCGGTGGTGCTCGGCCCGCCGCAGGTGGCGCAAGGCCTGGCGACCGTGTGGCTCGACGACCAGGAGTCGTTCACGCGCGTCGGGACGTACCTGCTCGAGCTGGGGCACCGCGAGGTGGCGCTGGTGACCGGGCCGGCTGCCCTGCACCGCTCCCGAGTCCGGCTCGACGCGCTGGGCGCCGCCCTGGGGCGCGCCGGGGGGAACGTGGTCCACGAGCCGACGAGCGCCACGGCCGAGGAGGCCGCGGCGGCGACCCGCCGGCTCCTGACCTCCCCCGTGCCGCCGTCGGCGATCGTCTACGACTCGGATCAGATGGCCGTCGCGGCGCTGGACGTGGCGCGGCGCACGGGCCTCGAGGTGCCGTGGGACCTGTCGATCCTGGCGGGGGGCGACTCCGCCCTGTGCCGATTGGCCACCCCGTCCATCACGACGTTGCCGTCTCCGTTGACAGCGCTCGGGACCGCCGTCGGCGAGGCCGTCCTGGCCGTTCTGGACGGGGACCAGGATGCGAGCCGCATGGTTCCGGTAGGTGGGATCGCGGTGCGCGGAAGTACCGGCCCACGTGCGAGATGACCGATCAGCACGCCTGTGGCGGCGCGGCTCGGCGGCTCGCCCCATGATCACGATCAGGTAACGGGGGCGGGCCTAAAGGTTTCGCGGCGTCCCTGCGGCAGGCAGCGCCGTGCCACCTTCCCCGGTAGTCGCCGCGGACTGAGTGCAGGCGACTGTCGCCTGGGCGGATCGGCCGGGCGGCGTGCCGAACCCACCCGGAGGACCGTGTGTCCAGGATCCCCAAGCGGCTGAAAGCAGCTGCCGCAGCCGCGACGGCGACAGCGCTCGTCGCCCTTCCCCTGACCTTGATGTCGACGGGGGCCAGCGCCGCCCCCACCCACGTCGACAACCCGTACGCCGGCGCGACGCAGTACGTGAACCCGACCTGGTCGGCGTCGGTCGAGGCCGCCGCCGGCCGTGCGGGCGACGCGACCCTCGCCGCGAAGATGCGCGCGATCAAGAACCAGCCCACAGCGGTGTGGATGGACCGGATCAGCGCGATCGCCGGCAACGCCGACGGCAACGGCCTCAAGTACCACCTGGACCAGGCCCTCGCGCAGAAGCAGGGCAGCACGCCCATCGTCTTCAACGTCGTGATCTACGACCTGCCGGGACGCGACTGCTACGCCCTGGCGTCCAACGGCGAGCTCCCGGCCACCGACGCGGGCATGGCCCGCTACAAGTCCGAGTACATCGACCCGATCGCCGCCCTGCTCGGCGACCCGAAGTACCAGGACATCCGGATCTCGGCGACGATCGAGCCCGACTCGCTGCCCAACCTCATCACCAACTCCTCCGAGGCCGCGTGCCAGCAGGCCGCGCCCTACTACCGCGAGGGTGTGAAGTACGCGCTCGACAAGCTGCACGCCATCCCGAACGTGTACACGTACATCGACGCCGCGCACGGCGGCTGGCTGGGGTGGCCGTCGAACGCCGCTCCCGCGGCCAAGCTCTTCGCCGACGTCGCGCGCACCACGTCCGCAGGACTCGCGTCGGTCGACGGCTTCGTCACCAACACCGCGAACTCCACGCCGCTCGTCGAGCCCTTCCTGACGAGCCCGACCCTCCAGGTCGGCGGCAACCCGGTGAAGTCGAGCAGCTTCTACGAGTGGAACGACGACTTCGACGAGATCGACTGGACCGCCCACCTGCACTCGCTGCTCGTGGCCGAGGGCTTCCCGGCCAGCACCGGCATGCTCATCGACACGTCGCGCAATGGCTGGGGCGGCTCCGCCCGGCCCACGGCCGCCTCGACCAGCACGACCCTCAACACCTACGTCGACCAGTCCCGCGTCGACAAGCGCGTGCACCGCGGCGCTTGGTGCAACCCGCTGGGCGCCGGCATCGGCGAGCGGCCGCAGGCCACCCCGTCGGGCTACGCGAGCTCCCACCTTGACGCGTTCGTCTGGATCAAGCCCCCGGGCGAGTCCGACGGCGCGTCCTCAGAGATCCCCAACGACCAGGGCAAGCGATTCGACCGGATGTGCGACCCCACGTTCGTCTCGCCGAAGCTGGCGAACCAGCTCACCGGCGCCACCCCGAACGCGCCGCTCGCCGGCCAGTGGTTCGAGGCGCAGTTCCGCACCCTGGTGCAGAACGCCTACCCGGTGATCTCCACCACCAACCCGACGACGCCGCCGCCCACGACGTCAAGTACACGGCGAACAGCTGGAACACGGGCTTCACCGGCTCCATCCGCGTCACCAACTCGGGTAGCTCAGCGCTCAGCAGCTGGCGCCTGACGTTCTCCTTCCCCTCGGGCCAGCAGGTCACGCAGGGCTGGAGCGCCACCTGGTCGCAGTCGGGATCCGCGGTGACCGCGGCGAACGCGGCCTGGAACGGCACGCTGGCGGCTGGCGCCAGTGTGGACATCGGCTTCAACGGCTCCCACTCGGGGACCAATACGGCGCCGGCGGCTTTCTCGCTCAACGGGCAGGCCTGCTCGGTGAGCTGACCCACCGCACGACCACCGGTGGCCCCTGCTCGGGTGAGCAGAGGCCATCGGCCTGGTCGGCTGAATCAACCCCCAGCACAGGTGCGGGGAGTGCGACTGAGCGCTCCCCGCACCTGTTTCCACGTCTGGCCGTCGCCACGCGCCGGGCTGTCGCGCCAGCACAGCACCACCGCCTAGCCCAGCGCCACCGCCCAGCCCAGGCCCGCTCCGCGTCTGAGTACGGCTCTCAGCCGGCCGCGACAGCACCCCGCAGCGCCTCGACGAACTCGTCGACGTCGTGCGGGGTGGTGTCGAACGCGCACATCCAGCGGACCTCGCCAGTGGCGGGGTTCCAGTCGTAGAAGCGCCGGTGCTCGCGCAGCCGGTCGGCCACGCCGGGCGGCAGCGCGGCGAACACCGCGTTGGCCTGCGTCGGCTGGGTGATCCGCACGCCCTCGACGGACTCGGCGCCAGCGCGCAGCCGCGCGGCCATCGCGTTCGCGTGCGCCGCTGAGCGCCGCCACAGGTCTCCCTCGAACAGGGCCACGAGCTGCGCGGAGACGAACCGCATCTTGGAGGCGAGCTGCATGTCGACCTTGCGCAGGTAGTCGATCCCCGCGACGGCGTCAGGGTCGAGCACCACGACGGCCTCGCCCATCATCAGCCCGTTCTTGGTGCCGCCCAGCGACAGCAGGTCGACGCCCACGTCGGTGGTCAGCGCGCGCAGCGGCGCGTCGAGCGAGGCGGCCGCGTTGGACAGCCGCGACCCGTCGAGGTGCAGGCGCATCCCGAGCCCGTGCGCCTGGTCGGCGAGCTCGCGGATCTCCTGCGGGGTGTACACCGTGCCGAGCTCGGTGGCCTGGGTGATCGAGACGACACCTGGCTGTGCCCGGTGGGTGTCCCCCCATCCCCACGCCTGCCGAGCCACGAGCTCGGGGGTGAGCTTGCCGTCAGGTGACGGCGTGGTGAGGAGCTTGAGCCCGCCGACGCGCTCGGGGGCGCCATTCTCATCGGTGTTGATGTGGGCGCTGTCCGCGCAGATGACGGCGCCCCATCGCGGCAGCATCGACTGCAGGGCGAGCACGTTCGCGCCGGTGCCGTTGAAGACGGGGTATCCGAAGGCCGTCGGGCCGAACTGCTGCCGGAGCACGTCCTGGAGGCGCGCCGTCCAGCGGTCCTCGCCATAGGCCACCTCGTGGCCGCCGTTGGCCTCCGCCAGCGCGGCCAGCACCTCGGGGTGCACCCCCGCGTAGTTATCGGAGGCGAAGTCGCGTCGGGCGGTGTCGTGGGTCGCGGTCACCGGGTCATTCTGCCGGACATCAGACCCGGCGAGGAGCGTCAGCCCTGGCCGTCTGCCGCCAGGCGCCGCGCGGCCTCCGCGCGCGCCTCGGCCTCCGCCGCACGGCAGTCCGCGCAGGTGCCGACGAGCTCGATGGTGTGCTCCACGTCGGCGAAGTCGTGCGACGCGGCGACCTGGTCGGCCCACGCCTCGGTGCCCGGGCCGTCGATCTCCACGGCTCGGCCGCAGTGCCGGCAGACCAGGTGGTGGTGGTGGCTGCGCCGCTCGCACCGCCGGTAGACGGCCTCGCCGTCCGCAGACCTCAGGACGTCGACCTCGCCGCTCTCGCTCAACGTCTGCACCGCGCGGTAGACGGTCGCCAGGCCGACGCTCGAGCCGCGGGCCCGCAAGAGCTCGTGGAGCTGCTGCGCGCTGCGGAACTCGTCGAGCCCGTCGAGAAGTGCGATCACCTCGGCGCGCTGCCGCGTGTTGCGCTGCACCACCGCCATCAGTCCTCCGCTCCCCCACTGCACCCGTGCACCAGAACCGCTCAACTCACAACCGATCAGCGCGCCCGCGCATGCCCGCCCAGTCTAGGCGACGGCCCACACGGGGCGGTCGGGCGGACCCGGGTGACGGGGCGGGCATGACGAAGCCCCCCACCGCTGCTGCGGCCGGGGGCTTCGTCAGGTGCTGCCTACTTGGCGGCGACGGCGCGCTTGAGAGCGCTGCCCGCGGTGAGCTTCACGCGGAAGCCGGCGGGGATCTCGAGCTTCTCACCCGTCTGCGGGTTGATGCCCGTGCGCGCGGCACGGTCGGCACGCGAGACCGCGAGCAGGCCGGGGATCGTGACGCTCTCGCCGGCGGCAAGCTGCTCGACCAGGACCTCCTGGAAGGCCTTGAGCGCCGCGTCGGCGGCGGTGTTGGTCAGGCCGGCCTTGGCGGCGATGGCCTGGACGAGCTCGGTGCGGTTGACGCTCACGGGATTGTGCTCCTTGTCGGTCGGGACGTGCGTGCCCGGGTGAGTGCCCCGGGCGACGGCGGAGACGGAAGGTCGACGAGTCCGAAGCCTCGTTGACGCGTGTCCACCGCGGATGACCCTAGTGGCCCGCAGCCTGTGCTCGCTGCCACGGCGCGCCTGGGAATCCTCACATCCGCGCGTCGAGCCTGGCCAGGAGGTCGTCGATCGGCCACGCGTCGATGACCCGATCGACGTCCACGCCGTGTGCGACAGCACGGTCGCAGCCCGCGATCTGCCAGTCGAGCTGGCCGGGCGCGTGCGCGTCGGAGTCCACCGAGAACACGCACCCCAGGTCGACGGCCACGTCGAACAGCGCATGCGGCGGGTCGAGGCGGTCGGGCCGGCAGTTGACCTCGACGGCCACGCCATTCTCGGCGCACGCGCCCAGGACGGCGTCGGCGTCGAACTCGCTCGGCGGGCGCTGGCGGCGGCCGGTGAGCTGACGGCCGGTGAGGTGCCCGAGCACGTCGACATGCGGATTGCGCACGGCGGCGAGCATCCGTCGGGTCATCGCCGCCCGGTCCATCCGCAGCTTCGAGTGGACAGACGCGACGACCACGTCGAGCTCGGCGAGCAGTTCGGCCTCCTGGTCGAGCGAGCCGTCGTCGAGGATGTCGACCTCGATGCCGGTGAGGACCCGGAACGGCGCCACCGCGCGGTTGAGGGCGGCGATCTGGTCGATCTGCGCCCGCAGCCGCGCGGCGGACAGGCCGTTCGCGACGGTCAAGCGGGGCGAGTGGTCGGTGACGGCCATGTACTCATGGCCGATCTCGATCGCGGCCAGCACCATCTCCTGCAGCGGGCTGCCGCCGTCGCTCGCGTCGGTGTGCGTGTGCAGGTCGCCACGCAGCCTCGCCCGCAGGTCGTCGCCGGGGCGTGGCTCGCGGCTCGCGGCGTCCTCGGCCTCCAGCCGGTCGAGGTACTCCTGCGGCTCGTCGCGCACGGCGGCGGCGGCGATCGAGGCTGTGCGCTCCCCGACGCCGGGCAGGTCGGTGAGCGACTGCGCGTCCACCCGGGCCAGCAACTCGTCGGCGTCCAACCGCTCGATGGCGCGAGCCGCATGCCGGAACGCGTCGCTGCGGTACGCGCTCGCCTGCGCGCGCTCGAGCAGGAACGCGACGCGGCGCAGCGTGTTCACCGCGTCGATCTGCGCGGTGGCCGCGCGTGAGGACGTCATGGCTGGTCAGGAGGCCCGGCGGCGCGGGCGGCGCGTCGTGCCGGAGGCGCTCGATTCCTCGTCCTCGTGCTGGGCCTTGGCCTGGGACTTGGCCTGGGACTTGGCCTGGGTGGACGCCTTCCTTCCCCGGGCGCTCGGGGCCGGCGCCGCGTCGTCCGTGCCGGTGCGCTGCCCGGCCTCCGCGTCCGCCTTCGGTGGTGCGCTGGACGCCTTCGACGGGCGCTTCGTGCGGCCTCCCTGCTTCGGCGCCCCAGCCGCCTGCTGGCCCCGGGCCTTCTCCACGCTGCGCTGCAGCGCAGCGAGCAAGTCGACGACCTCGGCGCCCTCGCTCTCGCGGCCACCGGCGCCCTCGAGCCGCTCGGCGATCCCCTGGGTGCTGCCTGCCGCGACCTTCGCCTCGATCAGGCTCTCCAGGGCCCCCTGGTAGGAGTCCTCGAAGCCCGACGGGTCGAAGTCGGCCGCCAGGGACTCCACCAGCGACGACGCCATCGCCAGCTCCTGAGGCCGGACTTGCACCTCGGTGTCCAAGATGGGGAAGTCGGCGGCGCGGACCTCGTCAGGCCACAGCAGCGTCTGCAGGCAGATGACGTCGTCGCGCACCCGCAGCACCGCCATGGACTCCCGCTGCCGCAGCGCGACCTTGACCACGGCCATGCGCTCGGACGTCGCCAGGGCCTCCCGCAGCAGCGCGTAGGGCTTCACCGCGGTGCGCTCCGGCTCCAGGTAGTAGGTCTTGGCCAGCAGGATCGGGTCGACCTGGTCCTGCGGCACGAACTCCACGACCTCGATCTCCCGCTCGGTGGCCAGGGGAAGCTGCGCCATGTCCTCGTCGGTGAGGATCACCAGCTCGCCGTCGGCCGTCTCGTACCCCTTGGCGATGTCCGCCATCTCCACCGACTCGCCGCACACGCTGCACGTCTTGCGGTAGCGGATGCGTCCGCCATCGGTGCGGTGCACCTGGTGCAGGGGCACCTCGTGCTCGCCCGTGGCCGCGTACAGCTTGACCGGGACGTTGACCAGCCCGAAGGCGACTGCGCCCTTCCAAATCGCCCGCACGGACGACCACCTCCCCTCGCACCGCCAGGCGGCCGCGCCCTCGAGGGCCCGAACGCGCGGCGTTCCGGGTCATCTGGGCAGGATGGACCCGTGCAGCCCATGCTCGCCACCGGAGCCGACCCCCACGTCGGGCTGCCCACAGGTCCCGGGTGGGCGTTCGAGGTGAAATGGGACGGCGTGCGGGTGCTCGCGGACACCACCCGCGGCGGCCTCCGGCTGCTGAGCCGCAACGGACGGGATGTCACTGTCGCCTACCCGGAGCTGGGCGCGCTCGCGGACGTCCAGGGGGCCGTGCTGGACGGCGAGGTGGTCGCGATGTCGGGCGGGAAGCCGTCCTTCGAGGCGCTCGCCGAGCGCATGCATGTGCGCGACCCAGCCCGGGCGCAGCGACTGGCGCAGGAGTCTCCCGTGTCCTACCTCGTCTTCGACGTGCTGACGCTCTATGGCGTGGACGTGACCCGCCGGTCTTTCGACGAGCGCCGCGCGACGCTGGAACGGCTCACCCTCCCGCCACCGGCGCAGCTCTCCCCCGTGTACACCGACGGCGCCGAGTTGTGGCAGGTCACACGCGAGCATGGCCTCGAGGGCGTCATCGCCAAGCGTCGCGCGTCGACCTACCAAGCCGGGCGCCGGTCGCACGACTGGGTGAAGGCGGCGCACCGCACCACCCGCACCGCCCTCGTCGGCGGGTGGCGCCCCCCGACGGCCGGCACCGGGATCATCGGCGCCGTGCTGCTCGGGGCCCCCGACGTGGACGCCCGGCTGCGCTATCTGGGCCGCGCCGGCAGCGGGATCACGGGCCCGCTCGAACGCGACCTCGCCCGGTTGCTCGGGCCGAAGCGCAGGAGCACATGCCCATTCGACGACGAGGTCCCACCGTTCGACGCCCGCGGCGCCACATGGTGCGATCCGGTGGTGGCCCTCGACGTCGCCTACCTGCACCGCACAGGCGCCGGGCGCCTGCGCCATCCCGTTGTCCGGGGCATCCGGGACGACACCGACATCGACCTCTGGGAGGACCTGTGAGCCCCGACGACGAGGCGCAGACCGTCGACGTCGACGGCCGGCGAGTCCGCCTGACGCACCTCGACCGTGTGATGTACCCGTCGATCGGGATGACGAAGGCCGAGGTCATCCACTACGTCACCCAGGTCTCGTCAGCGCTCCTCGCCCAACTCCGCGACCGCCCGGTCACGCGCATCCGCTTCCCGGAGGGGGTCGGCGGGGAGCGCTTCTTCGAGAAGAACATCCCCGCAGGAGCCCCGGCGTGGGGGCGCCGGCGCACGCTCCCGGCCGCCCCCGGCGCCGAGGACGAGGGCAAGGAGCTGACCTACCCGTTCCTCGACGACCTGGCCGGCCTCGTCTGGTCGGCGAACCAGGGCGCCCTGGAGCTGCACACCCCGCAATGGCGCGTCGGGCCGCGCGGCGCGATCCACCGGCCCGACCGGCTGGTCATCGATCTCGACCCCGGGGCCCCCGCCGGACTGGACGAGTGCGCCCGCGTGGCGCACCTCGTCGCCGACCGGCTCGCCGACGACGGCCTCCCGACCGTCCCGGTCACATCGGGCAGCAAGGGGATGCAGCTCTACGCCCCGCTCCCCGGACGTCGCACCGCGATGGAGGTGCGCGAGTACGCCCAAGCCCTCGCCCACGAGCTCGCCGCCGCCCACCCCGCCCTGCTCGTGGCCGTCCAGCGCAAGGACCTGCGCGGCGGCAAGGTGCTCCTCGACTGGTCACAGAACCACCCGGCCAAGACCACCATCACCCCCTACTCGCTACGCGGCCGGGAGCAGCCTGCGGTCGCGGCGCCGCGGCACTGGGACGAGATCGCGCCCGGGCTCACACAGCTCGGACCCGCCGAGGTCGCGCGGCGGCTCGAGCAGGCCGGCGACCTCTTCCACCCGTGAGCGCCCCGGCGGCTCCCCCCCTGGACGACCGCCGCCTGCCATGCTGGCCGCCATGTTCGAGATCCTGGCCGGAACCGGCCTCGCCGCCGCGGCGGGCCTCAACGCCTATGTCCCGCTCCTGGCCCTCGGCGCGCTCGCGCGGTGGACGGACCTCATCTCCACGCCGGCGGGCTGGGAGTGGCTCACCGACGGGTGGGTGCTCACCGTGCTGGGCGTGCTGCTCCTGCTCGAGGTCGTCGCCGACAAGATCCCCGGCGTCGACCACGTCAACGACATCGTGCAGACGATCGTGCGACCCGGGGCCGGGGGCATCGCCTTCGGGGCCGGGGTCGGCACCCAGGACCCGGGCGCCGCGCACACAGTGGTGACGGACCCGGCGGCCTTCGTGAGCTCCGGCCAGTGGGCGCCGGTGCTGGTCGGGGTGCTGCTGGCGCTCGCGGTCCACGCGGCCAAGGCGCTGCTGCGCCCGGTGGTGAACGCCGCGACGTTCGGCCTCGGGGCGCCGGTGCTCAGCGCCGCCGAGGACGCCACCAGCGTGACGCTGTCCCTGGCCGCGCTGCTGGCCCCGCTGCTCGTGGTGGGAGTGCTCATCGTCGTGGGCGCGGTGTGGTGGAGGTGGCGGCGGGGTCGTCGGCGCGGCCCCGCGGCGCCTGCGGATGCGGTATCTGCGCAGGTGCGGCAACGTGGAGGCCGCACGAGGCCGCCATTGGCGGACACCGAGAACGCGAAGGAAGGAACTTCATGATGGCCCGCGCAGAGCTGCCGAAGTACACAGTCCCCGGTCTCACGCCCGAGCAGGGCTCGAAGGTGGCCGCGATCTTGCAGGAGCGGCTCAACTCGTTGAACGACTTGGCGCTGACGCTCAAGCACATCCACTGGAACGTGGTGGGGCCGCAGTTCATCGCCGTGCACGAGATGCTCGACCCGCAGGTGGACGCGGTGCGCGAGATGGTCGACGAGGCTGCCGAGCGGATCGCCACGCTCGGAGTCGCTCCGTACGGCACTCCCGGGTACATCGTGAAGCAGCGCACCTGGGATGACTACGGGATCGGCCGCGCCGGCGCCATCGACCACCTGGGCGCCCTCGACGAGGTGTACGACGGGGTCATCGAGGCGCACCGCAAGGCGATGAAGGACACCGAGGAGCTCGACGACGTCACCAACGACCTCATCATCGGGCAGCTGCGCCAGCTCGAGCTGTTCCAGTGGTTCGTGCGCGCCCACCTGGAGTCCGCCGGAGGGCGCCTGAGCACGCAGGGCGCCGAGACCGAGAAGCAGGCGGCGAGCAAGGCCGGGGCCGCCGCGAAGAAGGCCTGACCTCGTACTGACGACGGAGGCCCGGCGCCTCAGGGGCACACCTCACGGGTGGCCGCCTGAGGCGCCGGGCCTTCGTCATGCCCCCGGCCGTCATGCCCTCGCCTCTCGAGGCGGGCGGCGCTGAGCCCGCGGGTCAGAGGCGCTCGGGGTCGTCCCAGTCGTCGTTGCTGGAGATCGCCTCGTCGTCGGGGAGCAGCTCCACCGCGTGCAGCGACCGCGGAGCCGCGGCGGCGTCCCCGCCGGAGCGGGCGTCCTCGGCCCGGACCTCGTCATCCGACAGGCGGCGCGCCGCGATCAGCTCGGCGGCGGGGTCGGACGTCAGGTCCCTCTGCTCACGCGTCATGCACCGGTTCTACCGCGTGCGCCGGGTGGTCGCATCCGGGCGGGCCACCGCGCGTGCGGCCCCATGAAACGTTTTGCCCCCTGGTTCGACGTCGAAGCGCTTCGATACGGTCGGCTGCCGCTCAGCGAGACGACCCGCGGCGACCCCACCGTTCCCACAAAGGAGTGAAGCGGATGCGCGTCCTACCAGTGATGGCTCCCCTGACCGCGATCGGGCTGCTCGCCGCGATCACCGTCGGGGTGAGCACCGCAGCCGTCTCGACAGCACCCGAGGCCGCTGCGGCGGAGACCGGGTACACCTGGAAGAACGTCGAGATCGTCGGCGGCGGGTTCGTGCCGGCCATCATCTTCAACCAGAAGGAGAAGAACCTCGTCTACGCCCGCACCGACATCGGCGGCGCGTACCGGCTCGACGCCGCGACCAACAGGTGGGCGCCGCTGCTCGACCACGTCGGCTGGGACGACTGGAGCCACAGCGGCGTGCTCAGCCTCGCCACCGATCCCGTGCAGACCAACCGCGTGTACGTGGCGGCTGGCACCTACACCAACAGCTGGGACCCGCAGAACGGCGCCATCCTGCGATCTGCGGACAAGGGCGCCACCTGGCAGAAGACCGTCCTGCCCTTCAAGGTCGGCGGCAACATGCCGGGCCGCGGCATGGGCGAGCGCCTGCAGATCGACCCGAACAAGAACTCCGTCCTGTACTACGGCGCCGAGAGCGGCAACGGGCTGTGGCGCAGCACCGACTACGGCGTCACGTGGGCCAAGGTGACCAGCTTCCCCAACGCCGGCAACTACGTGCAGGACCCGAGCTACGACTACACCGCCGACAACCAGGGCGTCGTGTGGGTCACCTTCGACCCGACCAGCTCGACCGCGGGGCAGGCGACGAAGACGATCTACGTGGGCGTCGCGGACAAGGCGAACTCCGTCTACCGCTCCACCGACGCCGGTGTCACCTGGCAGCGCGTGGCAGGGCAGCCCACCGGGTTCCTGCCGCACAAGGGCGTGTTCGACGCGGTGGGCAAGCAGCTCTACATCGCGACCTCCGACACGGGCGGCCCCTACGACGGCGCCGCCGGGGAGATCTGGCGGCTCGACGCCGCCACGGGGGCCTGGACGAACATCACCCCCGACCGCGGCGGCGACTTCGCCTACGGCTTCAGCGGGCTGACCATCGACCGGCAGGACCCGGACACCCTCATGGCCACCTCGCAGATGTCCTGGTGGCCCGACGCGCAGATCTTCCGCAGCACGGACCGTGGCGCCACCTGGACCCGGGCCTGGGACTTCACCAGCTACCCCGAGCGGAGCCTGCGCTACAACCTCGACATCACCGGCGCCCCGTGGCTGACCTTCGGCAAGGCGGCCAACCCGCCCGAGCCGAGCCCCAAGCTGGGCTGGATGATGGAGTCCCTCGAGATCGACCCGTTCAACTCCAACCGGGCGTTCTACGGCACCGGCGCCACCGTCTACGGCACGGACAACCTCACCCAGTGGGATGCCGGCGGCAAGATCGACCTCAAGGTCCGCGCCCAGGGCATCGAGGAGACCGCGGTGCTCGACCTCGCGGCGCCCCCGGGATCGGTGCAGCTCGTCTCCGGGCTCGGTGACATCGGCGGGTTCGTGCACACGGACATCACCAAGGTCCCGTCCCAGATGTTCACGCAGCCGTACCAGGGCTCGGTGCGCGGGGTGGACTTCGCGGAGAAGTCGCCCGCGACGATGGTCCGCGTCGGCGAGGCCGTCGACGGCACCGTCGAGTCGCACATCGGCATCTCCACCAGCTCGGGCAGCTCGTGGTGGGCGGGCCAGCAGCCCGCTGGCGTGACCGGGGCCGGCACGGTGGCCATGTCCGCCGACGGATCGCGGATCGTCTGGAGCCCGGCAGGGGCCGGCGTGCACGTCTCCACGACCCTCGGCTCCTCCTGGACGGCGTCCACGGGCATCCCCGCAGGCGCCCAGGTGGAGGCCGACCGGGTCAACCCACTGAAGTTCTACGCGTTCGCCGCGGGGACCTTCTACGTCTCCACCAACGGCGGATCCTCCTTCACAGCGGCGGCCACCGGGCTTCCGGCCACCGGCAACGTCCGCTTCGCCGCGGCGCCCGGCGCCGAGGGCGACGTGTGGCTGGCAGGCGGCGCCACCGGGTCGGCCTACGGCATGTGGCGGTCGACGAACTCGGGGGCGTCGTTCACCAAGCTGGCGGCGGTCACCGAGGGCGACAGCATCGGCTTCGGCAAGGCGGCCCCCGGCAAGACGTACCCGACCGTCTACACCTCGTCCAAGGTGAACGGCGTCCGGGGAGTCTTCCGCTCGGAGGACGCGGGGGCGACGTGGATCCGCGTCAACGACAACCAGCACCAGTGGGCGTGGACGGGATCGACCATCACCGGCGACCCCGACGTGTACGGGCGGGTGTACGTCGGCACCAACGGGCGCGGCGTCATCGTGGGCGACGTGACCGGGACGGTCCCGACGACCACGCCCACGGCGACTCCCACACCGACGCCCACGGTCACGGCGACGCCGACTGTCACCCCGACGCCCACCGTCACGCCGACGCCCACGACAAGCCCCACGCCGACGTCGAACCCGGTCGGGACATGTGCGGTCAAGTACACGACCAACGACTGGAACACCGGCTTCACAGCCTCGGTGCGGATCACGAACACCAGCGCCCAACCGCTCACATCCTGGCGGCTCGGGTTCGCGTTCCCCGCCGGGCAGACGGTGACCAACGGGTGGTCGGCCGCCTTCAGCCAGACCGGCGCCAGCGTGACGGCGGCCAACGCCGCGTGGAACGGCACGCTCGCGGCGGGGGCCAGCACGGACATCGGCTTCAACGGCTCCCACACGGGCGTCAACACGCGGCCGAGCGCGTTCACGCTGAACGGCGCGGCCTGCGCGGTCTCCTGACCTGCGACGAGGCGCACGCGGCCCGCTCGTCTCACGACGGGCGGGCCGCACTCGCGTCCCGTGCGCCGCCGTGCGCCCATGCCGGGCCGGGGCGCTGTCTCGGCCGGCCCGAGGCGGGGTGGCACAGTGGTCGGGTGACGAATCTCGAGACGCGGCCCCAGGAGGCCGAGCTCCACCCCGAGCCGCACGGTGGCGACTCAGCCACGCGCGGCCTGCTCCTGGAACCGCGGGACGTGCCGCTCGGCGGGCTGCGTGCGATGCACGTGCGCCGGACCCTCCCGCAGCGCGGCCTGCCGATGGTCGGCGCCTGGTGCTTCCTCGACGAGTTCGGGCCCGCCGACGTGGACATGCGCGTCCTGCCCCACCCGCACACCGGGCTGCAGACCGTCACGTGGCCCCTCGTCGGGGAGATCCACCACCGTGACAGCGTCGGGAGCGATGTGGTGGTGCGGCCCGGCCAGCCCAACCTGATGACCGCGGGCCGCGGGGTCGCGCACTCCGAGATGTCGCTCGGCGACGGGCCACTGCTGCACGGCGTCCAGCTCTGGGTGGCACTGCCCGCCGGCGCCGCGGACATCGACCCCCGGTTCGAGCAGCACACCGACCTGCCGGTGATGGAGCGCGACGGCCTGCGCGCGACGGTGCTGGTCGGCGAGCTCGAGGGCGCGCGCTCGGCGGCGCAGGCGCACAGCCCGCTGCTCGGCGCCGAGCTGGCCCTCGAGGCGGGGACATCCACCACGCTGCCGTTGCGGCCCGAGTTCGAGCATGCGCTGCTCGTGCTCGACGGCGCCATCGAGGTGGGCGGGACGCCGCAGCAGCCGGGCCCGCTCCGCTACCTGGCGCCCGGGCCCGATCGGCTCTCGCTGCGCAGCGCCCACGGCGCCAGGGCGCTGCTCATCGGCGGCGAGCCCTTCGCCGAGGACCTCGTGATGTGGTGGAACTTCCTGGGCCGCAGCCACGCCGACATCCTGCAGGCGAGGGACGACTGGGAGCACCACCGCGAGGACAGGTTCGGCGTGGTGGCCGGCCACGGCGACGCCCGCATCCCGGCGCCCGAGCTGCCCAACGTCCGCCTCACACCGCGCCGCCGCCGCTCCTGAACCCCGCCGCTCGCGCTCAGCGGCGGTGCAGCCCGACTTCCGTCGCCTTCACCGACAGCCACACCTCAGTGCCCTCGCCCAAGCCCAGCTCGGCCACCGCGGCGGGGGCGAGGGCGGCCACGAGCTCCGGGCGGCCGGCCGTGCGCACCCGGATCACCGCCTGACCGGGCTCGAGCGCGACCACGTGGGTGCGCCACACGTTGCGAGGGCTGCCCCCGGCGGGCGGGCGGGTGTGCACGGCCACAGCCGATGGCGCGAAGACGGCGGCGGCCTGGCCACCCGGCTCGAGGGCCTCACGTCCGACGACGTGCCGCCCGTCCGGGGCCCGCACCCCGCCGTCCCGCGCCTCGCCGACCACGAGGTTCACTCCGGCCATCGTCGCGGTGAACGGGTCGCGGGGCGCCGCGAGGACCTGCGCGGTGGGCCCCTCATCGACCACGGCTCCCCCGTCGAGCACGAGCACGCGGTCCGCGAGGACCACCGCGTCGAGCACATCGTGGGTGACCAGGACGGTGGTGGTGCCGGTGCGGGCGACCTGCTCGCGCAGGAGCTGGCGCAGTTGCGGGGCCACGCCGACGTCGAGGGCGGCCAGTGGCTCGTCGAGCAGCAGCACCTGGGGCTCGGCGGCCAGGGCCCGCGCCAGGGCGACGCGCTGGCGCTGCCCGCCGGACAGCTCGGCGGGCCGGCGCGCCGCGAGGTCGGCGAGGCCCACCGCCTCGAGCCACCCTGCGGCGTGGCGGGGCGCATCGCCCCGGCGCATGCCCACGGAGCGCGGGCCGAAGGCGACGTTCTCCAAGGCCGTGAGGTGCGGGAAGACGAGCCCATCCTGGCCCAGGAGCCCCACGGCCCGATGCTCGGGCGCCACGAGCCGGGGCTTACCCCGCACTGGAACGTCAGTCAGCAGGCGATCGCCCACCCGCACGAACCCCGAGCTGGGACGCAGCAAGCCCGCGAGAACTGCGAGGAGGGTCGACTTCCCGGCGCCGTTGGGGCCGAGCACAGCGAGCACCTCGCCCTGCGCGGCGGCGAAGCCCAGGTCCAGCTCGAACCCGTCGCGCCGCACGGCGAAGCGCGCCTCCAGGAAGTCGCTCATCCGCGACCACCCGGCCTCCAGGCGCGTGAGAGCACGAGGATCACCACGGCCACCGCGACCAGCAGCAGTGACAGGGCCACCGCGGAGTCCTGGGTGACGCCCGCGCCGTTGAACGCGGTGTAGATCGCCAGCGGCATGGTCCGTGTCACCCCTGCGCTGTTGCCCGCGAAGAGCGCCGTGGCGCCGAACTCCCCGAGCGCCCGCGCGAAGCACAGCACAGTGCCGCTGACGAGGCCGGGGCCCACCAGCGGGAGCGTGATACGCCGCAGCACAGTCCACCGCCCGGCGCCCAGGGTCGCGGCGACGACCTCGTACCGGTCGCCCGCGCTGCGCAGGGCCCCCTCGACGGCGATCACCAGGAACGGCAGCGCGACGAATGCCTGGGCGATCACCACGGCGGACGTGGTGAAGGGGATGCGGAGGCCGAACAGCAGGTCGAGCTGCTCCCCCACCAGCCCGCGCCTGCCGAGCAGGTAGAGGAGCGCGATGCCGCCCACGGTGGGCGGCAGCACGAGCGGCAGCGTCACGAGCGCGCGGACCACGTCGGCGACCCGCGAGGACGTCCGCGCGAGCACCACCGCCAGCGGCACCCCCAGCAGCAGGCACAGCAACGTGGCCGCGAGGGCGGTGCGCAACGACAGCCCCAGGGCGGACAGCGCCTCGGGCGAGGTGATGGCCGCGGGGACACCCGGCCAGTCGGCCCGGACGAGCAGCGCGAGCACCGGCAGCGTCAGCAGGCCGAGGCCGATGACGGCGAAGACGTACAGCAGGCGCGGCACGCCGACGGCGACCGGCCGCGGCGCTGCGGTGGTGCGCGGAGCGGCGGCTGCGTCGATCGTGGCGCGGCGCTCCGTGAGGGTCATGCCGGGCCGAACCCGTATGCCGCCAGGACCTTCTGGCCGGTCGGGGACAGGACGAAGTCGACGAAGGCCTGCGCGGCCGGGCTCGACGTGCCGTCGAGGGCGCCGATGACGTAGCTGTTGACCGCGGCCGCCGACTCGGCGAACGTGACGCCGTCCACCCCGCCGTCCGAGACTTGCACGTCGGTGGCGTAGACGAGCCCGGCGTCGGCCTCGCCCAGTGTGACCTTCTTCAGCACGGCGGTGACGTTCTGCTCCTCGCTCACCGGCGTCACGCTCACCCCGGCGGCGGTGAGGGCCTTGCCGGACGCGGCGCCGCAGGGGACCTCGGGAGCGCACAGCACCACCTGCAGCGCGGGGTCGGCGAGGTCGGCGAGGGACGTGATCCCCGCCGGGTTGCCCGGCTCCACGGCGATCTGCAGCACGTTCGTCGCGAAGACCTGCGGCGTGCCGCGCATGAGCCCCGCGTCGACGGCCTTGGTCATGTTCGCCTGGTCCGCGGAGGCGAAGACCTCGGCCTCGGCGCCCTCGGCGAGCTGGGTGACCAGCGTGGACGAGCCGTCGTAGGTGACGACGGGCGCGTCGACGTCCGGGTTCTCCGCGACGAACAGCTCCACCAGCTCGTCGAAGGTGGCCGCCAGCGAGGCCGCCGCCATGATGCGCAGCTCGCCGGTGGCGCCTGTCGCCTCCTGGGTGGCCTCGGAGGTCGGCTCAGGGGCGACGTCGGCCGGCGCGGCCGGCTGGCCCGCGCAGCCGGCCAGGGCCAGGGCCAGGGCTCCGATCACGACGACTCCGCGCCCGCGCTGTCGCGTCCGGCCTGGGAGGGCGGTGGCGCGGACAGTGCTGGGAGTCGTCTTTCGCATGGATCGGACGCTAGCAGCCGCCCCCGGGGCGAGCGCGGGACGATGAGCCCACCGAAGGCGTCCGCGCAGGTGGCACTGCGCCCGCCGCGCCCGGTCGGACGGCGCCAGGCCCGGGTCAGCGCGCCGGGCGTGCGGGCTCGGCGCCCGACGGCGAGCGGCGCCCCGCGGCGTCCAGCGCCCGCGTGTAGTGCGCGAGCACCGCCTGGCCGACGACCTCGACGTCGAACTGCTCGGCCGCCGCCGCCTGGCGCTCGCTCGCCATGCGGCGCAGCGCGGGGTCGGCCAGGTGCGCGGCCAGGGCCGCGGCGAACGCCGGGGCGTCCCGCGGGTCGACGAGCTGGTCCGTCAGCCCGGACATCACCGAGCGGTACCCGGGGTTGTCCCCCGCGAGCACGACGCCGCGGCTGGCCGCGAGGGCCTCCACGACGCTGATGCCGAAGCTCTCGCCACCCAGCGAGGGCAGCGCGACGATGTCGGCGGAGGCCAGCAGCGCCGCCTTGTCCTCCTCTGCGACGAATCCGGGGAACGCGACGACGTCGCCGAGCCCGAGCTCCACCGCGGAGCGCATCAGCCGCTCGCGCTGCGGACCCGTGCCCGCGAGGACCACCTCGAGGCCCGAGGGCAGCGCGCCCTGGCCCGCGAGCAGCCCGAGCGCGTCGAGGAGGGCGCCGGCGCCCTTGCGCTCGACAAGCCTGCCGAGGAAGACCACGCGCGGCCCGTCGCTCGGGCTGTGGGCGGCGAGGGCGGCCCGCCGGGCGGCGCGGAACGGCTCCAGGGCCACCGGGTTCGGCACGACCTGGCCGGCGACGCCGAACGCGCCGCGCATGAACTCCTCGGCTGCGCTCGAGACGGCGAGCACCGCGTCGAGGCGGCGCATCTGCCGGCGCTGGACGAGGCCCAGCACGTGGGTCGCGGCGCGCGCGGCGAACGTCAACGGCAGGATGTGGAACGTCACGACCACGGCGCTGCGCGCCGGCGCCCGGCGGATCACCCGCCCCGCGAGGAGCGGGCTGTACGGCATCTGCACGTGCACCACGTCGAGGTCCAGCGCGAGGGCGGCGTCGACTGCCCGCGCGGACGCCCACCCGGGGGTGCTCAGCCGGTTGCCGTTGAAGCGGACGCTCACGTTCCGCGCCAGGTTGTGCACCTGGGCGAGGTCGGGGCGAGTCGTCGTGGACGTCAGGTAGTGGACGTCATGCCCCTGCGCGGCGAGCCAGCGGCCGAGGGTCAGGACGTTCTGCTGCACCCCGTCGGGCCGGTCCAAGGAGTCGTCGATGACCAGGCCGACGCGCAGCGGGCGCGGCAGCGGGACGGGGAGCGAGGGCGAATCGGCGATGCGCTGATGCTAGCAACAGGGCCGCGACGGGCAGATCCGCGCGGGCGAACACCCACGTCATCCTGCGCATCGGATCGTGCGCTGGCACTCTTGGGCGCATGCAGATCTGGCCGGGGCGCCCCTACCCCCTCGGGGCGACCTTCGACGGCACGGGGACGAATTTCGCGCTGTTCTCCGAGGTGGCCGACCGGGTGGAGTTGTGCCTTGTCGACGCCGACGGGGTCGAGACACGGGTGGACCTCCCCGAGGTCGACGCGTTCGTGTGGCACGGGTACGTCCCCGCGCTGCAACCCGGCCAGCGCTACGGCTTCCGGGTGCACGGCCCGTACGAGCCCGCCGAGGGCCACCGCTGCAACGCGGCGAAGCTCCTGCTGGACCCGTACGCCAAGGCGATCGACGGGCAGGTCGACGGCGACCCGTCACTGTTCTCCTACCGGTTCGGCGCGGAGGACGAGCGCAACGACGACGACTCGGCCGCCCACACGATGACGTCGGTGGTGGTCAACCCGTTCTTCGACTGGGGCCACGACCGCCCGCCGCGGCACGAGTACCACGACAGCGTGATCTACGAGGCGCATGTGCGGGGGCTGACCCAGCAGCACCCCGCGGTGCCGCCCGAGCTGCGCGGCACGTACAGCGCGATAGGCCACCCGGCCATCGTCGAGCACCTCACCACCCTGGGCGTCACGGCCGTGGAGCTGATGCCGGTGCACCAGTTCGTCGTGGACCCCGGCCTGGTCGACAAGGGGCTGAGCAACTACTGGGGCTACAACACCATCGGGTTCTTCGCCCCGCACAACGGCTACGCCGCCTACCCCGAGGCCGGACAGCAGGTGCAGGAGTTCAAGCAGATGGTCAAGGCGCTGCACGAGGCGGGCATCGAGGTGATCCTCGACGTGGTGTACAACCACACCGCCGAGGGCAACCACCTGGGCCCGACCCTGAGCTTCCGCGGCATCGACAACGCCAACTACTACCGCCTGGTCGACGACGACCCGACCCACTACTTCGACACCACCGGCACGGGCAACTCCCTGCTGATGCGCTCCCCGCATGTGCTGCAGCTCGTCATGGACTCGCTGCGGTACTGGGTGCAGGAGATGCACGTCGACGGGTTCCGCTTCGACCTCGCCGCGACCCTGGCCCGCCAGTTCCACGAGGTCGACCGGCTCTCGGCGTTCTTCGACATCGTGCAGCAGGACCCGGTCATCTCCCAGGTCAAGCTCATCGCCGAGCCGTGGGACCTGGGCGACGGCGGCTACCAGGTGGGCGGGTTCCCGCCGCTGTGGTCGGAGTGGAACGGCAAGTACCGCGACACCGTCCGCGACTTCTGGCGCGGCGAGCCGTCCACCCTCGGGGAGTTCGCGAGCCGCCTGTCCGGGTCCTCCGACCTGTACGAGCACACCGGTCGCCGGCCCATCGCGTCGGTGAACTTCATCACCGCCCACGACGGGTTCACCCTCGCCGACCTCGTCTCCTACAACGAGAAGCACAACGAGGCGAACGGCGAGGGCAACCGCGACGGGGAGAGCCACAACCGCTCCTGGAACTGCGGCGCCGAGGGCCCCACGTCCGACAAGGAGATCCTGGACCTGCGCGCCCGGCAGCAGCGCAACTTCCTCACCACGCTGCTGCTGTCCCAGGGCGTGCCGATGATCTCCCACGGGGACGAGCTCGGGCGCACCCAGCAGGGCAACAACAACGTGTACTGCCAGGACTCCCCGCTGTCCTGGGTGGACTGGGACCTCGACCCAGGGCGCACCGCGCTGCTCGACTTCACCCGCCAACTCGTCAAGTTGCGCCGCGAGCACCCCGTGCTGCGCCGTAGGAGGTTCTTCGCGGGCGCGGCCGAGCATGGCGGCGAGTCCGACCTGCGGGACATCGCCTGGCTCACGCCCTCCGGCGGGCACATGGAGGAGTCCGCGTGGCAGGCGGACCAGGCGCGGGCCGTGACGGTGTTCCTCAACGGCGAGGCCATCGCCGAGCCTGACGCGCGCGGCGAGGAGATCATCGACGACAGCTTCCTGGTGCTGTTCAACGCCCAAGCCCAGCCGATGACGTTCACGCTGCCACCCGACGAGTACGGCCCCACCTGGACTGTGGTCGTCAACACCGGCGGCCGATCCGACGAGGAGGCCGCGGTCGCGGCGGGCACGAGCCTGGAGGTGGCGGCCCGCTCCGTCGTGCTGCTCCCCCGCCCGCCAGTCGCCGCGACGCTCAGCGCCGAGGGCCAGGGCTCAGCCGCCCAGGCGAGCGCCGACGCCCGGACCGCGCGGAGGCGGCGCGCATGAGCGGGGAGGCGGCACGGGTGGCGGCCACGCCCGACGCGGAGCCCTGGGCCGGCACCCCAGCACGCCACATCCCCGGGCCGGGGCGGCCCGTCCCCGTCTCGACGTACCGCCTGCAGCTCGGGCCCGCCCTCACCTTCGCCGACGCCGCCGAGCAGGTCCCGTACCTCGCGTCCCTCGGCGTCACCCACGTGTACCTGTCGCCCGTGCTGGCCGCCGCGCCGGGCTCCGCGCACGGCTACGACGTGGTGGACCACAGCACCGTCTCCGAGGTGCTCGGCGGGATCGACGGGCTGCGGGCGCTCGCGGCCACCGCGCGCGCCGCCGGCCTGGGCCTGGTGCTGGACATCGTGCCCAACCACATGGCGGTGCCCACCCCCGCGTGGCACAACTCCGCCCTGTGGTCGGTGCTGGCCCAGGGGCCCGCCTCGCCGTTCGCGCGCTGGTTCGACGTGGACTGGACGGCCGGCGAGGGCGCGCTGCTGATGCCCGTGCTGGGCGACCGGATCGGCGCCGTGATCACCCGTGGCGAGCTGGCCCTCGACGAGATCGACGTGCCCGGCGCGGGCCCGCAACGGGTGTTGCGCTACTACGACCATGTCTTCCCGCTGCGGCCCGGCACCGAGCATCTGCCGCTGGCCGAGCTGGTCGAGCGCCAGCACTACCGCCTGGCGTACTGGCGGGTCGCGGACGAGGAGCTGAACTACCGGCGCTTCTTCGACATCGACACCCTCGCGGCAGTGCGCGTCGAGGACCCGGAGGTCTTCGACGCCACGCACGCGCTGATCCTGGAACTGGTGCGGGACGGGACTGTCGACGGGCTCCGGGTGGACCACCCCGACGGCCTGGCCGACCCGGCCGGCTACCTGGAGCGGCTGCGGGAGCGCACCGACGGCGCCTGGGTGGTCGTCGAGAAGATCCTGGAGGGCGACGAGGAGCTCCCGGCGGGGTGGGCGACGGCCGGGTCCACCGGCTACGACACGCTGTGGCGCGTCCAGCAGGCCTTCGTCGACCCTGGCGGCGCCGCCGAGCTGGGCGCGCTCATGCACCGCCTGACGGGCGACACGTCCGACGCGCTGCCCGCGATCATCGAGGAGTCCAAGCGCGAGGTCGTCGCCGGCCCCCTGTACGCCGAGGTGCACCGCATCACGGACCTCGCGGCGGACATCTGCCACGACGACCTGCGACTGCGGGACCACACCTGGCGCGCGCTGCACGACTGCCTCGCCGAGCTGCTGGTCGCGTTCGACAGGTACCGGGCCTACGTGGTCCCCGGGCAGCCGCCGGACGACGCGTCGCTCCAGGCGATGCAGGCCGCCCAGCGCCGCGCGGCCGAGAGGCTGCCCGCGGAACGGGCGCCCACCCTCGAGGTGGTGGTCGAGCTCCTGCTCGGACGGGAGGCCGGCAGTGCGGGCCGCACCCGGGAGGCGCAGCGGGACGAGCTCGTCGTGCGGTTCCAGCAGACCTGCGGGGCGGTGATGGCCAAGGGCGTGGAGGACACCGCGTACTACCGCTGGACGCAGCTCGTGTCGCTGTGCGAGGTCGGCGGGGAGCCTGAGCGCTTCTCGCTGGCGCCCTCCGAGCTCGCGTCGTGGGCGGCGCGCGCCGGGCGCTGGACCCCGCTGGGCATGACGGCCTCGACGACGCACGACACCAAGCGGACCGAGGACACCCGCACCCGCATCGACGTGCTGTCGGAGCTGCCGCATGAGTGGGCGGCCCTCGTCGAGGAGCTCAGGGAGCGGTCCGCGCCCTACCGCAGCGCGCTGCTCGATGGGCGCACCGAGAACCTGCTGTGGCAGACGCTCGCGGGCACGTGGACCGAGGACGGCCCCATCGCCGTCGACAGGCTCACGGACTACCTGCTCAAGGCGGTGCGGGAGGCCAAGACGCACACGTCGTGGGTGGACCCGGACGCCGAGTACGAGGACGCCGTGGTGGTGACGGCCCGCGCGGCGCGCGCCGACCCCGCCGTGGGGGTGCTGCTCGCCGGGTGGGAGGAGCGCACTCGGCCGGCGGTACGGGCCGCCACCCTCGGCGCGAAGCTCGTGCAGTTGACACTGCCGGGCGTCGCGGACGTCTACCAGGGCACCGAGGCGCCCGTCGTGGCGCTCGTCGACCCCGACAACCGCCGACCGGTGCCCGCCGCCGAGCTCGCCGAACGGCTGCGCCGGCTCGACGCGGGTGCGGGCGCGCGGGACCTCGCCGACGAGAAGCTGTGGGTGACCGCCCAGGCCCTGCGCACCCGACGCGACCTGGCCGACGCGTTCACCGGGCCGCACGCCGGCTTCGTGCCGCTCGCGCACTCCTCCGACCACGCCCTGACGTTCGCGCGCACCACTGCCGGGCAGGCCCGTGTGGTCGTGGTCGCCACCAGGCTCGCGGCCTCCCTGGACCGCCTCGGCGGCTGGGGCGAGCACACCGTGGCACTTCCCGAGGGCCGGTGGCGCGACGTCCTCACCGACCGGCGCACCGAGGGCGGACTGCGCCGAGTCGCCGACCTGCTGCAGAAGCTGCCCCTCGCCCTGCTGGTCCGGGCGGAGGACTAGTGCGGCCGCGCGTGTGGGCGCCCCGGGCGCGGGAGGTCGCGCTCGACCTGCCGCGTGAGGGCCGCCGCGTCCCGCTGCGGCAGGCCGGCGACGGCTGGTGGGAGGCCGATCTGGACCTCGCCCCGGGCGTCCGCCACGCCTACGCGGTGGACGGCGCTCCCCCGCATGCCGATCCCCGCGCCGAGCGGCTCCCCGAGGGCGTGCACGGCCCCGCCGAGGCCTTCGACGCGACGGCGTTCGCCTGGACCGACACCGGATGGCTGGGCCTCGACGCGCGCGGCGCGATCCTCTACGAGCTGCATGTCGGCACGTTCACCGAGCGGGGCACGCTCGACGCGGCGATCGAGCATCTCGACGACCTCGTCGCCCTGGGCGTCGACATGGTGGAGCTCATGCCGCTCGCCTCCTTCAACGGCGAGCACGGCTGGGGCTACGACGGCGTGTCCCTGTACTCGGTGCACGAGCCCTACGGCGGCCCGCGCGCGCTGCAGCGCTTCGTGGACGCCGCGCACGCCCACGGCATGGGCGTGTGCCTCGACGTGGTCCACAACCACCTGGGCCCGTCCGGCAACTACCTCGGCGCTTTTGGGCCCTACCTCACCGACGCCCACCACACGCCGTGGGGAGCCGCGGTCAACCTCGACCAAGACGGCTCCCACGAGGTGCGCCGATGGATCTGCGACAGCGCGCTGCGGTGGCTGCGCGACTTCCACGTCGACGCGCTGCGGCTCGACGCCGTGCACGCCCTGGTGGACGACTCCCCCCAGCACCTGCTCGCCCAGCTCTCCGTGGAGGTCGCCGACCTCGCCGCCGAGCTGGGCCGCCCGCTGTCGCTCATCGCCGAGAGCGACCTCAACGACCCCGTCGCGATCCTGCCCGTCGCACAGGGCGGCTGGGGGATGACAGCGCAGTGGGCCGACGACGTGCACCACGCCATCCACGCGCTCGTCACCGGCGAGCGGCACGGCTACTACGTCGACTTCGGCTCCCCGCAGACGCTCCGCAAGGCCCTCACCCAGGTCTTCGTGCATGACGGCGGCTGGTCGGCCTTCCGCGGGCGGCATTGGGGGCGGCCGCTGCCACCGGGAACCGACGGCCACCAGTTCGTCGTGTCCGCCTCCAACCACGACCAGGTCGGCAACCGCGCTCTCGGCGACCGGCCCTCCGCGCGGCTGGATCCGGGGGCGCTCGCGGTCGAGGCCGCGCTCGTGCTGCTGTCCCCGTTCACGCCCATGCTCTTCATGGGCGAGGAGTGGGGCGCGCGCACGCCGTGGCTGTACTTCACCGACCACCCCGAGCCCGAGCTCGCCGACGCCGTCCGCTCGGGGCGCCGCGGGGAGTTCGGCGGCCACGGGTGGGAGGAGCTGTACGGGGGTGTGGTGGAGCCGCCCGACCCGCAGGCCCGATCGACCTTCGAGGCGAGCCGCCTCGACCGCGGGGAGCTGCGCGACGCCGGCCACGCGCGCCTGCTGGACTGGCACCGGCAGCTCATCGCGCTGCGCCGCGCGGAGCCGGAGCTGTCCGCGGGGGATCTCACGGCCACCCGGGTGCGGTTCGAGGACGCTCCGGCGGACCAGGCATCGTCGGGCTGGCAGGGCTGGCTGGTCGTCGAGCGCGGCGGCGCGCGCGTCGTGGTGAACCTGGCCGAGGAGGAGCGGCGCGTCCCGCTCCAGTCGAGCCGTCCGCTCGAGGTGCGCGCGGCGTGGTCGCCGGTGCGCGTGGAGCCGCCAGCGGCCGATGACGAGTCTGGCCATGTCGTCCTGCCCGGGCGCAGCGTCGTCGTCCTGGCGTGAGCCCGGCGTCCTCCGGCTACAGCAGCGCGCGGCCGGCCTCGGCGAGGGAGCCAAGCCGTGACAGCGCACGGTGGTACTTCTTGCGGTAGCCGCCGCGGAGCATCTCCGGGGTGAACAGGTGCTCGGCTCCCCCACCGCCGAGCAGCACCGGCACGTCCCGGTCGTAGAGGCGGTCCACCAGCACCACGAGGCGCAGCGCCACGTCCTGCGCCTGCACGGGGCCGACGCCCGTGACGGCGACCAGCCGCACGCCGTCGAGCAGCGCGCCGTAACGGCTGGGGTGCACGGTGGCGAGATGGGCGACGAGGTCGGCGAAGGAGTCGAGCGTGGCCCCGGGCGCCGAGGCGGCGGCCCGCCGGACGGCGTCGTCGTCGAGGCCGGCGCCACCTGTCGACAGCGCGCGGTGGCGGTAGTCCTCGCCGTCGACCCGCAGCACCTCGAAGCGGTCGGCCAGTGCCTGGATCTCGCGGAGGAAGTCGTCTGCGGCGAAGCGCCCCTCCCCCAATGAGCCCGGGAGCGTGTTCGAGGTGGCCGCCAGGGCGACGCCCCTGTCGGCGAGCTCGCGCAGCAGCCGGGCCATGAGCACCGTGTCGCCCGGGTCGTCGAGCTCGAACTCGTCGATGCACACCAGGCGGCGCGCGGCGAGGGCCTCGACCGTGGGCAGGAAGCCCAGCGCCCCGACCAGGTTCGTGTACTCCACGAACGTGCCGTACGCGGTCGGCCCGCCCACGGCATGAGCCAGCGAGGCCAGCAGGCGGGTCTTGCCGACGCCGAACCCCCCGTCCAGGTAGATCGCCGGCGGGGCGCCCGCTCGCCGTCGCCGCCACCAGGAGCCGGAGCGCCCGCCGGTCAGCTCGCCGGCGACCGCGCGCAGCCGGTCGAGCACCGCCTGCTGGCTGGGGTAGGAGGCGTCGGGGCGGTAGGTGGCGAAGGACTCGTCCGCGAAGTGGCGCGGGGGCACGAGCTCGGCCAGGAGCCTGTCGACGGGGACCTGGGGCCGCCGTGCCGCGAGGCTCGCCGGCTGGGTGGCGGGGGCGTCCGTCGATGTCACGAGCGCTGAGCCTACGGGGCGCCGCACGGGGCGAGGGTCACGAGCGCTGAGCCTACGGGGCGCCGCACGGGGCGAGGGCGGGTGGCCACGCGGGCCGTCCCGGTTGTCGGGCACCGAGTCTCACCATGCGGGCACGGGCTGCCATCTGCCACCTGGCTCTGTCAGCCTCATATGGTGCATTCGTCCCCGTGTGTCCCGCAGCGCCACCTTCGTGGTGACGCCGCGGCGTGCTGTCGGGCCCTGTGCTGTCTGGGCGCCTGTCCTCGGAGCGCGTGACTCGCTCGTCCCAGTTGTCGGGCGCGCGGCGCCCGCACCGCCGCCCACGGGTGGCTGACGAGCCCGCACGTCCCCGAACCCCGGAGGTGGCGCCAGATGGCGCAGACACGGATCGCCCCACCGGCGACCAGAGACGAGGGCCAGTGGGCCTTCGGCTCGCATGAGCCCCAGAACGCCAACGAGCGGTTCAAGCAGGAGGACGACGGGCTGAACGTCCGCCGCCGCATCGAGCAGGTCTACTCCCAGCAGGGCTTCGCCTCCATCTCCCCCGACGACCTGCGCGGACGGATGCGTTGGTGGGGCCTGTACACCCAGCGCCGCCCCGGCATCGACGGCGGCCGCACCGCGACCCTGGAGCCGCATGAGCTCGACGACGAGTACTTCATGCTGCGCGTCCGGTGCGACGGCGGCGCGCTGACCACCCAGCAGCTGCGGACCATCGCCGAGATCTCCCTCGAGCACGCGCGCGGCACCGCGGACATCACCGACCGGCAGAACCTGCAGCTGCACTGGGTGCGCATCGAGGACGTGCCCGCCATCTGGCGCCGCCTCGAGGCCGTCGGTCTCAGCACCCAAGAGGCGTGCGGGGACACCCCCCGCGTGATCCTCGGCTCGCCCGTGGCCGGTGTCGCCGCCGACGAGATCATCGACGGCACCCCCGCGGTCGAGGCCGTGAGCGCCAGGTTCGTGGGCAACCCCGACTTCTCCAACCTGCCGCGCAAGTTCAAGACGGCCATCAGTGGCTCCCCGCACCAGGACGTCGCCCATGAGATCAACGACGTGTCGTTCGTCGGCGTGCTCCACCCCGAGCTCGGCCCCGGCTTCGACCTGTGGGTGGGCGGCGGCCTGTCCACCAACCCCCGGCTCGCCGTCCGCCTGGGCGCCTTCGTCACGCTGGAGCAGATCCCCGACGTGTGGGCCGGCGTCGCCGGGATCTTCCGCGACTACGGCTACCGCCGCCTGCGCTCGCGGGCGCGCCTGAAGTTCCTCGTCGCCGACTGGGGCCCCGAGGTGTTCCGCCAGGTGCTCGAGGGCGAGTACCTGGAATACGCGCTGCCCGACGGCCCGGCGCCACCGCCGCCGCCGTTCGCGCGCCGCGACCACGTGGGCGTGCATCCGCAGACGGACGGCCGGTTCTACGTCGGCGCCGCGCCCCTCGTCGGGCGGACCCCCGGAGCCATGCTCGCCGCCGTGGCCGATCTCGCCGAGCTCTGCGGATCGACGCGGGTGCGGCTGACCTCCGAGCAGAAGATCGTCGTGCTCGACGTCGCCGCCGACCAGGTCGACACGCTGGTCGACGGCCTCGAGCGGCTCGGACTCCCCGTGCGCGACGCCTCCACCTTCCGGCGCGGCACCATGGCGTGCACCGGCATCGAGTTCTGCAAGCTCGCGATCGTCGAGACGAAGGCCCGGGGCGCCGAGCTCGTCGCCGCCCTCGACGAGCGGCTGCCCACGTTCGACCACCCCCTGACCATCAACCTCAACGGCTGCCCCAACTCCTGCGCGCGCATCCAGGTGGCCGACATCGGCCTCAAAGGCGCGCTCGCAGGCGGCGAGGACGGCTACCAGGTGCACCTCGGCGGCGGGCTGGGGCTCACCAGCGGCATGGGCCGCACGCTGCGCGGCCTCCGGGTGCCCGCCGAGCAGCTCGCCGACTACGTCGAGCGCGTCGCCCGCCGGTTCGACGCCCAACGCCACGAGGACGAGCTGTTCGCGCACTGGGCCCTGCGCGCGGACGACGAGGACCTGCGGTGAGCGCCGGCGTGGACGCCGGCCAGCGGGCCGTGCCGTACTACTGCCCGTTCTGCGCCGGGGAGGACCTGCGCCCGGCTGGCGAACGGCATGGCGAGTGGGAGTGCCGCACCTGCGCGCGCGTCTTCGCGGTGCGCTTCGTCGCCCTGGCGGCGCCCCGATGAGCGCGACAGCCGACCTGCGGGACACGGCCCTCGCCGCAGGAGCCGAGCTCGAGTCCGCGCACCCCCTCGACGTGCTCGCCTGGGCGCACGAGGCCTTCGGCGACGGGCTGGTCGTCGCGTCGTCGATGGCCGACGAGATCCTCGTGCACCTGGCGTCGCGCGCCGCGCCCGGCGTGGACGTGCTGTTCATCGACACGGGCTACCACTTCGCCGAGACGATCGGCACCCGTGACGCGTTCGCGGCGACCACGCCGATCACGGTCCGCACCGTCCTGCCGCAGCAGACCGTCGCCGAGCAGGACGCCGAGCACGGCGCCCGCCTACACGCCCGGCGCCCCGACCTGTGCTGCGCGCTGCGCAAGGTGGAGCCGCTCGAACGCGGCCTCGGCCCGTACCAGGCGTGGGTCACCGGCATGCGCCGCGAGGACGCGCCGACCCGCACCGACATCCCGGTGGTCGGCTGGGACGAGCGCCGCTCCAAGGTGAAACTCAACCCGCTCGCCGCCTGGACGCAGGACGACGTCGACGCCTACGCCGCCGAGCACCAGGTGCTGCTCAACCCCCTGCGGCAGATCGGGTACACGTCCATCGGCTGCGCGCCGTGCACCCGGGCGGTGGCGCCCGGCGAGGACGCCCGCGCCGGGCGATGGTCAGGCCAGGAGAAGACGGAATGCGGGTTGCACCTATGACGTCCACGACATCCATCCCGACGGCCCCCGCGCCACCGGCTACGGCGGGAGCCCCGCATGCGCTGAGCCAACTCGACGTGCTCGAGTCCGAGGCCGTGCACATCTTCCGCGAGGTCGCCGGCGAGCTCGAGCGCCCGGTCCTGCTGTTCAGCGGCGGCAAGGACTCCATCGTCATGCTGCACCTGGCCCGGAAGGCGTTCTGGCCGGCGCCCGTGCCCTTCCCCGTCATGCACGTCGACACCGGCCACAACTTCCCCGAGGTCATCGCCTACCGCGACGACACCGTCGCCCAGCACCGCCTGCGGCTGGTCGTCGCGAGCGTGCAGGAGTCGATCGACACCGGCCGGGTGCGCGAGCTGCCCAGCGGGTCCCGCAACCCCCTGCAGACCGTCCCGCTGCTCGACGCCATCACCGCCCACCGCTTCGACGCGGTCTTCGGCGGCGGCCGCCGCGACGAGGAGAAGGCCCGCGCCAAGGAGCGCGTGTTCAGCCTGCGCGACGCGCTCGGCCAATGGGACCCCCGCCGCCAGAGGCCCGAGCTGTGGGACCTGTACAACGGCCGCCACAGCCCCGGCGAGCACGTGCGGGTGTTCCCGCTGTCGAACTGGACCGAGCTCGACGTGTGGCGGTACATCGAGCGCGAGCGAATCGAACTGCCGTCCATCTACTACGCGCATGAGCGCGACGTGTTCGCCCGGGACGGCATGTGGCTCACCGCCGGGGACTGGGGCGGGCCCCGGCCCGACGAGCCCGTGGAGCGGCGCACCATCCGCTACCGCACCGTCGGCGACATGAGCTGCACCGGCGCCGTCGACTCCACGGCCCGCACGGTGGCGGACGTGATCGTCGAGGTCGCCGCCAGCCGGCTCACCGAACGCGGCGCCACCCGGGCCGACGACCGCGCCTCGGAGGCCGCCATGGAGGACCGCAAACGCGAGGGGTACTTCTGATGGGCACGCAGACGACCACACCGCAGGCCAGCGGGCTCCCCGGCGCGACCGGCGCCCATCGGCAGCGCGACCTGCTGCGGCTGGCCACCGCCGGCTCGGTGGACGACGGCAAGAGCACGCTCATCGGGCGGCTGCTCTACGACACCAAGTCGGTGCTCGCCGACCAGCTCGCGGCCGTCCAGAAGGCCAGTCACGCCCGGGGCGGCGAGGCCGTCGACCTGGCGCTCCTCACCGACGGGCTGCGCGCCGAGCGCGAGCAGGGCATCACCATCGACGTGGCCTACCGGTACTTCTCCACCGCCACCCGCGCGTTCGTCCTGGCCGACACCCCCGGACACGTGCAGTACACGCGCAACATGGTGACCGGCGCCTCCACAGCCGAGCTCGCCGTCGTGCTCGTCGACGCACGCCGCGGCGTGCTCGAGCAGACCCGCCGGCACGCCGCCCTCGCCGCGCTGCTCCGGGTGCCGCACATCGTCTTGGCCGTCAACAAGATGGACCTGGTCGACTACGCGGAGGACGTCTTCACCGAGATCGCCGACGAGTTCGCCGCCTACGCCGCGCGCCTGGGCGTCCTCGGCGTGCGGGCCATCCCGGTCTCGGCGCTCGCTGGCGACAACGTCGTCGAGCGCTCGGCCCGGATGCCGTGGCACACCGGCCCCACGCTGCTCGAGCACCTGGAGCAGGTCCCGGTGCTCCGCGACCCGGCCACCGAGCAACTGCGCTTCCCCGTGCAGTACGTGATCCGGCCGCGCACCCCGGAGCATCCCGACTACCGGGGCTACGCGGGCCGCGTCAGCTCGGGGGTGGTGGCGGTCGGCGACGAGGTCGCCACCGTGCCGGGCGGCGGCCGCAGCAGGGTGGTGGGCATCGACACGTTCGACGGCCCGCTGGGTCTGGCGCACGCCCCGCAGTCGGTGACGCTGCGGCTCGAGGACGACCTGGACGTGGCACGCGGCGACGTGCTGGTGACGGCCGGGACGCCCGCGACGGTGGGCACGGACCTGCGCGGGACGGTGTGCTGGCTGGCGCAGACCCCGGGAGCGCCGGGCCAGCGGGTTTTGGTCCGCACCGGGACGCGCACAGTGCGCGGGGTGGTGCAGGAGGTCGGCGCCCGGCTCGACGTGGACACGCTCGAGCTGGAGCCCTCCTCCGGGTCGTTGACCCTCAACGCGATCGGGACGGTGCGGGTGCTCCTCGCCGAGCCGGTGCTGCTGGACGATTTCGCCGAGCACCGCCGCACCGGCACGTTCCTGCTGGTCGACCCGTTCGACGGCACGACGCTCGCGGCGGGCATGGTGGGCCGCTCGCCGTTGGCGGACGCCGTCGAGCTGTCGGGGCGATGTCGGGAGCAGTGACCTGCTCCCACATCCATGCCCTCGAGAGGAACTGACATGCCCACGACCCCGCACGCCCGCACCCGCACCCGCACCCGAGCCCGCCGCGCCGCGCTCTCCGCAGTCCTGATCGGCGCGGCCGCCGCGCTGGCCACCGCCTGCGCGGCGCTCGACACCCCCGCCGCCCAGGAGGCCGACGCCACGGGCGGCGGCGAGGCCGCCGAGCTGCGCCTCGGCTACTTCGCGAACATCACCCACGCGATCCCGCTGATCGGGGTGGCCGACGGGACGTACGCCGAGGCCCTGGGCGACACCACGCTCACCACCGAGATCTTCAGCGCCGGCCCGGCGGCGGTGGAGGCGCTGTTCGCCGACGGGCTGGACGCGACGTACATCGGCCCGAACCCGGCCATCAACGCGTTCGCCAAGTCCGACGGGGAGGCGGTGCGGATCATCGCCGGGGCGACCTCCGGCGGCGCCCAACTGGTGGTGCGGGAGGGCATCGACTCCGTGGAGGACCTGCGCGGCGCCACCCTGGCCACCCCGCAGGTGGGCAACACCCAGGATGTGGCGCTGCGCGCCTGGCTGCTGGACAACGACCTGCGCACGTCGGTGACCGGTGGTG
Organism: Cellulomonas timonensis; assembly: GCF_900046455.1. Classification (GTDB taxonomy): domain Bacteria; phylum Actinomycetota; class Actinomycetes; order Actinomycetales; family Cellulomonadaceae; genus Cellulomonas_A; species Cellulomonas_A timonensis. Next base: position 882,366 of record NZ_FCOT01000013.1, read on the forward strand.
AGAACGACGTGCTCATCGCCCCGCAGGAGAACGCCCAGACCCTCGACCTGTTCAAGCAGGGGTCGCTCGACGGCGCCTGGCTGCCGGAGCCGTGGGCGTCGCGCCTGGTCGTCGAGGGCGGCGCGAAGGTGCTGCTGGACGAGAAGGACCTGTGGCCGGACGGCGACTTCGTCACCACGCACCTCATCGTGCGCACCGAGTTCCTGGAGAAGTACCCCGAGACGGTCGCCCAGCTGCTCGAGGCGCATGTGTCCACCGGCGAGTGGATCGCCGAGCACGACCAGGAGGCAGCGCAGGCGGCCAACACCGCCATCGAGGGCCTCACCAGCAAGAAGCTCGGCGACGACGTGCTGCTGCGCGCCTGGTCGAACCTGCGCCCCACGAACGACCCGGTGGCGGGTTCGCTGCAGACGTCAGCCGACCACGCGGCCGAGGTCGGGGTCTCGGACAAGGTCGACCTGAAGGGCATCTACGTCCTCGGACCGCTCAACGCGATCCTCGCCGAGCGCGGGCACGAGCCCGTCTCGGCCGCAGGGCTCGGGACGGAATGAGCGTGCGCGAGGTCCCGGCGCCCACCCTCGCCCCGGCGCGTCCTGCGCCGGGGCGCCCGGCCCGGCCCCCGGTGCGGCTCACGCAGGTGAGCCACCACTTCGGCGACACGACCAGGCCCCCGGTGCTCGACCGCATCGACCTGGTCGTGGAGCCCGGCGAGTTCGTGTGCCTGCTCGGGGCGTCCGGCTGCGGGAAGTCCACGCTGCTCTCCCTGATCGCGGGGCTCGACTCCCCCACCTCGGGGACGGTGGAGGTGGGCGCCCGCCGCCCGGCGCTGATGTTCCAGGAGCCGGCGCTCTACCCGTGGCTCAGCGCGGGGCGGAACATCGAGCTCGCCCTGCGGCTGCGCGGCGTGCCACGCGCCGCGCGGCGGGCGGAGGCCGAGCGGCTGCTGAGCCTCGTGCACCTCGATGGGGCCCACGCGCGTCGCGTCCACGAGCTCTCCGGGGGCATGCGGCAGCGCGTGGCCCTCGCCCGGGCACTGGCCCAGGAGGGCGAGGTACTGCTCATGGACGAGCCTTTCGCCGCCCTCGACGCCATCACCCGCGACGTCATGCACTCCGAGCTCACCCGGATCTGGCAGGAGACGGGCCGGTCGGTCGTCTTCGTCACCCACAACGTGCGCGAGGCCGTGCGGCTCGGGCAGCGCGTCGTGCTGCTGTCCTCGCGTCCCGGCCGGATCGTGCGCGAGTGGACGGTGCCGATCCCGCAGCCGCGCCGCATCGAGGACCAGGCCGTGGCCGAGCTGTCCGTGGAGATCACCGACCACCTGCGAGCGGAGATCGCCAGCCATGCCCGCTGACCCGTCCACCACCACATCCGCGCCGCCGGCGCCGGGCGCGCCGTCCACCGTCGCGCGCGATCTCGAAGCTGGCCTCGACGCCCTGGAGACCGCCGTCGAGGCGACCCGCACACCCTGGTGGGCGGCGACCTGGCGCGCCTTCTGGCCCACAGCCGCCGCCCTGCTCGTGTTGCTGGGCCTGTGGCAGGTCCTCGCGGCGTCGGGCATCAAACCGTCCTACGCGCTGCCGCGACCCCTCGACGTGTGGCACACCCTGGTGGAGGCGACCCAGGACGGGTCCGCGCTGCGAGCGGCCACGCTGAGCCTGCAGCGCGGCGGCCTCGGCTTCCTGGCCTCCGTGGTCGTCGGCGTGGCCCTCGGCACCGCGATGGCCACCCTGCCGCTGCTGCGCCGCGCGCTCGGCCCCCTCGTCACCGGCCTGCAGTCGCTGCCGTCCATCGCGTGGGTGCCGGCCGCGATCATCTGGTTCCAGCTCAGCAACGCCGCGATCTTCACGGTGGTGCTGCTGGGCGCCGTGCCGTCCATCGTCAACGGCCTGCTCGCGGGGGTCGACCAGGTGCCGCCGCTGTACCTGCGCGTGGGCCGGGTGCTGGGCGCCAGCGGGTGGAGCCGCATCCGCCACGTCCTGCTCCCCGCCGCCCTGCCGGGCTTCCTGGGCGGCCTCAAACAGGGCTGGGCCTTCGCATGGCGCTCGCTCATGGCCGCCGAGCTCATCACCAACACCCCGCGCCTGGGCGCCGGGCTCGGCCAGCTCCTCAACCTGGGCCGCGACACCAGTGACATGTCACTGGTCATCGCTGCCATCCTGTTGATCTTCGCGGTGGGCATCCTCATCGAGCTCGCCGTGTTCACCCCACTGGAGCGGCGCATCCTGCACGCCCGCGGCCTGACCGGTCTGAGCGGAGGCTGATCCCGATGCCCGCACCCGAGGATCCCCCCATGCGCCACGCGGTACTGCTGGACCTGCGCGGCCGCGACGTGCTGGTGGTGGGGGGCGGCCCCGTGGCCGCGCGCCGCACGGCCGCCCTGGTGCAGGAGGGCGCCCGGGTGCGGGTCGTCGCCCCGCAGCTCTGCGAGGACCTCGAGGCCCTGGCCGCAACGGGCGCCGTGCGCCACGAACGCCGCGGCTACCAGCCCGGCGACGTCGCCGGCGCCTGGTTCGTGCACACCGCCACCGGCGACCGCGCCACCGACGCGGCCGTCGCCGCCGAGGCCGCGGCGGCCCGCGTGTGGTGCGTGCACGCGGGCGACGCCGCCCGCTCCACCGCCTGGACCCCCGCCGTCGCCCGCGCGGGGGATGTCACAGTGGCCGTCAGCGCCGGCGGCGACCCCCGCCGCGCCGCCGCCCTGCGCTCCGCCATCTCCACCCTCCTCGACACCGGCGGCCTGCCGTTGCGCCGCCATCGCCCCAGCCCTGGCCACGTCGCGCTCATCGGCGGCGGCCCCGGCGACCCCGACCTCATCACCGTGCGCGGACGCCGACTGCTCGCCGAGGCCGACGTCGTCGTCGCCGACCGCCTCGGCCCCCGCGCCCTGCTCGACGGGCTCCCCCACGACGTCGAGGGCATCGAGGCCGGCAAGTCCCCCCACGCGCACCCCCTCACCCAAGCGCAGATCAACGAGGTGCTCGTCGAGCGCGCCACCGCGGGCCAGCGCGTCGTGCGCCTCAAGGGAGGCGACCCGTACCTGCTCGGCCGCGGCGGAGAGGAGGCCCTCGCCTGCCGCGACGCCGGCATCTCCGTCGAGGTCGTCCCGGGAGTCACCAGCGCGTTCGCCGTCCCCGCCGCCGCCGGCATCCCCGTCACGCACCGCGGCCTCGCCCGGCAGGTGACCGTCGTCTCCGCCCACGACGACGCCACCGACTGGGGCGCCCTCGCCCGCCTCGACGGCACCCTCGTGCTGCTGATGGGCGTCGCCCACCTCGCCGAGCACACCGCCGCGCTCATCAGCCACGGCCGCTCGCCGCGCACACCCGTGGCCGTCGTCGAGCGCGGCACCCTCGCCGAGCAGCGCACCACGCTGGGCACGCTCGCCGACATCGCGGGACTGGCCGCCGCCCGCGGCGTGACCTCCCCCGCCGTGGTGGTGGTCGGCGAGGTGGTCGCGCTCGCGGTTGAGCTGGGCAGTGTCGATGGCTCATCCGCCAAGGAGCCCGGGAAGGCCGCGGACGAGCCCGCTGGCGGCCCGCCGCCACGTCGCTAGCCTGGCCAGATGCCCGATCCCACGCCCACGCTCGACGTCCTGCTCCCGCTCGACCGCGCAGGCGAGCGCCTCGCGCCCGAGGGCGACGAGGCGAGACTGAGCGGGTTGTACGCCCACCCGCTGCCGTCGTCCGGCAGGGACGCGTATGTGCGCGCCAACATGGTCTCCACGCTGGACGGCTCGGCCACCGGCGCGGACCACGTCTCCGGGTCGATCAACAACCCCGCCGACTACCGCGCGTTCACCGTGCAGCGCGCCTGGGCCGATGTCGTGCTGATCGGCGCGGGCACCGCCCGAGCCGAGCGGTACCGGGCGCTGTCGGTCCCGGCAGGCCTGGCGTCAGCCCGCGCGGCCCGGGGCCAGCGTCCCGGCCTGGAGCTCGCCGTGGTGACCGCGTTCGGGGAGCTGCCCGAGGCCTTGTTCGACTCCCCGCAGGCTCCCCTGATCGTCACCGTGGCGGATCGACCTGGGCTCGACGACCTTCGGGGACGCGTGGGCGCCGACAGGGTGATCGTCGCCGGGACCGGCCGGGTCGATCCCGCTGCCGTGGTCACGCAGCTCGCCGATCGGGGCCTGCGCCGGGTGCTCGCCGAGGGCGGCCCGCATCTCCTCGCCGAGCTGGTCGCCCGGGGCGTCGTGGACGAGCTCTGCCTGACGACGAGCCCGTTGCTGGTGGGCGGGGACGCCCCCCGGGTGCTGGCCGGCGCGCCCTGGCTGGCGCCCCCTGTCGACGCCGTGCCTGCGCATCTGCTGCATGCCGACGGGACGCTGCTCGGCCGGTGGTTGCTGAGCGCGCCGTCGGGGCCGCCACTAGGCTCGCAGCCGTGACAGACACCGTTCTCGTCCTCACGGAGGACTCCCTCGCTCCCGTCGACGTGGAGCACATCCTGCAACTGCACCAGGGCCAGGAGCTCGCCTACCGGGTGCTCGTGCCCGCGGACACGGAGCGCAACCTGCTGGTGTCCCTGGTGGACAACCTGAGCATGGGCGAGCTGCGCGAGGCGCTCGACGTGGTGCTCGGCCGGGAGCCGTCGCCCACGCAGGCGAAGGCCACGGCCGCCGAGCAGCTCGCCACGAGTCTGGCGGCGTTCGCCGACGCAGGCCGCGACGCCACCGGCACGGTCGTCGACGACGACCCGCTGCCGGCGCTGCGCGCGGCCGTGAGCGCCGGCGGCGTGCGGGAGATCGTCGTCGTCACGTACCCGCACGCGCTGGAGGACACGTTCCGCCGCGACTGGGCCTCCCGGGCCCGCGAGGAGCTGAAGGTGCCGGTCCTGCACCTGTACTCGGGCACCAGCGAGATCGTCGACTGACGCAGACAAGGGCCGGGTCGCCTGTCGCGACCCGGCCCTTGTCACGCCTCGGTGGGAGGCGTGTCATCAGAAGCCGGTGCCCGTGACCTCCGGGTAGTACCGGCGGAACTTGCGCACCTGGTTGAGCAGCGCGGCCGCGACGTACGCGAGTCGGCGCGGCGATCCATCCTTGGCGTAGCGCAGCGGATGCACGACCTTGCCGGCGCGGATCAGCCCCTGCACCTTCGCCCGCAGCGCGGGGTCCAGCACGTACTTCAGCAGGAGGCTGTTCGGCAGGATCGAGTACAGCACCTCCTCGTCGACGATCATCGGCTCGACGGCGCGGCCGTCGACCCGGTCCGCGACGAGGAAGCGCATGGGGTTGGCCCCCGCGGCCGTCACGTAGTAGTTGTTCCGGCCGATGCGGGGGTTCACCTCGAAGAAACGGAACGAGCCGTCACGCGGGTCGACCTTGACGTCGAAGTTCGCGAACCCGATGTAGCCGGTGGACTTCAGGAAGTGCCGGGCCTGGTCGAGCATCGGCTCGATCCGGGTGGTGACCATCGCGGCGGGGTTCCCGAGCCCGGACGGCGTGTGCTCCTCCAGCAGGACGTGCGCCGAGCACAGCAGGGTCGTCGATCCACGGCTGTCGACGTAGGCGGTGATGGACCGCATCTGCGTGTCGTCGCCAGGGATGAGCTCCTGCACCACGAACCGTCCCCGGAACCCGGCTGCGCGCAGCGAGGCCCACAGCTCGTCGAGCTCGGCGGCCGTCTGGATCTCGAAGACCTTCTTCTTGCCGGCGAACTCGACATCCTGGTAGTCGGCGCTGCTCGCTGCCTTGGCGATGAGCGGGTAGGCGATGTCCACCGGCTCCGGCTGCCAGCCGTCCTCCCCCGCGCCCGCGAAGTCCTGCACCAGGGTGCGGGGCACGCTGATGCCGAGGTCCTGGCAGATCTCCGCGAACGTCGCCTTGTCGGAGATGCGCTCGAGCAGGTCCGCGGAGAGGAAGGGCACGACGTAGTGCGGCTCGAGCTCGGCCCGGTGCTGCACCACGACGCGGACCAGCCAGTCCGAGTTGGCCATGAGCACCAGGCGCTTGTCGGGGTGCTCGGCGGCCACGCTCAGCAGCCGGTCGACGAGCTGCCGCGGGTCGTGCCCGTCCTCGACGAGGACGTTGTCGATGATCTGCGAGTGCGCGACGGGGCCGAGCGCGGCCCCGCTCACGACGATGGACCGCACGCCGTAGGCCTCGTGGAAGGACCGCGCGAGCGCGTAGACGCCGATGTCGGCGCCCAGGATGACGGGCTGGACCTGCTCGCTCACGCGGTGTGCTCGGCGCGGTCGCCGGACCACTCGGTGTGGAACGTGCCGTCCTTGTCGGTGCGCCGGTAGGTGTGCGCCCCGAAGAAGTCGCGCTGCGCCTGGATGAGCGAGGCAGGCAGCCGCTCGGCGCGCACCCCGTCGTAGTAGGCCAGCGAGGACGAGAACGCGGGGGTCGGCACCCCGGCCAGTGCGGCCTGGGACACCACCCGACGCCAGGCGCCCACGCCGTTGCCGACGGCGCCCGCGAAGTACGGGTCGGCGAGCAGCAGCGGCAGCTCGGCGTCGCGCTCGTACGCCTCGGTGATGCGGTTGAGGAACCGGGCGCGGATGATGCAGCCGCCGCGCCAGATGCGGGCCATGGCGCCGCGGTCGATGTCCCAGCCGAACTCGGCGCTGGCGGCCGCGATCTGGTCGAAGCCCTGCGAGTACGCGACGACCTTCGAGGCGTACAGCGCGAGGCGCACGTCCTCGATGAACGCGTCGCGGTCCGTCACCTCGAACGGCGTGGTCTCGGCGGGCAGCACGCCGGCGGCGGCGGCGCGCTGCGGCACGGAGCCGGACAGGGCGCGCGCGAACGTCGCCTCGGCGATGCCGGTGATCGGCACGCCCAGGTCGAGGGCGTTCTGCACCGTCCAGCGGCCGGTGCCCTTCTGCTCGGCCTGGTCGAGCACGATGTCGACGAACGCCTGCCCGGTCTCGGCGTCGACATGGCTCAGCACGTCCGCCGTGATCTCGATGAGGAAGGACTCGAGGTCGCCCTCGTTCCAGGTGCGGAAGATCTCGCCGATCTCGGCGGCGGAGGCCCCCAGCCCCTGCTTGAGCAGGTCGTAGGCCTCGGCGATGAGCTGCATGTCGGCGTACTCGATGCCGTTGTGCACCATCTTGACGAAGTGGCCGGCGCCGTCGGGGCCGACGTAGGTGCAGCACGGCGTGCCGTCGACCTTCGCGGAGATGTCCTCGAGGATCGGGCCGAGCACCTCGTAGGAGTCACGCGAGCCGCCGGGCATGATCGACGGGCCGAGCAGTGCGCCCTCCTCGCCGCCGGAGACGCCGGTGCCGACGAAGTGCAGCCCGTGCTCCTTGAGCTCGGCCTCGCGGCGGCGCGTGTCGGGGAAGTGCGCGTTGCCGGCGTCGATGACGATGTCACCCTCGTCGAGCAGCGGGATCAGCTCGGAGATGACGGCGTCGGTGGGGCCGCCGGCCTTGACCATGATGACGACCTTGCGGGGACGCTCGAGGGACGCGACGAAGTCGGCCATCGACTCCGACGGCACGAAGGCGCCCTCGTCGCCGTTCTCCTCGATCAGCGACTGGGTCTTCGCGTAGGAGCGGTTGTGCACGGCGACCGTGTAGCCGTGCCGCGCGAAGTTCCGCGCGAGGTTGCGCCCCATCACTGCCAGCCCGGTCACACCGATCTGGGCTGTTCCTGCGGGGGCGGTTCCTGCTGCCGTCATGCGCGGTTGCTCCACTTCGTCGCTTGCCGCCCGGCTTGTCGGGCGGCGCGTTGGGGGGTTCCTACCGAGCGCAAGCCTAGCCGCGTGCCAAGTGGCACGACGCGGCGTGCCGTACCGCAAGACCACGAGGGCGCGCCCGTACGCTCGCAGGCGTGATCCCCCCCAGTCCGGATGAGGTCCCCGTCGAGTTCGTCCGAGCGTTGAGGTCCTTGCGCGGCGTGCGGATGCGCCCCGAGATCGAGCTCGACGAGGTTCCCGGCCCCGCGCGCGTCGCGCCGTTCAGCGCCGCGCTGACCGCAGAGGTCCGCTCGGCGCGACGCGACCCTGAGGCGGCGGAGCTCGCCACCGGCCGGTTCGTCGTGCTGCACGACCCGGAGGGCCAGGAGGCGTGGGACGGCCAGTTCCGCCTGGTGACGCTGGTGCGCGCCTCGCTCGAGGCCGAGGTCGGGTCCGATCCGTTGCTCGCGGAGGTGGCGTGGAGCTGGTTCCGCGAGTCGTTCACGGGAGTCGGGGCCCGTGCGCACGCTGCGGGCGGCACCGTGACCCGGGTGCTGTCGCAGAGCTTCGGGGCCCTGTCCGAGCGCCCCGACCAGGTCGACCTGGAGCTCCGGTTCAGCTGGACCGCCCAGGAGGACGATCTGGCCCCGCACCTGCGCGCGTGGAGCGCGTTGCTGTGCAGCGCCGCAGGGCTGCCGCCGCTGCCCGCCGGGGTCGTGCCGCTGCCGCGGCGCCGCTGAACGGCACTCCCCCGGCGCGTGCGACGACTGGTCGCACGTGCCAGCACCGCAGTGACGACTTCCTGTGACGAGCTGCGTCTGAGGGCTCAAGGTCCGCCTGCGCGGCGCCGATGGCTGGGTTACGTCCCACTCTCGTCGCCAGGAGACACACGTGAGCATCGAGCCGTTGCGCAGGACCTCGACCGTCGTGCGCGGTGCGCCGCCGGTTGCGCGCCGGTCGCCCGTGGCCGCGCCCGAGCAGCCCCAGGGCCGCCGCGGCTTCGGCCAGATGTGCGTGGTCGTCACCGACCTCGCGGACGGCGACGGGCAGATCTTGGTGCGCAACGTGCGCCGCCGCGGCTCCGGGCGCGTGATCTTGCTCGCACGACGGGCGGCGCGGCGTGAGCTCGTCGGGCTGCTGTCCGGCGGCCTGCGCGGCGCTGTGGCCGGCGAGGCGCATCCGTCGGTGCCCCAGCCCGCCCCCGTGGTGGCCGCGCCCGTGCGCGCGGACCTCACGGCGCGTGAGCTCGGCGTCCTGGCGCTGGTCGCGGACGGCTGCAGCAACCGCCGGATCGGGGAGCACCTCGGCCTGTCGGCCCTGACCGTCAAGAGCCACCTCGCGCGTATCTCCCGCAAGCTCGGCACGGGCGACCGCGCCGCCCTGGTGGCCCTCGCGATCCGCTCGGGCCTCATCCCCTGAGCGCCGGATCCGACCCTTCTCAGGACCCGCTCAACCCCAGGTCACGCGCGGCGTGCGCCGCGCGACCTCGCAAAGCGCCTACGGTGGAGGTCATGCTCCCCGATCCACCAGGCGCCGGCGGCGCCACGCACGACCCCGCACAGTCCGAGCCGGCGGAGGGCATCCTCCCGGAGCTGGCCCTGGATCAGGACGTGCCCGCCCCGCTCGAGGTCGTCCCCCTCACCGAGCCGGCCGAGGGCATCCCTCCCGTGATCGACACCCCGCAGGCCCTGGCCCGTGCGGTGGAGGCATTCGGCGCGGGCACCGGACCTGTCGCCGTGGACGCGGAGCGTGCCTCGGGCTACCGGTACGGGCAGCGCACCTACCTGGTGCAGCTGCGCCGCGAGGGCGCCGGCACCGCGCTGATCGACCCCATCGCGCTCCCCGACCTCTCAGCGCTCTCCGAGGCGCTCGTCGGTGTGGAGTGGGTACTGCACGCGGCCTCCCAGGATCTGCCCGGGCTCGCTGAGCAGGGACTTCGCCCGTCGCGGATCTTCGACACCGAGCTGGCTGCGAGGCTGTTGGGCCTCGAGCGCGTGGGCCTGGCGGCCGTCGTCGCGGAGCTCCTCGGGTTGGGGCTCGCGAAGGAGCACTCGGCGGTGGACTGGTCGACGCGCCCGCTGCCCGAGCAGTGGCTGCGGTACGCGGCCCTCGACGTCGAGGTGCTCGTCGAGCTGCGCGAGATCTTGGCCGAGCGGCTCGCCGTGGCGGGCAAGGCGGAGTGGGCCGCCCAGGAGTTCGAGGCGGTGCGACTCGCGCCACCGCCGGCGCCGCGCGTCGAGCCGTGGCGCCGGGTCTCCGGCCTGCACGCCATCCGCGACGCCCGGCGCCTCGCAGTGGTGCGCGAGATGTGGGGGACCCGCGACGAGAACGCCCGCCAGCGGGACATCTCGCCGGGACGGGTGCTCCCCGACCACGCGATCGTGGCAGCCGCCCAGGCGCTGCCGAGGTCGGTCCCCCAACTCGTCGCGCTGCCGGCGTTCTCCGGCAAGGGGACCCGTCGGCGCGCCGCGCTGTGGCAGCACGCGATCGACCGGGGCCTGGCGCTGCCTGACTCGGCGCTCCCCTCCGTGCGGGGCCCGAAGTCCGACGGGCCGCCGCCGCCGCGCGCGTGGGCCGACCGCGACCCGGTCGCGGCCGCCCGCCTGGCGGTGGCGCGCGATGTCGTCGGGGCGCTGTCGCAGGAGCACTCGCTGCCGACGGAGAACCTGCTGCAGCCCGATCTGCTGCGCCGGCTGTGCTGGACGCCGCCGGAGCCGCTGGACGAGCAGCACATCGCGGAGTTCCTCGCCGCTGGCGGGGCGCGCGAGTGGCAGGTGTCGCTCGTGGCGCCGCCGTTGGCCGCGGCGTTCGCGGCGGCGGAGGGCTGAGTTCGCCCCTCAGGTGTTACTCACGAGTAACTTGGGGCTAGTGCGGGACCTTCGTCCCGGGTACGGTCGGTTGTGGCGTGTCTGTCCAGACCGCCGCCCGGACAACGCCGTCCCCGCCTGGAGGTTCGATGCCCAGCGCATCCGCCCGTGCCGTTCGCCCTGTCGTCTTCGTCGAAGGCGTGCGCACGCCGTTCGGGCGCGCCCGAGATGACGGCATGTACGCCCACACCCGCGCAGACGACCTCGCGGTCAAGACAATCCGCGAGATCCTCCGCCGCCACCCCGAGCTCCCGCCGGAACGCGTCGACGAGGTGGCCATCGCCGCGACCACCCAGCGGGGCGACCAGGGGCTGACCCTCGGGCGCACCGTCGCGATGCTCGCGGGCCTGCCGCGCACGGTCCCGGGCTACGCGATCGACCGCATGTGCGCCGGCGCGATGACAGCCGTGACGTCCACCGCCGCCGCGATCGGGTTCGGGGCGCAGGACGTGGCCATCGCCGGCGGCGTGGAGCACATGGGACGGCATCCCATGGGCTTCGACGCCGACCCGAACCCGCGCTTCCTGGCCGAGAGGCTGGTCAGCACCGACGCGCTCAACATGGGCGTCACCGCCGAGAACCTCCACGACCGGTTCCCGGCCCTGACGCGCGAGCGCGCCGACGCCTATGGGGTGGCCAGCCAGGCCAAGTACGCCGCCGCTCTGGCCGCCGGGAAGATCACCCCGGACCTCGTGTACGTCGCGTTGCGCGACCCAGAGAACGGCTGGGGCCTCGCCACCGCCGACGAGCCGCCCCGGCCCGGCACGACCCTCGAGGGCGTCGCGAGCCTGGCGACGCCGTTCCGCGCCGGCGGCCGCGTGTCCGCTGGCACCTCGGCGCCGCTGACCGATGGCGCCGCCTCCTGCCTGCTCGCGGCGGAGGGCACGGCCGCCGAGCTCGGCATGTCCGTCCGGATGCGCATGGTCACGTTCGCCTACGCGGGCGTCGAGCCCGAGGTGATGGGCATCGGGCCCGTCCCGGCGACGCACAAGGCCCTGGAGCGGGCCGGCCTGAGCATCGACGACATCGGCCTGTTCGAGGTCAACGAGGCGTTCGCGGTGCAGGTCCTCGCGTTCCTCGACGCCTTCGACATCAAGGACGACGACCCGCGCGTCAACCCGTACGGCGGCGCCATCGCCGTGGGGCATCCCCTGGCCTCGTCCGGGGTGCGGCTCATGACCCAGCTCGCGCGGCAGTTCGCCGAGCGGCCGGACGTCCGGTACGGGCTCACCACCATGTGCGTGGGCCTGGGCCAGGGGGGCACGGTGGTCTGGGAGAACCCGCACCACCCCGACTACGAGCCCACCGCCACGACCACTGACGGGAGCGACCGATGACCGCCACCACCGCTGCGCCCCGCCCGGAGCGCGTCACGCATGCCCACGTGCGGGACATCCCGCTGCCCGATGGCGTCGGCACGCTCGCGCTGGTCACCGTCGACAACGGCTTCGACCACACCAAGCCGACCACGCTGGGCCCCCTGGGCCTCACCGAGTTGCACGTCGCGCTGGCCGGGCTCAAGGAGCGTGCCGCAGCTGGTGAGATCGTCGCCGTCGGCGTCACCGGCAAGCCGTACTACCTGGCCGCCGGCGCGGACCTGACAGCGGTGACGCACATCGCCGACGAGGCGGACGCGCGGCGCATCGCCGAGCTCGGGCATGCGACGTACCGGATGCTCGGCGAGATGGCCGTGCCGACGTTCGCGTACGTGAACGGCGCGGCGCTGGGCGGCGGCTTCGAGTTGGCGCTGAACTGCACGTACCGCACCGTCGCCGGGGATGTGACGGCCCTGGCGCTGCCGGAGGCGTTCCTGGGCCTGGTGCCCGGCTGGGGCGGCTGCTACCTGCTGCCGCAGCTCGTGGGGGTCCAGGGCGCGCTCGAGATCATCCTCACCCGTCCGCTGGCCAACAACCGGATGACCAAGGCCGCCGAGGCGGTGCGCCTGGGGCTGATGGACGCGCTGTTCGAGCCTGCCGACTTCCTCGAGCGGTCGCTGGTGTGGACCGCCGACGTGCTCACCGGCAAGGTCGTCGTGGAGCGGCGCGAGATCGAGGGCGCCGACGAGTGGGCCGCGGTCGTCGCGGGCGCCCGGCGGCAGCTCGACCAGCGGCTGCACGGCGCGCGACAGGCGCCGTACCGCGCGCTCGACCTGGTCGCGGCCGCGCGGGACGCCGATCGGGATGCGGCCTTCGCGGCCGAGGACGACGCGCTGACCGACCTGATCATGTCCGACGAGCTGCGCGCGGGCCTCTACGCGTTCGACTTGACCACCCGCAAGGCCCGCAAGCCCGCGGGGGCTCCGGACCCCTCGCTCGCGCGACCGGTCCGCACGGTGGGGATCGTGGGCGCCGGGCTGATGGCCGGACAGCTCGCGGTGCTCATCGCGCGGCGCCTCAAGGTCCCGGTGGTGATGCGTGAGATTGACGAGGAGCGCGCCGCGGCGGGCCTGGCGGGCATCCGCTCGATGGTCGAGTCGCTGGCGGCCAAGGGGCGCCTGGGCGCGGACGAGGCGAACCGCGTGCTCAGCTCGATCAGCGTGAGCACCGACCTGGGGACCCTCGCGGGCGCCGACCTGGTCATCGAGGCCGTCACCGAGGTGATGTCGCTCAAGCAGCGGGTCTTCGCCGAGCTGGAGGACGTCATCGCGCCGGACGCGGTGCTCGCGACGAACACGTCGGCGCTGTCGGTCACCGAGATGTCGGCGCATCTGCGCCACCCCGAGCGGGTGGTGGGGATCCACTTCTTCAACCCGGTGGCGCAGATGCCCCTCATCGAGGTGGTGCGCACGCAGGCGTCCGACGACGCGGCCGTCGCCACGGCGTTCGCCCTCGCGAAGAATCTCGGCAAGACGGCCGTGGGCGTCGCGGACCGGCCGGGCTTCGTGGTGAACCGGCTGCTGCTGCGGATGCTCGCCGAGGTCGCCGCGGCCGTCGAGGGCGGGACGCCGGTGCAGGTCGCCGACGCCGCGCTGCGGCCGCTCGGCCTGCCGATGGGCTCGTTCGCGCTCATCCAGCTCGTGGGGCTGCCCGTCGCGTTGCACGTCCTTCGCTCGCTGCATGCCGACTTGGGCGAGCGCTACCCGCTCTCCCCCGGGCTCGAGCGCCTGGCGGCCGACGGGCGGCGCATGGTCCCCGAGCCCGATGGCCGGGGCGCCGAGCTGGACGTGGACCCGGCGATCCAGGACGCCTTCGAGGCGCCTTCCGGCGGGTCGCCGCTTGACGGGGCCGGTGTGCTCGACGCCGTGCTGTCGGGCCTCACCGAGGAGATCGGGCTGATGCTCGACGAGGGCGTCGTCGACGGCCCCGAGCAGATCGACCTGTGCATGATCCTCGGCGCCGGATGGCCGTTCCACCTGGGCGGCATCACCCCGTACCTGGACCGCACGGGGTACTCCGCGAGGGTCCTGGGACGCAGGCTGCTGGCCGACGGGGTGGCGAACGTGCCGGGTCGCTGACATCCGCAGGGGCATGGCGAGGGCCGCAGCACATCTGGTGTGCTGCGGCCCTTGCTGTGCGTGGGGAGGCGCCGCCTAGTAGACGGTGAGCCCGCGGTCGCGGAACTGCTCGCGCACCCGGGCGACGAGCTCGGGCGACGGCGGCTGAGTCTCCTCGAGCTCGTACTTGAGCCCCAGCGACTCCCACTTGTCGCGCCCCATCTGGTGGAACGGGAGCACCTCGACGCGGCTGACGGTGGACAGCGAGGCCACGTAGTCGGCGACGGCCTCGACGTTCTCGGGCGCGTCCGTCAGGCCGGGGACCAGCACGAACCGCACCCAGATCTCGGTGCCGCGCGCGGCCAACCGCCGCCCGAAGTCGAGGGTGGGCTGCAGGTCGCGGCCGGTGACCTTGCGGTAGGTGTCGGGGATGCCGGACTTCACGTCCAGGAGCACCAGGTCGATGTCGTCGAGCATCTCGTCGGTGCAGTGCGCGCCGAGGTAGCCGGACGTGTCGACGGCGGTGCGGATGCCCATCTCCTTGGCGCCGCGGAGCAGGCGGGCCACGAAGGCGGGCTGCATGAGGGGCTCTCCGCCGGAGATGGTGAGGCCGCCGCCGGTCACCTCGAAGATGGGCCGGTACCGGGCGACCCGGGCGAGGAGCTCGTCGGCGCTGATCGGCTCGCCGCGCCGCATCTCCATGGTGTCGGGGTTGTGGCAGTAGAGGCAGCGCAGTGGGCAGCCGGAGAGGAAGGCGGTGAGGCGGGTGCCCGGGCCGTCGACGGCCGTGACGAGCTCCCAGGAGTGCAGGGAGCCCAGCTCTCCGGCGCGCATCGCCGCGAAGCGCTCGCTGCGGCTGGCGTCGGTGGTGTCGAGGCCGGCCGGGCCCGCGGAGGAGCGCTGGTGCGGCCCGCCGATGAGCGGCACCCCGAGCTCGACGACCGGCGCGCCGCAGTCGACGACGTCGTGCGGTGCGGTGCTGGTCGCGTTCATGGCGTGCTCCTCAGGGCTGAGAGGCTGATGAGACGGCGGGTGGGGCCGCGACGGACGGAGCTGGGATCCATCCGTCGCGGCCCGTGCCGGTCAGAGGCTGCCGTGGAAGGTCCGCGAGAGCACGTCGAGCTGCTGCTCGCGCGTCAGGCGGGTGAAGTTCACGGCGTAGCCCGAGACCCGGATGGTGAGCTGCGGGTAGTTCTCGGGGTGCTCCATGGCGTCCTCGAGGGTCTCCCGGTTCAGCACGTTGATGTTGACGTGGAAGCCGGAGGAGACGTTGTACCCGTCGAGCAGGCCGACCAGGTTGGCGATCTGCTCCTCACGCGTGCGGCCGAGGCCCGAGGGCACGACCGTCGAGGTGAGCGAGATGCCGTCCATCGACTCGGAGTACGGCAGCTTGGCCACCGACAGCGCCGAGGCGAGCATGCCGTGGGTGTCGCGCCCGTTCATGGGGTTGGCGCCCGGTGCGAACGGCTCGCCCTGGCGGCGGCCGTCGGGGGTGTTGCCCGTGGCCTTGCCGTAGACGACGTTCGACGTGATGGTCAGCACCGACTGGGTGTGCAGCGAGTCGCGGTAGGTCTTCTGCGCGCGGATCTTCTCCATGAAGGAGCGCACGATGGCCACGGCGATCTCGTCGGCGCGGTCGTCGTCGTTGCCGTAGGTCGGGAAGTCGCCCTCGGTCACGTAGTCCGTCACGAGGCCGGTCTCGTCGCGCACGGGGCGGACGGTCGCGTACTTGATGGCGGAGAGCGAGTCGGCGACGACCGACAGGCCGGCGATGCCGCACGCCATGGTCCGCAGGATGGCCTGGTCGTGCAGGGCCATCTCGAGGCGCTCGTAGGCGTACTTGTCGTGCATGTAGTGCACGCAGTTGAGCGCGTCGACGTAGGTCTCGGCGAGCCAGTCGAGCAGCGTGTCGAACTTGGCGCTGACGTCGTCGTAGTCGAGGACGTCGCCCTCGACGGGGGCGCTGACGGGTGCGATCTGCTTGCCGGTGACCTCGTCGCGGCCGCCGTTGATCGCGTAGAGCAGCGACTTGGCGAGGTTGACGCGGGCGCCGAAGAACTGCATCTGCTTGCCGACCCGCATCGCGGAGACGCAGCACGCGATGGCCGCGTCGTCGCCCCAGGCCTGGCGGATGAGCTCGTCGGACTCGTACTGGATCGCGGAGGTGTCGATGGACACCTGCGAGCAGAACTTCTTGAAGCCGTCGGGCAGGCGGTTGCTCCACAGGACGGTCAGGTTCGGCTCGGGGGCCGGGCCCAGGTTGTAGAGCGTCTGGAGGAAGCGGAACGACGTCTTGGTGACGAGCGGGCGGCCGTCCTCGCCGATGCCGCCGATCGACTCGGTGACCCAGGTGGGGTCGCCGGAGAAGAGGGCGTCGTACTCGGGGGTGCGCAGGAAGCGGACGATGCGGAGCTTGATGACGAGGTCGTCGATGAGCTCCTGGGCCTGCTCCTCGGTGATGACGCCCTCGGCGAGGTCGCGCTCGAGGTAGACGTCGAGGAACGTGGAGGTGCGGCCCAGCGACATGGCCGCGCCGTTCTGCTCCTTCACGGCGCCCAGGTAGGCGAAGTAGAGCCACTGCACGGCCTCGCGGGCGTTGGCCGCGGGGCGGGAGATGTCGTACCCGTAGGAGGCGGCCATGGCCTTGAGCTCCTGCAGGGCGCGGATCTGCTCGGAGTTCTCCTCGCGGTCGCGGATGACGTCCTCGGTGGAGCGGTCCATGTCGAGGCCGGCGCGCTCGAGCTTCTTGGCGGCGACCAGGGCGTCGATGCCGTAGAGCGCGACGCGGCGGTAGTCGCCGATGATGCGGCCGCGGCCGTAGGCGTCGGGCAGGCCGGTGATGATGTGCGAGGAGCGGGCCGCGCGGACGTTCGGCGGGTACACGTCGAAGACGCCCTGGTTGTGGGTCTTGCGGTACTCCGTGAAGATCTTCTTGACGTTCTCGTCGGGCTCGTAGCCGTAGGTCTTGAGGGCGCCCTCGACCATGCGCCATCCGCCGTTGGGGATGATCGCGCGCTTGAGGGGGGCGTCGGTCTGCAGGCCGACGATCAGCTCGTTGGCCTGGTCGATGTAGCCGGGGGCGTGCGACGTGATGGTCGACGGCGTCGAGGGGTCGACGTCGTAGATGCCGCGCTCGCGCTCCTCGGGGAACATCTGGGTGAGCTTCGTCCACACGCCGGTGGTCCGCTCGGTGGGACCCGCGAGGAACGACGCGTCACCCGTGTACGGGGTGTAGTTGCGCTGGATGAAGTCTCGGACGTCGATGGCGTCGCTCCAGGGTCCGGCGACGAACTCGCGCCAGGCGGACGCTGTGGCGTCGACGGCCGGCTGCGGGACAGCTGTGGTGGACATCGTGTGCTCCTCGGTGAGGTCTGATATCAGTGACGCTACGGACCAAGTCATGGGATGTCTTGGGACCTTGGGCCTTCCCGGGCAATACGGGACGTGAGCCTCGTCACGCCCCGCGGGTCCGTCCGTCCGCGCCCCCGCGGCTGTGCGGGGCGCGGACGGTCATGGACGGGTGTCGAACCAGGTCAGGACGTCTCGTGCGATGTCCTGCGCGCGCAGCCGCAGGGTGGTGACGAGCTGGTCGCGGCTTGCGTGGTCGAGGAACGCCAGCGGGATGCCGACGGGCTGCACGGTGGTGGTCAGGCCGGCCTCCTGGGCGCGCTGGGCGATGGCGGATCCGATGCCGCCGTCGGCCACGCCGTCCTCGAGGGTGACGACGTGGTCGTGCTCCCCCACGAGCTTGGTGATCGCCGCCGGGACGGGCAGCGCCCACAGGGGGTCCACGACTGTGACGCGCAGGCCGTGCGCGGCGAGCAGCTCGCCGGTCTCCAGCGCGGTGGTCGCCATCGCGCCCACGGCGACGACGAGCACGGACCGCTCGGCGCCGTCCGGGTCGTGCCGGGCGAGCACGTCGACGCCGTCCACCTCGTCCGCCGCGGGGATCGGGTCGCTGACGGCGCCCTTCGGGTAGCGGACCACGCTCGGGGCGTCGTCGATGTCCACGGCCGCGCGCAGCGCCGCGCGCAACGTGGGCTCGTCACGTGGGGCGGCCAGGCGCAGGCCCGGCACGCCGCGCAGCATCGCCAGGTCCCACATGCCGTTGTGGCTGGCGCCGTCGTCGCCGGTGAGCCCGGCGCGGTCCAGCACGAACGTGACGCCCGCGCGGTGCAGGGCCACGTCCATGAGCACCTGGTCGAAGGCGCGGTTGAGGAACGTCGCGTAGACGGCCACGACGGGGTGCAGCCCGGCGAAGGCCATGCCGGCGGCCGACGTGGCCGCGTGCTGCTCGGCGATGCCGACGTCGAAGGTGCGCTCGGGGAACTCCTGCGCGAACGGCGCCAGGCCCACGGGCGCGAGCATCGCGGCGGTGATGGCCACGACGTCGGGCCGGCGGCGGCCGATCCGCACGATCTCGTCGGCGAACACACTGGTCCAGCCGAACCGCGACGGGGCGAGCGGCAGGCCCGTCTCCGGGTGGATCTTGCCGACCGCGTGGAAGCGGTCCGCGACGTCCTGCTCGGCCGGGGTGTACCCACGGCCCTTCTCGGTGATCACGTGCACCAGCACGGGGCCGCCGAAGGCCTTGGCCCGGGCCAGGGCGCGCTCCACCGCCGGGGCGTCATGGCCGTCGACGGGGCCGACGTACTTCAGGCCCAGGTCCTCGAACAGGCCCTGGGGGGCCACGACGTCCTTGATGCCCTTCTTCAAGCCGTGCAGCGCCTCGTAGGCGAAGCGCCCGGGCGGCCCGGACCGGTGCAGCGTGCGCTTGCCCCAGCTCAGCACCGTCTCGTAGCCCTGCGTCGTGCGCAGCACGTCCAGGTGGTGCGCGAGCCCGCCGATGGTGGGCGCGTACGAGCGGCCGTTGTCGTTGACCACGATCACCAGGCGCCGGTCGCGGCCCGCCGCGATGTTGTTGAGGGCCTCCCACGCCATGCCGCCGGTCAGGGCGCCGTCGCCGATGACGGCGACCACGTGCCGGTCGTCGTGGCCGCGCACCTGGTTCGCCTTCGCGATGCCGTCCGCCCAGCTGAGCGCTGTGGACGCGTGGGAGTTCTCCACCACGTCGTGCTCCGACTCGGCGCGGCTCGGGTACCCGGACATGCCGCCGCGCTTGCGCAGGTCGGAGAAGTCCTGGCGGCCGGTGAGCAGCTTGTGCACGTACGCCTGGTGTCCGGTGTCGAACACGATCGTGTCGCGCGGCGACTCGAAGACGCGATGGATCGCGATGGTCAGCTCGACGACGCCCAGGTTGGGCCCTAGGTGGCCCCCGGTCCGCGAGACCGACTGCACGAGGAACTCACGGATCTCCGCGGCCAACGACGCCACCTGCCGGTGGGTGAGCCGTCGCACGTCCGCTGGCGTCTTGATGCGAGCGAGCAGACCCACGCGACACCGTCCTCCTCCGCTGTGTGCGCACGGCGGAGACGCCGCGCATCGGGGATCACTCTAGGCGGCGCAGCCCATGTGCGCCCTCGCGTCCAGGCGCCCGACCTGTGCGGGATCCGGGGTCCCGCTGTGACGGCCCCGACGCCTACGATGAGGAGGAAAGGGGTGATCATGCGCTTCCTCCCAGGTCAGAGTCCTGCCCACGACCTCACGTACGGCGATGTGTTCCTCGTCCCGGCACGGTCCGACGTCACCTCGCGGTTCGACGTCGACCTCTCCACCGACGACGGCACGGGCACCACGATCCCGATCGTCGTCGCCAACATGACAGCCGTCGCCGGGCGTCGCATGGCCGAGACGGTGGCCCGCCGCGGCGGGCTCGCGGTCCTCCCGCAGGACGTGCCCACCGACGTCGTCGCCGACGTCGTCAGCTCCGTCAAGGCCCGCCACCCGGTGATCGAGAGCGCCGTCGTCGTCACCCCGCACGACACCGTGCACACGGCCCTCACCCTGATCGGCAAACGCGCCCACGGCGCCGCCGTGGTCGTCGAGGGCAACCGGCCCGTCGGCGTCGTCACCGAGGCCGACTGCAGCGGAGTCGACAGGTTCACACAGGTCGGAGCGGTGATGACCGCCGACCCGACCGTCGTGCCCCTCGACGTCGTCACCGGCGCCGGGCCCCGTGGCCTCGGAGCGGCCTTCGAGGCCCTGCACCGCACCCGCCGCAAGTTCTCACCCGTGGTCCGCGGCGACGAGCTCGTGGGCGTCATCACCCAGGCGGGCGCCCTGCGCTCCTCCATCTACGCCCCCGCCCTCGACGACCAGGGCCGCCTGCGCGTCGGCGCCGCCGTCGGCATCAACGGCGACGTCAAAGCCAAGGCCGCCGACCTGCTCGCCGCCGGCGTGGACGTCCTCGTCGTCGACACCGCCCACGGCCACCAGCGCAAGATGCTCGAAGCCCTCGCCGCCGTCCGCGCCCTCGACCCCCAGGTGCCCGTCGTCGCCGGGAACGTCGTCACCGCCGAGGGGGTCCGCAACCTCGTCGAGGCCGGGGCCGACATCGTCAAGGTCGGCGTCGGCCCCGGCGCCATGTGCACCACGCGGATGATGACCGCCGTCGGGCGGCCCCAGCTCTCCGCCGTCCTCGAGTGCGCGGCCGAGGCACGGCGGCTCGGCGCCCACGTCTGGGCCGATGGCGGCGTCCGCCACCCCCGCGACGTGGCGCTCGCGCT
This sequence comes from Cellulomonas timonensis, assembly GCF_900046455.1. Taxonomy (GTDB): domain Bacteria; phylum Actinomycetota; class Actinomycetes; order Actinomycetales; family Cellulomonadaceae; genus Cellulomonas_A; species Cellulomonas_A timonensis. The sequence goes on from NZ_FCOT01000013.1 coordinate 902,917, forward strand.
CGCGGCCGGAGCGTCCCAGGTGATGGTGGGCTCCTGGTTCGCCGGAACCCACGAGTCGCCCGGCGATCTGCACGACGACGGCACCGGACGGCTGTACAAGGAGAGCTTCGGCATGGCCTCCGCCCGGGCCGTCGCCGCCCGCACCGCCAGCGGCTCCGCCTACGAGCGCGCCCGCAAGGCCCTGTACGAGGAGGGGATCTCCTCCTCGCGGATGTACCTGGACCCCCGCAGGCCCGGGGTCGAGGACCTCATCGATCACATCACCGCGGGCGTGCGCTCCGCCTGCGCCTACGTGGGGGCCACCACGATCAGCGAGCTCGCCGAGCGCGCCGTGATGGGCATCCAGTCCGCCGCGGGCTACGACGAGGGACGCCCGCTCCCCGACGGATGGTGAGCCGCGACCCCCATGGACAGGCGCCTAGGGTGGGGCGCATGAGCGAACCCGAGGCCAGGAGGCAGCTCGCCGCGCTGTGCGCCACCGGCGGGGAGCGGTGGGCGCAGGCCGGTGTCCGCGCGTTGCGGCAGACGCCTCCGACGGGGCGGCCCGCCGCGGTGCTCGTGCTCTTCGGCGTGCTGGACCACGTTCCCGCGCACGAGCCGGCGCCGGCGGTGGGCAGCGACCTCGACGTCCTGCTGACCCGCCGCTCCGCGACGCTCGGCCACCACGCTGGCCAGGTCTCCTTTCCCGGGGGGCGCCTGGACCCCGGAGACCGCAGCCCTGCCGAGGCCGCGCTGCGGGAGGCCCGCGAGGAGACCGGGCTCGATCCCGCGGGGGTCGACATCCTCGGGACCCTGCCCCAGGTGCCCGTCACCGTGAGCCGCCACCTCGTCACACCTGTCGTGGGCTGGTGGACCCGCCCGTCGCCCGTCGTCGCCGTCGACCACGCCGAGACCGCCGACGTGTTCCGGGTCCCCGTCGCGGACCTCCTGCACCCCGCGAACCGCCGCACGGCCACCGTCACCCGAGGATCCCGCACGTACAACTCCCCCGCATTCCTCGCCGGCGAGCACGTCGTGTGGGGGTTCACCGCCCTGGTGCTGGACGCGATGTTCGACACCTTGGGCTGGAACGTGCCGTGGGACGCCACCCGGACGGTCCCCGCGCCCGTCTAGCGCGCCGCGGCCCGCCCGCCGCCCGCCATGTCGCTCGAAGCCCCCGTCCCCGTTTCCGTTGAGCCCCCAGGAGCATCCGTGGCCGTCCGCCCCGTCGCCGAGCTCGACATCACGCCCGCGCTCGCGGCCCGGCTCGTCGCCGAGCAGTACCCCGACCTCGCAGGCCTCCCCCTGCGGCTCGTGACGAGCGGCTGGGACAACGCCGTGCTGCGCCTCGGGGACGACCTCGCCATCCGGATGCCGCGCCGAGCCCGCGCCGCCCAGCTCGTCCTGAACGAGCAGCGCTGGCTGCCGAGCCTGGCGCGGGTGCTCGCGGGCGCCGGGCACGTCGGCCTGCCCCTGCCCGCGCGGATCGGCGTCCCGTCGTCGGAGTACCCGTGGGCATGGAGCATCGTCCCGTGGTTCGCCGGCCGGTCGGCAGTCACGATGTCCCCTCACGATCGGGCCCCGTTGGCGGAGCCGCTCGCCGACGCGCTCGCCCGCCTGCACGTCCCGGCGCCTGACGACGCGCCAGTGAACGCCGTCCGCGGCGTCCCGCTGGCCACCCGCGACGCCGCGGTGCGTGAACGCCTCGCCACCGGCCTGATCCCCGACGCCGACCGACTGGCGGCGCTCTGGGACACGCTGTCCAGCACACCGAGCTGGCCCGGTCCCCCGCTCTGGCTCCACGGCGACGTGCACCCCGGGAACTTGGTCGTCGACGACCACGGCCTCCGCGCCCTCGTCGACTTCGGCGATGTCACCTCAGGCGACCCCGCCACCGACCTGGCGACCGCCTGGCTCACCTTCGACGCCGAGGGACGCAGGCGCTTCCGCCACCGCATGGACGCGCTCCGGGGCCATGACGACGACACGTGGCGCCGCGCTCGCGGGTGGGCGCTCTGCATGGGCACCTCACTGGCCGCGCACTCGGATGACTCCCCTGAGTACGCGGAACTCGGATCGCACACCCTGCGCCAGGTCCTCAAAGGGTGACCTGCGCCACCCGCGCACGCCGCGCGGGTTGTTCTGGCGGACCATGGCTGAGCCGTCCGCGCCACGTCGGGCATAAGCGCGCCTCCACGGCGTTGGACTCGGCGGGAGGCAATCGATCCGGGCTCTGCTGACCTCCCTCCCCCGAGAGATAGGACCGACCGTCAGTGACCAGCTTGTTCGCTCCCCTCATCTTGCGTGAGCTTCAGATTCCGAACCGGGTGTGGATGTCCCCGATGTGCACCTACAGCGCTGAGCCCACCGGGCCCCTGACCGGCGCCCCGACCGACTTCCACCTCGCGCACTACACCGCCCGTGCGGCCGGTGGGGTCGGCCTGGTGATGGTCGAGGCCACCGGGGTGCGCCCCGAGGGGCGCATCTCCCCGTGGGACCTGGGGCTCTGGAGTGACGCGCAGGAGCGGGAGCTCGGCCGCCTCGCGGCGTCGATAGCCGCCGCCGGCGCTGTCCCCGCCATCCAGCTCGCGCATGCCGGTCGCAAGGCGTCGGTGAACAAGCCATGGCTGGGCGACAACGCCCTGGGCCTCGACGAGCACGGATGGACCCCGGTCGGGCCGAGCCCCATTGCCTTCCCCGGCCTTCCCGTCCCCCATGAGCTCACGCGCGACGAGATCGCCGAGGTCGTCCAGGCCTTCGCCGCATCTGCTCGTCGCGCCCTCGCCGCAGGGTTCCAGGCAGTGGAGATCCACGCCGCGCACGGGTACCTGCTGCACTCGTTCCTCTCACCGCTGTCGAACCAGCGCACGGACGAGTACGGAGGCGATCTGGCCGGACGCGCCAGGATCGTGCTGGAGACGATCGACGCGGTGCGCGCCGTCTGGCCCGACGGGCTGCCGGTCATGTTGCGGGTCTCGACGACCGACTGGGTGGCCGAGGACCCCGAGGACGACCGCGCTGCCTGGACCGTCGAGGACACGATCGAGCTCACCCGGCTGGCCACCGCGCGCGGCGTGGACCTGATCGACGCCTCCAGCGGCGGCCTGGTCCGGGCGCGCATCCCCCACGACCGCGACTACCAGACTCGCCACGCCGGCCGGATCCGTCGCGCGACAGGCGCCACGGTGGCCGCTGTCGGGCGCATCGACGACCCGGCATGGGCCACGCGGCTCCTCGAGGACGGGGAGGCCGACGCCGTCTTCCTCGGGCGGGCGCTGCTGCGCGACCCGTCGTGGGCGAACGCGGCGGCTGTCGCGGTCGGTGGCAAGCCCAGGTACCTCGAGCAGTACGCCTACGCGGTGTGACCGCATGGCTCGGTGGCCCCGCGGGTCCCCCCCGCGCCGCCCCGCCCGCGGCAGTCTCGGGGCCGCCCCGCCCCCCACCCGGGGCCCCAGGGGGGGCATCGGGCGCGGCCCTCCGCGGCCCCCCCGGGCCCGACCCCCACCCCCCCGGCTCTTATACACATCTCCCCGCCCCCCAGACAGGCAGAAAACTCCTATGCCGCCCTCTTCCTGGAAACTTGGCCACGACGCGTAGCGCCCCTGGCGTGTGGGCCTGTTATCTCATCACTGCGAGGTGAACGCCGTGCTAGACCTAGCCCGTGGACTATCGCGAGGACCTTGACGACCTAGACGGTCGACTGCGCGCCCTCGCCGGGCGCGCGGCCGAAGGGCGCTCCCCCGCACGCACGCGCCAGCTCGTGTGGGTCGCTGGCGAGCTGGCTCGGTACGCGGCACACCGCACTCCCCCGCCGGCGCTTGCCGACCTGTTAGGCGCCGAAGTCGGGCTCCAGTACCTCGAGCTCGCCGCCGCCGGCGCCCTGCGCGCCCGCGGCGGCGCCGCCCGGGCCTCCACAGCCGCGAGCAACCGGACCCGCCGGGCCTGCCTGCTCCTGCTCGCGCAAGCGGCAGGCCTCCCCGAGCCCGACCTCGACCGGCTACCGCTCCCGCCGCTCGCGAGCCGGATCAGCGCGGCCAGCACCCGGCAGGCGGGCGCCGAGCTCGCCACAGAGTCGCTGCGCGGCAGGCAACTGCCCATCTGGGTGCGGCACACCCTCGTGGTCGAGCTCATCGCCGACACCGGCATGCGGGTCGGGGAGCTCGCCGCGCTCGAGGTCGGCGACGTGGACCTCACCGCGAAGACGGTCACCTACATCCCGCGGCCGCCAGCCGCTCGCAACCCCCAGGCGCCGCGCACCGTCGCGCTGTCACCCGCAGCCCTGCGCGCCGTGCGGGCATGGCTGCCGGTGCGGACGCGCCTCACCGAGCTGACGCCCCGCACCTCGGCCCTGCTCGTTTCGGTGCATGGCAACCACGACGGCGAAGGGCTGCGCCGCCCTCCGGGGCTCCCGTTGCAGCCACGCGGACTCGCCCGCGCCCACCGCCGGGCCGTCGCGACGCTCAATGCCCGCCGGGCCACCGCAGAGCTGGTCCCCGGCACACTCGGCCTGCTGCGACCCGCAGATCAACGCCCGCCCGGCACAGAGCCGTAAAGCCCGTGCCCTCGACCCTCGCCGCCTGCCAGGATCGCCGACCATGACCAGAGAGCACCTGTCCAAGCGGCTGATCAACTGGGCGTCCGTCCTGGACGATCGCGCCCGCGAGCAGGCCATCGCGACGTCGACCCTGCCGTTCGTCTACCCCCACGTCGCCCTGATGCCCGACGCGCACCTCGGGAAGGGCGCCACCGTCGGATCCGTGATCCCGACGCTCGGCGCGATCATCCCCGCAGCGGTGGGCGTCGACATCGGCTGCGGCATGATCGCGGTGCGGACGGGGTGGGATGAGGAACAGGTCCGCGCCGCCGGACCGCTGCCCGGCCTGCGTGAGTCCATCGAGGAGCGCATCCCGCTGTCGGTCGGCGCGTACAACACACGCCTCACCGACACGGCCGCCGCCCGGGTCGCCGACCTCGAGGCCAAGGCCCAGCGCGCCGGGTTCGACCCCGACCGCTACGGGCCGAACTGGCGGTTGCAGCTCGGCAGCCTGGGCTCGGGGAACCACTTCATCGAGGTGTCGGTCGACGAGCTCGGCCGCGTGTGGCTGTTCCTGCACTCGGGCTCGCGGGGCGTGGGCAACAAGATCGCCCAGCGGCACATCGCCATCGCCGCCGACTTGTGCAAGCGGTGGTGGATCGACCTGCCGGACCCGGACCTCGCGTACCTGGCCGAGGGCACCGACGAGTTCTGGGCTTATATCCGCGAACTGCGGTGGGCGCAGGACTTCGCCGCCGCGAACCGCGAGGAGATGATGGACCGCGTCGCCTCCGCCATCGGCGAGCACATGGGCGCCCCGGTCGAGGAGGCCCAGCGCGTCAACTGCCACCACAACTTCACGGAGCAGGAGACCCACTTCGGCAAGAAGGTGTGGGTGTCCCGCAAGGGCGCCATCCGCGCCGGCGCCGGAGACCCGGGGCTCATCCCCGGGTCGATGGGCACGGCGTCCTACGTGGTGACCGGCAAGGGCGATCCGCTCTCGCTGTGCTCCTCGCCGCATGGCGCGGGCCGCAGCCTCTCGCGGTCGGCGGCGAGGCGGCAGTACACGGTCGACCAGCTCCGTGCGGCGATGGCGGGCATCGAGTACCGGGACACGGACGCGTTCATCGACGAGATCCCCGCGGCGTACAAGGACATCGACCAGGTCATGGCCGACGCCGACGACCTGGTCGAGATCCGCCACGTGCTGCGGCAGATCGTCAACGTGAAGGGCGACTGACATGACGAGGGCCGGTGTCCCGCAGCAGCGGGACACCGGCCTCGTCAACAGCCTCGTCAGCTCGCGACGAGTGAGCGCAGCACGTACTGCAAGATGCCGCCGTTGCGGTAGTAGTCCGCCTCGCCGGGGGTGTCGATGCGCAGCACCGCGTCGAACTCGACGACGGAGCCGTCGCCCTTGGTCGCGGTGACCTTGAGCGTGCGGGGCGTGATGCCCTCGTTGAGCCCGGTGACGCCGGCGATGTCGAACGTCTCCGTGCCGTCCAGGCCCAGCGACTCGGCGGTCTCGCCTGCGGGGAACTGCAGCGGCAGCACGCCCATCCCGATGAGGTTGGAGCGGTGGATCCGCTCGAAGCTCTCCGTGATGACGGCCGTGACGCCCAGCAGCGCGGTGCCCTTGGCAGCCCAGTCGCGTGAGGACCCGGAGCCGTACTCCTTGCCGCCCAGGATCACGAGCGGGATGCCCGCGGCGGCGTAGGACTGCGCGGCGTCGTAGATCGTCGTCTGCTCGCCGGTGAGGTGGTCCACGGTGAAGCCGCCCTCGACGCCGGGCACGAGCTGGTTGCGCAGGCGGATGTTCGCGAACGTTCCGCGGATCATCACCTCGTGGTTCCCGCGGCGCGAGCCGTAGGAGTTGAAGTCGCGGCGCTCGATGCCGTGCTCGGCGAGGTACCGGCCCGCGGGGCTGTCGGGCTTGATGGCGCCCGCAGGGCTGATGTGGTCGGTGGTGACTGAGTCGCCCAGCTTCGCGAGCACCCGGGCGCCGGTGACGTCCTGCACCGGGGCGGGCTCGTGGGTCATGCCTTCGAAGTACGGGGGCTTGCGCACGTACGTCGAGTCGGCGTCCCACTCGAAGGTGTCGCCCACCGGCGTGGGCAGGCCCTGCCAGCGCTCGTCGCCCGCGAAGACGTCGGCGTAGTCCTTGGTGAACATGCCGCGGTCGATGGCCTGGTCGATGGTCGCCTGGACCTCCTCCGGGGAGGGCCAGATGTCCGCGAGGAAGACCGGCGTGCCGTCCTCGGAGTGCCCGAGGGCCTCGTTGACGAAGTCGAAGTCCATCGTCCCGGCGAGGGCGTACGCGATGACCAGCGGCGGGGAGGCCAGGTAGTTCATCTTGACGTCGGGGTTGATGCGGCCCTCGAAGTTCCGGTTGCCCGAGAGCACGGAGACGACCGACAGGTCATGCTCGTTGACGGCCTCGGAGACCTCCTCGGGCAGCGGGCCCGAGTTGCCGATACAAGTGGCGCAGCCGTAGCCGACGAGGTGGAAGCCGAGCTTCTCGAGGTAGGGCCAGAGCTGGGCCTTCTCGTAGTAGTCGGTGACGACCTTCGAGCCCGGGGCCATGGACGTCTTGACCCACGGCTTCGCGGACAGGCCCTTCTCGACGGCCTTCTTGGCGACGAGGGCGGCGGCGAGCATCACCGAGGGGTTCGAGGTGTTGGTGCACGACGTGATCGAGGCGATCACGACGGAGCCGTGGTCGATCTCCGTCTGGGTGCCGTCAGCCAGGGTCACCGGGACGCGCTTGTGGGGGCGCGCGGCGGTGTTGTCGTAGGCGACGTGCGTCGGGCGGCCCGAGGCGTCGTCGTGGTCGGCCGCGATGGGGTCGGACGCCGGGAACGTCTCGTCAACGGACTCGTCGAGCGCGGTCAGCGGCGCGACGTACGGCGCCGCCTCGTTCTCGGGGACGTAGTCGAGGATCGTCGTCGCGAAGGACCGCTTGGCCTCCGTCAGCTCGATGCGGTCCTGCGGGCGCTTCGGCCCGGCGATGGACGGGACCACGGTGCCGAGGTCCAGCTCGAGGTACTCGGAGAACACCGGCTCCTGGGCCGGGTCGTGCCACAGGCCCTGCTCCTTGGCGTACGCCTCGACGAGCGCGACCTGCTCGTCGGCGCGGCCGGTGAGGCGCAGGTAGTCGAGGGTGACGTCGTCGATCGGGAAGATCGCGCAGGTGGAGCCGAACTCGGGGCTCATATTGCCGATGGTGGCGCGGTTCGCGAGCGGCACGGCGGCGACGCCGTCGCCGTAGAACTCGACGAACTTGCCGACCACGCCGTGCTCGCGCAGCTGCTGCGTGATGGTCAGGACGATGTCGGTGGCGGTCACACCGGAGGGGATCGAGCCTGAGAGCTTGAAGCCGACGACGCGCGGGATGAGCATCGAGACGGGCTGGCCCAGCATGGCCGCCTCGGCCTCGATGCCGCCGACGCCCCAGCCCAGCACGCCCAGGCCGTTGACCATCGTGGTGTGCGAGTCGGTGCCGACGCAGGTGTCGGGGTACGCGCGCAGCACGCCACCGACCTCGCGGGTCATCACGGTGCGCGCCAGGTACTCGATGTTGACCTGGTGCACGATGCCGGTGCCGGGCGGGACGACCTTGAAGTCGTCGAAGGCCGTCTGGCCCCAGCGCAGGAACTGGTAGCGCTCGAAGTTGCGCTCGTACTCGAACGCGACGTTGCGCTCGAAGGCGTCGGGGCGGCCGGCGACGTCGATCTGCACGGAGTGGTCGATGACCAGCTCGGCGGGCGCCAGGGGGTTGATCCGGCTGGGGTCTCCCCCGAGCTCGGCGACGGCCTCGCGCATGGTGGCCAGGTCGACGATGCACGGGACGCCGGTGAAGTCCTGCATGATCGCGCGGGCGGGCGTGAACTGGATCTCGGTGTCGGGCTGCGCCTGGGGGTCCCAGTCCGCGAGCGCGCGCACGTGGTCGGCGGTGATGTTCGCGCCGTCCTCGGTGCGCAGCAGGTTCTCGGCGAGCACCTTCAGGCTGTACGGCAGGCGCTCGACGCCGGGCACCGCGGCGAGCCGATAGATCTCGTAGGAGGCGTCACCGACCTCGAGGGTGCCTTTCGACCTAAAGCTGTCGACGCTGCTCACTGGGGCTCCTTCGCTGGGCGGTCTTGCGGCGGCTGTGGCCGTTCGCGGTGGTCCTGGGGCTGCCACCAGCCTAGCGGCGGGGCGAGCCCGGATATCTCGACGTCAAGATACATCCTAGCGCCCCGATCTCCGCCCAGCGACACTCCCGCCGGCGCCGCGCCGCAGGCTCAGCGCTGGGCCTCGCGCTCCGCCGCGACCGCCTCCGCCGCCTTGCGCTCCGCCTCGACTGCGCGCTCGTGCGCGCGCTGGTCGTATTCGGGCGTGCCCTGCTTGTGCAGCTCGATCGTGGCAGCCCGGCTCGCCTCGGCCAGCCGACGCGCGGCTGCGCTCTCCCCTGCACCCGTCATCGGTTCCTCTCCCCTCCCGGCCCCCACAGGCCGGCGACATCCCCCTCCCGGCCCCCACAGGCCGGCGACATCCCAGGCTATGACTCCCCCGCCCTGCGCGCGAGGGAGTCGACGAGCCCACGCCGGCGGCACGATCGGATGACGACAGGGTCACGTTCGCGTCACTTCGCCGCCGAGCCCCCGATAGGCGGCCTAGGTTGCCGACATGAGGCCTGACATGCGACGACGCGTCCTGATCACGAGCTCGATGCTGCTGGTCGCCCTGCTCGCCGCATGCTCGGCGAGCGGCGACTCCATGGCAGGGGCCGGCTCCATGGCAGAGGGCGGCTCGGCCGTGACGATGGCACAGGAGCCGGGCGGCGACGGAGACGCCGGAGGGGCCGCCGACGAGTCGCTCGCCCTGGGCTCCGCCGCGAGCGACGCGGCAGCCAGCCGCGAGGTGATCACCCGGGGCGATGTCGCGCTCGCCGTCGACGACCCGCGCGCCGCGACTGCCGCTGTGGTGGCGCTGGTCGAGCGGGACGGTGGGCGGGTGGACGCGCGCTCGGAGAGCGCGGGCACGGACGGGCGGGACGCAGTCGCCTGGCTGACGGTGCGCATCCCGTCGGGCGACATGACGTCGACCTTGACGGCACTGGAGGAGATCGGCGAGGTCCGTCAGGTGGACCTCACCGCCGAGGACGTCACGGGCGACGTCCAGGACCTCGACGCGCGGATCCGCGCGATGCGGCTCTCGGTGGCGCGGATGGAGGAGCTGCTGTCCCGCGCCACGACGAACTCCGACATCATCTCCGCCGAGAGCGCGCTGGCCGAGCGGCAGGCGACGCTCGAGAGCATGCAGACGCAGCGCGCCCGGATCGCCGAGGAGGTCGCGCTGTCCACGCTGACGATCCAGATCTCCACGACGCCGCTGATCGAGGCGGCGCCGCCGTCCACCGGCGGTTTCCTGGGCGGCCTCCAGGCCGGGTGGGGCGCGCTCGTGAGCGTCCTCGGCGGATTGCTGGTGGTGCTCGGCGCCCTGCTCCCCTGGGCCGTGCTGGGCGGGGTCGTCGCGGCCACGGCAGTCGCCGCGGTGCGGCTCACCCGTCGGCGGCGCGCGAGCCCGCCGCCAGCCGAGGACGCCGCCACGAGCGTGTGACCGTCCGGGGCGGGGTGCGCGGCACGCATTGACAACGTTGTAGATGGCGGCGAGGGTACGTCGACGACGTTGTCCCTGGCACGGCAAGGAAGCCCATGCGCACTCCCTCCCCCCACTCCGGCCCGGTGGCCCCGCGCGCCACCGAGCGGCTCGCACAGCGGCCGCTGCCGTCCGGGTCCGTCCGCCTCGACCCCGCTGGCCATCTGGGCGCCTGGCAGCGCCTCAACGCCACGGCGACCCTCCCGCACTGTGTCGAGATGCTGGAGCGCAGCGGCGCCCTCGACAATCTGCGACGCGTCGCAGGCCGCTTCGAGGGCCCCTACGTCGGCTACAACTTCGCCGACTCGGACGTGTACAAGGTGCTCGAGGCGATCGGCTGGGAGATCGGCCGCACGGGCACAACGGAGTGGGACGGCTTCCTGGCCGACACGCTCGAGCTGCTCTGCGCGGCCCAGGACTCCGACGGGTACCTCGACTCGTGGGTGCAGGGGACGCGGCCAGGCGAGCGGTTCGCCGACCTGCGCTGGTCCCATGAGCTGTATTGCGCGGGCCATCTGGTGCAGGCGGCGATCGCACTGCACCGCGGCGCCGGGCGCGAGGACTTCCTCGCCCTCGCGCGCCGCACAGCCGACCTTGTGGTGCGCCGGTTCGGCCCGGACGGCCAGATCGGGGTGTGCGGCCACCCGGAGATCGAGACGGCGCTCGTCGAGCTGTACCGCACCACAGGGCACGGCCCCTACCTCGACCTGGCCCGCAGCATGGTCGACGCGCGCGGTCAGGGCCTGCTCGGACCCGACCGGCTCGGCCCGCACTACTTCCAGGACCACGCCCCCGTGCGCGAGTCGCTCGAGGCGACCGGGCACGCGGTCCGCCAGTTGTACCTCAACGCCGGCGTCACGGACGTCTACACAGAGCAGGGCGACCCGAGCCTGCTGCGCGCCATGCGCGAGCAGTGGGAGTCCGCGCACGAGCAGAAGATGCATGTGACGGGCGCCCTGGGGTCGCGGCACTTCGACGAGTCCTTCGGCGACCCATACGAGCTGCCGCCGGACCGCGCCTACGCCGAGACCTGTGCGGCGATCGCCGATGTGATGTGGGGCCACCGCATGCTCCTCGTCGAGGGCTCCTCGCGCCACGCCGACGCGATCGAGCGCGCCCTGCTCAACGCGGTCGAGGCCGCCGTCGGGCGGGACGGGCGCACGTTCTTCTACTCGAACCCGCTCCACCTGCGCGCCGGGCACCGCGAGGAGGAGAACGCCCCGTCTCGCCGCACCCCCTGGTACAGCTGCGCCTGCTGCCCTCCCAACATCGCCCGGCTGGCCGCGTCGCTGCACACGTACGTGGGCACGTGCGATGACGACACGCTCTACGTGCACCTGCTCACCGCCGCCGAGATCGACCTGCCGGCCCATCTCGGCGAGGGGACGCTGCGCGTCACCACCGACTACCCCGCCAGCGGCAGCGTCCACATCGAGGTCGACGGCCGGCTCCGGGACGGCGCGGCGATCGCCCTGCGGGTCCCCGGGTGGGCGACGCAGTGGCGCCTCGCCGTCGACGCCGCGTCGGTGGAGGCGCCCGACGTCCGCGACGGCTACGCGGTGACGCGCCCGGGCGCAGCGGGCCACCTGAGCGTCGAGCTCGAGCTGGCGATGCCCGCTCGGCTGGTGGCGGCACATCCCCGGGTCGACGCGGTGCGCGGCACGCGGGCCGTGCTGCGCGGCCCCGTCGTCTACTGCGTCGAGCAGGCCGACCACCGCGGCACGGGCTCGATCGAGGACCTCGCGCTACTGCCGGACGCGGAGATCTCCGTGCTCGCCGCCGAGCCGGGCGACCTCCCGACGCTGCGGCTGACGGCACTGGCCAGGCCGGCCTCCCAGGGGCTGTACGCGTCCGCGAGCGCCGACGAGCCCACGGCTCCTGGCCCGGCGTCGCCGGAGGGCGTGCGGGTGGACGTCACGGCGATCCCGTACGCCCGATGGGGCAACCGCGCGCCCGGCCCGATGCGCGTGTGGCTGCCCTTGGCCTGAGGGGCCCTACGCCCCGCCCTCCTCGTTGCCGAGCTCGTTGAGGTAGTTGTAGATCGTGAACCGGGTGACTTGGAGCGCCTGCGCGGCGATCTCCACGCTCTCCTTGAGCAGGAAGAAGCCCCGGTCCTTGAGGTCGCTGACCACGGTGAGCTTGTGCTTCTTCTGCATGAGCTCGACGGGCACCCCGCAGGCGCCGATGGCCTCGGTGAGCAGGTGCTGGGCGAGCTCGTCGATGTCGCGGACGAAGTTCTCCCCCGCGGGCTCGGCAAGCGGCTCGGCGCCCGCGCTGGCGCCGGGGAGCATCGCCTCGGCGATCGCCTTGACGGCCTGCCAGATCATGACGTCGGCGTTGACGCAGAGCGCGGCGACGGGGGTGTCGTTGCTGTCGCGGATGACGATGGTGGTCGAGCGCAGCACGCGGCCGTCGGGCAGGCGCGTCTCGTAGCCGACGGTGGTCGCGAGCGTTCCCTCGGCGGCCTTGCGCAGCAGCATGTCGGTGGAGGGGCTCCCGACGCTGCGGCCCGTGACGTCACCGGCGATGGCGACGATCGAGTTGGGCAACCGGCGCAGGTCGTGCAGGACGACCTCGGCGTCTCCGGGCAGCGTGGCCGCCAGCGGCTCGACGAGGGCCGAGAGCACCGCGAGCACCTGCTCCGCCTCGGGTGTCGAAGGTCCTGCGTCGGGTGCGGTTCGCTTTGTCATCCTCTGACCCTCTCAACTATGTGAAGACCATCATGACACGATGTTGATTAACTCAAATGCCTGTTGAAGTCTTCAAAGGTTGCCGCTACGCTCCCGACATGCGTTGAGGCTCTCAACACACAGTTGAAGTTCTGACGCACCTGGAGCCGGAGCCCCCCGCCCGGCTGCGACATGAGGAGAGGCGCCATGCGGTACATGCCCGAGCCGTTCAAGATCAAGATGGTCGAACCGATCAAGATGACCACCCGCGAGGAGCGGAAGGCCTTCATCCGGGACGCCCACTACAACGCGTTCTCGCTCTCCGCCGAGGACGTTTACATCGACCTCCAGACGGACAGCGGCACGGGCTCCATGAGCGACTCCCAGTGGGGCGCGATCATGCGGGGCGACGAGTCGTACTCCGGCGGCCGCAGCTACTACCGGCTCATCGAGGCCGGCAAGGAGATCTTCGGCTACGACTACATCCAGCCCGTCCACCAGGGCCGTGCCGCCGAGAAGGTCCTCTTCCCGCTGATCGTCACGCCCGGCCAGTACGTCATCTCCAACATGTTCTTCGACACCACGCGGGCCCACGTCGGCCTCGCCGGCGGCCGCGCGATCGACTGCGTGTGCCCCGAGGGCCTCGACTCCGGCGCCTACTTCGACTTCAAGGGCAACATGGACGTGCCCCGCCTGCGGTCGCTCATCGCCGAGCACGGCGCCGAGAACATCGCCGCGATCGTCATGACGATCACCAACAACAGCGTCGGCGGCCAGCCCGTCTCGATGGCCAACATGCGCGAGACCGCCGCGCTGGCCAAGGAGCACGGCATCCTCGTCGTCATCGACGCGGCGCGGTACGCCGAGAACGCGTTCTTCATCAAGGAGCGCGAGGCCGAGTTCGCCGACGCGACGCCGCTGGAGATCACGCGCGAGATGTTCAGCCACGGCGACGTCTTCACCATGAGCGCCAAGAAGGACGCGCTGGTCAACATGGGCGGCATGCTCGCCGTGCGCGAGGACGGACCGCTCGTCGACGCCATCAAGACGCGCGTCATCTCCTTCGAGGGCTACCTCACTTACGGCGGGCTCGCGGGCCGCGACCTCGAGGCCATGACCACTGGCCTCTACGAGGGCCTGGACTACGACTACCTGCGCTACCGCATCGGCCAGATGCAGTACCTCGGGGCACGGCTCGAGGAGGCGGGGATCCCGTTCCAGAACCCCGTCGGCGGCCACGCGGTCTTCATCGACGCCGGCAAGCTCCTCCCGCACATCCCGTACGACGAGTTCCCCGGCCAGGCCCTCACCATCGAGCTGTACATCGAGGCGGGCATCCGCGGCTGCGACATCGGCTCCTACATGATGGACAGGGACCCCGAGACGGGCGAGCAGCAGCGCGCGCCGTTCGAGTTCACCCGGCTGGCCATCCCGCGCCGCGTCTACACCCAGGCCCACCTCGACGTGGTCGCCGACGCCCTCATCGCCATCAGGGACCGCGCCGCCGACATCAAGGGCTACCAGATCACCTGGGAGCCCAAGGTCCTGCGCCACTTCACCTCGCACCTCAAGCCGGTCGACTGACCGCATCCCCCCACCACCGGACACCGGTGGCGGACGAGGGCCGTCGTCACGAGCGCCGGCCCTCGTCCTGGCCTCGGCCGCCTTTCAACGACGAAGGGACCTGAACGATCATGAGCACAGAGGCACGCGAGGGAACGGCGAGCGCCGATCCGTCCGTCGCTCCGACCGGCGGTGAGGATGCCCCCACCACAGAGGGCGGCCTGCGCAGAGGGCTGAAGAACCGCCATATCCAGATGATCGCGCTGGGCGGCGCGATCGGCACCGGGCTGTTCTACGGCTCGGCGTCCAGCATTGGCATGGCCGGCCCGTCCATCACGCTGGCGTACCTGATCGGCGGCGCGGTGATCTTCCTGATCATGCGCGCGCTCGGCGAGATGTCGTGGCACACCCCGGTCTCCGGGGCGTTCAGCCACTACGCCTTCACCAACTGGGGACGCTTCGCCGGGTTCTTCTCCGGCTGGAACTACTGGTTCAACTACATCGCCGTGAGCATGGCCGAGCTGGCCGTGGTGGGGATCTACGTCAACTTCTGGCTCCCCGACGTCCCGACCTGGGTCTCGGCCGCGATCTTCCTGCTGATCGTGACGTGCGTGAACCTCGTCAGCGTCAAGGCCTACGGCGAGTTCGAGTTCTGGTTCGCGATCGTCAAGGTCGTCGCGATCATCGCGATGATCGCCCTCGGCGCCGTGATCGTGTTCTTCGGCGTCGGGCAGACGAGCTCCACCGGGATCTCCAACCTCTGGGAGCACGGCGGCTACTTCCCGAACGGCCTGTGGGGCATGGCCACCGCGCTCGTCGTGGTGATGTTCTCCTTCGGGGGCGTCGAGCTCATCGGCATCACCGCCGGCGAGGCGGAGAACCCGCGCCGCAGCATCCCCAAGGCGATCAACCAGGTCGTCTACCGGATCCTCATCTTCTACGTCGGCGCGATCCTCGTGATGCTCTGCATCTTCCCGTGGGACCAGATCGGCGAGGGCGGCAGCCCGTTCGTCATCATCTTCGACAACATCGGCATCGCGGGTGCCGCGGCGCTGCTCAACGTGGTGGTGCTCACCGCGGCGGTGTCCGCGTACAACAGCGGCCTCTACAGCAACGGGCGCATGCTCTACAGCCTCGCGCAGCAGGGCAACGCCCCGAAGTACCTGGGCAAGCTCAACCGCAACGGCTCCCCGATGGCCGGGGTGCTCACCTCGTCGGCCGTCACGGCCGTGGCCGTGGTCCTCAACTTCCTCGTCCCGGGCAAGGTGTTCCTCTACACGATGGCTGTCGCGCTCATCGCCGGGATCTTCAACTGGACGATGGTGGTCATCACCCAGATGAAGTTCCGCAAGCGCATCGGCGCCGCCGAGGTCGAGAAGCTCGGCTTCAAGATGCCGTTCTACCCGGTGTCGAACTACATCGTGCTGGTGTTCCTGGCGGGGGTGGTCGTCCTCATGGCCTTCCTGCCGGACTTCCGGTACGCGCTGTACGTCGGGCCCATCTGGGTCGGCATCCTGTACGTCGCGTTCCGGTTCAAGACGAGGTCCGAGCGCCGGCCCGCCGCCGTCGAGAGCTGACAGGCCGGGCGGCTCCCGTCAGCGACGCTGCTGGCGGGGGCCGCCCCCACACCCCACACCCGGCGGACGTCGTCCACGACCGCCGCCGCACCCCCAGGAGCACCCATGCGCACCACCACACCGCCCGCCGAGCCCGACGCGAGCGCCACCCACTCGGCCCGGCTCGCCCACCCCGGCCTGGCCCTCCCGGTCGTCGCCTCGCCAGTCGCCGCCTACGAGCCCGCAGTCCGCTCCGGGTCCTGGATCTGGACGTCAGGCCAACTGCCCCTGGTCGACGGCCAGCTGCAGGCCCGCGGCAAGGTGGGCGACACGCCAGGCTGCGTCACGCCCGAGGCCGCCACGCTGCTCGCCCGGCCGGCGGCCCTCCACGCGATCGCCGCCGCGGCGGCGCAAGCCGGCGGCCTCGACCGCATCCGGCGCGTCGTGAAGCTCGTGGGCTTCGTGGCGAGCGACCCGGCCTTCACCGGCCAGCCCGCCGTGGTCAACGGCGCCAGCGACGTGCTCCACGCCGTCTTCGGGGCCGCCGGCGCTCATGCGCGCGGCGCGGTGGGCGGCGCGGCGCTCCCCCTCGACGCGCCCGTCGAGATCGAGCTCGTCGTCGAGCTCGAGGCGGGCGCGTAACCGACAGAGGCTGCCCGAGCCGGGCGGGAGGACGGGGGCGACCCCGTCCTCCCGCTGACGGCGGCGATGGCTACCGCGTCAGGACCGCCACGGCCTCGACGTGGTGCGTCATCGGGAACAGGTCGAACGCGCGCAACCCGTCGAGCTGGTACCCGTGCTCGGCGAAGTACGCCAGGTCGCGGGCCAGCGCCGCGGGGTCGCAGGCGACGTAGACGACGCGCTCGGGCCGCAGCCCGGCGATCGCCTCGACGACCTTGCGCCCGGCGCCGACGCGCGGCGGGTCCAGCACGACCGCGTCGGCGTGCACGATGCTGCCCTCGGCGTCCTCGAGCATGACCCGCGCCACGTCGCCGGCGTGCAGCTCCACGTTGGACTTGTCGTGCAGGTTGCGCCGCGCGTCGCGCAGCGCCTGCGCGTCGCCCTCGACGGCCACGACCGCGCCGGTGGGACCGACGGCGTCGGACAGCGGAGCCGTGAACAGCCCGGCGCCCGCGTACAGGTCCAGCACCGTCCAGCCGTCGACGTCGCCCAGGCCGTCGAGCACCGCCTGCGCGAGCAGCACCGGGGCCTCGCGGTGCACCTGCCAGAACCCGGACGCCGCCACGCGGTACGTGTAGTCCTTCCCGGCGACATGCACGTTCTCGCGGACCGAGGTGCGCGCGTTCGGGCGCGCGTCGACGCGGCCGCGGCGCAGGTCGAAGGGCTCGCCGTCGACGAGCACCACAGGGGTGTCGCCGCCCGCGGGGGCGACGACCTCGATGCGGGACCCGGCCTTCCAGGTCCGCTCGAACAGCCCCAGCTCGGCGATCGCCTCATTCGCCAGCGGCATCGAGTCCAGCGCGTGCACGTCATGCGAGCGAAAGCCCGACATGCCGGCGCGCCCGCTGCCGTCCGCCACCAGGTCCATGCGCGTGCGCCAGCCCAGGCCGCCGCGCTCGTCGTCGCCGGGGGCGGCCTCGACCTCCACCTCGCGCTCCAGGTGCGCGAGCCGCTGCAGCTGCTCGGCCAGCACCGCCGCCTTCCAGGCCCGCTGGCCGGCCAGCGACACGTGCGCCAGCTCGCCGCCGCCCACACCGCCCGGTCCCGCCTCGGGCCACGCCGACGGCACGCGGTCCGCGGAGGCCACCAGGACCTCGACGGCGTCGGCCCGCCAGAACGACGCGGTCTCCCCCGTCTCCGTCAGGCGCGCGCGCACCCGCTCGCCGGGCAGCGTGTGCCGGACGAAGACGACCCGGCCCCCGCGGCCGTCCGCGTCGGCCCCGATCCGCGCGACGCAGTGGCCGCCATGGGCCACCGGCCCGATCTCGAGCTCGACCATGTCGCCGACGTCAGTAACCACGCGTCACCGTTCCTCGCACTGTGTCCTCCATGCCTGTCTGTCCGTGAGTGGAGGCCAGCTGCCACGGCACGGACGCCACGACGACGCCAGGTGTGAACAGCAGCCTTCCCTTGAGCCGCAGCGCGCTCTGGTTGTGCAGCAGCTGCTCCCACCAGTGTCCGACGACGTACTCGGGGATGTAGACCACCACGATGTCTCGTGGGCTCTCCCGACGGATCGATCGGACGTACGTGAGCACGGGCCGGGTGATCTCGCGGAAGGGCGAGTCGAGCACCTTCAGCGGCACCGGTAGGTCCAGAGCCTCCCATGTCTCGCGCAGCCGTGCGACATCCTCGGCGTCCACCCCCACCGTCACGGCCTCCAGCACCTGCGGCCGCGCGGCCCGCGCGTAGGCGATCGCGCGCATCGCGGGCCGGTGCAGCTGGGACACCAGGACGATGGCGTGCACGCGGCTGGGCAGGGCGCGAGCCTCGTCAGCGTCGTCGCCCAGGGCGAGCTCGGCGCGCACCCGGTCGTAGTGCGCCCGGATGCCGCGCATCAGCACGAACACCACGCCCATCGCCAGGATCGCAATCCAGGCGCCATGGGTGAACTTCGTCACCAACACGATCACCAGCACCGTGGACGTCATGGCCAGGCCCACCCCGTTGACGACCCGCGAGCGCCGCATCCGGCGGCGGGCCGCCGGATCGGCGGCGGTGCGCAGCTCGCGCGTCCAGTGCTTGACCATGCCGAGCTGGCTCAGGGTGAAGGAGACGAACACCCCGACGATGTAGAGCTGGATGAGCCGGGTGACCTGGGCGTCGAAGGCCCAGATCAGGGCGGCGGCGGCCGCGGCGAGGGTGAGGATGCCGTTGGAGAACGCGAGCCGGTCCCCGCGGGTGTGCAGCTGGCGGGGCAGGTAGCCGTCCCGCGCGAGGATCGAGCCCAGCACCGGGAACCCGTTGAACGCCGTGTTGGCGGCGAGCACCAGGATGAGCCCTGTGACGACGGAGACGCCGATGAACAGCGCGGGCACGCCATCGAAGACGGTCTCGGCGAGCTGGCCGATCACGGGGTGCTGCACGTACTCCTCGCCGACGGGCACGCCGTCGCGCAGCAACTGGGTCGTGGGGTCCTCGACGTAGTGCACCCCGGTGGCGCGGGCGAGCAGCAGGATCGACAGCAGCGACGCGCCGGAGATGCCGCCGAGCAGGGCGAGCGTGGTGGCGGCGTTCTTCGACTTGGGCTTGCGGAACGCGGGCACGCCGTTGCTGATGGCCTCGACGCCGGTGAGGGCGGCCGACCCGGAGGCGAAGGCCCGCAGCACCAAGAACACCCCCGCGATGCCCATCAGGCCCTGGTCGAGGTCGGACTGCGGGACGATCTCCAGGGCCGAGCTCGCGGCCTGCGGCAGGTTGCCGCTGAGGTACCGCACCAGCCCGGTGACGGCGATGCCGCCGATGGCGAGCATGTACAAGTACACGGGGACGGCGAACGCCCGCCCGGACTCCTTCACGCCGCGCAGGTTCGCGATGGTCAGCAGCGTCACCAGCCCCACCGCGAACGTCGCCTCATGGCCGCGCAGCTCGGGCAGCGCCGACGCGGCGTACTGCGCGCCGGCGGAGATGGACACGGCGACGGTGAGCACGTAGTCCACGAGCAGGGCGCTGGCGACCGTGAGCCCGGCACGTGGCCCCAGGTTGACGGTGGCGACCTCGTAGTCACCGCCGCCCGACGGGTACGCGTGCACGTTCTGCCGGTAGGACGCGATGACGGTCAGCATGACCACCACCACGGCCACGCCCACCCACGGCGAGATGACCGTGGCGGCCAGGCCCGCCGCGGCGAGGGTCAGGAGCACCTCGTCAGGCGCGTAGGCGACGGAGGAGAGGGCGTCCGAGGCGAAGACCGGGAGTGCGATCCGCTTCGGGAGGAGGGTATGGCCAAGCCGGTCGCTGCGGACGGGTCGTCCGAGCACCAGGCGTTTGGCGGCATCCGCGATGTCCGACACGGGAGCCCATGCTAGGCCTGTCGGCTTCCCGGCGTGGACCGTCCTGTCCTGCCACCTGCCATGCGGATCCCACCGCCGGGGACGGCGGCGCCCACGTCGCCGGGGGTATAGCGTGGCCGGTTGTGCACTTCGTGATCATGGGCTGCGGCCGGGTCGGCGCGACCCTCGCCCAGTCGCTCGAGAACCGCGGCCACTCCGTCGCCGTCATCGACCAGAACCCCGACGCGTTCCGACGCCTCGAGGCCGACTTCGGGGGCAAGAAGGTCACCGGCCTCGGCTTCGACCGCGACACGCTCACCCAGGCGGGCATCGACGACGCCTACGGCTTCGCGGCGGTGTCGGACGGCGACAACTCCAACATCCTCGCCGCCCGCGTGGTGCGCGAGACGTACGGCGTCGGCACCGTCGTGGCGCGCATCTACGACCCGCACCGCGCCGAGATCTACCAGCGCCTCGGCATCCCCACCGTGGCGACTGTGCGGTGGACGTCCGACCAGGTGCTGCGCCGGCTGCTGCCCATGGGCGCCACCAGCGAGTACCACGACGCGTCGGGCCAGATCGTGCTCGCCGAGGTCGACGTGCACCCCGGCTGGGTCGGCCGGCCGGTGCGGAGCCTGGAGCTGCTCAGCGGGGCCCGCGTCGCCTACCTGACCCGCTACGGCGACGGCATGCTGCCCACCGACGACAGCGTGCTCCAGGAGGACGACACGGTGCACGTGCTCGCACGCGCCGACGACCTCGCCGACGTGGAGCGCACCCTCACCACCGCCCCCCAGGAGACAGCATGAGGGTCGTCATCGCCGGAGCCGGCTCCGTGGGCCGCTCGATCGCCCGCGAGCTCCTGGGGCACGGCCACGAGGTCACCCTGGTGGACCGCCAGCCCTCCGCGATGCGGGTCGCGCAGGTCTCCGAGGCGGACTGGCTGCTCGCCGACGCGTGCGAGCTGTCCACGCTCACCGAGGCGAAGGTCGACGAGTGCGACGTGGTGGTCGCCGCCACCGGCGACGACAAGGCCAACCTGGTCATCTCGCTGCTCGCCAAGACGGAGTACGGCGTCCCGCGCACGGTCGCCCGGGTGAACAACCCGAAGAACGAGTGGATGTTCGACGAGGCGTGGGGCGTGGACGTCGCCGTCTCGACCCCGCGCATCATGACGGCGATGGTCGAGGAGGCCGTGGCCGTCGGGGACCTGGTCCGGATCTTCACGTTCCACCAGTCGGGCGCCGGCATCCTGGGCCTCACCCTGCCCGCCGACTCCCCGCTGGTCGGCAGCCGCGTCGGTCAGGTCGTGTGGCCCACCGACACCGTGCTGGCGTGCATCGTGCGCGACGACCGGCCCATCACCCCGAGCCCGGACGACACCATCGAGGGCCGCGACGAGCTGCTCTTCGTCACGAGCCGGGATGCGGACGAGCAGGAGCTGGAGCGGATCCTGAACCGCGGACCAGGAGCCAGCTGAACCACAGCACGAGCGCCGTCAGCGGGATGCCCATCGCGAGCTTCGCGGTGCCCAGCCATGCCACCTGCCCGGCGAGGTAGAGCGGCACCTGCACGGCGAGCCGGGCGGCGAACATGGCCACCCAGGCCCACGTCGCCCAGGTGTACCGCCGGCGCAGGGCGCGATCGGAGCGCCAGGCCCCGACCTTCGACCACGCGCCGCCGCCCAGTGGCCCGTCGGAGCTCAGCAGGCCCACCACGACTCCGACCACGGGCCAGCCCGCGACCACCGAGGCGAGGCACCCGACGAAGTACACGACGTTGGTCAGGATCCCGTACACGAAGTAGTCCTCGGCCTGGCCGGAGCGCCACGCCCAGAACACGCCGATGCCGACGCCGAGCAGCCCCGAGAACGCCTGGGTGGCGGGGGTGCGCTGCAGCAGCCGCGCCAGCACCGCGACGACAGCGGCCCCGCCCGCGGCCACCAGCGCCGGGGTGAGCTCCTGCCCCGCCACGAGGTAGACCACGACGAACAGCAGGCCGGGCGCCACGGACTCGATGAGGCCGCGCACCCCTCCCACCGCCTCGGAGAGCGAGAACTGCTCGGCGGTGATCACACGCAGCCCGCGCGCGCCGCCCTCCTCGGGCTGGGCCACATCGTCGAGCGCGGCGACCTCGTCGTCCGGCTCCCGTGGCTCACTCACCGGACAGCGGCCGCAACTCGTAGCGGGGGTTGTAGATCGTCGGGCGGCCCTCGAGGGAGCACACCAGGCCCTCGGCCCGCAGCCGGCGCCCGGGCTCCACTCCGCCGATGGACCGCCGGCCCAGCCACACGAGGTCGACGGTGCCGCTGCCGTCGTAGAGCTCGGCCTCCAGCGCGGGCACGCCCTCGCGGGGCCGGAGGGTCACGGAGCGCAGCACCCCGGAGACGCTGGCACGGCGCCGGTCGGCCACCGACGCCACTGGGACGCACCCGCTGGAGCGCAGGGCGTGCTCGCGCTCCTCATCCGCCTCGACCTGCTCCTGCGAGGCGACAGCCTTGTGCAGGGCATCGCGAAGGCTCATCGGATCTCCGTGATCTCGGGCCCGCGCTTCGGCGGCTCGAACTTCTGCGCCTCCGGCGCGGGGACCACGTTCTGGTCCTGGCCGGGCAGGCGCAGCGCGAGCAGGTCGCGCGGGGGCCGGGCCTCGTCGCCGCGCACGACGACGATGTCGGCGAACACCTGCTCGAGGGTCTGTGCCGCCTCGGGGTCGACGGCGGCCTTGCCGGTGAGGACCCCGCGCAGGAACCAGCGCGGCCCGTCCCAGCCGATGAACCGGGCCGGGCGGTGCCCGGTGCGGCCCTCGGCGGTGCGGACGGGCAGCCGGGCCAGCAACTCGCGGCCGAACGGCCCGGGCAGGTCGTCGGCCGAGCCGCCCTGCTTGGTCACGGACTCGGCGATCTCCTCGCGGATCTCATCCCAGATGCCCTCGGTGCGCGGCGCGGCGAAGGCCTGCACCTGCAGCGAGGAGCCGTCCAGGTTGACCTGCGCGGCGGAGACCACGGACGTCGACTTGTCGATCTCCATCCGCAGCTCCATGCCGGGCACGCCCGGCAGCAGGATCGCGCCAAGGTCGACGCGCGGACCGGACTCTGGCGCCTCGGCGGCGTCCCAGGGGCCCCGCTCACGGTCAGTCGCGCTGGTGTCGTCCACGTCGCTCGAGGCGTCCGGGGCCGCCGTCACGTCGTCGGTCACCGCATCCTCGGTGTCGCTCGAACGTGCGTCACGCCGGAAAAGGCCCACCGGAACTTCCCTTCTCATCTGAGGCCACCAGAGGCCTCCACCTCGACACTAATCCGCTCGGGGCGTCCGACCTAGCGTCCGCCGCGCGGCATGTCACACGGAGGGGGCAGCCGCCGCGAGCCATCCGCCGCTCGAGCCGAATCCGCCCTCGCCACGGTCGGAGCCAGGCAGTCGCTCGACCTCGACGAAACGGGCCCGCTCGACGCGCTGGATCACGAGCTGCGCGATGCGGTCGCCGCGCCGCAGCTCGACCGGCTCGCTGACGTCGGTGTTCAGCAGGGTCACGGCGATCTCGCCGCGGTATCCGGCGTCCACTGTCCCCGGCGCGTTGACGATCGTCAGACCGTGCCGGGCGGCGAGGCCCGAGCGCGGGTGCACGAATGCCGCGTAGCCGTCGGGCAGGGCGATCGCGACCCCGGTGGGGACCGTGACCCGGCCCTGCGGGGGAATGGTCACGTCCTCGCGGGTCACGAGGTCGGCGCCCGCGTCGCCCGGGTGCGCGTAGGCGGGCGCGGGCAGGGCGTCGTCGAGCCGGAGCAGGAGGACCTCGAGGGGGGTGTCAGCCGTCACGGTGGCAGACCCTACCGCCCCCGCCTCGGACCGGGACGCCGCGCCGCGTGGGGATGGGATGCTGGTCGCATGCACGACGACGTCTCCCGCCCTGTCCGCAGCGCCTACTCCGAGAGGGTGCTGCCCGGGCCCCTCGGCTGGCTCCTCACCGTGGCCGCCGGTGGCGTGATGGCCGCCGTCTTCTACCCGGTGAGCACCACCCTCGCCGTCGTGGCGGGCGTGGCGACCTTCGCCGCCGCCGTGGTGTTCGCCCTGCGGACCTCTCCCCTGGTGCTGGTCACCGACGACGAGCTGAGGGTGGGCGACGCGCACATCCCCCTCGCGCTGCTCACCGCGCCGCGGCCGCTGGACCGCGAGCAGACCCGCCACGAGACGGGCCAGGGCTACGACCCCCGGGCGCACGTCGTGCTGCGGGCGTGGGCGGGCACGGCCGTGCGGGTCGAGGTCGACGACCCGCTCGACCCGACGCCCTACTGGCTCATCTCGACCCGGCGGCCCGCGCAGCTCGCTGCGGCGATCGGCTCTGCCGGCCGCTGAGCCGGGGCACGTCCGCGGGCATGCGGAAGGCCGGCAGGGCCGGGTTGACCCCGGGCCTGCCGGCCTTCGCGCATCAAGCGCCTGTCAGGCGCTGCGGGGCGCTGTCGAGGCGCGCCGAGCAGAGGTCAGGCAGCGCACTCCGAGCAGACGGGCTGGCCGTTCTTCTCGAACGCCAGCTGGCTGCGGTGGTGCACGAGGAAGCAGCGCGTGCACGTGAACTCGTCCGCCTGCCGCGGGAGCACGCGCACCGAGAGCTCTTCTGAGGAGAGGTCGGCGCCCGGGAGCTCGAAACCTTCCGCAGCCTCGGTCTCGTCCTCATCCACCACGCCCGAGTTCTTGTCGGAGCGCCGAGCCTGGAGCTCCTGCAGCGAGTCTTCGCTGAGGTCCTCCTCGGTCTTGCGCGGGGCGTCGTAGTCGGTTGCCATGAGCTGGGTCACACTCCGTGTCGTCGGCGGATCGTCCTATGCGGGCTCAATGCGTCAGCCTCGACGTTTGTTCCCGTAGCGCTGCGGATTCTGCACTATTTCTCTGGGCTGTGCACACACGGACAAATGACCAACTTCGGACAGTTGGTGGAAGACGCTTTCATAAGTCACTCGCGGCGCCGAGCCGTTCCAAGATCTCCACAAGCTCCGCCACCGTCCCCGCCGGCCCGGCCACTGTCATCTCGGCGCCCGCCTTTCGCCCGTCCAGGCCGGTCAACACGGCCCCCGCCTCCTCCGCGACCAGCCCGCCCGCAGCCAGGTCCCACGGGTTGAGACCACGCTCGTAGTACAGGTCCAGACCACCGGAGGCGATCGAGCAGAGGTCCAACGCGGCGGACCCGATGCGACGAATATCACGCACCTGAGGAAGGACTTCTGCGACGATACGCGCCTGTGCGCGGCGCCGCTGGGCGACGTATCCGAATCCCGTGCCGAGCAACGACGTCGCCAGGTCGGGCGCCGCATTGATCCGCAGCTGCCGCCCGTCGAGGCGCGCGCCCAGGCCCCGGCCCGCCGTGTAGGTGCGCCCGTCCGCGACCGAGTGCACACAGCCGGCCACCGCGGTCCACTCCTGCGGGTCGGGCTCCCCCGCGACCACCGCCACCGAGATCGCGTACGCGGGGATGCCGTAGAGGTAGTTCACCGTGCCGTCGATGGGGTCCAGGACCCACGTCAGCCCCGTCGAGCCCGGGACGTAGCCCTCCTCCTCGCCCAGGACGCCATCGCCCGGCCGGTGCTCGGCGAGCATCTCGCGCAGCATCGCCTCGGACGCGAGGTCCATCTCGGTGACGACGTCGATCGGGCTAGACTTCGTGGCCGCGACGTCCACCCGATCAGGCCGGCCGTCGTGGACGAGCCGGCCGGCGGCCCGCGCCAGCTTCTCCGCGAAGGCGACGAGCTCTTGGGTCAGTGCGGCGTCAGGCAGCGCTGCGTCAGGCAGGGCATCCGGTGTCGTGTTCACCCGTCCATCGTGCCCGACGGGGCCCGTAGGCCGCGCCGCGGCTCACACGGCCCTGCGGAAGCCCTCCCACGGCCCGGGCGCGTTGAGGTGGAAGCGCATCGCCAGCAGCCGCAGCACGAAGACCACGGCGACCACGAGCGCCGCGGTGACGCTCGTGAGCACTCCCGTCCCCCAGAGGACAGCCGTCGAGGCGGCGCCCACGAGCGCGGGGACCGCGTACAGCTCGCGATGATGGAGCACGGCGGGGACCTCGGCGGTCAGCAGGTCGCGCAGCACGCCGCCCCCGACGCCCGTGATCGTCCCCACGAAGACGGCGGCGACCACGCCCACGTCGAACTGCAGCCCCTTGACGGTCCCGACGACGGCGAACAGCGCGAGGGCTCCCGCGTCGAGCACCGCGATCGTGCGCCGCGCGCGGACCAGTCGCGGATGGAAGAAGTACATCGCCACGCCGCCGGCGAGCGCGGTGACGATGAACCGCCAATCCGCGATCGCGACCGGGGGGATGGCGCCGATGAGGACGTCGCGCATCAGGCCGCCGCCAAGGCCCGCGGCCCAGGCGAGGACGAGCACCCCGAACAGGTCGAATCTCTTGCGAACGGCGGCGAGGCCTCCGGAGAGCGCGCCCACGAAGATCCCGACCAGCTCCATGACAGGCTCGAAGGGCAGCTCGGGCAGCATGCGACGATCATCGCAGGGCGCAGGGCGTCCGCCGCGCGGCGCACCGGGCAGCTTGCCGCCGAACGGGCGACATCGGTGGGAGGCTCTTCCCTGAGCTACAGGGAGGTCTTATGGGTGAGCTCGAGCTGGTGGGCCTGCACGACGACGGCGAGCACCTGGTGCTCGCCACGTCCGACGGGCAGCGCTTCCGCCTGCGCATCGACGAGCCGTTGCGCGCCGCCGTGCGCCGCGATCGGCCACAGCTCGAGCAGCTGCGCTCCACGCAGGCCGGAGCCCTGACCCCACGCGAGATCCAGCGGAGCATCCGCGCCGGGCGCACCGCCCAGGAGGTCGCGGACGAGGCGGGCCTCCCGGTGGAGCACGTGCGGCGCTACGAGGGCCCGGTGCTGGCCGAGCGCGCGTTCATCGCCGACCAGGCGCGAGCCACCCGGGTCGGCCGCGACGCGGGCGCGCCGGAGCTCGGGGACCTCGTCACCGACCGGCTCGCCGCGCGGGGCGTCGCCCTGGCCACGCTGGCCTGGGACGCGCACCGCGACCAGTCCGGCCCGTGGGTCGTGGTCGCCCGCTTCACCGTGGGCGACGGCCCCCGTGAGGCCCGGTGGACGTTCGACCCGGCCAAGCGCGTGGTCCAGGCCGACGAGGACGAGGCGCGCTGGCTCTCCGAGACGGAGATCGCCGACGAGCCCATCGCCCGACGCCACCTGGCCGCCGTGCGCGACGTCGTCTTCGACGTCGAGGCCGACGGCACGCTGCGCCCGGCGGCGGGCGCCGCTGCCGAGCCCGAGCCCGAGGACAAGACCGCCGCGCTGCTCGACGACCTCAGCTCCCGACGCGGAGTGCGCCAGCAACTCGACCTCGAGGACGACGAGGAGGAGTGGGAGGGCTTCGGCCCGCCGCACGCCTTCGACTTCGAGGCGAGCGTGCCCGGCGCGCACCCGGTGGACGCCGAGCCGGCCGCCGAGGCCAAGGTGCTGGCCCCCGTGCCGGTCCCCGCCGGCGACGTGCCCGCACTGCCCGCGCTCACCTCCGGCGCGGCCGGACAGGAGCGCTCTGCCCGCCCGGGCCGGTCCGCTGGGACGCCGGCGGCCGAGCGCGCCTCGAGCGCGACCTCCTCGGAGCGCGACGCGCACCCCGCCGGCAGCCGTCGAACGACCCCCGAGGCGCCGCCGGCCGCCCTCGCGCAGGACGATGCGCCAGTGGCTGAGCGGCCGAGGGCGCGCAAGGGCCGCGCCAAGGTCCCGAGCTGGGACGAGATCGTCTTCGGGGCCAAGCCGGAGTAGGCGCCCGTCGCAGGCCCTCGGCCGCAGGTCAGCTGGCTGAGGGCTCAGACGGCTCCGGGAGCATCCCCAGCGTCTGGGGCGAGGGCGCCGCCGCCTGCGCGGTGCGCGCCGTCTGCCGCCGCACATGGTGCCGCCGGCAGAGCACCTCGTAGCCCACCTCGTCAGCCTCGGGCGCCGCGTCGACATCGCCGACCACGACCTGCTCCCCCTCGACGACCATGACGCCGCCCACCGTCCGGGCGTTGTGCGTGGCCCGGGCGCCGCACCAGCACAGCGCCTGCACCTGCAGCACCTCGACCCGGTCGGCCATCGCGAGCAACCGGGCGGACCCGGGGAACAGCCTGGCGCGGAAGTCGGTGGCGATGCCAAACGCGAACACGTCCGCGCCGAGGTCGTCCACCACCCGGGCCAGCTGGTCGACCTGCTCGGCCGTGTAGAACTGGGCCTCGTCGCAGATGAGGTAGTCCACCGCCCGGCCGCGGGTCCGCCGCTCGACGACCTCGGCCCAGAAGTCGGTGGCCGGGCTCACCTCCTGCGCCGGGACGCTGAGCCCCAGGCGCGAGGACAGGCGGGCCTCGCCCGAGCGGTCGTGCGACGTGAACAGCAGGCCGTCACGGCCACGCGCGGCGTGGTTGTGGTGCATCTGCAACGCCAGCGTCGATTTGCCGGAGTCCATCGTGCCTGAGAAGAAGGCCAGCTCAGCCATGCGGGTGGTCCTCCGGTGATCAGGCGTGGACGGCCAGGAACGGCACGGACATCTCCATGGGCGTGAGCGAGCCGTGCACCCCCACCAGGTCCATCGATCCCTGGCTCTGGGTGCGCGAGTCCACCACAGTGGCCCGTCCGCGCATCGCGACCACGACGTCCCCGATGAGGGGCCGCACGTGCTCGGCGACGGGCCCGAACCAGCCCGCCTCGACCGCGTGGTCGCCGAGCGTCACGAACGCCGCGTCGCCGAGGGTCTCGCGCCAGCGCAGCGCCACGGCCTCGGCCCGCTCCCGGGCGTCGGCGCCGGGCTCCACGTGCACGTGCACCGCACGGGGCTCGCCGGCGACGAGCTGCACGCCGTCTGCGAGCGCCGGCGTCTTCGCGACGTCCCAGCGGCGCGAGCGGTCCACGTCCACCATCCCGTGGTCCGCCGTGACGATCAGCGAGGTGCCGGTGGGCAGCGAGCGGGCCAGCCGCCCGAGCTCGCGGTCCAATGCCGAGAGCGCGTCGCCCCACTGCCGCGAGCCCCAGCCGTGGTGGTGGCCGACCTTGTCGACGTCACCCCAGTACAGGTACACGAGGGCCGGGCCCATGAGCTCGAAGAGTGCCACGTCGACCCGGTCGGCGAGCGGCTCGGCCGCCCGGTAGGAGCCGCCGCGCAGAGCGGCCTCGGTGAGGCCCGAGCCGGCGAACCGGGCGGGTCCCACGCTGGTGACGGGCACGCCCGCTGCCGTGACGCGCTCGAAGACTGTCGTCTCGCGCTGCCATTCGCGCGCGGGGCCGGCGCCGTCCCAGGAGACGAGGTTGGCGAGCGACCCGGTGCGCGGGTTGCGGGCGGTGTAGCCGACCAGCCCGGTGCGCCCGGGCGCCGCGCCCGTGCCGAACGAGCCGAGCGACGCGGCGGTGGTCGACGGGTAGCCGACGCTCAACGGCGCGGAGTCGGCGAGCAGCGAGCGCAGGAACGGGGCGTGCCCGGCGCGCTCGGCGAGGTTGTGCTGCCCGAGGCCGTCGACCAGCACGACGCATGCGCGCTGCTGGCGGGGCAGGCCGAGGCGGGCGCGCGCCTGGGCGCCGCCGGGCACGTCCGGCACGCCGAGGGCGTCCGCCACGGCCGGCAGCACGCCTCCGAGGTAGCGGCCGGCGTAGTCGGGGACCACGAGGCCCGCGTCCGCGAGCTCGCCGTCAGTCGGCGGGGCCAGTGCCGGACGAGCTCGCCGTCAGTCGGCGGGGCCAGTGCCGGACGGGCGGGGGTCAGGGGGTCGGTGCTCATCGTCCGCGAGCACTCGCGGCGGAGAGCTGACGGGCGAAAGACGCGGCGGCCCGCACGGCGTCCTGTCCCTCGGCGACGGCGCTGACCCGCACCACGACGTCATCGGGCGTCAGGGTTCCGGTCAGGCCGTGGTCGGCGTCGCAGTTCGGGTCGGCGCAGGACGCGGGCTCGAGGTCCACGCGCGAGACGGCGCCCCATCCGACGGCGAGCGTGAGCTCGGCTGCGAGATCGCCGGCGCGGTGCTGCTCGGGGCTCGCCATGACGTGCGTGAGGGCCACCGAGCGGAGCTCGGCGAGCGGCACGGACTCCGTGGTGGCGGCCGCGCTGGCGGACGGGTTCTCGCTGTCGGCGGGATGGGCGTCGACGTGCGCGACGACCAGCCGCGTCGGGGGGAGCACCAGGACGGTCACGTGGCGGCGCACCTCGGCGGCGTCGAAGGTCGTCTCTGGGTGGACCAGGTGGGCGACGACCGGCTCGTCGGCGACAGCGATGTCGAGGACGTCGGCGACCAGCTCGGGGTAGTAGCCCGCCCGGTGGAGGTCCTGGCGGAGGTCGGTGAAAGCAGGGGGCACCCGACCATCCTCCCACCTCTGGGCTGGGCTCAGGTCGGCAGCGCCCGGCGCGTCCCGTCGGCTCGATCGGCCGCGGCCAGCTGGGCGCGCACGCCGAGCACGACGGCGCCGCGCTCGGAGACCACGATCGGGTTGAGCTCGAGGCTCCGCAGCTCGGGCAGGTCGTCGGCGAGCACCGACACCCGCGCGATGACGTCCTCGAGGGCGGCGACGTCGAGGGCGGGCAGGCCGCGGTAGCCGAACAGGCGCGGGGCGGAGCGGGCGGAGCGGACGAGCTCGGCGACGTCGACATCCGTCAGCGGGGGCACGCCGTAGCTCACGTCGCCGAGGAGGTCGGAGGCGTCGCCCGAGAGCCCGAAGCTGATCACGGGGCCGAACAGCGGGTCCTCCACCGTCCGCACGACGCAGGACGCGCCGCGCGGGACCATCGCCTGCACCTCGAGAGGCGCCCGGCCCGGCTCGGGGGCGTGGCCCGCGGCGAGCTCGAGCACCTGGGCGGCGTCCGCGCGCAGCTCGGCCTCGTCGTGCACGTCGAGCCGGACCCCGCCCAGGTCCGCGCGGTGCCGCAGCGTCGGCGCCGTGGTCTTCAGCGCGACAGGCCAGCCGATGCGGCGGGCGGCGTCGACGGCCTCCTGGGGGGTGGACACGGGGGTCGACTCGAGCACGTCGATGCCCACGCAGCCGAGCAGCGCCGTGGTGCGCTCCTGGTCGAGCACCACGTTCGTCCCGGGAGCGGCGTCGGCGAGCCAGCCGGCGACGAGGCGGCGGGCCGCGCGGGTGTCGGCCCGCGCGGGGTGCACGGGCGTCCCCCGCTCGGCGGCGCGCCACGCGGAGTACCGCGCGGCCTGCCCGAGGGCGAGCACCGCGTCCTCCGGGGTCGTGTACGCCGGCACCGTCCAGGTGCGGCCGTCGGCGTCCTGTGCCGTGAGGTCGGCGGTGGCGCCGTGCAGCCCGGCGACGCAGGCGACAGTCGCCCGCCCTGACCCGGCGGCGGCACGGGCCACGGCGCGCGCGACCCGCGCCTCGGAGCTGCCCACGGTCGGGACGTGCACCACCACGACCACGTCGGTGTCGGGGTCGGCGTAGAGCCCGGCGAGCGCCTGCTCCACCGTCGCGTCGTCGGCGTCCTCGCCCAAGATGACCGCCTGCCCGCCCACGGCGAGCCCGGCCGCGGCCCCGGCCTCCGCCACCAGCACGGCCATCGGGGCGGAGCTGGCCACGATCGCGGCGCGCCGGCCGCTGGGCAGCGGCTGCAGGGCCAGGAGCTGGGCGACCTCCAGGAGCTGGTGGGTGTTCTCGACCCGGATCACCCCCGACTGGCGCATGACCTCCTCGAGGGTGCGGCGGGGCGCGTGTGTGGCCCGGACGGCGTGGCCTGGCGGGACGACCTGGCCGGAGCGCCCGGCGGTGACCACGACGACGGGCTTGACCGCGGCGAGCCTGCGGGCCACCCGGGAGAACTTGCGGGGGTTGCCAATGGACTCCAGGTACAGGCACGCGACGTCGGTGGCGTCGTCGTCGTGCCAGAACTGCATGAGGTCGTTGCCCGAGACGTCCGCGCGGTGGCCCGCCGAGACGAAGCACGACAGGCCCAGGTCGCGGCGCCGCACCGAGCCGAGCAGCGCCACCGCCATGGGCGCCGACTGGCAGAACAGCCCGATCCGGCCCGGGGCCGGCGGCTCGAGGGCCAGCGTCGCGTTGAGCGTGCGCCCGTCGGCATGCGACAGGACGCCGTAGGAGCCGGGGCCGACGACGCGCATCCCGGCGGCGTGCGCGGTGCGCAGCAGGGCCCGCTGTCGAGCGGGCCCTTCGGGGCCCGTCTCGGCGAACCCGGCGGAGAGGACGCCCACCCCCCGCACGCCGAGCGGCGCGAGCGCGCGGACGGCCGCCACGGACTCCTCTGCCGGGACGGTGAGCACCGCGAGGTCGACGGCGCCGGCGGCCGCGCCCAGCTCGGCCAGCCCGGCCCAGCCGCGAGCGCCGGCCGGGACGTCATCCCCGACGCCCACGGCATGCACCTCGACGCCGCGGCTCGTGCGCGCGAGGTCGTCGAGCACGCGGCGGGTCAGCAGGTCGTCGAGCGATCCCGGCGCCGTCCGCTCGGAGGCCACCACGACCACCGATCGCGCGCTGAGGAGCCCCCGCACGCTCTGCGCCTCGGCACGGTGCTCGCGGTCGGCCATCACCGCGAGCGAGCGGTCGGTGGGGTCGAGGTCGAAGGCGACGGTCACGACGCCGTCCTCGATGGACTGCCGCACCGCGTAGCCCGCCTCGCGGAACACGCCGATCATCTTGCCGTTCTGCGGCAGCACGTCGGCGGTGAAGCGGCGCACGCCGCGCTCCCGCGCCGCGGCTGCCAGGTGCTCGAGCAGCACCGAGCCGAGCCCGCGCCCGTGGTGCGCGTCCGCGATGTTGAAGGCGACCTCGGCCTCGTCGGACCCCACCCGGTCGTAGCGGGCCACCCCGATGATCTGCTCGTCGGCGGTCACGGCGACCAGGGCGACGCGGTCGTCGTGGTCGACGTGGGTGAACCGGGCGAGGTCGCGATCGGGCAGGCGCGTGAGGGTCGCGAAGAACCTCAGGTAGGTGGAACGCTCGGACTGCGCCACGTGGAAGGCCTGCAGCGCGTCGGCGTCGGTGGGGCGGATGGGGCGCACATGCGTGGTCGACCCGTCCCGCAGGACGACGTCCGCCTCCCAGCCGGCCGGGTACGGCACAGGCTGGTCCCCTGATGCGTCGTCGGTGACCTCGGCCATCTGGCCAGGCTAGTGTGCCGCCGTCCACGCTCCGGCCAACCGGGCCCCGCGGCGGGCGAGAAGCCGCGCGCCGTGCACCGGGCAGCCGGGCACGCGCGCGACAATGACCCTGCACGGGAGTCCGTGCGCCCACTGAGCAAGCCCCGCGCGGGCCGTAAGCACCGAGGAGCCGCATCCCCCATGGCGCGCCGCACCGCGACCCCTGACGTCCCGCCCGAGGACGTCGTCGAGCGCATCGTCGATATCGACGTCGCCACCGAGATGGAGGGCTCGTTCCTCGAGTACGCCTACTCGGTCATCTACTCCC
The DNA here is from genome assembly GCF_900046455.1 of Cellulomonas timonensis. Taxonomy (GTDB): domain Bacteria; phylum Actinomycetota; class Actinomycetes; order Actinomycetales; family Cellulomonadaceae; genus Cellulomonas_A; species Cellulomonas_A timonensis. The sequence continues at coordinate 936,180 of NZ_FCOT01000013.1, forward strand.
GCGCCCTGCCGGACGCCCGCGACGGCCTGAAGCCGGTGCAGCGGCGCATCCTGTTCCAGATGGCCGAGATGGGCCTGCGCCCCGACCGCGCGCACGTGAAGTCCTCGCGCGTCGTCGGCGACGTGATGGGCAAGCTGCACCCGCACGGCGACACCGCCATCTACGACGCGATGGTGCGCATGGCGCAGCCGTTCGCGCTGCGACTGCCCCTCGTGGACGGCCACGGCAACTTCGGCTCGCTGGACGACGGTCCCGCCGCCCCCCGGTACACCGAGGCCCGCCAGGCTCCGGCCGCCGCGCAGATGACCGCGGGACTCGACGAGGACGTCGTCGACTTCGTCCCCAACTACGACAACAAGCTCACCCAGCCAGAGGTGCTGCCGGCCGCGATCCCGAACCTCCTGGTCAACGGCGCCACAGGTATCGCCGTCGGCATGGCCACGAACATGGCGCCGCACAACCTCGTCGAGGTCGTCGCCGCCGCGCGCCACCTGGTCGCGCACCCGGACGCCACGCTCGAGGACCTCATGCGCTTCGTGCCCGGCCCCGACCTGCCCACGGGCGGCAAGATCGTCGGGCTGGACGGGGTGCGGGACGCGTACCGCACGGGGCGCGGCGCCTTCCGCACGCGCGCCACGACGCGGATCGAGAACGTCACGGCGCGCCGCAAGGGGATCGTCGTCACCGAGCTGCCCTACGGCGTCGGCCCGGAGAAGGTGATCGAGAAGATCAAGGAGGGCGTGCAGTCCAAGAAGCTCGCCGGGATCTCCAACGCCGTCGACCTGACCGACCGTTCGCACGGCCTGCAGCTCGTCATCGAGATCAAGACGGGCTTCAACCCCGAGGCGGTGCTCGAGCAGCTCTACCGCTACACGCCGCTCGAGGACTCGTTCTCGATCAACAACGTCGCGCTCGTCGAGGGGCAGCCGCGCACCCTGGGCCTGCGCGAGCTGCTCAAGGTGTGGGTGGACCACCGCATCGACGTGGTGCGCCGCCGCAGCCGCCACCGGCTCGCGAAGCGCCTCGAGCGCTTGCACCTGGTCGAGGGCCTGCTCATCGCGATCGTCGACATCGACGAGGTCATCCAGGTCATCCGCACCTCGGATGACTCGGAGGCGGCCAGGGCGCGCCTGCGCACCGTCTTCGACCTGTCCGACCCGCAGGCCGAGTACATCCTCGAGCTGCGCCTGCGCCGCCTCACCAAGTTCTCCCGGATCGAGCTCGAGAAGGAGCAGCAGCAGCTGGCCCTGGAGATCGCGGAGCTGCAGGGGCTCCTCGCCGACGAGTCCCTGCTGCGCCTGGTGGTGTCCGACGAGATGGCCGAGGTGGCCGCGACGTACGGAACGCCCCGCCGCACGATCCTGCTCGAGTCCTCCGGCGGCGCCAGCGTCACCGGCGCCGCGGCGGCTGCCCGGTCCGCGACGCCGCTGGAGATCGAGGACACGCCCTGCTGGGCGCTGATGTCCGCCACGGGACTGCTGGCCCGCACGGCGGGCGAGGAGGCCCCGCCGCGACCCGATGAGCGACGCGCGAAGCATGACGTGTTGCTGGGCGCGGTCGCCACCACGGCGCGCGGTGAGATCGGCGTCGTCACCTCGCGCGGCCGCCTGGTGCGGCTGGCGGTGCTCGACCTGCCCTCGCTGCCGCCCACCGACGGCGCCCCCGCGCTGTCGGGCGGCGTGCCGCTCAGCGAGGTCGTGAGCCTCGCGCCGGGCGAGCGGGCCGTGGGCCTGGCCTCCCTGGACGCCGACGCCGCGCCCCTCGCCCTCGGCTCGGCGAGCGGCACCGTGAAGCGCGTCGCGCCCGGCGACGCGCCCGGCAACAAGGACTCGTGGGACGTCATCTCCCTCAAGGACGGCGACGAGATCGTCGGCTGCGCGCACGCCGGCGATGACGACGAGGTCGTCTTCGTGAGCTCGGACGCCGCGCTGCTGCACTTCCCGGCGTCGGCCGTCCGCCCCCAGGGGCGCACCGCCGGCGGCATGGCCGGCATCAAGCTCGCCGCGGGCCAGCGCGCGGTGTGGTTCGGCGTGGTGCCCGCCGGGTCCGACGCGGCAGTCGTCACGATCGCCGGCTCGTCCACCGCGCTGCCCGGCACGCAGGCGGGCTCGGCGAAGACCACGCCGTTCGAGCTCTACCCCGGCAAGGGCCGCGCCACCGGAGGCGTGCGCGCCCACCGGTTCCTGCGCGGCGAGGACACGCTGATCCTCGCGTGGGCCGGCGCCGCTCCCCCGCGCGCCACCGGGTCGGCCGGCCAGCCGGTGGACCTGCCCGCGCCCGATCCGCGGCGGGACGGGTCCGGGGTGGCGCTCGCGGCGCCGGTGCTCGCGATCGGCTGACCGCGGCTCGTCCCACAGGTCAGGATGCGGGGCGCCCGTCAGGCTCGGGCACGCCCCGCATCCTGGCGCCGCCGCCCGAGGGCTCGGCTCCCCGCCTCCGCGCCGCGGCCACGCCGACGACGAGCAGCGTCTGCGCCGCGATGTAGGCAGCCATGACCCACAGCCCCTGGCGTGGCAGCGCGAGGCCGGCGAACTCGCCGAGGGCGATGAGCGCGTCTGAGACGAAGAAGAGCGCCCCGCCGATCCCGGCGGCGCGGCTGACGCCGCTGGACAGCACGGACATGGCCAGCAGCAGCAGCCCGTAGACGACCACGGGGGCCAGCAGCGTCCCGGCGGCCGGCGCGCACGCGGCGACCAGGCTGACGAAGAGCAGCGCGTACGGGGCCAGGAGCCACGGCCTGCGCAGCAGCGGCGACCCACGCCAGTCCGGTGCGAAGGCCACGACGTACGCGACCTGGGCGAGCATGAAGAACGCCACCATGACGAGGAACGCCGTGGAGCCGTCCGCCAGGTCCGGGGCCGAGTCGCCCAGCCAGGACAGGCCGAGCCCGACGAGCACCAGCCTGACGCGGCGCTCATGCGGCGCGGGGGCGAGGACCACGAGCACCGGCACGAGCGCGGGCACGAGCAGCCACTGCGTGACGTTCGCGACCCCGGCGGCCCCGACCACGTGGCTCATGAGGTGGACGGCCACCACAGCCCCGTACACCAGCACGGCGGCCCGGAGGCGCCCGCCCCAGCGGTCCTGCGTGATCCTCGTGCGCACCTGGGACACCCGTCACCGACTCCCCACCCGCCCGGGCGCCGTCGCCCGAGGTCCCGGCGATGTTAGTGGCCGGCGCGGCGGCCCCGCACCCGGGCACGCCCGCCACCTGCCGTCGGAGGTCAGATCTCGATCGAGTACATCACCGATCCGTCGTCCACCTCGTAGCCGAGGGCCGCGTACAGGCCGTGCGCGCCCGACGGGTTCGCGGTGTCGACGCCGAGCCGCGCGAACTCCATGCCGTCCGCCCGGTAGGCGGCCATCGCCCACGCGAGGAGTGCCACCGCCAGGCCCCGGCCCCGCCAGGGCCGCCGCACCCCGAGCATGCTGGTGTAGCCGAACGAGTGGCCCAGCACCGGCCAGTCCTGCTCGTAGCGCGTGGACAGCAGGTATCCGGCGACCTCCCCGGTGGCGTCCTCGACGGCCACCCTGCTCCAGTCGCGCACGTAGGACCCGGTGCGCAGCGCCCACGTCTCGGCAGTCATCGGCTCGCTCCCCCAGTGGTCGGCGAACGCCTCGTTGTGCGCGCGCCGCACGGCGTCGTCGAGCTCCGGCGTCCACGGTACGAGCGAGAACCCGTCCACGGCCCGCACAGCGGGCAGCTCGACGTCGAGCGGGCGCCGCATCTCGGTGTAGTAGCGCATCGGCGTGAAGCCGGACTCGGCGTACAGCGCCCTCGCGCCGTCATGCACCGCCTCGAGGTACGTCAGGAGGCGCGCGGGGAGCTCCTTGCCCGACTCCGCCAAGAGCTGGCGCCCGCGGCCGTCCATCCAGGCGACGAGCGCGCGCCCCACGCCCCGGCCCCGCGCGTCGGGGTGCACCCCGCCCTCGAGGAAGACCCGCACGGTCCCCTCATCCCCGGGGTTCGTGGTGACCTGCCCGAACGCCACCATCCGCCCCGTCGCGTCGACACCGGCCAAGGTGTCCAGCTCGTGCCGCTTCCACGTGCCCTCGAACCGCTCGGCGGTCTCCTCGAGGGTCGTCCGGAACGGCGCGGCGTCCGCCGCCTCCACCGCGCAGCACAGGGCGGCGAGCTCCGCGACGTCGGCGGGGGTCAACGGGCGCCAGGTCAGCCCGAGCGAGGCCGGCGGCATCGGCGGGGTCAGTGGCGCTGGGGCGCGCTCGGCGGGGGGGCGCAGCAGTTCGCTCGTCATGGCGCCAACTCTCCCCCGCGCCGCAGGCCGCCGTCGAGGGAAATGACCGCCGCGGGTCACATGTCGATCCGGCTCCGGTCCAGCCCCTCGGCGCCGGCGATGATGAAGTCCTTGCGCGGCGCCACATCGGACCCCATGAGCAGCTCGAAGATCTCCTCGGCCCGCTGCGCGCCCTCGACGGTGACCCGGCGCAGCGTGCGGTGGCGCGGGTCCATCGTCGTCTCGGCCAGCTGGTCGGCGTCCATCTCGCCCAAGCCCTTGTAGCGCTGGATGTCGTCCTTGTAGCGCTTGCCGGCCTTGTCGAGCTTCTTCAGCGTCGCCGTGAGCTCCGCCTCGGAGTACGTGTACACGTACTCGTTCTTGCGGCTGCCCGCGCCGATCACCTCGATGCGGTGCAGGGGCGGGACGGCGGCGAACACCCGGCCGGCCTCGACCATCGGGCGCATGTACCGGAAGAACAGCGTGAGCAGCAGCGTGCGGATGTGCGCGCCGTCCACGTCGGCGTCCGTCATCAGCACGATCTTCCCGTAGCGCGCGGCCTCGAGGTCGAACGTGCGCCCGGACCCGGCGCCGAGCACCTGGATGATCGCGGCGCACTCGACGTTCTTCAGCATGTCCGTGATGGACGCCTTCTGGACGTTGAGGATCTTGCCGCGGATCGGCAGCAGCGCCTGGAAGTCCGACGAGCGCGCGAGCTTCGCGGTGCCGAGCGCCGAGTCCCCCTCCACGATGAACAACTCGCTGCGTGCCACGTCGTCGCTGCGGCAGTCCGCCAGCTTGGCCGGCAGCGTCGAGTTCTCCAGGGCGTTCTTGCGCCGGGAGATCTCCTTCTGCTTGCGGGCCGACAGGCGGGCGCGCATCTCGCCCACGACCTTGTCGAGCAGCAGCGCCGACTGGGCCTTGTGCTCGCGCTTCGTCGAGTTGAGGATCGCCGCCAGCTCGGTGTCGACGACCTTCGCGACGATGCCGCGCACGGGCGCCGTGCCGAGCACCTCCTTGGTCTGCCCCTCGAACTGTGGCTCGGCGAGGCGGACCGTCAGCACGGCGGTGAGGCCCGCGAGCACGTCCTCCTTCTCGATGCGCTCGCCGCCGTCCTTGGTGGACACCTTGAGCCGGCGCGCGTTCGCCTCGACGGCCTTGCGCAGCGTGCGCAGCAGGGCGGCCTCGAAGCCGGCGAGGTGGGCGCCGCCCTTGGGAGTGGCGATGATGTTGACGAACGTGCGCACCTCGGTGTCGTACCCGGTGCCCCAGCGCAGCGCGATGTCGACCTCGCACTCGCGCTCCACGACCTTCGGCTCGAGGTGGCCGCGCTCGTCGAGCACCGGGACGGTCTCGGTGAAGGAGCCTGTGCCGGTCAGCTTCCAGGTGTCGGTCACCGCGGGGTCGGGCGCCAGGTGGTCGACGAAGTCGACGGTGCCGCCCTCGTGCAGGAAGGTCTCCTCATGCGGGCCGTCCGCGCCGGGGGTTCCGGGGATGCCGCGCTCATCGCGCACGGTGATCGCCAGGCCCGGCACCAGGAAGCTGGTCTGGCGGGCGCGGGTCACCAGCTCGTCGTACGAGAACACGGCCGTCTTGGGGAAGACCTGCCGGTCCGCCCAGTAGCGCACCCGCGAGCCCGTGCGGCCCCGCGCCACCTTGCCGACCACCGTCAGCTCGGAGTTGTCGATGAACGGTGTGAACGGCGAGTCCGGGCCGCGCACGGCGCTGTCGTCGAAGACGCCGGGCTCGCCGCGGTGGAACGTCATGCGGTGCGTCTTGCCGCCGCGGTCCACCTCGACGTCGAGACGGGCCGAGAGCGCGTTCACCACGGACGCGCCCACGCCATGCAGGCCGCCAGACGCGGCATAGGAGCCCCCGCCGAACTTGCCGCCCGCGTGCAGCTTGGTGAAGACGACCTCGACGCCCGTCAGGCCCGTCTTCGGCTCCACGTCCACCGGGATGCCGCGCCCGTTGTCGCGGACCTCGACCGAGGAGTCGGCGTGCAGGATGATCTCGATCCGGTCGCCGTGGCCGCCGAGCGCCTCGTCGACAGAGTTGTCGATGATCTCCCACATGCAGTGCATGAGCCCACGGGAGTCCGTGGAGCCGATGTACATGCCGGGGCGCTTGCGGACGGCCTCCAGGCCCTCCAGCACCGAGAGATGCCGGGCGGTGTAGCTGGACTCTGCTGATGCTGTCGACACGAGGCCTGAGCGTAATCGCTCTGACCGACAGGGCCGCGCAGGCCGGGCACGCGTCACGCGCCCGGGTGGGAGAGGTACGCGCGGAGCGAACCTGGCCGTTCTGAGCGGATGGTTCTCAGCCTCCGATGGTTTGATGGCTAGGTGACTGGGACGACGACTGAACCACTGACCGCAGCCGACCGCTGTGACCGCTGCAACGCGCAGGCTTACGTGCGCGTGCTCCTGCCTGTGGGTGAGCTCCTCTTCTGCGCCCACCACGCGCGTGAGCACGGCCCGAAGCTCTCCGAGATGGCCACGCACGTCCAGGACGAGACCGATCGGCTCCTGGCCGAGCACGGCGCTGGAGCAGGCGCAGCGCGCTGAGACCCGACTCCCACATGCCGGCCACCGTCTTGGTGGCCGGCATGTGGCGTCTCTGGGGTGGCGTGGGCGCTGGGTGGGCCGCTCAGGCGCGCGGCCGGGTGCTGACGCCGAGCGCGGTCCGCAGCGCGAAGATCAGCTCGCGGGTGGCCGCAGTCGCCGCCGGAGGGGCCAGGCTCGCGTCGAACTGCTGCGCGAGCCGGTAGAACTCCTCCGCGGCGTCGAGCTCCGCTATCACCCGCACCACTGCCGACTCGGCGTCGGGCTCGAGCGCGATCGCGCGCCGCAGGCCCATGACCATCTGCCGGACCGCCTCGGAGACGTCGCCCATCGAGGAGTTCACCCGGTCGAGCATGCCGACCGCACGGGTGGCGAAGTCCAGCTCGTCACTCACACGCGCCAACGCGGCGCGGGCCGCGGCCTCGCTCATCATCGACGTTCGTCCTCTCCGCTCGCTCTTCCTCCGCGCGCCCCCTCGGGGCGGAGCACGCGCGGCGAACGGTAACGCGACCCGCTGGGAGCGCTCGCGGGGGCACGGAACGCGCGAACGCCCGGCAGTCAGATGACTGCCGGGCGTTCGACGCGGTTGCTGCTGTGCTCAGTCCAGGTAGTCGCGCAGCACCTGGGAACGCGACGGGTGGCGCAGCTTGGACATCGTCTTCGACTCGATCTGACGGATCCGCTCGCGCGTGACGCCGTAGACCTTGCCGATCTCGTCCAGCGTCTTGGGCTGGCCGTCCGTGAGCCCGAAGCGCATGGACACCACACCGGCCTCCCGCTCGGAGAGCGTGTCGAGCACCTGGTGGAGCTGCTCCTGCAGGAGCGTGAAGCTGACGGCGTCAGCCGGCACGACCGCCTCGGAGTCCTCGATGAGGTCGCCGAACTCGCTGTCGCCGTCCTCGCCGAGCGGGGTGTGCAGCGAGATGGGCTCGCGTCCGTACTTCTGGACCTCGACGACCTTCTCCGGGGTCATGTCGAGCTCCTTGGCGAGCTCCTCGGGCGTGGGCTCGCGGCCCAGGTCCTGGAGCATCTGCCGCTGGACGCGGGCGAGCTTGTTGATGACCTCGACCATGTGCACCGGGATGCGGATGGTGCGGGCCTGGTCGGCCATGGCGCGTGTGATCGCCTGGCGGATCCACCAGGTGGCGTACGTCGAGAACTTGTAGCCCTTGGTGTAGTCGAACTTCTCGACCGCGCGGATCAGGCCGAGGTTGCCCTCCTGGATCAGGTCCAGGAACAGCATGCCGCGACCGGTGTACCGCTTGGCGAGGGACACGACGAGGCGCAGGTTGGCCTCGAGCAGGTGGTTCTTGGCCCGGCGGCCGTCGCCGGCGATCCACTCGAGCTCGCGACGGGCCTTGGGCTCCATCGTGACTCCGGAGTTCAGCCGCTCCTCGGCGAACAGGCCGGCCTCGATGCGCTTGGCGAGCTCGACCTCCTGCTCGGCGTTGAGGAGGGCGACCTTGCCGATCTGCTTGAGGTAATCCTTGACCGGGTCGGCCGTGGCGCCCGCCGTGACGACCTGCTGCGCGGGGGCGTCGTCGTCGTCGGCGTCGGAGTACACGAAGCCGACGGTCTCCTCGGCCTCCTCCTCCTTGCCGTCCTTCTTGGCGGTGTCGCCCTCGGCGGTGTCCGAGGCGACGTCGTCGTCGACGACGATGTCCTCGATCTCGACCTCTTCGAGCTCGACGGCGTCGTCGCCCGCGGCGGCGGCCTTCGCGGCCTTCGCCTGCGCGGCCTTCGTCATGGGCTTGGCGGCGGCGGCCTTGGCGGGCGCCTTGGCCTTGGCGGCGGCGCGGGGAGCCCGTGCGGGCTTCTCGGCGGCCTCGTCGGCGCCGACCACTGCCTTGGACGCGGGACGCGTCTTGGCGCGGGTGGCGGCGACGGCCCGGGCGGGGATGGCGGGCTGCTCGACCGTGATGCCAGCGGTGGCCAGGCCGCGCACGACGGCCTTCAGACGCTTGGCGTCTTGCACGTCGGCCTGCTCACACGCGTTGCGCAGGGCCACTGCATTGACACTGCCGTGAGTCCGGCCATGACGGACGAGCTCCTGCAGGGCAGGGTGCTCGAACTCACGCGGGAGCGCGGGGTGCGAAGACTGGGACGACACAAACGACCTTTCGGCAGCGAGAGACCCGGATGAAGCACGGGTAGAGCAATATTGTACCGGGCAGATTCCGGGTTGGACCGTGATCAGCGCGCAGGGCACGACGCTCACGCCCTGTCATGCCCCCTGCGCGTGCGAGCGCCCGAGGGCGCACTCCTCGTGGAACGGCTGGCGAGCGCGGAAGATTCCCGCTTCCCGTGTCTCCGGCCGGCTTCCCGCGTCTCCGGCCGGCGTCGTGGCGATGTCAGCCGGTGTCGTCAGACCGCGTCGGGCTTGACCGCCATCACCGGGCAGGGCGCGTCGAGCAGGATGCGCTGCGCGTTCGCGCCGAGGATGAGCTTGCCGACCGGGCTGCGCCGGCGCAGGCCGATCACGATGAGGCTGGCCCCGATCTCCTCCGCGGTGCCGATGAGGTCCTCGGCGACGTCGCGGCCCCGCGTGAGCAGCCGCACCTCATGCGGGATGTCGCGCGCGTCCAGGTCGCGCCGGACGTCGTCGAGCGCCGCCTCCAGCTCGTCGCGCGCCGCGTCCGCGGCATCGCCCCGGTCGCTGACCACCACGACGAGGCGCTCCTTGCGCGCCTGCGCCTCGATGGCGGCGGCCTCGAGCGCCTTGCGCCCTTCGGGTGTCGCCAGATAGCCCACCACTATGCCCATCGGGACTCCTCCTGCGTGCTGTCGCGGATGTCGCGAGCAGGACGCTACCCGAGCCCACCTCGCGCAGCACCCTCCGCGCGCCGCGGCTGCGGCCAACGAGCCAACAAGGCGGCCGGACGGGCCCTGACGTGCGGCGACCCAGGTCAGCGACGCGGGGCGGCGGCGCCCGTCACCGGCTGGCCGCCCACCCGGGCGGCATCGCCGCAGTGAGCACATCGTCGAGCAGCATCGCCAGCCGGTAGCCGGAGTCGTGCGCGCGGGCCCGCTCGACGAGGACGCTCGCGCGGACGCCGTCGCCCTGCCACCACGCGAGGAGCGCGAGCAGCGTCAGGGCAGGAGCCTGGGACCCGCGGCGGCCGTGGGCCACCACTCTCTCCAGGGCCCGCACATGCTCCGCGGTGGGGCCCTCGGGCGGCGGCACGGCATACGCCGGGTCGACGATGGCGGCGATGGCACCGGCCATCTCGCGCCCGGTGACGGACTCGTCCTCACACAGTGACCGTGCCGCCAGGTCCCCCGTGCCGGGCACCAGGGTGACGAGCACGGCGTCGCGCACACGCCGGTCCGCCAGGCCCGCCTCGAGCCGGCCCAGCACCGCGGGGCACACATCCCCGTCCTGAAAGGGCTCGCGCACCGCGGCCACGCACTGCGACCACGCCTCGAGCGACCTCGCCCGCCAGGCCGCCATCGCCGCGTCACCCGCCCGCTCCGCGTCCTCCCGCCGCCGGAGCCACCGCTGCGCGACACGGGCGACAGACCGCCGTGCCGAGGCGGGCGCGGGAGGCACGCGCGCCACGGCGTCGCGGGAGCCGGCCACGCAGGAGCCCGCCAACACCATGTGCGCGCCGACGGCTGTCGACTCGATCTCGCTCGCCGGCCGGCCGCCGGCCGGGCAGCACCCCAGGTCGTCGCAGTCGAGCCTGAGGTACCCGGTCGCGGTCACGACCCACACGGCCACGTCGCCGAAGGCCGCGGCGGCCGCCTCCCGGTAGTGCCCGGCGGCGGCGTGGGCGAGGGCGCCGGACGGGCCGGGACGACGCGGGTCCTGGGCGGTGTAGAGCACCAGGACGGTCCCCGAGGCGCGATCCGCCCCGAGGTGGGCGACCAGTCCGCGTGCGACCTGGGGCCCGGTGGACTCGTCGCCCAGGTCGTCGAGGTCGACGCGCGCGACGAGGCCGATCCGCCCTCGGGGGGCCCGCAGGCTCACCGCGACCGCGCTGTCATGCGGGTGGAAGCCAAGTTGGTGGGGAAGGTAGGCGAGAAGCTCGCGCGGCTCGCGGACGCGCAACGTGGTGGTGTCCATGGGCACAGACCACCGCGTCGCCGAGGCCCGCGCGCGGGCCCCGGCGCTGGGCTGTGGACGCCGATGCGCCGCCACACCCTGGGGGCGGTCGGCGCGGGCGTGCCCGTGGGCGGCGTCGCGTTACGGTACGCACGTGCGCCCCCCTGCCTTCGCCTCCCCCGCCACCGGACACACCGCCCGCGCCACCCGCCGGTGGCCGCGCGTGGCTCCTGGCCTGCTGCTCGCGGCAGTGGTCGCGCTCGGTGGGTGCACCGCCTCCGGGCCGTCAGCGCAGGACGCCACCCCCGCGGTGGCGTCCGCGAAGGCCTCCGCGCCGCAGCCGACTGAGACGCTCCTCGAGGTGGACGGCGACGAGCACTCCGCCGTCGGATCGCTCCCGGAGGGCTTCCCGAGCGACCTCCTGCCCGTCCCCGAGGACGCCGAGATCCTGGTCTCGACGCTGCAGCCGGCCGAGGGCGCGGAGCCGAGCACGCTCAGCCTGACCACGCTCAGCCTGAACCTGCGATCGACCCTGGACGCCGCCGCCCTCGTCGAGAGCCTGCGCGAGCCGCTGCTCGCCGGCGGGTTCGCCGAGGCGACGCCGACGCAGGCCCAGCCCGGGCTGGCGGCGCCGACGACGTTCACCCGCGGCGGCGGCGAGATGCTCGTGGTCGGGGGGCTCGACCGCGACGGCGTGCGCACCCTCACCGTCGGCGGCAGGCTCAGCCTCGGCGGCTGACAGTCGACGTAGGCTGACCGCGTGAGTGCCACCCCCCTGGTCGACGCCGAGAACGTCCGCAGCCGAGTCGATGCCGTCCTGGCCACGCATGTCGAGGCCCTGCGCGAGCGCCTGGCGGGGATCAGCCCCGACGCGGCCCCGCTCGGGGATGCCGTGGAGCAGATGCTCTCGGGCGGCAAGCGCCTGCGCGCCGCGTTCTGCTACTGGGCCTGGCGGGCCCACGGTGGCGAGGACGGCTCCCCCGCCGCCGAGATGGTCGTGCGCGTCGGCGCGGCGCTCGAGCTCTTCCAGGCGGCGGCGCTGTTCCACGACGACGTGATGGACGACTCCGACACCCGCCGAGGGCTCCCCGCCGCGCACCGGGTGTTCGCCGCGCGCCATGAGTCCGAGGGCTGGGCCGGCGGCGCGCGACGCTTCGGCGACTCCGCCGCCATCCTGCTCGGCGACCTCGCGCTCGTCCTCAGCGAGGAGGCCTTCGCCGCGGCGCTCGCCGCGGAGGGCCCCGACCTCGCCGCCCGCGCCCGGGCGGTGTTCGACGTCATGCGCGCCGAGGTCACCATCGGGCAGTACCTCGACGTGCTGGCCCAGGCGCTGCCCTGGGGCGAGGACCCGGCCGCGGACGAGGCTCGCGCCCGGGAGGTCGTCCGGGCCAAGTCGGCGCGCTACAGCGTGGAGCACCCGCTCGCCCTGGGCGCGACGCTCGCGGGCGCAGAGCCCGCCGAGGTCGCCGCCGTCCGTGCCGTCGGCCTGCCGCTCGGCGAGGCCTTCCAGCTGCGCGACGACCTGCTCGGCGTCTTCGGCGACCCGAGCGCCACAGGGAAGCCCGCCGGGGACGACCTGCTCGAGGGCAAGCGCACAGTGCTCGTGGCCCGGGCGGTGGCCCGTGCCCGCGCCAGCGGCGACGACGCGACGGCGCAGCTCGTGCTCGCCCAGCTGGGCCGACGCGACCTCGGGCTGGACGCGGTGCGCGACCTGGCCAGCGCGATCGACGCGACCGGCGCGCCCAAGGACGTCGAGGAGCTCATCAGCGCGCTCAGCGACCAGGCGTTCGCCGGGCTCGACGCGCTGGCGGTCACGGAGCAGGGCCGCGAGATGCTCGTCGCGCTGGGGCACGCCGCCGTCGACCGGCGGTTCTGAGCCCGGCCCGGCGCGCGCCTCGCGGACACGCGCCGGCCATCAGGTCAGCGCGACGCGATCAGAGCAGCGCCTGGGCGACGCGGCGCCCCGCAGTCTTCCCGCCGCTGCGCAGGGCGTCGATGGGTCGAGCGGCCAGCGACTCGTCCTCGGTGAACAGCCACTGGATCATCTCGGCCTCGTTGAAGCCCGCGTCGCCCAGCACGGTGAACGTGCCCTGCAGTGACGCCAGCACCGTCCACGCGGCGCCGTCGTCGTCCGGGCGGGTCGGCGCGGAGGGGTTCGCCAGGTGGGCCGGCACGAGGAATGCCTCGGGGACGGACAGCACGCGCGGGTCCCCACGGCGCACCCCCGCCAGGCGGCCCTCCTGCAGCAGGCGGCGCACCTTGCCCACGTCGATGCCGAGTCGTTCTGCGACGTCGGGGACCGTGAGCCACGCGTCGACGATGTTGTCCAGGTTTGCACTGTCAGTCACGACGACAAGCGTACGCACCCGCGCGCGTCACCCGTTCGCCAGGAAACGACACGGGGCAATTGCGGCGCTGCGCTTTCACATCACCCGTGCCTCGGATACGTTCGCATTCTGTCACTTGAGTCACTCCGGCACCATCCATCACTTCAGCATCATGAGGTACGACGATGACGCAGTCCGCCACCGGTCAGCAGCGCGCACAGGCCGCCGCACCCTCCCAGGCCGAGCTGGGCCGCGCCCTGCGCCGGGGTACCAGCGCGGGAGCCACCCTCGCCCTCGCCGCCGTCGCCGCCGTGTCCTCGGCCGCGACAGCCCATGCGGATGAGGCGTACACCGTCCGCCAGGGCGACACCGTGAGCCACATCGCCGCGCGCAGCGGGGTGAGCGTGCAGGCGATCACGCGCGCCAACTCCCTCGCTGACGCCTCCCGGATCCGCGTGGGCCAGCAGCTGACCATCCCGTCGGCCAGCACGCCGGCCCCCGTGGCCAGCGCGCCCGCGCCAGCCGCTCCCGCCAGCACCACGCATGCCGTCGTCGCCGGGGACACCGTCTCCGGCATCGCCAAGCGCTACGGCACGACTGTCGCGGCCATCGTCAGCGCGAACAGCCTCGACTCCCGCGCGCTGATCCGCATCGGCCAGTCGCTCACGATCCCGGGCGCCGCAGCAGCCGCCCCGGCCGCGGCCGCCACCGCGACGGCGCCGGTCGCCCCCACATCGACAGCCACGCACACCGTCGTTGCCGGGGACACCGTCTCCAGCGTCGCCAAGCGCCACGGCACCACTGTCGCGGCCATCGTCAGCGCGAACAGCCTCGACTCCCGCGCGCTGATCCGCATCGGCCAGACCCTCGCCATCCCCGGGACCACGGCCACGAGCGCCCCGACCACCACCACCCAGCTCGTCGGCAACACCTTCGCGGGGCGCACGTACGCCGACGCGGTCGTCTCGGCCGCCAACGCCAACAAGGCCACGCTGCTGGCCGCCGGAGTCCCGTCGAAGGCGGAGATGCAGTCCAAGGTGGCCGCGACGGCGCGCGAGATGGGCGTGGACCCCGCCCTCGCCCTCGCCGTGGCGTTCCAGGAGTCCGGCTTCAACCACACCGCCGTGTCCCCCGCGAACGCGATCGGCACCATGCAGGTCATCCCCAGCTCGGGCGAGTGGGCCGCGCAGCTCGTGGGCCGCCCGATCAACCTGCTCGACCCCAACGACAACGTCGTGGCCGGTGTCGCGATCCTGCGGGCGCTGGTCAAGAACGCGGACGACCTGCCGACGGCGATCGCCGGCTACTACCAGGGCGCCAGCTCGGTCAAGCGCAACGGCATGTACGCGGACACCCGTCGCTACGTCGCCAACATCCAGACGCACATGGCGCGGTTCCGCTGACGCCGCGCCTGCCGCTCCCCACCCTCACGCGACCGTAGACTTCCGGCCGTGGGTGCAACCGTCGCAGATCCGCTCGTGGGCCGCTTGGTCGACGGGCGTTACGAGGTCGTCTCCCGAATCGCCCGCGGGGGCATGGCCACGGTGTACCTGGCGATCGACCGCCGGCTCGACCGCGACGTCGCGCTGAAGGTCATGCACGCGCACCTCGCCGAGGGCGCGAGCGGAGCGGCCTTCATCGCGCGGTTCCGCCGCGAGGCGCGCGCGGCCGCCCGACTCACCCATCCCGGCCTCGTCGCGGTGCTCGACCAGGGCGTCGACGGCGACATGAGCTACCTGACGATGGAGCACGTCGACGGGTCCACCCTGCGGCGGCACCTCGAGGACCAGGGCTCGTTGAGCGTGGGCGCGGCGCTCCGGATGCTCGAGCAGGTGCTCGACGCCCTGGCGGCCGCGCACCGCACCGACCTGGTGCACCGGGACATCAAGCCCGAGAACGTCCTCATCGCCTCGGACTCGCGCGTCAAGGTCGCCGACTTCGGCCTCGCGCGCGCGGTCACCGAGGTCACGTCGACCACCACGGGCACGGTGCTCGGCACCGTCGCCTATCTCGCCCCCGAGCTCATCTCCCGGGGTGTGAGCGACACCCGCACCGACGTCTACGCCTGCGGGATCCTGCTCTACGAGATGCTCACCGGGCGCCAGCCGTTCACCGGCGAGACCCCGATCCAGGTCGCGTTCCAGCACGTCAACACCGATGTGCCCGCGCCATCCGAGCAGGTCGCCTGGCTGCCCGCCGAGGTCGACGAGCTGGTCACCGCACTGGCCGCGCGCGACCCGGACGACCGGCCCGTGCACGCCGCCGCGGCGCTCGCGCTCGTGCGGCGCACCCGCGAGAGCCTCGACGAGGCGACGCTCGACCGCCGGGCCGATGTGGCGCCAGCTCCCCCGGCCTCCCAGGACACCTACGCCGACACCGGCGACCTGCTAGGCGGCGGCGTCCCGTCGGACGACTCGATGACCGCCCGCATCGAGCCGATCCCCGCCGGCGGCACCGTCGCGCTGCCCATCGGGGCCGGCGTGCGTCCCGGCTCGGCGCCAGCACAGGATGCCCCCGGTCGCCGCCGCTGGCTCCGCTGGGGTGTGTCCGCAGCCGTGCTGGTCCTGCTCGCCACCGTCGGCGCCTGGTGGTACCTCGCTCTGGGCCCTGGCGCCTACACGACCGTGCCGAGGCTGATCGGCGCCACCGCGTCCGAGGCCGCTGAGATCCTCGACACCGCGGGGCTAGGCGCCGATCCCCGCGAGGCGTTCTCGGACGACGCCGCCCTCGGCGCCGTCTTCGAGACCTCCCCCGGCGAGGGCGAGAGGGTCCGCAAGGACGGGACGGTGTCGTTCACCGTCTCGCTCGGCCCTGACCTCGTGGTGGTTCCCGAAGGCCTCGTCGGCGCCATGCAGGCCGATGCCGCAGCCGCACTCGAGGGCGCGGACCTGGTCGCCGAGTACGTCGAGGGCGACCACTACTCCGACGACGCGCCCAGCGGCATGGTCCTGGACGCCTCGGCGGAGCCCGCGTCACAGGTCAACCGCGGCTCGTCGGTGCTGCTGACGATCTCGGACGGCCCCGCGCCGCTGAACTTCTTCCAGGTGGTCGGCCTCACCGCCGAGTCCGCCACCACGGAGCTCGAGGCCGCCGGCCTGCGCGTCGCCACGACGCCGGGGTTCTCCGACACCGTGGCGAAGGGGCGCGTCATCGCGCAGAGCCCTGAGGGTGGCGCAGCAGGGCATCGCGGGGACACCGTGACGCTGACGATCTCCGAGGGGCCCGAGCTCTTCGAGGTGCCCGACGTCTTCGGTCTGCAGTATGAGAAGGCCAAGGAGGCGCTCGAGGCCGCCGGGTTCAAGGTGGCCCGCGAGAACGTCCTGGGCGGCCTGTTCGGCACCGTGCGGGAGCAGAGCGTGGCGAAGGGCGAGAAGGCCCCCAAGGGGACGACGATCACCCTCAAGGTCGTGTGAGGGCGCTCAGCCCTGCGAAGCCCGTGAGTACGACGATGGCCGGCCCCCGTGCGGGGGCCGGCCATCGTCGTGTTCAGCGCACGCCGCTCAGGACCTGCGGAGCAGCTCCACGACCTGGAACGCCATCTCCAGCGACTGCTGGTGGTTGAGGCGCGGGTCCACGAGGGTCTCGTACCGCTTGGCGAGGCCCGCGTCGTCGATCTCCTCCGAGCCGCCCAGCACCTCGGTCACGTCATCGCCCGTGAGCTCGATGTGCAGCCCGCCGGGCACGGTGCCCAGCGCGCGGTGCACCTCGAAGAACCCGGCGACCTCGTCCATCACGTCGGAGAAGCGGCGCGTCTTGTACCCGCTCGCCGAGGTGATGCCGTTGCCGTGCATCGGGTCGCACACCCAGGTCACCGGGCGCCCGTCGGCCGCGACCTTCTCCACGATCGCCGGGAGCTTGTCGCGGATCTTGCCGGCGCCCATGCGCGTGATGAAGGTGATGCGGCCGGGCTCGGCGTTCGGGTTGAGCTTGTCGATCAGGGCGAGCGCGTCATCCCCGGTCGTGCTCGGGCCCAACTTGATGCCCAGCGGGTTCTGCACACGCGAGAAGTAGTCGACGTGCGCGCCGTCGAGCTGACGCGTCCGCTCCCCGATCCACAGGAAGTGGGCCGAGCAGTCGTACGGCAGCCCGTTGCGCGAGTCGATGCGCGTCAGCGGGCGCTCGTAGTCGAGCAGCAGCCCCTCATGGCTCGAGAAGAACTCCACGGTCCGCAGCGCGTCGAAGTCGGCGCCGCACGCCGCCATGAAGCGGATGGCCCGGTCGATCTCCGAGGCGATCTCCTCGTAGCGCGAGTACGCCGGGTTCGCCGTGAACCCGCGGTTCCACTCGTGCGCACGCAGCAGCGAGGCGAACCCGCCGGTGGTGAACGCCCGGATGAGGTTCAGCGTGGAGGCGGACGTGTGGTACGCCTCGAGCAGCCGCTGCGGGTCGGGCTGACGGGCCTCGGGGGTGAAGTCGAAGCCGTTGATGATGTCGCCGCGGAAGGCGGGCAGCGTCACGTCGCCACGCGTCTCGGAGTCCGAGCTGCGGGGCTTCGCGTACTGCCCGGCCATCCGGCCCATCTTGATGACCGGCAGGCTCGCGCCGTAGGTCAGCACGACGGCCATCTGCAAGATCGTCTTGATCTTGTTGCGGATGTTGTCGGCTGTGGCGGTGTCGAACGTCTCGGCGCAGTCCCCGCCCTGGAGCAGGAACGCCTCGCCGCGCCCCGCCGCCGCGAGGCGGGCGCGCAACGCGTCCGCCTCGCCGGCGAAGACCAGGGGCGGCAGCCCCGCGAGCCTCGTGGTGACGCGCTCGAGCTCGGCGGCATCCGGCCAGCTCGGCTGCTGCACGGGGTTCAGCGTGCGCCAGTGGTCGAGGCCGCGCAGGACCTCCGGGTCCGCCTCGAAGCTCATGAGTGGTCTGCCGGGACGAATTCCTGGCCGATCTCGGAGAGCATCGCCGTGAACCACGGCTGCTGGACGTCGAACGCCTTGCCACCGGCGATGCGCGGGAACGCGATGGCCTTGAGCCGGTCGCCGTCCTCCTCGTCATGGCCGATCACGCCGGCCTCGCCCTTGAGCGAGCACTCGACGGCCAGGTCCGTCATCGACTTGATGAGGCGCAGGTCCTCCGGGTTGGCCGCGGCGGCGCGCGAGTAGTACCCGGACTTCTGCACCATCGTCTTCTCGGCGCCGAGCTTCTCCGCGAACTGCTTGGCGAACCAGGCGCCCGGGTTGATCGTGTCGAGCTTGACGTGGCCGAACGGGTCGCGCGGCACCTCGGCGCCGGAGGCCTCGAGCTGCTCGACGATCTCGTGCATGCCGGCGCCCTCGGACAGGAAGATGTTGACGTTGCCGAGCTCGTCCATGACGCCGCGCAGACGCGCCGCCTCAGCGTCGATGTCGAGCTTCAGCTCGGGGACGAAGACGGCGTGGATGTCCCAGCGCTCACGCGACTCGCCGATGCTCGGCACCCACTCGCGCCCGTCGAGCCGCTTGCGGTACTCCGCGGCGGCGGCGGCCGTGAGCCAGCCGCAGTGGCGGCCCATGACCTCGTGCACGATGAGCATGCGCGGGCCCGAGCGGTGCTCGCCGATGATGTTCTCGGCGAACTTCGCGGTCTCCTCGGCGGCGGTCCACGCGCCCAGCGACTGGCGGATCGGGATCACGTCGTTGTCGATCGTCTTCGGCAGCCCGACGACGGTCAGGTGGTAGCCGTGCTCCTCCAGGTACGCGGCGAGGTCGGCCGCCGTGGTGTTCGTGTCGTCGCCACCGATGGTGTGCAACACGTCCACGCCGTCCTTCTGGAGCTGCTCGGCGGCGACCTGCAGCGGGTCCTGGCCCTCCTGGACCAGGCCGCGCTTGACGCAGTCGGCGGCGTTGGTGAGCTTGACCCGCGAGTTCCCGATCGGCGACCCGCCGAAGCCGTGCAGCAGGCCCGCGCGCGAGCGGGTCTCGTCGTCCACGACGATCGAGTTGCCCGTCAGCAGGCCGTGGTACCCGTACTGGTAGGCGATGATCTCGATCTCCGGCGCGATCTCGGTGTAGCGCTCGATGAGGCCACCGACGGCGGAGGACAGGCACGGGGCGAAGCCGCCTGCGGTCAGGAGCGCGACGCGACGAACCGACATGAGACACACCTCTCGTTGTTCAACACAGCTGGCCCCCTGATGTTCGGGCCTCGCTGCGGGCCTCTATCGGGCCCTTGGTCCGGAGGACCACCACCGTCCATGACGGTGACCAGGTCATCCTACTGACGTGCGGGGCTCATCCTCGGGCGGTCCCGGAACCTGGACGTCCGGCGCGGGGCGCCCGCCAGGTGCGGTGGGCAGGTGCTCGGCCGGGTCGGCGGCCACGGCGGGGTGCCCGGTGGCGATACGCGCCTTCTGGGTGGCCGCGTACACGTCGACGTACTCCTGGCCGGACAGGCTCATGATCGCGTACATGATCTCGTCGGTGACCGAGCGCAGGATGAACCGGTCGTCCTCCATGCCCGCGTAACGGCTGAAGTCCAGCGGCTTGCCGAAGACGACGCCGAGGCGCTGGGGACGCGGCACCCGGCGCCCGATGGGCTGCGCCTTGTCGGTGCCGATCATGATCACGGGGATGACCGGGGCCCCGGACTCGAGCGCGAGGCGCGCGACGCCGGTCTTGCCCCGGTAGAGCCGCCCGTCGGGGCTGCGCGTGCCCTCGGGGTAGATCCCGAACAGGTCGCCGTTGCGCAGCACCTGCAGGCCGGTGTTGAGCGCGGCCTCACTGGCCTTGCCGCCCCCGCGGTCGACGGGGATGGTGCCGACGCCCCGCATGAACCCCGCGGTGAGCCGGCCCTTGATGCCCGGGCCGGTGAAGTACTCGGACTTGCCGATGAACACGATCTTGCGGTCGAGCACGAGCGGCAGCACGAACGAGTCGATGACGGCGAGATGGTTGCCCGCGAGGATCGCGCCGCCCTCGGCGGGCACGTTCTCCGCCCCGCGCACCCACGGACGGAACACGAGGTGCAGCAGCGGGCCCACCAGCACCCGCTTCATCAACCAGTAGAACAACCTGCCACCTCTCGACCTTGGCGCCCGGGGACGTGCTGCGCCCGTTGCCCTCGTGTCCGACTCTAGAGTGCTCACATGGGACCTGGCCCCGACGAACCTGACGACTCCGCCGCCGAGAACGGCCCCGACACCCCTGCGGGCGACGCGGCGCCCGCCCCGACGGATGACGAGCGCTGGGCCGCCATCGTGGCGGACCTGGCGGACATCGACGAGCGGGGCGGAGCCGATCCCGCCGTAACGTACCCCGTCGCGCCCTGGGTCTCCGACCCGCGCGTGGTGCGCGCCGCCGGCCCGGAGCCCGCTGACGAGCTCGTGGGCGCCGGGCGCGACTGGGACGGCACGAGCCAGATCGACGCCGCGGAGGCCGCCGTCGACGCCGACGAGCACTTCGTCCCGCCCGACCCCGGGCCCGTCCTCGGCGGGGACCCGCTGCTCACCATGGCCTGGTTCGCGGCGGGTGGGATGCCCGTCTTCCTGCTCGTGGTGGTGCTCGCCTGGCCGCATCCGCCGGCTGCGCTCATCCAGGCCGCCGCGGTGGTGTTCGTGCTCGGCGTGGGCGCGCTGGTCTGGCGGATGCCGCACCGCCGGGACGACGCGGACGACGACACCGGCGCGGTGGTCTGAGCAGACCACACGCGGCCGACGCGCTGGGCGTGTCGGCCGCGTGTCGGCCCTGCTGTCAGACGCGCGAGAGGTCTGCGGCGCCGACGATCCCGGCGTCGTTGCCCATCGCGGCGAGCTCGATGCGCGCCTCGGGCCGGTAGCCGCGCCCCGAGAGCTGCTCGGAGAACGCGTGCCGCACCGGGCTGAGGAGCAGGTCGCCAGCTGCGCCGACCCCGCCGCCGATCACGATGAGGCCGGGGTCGATGAGCGCGGCGACCGACGCCGCGCCCTCCCCGATCCACCGGCCGAGGTTCGCGAGCAGCTCGATGGCGAGCTCGTCGCCGGCCTGCGCCGCCTCCGTGACATCAGGGCCCGTGAGGTCGCCGACCTTGCCGCCGACGCGCTCGAGCAGGCGCTCGGCGCGGTCCGGCTGGGTGATGAGGGCCGCCTGGGCGTCCCGGACCAGCGCGCTGCCCGAGGCGTACTGCTCCCAGCACCCCTCATGGCCGCAGCCGCAGTAGTGGCCGCCGGGGACGACGCGCATGTGGCCGACCTCGGCCGCGACGCCCCAGGCGCCCCGCACGAGCTTCCCGTCGGCGACGAGGGCGCCACCGAGGCCGGTTCCGACGGTCAGCATGAGCATGTCGTCGACGTCGCGGCCCACGCCGAACCGGAACTCGGCCCAGCCGGCGGCGTTCGCGTCGTTCTCCACGACGATGCGCACGTCGTCACCGATCAGCGCGCCCACCCGCTCGTCGAGCGGGTAGTTGCGCCAGGCCAGGTTCGGGGCGAAGAGCACGCCCGAACGGTCGGAGGAGACGAAGCCCGCGGCGGCCAGGCCGATCGAGCCGATCTCGTAGGAAGCAGAGAACTCGCCGTAGATCTCGGCGATCGCCTGGTCGATCGAGCCGGCGTCGTCGGGCTCGGTGACCCGGCGCGTCTTGGCCAGGATCGTGCCGTCCTCGTCGATCACCCCCGCGGCGATCTTGGTTCCGCCGATGTCCACACCGATGGCGTGCATGTCCGTCCCTGCTCCTGGAGGCCCCAGGTGATGCGGCTGTGAGTCGGGCGGGACTCGCGCCCCCGCCCTGGATGTGGCTTCACGCTAGCGTGCGCGCGTCGTCGAATGCGCCCGCGGGCCAGCAGAGCTCCGGCCCGGGGAGGCGGGCGCACATTAGCGGGTGGAAGATGTAACCGGGCGGTACCAAGGTCCCGGTAGTGTGCGATCCGTAGCATCGCGCCCAACTGCCACTGGAGTCAGCATGGACGAGTTCCACTCCCCCGCCCTCGTCGAGGTCGAACCCGACGAGAACATCAACAACCTGCTGGCGGCGCGCGTCGCCGCCTCGCCGGACGGTGTGATGATCGAGCGCAAACTCGACGCCGACGGCCCCGGCCCGTGGGTGCAGGTCACGGCGCGGCAGTTCGACGCGGACGTGATCGCGATCGCCAAGGGCCTGGTCGCGCACGGGATCGAGCCGGGCGACCGGGTCGGGATCATGTCGCGCACGCGCTATGAGTGGACGCTGCTGGACTGGGCGATGTGGGCGGTCGGCGCCGTCGTCGTCCCGGTCTATGAGACGTCCTCGGCGGAGCAGGTGATGTGGATCGCGACCGACGCGGACGTCTCATTCCTCGTCGTCGAGTCCGACCACCACGCCGCGACGGTCGCGGAGGTCCGCGCGGACCTGCCGAGCCTGCGCGAGGTCTTGGTGATCGACGACGGCGCCGTGGAGGCGCTGCGCAAGGCGGGCGCCGGCGTGGACGACGCCGAGATCGCGCGCCGACGCGGGCTGGCCTCGCTGGCGGATGTCGCCACGATCATCTACACGTCCGGCACCACCGGCCGTCCCAAGGGGGCCGAGCTCACGCACGGCAACTTCGTGGTCCTCACGCGGAACTCGGTCGAGGGCCTCGGCGAGGTCGTGCACACGCCCGGCGCCCGCACCCTGCTCTTCATGCCGCTCGCGCACGTCTTCGCGCGCTTCGTCGAGGTGCTGTGCGTGCCCGCGGGCTGCGTGCTCGCGCACACCCCCGACACCAAGAACCTGCTCCCGGACCTCGCGTCGTTCAAGCCCACGTTCATCCTCTCGGTGCCGCGCGTGTTCGAGAAGGTCTACAACTCCACCGAGCAGAAGGCCGCCGCCGGCGGCAAGCAGAAGATCTTCCTGTGGGCCGCAGCGACGTCGATCGCGTACTCCCGCGCGCTCGACACTCCGAAGGGCCCGAGCCTCGGGCTGCGGCTGCAGCACAAGGTCGCGGGCGTGCTCGTGTACTCGAAGCTGCGCACCGCCCTCGGCGGCCAAGTCGAGTGGGCCATCTCCGGCGGCGCGGCGCTCGGCGAGCGCCTGGGCCACTTCTACCGCGGCATCGGGCTCAAGGTGCTCGAGGGCTACGGCCTGACGGAGACCACCGCGCCGTCCACGGTGAACCGGCCCGGCGCCACCAAGATCGGCAGCGTCGGCATCCCCCTCCCGGGCACGTCCGTGCGGATAGCTCCTGACGGCGAGGTCGAGGTGAGGGGCCCGCACGTCTTCCTCGGCTACCACCACAACGAGGCCGCGACCGCCGAGGCGTTCAACGACGGCTGGTTCCGCACTGGCGACCTCGGGGCCCTGGACGACGACGGCTTCCTGCGGATCACCGGGCGCAAGAAGGAGATCATCGTCACCGCCGCGGGCAAGAACGTCGCCCCGGCCGTGCTCGAGGACCGCCTCCGCAGCCACCCGCTGATCAGCCAGGTGGTCGTGGTCGGCGACGCGCGGCCGTTCATCGGCGCGCTGGTGACCATCGACCCCGAGGGCCTGCCGGGCTGGCTGCTCGCGCACGGCCGCACCGAGATGACGGTCGCGGAGGCGTCGGTGGACCCCGAGGTCCTGGCGTCCATCCAGAAGGGCGTGGACCGGGCCAACCGGGCCGTCTCGCGTGCGGAGTCGATCCGCAAGTACCGCATCCTCGCCACGGACCTGACGATCGCGAATGGCTACCTCACGCCGAAGCTGAGCGTGCGCCGGGCGCAGGTCGTCAAGGACTTCTCCGGGGAGATCGACGCGCTGTACGACGGGGCGGTGGTCGGCGGCTAGCGACCGCCGCGCCGGCGCAGCCCGGCGCCGACCCCTGGCCAGGGCCTCGCGTCAGCATCGGCGCGAGGCCCTCGTCATGCCCGATCGGCTCATGCCGGCTCGGCGCCATGCGGGCGCGCTGGGCGCCTCAGAGCCGCGCGAGACGGGCCAGCAGCGTCTGGGACGGCACCGCCCATGCCCCAGCCGCTTGGACGTCCGAGGCGACCTCCTGGTCGCTGGTGACCACCACGACCACGCGGCCCGGCGGCTCGGCGCGCACGATCTGGCGGATCAAGTCGTCCGCGATCTCACCGACCGAGAACAGCACCCGCACGTTCCGCGGCGCCGCCGCGGCGCCCGTGTGGCCCGGCTGGCCGTCGAAGCAGCAGGTGACCTCCACGCCGGTCCGCGCCGCGATGTTCGCGAGCGCGTCGAGCAGCCGGCGGCGCTGCTCGGCGAGCGCGAGCTGCGGGTACGCCGCCTTCGACACGTTGTAGCCGTCGACCACCAGATGCGCGTGCGGCAGCCCCAGGAGGTCGTCGAGCAGCGCGGGATCGTGCACCTCGCGACCGCGTGAGGTCGGACGCCGCGCAGGCGCCTCCGCGCGCGAGGCGACGGTGTCCGCAGGACGCACCTCGACAGGCGGCAGCCCGAGCTCGTGCCGGAGCGCGGCCCCCGCGTCGACGACAGTGTCGAGCAGCAGCCGGGCGCGCGAGGTGGCGACGCCCTGCGCGAGGCGCGCCTCGCCGCGCATCGCCGCACGCTCGGCCTCCGCAGCCCGCCGGTCCGCCGCGGCGTCCGCGAGCTCGGCAGCCGCCTGGTCGCGCAGCGACTGGGCCTCGGCACGCGCCGCCTGCGCCTCGGCGAGCGCCTGCCGCGCCTCGCTGCGCGCCCGATCCGCGTCAGAGCGCAACCGGCGCTGCTCGCGCCGCAGCACCGCCGCCTCGTCCTGAGCAGCGGAGGCCTCGAGCCGCGCGGCGCCGAGGCTCGCGGACAGGCGGGCGGCCTCCTGCTCGGCGCGCTCCGCGCGGCGGGCCATCGCGTCGAGCGCGGTCTGGACGGGCTGGTCGGAAGGGTCGCCGTCAGCGGCGAGGCCGGCGGCCGCCTCGCGCACGAGCGCCTCCCATCCCTCGGGGCGCAGCAGCCACGCGCCGATCGCCACGTCAGCGGCGGCCGGCTCCGCGTGCGCTGTCGAGACGGCCTGCTCGCTGTCGGTCGCGGCAGTGGCGTCGGGCTCCGCAGTGGGACTGTCGGGCTCCGCAGTGGGACTGTCGGGCGACGTGGGCAGGCCGGCGGCGACCGCGTCGGCGAGCTCGGGCCGCGCGTGGCTCCACACCCGCGCGACGCGCCCACGGAACGCGTCGTCGTGCTGCAGGGCGTGCCACAACGGCGCCGCCCCCGCGGTGGCCCTCCGCCGCGGCGCGAACCTCTGGACCTGGCGCAGCGCGACCGGGACGTCCTTCGGCTCCATCTGGCCGAGCACCTCGGCGGCGGTGCGCACGAGCGCCGCCCGCACCGGTTCAGGCAGGTCAGCGCCCTGCTGGCCGGTCACGTCGTCGCTCATGCGCCCACCCTAGGCGCGCCTGTGCCCACCTGCGCCGCCCGGCGGGACGTGGCCTGTCAGTGCTGGCGGATACCGTGCGCAGCATGCCGCCCCTCCCGCCCGTTGGCCCGGCGCGCGCCGACTTCGCACTCCCCCGGCCGGGACGCCCGGTCCAGCTCGCGCTCGACGAGTTGGGCGTCCCCTTGTCGGAGGTCACGTTCGTGGTCGTCGACCTCGAGACCACGGGCGGCACACCGCAGAGCTCGGCCATCACGGAGATCGGCGCGGTCAAGGTCCGCGGCGGCGAGGTGCTCGGCGAGTTCCAGACCCTGGTGAACCCCGGCGGCCCGATCCCCGCGTTCATCTCGGTGCTGACGGGCATCACCACGGCGATGGTCGTGGAGGCTCCGCGGATCGAGGAAGTGCTGCCGAGCTTCCTGGAGTTCGCGCGCGGGGCGGTGCTCGTGGCCCACAACGCGCCCTTCGACATCGGGTTCCTCAAGGCGGCCGCTGCCGAGACCCACCACCCGTGGCCGGCGCCGCAGGTCGTCGACACGGTGCGGCTCGCGCGCGCGGTGGTGACTCGTGACGAGGCGCCCAACCACAAGCTCGGCACGCTGGCCGCCCTCTTCCACGCCACCGTCACCCCCGACCACCGCGCGTTGGCCGACGCCCGAGCCACCGTCGATGTGCTGCACGCCCTGCTCGGGCGGCTGGCGCCCCTCGGGGTGACCCATCTGGAGGACCTGGCGACGGCCGCAGATCCGGTGCCGCCCGCCGTCCGCCGCAAGCGCCACCTGGCCGACGGCCTCCCCGACGAGCCCGGCGTCTACATGTTCCGCGGCCCGGGCGACGAGGTGCTGTACGTCGGCACGTCGACCACCTCGCTGCGCGCCCGCGTGCGGACCTACTTCACCGCGTCGGAGAAGCGCCGCCGGATGGCCGAGATGGTCCAGATCGCGCACGCCGTCACACCCGTGGTCTGCGCGACGCCATTGGAGGCGCGGGTGCGCGAGCTGCGCCTCATCGCCGAGCACTCCCCGCGCTACAACCGGCGGTCGAGGTTCCCCGAGCGCATGCCGTGGGTGCGGCTGACCGCCGAGGCCTACCCCCGGCTCACCGTCGTGCGCGAGGTGCGCCCGGACGTGCCGCAGGCGACGCCGGCCAGCCACATCGGGCCCTTCCCCTCCCGAGCCGCCGCGCAGGCCGCCATCGACGCCCTGCACGAGTCGTTCCCGATCCGCCAGTGCGCGCGCCGCCTGCCCCGGGCTCCCGCCACGGGCGCCAGCTCATGCGCACTGGCGGGGATGGGCCGGGGCGGCGCTCCCTGCGGCGGCGGCCCGACGCCTGTGGGCTACGCCGCGGGCGTGGCCGGGGGGAGCGCGGCGGTGCTCGGCGACCCCGAGGCCGGGGTGCGGGCGCATGCCACGCGCATCGCGCACCTCGTGGCGCAGGAGCGCTTCGAGGAGGCGGCCGGGGTGCGCGATCAACTCACGACGTTCTTGCGGGGCGCCAGCCGAGCCCAGCAGTTCGCGCCCCTCGCGCGGTGCCCCGAGCTCGTCGCCGCCCGGCCCCGTGACACGGGCGGGTGGGAGATCGTGCTCGTGCGCCACGGGCGGCTCGCCGGGACGACCACCACCACCCGGGGCGCCGACCCCTGGCCGGCGATCCACGCGCTCCGGCTCACCGGCGAGCAGGTCCAGCCTCCGGTGCCGCCGGCGCCCGCGGCGCACCCCGAGGAGGCCGACCTGATACTCGGCTGGCTCGAGTCGCCCGGCGTGCGCCTGGTGCGGGTCGAGGCGGAGTGGGCATGCCCGGTGCGGGGCGCCCAGTCACTCGTGGACGAGCCCGCCACCGTCGCCGGGCTCGTCGCGAGCCTCGCCCGCGCGTCCGCGTCCTGCGACGACGCCGCCGAGGCGCCGGGCGAGGCGGCGCCCGTCGACGGCGCCGACGCGGCATGATGTGGACATGCTGACTGCGATCGTCCACATCGACACCGAGGCCGCTCGAATCCCGGAGGTCGCCGCGGCGATCGCCGAGGTGCCGGGGGTGAGCGAGGTCTACTCCGTCACCGGCGGCGTCGACCTCATCGCGGTCGTCCGGGTGCGCGAGCACGAGCAGCTCGCCGACGTCATCGCCGACCAGGTGAGCAAGGTCAAGGGCGTGCTGCGGACGCAGACGTTCATCGCGTTCCGCACGTACTCGCAGCACGACCTGTCGCAGGCCTTCGCCCTCGGCATCGAGGACTGATCACCGCCTGACGGCGGGTCCAGGCCGCTCCGCGAGCCGGACCCGCCGCCGCGGCGTCATCCCTGGGACGACGCGGCCCGCCAGCGCGTCAGCGCGTCGGCTGCCGCCCCGGTGTCGATCGACGCGGTCGCCAGCCCGATGGCCGCCGCGAACCGCTCGACGAGCGTGCCCTCCGCCACCCCGGGCAGGGTGCCGTCCGCGACCAGCGCCGCGGCGGCGTTCAGCAGCACTGTCTCGCGCGCCGGGACCTTGTCGCCGGCCAGGACCTCGCGGAACACTCCCGCGTTGAACGCCGAGTCCCCGCCCCGCAGGTCCTCGACCCGCACGGGCGTCAGGCCGAGGTCCGCCACGGCGTCGAGCGTGTGCTCGGACACCGCGCCGTCGCGCACCTCCCACACCTGGGACATGCCGGTGGGCGCCAGCTCGTCGAGGCCGTTCGGCCCCCGGAACACCAGCGCGCTGGTCCCCCGCCCGGCGAGCACGCCGGCGACGAGGCCGGCCATCCGCGCGTCGGTGACGCCGATCGCCGTGACCGCGGGACGCGCGGGGTTGGTGAGCGGGCCCAGGAAGTTGAACGCGGTGGCGATGCCGAGCTCACGGCGTGGGACCGCCGCATGCCGCATGGCCGGGTGGAACACCTGCGCGAACAAGAACGTGATGCCGACCTCGGCGGCCAGCTCCTGGACGCGGGCGACGGGCAGGTCCAGCCGGATGCCCAACTCCTCCAGGACGTCGGCGGTGCCGGTGGACGAGGAGGCGGCGCGGTTCCCGTGCTTGACCACCCGCAGCCCGGCGCCCGCGATCACGAGGGCCGCCATCGAGGAGATGTTCACCGTGTGCGCGCGGTCCCCGCCGGTGCCGACGATGTCGACGCAGCGGCCAGGCACCTCGATGAGCTGGGCGTGCGCCAGCATCGTGTCGGCCAGGGCCGTGAGCTCGTCGACCGTCTCGCCCTTGGCGCGCAACGCGACGAGGAAGCCGGCCACGCGGGCCGGGGACGCCTCGCCGCCCATGATCTCGCTCATCGCCCAGGAGGTCTGCTCGCGATCGAGGTCATGCCCGGCGACCAGGCTCGTGAGGAGGTCGGACCACGTCGCGGCGACACTCATCCGGCGACGGCCTGCTGATCGACGAGGCTCGCCACGGCGCGCTGGAGGTCCTCGGGGTCGAGGGGCCGGCTGAGCACCGCGTCGGCGTTCGACCAGGACGCGAGCCACGCGTCCTGCGGGCGCCCGGTCAGCAGCAGCACCGGCGGGCAGTTGTAGACCTCGTCCTTGAGCTGCCGCGAGACGCCCATGCCGCCCGTCTTGGCGGCCTCGCCGTCGAGCACGAGCAGGTCGTACCGGCCCGTGGACGCCTCGGAGATCACGGCGGCGGGGGATGCGACCTCAACCCACTCGATGTCGGGGGCGCCGCGCCCCAGACGGCGACCGACGGCCAGGAGGACCTCCTGGCGGGCGTCGACGTCGTCGCTGTAGAGGAGGATGCGAGGCGCGTGGCCCTGCTCCTCGCTGTGCGGTTCCAGCGGCTCGACCGTGCTCATGGTGCTTCCTCATTCGTCTCGACGTGCCTGCAGGGGCATCTTGGCATGTCCGACCGCGCTGACGCGCAGGCCACAAGCATCCGCGCCGAATGGGCTCGGAAACTGACGGTGTGACATTTAACGCGCGCCGCGCCTAGGTCTAACGGCCCATGCGGACGTGGTCTAGGCCATAATGGCGGACGTGTCGACTGCAACGGCTGCCCCCAGCACCTCAGCTCACCTGAGCGTCAACCGCCCGAATCCCGTTTCAGTCGGGACCATCGTGTGGCTCGCCAGCGAGCTCATGTTCTTCGCGGGCCTCTTCGCCATGTACTTCACGATCCGGGCAGCGGTGCCCGACGAGTGGGCGGTGCAGACCGAGCTGCTCTCGCTGCCGTACGCCCTGGCCAACACCACGATCCTGGTGCTCTCCTCGGTCACCTGCCAGATGGGCGTCTGGGCCGCCGAGCGCTTCCAGCCCGTGCGCACGGGCAGCCTGCTCCAGGTGAACCGCTGGGGAATGAACGAGTGGATGACGCTGACATTCGTCATGGGCTCGGTCTTCGTCGCGGGCCAGGTGCTCGAATACGCCGAGCTCGTCGAGCACGGGCTGACGATCTCCTCGAGCCCGTACGGCTCCGTCTTCTACCTCGCGACCGGCTTCCACGGCCTGCACGTGGTGGGCGGGCTGATCGCGTTCCTCTTCCTGCTCGGCCGCTCGTTCTCCGCGAAGCGGTTCGGCCACCACGAGGCGACGACGGCGATCGTCACCTCGTACTACTGGCACTTCGTCGACGTCGTGTGGATCGCGCTGTTCGCGGTCATCTACATGCTGCAGTGACCAGTGGCGCCTGGCGCCGCCCCCGCTTTGTGAACCCTGACCCACCGTTCGAGACGAGGAACGATCCGTGAAAGCACTTGCAGCCCGCAGGCACCACCGGCATGCGCCGGTCGTGCTGCTCCTGCTGGCGCTGCTGGCAACCGGCGCGCTGTACGCCGTGCTGGCGCCGACGTCGGCTGACGCAGCCGACTCGGCGGCCAGCGCGAACGACATCGAGGCCGGCGACAAGCTCTTCCAGGCCAACTGCGCCACGTGCCATGGCCCGACCGGCGAGGGGTCGGGCAGCGCCCCGTCCCTGATCGGCGTCGGCGCCGCGTCCGTCGACTTCCAGGTCGGCACCGGCCGGATGCCGATGGCGATCTCCGGCCCGCAGGCCGAGGCGAAGCCGGCTCAGTTCAACGCCGAGCAGACCGCGCAGCTCGCCGCCTACGTGGCCTCCCTGGGCGCCGGGCCCGGCATCCCGGTCGCCGAGCAGGTCGACCCGAGCAAGGGCGACGCCGCGAACGGCATGGCCCTGTTCCGCACCAACTGCGCCATGTGCCACAACGCGGTCGGCGCCGGCGGCGCCCTCTCCGAGGGCAAATACGCGCCGTCGCTGCTGGAGACCACCAACACGCACATCTACGAGGCCATGGCCACGGGCCCGCAGTCGATGCCCGTGTTCAGCGACGCGAACCTCACGTCCGAGGAGAAGCGCGACATCATCGCGTACATCGACGCGCAGCGTGAGCCCTCCCCCGGCGGCATCAACCTCGGCTCGCTCGGACCTGTCAGTGAAGGCCTGTGGGTGTGGGTCGTCGGAATGGGGCTGCTCATCGGCGCAGCCGTCTGGATCGGAGCCAAGTCCTCGTGAGCACGCAGCAGAACCCCGGCCACGGCGACGAGGTCGTGGCGCATGAGGGCTCCGCCCCTGTCACCCACTTCCAGAACCCCGGCCTCCCCCCGCACAAGCCGCGGCAGGGCGACCTTCACCCGTCGGCGGCCAAGCGCGCCGAGCGCCAGGTCGTCATCCTCTTCACCATCTCGATCATCGGCACCATCGGCGCTGTCGTCGCGTGGGCGCTGGTGCCTCCGGGCGACACGCCCTCCAGCATGCGGCTGTCGAACTTCCTCATCGGGTTCGGGCTGTTCCTCAGCCTGATGGGCATCGGCACGGCGGCCGTGCACTGGGCGAAGGCGCTCATGAACGACCACGAGAAGGTCGAGATGCGCCACCCGCAGCGCAGCTCGGACGAGAACCGCGCCGCAGCGGTCGAGGTGCTCAAGGAAGGCGCCGCCGACTCCGGCATCGGGCGCCGTGGCGTCCTCAAGGGCGCGGCCGTGACCTCGCTCGCGCTGTTCCCCCTCGCCATCGCCGTGCCGCTCATCGGCGACATCGGCGGCAACTGGGACGTCTCGCAGCTCAAGCACACGATCTGGCGCAAGGGCGTCAAGTTGACGACCGACCCCGCCGGGCGGCCCATCAAGGCGGCCGACGTGACCATCGGCTCGGTCTTCCACGTGATCCCCGAGAACCTCGAGGAGGTCCCGGCCGAGGACCGCCTCAACCAGAAGGCCAAGGCCGTGGTGCTCCTCGTGCGCCTCGACCCGAAGGACCTGAAGGAGTCCGAGGAGCGCAAGGGCTGGTCGTATGACGGCATCGTCGCGTACTCGAAGATCTGCACGCACGTCGGATGCCCCGTAGCGTTGTACGAGCAGCAGACGCACCATCTGCTGTGCCCGTGCCACCAGTCGACGTTCGACGTCGCCGACGGCGCCAAGGTCGTGTTCGGCCCCGCGAAGCGCGCGCTGCCCCAGCTTCCCATCGAGGTCGACGACGAGGGCTACCTGGTGGCGCAGTCCGACTTCCTCGAACCTGTCGGCCCGAGCTTCTGGGAGCGCCTCAAGTGAGCACCACCTCTCCGACCCGTGGAGCGCGGGCGGCCTCCGGCACGGCCGACTACCTCGACCAGCGGACCGGCGTCGGCACCGCGGTCAAGGAGTTCGCGCGGAAGATCTTCCCCGACCACTGGTCGTTCCTGCTCGGCGAGATCGCGCTCTACAGCTTCGTCGTGCTGCTGATCTCCGGCGTGTTCCTGACGATGTTCTTCGTCCCGAGCATGGGCGAGACGCACTATCACGGCCCGTGGGCGGCGATGGACGGCGTCGAGATGTCCCAGGCCTTCGCCTCGACGCTTCGGCTGTCCTTCGAGGTGCGCGGTGGGCTGCTCATGCGGCAGATCCACCACTGGGCGGCCTTGCTGTTCATGGCCTCGATCGTCACGCACATGATGCGCGTGTTCTTCACGGGCGCGTTCCGCAAGCCGCGCGAGGTCAACTGGGTGGTCGGCTTCGTGCTGATGATCCTGGGCCTGGCCGCCGGGTTCTCCGGCTACTCGCTGCCGGACGACGTGCTGTCCGGCAACGGCCTGCGCATCACCGACGGCGTCGTCAAGGCGATCCCGATCATCGGCAGCTACATGTCGTTCTTCCTCTTCGGGGGCGAGTTCCCGGGGACCGACATCATCCCGCGCCTGTTCACGGTGCACATCCTGCTGGTGCCAGGGCTGATCCTTGCCCTGATCGGGCTGCACCTCTTCTTCGTCGTGCTGCACAAGCACACGCAGTACCCCGGGCCGGGCCGCACCGACAAGAACGTGGTCGGCTACCCGCTGTTCCCGGTGTACACCGCGAAGGCCGGCGGCTTCTTCTTCATCGTCTTCGGCGTGATCGCCCTCATGGCGGCCACGATGACGATCAACCCCGTGTGGAACTACGGCCCCTACGACCCCTCACCGGTGTCCGCGGGAGCCCAGCCCGACTGGTACATGCTGTTCCTGGAAGGCGCCCTACGGCTCATGCCCGGGCAGACCGAGTACGTGATCGGCGGCTACACGCTGTCCCTCAACGTGCTCATCCCCGCCATGGTGGTGCCGGGCATCCTGTTCGTGGCTATTGCCGCCTATCCGTTCATCGAAGCGGCCGTCACCAAGGACAAGCGCGAGCACCACGTGCTCGACCGCCCGCGCAACGCCCCGTTCCGCACGGCCTTCGGCGTGGCCTTCCTGACGGCGTTCGTCGTGCTGGTGCTCGCCGGCTCGAACGACCTCATCGCGACCCAGTTCAAGATGTCGCTCAACGACATCACCTGGGCGTTCCGCGTGCTCCTGTTCGTCGGGCCCGCATTCGCCTTCTGGGTGACGAAGCGCATCTGCCTCAGCCTGCAGCGCAAGGACCGCGAGCTGGTGCTGCACGGGCACGAGACCGGACGCATCGTGCGCTTCGCGCACGGTGAGTACATCGAGGTGCACCGCCCGCTCGACGAGTACGAGCAGTGGCTGCTCGTCAGCTACGACTCCCCGCGCCCGCTCGAGATCGAGCCGGCCGAGGACTCGCGCGGCGTGCGCCGCAAGGGATACCGCCTCGACCGGTTCAAGCAGCGCGTGTCGCGGATCTTCTTCGAGGACCGCGTCGAGCCCGTCACGCCCGCCGAGCTCGCCGCCGCGCACTCGCACGGCGAGCACGACGCGCTCACCGGACCGGAGAGCGCGAACGCCCAGGTCACGTCCGAGGTCGGCTCCCGTCCGGCCGCTGAGACGGAGATCGACGGGCGGAATCACTGAGGCTGGTCCAGAGTTGTCCTGTCTGAGCGGGCGCACCCTGCCGGGGTGCGCCCGCTCGGCATATATCGACGGTTCACCCCCGACGTCTCGCAGCGCTGCTGCGACCTGAGGTAGGAGAGGCATCACGCATGGCTGACTACACACTCCCGGATCTGCCCTACGACTACGCGGACCTCGAGCCGCACATCTCCGGGCGCATCATGGAGCTGCACCACGACAAGCACCACGCCGCCTATGTCGCAGGGGCGAACACCGCGCTCCAGAAGCTCGCGGAGGCCCGCGACTCGGGCGACCTCTCCTCGGTGAACCTGCACGAGAAGAACCTGGCCTTCAACCTGGGTGGGCACGTCAACCACTCCGCGTTCTGGCTGAACCTCTCCCCGAACGGGGGCGACCGCCCCACCGGCGAGCTGGCCGCCGCCATCGACGAGTTCTTCGGCTCGTTCGACGCGTTCCAGAAGCACTTCGCGGCGAACGCGGCGGGCATCCAGGGCTCCGGCTGGTCGATCCTCGCGTGGGACTCGATCGGTGAGCGGCTCATCGTCGTGCAGCTCTACGACCAGCAGAGCAACATCGCCCTCGGCCTGGTCCCGATCGTGCTGCTCGACATGTGGGAGCACGCCTTCTACCTCGACTACGTCAACGTCAAGGCCGACTACATCAAGGCGTGGTGGAACATCGTCAACTGGGAGGACGCCGCGGCCCGGTTCGACCGCGCGCGGACCCAGACCGCTGGTCTGATCATCCCCCGCTGACCGAGCACGTCCGCGACGGGCGCCGGTGGCCACATGGCCGCCGGCGCCCTTTGTGCGTGCGCTGCGTGCGCTGCGTGCGCTGGGTCCGCGAAGTGCCCTGGGCGCGCTGGGATCAGCCCAGGTGCTGCGCGAGCTCGGCCCTGCTGTGCAGACCCAGCTTGGCGAAGACCCGCGCGAGGTGGCTGTCGACGGTGCGCACCGACAGGAAGAGCCGCTCGGCGATGACCTTGCTGCTCAGCCCCGCGGCGGCCAGGCCCGCGATCTCCCGCTCCCGTCGGGTCAGCTCGACCTTCTGGCTCGCGCTCGGGAGCCACAGTCCGACGTTGCCGAGCGCGGCAGCCCTCGCCAGCACGAGCGGCGCGTCCCCCGAGACCATCGCCTCGGCGTGGTCCAGCATCGCCAATGCGCGCTCACTGCCGATGCCCGCCGTGAGCTCACGAAGCCGCCCCAGGGCGCGCGCCGTGTCCGTGGTGCTCGAGCCCGGGAGCGCGCCGCGCTGACTGCGCGCGCGGATCGCGCGATGCAGGGACTCGGCCTCCACCCGGTGCATGCCTTGGCTGGCCGCCCAGGAGGCCAGTGCCACCGCCTGCGCCTCCAAGTCCGGGGCATGCGACCACGCGGCAGCGTCCAGCAGCACCAACCGGATCTCGGCCTGCATGGCACGGGCCCTGCGCAGCGGGGTGCGCCGGATGCGCTCGATGAGGTCCCGGGTCGCCGGGGCGTCGCCCACCGCGGCACTCGCCAGGGCCTCGTAGGCCAGGGTGAGGGCGGTGAGACTCCCGTCGTCGCGCAGTGGCGACCGCGCGTTCGCAGTGCGCAACTCGTTGCGGGCCACCGACCAGCGTCCATCCGCGGCCGCGACCATCCCCTCCGCCAGGTGGTCCAGGCAACGGTCCATGCGGAGCAGCCCAGCGCCGGACCTGATCTGGGCGAGGTGCTCGCGCGCGCTGGACAGCTCGCCCGCCCACACCGCCAGCAGGGTCCGCCAACCGAGCAGCTCGGCGCGGGCCCACGGGTACACGCGGCCGGCGGCGCCGACGACAGCCGCGTAGCGCATGTCGACTGCGCGCGCGACGGCGAACTGCCCCGCCTGCCCCAGGCCGAGCATCACGGGGGTGACGAGGGGGAAGCGGGCGACGTCTCCACTCTTGCCCGCCAACAGCATCTCGGTGGCAGGACTGAGCTGCTCCGTGAAGCGCCCGCCGTATCCGAGCATGACGAGCCGCTCGGCGGCCAGCTCCCTGCGCCCCTCCACTGCGGCGGGAACGCCCTCGAGGCGGGCCAGGTCTGCCGTGGCCACGTCGATGGCGGCCACCGCCGCGTCGACCGAGTCGGCGTAGACGAGCTCGAGGTTCGCGAGCCGGCGGGCCAGGTCCACCCGGTGCTCGGACCAGTCGCCGTCCTTCACCTCCGCGCGGGTGAGCTCGCGCAGCGCCGCCTCGAGGTCGACCCGGGCGAGATCCGCCACCCCCTGGAAGGCGAGGGCGCTCGACCGGGTGCGCAGCAGGCGGACACGATCCAGCGTCTCCATGTCGGTGACGGCGTCGAGGCCGACAGTGGTCAAGCGCACCACCGACTCATGCACACCGCCGTGCGCGGCGAGCTCAGCGGCTGCCCTCAGGCGGGACACCGCGACCCGCTCGCCGCACTCAAGCGACCAGGTGGCCCACTGGATGATCCCCTCACCCGCCAGGTCGGGGTCATAAGAGGTGCGCCCCAGCGCCCTGAGGTGCTCCTGGCGCTGCGGCCAGGGCACCAGCTCCCGCACTGCCGCCGCGGCGATCGGGGCGCGCCACCGCACGACCGGCACGAGGCGTCCCATGCCCTCGGCCTCGGGCACGAGCTCCAGCACCCCGTCGAGCAGCAGGCCGGCGACCGGATCGGAGGCGCCGAGCTCGCCGAGCACGTCGAGCCCGACGGCGCCCGCCAGTGCCGTGACCTCGAGGGCGCGTCGCTCCCGCGGGCCAACCTGCTCCAGCCCGCCATGCACGACGTCCAGCAGCCGGGGGCCGGGCTGCACGCTGCCGATCCACTGCCAGGCGCCACCGCTGGAGACCATGCGCCCGGCGTCGACCTCATGGGTCACGAGCTCGTGCACCAGGAACACCGAGCCGCGCGTGAGCTGCCACACGCGCATGACCAGATCGGCGGAGACCGGGCCGCCCAGCGTCTGGACCAGGTAGTCGGCGGTCTCGGTGCGATCGAACGGCTGCACGTCGACACGCTGGACGCAGCCGTCCTTCCACAGCTCCCGCCACGGCGAGAGCCGGGCTGTGGAGGGTCGCGCGGTGGCGACGAGTGTGATCGTCCGCTGCCGTGCCATCCAGGCGAGCATGCGCGATGTGGCGGTGTCCAGCAGGTGCAGGTCCTCGACTCTGACGACCGGGGCCGCCCGGCCGACGTCGGCGCGGGCCGTGAGCGCCTGGGCGATCTCACGGGCCGCCGCGGCGTCGTCGGCAGCGCCGGCGAGGTCGACGCCGAACAGGGTGGCGAGGGGCGCGAGGGCGGACTCGCCGACGGCCGGCGAGCCCTGGAGCACGAACGCGTCGCCTGGACGGCCGGACGAGACCAGGCCCTCGACTGCCTTCCGCGCGAGGAAGGTCGCGCCCATGCCGGGCGCGCTCACCAGGAGGACGCTGCGCCCCTGCCGGGCAGTCGCCTGGACCTGCTCGACCAGCTCGCCGCGCACCGCGCGCGACTCTGGCGCGGGCGTTGAGCGCTGCGTCGGGATGAGGGTTGTCCGCGGTGCCTGAACCGGGGCGCCGTAGACCATGTTCGAACTCCTTGGAACGTTGCGAAGACCAGTACTCCCCCATCGGAACCATCGGTGCTCCGAGGGCCCGACTTGAGTCCTTGACGCTCATCTCTTCGAACTGCGTAGCGATTACCGATGTGAGGGCAGCGCCCCGCTGCCTAACGTCCATTCCTGAACCATGAGCCCAACCTGCCCGACGCCGCGCCGCGCCCGTGCAGACCACCCGATCGTGAGGGAGTGTCCGTGCCCACCTACACCGCACCTGGCGTGTATGTCGAGGAGGTGCCCTCGTCGCAGAAGGTGCTGGCCTCGGCGCCCACCGCCGTCGCCGCCTTCGTCGGCTTCACCGAGCGCGCCCCGAGCGATGACCCGAACGACCCGCAGGGCCTGGCGCCCCGGCTCGTGACGAGCTGGACCCAGTACGAGAACCTGTACGGCGGCTTCGTCGACGGGGCAGTGCTGCCGCTGTCGGTGTACGGCTTCTTCCTCAACGGCGGCTCGATGGCGTACATCGTGCGCGTCCCGAACGTCGACCCGGCCGGCGAGCCCTCCCGGCGTGCGCTGCCCGCGGCGGACCGCGCGCTGGGCCTGCCCGTCGCCGTGGAGAGCATCGAGCCTGACGCCGACCTCACCGTCGTCGTCGAGTCGGTGGACGGCGGCGCCGACGCCGAGGGGCCCTCGGCCTTCACGATCTCCATCGTGCAGGGCGACGAGACCGTCGAGTCGTACCCCGGCCTGTCCCTGGGCGGCCCGCGGGACGCCGCGACGGTGATCAACGCGACGTCGACGCGCGTCAAGGTCAGCGTCAAGCTCGACGAGGCCGTGGACCTGCAGAGCCAGCTCGAGCTGCTCAAGCCGGGCGCCTACGCACTGGAGAAGGCCGCGCCCGTGCCGGTCCCCGTCACCGGCCGCAAGTTCGCCGGCTCGGAGTCGGCGCGCACGGGCATCAACGGCCTCGCCGTGGCCGACGACGTGACGATGGTCATCGTCCCCGACCTCGTCACCGCCGCCACGCGGGCCGACGGCACGCTCGACCTGAGCCTGTGGAAGGCCGTGCAGACGGCCCTGATCGCGCACTGCGAGCAGCACCCCAACCGCATGGCGATCCTCGACGCCCCTCCCGGCATGGGCCCGCAGCAGATCAAGGAGTGGCGCTCCGAGGAGGCCATGTACGACTCGCAGTTCGCGACGCTCTACTACCCGTGGATCAAGGTGGAGAACCCCGCGGCGACCAGCGGCGACGCCGAGGTGCTCATCCCGCCGTCCGGCCACGTGGCCGGTGTGTGGGCCCGCACTGACGACACGCGCGGCGTGTGGAAGGCCCCGGCCAACGACACGATCCGCGGCGTCCTGGACGTCGAGCGCTCCATCACGCAGAACGAGCAGTCGCTGCTCAACCCTGTCGGGATCAACTGCATCCGCCCGTTCGGCACGCGGGGCATCCGCATCTGGGGCGCCCGCACCCTCACGTCGGACACCGACTGGTCGTACATCAACGTGCGCCGCCTGTTCAACATGGTCGAGTCGACCATCATGGAGGGCACCCAGTGGGCGGTCTTCGAGCCGAACGACGTCAAGCTCTGGGAGGGCATCAACCGCACCCTCAGCGGCTACCTGCACGGCCTGTGGCAGGCCGGCGCGCTGTTCGGGTCGAGCGCCAACGAGGCGTACTACGTCAAGTGCGATGCCTCGATCAACACCCCCGAGTCGATCGACGCCGGGAAGCTCGTGGTGGAGGTGGGCCTGGCGCCCGTCAAGCCGGCCGAGTTCGTCGTCTTCCGGATCAGCCAGAACAAGCAGTCGGCCAACTGACCGACACCCCGCGGGCCCGGACCACCGGGCCCGCGGCCCCCATCTCAACCTGAGGAGCAACAGTGGTCGACGGACTGTTCACCAATGACCCGATCGTGGCGCAGAACTTCTTCCTGGAGATCGACGGCGAGGTCATCTCGACGCTCATCAGCGTCGCGGGCCTGGACATCGAGGTGAGCGTGAGCCGCTCCAAGCAGTCCGGATCGGGCGGTGTGCTGCAGGAGGTCAAGGGCCTCGGCAGCGCCACCCAGACTTCCGACCTGCAGCTCTCGCGCGTGGCGCCGCTGGACTCGACGTCCGACAAGCTGTGGACCTGGTTCAACGAGATCCGCGGCACCGGCCTGGTCGCCACCGACCGCGCCGGCCAGCGCAAGAACGGCTCGATCGTGCTGTACGACACGGCCCGCAACGAGGTCGCCCGGTTCAACTTCTTCAACTCCTGGCCGAGCAAGATCTCCACGGACCAGCTCAACGTCGAGAGCACCGACGTCGTCAAGGAGAGCATCACGCTCGTCATCGAACGGCTCGAGCGCGTCAAGTGACCATGCAGACCAAGTACGACTTCACGCTCCCCCGCGGGTACGTCGACGCGCACGGGACGGTGCACCGCACCGGCACGATGCGCCTGGCGACCGCGCGGGACGAGCTGGAGCCGCTGCGCGACCCGATGATCGACGGCCCGGACGACCCGCGACTGACGGTCGTGGTGCTCGCGCGCGTCGTCGAGCGCCTCGGCACGATGGAGCTCGTCACCGCGCGGGACATCGAGGGCCTGTTCGCCGTCGACCTGGCGTTCCTGCAGGACTTCTACGGCGTCATCAACTTCGGCTCCCAGGCGGAGTACGAGGAGCTGATGGCGGCGCAGGGCGCGAGCTCGGGCCCCGTCAGCGGTCCTGTGGCCCCTGTGGCCGCCGCGGAGCCTGTCGAGGCGGAGCCCGCGCCCGTGGAGCCGGTGGCCGACGCCTTCGGCGGCGCTGGCCGGGTGAGCTCCGACGTCGCCTACGTCCGTCAAGGACGTGCGGCGATCGAGGAGATCCCCGCAGACGGTCGGTGACAGATGCTGCGCTACCCGTCGGAGGCGCTGTGGCAGGAGATCGCGTACCTCGCGTACCACCTGCACTGGCCCCTCGGTGACCTGCTCGACCTCGAGCACCTCGACAGGGTCCGGATGGTCCGGGCCGTGTCATCTCTGAACGAACGAGCGTGGGAGGCGGTGCGCGACCATGCCGGCAGCTGAGGTGCTAGGCGGTGAGCCGACCAGCAGCGCGTTGTTCCTCTTCGAGGTGGACGGCGTCGAGATCGGCACGTTCCGCTCGCTGCGCGGCCTCGAGCTGACAGTGGGCGTCGAGGAGTACGTCGAGGGCGGTCAGAACGGGTACGCCCACAAGCTGCCCGGGGTGCTGCGCTGGCCCAACCTCGTGTTCGAGCGCGGGCTCATCGAGTCCGACGCGCTGTTCACCTGGGTCGCGAACTCCGCGGGCGAGAACTTCGCCGCGCGGGGGAACAAGCTGACCCGGAGCACGGGCGCCGTGACCGCCATCAGCTACACCGGGGAGCGGCTGCGCGCCTGGGAGCTGCAGGGCGTCTTCGCGGTGCGCTGGGAGGGCCCCGCCTTCGACGTGGACCGTGAGGAGCAGCTCGTCGAGCGCCTCGAGGTCGCGCACAACGGCTTCCGGGCGAAGACGACATGACCGAGGCATCCCCTCACATGGGCGAGTCGGCCGCCCTGGACCCCGCGCAGGCGGGACCGGGCACGTCCGACCCGCGGACCGTGCTGGGCCGGGCGATCGCCGGGCGGATGCGCCGTCCGGGTCCACGGGGCGGACGCCGTCGCACCCCGCTCGTGGGCGGCCTCGCGGCCTCGTCCACGCGGTTCGTCGGCGCCATGCAGCAGACCGCGACGGTGCGACGCGCACTGGCGGGCCCCACGACCCTGCGTGCCCCGCGCCTGGCCGACGGGATGGCCCCGCCGCGATGGTGGACCCCGCAAGCGCAGGCCACCGGCCTGGATCCGCGCAGGGTCGAGCAGCACGCCCCCAATCCGGTCCGCAGGGCTCCCGGCCGCACGCCGACCACGGCGCGGCCCACCACGCTGCCCGTCCGACTGCCCGCAGAGGTCACTGCCGCGGGCCCGATGGTCGTCTCCCAGGACACCCGGCGGCGCTCCGTGCCGCCCAGGGCCGCCGGACCGTCCGGACCGTCGGGACCGGGTCGACCGCCTGGCGGCGAGGGCTCAGCGCCGGGGCGGCACTCGGGGACCGGGCACGGGCAGCCCGCGGCGAGCCACGCCGCTGGGCCCAGGTCCCCCGCCGCGCTCCCCCGCCCCCAGGCCTCACCGGCGGTCGGCACGGCTGCGCGTCCTGTGGTTGTAGGTCGATTGCACCGCGTGACGGCGGTTCGTTGGCTAGATGTCGGGGAGTGAGTGGTGACGGAAGGGGGTAGGAACGAGGGCGCGGGAAGAGGTATATAAACGAGCGCCGGCGTCGTGCGGCGGAGTCCCGCCACAGGACGCGCAGCCGTGCCGACCGCCCGGCAAGGGGCAGCCGGCTCACCCCGCGCGGCCACGGGTGTGCTGGGCCGCGGGGCGCTGCTGGCGCGTCGCGCCCAGGTGCGTGACGTCCTCAGCCCAACTCGCCAGGTCACGGCAGCCGCTCAGGCCCCGCAGGCTGCTCAGACTGCCCGATCCGGCGCAGTCCTCGGGCCGTCTGCGTCGAGCGGCGCCGCGGCGATGCCCGGCTCGATCGAGGCCATGCGGCCCTCCGCCGTGTCCGCGACGACGTCGATCCCGAGCGCGCCCGCAGGCGGCTCCCCGGCCGCCGAGGCCGCGGGCAGCCAGGCGCCGGCCTCCGCCCACGACGCGGCGCCCGCCGTCTCCGCCGCTGCGGCGCCCTCACCGCAGATGCCCTCAGCGCAGAGGCCCTCACCGCTGAGGCTGCGGCGTCGACTCGCCCCCGCCCGCCCGCTCACACATGTCCGACGCTTGTGGTCGCCTGTCGCGCGCCCTGCCGTCGAGCTTCGACCCACCGTTCCGACAGGGGTGGCCCCGACCGCCTCGACCGCCCCCGGCGTCGCCGTCGCCGACCGCCTGCGCCCGAGGTCCGCCGCCGAGCACGCCATGACACCGGGCATACCCGCTCGGGCGTCGAGCGTTGCCGCTGCGGCGGCGTCCACCACGACGCCCGCGGCGTCACGCACGGCGATGTCACGCGCGGCGGTCGCGGGCATCGCCACGCCGAGCCCTGCCTTGATCTCCCGCTCACCGCTCACCGCGAACGCGGCGCCGCCACCACACGCCGCCGCCTCCGCTGGGCCGACTGCACCCGCTGGGCCAGCCGCACACGCCGGGCGTGCCGCACCCGCTGGGCCAGCCGCATCCGCTCAGCCCGTCCTCGCAACTCAGCCCGTCGCCTTGGCGAGCCCGGGCTCCGAGGCGGGCGCCGGGTTGGCGGCGGCCGCCCTCCCCCGGGCGAGCGCGTCGACCCTGACGGCCGCGGTGGCACGGCCGACCCCCAGCCTCGGCACCGCGACGCCACCGATGCGCTTGCTGCGCGCCGCCGCCCCGCTCGGCGGTTCCCCTGTCGTCGCGCAGCACCCCGCGGAGCCGGCAGTCCGCACGGCCGGAGCCCGGGTCGCGGGCCGGTCCGTCCAGCGGGCGTTCCTCCCAGCCGCGCTCGACGGGCGCCGGATCGGCAATGGCCGGGTCGGCCACGCCGTCGGGAACGGCCCCGCGGCGCCCGGCGGCGCACCGGTCGGCACAGCGCCCCTCGGGGTCGCGACGCGCGGAGCCGGGGCGAGCGAGCGCGGGGTGCTGCGCCGCCGGATCGGCGCCGCGGGCCCGCTGCGCTCGTTCGCGGGCGCTCCGGGGCAGCATGTGGCGGCTCCGGCGTCGGGCCCCCGACCCAGGACGCAGGCCCCTCGGCGGCCGACCGCCCCCGGATGGCCGATCGGCCCCACTGACGCCCGCGCCACGGGAACGCCCGCTGCGTTGGCCGAGTCGCCCGCGACCCGAGACGCGCAGGGCCCGGCGTGGGCGGCCAAGCCCCGCGCCAGCCGTGCGACCCTCGCCAGCGTCACCGGCGTTCCGGACGCCACTCACCACCACGTGGCCGCCGGGCGGCCCGGTCGCGCACGGCACGCCGAGCAGGGGCCGCTGCGCCGGTCGCCGCTCCTGGGCGGCCTGCTGGCGTCGTCCGCTGTCGCCCCGCCGCGCGGCTCCGCCCCAGCCCGTACGGCCACCACGGCCCGTGTCGGCAGCGCGCTCCGCACCGGCGCGGGCAACGCGCTCCCCACCGGCGCCGACAACGCGCCCCCTCCCGTCCCCGCGATCGCGCGGGCGTCCGCCGGCGGCTCGCCCGGCACGAGCGCCACTGTGCGCCGGTCCCTGGACCGGGCGGCGATGGCCTGGCTGATGGACGCACCCACCTCGACCCCCGAGAGGCAGGCCCCGATGTCGCACGCCCTGGCCGACGCACCTCCGCTCCCCCGGTCCGCGGCCCCCGCGCCCGCGTCCGCCGCCGGGCTGGACGAGGCGACGATGGCGCGGATCGTCGACGCCGTCGTCGACCGGGTCGAGGCCCGGCTGTCCGACGAGGTCGAGCGGCGCGCCCACCGCGCCGGGCGGGGGGTGTTCTGATGGCCGGGCCCGAGAAGGCGTTCCTGGAGATCGAGAACGGCGACCGGCTGCCGTGCCTGTTCAACCCGGCGCAGCTGGAGATCACGCGGAGCAACGACTGGCATGCGCACCGGATGCCGGGCCGTGGCGTGCCCCGGCTGCAGTACGCGGGGGCCAACCCGGGGTGGATGCGCGTCGAGCTGTTCTTCGACACCACTGACGATGGCGCCCCGGTGACGCGGTACACCGGCAAGATCCTCGAGCTGATGGAGGTCGACCCGTCGCTGCCCGGCACCGATGAGGCCTCCCGCAACGCGCGTCCGCCGTATGTGACGTTCCACTGGGGCGAGCTGCACTCGTTCCGCGCGGTGATCTCCGACCTGGCGCTGACGTTCACCTACTTCTCCTCGACGGGCACGCCGCTGCGGGCGACCCTCGACCTGACGATGCGGCAGTACGAGCCGTCGCGCGCCTTCGGGCCGCAGAACCCGACGTCGGGCACCCCGCAGCCGCACCGTGTGCACCGGGTGCAGGCCGGGGAGACCCTCGACCGCATCTCGGCCCGCTACTACGGCGACTCGACGCGCTGGCGGCTGCTGGCCTCCGCGAACGGCATCGCCGACCCGCTCGAGCTGCGCGCGGGCACGCTGCTGTCCGTCCCCCGGATGGACGCATGAGCGCCGTCGACGACCTCCCCGCCGAGACGGGCACGCGGCTGGCGCCGCACGTCAAGGTCGACGGGTCCCTCCTGCCGGACGACTGGGCGGCGGCGCTCACCGAGCTGCGCGTGCAGGTGGGCGTGCGCACCGTCGGGCGCTGCACGCTGCGCTTCGCCGACCGCGGCTATGCGCTGTCCTCGAAGCCGCGGCTCCTGCTGGGCAGCACCGTCGACGTCCTGGCGGCGACGCGCGGCAGCAGCAGCCTGGTGCGGGTGTTCACCGGGAAGGTGAGCGGCGTCAGCGTCGAGCAGCGGGGGGCAGGCGCCTCCGAGCTCAAGGTCGTGGTCGAGGACGTTGCCGCGTCGCTCGGGCGGTCGACCTCCGCGGCGACGTACTTGGAGATGACGTACGACGACATCATCCGCAAGGTCGTGTCCCCGCAGGCCAAGGTCTCGCTCACGCGCGACGGCGCCGGCGACACGCAGGCGTACGTGTTGCAGACCGACTCCGACCTGGCGTTCGTGGACGAGCTGACGCGCCGCACCGGGCAGGACTGGGTCGTGGACGACGGCGTCTTCCACGTCTGGCCCCGCACGTCAGGCTCGGGCGCGGCGAGGCCGGGCGGCGGCGACGTGGAGGTGCGGCTCGGCGCGACGCTGAGCGACTTCACCGT
The DNA here is from genome assembly GCF_900046455.1 of Cellulomonas timonensis. Taxonomy (GTDB): domain Bacteria; phylum Actinomycetota; class Actinomycetes; order Actinomycetales; family Cellulomonadaceae; genus Cellulomonas_A; species Cellulomonas_A timonensis. Next base: position 981,025 of record NZ_FCOT01000013.1, read on the forward strand.
GCAGCTCACCGCTGGCGCACCGTCGAGCGTGCGGGTGCGTGGGTGGGATCCGCTCGAGCAGCAGCCCGTGGAGTCGGTGGAGCGGGCGGACGGCGCAGCCGGGTCGAGCCGCATCGGGAAGAAGTTCAGTCTCTCCTCCGTCCAGGGTGGCGAGATCCTGGACGCGTCCGGCGCCCCCGCCAGCGCCACCGAGGCCGCCGCGCTGGCCAAGGCGCGGCTGCGCGCGGCTGGCAGCGTGCTGGCGCGGGGCCGCGGCCCGGTGCAGGCGGCGCTGCGGCCGGGCGGCTCGGTCACGGTGGTCGACGCGGGCCCGTCGTCGGGCACTTACCAGGTGCAGGAGGTCGTGCACGCCTACGACGCCCGCGGCTTCACCACGCAGTTCACGGCGGGCGACCAGCCCGCCGGCCAGGTGTACGACTCCCTCGCATCCCTCGCAGGCGCGGGATCGGCCGGGCTCGGCAGCTTCGCGCACGCCGGGCTGGCCGTTGGCCGCGTCACCGACATCAACGACCCGGAGAGGCTGGGGCGGGTGCGCGTGCAGCTCGTGGGGCTCTCGGCGACTGTCGAGTCGACGTGGGCGCGGGTGGCGGCGATCGGAGGCGGCGCCGTGCGCGGGCTCGTGTCCATCCCCGAGGTCGGCGACGAGGTGCTGGTGGGGTTCGAGTCGGGCGACGTCCGCCGGCCCGTGGTGTTGGGCGGGCTGTTCGGCAACGGCGTGCGCGGGCCGGAGAGCGCCGTCGAGGACGGCAAGGTGGTCGCGCGGCGGCTGACCTCACGCCTGGGCCATGTCGTCGAGCTGGGCGACGGCGCGCAGGACGCCGCGCAGCATGTGCTCCTCGAGCTCGCGGGCAAGAAGCACAGCCTGCGGCTCGGCAAGGACAAGGCCCACCTGAGGCTGCCTGACGGCGTCCCGCTGACGGTCGCCGTGGGCTCGTCGACGATCACCCTCGATGGGAAGGGCGCGATCGCCCTCCAGGGCACGTCGGTGGCCGTCAAGGCGAAGGAGAAGCTGTCGCTGTCGGGCGCCACGGTGGAGATCGCGGCGTCGGGCGGCCTCAAGGCGTCGGGCGCCACCGTCGACATCAAGGGCTCGGGCAAGGTCGCGATGGAGTCCGGCGGCCCGGCAGTGATCAAGGGAGCGATGGTGCAGATCAACTGATGGACGCCACCACATCCCCCGGCGGCGCCGTCGACCAGGCCGCGTCGTTCATCGGGCGTGGGTTCAGCTGGCCGCTGCAGGTGGACCACGCGGGCTCGATCAAGCTCACGCACGGCCCCGAGGACATCGACCGCTCGATCCGCCTCATCCTGCTCACGGCGCCCGGGGAGCGGCTCATGCGGCCGCAGTTCGGCTGCCGTATCTGGGACCTGCTCTTCGAGCCCGTCACCGCGAACCTGCTCGGCCTGATCAGCGAGGCCGTGCGCGACGCGCTGGCCCAGTGGGAGCCGCGCGCCATCGTCGAGGACGTCCAGCCCGTGCAAGACGAGGACGTGCCGTCGCTCGTCCACGTCCGCATCACGTACCGCGTGGTGTCCACGAACAGCCGGCGCAACCTCGTGTACCCGTTCTACGTCATCCCGCACGAGGAGCACTGATGCCGCTTCCCCCGCCCCACCTCGACGACAGGTCCTTCCAGGACATCGTCGACGAGACGAAGCGGCTCATCCCGCGCTTCACCCCGGAGTGGACCAACCACAACGTGTCCGATCCGGGCGTGGCGCTCATCGAGCTGTTCGCCTGGATGAGCGAGATGGTGCTGTTCCGCGTCAACCAGGTGCCGGAGCGGCTGTACGTGCACTTCCTCAACCTCGTGGGCGTCGAGCCGTTCCCCGCGTCGGTGGCGGGCGCCGACCTGACCTTCTGGCTGTCGGCGGTCTCCGACCGGCCCGTGGTGGTGCCCGCCGGGACGCAGGTGGCCACCGGGGCCGACGGCGCCCAGGAGCCCATCGTGTTCGCCACCGTCGCGGAGGCCGTCGTCAGCCCCCCCACCCTCGTCGCGGCGCACACCGCGCAAGCGCACACGGGCGAGGCCCTCGACGCGCTGGGCGACCTGCGCTACCCCGGGCACGCCGTGGTGGTCTTCCCGTCGGCGCCGCTGACCCCCGGAGACAGCCTGCTGCTCGGTTTCGCGGAGTCGCTGGCCGGCCTCGTGCTGCGCATGGACGTCGAGGCGGACGCCGAGGGCATCGGCGTCGACCCCCGCACCCCGCCGCTCGCCTGGGAAGTGTGGTCCGGTGAGGGCTGGGTCGCGGCCCAGGTCCACGAGGACACCACCGGCGGGCTCAACCGGGACGGCTCGATCACACTCGTCATCCCCGCCGTCCACCAGTCGCTCACCCTGGCCGGAGTGGGCGCGTTCTGGCTGCGCGCCCGTCTGACGCACCCGGCGCCGGGGCAGCCCACGTACGAGGCCTCGCCGCGGCTGCACTCGCTCAACGCGCACGCCGTGGGCGTCACCACACCGGCCGAGCACGCGGCGGCGGCGCCCGCCGAGCACCTCGGCCGCTCCGACGGATCCCCCGACCAGCGCTTCACCGTCTCCCGCCGGCCCGTCGCCCGCCGCCGGGACGGCGAGGCGGTGCGCGTCATCACCCACGACACCGCGACGGTGTGGCAGGAGGGGCCCGACTTCGCCGCGTCGGGGCCCGGGGACCTGCACGTCGTGTGGGACTCGTCCACCGGCGAGGTGCGCTTCGGCCCCCGCGTGCGCTACCCCGACGGGACGGTGCGCCAGCACGGCGCCATCCCGGCGGACGGCGCGGAGATCGCCGTCACGGGCTACCGACACGGCGGCGGCGCCCTCGGCAACGTCGGATCGGGCACCCTCACCGCGCTGCGCTCCACCGTGCCGATGGTCGCGTCCGTGACGAACCTGCGCCCGGCGACGGGCGGCGTGGACCCCGAGTCCGTGGACGAGGCGAAGGTGCGCGGCCCGTTGATGCTGCGCACCGGGATGCGCGCCGTGACGGCGAGCGACTACGAGCGGATCACCCACGAGACGTCCACCGAGGTCGCGCGGGCGCGCTGCCTGCCGTCGTCCGACGGGCGCCAGCCGGTGCGGGTGCTCGTCGTCCCGCGCGTCGCCGGCGACCCGCGCGGGCACGCCATCGACGACTTCGCACTGCCGGACCACCTCCTCGACCGGGTCTGCTCGGTGCTCGACGAGCGGCGGCCCGTGGGGGTGGCGGTGGAGGTCGGCACGCCGTTCTACCAGGGCGTCAGCATCGCCGCGCTGGTCCGCGCCCTACCGGGGCGCCCACTGCCGCTGGTGCGCGACCGCGTGCTGGGCGTGCTGCACCGCTACGTGCACCCGCTCACCGGCGGGCCCGACGGCTCAGGCTGGCCGTTCGAGGCCGACCTGACCGCCGCCGTCGTGGCGCAGCTCATCGAGGCGGTCGAGGGCGTGGAGCGCGTGGACGAGGTCCAGCTGTTCGCGTACGACCTGCGCAACGGTCGCCGGGTGGGCCTGGGCCGTGACGCGCTGCGGCTCGAGCCGCATGCGCTGTTCCTCTCGGCGGCGCACCAGGTCGTGGTCAAGTGAGGCCGCGGCATGGCTGACGACTGGATGCTGCGCCAGCTCCCCCCGGCGATGCTCGACGACGACTTCTTCGTGCGGTTCCTGTCGATCTTCCAGACGCAGGCGAGCACGCTCCTCGCCCACGCCGAGAACCTCGGGCACCTCGCCGACCCGGGCGTCACCCCGCCCTCGATGGCGCGCTGGCTCGGGACGTGGATCGGGCTCGACGGCGTCGACGCCGGGCTCCCCGAGCAGTTGCAGCGCGACCTGGTGCGCACAGCCGCGCGGTCGCTGCCGTGGCGCGGCACCCGGCGGGGCCTGGTGGCCCTGCTCGAGGTGCTGAGCGGCGGCCCCGTCGAGGCGCGCGAGGGGGGCGGCGCTTTCCCCGAGGGCGGCGCGGGGGCAGACCCCGGCTGGGGGGTCATGACCGTCACGTCGACGGGCGCGCTGGGCGACGCCGACTTCGCGGCCCGCGTGGTCGACGAGCTCCCCGCGCATGTGCGCGCCGAGCTGTGGGTCGCCGGACGACAGGTCCCGCTCACCGGAAGCGTCCCCTGGGACGAGTCGGCCGGGCGCCCGATCGGCGTCGCATGACCACGCGGAGCGACATGGACCGCGGGCTCGACGACGGCCGGGCGGCCGCAGGCGATCCGGCGCGCCCCACGGTGATGCCCACGGCCCGCGCCTGCCCCCAGTGCGGGCTGCCGGGGTCCGTGGTGGGCAGCCGCCGCAGCGCCGAGGACTTCTGCCGGCGCTGCGACTTCCCGCTCTTCTGGGCGGGCGACAGGGTTGAGCGCGCCCTCGTCGACGAGGGCGTCCAGGACAGCCTGCGCCGGAGCCCTGGCACTGTGGGATCCGCCGCCCTGGCGAGCACCCCGTGCCCGGCCTGCGCCGAGCTGAACCTCCCGTCGGCCACGACGTGTGTGCGGTGCGGCTCGGGTATGGAGCCCCCGCCGCCCGTCGTCGTCATCGCGCCCGTGCCCGAGCCCTTCGTGCTCCCGCCGCTGGCCGTGCTGGCCGGATGGCGGGTGCTGCCGTGGCGCGTGATCGGGTCCGGGGCCGCCCTCGCCCTCCTGGTGGCGGTCGTGGCGGCCTGGCTCCTGCCCTGACGGGCCCCCGGGCGGCACCCCGTCAGCTCAGCTGACGGCCACCTGCGCCGCGCCCCTCGACCCGGCGGTCTCGGCGTTGCCTGCCGCCGGGGTGAACGTCGCCGTGTACTCCCGGCTCGGCGGGCCGGCCGCCGGGGGCGTGCACGTGAGCACGGCCTGCCCGGCGGTGACGGTGACGCTGGCCGGCGCGGCGCAACCCGAGCCGGTGAACGCCACGGTCCCGGCGGTGCTCCCCTGGCTCGTCACCGTGGCCGTCAACGTCACGGCGCCGCCGCCCGCCACAGTGGTGGGACTGGCGGAGAGCGCCGTGGCGCTGGGGGCCCGCAGCGTCGGCTGCGTGGACGCCGACGAGCCCACGTACGCCGCCGTGCCGCTGTACGACGCCCCCAGTGCCACCGACCCGAGCGGCAGGTCAGCGCCCGGCACGTAGCCGGACAGCACCGCCGCCCCGCTGCCCGTCGACACCGGCACGGTCCCCACCGCGACGCCGTTCACGGTGAACGTGACAGTGCCGCCGTCCGGCGCCGGTGTCACAGTCGCCCGCAGGTCGGCCGCCTCGCCGACGACGAGCGCAGTCGGGGCGGTGATGGCGATCGACGTCGCGGCCAGCGCCCGCTCCACCTCGAAGGCGGCGAGCACGTCCGTGGCGCCCGCGCCGATGGCCCGGCTCGTCGGGCTGACCGTCCACGGCCCGCTCGGCGCCACGGCCGTCACCGTGCCCGCCCCCTGGCGGAAGTACACGGTCACGACGCCGCCGTTGACGGGGGCCTGCTCGGTCAGCGTGCCGCCATGGGCTGCCGCCACGGTGAGCGTCACCGCCTGCGGCGGGTTCGCGTCGGCGCTCGTGACGCGCAGGCGCACGCGGACCTCGTCCACCGGGATCGTCACCGAGTCGGCGGACGCCCCCACCTGCGCAGACCACACCCCGTGGTGCCCTGACGGCCCGCTAGCATGCGCCGTCCACTGCCCCTCGGGCACCTGGTTGAACGTGGTGGTGTAGGAGGTCGTCGAGCCGACGCGCACCACGGGCTGTGCCGCGAGGGCGAGCTGGCCACTGCCGGCGTCAGGCTCGAGCGAGACGAGCGCGCCGGTCAGGTCGAAGCCGTTGACGGCCTCCACCGTGACCTTCACCTGGCGCGCGTCGGCGTACAGCGTGAGGTCCACGGAGACGGACTGCCCGCCGCGCACCGTCAACGCCCGGTTCGTGGCTCCGTAGCCCGCGCGCTCCACCGACAGCACATAGGAGCCGTCGGCGACGGTGAGGAAGACGAAGGCGCCGCTGCTGGTGGCGGTGCTGGCCATGGGGGCGCCGTCCCGCAGCAGCGTGACGGTGGCGCCGGTGAGCGGCGTGGCCGCCGACGACCCCGACTGCCCGGAGACCATGCCCTGCACCGTGTTGGCGCGGGCCGCGACCGGCACGCTCACCTGTGTGGTGACCCCTGCGCCCACCGTCACCGTCACGGTGAGCGGCGCGAAGTTCCCGCCCGCCACGTCCAGCGTGTAGGCGCCCGGCTCCAACTGGGTGAAGCCATAGCGCCCCGGCACCTGGGAGCACAGCGAGCTGCTCGGGGACGACGCCTCACAGGAGGTGCTCACGATGGTGCTGGAGTGCAGCAGCCGCACCGTCAGCCCGTCGACGCCCGCGCCGGTGACGGGGTCGTAGACGTCGACGAGCAGCGCGACGCGATCAGCCGACATCGTCACGTCGAGTGTGACGGGCGACAGCGCGCCCGCGGTGATCGTCACGGGCACGCTGGCGCCGGAGTACGTCGGGGTGTACCCGGTGAGCGCGGCGGTGACCCGCCACGTCCCGGCGCTCAGGCCCTGCACCACTGTGGTGCCGGTGAGCCGGTAGGCGCCCGTGGCGTCGGTGGTGGTGGTGAACACCTGATCAGACGCGGCCGACGTGGCGGTGATGACGACGCCGGGCAGCGCCCGCAAGGACCCGCCGATCGAGACCTGCACCGTTCCGGCGATGGCGCCCAGCCGGGCCACCTGCACCTCGGCCGGCGTCGCCGTCGTCTGCCCGGGGCCCACCTGCACCACGCCGGTGGTGAACGCGTGCCCGGCGGCCCGCACGTTCACGGAGTACCTGCCGCTGGGCAGCTCGCCGAAGTCGGCCCAATGCGTGCCCGGCGACGCGGTGACGGTGACGTCAGTGGCGCCGGGCCGGGTGAGGGTCACGACGGGGTCGATCACCGGGTCGCTCGACCCGGCGCGGACCACGGCGACGCGCAGCTCGCCCTGGCGCACCAACGGCATCGTCAGCACCGCCGGCTGGCCGGGCCGGAACTCGACGGTGGCGGTGTGCGTGTCATAGCCGGGCAGCGACACCTGGACCCGGTACTCCCCGGGCCGTGCCAGGGTGGCGCTGCCCCCGGTGGCCGTGTCCGCGGGCTGGTTCAGGTCCCGCCACACCAGCACCCCAGCGCTGTTCGACGTCAGGCGCACGCTGCCGACGCCGGGCGGCGTGGACAGGACCTCGAGGGTCGCGGCGCTGAGGTCCACGGAGCCGTCGACACCCGTGAGCGTCCCCGAGAAGCGCTGGCCGCTCGGCTGCACCTCGAGCGGGACGGCCACCACGTCGTCGATCGTCGTGGAGGCGCGGCTGAGCCCCTGGTACGCGCCGGCGGGGTCGACGACCTCCACGGAGATGGTGTCCGCGACGAGCGGCAGCTCGGCGGTGGGCACCGCATGCGGCGTGGTGTCCGGCACGGCCACGATGCGGAACTCGCCCGTGGGACCGGTGGTGACGGTCGCCGAGGAGCGCTGCGGCACCAGCCCGGCGTAGCCGACGATGCCGGTGACCTTCACCTGGACGCCGCGGACCGGGCTGGCGCTGCCGACGGCGAGCTGTGCGATCACCCGGCCCTGGAACTCGCGGCCGCTGCGCGTCAGCACCATCTGGGAGGCGAGCTCCTGGTTGTGGTTGACGGAGATCTGCACGGTGGAGCCGGACACAGCCGTGCCGCCGGACCCATTCGACCAGGTCACGTCGAACCGGTAGGACCCGGGTTCGAGCGCCCGCGCCAGCACCTGCCCCTGGGCGTCCGTGGCCAGCGGGGCCAGCGGCGTCGACGGGCCCGAGGGGGTCGCCGAGAAGTGCGGCACGACTGTCGCGGCGTCGGCGGCGACCAGCGCGCCCGCGCCCTCGTCCGCCAGCACCGACAGCAGGACCCGGCCCAGCCGGTCGAGGGTGTGGTCGAGGCGCCGCACCTCGCCCGCCGCGAGCACCACAGCAGTGGGCGCGGGCGCGCGGTACTCGGCGTCGGCGGACTCCACCCACACCGAGTAGCCGCCGCTGACCAGGCGCGCGACCTCATAGGCCCCGTTCAGCCCGATCGCCGCGCAGCGCGCCGACGCGCCGGCCACCGGGGAGGTGATGACGCAGGTCGGCGTGCCGTCGGGCGCGGAGCCGAAGCCGCAGTGGGCGACGTCGACGTCGGCGGGGGTGAGCCCGGCCGACGCGACGATGACGCATGACCCCGCGGGGACCGCGCCGACCCGCGCCTGCACGGCGCCGATGACGGACGGCGACGGCAGCAGGGCGGCCTGCGCGGCGCGGACCGTCTGGCCCATCGGCGCCTCCACGTCCACGCGCTGCGGCTCGTAGCCGGGCGCCGAGACGGTGAGGGTGTACAGCCCGGGGAGCAGCCCCTCGCTCCCCGCCGGGGGGATCGTGTACTCGAGGCTGGGCGCCGACGTCGCGGTGACCGTCTCGGTGGTCCCGTCCAGGCGTTGGCGCTGCAGCTCGACAGTGACCACGCAGTCCGCGACGGGCAGGTCGGGGCACGTGACGACGCTGCCCGTGCGGGCGTCGCTGACGCGCCCGCGCACGAACGTGGACGCCTCGAGGCCGTCGCCGTCCACCGGGGTGAGCACCAGGTCGGCGTCGCTGGCCTGGCCAGCGGTGACAGTCACCTGGGCGTGCCCGGTGACGTGGCCGAACAGCTCGGCGCTGACCACGTAGTCGCCCGGCTCGACGCCGTTGAGCCGGAACGAGCCATGCGCGTCCGACGTGCTCATCGTCTTGTAGGTGTGCGTGCCGTTGCTGACCGTGATCCCGGCGCCTGCGAGGCCGCCGCCCGCCGGGTCGACGAGAGTGCCCTGCACCACCCCGCTGGACAGGGTCAGCTGGGCGTCGAGGCTGGCCTGTGACACGCCCTCCGCCAGGGTGACCTCCTGGGACTGGCGGGTGTGCCCCGGCCCCTCGAACGTCACGGTGTACACGCCAGGCGACGGCAGGTCGGCCAGGGTGTAGGCGCCGACGGGGCCGTCGGTGACGGTGGACGCCACGCGCACGATGCCGCCGCCGTCGGTCGCGGTGACCGTCACGCCCCCGAGCCCGCCGACGGCGCCGAGCACGTCGGGTCCGGTCACCGTGCCGCCCAGGGCCGCGACGCCGCTCAGCAGCCCGAGGTCCACCACCGCCGCGCCATCCGGGTCGAGGCGCACGAGGGCGGACTGCGCACCGAGCCCGTCCGCGGTGACGGTGACGAGGTACGCGCTCGGGGTGGAGAGCCCCTCGACGCTCCACCGCCCGACCGCGCCGGTGGTGCTCGTGCTCGTGGAGACCGTCGTGACGCCATCGGTGATGGTGACCTGCGCGCCGCCCGTGGGGCCGCCCGGGCCCGTCACCAGGCCCTCGAGCCGCCCGGATCCGGCCACGAGCTCGATCTCCAGCGCCCGCGCGGCAGCCTCTGCGCCCGTCATGACCAGGCGCTGCGTCTGGTAGCCCGCCTTGGCGAAGGTGATGAGGTAGTACGCGTCGGCGGACAGGTCCGCGAACGCCCAGGTGCCGTCATCCGCCGAGCGGGTGGTCCGCGCGTCCGCGAGGGCGCCCGTCCGGCTCAGCGACAGGGCCTGGGCGGGGGTCTTGCCGACCGCGCCCGACACGCCCGACGACCCACCGCCGCCGCGGCCCGCCTCTGCGGGAGCCGTTCGCGCCACAGGGGACGCCACCGCACGCCCGAGGCCCGACGACACACGCCCGCGCCTCTTCTACCCACCTGACCCTCCCCACCACCCTACGCGGCCTGACACGCGAGACGGCGTGCCCTGCATTCCAAGCAAAAGGCGGCATACGAGATTTCTGCCTGTCTCGTGGGCTCGGGGGTGTTTATAAGAGACGGGCCCTGACGGCCCCGACTCGGCGGTCACGCCCGCCCCGCCACCGCCGGATGCGGAGCCCGCGAGCACACTGATCGGTCGGATGCCGATCTGCACGCCGGACGGCGCGTCACCCCGCACCACGCCGCCGACCCGGATGCCGCTCGACACGGAGCCCGCGCCCGCGCCTGGCTGCTCCCCGCCGGTCCCGGCGTCGCCGCCGGAGCCGCCGGTGCCGCCCCCCGCGCCAGGCGCGCCCGCGGCTGGCGCGTCGCCCTCGCCCGCGACGACCTGCTCGGCGGCGGCGGGCTGCCGATCGCTCTCGCGCGAGGTCAGCCACGGCACGGCCGTGACTAGGCCGCCGGCCCACAGCGCCACGACGAGCAGCAGGGACAACGCCCGGATCAGCCCGCCGGACAGCAGCGGCCGCGAGGTGAGCGTGCCGTGGAAGCGCGCGGGCGCCTGCCGGCCGCGGCCCTCGACCGCGTAGGCGATCTGGTTGCGGTGCCCCACGACGCTGGGGCGGCCCACCACGAGCCGCCCGGCGACCCGGGCCGTGCGATGCGGGCCGACGGTGAGGGACGAGCTCGGCAGCACGAACCGCATGCCCTTGCCCGCCCGGGCGCTCAGGCCCACGTCGACGGCGCGGTCGCCCGTGTTGGTGACGACGACGCTCACACGTCGGGAGAACACCGCGCGAGCGGACGCGGGCTCGACGGACAGCACGAGCTCGCCAGGCGCGTCCACCTCGAGGTCGGCGTCCGTGGCGACCTGCCCGGGCCGCGAGCCATCGGCGGCCTCGACCACGACGACGAACGGGTACCTGCCGGGGACGGCGCCCGGGGTGGGCACAGCCACGAGCTCGACGCTCACCGTCTCGTCGGGCCCGGCGGGCGGTGTCGTGACCGGATCGGGCAGCCAGCCGGCGTCGAGCCCGACGGCGCGCACCACCATCGTCAGCGGGGCCGCCGTCAGGTTGCGCACGTGCACCGTGACCACTGCCGGGCCGCCTGCGGGCGCATGCGCGCCGGGCTCGACGAGCACGCTCATGGGCGCGCTCGGGCGCGGGGCTCGGGAGGGCGATGTCGACGACGAGGGCCTGGCTGTTGAGCACTGTGGTGACGGCGGAGGTCGCGGCGGGCGGACCCGACGCGCTCATCCGCACCTCGACGAGGTAGTGCTGCGGGGCCTCCACCTCGGCGAAGGCGTAGGTCCCGCCCGTGCCGGTGGTGGTGCTGGCGACCGGCCCAGCGGCGGTGCCGTAGTCGGTCGCCCGGTACAGGTTGACGACGACGCCCACCGCGCCGACACCGGCCTGGGTGACCTTGCCGCGCACGCTCGCGGGGCTGGCCAAGGTGGCGTCGAGCACCGCGGACTGGCCCGCGACCAGCGTCACGATGCTCGAGGTGGAGGCCGTCGACGACCGGGAGAACGTGACGGTGTAGGTGCCGGGAGGCAACGCGTCCACCGCGTACCGGCCCCGCATGGCAGCGGGGGTCGAGGCGGTGGTGACCTGGTACTGCGCGCTCCCTGAGGACAGCGTCACCGTGACGTTGGGCGCGGGCCCGGTCACCACGCCCTGCTCGTCGGTCTGCGAGGCCGTGCCGGTGAGCTGGGCGGTGGAGGCCCGCATCGTGGCGTTCACCTGGTCCGCTCGCGGGGCTCCCGAGGCGACGCCCCCGTGGGCGTCGAGGCTCACCGAGACGACCTGCGACGCGAGGTCCGCGCGGGTGAACGTCACGGTGTACGAGCCGGGGATCGCGAGGCCGGAGACGGACCACGCGCCCACGTCGGCAGTCGACTGGCTCACCGTCTGCCAGGTGCGCGACCCGTCGCTAACGGTCACGCCCACCCCGCCGCCACGCAGGCTGGCCGGGGTGGCGCTGACGGTGCCGCCGAGCCGCCCCGAGTCGACCCCGAGGCTCGCCGAGACGCCGGTGAGCGCCTGGCCGGCGGCCAGGTCGAGGCTGAGGGTGGCGGACGAGTGGCCCGCCGCCGCGACCACCACGGTGAACGTCGCCGGGGTCGGCAGGTTGCGCAGGGTGAAGGAGCCGACGTCGCCGTCGGTGAGCGTCACGGTGCGCACCGTGACGTCCCCGGCCGTCGCGATCACCGTGGCATCGCCGATCGGCCCCTGGGACCCGACCACCGTCCCGGAGATCGTGCCGTCGCCCTCCAGCAGCCGGATCTCGATGCCGGAGCGCAACTCGCCGGCCGCGACGTCGACGCGCTGCACCTGGGTGCTGAAGCCTGCCTTCGAGACCACGATGTCGTAGACGTTGGGCGAGGGGACGTCCTCGAGCTGGAACGTGCCGTCCGCTCCGACGGGAGCCGTGCGGACGATCGCGCCGGTGGTGGTCCCTGGCGCCGCGCCAGCCAGGTCCTCGGCCTCGATCGGCAGCTCGAGCTGCACAGTGGCGCCCGCCACGTCGGAGCCGATCACCGTGCCGGAGAGCGTCGCGGGCACCCCGCCGAGCAGCACCACGAGGCCGCCCACCGACTCCCCGGCGCCGAGCTGGACGGCTGCGGCGTCCTCGGGCGACGGCGAGGACGGGTACCAGACCTCGCTGAACCCCGCGCCCCGGAACCTGAGCTTGTACTCCCCGGCGGGCAGCTTCGACACCTGGAACGAGCCGTCGTCCCCGGTCGCCGTCGTCGCGAGCGCCTGGGTGAGGTCCGCGGCGTCGAACGCCTCGACCGCGACGCCGGACACCACCCCCTCGGAGGACAGCAGCCGCACCGCGCCCCCGATCGACGACGTCCCGACGGTGGCGCCCTGCTCGCGCGCCTGCGCCACCTGCAGCGCGAGGTCCCGGTCGGCCGCGGACCGGTTCACCACGCTGGTCAGCGCCACGGCGATGACCACGGCGAACACGCTGACCGCCACGAGCAGGCCGAGCAGGGACATGAGCCCGCGGTTGAATCGGGGACGCTGGACCAGCACCCCGATGGCCGCCGGCGGCGTGGCGTCGGACACCACGCCCGGCCCCTGCGCGCGGGCGTCCGCGCCGCCGTCAGGCGCGCCGCCGCGTCCACGACGGCCCGTGGCGACATCGCCGCGCGGATCCGTGACCCGCAGCTCGAACGGGCGCACCGCGGGGCTGCCGAACCAGGGCCGCCGGCCGCGGGCACGCAGCTCTGTGGTGACCTGCTCCCCCGGCGCCAGGGCGAAGGTGTCGGGGGTGAACGCGAATCTGACCTTGCCCTCGGCGTCGGCGCCGATCAGCGAGGACGTCTCCGTGGTGTTGCCGCTGTTCTCGACCACCACGCCGAAGACGCCGCCCCGCCCGCCGGTGACCGTGGCCGGCTCGAGCCGCACCTCCACGCGCGGCGCCCGCGGCACCTCGAGGGTGATGTCCTCGACGTGCGTGAGGCCGCCCTCGCCGAGGGCTGTGACCTGGACGGCCATCTGCCGCTCCCCGGCGGGCACGCCCTCGGGCAGCAGCACCCGCACCTCGGTCTGCTCGGTGGCTCCCGGGAACAGCCGCAGCGTGGGCGCCTCGACAGTCACCCAGCTCGCGTCGGCGCCCAGGAAGCGCACCGTCGCGCCGGCGATCACCTCGGAGGTGTTCGTCACGGCGACCGTCAGGACGGTCTCCTGGCCGGGGTGCGCCACCGCCCTGCGCGGCTCCGTCACCACACGCATGTCAGCTCCCCGCCACGAGGTCGAGGTCTTGGGAGGCGACGCCGCCGGCGGTGACCGTGACCAGCGACGTGGCGACCACCTGCGCTCCCTGCAGCACGCGCACCGTGTAGCGGCGCGGCTCGAGCGAGCCCACGGTGTACACGCCGGTGCCGCTGGCCGACGTGGTGCGCCACGTCTGCCTCCCGTCGGTCACCTCGACGCTGGCGCCGCCCACTGCCGCGCCGCCGCTCAGCACGCGGCCGGAGACCGCGCCCACCGCCGACGTCAGGGTGACGCGCACCGGCGCCGATCCCCCATCGGCGCCCACCACGACCGGCGCCGTCACCGCGGCGTGCCCAGCGAGCTCGACGGTCACCGTGTAAGAGCCGGCGCCTGCCAGGCCGGTCAACTGGAACGCGCCCACATCGCCCTGGGTGAGCGTCGTGACGACCGCCGCCGTCGCGGATCCGCCGAGTCGCACGGTGGCGCCGCCCAGCCCAGCCCCCGCCGCGTCGGTGACCTTGCCGGTGATCGTCCCCGCGCCCGCGCGCAGCACGACGTCCGCCCCGGTGCGCTGCTCCCCTGGGCCGAGGTCGACGACGAGGGTGCGGGAGGCGTGGCCGTCCTTCGCGAACGTGAGCACGTAGGTTCCGGGGGTGGGCAGCCCCGTCAAGACGTATGCGCCCACCGTGCCCGTGGTCGGGGTGCCCACCTCGAGCGTCTTGCCGTCGACGGTGGTGCTCACCGCGACGCCACCCAGCCCGCCGCGTCCGTCCGTGACCCGGCCGGCGATCTGCCCGGAGCCCGCCCCGAGCCGCACGTCCATCACGAACCGCTCCTGGCCGCCGAGCACGCGCTCGGCGAGCGTGGTCGGCGCGTATCCCTCGGCGCTGAACGTCACCTCGTAGGAGCCCGGCGCGGGCAGGCCCGCGAGCACGTAGGAGCCGTCGGCGCCTGCCGTGGCCTCCCACGGCGACAGCGCCTCGCCGCCCGCCCACGTGGGCCGGGCGGTCACGGTGACGACCTCGTCGTCGTCCGCGAGGGTGACGGTGCCCCGCAGCACCGCCTCATGTCCCGCGATCACGGCGTCCACGCCCTCGGTCACCTCGCCCGCCCTGGCGCGCACTGCGTCGGAGCCCTCCAGCGCGGCGGCCTGCGGGTACCAGACGTCGTCATAGCCCTCGGCGCTGAACCGCAGGTGGTAGGAGCCGGGCAGCAGCCCCGCCACGCTGTAGCCGCCGTCCGCCTGCGTGGCGGCCGAGCTGACCACCACGGGCCCGTCCCGCCCTTGGCGGACCACCTCGACGGTGATCCGCCCGACGCCCGTGGGGTCGACAGCGCCCCGCACCTGCCCGCTCAGCACTCCCCCGACGCCCGCGGCCACGGCCCCGTCCTTCGGCACAGCGCCTGCCACGCCTCCCGCGGAGCCCTCGGCGGGGCCGGACGCGGCGAAGAACGACGCTGGCGCGACCCGGGTCAGCGGGTCCTGGCCGAGCACCGCCCGGATGCCCAGCAGTGACACCGCCGCCCACATGCCGACGATCGCGACGAGGGTGAGCGTCGTCAGCAGGCCCCGGCCGATCAACGGGCGCTGGCGCAGCACGAGCGGCACCGTCGCCTGCTGCTCGGCCGCCGTCGCCTCCAACCGCAACGCCCGGTCGCGGTCGGATCCCACCAGGTGGCGCGGCCCGCGCACCTCCACCGTGCAGCGGGCCCGCTCACCGGGCGCCACCGAGACGCTCGATGGCGTGACCTTCGCCCGCAGGCTGCGGTCCGCGTCGTCCGCCCGCAGCGCCACGTCGAGCAGGACGTTGCCCTTGTTGACCACGTCGACGGCGAACTCGGCCGTGCGCCACGCCCGCGCGACCGCGGGGTCGGCCTCCATCGCCAGAACCGGGCGGACCCCGACCACCACGAGGACCTCATGGGCCCCCGCCACGACGGCCGCGTCGTTGCCGGTGACGAGCAGCGCGAGGGGGTGGGCGCCCGCCGGGAAGTCAGCGGGCACGTCCACCACGGCGGTGACTGTCCCGGACGCGTCAGGGAAGAGCGCGACCCGCTCGGGGCGCGCGTGGGCGAACGCCTCCAGGGAGCCGCGCGCGCGAAGGCCGACGCCCTCGATCACCCGGCCGGTGTTGACCACGTCCAGCGGGATCTCGGCGCTCGACCCAGGCGCGACCTCGACCCGGTCGACAGCACACAGCACCCTCATCCGACGGTCACGTGGTCCCGGTGCCGTCGGCGTCCCGCACCAGGCCGGAGCCCTCCCGGCGGATGCCGGAGCCCATGCGCGCGGCAGCGGCGGGCGCGGCGGGCGCGGCGGCCCCGCCCCGCGGGGTGGCGACCGCGGAGCCGGCCACCGACGTGACGGCCGGAGGCGCCGCCTCCCAGTCGAAGGCGTCGCCCGCGACGGTGACCATCAGCAGGAAGCTCGCCCGCAGCTGCCCGCCGAGCGAGCCCCACAGGTCACGCGGCCGGTTGCCCTGGTCCTGCACGACGGCGAGCTGCACCCCCGAGGCCAACGGGGCTGGCAGGTACTGCGGCGGCAGCACCTGGTGGGCGAGCACCCGCGACATCACGTCGCCGAGCAACTGGTGCTCATCACGGACCACGCTCGCCCAGGCGCTCACCAAGTAGTCGAGCTGCACCATCGGCAGTGGGGCCCGCTGCTGCGCACCAGATCCGGTGGCCCGGGCGGCGGCGGGTCGCGGCGGTTGCGCGCTCCGGCTGATCCCGTAGAGGAACGCGTTGACGGTGATGCGGTTCACCTGCGACGACCAGCTCGACGCCGGCGTCTCGAAGGACACGTCGCCCACCTCGCGCGGCAGCGGCAGCGTGGCGCGCCAGAACGCCTCCAAGCCGTCCTCGACCGTGGGGATCAGCAACAGACTTCTCCTCCATCGAGCCATGACCAGGTGGGCGCTCCTGCCCGCGGTGGCTGCGGGCACACGGGGGCGCACGGGCTTGCCGAGGCTATGCGGCGGGTCCGCCGCCGCTCTTCGGTAATCGCTACGCAACTTGCCCGGGGCGCTGCCGGCGGCCCTCAGGTCGTGGTGCGGACCGATCCCGGCATCACGATCTGGATGCCCCCGCCGAACGCGCAGGCGCAGGTGGTCCCGGCCACGAGCGCAGGCGAGCCGCCGATCAGCACCGTCGGCGAGCCCCCGGCCCAGGGGGTGGTCACGGGCGTGCAGGGCATGGGGGTGAGCACGCCCAGCGCCGCGCTGGTGGCCGCGGCCACGGCGGGGTTGGCCAGGCTCATGCACATCGCGAACGGCGGGATGTTGACGAAGGGCGTCGCGTCGATGATCGTCGCCGCCGGCTTCCCCTCGACCATGACGCGCTTGACGGGCAGCACCTGCATCGTCGCGGGGGCCACGCCGAACGAGCACATGAGCATCGCTGTCGACGCCACCTGGGGCCTGCCCACGGCGCGTCAGGCCTGCGTGCCGCGCACGGACGCGGTCAGCTGGGCGCCCGTGGTGGTCACCAGGCAGGTGATGTCGCGGTCCTCGCCCTGGGACCACCCGCGCGCGGAGGGCAGCAGGTAGGTGAAGAACAGGTCGGAGTCGCGATAGTCGACGCCGATGTACCCCTCGAACTCCGCGACGCAGGCGCCGTCCGCGTAGGCGGCCAGTTGCGCGTCGCCGGGGAAGTCGGCATCGGCCGGCTCGTAGCCGGCCACCGCGAACACCTCGAGGGTGTGCTCGCGCTCGCAGGACACCCGCTCGACCTCGGTCAGCTCGGCGGTGACCTCGGCGGGTGTGCGCAGGCAGTCGCCCACCGCCAGGTCGAACACCTCGACCATGTCGCCGGTGTCCTCGTCCCCGCCGAACCAGGCGCAGCCGCCGAGCAGTGGGAGCACGAGCGCTCCCGCGAGGGCGGCGACACCTCCCCGCCGACCTGCCCGCCTGTCGAGTCCCACGTCCACACCCTCGCTCTGATCCACCACGAGCCCCCACGCTAGGCGCGTGGGGGCTCGTGGGTCTTGCGTAGTCGTTGCTGAGATCGGCAGGTCAGTGGGCGTGCTGGCCGCGGGAGAACTCGAACACCCAGCCCACCAGTCCGATGACGGCGAACGCGGCGCCGATGTAGGCGATCCACCAACCGGCGGCCATGCCCAGGAAGACCAGCGCGGCGGCGCCGGCGATGACCAGCGGCCACCAGCTCCAGGGGCTGAACACGCCCTGGTCACCGGCGCCCTGCTCGATCTCGGCCTCGGGGTCGTCCTCGGGGCGGGGGTCAATGCGGCGCGACAGCAGCAGGAAGTAGCCGCCGATCATCCCGACGAGGGCCGCCACCAGCGGGATGCCGAGCGATCCGATGGGCTCCCAGCCGCTCCACAGCCCGTAGATCAGACCGACGGGAAGGAAGAACGCCACCCCGTAGAGGAAGAGCTTGTACTCGATCTTCATCGCTGGTCCTCCGGCTCGTCGCCCTGGTCCTTCACCTGGGTCGCGGACTGCTCAGGCTCGCTCGCCCCGCGCGCCAGGCGCTCGTCGACGAGCTCGTTCTCCCCGCGCCGGTCGGCGTCGCCCAGGAGCTGGTCGAGAATCCCCGTGTCCGGCTGCGCGCGGTCGAGGGCGGCGATCTCGGGGTGGTGCAGGTCGAACGCGGGGCGCTCGGACCGGATGCGCGGCAACGACGTGAAGTTGTGGCGCGGCGGCGGGCAGCTGGTGGCCCACTCGAGCGAGGCCCCGTAGCCCCACGGGTCGTCCACGGTGACCTTGGGCGCCCGGCGCCAGGTGATGTACACGTTCCACAGGAACGGCAGCGTCGACGCGGCGAGCAGCACCGAGCCCACCGTGGAGAGCTGGTTCATCCAAGTGAACCCGTCCTGCGGGGAGTAGTCGGCATACCGGCGCGGCATGCCCGCCACCCCGAGCCAGTGCTGCACCAGGAACGTCGCGTGGAAGCCGATGAACAGCGTCCAGAAGTGGATCTTGCCGAGGCGCTCGTTGAGCATGCGCCCGGTGAACTTCGGCCACCAGAAGTACAGGCCGGCGAACATCATGAACACCACGGTGCCGAAGACCACATAGTGGAAGTGCGCCACCACGAAGTACGAGTCGGACAGGTGGAAGTCGAGCGCCGGGCTGGACAGGATGATGCCGGTCAGGCCGCCGAAGAGGAACGTCACCATGAACCCGAGGGTCCACAGCATCGGCGTCTCGAAGGTGATCTTCCCCCGCCACATCGTGCCGATCCAGTTGAAGAACTTCACCCCTGTCGGCACCGCGATCAACATGGTCATGAGCGCGAAGAACGGCAGCAGGACCGCGCCGGTGACGTACATGTGGTGCGCCCACACCGTCATCGACAGCGCGGCGATCGCGATGATCGCGTAGACCAGGCCCTTGTAGCCGAACAGCGGCTTGCGGCTGAAGACCGGGATGATCTCCGACGCGATGCCGAAGAACGGCAGGGCGATGATGTAGACCTCGGGATGCCCGAAGAACCAGAACAGGTGCTGCCAGAGCAGCGCTCCCCCATTGTCCGGGTTGAAGACCTGCGCGCCGAGCCGGCGGTCAGCGCCGAGCGCGAACAGTGCCGAGGCCAGGGGCGGGAACGCCATGAGGATCATCAGCGCGGTGATGAGCGTGCCCCAGGTGAACACCGGCATCCGGAACATCGTCATGCCGGGCGCGCGCATCGTGACGATCGTGGTGATGAAGTTGACGGCGCCCAGGATGGTGCCGAAGCCGGTCAGCGCGAGCCCGAACACCCACAGGTCTCCACCGAGCCCTGGCGAGTAGACGGCGTTGGACAGCGGCGCGTAGGCGAACCAGCCGAAGGACGCGGCCCCCTGCGGGGTCACGAAGCCGGCGCACGCGATGACGCCGCCGAACAGGTACAGCCAGTACGCGAACATGTTCAGCCGCGGGAACGCGACGTCGGGCGCGCCGATCTGCAGCGGCATGATGACGTTCGCGAAGCCCGCGAACAGCGGCGTCGCGAACAGCAGCAGCATGATCGTGCCGTGCATCGTGAAGAGCTGGTTGTACTGCTCCTTCGACTGCACGATCTGGATGCCCGGCTCGAAGAGCTCGGCCCGGATCAGCAGCGCGAGCACGCCGCCGAAGCAGAAGAAGAGGAACGACGTGATCAGGTACAGGTACCCGATCGTCTTGTGATCGGTGGAGGTGATCCACTTGACCACGGTCCGCCCGAGTGTCTGGCGGTTCGGGGCCAGGCCGGGGATCGCCTCGGTTGCGGTGGCCATCAGTTGTCAACCTCTTCCGTGGCGCGGGCGGTGTTCGCCACACCGTTCAGGTCCTGCAGGCGGCTGTACTCGAGCCCGAGAGCGCCCGTCTGGCCGGCCTCACGCAGCTCGGCCATGTGCGCGTCGTACTCGTCGCGCTCCACGACCTTGACGTTGAAGAGCATCGAGGAGTGCTCCTCGCCGCACAGCTCGGCGCACTTGCCGACGTACTCGCCGACGCGGGTCGGCACGATCTGGAACAGGTTGGTCCGCCCGGGGAACATGTCCTGCTTGTAGAGGAACGCGGGCACCCAGAAGGAGTGGATGACGTCGCGGGAGTTGAGGACGAACTGCACGCGCTCGTCGACGGGCAGCCACAGCGTCGGCTGCTCGGTGAGGACGCCGTCCAGGCCGATCTCCTGGGCGTGCTGCCCGGTGTCGTAGACGTCGTCGGTGAGGTAGTTGAAGTCCCAGCTCCACTGCTTGCCGACCACCTGCACGGTGAGATCGGACTCCGCCTCGTTGGACTGGATCTCCGACTGGTCGCGCGCGGTGAAGTAGTAGAGGACGCCGACCATGATGATCGGCATGATCACGTACATGACCTCGAGCGGGACGTGGTAGCGCAGCTGCACAGGCAGCCGCTCGTCGTCCTTGCGCTTCCGGTACACGGTGACGCACCACAGGATCAGGCCCCAGGTGATCACCCCGACGGCCAGCGCGGCGATCCACGAGCCGACCCACAGGTTGGTGATCCGCCCGGTCTGGTTCGTCACCTGCCCGTCGGTGTAGCCGGGCAGGAAGCCCCGCTGGGCCTCCGCGGAGCACCCCGCGAGGGCTAGGACGGCGACGGTCACCAGGGCTCCCCACTTCACAGCGGGGCGCCGGTTCCGGCTGGGGTTCTGCGAGCGCACTGGGGACCTCTCACTCACGTCCCGGCCTGGGCCACCACCTCTTCGGGCGGCCTCCACCTGGGACCTTCGTCCTCGACTTGTGCAGCCTAGCGGCAACAATCGCGTTCAGCGTGACCACGGCGCGCTGAAGACGACAACCTGTCAGCACCCGTGGAGGCCCGTCGTCACCGCCTGACGAGGGCTGTGCGGCGCATGCCGAACGGGCAGACCGCGCTACCGTGCCCACGTGACCCCCCACCGCGCGCTCCCCCCGCCCTCTTATACACATCTCCGAGCCCACGAGACAGGCACCAATTTCTCATGCCGATTCTTGCTTGAAAATTAAACTGTCTCTTATACCCCTCTCCTCCCCCCCGCTACTCGGCCTTCTCACCTCTTCCTTCGTCTCCTTTCCCCACCACACCACCTCTACTCCCTTCTTCTGGGCGGATCCCCGGCGGCTGCATTCGGAGGGCCGCCGAGCGCGCCTGCTGCTCGAGGGCGCCCGGGAGGCCATCGCCGGAGCCGTCGGCGCGCGGACCGAGGAGGTGGACCTGTTCGGGTCGCCCACCCTGGCGCTGCACGCGGCGGTGCGCGGGGTGGCGCGCGGTCGGCGGCGGGCGGGCCGCGACGTCGTCGTCTCGGCGGTGGAGCGGGGGGCTGTGCTCGAGGCCGCGACGTTCGCCGCCGCCCAGCCGTGGGGCGCCCCGGGCCGTCGCGTGGACGTGCCGGTGGACCGGCTCGGCCGGGTCGACCTCGACGCGTGGGCCGCGGCGGTCACGGCGCCCGGGGCCGCGCCCGCGGCGCGGCAGCCCGCGAACGGCGAGGTCGGCTCCACGCAGCCGACCGCCGCCGCGCATGAGCTCGCCCGCCGGGCCGGGGTCCCGTTGCTCGTGGACGCCGGCGCCAGCCTCGGCCACCTGCCCGTCGGCGACGCGTGGGACGTGCTCGCGGCAGATCCCGGCGACTGGGGCGCGCCGGGCGGCCTCGGGGGGCTCGTCACCCGCGCGGGCGTGCGCCGGGCGCCCGACTGGCCCGAGGACGAGGACCGCTGGTCCCCCGGGGGCGTCTTCGTCCCCGCTGCCCTCGCCGCCGCGGTGGCGCTGCAGGACGCGCTGCGCACCCGAGCGGAGGCCGACGCGCGCCGCCGCGAGCTGGTGCGGCTCATCCGGGATCGAGTCGCCGCGCAGACGCCGGACGTCGAGGTGGTGGGAGACGCCGAGGACCGGCTCCCGCACGTCGTGACTTTCTCGTGCCTGTACGTGGACGGCGAGGCGCTGGTCGGCGAGCTCGACCGGCTGGGCTTCGCCGTCGGCTCCGGCTCGGCCTGCGCGTCGAGCGCCCTCGAGCCGAGCCACGTGCTGGCCGCGATGGGCGTGCTGACCCACGGGAACGTGCGCCTGGCGCTCCCCCGCGATGTGCGCGCGGACGAGGTGGAGCGGTTCTGCGATGTGCTCCCCGACGCGGTGGCGCGGGTCAGGGAGATGCTCGGGGTGCAGGGGCTGTGAGCGAGCCGGTCACGGTGGACGCGCGCGGACTGCGCTGCCCGCTGCCGGTCATCCGGCTGGCCCGGGTCGCCCGCGACCTGCCCGACGGCGCCACTGTCACCGTGCTGGCCACGGATCCGGCGGCCCGCCACGACGTGCCCGCCTGGGCGCGGATGCGCGGGCACACGATCCTCGCCGTCGAGGACGCCGACGACGGGGTCACCGCCATCTCGGTGCGCCTCGGCGCCGCGCCGACGCCCTGACCGACGCAGAGCTGACCGACACAGCGCCGTGGCGGCCCGACCTTGCCCAACGTCCCGGGCGCACGGAGAGCCCGGCGCCGTGAGGGCGCCGGGCTCTTCGTGGTTCGTGCAAGGCCCCCGCGTCGACAGTCTCGTCGGCGAGGGCGGTGGGCTCAGCCGAACGAGCCGCCGCAGGCGCAGGAGCTGCCGGCGTTCGGGTTGTCGATCGTGAAGCCCTGCTTCTCGATCGTGTCGGCGAAGTCGATCGTCGCGCCGTCCAGGTACGGGACGCTCATCCGGTCGACGACGACCTCGACGCCGTCGTAGTCGCGCAGCGCGTCCCCGTCGAGCACCCGCTCGTCGAAGTAGAGCTGGTAGATCAGGCCCGAGCAGCCGCCGGGCTGCACGGCCACGCGCAGGCGCAGGTCGTCACGGCCCTCCTGCTCGAGCAGGCTGCGGACCTTGTCCGCTGCGACGTCGGTGAGGTTGACGCCGTGCGTCGCGGTCTCGGTGGTCTCGCTCATGGTCTCTCCAGGCCTCGATGAAAGGGTCGAGTGGTCAGGCACTTCCGTCGTGTCGTCAACAGCGCCCTGCGGCAAGTTGTTCCCACCCTACGCCGCACGCCCTAGGACCTTCGTCGCCACGGCGTCACCGCGACCAGGTCTGCGCCACCCGCGCGGCCCGGCGACGGAGCATGCCCGCAGGGTCCGCGAGCGACTCGGCGACCTGGGCGGGGCTCTGCGCCACGGCGTAGGCGCCGGCGATGCCCGCGGCGCCCCACTCCCGGCGGGTGGCGTCCACCTGGCCGGCGATCACGATGGCGGGGACGGCTACCGCCAGGGCGCGCTCGGCGACGGCGGCGACCACCTTGCCGTGCAGCGACTGCCAGTCGAACCGGCCCTCTCCGGTCACCACCACGTCGACGTCGGCGATCTGCTGCGCGAGGCCCACCACGTCGGCGACAAGCGCCGATCCGGGGACCAGGCGCGCGCCGAGCAGCGACAGGCCGAAGCCGAGCCCGCCCGCCGCGCCGGCGCCGGGAGCCGCGGTGAGCCGCGCTGCCTGCGTCCCAGGCCGTGCGGCAGGCGTCCCAGGCCGTGCGAGCAGGTCGGGCCGCAGCGCGTCGCCCAGCTCCCCGACTGCCAGGTGCGCGAAGTGCCCCAGCGCGCGCTCGAGCTCCTGCGCCTGCAGGTCGGTGGCGCCCTTCTGCGCGGCGAATCCCGCGCTCGCGCCGTGCAGGCCCAGCAGGGGCACGTCCACATCGCAGGCGGCCAGGATCTCCACCTCGCGCAGCGCGGAGCGCACGTCCGCCAGGCCCGCAAGGTCCTCGGGGACGGCCTCGCCCAACGCGCCTCCGCCGCCGCCCAGCCGCGAGCCGGCGGGCCCGACGCCGAGCGCCGCGAGCATCCCGGCGCCCGCGTCGTTCGTCGCCGATCCGCCCAGCCCCACCACGACCCGCCGGGCGCCGGCCTCGACAGCCGCGCGGAGCAGCTCGCCGACCCCGGCGGAGGACGTGCGGGTGGGGTCCCGGCGCTCCGGCGGCACCAGGTGCAGGCCCGTGGCGTGCGCCGACTCGACGTAGGCGGTGCGGCCGCCGGGGCCGTCCACCACGAGGATGGCGGCGGGGACGGGCTCGCCCAGCGGGGATCCGACGGTCACCGACAGCAGCTCGCCGCCCAGGTGGGCGCGGAGCGTGTCGAGGAAGCCGGGGCCGCCGTCGGCGAGCGGGCAGCGGATGAGCGTGTCGCCCGGGGCGGCCTGCGCCCAGCCCTCGCTGATCGCGTCGACGGCCTGCTCCGCCGTCAGGGTGTCGCCGAAGCCGTCCGGGGCGATGAGCACGCGCATCGGGCGATGATGGCACGCCGGGCCGCCCGAGCCCGCTCCCGGACCCGCCCTCCGGCCTTGTGGGAAGATCAGGCACGTGAGCCTCATCGACTCCCCGCCGTCCACCTTCTCCGAGCCCGCGCCGTCGGCGTTGCTGCTGCTCGGACGTGGCGCCGACCTGGCCTCCGAGCGGGGCGTCGAGTGCCCCGGGGACCTCCCGTCGGCCAGCGACCCCGACCTCGTCGAGCGCGCCCGCGCCGCCCGAGCCGCGCTCGGCGACCGGGCGTTCGTGCTGGGCCACCACTACCAGCGCGACGAGGTGATCGACTTCGCCGACGTCACGGGCGACTCGTTCAAGCTGGCGCGCGAGGCGGCCGCGCGGCCCGACGCGGAGTTCATCATCTTCTGCGGCGTGCACTTCATGGCCGAGTCCGCGGACATCCTCACGTCCGACGCGCAGCAGGTCGTGCTGCCCGACCTGGCGGCCGGCTGCTCGATGGCCGACATGGCCGCGATCCACCAGGTCGAGGACGCGTGGGACGTGCTCGCGGACGCCGGCGTCGTCGAGCAGACCGTGCCCGTCACGTACATGAACTCCTCCGCGGCGATCAAGGCCTTCACGGGCCGCCACGGCGGGACGGTGTGCACGTCGTCGAATGCGCACGTCGCGCTGCGGTGGGCCTTCGACAAGGTCGGCGGGGTGGACGGCACGGGCAAGGTGCTCTTCATGCCGGACCAGCACCTGGGCCGCAACACCGCGGTGCGCCTGCTCGGCCTCTCCCTGGACGACTGCGTGGTCTACGACCCGCGCAAGCCCGGCGGCGGGCTCACCGCCCAGGAGCTGCGCGACGCGCGGATGATCCTGTGGCGCGGGCACTGCTCGGTGCACGGGCGCTTCACCGAGCGGAACGTGGCCGAGGCCCGGGCGGCCGTCCCGGGGATCAACGTGATCGTGCACCCCGAGTGCCGCCACGAGGTGGTCGCCGCCGCCGATCAGGTCGGCTCCACCGAGCACATCATCAAGGCGCTGGACGCCGCCGAGCCCGGCTCCGCATGGGCGATCGGCACCGAGTTGAACCTCGTCAGGCGCCTCGCGAAGGCCCACCCCGACAAGCAGGTGCACTACCTCGACTCGACGGTGTGCTTCTGCTCCACGATGAACCGCATCGACCTGCCGCACCTGGTCTGGGCGATGGAGTCCCTCGTGGCCGGGCGCGTCGTCAACCGCATCGTCGTCGACGACGACGACGCCCGCTGGGCGCGCGCCGCCCTCGACCAGATGCTGGCGCTGCCCGGGATCTGACCTGCCTGCGAGCCCCCCACCGCGAGAGGACAGTCATGCCGACCGGACGACAGCTGCGGGTGGGAATCCTCGTGTTCGACGATTGCGAGGAGCTCGACGTCGTCGGGCCGTACGAGGTGCTGGCGGCCTGGGCGCGCCGCTCCGCGCTCCGGCCCGAGGTCGTGACCTTCTCGCCCGACGGCGGCGGCATACGGTGCGCGAAGGGGCTGCGGCTCGTCCCGGACCATTCCTCCGCCAGCGTCGGGCCGCTGCACGTCCTGGTGTACCCCGGCGGGTCCGGGACCCGGGCGCTGGCCCGGGACCGCGCCCATCTCGACTGGCTGCGGCGGGTCCGCGCGACGACCCCGCTCCTCGCGAGCGTGTGCACCGGCGCCCTGGTGCTCGCCGCCGCCGGGCTGTTGTCCGGCCGCCCCGCGACGACCCACTGGCGGGCGTTCGACGAGCTCGCGGCGCTGGACCCGACGGTGCTGCGGGACACCGAGTCCCGGTTCGTCGACGACGGCGACGTGGTGACCTCCGCCGGGGTCTCGGCGGGCATCGACATGGCCCTGCACCTCGTCGCGCGCCTCGACTCCCCCGAGGAGGCCAGCCTGGTGCGCCTCGACCTCCAGTACGACCCCGCCCCCACTGTCTAGGCGTCGAGCCCGCCCGGACGACTGCCCTGCCGGCCACCGCACCCACAAGGACGTGACCATGCCGATGATCGACGCCTCCGGGCCGGAGCCCACGCCGTCCGCACCCGCCGGCGCCGCCGCATGAACCGCCTGGTGCGGCTCCTGCTCGTGTGGCTCGCGGCGCGGAGGGCGGTGCGCCGCACTCCCCCGCAGGACCGGCCCTCCGGCTTCGACGAGTACCGCACACCGATGCGCGTCATGCCCAACGACCTCGACCTGCTGCGGCACATGAACAACGGCGTGTTCTTCACGCTGCTGGACATCGGGCGGGTGGACCTGCTGGTCCGCAGCGGCGCGCAGCGCGCCGTGAGCCAGGAGGGCTGGTACCCCGTGGTGGTCGGCGAGTCGATGAGGTTCCGGCGCTCGCTCGTGCTGTGGGAGCGGTTCGAGATCGTCACGCGCGTGCTCGGCTGGGACGAGCGCGTGGTGTACCTGGAGCAGCGCTTCGAGCGGCGCGCCCGGGGCGGCGGATCCGAGGTGGTCGCCGAGGCGTGGATCGTCGCGCGCTTCCTGCGGCGTGCGGGGGGCCCCGTGCCCTCGACCGACGTGGCTGCCGCGTTCGGGCTCGACGGTCCGAGCCCTGCGGTCCCCGAGCCGGTGCTGGCCTGGTCGCGGGCGCTCGACCTCGCGCACCGCGAGGTCGAGCCCGACGGACCCGCGCTCGCCCCCTCCGCCGACGAGTCGAGCTCAGCCGTTCGCGAGCCGCTCCAGTAGCAGCGCCTCGGCGAGGACCACGCGCTCGAGCTCGCCCAGGTGCTGCGACTCGTTCGCGCCGTGCGCGCGGCTGTCCGGGTCCTCGACGCCCGTCACCAGGATCGCGGCGTCGGGGAAGACCCCGAGCAGGTCGGCGATGAACGGGATGGAGCCCCCCAGCCCGATGTCGACCGACGGCGTCCCCCACGCCTCGGCGAACGCCCAGCGGGCCGTCCGCATCGCGTCGGAGTCCACCGGAGCCTGGAACGGCTGGCCCCGCTCGCCGTCCCGCACTGTCACGCGCGCCCCGAACGGCGCGTGGCCCTCCAGGTGGGCGCGCAGCGCGGCCTGCGCGGCGGCGGGGTCCTGGCCCGGGGGGATGCGCAGCGACAGCCGCGCCGTCGCGCTCGGCGCCAGGGTGTTCGAGGAGTGCGCGACGCTCGTGGCGTCGATGCCGATGACGGACAGCGCGGGCTTGGTCCACAGCCGCGAGGTGATCGAGCCGGTGCCGACCAGCTCGGCGCCCGGCAGCACCGACGCGTCGGCGCGGAAGTCCGCCTCGTCGTAGTCGACCTCGGGCGGCGTGCCGGTGACCAGTCCCGCGACTGCCACATCGCCGTGCTCGTCATGCAACGTGGCGATGAGCCGCGCGAGCAGCGTCACGGCGTCCAGCACCGGGCCGCCGAACATGCCGGAGTGCACGGCGTGCTCGAGCACCGCCACCTCGACGTCCAGGTCGACCAGGCCGCGCAGCGACGTCGTGAGCCCGGGCGTGCCGACCTTCCAGTTCGAGGAGTCGGCCACGACGATCACGTCCGCCTCGAGCTCGTCGCGGTGTGCCGCGAGGAACTGGGCGAACGTCGGCGAGCCGATCTCCTCCTCGCCCTCGATGAACAGCGTGACGCCGACGCCGAGCTCGTCGCCGAGCACGCGCAGGGCTCCGACGTGGGCGATGATCCCGGCCTTGTCGTCGGAGGCGCCGCGGCCGTAGAGGCGGCCATCGCGCTCGACGGGCTCGAACGGCGGGGTGAGCCACGCGGCGGCGTCGCCGGGGGGCTGCACGTCATGGTGCGCGTAGAGCAGCACCGTCGGCGCGCCCTGCGGACCGGGCTTGCGGGCCACGACCGCCGGGCGCCCGGGGGCGCCGTCGGGGCCGTCCACCGACAGGATGCGCACGTCGTCCACACCCGCGCCGCGCAGCAGCTCCGCCACGGCCTCCGCGCTGGCCTGGACGTGCGCCTGGTCGAACGCGGGGCTCGACACGCTGGGGATCCGGACCAGCGCCTCGAGGTCGGAGCGCAGCCCGGCGAACGCCTCAGAGGTGCGTTCGCGCAGCACAGCGACACGGTCAGGGGAAGGAGCAGGTGGGATCGTCACAAGAGCCCACCGTACTCTCGACTACTCTGGTGGGGTGTTCGGACGCAGCAAGGACGACCAGGCCCTGACCGGCGACATCACCCCTGAGCCCGTGAGCCCCGCCGCCTCGGTGGAGCCCGGCAAGGGGCGGCCCACGCCCAAGCGGAAGCAGGCTGAGGCCGCGAACAAGCGACCCCTGGTGCCGGCCGACCGCAAGGCCGCGGCGCGCAACGCCAAGGCGAAGGCGCGGGTGCAGCGCGAGCGCGAGTTCGCCGCGATGCAGTCCGGCGACGAGCGCTACATGCCGGCCAAGGACCGCGGCCCGGTCCGCCGCTACATCCGTGACTACGTGGACGCGCGGTGGAGCCTCGGCGAGTTCTTCCTGCCGGCGGCGCTGGGCCTGATCGTGCTGCAGATGGTCCTCGCGAGCGTCAGCGCCGAGGCGGCGGTCCTCGCCCTCGTGCTGCTCTACGTCTTCGTGCTCGCCATGATCGTGGACGGCTTCATCATGTGGCGCGGGCTCAAGAAGCGCCTCAAGGCCAAGTTCGGCGAGGAGGCGATCCCGAAGGGCGCCACCATGTACGCGGTGCTGCGCGTCTTCCAGCTCCGCCCATCGCGTCTGCCGAAGCCGCAGGTCAAGCACGGTCAGCGCCCCTCCTGAGCCGCCGATAAGGTGGCGGGATGGTCAACTACCGCTACCTGGGCAACTCGGGCCTCAAGGTCACCGAGATCACTTACGGCAACTGGCTCACGCACGGCTCGCAGGTCGAGAACCACACCGCGAAGGCATGCGTCCAGGCTGCCCTCGACGTCGGCATCACCTCGTTCGACACCGCTGACGTCTACGCGAACACCAAGGCCGAGACGGTGCTGGGCGAGGCGCTGAAGGGCCAGCGCCGGCAGTCCCTGGAGATCTTCACGAAGGTCTACTGGCCGACGGGGCCGGGCGGGGCGAACGACAGCGGCCTCTCGCGCAAGCACATCATGGAGTCGATCCACGGCTCGCTGGAACGGCTGCAGACGGACTACGTCGACCTGTACCAGGCGCACCGCTACGACCACGACACGCCGCTGGAAGAGACGATGCAGGCGTTCGCCGACATCGTCCGCCAGGGCAAGGCCCTGTACATCGGCGTCAGCGAGTGGACGGCGGACCAGATCCGCGCCGGGCACGCGCTGGCCCAGGACCTCGGCTTCCAGCTCATCTCCAACCAGCCGCAGTACTCGGCGCTGTGGCGGGTCATCGAGGAGGAGGTCGTTCCCACCTCGAAGGAGCTGGGCCTCTCGCAGATCGTCTGGTCCCCGGTGGCGCAGGGCGTGCTGACCGGCAAGTACAAGCCGGGCGCGCCTGCCCCCGCCGGGTCGCGGGCCACGGACGAGAAGGGCGGCGCGCGGATGATCTCGCGCTTCCTGGGCAACGACGAGCTGCTCGCGCGCGTGCAGAGGCTGCAGCCGATCGCCGACGAGCTCGGCCTGTCGATGGCGCAGCTCGCCGTCGCCTGGGTGCTGCAGAACGACAACGTCGCCGCGGCGCTGATCGGCGCCAGCCGGCCCGAGCAGGTCGCGGAGAACGTCAAGGCGTCGGGCGTCGTCATCCCGCCGGAGCTGCTCACGCAGATCGACGACGCGCTGGGCGACTCCGTCGTCCGCGACCCCGCCGAGACGGCGAAGAACTCGCCCGCCTCGCGCTAAGCCGCCCGGCCGGCCACTCGGCCGGCTAGATGCGAGAAGCAGCCGTCCTCCTCCGGGAGGGCGGCTGCTCGCGTCTCAGGCCTCGGAGGCCGTCCGCCGCTCGGGAACCGTCAGGCGTGGCAGCAGCACATGCACCAACGGCCCGATGGCCAGGGCGTAGGCGAGGGTCGCGAAGCCGACGGTGCCGCCGAGCGCCCAGCCGACGGCCACGACCAGCACCTCGATGCTGGTGCGGACCAGGTTGACCGGGCGCCCGGTGCGCCGCACCAAGCCGGTCATGAGCCCGTCGCGCGGCCCGGGGCCGAGGCGCGCGCCGATGTACAGGCCGCTGGCGACGGCGTTGAGCACGATCCCGCCGACCACGAGCCCGATGGCGGCCGGCCAGTCGAGGTCGTCCGGCAGCAGGCCCAGCAGCAGGAGGAACGGGTCCACCAGGAGGCCGATCACCAACACGTTGGCCACCGTGCCGGCTCCGGGCCGTTGCCGCAGCGGGAACCAGCACGCGAGCACGAGCACGCTGAGCATCAACGTGGCGGCGCCCAGCGTCCAGCCGAGCCGGAGTGCGACCCCTTGGCCGAGCACATCCCACGGCATGTTGCCGAGCCCCGAGCGCACGAGCATCGCAAGCGACGCCGCGAACAGGACCAGGCCGACCATCAGCCGGGCGTACCGCTGGGGCAGCCGAGCGTCGTCGCCCCACGCCGCGCCGGACGGCGGCTGCGTCACGGGATGCGCAGCACGAGCGTGGGGGTGACCTGGTGGCCGTCGTGCAGCAGGCGCGCGGAGTGGACGCCCTGCTCGGCGAGGGTGCGCCACTGCTCGCCGATCCACTGCTCGGCGTCGAACTGGGTGGTGAAGACCGGGCTGATCGGGCGGTCGAGCGCACGACCGTCCACGTCGTCGAGCTCCCACGCCCACCGCGGTCGCATCACCACGGGGTCAGCGTCCCGCGCCGTCACGTGCGGTGGCGGGCGCTGGTGCGGCGCCGGTGGCCCGGGCCGCGTCGGCGGCCAGCGCCTTGCTGATGCCGGCGGCCCAGAACGGGCCCTCGTAGATGAAGCCGGTGTAGCCCTGCACCAGGGTGGCCCCCACGGCCAGGTACTCGCGGGCGTCGGCGGCTGTGGTGACGCCGCCCACGCCGATGATCACGGCGTCCGGGCCGAGCCGCCCGCGCAAGCGGGCCACCACGTCCAACCCGCGCGGAAGCAGCGGCGGGCCGGAGAGGCCGCCCTCGCCGAGCTGATGCGCGATGGTCGTGTTCACGGCGACCACCCCGTCGAGGCCCAGCTCGATGGCGAGCTCGGCGACGGCGTCGACATCCTCGTCGGACAGGTCGGGGGCGATCTTCACCAGCAGCGGCACCCGCGGGCGGCCGACCGCCGCAGTGGCCTCGTCGGCGGCGGCGCGCGTCGCCTGAAGGATGGGCCGCAGCGACTCGACGGACTGCAGGTCCCGCAGCCCGGGGGTGTTCGGGGAGGACACGTTGACCACCAGGTAGTCCGCGTACGCGCCGAGCCGGCGGGCGCTGATCGCGTAGTCCTGCGCGGCGTCGCTCGCGGGGGTGACCTTCGTCTTGCCGATGTTCACGCCGATGACCAGGGCCCGCCCGGCGGCGGTGCTGCGCAGGCGGTGGAGCCGACGTGCGACCTCTGCCGACCCCTCGTTGTTGAAGCCCATCCGGTTGCGCAGCGCGCGCTGGTCGAGCACGCGCCACAGCCGCGGCGGCTCGTTGCCGGGCTGCGGGTGGGCCGTCACGGTGCCGATCTCCACGAAGCCGAAGCCGAGCATCCGCAGGCCCGCGACGCCCTGCGCGTTCTTGTCGAAGCCGGCGGCCACCCCGAACGGCGAGGGGAACGTGCGGCCCAGCGTGCGCACCGCCCCACTGGGCGGGGCCGCGCTCAGGCGGGCGATCGCGGAGCCGAGCACGGGGACCGCCGCCACGAAGCGGATGAAGCGGAACGCGAGCTCATGCGCCCGCTCGGGGTCCATGCGGCGAAAGACCAGGTTGAAGAGGAGGCGGTACACAGGCCCAACTTACCGGCTGGGCGCTCACCGGCGTCGCTGCTGGTGGGCGGCCTGACCCTCGGCGGCCATCCGCGCGGTCTCCTCGACGCGCGCGCTGCGGGTCGGGGCTCGGCGCGCATCCGCGACCCAGGCGAGGATCGAGCGGCGCACCGACGGGGTGAAGTCCTCCCAGCTCTCCCAGGCTCCCTGACGGGCGTCGAGGGCCCCGGCCAGGTCGCGGGGGACGACGAGGTCCTCCACACCGTCCAGGCGCGTCCACGAGCCGTCCGCCTGGGCGGAGGCGACGCATGCGGCACCCGCCTCGGCCATCCGGCCCTGAGCCTCCAGGCGGGCGACGCGCTCCTTGTTCGAGCGCGACCAGCCGCTGCCGGGCCGGCGCCGCGTGAACCAGATCGCGGAGCGCTCGTCGTCGAGGCGGACAGCTGTGGAGTCGATCCAGCCGTAGGCGAGCGCCTCCTCGATCGCGGCCTCGTAGCCCACGACGGGGAGCCCGGTGGGGGTGCGCCAGGACACGAGCCACACCCCAGGCGGCTCGTCCGCATGGTGGCCGTCGAGCCAGGCGCGCCACTGCGCCGCAGTGGTGGGGTGCACGCGGGGGCCATCGCGTCGGCGGTCGTCGACAGGCATGCCGGCCTCCCTGCTGGCGTCGGCGCGGCGCGGACGGTCCGCACGGCGTCCGGCGACGCGGGCGCACAGGGCCCGGGCCACCCTTGTCCAGGGTCGCCTCCCACGCGGGCCCGCGCAATCAGCCGGCCCTCCGCCAGCGGGCGTCGGGCGTCGAAATTCTCGGGGCGCGCCAGAGGGGCGCACCCGAGCGGAGGCACCTCAGATCACCCCTCCGGCCCACACCGACACTCCATGCCAGATGTCCCGAAGTGCTACGTTTCGGAGCGAAACTTGCGGAGCGCAGCAGAGATGGGACCGAAGCCCGGATGAGCAGCATGGACGACGACGCGAGCGTCAGCCCGACCCCCACGATCGCGACTATCGCCGCCGAGGCGGGGGTCTCCGTCCCCACGGTGTCGAAGGTGCTCAACGGCCGCCCCGACGTCGCCGCCTCGACCCGAGCCCGGGTTGAGGCCGCCCTCGCGCACCACCGGTACCAACGCCGACGCAGCCGCACACCGTCCGGGCCCCGGCTGCTCGACCTCGTGTTCCACGAGCTCGACTCGGCCTGGGCAGTCGAGATCATCAAGGGCGTCGAGCAGGTCGCCGGACCCGCCCGGGTCGGTGTGGTGCTCTCCGACCTGGGCGGCGCGCACCGCCCGCGCCAGGAGTGGCTCGACGACCTGCTCGCCCGACGCCCGCTCGGGGTGATCCTGGTCATGTCCGACCTCGAGCCCGCCCAGCGCCGCCAGCTCGAGTCCCGCGCCATCCCCTTCGTCGTGGTCGACACCGCCGGAGAGCCGCCCGCGGGCATCCCCACCGTCGGCTCGCAGAACTGGAACGGCGGCCTCGCCGCGACCCGGCACCTGCTCGGCCTCGGCCACCGCCGCATCGCCGTCATCGCCGGGCCCAGCGACGTGCTCTGCAGCCGCGCCCGCATCGACGGCTACCGCACCGCGCTCGACGAGGTGGGGGCGCCCGTCGACCCCGAGCTCGTGCGCCACGGCGACTTCTTCGTCCAAGGCGGATACCAGCACGGCCTCGACCTGCTCAAGCGCCCGGACCGCCCCACCGCCATCTTCGCGGGCTCCGACCTGCAGGCGCTCGGCGTCATCCGCGCCGCCCGCGAGCTCGGCCTGCGGGTGCCCGAGGACTTGTCAGTGGTGGGCTACGACGACCTGCCCCTCACCGAGTGGATCGGGCCGCCGCTGACCACCATCCGCCAGCCCCTCCGCGAGATGGCCGGCACCGCGACCCGCATGGTGCTGAGCCTCGCGCGCGGGGAGACGCCGACGAACCAGCGGATCGACCTGGCCACCGAGCTCATCGTCCGGGAGAGCACGTCCCGGCTGCGCGACGCCTGACGCGTCCACCCACGGCAATCCGGACGTCGCCATGCCGAACGCCCAGCGTGGGCCGTCCGCGCGGCGGGGGCATCGGAGCCCGCGGCAGCGGCACGCCGCCAGACCCCGGAAGCAGGCCCTCTCCGCCCTCGGCCATCCGGGGATAATGCGGACGTCAGAGGGCGAGAACGCGACCGTCGAGATCGCGTCGGCAGGCGACTACGGCTGCCTCGACGCCGATGCGCCGAAGGGCTCCCCCGCGCTCGAGTACGCCGTGGCGCCCACCCAGCCGGGATGCGACCGCAGCGCTGTCTGCCCCGAGGTCGCGGACGCCTGCGCGACGACGACCCCGATCGGCGTCGAGCAGTAGCCACCCGACGCGCGGCGAGGACTCCGCTGTCGTCGACGTCCTCCGCGTGCGGCCCTCACCCGCCCGGGTCACGATGGCGGCTGGCCGAGCGGCCGCCCGGCCAGCCATGACCCGACACGAGGGATGCAGCCGATGAGCGAGACCAACCCGCTGCGCGGGCTCACCACCATCAGCTTCTGGGCTCAGGACGTCTCGGCAGCCGCCGACTGGTACAGCCAGCTGCTGGGCGTCGAGCCGTACTACGTCATGCCCGACCCTCCCGCTCCCCCGCGGTATATGGAGTTCCGCATCGGCGACTACCAGCACGAGCTCGGCATCATCGACGCCTCCTTCGCGCCGCCCCGCTCCAGCGACGACCCGGGTGGCGCCATCGCCTACTGGCACGTCGACGACCCGCAGCAGGCCTACGAAGACCTGCTGGCACGGGGGGCCACACCCTTCGAGGAGCCGACGCCCCGGGGAGAGGGCTACGTCACCGCAGCGGTGGTGGACCCGTTCGGGAACGTGTTGGGCGTCATGTCGAACCCGCACTACCTGGAGGTGCTGGAGCGGCGCTCCGAGTGATCGCGCGTCGAAGGCCCCGGACCTTGTGCCCCGGGGCCTTCGATGTCGCTGCCTCACCGCGCGGACAGCCCCTCACGTCACCGCGAGACGGGTCCGGCGACGCGGCGAGTGCTACTTGTATGTCTCGAACTCCGCGATGCGCGGCGTGCCCGACGCGCTGGTGATCTCGAAGTTGATCTTCTTCAGCGAAGTCGCCGTGAAGGAGATCACCCCGGCGCCGTTGCCCGTGGCCAGCGTCGCGCCGGTGTCGTTGTTGACGACCTTCCACGCCCCGATGTTGCCGACGGCGCCGGACGCCTCACGGATGTTGATCTTGGACACCGAGGTGGCCGACCCCCACTTGATCGAGATCCGCCCGGTGGTTCCCGAGGGCGACCAGTAGGTGCTCGTCGAGCCGTCGTGGGCATTGCCGTAGCTCGTCCCGCTCGCCTTGCTCGATCCGTCAGAGCTGGCGCCGATGCTCAGGTTGGTCCCGCTCGGCGTCGGGTTGGAGGTCGGGCTCGTCGTCGGGTTCGACGTCGGGTTGGTGGTCGGGCTCGTCGTCGGGTTGGTCGTCGGGCTCGGCGTCTGCGGTGTGCACGAGCCATCCGACACGCGCAGCCCGGTGTTGGCTCCCGCCGTCTGGCGGACGACGTCGGGCACGCAGCTCGCGCCGTCCAGGCGGTAGGAGTACGGGACGCTGACCGTCGTGTTGGAGGTCGGGTTGGGGCCGGCGGGCTGGTTGTCGCCGCTGCGGCTCGACCACGTCACGTTGTCGAAGATGTTGCCGGCGACCTGCCAGTAGCCGGCCTGGTCCGTGTAGAAGGTGCCGAGGACGTCCTTGGAGTCCTCGAAGTAGTTGTTCTCCACCTTCGCCTTGGCGCCCGCCCGCGAGTTGATCCCCGACTCGTTGAGGCTCACGTAGTGGTTATTGAAGATGTGGGCGATGCCGCCTCGCAGCAAGGGCGCCCGGGAGTCGATGTTCTCGTAGCGGTTGTGGTGGAACGTGACGAAGCCGTTCGTGGTGTCGCTCTCGCTGGAGCCGATGAGCCCGCCACGGCCGGAGTTGCGCAGGATGCTGTAGGAGAGCGTCACGTACTGGGTGTTGTTCTTCATGTCGAACAGGCCGTCGAAGCCCTCCGACTCACCACCCGAGGCCTCCAGGGTGACGTGGTCCACCCACACGTTGCGGACGCCGTCCTCCATGCCGATGGCGTCGCCGCCGTTGGATGTGGGCGAGCCCGACTTCTTGACGTTCTTGACCGTCACGTTCTGGATGATGATGTTGCGGGAGTCCCGGATGTGGATGCCGACCTGGTCGAAGGTGGCGCCGCTGCCGACGCCGACGATCGTGACGTTGCTGATCCCCTTGAGCTCGATCACACCGTCCGCGGTGCTGCAGGAGGAGCCCGACGCCTTGGACGTGTTGCCGTGGTTGATGGTCCCCACGACCTCGATGGTGATCGGGGTGCTGGCGCTGGCCCGGCTGCACAGAGCCGTGTGGATCGCGGTGCCCGTGGTGGCGCGCACGGTCTGGCCGCCGGCGCCGCCGGTGGTCCCGCCGTTGCTGCTCGCGAAGCCGGTGGCGCTGCCGGTCGCCGCCTGGGCGGCGGGCATGGCCAGGGCGGTCAGGCCGATCGTGGCCGCCAGGGCTGTCGCGGCGCCTGCCGCGAGGGCGCGTCGTGCGACTGGTCGTCTCATCGTTGCCTCACATTCGTCATTGAAACGGGGGCGTAGTCGTGCGCATGCGGCGCGCTTTGGCGCGCTGCCTGAGCCTCGGAGGCTGGCCGTCGGGTCGGTCGGGTGGTGGTGGGGCAGCGTCGACCGCGTCGCGCGGACGCCCCTCGAGAGCAGGTGCGCGCACCTCTGGTCACCGGCGGCGCCGTCGGATGTGGCCGATGCCGTCGTCCCGGCACTCGAGGCGAGCAGCGCCCGGATCAGGCGCAGCACCGCGAGGAACCGGTTTCCCGATCGTAGGAGACCGCTTTCCCGACGCACAAGTGCCTAAACCCTTAGCCTCGCGGCGCCCCTGGCGGTGTGGCTCCTGCCGCCGTCCAGCGACCACCACCGGCCAACGACCACCGCGTGCCAACGACCACGAGCCGACGACCGGGCGGGCGCGTCAGGGACGACGACCGGACGTGTGCTCCAGGAGCCGGTCCACGAGCACCGGCCAGGCCCGGCGGGGTGGGACGCCGTGGCCGGCATCCGGCACGACGAGCAGGCTGGCGCCCGGGATCTCGGCAGCCAGGGCGCGGGCGTGCGGGAGGGGGAACACCGGGTCGTCGGCGCCGTGGACGACGAGGGTCGGCACGTCGATCCCGCCGAGCCGATCCCGCCAGCCCGGGCCGCCGTCCACGACGTAGTGGTTCGTGCGCGCCCGCAGGTCCGTCGACCGCGCGACAGCGCGCTCGGCGACGGCCCGCTGCACGTCGACCTCGAAGCCACCGCGCAGATAGGCCCGCTCGGATTCCACGAGGTACGCGACGGCCTCAGCTGGATCAGACCAGTCGGGCTCGGGGGGCGCGGACGAGAACGCCGCCTGATCTGGCCCCGGGAGGTCGCCGGCCTCGCGGCCCGGGGCGCCCGGCGTGCAGCTCATGAGCGTCAGCGTCAGCACCCGCTCGGGATGCCAGAGTGCGGCCAGTTGCGCCGCGGCACCGCCCATCGACAGCCCGACGAGGTGCGCGCTGGCCACACCCTCGGCGTCGAGGACGCCGAACAGGTCCGCGGCGAGATCAGGCAGGCCGTAGCCCGGCCGGCCCAACGGCCAGGTGGTGGACCGCCCGGTGTCCCGCCAGTCGAAGCGGATCACCCGCCGATCCTGCGCGAGCCAGTCGACCAGCTCATCCGGCCACGCGTCGAGCGAGCACGCGGCGCCGTGCGCGAGCAACAGGACGGGCGCGTCGGGCGGCCCCGAGGCATCGACGCACAACGACGCCCCGCTGACGTCGACCATCCGCTCGGCACGGCTCACTGCGCCAGGCTGGCGCCCGTCGACGTCACCCGCGAACGGGCTGCGCCGCGCGTCACGGCCGGAGCCGCACGAGCCCGGCGCTCGTCGGAGCGAACCCGCACGCGTCGAGGTAGAACTCCCGCAGCTCCTCGTCGAAGTCGACATGCAGCCACTCGCACCCCGCCGCTGCGGCGTGGTCGCGCGCCACCTCGACCAACCCGGCGCCAATCCCCTGCCGTCGCGCGCGCAACGCCACCGAGGTGTCCACGACGAACGCGTGGGCCAGCCCGTCCCACAAGACGTTGACGAAGCCCACGAGCCCCGCGTCGTCGCGGGCGGCGACCCAGCCCAGGCTCAGGCGCGCGACCCGGTCGTTCCAGTCGTCGTCGACGGGCTGGTGGCCGAACGCCTCGGCGTGCAGGGCGTTGACCTCCTCGTTCGAGAAGGGCTCACGCCACCCGTAGGCGACCGGTGCTGCGACAGGCTGGCTGGTCATGGCGCCACTCTGCCGCGCACGACGACCCTGGTCGCGGGAATTGTCGACGGCAGCCCAGCGACCAGCCCCGAGGCGCCGCCTGATCGAGCCGGGCGCCGTCCAGGATGGCGCGGGGCTCCACGATGACGGGCAGCGGCGTAGCGTCGAATGATCACTCGATCGAGGAGGGTTCTGATGGCTGGAGTGGAGTCGAAGAGCTTCGACGCGCCTGACGACGTTCGACCATTCACGGGCAATGGCCAGGCGCAGGTCGTGGAGCTGGCTGGCAACACGGTGGTCAAGGCGACGTTCGAACCCGGCTGGCGGTGGTCGGAGAACGTCCGCCCGATCGCGGGCACGGACAGCTGCCAGTCGCCGCACTTCTTCTACGTGATCTCTGGGCGGCTGAAGGTGGTGATGGACGACGGCGCCGAGGTGGAGGCCGCGCCCAACGACATCGTGCGCGTCGAGCCGGGTCACGACGCCTGGGTGGTCGGTGACGAGCC
Source organism: Cellulomonas timonensis (assembly GCF_900046455.1). GTDB lineage: Bacteria > Actinomycetota > Actinomycetes > Actinomycetales > Cellulomonadaceae > Cellulomonas_A > Cellulomonas_A timonensis. The sequence continues at coordinate 1,019,576 of NZ_FCOT01000013.1, forward strand.
ATGCGTCTCCGTCGACTTCGGGGCGTCTCCCGCCTACGCCCGCAGGAGCGACGCCTGAGCGCTGCCCCAGCTGTTGGGGGGAGCGGACGCTAGCCGCGTCGCACAGGTGAGCGTCCGCCGAATGGGACGCGAGTCACGACGCGGCAGTTCGCGGAGGCGCCAACGACGGCACCAAACGCGGCACAGGCTTGAGCAGTCGAGGCGTGCCAGGTGCTCCTGCCGGCGGATGCCACGGCCCGCCGTACGACTCCAAGGCGCAGGCGGTGCTCACCATCGGCGGCACACTGAAACTGCATCTCGCGATTCCCGATCGGCAACGCGCGGATCACGCGCCCTGCGCCGGGACTAGGTCCGCCAGGCCCTCGGGCAGCATCAATGCCACTGACCCAACGACCGGCAGCGGCGACGAGTCTGCGAAGCCGACCCCAACCCGCAATTGCCTTCCGTCGGGCCCGCCGTCGACTCGCTCGAGCAGAGCATCGTTCAGCATCAGGCTCGCTACCTCGCGAGCGATGTACTGGCCGCCCTTGCGCCGGAACACGAGCGGCTCACCGATCACGAGCGGCCCTGCCTTCGCGTCAAGGCCAATATGCCCGGACCATCGCTGAGCAACCGTCCCGACTACGATGGCAGCCCCCGAACGTTCGCACTCAGCAAGCAGGCGAGCGTTGGCCGCCTCTTCCACGATGCCGAGGTATGCCTCGACGACATTGACCAGCGCAACAATTTGATCGACTGCCAGGATGTCATCCGGCACTGCGTAGGCATGCGCTAACTCGTTACGTCGCTCCACGAGGTCGAGGAGGGCAGACTCCATCGAGGATTTTCCAAGTACGTCAAGATCCGAACTTGCGATCGGAGTATCCGGACTATCAACCGAGACGTCCAGGCGAAGGAGCATTTCGTGAACCAGCGGATGCCGATAATTGGCTTGGGACCGCGTGAATACTTGCGGCACCAGCTTGCGAAGCGCGGGCGCCGTCGAGGAGCTTAGCGAGTCAAGAACTGTCGCCTCATCGATCGGCACCCGCAAACGGGCGCGATCGCCGTCGATAACCGCCTGGAGCGCGAGTCTCCGGAATTCGAGCCGGACCCTGTCCGGTAAATCATCATAGGATGCATGAATTTGCCCGTAGGCTTCGGCGGTGCGCATGATAATGCGGTCGACCGATTGCTCAAGCAGTCCGTAGCACTGCACAACTCCTGAGACATACGCCGTTCTACGAATGCGGCTCAAAGCCGAACGGTCAGGCCCGCCATCGGAAATGTCGCCCTGGAGTCGCTTCATGTCTCCGCGTAGCGTCTCGGAATCTGACGATATGGACGAAAGCAGTTCTCTCATTTGGCGGACGTGGCAATTACGTCGTCAAGTAGTGACAGGATAAGTTCGTCGCGCCGCAGAAAGTCCTTGGGGTCAGTCTTTCGCCCGTCGAAGTCCGCCGCATGCTCGTCGTACAGATGTTCGAGCCTGTCTAGAACCATTTGCTTGCGATCGATCAGGGTCGCGGCGCCGTCCAGTCGCTGGCTGAAGGCGGACATAACAGAGTCGTAGGCCAACAGAGTAGGGCGGGGAACCCAGCCGCGGCTGCCCCCGCGTTCACGCCGGATGTAGAAAGCCCTCTCATCCAGAACGGCGAAAACGAGCCTGATCGTCGCCGTGAACACTCGCCCGATTGCTTCAATGGTGCCGGCGGACAGCTGCTCATTTGCGGCTGACCAGTATTGATCCAAAAATGCCTTCAGTCTCCGTGGCGCACCCTCAAGTCCTCGTTGCCGGTGGGCGAAGAACCGGAGAACCATTTCAACATCGTCCATGCTCTGGACCCGTGGATCACTGAGCACCTCGTCGCGGTCGAGGTCGTCCACTCCCTCGATCGGCTCCGGGATGCCCCATGCGCGGCAGAATTCGGGGGTGCGCGCAAGTCGCGGAAGCCCCGCATTCAGAGGGCCCGAGCTTAGAGCATTCCTCGATTCCTGCGCACTTAGGGAGACCCCGCCACTGTTGATGCGCTCGAAAACCAACTCTTTCAGGTGTTGGGCGACCGCGCTGTCGTTCGCCGTCTCGTATAACAGCACAATGCTCGAAATATGGCGCCGATCAATGGCTTGACGCAACTGTAACGGGAGCGTTGAGTAGCGCCGGCCGTTTAGTTCGGGCCAGAATTCTAGTTCGACGAGGTCGAACTTGTCCTGGTAGAAATCCCAGAGGGCGGTGAGTCGCTGAAGGCCGTCCATTACTTCGTACTTTGAGTACTCGTACTCGTAGACGAAGATCGGCGGGACCGGGACGTTCATGATAAAAGATTCGATCAGCCGTGACTTTTTGGCCACGTTCCAGCGATGTCGACGCTGGTACTCGGGTTGCAGTTTATATCGGCCGCTTGCGAGGACGAGTGGGAGCTCGGCGAGTTGTGTTCGGGCCTGGTCCGTGACGATCCGAACCTCGCCGCGCACATAGCGATCGACGATTTGAGACTCCGACATCTGCTGCTGCGACGCGTCCGTCGGTTGATTGAGCGTAATCGCTTCTTCGGGAAGCAGGTCAGACACCGGCACGGCTACCACCTTTGGCTGGCTACGGCACTCGTGCACCGCCAGGAGGTGCACGCCTACACCGTATCGGTCGCGTATCGCCTCCCGAGGGGACCGACACCGATCGACGAGTCAGCTGGCGCGGATACGGTGCGTGGCGACGGCCAGCACGCCCGGCGGGGACCTGCAGTGGGCCTCAGGGAGCCTCTTGCGACAGGGCATGCATCGAAGATTGCGGCCTCGGACAAGGCGAAGCAGCGCATGGCCCCACCCCACGTGCAGGGTGCAGTGTGCTTCACGCGGAGTCCGGGGCGGTAGTTTCTAGCGCATGGCCGATCTGATTACCCGCCGAGCTTCCTTCGCGTCGTCTCGGTTCGGCGCGTGAGTCGATGAGCCTCACCGACCACCTGAGCGACTCGCATTCCCCGGTTCGCGCGTTCGTCGATGGGCTCTCACCGATCTTCACCGGCGTGCCAGGCACCTCGAAGGCGACGCAGGCGATGGTGCGGGCGCTCGGCCTCCAGACGCTCGTGCTGAGCAGGTCAGTAGTTCCTCCGCCGCCTGGAGCCGTGGCGGCACTCGTCGGCACCGCCATCGACTTTCGCACCCGCATCGCTCTTAGTGACTTCAGTCCTCATCACTCCGTCGCGGCTTTGGGCGTTGCCCGAGTTGCCGGTCATGAAAGCCAGATCAAGAACGGCACGCACCGGGTGCGGGTACTGACCGAAGCGTTCGAAGTCGCGAACGGGATAATTGAGAGCGCTTCGGAAGAGATCGAGCTTGACCGTGCTGCGCTTCTGCTGGCCTACTGCGAACAGGCCTACCGAGGCGGTCACGCGGCGCTGGGCGGCTCACTCGGAGACGACCTGGACCGCGTCGATGACGGGCACGCATTCGCGCTGCGGGTGGGCGCGCGCTCGCTCGGCGACCTCCGCTCGCTCATGGAAGCCAACGAGACCCAGATCAACCAGTGGCGCGGGCAGATCGCTCAGGGCGAGAGGTTCGAACCTAATCCGGTCTTCGCTGGTTCTGCGCTTGTCGGAGGCGCTGACGGCGACTGGATGGTTGGTAGAACTCTGTTCGACTCCAAGGCGTACGGGAAGCTCTCCTACCCAGCACTGCGTGGCTTCCTTCGCCAGCTGCTCGGCTACGTGATGCTCGACCTCGATGACGCGCTCGGAATCCGCAGCGTGGCTGTCTGGCTTCCCCGGCAAGGTATGACGAAGTCGTGGCCACTTCACCTTCTCCTCGGTGGCGACCCCGAAGAGTTGTTGCCGATGCTGCGCGTTGAGTTCCAGATTGCCGCAGATGGAAGGCGGTTGGCCGTTAGGGAGCCGGTGACCCAGCGCCGAAAGCACCAGCTCCTCGCCGACAACGCGAACACCCCGCGAGAGATGCTCTCGGCCCTGGCACTGTGCGAGGACATCGACCTCCGATTCCGTGTCGCGCGCAACGCTGCGACTCCGGAGCTGACCGTGAGAGACCTCGCGCGTGACCGTTATGCCAGAGTCCGGGAGGGGGCGGCACGGAACCCGCAGGCACCGCCAGACCTGCTCGAGGTGCTATCACGCGACACCAGCCTCATGGTGCGGAGGGCAGCTCACGCGAACCCGCGCACACCGAGAACCAGCCCGAGAGCGCTGGAATCCGGTCGGCGCCCGCGGTCGGCGCCCGACGCGCCAGCGATCGAGCAGGCTCGTATGGCCCCCGGCGGCGTGCGCCCCGGCGCATCGCTGGCTGGACACGGCCGCGACGACTTGTCGGTGGACGCCGCATGGTTCACTGCGTTTCTCGCTGCCACTCGCGGCGGCACACCAACCGGTCCGGGACCGTGGCTCCCCCTGCCTGCCGCTAGCCATCGCTGGGCGGCGATAACCGGGCGGGAGCTCGACATCCCTTGTTGGCTGAAGTCTGGTCTACCGCACGAGGTCAAAGAGGACCTCCTGCGCCAGGGGCGCCCCGCATGGATGCGACGCGCCGTGGCCGCCGACCTGTCTGTCGCGGACGCCGGGGTGCGCAATCGGTTGCTGTCCGATCTCGACCCCGAGATCCGTTGGTCAGCGCTACGCCGCACCGCGGACGCACCGGACGACAGCCTCGGCGATCTGCTCGCGAGACTCGCGTCTGACCGGGCAGAGCGCACCCACTTCCGGAAGGCCGGCGACGATCAGCCACGAGGAGCGGGCCTCCGCAGCCCCGGTGAGCTCGACACGGAGATGCTGGAACTCGTGGCCGCGCACCCGTCCACGCCGGTCACGGCACTCCGCGAGCTCATGGGCACCAAAGTGCCGCGTGTTCTGGTCGCCCTGGCCGGGAACCCCTCGCTCCCGGCTGCCAACCTCGATGCGCTCCTGCCTCGGTTGCGCTCGATGCGATCCACCGAGAGTCGCGTGCAACTCGCGGCTTCGACACTAATCCCCGCAGCCGTCGCGGGGGCGCTCATCGAAGACCGCGATGTCGGGGTGCGCGCCTCGCTATCACGGAACCCCGAGGTTCCCACGCAGGTCCTGGCACGCCTGGCACTGGATGCCGAGATGTCCGTCCGCCTTGGTGTGCTCGCGAACCCGAGCACACCGCCCGATCTCGCCAGCCGCATCGCACGACCGCTGCTGCTGTCGACGACCGATGAGACGCTTCTCGGTGTCCTCGCTGCGACTCGCCAGCGCAACGACCTCGCGCAGCCCGAGGGCCTGGTCGAGCAGGCGCTCGACAAGCTCGCCAGCAACCGTCTAGCCCACCCGAACCTGCGCCAGATCGCCGCTGGCGATAGCCGCACCGCGCCCCGAACGCTGGTGCGCCTCGCCCGAAGCGTCGACGCGTCCGTCCGCCGGGAGGTCGCCGAGAACCCCCGCACGCCGCCCGGAACGCTTGCAGCCCTCGCGGGAGACCCTGAGCCACAGGTCCGCGCGGCAGCGGGCAGAAGCCGGACCCTTGACCTCGATCGGCTCCAGACTCTGAGCCGCGATGAGGAGGCGGACGTTCGCGAGAGTGCCGCGGGCAACCCGGGACTTGACGGTGCCCGGCTCGCTGAGATGCTCCTCGACCAGCATGGGGCCGTGAGGTCTGCCGCATTCAAGAACCTTGTCACGAGCGCCGAGGACAGGGCCCGCGCCAAGACCGAGTGGGACAAGCGCTGGCGGGACGCTGCTCCCAGCAGAGCAGACCTGGAGGAGAGAGCCGCGAACGCGCTCGCGCAGGTGCGGGTACAGGTGGCGCGCGACCCACGGACCCCGCCCGACATACTCGTCTTCCTAGCCGGCGAACGCCGCAGTGCCTTGGTCCGTCGAGCCGTCGCCGCGAACTCGAACACGCCACCGGAGGCTCTCGCATCTCTCTCTCAGGACGCCGACATCGAGGTGCGACGAGCAGTCGCGTTCAACAGCGCGACCTCGCCGGCGACCCTCATCGAGCTCGCTGACCGCAGCGTCGATCTTGCTGTTCTCGTCACGCTCAACCCGGACGCCCCGCCCGCGATCATCGAAGCGCTCGTCAACGACAGCGATCAGCTCGTGCACTTCATCGCAGACCAGGTCCGCGCCCACCGCTCGCTGCCGCGGGGAAGTTCGAGCGCCACCACTCCAGAACTCGACGTCTAGATCAGGCTTCTGCCCTGCTCGCTCTGACGTGACCAGTTCCGCGAGTGCGCGTTGACGTCCGGTTCCGCGCCGATCCGCGTCTGGTTACCACTAGCACTTCTCCGGCCAGAGCCTCGCGGATGGGGCGTGCGCGGCGCGGCGCACACACACGCCCTGCAGCAGCGCGCGCCCATCGGGCGTATCGCGAGCGGTGGCCGCACGGCTGCCGTGGGGACCCGCGCGGGCGGAAGCGCACGGGTTCGCGGCGCTCGCGGGCAGGGCGCCGTGGCGGTGCGGCGCGGAGGGTGGTAGGTCAATCCACCCTGCCAGCGATTACTCGCCCTACCGTGAGGTCATGGCGGACATCGAGCTTCAGAGCGCTCTGCGGTCACTCATCGCTGACTGGAACTCGGCGACGACGACGGGCTCCATCGGGATGGGCCGACGCGATCACATGCTCATCGGGTTGACGGTCTATGGGCTGACCGCGCAGGTGTACCACCTCGCTGAGGCCGCACTCGTTCTCGACGAACATGGCCTGGACCAGGCTGCGATCCCCCTAGTGCGCCAGGCCATCGAGTGTGCGATCACAGCGGTCTGGCTCGAACGCAGCGGCTACCCAGAGGTGCTCTCCCTGATTCGGGAACAGACCCGGCAGCAGCGGAACGCGATCGAGGAGTTCGTCAAGGTTGGCGCGAAGTTCGATGACCCGACGGCGCAGCAACGGGTGGCCGCGGAACTCGACGGTCTGTTGCGCACTCAGACACCAGCCGGTGAGAAGTTCGCTGCCCGATGCGATGAGCTCGCCGGTGCCAATGCCTACTACGCGCTCTACCGCGTCGCCTCGAGTACCAGCCACGCCAGCACAGCAGTAGTCGATCGGTACCTCGAGGGCGCTCACCTCGACGAGGACGCACCGGCGGGGATCGCGTTGCTGGGTCGGCCTGAAGTGGCCGAGGACGAGACTCTCGGGGGGGTGAGCAACATGCTCGACATGGGGGTCTTGGCTACGAGCGCGTGGAGCCGTATAGACAAGCGGCACACTGCGCGGACCGCGATGAAGCACCTATGCCGAGTGTTGGAGATCCCGTACCGGATGGAACTCACCGCCCACGGCCTCGCCCAGCAGCGCGAACGGGAGATCGAGTACAAGGTGTGGTCCCAAGAGCAGCGTTCCAAGGCCGCAGGGGCGGCAGACTGACGGCACCGCTGCAGAACCCTCCAAATGGGTGACTCTGACCTGCACATTCGCGTTTGGCGCCCGCGTTGCCCCGATTTCTGACGTAGTTATGCGCGCACAACTGTCCGATTCTTCCCCCGCCGTTGTGACATGTCACACCGTGGCACCGATCCCCACGAGCGAACAGCCGCTCTTGCTCGAGCAGGATCGCTCCCCCGATCGCGTCGTAGACTGTTCCTGTTCGCGGGGTCTGCTGATCCCGCTTAAGACTGTTGAGACAGCAGGTACGGCGCCTCCGGTATGGACCCGGGGGCGTTCGTGCGTCCAGAACCGCGTGCGCCCGCCCTGACCACGCCGTGCACGTTGGATCACCCCGCTTCACCCGCGCTTGACGTCGATCTACCGGGTTTGCGCTATCTGACCGTGAACTCGTACGACCACCCCGACGTGTTCGCTGCGGCCTCGGACGAGGCGACGCAAGGGCCTCACGTGACCTACATGTTCGACACGCTCTGGGACAACGCCATGGGCTCGAGCGGGTGGCAGCCCACGGCCTCACAGCCAGACCCGTCAGCACCTATCCAGATGAGATCACCGGCACTTGGGACGTTGGCTTCGGCCATGCGGTGGACGCCGAGCAGAGCCGGCCGGTTGTGACGCGTGTTGTGACATGGGCAAAGAAGAGGACCCCCTGACCCGGTGTTTTCCCAGGTCAGGGGGCCACAATGTTGTGTCCGGAGGGGGACTTGAACCCCCACGCCCTTTCGGGCACTAGCACCTCAAGCTAGCGCGTCTGCCATTCCGCCACCCGGACAGGTGGACCGTCAGAACCCCTCGCGGGCTCCCTCAGGTGCGGCAGAAACATAGCATGGCGAGCCGGTCGAGCATGAATCGCGGCTGCGGGGCAGACTGTCCTGGGACAGCATCACCGCAGCGTACGGGGCTAGATCACCCGATCTCGGAGTGATCCCCGCCACATCGGAGGAGGGCTGATGGCGGATCAGGGCGCATCGGGCGAACGGGCCTCGGCCTCGCCCCGGCACCCTGTGGGCGTGACGTCCTCGACGCGGCGCCTCGCGGGCTCCCGCCGCGCCTCCCCCGTCGCCATCCCGGAGCCCACGGCCCCGCGCTGGCTGATGAACCTGGCCGGGGTCTCCTGGCGCCTCCTGGTGGTGACGGCGGCCATCGCCCTGGTCTTCTACGCCACGTCCCGCGTGCAGCTGCTGTTCATCTCCCTGTTCCTGGCCCTGGTGTTCACGGCGGTGCTGCGACCGGCGGTGGAGCTGTTCGCCCGGGTGATGCCGCGTCCGCTGGCCACGGCCCTCGCACTGCTGGGCGGGGTGCTGATCCTGCTGGGAATGCTCACGTACGTGGGGGTGTCGGTCGCGGGCCAGTGGTCCAAGCTGTCCGACCAATTCGCCAGCGGCATCCAGGACATCATCGACTTCCTCGAGGACGGCTCGCCGTTCCGGATCACCACCGACCAGATCAACCAGTGGATCGAGAACGGCCGCACGTGGGTGGAGGAGCACGCCAGCGAGCTCGCCTCCGAGGCCGCAGCGGGCGCGGGCAGCGTGGTGGAGGTCCTGACGGCGCTCGCGCTGGCGACGTTCTGCGCGGTGTTCTTCCTCACCAGCGGGCGGTCGATGTGGGAGTGGTTCCTGGCGCAGCTCCCCCTGAGCGCGCGGAGGTCGTGGAGCATCGCGGGCGCCGCCGGGTGGTACACGTTCTCCGGCTACACGCGCGGCATCCTGATCATCGCGTTCTCCGACGGCCTGCTGGCGTTCATCCTGCTGTCGATCATCGGGGTGCCACTTGCGGCGCCCCTGGCGGTGCTGGTGCTGATCGGCGCGTTCATCCCGCTCGTGGGCGCCCCCGCGGCGATGGTCATCGCGATGATCGTGGCGCTGGCGGCGAACGGGCCGGTGCAGGCGGCGATCGTCGGCATCGGGATCGCGCTGATCGGCCAGTTCGAGGGGCATGTGCTGCAGCCGCTGGTGATGGGCAAGCAAGTCGCGCTGCACCCCGTCGTCATCGCCGTGGTGGTGCTGGGCGGCACGTTGACGGCCGGCATCCTGGGCGCGGTCATCGCGGTGCCGCTGGTGGCGGTCGCGTGGACGGTGTTCTCCCGGCTACGGGAGCCCGAGCCGGAGCTGGAGCCCGGGGACGTGCGCGAGCCGTATGAGGCCTACGAGGGCACTGAAGTTGACGAAGAGCGCTGAGCTTGACGAAGAGCGCTGAGGCAGACGAGGCGTAGGGCCTCTCGACCGCTAGGCGGGGTCGTGGAGGCCCGCGAGCGCCCGGTCGATCTCTCGGAGCACGCCCGGCCCGGGTCGCCGCAGCGGGGCCGGCAGCGGGCCCACCGCCACGCCGAGCGCCTCTCCCACGGCGTGCACGACGCGCGCGCCGCCGGTCGCGGCAAGGTCGGCGAGCGGCTGGAGCCCAGCCATCAGGGCGAGGGCGCGCTCGGCGTGTCCGGCGGCGGCCATGTCGGCGACCTCGGCGTAGCGGGCCGGCAGCACGCCCGCGAGCCCGGAGTGCCAGGTGCGGGCGCCGCCGAGCAGGCCGTGCACGCCCAGGCCGTCGCCGCTGAAGCCGATCTCGACGTCGGCGGGGAGCTTGTGATGCAGCTCCCGGGCCCGGCCGCGCACCGCATCCGGGCTGGTCCCGCGGTCCTTGACGCCCTGGACGCCGGGCAGCCGGGTCACGCGCCGCAGCTGCTCGACGCTGAAGTCGTACCGGGTGGCGACGGGGTTGTGGTACGCCCACACCGGGATGCCGACCACCTGGGTCACACACCGGTACAGCTCATGCACCTCGTCGTCGGTGAGCGGCAGGTACGCCATCGTCGGCACGAGCAGCGCGTCGGCCCCCGCCTGCTCGGCGTCGCGCGCAAGGTCGAGGACGTCGCGGGTGGTCAGGGCGCCGACGCCGACCAGCACCGGGACGCGCCCGGCCGCGGCCTCCACGGCCGCCTCGCACACCCGCCGCCGCTGGGCCCGGTCCAGGTACGCGAAGCCGCCCGTGCTGCCGAGCACCGCGACACCGCTGGCGCCGCCGGCCACAGCCCGGTCGACGAGCTGGGCGAGCACACCCTCGGCGACCTCCTCCGTGACGGTGCGCGGGGTGGGGAGGTACGCGACCAGCGAGCCGAAGAGGGGCATCTAGGCAGCGTAGCCACCGGGTCCGGCTCGGGTGTGGCTGCCTGTCAACGGAAGTCGCGCGACGTGGTCCGCACCCGCAGCGACAGCGGGGCCAGGTGCTCGGCGATGAGGTTCGTGGCGCCGTCGGCCCGTTCCAGCCGGCCGCGCACCACCAGCGCGGCCGACGTGCGGGCCGCCTTACGGAACTTCTGCCAGAGCCCCGGCGAGCAGACCACGTTGAGCAGGCCCGTCTCGTCCTCGAGCGACAGGAACGTGACCCCGCCGGCTGTCCCCGGACGCTGCCGGTGCGTCACGACCCCCGCCACCGCGACGCGCCTGCCGGCCTCGTGGCGGTAGGCCTGCTCGACGCGCAGCACACCCGCGGCGTCGAGGCCCTCGCGCACATGCTGCGTGGGGTAGGAGTCCACCGAGACGCCGGTGGCCCACACGTCGGCCACCGCCAGCTCGACGTCCGTCATGCCGGGCAGCGTCGGGGCGCTGACGCCCACCGCGACGCCGGGCAGCGTGTCGGGCCCCTCCAGGGCGAGGGCTCCAGCCGCCCACAGCGCCTCCCGTCGGGTGGCCCCCAACGCGCCCAGGGCGCCGCCGGTGGCGAGCGCCTCGAGCTGCGCGGTGGTCAGGCTCACCCGGCGGGCCAGATCGCGCAGGTCCGCGTACGGCCCATGCGCGGCGCGCTCGGCGACCACGCGCTCGGCGACGTCCTCCCCCACGCCCCGCACCGAGGCGAGCCCCATCCGCACCGCGAGCGCCCGGCCGTTCTCGGCTGTCGCGTGCTCGTCCACCGGGGCCGTCCCCGAGGGCGTCGGCACGAGGCGCGGCTCACCGCCCGGTGGCGTCGGGCCCAGCCGCTCCACCTGTGCCTGCACGCCCGAGGCCTGCACGCACGGGCGCAGCACCTGCAGGCCGTGACGACGGGCGTCGGCGACAAGGGACTGCGGGGAGTAGAAGCCCATCGGCTGCGCGGCCAGCAGCCCGGCGTAGAACGCGGCCGGGTGGTGCACCTTGAGCCAGGCGCTGGCGTACACGAGGAACGCGAACGAGTACGCGTGGGACTCGGGGAACCCGAAGTCGGCGAAGGCCTTGAGCTTGTCGAAGATCTGCTCGCCGGTCTCCCGGTCGATGCCGTTCGCGGCCATCCCGGCGAGCAGGCGGGCGTGCAGGGCCTCCATCCGCTCGGTGGACCGCTTGGAGCCCATCGCCCGGCGCAGCTGGTCGGCCTCGGCGGGGGTGAAGTCCGCGACGTCGATGGCCATCTGCATGAGCTGCTCCTGGAAGAGCGGCACCCCGAGGGTCTTCGCGAGCGACTTCTCGAGCTTGGGGTGCAGGTAGGTGACCTTCTCCCGGCCGTGGTACCGGTTGATGTACGGGTGCACCGAGCCGCCCTGGATGGGCCCGGGGCGGATGAGCGCGACCTCCACGACGATGTCGTAGAACCGGCGCGGCTGCAGGCGCGGCAACGTGCCCATCTGGGCGCGCGACTCCACCTGGAACACGCCCACCGTGTCGGCGGCGCTGAGCAGGTCGTACACGAGCGGGTCCTCGTACGGCAGGGCGTGCAGGTCGAGCTCGACGCCCTCGTGCTCGCGCACCAGGTCGAACGCGATCCGCAGGGCGGTGAGCATGCCCAGGCCCAGCAGGTCGAACTTCACCAGCCCCGCGTCGGCGCAGTCCTCCTTGTCCCACTGCAGCACGGTGCGCCCCGGCATCCGGGCCCACTCCACCGGGCAGACTTCGATGACGGGCCTGTCGCACATCACCATGCCGCCCGAGTGGATGCCCAGGTGGCGGGGCAGGCGCAGGAACCGCTCCGCCAGGTCGATCACCTGCTCGGGGATCTCGTCGAGCTCGGACGCCGCCGGGGGGCGGGTGCGCGGGACCACGTCGTGCCGGTCGGCGGAGGGCTCGAACGTCGTCCCCCACACCGCGTCATGCGGGTCGCGGCCCCGACCGGTCCGGGCGGGCGGCGCGTCACGCGCGGGCGCGGCGTCGCGGCCGTCGGGCGTCACCGGGTCGGCGCCGCGCAGGCTGCCCCAGCGCTCAATGGACTTGCTCCACGCGTCCTGCTGCCCGGCGTCGTAGCCGAGCGCGCGCGCCGCGTCGCGCACCGCCGAGCGCGGCCGGTAGGTGATGACGTTCGCGACCTGCGCGGCGTGCGTGCGCCCATGCGTGGCGTAGACGTACTGGATGACCTCCTCGCGGCGGCCCGACTCGATGTCCACGTCGATGTCCGGCGGGCCGTCCCGCTCGGGCGCCAGGAAGCGCTCGAACAGCAGCCCGTGGGCCACCGCGTCCACCGCCGTGACCCGCAGCACGTAGCAGACCGCGGAGTTGGCGGCCGAGCCGCGGCCCTGCGCCATGATGCCGTTGCGGCGGCAGAAGTCGACCAGGTCGTAGACGACCAGGAAGTACCCCGGGAAGCCCAGGTCCTCGATGACGCGCAGCTCGTGCTCGAGCTGCGCGTACGCCCCGGGCACCCGCTCGGCCTCCGGCGGCCCGTACAGCTCCAGGGCGCCGCGGCGCACCAGCTCGCGCAGCCAGCTCGCCTCCGTGTGGCCGGGCGGCACGGGGTAGGGCGGCAGTTGAGGGGCGACCAGCGCGAGGTCAAACGCGCACTCGGCGGCCAGGCGCGCGGCGGTGGCCACGGCCTGCGGGGGGCGCCGGTGCAGGGCCAGCATCTCCGCCGCCGAGCGCAGGTGGGCGGTGGGAGCGCCGGGCAGCCACCCGTCGAGGTCGTCGAGCGAGGATCGGGCGCGCACGGCCGCGAGCGCCGCCGCGAGGTCGGCGTCCCGAGGTGTGGCGTAGTGGACGTTGCCGGTGGCGACGAGCGGCAGGCCGGCGGCGGCCGCGAGCGCCGCGAGGGCGTCGTTGCGCTCGGCGTCGCTGTGGTCGCCGTGGTCGGTGACCTCGACGGCGACGTTCTCGTGGCCGAACAGCCCGACGAGCCGGTCGAGCTCGGCGCGGGCGGCGAGGAACCCCTCCGGCGTCACCTCGCCCGCCGCGCCGCCGCCTCCGCTGGCGAGCGCCTGGCGCACGGAGCCCTTGCGGCAACCGGTGAGGATGAGCCACTGCCCGGCGGCCTGCTCGGCGAGCCCCTCCCAGGTGTGCTGCGCGGCGCCCTTGGCCCCGGCGGCCAGGTGTCCCGTGGCGATGGCCCTCGACAGCGCGCGGTAGCCGTCAGGCCCGCGGGCCAGCACGAGCAGGTGGGTGGCGCGGGGGTCGGGGACGCCGGTGGGCGCGTCGAGCACGTCGGGGCCGCTGACGCGCTGCGCGCCCCATCCACCGCCGGAGACGGGCAGGTGCAGCTCGGAGCCGAACACGGTGGGCAGCCCGACGGCGCGCGCGGCCTGGGCGAAGCGCACCACGCCGTAGAGGCCGTCGTGGTCGGTGAGCGCGAGGGCGTCCAGGCCGAGCCGCACAGCCTCGGCGGCGAGCTCCTCAGGCTGGCTCGCCCCGTCGAGGAAGCTGAACGCCGAGTGGGCGTGCAGCTCGGCGTACCGGCCGTCCGTCGTCCGCGGCACGACGAGCCTCCCGTCCACTGGCTGCTCGGCGCGCCCGAGGCGCGCCATCGAACACCTGTTCGATCACACCAGTACACGCTGCCGGATGCCGGGACGTCAAACCCCCAGGCGACGCCCGCCGAGCGTTCGCCTCAGCCCTGCGCGCGCCCGCGCGCCCGACCCTGCCCCCGACCCTGCGGCGACCCGCGGGTCAGCCCAGCCGGACCTCCGCGTCAGCGACCCCCGCCCGGTCGAGAGTGACCGTCGCACTGCCCTGGCCTGCGGTGATGCTGTAGTCGCCGAGGAATCCCCGCACACTCACACGTCCATGGGCATCGGTGGCCAGAGTGCGCGGCTCATGCCACCACTCCCCCTTCACGAGCCCGTGCAGGGCGTCATACGCCGGCTTCGGCGTGCCGTCGGCCCGCACCAGGCCGCCGGGCGCCCCCAGCCACATCCCCGCGTCGCTCAGCCCCCAGTAGGTGGCAGCCTCCACCGACGGGTGCGACAGCAGCGTCCGGTAGTAGCTCGCCACCTCGCGCGCCTGGCGCTCCTCGCCCTCCGGAGTGGACGGCCACTCGTCGACCTGGTGGTCGTTGAGGTCCTCGAGGTGGGCGGGCATGAGCTCGCCGGACAGGAGGGTCGTCTCGGTCAGGTGCAGCGGCAGGCCGTAGCGGGAGAACCTGTCGAGCACCTCCAGGGTGCGGTCCTCGCCCCAGGCCCCCTGGTGCATGTGGCTCTGCAGCCCGATGGCGTCGATCTCGATGCCCGCCTCGAGGCAGCCCTCGATGAGGCACTCGAAGGCCGTGGACATGTCGAAGTCGTTGAGCAGCAGGGTCGCCGCGGGGTTCGTCTGGCGGGCGGCGTCGACGGCGAGCCGGATGGTCGGGATGCGCCCGCGCTCGCGGCACAGCCGGGTCAGCGCGTTGGGGACCTTGTCGAACACCGGCATGATGACGACTTCGTTGATCGCGTCCCAGGTGTCGACCACCCCGGCGAAGTCGGCGACGTCGCGCCGGATGCGGGCGTCCAACACGTCCGCGACCTCGGCGGAAGGCAGGTCGAGCAGCCAGTCGGCGCATTCGGAGTGCCAGGCCAGCGGGTGGCCCTTGACGACACATCCCCGATCGGCGAACCAGCGGGCCGCGCGGAGCAGCCGTGCGGTGTCGGGTCGGCCCCGCACGGGCTCGAACTGCCCCCAGTAGAACGGCAGCGTGGCGGCGTTGAAGAGCCCGAGCCACTGGTCGGCCAACCGCAGGTCCGCCTCGGATCCCTCGCCGTCGCTGTTCGCGAGGTCGATCAGGTCGAACCCGATGCAGCCGAACAGGAAGCGGTGCGCGGCCTGGGCGACCACCACCGGCGCGTCCGCCAGCGGCTGCCCCTGGGCGTCGCGCACCGTCACGGTGACGTCGGCGATCCGATGCGACATGGCCGGGTCCGGCCGGGGGCTCGTTCCCAGGGCGTTTCCCTGGTCGGTCAGGTGGGGCAGCACAGCGATGACCTCCTCGTCACGTCACTCGATGCCCACACTGCCAGGCCACGGGCAGGATGAGGCGCTCGCCACGGCTCAGTCGTAGGCGCCCTCGCACATCCAGCTCCCCTGCCAGGAGAGCAGCAGCGCGCCGCCGTCGGCGAGGCTGACCTGCAGGTGGGCCCGGCGCCGGGCCCCCGGCGCCCACCACCGCTCGACCAGGGGCCACGGGCCAGCCCAGCCCACGACGGCCCGCCCCCTCCCACCGCCCCGGGCATCCCGAACGGTCGCGGGGGCGCCGCTCATCGCGAACCGGTCGTCGAGGCGCACCGGCTCCCCGGCGGCGGTGCGCACCTCCACCGGCTCAGGCTCGACCAGCACCGTGGCGGGAGCCGGCTCGGGGAGCCGCCCGGGCCACGGCCGGTCGGCGGGCCTCGGCGGCGCCGTCTGGTCACCCCAGGGCCGCACGCTCACCTGGTCGCGCACGTCCCGCCCACCCTGCAGCGCCGCGGTGAGCACCCCGTCGCCGCCGATGAGCCCCTGCACCCGGTCGAGGGCCCGATGGGCCCGCAGGTCGCCGCCGGAGGCCCCGCCCCACAGCCGGCCCTGCTCGGCGCCCGCCGGGGCGACGTCTTGCGCGGTGAGGGCCAGCCGCACCAGGGACACCGGGTGGGAGTCCTCGGGATCCTCGGGAGCCCGGGTCAGCGCGCCCGCGGTGAGCCACCCCTCGAGCTGCCAGCGGATCCGGTCGGTGATGCGCGCGGCGGTGAGGCCGCCGAGCCCGCCCGTGTCGGTGCGCCACACCCGGACCAGGTCCTCGCCCTCGTCGGTGCGGGCGGCGACCTGGAGGCGCCCGCAGGTGACCGAGTGCTCCATGAGCAGCGCGTGGAGCTCCTCGGCGAGCCGCCTGCCCATGAAGGTGGCGATGTCGACCCGGTGGGCCGGCGGGTCGAGCTCGCAGGACACCTCGAGGTCCGTCTCCGGGCGGCGGCGGGCCGGGGGCCGGGCGTCGTGGCCGCGCGCGAGCAGCTGCGCCCAGGCGCCGAGCCTCCCGAACCGGGCCTGCACGTCCCCGTCGGGCAGGCCGGCGAGGTCGCCGAGGACGCGCAGCCCCAGCCGGCCGAGCAGGTCCACGAGCTCGCCCACCCGGGCGTCGAGGCCGTCCTGGACGGCGGCGTGGGCCAGCTCGCTCATGCCCCGCGGGGCCAGGTAGTCGCGCGAGGCGCCGGGTGGCACCGTCGCGTCCTCGCGGGCGGCGAGGATCGCGGCGAGCAGCCCATCGGCCGTCCCGACGTGGGCCTCGTGTCCGGTGCGCTGGGCGACGGCCGTCACGATCCGCTCCGCGAGCGCCTCCTCCGAGCCGTGGTAGCGACTCGCTCCCCCGGCCGGCAGCAGCAGCAGGCCGGCGCGGGCCACCTCGATGCCCGCGACGACTGTCTCGACCGCGGTGGCGACGGGCTCGAAGAGCCGCACGTCACGCCCCTCGTCGGCGGCGAGCAGCACGAGCTCGGGGCAGCAGCCCTGCGCCTGCCGTCGGCGCATCCCCCGGCGCACGCCCTGGGCGCGCGCGAGGGTGGAGACGGCGACGAGGCGCCGCCCGTCGTGGACGGCCGCGGGCAGATGCGGGGCCACCTCGTCGCCGCGCACGGCGGCCACGACCGGCCAGTCCGGCACCCACACGACCGTGGTGCGCGTGCTCATCCGACCAACCGCAGCGGCGCGGGCGTGCTCACACGTCCCCGGCCAGAGTCCGAGACCGGCGGGGCGCCGCCCGTCGACCTGCCGAGCGGAAGCGTCAGGCCGACGCTCCGCGGGACGCCGGCGCCTCCGCGTCCGCTGCGGGTGACCCGCAGCTCATGCGCGCGCAGCCTCCCGGCGCCGTCCTCGGCGCCGCTCCACCGCTCGCTGGCGGCGGTCAGGACGGTGTTCGCCCCCGGCCACGCCACACTCGAGAGCAGCACGGCCCCCCGGTCGCGGGCGCGGGCCGCGAGTCGTCGCCGGTCGCCGTCGGTGAGCACCGCGCCGGGCCCGACGAGCACGACGTCGAGCCCGTCGACCAGGGCCGCCACCACGCTCGGCGCGTCGAGGCCGGGACGGGGCACCAGGGCGAGCCGCTCCAGGGCCACCCCTGCCTGGGCCGCGGCGAGCAGGCCCACGCCCGGCTGCCCGACGACGGCCGCCCAGGCGCCCTCGGCGCACGCGTGGGCGAGCAGGGTGAGCAGCAGCGAGGTGGAGCCGGTGACGGCCATGGCGCTGCCCCGGCGTAGCCCGTCGGGCAGCAGGGGCGCGAGCTCGTCGGGGACGGGCAACGAGGGCCGCTCGCTCAGGAGCAGCGAGGGCTGGGGCGCCTCGACCGGGGCCCCGGGGAGGTCGAGGGCCTCCCCGACCTCCGCCATGCCGGAGGGCTCGGCGGGCATGGCGTCCGCCGCGATCACGCCACTCGGGGCGGGCCCCGCGGGGGGCGGCGCGGCGCCCCCGCCGGGCAGCACGAGGGGACGCGCCCCGGTCCGCCGCTCGGCGTGGGCCAGCGCCGCGCGGGCACGTGCCGCACGCTCCTCCCGGGTCAGCACCGCCGTCTCCACGACCCGTCCCTCCCTGTCGACCTCGACCGCATCTCGAACACTTGTTCGATCATGCCAGTACACGCTGACACCCGACGCCTGTCAATCGAGCGACCACGGACGGCGTACGATCACTCAATGGATTGATGAATCCATCAAGTCGTGTTGATCGGAGAGTTGTGCCGCTTCCCCCGCCGGGCGCCGACCGGCCCGTCCACGAGTTCAAGGCCGAGCTGTTCAAGGCCCTCGCCCACCCGGTGCGCATCCGCACGCTGGAGCTGCTCGCCGAGCGCCCCCGGCCGGTCAGCGAGCTGCTCGCCGAGATCGGGATCGAGGCCTCCCACCTGTCCCAGCACCTGGCCGTCCTACGCCGCGCCGGGGTGGCCACCGCCCGCCGCGAGGGCAACGCCGTGCACTACACGCTCGCCCACCCCGCGGTGGCCCAGATGCTCGCCGCCGCCCGCACCGTGCTGCTCGACACACTCGCCGACGCGCGGACCGCCCTCGCCGGCCTCGAGCGCGACGAGGACCGCTCGTGAGCGTCCCGGGCCTCCTGGAGCGGGTCGACTGGCGCGCCACCGCGTCCCTGCTCGCACGCCGCACCCTGCCCCGCCGCGCCGACTACGCCGGACTGCGCGGCTCCTGGCGCGCGGACGCCGTCGCCGGCCTCACCGTCGCCATCGTCGCGCTGCCGCTCGCCCTCGGATTCGGGGTCACCTCCGGCCTGGGCGCCACCGCCGGCCTCGTCACCGCCGTCGTCGCCGGGGCCGTCGCGGCCATCTTCGGCGGCTCCCAGCTCCAGGTCTCCGGGCCCACCGGCGCGATGACCGTCGTGCTCATCCCCATCGTGGCCCGCTACGGCCCCGAGTCCGTCGCGGTGGTCTCGATCATGGCCGGCGGGCTGGTCATCCTGGGCGGCCTGGTGGGCCTCGGGCGGCTCGTGGCCTATATCCCCTGGCCGGTGGTCGAGGGGTTCACGCTCGGCATCGGGGTGGTGATCGCCCTGCAGCAGGTCCCGCTCGCCCTGGACACCCCCAAGGCCGGCGGGGAGAACGCCGCCCTCGTCGCGCTGCGCACCCTGGGGC
The DNA here is from genome assembly GCF_900046455.1 of Cellulomonas timonensis. Classification (GTDB taxonomy): domain Bacteria; phylum Actinomycetota; class Actinomycetes; order Actinomycetales; family Cellulomonadaceae; genus Cellulomonas_A; species Cellulomonas_A timonensis. The sequence continues at coordinate 1,038,641 of NZ_FCOT01000013.1, forward strand.
ACGTCGACTGGCTCGCTGCGCTGCCCGCCCTCGGCATCGTGGCGCTCGTCATCGCGATCATGACCCTGCTGCCCCGCGTCAACCGGGCACTGCCCGCCTCCCTCGTGGCAGTGGTCGCCGCGACACTGCTGGTCGAGCTCACGGGCCTCGGCGTGGACCGCATCGGCGCCCTCCCCTCCTCCCTGCCCGCCCCCTCCGTGCCGATGGCAAGCGTCGAGACCACCTCCGCGCTGTTCTCAGCCGCACTGGCCGTCGCCGCGCTCGCCGCCCTCGAGTCGCTCCTGTCCGCACGGGTGGCCGACGGGATGGCCGACGACATCCCCCGCACCCAGCCCAACCGCGAGCTCGTGGGCCAGGGCCTGGCGAACGTCGCCTCCGGCCTCTTCGGCGGCATGCCCGCCACGGGCGCCATCGCCCGCACCGCGGTCAATGTGCGCGCCGGCGCCCGCACCCGGATGTCCGCGCTGCTGCACGCCGCAGTGCTCGCGGCGATCGTCTACGCGGCCGCCCCGTGGGTCGCGCGGATCCCGCTGTCGGCGCTCGCGGGCGTCCTGCTGGTCACGGCGGCCCGGATGATCGACCTGCCGACGGCCCGCTCCATCTGCCGCTCGGGCCGCTCGGGCGCCCTGGTCTTCCTGCTCACCCTCGGCGCGACGGTCGTCTTCGACCTGGTGATGGCCGTGGAGATCGGGATCGCCGTCGCCGCGGTGCTCGCCCTGCGCGCGGTGGCCCGGGCCAGCGGCCTGCACCGCGAGGAGATCCCCGCCTCCGACGTCGAGGCCGTGGGCGTGGCCGACGAGCACGCGCTGCTGAACGAGCACATCGCGCTGTACCGCATCGACGGCGCGCTGTTCTTCGCCGACGTGCGCAGGTTCCTCGACGAGCTGGCGCAGGTGGCCGACGTGCGTGTCGTCGTGCTGCGGCTCTCCTCGATCAACGTCCTGGACACGAGCGGGGCGAACGCCCTCGCCGAGGTGGTCGCCGACCTGCAACGCCGGGGCATCGTGGTGCTGCTCAAGGGCCTGCGCCCCGAGCACCGGCGCGTCGTGGAGTCCGTCGGGGTGCTCGCCGAGCTGCAGCACCACCACCACCTGTTCACCGACCTGGACGACGCGATCGAGCACGCTCGCTCGCATGTGCGCCGCGGCCAGGGCGACCGGCTCCCCACAGGCGCCGGGCCACACCCCCGCGCATGATGGAGGGGTCGGCCGGGGAGCCGAGCCGACCCCGACCCGCGCGGAGGTCTTCATGGCCGTCTCACTGACCCGCCCGTTGGCCCCTGAGCCGTATGCGATGCTCCCGCACGTCGCGTCATTCGAGGTGACGAGCGAGGACGTCCGCCACGGGGAGCCGCTGCCGGACGCGGTGCAGGCGCCTCCGGGCGGCGACGCCTCACCGCAGCTCGCCTGGTCCGGCTTCCCCGCCCAGACCCGCTCGTTCCTGGTCAACGTCTTCGACCCCGACGCCCCGGGCGCCTCCGGATTCTGGCACTGGGTGCTGGTCGACGTGCCCGTCACCGTGACGTCGCTGTCGCGCGGCGCCGGGGCTCCCGACGGCAGCAGGCTGCCGCCCGGGGCCTTCCATGTGCGCGGCGACCACGGGCTCGCGGGGTACGACGGCCCCGCCCCGCCACATGGCGACCGCCCGCACCGGTACTACTACGCGGTGCACGCGCTGGACGTCGAGCGCCTCGGGGTGACGGTGGGCGCGATGCCGGGCGCCGTGTCCATTGCGGCGGTGCGGCACACCCTGGCCCGCGGGGTCCTGATGGGCACCGCGCAGCGCTGAGCACCGTGCGGCGTTGAGCGCGCGGTGACGCGGGCCGGACGCCCTCGTCAGCCTGCCGGGCCCCTCGCTAGCCTCGCCCTCATGACCGTGACGACCCTCGGGACCCTGACCTGGCTGCGCGCCCTCGACCACCCCGAACTGCTGGCCGAGACCACGTTCGCCGCGCTCAGCGGCTGGTCGGCCGTGGCGCCGTCCGTCGCCGAGTCCGTGGTCGTCGCCGAGATCGACCCCGATCTCGCCGACACCGCCGCGATGACCGAGGCGTACGGCCTGCCGCTCTCCGCGTCCGTCAACTGCGTGCTCGTGGCCGGCCGGCGCGAGGGCGAGGAGCGGATCGCCGCAGCCGTCGTGCGCGCCACGACCCGGGCCGACGTGAACAACGCGGTGAAGCGGTTGCTCGACGTCCGCAAGGCGTCCTTCCTGCCGATGGACCGCGCCACCGAGGAGTCCGGCATGGAGTACGGCGGCATCACGCCGATCGGCCTGCCCGACGGGTACAGGGTGCTCGTGGACGCCCGGGTCGCAGCCCCGGACCCCGCTGGCGACCTGGTGATCATCGGCAGCGGCCTGCGCCGCTCGAAGCTGGCCCTGCCCGGCGCCCTGCTCGCCGCCGCGCCGGGCGCCGAGCTCGTGGACGGCCTCGCGCTGGCCTGAGCTCGCCTGTGGGCTTCACGCGCGAGGCGTCACGGCGCCAGCCGGTAGAACCGGAAGGTGTCGTGGTCCACGTCGAGCACCTCGGTGCCGCTGAAGCCCGCGGCGCGCGCGTACCCCGCCAGCACGTCGGGCCGCATCACGGTCCCGGTGCCCGCGCTGGGCTCCTCGGCGAGCGCGTCGGGCAGGCACACCGTGAGCGAGTACCCGTAGAACAGCCGTTCCGCGGCACTGGCGGGTGCACTGAACTCCGGCTCGGTGCGCTCGTCGACGACGAGCACGTACCCCTCCGCGCCCGCGAGCGCCCGCATGCCGCGCAGCACGCCCACCGGGTCGCGCAGGTCGTGCACGCACTCGAAGGCGGTCACGACGTCATAGGCGCCCGCGCGGCCGGGGCCACCGTCGGCGTACACCGCGGCGTCGGCCTCGACGAACCGCACCCTGTCCCCCACGCCCGCCTCGCGCGCATGGCCGTGGGCCGCCTCGATGGACGGCTGGTCCAGATCGATGCCGTCCACCCGCACGCCCGGGAACCCGAGCGCGAACGCGATCGACGACCAGCCCTCGCCGCACCCGATATCGGCCACGCGGGCGCCGTCGGCGAGCAGCGCCGCGAGCGCGGGGACCTGCGGCACGACCACCTGGGCGAGCTGGCGCAGGAAGAACGGGCGGTTGAGCGCTGCCTGCGCCTCGCGCGCGTCGGACCCCAGCCGGGCCCAGCTGACGCCCGCGCCCGTGCGGTAGGCCTCGACGGTCTCGTCGATGACCCGCCAGGAGGCCGCCGCCAGCCGTCCGAATGGCGCCAGGTAGGCCAGGGAGGCCACGTCCGTGAGCACCTCCCGGGCCCCCGGCGTCAGGGCGAAATGGCGCGCGGAGGCGTCGTCGGAATCGGCATCGGACGCGGTGACGACGGCCAGGTAGCCGACCGCGGCCTGGTGCTCGAGCCACTCGCGGGCGTACCGGGGGTCTGTGCCCGTGCGCTCCGCGAGCTGCTGGGCGGTGGACGGGCCGTGCTCGGCGAGCGACCGGTACCAGCCGAGGCGATCGCCCGCGTACAGCGCATGCAGCTCCTGGGAGCCGAGCAGCGCGGCGAGCACCCGATCGGCCACGTCGCCCGTTCCCGCGCCCAGGCTCGCGAGCAGGTCGCCGGGCAGGGCCGCCGGCAGGTCGCCGGGCAGTACCGCGGCGTCGGGGTCAGAAGGGTCGGGCGGATGAGCGTCATGGGGCATGTGGGCCTCCGTCGCCGGGCCGGTCGGCGTCCGGGTTCAGGGACGCCACACCTCGACCTTGCGCTGGCTCCCGCGACGCCGCAACCGACCCATGCCAGTCGCATCCCACTTGCATCTCACGTGCTCTCAAGCCTGATCATGCGGATCTCCACCGGTCCGGGAGCGCCCCGCGCGCGGGTCCGTGCCACGATGCAAGGGCGACGGCGCGACGCGTCGGACGCGGCATCGCCGACGATCGGAGGCAGCCATGACCGCTCTGCTCCTGGTGCACGGGCGTGGTCAGCAGATGCCCCTGGGCATGGGCCGCTCGCCGGAGGACGTCGAGAAGCACGTCGCCACGCTGACTCGCCTGTGGCTGGCCGGGCTCGCGAAGGGCGCCGTCCTCGCGGGCGAGGACCCGCCACCGGTGGACGCCGTCCACTTCCCGTTCTACGGGAACGACCTCGCAGCGCGCGTGGCCGATCTCGACGCGGCGGGCGGCCCTCCGCCGGACCTGGCGAGCGGCCTGGACGTGGACGCGCTGATCCAGCACATGCTGATCGACGCCGCCGAGGGCGCCGGGTACCGCGCCGAGGACCGGCTGCCGCAGACCGGCGCGGACGGTGTCGCGGCGGTGGCCGAGATCCAGGAGATCCGCCGCACGGAGCAGCTCGTCCACCCGGAGGTCGAGTGGTCCGACTTCCTGCGGCTGCAGGTCGCCCGCTCGGCTCTCCAGTTCCTCGCCGTGAAGACCGGGCTGGCCGCATGGGTCATCGAGCAGTTCTACCGGGATGTGGCCTACTACCTGACCGATCCCGGCATCCGCACCTTGGTGCAAGGCGTGGTCCACAGGTCGGTGGAGGCCGCGGCGCACGACGGCCACACCGACCTTGTCGTGATCGGCCACAGCCTGGGCAGCGTGGTCGCCTACGACGCCTGCCAGAGCCTCCCGCCGGGCGTGGTGGTCCGGCTGTTCGCCTCCACGGGATCACCGCTGGGCCTGCGTGTGGTGCGCCGCCATCTGAGCGGGCCGGGCGCCGGCACCGAGCACCGCCCCGTGCCCGAGGTGATCCAGCCCTGGGAGCCGACCGCGCCGGCCTGGGTCAACGCCTACGACGTGCGCGACGTCATCGCCCTGGTCCACCCGCTCGGCCCCCTGTTCACCGGTGGGGACGAGGCCATCCGCGACGAGCGGACCAACAACCCGTCCTCCCCACACGCCGTCGAGGACTATGTGGCCGACCCTGACGTCGCGGGCCCCATCGTCCGCGCGCTCACCGGCGCCAGCCGCCATCCGTGAGGCGAAGCCGCCCTATCCGTTCGACCGACGGCCAGCCCGCCGCGCGAAGGCGTCCATCGCGTCCGTGACCGCGGTGATCTGCCAGATGCGGTCCCGCTTCGCGGTGCTCGCCAGCGTCACGACGCCCGCCCCTGCCAAGAGGTCCAGGGCGTTGCGGGCGGTGCGTGTGGTGACGCCGAGCTCGCGGGCCACGCGTTCGGCGTTGACCACCGGTTGGCGCATCAGCAGGTCGATCAGCGGCCAGGCGGCGGAGTCGGCGCGGGCCACGAGGCTCGCGCGGGCCGTCTCACGGATCACGGCCATCTCGGACGCGAGCTGCCGCCCGTTCGACACGGCGGCGAACGCCGCGCGCGCCGTCTCCGTGACGATCGCGTCGGGGTGGCCCTCCCGGTAGGCGGTGAGCGCCTGGAAATACCGTGCCGTGTCACGCAGCAGCCCTGAGGAGACCGGCACGGTGGAGTGCCGAGTCAAACCACGCCCGCGCAGCAGGGTGTGCATGATCGCGCGGCCGGTGCGGCCGTTGCCGTCGAGGAACGGGTGGATGGTCTCGAACTGCGCATGGACGAGCGCCGCGTGGGCGAGCACCGGGATGTCGTCCCGCGCGGCGAAGCCGACGAGATCGTCGATGAGCGCCGGCACCCGATCAGCGTGCGGTGGGACGAACTCGGCGCCATGCGGGCTCGCGTCCGAGCCCCCCACCCACACCTGCTCGCTCCGCAGCCCGCCGACGATCCCGGGGTCGGAATGCTCGAGCAGCCTCTGGTGCGTCTCGATGATCGACTGCCGCGTGATGCCGGTCCCCACCTCCAGGGCACGCTGCATCGCGCGGACATTGGCGACGACGAGCTCGGCGTTCTGCCGCGACCCCAAGTCGAGCTCGGCGATGGCCAGGTTGCGGGCGTTGGACGTCAGCCGCTCGATCTGGGAGCTGGACGCCGACTCGCTGCGCAGCAGGATGGCGGGCATGGCGACGGGCATGGCCACCATCTCGGCGTCGAACCGCACCACCTCGGCGCTCGCCGACGCCACGATCGCGGCCGTCTCGGGCTCCAGCCGCACCTCGAGGGGCGCGATGAACCCCGGAACGCTCGCCTCGTAGGGCCGCGCGATCCGGATGCGCTCCCAGACGTCGAGTCGCCCGGGGTCGATACGCGAGGTCCACTCGCGACGCTCGACTCCGAGTGGCGGCCACCCAGGGGTGACGAGCTCTCGACTCATAGGCTTCCCCATCTCGCGCTCTTACGGAAGGCTAGCACCGCATCCTTCCGTAAGGGCATCGCCGACGGAACGATATGGGCGCGTTGAGAGGAGCCATCCGGCAAGGGCTTCACCCGGAGGCGAGCTCCTAGCCATCCGACCGCCGACCAGCCAGCCGCGCGAAGGGGCCAGCACCGACCGGCTCGGCGCCCGGCACGGGCTGGTTGATCTCAGCCCACACCGCGTCGAGGGACAGCCCGAGCACCTGGGCGAGCGCTGCGACGGTCGGGAAGGCGGGCGTCGCCACGCGGCCCGACTCGATCTTCCGCAGGGTCTCCGGCGACACCCGCGCGTCGAGCGCGACCTCGAGCATCGAGCGCTCGCCCCGGGCGCGACGCAGCAGGGCTCCGAGGCGCTGTCCGCGCTCGACCTCGGCCGGAGTGAGGGGCAGTCTGACCATGGGGCCGATACTAATCCCGGGATAGTATGGCCGGTATAGTTATTGGCTCGTTGCGAGAGGCGCCCCATGATCGAGATCCTGAACTCCACCGAGCTGGGCCGAGCGAAGCGGACGGGCGCCCTCGTCGGCGGCATCCTGCAGGCGCTCCGGAGCCGCGCCACAGTCGGCACGAACCTGCTCGACCTCGACCGCTGGGCCCAGCGCATGATCCTCGACGCCGGCGCGCAGTCCTGCTACGTCGACTACGAGCCGTCCTTCGGTCGCGGGCCCTTCGGCCACTACATCTGCACGTCCGTCAACGACGCCGTGCTCCACGGGCTGCCCCACGACTACACGCTCGCCGACGGCGACCTGCTGACCCTCGACCTGGCGGTCTCCCTCGACGGGATCGCCGCCGACTCCGCCATCAGCTTCGTCGTGGGCCCGTCACAACCCCCGGAGAGCATCGCGATGATCCGCGCCACTGAGCGCGCGCTGGCCGCCGGGATCGCCGCCGCCCGGCCAGGCGCCCGCGTCGGCGACATCTCCCACGCCATCGGCACGGTGCTCAGCGAGGCCGGCTACCCGGTCAACACCGAGTTCGGCGGGCACGGCATCGGATCCACGATGCACCAGGATCCGCACGTCACGAACACCGGACGCCCCGGCCGCGGGTACACGCTGCGCCCCGGCCTGCTGCTCGCCCTCGAGCCCTGGGTCATGGCGGACACCGCAGAGCTCGTCACCGACGCCGACGGATGGACGCTCCGCAGCGCCACCGGCTGCCGCACCGCGCACAGCGAGCACACCATCGCCATCACCGATGACGGCGCCCAGATCCTCACCCTGCCCGCGTAGGCGCCGGCGTGAGGCGAGGGCCGTGTCCAAGGGCGGGCTGCGATCACGGGCTGGGCGTCGGTCACGCGCTGGCGTCGAGCAGGCCTCGCAGGTAGTTCCCGGTGACGCTGCGCGGATCGGCCGCGACCTGCTCGGGGGTCCCGGTGGCGACGATGCGCCCACCCGCGTCCCCGCCGCCAGGACCGAGGTCGACCACGTGGTCGGCGCTCGCGATCACGTCGAGGTCGTGCTCGATGACCACGACCGTCGCGCCGGTCTCGACGAGGCGCTGCAGCACCTCGAGGAGGACCCGGACGTCCAGCGGGTGCAGGCCGATGGTCGGCTCGTCGAGCACGAAGACCGCGTCACCCTGGTCGCGGTCGAGGTCGGAGCCGAGCTTCAGCCGCTGCGCCTCACCGCCGGACAGGTTCGGCGTCGCCTCGCCCAGCGTGAGGTAGCCGAGCCCCAGGTCGACAAGCGTCTGGAGCCGGGCGCGGATCTTCCGCAGGCCGCCGACCTGGCCGAGGGCCTCGACCACGGTGAGGCCGAGGAGCTCGGGCAGCGTCAGTCCCCCGTCGGGCTCCATCGCGTCCACGGCCCGGCGCACCTGATCGGCCGCGGGGGCGTACCGGCTGCCGCCACATGCCGTGCAGACGATGTCGACGTCCGGCAGGAACTGGACGTCGAGGGAGATCTGCCCGGTCCCCTCGCACGTGGGGCACCGCAGGGAGCCGGTGTTGTAGGAGAAGTCGCCGGCCTTCAGGCCCAGGCGCTGGGCGGCGGGGGCGGCGGCGTACGCGCGACGCAGGTCGTCGAGGATCCCGCTGTAGGTGGCCACCGTGGATCGGACGTTCACGCCGATCGGCGTGGCGTCGACGAGGTTGACGCGGACGATGCCCGCGGGATCCACCGCGCGGACGTGGGCGGGCAGCGGCGCCCCGCTGGCAGCGGCCCGCAACGCGGGAACCAGGCTCTCCAAGACGAGGGTCGTCTTGCCCGAGCCGGACACACCCGTGACGACGGACAGGCGCCCCCGCGGGAGGTCGAGCGCGAGAGGGCGGACCGTGTGGATCGGCCCGGTCTCGAGGTGGATCCGCCCCAAGTCGAAGACTGCGCCGGCCGCCGCGCGAGGGCGGCCTCCGACCCGCTCGCGACCGGAGAGGAACGGCCCGATCCGCGACGCGGGACTCTCGGCGACGGCGTCCACGGTTCCGGCGGCCAGGATCGCGCCGCCCTCCCTCCCCGAGCCGGGCCCCAGCTCGATGAGGTGATCGGCTTGGCGCAGCAGCTGCACGTCATGGTCGACGAGCACCACGGAGTTGCCGTTGTCGAGCAGGCTGCGCATCACGCCGAGGAGGCCGTCCACGTTGGAGGGGTGCAGGCCGACCGACGGCTCGTCGAGCACGTACAGCACACCGGTGGTCTGGTTGCGGACCGCCCGGGAGAGCTGCACCCGCTGACGCTCACCAGTGGACAGGGTTGAGCTCGCGCGGTCGAGGGCGAGGTAGCCGAGGCCCAGCTCGACGAGCCGCTCGGTGGTCTCGAGCATCTGGCTGACGATCGCGTCGGCCATCGGGGCCAGCGCCCTGGGCGCCGTCTCCACGAGGCGCGGAGCCCAGGCGACGAGCTCGTCGAGCGTCTTCGAGGTCGCCTCGGCGAGGTCGATCCCGTCGACCAGCGTCGAGCGGGCGCGCGCGCTCAGCCGGGACCCGTGGCAGTCGGGGCACACCTGGACGCTCAGGAACTGCTCGACGCGATCGAGGCCCTTCTGGGTGGTGGCTCCCTTGAGGGCCTCCTGGACGGCTTGGCGCGCGTTGCGGAACTCGGCGTTGAGCTTGAACACCTTGCCGTTCTTGGACGGGTACATGACCTCGCGCCTGACGGGAGGCCCGTCGAAGACGATCTGCCTCTCGGCCTCCGTGAGGTCGGCGAAGGGCACGTCGGTGCGCACCCCCAGCTCGCCCGCGACCTGCGGGACGAGGGTCAGCCCGAACAGCCGCCACGGCGCCACCGCCCCGTCGGCGATGCTGCGCGCGGGGTCGGGCACCAGGGCGCCCAGGTCCACCTCACGCACGACGCCCGTGCCCGAGCAGCGAGGGCATGCGCCGTCGCTGTTGAACGAGAAGGACTCCGCGCTCGGCGGGCCGAAGACGGCCTGGCACACGGGGCAGGTCAACGGCCGATCCAGCGCGACGTCGGCCGTCGGCTCGAGCCGGTGCCCGTTCGGGCACTGGTGCGACCCGAGCCGCGAGTAGGCCAGACGGAGGCTGTTGAGCAGCTCGGTCGACGTTCCGAAAGTGCTCCGCACCCCGGGGACGGCAGGTCGCTGCCGGAGCGCCAGCGCGGCGGGGACGTGCGCCACGCTGTCCACGTCAGCCCTGCCCGCCTGGCTGAGCCGTCGCCGGGTGTAGGTCGACAACGCCTCCAGGTAGCGCCGGGAGCCCTCGGCGTAGAGCACCCCCAGCGCCAGGGACGACTTGCCCGACCCGGAGACCCCCGCCATGGCCACCATCTGGTGGAGCGGGACCGACACGTCGATGTCGCGGAGGTTGTGCACCCGCGCGCCGGTCACGTCGATCGTGGCGCTCGCCCGGTACGCGGGGACGACCCGGCCGCCGTCGCCGGCGTGCCCTTGCTCGGTCACTGGTATCTCCTCACTCGGCGACGCCACCCGGCGATGCCGTCCCTGCCATCGTGCCGTCGCTCAGGAGTCGGAGCACACGTTCGAGCCAGCGTGCTCCGCCTCCGCGCACAGCTCATCCACGAGCGTCGCCGGCTCCGCACGCCCTGGAATCAACGAGAGCCCCTTCGGGCCGGCGCGATAGCGGCTGTGATCGCTTGCGCGTCGCTGTCACGCAGCGACTTCTCGCGTTCGTGAGTCTCGACCTTGAAGGGTTCCCCCAGGCCATGCTGGCTTCCGCCCGGTGCTCCACGATGGCGCAGAAGACGCACTCCGTGGCCGCCAGTTCCTCGGTCATGTGCGCACGCCACGGGTGAGGTTCGGCAGGACCACGCAGTCGGCGCTGCCCGCCAGTGCGTCGCCGACGGCAGCCACCAGGATCGTCCGGCCCGGTTGGCTGCGGATCGCCGCCCAGACCTCCTGCGCACGGGCCTCGGGCAAGGCCGAGTCGTCAGGGTTCAGCTCGCCATAGAGCCCCAGCAAGCCCTGCAGGTCCGCATCTTCAGCGGGCCGGATGATGGCCGTCACGTCCGCGAGCCTAGGCCGCTCAAGGTCCGCCGTGTCAGGTCGTGGCGCGGGTGGCCCAGAAGGCGACGGCCGCCGCTGCGGCCACGTTGAGCGAGTCGACGCCCCCGGCCATCGGGATGCGCACGGTCAGGTCGGCCGCCGCGACTGTCGTCGCCTTCAACCCGTGGCCCTCGGCGCCGAGGATCAGCGCGAGGCGCTCCGGCAGGTCGCGCTCGAGCGCATCGAGGCTGATCGAGTCGTCGGAGAGCGCGAGGGCCGCAGTGACGAACCCCGCGTCGCGCAGGGTCGCCATCCCGGCGGGCCACTCGTCGATGCGGGTCCACGGCACCTGGAACACGGTGCCCATCGACACGCGCACCGAGCGCCGGTAAAGCGGGTCGGCGCAGCGCGGGGTGACCAGCACCGCGTCGACGCCCAGGGCTGCGGCTGAGCGGAACGCGGCGCCCACGTTGGTGTGGTCGACGATGTCCTCGAGCACGGCCACCCGCCGAGCCCCGCTGCCACCGCGCGCCCCGCGCAGCACGTCCTCCACGGACGGCAACACCGGCCGGTGCATCGCGGCCAGCGCCCCGCGGTGCACATGGAAGCCGGTGATGGCCTCGAGCACGTCGGGCTCGGCGACGTAGACGGGCACCCGCGTGCCGTCGTCGGGCAGGCCCGCGAGCATCTCCTCCAGGTCGGGCAGCCAGCGCGGGGAGACCAGCACCGAGCGTGGCCGGTGACCGGCGTCGATCGCGCGGCGCAGCACGGTGGAGCTCTCCGCGATGTACAGGCCCTTGGCGGGCTCGTGCTTGGAGCGCAGCGCGACGTCGGTCAGCGAGACGTAGTCGGCGAGGCGCTCGTCGGCGGGGTCGGTGAGGGGGATGATCTCGGGCGCTGGCACGTCGACCATCATCCCGCGATTGGCGCCCCGGCCCGGACCACCGTCCGGGCCGGGGCGCGTCGGACGCCAGTCGAGCGCCCTAGTCGAGCGCCGTGGCCGCCTCCGCGAACTGCGAGGCGTACAGCCGCGCATAGGCGCCGTCGGCCGCGAGCAGCTCGTCATGGGTGCCCTGCTCGACGATCGACCCGTGCTCCATGACGAGGATGACGTCCGCGTCGCGGATCGTGGACAGCCGGTGCGCGATGACGAAGGACGTCCGCCCGGCGCGCAGCGCGTTCATCGCCTGCTGCACGAGCACCTCGGTGCGGGTGTCCACCGAGGACGTCGCCTCGTCGAGCACCAGGATCGCGGGGTCGGCGACGAACGCGCGGGCGATGGTGAGCAGCTGCTTCTCCCCCGCGCTGACATTCGACCCCTCGTCGTCGATCACCGTGTCGTAGCCCTCGGCGAGGGTCCGCACGAAGTGGTCGACGTGCGTGGTCCGCGCCGCCTCGATGAGGTGCTCGCGGGTGATCTCGTCGGCGGCGTAGGCGATGTTCTCGGCGATGGAGCCGCTGATCAGCCACGTGTCCTGCAGCACCATGCCGATCTGCGAGCGCAGGTCGTCCCTGGTCATGGCGGCGGTGTCCACCCCGTCGAGGGTGATGCGCCCGGAGTCGACCTCGTAGAACCGCATGAGCAGGTTCACCAGCGTGGTCTTGCCGGCGCCGGTGGGGCCGACGATGGCGACGGTCTGCCCGGGCTCGGCCACGAAGGACAGGTGCTCGATGAGCGGGTTCTCCCGGTCGTAGCTGAACGAGACGTCCTCGAAGGCCACGCGGCCCAGCACCGGGGTGGGCACGGGCGCCGCGGGGTCCGGGTCGGGGCTCTGCTCCTCGGCGTCCAGCAGGTCGAAGACGCGCTCGGCGGACGCGACGCCGGACTGGAGGAGGTTCATCATCGACGCGATCTGCGTGAGCGGCTGCGTGAACTGCCGGGAGTACTGGATGAACGCCTGCACGTCGCCCAGCGACATGGTCCCCGACGCGACCCGCAGGCCGCCGATGACCGCGATGATCACGTAGTTGAGGTTCGACAGGAAGCCCAGCGCCGGCTGGATGATCCCCGAGATGAACTGCGCGCGGAACGAGGCCTCGTACAGCTTGCCGTTCTCGTCGTGGAACGTGGAGATCGCCTCGCGCTGGTGGCCGAACACCTTGACCAGCGCGTGGCCCGTGTACATCTCCTCGATGTGCGCGTTGAGCGTGCCGGTGCGCTGCCACTGCGCGACGAACTGCGGCTGGGACCGCTTGGCGATGGCGGCGGTCACCACCACGGAGAGCGGCACGGTCACCAGGGCCACGAGGGCCAGCAGCGGCGAGATCCAGAACATCATCGCGAGCACGCCGATCACGGTGAGCACGGAGGTGATCACCTGGGACAGGGTCTGCTGCAGGGTCTGGGCGATGTTGTCGATGTCGTTGGTGACGCGGCTGAGCACCTCGCCGCGGGGCTGCTTGTCGAAGTACGACAGTGGCAGCCGCTGGAGCTTGCGCTCGACGGACTCGCGCATCCGGAAGACGGTGCGCTGCACAATGCCCGCGGTGAGCCGGCCCTGCAGCCACCCGAACACGAACGACCCCACGTAGATAGCCAGGACGAGCAACAGCACGTCGCGCAGGCGCGTGAAGTCGACGCCTTGCCCGGGCACCACGTCCGCGCCCGACAGCAGGTCCGCGAAGCTGTCCTCGCCCCTGGCGCGCAGCCCGGCGATGGCCTCGCTCTTGCTGATCCCCTCGGGCAGCTGGCGGCCGATGACGCCCTCGAAAATGATGTTCGTCGCCTGGCCGAGGATCTTCGGCCCGGTGACGACGAGCGCCACCGACACAACCGCGAGCGCGACGGTCAACGCCATCTTCAGTCGCTCGGGCCGCAGGTAGCCGAGCAGCCGGCCGCCGGAGCCGCGGAAGTCCATCGACTTCTCGGTGGGCATGCCGAGCCCGCCCATCGGGCCGTGGCCGCCTCCGTGCGGAGGACGGCGCCCACCCGTCGCGGGCTTCTCCCCGACCGGCGCTGCGCCGGGTCGCTGGTTCGCGCTCACGCGGCGGCCTCCTCTTCGCTGATCTGCGAGAAGACGATCTCGCGGTAGGTCTCGGACGTCTCGAGCAGGCTCTCGTGGGTGCCGCGGGCCACGATGGCCCCGCCCTCGAGGACGACGATCTCGTCGGCGTGCCGGATGGTCGCGACGCGTTGGGCCACGATCAGCACGGTGGACCCGCGGGTCTCGGGGACCAGCGCGGCGCGCAGCGCGGCGTCGGTGGCGAAGTCGAGCGCGGAGAACGAGTCGTCGAACAGGTAGATCTGCGGGCGCCGCACGATCGCTCGGGCGATCGCCAGGCGCTGGCGCTGGCCCCCGGAGAAGTTGGAGCCGCCCTGCGCGACGGGCGCGTCGAGCCCGCCGGGCGTCGCCTCGACGAAGTCGCGGGCCTGCGCGACCTCGAGCGCATGCCACACCTCCTCGTCGGTGGCGTCCGGCTTGCCGTAGCGCACGTTCGTGGCGATGGTCCCGGTGAACAGGTAGGGCTTCTGCGGCACCAGCCCGATGGCCGACCACAGGTCGTCCGGGTCGAGCTCGCGCACGTCCACGCCGCCCACCAGCACGGAGCCGCCGGTGGCGTCGAACAGGCGGGGCACCAGGCCCAGCAGCGTCGTCTTCCCGGCGCCGGTGGAGCCGATGATGGCGGTGGTCTGGCCGGGCTGGGCGTCGAGGTCGATGCCGTGCAGCACGGGGTGCTCGGCGCCCGGGTAACGGAACTCCACGTCGCGCATCTGCAGGCGTCCGCGATCTGCGGGGTCCAGGGGCATGGGACGGGCGGGCGGCTGCACGGAGGTGTGCGCCTTCATCACCTCGCCGACGCGCTCCGCGGAGACCACGGCCCGCGGGACCATGATGAACATCATCGTGGACATCATCACGGACATGAGGATGTAGGCGATGTAGCTGAGGTAGGCGACGAGCGACCCGACCTGCATCTGCCCGGAGTCGATGCGGCCGGCGCCGAACCACAGCACCGCCACGCTCGTCGCGTTCATGATCAGCATGACGAGCGGGAACATCAGCGCCATGATCTTGCCGACTCGCAGCGAGGTGTCGAACAGCGCGGTGTTGGCGCCGGCGAACCGGCGGGACTCCTGGCGCTCGCGCACGAAAGCGCGGATGACGCGGATGCCGGTGATCTGCTCGCGCATCACGCGGTTGATGGTGTCGATGCGCTTCTGCATGACGCGGAACTGCGGCACCATCCGGGCCACGACGAAGCCGATCACGACGCCCAGCACGGGCACCGCGACGAGCAGCACGGCGGACAGCCCGACGTCCTCCTGCAGGGCCATGATCACGCCGCCGACCAGCATGATCGGCGCCATCACCATCACGGTGAACGTCAGCAGCACCACCATCTGGATCTGCTGCACGTCATTCGTGGTGCGGGTGATGAGCGTGGGGGCGCCGAACTGGCCGACCTCGCGCGCGGAGAACGTCTGCACATGCGTGAACAGGCCCTCGCGGACGTCGCGGCCGAACGCCATGGCGGTGCGGGCGCCGAAGTACACGGCGGCGATGGCGCACACGACCTGGAGCAGGCTGACGGCGAGCATGATGCCGCCCTCGCGCAGGATGTAGCCGGTGTCGCCGCGCGCGATGCCGTCGTCGATGATGTGCGCGTTGAGGCTGGGCAGGTACAGCGTCGCGATGGTCTGGACGAGCTGCAAGGCCATCGCGGCGGCGACCGACCGGCGGTACGGCCTGAGGTACTCCTTCAGGAGTTGCGTGAGCATCAGCCCTCCTCCCCGTGGTTGGCGGATGTGTGGGCGTCGGACGCGTGGTGGGCGAGGCCGTCCAGGGCGACGGCGACGAGATCCTCGGCGGACAGGTTCAGCCCGCTCCCCCAGGCGCCGGGGCGCCGCGTCGACAGCACGAGCCCCATGAGGATGCGCGCGCTGTCCAGCGGCGGCAGGCGCAGCTCGGCGGCATGCGCGGCGAGGAGCTCCGCGACCGCGTCGACCACGGGCTCCACGGACGCGTGGTGGCGGCGGGCGCGATGCCCATGCGGTGGAGCGCCATGTCCGACGCCGGGGCGGTGCTCGCCGCCAGGACGGTGCTCGCCGCCAGGAGAGTGCTCGCTGCCGGGACGGTGCTCGCCGTCGGGCGCGTGGTGGGCCACGAAGAGCAGGTCGACGACTTGGCCGGCGCGGTCCTGCATGAGCCGCACCGCCTCGGTGAGTGCGGGCCGCAGGGCCTGCGAGGCGGGGATCGCCTCGATCTGGGCGACCAGGTCCACCGGGTCCAAGGCCCGCTCGACGGCGGCGCGCACAAGGGTCTCCTTGTCGGGGAAGACCCGGAACAGCGTCCCCTCGGCGACGCCGGCGGCGGCGGCGAGCTCGCGGGTGGTCACTGCGCCACCGCGTTCGCGCAGCAGCGGCACAACTGCCTCGAGGATCGCGGTGCGCCTGTCGTCAGGCGCCATCGCGGGGGCGCGGCGCGGCCGCGGCTGGGCGTTGAAGGGCATGAGCCCCATGGTAAGTGAGTGAGAACTCACTCACAAGTTCATTTCCGCCGCCGGCCCGCTCACTGCTCCGGGGCCGGGCCCGAGTCGGGTCGGGCGTCACGCTCGGACGGCGGCACGATGGGGTCGACGTCCTCCGGCGGCTCGGTCGGCGCGATCGGCTCCCGACGCGCCGGCGGAGGCGCGGCGACGTCCTCGCGCTGCGGGACCGCTGGGCGCTGCCCCAACTCCGCGCCGGGGTCGAACGGCAGCCCACTGAGCGTGCCCGCGCTCGTCGCGTCCTCGGTGGCGGCCTGCGAGTCCCGCCGGGCCTCCGCGAGCGCCTCGGCGGGATCCTTGAGCGCCACCGACGGCAGCCCGGACCCGAGCGGCGAGGGCTCGGGCTGGCGGGGCGCCCCCCCCGGCGGCGGGGCGCCCAGCCCGGCGAACCCCTGCACGAACTGCCCGAGCGCGCCCGTCAGCTCCGAGGGGATCACCCACACCTTGTTCGCCGGGCTCGCGGCCACCTTCGGCAGGGTCTGCAGGTACTGGTAGGCCAGCAGCTTCGGGTCGGCGTCGCCGCGGTGCACCGCGTCGAAGACCTGGAGGATCGCCCGCGCCTCGCCCTCGGCGTTGAGGATCGCGGCCTGCGCCGAGCCCTCCGCCCGCAGGATCGCCGCCTGCTTCTCGCCCTCGGCCGTGAGGATCTGGCTCTGCTTGACGCCCTCGGCCGTGAGGATGGCGGCGCGCCGGTCACGCTCGGCGCGCATCTGCTGCTCCATCGACCCCTGCACCGAGGCGGGCGGGTCGATGGCCTTGAGCTCGACCCGGTTGACGCGGATGCCCCAGCGCCCCGTGGCCTCGTCCAGCACCCCGCGCAGCTGGCCGTTGATCTGGTCGCGGCTCGTGAGGGTCTGCTCGAGGTCCATCGACCCGATCACGTTGCGGAGCGTGGTGACGGTGAGCTGCTCGATGCCGGTGATGTAGTTGGCGATCTCGTACACCGCGGACTTCGGGTCGGTGACCTGGAAGTAGATGACCGTGTCGATGCTCACCACGAGGTTGTCCGAGGTGATCACCGGCTGCGGCGGGAAGGAGACGACTTGCTCGCGCAGGTCGACGGCGGCCCGCACCCGGTCCACGAACGGGATCAGCAGATGCAGCCCCGCGTCGAGGGTGCGCGAGTACCGGCCCAGCCGCTCGACCACCACCGCGACGGCCTGCGGCACGATCCGCACCGCCCGCGCGAGGGCCACCACCACGAAGATGACGACCAATGCCAGCACGATCAGCCCGAGGACCTGCCCCGGATCGAGGTTCTCGTCGAACACGATGCGTCCTCCTCGTCAGGCCGCGCGACACGCCTGGTTGGCTCGTCGCGCCCTCGCTCACGCGTGCGGGGCGTCCTGCTGCGCGACCACCACGGCCGTCGCCCCCTCGATCCGGCTGACCCGCACCTCGGCGCCCGCCGGGAAGACGGCGCCCTCCTGGCCGGCACGGGCCGACCAGACCTCGCCCGCCAGCTTCACCCGGCCGCCGGCCTCGGTGGTGGGGGCGACCACCACGGCGGTGCGCCCGACGAGCGCGGCCGCGTTCGTCTCCACCAGCGTCGTCCGAGCCCGCAGGTGCCGCAACAGCCAGGGCCGCAGCGCGAACAGCAGCACGACGGCCGTCCCCGCGGCCACGACGATCTGCACGGGGACCGAGGCGCCGAGCGCGTTCGCCACGGCCCCGGCGATGGCCCCGCCGGCCAGCATCAGGAAGATCAGGTCGAGGGAGATCATCTCGGCGATGCCGAGCAGCAGGGCGCCGCCCACCCACCACAGCCATCCGCCGTTCATCGGGGCCTCCCCTACTCGTCCCGGGGCCGTCAGCCCTCGGGCTACCGCTGCGCCGCGCTCTCCCGGGCGAGCCACGGATGCCGCTCGGGCCGGGCGGCGACCCGGCCGAGCCGGTCCTCGACGGCCGCGAGCGCCCGGCTGTACACCGAGTCGTCCCCATGCAGCAACGAGAGCGTGTTGGCCATCTCGAGCATCGAGGTGAGCTCGAACTCGAGCTGGTCGACGTCTGTCCCCTCGACGATATCCCCGGCGTCCAGCGCCCTGGCGGCGATGCCCCGGACGTGACGCGACCACGCGGCGTAGGAGTCGACCACGGCGGCGCGCACGGGGCCGGTGCGGGAGTCGAACTCGGCGGTCACGGCGGAGAAGAAGCACCCGCCGTCGAACACCCGGCTGCGGGAGTAGTCGAGCCACAGCGCGCACAGCGTGTGCAGCCGGTCCAGCCCGTCGGGCACCTCGCGCGCAGGGCCCACGACGTGGTCGACGAGCATGGCGCGCGCCGCCTCGACGGTGGCGAGCTGCAGCGCCTGCTTGGAGCCGAAGAGCGTGAAGATCCCGCTCTTGCTGACGCCGACCTCACTCGCCAGCCGTCCGAGCGAGAGCTCGGCCAGGCCGTCCACCGAGGCGATCTGCACCGCGCGGGCGAGCACTGCGGCACGGGTGCGGTTGCCCCGCTCGACCCGCCCGTCGGGGCGCTCTCCGCTCTCGCTCATGCGGGGACGCTATCCGCCGACCGGGACCTGTGCAATGCTCTGAACGCACGTCCGTGCGCATTGTCGCGTGACGCTTGACACCGCCGAGGAGAACGACCATGGACCTGCGCGTCACCGCGCGCCACGCCCTGCGGGTGGCCCACCGCCTGGCTCCGCCCCTCGCCAGCGCCGGGGCCGCGGCCCTGTTCCTCAGCCCAGCGCCCCGTGCGCGGGTCTGGTCCATCGAGCGCGAGGCCCTCGCCAGCGCCGATGTCCGCGATGTGACAGTGCGGGGCGCCACCGGGCGGGGCTCCACCGTGCGCGCCTACCAGTGGGGCGACGGCGCCCGCCCGGTGCTCCTCGTGCACGGATGGCAGGCCCGCGCCTCCCGATGGGCGCCCCTCGCGGCCGCGCTCGCCGCGCGGGGCCTGTCCCCCATCGCCTTCGACGCCCCAGGACACGGCGACTCTCCGGGCCGCACCACCGACGTGCCGCAGGTCGCCGCCGTGATCGAGCGGATCGCCCAGGACACCGGCCCGCTGACCGCCCTCGTCGCGCACTCCTTCGGGGCGCTCGGCGCCACCTTGGCCCTGCGGCAGGGCGTGCCCGCGGAGCGCTTCGCCGCGCTGGCCCCGGTGAGCGACCCCGAGCACCTGCTCCAGACGTTCTCGCGGCAGCTCGACCTGCACCCGCGGCTCACCTCGGCCGTCCGCGGCAGGGTCGAGCGCCACCTGCGCAAGGAGGACCACACCTGGCTCAGCCTCGCGGTCGACCGTGGGCCGCAGGACCCTCAGATCCCCGTGCTCGTGGTCCATGACGACGAGGACCATGTGGTGCCGATCGCGCACGGCCAGCGCATGCTCGCCGCCCACGCCGACGCCGGCGAGCTGCTCGTCACCCGCGGCCTCGACCACCAGCGGATGCTGACCGCGCCAGAGGTCATCCGGGCGGTCGCGGACTTCGCAGCCGCCTGACAGCAGGCGCTCAGGCGGCGCGGGCCGCCCAGCGTTCCCCGTGGCGGTCGACCACGAGGTCGATGCCGAACGCCGAGGACAGGTTCTCCGGCGTGAGCGTCTCCTCGATCGGCCCGGCGGAGTGCACCTGGCCGTCGCGCAGCAGCAGCAGGTGCGTGAAGCCCGGCGGGATCTCCTCGACGTGATGCGTGACCAGCACCATCACGGGCGAGCGGCGGTCGCGGGCGAGCTCGGCGAGGGCGCTGACGAGCTCCTCGCGGCCGCCCAGGTCCAGCCCGGCGGCGGGCTCGTCGAGCAGCAGCAGCTCGGGGTCGGTCATCAGCGACCGGGCGATCTGGGCGCGCTTGCGCTCCCCCTCGCTCAGCGTGCCGAACCGGCGGCCGGCCAGGTGGTCCACCCCGAACGCGGCCATCAGGTCCTTGGCCCGGCCCTCGTCGAGGGACTCGTAGGCCTCGCGCCACCGCCCGGTCACGCCGTACGCGGCGGTGAGGACCACGTCACGGACGAGCTCGCCC
The DNA here is from genome assembly GCF_900046455.1 of Cellulomonas timonensis. GTDB lineage: Bacteria > Actinomycetota > Actinomycetes > Actinomycetales > Cellulomonadaceae > Cellulomonas_A > Cellulomonas_A timonensis. The sequence continues at coordinate 1,058,697 of NZ_FCOT01000013.1, forward strand.
GCCGGGATCCGGTCCGCGAGCGCGGCGCTGGACAGCCCGATGCGCGGTCGCAGCTCGAAGACGTCGACCCGCCCCAGGCGCGAGCCCAGCAGGTCCGCCGTGCCCGACGACGGGTGCATCCGCCCGGCGGCGATCTGCAGCAGCGTCGTCTTGCCGGCGCCATTGCGCCCGAGCACCACCCAGCGCTCGCCGTCGCGCACCGTCCACGACACCCCGTCGAGGATCGTCGTGGTCCCACGGCGGATGGACACGTCCTGCAGGTCGAGCACGTCACTCATGGGCACAAACCCTAGTCGGGCGCGGATCGGTCGGGGACCGCGCCGCGCGTCGTAGGTTGGTGCGATGGATCACTCCGGACTGGCCCTGCCGCGATCGGTCGTCCTCGCGCTCTGGCTGCAGGAGGTGGGCGCGGGCGCCGCGCCCGTCCGCCAGCTGCTCGAGGCCGTGCAGGGCGATGACGAGCCGCATGACGTGCGCGCCGCTGACGGCTCCGCGGAGCTGGGCGGCACGCTGTCCGAGCTGGTCGCCGCCTGGGCGTCCGGTCCGCGCGCGGTCGCCGCGGTGCTGCCCGCGCCCGGCGACCCCACGGGCGTGCCGAGCGCGGTGTCCAGCGCCGCCACACACGCCGGGGAGTGCGTGCTGGTGCACACCGACCAGGGCTCATGGGCCGCCGTCCCGGAGGTCGAGGCGTTCGGGTCGGTGTACGAGCAGGGCCACCTCGTGACGTGGGAGGTCCAGCAGGTGCCGGACTGGCGCACGACGTTCCAGGGCCAGGTCGGCTCGCTCTCCGAGTCGGAGTCCGAGCTGCGCACCGCGCTCACGCAGGCCACCGAGGCGCTCGCCTCGCTGGACGTCGCCCGGTGGCGTCCCGACGCGGCGGATGCGATCGCCGCGCTGCGCACGGGCGTCGACCCGGGCTGGGCGCTGCCCAGCGGGATCGACGGGCGCCGGGTCCGGGTGCTGGGCAGCGCCGCGCGGCTGCGGGCCATCGTCGAGCTCGCCACCGCCGACGACGGCGGCGCGGTGAACCTGTGGCAGGCGGACCAGCGGTCCACGGCCCTGCGCGAGGTGGACCGGGCGGCCCGCCGCGCGATGTCGGCGGCCACGCAGCAGCAGCCCGCGCGCCCCTGACCTTGCCGATGCGCCCCTGCCCGCGGCGGGCGGGGCAGCCCGGCAGCACCGAGCGGGAGACCTCGAGGGTCCTCTCGGCCACGGCCTCCCAGGAGAAGTGCTCCTCCACACGCTTGCGCGCGGCGACGCCCATCTCGGCGGCGCGCTCCGGGTCGCCCACCACGCGCACGAGCGCGGCGCCGAGGTCCGCGACGAACTTCTCGGGGTCGACGGGCGTCCCAGTGCCGTCCTGGAGCTGCTCGATCGGCACCAGCTCCCCTGTCACGCCGTCGTCGACGACCTCGGGGATGCCGCCGGTGGCGCTTCCCACCACGGGCAGCCCGACAGCCATGGCCTCGAGGTTGACGATGCCGAGGGGCTCGTACACCGACGGGCACACGAAGACCGTGCCGCTGGCGAGCACGGCGATCAGGTCGGGGCGCGGCAGCATCTGCTCGATCCACACCACGCCGTCGCGACGGGTCCGCAGGTCCGCCACCAGGCCGCTGACCTCGGCGGCGATCTCCGGGGTGTCCGGGGCGCCCGCGCACAGCACGAGCTGGACCTCGGGCGGCAGCGCCTCGGCCGCGCGCAGCAGGTAGGGCAGGCCCTTCTGCCGCGTGATCCGGCCGACGAACACCACAGACGGGCGCTCGGGGTCGATGCCGAGCCCTCGCACCACCTCGTCGGCGCGGGCCAGCGCGGCGGCGTCGGAGGGCCGCTGCCAGCCGTCCAGGTCGATGCCGTTGTGCACCACGTGCACCCGCGCGGGGTCCACCTGCGGGTAGCTGCGCAGGATGTCCTGGCGCATCCCGGCGCTGACGGCGATGACCGCGTCGGCGGACTCGAACGCGGTGCGCTCGGCCCACCCCGAGAGCGCGTACCCGCCGCCGAGCTGCTCGGCCTTCCAGGGCCGCAGCGGCTCGAGGCTGTGCGCGGTCACCACATGCGGGATGCCGTACTGCAGCGCGGCGAGGCGCCCGGCGAGGTTCGCGTACCAGGTGTGGGAGTGGACCAGCTCGGCGGGGCCGTCCGTGTCGTGCTCGGCGATCCGGTCGCCCGGGCGCCCCACGGCGTCGGCGATCTCCAGGTCGATGCCGAACGTGGCCAGCGCCGGGTTCGCGTCGGCGAGCCCTGCGGGGATGGCATGCCCCACGACGCCCGACTCGTGCCGCCCGCCGTCGAAGCACTGCACCCGGACGTCGATGCTGCGCCGCAGGACCGCCGCGAGCTCCGCGACGTGCACCCCCGCGCCGCCGTACACGTGCGGCGGGTACTCACGCGTCAACAGGTCGATCCGCACGTCTGTCCCTCCCCGTGGGCAGTGGATCCGCCCAGCCGTTTAGCGCGACACGCTAGCGCCTCGCGCGCCCCCGCCTCGCCCCGGACGGGTCGGTGGCCCTAGGGTCATGCCATGGCAGCGCCGCGCGTCCTTGCGATCGTCCTTGCAGGTGGAGAGGGCAAGCGACTCATGCCCTTGACGGCAGCCCGGGCCAAGCCCGCGGTGCCGTTCGGTGGGATCTACCGCCTCGTCGACTTCGCCTTGTCGAACCTCGTGAACTCCCACTACCTGCACATCATCGTGCTCACGCAGTACAAGTCCCACAGCCTCGACCGGCACGTCACGAAGACGTGGCGCATGTCGTCGCTGCTCGGCAACTACGTGGCGCCGGTGCCCGCGCAGCAGCGGGTGGGCAAGCACTGGTACCTGGGCAGCGCCGACGCGATCTACCAGTGCCTGAACATCATCGACGATGAGCGGCCCGACATCGTGGTGGTCGTCGGCGCGGACCACGTGTACCGCATGGACTTCTCCCAGATGGTCGACCAGCACATCGCCTCGGGCGCCGAGCTGACCGTCGCGGGCATCCGCCAGCCCATCGAGATGTCCGACCAGTTCGGCGTCATCGAGACGTCGGCGGACGACCCGACGCGCATCACGGCGTTCCGCGAGAAGCCCGTCGACCCGCAGGGCCTGGCGGACTCCCCGAACGAGATCCTCGCCTCGATGGGCAACTACGTCGTCAACGCCGACGCCCTGGTGCGCGCCGTCACGGCCGACGCGGAGAACCCCACGTCGCGGCACGACATGGGCGGCGACCTCGTCCCCGCGTTCGTGGAGCGCGGCACCGCCGGCGTCTACGACTTCATCCGCAACGACGTGCCCGGCTCGACGCCGCGCGACCGCGACTACTGGCGCGATGTCGGGACGCTCGACTCGTATTACGACGCGAACCAGGACCTCATCTCCATCGAGCCCGTGTTCAACCTCTACAACTACGAGTGGCCGCTGCACACCGGCTACACCGGGCTCCCGCCCGCCAAGTTCGTCCACGCGGGCGCCGGCCGGCTCGGCCACGCGGCCGACTCGATCGTCTCTCCCGGCGTGCTCGTCTCCGGCGCCACGGTCTCCGGCTCGGTGCTATCCCCCGGCGTGTACCTGCACTCCTGGGCGCAGGTCACCGACTCGGTGCTGATGGACGGCGTCACCGTGGACAGGTACGCCCAGGTGCACCGCGCGATCCTCGACAAGAACGTCGTGGTCCCCGAGCGCGCGCGCGTGGGGCTGGACCGCGAACACGACTTGGAGCGTGGTTTCACCGTCACCGAGTCGGGCATCACCGTCGTCCCGAAGGGCACAGTCATCAAGGCGTGAGCACCACAGGTGGGCTCGGAGCCCCGCGCACTACCCTGCCCAGGTGAGCACGCTGCCTGACGCCCTGAGCACCCCCGCGACCTCCGCCGCCCCCCGACTCGTGGTGATGGACGTCGACTCGACGCTCATCACGGCGGAGGTGATCGAGCTCCTCGCGGCGCGGGCGGGCTCGCTCGACGCTGTCGCGGACATCACCGAGCAGGCGATGCGCGGCGAGATCGACTTCGCGGCCTCCCTGCACCAGCGGGTGGCGACTCTGGCCGGCCTGAGCACCTCGGTGTTCGGCGAGGTGCTGGCGGAGGTCGAGCTCACGCCCGGCGCCATCGAACTCGTCGCCGAGCTCGACGCGCGCGGCTGGCCGCTGGCGCTCGTCTCCGGCGGCTTCGTCGAGGTGGTGGAGCCGTTGGCCGCGAGCCTCGGGATCACCCGGTTCCGCGCGAACGGCCTGGAGGCCCGCGACGGGGTGCTCACCGGCCGGGTGCGCGGCCCCGTGATCGACCGGGCCGCGAAGGCGATCGCGTTGCGCGAGTTCGCCGCCGAGTCGGGCATCCCGTTGGATCAGACCATCGCGATCGGCGACGGGGCCAACGACCTGGACATGCTGGAGCAGGCCGGGTTCGGCATCGCGTTCAACGCGAAGCCGCTGGTGTGCGGCCAGGCCGACGCCGTGGTGCGGGGCCGGCTCGACGACGTGCTGGGGCCCGCGCCGTTCGCGCTAGCCGGCTGACGGCAGCGGGCTGACGGCGCGAGCGCCCAGATCAGGCCGGGGTGACCAGTCGCACCAGGCGGGCGCCGTCCGGCTCGAGCTCCGACCAGCGCGCGTCGGTCTCGAGCACCGAATAGCTGGCGGTCGGCACGCCGAGTCGCACCCGGTCGAGCACCGCCTCGTCGGAGCCCGGCCCGGCCAGCGTGGCGGCCGTCTGCGACATCACGGGCTCATGCCCCACGACCAGCACCGTCGCCACGTCGTCGCCGATCTCGCGGACGATCTCCAGCACCCGGCGCACGTCGGCCAGGTAGAGGTCCTCGTTGATGTCGACCGACTCCGGCTCGCCGGAGAGCGCCGCCCGCGCCAGGTCCCAGGTCTGCCGAGTGCGGATGGCAGCCGAGCACACCACGTGATCGGGCACGAGCCCCTCGTGGCTCAGGCTCGCCCCCCCGCCCCCCGCCTGCGTGCGCCCCTTCAGCGCGAGGGGCCGCAGGCGGTCCTCGATCTGGGGGTGCTCCGCCTTGGCGTGGCGGAGCAGCACGAGTCGTCGAGGCGCAGTGGAGTTCACGCCCTCAGAATCCCATCGCGTGGACGCCGCCGTCGACGTGGACGATCTCGCCCGTCGTCGCCGGGAACCAGTCGGAGAGCAGCGCGGCGACGGCACGGGCCGTGGGCTCGGGGTCGGTGACATCCCAGCCGAGGGGCGCGCGGTCGGGCCAGCCGCCCTCCATGGCCTCGAAGCCGGGGATCGACTTGGCCGCGGTGGTCCGGATCGGGCCGGCCGACACGAGGTTCACGCGGACGCCCTCGGGGCCGAGGTCGCGGGCCAGGTAGCGGGCGGTGGACTCGAAGGCGGCCTTCGCGACGCCCATCCAGTCGTACACGGGCCACGCGTAGCGCGCGTCGAACGTGAGCCCGACGATGGAGGATCCGCTGCCCAGCAGCGGCTGCGCGGCGACGGCCAGCGACTTGAGCGAGTACGCCGAGACCCGCAGCGCGGTGGCCACGTCATCCCACTCGCCAGCGAGGAAGTTGCCGCCCATCACCGACTGCGGCGCGAAGCCGATCGAGTGGACCACGCCGTCGAGGCCGTCGACGTGCTCGCGCACGCGGTCCGCGAGCGCGGTCAGGTCCTCCTCGTCGGTGACGTCGAGCTGGACCACCGGCGCGGGCTGCGGCAGCCGCCGCGCGATGGCCTGCGTGAGCCGGAACTGCCGGCCGAAGGAGGTCAGGACCACCTGCGCGCCCTGCTCCTGGGCGAGGCGCGCGACGTGGAACGCGATCGAGCCGTCGGTGAGGACGCCGGTGACGAGGAGCTTCTTGCCGTCGAGCAGACCCATGGGTGCTGTTCCGTTCCGCTAGTCGTGAGGTGCTGAGGGGGTTGAGCGGTGGCGCGGGACGCCAGGAGTGTCAGTGCCCCATGCCGAGGCCGCCGTCGACGGGGATGACCGCGCCGGAGATGTACCCGGCGTCGGGCGACGCGAGGAACTGCACGACACCGGCGACCTCGTCGGGCTGGGCGAACCGGCCCATCGGGATCGCAGCGCGGTACGCCTCCTGCCGCTCGGCCGGGAGCTCGGCCGTCATGGTCGTGGCGATGAAGCCGGGGGCGACCACGTTGGCGGTGATGCCCCGCCCGCCGAGCTCGCGGGTGATCGAGCGCGCCATGCCCACCAGCCCGGCCTTGGACGCGGCGTAGTTGACCTGCCCCGCGCCGCCGTAGAGGCCGACCACCGACGAGATGAGGACGATGCGGCCGCGACGCATGCGGATCATGCCCTTGGAGGCACGGCGCACGCAGCGGAAGGCGCCCGTGAGGTTGACGTCCAGGACACCCTCGAAGTCCTCGTCGGTCATCCGCAGCAGGAGCTGGTCGCGCGTGACGCCGGCGTTGGCGACCAACACCTCCACCGGGCCATGCGCGGCCTCGACCTCGGTGAAGGCGGCGTCCACGGCAGCGGTGTCCCGCATGTCGCCGACGGCCCCCAGCACGCCGTCGGGCAGGTCGCCGCCGCGGTAGATGGTCGCGACCTTGTCCCCGTTCGCCACGAACCGCTCCGCGATCGCGCGGCCGATGCCGCGGTTCGCGCCGGTCACCAGGACGCTGCGAGGTGTGGGTGGGTTCACTGTGGTCTCAGGCACGGCAACCGACGTTAGCCGACATGCGCCGCTGCCAGGGGCGACGCGGTCGCACAGGTTGTCGCCGAGCCGTTGTCCGGTCCGCACAACAGCGCCTGCCCCACGGGCGGGTCTGACGGCCCCTGCCCGGACTTAGGATCGGATGATGAGCAAGAAGCGGGAGGACGGCGAGGAGGTCCACCGGATCACCTCGGCGCCTGAGGCGCTCGCCGAGGACCAGGCTCGCCGCACCAAGCGGTACCTGGTCCAGATGGGCGTGCGCGTCGTCTGCTTCATCGCGGCGGTGCTGACATGGCACCGGATCCCCATCGCGTTCTCGATCCTCATGATCGTCGCGGCGGTCGTCCTGCCGTACGTCGCGGTGCTGTTCGCGAATGCCGGCCGGGCCCGCCGCGAGCCCGACGACCCGCTCATGGACCCACGCACCCTCGGACCAGGCCACCGGCCCGGCGCCGACCAGCTCGGAGGCAACCACCGATGAACCTGCTGTCCCCCACCCCCGACGCGGTCGACGAGCTCGTGTGCAGCGCGCGCGGCTGCCGCTCCGAGGCGGCCTGGGGCCTGCTGTGGAACAACCCGAAGCTGCACACCCCCGAGCGCCGCAAGGTGTGGCTGGCCTGCGACGACCACCGCGAGCACCTCGAGCAGTACCTGGGCGCGCGGAGCTTCCTGCGTGATGTCGTCCCCGTCTCCGAGCTGCCGGTCGCCGACCTCTCATGAGGCCCCAGGTGCGCCGCGCGGTGGGGATCGTCCTGCTGGGCGTCCTGATCGCGGTCGGTTGCACGTTCGCGGGCCGCTGGCAGTGGAATCGGCATGTGGACCGCGACGCCAAGATCAAGGTCGTCGAGGCCAACTTCGACGCCGATCCCCTCCCGCTCTCCGAGGTGCTCGACTCCCCCGCCACGGCGCTGACCGCCAGCCAGGAGTGGCAGCCCGTCGTCGTGACCGGGAGCTACGCGCCAGAGGCCACGGTCTTGTTGCGCAACCGTCCCGTGGACGGGCAGCCCGGCTACCACGTGCTGGTCCCGCTCGTGCTGGGGGACGGCGGAGAGCCGGGATCCGTGCTGCTGGTCGATCGCGGGTACATCGCCTGGGGCGACGACGCGTCGGCCGCCGTGGACGTCCCGTCGCCGCCGTCGGGCAAGGTGACGGTCACCGCGCGGATGCGGCTCGACGAGCCGGCGCTCGGCCGCTCGGCGCCCGCGGGGCAGGTGCAGTCGATCACCGTCGACGAGGTCCTCGCTGCGGGCGGCGCCAGCGAGCTCGCGTCCTCCGCGTACCAGGGCTATGGCTCCCTCGTCGCCGAGGAGCCGGGCGCCCAGGCCCTCGGCGAGCTCGCCGAGCCGAGCACCGACCCCGGCTCGCACCTGTCCTACGCGTTCCAGTGGTGGACGTTCGCGCTGGGGTCCCTGGTGGGCTTCACGTTGCTGGCCCGGCGAGACCTGCGCGAGGACGGCGAGCCGACTGACGGCGCACGGCCCGGCGAAGGCTCCTTGCGGGCGCCTGCGCGCGAGCCGCGCCGCCGTCGCGGGCCCAGCGCCGAGGACGAGGAGGACGCCCTGGTCGACGCACGGCTCGACCGTGTCGACCGTGTCGACCAGGGCGGCCGGGTCGACCAGGGCGGCCGGGTCGGCTGAGGGCGCCCGTCAGGCGAGCGAGATGAGGTCCAGGTAGTCCGGGCCCCACAGGTCCTCGACGCCGTCGGGCAGCAGCACGATGCGCTCGGGGTCGAGCGCCTCCACGGCGCCCTCGTCGTGGCTGACCAGCACCACGGCCCCGGTGTAGGAGCGCAGCGCCGCGAGGATCTCCTGGCGGCTCGCGGGGTCCAGGTTGTTGGTGGGCTCGTCGAGCAGCAGCACGTTCGCCGCGGACACGACCAGGGCCGCGAGCGCGAGCCGGGTCTTCTCCCCGCCGGAGAGCACCCGTGCGGGCTTCTCCGCGTCGTCGCCCGAGAACAGGAACGAGCCGAGCACCGAGCGCACCTGCGTGTCGGTGAGGTCCGGCGCGGCCGAGCGCAGGTTCTCCAGGACCGTGCGGTCCAGGTCGAGCGTCTCGTGCTCCTGCGCGTAGTAGCCGAGCTTGAGCCCGTGGCCCGCGCGCACCTCGCCCGTGTCGGGCTTCTCGACGCCTGCCAGCATGCGCAGCAGCGTCGTCTTGCCGGCGCCGTTGAGCCCGAGCACGACGACGCGGCTGCCCTTGTCGATCGCCAGGTCGACGTCGGTGAAGACCTCCTGCGAGCCGTAGGACTTCGACAGCCCGGCGGCGGTCAGCGGGGTCTTCCCACACGGCGCCGGGTCCGGGAACCGCAGCTTGGCGACCTTGTCCGATGCCCGGACCTCCTCGAGGCCCGAGAGCATCCGCTCGGCGCGGCGCATCATGTTCTGCGCGGCGACGGCCTTGGTGGCCTTGGCGCGCATCTTGTCGGCCTGGGCGAGGAGCACCGTGGCCTTCTTCTCGGTGTTGGCGCGCTCGCGCTTGCGGCGCTTCTCGTCTGTCTCGCGCTGCTTGAGGTACGCGTCCCAGCCGAGGTTGTACTGGTCGAGCTCCCCGCGGTTGGCGTCCAGGTGGAACACCTTGTTGACGGTGGCGCGCAGCAGCTCGGTGTCGTGGCTGATCACCACGAAGCCGCCCGGGTAGGACTTGAGGTAGTCGCGCAGCCACAGGATCGAGTCGGCGTCGAGGTGGTTGGTGGGCTCGTCGAGCAGCAACGTCTCGACACCCGAGAACAGGATGCGCGCCAGCTCGACGCGGCGGCGCTGGCCGCCAGAGAGCGTCCCGATGGTCTGCCCCAGCACCCTGTCGTCGAGGCCCAGGTTCGCCGCGATGCGGTGCGCCTCGCTCTCGGCGGCGTAGCCTCCCCCGGCCTGGAACCGCGCGTCGAGCTTGGAGTAGCGCTCCATTGCGGCGTCACGCGTCTCGTCGTCCGCGCTGGCCATCGCGCCCTCGGTCTCGCGCATCGACCGGACGATCTCGTCCAGGCCGCGCGCGGACAGGACCCGGTCCAGGGCCAGCACGTCCAGGTCGCCGGTGCGGGGGTCCTGCGGAAGGTAGCCGACGTCCCCGGTGCGGGTGATCTGCCCGCCGGTGGGCAGGCTCTCCCCCGCGAGGGTCTTGGTGAGCGTCGTCTTGCCGGCGCCGTTGCGACCGACCAGACCGATCCGGTCACCCGCCGCGATGCGGAAGGTGGCCTCCTCGAGGAGCACTCGGGCGCCGACGCGCAGCTCGACGGCGTGGGCAGTGATCACTGATGTCCTTCCGGGGCCGGTCGATGACCGGCTGGGGATTTCCTCCGACTGCCTGACGTCACCATTGGACGGAGGCACAAACGCCATCAAGTCTACGACCGGCTAGCGTTGTCAACGGCCCGAGGACCCTGTCCGGGCGCTCTGCCTCCCGCCTTCGCACCCTCTGGAGAGCCATGTCCCACGTCCCCGGCGAGCCGATCGCCCGCTCCGCCGACGGCGCCGCCAGCGCTGCTCCGCTCCCCCTCACCCGGTCGTCCGCGGCCACCGATGTGGCGCTCGTCGCAACCTTCGCGGCCCTGCTCGCGGTGTGCGCGATCATGCCCCCCATCGCCGTCGCGGGCCTCGCCGTCCCCATCACCCTGCAGACGTTCGGCGTGATGCTCGCGGGCCTGGTGCTCGGGTCGCGCCGCGGGAGCCTCGCGGTGCTGCTCTACCTGGCCGTCGGCTTCGCGGGCCTGCCCGTGTTCGCCGGCGGGTCCGGCGGCGTCGGCGTGCTCGGCACAGCCTCCGCCGGCTACCTCGTCGCGTTCCCGCTCGCCGCGTTCCTCGCCGGCTTCCTCGCGCAGCGCGCCGCGTCGGTGCGGCCCGCACTGCGGTACCCGGCGCTGTTCGGCTCGGCGATGACCGCGAGCCTGCTGCTGATCCACCCGATCGGCATCACCGTCATGGGCTGGCGCCTCGGCATGTCGGCGACCGAGGCGATCACCGCCGGCGCCACCTTCCTGCCGGGCGACGTCATCAAGAACCTCCTCGCGGCGCTCGTCGCGACGGCCGTGCTCCGGGCCTTCCCGGACCTGCTGCGCCGCACGCGCTGACACCGAGGCCAACCCGCATGATCGAGCTCGACGCCGCCACCGTCACCGTGTACGCCGCGCGTGACGGTGGCGGCACAGCCGACGAGATCCGGACCCTGCTCCACCCTGTGACGTGCCGCCTCACCGAGCCGCGCGTCGCCGTGATCGGGGCGAACGGCTCGGGCAAGTCCACGCTGGCACGGCTGGTGAACGGCCTCGCGCTGCCCTCGGCGGGCAGCGTGCGCGTCGAGGGCCTGGACACCGTCCGACAGGGCCCGGCGGTGCGCCGCCGGGTCGGATTCGTGTTCTCCGACCCCGACGCGCAGCTCGTCATGCCGACAGCCGTCGAGGACGTCGCGCTCTCGTTGCGCCGGATCGACGTCCCCGCCTCGGAGCGCGCCGCCCGCGCGCGCGAGATCCTCGCCCGCTTCGGCCTGGGCGGGCGCGCCGAGGTGCCCGTGCACGCGCTCTCGGGCGGGCAGAAGCAGCTCCTCGCGCTCGCCGGCGTCCTCGCCACCGAGCCGACGGTGCTCGTGTGCGACGAGCCGACCACGCGGCTCGATCTGCGCTGGCGGCGCGTCGTCGACGACCTGATCGACGGGCTCGAGCAGCAGGTGCTCCTCGTGACACACGACCTGGACGCCGCCGCCCGCGCCGACCGGGTGCTCGTGGTCGACGAGGGCACTGTGGTGCACGACGGCGACCCGCTCGACGGCGTCGCGCGCTACCGCGAGCTCATGGCCGCCGTCCCGGCCCCATGGTGAGACGCGCGCGCGGACCCCGTCGCCGGGCGTGGGCCGGCCCGCTCGGGCTGTACCACCCCGGCACGAGCCCCCTGCACCGCGCACGCCCCGGAGCGAAGCTCGCCGGGCTGATGGTGCTCAGCGTGCTCGTCGTGGCCCTGCGGGGCGTCCCCGCGACCCTGGCGCTGACGGCCGTGGCCCTGGGCCTCGTGGCTGTCGCCCGGGTGCCGCTGCGCGCCACTGCCCGCGGCGCTGCTCCCGTGCTCGTGACCGCCGCCCTGGTGCTCGGCTACCAGTGGTGGGCGCGCGGCTGGCAGGTCGGCCTGGAGATCGCGCTCGACCTCGTGACGATCGTGCTGGCCGCGAGCGTGCTCACCGCCACGACCCGCGCCGACCACATGCTCGACGCGCTGGCCCGGGCGGCCCGCCCGCTCCGGCACGTCGGACTGCCGCCCGAGACGTTCGCCCTCGCCGTGAGCCTCATGCTGCGCGCCATCCCCGCGCTCCTCGAGACATTCGGCGAGGTCCGTGACGCCGCGTGGGCGCGCGGGCTCGACCGCGACCCCCGCGCCCTGCTCGCCCCGGCGGCGGTGCGCACCGTGGCACGGGCGCGGGCCACGGGCGACGCGCTGGCCGCGCGCGGCATCGGCGAGGATTGACCGCGCCCGCACCGCGCCTCGCACGCCCGACTTGGACGCCCGACCTGCGCGTCTCGGGCGGCGCCGCTAGGTTCGCCGGATGACGTTCAACCAGGGTGGCAGCTTCGAGGGCGGCCGGGTCCGCACGAGTCGCGGCGGCCGGGGCGCGGCGATCGGCGGCGGCATCGGGGGCCTCGGGCTCCTGGTGGTCGTCGTCATCTCGCTCATGACCGGCGCGGACCCCAGCCAGCTCCTCGGCGCCAGTGGCGGCTCAGGCGGCGGCGAGCAGGGCGAGGTGGGCGCCTGCACCGCCGAGCAGGCCAACAGCGACCCGCAATGCCGGCTGTCCGCCACCGTCCAGGCGCTCGACGCCTACTGGGCGACCGCGTTGCCGTCGGGGTTCGCCGAGCCGGGGGTCGAGTCGTTCACCGGCGGCACGTCGACCGGATGCGGGCAGGCGTCCTCGTCGACCGGCCCGTTCTACTGCCCGCCCGATCAGTCGATCTACCTCGACCTGGCCTTCTACGATGTCCTGCAGAGCCAGTACGGCGCCTCGGGCGGCCCGCTCGCGGAGATGTACGTCACGGCGCACGAGTACGGCCACCACGTGCAGAACCTCACGGGTGTGATGGCCAGCGCCGACCGCCAGGGCGGCGGGGCGGAGTCCGACTCGGTGCGGGTGGAGCTCCAGGCCGACTGCTACGCGGGCCTGTGGGCGGGCCACGCGTCGAGCACCGTCGACCCGGACACCGGCGTGGTGTTCCTCGAGCCGATCAGCGCCGACGAGCTCGCGCAGGCCCTGTCCGCGGCGGCCGCGGTCGGTGACGACCACCTGCAGGCGCAGTCCTCGGGCGGCGTCAACCCCGACACCTGGACCCACGGCTCCAGCGAGCAGCGGCAGCGCTGGTTCACCACCGGGTACGAGCGCGGCGACATCTCCGCATGCGACACATTCGCCGCAGCCCAGCTCTGAGCGGCCCCGCACATGACGGCGCCGCGCTCAGGTGATCCCGAGCGCGGCGCGGCCGCCCTGTGGCTGAGGGTCAGATGTTGAAGCCGAGGGCCCGCATCTGCTCGCGGCCGTCAGGCGTGATCTTCTCCGGGCCCCACGGCGGCATCCACACCCAGTTGATGCGGAAGCCGTCGACGATCCCGTCGAGGGACTGCGCGGCCTGCTCCTCGATCACGTCGGTGAGCGGGCACGCCGCCGACGTGAGCGTCATGTCCACGACGGCGTTGTTCTGCTGGTCGATGGAGACCCCGTAGACGAGGCCGAGGTCCACGACGTTGATGCCCAACTCGGGGTCGATGACGTCGCGGAGGGCCTCCTCGACGTCGGCGGCCGTCGTCGGCTGGGCCGGGTTCGTGGCGGTCATGCGTCCTCCTGAGATGTGGTGGCGCCCGTCTTGATGAGGGCGTCCTGCAGCGCGGCCCAGCCGAGCAGCGCGCACTTGATCCGTGCGGGGTACTTGGCGACGCCGGTGAAGGCCGTCGCGTCGCCGAGCGTGTCCTCCGCCTCGTCGTCCAGCCCGGCGCCGCGTGCGTGCATCAGCGCGCGGAACGTCCCGGCGAGGTCGTCGACCTGCCCGAGCTCCGCGCCCGTGACCAGGTCGTGCAGCACCGAGATGGAGGCCTGCGAGATGCTGCAGCCCTGACCCTCCCAGCTGACCCGCTCGACGCGCGGCGAGCCGGGCACGCTGGTGTCGAGCTCGACCCGCAGGGTGACCTCGTCGCCGCAGGTGGGGTTCACCTGATGCGACTCACCAGCGGTCGCCACCGGCTCCAGCAGCCCCTTGCCGTGCGGCGCCCGCGCATGGTCGAGGATGACCTGCTGGTACAGCTGCTCCATCGAGCCCGTGCTCATGAGTCCTCCTAGCCGACCGGCACAGCCGGTGAGTCCGTCAGTCCGAAGAACGCCCGGACCCCCGCCAGCGCTTCCCGGAAGACCTCGATCTCCTCGAGCGTCGTGTAGACCGCGGTGCTCGCCCGCGTGCTCGCCGTGGCCCCGAGCCGACGGTGCAGCGGCTGGGCGCAGTGGTGGCCCACCCGCACGGCCACCCCGGCGTCGTCGAGCACCTGGCCCACGTCGTGCGCGTGCACGCCGTCGACCACGAAGGAGACGTTAGCGAGCCGATCCCGGGTGTCCGTGGGCCCGAGGACCCGGACGCCGGGCACGGAGGCGACCGCGTCGAGCAGCGCCTGGGTGAGGACTGCCTCGTGCTGGGCCACCGCGTCCATGCCGAGCTCGGCCAGGTAGCTCGCGGCGGCCCCCATGCCGACGGCCTGGGAGACCATCTGGGTGCCCGCCTCGAACCGCTGCGGCGGCGGCGCGTAGGTGGTGCGCTCCATGGTCACGACCTCGACCATCGAGCCGCCCGTGGCGACCGGCGGCATCGCCTCGAGCAGCTCCCGGCGGCCGTACAGCGCGCCGACGCCCGTGGGGCCCAGCATCTTGTGGCCGGAGAACGCCGCGAAGTCGACGCCCAGCTCCGTCAGGTCGACCGGCAGGTGCGGCACGGACTGGCATGCGTCGAGCACCGTCAGCGCGCCGACCTCGCGGGCCCGGGCGACGAACGGGGCCACCGGGGTGATGGCCCCGGTGACGTTCGAGGCGTGCGTGAACGCCAGCACCCGGGTCCGCTCGGTGACGACCGTCTCCAGGTCCTCGACCCGCAGCCGGCCGTCGTCGTGCACGCCGATCCAGCGCAGCGTGGCGCCGGTGCGCTCGGCGAGCTCCTGCCACGGCACGAGGTTGGCGTGGTGCTCCGCCTCGGTCACGACGATCTCGTCGCCCGCCCGCAGCGCGAGCCCGCGCGCCTCGGCGCCGCCCCGGCCCAGCGACGCGTTGGACATCGCGTACGCCACCAGGTTGATGGCCGAGGTCGCGTTCGACGTCCACACCAGCTCGCCGGGCGAGACGCCCACGAACGACGCCACCTGCGCCCGGGCGGCCTCGAACGCGTCGGTGGCCTCCTCGGCGAGCTGGTGCGCGCCCCGGTGCACCGCCGCGTTGCGCTGGACGTAGAAGTCCTGCTCCGCGTCGAGCACCACCTCGGGCTTCTGCGAGGTCGCCCCGGAGTCCAGGTACACCAACGCGCGACCGTCGCGCACCGTGCGGGTGAGCAGCGGGAAGTCGGCGCGCACCGCCGCGAGCTCGGCGGGGCCGAGCGTCGGAGTGTCCTGGATGGGGTTCACAGCAGTTCCCGTCGTCGTCGTGTCAACCTGTCGCGTCGAGACGCGTCAGGCGCTGATGCTCCCGCTGGGCAGGAAGCGGTCGTAGCCCTCGTTCTCCAGGCGCTCGGCGAGCTCCGGGCCGCCCTCCTCGGCAACGCGGCCGTCGACGAAGACGTGGACGAAGTCCGGCGTGATGTAGCGCAGGATGCGCGTGTAGTGCGTGATGAGCAGGACGCCCACCTCGCCGCCCGAGCGCACCCGGTTGACGCCCTCGGAGACGACGCGCAGCGCGTCGACGTCCAGGCCGGAGTCGGTCTCGTCGAGGATCGCGAACTTCGGCTTGAGGAGCTCCATCTGGAGGATCTCGTGACGCTTCTTCTCACCGCCCGAGAAGCCCTCGTTGACCGAGCGCTCGGCGAACGTCGAGTCCATGCGCAGCGCGTCCATGGCGCCACGGACCTCCTTGACCCAGGTCCGCAGCGGCGGCGCCTCGCCGTCGATGGCGGTCTTGGCGGTCCGCAGGAAGTTCGCGACGCTGACGCCGGGAACCTCGACGGGGTACTGCATCGCCAGGAACATCCCGGCGCGGGCGCGCTCGTCGACGCTCAAGGACAGCAGGTCCTCGCCGTCGAGCGTCACGGTGCCCGAGGTGATCTGGTACTTCGGGTGGCCGGCCAGCGAGTACGCCAGCGTCGACTTGCCCGAGCCGTTCGGGCCCATGATCGCGTGGGTCTCGCCGCTGGCGATCGTCAGGTCGACGCCGCGCAGGATCGGCTTGGGGCCTTCCTTGGTCTCGACGCTGACGTGCAGGTCGCGGATCTCAAGCGTGGACATACTCAGGTTCTCCTCAAAGCTCACAGGGGCGCGTCGACATCGACGAGCACGCGCTCGCCGTCGACGGTCAAGGGGTACACAGGGACGGGGCGCACGGCGGGCGGGCTGAGCGGCTTGCCGGTGCGCAGGTCGAAGCGCGAGCCGTGGAGCCAGCACTCGACAGTGCAGCCCTCGACCTCGCCGTCCGACAGCGACACGGCCCCGTGGGAGCAGATGTCGCTGATGGCGTGCAGCTGGCCGTCCTCGTCGCGCACAACGGCGACCTCGACGCGGCCGGACGCGCCCTCGAGCTCGACGCGCAGGGCGCCGGCCACGGGGACGTCGGCCGTCAGACAGGCCAGCTGGGCGCTCATGCGTGCTCCGTCTGGGCGCCTGCCTCCGCGCCCTCGACGTGCGGCTCGGCAGCAGACGGAAGCACGCTCATCGACGTGTTGAGCTCGTTCTCGATCGAGGCGATCAGGCGCTCCTCGACCTCCTTGACGCCGATCTGCTGGATCAGCTCGGCGAAGAACCCGCGCACCACGAGCCGGCGCGCGTCGAGCTCGGGGATGCCGCGGGCGCGCAGGTAGAAGAGCTGCTCGTCGTCGAAGCGGCCAGTCGCGCTGGCATGCCCGGCGCCCTCGATGAGGCCGGTCTCGATCTCGAGGTTCGGCACCGAGTCGGCGCGGGCGCCGTCGGAGAGCACGAGGTTGCGGTTGAGCTCGTAGGTGTCGGTGCCCTCGGCCTCGGCGCGGATCAGCACGTCGCCGACCCACACCGCGTGGGCGCCCTGGCCCTGCAGCGCGCCCTTGTACGTGACGCGCGAGCGGCAGCTGGGCACGGCGTGGTCGACGAAGAGCCGGTGCTCCTGGTGCTGGCCGGCGTCGGCGAAGTACACGCCGAGCATCTCGACCGAGCCGTTCTCGCCGACGAACTCCGTGTCGGGGGTGACCCGCACGACGTCGCCGCCGAGGGTGACCACGATGTGCTTGACCGTGGCGTCACGGCCGAGGCGCAGTCGGTGCGAGGCGGTGTGCACGGTGCCCGGCGCCCAGTCCTGCACCGAGACGAGCGTGAGGTGCGCGCCGTCCTCGACGACGACCTCGACCGTCTCGGTGAGCAGCGCCTGCCCGACGTGGTCGAGCACGACGACGGCCTCGCTGAGCTCCTGCGCGTGCACCAGCAGGTGCGCGCCGGTGGGCTCGAGCGGGTCCTGCCCCTCAACGCCCTCCACCCGGATCGACGTGGCGCTCGTGGCGACGGCCTGCTTCGGGATCGTCACGACCGTCGCGCGGGAGAACGAGGCCCAGGCGGCGACGGCGGCGCGGTCGCCGGGGCGGCCGGCCGCGCCGAGGCGGGCGTCGTCACGGTCGACGATCTCGACGGTGACCTCGGGCGCCTCCACGACGGTGGTGAGCACGCCGTGGCCCGTGAGCACGCCGTCGGTGTCGGCGCCGAACAGCGGCGCGATCCGGTCGACGGGCGCGAAGCGCCACTCCTCCTCGCGGCCCGTGGGCACGGGGAAGTCGGCGACGTCGAAGGACGTGAGCCGCTCGGCACGCGAGCCCTGCGGCACGAGGCCGTGGCTGTGAGCGCCGTCGGCGGTGGCCTGGCTGTGGTCGGTCGACAGACCGCTGGTGTCCTGTGTGGTGGTCGACATCAGCCGACGGCCCCTTCCATCTGCAGCTCGATCAGGCGGTTCAACTCGAGGGCGTACTCCATGGGCAGCTCACGGGCGATCGGCTCCACGAAGCCGCGCACGATCATGGCCATGGCCTCGGTCTCGGTCATCCCGCGGGACATCAGGTAGAACAACTGGTCCTCGCTCACGCGCGAGACCGTGGCCTCGTGCCCCATCGACACGTCGTCCTCGCGGACGTCGACGTAGGGATAGGTGTCGGAGCGGGAGATCTGGTCGACGAGCAACGCGTCGCACAGCACGTTCGAGGCCGAGTGCTCGGCGCCCTCGAGCACCTGCACGAGGCCGCGGTAGGACGTGCGCCCACCGCCGCGCGCCACCGACTTCGAGACGATCGAGGACGACGTGTGCGGCGCGGCGTGCACCATCTTCGCGCCCGCGTCCTGGTGCTGGCCCTCGCCGGCGAACGCGATCGACAGCGTCTCGCCACGGGCGTGCTCGCCCATGAGGTAGATCGCCGGGTACTTCATGGTGACCTTGGAGCCGATGTTGCCGTCGACCCACTCCATCGTCGCGCCCTCGGCAGCGGTCGCCCGCTTGGTCACGAGGTTGTAGACGTTGTTCGACCAGTTCTGGATCGTCGTGTAGCGCACGCGGGCGTTCTTCTTGACGATGATCTCGACGACGGCCGAGTGCAGCGAGTCGGACGAGTACACCGGGGCGGTGCAGCCCTCGACGTAGTGCACGTACGAGCCCTCGTCCGCGATGATCAGCGTCCGCTCGAACTGGCCCATGTTCTCGGTGTTGATCCGGAAGTACGCCTGCAGCGGGATCTCGACGTGCACGCCCGGCGGCACGTAGACGAACGAGCCGCCCGACCACACCGCGGTGTTGAGCGAGGCGAACTTGTTGTCGCCCGGGGGGATCACCGAGCCGAAGTACTGCTGGAAGATCTCCGGGTGCTCGCGCAGGGCCGTGTCGGTGTCGAGGAAGATGACGCCCTGCTCCTCGAGCTCCTCCTGGATCTGGTGGTAGACGACCTCGGACTCGTACTGCGCGGCGACGCCCGCGACGAGGCGCTGCTTCTCAGCCTCGGGGATGCCCAGCCGGTCGTACGTGTCCTTGATCTCGTCAGGCAGCTCTTCCCAGGTGGTGGCCTGCTTCTCGGTCGAGCGCACGAAGTACTTGATGTTGTCGAAGTCGATGCCCGTGAGGTCGGAGCCCCACCACGGCATGGGCTTCTTCTCGAACAGGCGCAGCGACTTCAGGCGCGTCTTGAGCATCCACTCGGGCTCGTTCTTGAGCGCGGAGATGTTGCGGACCACGGCCTCGGAGAGCCCTCGCTGGGCGATGGCGCCCGCGTCGTCCTTGTCGTGCCACCCATAGGTGTAGTTCCCGATGGAGGCGATCGCCTCGTCCTGGGTCAACGGGGTGCTAGCAGCGCTCTCAGTGGGTGCGCTCATGTCATCGTCCTTCCGCGGGGGCAGGGGTCGTCATCGTCGGGATGTTCGTGGTGCAGACGTGGCCGCCCCCGGCCAGCGTCGCGAGGCGTTGCACGTGGACACCCAGCATCCGCGAGAAGGCCTGGGCCTCGGCCTCGCAGAGCTGGGGAAACTCTTGGGCGACCTGCTGCACCGGGCAGTGGCCCTGGCAGAGCTGGATCGCCGCGGCGCCGGGCACCGGCCGCGCGGTGGCGGCGTACCCGTCGTGGGCCAGCGCGTCGGCCAGGGCGCGGACTCGGGCCACGGGGTCGTCGCCCGCGGCCTCGACCGCCGCGCCGTGGCGCTCCTCGAGCTCGCGCACGCGGCGCTCGGCGAACTCCTCGACCGCGTCCGGGCCGGCGACCTCCGCGAGGAAGCGGAGGGCCTCCGTGGCGATCCCCGAGTAGGCGTGCGGCTGGGCCGCCTGCCCCTGGTTCGTCACGACGTACCTGCGGGCAGGGCGGCCGCGTCGCGCGGGCGCGCTGCCCTGCGCCTCGCGCACCGTGATCTGCCCGTTGCCCTCGAGCACGGCGAGGTGGCGGCGGATGGCCGCCGTCGTCAGGTCGAGCTCCGCTGCCAGCTCGGCCGCGGAGACCGGGCCGTCGGCGGTGACGATCTGCAGCACCCGCTCCCGGGTGCCCGCCTCGTGGTCCGCCACATCCTCGTCAACGGGCTGCCACACCGACACCGCACGTGCGCGCGCGGAGGGACGCACAGACGCGTGCGTTCGGGAGACAGGCATGACGGCGCTCATCCATACCTCCGATCGGTGGGACTGCCAGACGTCGGCGCTGGCCTTGATATTGCCAACATCCTTGTTGCCAATATCGTTCCTCGCAAGCAAGGTGAGCCTCACCACGTCGCGACCTCCCTGCCCTGGATGCTGCTGCGCCTAGACTCATCGCCGTGTCAGCACCCCCCGCCGTCGAGATCCGTGGGCTCGTCAAACGGCATGGCGGCCGCGCTGTCGTGGACGGGCTCGACCTCACCGCCGAGGCCGGCCAGGTGACGGCGGTGCTCGGCCCCAACGGCGCCGGCAAGACCACCACCATCGAATGCTGCGAGGGCCTGCGCACGCCCGACGGGGGGTCGGTGCGCGTGCTCGGGCTCGATCCGCGAGCCGACGGCCGCGAGCTCCGCGCCCAGGTCGGCGTCATGCTGCAGGACTCGGGCCTGCCGACCGGCGTCCGCGCGCTGGACATGCTGCGGCACGTCGCCACGATGTACGCCGCCCCCCGGGACGTCCCCGAGCTCGCGGCGCGGCTGGGGCTCGGCGACTTCGCCGCGACCACGATCCGACGGCTGTCCGGAGGCCAGCGCCAACGGCTCGCCCTCGCGATCGCCCTGGTCGGGCGCCCCTCGCTCGTGTTCCTCGACGAGCCCAGCGCGGGCATGGACCCGCAGTCCCGGCATGCCGTCTGGGAGCTCGTCCGCGAGCTGCGGGACGAGGGCGTCGCGGTGGTGCTCACCACCCATCTCATGGACGAGGCGGAGTCGCTGGCCGACCACGTCGTGGTGGTCGACCACGGCAAGGTCATCGCCGAGGGCGGCGTGCGCGACCTGGTGGCCGCGGCGGCCGACCGGACGCTGCGGTTCGAGGCCACCCCAGGGATCGACGTCGCCTCGCTCGCCGCAGCCCTCGCCCCCACCCTCCCGACGCCCGGCGCCGAGCCGGTGGTGCAGGAGCCAGCGCCCGGCGAGTACGTGCTCAGCGGCTCGGTCACGCCGGAGACGCTCGCCGCGCTCACCGCCTGGACAGCCGCCCGCGGCGTGCTCCTGACCAGCACCAGCGTGGGCCGCCGCACCCTCGAGGACGTGTTCCTCGACCTGACCGGACGGAACCTGAGATGACCGCGGTCACCGATGTCCGCCGCGCCGCCGGCGCCGCGACCCCCGCGCGCCGCGTGTTGTCGCAGACGGCGTTCGAGACGCGGGCGATCCTGCGCAACGCCGAGCAGCTCATGGTGACGCTCGCGCTGCCCGCGCTCATCCTCATCGGGCTCACGCGCAGCGACCTGGTCGAGCTCTCGACCGGTGGCGCCACCCGGATCGACTTCGTGGCCCCGGGCGTCATCGCGCTCGCCGTGATGAGCACGTCCTTCACGTCGCAGGCCATCGCCACGGCCTTCGACCGGCGCAACGGGGTGCTGCGGCTGCTCGCTACCACCCCGCTCGGGCGCGGGGGCCTGCTCGCGGGGAAGATCCTGGCGGTGTTCGCTGTCGAGCTCGTGCAGATCGTGGTGCTCGGCGCGATCGCCGTGGCGCTCGGCTGGCGCCCCGATGCGGCCGGCATCCCCCTCGCGCTGCTCACGATCGTGCTGGGCACCGCCGCGTTCACCTCGCTTGCGCTGCTCATCGCCGGGACCCTGCGCTCCGAGGCCGTGCTGGCGGTGGCGAACCTGCTGCTGGTGCTCCTGGCCGTCGGCGGCGGCGTGCTGGTCCCCGCGGAGCAGCTGCCGGGCCCACTGGCCGACCTCGCACTGCTCCTGCCCTCGGGGGCCCTCGGGGAGGGCCTGCGCCAGTCGTTGCTGGCAGGCAGCGTGCCCGGCTGGACGGCGCCCGTGCTCGTCGCCTGGGCGGCGATCCTCGGATGGGGCGCCGCGCGGCTCTTCCGCTGGCACTGACCACCCCTCCGGGAGCCCCGCGCGCCCTGTCCGCCTGACGGGCCGCCCACGGCGCGACATGCCTCCCAAAACGCGCATGTCGGACGTTGCGCCTAGCATCGCCCGCATGGGCGATTCGATCATCGCGCGGGGACTGGTCAAGCGGTACGGGGATGTCGTCGCGCTCGACGGCGTCGACCTGACAGTGCCCACCGGCACCGTGCTCGGGCTGCTCGGCCCGAACGGCGCCGGCAAGACGACAGTGGTGCGCATCCTCACCACGCTGCTGCGCCCCACCGCCGGGAGCGCCACCGTCGCAGGCGCCGACGTCCTCGCCGAGCCGGCGCGCGTACGCCGGCACATCGGGCTGTCCGGCCAGTACGCGGCGGTCGACGAGTACCTGACCGGCTTCGAGAACCTCGTCATGATCGGGCGGCTCTACCACCTCGGGCGGCGCGCGTCGCGGGCGCGCGCGCGTGAGCTGCTCGAGAACTTCTCACTCGCCGAGTCGGGCGACCGGCCCACGCGCACCTACTCCGGCGGGATGCGCCGCAGGCTCGACCTGGCCGGTGCGCTCGTCGCCGACCCGCCCGTGATCTTCCTGGACGAGCCCACGACCGGCCTCGACCCGCGCGGGCGCACCGAGATGTGGAACGTCATCCAGACCCTCGTCGCCAAGGGCACCACGCTGCTGCTCACCACGCAGTACCTGGAGGAGGCGGACCTGCTCGCCGACGAGATCGTGGTGATCGACCACGGCCGGATCATCGCGCAGGGCACCTCCGACGACCTGAAGCGCGAGGTCGGCGGCGAGCGGCTCGAGCTCACTCTGGCCGACGGCAGCCAGCTCCCCGAGGCCGAGCGACTGCTCGCCCCCCTCGGCCTCGGCCCACCGACGCTCGACGCGGGTAGGCGCACGCTGCTGATGCCCGTGGCCGGTGGTGCCTCGACCCTCGCCGAGACGCTGCGCGTCCTGGACGGGACGTCGATCGCACTCGACGACATCGGCCTGCGCCGCCCGACGCTGGACGACGTGTTCCTCTCCCTGACCGGCCGCACGACGCACGACGAGGACGCCGACGACACAGAAGGACGGCAGTCATGAGAGTGCCCCATGTCGTCGCCGACGCGTCGGTCGTCGCGACGCGCAACGTCATCAAGATCAAGCGCGTTCCCGACCTGCTGGTCTTCACCACGCTGTCCCCGATCATGTTCGTCCTGCTGTTCGCCTACGTGTTCGGCGGGGCGATCGAGGGCGGCAACGGCGACGAGTACCGGCAGTTCCTCATCGCCGGCATCTTCGCCCAGACGGTGATCTTCGGCGCCACGATCACCGGGGCGGGGCTCGCCGAGGACGTCAAGAAGGGGATCATCGACCGCTTCCGATCCCTGCCGATGTCCCCGTCCGCGGTCCTCACCGGCCGCACGTTCTCCGACGTCATCAACAACGTGCTGGTGCTGATCGTCATGTCCCTCACCGGCCTCGTCGTCGGCTGGCGGATCACCAGCTCGTTCTGGGACGCCGCGGCGGGGTACCTACTGCTCATCGTGTTCGCCTATGCGATCTCGTGGATCTTCGCGTGGGTCGGCATGCTGGTGCCGAGCCCAGAGGTCGTGAACAACGCCTCGTTCATCATCATCTTCCCGCTCACGTTCGTCGCGAACACCTTCGTGCCGCTCGACACGATGCCGGCCCCGCTGCAGACCTTCGCCGAGTGGAACCCGGTCTCCTCCGTCACACAGGCGGCGCGCGAGCTCTTCGGGAACATCCCCGCCGGCACGCCCGAGCCCACGAGCTGGGCGCTGCAGCACCCCGTCGCCTACACGCTGATGTGGTCGGCGCTGATCCTCGCGGTGTTCGTCCCGCTCGCCAACGCGCAGTACCGCGTCTCCACCAGCCGCTGAGGCCGCTGGGACGGCTGGGACCGCTGGGACCGCTGGGACCGCTGGGACCGCCGCATGTCACACCCGGCAAGGGCGGTTCGCGTGCCGCCCGCACGTACGCTGGTCCGCGTGAGCGCAGCCCTCGTCGCCCCTGACCTCCCCGCCACGCGGCGTGACGTGTGGCGCCACCGCGCGATCGTCGCGAACCTCGTCGCCCAGATTGGCATCGTCGTCACCGGCGGCGCGGTGCGGCTGACGGCCTCCGGGCTCGGCTGCTCCACCTGGCCGATGTGCGAGCCGGGCGCGTTCACCCCGGTGCGGCACGCGGCCGCGACGGGCCACTCGTTCATCGAATTCGGCAACCGCACGCTCACCGGCGTGCTCGGCGTGATCGCCCTCGCGGTGGCCTACCTGGTGTGGACGAACCGCAGCCGTGACGACGGCTACCGCAAGCTCGGGCTCGCCCCGCTGCTCGGGGTCGCCCTGCAGGCGTTGGTGGGCGGCGTGACGGTGCTCCTGGACCTGCACCCCGCGGTGGTCGCCGTGCACATGCTCATCTCCCTGGCGCTGATCAGCGTCTCGACGCTGCTGCTGCGCCGTGAGCGCGAGGGCGACGGCCCCGCCCACACAGTGGTGGGCCCCGCGATCGTGCGCGCCGGGGGGCTGCTCGCCGGTGTCGCGGTGGTGCTGCTGAGCCTCGGCGTCATCGTCACCGGCGCGGGCCCGCACGGCGGGGACGACGACGTCGCCTACCGGTTCGCCGTCGACCCGGCGCTCATGTCACGACTCCACGCCCTCGCGGTGTGGGTCTTCTGCGGTGTGCTCGCCGTGATCCTCGTCGCGCTGTGGCGCACGGGCGCCCCCGCCGCCGTCCGCAGGTCCGGGATCCTCCTGGCCGCGGTCACGCTGGCCCAGGGGCTCGTCGGGTACGTGCAGTACTTCACCGGGCTGCCGGCACTGCTCGTCGGCGTGCACATGCTCGGCGCCGGGCTGCTCGCCGCCGCCCTCCCCTGGTTCCTGGTGAGCCTCCGGGCCCGCGCGCAGGCCACCTTCCCGGACACGGCGGGAGACGACCCCGGACGGGTCGGCTCCCCCGCCGTCGCCTGACCCGCGCCCCTCGGCGCCCCGTCAGGGCGCACGCACGACGAAGGCCGGCCCCCCAGGGGCCGGCCTTCGTCGTTGCTGCTCTCGTGCCGCGGCGGGTTCAGCCCACCACGGCCACCTCGTCGGCAGCGCGCAGCGTGGACCAGCCACGGTCGCGCGCGGCGGACGCGGCGAGGATGCCGAGCACCGCCGTCGGGCTGTGCAGGCGACCGCCCAGCACCGCCTCGACGGCGTCGTCCAACGGCACCCACACGGGCACCATCTCGGCTTCCTCGTCCTCGCGGGCGAAGCGCTCGTCGTCCGGCACCGGCGACAGGTCGCGGGCCAGGAAGATGACGATCCGCTCGTCCGAGCCGCCCGGCGACGAGAAGTAGTCCACGAGCACCTGCCAGGAGCCGGCGCGCAGGTCCGCCTCCTCGCCGAGCTCGCGTGCCGCGGCGTCCACCAGCGGCTCCCCCGCGACGTCCAGCAGTCCCGCCGGCGGCTCCCACAGCTCGGTGCGCACCGGGTGCCGGTACTGCGAGAGCAGCAGCACCCGGTCGTCGTCGTCGAGGGCGATGACCGCGACCGCGCCGGGGTGCGCCACGTACTCGCGCAGCACCTGCGACGGCCCCAGGTCCACCACGTCGCCCACGACGTCCCACACCTTGCCGGCGTGGATCTGCGTGTGCTCGGTGACGGGCCGGGGCGCCCGCAGATCCGTCAGGCCCTCCGGCGCGGCGACGCGCGTCACTTCGCCCCCGCCGGCGTGGGACTCGGCCACGTCAGTCCTCGTCCGTGCCGCGCCGCTCGAGCGCCGCGCCGATGAGGCCGGCGAACAGCGGGTGCGCGCGGTTCGGGCGCGACTTGAACTCGGGGTGCGCCTGCGTCGAGACGTAGTACGGGTGCACCTCACGCGGCAGCTCGACGAACTCGACGAGCGAGTCGTCCGGGGACGCGCCCGAGACCACGAGACCAGCGCCCTCGAGCTTGTCGCGGTAGGCGTTGTTCACCTCGTAGCGGTGGCGGTGACGCTCGGAGACCTCGGTGGTCCCGTAGGCCTGCGCCACGACGGAGCCCGGCCTCAGCACGGCGGGGTACGCGCCGAGGCGCATCGTGCCGCCCAGGTCGCCCGCGCCGTCGACGATCGCGAGCTGCTCGGCCATCGTCGCGACGACCGGGTCGGCGGGGTTCGTGTCGAACTCGGAGGACGACGCCTCCGGGAGCCCCAGCACGTTGCGGGCGTACTCGATGACCATGCACTGCAAGCCCAGGCAGATGCCGAGCGTCGGCACCTGCTGCTCACGGGCCCAGCGCAGGGCGCCGAGCTTTCCCTCGATGCCGCGCACCCCGAAGCCACCGGGGACCAGCACGGCGTCGACGCCCTCGAGTGCCAGGGCCGCGTCCTCCGGGGTCTGGCAGTCGTCGGACGTGACCCAGCGGATGACCACGCGCGTGTCGTGGTGGAACCCGCCGGCGCGGAGCGCCTCGGTGACCGAGAGATACGCGTCGGGCAGGTCGATGTACTTGCCGACGAGCGCGACCTCGACCTGGTGGGCCGGGGCGTGCACGCGCTGCAGCAGCGCGTCCCAGCTGTCCCAGTCGACGTCGCGGAACGGCAGGCCGAGCCGCTGCACCACGTAGGCGTCCAGGCCCTCGGAGTGCAGCACCTTCGGAATGTCGTAGATGCTCGGCGCGTCCTTGCACGTGACGACTGCCTCGACGTCGACGTCGCAGAACAGGGCGATCTTGCGCTTGGTCGACTCGGGGATGTCCCGGTCCGACCGGCACACGATCGCGTCCGGCTGGATGCCGATCGAGCGCAGCGCCGCAACCGAGTGCTGCGTGGGCTTGGTCTTGAGCTCGCCGCTCGGGCCGATGTACGGCACCAGGGAGACGTGCAGGAAGAAGACGTTGTCGCGGCCGAGGTCGTGCCGCACCTGGCGTGCCGCCTCGAGGAACGGCTGCGACTCGATGTCGCCGACGGTGCCACCGATCTCGGTGATGATCACGTCCGGCGGCGACCCGACGGCGGGGTGCGCCTGGGACCGCATGCGGGCCTTGATCTCGTCGGTGATGTGCGGGATGACCTGCACGGTGTCGCCGAGGTACTCGCCGCGCCGCTCCTTGGCGATCACCTGGGAGTAGACCTGGCCGGTCGTCACGTTCGCGGAGCCGACGAGGTCGACGTCCAGGAAGCGCTCGTAGTGGCCGACGTCCAGGTCCGTCTCGGCGCCGTCCTCGGTGACGAAGACCTCGCCATGCTGGAACGGGTTCATGGTGCCCGGGTCGACGTTCAGGTACGGGTCGAGCTTCTGCATCGTGACCCGCATGCCCCGGGAGCGCAAAAGACGCCCGAGGCTGCTGGCCGTCAAGCCCTTGCCGAGTGAGGAGGCAACGCCTCCAGTAACGAAGATGTGCCGGGTCGTGTTGTCCGACCGCCCGGAGAGTCGATCTGCGCGCTCTGCCACGGGCTTCCACTCTACCGGAGAGATCAGCGCCGTCGACCCTCGCGCAGGGTGAGTCACAGCACTCTCCATCGTCGCCCGCGACGCGGCGCGGTCAGTCACGCGACGAGGCCCGCCCGCTGTAGACGGCACGGAGTTGCGCCACGACGTCGGCGACACGGGGCAGCGTCGCCGCCTGTGCCCGGGACGCCGCAGCGAGCGCCGCGCGATGCGTCGGGTCCCCGAGGACCTCGCCCAGGGCCTGCGCCAGGCCGTCGACGTCGCCCACCGGCACCAGCACGGCAGCGTCCCCGGTGACCTCCCGGGTGCCTCCCGCGTCGGTGGCGACGACGGGGGCGCCGAGCTGGAGCGCCTCCTGCACCGCGATGGGCTGCCCTTCCCACACGGCGGTGCTGGCCACGACGTCGGCGGCCGCCATCAGGTCGGCCACGTCCTCACGACGCCCGAGGAGGCGCACCGGGAGCCGTTCGGCGTCGATGCGCGACTGCAGCTCGCCGCGGAGCGGCCCGTCACCCGCGACGGCCCACAGCAGGCCGCGCTGCCCCGGAGCCGGGCTGAGCCGGGCAGCCGCGTCCGCGAGCAGCCCCAGGCCCTTCTGCGGCGCCAGCCGCGCCACGCTCACCACGAGCATGTCGTCCGCCCCCAGGCCGAGCGCGCTCCGCACCGCGGCACGGTCCACGCCGGGCTCGGGCAGCGGCGGCGCGGGGACCAGCGCGCGCAGCGCCTGGCGTGCGCCCCGGGCCCGGGCAAGGGTGACGAGGTCCCCCGAGACGCCGAGCACCACATCCGCGCCACGCGCCACGACCCGCTCGAGCACTGCGGAGACCGCACGGATGGCGCGGCCGCCGACGGGCAGGTTGTGCAGGGTGACGACCACTCGGGGACGCGACCGGGACGGGAGGGATCGGACCGCGAGCACCGCGAGAGCGCCCGCGCGCAGGCCGTGGGCGTGCACCACATGGGCGCCCGACGCCAGGGCGCGAAGCCGGAGCACCGCCCGGACATCGGCGGGGCGCGGCCGGTCCGCGATCGGCGTCGCGTGGAAGACGGCTGCCCCGTCGCGCGGGGCGACCACAACGGCCAGCTCCGGCGGTCCGGCCACGTGCACGGTGTCCGCCTGCTCCGACTCCGGCACTGTCTCGCCCAACGCGCTCGTGATCTGGGCGACGTGACGCGCCACGCCGCCCGCGCTCGACCCCAGCACCTGCAAGATCCTCATGGCGTGTCTCCCTCGTCGCCGCCGTGCGCCGCCAGCGGACGGGCGCCGCGGTCCAGTCCCAGGACCCCCCGCAGCGTCCCCCTGTCGAAAGCCAGGACAGCGGCGACGACCACCAGCACCGCTAGCGCGCCACCCCCGGCGCCCGCGCCGACGGCTGGCGCCCAGCCGTGGCCGAAGATCGCCAGCGCCTCGACGGTGGTCCACCGGCCCGCGACGGCGCCGACGAGCACCCCGGCCGCGAGGACCGTCAATGTGCGCGGGAAGCCGTGCAGCACCCCCGTGCCACCGGCCCGCCGCAACGCCGCCAGCAGCGCCACGCCGGCCACCGTCATGCCGATCGTGTTCGCCACCCCGAGGGCGGTGAGCATGCGGGCGTCGTCGCCCGTGGGGACCCAGAGCCAGGCTAGGAGCCCGGCGGACACGGCGACGGCGGACCAGCCCCAGGCCGCGGCGACGACGGCGGCCCGTCCGCGCTCCAGTGCGTACAGGGCCCGAGAGACGTGGAACAGCAGCGCGAAGCCCAGCAGGCCCGGCGCCATCCAGGTCAGCGCGGGTCCCATCGCCACGACCAGGCCGGACTCCTCGGGCTGCGCGATCGAGATGAACAGCTCGGCGACAGCCGGTGCGGCGGCGATCAGCGCGGCCACCCCGACACCCGCCGCGACGACCACGGCGCGGGTGGTCAGCGCCGCCATCTCGGCGAAGCCCTCGCGGGCCGGCCGGGCGGCACGATCGGCGAGCCGCGGGAACGTGCTCGTCGCCAACGGGACCGCCAGGACGGCGTACGGGAGCAAGTAGACGGCCTGGGCGTACAGGAAGACGGTCCATGCCCGCCCACCGGCCAGCAGCAGCATCACCACGACGGAGGCCTGCTGGGCGACCAGGGCGCCGATCCCCGCGAACGCGAGGCTGCGCACCCGGGCGGCCACCCCGGGCGGGAAGCTCAACGTGGGCCGGAAGCGCACGCCCGAGCGCAGCACCGGGATGAGCAGCGGCAGGCTCATCGCCGCGACCCCCGCCGTGGTGCCCCAGGCCAGCCAGTCCAAGGCGCCGGGCGGCAGCGCCGACGCGTCGTTGCGCTGCTGGTCCGCGAGCTGCCCGTAGACGGCGTACGCGACGATGACCACCGCCGTGGACAGCGCCGGGGCGAGGGCCGGCCAGAAGAACCGGCGCTGCGCCTGGAGCAGGCCGGACAACACGACGCCGAGCCCGTAGAGCGGGATCTGCACCGCGAAGACCAGGATGAAGTAGCGGATCAACTCGGGCTCGACGGGGCCCTCGCTGATCCCCGCGAACAGCCGAGCGAGCGGGTCGGCGGCGAGGGCGAGCACGATCGCCAACGGCACGAGCACCAGCAACGTCCAGCCCAGCAGCGCGGAGGAGATGCGGTTGACCTCGGCCCGGTCACCGCGCCGCAGGGGCCCGGTGATGACGGGGATCAGCGCCCCGGCGAGCGCGCCGCCCGCGGCGACCTCGAACAGCACGTTCGGCAGGGTGTTCGCGGTGTTGTACGCCCCGCCGATCAGGCCGGAGCCGACGGCGCCGGCCTGCACGAACCATCGCCCGAAGCCGAGCAGCCGGCTGATCACCGTGATCGCGGCGATCATCGCCGCCGCGCTGGCGAGGCCGCCCAGCGCCCGCCTCGTCGACGTGCTCACGCGGGGCGGCTCTCGTCTCCGGCGGGCGCCGCCGGGCGCCTGCCCCAGGCGTCGAGCTCGCGGAGCACGGGGGTGCGGGCGATGACCTGGGTGAAGCTGACACGCTCGCTGGCCACCGTCAGGCCGACGGCGCCCGCGAGCAGCGCGAGGCGCACCCGCCGGGGCGCGTCGAGCACCACCGCGGCGCCGAGCATGGCGCCGAGGGCATTGGCGCCGCCGTCCCCGAGCATGTCCCGCTCGGCGAGGTCCGCCTCGAGCCCCGCGGAGGCGACACCGACGACGGCGGCCGCCGTCCCGGCGCCCGCTCCCCCGGCGACCGCCATGGGGGCCGCCGCGAGGGCGACGGCCTTGAGCGCCCGCCCGGGCCGCAGGTCCAGCAGGTTGACCAGGTTCGCCGAGGCGGCGATCAGGGCGCCGGACGCCGCGACGTCGGCGGTCCACCCGAGGGCCGAGCGCCGGGACCCGTCAGCCGACCGCAGCGGGGTCGCCACGGCGGCGGCGGCCAGCGCGCCCGCCCCGATGCCCAGCACCTTGAGCGCCCCGGTGGTGAGACGCCCGGACCGCAGCGCGCCCAGGTGGCCGCGCAGTCCCTTCGCGCGCCGGTCCTGGTCCTCGGCGAGGTCGTCGATCAGCCCGAACGTGGCGCCGGCAGTCGTCGCGAGCCCGGTGGCGACCGCGCCACGGGCCGACGAGGCGCCGATCACCCCTCCGGCCAGCAGCCCGACGGCGGCGGCCGGCCCGGAGAGCAGGCTGACCGGCTCGCCACGGTGGTTCATCCGGGTCCAGCGGCGCGAGCCGCCGGGCGGGTCCTCGTCGAGGGCTCCCCGCACCGCGAGGGTGGCTCCGGACGCCGCGAGCGCCGCTGCGAGCCGTTGCCCCATCCCGACGCTCATCCGGCGGCGCCGTCAGGCGCGGCGGGGTCGTCGGCCACGCCATCGGGCGTCACGGGCTGCGGTGTGCGGTCCACGGGGGTGAGCGCGACCTTCGTCGGCACCGTGGTCTCCCCCTCGGCGAACCCGTAGTGGCCGTTCACGCCGG
The DNA here is from genome assembly GCF_900046455.1 of Cellulomonas timonensis. Classification (GTDB taxonomy): domain Bacteria; phylum Actinomycetota; class Actinomycetes; order Actinomycetales; family Cellulomonadaceae; genus Cellulomonas_A; species Cellulomonas_A timonensis. The sequence goes on from NZ_FCOT01000013.1 coordinate 1,089,791, forward strand.
CGATCCGCGCATTGAGCGCGAGTGGCACCGTGACCTGTCCGGCGACCTCGTCCGTTCCCGAGACCGTCGTGATCGTCTCCGCGAGCGTGTCGTCGGCGAGCACCAGGCTCGTCAGGCTCGTCGTGGATGTGCCCGCGTCGGCCAGGACCGCGCCCTCGGAGCCGTCCTGCGCAGCCGTCAGCACGGCCAGCTGCGCCGATGCCACAGCGGCGGCCTCGTCCTCGTCGACTGCCTGGTCGTCGTCGTTCGCGCCCTGCGGCGTGAGGACGACGATCGCGTCAGCCGGGGCCGTGACGGAGTCGGCCCCCGTGAGCAGCGGCTTCTCGTCGACGCTCAGCAGCTCGAGCAGCACAGTGGCGGGCTCGGAGAACTCGTTCGGGGCCTGCGGGTTGGCGCCGGTGAGCGCTTGCACGAGCGCGATGGCCAGCTCGGCGTCAGTGCCGGTGTCGTCGGCGGGCACCGGGTCGAGGTACTCCACCAGGGTGCCGACCAGCGCCTGCCGGAAGCTGCGCAGGCCAGGGTCGGTCCACGCCTCGGTGAGCGTGACGACCCCGCTGACCTGGGCGCCGGCAGCCGTGAGCTGCGCCTCGACTCCGTCGACCTCCTCCTCGGTGACCTCGCCCAGCGCGATGACCGCGACGCGGCGCTCGGCCAGTGCCCCGGACAGGAGCTGGGGCGCGGCGGCCTCGATGTAGGTCGTGGCGTTCTGCAGGTCGGCGTTGGCCACGTCGGCCTCCGCGCGCAGGGTCTCCTTCTCCGCGCGCAGCGCCTGCACCTGCCCGGTGAGGGTGTCGCCGATGGTCTCCTTGAGCGGCCCGGCGCCGAGCGCGATGCCGACGGCGAGCGCCAGGAACACCGAGATGAGCGAGACGATGTGGTAGCGGAAGTCGATCACGATGTGGTCTCTCGGTCAGGTGCGGGCGTGGGCCGGATCATCTGCGATGTCGTCATGACGTCGAGCTGAAGATCGAGCGGAACCACGAGAAGAGGTCGTCGAACCGGGCCCCGGTGAGGCCGAGCAGCGTCTGCCCCGCCTCCGTGGAGGCAAGCGCGACGCCGAGCGCGAGCAGCCCGGCCAGGACGAGCAGCAGGAGCTGCACGTTGGAGATGCGCTGACGGTACAGCCGCGAGACGCCCTTGGCGTCGACGAGCTTGCTGCCGACCCGCAGGCGCGTGAGGAATGTCGACGCCATGCCCGAGCGCCCCTTGTCGAGGAACTCCACGAGTGTGGCGTGCGTGCCGACGGCGACGATCAGCTCGGCGCCCTTGTCGTCGGCCAGCAGCATCGCGACGTCCTCACTGGTCCCCGTCGCGGGGAAGACGACGTGCTCGACGCCGAGCTGCTCCACGCGGGCGAGTCCAGGAGCCCGGCCGTCGCGGTAGGCGTGCACCACGACCTCGGCGCCGCACCGGAGCGCGCGGTCGGAGACGGAGTCCATGTCGCCCACGATGAGGTCGGGGGTCCACCCGGCCTCGAGGATCGCGTCCGCGCCGCCGTCCACCCCGATGAGCACCGGCCGGTACTCGCGGATGTAGGGCCGCAGCGTGACCAGGTCTTCCTTGTAGTGGTAGCCGCGCACGACGATGAGCACCTGCCGGCCGTCGATCACCGTCGAGATGTCCGGCACCCCGACGCCGTCGAGCAGCAGGTCCCGCTCGCGCCGCAGGTAGTCCATCGTGTTCGCCGCGAACGACTCGAGCTGCACCGACAGCCCTGCGCGCGCCTCGGCCATCGCGGCCTCGACCGACTCAGCCGTCTGCACGACGCCCTCGGCCACCAACGTCGCGCCGTCGTGCACCGCGCCATCGACCACGCGCAGGACGTGGCCGTCCGGGATGGTCATGACGTCCGGGCCGAGATCGTCGATCAGCGGGATGCCCGCCTGGATGAGGATCTCGGGGCCCAGGTTCGGGTACCTGCCCGACGTCGAGAGCGAGGCGTTGAGGACGGCGGCCGGCTGGCAGGCGACGAGCGCCTCAGCGGAGACCCGGTCGATGTCCAGGTGGTCGATGACGGCGACGTCGCCCGGCCGCAACCGCTTGGTCAGCGCCTTCGTCCGAGGGTCGACACGGGCGGGCCCGACGATCCCGGGCTCGTCGGGCAGGGGGGCGCGCTTGCGCAGCGAGACTCTCATCGGGGCTCATCGTCCCATGCCGGAGAGGCTGAGAAGCTCGGCCGCGTGGGTCCGTGCGGCGTCCGAGTCCTCCTGGCCTGAGAGCATGCGTGCCAGCTCGCGCACGCGCTCCTCATCCGTGACGTTCCGCACGTCGGACTCAGTCACCAGGTCGACCCCGTCGCCTGTGGACTTCGTCACGACGAGGTGCTGGTCGGCGAACGCCGCCACCTGTGCGAGGTGCGTCACCACGAGCACCTGCCCGCCGCGCGCGAGGGCCGCGAGGCGGCGGCCCACTTCGACTGCGGCCTTGCCGCCCACTCCGGCGTCCACCTCGTCGAAGACGAACGTGGCGGGCCGGGGCGCGCCGGATCCAGGGGCTGTGGCGAGCGCGACCTCGATCGCGAGCATCACGCGCGACAGCTCACCGCCCGACGCCCCCTTGCCGAGTGGACGGGCCGGCGCGCCGGCGTGCGGGACCAGGAGCATCTCGACGACGTCGGCGCCGTGCGGCCCGGGCTCGTCGGCGGGGTCGACCCGGACCTCCAGCCGGGCGCCGCTCATGGCGAGCCCGGCCAGCTCCGCTGTCACGGCGTCCGCGAGCGACTCGGCAGCCTGTCGGCGCCCGGCGCTGATGGACGCACCGAGGGACTCCAGCGTGGAGGTGAGCTCGTCCCGTCGCGCGGTGAGGGCAACCAGCTGCTCGTCCCCGCCGTCCAGGTCGAGCAGCCGGCGGCCGGCGGTGTCCGCCCAGTCGAGCACCTCGGCGATGTCGGCGCCGTAGTTGCGGGTCAGCGACGCCAGCTCGGAACGGCGGCGCTGCGCTTGGTCGAGCCGTGCGGGATCGGCCTGCAGGTCGCCGAGGTAGGACGCCAGCTCGGCGGCCGCGTCGGTCAGGAGGAACCCGGCCTCGGCCACCCGGGTGGCGAGCGCCGCGAGCGTCGCGTCATGCTCCCCCACCTGCTCGAGCGAGCGCCGAGCGTGCTCGACAAGTGTCGCCACGGCCTGCTCCTCGCCGAGCGCCACGCTGTCGTCGCCGACCAGGACCGCGTGCGCCCCGCTCGCCGCGGCGCGCAGGTCCTCCGCATGGGCGAGCCGGTCGACCTCGGCAGCGAGCGCGACGTCCTCGCCAGGCTGCGGGGCGACGCGCTCCCCCTCGCCGAGGCCCAGCCGCAGCAGCTCGGCCTCACGTGCGCGGTCGTGCTTGCGCTCGGTCAGCTCGCGCAACTCGGCGGCGCCGGCTTGGCGCTCGGACCAGCTCGCCCGGTAGGACACGAGCGGGCCCTGGGGCGCCGGGCCCGCGTAGGCGTCCAGGGCCTGACGCTGGCGCGCCGGCGAGCGCAGCCGCGCCTGGTCGGCCTGGCCGTGCACGGTCACGAGCTCGTCGGCGATCTCGGCCAGCACCGCCTGCGGCACCGACCGGCCGCCCAGGAAGGCCCGGGACCGCCCCGGGGAGTCGGGGGTCGCCGCGCCGACGGTCCGCACGAGCACCAGCGAGCCGTCGTCGTCGAGAGCCCCACCTGCCTCGAGCGCGCGGGCCAGCACCGGGGGGCCGGCCGGCAGCAGCACGCGGCCCTCGACGGCGGCCGACGCGCCACCGGTGCGCACGGTCGCGGGGTCCGCCTTGCCGCCGAGCAGCAGGTTGAGCCCGGTGAGCACCATCGTCTTGCCGGCGCCCGTCTCACCCGTGAGCACGGTGAGACCGGGCCGCAGGGGGACGTGCGCGCGGCCGATCACACCCAGGTCCTGGATCCGGATCTCCTCAAGCACGGCTCAGCCCTCCCGTCCGATGGATGTCCCGTACGGGCGGAGCGCCTCTGCTCCCCCGCGCCAGCCCTCGACAGGCAGGCCGAACTTGCTGACCAGCCGGTCGGTGAAAGGCGCGTGCGTCAGCCGGGCCAACCGGACGGGTATCGGGCTCGCGCCCACCTCCACCCGCGAGCCGACCGGGACCTCGATGCGGCGCCTCCCGTCACAGCTCAGGATCGCGCTGGCTGGGGAGCGGCTCATCAGCTCGACGGCCAGGACGCTCGACGGGCCGACCACCAACGGCCGGGAGAACAACGCGTGGGCCGAGAGGGGCACGAGGATCATCCCGGCGACATCCGGCCACACCACCGGCCCGCCCGCGGAGAACGCATGCGCCGTCGAGCCCGTCGACGTGGCCATCACCACCCCGTCGCAGCCGAAGGACGACAACGGACGGCCGTCGACCTCGACGACCACCTCGATCATCCGCGCCGGGTCGCTCTTCTCGAGCGCGGCCTCGTTCAGCGCCCACCCCGTCGCGGGCTCCGCGTCGCCCGGCAGGTGGACCGTCACGTCCAAGGTGCCGCGCTCCTCCACCTCGTACGCGCCATCGGCGAGCCGACGCACCGCCTCCGCGATGTTCTCCCGCTCGCTCTCCGCCAAGAAGCCGACGTGGCCGAGGTTGACGCCCAGCAGCGGCACGCCCGTCCCGCGCGTCAGCTCCGCCGCCCGCAGGATGGTGCCGTCGCCGCCGAGCACGATCGCCATCTCCAGGTCCCCGAGAGGCGTCGGCTCACCGTCGTCGACGGCGAGCACGGGCGTCATCCCGACTGCCTCCAGCGCCCGCAGCGTCTCCCGCGTGGCGGCGACCGCCTCCTCGCGACCGCTGTGGGTCACGACCAGTGCACGACGTGTCACGCCTCTCCACCTCCGGTCGCGGGTGCGGCGCGGACCGCGCGCTCCACCTGCTCGACGAGCTCCACGTCCGAGGAGGGGGTCTCCGCCCGACGCAACCACAAGAAGTACTCCACGTTGCCGCTCGGCCCCGGCAGCGGGCTCGGCGCCACGCCTGCGACGTCCAGTCCGAGCCGCACCGCCGCACGGGCGACGCCGAGCACCGCCTCGACCCGCAACGCGGGCGAGCGCACGACCCCGCCGGAGCCCAGCCGCTCGCGGCCGACCTCGAACTGCGGCTTCACCATGACGACCAGGTCCGCATCGGGCCGTGCCACCGCCACGAGGGCGGGCAGCACGAGCGTCAGGGAGATGAACGAGAGGTCGGCGACCACCAGCTCGGGCGCGGGATCCACGTCGCCCGCGGCGAGGTGCCGCACGTTCACGCCCTCGCGGACGTCGACTCGGGGGTCCTCACGCAGCGACTGCACCATCTGGTCGTGCCCGACGTCGACGGCGACCACCCGCGCCGCCCCACGGCGCAGCAGCACGTCGGTGAACCCTCCGGTGCTGGCGCCCGCGTCCAGGCACATGCGGCCCTCGACTCGCAGGCCGGAGCCCGACCAGGTGTCGAGGGCTCCCAGCAGCTTGTGCGCGGCCCGAGACGCGAATGCCGGCTCGGCGTCCTGCGCCCCCTCGACCTCGACCTGCTGCCCGTCGTGGACGGCGGTCGCGCTGCGGCGGGCCACTGCGCCGTCGACGAGCACACGGCCGGCAGCGATGAGCTCGGCGGCATGGCGGCGGGAACGGGCCACCCCACGCCGCACGAGCTCGCTGTCCAGACGGGAGCTCATCTCGTCCTCAGCCCTCGGTGTCCGCGAGACGCGACTGCAGAGCAGAGTGGATGCCCTCGAAGGCGGTGACGTGCGCATGCAGCGGCAGCGTCGACAAGTCGTCCAACCCGGCCAGCGCCTCGTCCACCCGAGCGTCGCCCGCCTCGCCAGCCTGGGGCTCGCGCGACGCCCCGGGGTCACGAGGGACACCGGGATCGCGGGGGATGCCTGGCGCACGGGGCACGCCTGGCGCGCGGGGCACGCCTGGCGCGCGGGGCACACCGGCCTCCTGGGGCGCGCGCTCGATGCGTGCCTCGTCCACGTCACTCACCGCTGTCCACTCCCCGTCGTCAGTTCCCTTGTGGGACTCGTGGCAGCGCCCCAGGACGGGGCGCCGCCACGCGCACAGCCACGCTACCGGGCGACCGCCTCGGAGCTGACGTCGTGCACATCCAGGTCGGGCACCGATTCCGGGTCGAGCGCCTCGCCGGCGTCGACGGCCGACCATGCCGCCGCGCAGGCGGCGCGGACCAAGTCCACGCCGTCCTCGATGGACGCCGGGCCGGCGTCCGCCTCACGGTGCAGTTCGAGCCGCCCGTCGCGCACCCGGGCCGCGGCGCCGCGACAGGCCCACCAGCCCTCGGCGCCCGGAGTGGGCTCGGGGTGGGGAGCCAGCAACGAGCGCAGGTCGGCGCCGATGAACGACGGCCGCTCACCCGGCACGGCGAGCACGTCGTCGCGCGCCGTGCTCACACCGGTCAGCACATGCAGCCCCGGGTACTCGGCGGCGCGCGCCCCACCCAGGTCCGTGTCCAGCCGGTCGCCGATGACGAGCGGCGACCGTGCGCCGGCCCGATCGACTGCGAGCTGGTACATCGTGGGCGACGGCTTGCCCGCACTGGACGGCTCGACACCTGTCGCTGCCCGGACGGCCCCCACGAGGGCGCCGTTCCCCGGGGCGAAACCCCGGGCGGTCGGCAGGCTCAGGTCGAGGTTGCTCGCCACATGCCATGCGCCCCGCTGCACGGCATACGCCGCCTCGGCGAGCTGGGCCCAGCCCAGCTCAGGCGCGAAGCCCTGCGCCACCGCGTCGGGCTCGTCGTCAGCAGACGTCACCACGGTGTAGCCCGCGGCGCGCACAGCAGTGACGAGTCCGGCGCCGCCCACCACGAGCACCTTGGCGCCGCGCGGCAGGCGGGTGGTCAGGACGACGGCGGCGGCCTGGGCCGCCGTCATCACCTCCTCTGGCGTCGCGGGGATGCCCAGCCCCGTGAGCTGCCCGGCCACCGACTCGGGCTCTCGCGAGGCGTTGTTCGTGACGAACACCAGGCGCTGGCCGAGCGCACGCGCGCCGGCCAGGCCCTCTGCGGCGCCAGCGATCGGCTCATGGCCCCGATAGGCCACTCCGTCAAGGTCCACCAACGCGAGGTCATAACGCGCCGCGAGCGGGATGTCGCATCCCAGCAGCCCGCCCCTCACAGCTGGCCCTCCGGCGTCGCCTCGTCCACCTCGTCGACGGCAGTCGGCGCGACGACGCGCTCCTCGTCGTCGGCGTTGTGGTCACCGGAGTCACCGGTGGCGTCGTCGTCAACGTCGGAGACCGGCTCAACCTCAGAGACCGGCTCGACCTCGTCGTCCAGGTCGTAGACGACCACGTCGTCCTCGTCCTCGCCGACGAGCTGGCCAGATGCCTCAGCGAGCTGCTGCTCGGTGAACGGCGCCAGCTCCGCCTCCGCCTCAGCCGGCTTGCCCGCTGCCTCCAGGGCAGTGGCGCGCGCCTGGGCGACACGCACAGCGAGCACCCCTGTCGCGCCGCGGGCCTCGGGCGTCGCGAGGGCCGCGACGGCAGAGTCGGGCTCGCCGAGCTCGAGTCGGGCGCCGCTGACGACGATCGCCAGCTCGACCCGGGCCGCAGGCTCGAGGCCCTCTGCCTCGGGGCTCGACGCGAGGGCCAGGGCGCGCTCCGGGCGGCCCAGTCCCCGCTCGCAGTCGGCCATGATCGCCAGGTGCTCCGAGGACCCATTCAGCCGGCGCACGGTGCGCAGCTCGCGCAGCGCCTCCGCGAACCGACCCGTCCGATAGGCCGCGAGCCCTGCGGCCTCCCGGACCACGTCGACCCGGCCAGCCCGGCGCACAGCCGCCTGAGCGTGCTCGTACGACAACTCGGGCTGCTCGTCGAGCAGCCGCCCGGCCATCACCAGGTGCAGGCCGACGTTCTCGGCGTTCTCCTTGCTCAGCGTCCGCAGCCGGGCGCGCACGGCACGGTCGAGGTCCGAGAACTGGATGTCCTCGGGCAGCTCCGGGGCAGCGTCGCGCACACTCTGCGGCGGACGCGACGGGCGTGCGTCCTCGCGGTCACGCACAGGGCGGTCAGACCACTGCGCGCGAGCCGCGTGGGGTCCGCTGCTCGGCCGCGAGTCGGGTCGAGCGTCGCGGGCGGGCCGACGGTCGTCAGTGCGGGGGCGCTCGTCACGCCGTGCAGGACGTGACTCGCCTCGACCCGACCGGTCGTCACGAGCGGGCCGACGGTCATCGGCCCGCGGCCGCTCACCGAAGCGAGGGGGCCGCGAGTCATCGCGCGGCGGACGGGCGTCGCGCGACCCCGAGTCGTCGCGTGCCGGACGGAAGCCCTCACGAGCGGGACGGAAGTCATCGCGAGCCGGACGGAAGTCATCGCGAGCCGGACGCGCATCCCGCGAGGGACGCGCGTCGTCACGCGGCGGACGGCGATCGTCTGACCCCGGACGGTGCGAGCCGCTCGGCCGCTGTCCGTCGAACCGCGGAGCCGATCCGGACGGACGGAAGCCGCCCGAGCCACCTCGGTCGGGGCGACCGCTGCGCTCGTCGGACCGCCGGTCGTCGCGTGCGGGGTACCGGTCGTCACGCGGCGGACGGCGGTCGTCCGAACGCGGCGCACGGCCTGCGTCGCCACTCCAGCGAGAGCCCTCACGCGCAGGTCGCGCGTCACGCGACGGGAACCGCTCGTCGCGCTGGGGAGAGCGGTCATCGCGGGCCGGACGCGAGTCGCGGCCGCCGAAGCGGTCGCCACGAGGAGCCCAGGAGTCGCGAGGACCGCGGGCGTCACCAGACGGCCGGGAGTCGCGGGGCGAGTAACGGTCGTCGCGCGCGGGGCCGCGGTCGTCGGCGCGCGGAGGACGGCGGTCGTCTGAGCCGGGCCGGCGGGAGCCACCGGGCCGCTGCCCCTCGTGGCGGGGCGCCGAGCTCGACGGGCGGAAGCCGCCCGTGCCACGGTCCGGGCGGCCGGAGCGGTCGTCGGGACGGCGATCGCCCTGCCCGCTGCCGCGGTCGTCACGCGGAGGACGGCGGTCGCCGCGATCGGGCCGCGAGTCGCCGGAACGCTGCCACGGGGCATCGCCCGAGGAGCGGTAGGGACGCTCCCCGCGCTGCGGACGGTCGTCCGAGCCGCGGGCGGCGCCGCCGAAGCGGTCGTCACGACCACCGTTGGACGGGCGGGACGAACGGTTGTCCCGGTCGAATGACGGACGCCCCTCGCCGGGACGCTCGCCGCGCTGCTGGTACGGACGGTCCTGGGCTCCGCGACGGTCGTCGCGGAACGGACGGCCGCCGCTGTCGGGCCGCTGCCCATCGCGCCGCGGCCCACCTGTGGCGGGCCGAGCCGGCCGGTCGTCACGCTGGAATCGCTGGCCGGAGCCGGCGTCGCGGGGGGTGGACCGCCACTCGCCCCCCAGTGGGGGCCGCGAGGAGCGGGTGTCGCGACCCGCGCCCCAGTTCTCCCGGGGCGCGCTGCGCTCGTCGCGCTCGGGGCGCTGCCCACGGCTGTCAGGTCGTGCGCCGCCGCTTGCGGCGCCACGCGAGGAGTCACTTCCCCTCGCACCGCCCCATGACGACGCGCCTCGCGCTGAGCGTGGCGGCTGACCTGCGACGCGCGGGGGTCGACCGCCTCCGGCGGGACGTCCCCGGTCACTGGCGCCGCCCGTGTTGCCTGCGTTCGTACGCGGCGTCCTGGGCGGACGTGCTCCGTCGTCACTGTTCATGTGTGTGAGTTCCCCTCATCGTGCTGCAACCACCATGGTCTCATCCCCGCCTGGCAGCTCTGTTCGATCTGGCCCCGCAGGCGCGGTCGACCGCGTCACCCGTCGCGTGTGCAGGCACGCCGCCCCACGCTCGTGTCTCTCTTCTGGGCTCCTTCAGCAGGATACCCAGAACGCAGAAAGAGCCACCCCATAGGGGTGGCTCTTTCTGAATGATGTTCCGGCGGCGACCTACTCTCCCACACCCTGGCGAGTGCAGTACCATCGGCGCAGAGGGGCTTAGCTTCCGGGTTCGGAATGGGACCGGGCGTTTCCCCCTCGCTATGACCGCCGTAACTCTATGGAGATATGAATCTCGGGATGATTCCCGTTCGTATCTCGGGAACCGCACAGTGGACGCGTAGCAATGTAGTGTGGTGAAGTCATCGGCTTATTAGTACCGGTCAGCTCCAGCAGTCTTTCGTCCTGCCTTCCACATCCGGCCTATCTACCCAGTGGTCTAGCTGGGAGCCTCTCGGGGCACTAGTCCCCATGGAAACCTCATCTTGAAGCAGGCTTCCCGCTTAGATGCTTTCAGCGGTTATCCCTTCCGAACGTAGCCAACCAGCCGTGCTCCTGGCGGAACAACTGGCACACCAGAGGTTCGTCCGTCCCGGTCCTCTCGTACTAGGGACAGCCCTTCTCAAGTTTCCTGCGCGCGCAGCGGATAGGGACCGAACTGTCTCACGACGTTCTAAACCCAGCTCGCGTACCGCTTTAATGGGCGAACAGCCCAACCCTTGGGACCTACTCCAGCCACAGGATGCGACGAGCCGACATCGAGGTGCCAAACCATGCCGTCGATATGGACTCTTGGGCAAGATCAGCCTGTTATCCCCGGGGTACCTTTTATCCGTTGAGCGACGGCGCTTCCACAAGCCACCGCCGGATCACTAGTTCCGACTTTCGTCCCTGCTCGACCTGTCAGTCTCACAGTCAAGCTCCCTTGTGCACTTGCACTCGACACCTGATTGCCAACCAGGCTGAGGGAACCTTTGAGCGCCTCCGTTACATTTTAGGAGGCAACCGCCCCAGTTAAACTACCCACCAGGCACTGTCCCTGGTCCGGATGACGGACCGAGGTTAGATATCCAGAGCGACCAGAGTGGTATTTCAACGTTGACTCCACCGACACTGGCGTGCCGGCTTCACAGTCTCCCACCTATCCTACACAAGCCGCACCGAACACCAATACCAAGCTATAGTAAAGGTCCCGGGGTCTTTCCGTCCTGCTGCGCGTAACGAGCATCTTTACTCGTAGTGCAATTTCGCCGAGTTCGCGGTTGAGACAGCGGGAAAGTCGTTACGCCATTCGTGCAGGTCGGAACTTACCCGACAAGGAATTTCGCTACCTTAGGATGGTTATAGTTACCACCGCCGTTTACTGGGGCTTAAATTCTGAGCTTCGCCTTGCGGCTGACCCGTCCTCTTAACCTTCCAGCACCGGGCAGGCGTCAGTCCGTATACATCGTCTTGCGACTTCGCACGGACCTGTGTTTTTAGTAAACAGTCGCTTTCCCCTGGTCTCTGCGGCCGTCCACGCTCCCCCAGCAAGTGGGATCACGCTTCGGGCCCCCCTTCTCCCGAAGTTACGGGGGCATTTTGCCGAGTTCCTTAACCACGATTCTCTCGATCGCCTTAGTATTCTCTACCTGACCACCTGAGTCGGTTTAGGGTACGGGCGGCTAGAACCTCGCGCCGAGGCTTTTCTTGGCAGCATAGGATCACCCAATCATCCCGCATTCGCGGTCACCATCAGTTCTCAGGCTATGTGAGAGGCGGATTTGCCTACCTCTCGCCCTACAACCTTGGACGTGGACTACCATCGCCACGCTGGGCTACCTTCCTGCGTCACCCCTGTTAATGCGCTTACCTACTGCCGGCTCGGGTCGCGCGCTCCCCCGCCCGGTGTCCCCGAAGGGACGATGGACGGCTTCGGGCGCTTAGCATCACCGGGGTCGGTATGGGCGGTTCTTCGCCGGTACGGGAATATCAACCCGTTGTCCATCGACTACGCCTGTCGGCCTCGCCTTAGGTCCCGACTTACCCAGGGCGGATTAGCCTGGCCCTGGAACCCTTGGTCATTCGGCGGACGGGTTTCTCACCCGTCTTTCGCTACTCATGCCTGCATTCTCACTCGTGTGGCGTCCACCGCTGGGTCACCCCGCGACTTCACTCGCCACACGACGCTCCCCTACCCATCCACACGCCTGAACCCCACAAGGGGGCTGAGCTATTGTGTGAATGCCACAGCTTCGGCGGTATGCTTGAGCCCCGCTACATTGTCGGCGCGGAATCACTTGACCAGTGAGCTATTACGCACTCTTTCAAGGGTGGCTGCTTCTAAGCCAACCTCCTGGTTGTCTGTGCAACTCCACATCCTTTCCCACTTAGCATACGCTTAGGGGCCTTAGCTGGTGGTCTGGGCTGTTTCCCTCTCGACTACGGAGCTTATCCCCCGCAGTCTCACTGCCACGCTCTCACTTACCGGCATTCGGAGTTTGGCTAACGTCAGTAACCTTGTGGGGCCCATCGGCTATCCAGTAGCTCTACCTCCGGTAAGAAACACGTGACGCTGCACCTAAATGCATTTCGGGGAGAACCAGCTATCACGAAGTTTGATTGGCCTTTCACCCCTAACCACAGGTCATCCCCTCGGTTTTCAACCCAAGTGGGTTCGGTCCTCCACGCGGTCTTACCCGCGCTTCAACCTGCCCATGGCTAGATCACTTCGCTTCGGGTCTAGAGCACGCGACTGAATCGCCCTATTCGGACTCGCTTTCGCTACGGCTTCCCCACACGGGTTAACCTCGCCACGTACCACTAACTCGCAGGCTCATTCTTCAAAAGGCACGCTGTCACCCCTGCTAGGGAGGCTCCAACGGATTGTAGGCACACGGTTTCAGGTACTATTTCACTCCCCTCCCGGGGTACTTTTCACCTTTCCCTCACGGTACTTGTCCGCTATCGGTCACTAGGTAGTATTTAGGCTTAGCAAGTGGTCTTGCCGGATTCACACGGGATTTCTCGGGCCCCGTGCTACTTGGGATCCCCTTCGGGAGGCCGCGTCATTTCGTCTACGGGGGTCACACCCTCTGTGCCGGGCCTTTCAATGCCCTTCGACTATAACGCGGCTTTCTGACTCCCTGCTGATTCGGCAGAACCAGCTGAAAGGTCCCACAACCCCGCACACGCAACGCCTGCCGGCTATCACACGCATACGGTTTGGCCTGATCCGCTTTCGCTCGCCACTACTCACGGAATATCTCTTCCTGTCGGTACTGAGATGTTTCACTTCCCGACGTTCCCTCCACACACCCTATATATTCAGGTGCGGGTCACTGGACATGACTCCAGCGGGGTTTCCCCATTCGGAGATCCTCGGATCACGGTTCGTTTGCCAACTCCCCGAGGCTTATCGCAGGCTACTACGTCCTTCATCGGCTCCTAGTGCCAAGGCATCCACCCTGTGCCCTTAAAAACTTGACCACAATAATTTCTACAAAGATGCTCGCGTCCACTGTGCAGTTCTCAAGCTACGAACGATCCCCGTGCTGACACCGGCGCCTGCCCAAGAACACCTGGGCGGTTCGACCGATCACACGGACCCGTATCCAGCCACCCCACCGCAACCCATCCGAAGACGAGCCAGCGGGGCAACCCGAGACAACAACCTTCCGGCTGTTCCCTCAGGACCCAACAGTGCGCCAAGCCCACCCCTCACACGACCCCCCGCGTTCCAGAACCGGGCAAGCCCGGGACGTACTAGAAGGAGGCCGCATCGCGGCCGGCCATAGTCGATGTTCCACCCTTGAGCTCCACCCCCGGCTCGTTCGGCCAGGGACATGGGCCTGGACCCGGCCCCCGAAGAGACCTGGCCAGATGCTCCTTAGAAAGGAGGTGATCCAGCCGCACCTTCCGGTACGGCTACCTTGTTACGACTTAGTCCCAATCGCCAGTCCCACCTTCGACGGCTCCCCCTCTTGCGAGTTGGGCCACCGGCTTCGGGTGTTACCGACTTTCGTGACTTGACGGGCGGTGTGTACAAGGCCCGGGAACGTATTCACCGCAGCGTTGCTGATCTGCGATTACTAGCGACTCCGACTTCATGGGGTCGAGTTGCAGACCCCAATCCGAACTGAGACCGGCTTTTTGGGATTCGCTCCACCTCGCGGTATCGCAGCCCTTTGTACCGGCCATTGTAGCATGCGTGAAGCCCAAGACATAAGGGGCATGATGATTTGACGTCATCCCCACCTTCCTCCGAGTTGACCCCGGCAGTCTCCTATGAGTCCCCGGCATGACCCGCTGGCAACATAGGACGAGGGTTGCGCTCGTTGCGGGACTTAACCCAACATCTCACGACACGAGCTGACGACAACCATGCACCACCTGTACACCGACCTTGCGGGGAGCACATCTCTGCACTTTTCCGGTGTATGTCAAGCCTTGGTAAGGTTCTTCGCGTTGCATCGAATTAATCCGCATGCTCCGCCGCTTGTGCGGGCCCCCGTCAATTTCTTTGAGTTTTAGCCTTGCGGCCGTACTCCCCAGGCGGGGCACTTAATGCGTTTGCTGCGGCACGGAACTCGTGGAATGAGCCCCACACCTAGTGCCCAACGTTTACGGCATGGACTACCAGGGTATCTAATCCTGTTCGCTCCCCATGCTTTCGCTCCTCAGCGTCAGTTGCGGCCCAGTGACCTGCCTTCGCCATCGGTGTTCCTCCTGATATCTGCGCATTCCACCGCTACACCAGGAATTCCAGTCACCCCTACCGCACTCTAGTCTGCCCGTACCCACTGCAAGCCCGAGGTTGAGCCTCAGGTTTTCACAGCAGACGCGACAAACCGCCTACGAGCTCTTTACGCCCAATAATTCCGGACAACGCTTGCGCCCTACGTATTACCGCGGCTGCTGGCACGTAGTTAGCCGGCGCTTCTTCTGCAGGTACCGTCACTTTCGCTTCTTCCCTGCTGAAAGAGGTTTACAACCCGAAGGCCGTCATCCCTCACGCGGCGTCGCTGCATCAGGCTTGCGCCCATTGTGCAATATTCCCCACTGCTGCCTCCCGTAGGAGTCTGGGCCGTATCTCAGTCCCAGTGTGGCCGGTCGCCCTCTCAGGCCGGCTACCCGTCGTCGCCTTGGTAGGCCTTCACCCCACCAACAAGCTGATAGGCCGCGAGCCCATCCTTGACCGATAAATCTTTCCAGACGCTACAGATGCCTGTGCGTCTCGTATCCGGTATTAGCCGCCGTTTCCCGCGGTTATTCCAGAGTCAAGGGCAGGTTACTCACGTGTTACTCACCCGTTCGCCACTGATCAGACAAGGCAAGCCCTGTCATCACCGTTCGACTTGCATGTGTTAAGCACGCCGCCAGCGTTCGTCCTGAGCCAGAATCAAACTCTCCGTAGATGTCTCATGGCACCCTGCCACCGAAGCGGCAAGGAAACCGACACACGAAACAGCCCCACTCGAAAGCAGGACCAGTTAATTCGGCTGATTCGAGCATGCCACCCACGGGGTGGACGACACACTCAGTCAACCAAGACTCACCAACCAGCAACCCCCCACCGAAAAGCGGGGAACCACCAGACGATGAACCATCTTGGCATCGACTACTTGGCACACTGTTGAGTTCTCAAGGAACAGACGC